>NZ_CP034587.1:1677500-2825000 GCF_003970715.1 Streptomyces luteoverticillatus | reverse complement strand
GTAGTCCAGCCCGGGCGGTGGTAGTCCCGGGGTAAGGGTGTAGGGCGTTGTCCAGGTAAATCCGGACAGCATGAAGCCTGAGACCTGATGCCGAGCCGATTGTGGTGAAGTGGATGATCCTATGCTGTCGAGAAAAGCCTCTAGCGAGTTTCATGGCGGCCCGTACCCTAAACCGACTCAGGTGGTCAGGTAGAGAATACCGAGGCGTTCGGGTGAACTATGGTTAAGGAACTCGGCAAAATGCCCCCGTAACTTCGGGAGAAGGGGGGCCATTTCTGGTGATGAGCTTCGCGCTCTGAGCTGGGGGTGGCCGCAGAGACCAGCGAGAAGCGACTGTTTACTAAAAACACAGGTCCGTGCGAAGCCGTAAGGCGATGTATACGGACTGACGCCTGCCCGGTGCTGGAACGTTAAGGGGACCGGTTAGCTCCATTTCGGTGGGGCGAAGCTGAGAACTTAAGCGCCAGTAAACGGCGGTGGTAACTATAACCATCCTAAGGTAGCGAAATTCCTTGTCGGGTAAGTTCCGACCTGCACGAATGGCGTAACGACTTCTCGACTGTCTCAACCATAGGCCCGGTGAAATTGCACTACGAGTAAAGATGCTCGTTTCGCGCAGCAGGACGGAAAGACCCCGGGACCTTTACTATAGCTTGATATTGGTGTTCGGTTCGGCTTGTGTAGGATAGGTGGGAGACTGTGAAGCATGCACGCCAGTGTGTGTGGAGTCGTCGTTGAAATACCACTCTGGTCGTGCTGGATGTCTAACCTGGGTCCGTGATCCGGATCAGGGACAGTGTCTGGTGGGTAGTTTAACTGGGGCGGTTGCCTCCTAAAGGGTAACGGAGGCGCCCAAAGGTTCCCTCAGCCTGGTTGGCAATCAGGTGTTGAGTGTAAGTGCACAAGGGAGCTTGACTGTGAGACCGACGGGTCGAGCAGGGACGAAAGTCGGGACTAGTGATCCGGCGGTGGCTTGTGGAAGCGCCGTCGCTCAACGGATAAAAGGTACCCCGGGGATAACAGGCTGATCTTCCCCAAGAGTCCATATCGACGGGATGGTTTGGCACCTCGATGTCGGCTCGTCGCATCCTGGGGCTGGAGTCGGTCCCAAGGGTTGGGCTGTTCGCCCATTAAAGCGGTACGCGAGCTGGGTTTAGAACGTCGTGAGACAGTTCGGTCCCTATCCGCTGTGCGCGTAGGAGTCTTGAGAAGGGCTGTCCCTAGTACGAGAGGACCGGGACGGACGAACCTCTGGTGTGCCAGTTGTCCTGCCAAGGGCATGGCTGGTTGGCTACGTTCGGGAGGGATAACCGCTGAAAGCATCTAAGCGGGAAGCCTGCTTCGAGATGAGGACTCCCACCCACTTGATGGGGTAAGGCTCCCAGTAGACGACTGGGTTGATAGGCCAGGTGTGGAAGACCGGTAACGGTTGGAGCTGACTGGTACTAATAGGCCGAGGGCTTGTCCTCAGTTGCTCGCGTCCACTGTGTTAGTTCTGAAATAACGAACATCCAAAGTGCCGGATGACGTTAATTTCATAGTGTTTCGGTGGTCATAGCGTTAGGGAAACGCCCGGTTACATTCCGAACCCGGAAGCTAAGCCTTTCAGCGCCGATGGTACTGCAGGGGGGACCCTGTGGGAGAGTAGGACGCCGCCGAACTCCTTTTAAAAGAAAGCCCTGGTGGGGATACCCACCAGGGCTTTCTTGCGTTTACGGCCAGATCCAAGCCCGCGTGCTCCCCGGGTGGGCATCCTCAAGACGCCCACCCAGGGAAAAGCTCAGCTCTTACATACCCGCAGCACGCGCGAGCTCGATATCAAGCGACTCGCGACGGATCCGCTGATCCATATACAGCAGCGCGGTCACGCCGGCAGTGATCGGCAGAGCCAGTGCAGAACCGATCGCCGCACCGACGCCATTGATGATCAAAGACGTCCACGTCAAATGATCCATGGTGGATTCACCGGTCACGAGTCCATCAATCAGACTCGTCGGTATCTGCGCCATTGAACCGATCATGAAAACGATAAAGGCGGCCAGAACCTGTATTCCAAAGATCCGCCAGCCCGCACCCCGCACAAGCTTCGCCGAGCGACGCATAGCACCGATGACACCCTGCTTTTCGAGCATGAGCGCCGGCGCCGCAAGGCTGTAGCGGACCCACAGCCAGGCTGCCACCGCCATGCCGGCGAGCCCGCCGAGAGCCAGCAGGCCCGCACCGCCACCGCTCGGATCACCGGAAATCCCCGCGTCGGAACCTGCGGCGACCGCCAGCCCCGGGACCAGGCACACCGCGAACGCCGCCGCCATGAGCAGAGGGACCAGCAGAAACAGTCCGGTCAGGGCGAGCAGCCGGGGCCGGGCGTCCCGCCAGGCGTCGCCCATGGAAGCGGGTCGGCCCAGCACGGCGCGGCTCACGACAACGGTCAGCATGGCGCTCGCGATGATCGTGCCCACCAGCCCGACGAGTGAGGCGACGGTCAGGCTGCCCAGGGACTTGCCGACGGCGTCCAGCACCTCGTGAAGATCCGCTGTGCCCGGGTCGGCGAGCTTGTTCAGGCCCGCCACGTCGCGGAACCACAGCCCCGTTACCGTGGTCCCGGCCGCCTGGGTACCGAGGGCGACGGTCGCGGAGACCCCGAGGACCGTCCGCCAGTACAGGCGCGTCGTGCTGACAGCGCCGTCCAGGATCTCGCCGACGCCGAGGGGCCGTAGGGGCACGACGCCGGGCCGGGGAGCCGGCGGAGGCGGCGGGCTCCACTGTTGGCCACCCCAGCCGCCACTCCCGTTACCGCTGCTGCCACCACCACCGCCCCAGCCGCTGCTGTTGCCCCACTGCCCGCCGCTGTTGTCGTTGCCGCTTCCGCTGTTGGCCCGGGCGCGGCCCCGGCCCTGCGGGGTGCGGTCCGGAGAGTCGTTCATCCCGTGTTTCTCCTGTAGCTCCCTCTGATGCCCGTGTTCGCCGTCCAGCGGCTCGTCCGAGCGGTTTACCGGTCAGTCATCGTGTCAGTAAGCGCGTGCGAGGCGGCAAGCGCCCGAGCGGCTCGTAGGGGCTCGTAAGGGGGAGGCCGTCAGGGGAGGCCTTCAATAGTTGGTGTGCGCGGGGCAGACTGGACCAATGGCTGATCAGTACGCGGCATCCGCGTCCGGCACCGGATCCTCCGTTCCGGCCCTGCGCTGGGAGGAGCTGCCCGAGGGACCCGTGCTCGTCCTCCTCGACCAGCGGAGGCTGCCCACGGAAGAGATCGAGCTGGTCTGTACCGACGTCCCCGCGCTGATCGAGGCGATACGAGCGCTCGCCGTGCGCGGCGCCCCGCTCCTCGGCGTCGCGGGCGCGTACGGCCTCGCCCTCGCGGCCGTCCGCGGCTTCGACGTGGAGGAGGCCGCCGAAATGCTCGCCCACGCCCGCCCGACCGCCGTGAACCTCGGCTACGGGGTGCGGCGCGCGCTGGCGGCGTACCGTACGGCTGCCGGAAGCGGTGCCGACGGCCTCCAGGCGGCCGCTGCCGCCCTCGCCGAGGCCCGTGCCCTGCACCAGGAGGACGCGGACGCCAGCGCCCGTATGGCCGCGCACGGCCTGGAACTGCTCGAGGAGCTGCTGCCCGGGGGCGGATACCGCCTTCTGACCCACTGCAACACGGGTGCCCTGGTCTCCGGTGGCGAGGGCACCGCCTTCGCCGTGGCGGGCGCGGCGCACCGGGTGCGGGAGCTGCGGCGGCTGTGGGTGGACGAGACGCGTCCGTTGCTGCAGGGGGCCCGGCTGACGGCGTACGAGGCCGCCCGGGCCGGTATGCCGTACACGCTGCTGTCCGACAACGCGGCGGGTTCGCTGTTCTCGGCGGGTGAGGTCGACGCGGTGCTGATCGGCGCGGACCGGGTGGCGGCGGACGGGTCGGTGGCGAACAAGGTGGGCAGCTATCCGCTGGCGGTGCTCGCCCGCTATCACCACGTGCCGTTCATCGTCGTCGCGCCGACCACGACGGTCGATCTCGGGACCAGCGACGGTGCCGCGATCGAGGTGGAGCAACGGCCCGGGTACGAGGTCACGGAGTTCCCGGGAAGCGTTTCCGGAAACCCGGTGGCGCCCCTGGGTACGCAGGCCTACAACCCTGCGTTCGATATCACACCGCCGGAGTTGGTGACCGCCATTGTCACGGAAAACGGGGTTGTTTCACCCGTGACGGAGGCGGGTCTGGCAGAGCTGTGTGCCAGGTCACGATCGGGTAATGGGATGATGTCGATATGAAGGGACGCGTTCTTGTCGTCGATGACGACACCGCACTGGCCGAGATGCTCGGAATCGTGCTTCGTGGTGAGGGTTTCGAGCCGTCGTTCGTGGCGGACGGCGACAAGGCGCTCGCCGCTTTTCGTGAGGCCAAACCCGATCTTGTTTTGCTGGATCTGATGCTGCCCGGCCGTGATGGCATTGAGGTGTGCAGGCTGATCCGAGCAGAGTCCGGGGTGCCGATCGTGATGCTGACGGCCAAGAGCGACACGGTCGACGTGGTGGTCGGGCTGGAGTCCGGTGCGGACGACTACATCGTCAAGCCGTTCAAGCCCAAGGAGCTGGTGGCCCGTATCCGGGCGCGGCTTCGGAGGTCGGAGGAGCCGGCGCCGGAGCAGCTGACCATCGGTGATCTGATCATCGATGTCGCGGGGCACTCGGTGAAGCGCGACGGCCAGTCGATCGCGCTGACGCCGCTCGAGTTCGACCTGCTGGTGGCGCTGGCGCGCAAGCCGTGGCAGGTCTTCACCCGTGAGGTGCTGCTCGAGCAGGTCTGGGGCTATCGCCACGCCGCCGACACGCGGCTGGTGAACGTGCACGTCCAGCGGCTGCGCTCGAAGGTCGAGAAGGACCCCGAGCGGCCGGAGATCGTGGTGACCGTCCGTGGTGTGGGCTACAAGGCCGGACCCAGCTGACGTGCCGGGTGACGGTGCCGCTCCGGAGCGGGACGCGGGGCGGCCCGTGGACGCGGGTGGGGGGATATCGCTCCTCCGGCGTCTCTGGCGGGCGGGCAGGCTGCTGTCGGACGGCGCCGGCTCGGCGCCGGTCCACCCGGTGCTGCGGCTGTACGCGCGCTGGGTGCGCAGGCCGCTGCTGCCCGCGATGCGCCTGTGGCGGCGCAACATCCAGCTGCGGGTGGTCGCGACCACCCTGCTGATGTCGCTGGGTGTGGTGCTGCTGCTCGGTGTGGTCGTCATCGGGCAGGTCCGCAACGGTCTGCTGGACGCCAAGAAGCACGCCTCGCAGAGCCAGGCCGAGGGCGGCTTCAAGGCGGCGCGCGACGCCGCGGACGCCGCCGGTGCCGATCACGGTCAGGACGGCGCCCAGTCCGGTGCCCGCGGCACGCCCGACTCCGGTGCGTGGCTGACGGCGCTGGTGCAGCAGCTGGCCAGCGGTGGGCAGGGCGTCTACCACGTGGTGGCGCTCAGCGCGGGCGACGGCGACACGACGTACGTGGGTGGGACGCGGGGGCCGAGGGCCTCCGGGGACATCGACCCGGAGCGCAGTGTCCCGGCGGATCTGCGCAGGCAGCTGGACAGCCGGACGGGCACGTTCGAGAAGCCCGGGACGATCAAGCGGAGCGCCTCCGACGAGGGCGAGCCGGCGCTGATCGTCGGCAAGCGGCTCTATGACGTCAACGGCAAGCCGTACCAGCTGTACTACCTCTTCCCGTTCACGCAGGAGGAGAAGTCACTCAGTCTGGTGAAGGGCACGCTGACCACGGCCGGGGTGTTCGTGGTCGTGCTGCTGGGCGCCATCGCCTGGCTGGTGGTGCGGCAGATCGTCACGCCCGTGCGGATGGCCGCGAGCATTTCCGAGCGGCTCGCTGCGGGTGTGCTCCAGGAGCGGATGAAGGTCACCGGTGAGGACGACATCGCACGTCTGGGTGAGGCCTTCAACAAGATGGCACAGACCCTCCAGGTGAAGATCCAGCAGCTGGAGGAGCTCTCACGGATGCAGCGGCGGTTCGTCTCGGACGTCTCGCACGAGCTGAGGACGCCGCTGACGACCGTACGGATGGCGGCCGACGTCATCCATGAGGCGCGCGACAGCTTCGATCCGGTGACCGCGCGCTCGGCCGAGCTGCTGTTCGGGCAGCTGGACCGGTTCGAGTCGCTGCTCGCGGACCTGCTGGAGATCAGCCGGTTCGACGCGGGCGCGGCGGCGCTGGAGGCCGAGCCGATCGATCTGCGCGACGTGGTGAACCGGGTGGTCGAGGGCGCTCTGCCGCTCGCCGACCGCAAGGGCAGCCGGCTGCTGGTGCGCGGCGCCGAGCAGCCCGTCATCGCCGAGGCGGACGCCCGCCGTGTCGAGCGGGTGCTGCGCAATCTCGTGGTCAACGCCGTGGAGCACGGCGAGGGCCGGGACGTGGTCGTCCGGCTGGGAGTGGCCGGGGGCGCGGTCGCGGTCGCGGTGCGCGACTACGGCGTGGGGCTCAAGCCCGGCGAGGCGACCCGGGTGTTCAACCGCTTCTGGCGCGCCGACCCCGCCCGCGCGCGGACGACCGGCGGTACGGGCCTGGGCCTGTCGATCGCCGTGGAGGACGCGCGGCTGCACGGTGGCTGGCTCCAGGCGTGGGGCGAGCCGGGTGGCGGTTCGCAGTTCCGGCTGACGCTGCCGCGCACGGCGGGCGAGCCGCTGCGCGGTTCTCCGATTCCGCTGGAGCCCGAGGACTCGCGGCGCAACCGCGGGGTGGACGCGTCCGGGCTGGCGCCGGCGCTGCCGGGGCGCGGTGCGCCCGTGGCCGGCGCGGGGTCGCCCGTACCGGCGCATGGCAGGAACGTGCCTCCTTCGGTCGATCCCACCGCGTTGCCGGGCAGCGGCGCGCGGGTGGTGACGCGTCCCGGAGGGGCGCTCGGTGGTGAGAGGAGTGGTGACCGTGCCGGTGACACGGCGGCCCGTCGGGCCGATGGCCGGGACGGTCGCGAGGCCGACGCCGAGGGCAACGGGAGCGGGACCGGAGGCGACCGTGACGGTCAGGCGTAAGGGAACCCGCCCAAGGCGACGGTTCGCCGGCGCGGGCGCCGTGCTGGTCGGCGGCGCGCTGCTGGCCGGCTGCGCGTCGATGCCCGACGGCGGCGAGGTGAAGTCGGTCGACTCCCCGCAGCAGCGCGCCGACGCCGACGCCCAGGTGCGGGTCTACGGCGTGCCGCCGCGCAAGAACGAGCAGCCGCTGGAGCTCGTCATGGGCTTCCTGGAGGCGACGACCAGCGACGACACGGACTATGAGACGGCCCGGCAGTATCTGGCGAAGGGCATGCGGGGCCGCTGGGATCCATCGGCGACCACGACGGTGCTGTCGCAGACGCCCCAGGTGCGCGTCGAGCGCACCGGCGGCGACCGCGAGCCGGGGTACACCGTGACGCTGACGGGCCGGCGGGTCGCGACGGTGGACGCCAGGCACGCGTACAAGCCGGGCGAGGGCGAGTTCAAGACCCAGTTGCACATGGCGCGCGAGGACGGCGAGTGGCGCATCGACGGGCTGGAGCCGGGTCTGGTGCTCGGGGTGGCCGACTTCCAGCGCATCTACCGGTCGGTCAATAAGTACTACTTTGCCGAGTTGGGGCAGGGCGCGAGCGGCGCGGGGAAGTCCCGCGAGGTGCTCGTCGCCGACCCCGTGTATCTGCGCAAGCGGATAGACCCGGTGACGTCGACGGTGAAGGCGCTGCTGGACGGGCCGACGTCATGGCTGGACCCGGTCGCCGCCACCGCCTTTCCCACGGGCACGCGGCTGGAGGACCAGCGGCTGTCCATCGACGACTCCAACGGCCTGAAGGTGCGGCTGAACGACAAGGTCGCCGGCGCCAATCAGGACCAGTGTCTGCGGATGGCCGCGCAGCTCCTGTACACCGTGCAGGAGTCGGCCAAGGCCACCGATGTGACGCTCCAGCGCGAGGACGGCTCCAGGCTCTGCGTGCTCGGCAAGGAGCAGGCGCGCTACTACGCGCCGGACCTGACCTCCGGGCGCCCCGACCGGCAGTACTTCGTCGACGGCCAGCACCGCATGGTGAGCCTGGCCGACGGGGACGACGAGGCGCGGCGGGTCGCCGGTCCGCTGGGAGCGGACGGTTCGGCTCCGCTGCGCTCGGTGGCGGTGGACAGGACGGAGCGCCGTGCGGCGGGTGTGTCGGCCAACGGGCAGGCCCTGTACGTCGCCTCGCTGCAGGCCGGTGCGCCGCTGGGCGAGGCCCGGCTGACGGTGCGCGGCGGTACGGGCGCCAGAACGGGGCTGACGGCACCGAGCTGGGACGGTCTGGGCGACCTGTGGGTCGCGGACCAGGATGCGGACAGACCGAGGCTGCTGCGGCTGCCCGGGGGCACGGGCGCTCCCGAGGAGATCCAGGTGCCCGGGCTGGACGGCGGGCGGATCACCGGGTTGCGGATCGCCGCGGACGGTGTGCGCATCGCGCTGCTGGTGACGAAGGGCGACCATACGGTGCTGCGGCTCGGGAGGGTCGAGCGGCGGGGCGGCGCCGGCCATAACGCTCTGTCGGTGCAGGAGCTGCGGAACGTGGCGCCCCGGCTGGTGGACGTCAACGCCGTCTCCTGGGCGGGCGCGAGCCGGCTGCTGGTGGCCGGCAACGAGCAGGGCGGCCTCCAGCAGCTCCAGTACGTCGAGACGGACGGTTCGCAGGCCAACGGCTCCGGCCTGCCGGGGATCACGGGGGTCCGGGGCGTGGCCGCCTCGGAGAACCCGGGCAAGGCGCAGGCGCTGGTCGCGGAGGGCGACGGCGGGGTCGTACGACTGTTGCCGGACACCAACTGGAAGCTGGTGGGTAAGGAAGGTACGGCTCCGGTCTACCCCGGGTGACGGCCGGTGGCGCCCCGTGGTGCGGGCGCGGTCGGTGCTCGGCGCGGCGGTGAGCGTCGCGTTCGCGCAGGCCGGCGGGCATTCCTGGGGCGGCCGCGCGGGTTGTCCACAGGGGTGGCGGCTTCGGTTGCCGCGCGCGAGAGTGGAGCCATGCGCGGGTGGTGGCAGGAACTCGCCGGCCTGGTGACGCCGGTGGACTGCGCGGGGTGCGGGCTGCCGCGGTCCGTGCTGTGCGGGGAATGCGGTGCGGAGCTGTGGGGGCGTCCGGCGCGGCGGGTGCGGCCGGATCCGGTCCCGGCCGGGCTGCCGCCCGTGTACGCGGCCGCGCGGTACGAGGGCGGGGTGCGCTCGGCGCTGATCGCGCACAAGGAGCGGGGTGGCCTCGCGCTGGCCGACCCGCTGGGCGCCGCGCTGGCGGGCGCGGTCGGGGCGGCCGGTCGCTCTGGTGCGGGGTGGGATGTACGGGGTCGGAGGGGCCCGATATTGCTCGTGCCGGTGCCTTCCGCGCGGTCGGCGGTGGCGGGGCGGGGGCAGGACGCCGGGCGGCGGCTCGCGCTGGCGGCGGCCCGGGCGCTGCGCGGCTCCGGGACGTCCGCGCGGGTCGCGGCGGTGCTGCGGTTGCGGCGGCCCGTCCTCGACCAGTCGGGTGTGGACGCCCGTCGGCGGGTGGCGAACGTGGCGGGGGCGATGGAGGCCGTCCGGGGAGCGGAGCGGCTGTGGCGGTCGGGAGGGCCGGTGGTGCTGGTGGACGACCTCATGACGACCGGCGCCTCGCTGGCGGAGGCGGCGCGCGCGGTGACGGCCGGCGACGGCCGGGTCGTGGCCGCGGCGGTGATCGCGGCGGCACCGAGAACGTTCGGAAACCACCGGAACTGACGGAGAACGCCCTGCGTTGCTGAGGGAAACGGCCGGAAAACACCTGAACGGAGGTACGTCGCGATAGGGGGTACCGACGGGCTTCCGAGCGAGATATGTTCGGTTGTGAGGAAGGGCAGGATCTATGCCTGGTATCTCCGATTGGCGTGCTTTGCACGCCTAGGCGGAAGCTTGTAGGAAGCACCCGAGGCGCCTTGGGGCCGGGTGGGGTGTAGATCTCGCCGACGGGGGAGGAGGAGGTGAAAACCGCTTAGTCGGTGGCTCCGGTGCCCCCGGGGCCTGATGCAAGAGGGATGCGCTCCGCAACCTTCGGCGGAGCGATCCGGGAACGGAGTTCTGCGTGGACATCGTCGTCAAGGGCCGCAAGACAGAGGTGCCCGAGCGGTTTCGCAAGCACGTGGCCGAGAAGCTGAAGCTGGACAAGGTCCAGAAGCTGGACGGCAAGGTGATTCGCCTCGACGTGGAGGTGTCCAAAGAGCCCAACCCGAGGCAGGCCGACCGCTCCGACCGAGTGGAGATCACGGTGATCTCCCGGGGACCGGTCATCCGGGCGGAGGCCGCAGCGACGGATCCCTATGCCGCGCTCGATCTGGCCACGAACAAGCTCGAGGCACGGCTGCGCAAGCAGCACGACAAGCGTCATTCCCGCCGGGGCAACGGACGCGTCCCGGCCAGCGACGTCGGCGCCGTCATCGGCGCCGCAGAGCTCAACGACAGCGGTGAACTCGTCGCGGAGCAGGGAGCGGGCGAGGTGCCCGTCACCCACATGGGACCACTGGAGATCCGGGGAGAAGGCCCCCTGGTGGTCCGCGAGAAGACCCACTCCGCGGCCCCCATGGCGCTCGACCAGGCGCTGTATGAAATGGAGTTGGTCGGCCACGACTTCTATCTGTTCGTCGACTCCGAGACCAAGATGCCCAGTGTCGTCTACCGGCGGCACGCGTACGACTACGGCGTCATCCGCCTGAACAGCGACCCCTTCTACGCCGGAGAGCCCGGAGGAGCGGGCGGGGAGCTCGGCGGCTGACCCGTGACGGTGCCCCGGGAGCGCCCGGCGCGCTCCCGGGGCACCGCTTGTGCGGCGCGCCACCTCCGCGGCCGGGGAAGCACCGTCCGGCGGCCCGGCATGAAATCATGGCCCGGACCAACCACCGGTCCGCCGGAGCCGTTTGGGGCGGCGCCGGACCGAGCGACCGCGACGGGCCATGGCCTTCAGGGGGAGGAACAGTGGCGGACAGGTTCGGGCCCGTGATCGGGGCCGACGAGGACGACGAAGAAGGTGCCCGGGACGAGCGGGACGCCGCCCGGCGGGAACCGATCAGGGTCCTGGTCGTGGACGACCACGCGCTCTTCCGCAGGGGGCTGGAGATCGTCCTCAAGCACGAGGAGGACATCGAGGTCGTCGGCGAGGCCGGGGACGGCGCGGAGGCGGTGGACAAGGCGGCCGACCTGCTGCCCGACATCGTTCTCATGGACGTCCGGATGCCCAAGCGCGGCGGCATCGAGGCCTGCACCTCCATCAAGGAGGTGGCCCCCAGCGCGAAGATCATCATGCTGACGATCAGCGACGAGGAAGCCGACCTCTACGACGCCATCAAGGCCGGGGCGACCGGCTATCTCCTCAAGGAGATCTCCACCGACGAGGTGGCGACGGCCATCCGGGCGGTCGCCGACGGCCAGTCCCAGATCAGCCCGTCGATGGCCTCCAAGCTCCTGACCGAGTTCAAGTCGATGATCCAGCGGACCGACGAGCGCAGGCTGGTGCCCGCCCCCCGGCTCACCGACCGCGAGCTGGAGGTGCTCAAGCTCGTCGCCACCGGGATGAACAACCGGGACATCGCCAAGGAGTTGTTCATCAGCGAGAACACCGTCAAGAACCACGTCCGCAACATCCTGGAGAAGCTCCAGCTGCACTCCAGGATGGAAGCGGTCGTCTACGCGATGCGGGAGAAGATCCTCGAGATCCGCTGAGCCTCAGCCGAGGGCGGTCAGGGCGCTCACCAGGGCGGCGGCCAGCTTCGCGTCGTCGCAGCGCTCGACGCGCACGCTGTCGCAGCCCACCCACCCGGCCGCCTCCCACAGCGCCCGGGCCATGGGCTCGACGGCCCTGGGCCCCTCGAGCGACACCTGCCGGGCCACCAGCGTCCGGCCCTCGCGCGCCGGGTCCACCCGGCCCGCCAGCCCGCCGCCCGTCAGCAGCGGCATCGCGAAGTAGCCGTGCACCCGCCGCGCCTTGGGCACATACGCCTCCAGCCGGTGGGTGAAGCCGAATATCCGCTCCGTGCGCGGCCGGTCCCAGATCAGCGAGTCGAACGGCGAGAGCAGCGTCGTGCGGTGGCGGCCACGGGGCTCCTCGGCCAGCGCCGCCGGGTCCGCCCACGCCTGCTTGTCCCAGCCCGCCACCTCGACCGGCACCAGCCCCGTACCGTCGATGACGGCGTCGACCTGCTCGCCCTTGAGCCGGTGATAGTCCGCCAGGTCCGCGCGCGTCGCCACGCCCATCGCCGCGCCCGCCTGGGCCACCAGGCGCCGTACGCACTCGGCGTCGTCGAGGTCGTCGTGGAAGAGGGCGTCCGGCACGGCGCGCTCGGTCAGGTCGTAGACCCGCTTCCAGCCGCGCCGGCGGGTGCAGACCACCTCGCCGGTGTCGAGCAGCCACTCCACCGCGATCTTCGTCTCGGACCAGTCGTACCACTCGCCGCCGTTCTTGGCGCCGCCCAGGTCCGTGGCCGTCAGGGGGCCCTCGGCCCTGAGCCGGTCCCGGACGGCCGCGCACGAACGGTCGGCGTCCGCCATGATGTGCCAGCGGTGGCCCCGCTCCCGCATGGCCCGGCGGCGGAAGGCGAACAGCGGCCACTCCTCGATCGGCAGGATGCACGCCGCGTGCGACCAGTACTCGAAGGCCCCCGTCTCGGCGTCCCCGCTCCAGTACGCCTCCTCGACCGTGCCCCGCCCGACGGCGCCCAGCCGCGCGTAGGGCACCAGCTCGTGCGAGCGGGCGAGCACCGAGATCGTGTCCAGCTGGACCGCGCCCAGCCGGCGCAGCACCCCCCGGGGGCCCGCCTTCCGGTCCGGCGCGCCGAGGAGGCCCTGCGCGCGGAGGGCCAGCCGGCGCGCCTCGTCGGCGGAGAGCCGGACGGCGGCCCCCCGGTCCCCGGAAGGGCGGGCGCCGGGCGTACCGGCCTTGACGGTGACGGCAGTTGTCATGCCGATCACCCTAGAGGGGACCACTGACATCACCCGGTGATGATCAGCCGCGCTCGGGAAACGGCAGGTAGGGGGTCTGCGTCGGCCGGCCGAGGTCCGAGGGGAGCAGCGAGCCGATCCAGGCGTCGCGGCGGGTGCCGTTGTAGACGATCTTCGATCGCATCGTGCCCTCCATCCGGAACCCGGCCTTCAGGGCGACGGCGCGCGAGCCCTCGTTGCCCGCTTCGGCGTACCACTCCAGGCGCTCGACGCCCAGGTCCTCGAAGGCCCAGCGGATCACCTCGCGCGCGGCCTCCACGGTGTATCCGCGGCCCCGGCCCTCCTTGGCGGTCCAGTAGCCGAGCTCGGCCTGGCGCTCGGGGGTGCGCAGCTCGGCGAGCCGCACCAGGCACATGGAGCCGATCAGCCGGCCGTCCTCGCGGGAGAAGAGACCGAAGGTGTACATGGAGTCGTCGCGCCAGCCGTCCGGGCACTTCCCCTCGACGAACGCGCGGGCGTCCTCCGGGGTGTAGGGGGAGGGCACGCTGGTGTAGCGCGGGATGTCGGGGTCCTGGCAGGCCGCGTGGACGGCGGGTACGTCCGACGAGGTGAACGGGCGCAGCAGCAGGCGTTCGGTGGTCAGATGTATGGGCTCCATGGGCGGAGTCTAGATTCGGGGCGCTTCGGACGTGTCCGAATTTCGCCGCTCCGGCACCTTCCGGGAGTGCCGTTCGTTCTCACAGTGGGTGACACCCGGCCTCGGTGATGACGGACCTCCCGGCGTGGTGGGGTCCTCGCTTACGATGGCCGTTGCGGCGGGGACTGTCCCGTCGTGCCCGCGCACCCCAACCGTGCCCAGGCCCGACCGGCAAGGAGCCAGCCTACGTGTCCGTCTTCGGCAAGATCATGCGTGCAGGAGAAGGCAAGATCCTGCGCAAGCTGCACCGCATCGCGGACCAGGTCAATTCCATCGAAGAGGACTTCCTGCACCTCTCCGACGCTGAGCTGCGCGCCCTGACCGAGGAGTACAAGCAGCGGTACGCCGACGGCGAGAGCCTGGACGACCTGCTGCCCGAGGCCTTCGCGACCGTCCGCGAGGCCGCCAAGCGCGTCCTGGGCCAGCGGCACTACGACGTCCAGCTCATGGGCGGCGCCGCGCTGCACCTGGGCTATGTCGCGGAGATGAAGACCGGTGAGGGCAAGACCCTCGTCGGCACCCTTCCGGCGTACCTGAACGCGCTGTCGGGCAAGGGCGTCCACCTGATCACGGTGAACGACTACCTGGCGGAGCGCGACTCGGAGTTGATGGGCCGGGTGCACAAGTTCCTGGGCCTGTCGGTCGGCTGCATCCTCGCCAACATGACCCCGGCGCAGCGCCGCGAGCAGTACGGCTGCGACATCACGTACGGCACGAACAACGAGTTCGGCTTCGACTACCTGCGCGACAACATGGCGTGGTCCCAGGACGAGCTGGTCCAGCGCGGGCACAACTTCGCCGTGGTCGACGAGGTCGACTCCATCCTGGTCGACGAGGCCCGTACGCCGCTGATCATCTCGGGTCCGGCCGACCAGGCCACGAAGTGGTACGGCGACTTCGCCAAGCTCGTCACCCGCCTGACCAAGGGCGAGCCGGCGAACCCGCAGAAGGGCGTCGAGGAGACCGGCGACTACGACGTCGACGAGAAGAAGCGCACGGTCGCCATCCACGAGGCCGGTGTCGCCAAGGTCGAGGACTGGCTGGGCATCGACAACCTCTACGAGTCGGTCAACACCCCCCTCGTCGGCTATCTGAACAACGCCATCAAGGCGAAGGAACTGTTCAAGAAGGACAAGGACTACGTCGTCATGGACGGCGAAGTCATGATCGTCGACGAGCACACCGGCCGTATCCTCGCCGGCCGCCGCTACAACGAGGGCATGCACCAGGCCATCGAGGCGAAGGAAGGGGTGGACATCAAGGACGAGAACCAGACGCTCGCCACGATCACCCTTCAGAACTTCTTCCGCCTCTACTCCAAGCTGTCCGGTATGACCGGTACGGCCATGACCGAGGCCGCCGAGTTCCACCAGATCTACAAGCTCGGCGTGGTGCCGATCCCGACGAACCGTCCGATGCAGCGCAAGGACCAGTCGGACCTGATCTACCGCACCGAGGTCGCGAAGTTCGCCGCCGTCGTCGAGGACATCGCCGAGAAGCACGAGAAGGGCCAGCCGATCCTGGTCGGCACGACCTCCGTCGAGAAGTCGGAGTACCTCTCGCAGCAGCTGTCCAAGCGCGGCATCCCGCACGAGGTCCTCAACGCCAAGCACCACGAGCGCGAGGCCCAGATCGTCGCCCAGGCGGGCCGCAAGGGCGCCGTCACCGTCGCCACCAACATGGCCGGCCGCGGTACGGACATCAAGCTCGGCGGCAACCCCGACGACCTCGCCGAGGCGGAGCTGCGCCAGCGCGGCCTGGACCCGGTGGAGCACGTCGAGGAGTGGGCGGCCGCGCTGCCCGGCGCCCTGGAGAAGGCCGAGGCCGCGGTCAAGGCCGAGTTCGAGGAGGTCAAGAGCCTCGGCGGGCTCTACGTCCTCGGCACCGAGCGCCATGAGTCGCGCCGCATCGACAACCAGCTGCGCGGCCGTTCCGGCCGTCAGGGCGACCCGGGCGAGTCCCGCTTCTACCTGTCGCTGGGCGACGACCTGATGCGCCTGTTCAAGGCCCAGATGGTCGAGCGCGTGATGGCCATGGCCAACGTCCCCGACGATGTGCCGATCGAGAACAAGATGGTCACCCGGGCCATCGCCTCCGCCCAGTCGCAGGTCGAGCAGCAGAACTTCGAGACCCGCAAGAACGTCCTGAAGTACGACGAGGTGCTCAACCGCCAGCGCGAGGTCATCTACGCCGAGCGCCGCCGCGTCCTGGAGGGCGAGGACCTCCACGAGCAGGTCCGGCACTTCATGGACGACACCATCGACGACTACATCCGTCAGGAGACCGTCGAGGGCTTCGCCGAGGAGTGGGACCTGGAGCGGCTGTGGGGCGCCTTCAAGCAGCTCTACCCGGTCAAGGTCACCATCGAGGAGCTGGAGGACGCGGCGGGCGACCGCGCGGGCATCACCGCCGAGTTCATCGCCGAGTCAGTCAAGGACGACATCCACGACCAGTACGCCGCCCGTGAGGAGCACCTCGGCTCCGACATCATGCGCGAGCTGGAGCGCCGCGTCGTGCTGTCCGTCCTGGACCGCAAGTGGCGCGAGCACCTCTACGAGATGGACTACCTCCAGGAGGGCATCGGCCTGCGGGCCATGGCCCAGAAGGACCCCCTGGTCGAGTACCAGCGCGAGGGCTTCGACATGTTCACCGCCATGATGGAGGGCATCAAGGAGGAGTCCGTCGGCTACCTGTTCAACCTGGAGGTCCAGGTCGACCAGCAGCTGGAGGAGGTCCCCGTCGAGCAGCGCGAGGCGCCGTCCCTGGAGAAGGTCCAGGACACCGTGCCCGCCGCCCGTCCGGAGATCCGCGCGAAGGGCCTGGGCGCCCCGCAGCGCCCCGACCGGCTGCACTTCTCCGCCCCCACGGTGGACGGCGAGGCCGGTCTCGACGAGCGCGACCTCACGGCCGACGAGATGACCGAGTACCGCTCCGAGGCGGACGGCATGACGCGCGCCGAGCGCCGCAAGGCGCAGCGCGGCGCCGGCGGCCGCCGCCGCAAGAAGTAACGACGCGGCACGGCGGGCTCTTCAGGGGCGGGACACCCACGGGGTGTCCCGCCCTTCGCCGTGCCCGGGTAAGGGTTCCGTCCCTCCGTGTTCACGTGCGGGCTCCGCCCAGTTCCACCGCGGCGCAGCGCCACCGCCGGTCCGGGCAGTGCTCCAGCCGGAAGGCCAGTGCCCGCAGCCGGTCGCCCGAGGCGATCCGGGCGAACGCCTCGATCACTCCGGGCCGGGGCTGGAACTCGTCGCAGTGGCGCACGAAGGGGATGCCGTGGCTCGGCGGGACGGGCCGCAGGGGCGCCCCGGGCGCGAGCTCGGCCAGCTGGTCGTAGGCCGGTGGCAGGGTGTGCCCGAGCATCCAGTGCACCGGGCGCTGGCCGCTGAGGGTGAGCAGCAGCCGTTCGGCGAACCAGTAGCGCGGATGGCGTCGTTCGCGTTCGTGGCGCCGGGCGGCCGCGTCGGCGGCCGGCCGTCGGGAGTCGGTGCGCCGTGGTGGCGCGGCCGGGCCCGGGCCGGCCGGTCCCCTGTTCCCGTTCACGCGGTTGTTCCTGTTCACGCGTCGCCCCCGCGGTGCGCGGCCCGGCTGTCACCGGGCGTGGCTTCGGTCGGTGGATCTTCTACCGGCGCCGTTCGGAGGCGGGCAAGGACGTCCCCGGGGTGGTCGTGGGGCCTGGGCCGTTCACCTATCAGGGGGACCCGGACCGCGCGGGGCGGGCGGGGCGGGAGACCGGCGCGTCCGGGGGACGGCCGCTCAAGGGGCCTCCGGCACTTCGAAGGGGGACTCGCGCCCGTATGCTGGCAGCACTGTTCGTAAGCCCTCAGGAAGCAGGAAAGCGGCGGTCATGCGCGTCTACGTCCCCCTGACCCTCCCCGGCCTCGCCGAGGCGCACAAGGCGGGCCTGCTGGGCCCGGGCCCGGTGGACGCCTACGCCGTCACCCCCGCCCTGCGCGAGTGGTACGTCTCGGACGACATCGAGGAGCTGGAGTACGCGGCGCTCAGCCGCGCCGCACAGGGCTCGCTGCGGCGGCTGGCGGCCGATCCGCGGGCGCCGCGACGGCGTGTGGTCGTGGCGGTCGACGTGCCCGACACGGCGGTGACCGCCGACCCGGATCGCGGGCTGGACCAGTCGGCGCTCGGCGAGGTGCGGCTGGTGGAGGCGGTTCCGCTGAAGAAGGCGGCCTCGGTGCACGTCGACGCGGACGACGCCGAGGAGGACGTGGCCGCCGCGGCGGCGGCCCTGGGCGCGGCGGACCGAGGCGACGCCGACGCGCAGTTCACCGTGGACGGCGCCGACGACCACGAGCTGATGTGGTTCGGCGTCCAGGAGATCCCGAACCTCGTCTGAGGGGTCTGTCGGACCCGGACGGTACGGTCGTGAGCATGGGGACGCACAGCATGGGCACGCGGGGCACGGGGCACGAGCGGGGCACGGGGGAGCGGGGCGCGGAAGCCCCGCCGCACATCGTCTGGGACTGGAACGGCACCCTGTTCCACGACATCGACGCGGTGATCACGGCGACCAACGCCGCCTTCGCCGAGATCGGCCTGGCGCCGATCACCCTGGCCAGATACCGGGAGCTGTACTGCGTCCCGATCCCGCGCTTCTACGAGCGCCTGATGGGCCGCCTCCCCACCCAGGACGAGTGGGACCACATGGACGTCGTCTTCCACCGGCACTACGCGGACCATCGCATACGCTGCGGCCTCACGGCCGGCGCCGAGTCGCTGCTGGCTCGCTGGCAGGACACCGGCGGCACCCAGTCGATCATGTCGATGTACGGGCACGAGGACCTGCTGCCGCTGGTGCGGGGCTTCGGCATCGAGCGAAGATTCATCCGGGTGGACGGACGCACGGGGCCTTCGGGCGGCAGCAAGACGGAGCACATGGCGCGCCATCTCGCGGGGCTGTCCGGTGTGGCCGCCGGTCGTACGGTGGTCATCGGGGACGCCGTGGACGACGCCGTCGCGGCGGCGCACGTCGGTGCCCACGCCGTGCTGTACACGGGCGGTTCGCACAGCCGGGGCAGTCTCGCGGAGGCTGGTGTTCCGGTGGTGGACAGCCTGGAGGAGGCCGTCGCCGAGGCGGAACGTCTCGTTGTCTGAGGCCGGGCTGTCCAGAGTGCGAAGGTTTCGTGGCCGTAATGTATAGAAGCTGCTCATGGACGCGTCCCGGGGGAAGGGCGATAGCCTTACCAGGTGATCAGCGCGATATCCAGCAGGGGCGCCGGCGCCTCTGTCCTGCTCCCGGGCCGCCACCGCGCCCGGGTCGTTCGCAGCGGATCCCCGGAGCCGGGCTCTCCTGACGGCGTTCGCCGTGTTCCGCCCGGCCACCCCTCATCCCGGCGGACCGTCGGTGACGACCGGACACCCCGAGTCGCGACGTGAAGCCATCACCACCTATGTCACGCAACGGCGCGCGACAGGAGCCAGAGGACATGCAGACCAAGCTGGACGAAGCAAAGGCCGATTTGCTCGAGCGGGCGGCCCGCGTCGCTGAAGGCAGCCCCGGGGGAGCGCACCCGGCCGGCCCCCAGGGCGAGGGCGGGCTCGACCAGAAGACCCTGACCGCCTACCTCCAGCGCTACTACCTGCACACCGCACCCGAGGACCTCACCGGCCGTGACCCGGTCGACGTCTACGGCGCGGCCATCTCGCACTACCGGCTGGCCGAGAACCGGCCGCAGGGCACCGCGAACGTGCGCGTCCACACGCCGACGGTCGAGGAGAACGGCTGGACGTCCAGCCACTCCGTCGTCGAGGTCGTCACCGACGACATGCCCTTCCTCGTCGACTCCGTCACCAATGAGCTCTCCCGCCAGAACCGCGGCATCCACGTCGTCATCCACCCGCAGGTCGTCGTCCGCCGCGATGTGACCGGCCGCCTCCTGGAGGTCCTCGGCTCCGCCTGCGACGCGCACGGCAACGGCAAGGACGCCGACCTGCCGCACGACGCGCTCGTCGAGTCGTGGATCCACGTCGAGACCGACCGCGAGACCGACCGCGACGACCTCCAGCAGATCGCCGCCGACCTGCTGCGCGTCCTGTCCGACGTCCGCGAGACCGTCGAGGACTGGGGCAAGATGCGCGACGCCGCGCTGCGCATCGCCGAGGGCCTGGCCGACGAGCCGACCGCCGACGTCCCGCCGACCGAGCTCGACGAGGCCCGTGAGCTGCTGCGCTGGCTGGCCGCCGACCACTTCACCTTCCTCGGCTACCGCGAGTACGACCTGACCAAGGTCGTCACCGACGGCGAGGAGGAGGACGTCCTCACGGCCGTCCCCGGCACCGGCCTGGGCGTGCTGCGCTCCGACCCCTCGCACACGGCCGGCGGGCACCACGTGGGCCACCACGCCCCGCTGCCCCGCCCCTCCTCGGCGTCCTTCAGCCGGCTCCCGGCGGACGCCCGCGCCAAGGCCCGTGAGCACAAGCTGCTCGTCCTCACCAAGGCCAACAGCCGCGCCACCGTCCACCGCCCCTCCTACCTCGACTACGTCGGGGTGAAGAAGTTCGACGCCGACGGCAACGTGGTCGGCGAGCGCCGCTTCCTGGGCCTGTTCTCCTCGGCCGCCTACACCGAGTCCGTCCGCCGCGTCCCGGTCATCCGCCGCAAGGTCGCCCAGGTCCTGGACGACGCCGGCTTCAGCCCCGACAGCCACGACGGGCGCGACCTCCTCCAGATCCTGGAGACCTACCCGCGCGACGAGCTCTTCCAGATCCAGGCCGACCAGCTGCGCGCCATCGCCACCAGCGTGCTCTACCTCCAGGAGCGCCGCCGGCTGCGGCTGTACCTGCGCCGCGACGAGTACGGGCGCTTCTACTCCGCCCTGGTCTACCTGCCGCGCGACCGCTACACCACCGGCGTCCGGCTGCGCCTGATCGACATCCTCAAGGAAGAGCTCAACGGCACCAGCGTCGACTTCACGGCCTGGAACACCGAGTCGGTCCTCTCCCGGCTGCACTTCGTCGTCCGCGTCGAGCCCGGCTCCGCGCTGCCCGAGCTCTCCGAGGCCGACGCCGACCGCATCGAGGCCCGCCTGGTGGAGGCCGCCCGCTCCTGGGCCGACGGCTTCGCCGAGACGCTCACCGCCGAGGTCGGCGAGGAGCGCGCCGCCGAGCTGCTGCGCCGCTACGGCCAGGCCTTCCCCGAGGGCTACAAGGCCGACCACTCCCCGCGCGGCGCCGTCTCCGACCTCGCCCACCTGGAGAAGCTGACCACCGCCGGCGGTGCCCGGGCCTTCGAGCTCAGCCTGTACGAGCCGGTCGGCGCGGGCCCCGGCGAGCGCCGCTTCAAGATCTACCGCAAGGGCGAGCCCGTCTCGCTCTCCGCCGTCCTGCCGGTGCTCCACCGGCTCGGCGTCGAGGTCGTCGACGAGCGCCCGTACGAGCTGCGCTGCGCCGACCGGGCCAACGCCTGGATCTACGACTTCGGGCTGCGGCTGCCCGAGAACATCGTGGGCGAGAACGCGCGCGCCCGCTTCCAGGAGGCCTTCGCGGCCGTGTGGACCGGCGCCGCGGAGAACGACAACTTCAACAACCTCGTGCTGCGGGCCGGTCTCGACTGGCGCCAGGCGATGGTGCTGCGGGCCTACGCCAAGTACCTCCGGCAGGCCGGTACGACCTTCAGCCAGGCGTACATGGAGGACACCCTCAGCAACAACGTCCACACCACCCGCCTCCTGGTCAACCTGTTCGAGGCCCGGATGTCCCCGGCGCTCCCGCAGGACGGCCGCGGCGAGCTGATCGAGGGCCTGCTGGAGGAGCTGGACGGCGCCCTGGACCAGGTGGCGAGCCTGGACGAGGACCGCATCCTGCGCTCCTTCCTCACCGTCATCAAGGCCACGCTGCGCACCAACCACTTCCAGCGCGACGAGCAGGGCGAGCCCCACTCGTACCTCTCGCTGAAGCTGGACCCGCAGGCCATCCCCGACCTGCCCGCGCCCCGCCCGGCCTTCGAGATCTGGGTCTACTCGCCGCGCGTCGAGGGTGTGCACCTGCGCTTCGGCAAGGTCGCCCGAGGCGGTCTGCGCTGGTCCGACCGGCGCGAGGACTTCCGCACCGAGATCCTGGGCCTGGTCAAGGCCCAGATGGTGAAGAACACCGTCATCGTGCCCGTCGGCGCCAAGGGCGGCTTCGTCGGCAAGCGGCTCCCGGACCCGTCCGTGGACCGCGACGCGTGGCTCGCCGAGGGCATCGCCTCGTACAAGACCTTCATCTCCGGTCTGCTCGACATCACCGACAACATGGTCGGCGGCGAGGTCGTCCACCCCAAGAACGTCGTCCGCCACGACGAGGACGACACCTACCTCGTCGTCGCCGCCGACAAGGGCACCGCGACCTTCTCCGACATCGCCAACGAGGTCGCCGAGTCCTACGGCTTCTGGCTGGGCGACGCGTTCGCCTCCGGCGGCTCGGCCGGCTACGACCACAAGGGCATGGGCATCACCGCCCGCGGCGCCTGGGAGTCGGTCAAGCGGCACTTCCGCGAGCTGGGCCACAACACCCAGACCGAGGACTTCACGGTCGTCGGCGTCGGCGACATGTCCGGTGACGTCTTCGGCAACGGCATGCTGCTCTCCGAGCACATCCGCCTGGTCGCCGCCTTCGACCACCGCCACATCTTCATCGACCCGAACCCGGACGCGGCCGTCTCCTACGCCGAGCGCCGCCGGCTCTTCGAGCTGCCCCGCTCCTCCTGGGCCGACTACAACACCAAGCTGCTCTCCGCGGGTGGTGGCATTCACCCGCGCAGCGCCAAGTCGATCCCGGTCAACGCCCATGTGCGCGAGGCCCTTGGCATCGCCCCCGGTGTCACCAAGATGACCCCCGCCGAGCTGATGAAGGCCATCCTCAGCTCCCCGGTCGACCTCCTGTGGAACGGCGGCATCGGCACGTACGTCAAGGCGTCCACCGAGTCGCACGGCGACGTGGGCGACAAGGCCAACGACGCCATCCGCGTCGACGGCCGGGACCTGCGCGTCAAGGTCGTCGGCGAGGGCGGCAACCTCGGTCTGACCCAGCTCGGCCGCATCGAGTTCGCCCTCACCGGCGGTCCCGAGTCGACCGGCGGCCGGGTGAACACCGACGCCATCGACAACAGCGCCGGCGTGGACACCTCCGACCACGAGGTGAACATCAAGATCCTGCTCAACGCCCTCGTGACCGACGGCGACATGACCGTCAAGCAGCGCAACAAGCTGCTGGCCGAGATGACCGACGAGGTCGGCGAGCTGGTGCTGCGCAACAACTACGCGCAGAACGTGGCCCTGGCCAACGCCGTGGCCCAGGCGCCCAGCCTGCTCCACGCCCACCAGCGGATCATGCGCCGCCTCACCCGCGAGGGCCACCTCGACCGCGCCCTGGAGTTCCTGCCCACCGACCGGCAGATCCGGGAGCGGCTGACCGCCGGGCGCGGCCTGACCCAGCCCGAGCTGGCCGTCCTGCTCGCCTACATCAAGATCACCGCGGCGGAGGAGCTGCTCACCACCGGGCTGCCCGACGACCCGTACCTCCAGCGACTGCTCTACGCCTACTTCCCGCAGGCCCTGCGCACGTCGTTCGGCGAGCAGATCGACAACCACGCGCTGCGCCGCGAGATCGTCACGACCGTCCTGGTCAACGACACGGTCAACTCCGGCGGCTCGACCTTCCTCCACCGTCTGCGGGAGGAGACCGGCGCCTCGCTGGAGGAGATCGTCCGGGCGCAGACCGCGGCCCGCGAGATCTTCAGCCTGAACGAGGTCTGGGACGCGGTCGAGGGCCTGGACAACGTGGTCGCCGCCGACGTCCAGACCCGCATCCGGCTCCACTCGCGCCGGCTGGTCGAGCGCGGCACCCGCTGGCTGCTCAACAACCGCCCGCAGCCGCTGGAGCTCGCGGAGACCATCGGGTTCTTCCGTGACGGCGTGGACATGGTCTGGGCCGAGCTGCCCAAGCTGCTGCGCGGCGCCGACATGGAGTGGTGGCAGTCCATCCACGACGAGCTCGTCGCCGCCGAGGTGCCCGCCGAGCTGGCGGTCAAGGTCGCGGGCTTCTCGTCCGTCTTCCCGACGCTGGACATCGTCGCCACCGCCGAGCGCACGGGCAAGGAGCCGCTGGGCGTCGCCGAGGTCTACTACGACCTGGCCGACCGGCTGCACATCACCCAGCTGATGGACCGCATCATCGACCTGCCGCGCGCCGACCGCTGGCAGTCGATGGCCCGTGCCTCCATCCGTGAGGACCTCTACGCGGCCCACGCGGCGCTGACGGCCGAGGTCCTCTCGGTGGGCAACGGCTCCTCCACGCCGGAGCAGCGCTTCGCCGAGTGGGAGGAGCGGAACGCCGCGATCCTGACCCGGGCGCGGACGACGCTCGACGAGATCCGCGGGTCGGACGCGTTCGACCTGGCCAACCTGTCGGTGGCCATGCGCACGATGCGCACGCTGCTGCGTTCGCACACCTGACGGGTGACCGCCGCACCGGCATGAAGGGGGCGGCCCCGGGGAAAACCCCCGGGGCCGCCCTTTTCGCATGCGTGAGAGAGTCGGATGACAGTCGTTCCGCGGCTCGCGACCACCCGGACGGCGTACCGGACGGTATACCGGGAGGCGGTCGTCGCGGCGGCCGTCCAGCTGGCCGTCGCCGCCGTCGGCTTCGCCGTCCTGCTGCTGGTCAACCACCACCTCGGCCATGGGACGCGCTGGCTGCTGTACCGCTGGGACAGTGGCAACTATCTGCGGATCGCCGAGCGGGGCTATCCCCGCCTCATCCCCCACCGCCCCGACGGCACGCCCGACTACAGCCGGCTCGCCTTCTTCCCGCTCGTCCCCGCGCTGATCCGCGGTCTGCACCTGGTGACCGGCCTGCCCCACGACTGCGCCGGGGTGCTGATCTCCTGGTGCGCGGCGGCGGTGGCCGGGGCGGGGGCGTACACGCTCGTGCGGTGCTGCGGGGGAGGCCGGGGCGCCGGGTACGCGTGCGTGGCGCTGTGGTCCTGTTCGCCGTACGCCTTCGCGCTGTGGGTGCCGTACTCGGAGGCGGTCTTCAGCGCCCTGCTGATGTGGGCCTTGGTGTCGCTGGTGCGGCGCCGCTGGGTCGCGGCGGGCGTCCTGTGCGCCCTGGCGGGCGCCGTACGGCCGACGGCGACGGTGCTGATCGCCACGGTGCTGCTGGCCGCCGCGGCGGCCCTGCTGCGCCGCCGGGACGGCGCCCGGCCATGGGCGGCGCTGGCCCTGGCACCGCTGGGGCTGCTGGCCGGCTGGCTGTACCTGGGCAGCAGGGTGGGTCGCTGGGACGGCTGGTTCGAGGCGGAGCGGGCCTGGGGGCAGACGTTCGACTTCGGCGCGGGCACCGCGGACTTCCTGCGGCAGGTCCTGCTCTACGGCGATCCCCGCGCGGTCGCCGACGTGCGCCACACGGCCGTGCTCGCCGTGGTCCTGCTGACGGCGGCGGCGGTGGTGGCGCTGGCACTGGACCGGCGGGTGCCCTGGCCGCTGGTGGCGGTCGTCGCCGGGGCCTGGCTGCTGATGGTGGCGACGCCGGGCTCGCCGTACTCCAAACCACGCTTCATGCTGCCGTTCCTGCCGGTTCCGCTGCTGTTGGCGGCCCGGCCGCTCGCGCGTGTTCCGCTGGGGGTGCGGGTGTGTCTCTACGGTGGAGGTGCGGTGGTCTCGGGTTGGTACGCG
Source organism: Streptomyces luteoverticillatus (assembly GCF_003970715.1). Classification (NCBI taxonomy): domain Bacteria; kingdom Bacillati; phylum Actinomycetota; class Actinomycetes; order Kitasatosporales; family Streptomycetaceae; genus Streptomyces; species Streptomyces luteoverticillatus. The sequence continues at coordinate 2,799,757 of NZ_CP034587.1, read as the reverse complement.
GCCGGGTTGCTCGTGCTGTTCGACGGATCGCCGTGATCGCCGTGGTCTCCGGCAGGAGAGCCGTGGCGCATGGCCCGCCCCGGCAGGGTCCTGAAGACCCAGGCGCGGTAGGACCAGAATCGGAACAGGGTCGCCGTGCCGATGCCCAGGAACTTGAAGAGATTGCCGAGCAGCGCCCCGCCCCAGCCGAAGCCGTAGGTGGCGACGTAGAGGACACCGTTCTCGATCACCAGTCCGACGCCGCTGAAGGCCGCGAAGAGGGCGATCTCCCTGCTGCGCCGGCCCTTGTCGCGGTCGCGGTAGGTGAAGTGGCGCAGCCCCAGATAGTTGAAGGCGATGGCGACGGCCGTCGCGACCACGCTGCAGCGCACCACCGGCAGCCCGGTGGCCCCCCGGCACACATTGAAGACGCCGAGGTTGACGAAGATCCCCAGGCCGCCCACCGTGCCGAACTTCGCGAACTCCCGGGCCAGCGCCGTCAGCCTCCCCCGGCCGGGCGAAAGCCTTTCCCTCGATTCCGTCGGTCGCAAAGGCATCTCCAGATACGGTCGCCACGCGTAGCGGACATCTCGCTTAGACAACCGATTGTAGTGTAAATTGCCGCAAAAACTGACGCAGTGCGACGAGATGGGCACAATGGGCGAGGGTCTGGTATTGGCGAGGGACTGGAATGTATGACGAGGAACTGGCATGACTGAGGCGGTACTGCTCGTCGGAGGCAAGGGAACCCGGCTCCGGCCGCTCACCATCAACACGCCGAAACCCATGGTCCCGGCCGCCGGGGTGCCCTTCCTCGCCCACCAGCTGGCCCGCGCCAGAGCCGCCGGCGTGAAACACGTCGTCCTCGCCACCTCCTACCTCGCCGAGGTCTTCGAGCCGTACTTCGGCGACGGCTCCGCCCACGGGCTGCGCCTCACCTACGTCCACGAGGAGGAGCCGCTGGGCACGGGCGGGGCCATCCGCCAGGCCTCCATCGCCCTGACCTCCGGGCCCACCGAACCGGTGCTCGTCTTCAACGGCGACATCCTCACCGGCCTCGACATCGGCGACCTGCTGCTGCGCCACGAGCGGGCGCAGGCCGACGTCACCCTCCATCTCACCCGGGTGGCCGACCCCCGTGCGTTCGGTCTGGTCCCCACCGGCCCCGACGGCCGGGTCCTGGCCTTCACCGAGAAGCCGCGCCGCCCCGAGGAGATCGTCACCGACCAGATCAACGCCGGGGCCTATGTCTTCCGGCGGGAGGTCATCGACACCATCCCGCAGGGGCGGCCGGTCTCCGTCGAGCGGGAGACCTTCCCCGGGCTGCTGGCCGCCCGGGCCGTGCTGCACGGGGTGGTCGACGCCTCGTACTGGCTGGACCTGGGCCGTCCCGCCGCCTTCGTCCAGGCATCCGCCGACCTCGTGCGCGGCGTCGTCCACTCCCCGGCCGTCCCCGGCGACCCCGGTGAGTTCCTGGTGCTGCCCGGGGCACGGGTGGCGGACGGGGCGCGGCTGCTGGGCGGCACGGTCGTGGGGGCCGGCGCGTACGTCGCGGCGGGCGCCGTCGTGGAGGGCTCCGTCGTCCTGGACGGCGCCCGGATCGAGGAGGGCGCGCGCGTCCGGGCGTCCATGGTCGGCACCGGCGCCCGGGTCGGCCCCCGGACCCTCCTGGACGACGTGGTGATCGGGGATCGCTCCGACATCGGCGCGGACAATGAGCTGCGCGAGGGGGCGCGCGTCTGGTGCGGGACCGCGATCCCCGACGCCGCCATCCGCTTCTCGGCCGTCTGAGCGTCACCGCCTGCCCGCATGCGAACACCGACTTAGTGTTTGAAGGTCTTCAGCGTTTGAACGTCCGTCGACCGCCAACTGTCGACAGCCGCGCCACCCCCTGTACGACTCGCCGTCTCCGTCTGCCGAGGATCCGCTCATGAGCCCTCCGCGCACCCCCGCCGCCGCGACACCGCTCCCCGCCGAATGGGGCCGTACCCCGCTCACCGTGGTGATGCCGACGTACAACGAGGCGCAGAACCTGCCCACCATGGCCGAGGCGCTCATGGCCCTGCCCCTCGAAGGGCTGCGGCTGCTGGTGGTCGACGACAACAGCCCCGACGGCACGGGCACCGTCGCCGAACAGCTGGCGGAGAAGTACAACGAGCCCGGCCGGACGCGCATGGGCGTCATGCACCGCACCACCAAGGACGGCCTCGGCCGCGCCTACGCCGCCGGCATGGAGCGGGCCGTGGCCGAGGGCGCCGCGTACGTGCTCCAGATGGACGCCGACGGCAGCCACCCCACCGGCAAGATCTCCGAGATGCTCGGCGTCGCCCTCGCCACCGGCGCGGACGTGGTCGTCGGCAGCCGGTACGTGCCCGGGGGCACCCTCTCCGACGCCTGGAAGGCCCACCGCAAGCTGCTCTCCCGCTGGGCCAACGCCTACGCCAGCGGGATCCTCGGCACGCGCGTCCGCGACATCACCAGCGGCTTCAACCTGTGGAGCGCGGACGCACTGCGGGCCGTCGGGCTCGGCAGCGTCGACAGCGCGGGCTACAGCTTCCAGGTCGAGACCAAGTACCGCGCGCTGCGCGCCGGTTTCACGGTCATGGAGGTGCCCATCCACTTCGAGGACCGCACCGCCGGGGAGTCGAAGATGAACCTTGCCGTGCAGCTCGAATCCGTGGCCATGCCCTGGCGGCTGCGGTCCAGAGCGCTCCGCGGCCCGGCGGCCGGCAAGCGTTCCCGCTGATCCGTGAGCCCGCCCACGGCCTTCAGGGCGCCCCGGCCGCCGCTCTCCCGGACCGCCCCGCCGCGCGGGGCGGGCCTGCCGCGCCGGACGGCCGCGGTCGCCGTCCTGCTGCTGGGCGTCCTGCTGCTGCTCATGGTGGTGCGGCTGCCGTGGTCCGGTGACCTGGGGATGCACGCCGCCGTCCTGGAGCGGCTGCGCGCGGACCTGATCCACCCGGGCAACCCCCTGGTGGACGAGGACACGCCGAGCCCGTACTACTCGCCCTGGACGGTCGCGCTGGCCCTGGCGGCGAGGGCGACCGGCTGGGGCACCTTCGGCGTGCTGCGGATGGCCGGGCTGGCCGGGCTCGTGCTGCTGGCCACGGGCCTCGCCGCCTTCACCCGGACGTTCAGCCGGGCGCGGACGGCCGTCCCGCTCGCGCTGCTGTGCGTGCTGCTGCTGTACGGCGTGGTGCCGTTCGCGTGGAGCGGGATGCCGGGGCTGGCCTCGCTCAGCCTGACCCTCGCCTATCCGGGCACCTTCGCCCTGGGCCTCTCCTGCTGGCTGTGGGCGCTGCTGCGCCGGGCGCGGACGGCCGGCTGGGGGCTGCCGGGGCATCTGGGGCTGGGATTTCTGCTGGGTTCAGTGCTGCTGGTGCATCAGTTCACCGGCGTGGTGGCGGTGCTGGGTGTGCTGGCGGTGCTGCTGGGGACGCGGCCGGGGCCGAACGGGGCCGGGTGGGTGCTGGTGGCTGCGGGGGGTGCCGTGGCCCTGGTGCTGCCGCTGTGCTGGCCGTACTACTCCTTTCCCGCGCTGCTCGGCGGGGGCGGGCTGGACCCCGTCCACCGGGCGCTCTACAACCGTGCGGCGGAGCGGTTCTGCCTGGTGACCGTGGGGGTGGCGGCCCTCGGGGCGCGGTGGTGGCGGGATCGCCGCGATCCCTTGGCGCTCCTCTTCGGGCTGGGCGTGGTGGTCGTCTCGGCGGGGTGGGCGAGCGGGCATTACGCGTGGGGGAGAGCGCTGCCGGCCGTGCTGATCCCGGCTCAGCTCGCACTCGCCATCGAGACGGCCGAGGTTCTCGACGACCGTGGGGCGGGTGGTGAGCGGCTGCGGCGTGTGCGGCACGGTCTGCCGGTGGTGGCGGTGGCGGCGCTGCTGGCCGGGGCCTGGGCGCAGGCGGGGGTGCTGTCGTACGTGCTGCGGAGGGAGGCGGTGCCGCCCGGGCTGCGTCAGGCGCCCGTCATCGCGCTGTGGCCGGGCTTCGGCTGGGCCGTGGCGCATGTGCCCAAAGGGGCGACGGTGATGACGGACGACTACTACGCGCTGCGGATGCTCCCCGCGTACGGCCCGTACACCGTCGCTCCGGCCTATCCCGACCTCTTCCTCCCCGACGAGAAGCGGCGCCGCGACGCCACACGGCGCTACTTCGCACCGGCCACCTCCCGGGCCGAGCGGCTCGGCATCCTCAAGGAGTACGGCGTGCGGTGGGTGCTGTGGAAGAACGGGGCGGCGGGCCTGCCGCCCGGCGACCCCGCGCTCAGGAAGGCGGCCCAGGGGCCGGGCGGGCGCGTGCTGCTGGAGGTCGTCGGACGATGAGCGCGACGGAGACCGCGCCGGTGACCGGGCCGTCCTTCGGGGACGCGGCCTCCGGGTGGCTGCGCGGCCGGGCGCCCGTGCCCGCGCTGGTCGCGGCGGCGCTGGTGTTCACCCTGAGCTCGGTGCGGGCGTACGGCAAGGCGCGTTCCGGCATCGACAACGCGGTCGTGGTGCGGGCGGCGCGGGCGCTGCTGAGCGGCGGGTCGCCGTACGCGGACAAACGTTTCCTGTATCCGCCGGGGGCGGTGTTCGCGGCGCTGCCGCAGACGCCGTTCCCGGAGAAGGCGCTGTTCTACGCCGTGCCGGTGGTGACGGGCGCGCTGGTCGCGGTGGGCGGGGTGCTGGCGCTGCGGATCTTCGGGGTGCGGGCGGACAGCCGGCTGGCGGTGGCGCTGGCGCTGGGTACGGCGCTGTTCCTGCCCTTCCAGAGCCTGGTCTTCCTGGGCAACTGGACGGCGGCGTCGGTGGCCGCCTTTCCTGCGGCCCTTCTGCTGGCGCGGAACGGGCGGTGGGCCGCGGCGGGCGTGGTGGTCGGGGTGGCCGTCGCGCTGAAGCCGATGCTGGTGCCGCTGTTCCTGCTGTTCCTTCTGGCGCGCCAGTGGCGGGCGTTGGCGTGGGGGCTGGGGCTGCCCGCCGCGATCTCGCTGTCGGCCGCGGTCGCGTTGCCGAGGCCGGGGTTGTTCTTCACCCGGACGCTGCCGTTCCTGTTGCACGGCCAGGACGCGTACGCCCGTCCGTACGACGCCTCCTGGCCTGCCGTGCTGCCCCGGCTGGGGGTGCCGCACCTCCTGGCGTTCGCGCTGGCGGCCGTGGCCGGGACGGCGGTGCTGTACTTCGCGTGGCTGCGGTGGCGGTGCGGGGGAGATCCGGCGCTGCGGCTGGTGGAGTGCGCGGCGCTGCTGATGCTGGCCGCTTTCGTGGTCTCGCGCCCCTCGTTCCTCAACTACGCGCTGGTCGTGGTGCCTTCGCTGGCCGTGTCGGTGGTGGTACGGGGGGCGGCGGCGAGGTCGGTGTGGTTCTGGGTGCCTCTGGTGCCGCAGTTGGGCGGGGTGCCGTGGCCGGGGGTGGACAGCGCGCAGCGGCACGCGTTCCGGGACGTGGTGATGTTCGGCGGGCTGGCGGTGGTGCTGGGAGTCGCGGCGTGGCGGGGGAGGGGGTGGGGTCGAGACGACGGGGTTGTCACGGAGAGTAGTTGTCGTTACTCTCTGTGTTCAGAGGTCGAGGCCCGGCGTTCAGGGCCCGAGACCCGGCCCGATCCCGAAGCGAGGTGAACCATGTCCGCTCCCGTGCCCTCCGCCACCCCGGAGGTCAGCGTAGTAGTGATCGTCCACAATGACGCCGAGCGGCTGCCGCGCGCCGTCCGATCGGTCCTCGGGCAGTCGCTGCGCCGCCTCGAAGCGATCGTCGTCGACGACTGCTCGACGGACGGCACCCCCCGCGTCGCCCGGGAACTGGCCGCCGGCGACCCACGTGTGCGCCTGCTGCGGCTCCCGGTCAACAGCGGCGGCTGCGGCGCCCCGCGCAACGCCGGCATCGCCGCCGCCCGCGCCCCCTATGTGATGTTCCTCGACAGCGACGACGAACTCCCCTACCACTCCTGCAAATCGCTGCTGCTGACCGCGGAGGACACCGGAGCCGACCTCGTCACCGGCGAGGTCACCCGGATCTTCGAGGAGAGCGGCACCACCGCTCTGTGGTACCCCGAGCTCTTCGGTGACACCCGCCTCGTCGCGGGCCTGCGCGCCGCCCCCGAATACCTCCTCGACCACCTCTCCACCAACAAGCTCTACCGCGCCGCCTTCCTCGCCCGGCACGGCCTGCGCTTCCCCGAGGACGTGCACTACGAGGACCAGCTCTTCAGCGCTCAAGCCCTCACCCTGGCCCGGTCCTTCGCCGTCGTCCCCTGGCCCGTCTACACCTGGCGGCTCGCTGGCGACCCGGCCACCGGCCCCTCCATCTCCTCCAGCCGCCACAAACTGCGGAACGTCGCCGACCGCGTCGCCGTCGCCCGGCGCGTCGACGCCTTCCTGGAGGAGTCGGGCCACGCCGATCTGCGGCCCGCGAAGGACGCCAAGTTCCTCCGGCACGACCTCCGCCTCCACCTCGGTGACCTGCCCTTCCGCGACCGGCGGTGGACCGAGGAGTTCGCCGCCCTCGTCGCCCCCTACCTCGCCGGCATCGCACTCGGCGCCTGGGAGACGCTGCCGCGCGAACAACGCGTCTGCCAGCACCTGCTCCTCACCGGCCGCCTCGCCGAGGCCGCCGAATGCGCGCGCACCCTGGACCGGCCCCGCATCGCCCCCCGCCACACCGTGCGCGACGCCACCGGACGCCGGTACTGGGGACGGGAACTGCCCGAGGACGAACGGGCCGCCCGGGAACTGGACATCACCGAATGGCGCCTGGACGACCAGCCCTTCACCACCGGCCCCCTTCGGCACGAGGTGACGCACGTCGAACCGGCCGGAAGCCTCCTGCGCCTTACCCTGCGCACCTACGACCCCGCACGGCTGCTGGCCGGGCCCGTGCCCGTCACGGCGGAGCTGCGCGTCGCCGTGACCGCCGAGCCCCTCGTCGTCCCCTTCCGCTACGAGCCGGACGGGGAGGACACGGAAGGCACCGAGGGCGCGGAAGAGCGCACCGCCCGGGTCGAGATCGATCTGCGCCGGGTGCCCCTCGGGCCCACCGGGTTCCGGGGGCGGCGTCACCCCCACGTCGTACTCACCCGGCAGGGCCTGACCCGCGCCGATCCGCTGCTGGCCCCCGCCCCGGCGCCGTCCTTGCGGGCACGGATCGGCGGGCACCTGGTGCGGGCGGGGTGCGAAGGACACGGCGCCGGACGGTTCGAGCTCGCCTGGGAGCGGACGGGCGCCCTCGGCCGGGCCGAGGCCCTCGTCCCCGCCCGGCCGGCCCTGCGCCGCGCCCACCGGCTGATCCGCCGCGCGACCGGGCCGCGCGCCAAGGCCCTCGCCTACCACGAGCTGCGGAAACTGCCCATCGACGACCGGCTGGTCGTCTTCGAGGCCCTGGAAGGGCGCGGCTACGCCGACAGCCCCCGCTACATCCACGAGGAACTCGTCCGGCGCGGACTCCCGCTCCGCGCGGTCTGGTCGTACACCGGCGACCGGTCCTCCTTCCCCGAGGGCGTGGAGCTCGTCCGGCGCGGCAGCTGGGAGCACGCCCGTACGGTCGCCCGGGCGCGCTACTGGGTGGACTCGCACGGCTTCCCGGCGTCCTACGCCAAACGGGCGGGCACCCGCTATCTCCAGACCTGGCACGGCCAGGCGTTCAAGCACATGGGGTTCGACATCCCCGAGCTACGGCTGGCGAGTGCCGAGCGGCGCCGGCGGCACCGCGCGACGGTGGCCCGCTGGGACGCGCTGATCTCCCCCAGCGAGGAGTTCGAGCGGACCTTCGTGCGGGCCAACGGCTACGCGGGCCGGCTGCTGCGCACCGGGCTGCCGCGCAACGACGTGCTCGTCCGCTGGAACGAGCCGGAGCAGCGCGACCGCGCGGCCCGCACCCGGGAGCGACTGCAGATCCCCGACGGCCGGAAGGTGCTGCTGTACGCCCCCACGTTCCGGGACGGCGAGCGCGGCAGCGGGGCGTCGATCCGGATCGACCTGGCGGAGCTCGTCGGCGCGGTCGGCGAGGAGTGGACGGTCGTGGTCCGCCCGCACTACTACGACCGGTTCACCGTGCCCCGCGAGCTCGGGCACGCGGTGCGCGACGGGCGGGAGTTCGCCGATCTCAACGATCTGCAGCTCGCCTCGGACGCCCTGCTCACGGACTACTCGTCGGTGATGTTCGACTACGCCAACCTGGGTCGGCCCATCCTGCTCTACACCGACGACTACGAGCACTACCGCTCGGTCTCGCGCGGCGCCTACTACGAGTTGGCGGACATCGCCCCCGGTCCGATGCTCACCACCACGAGGGAACTGGCGGCGGCGCTGGGCGATCTGGCGGGGGTGCGCGAGCGGTGGGCCGGGGCGTACGCCCGCTTCCAGGAGCGGTTCAACCCCCTGGAGACCGGATGGTCGAGCAAGTCCGTGGTCGACCTGTTCTTCGAGGGGAGCGACCGGTGAACCGCCACGACGGACGGACAGGGGTGAGGGTTTCGGCTCAGGGCCGCCGGAGGCGGCTGTTCCTCCTCGGCATCGACGTCGATTCGACGGGCGGCTCCCAGCGGGTGCTGCACACCCTCGCCCAGGGGTTCGCCGAGCGCGGCCACACCGTCGAGCTCATCGGCATCCGGCCGAGCCCCCGGCCCCACGCGTACATCGCCGACCCCGCCTACCGGCGGACCACGCTCTACCGGGCAGCCGCTCCGCCCTCCTGGCGGGCGGACTCCCTCGCCGAGCGGCTGAGCCCGGCACGGCTGTGGTCGGCGCGGGCCGAACGCCGGGAGCGACAGCGGGCCCGGGAACTGCTGGCGCGACGGTTCGCCGACACACCGGAGGACGGTAGGGGGTATGTGATCGCCGGTTCGCCCTGGGCGGCGGTCTGGCTGGAGTCGGTGGCGCGGCCGGCCCACGTGCGGGCCATCGGCCAATACCACGAGTCATTCCACCAGGCGCGGACGTCCGTCAACCTGGAGCTGATCCTGCGGCACTACCCGGCGCTGGAGAAGTCGCTGTTCCTCAGCGAGCCGGACGCGGCGGAATTCCGCCGCAGACGGCTGCCGAACGCCGGAGTGATGCCCAACCCACTGCCCTTCGCTCCCCTCACCCCCGCGCCCCTGGACGGTCGGCGCGTCGGCGCGGTCGGGCGGCTGGAACCGGTCAAACGGCTGGACCGGCTGCTCGACGCCTTCGCCACCGCCTCGACCGAACACCCCGGCTGGGAGCTGCACTTCTTCGGCGACGGCCCCCAGGAGCCGGAACTCAGGGCGCGGGCGGCCCGGCTCGGCATCGACGGCAGGGTCCGCTTCCGGGGCACCGTTCGCGACATGGCCGCCGCCTACCGGGAGCTGTCGCTGGTGGCTCTCACCAGCGAGCGCGAAGGACGGCCGATGGCCCTCGCCGAGGCGTCCGCCGCCGGAGTGCCCTGCGTGAGCTTCGACCTGTCGGGCGGCGTCCGCGAGCTGGTCGTCCACGGGCGTACCGGCACGCTCGTGCCGCACGGGGACACGGCGGCGTTCGCGGCCGCGCTGGGGGAGCTGATGGGGGACGGCCCGGCGCGCGAACGCTATGGGCGGGCCGCGCGCGAGCACGTCGCGCCACTGGCCCTCCCGGCGGTCCTGGACCGCTGGGAGGCGCTGTTCGAGGAGATCGACCGCTAGGTCCGCCACCGGACCGGAACGGCCACAAGGGGGATGGGGCATGAACGGGGGATGGGACATGAGCGTCGTGAGGCTAGGGACGGCCGTCGGTACGGGCCGCCGCCGTGCGCCGCAGGAGGGATGGCAGGGGCAGAGGGGGCAGCAGGGGCAGCGGGGGCAGGAGCGTACGGGCCCTGCGCAGGGCGACACCGAGCGCGCAGCGGACGCCGGGCGCGAGCCGCAGGACGAGCGAACCGCTCGCCGTGGCGTGCGGCTGCGCCAGCAACAGGCCGTACCGCGCGCCGAGCAGCACGGCGGGCCGGGAGCCTGCGCCCACGGCCCGTACGGCCGTCCGCAGGGTGCCACCGTGGGCGCAGTGGATGCGGACGCGGACGTCCCACGCCTGCGACCCGGTCGTGAGGGCCCTGCGGGCCCTGGCGTCGAGGAGCCCGCGCGCGGCCAGCGCCGCGAGGTCCACGGGCACGGAGACCACCCACGAGGTTCCGGCGCCTGGCCCGACTGGTCTGTCCGGCCCGCCGCCGCTCGGCCTACCCGACCCGGCCGGCCCGTCCGACCCGGCCAGCCCGTCCGACCCGTCCGACCCGGCCGGCTCGTCCGGCCATGGCGAGGCGGTGTGTTCCTGGACGGAGGCGCCGTCCCGCAGCCGGAGCTCGACGTCGACGCCGTGCGGCCGGGCCGCCGCCAGCCGGCCGTACAGCTCGTGCACCCGCAGCCGGAGTTCGGCGTGGCGGCCGCGCCCCGCGCGGCGGCGCAGGACGGCGTCGACGGTGACCGGCAGGCGGCGGGCCGGCTTGGCGCCCGGGCCGGTGAGGCCGTCGAGGACGGCCCTCGGCAGGTCCGCCGCCCAGACCGGCCGCCCCGCCGCCTCGGCGTAGGGGGGCAGCAGCCGGGCGGGCCGGGCGGCGAGCTGGGCGAGCCGGTCCAGGTCGCGCGGCGTCTCGGAGGCGAGCACGACCCGGGCGATCCAGCGGGCCGGGGCCCGGGCGGCGCGCAGGTCCGCCTCGTCGCAGGCGGCCAGCGCGGCGCGCGCCGCCCGCCACCAGGCCGCGCGGTACGCCGGGCCGTGGCCGGGCAACTCCCGGACGTACATCCGCAGGTCGTGGTCGAGGAACTTCACCCGGGCGGCGTGGGCGAGCGGCTCGTTGCCGGCGTCGCGGAAGACCTCCACACCCCGCTCGTGGGCGCGGACCCGCGCCTGCCAGTTGGCCACCCGCTCGCGGTCCAGGGAGATCGAGGGCCGGGCCGCGCCCCGGCGCACGTGCCAGACGTAGACCGGGTCCGGGACGACGGCCACGCGCGGACCCGCCGCCATGACGCGGGCGCTGAAGACGAAGTCCTCGTAGGGGAACGGCCCTTCGGGGAAGTCGATGCCGTGCGTGTCGAGAAAGTGGCGGGCGTAGAGCTTGTTGACGCAGAGCGTGTCGCGCAGCAGCGCCGGGTGCTCCTCGGGGGAGGCGTGGACGGCGGGCCGCCGGTAGAGGGCGGGCTGCCAGGGAGTGTCCCGTCGCCGGGGGAGTTCCCTGCGGACGCACAGCCCCGCCGTCACCGGCGCGTCGTGGGCCAGGGCGCCACGCAGCAGGGCGGTCACCGCGCCCCGGGGCAGGATGTCGTCGCTGTCCAGGAACATCACATAGGGCGTGGTGACGGTCCGGAGGCCGTCGTTGCGGGGGGTGCCGCAGCCACCGCTGTTGACGGCCCGGTGGACGACGCGCAGCCGGGGTTCGCGCGCGGCCAGCCGGTCGAGGAGGGCCCCGGTGCCGTCGGTGGACGCGTCGTCCACGGCGACGACCTCGGCGACGGCCGGGCCCTGGCCGAGGGCCGAGCGCACGGCGTGGCCGATGTGGGCGGCGTCGTCGTAGCCGATGACGACGACGCCGACCCGGGCGTCGGCCGGGGCGCCCACCGGAAGCCCGGTGGCGGGGTGCGCGACAGGGATTCCACTCCCGTTCACTGCCATAAAGCACAGTTTTATCCAGTAAGTATGCGTAATCGGTGCATTCTGCGACCGCGTGTGGCCGGCAGGAACGGAAGCGGGGAGGGACGACGATGGCGCGGACCGCGGTACGGCCCGAGCTGAGGAAGGGGCCGAGGAAGGAGCCGAGGGAACCATGGGCGGTCACCCTCGGGACCGCCCTTCGGGAGCTGACCACCGCCGTGCCCCTGGCCGTGATCGTGCCCGCCGCCGTCATGCTCCTCCTCGGCCTGTGGGGGCTCGACCGGGGCACGATGTGGCGGGACGAGGCCGCCACCTTCCAGGTGGCGCGCCGCTCGCCGGGCGAGATCGTGCGCCTGCTCGGGCACGTCGACGCCGTGCACGGGCTCTACTACCTGCTGATGCGTCCGGTGCTGGCGTTGCGCGCCGACGAGACCACGCTGCGGCTGCCGTCCGTCGTGGCCGCGGCCGTCACCGCCGGGCTGATCGGCGCGATCGGCTGTCGGCTGGCCCGGCCCCGGGTGGGCCTGTGGGCCGGGCTGCTGTACGCGGCCACCCCGTTCGTCGGCCACTACGCCCAGGAGGGCCGTTCGTACGCCCTGGTCGCGGCGGGCGCGGCGCTGGCGACGTGGCTGTTGCTGGAGGCCGTCGAACGGGGTTCGCCCGGGCGCTGGGCCGGCTACGGCGCGGTGGTGGCGGTCACGGCGCTGCTGCACGAGTTCGCGATCCTGCTGCTGGCGGCCCATGGGCTGACGCTGCTGCTCTCCCGGGTGCCGGGGCGGACCTGGCGCGGGTGGGGCTGCGCGGCGGCCGCGGCCTGCGCCGTGCTGGCGCCGCTGGCCGTGCTCTCCCAAGGCCAGAGCGAGCAGGTCTCCTGGCTCCGCGCACCGGGATACGAGCAGGCGAAGGCGCTCCTCCACGCCTTCACGGGCCCTGGTGAGCCCGTCGTGGCCGTGGTGGTCGCGCTGATGGCCCTCGCCGTGCTCGCCCCTCTGCCCCGCACCGGCCCGCTGCGGCTGGGCGCCGTCGCCCTGCCGCTGGCCGTCGTCCCACCGGTGCTGCTCTACGCGGCGTCCCAGTGGCAGCCGCTCTTCCTCGACCGCTATCTGCTGTTCTGCCTCGCGGGCGTTCCGCTGCTGGCGGCCGCCGGGGCGGAGCGGCTCCTGGGGCTCCTGCCGTGGCGGAGTGTTGCGGCGGCGGCCGGGGTCGCGGCTGTGGCGGCGGCCTTCGTGGCGCAGCTGCCCTTCCACGAGCGCGAGCGGCTGCCGTCCAGCCGGGGCGACGAGCTCGCCCGGGTGGCCGCGGCCGTCGGGAGGACGGCCCGGCCGGGGGACACGGTGCTCTTCCTCCCGCTCCACGAGCGCCGGATATCCCTGGCCTACCCGGAGGCCTTCACGGGGCTGCGGGACCTCACCCTCAAGAGGTCGCCCGCCGCCTCGGGCACCCTCTACGGCCAGGAGGCCGGGGCGGGGGAGCTGCGCTCCCGGCTGCGGGGGCTTCCGGCGGGGACGCGGGTGTGGGTGGTGGCGGACACGAGCACGGTCGGGACGCCGTGGTTCCGGGCCCAGCGCGCCGAGTCCGCCAAGACGAGGGAGCTCGACGCGCTGTACCGGGAGGAGTCCACGGTGTTCGTCCGGGGAGGGGCGGTGTCGCTGTACGTACAGCGCTAGTCCGTACGTACGCGCCGTCTGTACGCGCCGTCACTTCACCGCGCCCGCCATCACCCCGCTCACGAACTGGCGCTGGAAGGCGAAGAAGACCGCCAGCGGAACGACCATCGAGAGGAAGGCACCCGACGCCAGGATGTCCACGTTGTCGCCGAACTGCCGGACCTGCTGCTGGAGGGCCACCGTGATGGGAGGGTTGCCACTGTCCGCGAAGATCAGCGCGACCAGCATGTCGTTCCACACCCACAGGAACTGGAAGATGCCCAGGGAGGCGATGGCCGGCCCGCCCAGGGGCAGCACGACGCGGGTGAACAGCCGTAGCTCGCCCGCGCCGTCCAGTCTCGCGGCCTCCAGCAGCTCGCGCGGTATCTCCGCGAAGAAGTTCCGCAACAGGAACACTGCGAAGGGCAGCCCGAAGGCGGTGTGGAACAGCACCACCCCCACCGTGGACTCGAAGATGCCGAGCGCGCTGAAGAGCTTGGCCACCGGGATCAGCGCCACCTGCACGGGCACCACCAGCAGCCCCACGACGACCATGAACCACCAGTCCCGGCCGGGGAAGTCCAGCCAGGCGAAGGCGTATCCGGCGAGGGCGCCGACGAGGATCACCAGCACCGTCGCCGGGACGGTGATCAGCGCGGTGGTCAGGAGGGAGTGCGTGACTTTGTCGTTGGCGAAGAGCGTGCGATAGCTCTCCGTCGTCAGCTGGGACGGGTGGGCGAAGACCTGCCACCAGCCCGAGGCGGCGATGTCGGACTTGTCGCGCAGTGACGAAAGGAGCAGTCCCACGGTCGGCATCAGCCAGAACAGCCCGACCACGACGAGGAAGCCGCGCGTCGCCCCCGCGCCCAGGCGGGCGGCCAAGCGGGCGGGAAGGGAGCGCTCGCCCCGTACGACGGTGTCTTGAAGGCTCATCGTTGCCGCTCCTTCCTGATCCGGCGAATGTTCACGATCACCACCGGAGTGACGAGCAGCAGCAGGAAGACGGCGATGGCGCTGCCCACGCCCTGGTTGACGTCCGTGCCGAAGGAGGACTGATAGAGCTGGAGGGCCAGCACATTGGCGTTGTCGAGACTGGAGCCCGGGGCGATGATGTAGACCAGGTCGAAGATCTTCAGCACATTGATCATCAGGGTGACGACCACCACCGCGAGGACCGGTGCCAGCAGGGGCACCGTCACCCGGCGGAAGACCTGCCACTCGTTGGCGCCGTCGACGCGCGCCGCCTCCAGCAGTTCGCGCGGCACGCCCGCCAGGCCGGCCGCGATGAGCACCATGGCGAAGCCTGCCCACATCCAGATGTACGCGCCGATGATGGAGGGCGTCACCAGGGAGGGGCCGAGCCAGTCGACGCCGTTGTAGGCGGAGGCGAAGTTGGCCGCGGGCAGCCGCAGCCGGGCGCCGTCCGCCGCCGAGGGCAGGGTGAAGGTGCCGTCGGGGTCCGTGGTGGTGGAGGCGACGGTCCTGTCGTCCTTGACGGCCTCCACCGTCACCCCGGCCAGGGCCTTCTCGCCGGCGTCGATCTTCCCGGCAGTTCCGCCGCCGCCCCGGCTGAAGTCCATCCACACCGTGCCGGTGACCTTCCCGGCCACGTCCCGCGCGGGAATGGCGTCCCTGGCGCCGGAGACGTCCTCCGGCTTCACGGCCACCAGTGGCAGCGCCACGGCGCTGCCCGCCCGCGCCGCCGTCTTCGTCGTGAACGCGCCGTCGCCGCTCGCCACGAGGTCCCCCGTCGGCCGGGGGTGCGCCCCCGGGAAGGGGGCGGGGGCGGCGAAGGTGTCGTGGATGCCGACCCAGACGGCGTTGGCGACGCCGCGGTCCGGGTTCTGCTCGTACACCAGCCGGAAGATGATGCCCGCGGCGAGCATCGAGATGGCCATCGGCATGAAGACGACGAGTTTGAACGCCGTGCCCCAGCGCACCCGTTCGGTGAGCACGGCGAAGATCAGGCCGAGGGCGGTGGCCACGGAGGGCGCGACGACGACCCAGATGACGTTGTTCTTCAGGGCCGTGCGTATCCGCGCGTCGGTGAAGACCTCCTGGTAGTTGTCCATGCCCACGAAGCCGTGCCCGGAGGCGTCGAAGAGGCTGCGGTAGACGGAGAAGCCGATGGGGTAGACGACGAGGGCGCCCAGCAGGGCCAGCGCGGGCAGCAGGAAGCAGGCGGCCACCCAGGGCCGCGTGCCGAGCGCCCCCCGGCCCTTGCCCCGGGGAGCCGGGGCCGGGCGCACGGCGGGGTCGGGCGGCGGTGGTGGTGGGACGGCGGTGGCGGTGGTCATGGTGACCGGTCCCGTCAGTTCTTGAACGCCTTGGCCGCGTCGGACTCCAGCCGCTGCTGGGTGCCCTCCACGTCCGCCGGGTTCCGCAGGAAGTCCTGGAGGTCCTTCCACTCGCCCTGTCCCGGCTTGCCGCCGAACGCGGCGGGCGCCTGGTCGGACATGTCGAAGCGGAAGGAGTCGCCCGCCGAGACCAGCGCCTTGGCGATGGAGCGCTGCACGTCGTCGGGGTAGGAGGCGAGGTCGAGGTTCTTGTTCGCGGAGATGAAGCCGCCCTCCCTCGCCCAGATCCCGGCGGCGTCGGTGGAGGCCAGGAAGGTCAGCAGTGCCTGCGCCGCCTGGCCGTCCTTGAGCGCCACGCCCACGTCGCCACCGGTCACCACGGGCGCCCGGCCGCCGACCGCCGGGAAGGGGAAGACCTTGGCGTCGGTACCGATCTTCGCCTTGGCCGCAGTGATGTTCGCGGCCGCGAAGTCACCCTCGAAGACCATGGCGGCCTTCGCCTTCTCGCCCCCGCTGAAGGTCTGGGTGACGGACGTGGGGAACTGCGCCTGGAGCGCGCCCTCCTGGCCGCCCGCCAGCAGCTCCTTCTTGCCGAAGAGCCGGCCGAGCGTGGTCAGCGCGTCCTTGACGGAGGGATCGGTCCATTTGATCTTGTGTTGGGCCAGCTGGTCGTACTTCTCCGGGCCCGCCTGGGAGAGGTAGACGTTCTCGAACCAGTCCGTGAGCGTCCAGCCGTCCGCGCCGCCCACCGACACCGGGGAGACGCCGAAGTCGGCGACGGCCTGCGCGGTGCGCAGGAACTCCGGCCAGGTCGCGGGCGTCTTGACGCCCGCCGCGGTGAAGATCTTGGTGTTGTACCAGACGAGGGACTTGTTGCTCGCCTTGAAGTAGACGCCGTACTGCTTGCCGTCGGCGGAGCCCAGGTCCTGCCAGCCCTGCGGGAAGTTCTTGTTCAGCTGCGCCCGCGCCTCCTCGCTCAGCGGCTTGAGCCACCCCTTCCCGGCGAACTCGCGCAGCGCTCCCGGCTGTTGCAGCATGGCCACGTCCGGCGGGTCGCCGCCCGCCACCTTCGAGCCGATGAAGGCCGCCATGTCGTCGCCGCTGGGTACGTAGGCGACCTCGGCGCCGGTGCGCTTGGCGAACTCGTCCAGGACCTTGGTGAAGCTCTTCTGCTCGACGCCCGTCCAGACAGCGGTCACCTTGAGCTTCTGCCCGTTGAGCTTGGGGAGTTGCACGGTGTGCGTGATGAGGTCGGACCGCCCGGGGGCGGGTTTGTCGCCGCTCTTGTCCTTGTCCCCGCCGCCGTCCCCGCAGCCGGCGGCGGTCAGGGCCAGGGCCCCCGCCACGGCCAGGGCCAGCGCGCCGCGCCGCGCGCCCGCGCCGCCGTCCGCTCTGCGTGGGGTGCGCGCCGCGCGTGTCGCGCGGAGCGATGTACGTGTTGCCGTGCGCATGGCCCGTACCTCCCGTGCCCGGTCCCCGTCGACGGCCGCGCCGCACGTCGCCCCGGCATACGGCCGCACTCCCGTGCGACAGGTCTACGCCCCGGCACGGACCGCCGCAATACCGTCTCCGACGTCAACCAGCCGATCGTGACAGGGCTGTGACGCTCCGGCACCGACGGCCCGGCCCGGCCCGTGCCGCGACTGACTGCGGCGGCGGACTACAGCAACGGGGGTGCCGCCTGGGCCCCGGCGGACTGCGCGGCGCGCTGGAGGGCGCTGGCGAGGAGGGCCAGGTCGGTGGGGCCGTTGCCGAGTTCGCGCACCGGCCGGCGGGTGGGCGGGTCGCCCATGCGCTGCCAGTCGAGGGTCACGACCGTCGGCCGGAGCGTCGCCGTACGGGGGATGCGGCCGGTGACCCGGCCCGCCTGGAACGGGGTGGTCGCGTCGTCGTCCGGACGCTGCAACCGGCCGCGCCCCGGGGCGGGTTCGCCCGCGCCGGGACCGTCGCCGCCGGACGCGACGGCGTCCGCCGACGGCGGGGCGATGTCCAGCGTCACCCGCAGCCCGGCCCGCTCGACCGCCGCCGTGTCGGCCGTACGGTCCGGACGCCCCGACGCGGCGATCAGATGCACCCCGAGCCGCTCGCCGTCCCGCGCCACGGCCTCCAGGGCCCGTACGACCGAACCGGCCGCCGGACGGCCCGTGCTGCCCAGCGCGGGGGCGACCAGGGCGTCGAAGTCGTCGACGAGCACGACGAGCCGGGGCAGGGCCGTCTCGGCCGTACGCGTCCGACCGCCGCTCTGCGTACGCAACTTGATCGTCCCGCTCGGCGCGGACTCGAGATCGGCGGCCCCCACGCCCAAGTCCGCCCCCACGCCCAAGCCCGCCCCCACGCCCAAACCCGCACCGGCCCCGGAACCGGCACCCGGGCCGGAGGCGGCCGCCGCGACCGCGGCCGGAGCCGGGGCCGTCGTCGGCTCGGCCGACCGGCGCGGGCCGACGACGTTCGGGCCGGGGGCCGGGTTCCGGTCGTGCCAGCCGACGAAGTCCAGCGTGCCCAGCAGCTCGGCCCGGCGCTTGAGCTCCGACGCGAGCGCCTGGGCGAACTCCCGCATCCGCACCGGGTCGGCGGCGGCGAGGTACGTCGACACGTGCGGCAGGTCCGTGCAGACCCGCAGCCCCTCGCCCCGCTCGGCGGCCGCCCCGTCGACCAGGACGAGCGAGAGCCGGTCCGGCCGGTCGGCCGCCGCGAGCGACGCGGCGAGGGAGCGCAGCAGCTCGGTCTTCCCGCTGCCCGGGGAACCCTCCACCAGCAGGTGCGGCCCGTCCGCCGCCAGGTCCACGGACAGTGGGCCGTGCGGCCCGGCCCCCAGCACGGCCACGGCCCGCCCGCCGGGCCGGGTGCCCCGGTCGGTGGCGGCCGCCCAGCGCGCGGTCAGCGAGGCGGGCGTGGCGCGGGCGAGGCCCAGCTCGTCCAGGAGTCTGGACGACCGGGGCAGCGCCGCCGCGATGCGCGAGGCGTGCGCGGGGTCGCCCGCGGTGTCCGCCATGCGCAGCGGCGCCAGGGCCCGCGCGAAGCGCTCGGCCCACGCGCCCGACACCGCGTCCAGCGCGGCGATCATCGTGTGCCCCGGGCGCACGGGGTGCGCCACCGGCGCGGCCGGCGCCGAAGCGCGGTGGATGACCTGCACCACCGTCGCCACGTCACCGCTCAGCAGCGCGACCGCGCCGCAGTGCGCGAAGGCGGGGGAGACCGCCTCCGCCGACGCGAGCGTCGCCGAGACGGGGGAGGCGGGTGTGGTGGCCGGGGCCTCCGCCAGGCACAGGACGTGGATGCCCGCCGCCGGACCGCCCGTCGCCAGCCGCGCGACCGTCTCGCGCAGCGCCGTCGAACCGGGGTCGCCGTCGACGATCAGGACCGTGTACGGGCCCTCGTGCCGCGCGGCGGCCTCCGCGACGGCCTCCGGCGGCGCCGTCGTCCAGCCCGTGCCCAGCGGGCCGTCGTCCAGCCGCCGCACCAGCTCGGCGGTACGGGCCTCCGCCTGCTCCCGGTCGTAGCCGACGAGCAGTCGGCAGTCCTGCCCGTGCGCCGGCCGCGACTGCGGCAGCCAGCCCAGCCAGGACCACTCCGCGGCCCGCTCCTCGGCCGAGCGCGAACGGTCGGTGCTGATCAGCACGTACTCCAGGGTGCCCGGCGCGTGCAGCGCGGCCAGCTGCGCCAGCACGGAGCGGGCGAGCCCGGACAGCCGCTCCCGGGGCCCGGTCATGCCGAGCGCCCCCACCTCGCGCAGCCCGACCGTCACCGGCACGGACGGCAGCGGTCCGCCGCCGTCGGGCGCGTAGCGGTCGGCCGTGCCCAGCCGGACGGTCAGCAGGTCCGGGTGGCCCGGGCCGCGCTCCCACAGCCGGGGGCCCGGCCCGAGCGCGGTGAGCAGCACGGCGGCGGGGTCCGGCCAGCGCTCGCGCAGCGCGGCGGCGGTGTCGGGCGCGCGCTCGGGCGCGGCGGCGGCCCGCTCCTGCGGGCCCTCGCCCGTCACCGTCTCGCGCTGCGCGACGGCGCGGCCGCCGCCGGTGAGGCGGCGGGCCCACGCCCCTATGCCGCGGGCGCGGCGCTTGCCGCCGCCGTCCGCCCGCGCCGGCTCCGCCGTGGGCGCGTCGGCCGTGCCGGGGGTCAGCGCGGCGTTGCCGCGCACGGTGTGGGTGGCGTGGCCGCCGTCGGCGAAGGCGTCCGCCTGGTGCGAGGGGTACGCGCCGGGGGCCGTCGCGGCGTCGGGACCGGTCAGGTTCGCGAACCCGGCGGCCCGGTTCGTCCCGCCGTCGTCGCGCCGGCTGTGCGTCCGGTCCCCGTCCCGGTCCTGGTGCGCGTCCTGGCCCTGGTGCGCGTCGAGGGGGCCGTCGCTCCGCCACGCGGGCTGCTGCCCGGGGTCACCTTCGTGGGCCGCGCGGGCGTCCGAGCCCCAGCTGGCCGGCGCCCGGCCGGACCCGGCCGCGCCACCCACGCCCCGCGCCGAGCCGCCGCCACTCTGTCCGTTCGCGTACCCGGCCCGTGCGCCCGCGCCCCAGCCCGGCTCCCCGCCGTCGGCCGAGGGGCTCGCGGAGCCCACCGCTTCGATCTGCCCGCCTGCCGGTCCCGCGTCCGGCGTTCCGGGGCCACCGGGGGCGCTCGTCGCGCTTCGCGCGCCCGGTAGCGCTACCGCGCTCTCCTCGGCCGCCCCGCGCGCTTGTACAGGTACCCGGAGATGTCCCTCCCCGTCCGGCGCCGCCGGAAGGGTCTCGGGGGCGCCGGCCCCCGCGCCCGCCCCGTACAGGCTCAGGGTCGACTCGCCGACCCGCAGCAGCGCGCCCGGCGCCAGGGGGACGGCCGTGCCGTCGACCGGGGCGCCGTCCAGGGTGGTGCCGTTCGTCGAGCCCAGGTCGTGGAGGGTGACGGCGCCGTCGTCCTCGAGCGTCACCGCGCAGTGGAGGCGGGAGACGTCGGGGTCGTCCAGCGGGATGTCCGCAGAGCTGGAGCGGCCGACGCGCACCTCGCCGCCGTGCAGCAGGTGGACGCCGCCCGCGTCCGGGCCGGAGACCACGTGGAGGCGCGCGGCGGCGGGGAGGGGGCCGGTGAGGGACACGCCGCCGTGGCGTTCGGGGTCGGCGGGGGCGCCCAGGGAGAGCACCGCGCCGTCGATCAGCGGCGGCTCGCCCAGCACACAGCGCTGCGGGTCGAGCCGCCGCTCGCCGGAGTGGACGACGACGGCACCGCTGCCGAGGTCGGATCCCGCCGCCGCGACGGCGGTGGCGAGGCCGCTGGTCACGGCGGCCAGAGCGGTCCCCGCCGGGGCGGTCACGAGCACATCGCAGGCGCACGTGGTGTGGCCGCTGAGCGGCCCGAGGACGGTCAGCCGGATCTGCATCGCCGTCAACGGTCCCTTCCTGCCCGAAAGTACGCGGCAGGGGCGGCGCCAGCCTTCCCCCACCTCGCACGGGCGCGTCGGCACGTACAGGTCACCACGTCGCGCGGGGTCTTCCCGCTCCCTCCCCGCCGCAGCCGTGCTGGCGAGCAGCATCCTCTCGCCAGCGAGCATCCTCGCATCCACCGCGGACGACTCGCCCGGCGAGACTCGATTCGTGATCTTGAACGACGGTCCGAGTATGCGAAACCCGCTGGTCGCGGTGGGGCGATGGCTGATTTCTTCTGGGAATTGCCTGCTCTCGACCCCTTTATCGCCGATTTTGAGGGGAGCGCCACCGCTCGCGGCAACCATCCGCACCCGGCCCGCGTCTTTCCCACAAGCCCCACGGATTCGCCGGGCCGACGGTCCGGACGGCGGCACTACAGTGGGGCGGAGGTGCCGTCGGCAGCCGACGGTACCGACGGTATCGAAGGTTTCGGCACGGGCTTCGGCACAGGTTTCGGCATCCGGATCACGACCAGGGAGCGCATGACGTGCGGCCGGTAGGCAGCAAATACCTGCTCGAGGAGCCGCTCGGACGCGGCGCCACGGGCACTGTCTGGCGTGCCCGCCAGCGTGAGGCGGCCGGCGCCGAGGCGGCGGTGGCCGGACAGCCCGGCGAGACCGTCGCGATCAAGGTCCTCAAGGAGGAGCTGGCCCACGACGCGGACGTCGTGATGCGCTTCCTGCGCGAGCGCTCCGTGCTGCTGCGGCTGACGCACCCCAATATCGTCCGCACCCGCGACCTCGTCGTCGAGGGCGATCTCCTCGCGCTCGTCATGGACCTGGTCGACGGCCCGGACCTCCACCGCTACCTCCGCGACAACGGCCCCTTCACGCCCGTCGCGGCCGCGCTGCTCACCGCGCAGATCGCCGACGCCCTCGCCGCCAGCCACGCCGACGGCATCGTCCACCGCGACCTCAAGCCCGCCAACGTGCTGCTGAAGAGCGAAGCCGGGCAGATGCACCCGATGCTCACCGACTTCGGCATCGCGCGCCTCGCGGACTCGCCCGGCCTGACCCGCACCCACGAGTTCGTCGGCACCCCGGCCTACGTCGCGCCCGAGTCCGCCGAGGGCCGCCCGCAGACCTCCGCCGTGGACATCTACGGCGCGGGCATCCTGCTGTACGAGCTGGTCACCGGCCGTCCGCCGTTCGCGGGCGCGACGGCCCTGGAGGTCCTCCACCAGCACCTCAGCGCCGAGCCGCGCCGCCCCACGACCGTGCCCGAGCCGCTGTGGACGGTCATCGAGCGCTGTCTGCGCAAGCGCCCCGAGGAGCGGCCCAGCGCCGAGAACCTCGCCCGCGGCCTGCGGGTCGTCGCCGCCGGCGTAGGCGTCCACGCCTCCCCGGACCAGGCCGAGGCGGCGCTGGGCGTCGCCGCGCTGCTCGCGCCCGACCCCGAGCCCACCCGGGTGCCCGGTACGGGCCTCCACACCCTCCCCGGCGCGGGTCCCGCCACCGGCGACGCCGACCCGACGCAGGTGCTCCCGTCCTCCGCCGGGACGGCCCCGGCCGGGCTCCCGGCCGGCTACGACCCGAACGCCGCGACGAGCGTCCTGCCCAGCACCGGCCTCCCGGCCTCCGGCGCCCACGGCTCCGGGCGGACGGGCGACGCCGACCCCACGCAGGTGCTCTCCGCCGGTTCCGGCCCGCAGGGCGGCGGCGACCCCACGCGCGTCATGCCGCCCGTGCCGCCGGGGCCCCCGTCCGCTCAGCCGGGCCAGGGCGACAGCCCGCACCCGTGGCAGACCCAGATGCGCGCGGCCCGCGACCGCAACGAGCAGACCCAGTACCTCGACCCGGGCGAGGACCCGCTGCGCCGCAGGCCCCAGCGCCGCCCGTCGCCCCAGCCGCCGCAGGGCTACCAGCAGCAGCCGCCCCAGCAGCAGTACGCCCCGCAGCCGCCGCAGCAGCAGTACCCGCCGCAGCGGCCGCCCCGTCGGCAACCCCAGCCCCAGCCGCAGCCCCAGCGGGCTCCGCGCTACCAGCAGCCCCCGCAGCCGCCCCAGCCTCAGAGCCGGCCGCAGCGGTACGCCCCCGCGCCCCCGCCCGAGCCGACGCCCGCCCCGCGCCGGGAGCCGCGCCCGCCGCGTCAGCGCAGCGCGAACCCCATGCGGATCCCGGGCCTGGGCTGCCTCAAGGGCTGTCTGTTCATGATCGTCGTGCTGATCGTCGGCTCCTGGCTGGTGTGGGAGTTCACGCCGCTCAAGGACTGGGTCGCCGACGGCAAGAACTTCTGGGACGCCGCGTCGGACTGGATCACCAGCGTCAAGGACTGGCTCTCGAGCCTGGGGTCCGACTCCGGAGCGGGGTCGGGTTCCGGCCAGTGACGACGGGGCGGTGGGGGCCGTGAAGAACCGATAAGGCAGTCGATATGTCGACACCCGAAGGGTGTTTTCTGCCTCAGAAGTAACGGTTGGCACTGAATCGGTGTCCCCAACGCCCCTCCGGCCGCGTAGCTTGGTCGCCAGCGCGGGTGACGGCCGCCTGGCCGCGCCCGTCGGATGATGTCGCCGGATGGCGGAGGAGTCGGGGAACAGTCTTGGCACGGAAGATCGGCAGCCGGTACACCGCCCACCAGGTCCTGGGCCGGGGCAGTGTCGGGACGGTGTGGCTCGGCGAAGGCCCCGAGGGGCCGGTCGCCATCAAGCTCCTGCGGGAGGATCTCGCCTCCGATCAGGAGCTCGTCGGCCGCTTCGTGCAGGAGCGCGCGGCCCTCCTCGGTCTCGACCACCCCCATGTGGTCGGCGTCCGCGACCTCGTCGTCGACGGCAACGACCTCGCCCTGGTCATGGACCTCATCCGCGGCACCGACCTGCGGACGCGGCTCGACCGCGAGCGGCGCCTCGCGCCCGAGGCGGCCGTCGCCATCGTGGCCGACGTCGCCGACGGCCTCGCCGCCGCGCACGCCGCCGGGGTCGTCCACCGCGACGTCAAACCCGAGAACGTCCTCCTCGACATGCAGGGCCCGCTCGGGCCCGCCGGAGCGCACCCCGCGCTGCTCACGGACTTCGGCATCGCCCGGCTCGTGGACGTGCCGCGCCCGGCGCCCGCCCGCGACCGGGAGCGTTCGCCAGGCGCCCGTAGCGTCATCGGCACGCCCGACTACCTCGCCCCCGAGATCATCGAGGGCCTGCCGCCGCGCGCGTCCGTCGACGTCTACGCCCTGGCCACCGTCCTCTACGAGCTCCTGGCCGGCTTCACGCCCTTCGGCGGCGGCCACCCCGGGGCGGTGCTGCGGCGCCATGTGACGGAGACGGTGGCGCCGCTGCCCGGCATCCCCGACGAGCTGTGGCAGCTCGTCGTGCAGTGCCTCGCCAAGGCTCCGGCGTCCCGGCTGCGCGCCTCGGAGCTGGCGGCCCGGCTGCGGGAGCTGCTGCCGCACCTGGCCGGGATCCCGCCGCTCGACATCGACGAGCCGGAAGACGAGGAGGCGGCCGCTTCCACCGCGCCCGCCGGATACGCGGAGGGCGCTCCCGCGCCCGCCGCCACCGCCGCCGCGCCGCCCGAGCCGCGGCGACGGGGGGTCGTGCCGCTCGTGCCGGGGGCCGGGGTGTCGGACTCCAGCCGCGACACCCACACCAGCATGCGGGTGCCCGGGCCGGAGGAGCTCGCGGGCGGCCCCCACGGGACGGCTCGCGCTCCGCGCTCGCCGGGGCAGCCGCGGGCGGGCTCCGCGCGCCACCGCTCCCCGGCGGAGAAGGCGCGGCGCCGCCGCATCCGCCTCGGCGCGGCGGCCGTCGCGCTGGCCGCGGCGGCGGGCGTCGGCGGCTGGTTCGCGACGAGCGGGGGCTCGGACCCGGGCGACGCGAAGCCGGGTGGCTCCCACCCGCCGGGCATCCACCGCACGGCTCCGCCGAGCACGCGGTAAGGCCCGGGGCGCGGGCCGGTCCGGCACCGCCGGACCGGTAGCCGCCGGCTGATCGCCGCCGCGGCGGGAGAAGGCTCCGCCAGGGGCCCGGCGCGGCCTTGTGCGCGCCCCGGAGTGCGATCCGGGCCGTCCTTCGGACCGGGAAGCCCGGCGCAGCCGTTAGGCTGGGTGCGTGGCAGTCGTTGATGTATCCGAAGAGCTGAAGTCCCTCTCCTCGACCATGGGGTCGATCGAGGCCGTTCTGGACCTCGACAAGATGAGGGCCGACGTCGCCGTGCTCGAGGAGCAGGCGGCCGCCCCGTCACTCTGGGACGACCCGGAGGCGGCGCAGAAGATCACCAGCAAGCTGTCGCACCTCCAGGCGGAGCTGCGCAAGACGGAGACGCTCCGCGGTCGCATCGACGACCTCGGCGTGCTCTTCGAGCTCGCGGAGGCCGAGGACGACGCGGACGCCCTCGCCGAGGCCGAGGCGGAGCTCACCTCCGTCCGCAAGGCGCTCGACGAGATGGAGGTCCGTACCCTCCTCTCCGGCGAGTACGACTCCCGCGAGGCCCTCGTCAACATCCGCGCCGAGGCCGGCGGCGTCGACGCCTCCGACTTCGCCGAGCGACTCCAGCGCATGTACCTGCGCTGGGCCGAGCGCCACGGCTACAAGACCGAGATCTACGAGACGTCGTACGCCGAAGAGGCCGGCATCAAGTCGACCACCTTCGCCGTCCAGGCGCCGTACGCCTACGGCACCCTCTCCGTCGAGCAGGGCACCCACCGCCTGGTGCGCATCTCGCCCTTCGACAACCAGGGCCGCCGCCAGACGTCCTTCGCGGGCGTCGAGGTGCTGCCGGTCGTCGAGCAGACCGACCACGTCGAGATCGACGAGTCCGACCTGCGCGTCGACGTCTACCGCTCCTCCGGCCCCGGCGGCCAGGGCGTCAACACCACGGACTCCGCGGTCCGCCTGACGCACCTCCCCACCGGCATCGTCGTCTCCTGCCAGAACGAGCGCTCGCAGATCCAGAACAAGGCGACCGCCATGAACGTCCTCCAGGCCAAGCTCCTCGAGCGCCAGCGCCAGGAGGAGCGCGCCAAGATGGACGCGCTCAAGGGCGACGGCGGCAGCTCCTGGGGCAACCAGATGCGTTCGTACGTCCTCCACCCGTACCAGATGGTCAAGGACCTCCGCACGGAGTTCGAGGTCGGCAACCCGACCTCCGTCCTCGACGGCGACATCGACGGGTTCCTCGAGGCCGGCATCCGCTGGCGCAAGCAGCAGGACAAGTAGAACAACTCCCTCCGCTTGTTTGTCGCAACCCCCGCATAGCCGGACATCGCGCCCGTAAGTTCCTTGACGCTGCCCAGAAAACTGGGAAGGCTGGCGCGCGGCATGCGAATCACTGGGGCGCGTGTGGCGGGGGGCGAGCGGCCCGGCCCGTATGGCATGCGTTCACGACATGCGTACGGGGCCGGATCGGTCACGCCGTCCCCCTTCAGCGCCGCGGCCCCGTGCACAGCTGCTCCATCGACGAGTTCAGCTACTGGGGGTAGCAGGCAGATGACGAGTAAGACGCGACTGCGCGTTGCGCGCATAGCCGCCGGCGCGATGATCGCCGCTGGTGCTTCGCTGACGGCCGCGGGTGCGGCCTCGGCCGCCGGTCTCGATGTCGAGGTCGGCGGTTTCGGCGTGAAGGGCGGCGCCGACGTGCGCGCCGCGGCCGCTGACGGCCCCACGGCCGACCCGACCGAGATCCCGCAGCCCCCGACCACGGGCGGCTCCACCACCGGTGGTTCCACGACGGGCGGTTCCACGACCGGTGGCTCCACCACCGGCGGTTCCACCACTGGTGGTTCCACGACCGGTGGCGAGACCACGACGGGTGGGTCCACGACCGGTGGCTCGACCACCGGCGGTTCCACCACGGGCGGCGAGACCACGACCGGCGGATCCACGACGGGTGGTTCCACCACCGGCGGTTCCACGACCGGTGGCGAGACCACCGGCGGCGGTGCGACGGGTGGCTCCACGACCGGCGGTGAGACCACCACCGGCGGCGGTTCGACGACCGGTGGCTCCACCACCGGTGGTTCGACCACGGGCGGCGGTTCGACGGGCGGTTCCACGACCGGCGGCGGCACCACTGGCGGTTCCACCTCGGGCGGCTCCACCACCGGCGGCGGTACGACCGGCGGCTCGACCACCGGCGGTTCCACGACCGGCGGCGGCTCCACCGGCGGTTCGACCACGGGTGGCTCCACGACCGGTGGCTCCACCACCGGCGGCCACAGCGGCTCCGCCACCGGCGGTTCGGGCTCCACGGGCGGCGACGGCGGCGACGACGCCCGTACCTGCCCGGTCGACACCGACGGCAACTGCAACACCAGCCCCGACAACGCCGGCGTCCAGCCCGTCCAGCAGGGCAAGCCCAAGGAGGAGCTGGCCCAGACCGGGCAGTCCGGCTCGTCCGGGCAGGGCGGCCAGTCCGGCCAGCCCGCGCAGGCCGGTCAGCTGGCCGAGACCGGCGCCGGTCAGACCATGTTCCTCGTGGTCGGCGCCGCCACGATGATCGCCGGCGGCATCGGCTTCCGGATGCTGCCGCGCCTGATCGACCGCGGCGCGGCCGCCGCCTGACGGCCCCGGCCGCTCAAGCGCACGCACGACGACCGAGGCCCGGGACGCGGACAGCGTCCCGGGCCTCGGTCCATAAGCCGGCGATATCGGAGAGCGATCGAGCCGCTACCCCGCGAAACCGCGCGCGAGCACCGCGAGGGCGACGAGCACCACCAGCAGCGCGATCAGCGCGGCCGGGGTCAGGCCGCCGAAGATGCCTTCCTGGTGCTGCAGCCGCTCGCGGCTCGCCCGGCAGACCGGGCACCTGCCCTCACTGACGGGGGCCGCGCAGTTGGCGCACACCAGTCGGTCGCATGTCATGCGAAGTCCTCCTCCGGTACGTCCAACGCGCGGGAACGTCGTGCGGTTCCCCTTACCACTGTGCCAGCTTTACCGCCGTCCGGCGCGGCCGGCCCGGTGAAGCGCGAAATGGAACCCAATTGTCCCGTTGACTCCGGAGGCCGACTGCGCGTGCACGGACGGTTCGGTATGGTCACGCACACCGACGGGAGCCGCGAACGCGGCGTTCCGTGCCGCTCTCCAGGCCGACACGTGGTGCACTCGTGATCCGATTCGACAACGTCTCCAAGTCCTACCCCAAGCAGAACCGTCCGGCGCTCCGGGACGTCTCGCTCGAGATCGAGAAGGGCGAGTTCGTCTTCCTGGTCGGTTCCTCCGGCTCCGGCAAGTCGACCTTCCTGCGACTGCTGCTGCGCGAGGAGCGGGCCACCCACGGCCAGGTCCATGTCCTGGGCAAGGACCTGGCCCGGCTCTCGAACTGGAAAGTACCTCACATGCGCCGCCAGTTGGGCACGGTGTTCCAGGACTTCCGGCTGCTGCCCAACAAGACCGTCGCGGAGAACGTGGCCTTCGCCCTGGAGGTCATCGGCAAGCCTCGGGGCGAGATCCGCAAGGCCGTGCCCCAGGTCCTGGAGCTGGTGGGTCTCGGCGGCAAGGAGCAGCGGATGCCCGGTGAGCTCTCCGGCGGTGAGCAGCAGCGCGTCGCGATCGCCCGCGCGTTCGTCAACCGGCCGCGGCTGCTGATCGCCGACGAGCCCACCGGAAACCTGGACCCGCAGACGTCCGTCGGCATCATGAAGCTGCTGGACCGGATCAACCGGACCGGCACCACGGTCATCATGGCCACCCACGACCAGCAGATCGTGGACCAGATGCGCAAGCGCGTCATCGAACTCGAACAGGGCCGTCTCGTGCGCGACCAGTCGCGCGGCGTCTACGGCTACCAGCACTGAAACCGCCCGAGGGCACTGAAAGGACGCCATGCGCGCCCAGTTCGTCATGTCGGAGATCGGCGTCGGTCTCCGCCGCAATCTCACGATGACCTTCGCGGTGATCGTCTCCGTCGCCCTGTCGCTCGCCCTGTTCGGCGGTTCCCTGCTCATGCGCGAGCAGGTCGGCACGATGAAGGGCTACTGGTACGACAAGGTCAACGTCTCGATCTACCTCTGCAACAAGAACGACGCCCAGAGCCAGGGCGGCGCCTGCGCCAAGGGCGCGGTCACCGAGGACCAGAAGAAGGAGATCAAGGCCGACCTGGAGAAGATGCCGGTCGTCCAGTCGGTCCAGTTCGAGACGGCCGACGAGGCGTTCAAGCACTACAAGGAGCAGTTCGGCAATTCCCCGATCGTGCCCTTCCTCACCCCCGACCAGATGCAGGAGGCCTTCCGCGTCAAGCTGAAGGACCCCGCCAAGTACCGGGTGGTCTCCAGCGCCTTCTCCCAGCGGCCCGGCGTCCAGGAGGTGGAGGACCAGCGCAAGACCCTGGAACCCCTGCTCAACCTGCTCAACGGCATGAACCTAGCGGCCCTGGGCGTGATGGCCCTGATGCTGGTGGTCGCCCTGATGCTGATCATCAACACGGTCCGGGTCTCGGCCTTCAGCCGGCGCCGGGAGACCGGGATCATGCGCCTGGTCGGCGCGTCCAGCTTCTACATCCAGACGCCGTTCATCATGGAGGCCGCCTTCGCCGGGCTGCTCGGCGCCGGCCTCGCCTGCGTCCTGCTGGTCAGCGTCCAGTACTTCCTGGTCAACAACTGGCTGGCGCACCAGATCGACGTGATCCAGTTCATCGGCTGGGACGCCGTGTTCGCCAAGATGCCCCTGGTGATCGCCATCGGGCTGCTGATGCCCGCGCTGGCCGCGTTCGTCGCCCTGCGCAAGTACCTGAAGGTGTAGCACTCCCGGGACTGCCTGGACAGCCCGAAGGGGCGGGATGGTGCAGAAGCTGTAGAGAGGCGTGGAACAGTCAAGGGCGTCGTACGGTCAACTCCCCGTACGGCGCCCTTCGGTGTCCTAGACTCACGCGCATGCCCGGCCCGACGTTGTTCGTACCGCCGCGCCGCGCCCGGCGCGGGGCCGCGCTGACGTTGGTCTTCATGGGGGCGCTGGCGGCGGGCGCCGCGACCGCCGCGTGGGGCGCCGCCGACGGGCGGCCGGCCCGGCCCCCGGCGGGGGAGCACGGCGAGCGGCAGGTGCTCTCCCACGCCGCCGGCCGGAGCGCCGTGGCCCCCCGCGCCGCCGACCGGCACGCCGCGGACCGGCACACCGTCGACCGCCGTGCCGTGGAGGCCGCCGCCGAGCGGGCCGTGCATGACGGCAAGTCCGGCTCGGAGGCCGCCGCCGAGCTGCTGAGCCGCAGCGGGGACGCCTGGAGCGCCGTCTACACACCCCGGGAGTACGAAGGGTTCGCGCTCGCCCTCGACGGCGCCTACGTCGGCGTGGGGCTCACCACCCGGCGCGCCGAGGACGGCCGGATGGAGGTCGACGGGGTCCGCCCCGGCGGCCCCGCCGAGCGGGCCGGCATCGCCCCCGGCGACCGGCTCCTGACCGTCGACGGGGCGGACGTCACCGGCCGCCCCGTGACGGAGGTCGTCTCCCTGCTGCGCGGCGACGGCCACTCCCTCGGCTCGTGGCCCGTTTCCGCGCCCGGCACGACCGTCCGGCTGGGCCTTCAGCGCGGCGCGGAGCGCTGGGAGCGGACGCTGCGCCGCGAGCGGCTGGTCACCGAGAGCGTCGAGGTCGAGGAGCTGAGCCGGGGGGCGGCGGGCACCCTCCCGGCCACGCTGATCAAGGTCAGTTCCTTCACCCGGGGCACCGGCGAGCGGGTCCGGGCGGCGGTGCGGGAGGCCGCGCCCGGCGAGGGGATCCTGCTGGACCTGCGCGGGAACTCCGGCGGGCTGGTCGCCGAGGCCGTCACGGCCGCCTCCGCGTTCCTCGACGGCGGGCTCGTCGCCACGTACGACGTGCGCGGCAGCCGGCACGTCCTGCGGGCCGAGCCGGGCGGGGACACCCGCCGCCCCCTCGTCGTCCTCGTCGACGGCGGCACCATGAGCGCCGCCGAGCTGCTGACCGGGGCCCTGCAGGACCGGGGGCGCACGGTCGTCGTCGGCTCCCGGACCTTCGGCAAGGGCTCGGTCCAGATGCCCAGCCGGCTCGCGGACGGCTCCGTCGCCGAGCTCACCGTCGGCCATTACCGCACCCCGGCGGGCCGGGCGGTCGACGGCGCCGGGATCACCCCCGACCTGGCCGTCCAGGGCCCTGCCGGGGACGGCGGGGAGAAGGACGCGGAGGCGCGGGGGCGCAGAGTATTGAGTGGCCTCGGGGGCGGGGCGTAGTGCGAGAATGACGGTGCTATGGCTAAAGACAAGGACAAGAAAGAGTCGGGTCGGAAGATCGTCGCGCAGAACAAGAAGGCGCGCCACGACTACCACCTCCTGACCACCTACGAGTGCGGCCTGGTGCTCACCGGCACCGAGGTCAAGTCGCTGCGCCAGGGTCGCTCCTCGCTGGTCGACGGCTTCGTCCAGATCGACGGCGGCGAGGCGTGGCTGCACAACGCGCACATCCCCGAGTACGCCCAGGGGACGTGGACCAACCACAGCGCGCGGCGCAAGCGGAAGCTGCTGATGCACCGCGCGGAGATCGACAAGCTGGCCTCCAAGGCGGACGAGACCGGCCACACGATCATCCCGCTGTCCCTGTACTTCAAGGACGGCCGGGCCAAGGTCGAGATCGCCCTGGCGAAGGGCAAGAAGGAGTACGACAAGCGGCAGACGCTCCGCGAGAAGCAGGACCTGCGCGAGTCGAACCGCGCGATCGCGGCGGCGCGGCGCCGGCAGCGGGCGTCGGCGGCGGCCCGGGGCTAGCCGGGGCCTGGCCCGGGGGCTTGCCCAGGACTTGCCCGGCGGGAATACGCTGGCACCGCCCAGCGTCGTTCCAGTACGATGGGCAACGCAGCACACCGGGTGGTACCGGGTGCGCACCTTGAAAAAACAACATGGGGATGATCGGTTTCGACAGCGGATGTCGAAGCAGGGGAAGCGTGTCGAGGAAGCGGCAATGATCTCGTAAACCATATGTCGCAACCAATAATCGCCAACACCAAGCGCGATTCCTTCGCCCTCGCTGCCTAAGTAGCGACTTGCGAAGTGTCAGCCCGGGGCTGTTCCCGACCCGGATCCTGGCATCATGAAGGGGACTAAACCACTGGGCTCGGCCACGGGGCCCGGTGGGAAATCAAACAGTGGCTGAGCCCGTCGGAGACTTGTTCGCGTGATCTCCGGGGCCGAGAAAATCGCAGCGAACTGCACACGGAGAAGCCCTGATTCCGCACCGTTGGACGCGGGTTCGATTCCCGCCATCTCCACTCATCCCATGTAGACGTACGGCCCGCGAGCCCAGCTCGCGGGCCGTACGTCTTTTTATGTACGTCTTTCCGTGTACGTCTTTCCGTGACCGGGGCGGTCAGGGCCTGTGCAGGTGCAGGGAGTGCAGGACGGTGGTGATGCCGGCCTTGACGCGACGCAGCAGTTCCTGACCGTGATGGGTGGGCCGCAGCACCCTTGCCGACGACTGGAGTACCCCGGAGACGTATACGTCGGTGGACACCTCGCCGGCCATCCACTTCCGTCCCGATTCGATGATCGCCGATTCCTGCTCACCCATGACCGTTCCCCCAACTGTCCGTAGCCGCACATCGACTGTAGTGAGCCCCGGGCGGTCGCGCGTGCCTATTCACTTTTCCTACCCCTTGCTCGGGCTGCCGTCACCTGATCGTTCACCGCTCGGCTGCTCCGGTAGAACGGGAAAGTGGGGGAGGAGGGCGCTCGATGTGCCGTACAGGGCCGCGTAGACCCAGACGTAGTATTCGGACACCTTGTCCCGGGAGAGCTCTCCGGGGTTCGGGGCCTCGATGAACAGGATGCCCTTCAGTTCCGCGCCCGCGAACGCTCCCGACACGATGGAGGACCGGTACCCGCCGCCGAGCGTCACCGTGAGATTCGCGTCGCGGTCCAGGATGTCCTCGGTGTAGACGGGACTCTTCCGGCCCTTCTCCTTCATGGCGTCCATCAATTCGCCGAATTCCCTGGAATCCTTCCCGAACTCGTTCGGCAGGCCGTTCTGGCCACCCGAGACGGCAACTCTTTTGAGGCGCTCGTTTTTTCTGTCGTAAAGGTAGTAGGCGACCCGCACATCCCCGGTCAGGTTGTCCGCCAGCAGCGGGGTCAGGCGCTCATGGATCTGAGCCACCTTGGTCGGCGCCTCGTGGGGCTCGACGATGCAGTCGCCCATATAGGTGATCACCGGCGCCAGTAGCGCCTGCTGGCGCTCCCTCTCGGCGATGCGCTCCCGCTCCTGCTCGGCACGGTCCTTTCGGTGCCGCAGGAATGCCCACCCGGGAGGCACTGTCGCCAGGGCGGCGGCGAGGGCGTACCAGAAGGACTGCGCCAGGCCGTGGGTTTCCCTGGCTATCCAGTTGGCGATCAGAACAAGCGCGGGAGGCAGGACGGTGCACGCAAAGAAGAGCCAGTTATACAATTTCGATTTAATCGGGGTGTTCGGCATCGTACCTTCTTTGCGAGGCCCGGGGTTCCGCGAGGGGCCATTATCCCCGAGCTCTGCGCGCACCTCTCCGCTGAGGCCGGTGTGAGGTATCGGTACGGCAGGGAAATCGAAGTAATCCGGGGGCGCATTCCTTATTCATGCGCCCCCGGATAGCATTCGTGCGCCCGCGTCGGCGCTGATGCGCTGCGCGCGATGAGGTACTCAGAGCACGATGAGGTACTCAGAACAGTCGCGCCATGCCCACCGACACCGGGGCCACCTCGGTCCAGCCGAACTTCGCGTAGAGGTGGCGGGCGTCCCCGTCCGCGATCAGGGAGACATAGGCGCCCTCCGGCGCCCGGCGCTCCAGCTCGGCCGTCAGGGCCTCCATGATCCGCTTGCCCAGGCCCTGGCCCTGGTGCTCGGGCAGGACGCAGATGTCGACTATCTGGAGGTGACAGCCGCCGTCCCCGACGATCCGGCCCATGCCCACCGGCTCGGGGTCCCCGTCCTGCAGGACGAGCACTCCGAACCAGGTGTTGGGGAGTCCGACGGCCGATCCCTCGACCGATTTCGCGCCGAGGCCCGTCGCGGCGCGCAGGGCACGATAGGTCTCTATCGCCGGTACACCCGGGCGGAGTTCGTAGCTACGGTTCGTAGTGGTGCTGCTCGCTTCGTCGCTCACGCGCGGAAGGGTAGCCGCCGTGCAACCGCCGGGCCGGAGGGGCCCTCTTCCTGAGTGACATAGGGGGTGGCCGGTGAACTGGACACGAACTGCTGTCGCCGTGGTGGGCACGGGCACGCTGTGGCTGGGCGGGTCGGCCGCGGCCGTCGCGCACGACGCGCACCGGGGGATCTATGGATCCCCTGGGACCCGGGGGATCCAGGAGACGCGGGGGGATCCCGGCGGGGTGCAGGTGCTGCTCAATGGGGCCTTCGGCAACCGGCCCGGTGAGCTCATCGACATAGACGTCCGGGGGCTGCGGGCCGGGTCCGGTGTCAGCGTCACCTCGCCCGTTTTCGACAGCCGCGTGCCGCTCGCGCCCTATGACAATGCCGGTGACCCCGGCGCCACCGGTCCGGACGGTGGTGAGGGGCTGCACGCGCGGCCCGCGATCTCGGCGCGGGCCCGGCCCGGGACGTATCCGCTGCGCGTCCACGCCGGTGGGCGGGTCGTCGCCGAGGAGCAGGTGGAGATCAAGGCCCCGCGCCGGCCGGAGTTCCGGGTGGGCATCAAGGACGACGTGCTGCGGCCCGGGGAGCAACTGGGCGTCTCGTACGACGATCTCTACCCGGGGGAGACGGGTGACTCCTTCGCCGTCGCCTCGCCACTGCTTCCCGCGCCGGTTCCGCTGGTGCACGATCCGCGTGGCACTCATTGGAACAACCCCCGGATGTTCACCGCCCTCGTCTCCGTGCCGCCGGACGCCAAGGACGGCACGTACAAGATGACGCTGACGGCGCCCGGCGGGCGGCGCGTCGACGAGAAACCGCTCGTCGTGCGGGCCGCCCGCGTCGGCGACAGCGACTACGTGGGCAGGGCGCGCGGCCCCGCCTTCTTCCCCTTCGACGGCCGTCCGGAGGCCGCCCGCGCGTACGGCCACCGGGTTCCGCCCGGCGGCACGGTCAACGTTCTGTGGCGCGACGCCGCCCCCGACCCCGGCGAGGACGACCGGCTCACCGCGACCTCGCCCGCCTTCGAACGCCCGGTTCCGCTGCGGCGCGACGACAGCAAGGCGAGCGACGGCGACGACCCCCGCTACTACGGGCCCGCCCGGGTCCGGAGGGGGCTGGAGCCCGGCCGCTACGCCGTGACCGTGATCAGCCACCACGGCCGGGTGAAGCGGACGGGGCATCTCCAGGTCACCGGCGCGACGGTCGGGGCCCTCGCCGCGAAGGCGGTCGGTGACGACGGCCCCGACCCCATGGTGATCGTCGCGGGGACGGGCGCGGGGCTCGCGGCGCTGGGCGTCGGGGTGGGGACGGTGGTGCTGGTGGTGCGGCGTCGGGGGCGGGGGCGGGGCGGGCCGGACCCCGGCGGGGGCTGCGCTCTTCGCGGTTCCTGGTAACACGTCACCGCTTGCCCCGCACCTCGCACCAGCGGCGAAGAACGCCTTACGCCCCCACCGGGGTCCGTCCCGCCCCGCCCCCTCCTCGCCGTGTCTGCCATGCCCGCCCCCGGATGCGGATGCGGATGCGGATGCGGGTGCGGTGGATGCGGGTGCGGAGGGTGGGTTGCTTGGGCTCGGTCGGCTCGGTCGGCTCGGTCCAGCTTGGGGGAGTGGTGAGGAAGAGGAGCATGTCTCTACGGTCGTTGTCGGTGTGGTGTGGCGTCCAACACCTGGTGGGTGGCCATTCACGCGCCTGTGTTGTTAACTGCCGTGCGTGTCCTCGTCCTACGCCTCGTTCTCTGTGGAACCGCGACTGCTGCGCGCCTTCGTGACCGCGGCCGAGGAGCTCCACTTCACGCGCGCCGCCGCGCGGTTGTACCTCGCCCAGCAGGCGCTCAGCCGTGACATCCGGCGCCTGGAGCGCGAGGTGGGCGCCGAGTTGTTCTCCCGGACCACGCGCGTGGTCGCGCTCACCGCGGAGGGGGAGCGGCTGCTGCCGTACGCGCGCCGGGTCCTCGCCGCGTACGAGGAGTTCGCGACGGCGTGCGCGGGGGAGAGCCGCCCCCTGCTCGTGGACGTCGGCGGCCCGGTGAGCACCGGTCGGCGCGTGCTGGCGGAGGCCCGGCGGACGGCGCCCCGGCTGGAACTGGTGGCCCGCTATCAGTCCGGCCTCACGGGCGCGGTCGAGCGGATTCTTGCGGGTCGGCTCGATGTGTCCTTTGGGCGCGTCGGTGGCCTTTCGGCTGACGTGCGGGCCGGGTTGGAGTTTTTGCCCGTACGGCTGGAGCGGATGACCGTGCTGCTGCCTGATGATCACCGTTTGGCCGGGTGTGACCGTGTGTCGCTGGACGCGCTGCGGGGCGAGACGCTCTACGCGGGCGCGGGCAACCCGGACACGGCCGAGTGGACGGACCTCGCGGAGCGGCTCTTCGCCGGCCGGGGCATCGCCGTGGCCGAGCCGTTCCCCGGCATCGAGGGTGAGGAGGAGTTCGTCCGCGTCATCCGGAAACGGGGGTGGGCGGTGCTGGCGAGCGAGGAGTTCATCGAGGTGCCGGGGATGGTGCTCAGGCCCCTGGTCGATCCGGTGCCATTGTCGCCCGTGGCGATGGTGTGGCGGCGGGGGCTTCGTCATCCCGGGCTGGACGCGCTGCGCGATGTTGTACGGGAGTTGGTGGACTTGCACGGGTGGTTGGAGCGGCCCTCGGGCTCGTGGTTGCCGGAAGCCGACGCGGTTGGAATGCGTGTGAGTTGAGCGCTGTTGTAGACCGTCATGACGGATGTTGATCAGAACGCAAAGCGCTCCTTTCTCTTTCTGCTGGGCAGCGGCCGCGAGGGCGGCAACACGGAGGCACTGGCACGGGAGGCGGCTGCCCAACTCCCCTCCGGTGTACGGCAGACCTGGCTGCGGCTGAGCGACTATCCGCTCCCCCCGTTCGAGGACCTCCGCCACAGCGAGGACCGTACGTTCGCCCCTCCGGCCGGCAACGAGAAGCTCCTGCTCGACGCCACGCTCGACGCGACCGACCTGGTGATCGCCTCACCGGTCTACTGGTACAGCGTCTCGGCCAGCACCAAGCTCTACCTCGACTACTGGGTCAACTGGCTGAGTCTCCCCGAGCTGAGCTTCCGCGACCGGATGCGGGGCTCCACCCTCTGGGCCGTCGCCGCCTCCAGCAACGAGGACCGCACGATCGCCGAACCACTCCTCGGCACGCTGCGCTCGTCCGCCGCGTACATGGGCATGCGGTGGGGCGGGGGACTGCTGGGTTCCGGGACCAGGCCGGGGGCGGTGCTGGAGGACGCGGGGGCCGTGGCGGAGGCCAAGGGGTTCTTCTAGTCGCGGCCGGGGTCTGTGTCCGGTCATGGCGACGGGGGTAACTCCGCCAGGAATTCCGTCCAGGCGGGACGACTGAACTGCAGGATGGTTCGACGCGGTGAATTCGAGTCGCGTACCCATACCTTCCGAAGATGGTAAGCGACTTCGACGCATTCGTTGTTGAGGCCTCCGCTGAAACTGCTTCTGTGCCAGTGCAGACGAGGGATTCGGTCGCCCATGTGAGTCCCCTTCCGGCTGGGTGCCCCATCCAGAATGGCAACCCAACGTTGATCAGGGAAGGGGAGTCACGGCGGGCTGCGGGATATCGCTGGAACACAGTATTTACACGCATATATACAGCTACAGTTACGGCCGTGCGCCTCATCCTCTAACCTGGGCCCAACTGCTTCCTCTGTCGGAGGACGTCATGATGAGCGCAGATGCCACCGGTCCGCCCCGGAACGTGAGGCGACTCCTGTGGGCGGTCTACATCCTTGCCGCCGGTATCGCGGCGACCGGAGTGGGAGTGCTGGCGGCTTCGGTCGCCGGGCGATCGGTCCTGGTGCAGGTCGTGGCCTCGGGGCTGGCAGTACTGGCGGCAGGGGTGGTCGCACCGACCTTGCTCAGCCTGGTGTTTCGGTTGTGGCCTCCTCGCCGTCCAGCCCACCCCCCTGCTGCTCCGGCACGCCGACAGGCGGACTCCCGGCGCTGAGAAGGGGCGTGCGCCTGGAGGCGCGTGATCGACGCCGGACGGCCGCCGCTGCCACCGCAGATGTCCCGAGGGAGCAGGAGAGCACCGTCGTCAGCACCGCCCCCGGGTCGGGTATCAGCAGGAGCACCACCGTCAGCGGCGCCGAGACGACCACCAACGGTGGCACGGTGACCAGCAGAATCAGATGGAGCGTCCTGCGGGAATCCGGTAGGACCTCCCGCAGGACGACGTGGACGGCGTCCCAAGCGTCCTTGACGTGCTGCCTGGTGCTACCACTGGCCATTTTTCTGCAACTCGTTCGCATGTCCCCGTGCCGATGGCGCGGCCGTGGCGGGGCTGACTGTGCACTTCACGACATACTCCGATATCAACCGACTTCTGATCGGACGCCCCGCTGCCCTGCAGCTGCCGCTGACGTGGGGACGAATTTCGCTACGTCATCACGCCGACCTCTTCCTGCGGTGTGGTGACGGGCTGTTCGCTCAATCCTTCGATCGCGTTGTCCACCAAACGGTGGAGTTCCTCTCGCGGCGCCAGTCGCTCCAGCTCCCAGAAGCGTTCCAAATACATTGCGGTCGCCTCGGGGGCGTCACTGAAGACGGATTCCCCTGTGTATTTCTCCAGATAGAGAATGTGGTCGATGTCCCCGTCGAACTCGAGCAGGACGAAGGGGCCTTGCAGGCCGACGTGCGCGCCGGTCCTGAACGGGACGACCTGGATGGAAACGCCGGGGCGGGCGGCCATTTCCTTGAGCTGGTTCAGTTGCCCTCGCATCACCCTGGGGCCGCCGACCCACCGGTGGAGCGCCGCTTCGTCGATGATGAAGAAGAACTCCGGCCGCCCGTCGCTCTCCAGGAGCTCCTGGCGCTGCTGCCTGACCTCGATCAGACGGTCGAGCCGGTCGCCCGCGACATCAGGTGCGAAAGCGAGGTTCACCGCCCGGGAGTACTCCTCGGTCTGCAGCAGGCCGGGGATCAGCAGTGGCTGGTATGTGCGCACGATGGACGCGGAGGTCTCGTACGACAGCAGGTCCAGGAACGGTTTCGCGAGCAGCCCTCGGTACTCCCGGTAGGGCATCTTCCGGCTGGCACGAGCCAGCGACAGGAAGAACTCCACCTTCTCCGGGTCGGTGATCCCGTACTCGCGCACGAGTGCCCGAAGGTCGTTGGTGGAGATTCCCACCTGTCCTGCTTCGATACGGATGAGCTTGGAGGGGCTCCAGTCCATCCGTTCGGCCACTTGGAGCTGAGTGAGCCCTGACTTGGTGCGCGCTTTCTTGAGCTCCGTGCGTAGCTGTTGCCGCTGTACTACGGCACCCGGAGTAACCACGATTGCTGGTCCTTCCCGCACATCAGGGCACCGTGGGACGCCCTAATCTGCAAGCTAGCAGTTTGGGTGGTGCTTGTCGGCCCCTGGCGCTTCGGCAGTTCAAACCGACAGATGGCGCTGACCAGCGAATTCAACGCTGATCACCAAGCCGATCATGGCATGCGGCCAGCTGGCTCAGTGGGCGCCATCTGTCCTCCGGTCGGCTGATTGCCTCGGCCCTTCCCGCAAGGTCGATCTTCGCTCTGATGCACTTCTGTCGCCTATTTTGTGCGGCCGATTCGGCACTATCCCTGGTCAGGGCGACTTTTGGATTCATGGGCGCGCGGCCCGGCGCCCTCGCCGGCCGATGCGCGATACGGGTGATCAAGCGCTCCCGAGGCACCAGGGCCTTCTCGGCGAGAGGCGGCGGCCCTTGTCCCGCGCTGCGGATCGTCGTGTGGTGAACGTCGGTCGACTGCCCCGTAAAAGAAGGGGGAGCAGTTCGTACATCCGTGTCCGTGGCACTCCGTCAACAGGCGTGCCACGTCTCCCCTGGACGGCCGACCCCTGACGGGCGCTCAGGCGGCGTCCGGACACCCGGGGGGCCTGGCGGAAACCCGTGATCCGCCCCTTCCCGCCGTCCGCCCCACCGGGCACCCTGTAACGGCGGGGATCCCGGGGAACACTCATACGGAAAAGGTGACGCATGGCACCGGCCGCGGCGGCCACGAATGGTCTGAGGTTCGACTGCGGGCGGCTCTGCCTGGACCTGCTGGCCACCGCCGAGCCACCGGACCGGCTCGACGGCGCCCGGCGCTTACGGGCGTGGCTGGCCGGGGCCGGGGTCGTCCCGCCGGGCACGCCGCTCGACGCCGTGGACGGCGCGTGGCTCGCGCGCTTCCAGGCCGCCCGGGAGCTGCTCGCGCGCGTCGTGCACGCCGAGCTCGACGGGGACGGCCGGGTCGCCGGGCCCGACCTGGAGCGGGTGAACGCCCTCGCCGTCACCGCCCCGCCCGCCCCCGTGGCCGCCCGGGGCGCCGACGGGCGGCTCGTCCGGCGCCTCGCCGGCGCCCCGGACTGCGGCGCGCTCCTCGGGCAGGTCGCCCGCGACGCCGTCGACCTCCTCACCGACCCCGTCGCCCGGGGGCAGCTGCGCCGCTGCGAGGGCGAGAACTGCCCCCTGATCTATCTCGACACCTCCCGCGGCCGCCGCAGGCGCTGGTGCTCCAGCGAGGTCTGCGGAAACCGCGAGCGCGTGGCCCGGCACCGCCGCCGCGCCAGCGAACCCCTCCCGGTGGGCGACAAGGCCTGACGCCACCCCCAGGCGGTGAACGGAGGGCCGCCGCCCTCCGTACTCCTGGTTGAAGGGCCATGGCACGGCCACGGCCCGGCGGCGACACCCCGGCCCCGCGCTCTCGACCAAGGGGGAAGCCTTGCGCAAGGATGCCGTCGTGGCTGACAGGACCAGTCCGGACGAGGACCTGATGCGGTCGCTCTACGAGGAGCACGCGGGTCCCCTGCTGGCCTTCGTCCTCCGGCTCGTGGCGGGCGACCGCCAGCGGGCGGAGGACGTCGTCCAGGAGACGCTGCTGCGCGCCTGGCGCAACGCCGACCGGCTGCGCGGCGCCACCGGCTCCGTACGGCCCTGGCTGATCACCGTCGCCCGGCGCATCGTCATCGACAACCACCGCAGCCGGCAGGCCCGGCCCCCCGAGGTCGACCCGGGGCCACTGGAGCTGCTGCCCGCCGCCGACGAGATCGACCGGGCACTGCGCCTGATGACGATCTCCGACGCGCTGGGCGACCTTTCCGAAGCCCATAGAGAGGCCCTGATCGAGACCTATTTCAAAGGACGTACCGTGAGCGAGGCGGCGGAAGTGCTGGGTGTACCCGCCGGGACCGTACGGTCCCGGGTGTTCTACGCGCTGCGCTCCATGAGGCTCTCGCTCGAGGAACGAGGAGTGACGGCATGAACCGGCCGGCACCGCACCATGAGCACCCGCACCGCGACGACGAGCACACCGCCGTCGGTGCCTACGCGCTCGGCGTGCTGGACGAGGCGGGCACCGCCCGTTTCGAGGAGCACCTCGCCGGCTGTCCCCGCTGCGCCGCCGAACTGGAGACGCTCATGGGCCTCACCATCCCGCTCCTCGCCGAGCTCAAGGAGGCGACGCCCGACCCGGCGGCCCTCGCGCCCGAGCCCCGCCCCCAGCTGCTGGACCGGCTGCTCGACGATGTCACCGTCACCCGCAGGGCGCGGCGCACCCGCCGGTTGTGGCTGGTCGCCGCCGCCGTCGCCCTGATCGTCGCCGGGCCGTTCGCCGGCGCCGCCCTCACCGGGCAGGACACCGGGCACGGCCACACCGGGGTGAGCGCCGCCAAGGAGATGTACGACGAGGGCGAGAAGTACGGCGGAGTCACCGACCCCGTCACCAAGGCCAACGCCACCGTGTCCCTCCAGGACAAGGCCTGGGGCACCCACGTCGCGCTCAAGCTCGGCAATGTCAAAGGGCCCCTGACCTGCGATCTCGTCGCCGTCGCCAAGAACGGCCAGGAGCAGGTCGCCACCACCTGGGCCGTCCCCGAATCCGGCTACGGCATCGACAAGGGCGACAACAAGACCGGGAGCCCCTCCGGGTACCCGACGGCCACGGAGCCCCTCTACACCCACGGCGGCGTCGCGTTCAACGAGAAGGACATCGTCCGCTTCGAGGTCCGCACCCTCGACGGAAAGCACCTCGTGACCGTCAATATGTGATCCGTCAACAGCCGACACTCGTGGCAAACCCCTCATGTCCTGACAGGTGCGCTCACTACCCCTGTTCGCGTACGGTTGACGGCTGCCCTACGCACAGCAGAAGGGGGCCTGGGTGGCCGCGCAGAACGCCACACACGCGCACGTGGCGACAGAAACGGCGACGGAGTCCGAAGGGATCCGGGACCGTGAGATCGGTGCCGAACAGCACCATCTCGACCGGGTGTACCGACGCCTCGAGGAGAAGATCCACGAGGCGGAGTTCCTCATGGACGACGCGGCCAAACGCGGCCAGGTCGGCACCCCCGGAGCGCTCGCCGAGCGCGACGCCCAGGTGTTCCGCGCCGGTGTGCACCTCAACCGGCTGAACAACGAGTTCGAGGACTTCCTCTTCGGCCGGATCGACCTCCTCCTCGGCAAGGACGGCAAGAAGGGCCCCGACGGCGCCTACACCTCCGTCGAGCCCGCCGACGACGCCGTGCGCGGTGACGAGGCCGAGATCGCCGAGACGCTCCACATCGGCCGCATCGGCGTGCTCGACGCGGACTACTCGCCGCTCGTCATCGACTGGCGGGCGCCCGCCGCCGCGCCCTTCTACCGGTCCACCCCGGTCGCCCCCGGCCGGGTCGTCCGCCGCCGGGTCATCCGCTCCAAGGGCCGCCGGGTCCTCGGCGTCGAGGACGACCTGCTCCGCCCCGAGCTGCGCGCCACCCTCGACGGGGACGCCCTGCCGGTGGTCGGCGACGGCGCCCTGATGGCCGCGCTCGGCCAGGCCCGCAGCCACACGATGCGCGACATCGTCGCCTCCATCCAGGCCGAGCAGGACCTGGTCATCCGCGCCCCCGCCGCCTCGGTCACCGAGGTCGAGGGCGGCCCCGGCACCGGCAAGACCGCCGTCGCCCTCCACCGCGCCGCCTACCTCCTCTACCAGGACCGCCGGCGCTACGCGGGCGGCATCCTCGTCGTCTCGCCGACCCCGCTGCTCGTCGCCTACACCGAGGGCGTGCTGCCCTCGCTCGGCGAGGAGGGCCAGGTCGCCATCCGCGCGGTCGGCAACCTCGTCGACGGCGCCGAGGCCGAGGTCTACGACGAGCCGGACGTCGCCCGCGTCAAGGGCTCCTCCCGGATGGTCAAGGTGCTGCGCAAGGCGGTCCGGGGCGCCCTGGACGTCCCCGCCTCCGGCGCGGCCGTGCCCGAGCGGCTGCGCGTCGTCGCCTTCGGCGCCCGGATCGAGCTGGGGGCCGACGAGCTGCGGCGCGTCCGCAACACGGCCCTCGGCGGCACCGCCCCGATCAACCTGCTGCGCCCCCGCGCCCGCCGGCTGATCCTGGACGCCCTGTGGTCGAAGTCCGGCGGCCCCCGCCGCTACACCGACCCCGAGCTCGCCGCCGAGGCCCGGTCGGCCTTCGACGAGGACATCACCACCGAGGACTACTTCATCGAGTTCCTCGACGCCTGGTGGCCCGAGCTCACCCCGCGCCGGGTGCTGGGCTGCCTCGCCGACGAGAAGCGGCTGAACCGCTGGGCCCGCCGGGACCTCAACCCCCGCGAGATCCGCAAGCTGGCCCGCTCGCTGCGCCGGCTCGACGCGGCCGGCAAGGGCCCGCTGTCGGTGCACGACGTGGCGCTGCTGGACGAGCTGGAGACGCTGCTCGGTGTCCCGGCCCGCCCCAAGAAGCCCCGCGAGGCCGACCCGCTCGATCAGCTCACCGGGCTGGAGGAGCTGATGCCCCAGCGCACCGAGTCCCGTCGCGAGCGCGCCGAGCGGCTGGAGCGGGAGCGCCGCGACTACGCGCACGTCATCGTCGACGAGGCGCAGGACCTCACGCCCATGCAGTGGCGGATGGTGGGCCGTCGCGGCCGCCACGCCACCTGGACGATCGTCGGCGACGCGGCCCAGTCCTCCTGGTCCGACCCCGACGAGGCCGGCGCCGCCCGGGACGAGGCGCTGGGCACCCGCCCGCGCCGCCGCTTCCGGCTCACGGTCAACTACCGCAACCCGGCGGAGATCGCCGAGCTGGCGGCGAAGGTGCTGGCGCTGGCCATGCCGGGGATGGAGTCCCCCTCGGCCGTGCGCTCCACCGGCATCGAGCCGCGCTTCGTGGTCGCCGGCGCGGACCTCGCCGCGTCCGTGCGCGCGGAGGCGGAGCACCTGCTGGCGGACGTGGACGGCACGGTCGGCGTGGTCGTCCCCATGGGCCGTCGCGTCGAGGCCCGGGAATGGGTGGCCGGGCTGGGCGACCGCGTGGTGGTGCTGGGCAGCCTGGAGGCCAAGGGCCTGGAGTACGACGCGACGATCGTGGTCACCCCGGCCGGGATCGCCGACGAGTCACCGGCCGGTCTGCGGGTGC
The DNA here is from genome assembly GCF_003970715.1 of Streptomyces luteoverticillatus. NCBI lineage: Bacteria > Bacillati > Actinomycetota > Actinomycetes > Kitasatosporales > Streptomycetaceae > Streptomyces > Streptomyces luteoverticillatus. Next base: position 2,755,541 of record NZ_CP034587.1, on the reverse strand, counting down.
TCTACGTGGCGCTCACCCGGGCCACGCAGCGGCTGACGGTGATCTCGGGGGAGCGGGACGACCCGGACGAGCTCGGGGTGCCCGACCTGCTGCGCGACTGAAACGGGCGCGACTGAAACGGGCGCGACTGAACGGGCCGAAAGGGGCCGCTACGGGCCCGCCGGCGTGGGCCGGATGGCCGGACCGGTGCGGCCGAACGGCCTGTTCCGGCCGCCCGTACGGCCCGATCCGCCGGCGGAACGCTCCGCACGGAATCAGTTCCGCGGACTGTTTGTTAGCCTGGTTACGACACCGGCTCGATCCAAGCCCCCGGGCCCAACCTTCGTCGCTACGAGCGACCACTTGCCGCGAGGCGAGCATGGCGGGTCGGTGTCGCTCAACACGTACCGGCGGGCGTTCTTCCTATGCGGAAGGGCGCCCGCCGGTTTTTGTCTTCCCAAGTTTCCCAAGATTCCGGAAGCTTTCTTCCGGAATGAGGGCCGGGTTACCCCCTACTCACCGGTAGGTGGGACGATCGAACGTCTCGTCCTCCACGGGACATGTCGCGTCTTCGTGACGTGAACCACGCCGAAGCGATCCAAACAAGCGAAGAACAGCGAAAGCAGGGGAAAGCGGCCATGGCAACGGCGCCCAGCGTCTCGTACTCGATGACGGTCCGGCTGGAGGTTCCCGCGTCGGGGACCGCGGTCAGTGAGCTGACCACGGCCGTGGAGTCCTCCGGCGGGTCCGTGACCGGCCTGGACGTGACCGCTTCCGGCCACGAGAAGCTGCGCATCGACGTCACCATGGCCACCACCTCGACCGAGCACGCCGACGAGATCGTCGAAAAGCTCCGCGGCATCGAGGGCGTGACCCTGGGCAAGGTCTCCGACCGCACGTTCCTGATGCACCTCGGCGGCAAGATCGAGATGGCCTCCAAGCACCCCATCCGCAACCGCGACGACCTCTCCATGGTCTACACCCCCGGCGTCGCCCGCGTCTGCATGGCCATCGCCGAGAACCCCGAGGACGCCCGCCGCCTGACCATCAAGCGCAACAGCGTCGCCGTCGTCACCGACGGCTCCGCCGTCCTCGGCCTGGGCAACATCGGCCCCAAGGCCGCCCTCCCGGTCATGGAGGGCAAGGCCGCCCTCTTCAAGCGCTTCGCCGGCATCGACGCCTGGCCGATCTGCCTGGACACCCAGGACTCCGACGCCATCGTCGAGATCGTCAAGGCCATCGCCCCCGGCTTCGCCGGCATCAACCTCGAGGACATCTCCGCCCCCGCTGCTTCGAGATCGAAGCCCGCCTGCGCGAAGCCCTCGACATCCCCGTCTTCCACGACGACCAGCACGGCACCGCCATCGTCGTCCTCGCCGCCCTGACCAACGCCCTGCGCGTCGTCGGCAAGAACGTAGGCGACGTCCGCGTCGTCATGTCGGGTGCGGGCGCGGCCGGCACCGCCATCCTCAAGCTCCTCATCGCCGCCGGGGTGCGGCACGCGGTGGTCGCCGACATCCACGGCGTCGTCCACACCGGCCGCCCCGACCTCGTCTCCGCGAGCCCGGACTCGGCGCTGCGCTGGATCGCGGACAACACCAACCCCGAGGGCGTGACCGGGACGCTGAAGGAGGCCGTGCGCGGCGCGGACGTCTTCATCGGCGTCTCCGCCCCCAACGTCCTGGACGGCGAGGACGTCGCCGCGATGGCCCCGGACTCGATCGTCTTCGCGCTGGCCAACCCCGACCCCGAGGTCGACCCCGGCATCGCCCGCAAGACCGCCGCGGTGGTGGCCACCGGCCGCTCGGACTTCCCGAACCAGATCAACAACGTGCTGGTCTTCCCCGGCGTCTTCCGCGGCCTGCTCGACGCCCAGTCCCGCACCGTCAACACCGACATGATGCTCGCCGCCGCCCGCGCCCTCGCCGACGTCGTCGCCGAGGACGAACTCAACGCCAACTACATCATCCCCAGCGTCTTCAACGACAAGGTCGCCGGGGCCGTCGCGGGTGCCGTCCGGGAGGCCGCGAAGGCCGCCGGGGCCGCTGTGACAGGCACCACGACGGCCTGACGCACGGCGCGTCGAGTGGCGCGACGCCGCTGGGCCCCCCATAAGGTGTCGGGCAGACATCCGGCCGCAGAAATGCGGCCACATCCGAGGCTGTGGCAGCTGGCCGTGGCGCTTTCCGTGTGACTCTCCAGGGTGCCGGATTGGCTTTCCCGCCACTGGTGGGGGCAGGATGCGTAACCGGGCGCGAGGGTCTGGCATACGGACCCGGGTCCGGGGACTGTCCGAGGGCCCTGGCAGCATCGGCTTCGATCTCACGCCTCATTGGCAAGAAGAACACGGGAGTACAACATGAACCGCAGTGAGCTGGTGGCCGCTCTGGCCGACCGCGCCGAGGTGACCCGCAAGGACGCCGACGCCGTTCTGGCCGCGCTCGCCGAGACCGTCGGCGAGATCGTCGCCAAGGGCGACGAGAAGGTCACCATCCCCGGCTTCCTGACCTTCGAGCGCACCCACCGTGCCGCTCGGACCGCGCGCAACCCGCAGACGGGCGAGCCGATCCAGATCGCTGCCGGTTACAGCGTGAAGGTCTCCGCGGGCTCCAAGCTCAAGGAAGCCGCGAAGGGCAAGTAAGCCTTCAGCTCGAAGGGCGGCCACCCCGCGGGGTGGCCGCCCTTTTGGCGTATCAGGGGAGCATGCCCCGCCGCGTTGCCGCGTAAACGGCCTTTGCGCGGCCCGTAAAGCCCCTAACGCCTCGTCAGGGTGCCCGGGCCCCACCCCGGGGCCGTTCGGCGCCCTGACGGCCCGGCAGCGGAATCCTGCCGTGAAACGCCGGAGGGGGCTGACGTACGTCAGCCCCCTCCGGGGGTTCGAGGGGGCGGAGCCCCCTCACCGTCAGGCGTCGGAGCCGCCCGGCAGCTCGACGTTCGCGCCGAGATCCCGCAGCTTCTGCATGAAGTTCTCGTAGCCGCGGTTGATCAGGTCGATGCCGTGCACCCGGGACGTGCCCTCCGCGGCCAGCGCCGCGATCAGGTACGAGAAGCCGCCGCGCAGGTCGGGGACGACCATGTCCGCGCCCTGGAGCTTCGTCGGGCCGGAGACGACGGCCGAGTGGAGGAAGTTGCGCTGACCGAAGCGGCAGGCGGAGCCGCCCAGGCACTCGCGGTAGAGCTGGATGTGCGCGCCCATCTGGTTGAGCGCGGAGGTGAAGCCCAGGCGGGACTCGTAGACCGTCTCGTGGACGATCGACAGACCGCTCGCCTGCGTCAGGGCCACGACCAGCGGCTGCTGCCAGTCCGTCTGGAAGCCGGGGTGGACGTCCGTCTCCAGCGCTATGGCGTTGAGCGAGCCGCCCGGGTGCCAGAAGCGGATGCCCTCGTCGTCGATCTCGAAGGCGCCGCCGACCTTGCGGTAGGTGTTGAGGAAGGTCATCATCGACCGCTGCTGGGCGCCGCGGACGTAGATGTTGCCCTTCGTGGCCAGCGCGGCCGACGCCCAGGAGGCCGCCTCCAGGCGGTCGGACAGGGCGCGGTGGTTGTAGCCGCCGAGCTTGTCGACACCGGTGATCCGGATCGTCCGGTCCGTGTCCATGGCGATGATCGCGCCCATCTTCTGCAGCACGCAGATGAGGTCCTCGATCTCCGGCTCCACGGCCGCGTTGGACAGCTCCGTGACGCCCTCCGCCAGGACGGCGGTCAGCAGCACCTGCTCGGTCGCGCCGACCGAGGGGTAGGGCAGGCGGATCTTGCAGCCGCGCAGTCGCTGCGGGGCCTCCAGGTACTGGCCGCCCTCGCGCTTCTCGATCGTCGCGCCGAACTGGCGCAGCACCTCGAAGTGGAAGTCGATCGGCCGGCCGCCGATGTCGCAGCCGCCCAGGCCCGGGATGAAGGCGTGGCCGAGGCGGTGCAGCAGCGGGCCGCAGAGCAGGATCGGGATGCGCGAGGAGCCCGCGTGGGCGTCGATGTCCGCGACGTTGGCGCTCTCCACGTACGTCGGGTCGAGAACCAGCTCGCCGGGCTCGTCGCCGGGGCGGACGGTCACACCGTGCAGCTGGAGCAGACCGCGCACGACGCGGACGTCACGGATGTCGGGCACGTTGCGCAGCCGGCTGGGACCGTGCCCGAGCAGGGCGGCGACCATGGCCTTCGGCACGAGATTCTTCGCGCCGCGGACGCGGATCTCTCCCTCGAGCGGGGTGCCGCCGTGGACAAGCAGGACATCGTCAGGGCCGGTCATGGATCTCGCGTTCCTGGAGTTGGGCAGGGGGCAAGAAGAAAGGGTAATGCGACCCGGGGGCCCTTCTGGCGCCCTGGAGGGCCGGAAAGCACGTCATGGGTTTGTCACAACACTCTGTGTTTATGGAACGGTCGCTACCGGTTATCGCCGGGGCGTCCCCGGACCGCCCGACGGGCCCGCGCTCACGGCCCGGGCGGCCTTTCCGGCGCTTTCCGTGGCCGTGAGGTCGCTTTCGGTCACTTGCGCGGGCGCTGCTCTCGTACGCCCCCTACCCGCCCCGGGCGGGGGCAGTCGTCCACTCCCCCCGAAGGGGCGAAATGGGGGATCATGTGCCCATGACCGAGGTGTCCTCGCTCACAGGGCGACTGCTTGTCGCGACGCCCGCGCTGTCCGACCCCAACTTCGACCGCGCGGTGGTGCTGCTGCTCGACCACGACGAGGACGGCTCCCTCGGTGTGGTCCTGAACCGCCCGACCCCGGTCGGCGTCGGCGACGTCCTCGAGCCCTGGGCCGCGCTGGCCGGGGAGCCCGGGGTGGTCTTCCAGGGCGGCCCGGTCTCGCTGGACTCGGCACTGGGCGTGGCGGTGGTGCCGGGCGAGGCCCGGGAGCACGAAGGGCCGTCGTCGGCCGGCGAGAGCGCCGGTGCGGGCCTGCTGCCGTCGTCCGCCATGGGCGACCCCGTCGGCTGGCGCAGGGTGCACGGGGCGATCGGCCTGGTCGACCTGGAGGCCCCGCCCGAGCTGATGGCCAGGGTCCTGGGCTCGCTGCGGATCTTCGCCGGGTACTCCGGCTGGGGTCCGGGGCAGCTGGAGAAGGAGCTGGCCGAGGGCGCCTGGTACGTGGTGGAGTCGGAGCCCGGCGACGTGTCGTCCCCGGACCCGGCGCGGCTGTGGCGGGCCGTCCTGCGGCGTCAGCGCAGCGAGCTGGCGATGGTCGCCACCTATCCGGACGACCCGAGCCTCAACTGACCCGCGCCGTCCCCAGTACTCTTGGAGACCATGAGCACTCTTGAGCCCGAGCGCGGGGCAGGTACCGGCACCCTCGTAGAGCCGACGCCGCAGGTGTCGCACGGCGACGGCGACCACGAGCGCTACGCCCATTACGTCCAGAAGGACAAGATCATGGAGAGCGCGCTCTCCGGCTCCCCCGTCGTCGCCCTGTGCGGCAAGGTCTGGGTGCCCGGGCGCGACCCCAAGAAGTACCCGGTCTGTCCGATGTGCAAGGAGATCTTCGACGGCATGGGCGCCGGCGGGGACGACAAGGGCGGCAAGGGCGGCGACAAGAAGTAAGCCCCCTCCCGCTTCTCCCCTCGGGTTCGCCGACGGCTCCCAGGGCGCGTGATCGCGCCCTGGGAGCCGTTTTGTTCTTATCGGATGTGCTCTTGTCGGGGCGCCGTCGCCCCGCTTAGCCTCCTCTCAGTTGTGCGCTGCGAAACGTCCATTGCGTATGTTGCAACGCTCCGGGGGGCCTCATGGCGTGGCGAACGCTCGTCCTGGTTGTGGCGGGGGCGGTGCTCTGCGCCGTCGGCGCCTGCGCGCCGCGCACGCCGGCCGGCGGCCCGGGCGGGGACCGCGCGACCGGCACCCTGCGGGTCTGGCTCTTCCGCGAGGTCGACAACGCGCCCAAGGCGGCGGTCGTCGACGAGGCCGTCGCCGCCTTCGAGAAGACCCATCGCGGGGTGCGGGCCGAGGTCACCTACATCCCCGTCGAGACCCGGGCCCAGCGGATCAAGGCCGCGTTCAACGACCCGCGGAGCGCCCCCGACGTCGTCGAGTACGGCAACACCGACACGGCCGGGTACGTCCGGGACGGCGGGCTGGCCGATCTCACCGCCGACCTGGCGGCCTGGGACGACGCCCGCGCCCTCGACCCGGCCGCGAAGCGGTCCGTGACCGTGGACGGCAAGCTCTACGGCGCGCCGCTCCTCGTGGGCGTCCGGGCCCTGTACTACCGCACCGACGTCTTCCGGGAGCTGGGCCTGCGGCCACCGGCGACCCTGGACGAACTGGCCGCGACCGCCCGCCGCGTCCACGCGGCCCGCCCCGGGCTGTACGGGCTCGCGGTGGGCGGCGCGTACACCTACGCCGCGCTGCCCTTCGTCTGGGCGCACGGCGGGGACGTCGCCGAGCGGAAGGGCCGGTCGTACGAGGCCACCGTCGACGACCCCGCCGCCCGGCGGGGCATCACGGCCTACACGAGCCTGTTCGGCGACCACAACTGCCCCGCGAGCCGGTGCGCCCGGATGACCGGCAACGACACCGTCCAGGCCTTCGCGTCCGGCAAGGCTGCCATGGCCATCGCCGGTGACTTCAGCCATCAGGCCATGGAGAACGGCAAGGTCAAGGGCGCGTACGCGGTCGTACCGCTGCCCGGGACCCGGGAGGGGCGGATCGCCCCCGCCTTCGCGGGCGGGAACAACCTCGGGGTGCTCAGAAGCAGCACCCATCGCACCCTCGCCGTGGACCTGCTGAAGACCCTGGCCGGCAAGCGCACCCAGGCCCGGCTCTTCGACGCCATGGGCTTCCTGCCGGCCTTCACCGACGTCCGGGCCGAGGCGGCGCGGAAACGGCCCTTCGTGGAGCCGTTCGTCCGGACGCTGGCGGCGGGCGCGCGGAGCGTGCCGGTGACGCCGGCGTGGGCCGCCATCGACGCCGGGCAGGTGCTGCCGACCCTGCTCCAGGAGGTCGTGAGCGGACGCGAGGACGTGGACGCGGCGACGGCCGGGGCGGCACGGAAGATGAACGCCGCCTTCCGGAAGAACGGACTCCGGTCATGAGGGCCCGGATCATGAGGGCCCGAGTGATGGGAGGGAAGGGTGGAGCACCCTGGCTCTACCTCGCCCCGGCGCTCGTCGTCCTCGGCGGACTCCTCGTCTACCCCGTCTACGAGCTGGGCCTGATCTCCTTCCTCGAATACACCCAGGCCCAGGTCAGCGGGGGAGAGCCAACGAGTTTCCAGGGCCTGGGCAACTACCGCGCGCTCTTCGCCGACGACCGGTTCCGCCAGGTCCTGCTGACGACCGTCGTCTTCGCGGCGGCCTGCGTCGTCGCCACCCTCGCCGTCGGCTGCGCGCTGGCGGTGCTGCTGACGCGGATCCGGGCCCTGCCACGACTGGCGCTGACGCTCGCCGCGCTGGGGGCCTGGGCCACGCCCGCGATCACCGGCTCCACGGTGTGGGTCTTCCTTTTCGACCCCGACTTCGGCCCGGTCGACAAGGCGCTCTCCTGGCTCGGGCTGAGCGGATTCGACGGCTACGCGTGGACCTACGACCGGTACAGCGCCTTCGCGCTCGTCCTGCTGGAAGTCGTCTGGTGCTCGTTCCCCTTCGTCATGGTGACCGTCTACGCGGGCATCCGGGCGATTCCCGGGGAGGTACTGGAGGCGGCGGCGCTGGACGGGGCCTCGCAGTGGCGGATCTGGCGGGACGTCATGGCGCCCATGCTGCGCCCGATCCTGGTCGTCGTCACGATCCAGTCGGTCATCTGGGATTTCAAGGTCTTCACGCAGATCTATGTGATGACGAACGGCGGCGGTATCGCCGGACAGAATCTGACGCTGAACGTCTACGCCTATCAGAAGGCGTTCGCCTCCTCGCAGTACGGCCTCGGCTCGGCGATCGGCGTGGTGATGCTGCTGATCCTGCTGGCGGTGACGCTCGGATACCTGCGGCTGCTCAGACGGCAAGGGGAGGAGATATGAGACGGCTTCGAGGATCCCGACGACTCCGAGGCCCCCGAGGTCGGCTCCTGGCGGAATCGGCCGCGCTGCTGTGCGCGGCGGCGGTGGCCTTTCCCCTCTACTGGATGGTGCTCTCGGCCTTCAAACCGGAGGACGAAGTGCTGTCGGAGGAGGCCCGGCCGTGGACCGCGCGCCCCACCCTCGACGCCTTCCGGCGGGTCTTCGGACAGCAGGACTTCGGCCGCTACCTGGGCAACAGCCTGCTGGTCGCCGTCGTCGTGGTCGTCGCCTCCGCGCTGATCGCCTTTCTGGCGGCCGTGGCCGTCACCCGATTCCGGTTCCGTTTCCGGACGACGCTGCTCGTCATGTTCCTCGTCGCGCAGATGGTGCCGGTCGAGGCCCTGACGATTCCGCTCTTCTTCCTGATGCGGGACCTCGGCGACGTGACCGGAGTGCCCGGCGTCGGGCTCAATACGCTGGGCTCGCTGATCCTCCCGCACATCGCGTTCTCCCTCCCCTTCGCGATCTGGATGCTGCGCGGCTTCGTCCGGGCGGTGCCGGAGTCGCTGGAGGAGGCGGCGTACCTCGACGGGGCGAGCCGGGCCCGTTTCCTGTGGCGGATCCTCTTTCCGCTGGTCTTCCCGGGACTGGTGGCGACGAGCGTCTTCTCCTTCATCTCGACATGGAACGACTTCCTCCTCGCCAAGTCCTTCATCATCAGCGCCACCGAGAACTCGACGCTCCCGATGGCACTGCTGGTCTTCTTCAAGGACGAGGGCAACGACTGGGGCGGCATCATGGCGGCGTCGACCGTGATGACGATTCCGGTGCTCGTCTTCTTCGTACTGGTACAGCGCGGGCTCGTCTCGGGCCTCGGCGGAGCGGTGAAGGACTGAACTGAACCATGGACGATTTCGATCTCGATCACGACCTCGGCCTCGATCTGATTCCGGCCCCGTTGTCCGTCCGCGCGGTGCCGCCCTCCGGGCGGTACGTCCTCGACGAGGAGACCCGTATCGAGGCGCGCCCCGGCACCGAGGGCGTGGCGCGCTGGCTGCGCGCGACCGTCGGCGCGGCGACCGGACTGCCGCTGGATCCTGGCGACGACGATGACAATCGGATCGTGCTCGCCGTCGACCCCGCGCTCGGGCGGCGGCTCGGCCCCGAGGGCTACCGCCTCGTGGTGGACGGTCACGCCGTGCGCGTCGACGGGGGCGGCTCCGTCGGTGTCTTCTGGGGCGCCCAGACCCTCCGTCAGCTGCTGGGCCCGGCGGCCTTCAGGCGGGCGCCGATCGGGTCCGGGACCGCGTGGGAGCTCCCGATGGTCGCCATCGAGGACGCCCCCCGCTTCGTCTGGCGCGGCGTCCTCCTCGACGTCGCCCGGCACTTCCTCCCCAAGGACGGCGTCCTCCGCTACCTCGACCTGCTCGCCGCCCACAAGCTCAACGTCCTCCACCTCCACCTGACGGACGACCAGGGCTGGCGCATGGAGGTCCACCGCTATCCGGAGCTGACCCGGACCGGCGCCTGGCGCGCCCGCACCAAGCTCGGCCACCGGGCCTCGCCGCTGTGGGACGAGCGCCCGCACGGCGGCTACTACACGCAGGACGACCTGCGCGAGATCGTCGCGTACGCCGCCGAGCGGCACATCACCGTCGTCCCCGAGATCGACCTGCCCGGCCACTCGCAGGCCGCCATCGCCGCCTACCCCGAACTCGGCAACACCGACGTCGTCGACACCGCGGCCCTCACCGTCTGGGACACCTGGGGGATCAGCCCGAACGTCCTCGCCCCCACCGACCACACTCTCGCCTTCTACGAGAACGTGCTCACCGAGGTCCTCGACGTCTTCCCCTCCCCCTTCGTCCACATCGGCGGCGACGAGTGCCCCAAGGACCAGTGGAAGGCGTCCCCGGCGGCGCGGGCCCGGATGGCGGCGGAGGGGCTGGCGGACGAGGACGAGCTCCAGAGCTGGTTCATCCGGCACTTCGACCGCTGGCTCGCGGATCGCGGCCGGCGGATGGCCGGATGGGACGAGATCCTGGAGGGGGGCCTCGCGGGCCTCGCGGGCCTTTCGGAAGGCGCCACCGTCTCGTCCTGGCGCGGCTGCGCGGGCGGCATCGCCGCCGCCCGGGCGGGCCATGACGTCGTGATGTGCCCCGAACAACAGGTCTACCTCGACCACCGCCAGGCGCCCGGCGCCGACGAGCCCGTCCCCATCGGCTACGTCCGCACCCTGGAGGACGTCTACCGCTTCGACCCGGTGCCGGCGGAGCTCACGGAGACCGAGGCCGCCCGGATCCTCGGCGCCCAGGCCAACCTCTGGACGGAGGTGATGGAGGACCAGCGGCGCCTCGACTACCAGGCGTTCCCCCGCCTGGCCGCCTTCGCCGAGACCGTGTGGTCCCCGCTGCCCGCCCCCGCCGCCCGCGACCACCCCGCCTTCGAACGCCGGATGGCCGCCCACTACGCCCGGCTCGACGCCCTCGGCGTCGACTACCGGCCGCCCGGCGGCCCCCACCCCTGGCAGCGCCGGCCCGGAGTGCTCGGACGCCCGATCGAGGGCGCGCCCCCGATCGTGTGAGCCGCGCCGGAAGCTGACGAACCGTGTGACGGCCCCTGGCACGGTGGTCCTCCACACACTGCCGTAAGTCGTACAAGGGCCGTACAAGAGTCAGCAAGCACCGCAATACGCTGGCAAAGCACCCACAGTGGTGAGAGTCTCCCAACCCGGACTTTCTCCCTGGGCGGGTGCGCGACCACGGCTTGCGGACCCTCGCGACAGCGGAACCGGAAGATGTGCCAAAGTTTCCACGTCCGGGCCGACAGCACGTACCGTACGGCGAGGACCTGACGGAACAGTCGGGCCCACCGGGAAGGGGCACCTGGGTTGACCACGCACGCACCGCAGGCGGCGCACACGGTGACGTTGCCGGGCTCGCTGGACGAGGCCGTGGCGGCGTTGGCCGCCATGCCCACGGCCGTGCCCGTCGCCGGCGGCACCGATCTCATGGCGGCCGTCAACTCCGGGCTGCTGCGCCCCGCGGGCCTCGTCGGCCTCGGCCGCATCAGCGAGATCAAGGGCTGGCAGTACCAGGACGGCGCCGCCCTGCTCGGCGCCGGCCTCACCCACGCCCGGATGGGCCGCCCCGACTTCGCCGCCCTCATGCCGGCGCTCGCCGCCGCCGCCCGCGCCGCCGGACCGCCCCAGATCCGCAACGCCGGCACCCTCGGCGGCAACATCGCCTCCGCCCAGCCGACCGGCGACACCCTGCCCGTGCTCGCCGCCCTCGAAGCCTCGCTCGTCATCGCCGGCCCCGGCGGCACGCGCCGCGAGATCCCCATCGGCCGCCTGCTGGCCGGGCTCGACATGCTGCGCCCCGGCGAGCTGATCGGCTACGTGCGCGTACCGCTGCTGCACGCCCCCCAGACCTTCCTCAAGGCGACCGGCCGGACGGGCCCCGGCCGCGCCATCGCCTCCGTCGCCGTCGTCCTCGACCCCGCGCGGCGCAGCGTGCGCTGCGCGGTGGGCGCGGTGGCGCCGATGCCGCTGCGGCCCTTCGACGCCGAACGCTGGGTGTCCTCGATCGTCGACTGGGACGGCGACCGCACGCTCGCGCCGGACGCCCTCGCCGCCTTCGGCGACTACGTCGCGGCCGCGTGCATCCCCGATCCGGTGCCCGAGCCGGACGCGCTGAACGTTCACGAGGGAGCCGAGCCCGGTACCCTGCCGCCGGCCGTGCTGCATCTCCGTCGTACGGTGGCGACCCTGGCCCGCCGAGCACTGGGGAGGGCACTCGCGTGAGTGACGACCAGCAGCGACACACCCATGCCCCCGCGCCCGGCGCGGGCGGCTGGCAGCCGATCCCGCAGGGGGCGGGCCTGGAGGCCGAGGGCACGACCTTCGTCCAGCTCCCGCCCGAGCTCCTGGCCCAGACGGGCCCCGGGACCGGCGCGGGATGGAGCCCCCTGGCGGCGCCCGGCACGGGCTACGCGCCCCCGGTCGTGGACTCCTGGCAGCAGCAGGCGCCGCAGCACCCGGCAGCCCCGCATCAGCACGAGCCGCAGGTGCCGGCGCAGCAGCACTGGGACGCGTACGAACACCGGTATGTGCCGGACCAGCACGTGCCGGACCAGCACGTTCCAGAGCAGCATGTGCCGGAGCAGCACGTTCCGGGTGCGGACGACGGTGGTGCCGCCGATCCGCACGCCACGGCGCAGTGGCAGGTGTCCTTCGCGGCGGACGAGGCCGTGAACGCCACCGGCGCCTCCGGCATCGCCGAGCCCGTCGGGCCGGAGCCGGTGCACCACCCGGGGCCGGGGGCCTCGGGGCAGTGGTCGGTCCCGGCCGCCGGGGACGACTCGGTGGAGGAATCCGGGGAGTACGCGCTGCGCGGTTCCGCCGAGCAGCAGTGGACCGTACCGGCCGCGCGGGACGCGTCCGCCGGGTACGGAACGGGTGTCGCCGACGTCATCGCCGAGGACCGCCCGGTCACCGGTGCGGGCGATAATCCGACCGACGAGTGGACGGCCGCGGCCGAGCCCGCCGTGCCCGGTGAGGCGACTGAGGCGGCCGAGGCCGAGGCTGATGCGGAGGTCGAGGCCGGGGCCGAGGTCGAGGCCGAGACGCAGCCGGAACAGGAAGCGGACCCGACCGACGGCCAAGGCCAGGCCCAGGCCCCGGGCCAGGACCAGGGTCAGGCCGAAGCCCAGGAGCAGGAGGACCAGCCCCTGGCCTCCGACATCCCGCCTGCGGACATCCCTCTTGCGGACATCCCGCCTGCCGACGTCACGACCCCCGACCCGCAGCCCTACCTCCTCAACGAGCACCCCTGCGCCTCGTACGTCCTGCGCGTCAACGGCACCGACCGTCCCGTGACCGACGCGTGGATCGGCGAGTCCCTGCTCTACGTCCTGCGCGAGCGACTCGGCCTCGCGGGCGCCAAGGACGGCTGCTCGCAGGGGGAGTGCGGCGCGTGCTCCGTCCAGGTGGACGGCCGGCTGGTCGCGTCGTGCCTCGTACCGGCGGCGACGACGGCGGGCTCGGAGGTCCGTACGGTCGAGGGCCTCGCGGCGCACGGGCAGCCGTCCGACGTCCAGCGGGCGCTCGCCGAGTGCGGTGCCGTGCAGTGCGGCTTCTGCGTACCCGGTCTCGCGATGACCGTGCACGACCTGCTCGAGGGCAACCACGCCCCGACCGAGCTGGAGACCCGGCAGGCCATCTGCGGCAACCTCTGCCGCTGCTCCGGGTACCGGGGGGTGCTCGAAGCGGTGCGCCAGGTCGTCGACGAGCGCGCCGAGACGGCCGCCATGGAAGAGGAAACGGCGGCGCACGAGGAAGAGGCCCAGGGCCTTCAGCCCTCGGACGCGGGCCCGGACACGATGGGCATCCCGCACCAGCAGCCCGGCCCGTACGTCGACGGCTCGTACGGCGACGGTTCGTACGGCGACGGTTCGTACGCCCAGGCGCCGTACGGCGAAGGGGCATACGGAACGTACGACACGGGCTCCTACGGCGGTGGCGGCCCCTACGGTGACGGCCCGTACGGGGACGGCGGCGCCGGCAGTGGCTTTGGAAAGGCAACGGCATGACGGGAATGGGCGGGATGACCGGTACGGGCGGAATGGCGGGCGGCACGGGCGCGGGCGACATCCCGGCATCCGTCACCACCGCCACCCTCGTACCGCCCGCCACCCCCGAGGAGCCCCTCCTCGGCATCGGCGTCTCCCTGCCCTCCACCGACGCGGCCGCCAAGGCCCAGGGCACCTTCCCCTACGCGGCGGACCTGTGGGCCGAGGGCCTGCTGTGGGCCGCCGTGCTGCGCTCGCCGCACCCCCACGCCCGCATCGTCTCGATCGACACGTCGGCGGCCGCGACGATGCCGGGCGTCCGGGCCGTCGTCACCCACGCCGACGTGCCGGGCGAGAACAGGTACGGCCGGGGCGTCGCCGACCGGCCCGTCTTCGCCTCCGACCTCGTGCGGCACCACGGCGAGCCGATCGCCGCCGTCGCCGCCGACCACCCGGACACGGCCCGCCTCGCCGCCGCGGCCATCGTGGTGGAGTACGAGCCGCTCGAGCCGGTCACCGACCCCGAGCAGGCGTTCGCCGCGGAACCGCTGCACCCCGACGGCAATCTGGTCCGCCACATCCCGCTGCGCTTCGGCGACCCGGAGGCGGTCGGCGAGGTCGTCGTCGAGGGCCTGTACCGGATCGGCCGTCAGGACCCCGCGCCCATCGGCGCCGAGGCCGCCCTGGCCGTGCCCCGCCCCGACGGCGGCGTCGAGCTCTACACCGCCTCCACCGACCCGCACGCCGACCGCGACCTCGTCGCCGCCTGCCTGGGCCTGGAGAACGACCGCGTCAAGGTCGTCGTCACGGGAGTCCCCGGCGCCATGGGCGACCGCGAGGACCCGGGGATCCAGCTCGCCCTGGGCCTGCTCGCCCTGCGCACGGGCCACCCGGTCAAGCTGGTGGCGACGCGCGAGGAGTCCTTCCTCAGCCACCCGCACCGCCACCCCACCCTGCTGCGCTACCGCCACCACGCGGACGCCGAGGGCAAGCTCGTCAAGGTCGAGGCGCAGATCCTGATGGACGGCGGCGCCTACGCCGACTCGTCCTCGGACGCGCTGGCGGCGGCCGTGGCCTTCGCCTGCGGCCCGTACGTCGTCCCGCACGCCTTCGTCGAGGGCTGGGTCGTCCGCACCAACAACCCGCCCTCCGGCCACGTCCGCGGCGAGGGCGCCATGCAGGTGTGCGCCGCGTACGAGGGCCAGATGGACAAGCTCGCGGAGCGGCTCGGCCTGGACCCGGCGGAACTGCGCATGCGCAACGTGATGGCCACGGGCGACGTCCTGCCCACCGGCCAGACCGTCACCTGCCCGGCCCCCGTCGCCGAACTCCTGCGCGCCGTCCGCGACTACCCGCTCCCTGCTCTTCCCAAGGACGACCCCGACGACAACGAGGACGACTGGCTCCTCCCCGGCGGCCCCGACGGCGCGGGCGACCCGGGCGCGGTGCGCCGGGGCGTCGGCTACGGCGTGGGCATGGTCCACATGCTGGGCGCGGAGGGCGCCGACGAGGTCTCCACGGCCACGGTGAAGGTCTCGGGCTCGGTGGCCACGGTCATCTGCGCCGCCGTGGAGACGGGCCAGGGCTTCACCACGCTGGCACGGCAGATCGTCCAGGAAGTCCTGGGCATCGAGGAGGTCCACGTCGCCCCGGTCGACACCGACCAGCCGCCGTGCGGCCCGGCCGCGCACGGCCGCCACACATGGGTCTCGGGCGGCGCGGTGGAGCGCGCGGCGAGAATGGTCCGTACGCAGCTCCTGCAGCCCCTGGCCCACCAGTTCGGCATGTCGACGGAGCTGCTGACCATCGCCGACGGCAAGATCACGTCGTACGACGGCGTCCTGAGCACGACGGTGGCCGAGGCCCTCGACGGCAAGGAACTCTGGGCCACCGCCCAGTGCCGCCCCCACCCGACGGAGCCCCTGGACGCCTCCGGCCAGGGCGACGCCTTCGTCGGCATGGCCTTCTGCGCGGTCCGTGCCGTGGTGGACGTGGACGTCGACCTGGGCTCGGTGCGCGTGGTCGAACTGGCCGTCGCCCAGGACGTGGGCCGCGTCCTCAACCCGGCCCAGGCGAGGGCCCGCGTCGAGGCCGGCGTGATCCAGGGCGTGGGCGCCGCGCTGACGGAGAACCTCCGCACCAACACCGGCCAGGTCCGCCGCCCCGACCTGATGTCGTACGCCCTCCCGACGGCCTTGGACGCCCCGGAAGTCCACATCGTCAAACTCGTCGAGGAACGCGACGTAGTAGCCCCCTTCGGCGCGAAGGCGATCAGCGCGGTGCCGGTCGTGACGTCCCCGGCGGCGGTGGCGGGGGCAGTACGGGCGGCCACGGGTCGCCCGGTCAACCGCCTGCCGATCAGGCCGCAGACGGCGGCGGTGAACGCCTGAGTAGACGTACTCAGGTGAGTGTCGGTGCCTGTCAGTAGTCTTGTGGCTCTTGCGTACAAGACAACTGGCGGACTGGCATGAGGGGCGGGGCGGGGACCGTGAGTGGGGCATCGGGATTGCGGGCGGAACTGGATTCCCTCGAATCCTTCAAGGGCAGGGTCGACGCCCTATTGACCTACCTCCAGGGCACGGAGGCATCCCCGCACCGCATGGCGGACAACCACTTGGTGCCCGCGCAACTGGGCGTGGGCTTCGCGGAGGTCGAGTCGCTCTACAGCGCGTACAACGAGGTCCACGCGCAACTCAAGGCGCTGTCCCAGCTCCTGAGCGACCAGATCGAGGCCCTGGGCACGGCGGTCCACGCGGCCAAGGTCGGCTACGCGAACGTCGACGCGGACCTCCGCGACCGCATGTGGGCGATCCAGGCCAGGACGAGGGAACTGTACGAGCCGAGCCGTGACCCCAACCCGAAGCCGGCGGCACCGGGGCCGACGCCGTCCCCCCGCCCGCAGGGCGGCAGCAACGAGGGGCAGATCTGATGACGACGCCGACGAACCCGACGCCTGCGATCCGGAAGCCCAGCAGCGGCCTGTTCACGACATCGAACTTCGAGTCGATGTCGCACGAACAACTCCGCGCGATGATCGAGCAGGCGGACCCCTCGGGCACCCAGAACCTGGGCGTCAAGCTCCAGGTCGCGGCCGCCACCATCAAGAAGATCGGCGAAGACCTGAAGGGCCACATGGCCAAGGTCGAGTGGTCCGGCCAAGGTGGCGACTCCTTCCGCGAGTGGGGCACCGACATGGCCAACGCGGCGCTCCGACTCGGCGAGTTCAGCCACAACACGGGCTCATGGATGATTGACGCGGCCGCCACCCTGTCCGGCGTGAAATCCGCGATGCCGGAGGTCTCGACGGAGCCGAAGACCGTCCTGGACACCTTTCGGGCCAACTACCCAGGACAGGTCGGCGCCGTCGCGGCCCCGGACCAGGGCGGAGCCCTGTCGGCAACCGCTTCCGGCCCCTCACAGGCACAGGCCTACGCGGCCCAGCAGCGCCTGGACGCGGACCGCGCGGAGGCGGCCCGGCTTATGCGGAAGCTGGCGGAGTCGTATTCGTGGTCGGCGCACCAGATTTCTACGGGGGAGAGGCCTACGTTTCGGCCGATGCCGGGAAATCCGAGACCAATTGATTACGGGCATGATGGCCGGGAGTACATCGGAGACCCGGGCAGCGGCCAGTCGGGTTACGGCTCCTACAACACAGGGGGTGGCCAGACAGCGAGCTCGGTCGGCGAAGAATCCCGTCAGGCGGGTCGTTATGGCGGGACGCTGCTTCGTGCGAGCAGCCATGATGCCACAGACATCAGTGCCATCGCTGAGCATCGTGGTGCGGCTCGGCCGGGCCTGAATGCCGGCACGGTTGTCAATAGCGTTGCCCCGCTTCCCACGGCCTCGCCGTCGATGCCTACAGATCATCTCGGCGGCCGTACTGGAAGTCAGCCAGTTGCCAGCGTGCCACCACTGCCAGGTGTTGCTCTGCCCCACGTGACAACTGGTACGGGGCCGACGGGTGGCGGTCGTGTATCTCCATCGATGCGCTCAGCCACGCCTATTGGGCAAGGCCCGGGCATGTCGCGACCCGGACTGGCAACGCCCCGATCTTCTGATACCGGGATTGTCGGCGGGAGAGCTGCTGTTCCCGGGCAGGAAGGGCCAGGGAGTCAGGCGCAGCGCGGCACAGTCATCGGGGGGGAAGGTCAAAGGTCAACCCCCGGGAAAGCTCCAACGGGCGCTACCCCTGCCTTTGGGGTCCCGGCAGGGTCGGCTGGCAGAGGCCCAGGCATGGCGGCGGGACGGCGGTTGGCCACAGAGCCCGGTGGTGTGGTCGGGGCTGGACCTGTCCCACGATCCGGTGCCACTAGGGAATTTACCCCGGGCGGATCAGGTTTGGTCCGCAATCGGTCGATGCCGGAAGGTGGCTCGTCTGCGGGAAGAAGCGTGCAAGGTTTCGCCCATCCTGGCCCCGTTCCGGCGGGGGGCGCCACGACGCGACGTGGGCGTGGGGGGCAGCGCCCTGACTACCTGGTCGAAGACGAGGGGACCTGGACGCAGGTGAATCGGCGCGTCGTTCCGCCGGTCATCGACTGATTTCAGCAGGAGACGAGAGAGGGGATGGCCTTGCGTCGCATCGAAGGCAATAGGGTTGGTAGGCGGAAGGCTGCTGTTTGCTCAGTTGCCACACTCTTCACTCTCGCTCTCCCCGCTCAACTGGCTCAAGCAGACACGATTCGGTCCCAGCAGTGGTACTTGGATGCAATGCGGGCTGAAGAAATGTGGCAGAGGAGCACAGGGTCTGGCATGACTGTGGCTGTGGTCGACAGTGGAGTCGACGCAGAGCTTCCGGACCTTCGTGGGCAGGTCCTTCCTGGTGAGGACTTCTCAGGTTTGGAGGGGGACGCTCACTCGGACTACGACGGGCATGGAACGGGCATGGCCGTCCTCATCGCAGGAAGCGGAAAGGGTAATGGAGGGGTAGGAGCTTTCGGCCTGGCGCCCGGAGCCAAGATCCTCCCGCTAAGGGTTGCCAATGCCAAAGTGCCCGCATCAAAGGTTCTGACGGCAGATTCAATGGCTTCGGCGATCCGGTATGCGGCTGATTCCGAAGCTAAGATCATCAACATCTCGATGGGCAGCCCGCAAAAGAGAGACGCGGTGGACGAAGCCGTCAAGCATGCTGTATCTAAAGGAAAGTTGGTCTTCGCGGCAGTCGGTAACACCGGTGACAAGAGCAACTTGGTCGAATACCCCGCAGCGTTTCCAGGGGTCGTTGGCGTAGCCGCCGTAGACCAGGACATCAAGGCGACCGCCGAGTCACAACACGGCCCCCAGGTCGACCTGGCCGCCCCCGGCGACAACATCGTCGCAACCTGCAAGGGCGGCACCGGCCTCTGTCGAAGCCACGGCACCAGCGACGCCACCGCCCTGGCCTCCGCCTCCGCCGCCCTCCTCTGGTCCGCCCACCCCGACTGGACCGCCAACCAGGTCCTCCGCGTCCTGATCAACACCGCTGGCGGCCCCAAGAGCGGCGAGAAGCGCAGCGACTCCATCGGTTACGGCGTAGTCCGCCCCCGGATCGCCCTGCAGAATCCCGGCGACCCCGGCCCCGCCGACGTCAGCCCTCTCCCCGAGCTGGCAGCCGCCAAGTCTCCTGCTCCCGATGTCGCCGCGCCCCCCGCAAGCAGTCAGGCCGACAAGGCGGACAGCGCCCTGCTGTCCAAGCGCAATCTGATTGCGGTCGGCGCCTGTAGTGCCATAGCGGCAGCAGTCACGGTGGCTGTCCTTGTCGCCCGGCGTCGTCGGGCACTCACCAGTTGAGGCGTGTCTGACGGCATCTATGGCCGAGCCAGGCTGGTTCGGTTCGGCCTAGGGCTGGATCCCCATGCCCGCACGGATACCGGGACGATGCAGGGCGACCCGCCCAGGGTTGGCCTGTGAGACGCCGGGCTTCTCACAGGCCAGCCGCAGAGCGGCGGTCATAGTTTGAACACTCCGCGCCAAGTCCACCCCGCGCTGAGGACGACCTTTCGCAGCGCGTTCCTCATGTCCCGTGTATCCAGGCGATACGTCTCGACTCGGCGCCGACGGCCATCGGGTCCTCGCTCATACGTCCATTGCCGTTCAACCGTATGTCCTCGCCCACGGCTGTACCCGTCCGAGCTGGACAGCTGGCTCCTGGCGGAAGTCCACTGTTCCTGGAGGATCCGCACCTCGTGCTCTGAAGGGTTCAGGCGCATCCGAATCCTGACCCTCTGCTCCACCTGCTCACCGAAGGAGGAACGCGGCGGGATCCGCCACTCCGCCACCAGGTCGGCCTTCTCCCAAGGGTTGGCCTTGCGCACGTGGTACGGCACCGCCGAGCTGTTGGCGGCGAGCAGAGCATCCCGGACCTCTGCTGCGGAAAGTGGTACGGCATCGCTGTCGGGATATTGGGTACCAAGCCATTTGTCCCAAAGGCGGCCCATCGTCAGATCCCCGTCCCGGTACCCGGGCGCACCGTGCGCACGAAGTCCTGGAAGTCTCCAAGAACGGTGTCGTGCTGGGCCGCGGTGGCGGTCAGGGCCAGACGAACCACTGCCCACTCGCGCGAGTCCGCGACGTCCAGCATGGGCAGATATACCTGGGACTGAACGAGCTCGCGGCGTGCGTCACCAAAGCCGACGGAGAAGACCAGCCGTTGGATCAGGGCGGGTGCGTCAGGGGATCCGATCTCGCGGCAGTCGGTCACCACCACGGAATCGGCCACATTCCGCAAACGCTCCACCGACTTGTCGGCGAGCTCGGTCAGCGTCGCCGTGTCCGGCCGGTACTCGCCATCGACGGTGATGTTGGCGGCGAAGCCGGCATCGGGCTGCGGATGTACGACAGCAAAAGCCACATCTGTGGCGTCGGCCTTCTCGAGGTCGGCCGGAAACCAGCCTTCGGGCGGGAGGAATTCAATAGGTACCGGCAATGTCATGGCTATCTCGGGCCCTTCTTCCAAACGCGGGTCAGAACCAGCTTCGGACGGTGTTCTTGACGGAGCCCGCGGCATGACCGACCGCGTTGGCCGCATGGCCGACGGCTTTGGTGAACTTGTCAGGATCGACGGTGATCTCGACTCCCGTTGCGCCACCGAAGAACTCGGCCGCGCCGCCCTTGGCGCCGATCTTCCACTTGCCGGTTCCCGGGTCCCTCATATAGCCCCACTTGCCTTCCGCGCCTTCGCCGGCCCATCCTTCGACCGTCCCGCCGATGCCGATGCCGGCGATTTCAAAGCCACCGGCCATGCCGGCCTTCGCCCCGACGAACCTCTTTGTGCCGACACTGACCTCGTCCTTGGTCGCTTTGGCGGTGAGTCCGGCCTCACCTCCGGCAAATCCCTCAGCACGCGTGTAGTAATCCATGGGTCCGTGGTCTTCGCGCACTTCGGCCATGGCCCGTCCCCCTATGGACACCTCGGTGGCGGCGCCACCACCCTTGTTGTTGAAGCCGTAGTTCCCTGTGAACCTCGCTCCCGCGTAGGCATCGGCGACCACCGAAATATCCGTCGATCCGTCGGTCAGCGATCTCTTTGCGGTCACGTGGCCCAGGTCGGCATACGCCTTGAACCTGCCCTCCTTGCCGTATGAAGGGCTGTCGGTTGAGGTGAAGTCGGCCTTGGGCCCGGTCGTCGTGATCTCCCACCCATCGGTTTTCGTGGCGGACACCTCCGGCGCCCCCGCCTTCGCCAAGGTGCCCTCGGCATGCGCGTTGAACCCGCCAAAGCCGTTGCTGCCTGCCGAATGGTCGATCGTCGCGCGGGTCAGCGCCCGCTGAACGCTTTGGTCGGTCTCGTCCACGGCATGCACCGCCTTGGCGATTCCGTCTGTCCAGGCCTGGGCCGTCTGTTGGGCCTGAGCCATCAGCTTTGGGTAGTCCGGGTCACGGCGAAGGGTGTCCTGCTCCGCGGCGGAGAGCTTGTCGAAGCCGACGTAGGTGGCCTTGCCGGCACTGTCGACCTTGTAGTCCTTGTCCTCGGCTTCGGCGACCAGGTCCTTCACCGCCTTCTGCAGCCGGGCCAGCTCGGTATGCGCCTGCGCCAGGATGTCGGCAACGGCCAGCGCCTCCGTGCTGGCTGCGGCGTATTCTGATGCCGTGGCTATGGAACTGTTCTGGTGCGCGGTGAAGGAAGCCCCCTGCCAATTGCCGTTCGCCAGCGCGCGCTGAACGTTTCTTTCGTAATCGCCCTTCAGCTCGCCGAATCGTTTGCCCATCTTCTGCCACGACTCGGATGCGTTCAACAGCGGCGACAGGTCGGCAGTCATGACGTCCTGGTAGCTCAGTGGCATGGTCGCTCCTCGGTCACCACTCGTCAATTCGGCTGTGCGGCGGCCGCTGCGCAATGCTCGCCGAGCCGATTTGCGCGCCGATGGCGCTGTCCTGGCTCTGGAGGAAAGTGTTTGTGCTGCGCACCGCGTTCAGCTCGCGGTTCAGCCGGTTCATGAGCCAGCCCGCCTGCATCTGCCAGGTGGTCAGTGCCTCGGACATCCCTTTGTGTGCAGCCCAAGCGGATAGCCCCGTCAACCCGGTGTCCGGCTTCAGGAGACTCGACTGCGCCCCCGGGCCGGCCATGGGCGGCTGCACCGCTGCGCCGCCTTCCCCCATGCGGCAGGCGGCCTGGGTGTCCGGGAGAAGATGCTGCTCCATGAACGCCACAGCACGCTGCTTGTCGCTTGCGGAGCTGGCCAGTTTCCCCTGTCCGTTGTCCACCCCACCAGCGTTCGTCCCGGCCAATTGCAGACGCTGTTCTGTGGAATCCTCGGCACTCACGTGTCCCCCTCGGTATGCCGCCTCCAGGTGCTCCGCATCGAGCGGGCGCGGGGCCAGCAGTCTGGCATGCACCTTACATTCCGTGGGAGATGGGGAGGGCTCAGAAATGGGGCCTCTATGGCTTATGGGCCGGGCGGACTCTCAAGTCCTTTCGAGGTCACTGCTGGAAGCACCCGGCACCCGGCACCCGGCCACGCGGGCAATCGCCGTTCGTCGAACACCAACGCCTGACTAGGCTGGGCCCATCACGTTCCGACACCGTCCCCTCCCCCCCGAGGCCGCCCGATGACCCACGCCCAACTCCCCGCTCACGGGGCCGAGCCCGCCGATTCCGCTCGGCTGGCCGACGAAATCGCCGCGATGTACGACGAGGCCGTACGCCCCGCCGCCCTCCTCGGTGAGTTCCGCCGCACCGCCATGCTCGTACCGCTCGACGAGGCGGGCGGACTCTGGTCCGTGGAGATGCACGGCATCCGCTGGATCTGCGGCTTCACGGACATGGCCGCGCTCGCGCGGTTCGCCGTGGCGCGCGGAATCGGCGAGGACGAGGAGTGGGAGTACCGCTCGATCCTCGGCGCGCGTCTCCTCGACGTGGTCGTCCCGGCGGTCGGCGCGCCCGCCGGTGTCGCCCTCGACATCGCCGACGAACGTCCCGTCATGTTCCCGCCGGTGCGTGGCATCGTGCCGGATGATGTGGCGCTGGACGCGCCGAAGAATCGATTCTCCATCGAATCCGTCGAGAAGGAGGCAGCAGCACCGTGAGCGGTGGGGGCGGGGACGGCATACAGGCGAGCCAGGCGGCGCTCGGCAACGTCGCCAAGGGCATCAACGCGGCGATCGGCGAACTCAAGGGCATCGGCGGCGCGGGCGCGGCCTCCGTGGGGCGGGGCTTCGACGATCTCGCGCTCTCCGGGTTGGAGCTCGGGCACGGCGGCCTGACCGCCTCCCTCAAGAACTTCTGTGAGCGCTGGGACTGGGGCGTACGTGCACTCATCCAGGACGCCGACCAGTTCGCCGAGCGCGTCGGCCTCGCGGCCGGCTACTACCACGAGCGTGACCGCTACGTGGCGGACACCTTCAAGATCGTCGCCAACGCAGCCATGGGAAATCCTCATCTGACCGAGGATCAGGTGAAGGAAAAGTCGGTCAGTGAAGTGCTGTCCGACAACGCGTTCACCCAGACCCGCGATGCCGACTACAGCCTCGGCTCCTTCGCCAAGGCCGGCGAGGGCGCCAAGGACGCCTGGTCGAAGACCGGCAAGGACCTCATGGACAGCGCCAAGACCGGCGGACCGGGCCCGCTCGGCGTGGCGGTCCGGACGGTCAGCAAGATCGAGGACTACTGAGGCTGCTGAGGTCTACTGATGAACGCGTTCGACAGCCTCGGCGAGTGGGGCGAGAAGAAGCTGGAGCAGGGCGAGCGGGCGGTCGGCAAGGTCATCCACAAGGGCACCGACCTCGCCGCCCAGGGCCTGGACAAGGCCGGCCTGCACGGCGCGGCCCGCAAGGTCGAGCACGCCGGTGAGGCGATCGCCTCCGACCTCGGCGCCGAGGTCGGCGAGCACCAGCTGGACCAGACCGAGGACCCCAAGGAGCTCGTCCACGGCGAGCCCAAGCGGATCGAGGACACGGCGAAGCACCTGCGCAATCTCCACTCCTCCTTCAACACCACTCACTCCGCCCTCCAGCAGGTCCGTGCCACCGACTGGAAGGGTCAGGGCGCCGACGCGTTCACCACGAAGTTCGTCGAGCAGCCGCAGAAGTGGGCCGAGGCGGCCGACGCCTTCGAGGCGGCGGCTGGCGCGCTCGAGTCGTACGCCCACACCGTCGCCTGGGCGCAGAACCAGGCCAAGGAGGCCGTCCGCCTCTGGAGGAAGGGCAAGCAGGCCAACAAGAAGGCCGTCGACGACTACAACGGCAAGGTCCTCGTCTACAACGCGAAGATCCAGAACCTCCAGGACCCCGGCCCCAAGCCCGTCGACCCCGGAAACCCCGGCGACGCGGACATGGAGGAGGCCCAGCGCCTCCTCGCCGAGGCCCGCAAGCAGCGCAACACGGCCGCCGCCGAGGCCCAGGCGAAGATCACCGCAGCCGTCTCGCACGCCCCGCAGAAGCCCAGCTTCACCAACCGCATGAAGGCCAACGCCCTCGACCTCAAGGACGGCGGGGCGATGGAGCTCATGCACTTCGAGGGCGGCGTCCTTAGGGCCGGTACGGACGGGGTGAAGTTCGCCCGCGGTCTCAACCCCCTCGACATCTACAACGTCACCCACCCCGCCGACTACCTGAGCACCGTCTCCAACACCGCCGCCGGCATGCTCTCCCTCGCCTCCCACCCCGAGCGGCTGCCCGCCACCCTCGTCGGCGAGGGCTGGGGCAAGGACTTCTCCGAGGCAAGCGGCCGTCTCGGCGGCAACGTCCTCATGGCCTTCGCCACAGGCGGCGGCAGCGCGGGCGCCGCCGCGGCCGAACGTACGGCGATCGCGGCGGCGGAGCGGGGGGCGGGGAGCGCGGCGGGGGCGACGGGCCGCGCGGGGGCGAGCGCGGTGGAAGGCGGGGGCACGCGGGCGGGCGAGGCCGCCAAGTCGGTTGAGCGTGGTCCGGCACGCGAGCATGCCGCTGATGGTCCGAACTACGAGCGTGCTCCGCAGGAGAAGGTCTGTGAGAAGGACCCGGTTGACGTTGCGACGGGGCGCATGCTCCTGCCGCAGACGGACGTCATGCTTCCTGGCGCACTGCCCCTCGTATTCTCCCGCCACTTCGAGTCGTCCTATCGGGCTGGCATCTGGTTCGGCCCGGCCTGGGCAAGCAGCGCGGACCAGCGTCTGGAGATCGATTCCGAAGGAGTCATCTTCGTGCGCGAGGACGGCGTTCTGCTGTCTTACCCGCACCCTGCGCCCGGTGTGGAGACCTTGCCGACGGGGAGCCAACGGTGGCCACTGACCGTTGATGAAGCTGGAACTTACTCGATCAGCGACCCCGGCAGCGGCTGTGTCCGGCGCTTCCGGCGCTACGACGGTGGATTCGCCCTCCTTGAGGAGCTGACTGATCGGAATGGCCGTCGCATCACCTTCGTCCACGCGGAGGATGGCACCCCGACCGACATCGTTCATGACGCGGGCTATCACATCCGCGTCACGACCGATGGGAGGCGGATCACCGCCCTGCATCTGATCGGTGCGGGGCCTGCCGGCACGGATGCGGAGCTGGTCCGATACGGATACACCGAAGGGCAACTGTCCGAGATCATCAATTCTTCAGGACAGCCGCTTCGCTTTGCCTATGACGAGTACGGCCGAATCACCTCCTGGACCGACCGCAATGGCCGCCGTTTCGGCTATGTCTACGACGATCGTCACCGCTGCGTAGAGCAGTCCGGGGCCCAAGGGCATCTGCGCTCGTACTTCGATTATGACGGGATCGATAGCGAGAGCGGCTTGCCTGTCACCACGGTCACCGATTCGTTGGGCCACAGCACCCGCTATGTGATCGACCAATCCTTGCGTGTCATAGCGAGGATCACCCCCGACGGTGGGGC
Organism: Streptomyces luteoverticillatus; assembly: GCF_003970715.1. Classification (NCBI taxonomy): domain Bacteria; kingdom Bacillati; phylum Actinomycetota; class Actinomycetes; order Kitasatosporales; family Streptomycetaceae; genus Streptomyces; species Streptomyces luteoverticillatus. The sequence continues at coordinate 2,729,793 of NZ_CP034587.1, read as the reverse complement.
GTCCCGGTCCACCTGGGGCAGACACAACCAGCTTCTGTCGCGTACCGACGCCCTGGGGCGGACTACTCGATTCCGGTATGACGAGTTCGGGCGTAACACTGCTGTAGTCCGTCCTGATGGGCGAGTGATGCGGGCTTCGTACGAGCTGACGCTGGGGCTTCCAGAGACGGTTACGAACCCGGATGGAAGCGTTTGGCGCCAGACGTACGACCGGAATGGGAACCGTACATCCATCACTGATCCGTCGGGCTCGGTGACCCGGTTTGCTTACGACGAGCTCGGTCACCCCGCTTCGGTCACTGATGCCTTGGGTAACATCACCCGCCTTCGTTGTAACAGTGCCGGGCTTGTGATGGAGCTGACGGATTCGCTAGGTGGGGTGACCAGCTATCGGCGCGATGCGTTTGGCCGGGTATCGACGGTGATAGATCCGGTCGGTGCCGTGACTCGACTGAAGTGGTCTGTGGAGGGACACCTTGTCGGCCGTATCGCTCCGGACGGCATGGAACAATCGTGGACGTACGACGGCGAAGGAAACTGCGTCGCGTACACCGATGCCCTGGGTGGGGTGACGAAGTACGAATACACGCACTTCGATCTGCTCTGCGCGCAGACCGGTCCCGACGGCATTCGGCATGAGTTCGCCTACGACACGGAACTACGACTGACGCAGGTCACCAATCCTCAGCGTCTGACGTGGTCCTACACATACGACTCCGTCGGCCGCTTGGTGTCCGAGACAGACTTCGACGGACGGACGCTGAACTACACGCATGATGCTGCCGGTCGGCTCGTGTCACGTACGAACGCGCTGGGGCAGACCATCACCTACGACCACGATGTTCTCGGTCGCATGGTGGCCAAAGAAGTGGATGGCGCTGTCACCACGTACGCGTACGACGCGGCGGGGCGGTTGCTGGAGGCGGTGAACCCGGACGCGACCCTGATCTACAGCCGCGACCGGTTGGGTCGGGTCAAGTCGGAGACGACGAATGGTCGAACGCTGACCTTCGCGTACGACGGCCTGGGACGGCGGACGCGGCGGGTCACCCCCTGTGGGGCGGTCAGCGCGTGGACGTACGACGCGGCGGGACGGCGTACGTCGCTGACGGCATCGGGACATGCTTTCGACATCGAACACGACGCGGCGGGACGCGAGATCGCCCGGCACTTCGGCGATGGTGTCACACTGACGCGCGCGTGGGACGCGAGTGGCCGACTGGCGTCGCAGACGCTGGCAGGGGGAGCGCAGTCCACGCAGCTCCAGCACCGGGACTACACATACCGTCCTGACGGTCACCTGACGGCCGTCAACGACCGCTCCTTCGAGCTCGACGCCGTCGGCCGCGTCACGGCCGTCACTGCCCGGGTTGGCAGGAACGTTACGCCTACGACGAGGCCGGCAACCAGACGGAGGCCACCTGGCCGTCGGACCACCCGGGCACGGACGCCCAGGGCCCGCGCACGTACACGGGCACGCGCATCGCCCGCGCGGGCGGCATCCGCTACGAGCACGACGCGCAGGGACGCGTCGTCCTCCGCCAGAAGACCCGGCTGTCCCGGAAGCCGGACACCTGGCGGTACGAGTGGGACGCGGAGGACCGCCTGCGGTCCGTGACCACACCGGACGGCACGCGCTGGCGGTACCTGTACGACCCGCTGGGCCGCCGCATAGCGAAGCAGTGCCTCGACGCGTCGGGCGCCGTGACGGAACAGGTCGACTTCACCTGGGACGGCCCGACCCTCACCGAACAGACGACGACGTCACCCGCCCTCCCGAACCCCGTCACCCTGACCTGGGACCACGACGGCCTCCGCCCCGTCGCCCAGACGGAACGCATATCGGCGCCGGACGCCCCCCAGGCCGAGATCGACAGCCGCTTCTTCGCGATCGTCACCGACCTGGTCGGCACGCCGAGCGAGTTGGTGGACGAGTCTGGCACGATCGCCTGGCGCACCCGCACCACCCTGTGGGGTACGACGGCGTGGGCATCGGACAGCACCGCGTACACACCCCTGCGCTTCCCGGGCCAGTACTACGACCCGGAGACGGGCCTCCATTACAACTTCCACCGTCACTACGACCCGGAGACGGCACGCTATACGTCACCGGACCCGCTGGGGTTGGCTCCGGCACCGAATCCGGTGGCGTACGTTGAGAACCCGCATACGTGGGCGGACCCGCTTGGACTGGCCCCATGCAAGGGGTCTATATTCAACCGCCTGAAGGCATTTTTCGGGCGCAGTGAAACAGGTGTGGCGAGCCCTGGGTCCGGTATTGCGCAGGAACCTCTCATGCTGGAATCCGGCTCGCCCGGGATCGGGGATGTAGCGGAACTGTATGGCCCCTTCCATAGGCGGGGCTCACGCACTCAAACGCCGGAGGTCACTCAACAGGTGATTGAGTCGGGGCAATTGTGGGGGCGCGAGGCGCGCTGGGGAGGCGAGCCGATGGTCCAGGCGCACCGGGGGCCAATACCGAGTGGCGCCAAGCCGGGAAGCTTTGAGTTCTATACGACTGTTGAGCCGAAGGCCTTGAGAAACACGCCGGGCGACTATGCGGCGTGGGAGCTGGGGAAGGAGCCGGGAGTTCAGCATATTCAGAGTAATGGTGAAGATTTCGCCTCAATTCCTGTGTTTGTTACGGAGGTGCGGTAGCGGCGATGGAGCGAATTAATGCTTCTGATTTTCTTGGCAAGCCTCAGAATTATATTGCCGAGCTTGATCTGACCACGGAGGAGATCGAGGCGCGCTGGGGCCCCCATGAGATCACCATGGATGACCTCGGTCCATGGTTCACCTTTGCGTTCTCGCTCCGTAGCGGGATTCTGGCTGCTCTGGTGCGCGAAGTGGAAAATGCCCCAAATCCTGGATACATCTTGACTGCTATCGGTGTAAAAGATCTGTCCGACATCCTGGAAGAGTTTTTGACGGAGTCAGGCATTGAGTCGAATCGTGTGACACGTCGGGGATTCGAGTAGTTGGCTGTTCGACTGCGAGGATGAGGTGGGTTGACGTTCCGCGTGGAACTGGCCTTCGGTACGTCAAGGTCGGTCACAACTTCTGGTACACGCTTCGGGCCGACCGCGTCACGGACGAGCTGCGGTCGCGCCCGGACGAATGCGGGTCCTGGGCTCAGCTCAACGAGATGCGCCGCGTCATGCGACGGAGCCTTGACGTAGGCTCATTAGCCCTTCGCGTAGTTCGTGGCGCCCTGCCAGTCGATCATGATGCAGGGGGTGTCGCCCAGTACCCAGGCGTCGTGGCCCGGGGGGCAGATCATACAGTCGCCCGGGCCGAATTCCGCCTCTTCGCCGTCGTCCATGACGACGTGCATGCGGCCCGAGATGACATAGGCCGCGTGGGAGGCCTGGCAGCTGTCGGTTCCCGCGATTGGCTTGACGTGGTCGGACCAGCGCCAGCCCGGTTCGAACGTCGCCCGGCCCACCGAGCCGGGGCCCAGTTCCACCAGCTCCATTCGCCCTTTGTCAGCCTGGAAAGGGCGGATTTCGTCTGGCGTAGCGAAGCTCTTGCGTACGAGGCCGGCCATGGAGTGCTCCCCTCGGCTGCTGATCTGCCGTTTCGACGATGCCACGGGGAGTGGGCCGCGGCGAGCGGGGCGGGGCGGGGTGGGTGACGGGCTCCCCCAGTGGGGGCTTACTCTCTGGGGCCGTGGCTGATACCGACGTCGCGCCCAAGTCGCGATTCCTCGTTCTGCACGACTACGGCATGGGCGGCGCGTGGTGGTGGATCCATGCGCGATCGGCGCGGGAGATCCTTGAAAACTTCGCCTGGGTCGAGGTCGTCACCGATCCTGAGACCGTCGCTTGGCGCGAGGTCGATGAGCTGGAGGACGTCGACATCGACGCGCCCCACATGCCGCCCGAGCTGGACGGGCTGCGAGCCAAGCGTGACGCTCAGCGCGGGCGCCCCGGGTTCGGTGCGCTTGCGGACAAGGGGGTCGTTTACCTTCGGCGGCCCTGGGATGGCGAAGACGATGTCGATCCCGCCGTCTATCTGATGGAAATCGGCTCCGACGGGCGCCGGACCCGGCAGGTGGAGCTCGCCGAGGACGGGAGCGCGGTGAGGAGTGGGCCTGACGGCTGGCCCTTCAATCCGCCCGTCGTCGATCTCTTCGACCCTGAGTCGGCAGCGCAGGAGATCAGCCGTGATGAGTTCGAGGAGGCTTGGGCTCGCGCCCGGCCGGCGTAGCTCGTGGCTGACGTACGCGCTACAGCAGGTGGTCCAGGTCGCCGCGTTTCGCTGCCTCTATGAGGTTGCGGAGGCCCTGGTGGGTTGTGGTGATCAGCTCGGTGGGGTGCGTCGCCTCGCGGAGGACGGGGACGCCGGCGGACGTGTGGCCTATCTGTAAGCAGGAGTTGCCACCGTTGCCACCGCAGAGCGGGGTCTGCCAGGTGATGTCGGACATGCCGTGCCTCTCACAGTTGCTGGGCGATTTCGAGGATGAGTTCGCGTGACTCCTCCGGCGAGTGTGACATCGTCTCCGCCCTGTCGAGGAGCCCTCGGTAATTGGCCAGTTCAGCCTCGTCATCGACGAAGACGGGGCCATGGAAGCTGTCCAGCTGGACGGTGTCGAGTTGGCGAACCGGCCCGTTCGCGTAGCAGATCGGTTGTCCCGGGCCGCCGAAGCCCTGGGTGGTGAAGGGAAGGACGCGAATGGTGATGTTGTCCCGCTCGCTCATGTCCAGGAGGTGCTGCAACTGCTGACGAGCCACCTTCGGGCCGCCGAACTGCATGCGCAGAGCTGCCTCGTGGAGGATCACGTCATACTTCGGCGGGTTGCTGCGAAGGGTGAGGACCTCTTGGCGCCGCATGCGGTGAAGCGCTCGTACCTCGATGTCCTTCGCGGGTAGAGAGCTGAGCGACATCTCGAAGACGGCGCGTGCGTGTTCGGCTGTCTGGAGAAGACCTGGCATGTGCACCATGAGGAACATCCGGATGGCTTTGGCGTGGTGTTCCAGCTCGGACACGTCCAGGAAGCCGGAGGGGAGTAGGCCTCTATAGGACTCCCACCAGTTCTTGCCGGGACGTTCCTGGGCCATGGCGGCCAAGGCGTCGATCAGGTCCGTATCCGTGCATCCATAGTGCTGAGCGAGGGTCCGGACACGCTCGGGACTGGTGACGAAGCGGCCGGACTCGATGTTCGGGATCCGGGTGCGGTTGACGCCAAGGAGGGCGCCGGCTTCCTGTGTTGAGATGCCTGCTGCCTCGCGGAGCTTGCGGAGCTCGATGCCGAGCCGACGCTGGCGAACTGTGGGCTCGGTTCTTGGCGCCATGGAACTCCTCTCCGTGTGGCCACAGTCTGCCCGTTGTAGGGGTGCGCGATCCATTCGTAGAACCGTTTTCCAGAAGCGACGTAACGTACGCGCCGATGCGCTACCGTCGGTATCGCTCGACTCACACGCCGTGGTGCCGGAAGAGCACCGCGTGAGCATGCCCGCCTTCCCTGGGGTGAGGTGTGCTCGCGCCCAGGGAGGCGGGCCACCGGTCGTCGGCCGCGCGTGAGTGATCAGAACTCCCCACCACTCGAACGTGCTTGGAGTCCCCGCATGAGTACTCCTCATCGCTCCTGCCTGCCCGAATCCCGCCCACCCGCACCCCCACTCCCTCCCACCCGCGTGAATCTCAACTACTCTCTCGGCCTGCCTGGTGGTTCCTACTGTCTCGGCATGGCCCGTACCGTCGTCCGACGTCTGCTGGTCGAGCACGGCCTCGGCGGTCTCGCCGAGCTCGGCGCCCTGGCCGCGTCCGAACTGCTCGGGAACGCCCATACGTTCACCCCCGGGCGTGACGTCAGCCTCACCCTGCGCTGGCGTTTCGGCGTGTTGCGGCTCACCGTGTTCGACGAGCACCAGGAGCATGCCGTCGAGGCCGGCGTGGCGTGCCGGGCGTATCGGCGGGAGGCGCTGGCCGTGCTCGAATCCGTCGTCGGTGAGTGCGGCGGGATCGTCGGGCTCGCTGCGGCGGAGAGGCCGCTCGCCGGCAGCAGGCTGTGGGCCGTACTCCCGCGAGAGGCGGCGGAGCGTTATGCCGTGCTCTGAAGCGTTCGAGGCATCCGAGACGAGCGGTGTGCGGCGGTTCACCGATTACGGGGCTCTGCGGCCGCCAGGTCTGCCGCAGGCCGTCGTACCGTCGACCACGCTGCGACATACGGTTGACGTCATGACGACGCCCCCGCCCCTCCCGCCCCATCCCCCGGCCGCACCGCCGCCGTACCCGGCGCAACAGCCGTACGGCCCCCCGTACTCGCAGCCCGGTGGCTGGGGAGCACCCGTGGCCCCCATGCCGCCCATCCCGCCCGCGCCCCGGCGCCTGAGCACCGGGGCGATCGTCGGGATCGTCATCGGTGTGGTGTTGGGGTTGCCTGCCCTCTCCGGCGTTCTGCTGTACGTGTCGTCCGGTGGGCAGCCGGGTCGGCACCACGCTTCGAGTCCCGTGCCGAAGTCCGAGCGCTATCGGCTCACCGTGCCGCATGCCCTCCTGGACGGTAAGTACACCCTGGCCCAGGACCTCAGCCAGACCCTGAACGACAAGCTCGCGGGGCAGCGGAACGGCCGGAACGAGCACGACATGAAGTGGGCGAGCGGGCAGTACGTCACCACTTCCGGAGACGAGCAGGAGACCATCCTCCTCGCCGGGGGCTACGGCGAGATCGACGATCCACACCGCGCTCTGGACAGCATGCTCCGGGGCATGGGCGACAACGAGGGCGTCACGGTCACCACACCTGCCAGGGAGGTCACACCGCCCGGTGCCCAGACGTCCGTCACGTGCGAGGTCCTCGGCGCCACCCGCGCCGGGCAGTCGAATTCGGTGGTCGCCTGCGGCTGGAGCGACCGCAGCACCGTGGCCACCCTCTCCGTCCCCGGCGGCAGCGCTGACATCGACGAAGCGGCGATGAAGACCTCGCGGATACGGAACGAGACCCGGGTACGGGGATAGCGCGGCGCCGTCCGTCCGTGTGAGTACCGTCCGTACCCGCACACGTCCCACCTGAGTACCGCTACGGATACGCCCGCCACCACGCCCCGCCTAGCGTCTGTCGCATGGCAACCAACACCACGGACATCGACCCCGGCAGCGACCCCACCACCCTCGTGATGAAGTACCTCGGCGGGGTCGTGCTGTGGGTCTTCGCGGCGTTCACGTTTCTTCTCCTCCCGCTCAACGTCATGGCCAGCGACGGCTGCTTCGACGGGGACACCCGCGCCATCTGCACCGTCGCCGGGCAGAACGCCGTCGCCTACGTCCCGATGGTCACCGCGCCCCTCGCCGGTGTGCTCGGTACGTACGGGCTGGCGGCGGAAGGGGGGCGGGCCAGGGGGCTGTACGCCGTCGCCATGGGGATGCTGGTCGCCGCGTGGGTGGTCGTGTCGGCCATCGCCGGGTGACCCCGGAGGCGCTCGAACGGTGCTCGAACAGTGCTCGATAGGGTCGGGGTATGGGGTTGTGGAACACGACAGGCACGGCAGGACAGCGGCCCGTCGGCGGGGCGGCGCAGCCGGCGGCCGTCGCGCCGTGGCAGGCGCCGAGTGACGTCGAGCAGAGGCTGTACGAGGCGCGGGTGCGCGGCGACTGGGACGCGTACTTCCATGCGCTGGCCGAGACGCGGCTGTTCCTCCCCGTGCCCCGGGCGAACGCCGACGCCGAGACCCGCACCGTGCCCTTCACCCCGTACTGGAACCCTCAGACCGGGACGCCCTGCCTCGCCGTCTTCACCGAGGGGATGCTGCCCCCGCCCGCCGAGGACCCCGTCTTCTGCGGGTACTCCCTGGGCTGGTACGCCCGGGTGTGGGAGCCCGGCGACCCGCCGTATCTGGTGGTGAACCCCGGCAGCCCCTGTGAGGCCGTCATCCCGGCGAACCCGGCGGGGCGGGAGATCTGGCAGTGGCACGCCGAGCGCGTCAGCACCTCCGGTTGCGGCTGCCCGAGCCGGCACGGGCGGCTGCGCGCCCTCCACACGGGCGGGCCCCTGCACGGGCCGCTCGCGCACGGGCTGGCCCTCACCGCCCTGCTCTTCGTCGACAACGGCGAGCTGTGGAACGCCATGGCCTACCACGGCGGCGGCTACTTCCACGAGAAGGACCGGCTCAAGGAGTGGTGGGGCATCACCGACCGGGACGGCTGGCGGAAGGCTCAGGAAGGGCTGCTGGACGCGGACATGGTCAGCGGCTCGTGGGAGTTCGCGCTGGGCGTCCGCCGGGCCATGGCGATGGACTTCCCGGGGCTCGTCGACGTCGAGCACTGGCGCCGGACCGCCGAGCGCGTCCTGCGGCGCAGGGCCGAGCAGGCGGGCGAGGTGCGGATCACGCTGGAGGGGGTGACCCGGGGGGAGGCACTCTCCGACGAGGAGGTCGGGGAATACGTCGCCGAGATCCACCAGCTGATCGGGCGGATCGCGCGCTACGAGGCCCGCTTCCGCGCGGATGGCCTGCTCGCCGAGGGCGCGTACGTGCGGACGGCGACGGCGTGGGACCACGGGCGCGCCGCCGGGATGGCCCGCTGGGGGCTGGCCGCGCGGTACTGCACCCTGCACGAGGCGGAGGAGGCGGTGCTGCGCGCCGGGATCGCGGCCAAGGCCGCGTACGGCTCGTGGGAGGAGTTCTCCGCCGGCTACGTCCTCGCGCGCTGTCTCCACTTCGACGAGGAGAAGTTCGGCAAGTGGTACGAGGACGCGCTCGCCGCGCACCGCATCCTCACCACCGACCTCGCCAGCCCCTGGCTGAACATCCCCTGGGGGCGGTGAGCCGGCACCCGGGGCCCGAGGGTCTCACCGCCCCAGGTAGACGTGCAGCGCCAGTGCCACCGGTCCCGGGCAGGCCAGGGCGCCGGTGACGGCCCAGCGGGTGGTCGGGCCGAGGCGGAGGAGCTTCAGGGCATGCCAGACGGCTGTCAGGACGGCTGCCGCCAGCGCCAGGACTCCCGCCACGCCGAGGAGGAAGTCACCGGCCTCCGTAGGATGTTCCGCCGCCGCACCCCAGACGGCGATCATCAGCACGACCACCAGGCACAGCCCTACGGCCATTGCCGTGATCGTCCACAGGATCGCCGCCAGGACGGTCATGAAGCGGTCCGCGGCTCGTGCGGGGAGATGGGCCTTTCCCGTGCGGGTGGCGGCCTGGAGGCGGTCGGGCAGGTGGTCCGGAAGGAGCGTGGTCGTCATGCGACTGATCACACACGCCGACAGGTCCCGTCCGGGAGAGCTCGCCCACTCACACCGGCCTGAGTAGCCGTACTCACCTTCGGCGAACTGGAGGCCGTGGCGGGAATCGAACCCACGTAACTCGCTTTGCAGGCGAGCCCCTAAGCCACTCGGGCACACGGCCGGGTCGGTCGAAGTGTCGTACCCTCCCCGACGGCTACGACCATACGTTCACCCCGGCCCCGCTTCAATGGTGCGGAGGCCACTGTCATATGGCGGACATACGCCAGCCACGCTCCCGTGCCGAGGACGGCGACCTCACGCGCTCACCCCCCGCAGGAACTCGTCCACCAGCGGACGGAACATCTCCGGCTCGTCGACCCACGGGAAGTGACCCACCCCGTGCAGTGGGCGCGTCACGCCGCGGGGGAAGGAGGCGGCGACGAGTTCGCCCGCGCGCATGCCGGTGACGGCGTCCAGGTCGCCCGTCACGACCAGGGCGGGGCAGTGGACCTGGCGCAGGCCGCGGAGCAGGGTCAGGCGCAGGGGTTCGTCGACGCCCTGCCAGAAGGCGGCGCGCGGGACGGGGTTGAGCTGGTCGGGCTCGGTGGCGGCGTGGGCGCGTTGTTCGGCGTCCCAGCGGCCGTAGGCCATGGGGGCGGCGCGGCGGAGGAGGGAGCGGACCTCGGCGAGGCCACTGGCGGCGGCCAGGGAGTGGACGGCGACGTAGGCGTCGACCCACCAGTCCTCGGTGGCGCGGGACTCGAAGATCTCCTCGGCGTCCGTGGGGAGTTCGCCCTGGAGGCGGGAGCCGGGCGCGATGAGGACGAGGTGGGTCAGGTGCTCGCCGTGGGTGGCGGCGTAGGCCTGGGCCGTGGCGCAGGCGGCGTCGTGAGCGAGCAGGGCGAAGCGTTCCAGGCCGAGGTGGACGCGGAGCGCCTCGACGTCCTCGGCGAGTGCGGGGAAGGCGTAGCCCGCCACGTCGGGGGAGGGCGGGGAGGCGCCCGTGCCGCGGCTGTCGGGGACGACGAGCGTGTGGTGGGCGTCCAGGCCGCCGAGGTCGCCGAGGTACGCGGCGTCACGGCCGGGGCCGCCCGCCAGACAGACGACGGGTGGGCCGGCGCCCTCGCCGAGGACCCGATAGGCCAGTTCCACCGAGTCGTATGAGGTGTAACGAGTCATAAGTCCACCATGCCGGAAATGTTGAGTGATCCAGAAGCAAGCCACCCCTCCTCCTCCCCCTATCCCAAATTCCGCTTATGATTCCGGCGTGTTCGACTCCCGGCACATCAAGACATTCCACGCGGTCGTCACCGCGGGCTCCTACTCGGCCGCCGCCCGGGCCCTGGGGTACACCCAGCCCGCCATCACCCAGCAGATGAAGGCCCTCGAACGCGCCGTCGGCACGCCGCTGTTCACCCGGGTCGGGCGCCGGATGCGGCTGACCGAGGCGGGCGAGGCCCTCGCGCGGCACGCGGAGGTCATCCTCGACAGCCTGACCGCCGCGCAAAGGCAAATGAGCTCCCTGACCCGGCTGCGCGCCGGGCGGGTACGGGTGTGCGCCTTCCCCAGCGCGGGAGCCACCCTCATACCCGAGGCGCTGGCCCGGCTGGCGGCCGACCACCCGGGGGTGCGGGTCGAGCTCCAGGAGGGCGAGCCGCCGGACTCGCTCCGCCGGCTGGTGCGCGGCGAGTGCGACATCACCCTCGCCTTCACCTACCCCGGCCTGCACGAACAGGTCCCCGACGAGCTCGTCGAGATACCGCTGTTCGAGGACCAGCTGACGGTGCTGCTGCCGATAGGCCATCCGCTGGCCCGCCGCCGCGCCGTCAAGCTCGCCGATCTGGCGGAGGAACGCTGGATCGCCGGCTGTCTGCGCTGCCGCACCAATTTCCTCCACGAGTGCGCCGAGCAGGGCTTCGCTCCGGACATCGCGTTCACAACGGACGACAATCTCGTCGTGCAGTCGCTCGTCGCCGAGGGGCTGGGAGTGGCGATGATGCCGGGGCTGGTGTTGTCCTTCCTCCGGCACGACAAGATCACCGGACGGGCCCTCGACCCGGCCTGCCGGCGGCAGGTCTCCGCCTACGTCCTCCGCGAGCACCTGCGCATCCCCGCCACGGCGCTCGTCCTCGACGAGCTCAAGGCCGTCGCGGCGCGACGGGTCGGGTGCTGAGTTCCCGCCCCGGATGCCCGCGTATCCATAAGCGGGAGTTGGCGGTCGGGTTAAGAACTGTCGTTGGACGTGATGGATCCGGCGCCCCGACGCTGCACCCATGACCACCCCCACCGCACCCCCGAAGACGGCGACAGCGACAGCGACAGCGACGACGACAGCGACGGCGACGACCACCGCGACGACCGCGCGCCTCGGCCGGCTCGTCGACGAGATCCGCGAGACCGTCGGCCGCGGCCTGGCGCCCGACGCGACGGCCTACCTCGTCGGCGAGCGGCTCGCGGCCCACCTCGGCGCCCCGGACCTGCTCACCCCCGAGCAGTGCGAGGGCGACCCCGACCGCTACCGCCAGCACATCCTCCACGCCGAGGCCGACGGCAGCTTCTCCGTCGTCGCGCTGGTCTGGATGCCCGGACAGCGGACCGCCATCCACGATCACGTCTCCTGGTGTGTCACCGGCGTCCACCAGGGCACCGAGAGCGAGCGCCGCTACCGCCTCGTCCCCGACGTCCCGACCGCGCGCCTCGTCGCCACCGAGGACGTCGTCAACCGGCAGGGCGACGTGTGCGGCTTCGCGCCGCCCGGCGACATCCACCGGGTGCGCAACGCCTGCTCGAGCATCGCCATCTCCCTGCACGTCTACGGCGCGGACGTCTCCCGCCTCGGCTCCAGCGTGCGGCGCGTGTACGACCTGCCCGCCGACGAGTTCTGATGGCGGTCGTCGACTCCCGGACCTCCACCCAGCCGGCGTCCGTTCCCCGGGCGAAGACCGCACCGGGCAAGCTGCCCGGGCTGGCCATGGCCGCCGCCGGCGTGGCCCTCTCCTGGGGCACCCACCGGCTCGTACCCGCCGTCCCCATGCTCACCGCCGCCGTCGTCCTCGGCATCGCCGCCGCCCACCTGCCCGGCGTACGGACCCGGGTGCGGGGTATCGGCAAGCCGGGGCTGACGCTGGCAGGCAAGCGGCTGATGCGCGTCGGCATCGTGCTGCTGGGGCTCAAGCTGAGCCTCGACGACGTGCTCGGGCTGGGCTGGGCCACCGTCGCGATGGTGGTCGCGGTGGTCGCCGCGACCTTCTTCGGGACGCTGTGGCTCGGCCGCCGGCTCGGGCTGCGCGGCGACCAGCCGCTGCTGATCGCCACCGGCTACTCCATCTGCGGGGCCTCCGCGATCGGCGCGGTCAGCGAGGTGTCGGGCAGCGACGAGGAGGACGTCGCGACGTCCGTGGCGCTGGTGACGCTGTGCGGCACGCTCGCCATCGCCGTACTCCCGCTGCTCCACCACCCGCTGGGGCTCGGCGACGTGGCGTTCGGACGCTGGGTGGGCGCGAGCGTCCACGACGTCGGGCAGGTGGTGGCGACCGCGCAGACGGCCGGGCCCGCCGCCCTCGGCGAGGCCGTGCTGGTCAAGCTGATGCGGGTGGCGCTGCTGGCGCCCCTGGTCGCGGCGGTGGCCATGGCCGTACGGCAGCGGCGCGCCGCCGCCGGAGCGCCCGCCGAGGGGAAGCGGCCCGCGCTTGTCCCCCTCTTCGTCCTCGGCTTCCTCGCCATGGTGGCCCTCCGGACCACCGGTTGGCTGCCGGGCGGCGCGCTGGACGCGGCCGCGCACACCCAGGAACTGCTGCTCGCCGCCGCCCTCTTCGGCCTGGGCAGCGCGGTGCACCTGCCCTCGCTCGTCCGGACGGGCGGCCGGGTCGCGGCGCTGGGGCTGTGCTCGTGGGCGGTCGTCGCGGGCGTGTCGTACGGGGGCGTGCTGCTCACGACGTGAGGGGTGCGGGGGTGCCGTACCCCCGCACCCCCCGGGGCGTCACGAGCCGGACAGCTCGACCATCTCGATGATCTTCTTGTCCGGGCCGAGCGTCACGTTGTAGTAGTTCTGGCCGGCGCACCATTCCTTGTGGTCGGCCTTGCTCTGGTTGTCGTACTGCTGGTGGTTCGGGTCCGCGCACTCCTTGACGTGGCCGATGCCCGAGAGGACCTTGTCGGTGGGCTTCGTCGGGCGGACCTGGGGGCCGTCCAGGCTGAGGACGGTCACCTTCGCGTTCTCGTTGTCGAAGGCGTAGGTGTACGTCGGGCCCTCGTTGCGGTAGAAGGCGCCCTCGTCCATCTTCGTGTTGCAGGACACCTTGGCGTCCTGCGCGACGATGTTGTTCATCGCGCCTTCGACGCTGAGCACCTTGATGAGCTTGTGGCCCTTGGGCAGCGGCGCGCACGGGTCCTTGTAGTCGCTCTTGCCCTTCCCCTTGCCGTCGGCGGGCTGCTGCGACGGGGCCGCGCTGGCGGAACCCTTGTCGTCGTTCTTCCCGCCGTCGTCGGTGGGGCCGCAGGCGGTCAGCGCGAGTGCGCCGGAGACGACCAGCGCGGCCGTGACGACATGGCGAATGGACATGAGGGATCCCCCAGCGAGCTGAACTGTCTATGTGAACCGGCCGGAAGCATATGGGCATGGGCATGGCGAAAAATCGACTGTTTGCATGGTCATGATCAATCTGGGACGGAATCACGACGGACCCGTGTCCGACCCGTGGCCGAGCCCCGCCCGACCGTGCGACTAGGCCGCAAGGCCGAGTGGATCTCCGCCGCACGACAGGGGTCAAACCCGCTTTGGCCACTTACTGTGAAGGCCATGACCGCCGCCGATCCCATATCCGCCCCCCAGGCCGCAACAGACACAGCGGAAGGCGTTCTCGGACGCCGCCACCGCGCCCTCACCCTCGGCATCGTCTCCGTCGTCTCCCTCATCGCCTTCGAGGCCAGCGCCGTCAACACGGCGATGCCCGTCGCGGCCCGCGCGCTCGACGGCATCGGGCTGTACGCCTTCGCCTTCTCCGCCTTCTTCACCGCGAGCCTGTTCGCGATGGCGCTGTCGGGGGAGTGGTGCGACCGCGCCGGCCCCCTCATACCCCTCTTCACGGGCATCGCCGCCTTCGGCACCGGGCTGGTGGGCGCGGGCGCGGCGCAGGAGATGTGGATGTTCGTGGCCGCGCGCGGCGCGCAGGGCATCGGCTCCGGGCTCGTGATCGTCGCCCTGTACGTGGTCGTGGGGCGGGCCTACCCGGAACGGCTGCGGCCCGCCGTGATCGCGTCGTTCTCCGCCGCCTGGGTCGTCCCCGTGATCGTGGGGCCGCTGGTGGCGGGGACGGTGACCGAGCGGCTCGGCTGGCGCTGGGTGTTCCTGGCCATCCCCGTGCTGATACTGCTGCCGCTCGCCGTGATGCTCCCCGCGCTGCGCGCGCTGCCGCCGGGGAGGAACACGGACGCGATGGACCGGCGCCGGATCCTCCTCGCCCTCGGCGTCGCAGCGGGGGCGGGACTCCTCCAGTACGCGGGCCAGGACCTCCGCCTGCTGTCAGCTCTCCCCGCGGCCGCCGGGCTCGCCCTCCTCGTGCCGTGCGTCCGGCGGCTGCTGCCCGCCCGCACCTTCCTGGCCGGGCGCGGGCTGCCCTCCGTCGTGCTGCTGCGCGGCCTCGCGCAGGGCTCCTTCCTGGCCGCCGAGACCTTCGTGCCGCTGATGCTCGTGACCGAGCGCGGGCTGTCGGCCACCCTCGCCGGGCTGTCGCTCACCGGAGGCGGGCTGACCTGGGCCCTCGGCTCGTTCACCCTGAGCCGGCCCCGGCTGGAACCCCACCGCGAGCGGCTGATGAGCCTGGGCATGGCGGTGCAGGCGCTCGCCGTGGCGGTGGTGCCGCTGGTGCTGATCGACGCGGTGCCGGCGTGGCTGGTGGCCGTCTGCTGGCTCCTCGTCGGCTACGGGATGGGGCTGACGATCTCCAGCGTGGGCGTGCTCACGCTCCGGCTGTCGCGGCCGGGCGAGGAGGGCACGAACGCGTCCTCGCTCCAGGTGTCGGACGCGCTGGGGAGCGTGGTGCTCGTGGGGCTGGCGGGGGTGCTGTTTGCTCTTGGCGGGGGAGGGGTGGCTTCCGTCGCCGGGCATGGCCCGGGGGCCTCGGCCGCGCCCGGCGGGGCCTTCGTGGCGGTGTTCGTGCTCTCGGCGGGCGCGGCGCTGGTGGGGGCGTACGTGGCCACGAGGCTGCGGCCGCGGGGGTAGGTCGCGGGAGGAGGAGGCCCCAGTCCCGCCCTTTCACCGTTTCCCGGGGGCTCCGCCCCCGGACCCCCGCTCCTCAAACGCCGGAGGGGCTGATGGTGCCCGGACTGTGAGGTCCGTCCCACCCCCGTGTGGACCCGGCCTGTAGCACCCGGCAGTGTCGGCCGACGCGGGTAGGCTGACGCGGTTGCCGACCGCCGACCCCACCGACGGAGACCGTGACTACCACCACCGCGAATCACCATCTCTCACCCGCCTTCCCCGGACGGGCGCCCTGGGGTACCGCCAACAAGCTGCGTGCCTGGCAGCAGGGCGCCATGGAGAAGTACATCCAGACGCAGCCCCGCGACTTCCTCGCCGTGGCCACCCCGGGTGCCGGCAAGACCACCTTCGCCCTGACCCTGGCCTCGTGGCTGCTGCACCACCACGTCGTCCAGCAGGTGACCGTCGTCGCGCCGACCGAGCACCTGAAGAAGCAGTGGGCCGAAGCGGCCGCCCGCATAGGCATCAAGCTCGACCCCGAGTACAGCGCCGGTCCGCTGGGCCGCGAGTACCACGGCGTCGCCGTCACCTACGCCGGTGTCGGCGTGCGCCCCATGCTCCACCGCAACCGCTCCGAGCAGCGCAAGACGCTCGTCATCCTCGACGAGATCCACCACGCGGGCGACTCCCGCTCCTGGGGCGACGCCTGCCTGGAGGCCTTCGAGCCGGCCACCCGCCGCCTCTGCCTCACCGGCACGCCGTTCCGCTCCGACACCAACCCCATCCCCTTCGTCACCTACGAAGAGGGCGACGACGGCATCCGCCGCTCCTCCGCCGACTACACCTACGGCTACGGCAACGCGCTCGGCGACGGCGTCGTCCGCCCGGTGATCTTCCTCTCCTACAGCGGCAACATGCGCTGGCGCACCAAGGCGGGCGACGAGCTGGAGGCCCGGCTCGGCGAGCCCATGACCAAGGACGCCGTCTCCCAGGCCTGGCGCACCGCCCTGGACCCGCGCGGCGACTGGATGCCGAACGTGCTGCGCGCCGCCGACCGGCGGCTGACCGAGGTCCGCAAGTCCATCCCCGACGCGGGCGCGCTCGTGATCGCCTCCGACCAGGAGTCCGCGCGCGCCTACGCCAAGCTGATCCGCGAGATCACCGGCGAGGGCGCGACGCTCGTGCTGTCCGACGACAGCGGCGCCTCCCAGCGCATCGACGACTTCGCGGCGTCCGAGGACCGCTGGATGGTCGCCGTCCGCATGGTGTCCGAGGGCGTGGACGTGCCCCGCCTGGCGGTCGGCGTCTACGCCACGACGATCTCCACGCCGCTGTTCTTCGCCCAGGCCGTCGGCCGCTTCGTCCGCTCCCGCCGGCGCGGCGAGACGGCGTCCGTCTTCGTCCCGACGATCCCCACGCTGCTGACCTTCGCCAACGAGATGGAGGTCGAGCGCGACCACGTCCTCGACAAGCCCAAGAAGGAGGGCGAGGAGGACCCCTACGCCGAGTCCGAGAAGGAGATGGACGAGGCGAACAAGCAGGAGGACGAGGACACCGGCGACCAGGACCAGCTGCCCTTCGAGGCCCTGGAGTCCGACGCCGTCTTCGACCGCGTGCTCTACGACGGCGCCGAGTTCGGCATGCAGGCCCACCCAGGCAGCGAGGAGGAGCAGGACTACCTCGGCATCCCCGGCCTGCTCGAGCCCGAACAGGTGCAGCTACTGCTCCAGAAGCGCCAGGCCCGGCAGATCGCGCACAGCCGCCGCAAGCCGGACGAGCAGGCGGACCTGCTCGAAATCCCCGCCGAGCGGCGGCCGGTCGTCACGCACAAGGAGCTCCTGGAACTCCGCAAGCAGCTCAACACGCTGGTGGGCGCGTACGTCCACCAGAGCGGCAAGCCGCACGGTGTCATCCACACCGAGCTGCGCCGCGTGTGCGGCGGGCCGCCGAGCGCGGAGGCGACGGCGGGGCAGCTCACGGAGCGCATCAACAAGGTGCGCGAATGGGCCACGCGCATGAAGTGACGACTGCCGTTGCCGTCCGCACCGGACGGGCCGGGTCCCCCGGCCCGTCCAGCGGCGGCTAGCCCTGCGCGCCCGCGCGGCGGCGGGTCGCGACGACCAGGCCGGCACCGGCGATGATCGCCGCGGCGCCGCCTGCGGCGATCCACGGGGTGGCCGGGTCCGAGCCGGTCGCGGCGAGCTCGGTGCGGCTGCCGTTGGCGGTGGTACCGGAGCCACCGGAGGTGGTGTCGGCTGCGGCGGCGGTCGTCGAGGACGACGCGCTCGGGCTGGCGCTCGCGCTCGCGCTGGCGGAGGGCTTGGCGTCGGGGTTCTTCTTCCCGGACTCGGTCGCGGTGGGGGAGGCCGAGGCGGTGGGGCTCTTGCTCTTCTCAGGCTTGGGCTCGACGGCCTTGACGGAGAACCGCTGGTCGGCCGAGATCTTGTGGTTCTGGCTGTCCATCAGGGTGAGGCCGGCCTCGTGGGCCGGGGTCCGCTCGCCGAGCTTCAGGCGCAGCTCGAACGTCTCGAGAAAGCCCTTCTTCACCTCGTACGACGTGAGGGAGCCGGTGAATCGGAAAGGGCCGTTCTCTCCGCTGAAGCTGGGCACCAGGTCCACGTGCGTCCAGCCGGAGTTCTTGGTGCTCCGGTACTCCAGCGCCACGGCATAGTCCTCGACCTTGCCGACATTGGGCTTGGCCGGGACGTAGGCCGCCTCCAGGTCGAAGGACGCGTCCTTGTCGCCCTTGCGGTTGTCGAAGGACATCTCGAAGGCCGCCCACTTGTCGGGGCCGGCCTGCACCACCTTCTTTCCGGGGCCGTGCAGCGTCAAGGGGTTGAAGAACGGGGCGGTGCCATCACCCTTACCGGACTGCTCGCCGCCGGCCTTGTCGTCCTTTCCGCCCGTGTCGGCCTTCGGGGCCGGGTTCGTGTCCGCAGGGGCCGCCGCCCCGCCGTCCTGCTGGGTCGTCGTCTGTCCCGTCGTGGCCGGCTGCTCCTCGGCGACCGCCGGCGTGGTCAGGAAGAGGGCCGGGGTGATGACACCGGCCGCCACGATCGTGGCTATTCGGGAAATCTGCATGGCGATCACACTAAAGCCCCGCAATGCCAATGGCCCCCCTGGATTACCCCGTCCACAAAGCGGATTGCTCAATTCCCCTCCGTGATGCCCGGATTGTGGGCAGACTCTTCCGCTGAGCGGACCGGCGGCGCTACCGTGCCGGTCACGCACACGCCCCGTGGCAGCGCCGCCGCGGAGCGCAGCCGGACCATAACGACAAGCCGCCGGCGGCCTCTCCTCGCGCGCTGCCGGAACGGGACCGGCGGCGCGACCCCCACCCGCGACGGGAGCCGCCACTCATCGGAGGAGGGGCGTCGTGACCGCGGAGACTTCGCAGACGCTCGACAGGGGACTGAAGGTCCTCAAACTGCTAGCGGACACCGACCACGGACTGACCGTCACCGAGCTGTCCACCCGGCTCGGGGTCAACCGGACGGTCGTCTACCGGCTCCTGGCCACCCTGGAGCAACACGCGCTCGTCCGCCGGGACATAGGCGGCCGGGCCAGGGTGGGCCTCGGCGTGCTGAGGCTCGGCCGGCAGGTGCACCCGCTCGTGCGGGAAGCGGCCCTGCCCGCCCTGCGCTCGCTGGCCGAGGACCTGGGGGCCACCGCCCATCTCACCCTCGTCGACGGGGCCGAGGCGCTCGCGGTCGCCGTCGTCGAGCCGACCTGGACCGACTACCACGTCGCCTACCGCGCCGGATTCCGCCACCCCCTGGATCGCGGCGCGGCCGGGCGGGCCATCCTCGCCGCCCGCCGCGGCGAGGTCGACAACCCCGGCTACGCCCTCACCCACGGCGAGCTCGAGGCCGGGGCGAGCGGGGCCGCCGCACCCCTGCTCGGCGTGTCCGGGCTCGAGGGGAGCGTTGGAGTCGTGATGCTCGCCGACTCCGTGCCACCGAGGGTCGGCACCCGCGTCATGGAGGCCGCGAAGGAGGTGGCCGACGCCCTCCGCTAGCCGGTAGCCCACCGGCGCAAGGGGGCGGGGCGGGGCGGACGGGCCCTGGTAGGGGCGTAAAGAGCTCTTCGCCGCTGGAGACACATGCCGGGCGACCGACACCGCGATACCAGGCACCGCGAAGAGCTCAGCCCCGTAAGGGCCCGTCCGACCCGCCCCGCCCCCGACTCGTACCCCCAGGCGGTCCCGGATGCCGCGTACACCCACCGCGTGAATTAGATTCGCAGCATGCCAGCCGCCCCCACCCGCGTCCTCGCCGTCTGCGCCGCGCCCGTCGTCGCCCTGCTCGCCGTGGCCGCGCTCGTCCCCCTGCCGTTCGTCATCGCCCAGCCGGGCTCCACGACGGCGAACGTGCTCGGCCTGCACAAGGACAAGCCGGTCATCACCATCTCCGGCGTCCCGACCCGCGAGACGAGTGGGCAGCTGCGCATGACCACCATCGAGGCCACCGGTCCGGATACCGAGATCGGTCTGACCGACGTGGTCGACAGCTGGTTCCGCCGGGACCGGGCCGTGATGCCGCGCGACGCGGTCTACCCCCCGGGGCAGTCCGACACGGAGATCGAGAAGCACAACGTCGCGGAGATGAAGAAGTCCCAGGACGCCGCGGCCGAGGCCGCCCTGCGCTATCTCCACCGCTCGCCCAAGGACGTGAAGGTGGAGCTGAGCCTCGCCGACGTCGGCGGGCCCAGCGCCGGCCTGCTCTTCACCCTGGGCATCATCGACAAGATCGCCGGTGACGGCCGGGGCGGCGACCTGACGGGCGGCCGGGTCATCGCGGGCACCGGCACCATCGCCCCGGACGGCAGCGTCGGCGCGGTCGGCGGCGTCTCCCTCAAGACCCAGGCGGCCGGGCGCGACGGCGCCACCGTCTTCATCGTGCCGAAGGGCGAGTGCTCCGAGGCGGGGGCCGAGCTGCCCAAGGGCATGCGGCTGATCCCGGTCGACACGCTGAGCGACGCCGTCACGTCCCTGAAGGCCCTGAAGGACGGGGGCCGCGTCCCCTCCTGCCCGGCCTGACCCGACGCAGCGCAATACGGACGCGTCAGTCCTCCGACGCCTGCTGCACCAGCGGGATGATCCTCAGCGGCACCGGGTTCTCCATGACGATCGCCGTGGACGCCCGGACGATCCCCTCGAAGCCCACCACCCGGTCGATCACCCGCTGCAGGTCCGCGTTCGAGCGGGCCACCAGCCGGCACAGCATGTCCCCGTGCCCGGTCGTCGTGTGCAGCTCCAGCACCTCGGGCACCGACGCCAGATGCGTACGGACGTCCGCGCCCTGCCCCTGCTTGATCTCCAGCGTCGCGAACGCGGTCACCGGATAGCCCAGCGCCGCCGGGTCCACGTCCGGGCCGAAGCCCCTGATCACCCCCTGCGACTGGAGCCGGTCCAGCCGCGCCTGCACCGTGCCGCGCGCCACGCCGAGGCGCCGTGAGGCCTCCAGCACCCCGATCCGGGGCTCCCGGGCGAGCAGCTCGATCAGCCGCCCGTCCAAACGATCGATCACCCTGATGCTCCTTTCGTGGTCATCCTGCACAGATCGTCCGGGGCTTCTCGACCGCCTCTATGCATAATGCCCAGTGAAATCGCAAACTATTGCGCACCTTGTGGTTCGGAGAGACTCTTCGCCCATGACTCAGACCACCGATCACACCCCGCACACCGCACGGCAGGCCGACCCCTTCCCGGTCAAGGGGATGGACGCGGTCGTCTTCGCCGTCGGCAACGCCAAGCAGGCCGCCCACTACTACTCCACCGCCTTCGGCATGAAGCGCGTCGCCTACTCCGGCCCGGAGAACGGCAGCCGTGAGACCGCGAGCTACGTGCTCGAATCCGGCAGCGCCCGGTTCGTCTTCACCACCGTGATCAAGGCGAGCACCGAGCACGGCCGTTTCCTGGCCGACCACGTGGCCGAGCACGGCGACGGCGTCGTGGACCTCGCCATCGAGGTGCCCGACGCGCGGGCGGCGTACGCCTACGCCATCGAGCACGGGGCCACCGGCCTCACCGAGCCGTACGAGCTGAAGGACGAGCACGGCACCGTCGTCCTCGCCGCCATCGCCACGTACGGCAAGACGCGCCACACGCTCGTCGACCGCTCCGCCTACACCGGCCCGTACCTGCCCGGCTACGTCGCCGCCGCCCCCATCGTCGAGCCCACGCCCCGCCGCTTCCAGGCCATCGACCACTGCGTGGGCAACGTCGAGCTCGGCAAGATGGACCAGTGGGTGAGCTTCTACAACAACGTCATGGGCTTCACCAACATGAAGGAGTTCGTGGGCGACGACATCGCCACCGAGTACTCCGCGCTCATGTCGAAGGTCGTCGCGGACGGCACCCGCAAGGTGAAGTTCCCGCTCAACGAGCCGGCCATCGCCAAGAAGAAGTCCCAGATCGACGAGTACCTGGAGTTCTACAACGGCCCCGGCGTCCAGCACATCGCGCTGGCCACCAACGACATCGTCGCCACCGTACGGGCCATGCGGGAGGCGGGCGTTCAGTTCCTGGACACCCCCGACTCCTACTACGACACCCTCGGCGAGTGGGTCGGCGAGACCCGGGTGCCCATCGACACCCTCCGCGAGCTGAAGATCCTCGCCGACCGCGACGAGGACGGCTACCTGCTCCAGATCTTCACCAAGCCGGTCCAGGACCGCCCCACGGTCTTCTTCGAGATGATCGAGCGCCACGGCTCCATGGGCTTCGGCAAGGGCAACTTCAAGGCCCTCTTCGAGGCGATCGAGCGCGAGCAGGAGAAGCGCGGCAATCTTTAGCCTCGCGGCGTGGCCCGCCGGGTCGCGGGTGTTTCGGCTGCGGGCCGGTTGTGGCCGGTCGCGCAGTTCCCCGCGCCCCTTCGGGGCGCGCGATCTTTCCGGCGGAGACGCTCGGTGACAGGGTGGGCCCATGGGTGATCTCATCGATCAGTTGCGCACAGGACTTCCCGCCGAAGCCGTCCTCACCGACCCCGACGTCACCGCCTCCTACGCCGCCGACATGGCGAGCTTCTGCGAGCGCGGCGCGCCCGCCGTCGTCGTGCTGCCGCGCACCGTGGAGCAAGTGCGGCACGTCATGCGCACCGCTACGGCGCTCCGCGTCCCCGTCGTCCCGCAGGGCGCCCGCACGGGGCTGTCCGGCGCGGCCAACGCCATCGACGGCTGCGTCGTCCTCTCCCTTGTCAAGATGGACCGCGTCCTGGAGATCGACCCGGTCGAGCGGATCGCCGTTGTCGAACCCGGCGTCGTCAACGCCGTCCTCTCCCGAGCCGTCGCCGAGCACGGCCTGTACTACCCGCCCGACCCGTCCAGTTGGGAACAGTGCACCATCGGAGGCAACATCGGCACCGCCTCCGGCGGGCTGTGCTGCGTCAAGTACGGCGTCACCGCCGAATACGTCCTCGGCCTGGACGTCGTCCTCGCCGACGGCCGGCTGCTGACCACCGGCCGGCGCACCGCCAAGGGCGTCGCCGGGTACGACCTCACCCGTCTCTTCGTCGGCTCCGAGGGCAGCCTCGGCATCGTCGTACGGGCCGTCCTGGCACTCAAGCCCGCGCCGCCCGCGCAACTGGCGCTGGCCGCCGAGTTCCCCTCCGTCGCCGCGGCCTGCGAGGCGGTCCGCAGCATCATGGCGCGCGGGCACGCGCCGTCCCTGCTGGAGCTGATGGACGCCACGACCGTACGGGCCGTCAACTCCCTGACCCACATGGGCCTCCCGGAGACCACCGAAGCCCTGCTGCTCGCCGCCTTCGACACCCCCGCCCCCGCCGCCGACCTGGCCGCCGTCGCCGAACTGTGCCGCGCCGCCGGCGCCACCGAGGCCGTCCCCGCCGAGGACGCCGCCGAGTCCGAACTGCTGCTGCAGGCCCGCCGGATGTCCCTGCCCGCGCTGGAGCGGCTGCGCCCCGCCACGATGATCGACGACGTGTGCGTACCGCGCTCCCGGCTCGCCGAGATGCTGGACGGCACCGCCGCCATCGCCCGCGAACACGGCCTGACGATCGGTGTCGTCGCCCACGCGGGCGACGGCAACACCCATCCCGTCGTCTGCTTCGACCCCGCCGACCCCGACGAGACGCGCCGCGCCCGGGACTCCTTCGACGCCATCATGGCCCTGGGGCTGGAGCTGGGCGGCACCATCACCGGCGAGCACGGGGTGGGCCTGCTGAAGAAGGACTGGCTGGTCCGGGAGGCCGGGCCGGTGGCGATGGAGCTCCAGCGCGGCATCAAGGCCGTCTTCGACCCGCTCGGGCTGCTCAACCCCGGCAAGGTCCTCGATCCCGGCCTCGATCCAGATCTCGGTCCAGGCGAGGTCCGCGACCCGGCGGCCGGGGGCGCGGGGGAGTGACCAAGGGGCCCGGGGGCCGGCGCGGCGGTCACTCCATCGGGTAGCCCGCCCGCGCCCTGCCCTCCCCGAACGGTGCCTTCCGCCTCACGCACCGGAGGTCAGCAGTTCCTCCAGGGCCTCGTCGAGGGCGAGCCACTGGCCCTCCAGGCCCGGTGCCACGAGCCGCAGCGTCCGCTCCAGCCAGCCGGACACCTCCTTCACCGGCACCGTCACCAGCGCCCGGCCCTCCGGGGAGGACAGCGCCAGACAGACCACGGAGCGTCCGTCGACCTTGCCGGGGAAGATCCGCACATCCCCCTCACCGGCTTCCCGGAACACCCCCTCGATCAGCAGGTCCCTGGAGAAAGTCCAGGTCACCTGCCGTGGCGAGGTGATGTGGAAGCTGAGGTGGACGGCATAGGGGTCCTCCGTCCGGTAGGTCAGCCTGGCCGGGATCGGAACGCTGTGCTCCGGCGACAGCACCAGGTCGGTCTCCAGGTCTCGTACCACCTCGGTGTGCATGGGCGCACCCCTTTCTGCTCGTCCGTTCGGGATCGGTTACGGGTGAAGAGAGTGCGCCGGACGGGTTTCATTACGCGGTTTCGGCGAACAGTTTCAAGATTTTCGTGCCGGGGTGCGGCGGAGCCGCGGTGGCGCGGGTGAGTCGCACGTGTGAGTGGCCCCGGCCGGGGACGGTCACAGAGGAAGGGGCGTTCTGGTAGACCTGGTGACCACCCCTTATGTACGGCCGAGCAGATACGGGACACCGGAGACCATGAGCGCACCTATCTCGGGATCCGCCGACGGCAGCCCCCCTCAGGGCTTTTATCCGGACCCGTCCATTCCGGGCTACATCCGTTACTGGAGCGGTGCGGCCTGGGTGCCCGGTACGAGCCGGCCGGCGCCCGCCAAGGGGGAGCCGATGCCCGCGCCGCCGCCGTCGGTGGCCGCCGCGCGGCCTCCCGCGCCGACGCCGCCCGCTGTGTCGCGCGCGTCCGCCGCGCCCGCCGCGTCGCCCGCGTCCGCCGAGCCGGTCGCGCAGCGCGCGGCGGACGAGACGGGGCCGGTGTTCCTGGACGAGGAGCCGGAGCCCGAGCCGGGGCCCGGTCCCGGGCACGGGTCGGCCGGGGGCGGGGCCTGGCAGGCGGCCGGCGCCCAGGAGCAGCAGGTCTCCTGGGGTGGGGCCGCGGCGCTGCCCAGGGCCCGTGACCCGCGGCTGCCCGAGCCGGCCGCGGCGGAGCCGGTGGCCCCGGAGCGGGCCGAGCGTCCCGTGCCCGGCCAGGGCACCTTGGACCTGCGGCCCAAGCCGCACGGCTCGGCGCCCGGCGGGCCGCCCGCGCCCATCTCGGCGGACGCGCCGGCGGCCCGTCAGGCGTGGCCCGCCCAGCGGGCCAGGGAGGCGGCCCCGGTGGCACCGGTCGCCCCGGCCACCCCGGTCGCCCCGGCCGGTGGTTCCCAGGGGGTCGCGCTGCCCGCCCGGCGCCCGGAGTCCGCGCCCGTTCCCGTGGAGCGGCAGCAGCCGGTGGGCTGGGCCCAGCAGGTGCACCAGCTCGCCCAGCAGGGGCCGCAGGCCGCGCCCGGCGGCGCGGTGGCCGAGCCGGTCGCGCCGCCCACGGCGTGGAAGCCGCCCAAGGACGACCCGTTCCTGCGCGCGGCCCAGGCGCAGGGCCGCCCCGCCGCGCTCGGCCGCAGGCTCGCCGCCCGGCTGGTGGACTCCGCCGTGCTGGGCGGAGTGGTGAGCGCGGTCGCGGTGCCGCTGTGGGCCAAGTCGGTCGAGCACATCGACGAGAAGGTGGAGCAGGCCAAGCGGACCGGCCGGACGGTGACGGTCTGGCTCCTCGACGGCACGACGGGCACGTACCTGGCGATCGTGCTCGCCGTGCTGCTGGTCGCCGGCCTGCTGTACGAGGCGCTGCCCACCGCTAAGTGGGGACGCACGCTGGGCAAGAAGCTGTTCGGGGTACGGGTGCTGGACATCGAGTCGCACGACACGGCGCCGGTGCGGGCGGCGGTGCGACGGTGGCTGGTGTACGGGGGGCTCGGGGTGCTGGCCGTCGGGCTGTTGAACGTGCTGTGGTGCGTTTTCGACCGGCCCTGGCGGCAGTGCTGGCACGACAAGGCGGCGAGGACGTTCGTGGCGTCGGCGGGGGATTAGCCCCCGAACGGCACAGCGGCGGATGCGTCCCGTAGCGCCCTGGGTTCTACTCGGGCCATGAGCACCGATCAGCCGCCGCCCCCGCCGCCGGAACCGCCCCCCGGGGGTCCGGGGCCGTACCCCGGCCCGCCCCCCGGTGGCCCGTATCCCGGCGGCGGCCCGTACGGAGGCCCGTCCGGCGACCCGTACGGAGGCCCCTACGGCGGCGCCCCCCTGGGCGGCGGCCCCTACGGGCCCGATCCGCTCGCCGGTATGCCCCCGCTCGCGAACCGCTTCAAGCGGCTCGTCGCCCGCGTCATCGACGGGCTGATCGTGAGCATCCCGATCAGCGTGATCTTCTCGCTCTCGACGCGGAACTACGACCCCTGGAACGACCAGGCGCGCTCCACGAGCCTGTCCATCATCGTCGCGGTCGTCTACTTCGTGTACGAGGGCCTGATGCTGACCACGCGTGGTCAGACGGTCGGCAAGATGCTGATGAAGATCCGGGTCGCGATGCTGGACAACGGCGCGATCCCGGAAGGGCGGCCGGGGTGGACGCGCGCCGCGGTCTACTCCCTGCCCGAGATCGTGCCGTGCTGCGGCTTCGTCTTCTGGCTGGTGAACGTGTTGTGGTGCACCTGGGACAAGCCGTACCACCAGTGCGTCCACGACAAGGCGGCCAGGACCGTCGTGGTCTCGACCGTCGAGTGAGAATGACCGCCGAGTGAGAACAGCCGCCGAGTGGGTCAGCCGTTGAGTGAGTGCTCTCCCACGGCCGAACCGGCGTGCGCGGGCGTGCGCCGCTCGGGCAACCCGGCGGCGGCGCCCGCCGCTTGACGTTCCCGGCGGGTGCGGGCCGGGACGGTGACGGCTACGGCGCAGCCGAGGAGGAGCGAGGCCAGGGCCAGGGCGCCGAGCATCAGGACCGACCCGGTGGGGGTCAGTAGCAGGAGCGCTGCGGCGGAGAAGACTACGGTGGCCGATCCGTAAGCGATCTGTGCAGGAGTCGGACGCGGCATGGCGGTATCCGTCCTCAAGGCATCGATATGCGGGGGGATATAGGGGGCCGGAGTCTGGCGGTACGTCTGTCGGTACGTGCCGTTGGTACGTACCGCACTTCGACTCTACGGTGCTGTCTGCCCTGGCGGAACTGCTGGTAAGCGTGACCTAACCCACGGTGCCCGGAGCGAAAGGGGCGCACGGGGGCGTTTGGTATGTCGTCAAGTGAGTCGAGCGCGCCCGGTCTCGCCCATTGACGCCCGTTATCCGCAACTTAAAGGCCGGATAACGTACTTGCTTTGCTCGCCATGGTCAAGATCTGTCTTTTCTTGCGTCACTCAGGTCAAATACCTCCACAGTTCTTACTGGGGAGGACATTCACAAGTGAAGATCAGCCATCGGAGGGTCGTCCGATCCGCCGCGGCGGCCGTTGTGGTCGCGGCGCTCGGTACGGGCACCCTGGCGGCGGGTGTCGCGCAGGCGGCGGGCGTGACCAACCCGTCCGGCGCGGACCAGGTCCCGGCCAAGATCCAGCGGCAGGACCCGGCGCAGGTCAAGCCCGGTGTGGAGCACGACCTCAAGGGCCCGTTCAGCAAGAAGCAGGAAGCTCAGCGCAAGGCGGCGCTGGAGCGGGTCGTCGCGGGTGACGCCAAGCCGGAGCAGCGGGGCGCCTCCAAGGTCGTCCAGCTGGGCAAGGGCAAGTACGTCGAGCTCGGCCGCGAGAAGACCGACAAGATATTTACGATCCTGGTCGACTTCGGCGACAAGGTCGACAACACCACCATGTACGACCCGGACGGGCCCGACGGCCCCAAGCCCCCCGTGGTCAAGTACGGCGGCACACCCGGCCCGGCGCACAACACCATAGCCAAGCCGGACCGTGCGAAGGACAACAGCACGGCCTGGCAGAAGGACTACAACCGCCAGTACTTCCAGGACCTCTACTTCTCGCACGACAAGGACAAGGAGTCCCTGTCGAAGTACTACGAGAAGCAGTCGTCCGGCCGTTACTCGGTCGACGGCCAGGTCACCGACTGGGTCCGCGTCCCGTGGAACGAGGCCCGTTACGGCTCCAACTACTGCGGCTCCACCAACTGCCCCAGTGCCTGGGACCTGATCCGCGACGCCGTCAACCAGTGGGTCTCGGACCAGAAGGCCGCCGGTCGCAGCGACGCCGACATCAAGGCGACCCTCGCCCAGTACGACCAGTGGGACCGCAACGACTACAACCACAACGGCAACTTCAACGAGCCCGACGGTTACATCGACCACTTCCAGATCGTCCACGCCGGCGAGGACGAGTCCGCGGGCGGCGGCGCCCAGGGCAAGGACGCCATCTGGGCCCACCGCTGGTACGCCTACGGCTCCGACGCGGGCAAGACCGGCCCCGCGAACAACAAGGCGGGCGGCACCCAGATCGGCGACACCGGCGTCTGGGTCGGCGACTACACCATGCAGCCCGAGAACGGCGGCCTCGGCGTCTTCGCCCACGAGTACGGCCACGACCTGGGCCTCCCCGACGAGTACGACACCACCGGCACCGGTGAGTCCTCCGTCGCCTTCTGGTCCCTGATGTCCTCGGGCTCCTGGCTCGGCGAGGGCAAGGACACCATCGGCGACCTGCCCGGCGACATGAGCGCCTGGGACAAGCTCCAGCTCGGCTGGCTCAACTACGACAAGGCCAAGGCCGCGACGAAGTCGACCCACAAGCTGGGCGTCGCCGAGTACAACACCAAGGACAAGCAGGCGCTCGTCGTCAGCCTTCCCGACAAGAAGGTCACCACCGACGTGGTGAAGCCCGCCGAGGGCTCCTCGCAGTGGTGGAGCGGCCAGGGCGACGACCTGAAGAACACCCTCTCCCGCCCGGTGGACCTCACTGGCAAGTCCAAGGCCACCCTGGACCTGTCCGGCTGGTGGGACATCGAGGAGAACTACGACTACCTCTACACCGAGGTGTCCACGGACGGCGGCGCCAACTGGACGCCCGTCGACGGCACGGCCGACGGCAAGACGATCACCCGTGACGGCGGCGACAAGCCGGCCCTGACCGGTACCTCCGGCGCGTACAAGAAGCTGTCCTTCCCGCTCGACGCCTACGCGGGCAAGAAGATCGACCTGCGCTTCCGCTACGCCACCGACGGCGGCACCTCCGGCAAGGGCTTCACCGCCGACGCCATCGCCCTGACCGCCGACGGCGCGAACGTCTTCACCGACGGCGCCGAGAACGGTGACAACGGCTGGACGGCGAAGGGCTTCTCGCGCATCGGCGCGTCCTTCAGCAAGGACTACCCGCAGTACTACATCGCCGAGAACCGTCAGTACGTGTCGTACGACCGCACCCTCAAGGTCGGCCCGTACAACTTCGGCTGGCGGAACACCAAGCCGGGCTGGGTCGAGCACTACCCGTACCAGAACGGCCTGCTGATCTGGCAGTGGGACACCTCGCAGGTGGACAACAACGTCGGCGTCCACCCGGGCGCGGGCCGCATCCTGCCGATCGACGCCCACCCCGCGGCCGAGAAGTGGAAGGACGGTTCGCTGATGAAGAACCGCTTCCAGGCCTACGACTCGACCTTCAGCTGGTACCCGACCGACGGCTACACCGTGCACAACAACGGCGTCGCCACCCGCGTCAAGGGCAAGCTGGGCGTCCCGGTGTTCGACGACCACAAGAACACCTACTACGACCAGGCGAACCCCACCGGCGGTGTGAAGATCCGGGACACCAACACCCGGATCCGCATCCTCAACGAGGCCCTCACCGGTTCCTCGATGACGGTCCAGGTCGGCCCGGCCGGCAAGTGACCCAGCGGTAGCCACCGGCGGCCGTCGTCCCCTGGCGGACGGCGGCCGTCCGGCTTGAGAATGCCTCTCATGATGGTCTTATCGACAGCTTGGCTCTCGACGGAGACGAGAGGCTGATGGCAGGCGGTGGATACGCCCGGCTCCCCGACGGCAGCGTGGTCGTCGCCCTGTCCCTGACCGCCCCGCCCGGCGGCGGGGCCCCACCGGACACCCGTGTCCGGGTGCTGGTCCACGCGGTCAACCGCCAGCGGGCGCTCACCCGGCTCCGCAACCTCGGCCTGCGGGCCGTCTACCTGCGCGGCAACACGGAGCCGCCCACCCTCGACGAGATCACGGCCGTGCTCCACCATCCCGACGGAGTGGTCTGGCAGCCGGTCGACCACGACGACACGGAGTCCTGGCATCCGATAGCCCGGCTGATGAGGGCACGATCGAGCTCGTCCGGCGTCTGAGACCGGCGTCCGAGACCGGCGTCTGAGACCGGGGTCCCGGGCGGAGCCCGGGAGAGGCGGCGGCTCAGCCGCCCTGGACCACCGGCTTGCCGCTCAGCTCCACGCCCGCGTCCTGGAGCTCCTCCAGGGCGCGGTCCGTCGTCTCCCGCGAGACCCCCGCCGTCAGGTCCAGCAGCACCCGCGTGGCGAACCCCTCCCGCCGGGCGTCCAGCGCGGTCGCCCGTACGCAGTGGTCGGTGGCGATGCCGACGACGTCCACCTCGGTGATCCCGCGCCCGCGCAGCCAGTCCGCGAGCCCCGCGCCGTTCTCGTCGGCCCCCTGGAAGGCGCTGTAGCCGGCCTCGTAGGCGCCCTTGTCGAAGACGGCCTGGACCGCCCCCGAGGCGATCGCCGGCGCCAGGTTGGGGTGGAAACCGCTGCCCTCGGTGCCCGCGACGCAGTGCCGGGGCCAGGAGCCGACGAAGTCCGGGCGGTCCGAGAAGTGGGAGCCCGGATCGATGTGCATGTCGCGCGAGGCGACCACGTGCGCGTACCCGGCGGGGGCTTCGCCCACCAGGTCCGTTATGGCCGCGGCCACGTCGGCGCCGCCGGCCACCGCGAGGCTGCCGCCCTCGCAGAAGTCGTTCTGCACGTCGACGATGATCAGTGCACGGGTCATGTGCGGATCCTTCTGTCGAGGAGCCCTCGGCCGGTTGTACGGATCAGCCTTATGTGACCGAGGGTAGTGAGTCCGGTTCCTTAATGGGAGGGGCACTCGGGCGCCCGGTCAGGGGTGTTCCGTCGGCAGCACCGGCTCGCCGCGCGACAGCTGCGTCGCCGACATCGGCAGCGCCGCGCGCGCCGCCGCGTGCCGGTCGCGCGCCGCGCTCAGGGGCTCCCTGGCGACGGTCTCGCCGCCCCGCACGAGCGGGACGAGCAGCTGCCGCTCCACGAGCTCCGCCGGCACCTCGCCGGTCCCCACGACCTCGGCCTCCGCCACCCCGTACGCGTCGAGGCGGCGCGCGGCCCACTTGCGGCCGCCGACGGACGCCTTGCCGCCCATCGACTTCTTCGCCACCGGCCGCAGCGGCGCGTCCGCGCCGTCCTCGTCCGCCCGGGCGACCAGCTTGTAGACCATCGAGCACGTCGGGTGACCGCTGCCGGTCACCAGCTGGGTGCCCACGCCGTAGGCGTCCACGGGCGCGGCGGCCAGCGAGGCGATGGCGTACTCGTCCAGGTCGCTGGTCACGATGATCTTCGTGTCCCTGGCGCCCAGCTCGTCCAGCTGCCGGCGCACCCGGTGGGCGAGCAGCAGCAGGTCGCCGGAGTCGATCCGGACGGCCCCCAGGCCCGGCCCCGCGATCTCCACGGCCATGGCGACGGCCTCGGCCACGTCATAGGTGTCCACCAGCAGCGTCGTGCCCTCGCCCAGGGAGTCCACCTGCGCCCGGAACGCGTCGCGCTCGCTGTCGTGCAGCAGGGTGAACGCGTGGGCGCTGGTGCCCACCGTCGGGATGTTGTAGCGGAAGCCGGCCGCGAGGTCCGAGGTCGAGGTGAAGCCGCCGACGAAGGCGGCGCGCGCGGCCGCCACGGCCGCCAGCTCGTGGGTGCGCCGCGCGCCCATCTCGATCAGCGGCCGCTCGCCCGCCGCCACCGACATCCGCGAGGCCGCGGCGGCGACGGCGGAGTCGTGGTTGAGGATGGACAGGATCACGGTCTCCAGCAGCACCGCCTCGGCGAAGGTGCCCTCCACCCGCATCACCGGGGAGCCCGGGAAGTAGACCTCGCCCTCGGGATAGCCCCAGATGTCGCCGCGGAAGCGGTAACCGGCCAGCCAGTCGAGGGTGGCCTCGTCGACGATCTTCCGGTCGGCGAGGAAGTCCAGCACACCGCTGTCGAAACGGAAGTTCTCCACCGCGTCCAGGACCCGCCCGGTGCCCGCCACGACGCCGTAGCGACGCCCCTCCGGGAGCCTGCGGGTGAAGACCTCGAAGACCGACCGCCGGTGCGCCGTGCCGGACCGCAGCGCGCCCTGCAGCATCGTGAGCTCGTACCGGTCGGTGAAGAGGGCCGTCGAAGGGACGTCGACCGGGAGCCTCAGGTCCGCAGCGTTCATGGGATCAGATGCTACCCCGGTACTCGTCAGAGTGACGATTTCTGGAGGGCGTTCCGGAAGCCGTTCGTACGAGGGCCGTTTGCGCCTCTCGCGAGGGGGGCGTTTATGCGTGGGGACACGACGAGTGGCAGCATGGGAAGCGTGAGTGTTGCACCGGTCGAGATCGAACGGCCCGAAACGGGCGAGTCGCCCTACGCTGTGGCCGAACCCGACGTCCCCTGGGTGACGCTGGTCCATAACGACCCCGTGAACCTCATGAGTTATGTGACATATGTGTTCCAGGCCTACTTCGGCTACCCCAAGGACAAGGCGCACCGGCTGATGCTCGACGTCCATCACAAGGGCCGCGCGGCGGTCTCCAGCGGCAGCCGTGAGGAGATGGAGCGCGACGTGCAGGCGATGCACGGCTACGGGCTCTGGGCGACCCTCTCCCAGGACCGTTGATGGCGGGGCACTTCGAGCCGCTCGCGGGCGGCGGGGCCGCCGTCGCCCTGGACGAGGTCGAGATCTCCATCCTGCGCAGCCTGGCCGTCCAGCTCCTGGAGCTGATCGGCCCCGGCGAGGCGGAGGGTCCCGAGGCCGCCGACCCGCTGGCCCGGCTCTTCGCCGAGGGCCCCAGCGAGCCGCCGTCCGACCCCGCCCTGGCCCGCCTCTTCCCGGACGCCTACGGCACCCCCGGCGCCGAGCAGGACCACCAGGAACGCGCCCACGCGGCCGAATTCCGCCGCTACACCGAGAACGACCTTCGCGACCGCAAGCGCCAGGACGCCCTCGGCGTCGTCCGCTCGCTGGACTCCCTCACCCCCGGCGGCGAGGGGGGCGCCGTGCTGCGCCTGGAGGCCGAGGGCTGCCGGCAGTGGCTGGGCACGCTCAACGACCTCCGGCTGACCATCGCGGCCCGGCTGGAGATCACCGCCGACGACGACGGCGACGCCCTCTACCGGCTGCCGGACAGCGATGCGCGCAAGCCCATGGTGATGGCCTACCTCTGGCTCGGCGGACTGCAGGAGACGCTGGTGGAGGCGCTCACTTCGTGAAGTTACTTTCCGGTATTCGGAGTACTCTTCGGGCGTTCGTTAACCGAACGCTCAATTCCGAATAACGATCACGTCACTGTGACGGCGGCAATTAAGCCGCCGTCTTTGCTTTTGTCCTGATTTATTTGTGTCATGCGCCACAAGAGACACATTGATCTCGCCTTTAGACGTGATACTTCTTGCCGACCTGCCTCCGTGACGCCACCCCTGTCACGGCGGGGGCGCTGAGCCGGCCGACCGTCGGCACCTAGCAGGACTCCATCCGGGGGATCGGTACCCGATCCGGAGCAACCGGATCGGTATGGAGAAAGGCGCACCACCATGACCTCTGAGCAGGTCGCGGACCGCACCGCAGTGCGGGACGGAGAAGGAAGCGGACAGGAAGCTTCCGAAGGTTACGAGCGGGGACTCGGCAACCGACAGATTCAGATGATCGCCATTGGTGGCGCCATCGGCACCGGTCTGTTCCTCGGCGCGGGCAAGGCCATATCCAAGGCCGGACCCAGCCTCATCCTGGCCTACGCCATCGCAGGCCTGGTCATCTTCTTCATCATGCGAGCGCTCGGTGAGCTGCTCATGTACCGCCCGGTCTCGGGCTCCTTCTCGGACTACGCCCGGGAGTTCCTCGGCCCCTTCTGGGGTTATGTGACCGGCTGGACGTACTGGCTCTTCTGGGTCGTCACCGGCATCACCGAGGTCACAGCGGCCGCCGCCTATGTCCAGTACTGGAACAAGGGCATTCCCCAATGGGCTTCGGCGCTGGTCTTCACCGTCATTCTCTACTTCGTCAACCTGATCTCCGTAAAGCTCTTCGGCGAGCTGGAGTTCTGGTTCTCGATGGTCAAGGTCACCGCCATCATCGGCATGATCCTGATCGGCGTCGGTGTCATCACCCTCGGCTTCTCCAATGCCGGTGACACCGCCAGCTTCAGCCTCCTGTGGGACCACGGCGGGTTCTTCCCCAAGGGCATCGGCGGCACGCTGATGACCCTGCAGATCGTGATGTTCGCCTTCCTGGCCGTCGAGCTCGTCGGCGTCACGGCGGGCGAGGCCGCCGACCCCAAGAAGACCCTGCCCAAGGCCATCAACACCGTGCCGTGGCGCATCGCCGTCTTCTACCTGGGCGCGCTCATCATCATCCTGTCGATCGTCCCCTGGACCGAGTTCATGCCGGGCGTCAGCCCGTTCGTGGCCGCCTTCGCCAAGATCGGCCTGCCCGCCGGCGCCGGCATCGTCAACTTCGTGGTGCTCACCGCAGCGCTGTCGTCCTGCAACTCCGGCATGTACTCCACCGGCCGCATGCTCCGCGACCTGTCCCTCAACGGCCAGGGCCCGAAGTTCTTCGGCCAGCTGTCCAAGAAGGGCCTGCCCTTCCGCGGCACGACCTTCTCCGCCGCGCTGATGCTCGTCGGCGTCTGGATCAACTACCAGTGGCCGGGCAAGGCGTTCGACTACGTCGTCTCCTTCGCGACCATCTCCGGTATGTGGGCCTGGATCATGATCCTGGTCGCCCAGCTCCGCTACCGCCGCAAGGCGGACCGCGGCGAGCTGCCCCAGTCCGAGCTCAAGGCCCCGGGCGCCCCCTGGACCAGCCTGTTCGCCCTGGCCTTCATCTTCATGGTGATCGTGCTCATGGGCATCGACAAGGACGCGCGGATCTCGCTGTACTGCGCGCCCGGCTGGGCCGCGATCATGTGGGTGTCCTACATCGTGCTCAAGAAGCGCAACCCCAAGGCGTTCGAGCGCAAGGACTACACGCCGGCCGCGTAAAGCCTGCCGGCCGCGTAAAGCCTGAATGAACAGGCCCCGTACCCCTTCGGTACGGGGCCTGTTTCGTTTTTCTCTGCTTATCCTGACGCGCATGCTGACCATCACCCAGGCCCTGTACGACCGGATCGTCGAGCACGCCCGCGCCGACCACCCCGACGAGGCGTGCGGCGTGGTCGCGGGCCCCGAGGGCGCCGGCCGGCCCGAGCGGTTCATCCCCATGCTCAACGCCGCCCGCTCGCCCACGTTCTACGAGTTCGACTCGACCGACCTGCTCAAGCTCTACCGCGAGATGGACGACCGCGATGAGGAACCGGTCGTCATCTACCACTCCCACACCGCGACCGAGGCCTACCCCTCCCGCACCGACATCTCCTACGCCAACGAGCCCGGCGCCCACTACGTGCTCGTCTCCACCGCCGACACCGACGGCTCCGGCCCCTTCCAGTTCCGCTCCTTCCGCATCGTCGACGGCGAGGTCACCGAGGAGGACGTGAAGGTCGTCCCGGCGTACTGAGCGGGTACCGGTACCCGAGACGGCACATCCCGCATGCCGGGACGAACATACGGCTGGCGCACGGGGAATCGATACGATGCGCCCACCGTTCTCCCACTGGAACCAGGCACCTCTCCGCACTCCGACAGGAGCACCCCATGGCCATCGAGGTCCGCATCCCGACCATCCTCCGCACCTACACGGACGGCCAGAAGGCCGTCGAGGGCAGCGGCGCCACGCTCGACGAGCTCTTCAAGGACCTCGAGACCCGGCACGCGGGCATCCGGGAGCGCCTCGTCGACGACAAGGGCGAGCTCCGCCGCTTCGTCAACGTCTACCTCAACGACGAGGACGTCCGCTTCATCAGCGGCATCGCCACCGAGCTCGGCGACGGCGACAGCGTGACGATTCTCCCGGCCGTGGCCGGCGGCGCGGTCTGATCGGCGGCGCGTCCTTCATGCGCTACGACAGCCCCCTGGCCGCGGTGGGCAACACCCCGCTCGTCCGCCTGCCGCGCCTGTCCCCGGCCGAGGACGTCCGCGTCTGGGCCAAGCTGGAGGACCGCAACCCCACCGGCTCGGTCAAGGACCGCCCCGCCCTCCACATGATCGAGCAGGCGGAGAAGGCCGGCCGGCTCACCCCCGGCTGCGTCATCCTCGAGCCCACCTCCGGCAACACCGGCATCTCCCTCGCCATGGCGGCCAAGCTCAAGGGCTACCGCATGGTGTGCGTGATGCCGGAGAACACCAGCGAGGAGCGCCGCTCGCTGCTCGCCATGTGGGGCGCCGAGATCATCCCCTCGCCCGCCGCCGGGGGCTCCAACACGGCCGTGCGCATGGCCAAGGAGCTGGCCGAGCAGCATCCCGACTGGGTGATGCTCTACCAGTACGGCAACCCCGACAACGCCGGCGCCCACTACGCGACCACCGGCCCCGAGATCCTCGCCGACCTCCCGGAGATCACCCACTTCGTCGCCGGGCTCGGCACCACCGGCACCCTGATGGGCGTCGGCCGCTATCTGCGCGAGCACAAGCCGGACGTGGCGGTCGTCGCCGCCGAGCCGCGCTACGACGACCTCGTCTACGGCCTTCGCAACCTCGACGAGGGCTTCGTGCCCGAGCTCTACGACGCCTCCGTCCTCACCACCCGCTTCTCCGTGGGCTCCGAGGACGCCGTCCGCCGCACTCGCGAACTCCTCACGGAGGAGGGAATCTTCGCGGGCATCTCCACCGGCGCGGTCCTCCACGCCGCGCTGGGCGTCGCCCGGAAGGCCGTACGGGCGGGGGAGCGGGCCGACATCGTCTTCATCGTCGCCGACGGCGGCTGGAAGTACCTGTCCACGGGCGTCTACACCGCCCCCACCACGGAAGAGGCCGTCGAGACCCTCCACGGCCAGCTCTGGGCCTGACCCCGGTTCCGCCCCAACGCGCCGTCCGAACGCGCCGGTCCGTAAAAAACAGAACTGTGCACGGGTGAACTTGCACTACCGATGTTGGGAAGCGGCTGACATCATCACGTAGGAGACGCGCATGAACTGTCCCGCATGTGGATCTTCGGACATGAGGCAACTCAACAATGGAAACTGGCAGTGCGGAAGCTGCGGCGCAGTCACGGCTGGATCGAGCGGCCTGGGATGCGCTCGCCCCTGAGACGCGTGAGCGGCTGGCGGCGTTCATGACGCCGGAGGTGTTCACGGTGACGGCCGGCAGCAAGGAGTCGGCCGAGCGCTTCCAGCGCTTCATGGACACGCTGGACCGCGCCGAGGCGCACCGGCCGCCGCTGTAGCCCGTCCGCCGCCCGTTCTCCGTTCCTTTCGTTTCTTCTCGTTCGCAGGGCCCCGATCGCGCCTCACCGGCAAGCGCGGCCGGGGCCCTGGCGCGTGCGGGCGCCACCGGCGCGACCCGCTTCCGTCTCCACGTCCCTCCCCACGTCCGTCCTGGTGATTCCGCCCACACGCACCGTCCTGGAGGAGTCACGGCCCGTTCTCTCGCCTTACCCTCGACTGCACCGCATGGCCCCCCGTAACCGGCCCACGGAGGTTCAGGCCCGCATGAAGCTCACCGTCGTCGGATGCTCGGGCTCGTTCCCGTCCACGGAATCGGCCTGCTCGAGCTATCTGGTGGAGGCCGACGGCTATCGGATCCTCCTCGACATGGGCAATGGCGCCCTCGGCGAGCTGCAACGCCACATCGGTCTCTACGACCTCGACGCCGTGCTCCTGTCGCATCTGCACCCCGATCACTTCATCGACATGTGCGGCTACTTCGTCGCCCGCTACTACCGCCACGAGGGCGGCCGGGCCGACGCCATCCCGGTGTACGGCCCCGCGGACACCGAGCGGCGACTGGTCACCGCGTACGGGGACGTCCCCGACGAGGCGTGCATGAGCGAGGTCTTCGACTTCCGGACCTTCAACCCGGGAACGTTCACCCTGGGCCCGCTGACCATCCGCACGGCCCGGGTGAGCCACCCCGTGGAGGCGTACGCCTTCCGGGTCGAGCACGACGGCACGTCGCTGGTGTACTCGGGCGACACCGGCCCCTGCGAGGCCCTCCGCGAGCTGGCCCGGGGCACGGACCTGCTGCTGTGCGAGGCGTCCTTCACCCACGGCAAGGAGGACATCCCCGACCTCCACCTCAACGGCCGGGAGGCGGGCGAGGTCGCCGCCGGCGCCGGGGCGGGCCGGCTGGTCCTCACCCACATCCCGCCGTGGACGGACCCCCTCGCCAACCTCCGCGACGCGCGCTCGGTCTACGACGGCCCGGCGGAGCTGGCGCACGCGGGGGCGGTGTACGAGCTCTGATCCCCGTCGGTGATACGCCGAAGCCCCCGGAACACCTGACAGTTCCGGGGGCTTCGTGACGAGCGCTCGTCAGATCGTCACTTGACGTCCTCGAGCTGGGCCTCGGGCTCGCGGCCCGGGGTCGGGAGGTTGAACTTCGTGATCGCGAAGCGGAACACCACGTAGTACAGGGCGCCGAAGGCGAGGCCCACCAGGGCCAGCAGCCACGGCTTGGTGGCGATACCCAGGTTGAGCACGAAGTCGATGGCGCCGGCGGAGAAGCCGAAGCCGTCCTTCATGCCGAGCGCCCAGGTCAGGGCCAGCGAGACACCGGTGAGAACCGCGTGGATCGCGTAGAGGACCGGGGCGACGAACATGAAGGTGAACTCGATCGGCTCGGTCACGCCGGTGACGAACGCGGTGAGCGCGAGCGAGGTCATCATGCCGCCGACGACCTTGCGGTTCTCCGGGCGGGCGCAGTGGACGATCGCCAGGCAGGCTGCCGGGAGGGCGAACATCATGATCGGGAAGAAGCCGGTCATGAACTGTCCGGCGTTCGGGTCGCCGGCGAGGAAGCGGGCGATGTCGCCGTTCTTGCCGTGGAACTCGCCGGCCTGCAGCCAGGGGAAGGAGTTCAGCAGGTGGTGCATGCCGACCGGGATCAGGGCACGGTTGGCGACACCGAAGATGCCCGCGCCCACGGCGCCGGAGCCCACCAGCCACTCGCCGAAGTTGTGGAGACCCGCGCCGAGGACCGGCCAGATGAGGCCGAAGACGATGCCGATGAGCAGACCGGCGAAGGCCGAGAGGATCGGGACGAGGCGGCGGCCGCCGAAGAAGCCCAGCCAGTCAGGCAGCTTCTTGCGGCTGTAGCGCTGGAAGAGCAGGGCCACGACCAGACCCATGACGATGCCGCCGAGCACACCGGCGTCGACGGGCTTCTCCACCATCACGATCTTGTTGTCGACCACCGTGGCGACCTTGGGCAGGTTGCCGTCGGTGAAGGTGGCCAGCACCTTCTGGAAGACCAGGTAGCCGGTGACGGCGGCCAGGGCGGTGGAGCCGTCCGACTTCTTCGCGAAGCCGATGGCGACACCGACGGCGAAGAGCAGCGCCATGTTGCTCAGCAGCGCGTTGCCGCCGGCCGACATATAACCGGCGATCTTGATGATGAACTCGGGGAACGACTTCCGGCCGAGCATGTCGTCGTTGCCCAGGCGCACCAGCAGCGCGGCGGCCGGCAGGACGGCCACCGGCAGCATCAGGCTGCGACCGATACGCTGGGCGATCGCCATGGCGCCGGCGCCGAACTTCTTCTTCTGCTCCGGTGCGGCCTTTTCGGGCTTTTCAGCCTTCTCGGCCTTCCCGGCCTTTCCAGGCGCCTTCTTCGCCGCCTTGGCTGCCGTACTCATCGGATTCCTCCAGGTGAGGCGGGCGCTCGGGGGGAAGGGGGACGGCCCGCGATTTGGTCTACACCACTACTGGTTTAGACCTGTTGTAGCACGTGAGTCGGGCATAAAGGAATCCATCGTTCCAGGTGGCCTGGACCACAGACGTAAGGGTGGCGTGAGCGCTCAGCGCTGCGTCACGCCACCCTTACGGGACGTTGATTAACGCGGGGTTACCCGACGTTGTCCTTCTCGATCCGCTCCGCCACTTCCTCCGGCTCGCGGCCCGGCGTCGGCAGGTCGAAGAAGGTGATGGCGAACCGGAAGACCGCGTAATAGACGACGGCGAAACACAGCCCGATCGGGATGATCAGCCACGGCTTGGTCGCCAGTCCCCAGTTGATGACGTAGTCGATCAGGCCCGCCGAGAAGCTGAAGCCGTCGTGCACCCCCAGCCCCCAGGTGACCGCCATCGAGACGCCCGTCAGCACCGCGTGGACCACGTAGAGCGCCGGCGCGATAAAGAGGAACGAGTACTCGATCGGTTCGGTGATGCCCGTGACCAGCGACGTCAGGCCCACCGACAGCATCATGCCGCCCACCACCTTGCGGTGGTGCGGCCGGGCGCAGTGGGTGATCGCCAGGGCCGCCGCCGGCAGCGCGAACATCATGATCGGGAAGAAGCCCGAGGTGAACTGGCCCGCGTGCGGGTCGCCCGCCAGGAAGCGGTTGATGTCGCCGTGCACCACCGTGCCGTCCGGCTTGGTGAATGAACCGAACTGGAACCAGACGAACACGTTCAGGAACTGATGCAGGCCGATCACCAGCAGAGCCCGGTTGGCCACACCGAAGATGCCCGCACCCCACGAGCCCAGATCCGACAGCCACTGGCTGAAGCTCGTCAGACCGCGCCCCACCGGCGGCCAGATCCACAGACACAGCGCGGCGAAGACGATCGCCACGAACGCCATGATGATCGGCACCAGCCGGCGGCCGTTGAAGAACCCCAGCCAGTCCACCAGCCGCACCCGGTGAAAACGCTGCCAGAACCACGCCGCCAGCAGCCCCATCACGATCCCGCCGAACACCCCCGGGTTCTGGTACGTCGCCGGGCCCGCCGGCCCGGCCGTCCCCACGCACACCCCGCTCAGCAGCCCCAGCCCCGTGAACCGGCCCCCGCCCGGGCACGTCTCCGGGAACTGGTGCACCACCGCGTAGTAGACGAGGAAGCCCGTCACCGCCGCCAGCGCCGTCGAACCGTCCGCCTTCTTCGCCATCCCGATCGCCACACCCACCGCGAAGAGCAGCGGCAGCCCGAGCGAGGAGTCCAGCAGCGCCCCGCCCGCCCCGGCCATCACCTTGGCGACGTCCGTCCACCCCAGGCCGTCCTTGCCGAAGACGTCCGGCTGGCCGAGCCGGTTGAGGATGCCGGCCGCCGGCAGCACCGCGATGGGCAACTGGAGGCTGCGGCCCATCTTCTGCAGCCCCTGGAACAGCCCGTGCGACCACTTCTTCCGGGGCGCCGCCGCGGCGACCGAACTCATCTGCGTCCTCCGGCTGCTGGCATACTGGTGTAGACCACTTATGGGCGGTGAGGCCCCCGGAACGCAGTCCCGGGTGGTCGCCATCTTTCGTGAGATGGCGGACATACGCCCGCATAGTTGGGCTATACGTGGAATACCGTGTGAAAGCCGGTCGGCGAGATCGCCGAGGGGCCGAGACAACCAGGAGTGCACATGGCCAGCAAGGCTGAGAAGATCGTCGCCGGCCTCGGCGGCATCGAGAACATCGAGGAGATCGAGGGCTGCATCACCCGTCTCCGCACCGAGGTCATCGACCCCGAGCTCGTCGACGAGGCCGCGCTCAAGGCCGCCGGCGCCCACGGCGTCGTCAAGATGGGCACCGCCATCCAGGTCGTCATCGGCACCGACGCCGACCCGATCGCCGCCGACATCGAAGACATGATGTGAGCTGAGCCACGCGCTCTCCCCCGAGGGCCCTGTTTCCGGTTGCTCCCTCAACCGGAACAGGGCCCTCTGCCGTTGCGGATAGGCTCACCACCATGTCTCGCATCGACGGCCGTACCCCCGACCAGCTCCGCCCCGTGACCATCCAGCGCGGCTGGAGCAAGCACGCCGAAGGCTCCGTCCTCGTCTCCTTCGGCGACACCAAGGTCTTCTGCACCGCCAGCGTCACCGAAGGCGTCCCGCGCTGGCGCAAGGGCTCCGGCGAGGGCTGGGTCACCGCCGAATACGCGATGCTGCCCCGCTCCACCAACACCCGAGGTGACCGCGAATCCGTCCGCGGCAAGATCGGCGGCCGCACCCACGAGATCTCCCGCCTCATCGGCCGCTCCCTGCGCGCCGTCATCGACTTCAAGGCCCTCGGCGAGAACACCATCGTCCTCGACTGCGACGTCCTCCAGGCCGACGGCGGCACCCGCACCGCCGCCATCACCGGCGCGTACGTGGCGCTGGCCGACGCCATCACCTGGGCCCAGGGCAAGAAGATCATCAAGCACGGCCGCAAGCCGCTCACCGGCACCGTCTCCGCCGTCAGCGTCGGCATCGTCGACGGCGTCCCCCTCCTCGACCTCTGCTACGAGGAGGACGTCCGCGCCGAGACCGACATGAACGTCGTCTGCACCGGCGACGGCCGCTTCGTCGAGGTCCAGGGCACCGCCGAGGCCCAGCCCTTCGACCGCGACGAACTCAACAGCATCCTCGACCTCGCCGTCGCCGGCTGCGCCTCGCTCGACGCGGCCCAGCGCGAGGCCCTGGCCCGCACGCTGTAAGCGGGCCCGGCCGCCCGGGGCATCGCCGGAGCCCCCGGGATAATCGGCACCATGAAGCGCCTGATCCTCGCCACCCGCAACGCCAACAAGGTCACCGAGCTCCGCGCGATCCTCGCCGGCGCCGGCCTCGACGTCGAACTCGTCGGCGCCGACGCCTACCCCGAGATCCCGGACGTCAAGGAGACCGGCGTCACCTTCGCCGAGAACGCCCTCCTCAAGGCCCACGCCCTGGCCCAGGCCACCGGCCACCCCGCCGTCGCCGACGACTCCGGCCTCTGCGTCGACGTCCTCAACGGTGCCCCCGGCATCTTCTCCGCCCGCTGGGCGGGCCGCCACGGTGACGACAAGGCCAACCTGGACCTGCTCCTGGCCCAGCTCTCCGACATCGCGGAGGAGCACCGCGGCGCCCACTTCGCCTGCGCGGCGGCGCTCGCCCTGCCGGACGGCACCGAGCGCGTCGTCGAGGGCCGCCTGGAGGGCACGCTCCGCCACGAGCCGGCGGGCACGGGCGGCTTCGGCTACGACCCGATCCTCCAGCCGCTGGGCGAGACCCGCACGTGCGCGGAGCTGACGGCGGAGGAGAAGAACGCGATCAGCCACCGGGGGGAGGCGTTCCGGGGGCTGGTGCCGGTGGTGCGGGAGCTTTTGGGGTGAGACGGCGAGAGCCGCCGCCTTGGATTCCAAGGCGGCGGCTCGTCTATGCCTGTGGGCCCGGTGGGACTCGAACCCACGACACACCGGACCTAAACCGGCGCCCTCTTGGCCAGCTGGGGTACGGGCCCGTCGCGCCTACTGTACTGGGTCCCGTTCCGTGGTTGCGACGAGATCGACAGGCGGATGGACCGGGTCGAGAACGTGCTCGTCTGGCTGTGGCAGGACGGGCACAAGTACCGCAGATTCTTGATTCTGTTGTCCAGCCGGTCGCCGTTGATGTGGTCTATCTCCAGCACCAACCGCTTGCCGCGCCAGGTATCGCCAATGCCGCACTCCTGACATGTGTGGGCCACCCCGCTCTCATCCAGCGCCCGTCGCAGCAGAATCGT
Source organism: Streptomyces luteoverticillatus (assembly GCF_003970715.1). Classification (NCBI taxonomy): domain Bacteria; kingdom Bacillati; phylum Actinomycetota; class Actinomycetes; order Kitasatosporales; family Streptomycetaceae; genus Streptomyces; species Streptomyces luteoverticillatus. Next base: position 2,686,292 of record NZ_CP034587.1, on the reverse strand, counting down.
GCGGGTGCGGGGCGATCCTGCCTCCAGGCGCCGGAGAATCTCAGTCGCGGCTTTCCGGTTACGAGAGGCACGCCCGAGCTGGTGGCCCTGGCCGACGAAGTGGTCTGTGGATACCCCGTGCGCGGCAATGCTTCGTTTGACGAGGATCCGAGCGGATCCGCCGTTGGGCCGTCCCAGCGCGCGCAGCACCCCTGCGAGGCTGTACGACTTGGCGACAGCCGCCTCCAGATCGCTACGCGGGATCAGAGGCCTCTGGCCATTGCCGCGCCTGCCCTGGAAGTGGGATGTGTCGATCCCGAACGCCTCCAGTTTCCTCCAGATGTGGCTGTACGAGCTGTCGTACGGAGGTACGCCCATGTACTCGAGCATCTGCCGCACACAGTGACTGTGTGCGGCGGCCTCCTCCAAGACCTCTCTGGGATAGGACCGGCGCTCACGTTCGGGCAGCGGCTCGTCGACGAAGTGGGACGTCTCGACACCGTAGTGCGCCAGTCGATCGCGGAGGTACCTGCGGGGTCCGCTGCTGAGAGGAGTGTCAAGCCTGCGCATCATGTCGACGAGGCTGCTGGAGACAGCAGCAGTGCGCTGCAATAGGTCGCGCGAGTAACGGACGCGGCTCATGCCGCCGCCCGGCGCTTGCGTCCGCGATATGTGTCGGTGACGGAATGGCAGTTGGGGCAGAGCAGCTGAAGGTTTCCCGGCCGGTTGTCCCACCACTCGCCGTTGATGTGATCGACCTCCAGGCGCAGCGGCTTGCCATTCCACGTCGTGCCGGTGTCGCATTCCGCACACCGTTCCGGAACGCCTGCCCTCAGCAGCGCTTTGCGTAGCCGCTCCCCAGGGATTCTGCCGTCGGCTGGTGTACCCAGAACGAGTCGGCTCTCCGTGGGTACCTTCGGGCGCCTCGCCGGGCGTGCCGCGACGAAATGCGACGTGTCGATGCCGAGCGCGGCGATCCGCCGCCCGATGTGGGCCTGGTTGCCGCCCACCGGGTTGATGCCAATGCGGCGGACGACCTCTGCCACGCTGTTGGACAGCATGACGACTTCGCGCAGCCTCTCCTCGGTGTGGCGCACCCGGCCTGTGGTGAAGTGCGAGGTGTCGACGCCCGCCTCCGCCATCTTGCCGCGGATGTACGTCCGGCTCCCCGGTGTGGCCGTCCCGCCGCACCAGCGCACCGCATCGTCGTACGACGTCGTGGCCCGCGCCGCCTCGACGAGCAGCTCGTACGTGTACCTGACCGGCATGGTTCCCTCCCCACCCCGTGGCTCCCGGCGGGAAAAGGGCACGGCCGAAGGCCGTACCCCGTTCCCGTCGAGCGAGCCGCGAGGGCTGTGACTCGGACGGTTGCGTCCCTGGGTACGGCCACCGACCGGCGGCCTCGGATGGAGTAACGCACGAGAGCCGGATCGGTTACGTGACCGATCACCCCACACACGTCCGTACGGCCCGAAGGGAACGCGCGGGCGCATTTCTCCGTCAGTCAGAGCGGGGAAGGGGACAGGCCCGTGGACGAACAGCCGCCTGTGAGTGAGGAAGAGAGCCCGATGACCGACCGCACCGTGGCCCGCTGGGCGGGTTGGCGCAGCGTGGTGGCGATCCTGGTGGGGGTGGCCGTGCTGGTGACGGGTGGGGTGTGGCTGGAGAGCGCCACGGACCGGGCGAGCATGGTGGACGAGGCGCCGAAGACCGCGGCGGCGCAGCGGTCGGGGGCCGAGGGCTCGCAGGTGGAGGCCGAGGATTCGGCGGCGCGGGAGTTGCCGGGGGTGCGGGACTGCGGGATGGGCGAGCCGGTGCAGGAGCCGACGATCATCACGCTGGACTGTTCGACGTCGGGCCGGGTGGCCAGTGGTATCCGCTGGGACGCCTATACGGAGGACGGTGCGAACGGCAGCGGTGTGGTGCAGGTGTCGGGCGGGGCGTCGGGGGCGGCGGCGAAGTCGTTCCAGGCGAAGCTGCGGCTGTACGGGCCGAAGGAGGTCGACGGTTCGGTGGCGTTCACGGCGCTGGAGGTCGTTTATACGGGTGCCACCCCTTCCGGTGAGCACCGAGAGGTGCTCCCGATCGCGTGATGGGTATTCGTGGGCGGATCGCGTTCGCGATCTCTTTCGTCACCGCGCTGGCCGTGGTGGTCCTGGGTGTGGCCGTGCACCACATCTCGGGGCTGGAGCGGGACCGGCAGGCGAAGGCGTATCAGGACGGGCTGCTGAGTTCGGCGCTGCAGATCTATCAGCGGGACGGGACGCTGGCGCTGGGGGCGCAGCTGGACGATTCGACGTTGCCGTTCACGTTGTCGCAGGCGGTGGCGCGGGGTCAGTCGGGTACGTACATCAGCGGTGGTGAGGATCCGCGGGTGTGGGCGGCGACGGGGGTGGCCGGGGACCGGGTGCTGTCGATCTCGGCGTCGTACCCGGCGCGTGATCCGTTGCAGCGGGCGCTGGACAAGGCGCTGGTGGTGGCGGGTGCCGCGACGGTGGCGTTGATGGCCGTGGTGGCGTGGTTCGTGGCGCAGGGGTTGTCGCGGCGGTTGCGGTTGAGCGCGGCGGCGGCGCGGCGGATCGCGGCGGGGGAGACCCTGGACGCGGGGGCGCTGGGCGGTGGTGGCCGGGACGAGGTCGCGGAGCTGGGCCGGTCGGTGCATCAGATGGCGACGTCGTTGGCGGCGCGGGTGTCGGCGGAGCGGCAGTTCACGGCGGATGTGGCGCATGAGTTGCGGACGCCGGTGGCGGGGCTGGTGGCGTCGGCGGAGTTGTTGCCGCATCCGCGGGCGGTGGAGATGGTGCAGGAGCGGGCGCAGACGATGCGGGCGCTGGTGGAGGATCTGCTGGAGGTCTCGCGGCTGGACGCGGGGGTGGAGAGCGCGCAGCTGGACGCGGTGGAGCTGCCGTCGTTGGTGCGCGGGATCGTGAAGCGGGCGCGTGGCCAGCGGGGTGTGGACGACGTGGCGGTCGAGGTGGTCGGCGAGGGCCGGATCGTGGCGACGGACGCCCGTCGGGTGGAGCGGATCCTGGTGAACATCCTGGCCAACGCGGCCAAGCACGGCCGGCCGCCGATCGAGATCACCGTGGACGGGACGCGGATCGTGATCCGGGACCACGGGGACGGTTTTCCGCCGGGTCTGGTGGATCAGGGGCCGCGCCGGTTCCGTACGGCCGCGCCGGAGCGGGGCACGGGGCACGGCCTGGGGCTGACGATCGCGGTGGGGCAGGCGGCGGTGCTGGGTGCCCGGCTGGCGTTCGGTTCGGCGCCGGGTGGTGGCGCCCAGGCCGTCCTCGACCTGCCGGAGGCCGAGGACGTGCCGGAGGGCGATCGTCCGGTGTGCCGGGGCGCGCTGGCGCCGGGGGCTACAGCCCCAGGTCCTTGATGACCTTGGCGACGTGGCCGGTGGCCTTGACGTTGTAGAGGGCCCGTTCGACCTTGCCGTCCTCGTCGATGATGACGGTGGAGCGGATGACGCCGGTGACGGTCTTGCCGTAGAGCTTCTTCTCGCCGAACGCCCCGTAGGCCGTGAGGACCTCCTTGTCGGGGTCGCCGAGGAGGGTGACGCGCAGGTTCTCCTTCTCGCGGAACTTGGCGAGCTTCTCCGGCTTGTCGGGGGAGATCCCGATGACGTCGTAGCCGTGGCCGGCGAGGAAGTCGAGGTTGTCGGTGAAGTCGCAGGCCTGCTTGGTGCAGCCGGGGGTGAGTGCGGCGGGGTAGAAGTAGACGATGACCTTGCGGCCCTTGTGGTCGGCGAGCGACACCTGCTTGCCGTCCGCGTCGGGCAGGGTGAAGGCGGGGGCGGTGTCGCCGGTCGTAAGGCGCTCGCTCATGGCTCTCCTCGACAGATGGTGGTTATGGTCCCGAGGGTAGCCAGGTCACGGTTCGGGGGTGCCGCGGGGCGGTGGCCCCGGGGAGCTGACAGACTGTAGTCATCACTCTTCATCATTCTTATCGACATCGACGGGACGGAGGCAGCGCGGTGGCGGAAGCCAGGACCCCTGCGCAGATCGAGGCGGACATCGACCGCCGGCGGCAGGAGCTCGCCGTTGTGCTCGACGAGATCGGGGTGCGGATGCACCCGAGCACGATCATCGGGGACGCCCGGGCGAAGGTGACCTCGAAGGTGGACCATGTGGCGGGCCGGGCCTGTGTGGCGGCCAACCGGGTCGTCTCCGAGGTGCGCTCCCGTTTTGTCACCGAGGAGGGCGAGCCGCGTCTGGAGCGGATCGTTCCGGTGGCGTTGGTGGCCGTGGGTGTGATCGGTCTGCTGGTGTCGAAGCCGTCCCGCAAGCGCTAGCGCCGCCGGAAGGCCGCCGGAGTGGCCGGTTCGGGCCGGATGACCGCCCAGTGGCCTCGGTGCGGCCTTCGGGCGGGTACGGTCTTGGCGTGAGTACGAATACCACCCACGACAAGCTGCCCATTCGGATGCTCCACGACCGGGTTCTGGTCCGGACGGACATTCCCGAGGGCGAGCGCCGGTCCACCGGCGGGATCGTCATTCCGGCGACGGCGGCGGTGGGCCGCCGGCTGGCCTGGGCCGAGGTCGTCGCGGTCGGGCAGAGCGTGCGTACGGTGGAGCCGGGCGACCGGGTGCTGTACGACCCGGAGGACCGTGCCGAGGTCGAGGTCCGTGGGGTCGCCTATGTGCTGATGCGCGAGCGGGATCTCCACGCGGTGGCGGCGGAGCGGCTGGAGGGGTCCGAGGACTCCACGGGGCTGTATCTGTAGTTGCTACGCTCGTAGGCAACCCGACGAGACGCGCCGTACCGGGTCAGGACAAGACGACGCACCCCTGGAGAGTCGTTTTCACCGGAGGTGCCGTCATGGCATGGGTCCTGCTCGCTGTCGCCGGTCTGCTCGAGGTCGGCTGGTCGATCGGCATGAAGTACACCGAGGGTTTCACGCGGCTGTGGCCGAGCGTGTTCACGGTCGCGGGCATCGTCGCGAGCATGCTGCTGCTGTCACAGGCCGCGCGGACGCTGCCCATCGGCACGGCGTACGGCGTCTGGGTCGGCATCGGCGCGGCCGGGGCGGCGGTGCTCGGCATGCTGGTGCTGGGTGAGCCGGCGACCGCCGCCCGGATCTTCTTCATTTGTTTGTTGCTGGTGGCCGTGGTCGGTTTGAAGGCGACCTCCGGCCACTGACGGGCCCTGCTCGCTCACTCTCAGTACTCGTACCCCAGTAGGTCGCCGTGGCGGTCCGACTTGCCCTCGCCCGGTGGGCCGAAGGTCGGCGGGCCGGGCGGGGTCGGGAAGCCCGGCGGGGTCGGCGGGGGTACCGGGATCGTCGGCGGCAGGGTGGGCACCGGGATCGTCGGCGGGCCGGTCGGCGGGGCCGGGGACGGCGGGCCGGTGGTCGACGGGGGCGCGGTGGTCGGCTCGGGCTCCAGCGTCGGCGGGGTCGCGCCGTTCTCGAGCTCCAGGTCGAAGTCGGTGGCCTCGGTGCCCTCCAGGGCCTGCGCGGTATAGGCGCCCCAGATCTGCGCCGGGTAGCCGCCGCCGTTGACGCGGTCCTCGCCCGTGGCGCCGTAGAGCGGCTTCTGGTCGCCGGTGTCGGGGTCCTGGCCCATCACGGCGACGACGGTGGCGAGGTCGGGGGTGTAGCCGGCGAACCAGGCGGCCTTGTCCTCCTCGGCCGTGCCCGTCTTGCCGGCCGCCGGGCGGCCCGCCGACTGGGCGCGGCGCCCGGTGCCGGCCTCCACGACGCTCTGGAGGATGGACGTGGTGGTGTCGGCGGCCTCGCGGGAGACGGCCTGCCGGGTGTCCTCGCCGTCCGGGAGCTGGACCTCCTCGCCGCCCTTGGAGATCTTCTCGACGAGCGTGTAGGGGCCGTGCCGGCCGTGGTTGGCGAGGGTCGCGTAGGCCTGGGTCATGTCCAGGACGCTGGCGGTGGCGGGGCCCAGGGCGATGGAGGGCGTGGCGGTGAGGTCGGGGGTCTTCTCGGGGACGCCGAGGGCGACGGCGGTGTCCTTGACCTTGCCGGGGCCGACGTCCTGCGCCATCTGCGCGTAGACGGCGTTGACGGACAGGTCGGTGGCCCGGGTGACGGTGACGTGGGGGTAGGAGTAGCCGTCCTCGTTCTCGGGGGCGTAGCCGACGGGGCCGTTCGGACCCTGTACGGGGCGCTTGTTGGTGCCGTCGTAGACGGTGTTCGGCGTGATCGTCTGGCCGGCGAGGGTGGTGGCGTGGTTGTCGACGGCCGAGGTGAAGACGAACGGCTTGAAGGTGGAGCCGACCTGGTAGTCGCGGCGGGTGGCGTTGTTGACGTACTGCTTGGTGTAGTCGATGCCGCCGTAGAGGGCGACGACCTTGCCGGTCTTGGGGTCGATGGAGGCGCCGCCGGCGCGGACGTAGCGGTCGACCTTGCGGGTGTCGCTGAGTTCGCTCATCAGCTGGTCGCGGACGGCGGCGACGAAGGCGTCCTGCTTCTTCTTCTCGATGGTGGTGGTGATGCGGTAGCCGCCGGTGGCGAGGGTGTTCTCGTCGACGATCTTGTTGCTGGTGAGGTAGTCCTTGACGGCCTCGACGAGGTAGCCGCGCTGGCCGGACATGCTCAGGCGGGGCTTGGTCTTGCCGGGGGTGGGGAAGGTGGTCGCGGCCCGCTCGGCGGGGCTGAGCCACTTCTTCTTGACCATGCCGTCGAGGACGTAGCGCCAACGGGCCTCGGCACGCGGTCTGTTCTCGGGGTGGGCGCCGACGTCGTAGGCGCTGGGGGCGTTGAGGAGGGTGGCCAGGTAGGCGCCCTCGGCGGTGGTGAGTTTGTCCGAGTCCTTGCTGTAGTACGCCTGGGAGGCGGCCTGGATGCCGTAGGCGTTGCGCCCGAAGTAGCTGGTGTTGAGGTAGCCCTCGAGGATGTCGTTCTTACTCTCCTCGCGGTCCAGCTTGATGGCGATGAAGAATTCCTTCACCTTGCGGCTGATGGTCTGTTCCTGGCCCAGGTAGTAGTTCTTGACGTACTGCTGGGTGATGGTGGAGCCGGACTGCTTGCCCTTGCCGGTGACGGTGTTCCAGGCGGCGCGCAGCATGGCCTCGGGGTTGACGGCGGACTCGGAGTAGTAGTCGCGGTCCTCGGCGGCGAGGACGGCGTGCTGGACGTTTCTGGGGACCTTGCTGAGCGGCACGCTCTCGCGGTTGACCTCGCCGTCGCGGGCGAGCTGGGAGCCGTCGGAGTAGAGGAAGACGTTGCTCTCGGCGGTGGCGGCCTTGTTGGCCGGGGGATGTTCACGAGCATGTAGCCGGCGATCAGGCCGCCGACGATGATCAGCACGATCAGCAGGAAGCCGCCGAGGATCATCCGCCAGGTGGGTACGAGCCGGCGCCAGCCCGTCCGGCGGGGGCGCGCGGGCCGGCCGTTCCTGCCGGGGCCGTCGCCCGGCCCGGCGGGCGGTCCGGCGGGCGGCGCGCCGTGCGCCGGGCCCCTGGGGGCCCAGCCCGGCGGCGCGTGGCCGCGTCCGGCGGGACGCCGCTGTGACTGCTCGTCGCTCATGTCTTAGGGACTCCTCGGCCGCCGCCGGGGTTGTGCCGCCTCGGCGGAGGGGTGTCGTCTCGGGCGGGTCCGGACTGCGTCGTACGCCCCGGAGGACACTGTCGCATCATGCGTTCCGGCGGAAGGGCCCAGCGCACCGTTGGGAGGCCCGGAAGGGCCGTTCGGGCCAGTCCGACCACTCCATGGAGTGAAAATCCGTGGTTCCTGGACGTGGTGTGCGGCTAGGCTCCTGCGCTTCGGGGTGCGGCGGCCCGAAGCGTCCGGACCCGGATCGGGGACATGCGGCGACGTTCAACCGGGTTCAACGAGCGGGGGGTCGGCAGGATGCGGTTGTACGCGGCGGTCGCGGTCAGCGGCTTCCGGCGGCACGCCACCTACCGGGTGGCCACGGCCGCCGGGGTGTTCACCAACACCGTCTTCGGCTTCATCCTCGCGTACACCTACATCGCGCTGTGGAACGAGCGTCCCCACCTGGGCGGTTACGGCCGGGAGCAGGCGCTGACGTTCGTGTGGACGAGCCAGGCGCTGCTGGGCGCCGCGTGCCTGATCGGCGGGGGGTTCCAGGAGGAGTTGCAGGAGCGGATCCGTTCCGGGGACATCGCCGTGGACCTCTACCGGCCGGCCGATCTCCAGCTGTGGTGGCTGGCGAGCGACCTGGGCCGGGCCTTCTTCCAGCTGCTGGGGCGGGGCGTGGTCCCGCTGGCCGTGGGTGCGCTGTGCTTCGAACTGGCGTTGCCGGGCCTGTCCTTGACCTGGGCGGCCTTTCTGCTGTCGGTGCTCCTGGGGCTGCTGGTGAGCTTCGGGCTGCGGTATCTGGTGGGGCTGTGCGCCTTCTGGCTGCTGGACGGGGCGGGGGTCAACATGGCGTTCGCCCTGCTGAGCATGTTCTTCTCCGGGACGCTGCTGCCGCTCAACGTCTTCCCGGGCGTCTTCGGCGAGGTCGCGCGGGTGCTGCCGTGGTCGGCGATGCTGCAGGTGCCGGTGGACGTCCTGCTGGAGCGGCGGACCGGCGCGGGGCTGGCGGCGGCGCTGGGGTTCCAGGCGGCGTGGGCGGTGGCGCTGCTGCTGGCGGGGCGGGCGCTCCAGACGGCGGCCACCCGGAAGGTGGTGGTCCAGGGTGGCTGAGGCGGGGGCGTACGCGCGGGGGCTCTCCCACGCCCGGGACGGGGTGCGCGCCTATGGGCTCGTCGTGCGGATGTGGGTGCGCTCGACGATGGCGTACCGCGTGTCGTTCGTGATGATGACGGTCGGCAACTTCGCGGCGACGGCCCTGGACTTCGTCGCGATCGCGTTCATGTTCTCCCACATCGACGCGCTCGGCGGGTTCACGCTGCCGGAAGTGGCCTTCCTCTACGGCACGACGAGCACGTCCTTCGGGCTCGCGGATCTCGTCCTGGGCAATCTGGACCGGGTCGGGCGGCGGGTGCGCGACGGGACGATGGACACGCTGCTGACGCGCCCCGCGCCGGTTCTGGCACAGGTGGCCGCCGATCAGTTCGCGCTGCGCCGGCTGGGCCGGGTGACGCAGGGCGGGCTGTTGCTGGGGTGGTCGCTGTCGCGGCTGGACGTGGCGTGGACGCCGGTGACGGTGCTGCTCGTGCCGGTGATGCTGGTGAGCGGTGCGGTGATCTTCGGGGCGCTGTTCGTGGCGGGCGCGGCGTTCCAGTTCCGGGCGGTCGACGCGGCCGAGGTGCAGAACGCGTTCACCTACGGCGGGACGACGCTGCTGCAGTACCCGCCGTCGGTGTTCGCCAGGGACCTGGTGCGCGGGGTGACGTTCGTGGTGCCGCTGGCCTTCGTCAACTGGCTGCCGGCGCTGAGGGTGCTGGGGCGGGACGATCCGCTGGGGCTGCCGGGCTGGGTGGACTTCGCGTCGCCGCTGGTGGCGCTGGTGTGCTGGGTGATTGCGGGGCTGGCCTGGCGGGTGGGGCTCAGGGGCTATCGGAGTACGGGGAGTTGACGGACGCGATGGATGATCTGATCCTTCTGGAAGGCGTCGAGAAGGTCTTCGACGTACGCCGCCGGGCGGGGCTCCTGCGGCGGGAGCGGCATCAGGTGCGCGCGGTGGACGGCATCGGCTTCCGCGTCCCGCGCGGGGAGATGGTCGGCTACATCGGGCCGAACGGCGCGGGCAAGTCCACCACGATCAAGATGCTGACGGGCATCCTGACGCCCAGCGCGGGCCGGCTGCGGGTCGCGGGCATCGACCCCTCCCGGGACCGCTCGCGGCTGGCGCGCCGGATCGGGGTCGTCTTCGGGCAGCGCACCACGCTGTGGTGGGACCTGCCGCTGCGGGATTCCTACGGCCTGGTGCGCCGCATGTACCGCGTTCCCGACGCCCGTTACCGGGCCAATCTGGAGCGCTGTGTGGAGCTCCTGGACCTCGGGGAGCTGCTGGACGTGCCGGTGCGGCAGCTGTCGCTGGGGCAGCGGATGCGCGGGGACATCGCGGCGGCCCTGCTCCACGACCCCGAGGTGCTCTACCTCGACGAGCCGACCATCGGGCTGGACGTGGTGAGCAAGGCCAAGGTGCGGGAGTTCCTGCGGGATGTGAACGCCGAGCGCGGGATGACGGTGCTGCTGACGACCCATGACCTGACCGACATCGAGCAGCTGTGCAAGCGGGTGATGGTCATCGACCACGGCCGGCTGGTCTACGACGGCGGGCTGGACGGCCTCCACGCGAAGGGTGAGAGCGAGCGGACGCTCGTCGTCGACCTGGAGCGGGAGTTCCCGCCCATCACGGGCGTCCCCGGGGCCCGGGTGGTGCGGGTCGAGGGGCCGCGCCAGTGGCTGGCGTTCGCCGCCACCCACAGCGCGGCGCCGGTCGTGGCGGCGGTGGCCGAGCGCTATCCGCTGGTGGACCTGTCGGTGCGGGAACCGGACATCGAGCAGGTCATCGCCACGATGTACGCGGATCGCTCCGCGCTGTAGCGGGCGCGGGCGGCCGGTGGCCGCACGCGCGCTGTGGTCATCCGCCCGGGGCATCTAATCTGTCCGCCATGATGAGCGAACTTCCTGAGATGCGGGCCTCCGACGCGGAGCGCGAACGGATCGCCGAGGTCCTGCGCGAGGCCGTCGCCGAGGGCCGGCTGACCATGGAGGAGTTCGAGGAGCGCCTGGACGCCGCCTACAAGGCCCGTACCCACGCCGAGCTGACGCCGCTGGTGCGGGATCTGCCGGTGGCCCCGGACGCCGGGCGGGCGGCCGTCGCGCCGGTGCCGGCGGGCGGGGGCGGCTGGGCCGAGCGCGTGGGCGGGTCCGCCACGTCCACCTGGGCGATGGCGATCTGGGGCGGCTTCAGCCGGGCGGGCGGCTGGACCGTGGGGCGGCGCTTCACCGCCTTCACCATGTGGGGCGGCGGGAAGATCGACCTGCGCGAGGCCCGCTTCGAGGACCGCGAGGTCGTCATCCGGTGCTTCGCCCTCATGGGCGGCATGGCCGTCGTCGTGCCCCCGGACCTCGACGTGGAGGTGCGCGGCATCGGCATCATGGGCGGCTTCGGGGACAGGGCGACCGGGGCCGGCACGCCCGGCTCTCCCAAGGTGCGGATCACCGGCCTGGCGCTGTGGGGCGGCGTCGGGGTCGAGCGCAAGGCGACCCGGGCCGAACGGGAACGGCTGCGCGAGCGGAAGCGGCTGGAGTGGGACGACCGCCGGCACGGCGAGGGCAAGAGCCTCGGGTAGCAGCCGTCCGGGAGGTCACAGCGCCGCCCTGACCTCCCCCTTGAGCACGCCGAGGTCCAGCGCCCGGGCCATCACCAGATAACCGGCGTCGTTCGGGTGGAGGTGGTCCCCGCAGTCGTACACCGGGAGGAGCCGCTGCGGGTCGGCCGGGTCGCGCAGCACCCGGTCGAAGTCGACGACGTCGTCGAAGACGCGCCCCGAGCGGATCTCGGCGTTGAGCCCCCGCCGGACGAGCTCCTGGTCCGGCCCGGTGCCCGTCCGCCCGCCGAAGGGCGACAGCGTCGCGCCCGTCACCCGCAGCCCGCGCTCGTGCGCCCGCTCGACCAGCGTCCGCAGGCCCGCCGCGATGCGCGCGGAATCGGTCTGGCGGGGGAGGCGCAGGATGTCGTTGACGCCGAGCTCGACGACGACGGCGCGCACGCCCGTACGGGAGAGCACGTCGCGGTCGAAGCGGTCCAGGGCGCTGGGATTGTTCACGGCGGAGGAGCCCATTCCGCCGAGGAGGACGCGATTGCCGCTGATGCCCTCGTTGAGGACGCCCAGGCGCGGGGCGCCGTGCTCGGTGCGCAGCCGGTCGGCGAGGTAGTCGGTCCAGCGGTGGTCGGCGCCGATGGTGGCGGAGACGCCGTCGGTGATGGAGTCGCCGAGGGCCACCACCGCGCCCGTGGCCTCGGTGGTCCAGACGTCGACGGCGGTCACATAGCGCCAGTACAGGCTCTTCGCGGTGAACGCGGCGCCGCCCGCGTCCTGCGTCCGGTCGCCGGCGGCGAGGTAGGAGATCTGCCGGGCGTGCGGGTGGATCGTCACGGGGCCGGCCGGGCGGGAGACGTAGGTGCTGATCAGCAGGTCGGTGGGGGCGGTGACGACGAGGCGGACGGGGTCGCTGTAGGTCGCCCGCCCGGCCGGGACGGTCACCGACCGCTCCCCGCCGAAGGTCAGTTCCCGCATGCCGTCCGGCGCGGCCGCCGGGCCGCCGGGGGTCGCGGCGAGGGCGAGCGAGGCGTGGTCGACGGTCAGCGGGGCGCCGCCGAAGAGGTTGGAGAGCTGGACGCGGGCCATGCCGCCGCCGAGCGTGGTGTGCACGACGTTGCGGATGGAGCGGCCGGGATAGCCGCGCTCCGTGCCCGGCTCGGCGGCGGCCGGGGACGCCGACCAGGCGCCGATCCAGCGCCCGGCGGCGGCCGGCGCGGCCGGGCGCGGGGACCGCAGCGCCTGGCCGGCCGGGCCGTCCGCCCCGCCCACGCCGGTGAATATCGCCACGGAGGCGGCCACGACCAGGGCCAGCAGCGCGGCCAGCAGGGTGTGGGCCGCGCCACGGGACAGGGGCGGACCGTTCATCGCGGACAACTCCCGGGGACACATCGACGGCGGGCGACGGCCGGACGCGGGGAACGACGCGGGGAACTCTTCGTCCGTTCCCCGAGTACGTCGGGTAGGGACAATGCACAGCGAGGACAGTCGGAACGGGTGGTGCGGATGAAACGGTTCCATGAAGAGGAGCCGGCTGCCGCCGGGGGCGGCGCGAATGCCGCCGATGGAGTGATGCTGCCCGAACCGGCGGCCGGATTCACCTACAGCGCGGCCGACGAGGAGAAACGGCGCGGCGTGCGCCGGATGAAGGCCCTCGCGACGGGGCTGCTGCTGACCGTGGCCCTGGTGTACGCCCTCGCGAAGTGGGCGCAGGCCGGCGGGGCGGGCGGCTGGGCCGGGTACGTGGCGGCGGCCGCCGAGGCCGGCATGGTCGGCGCGCTGGCCGACTGGTTCGCGGTCACCGCGCTCTTCCGGAGGCCCATGGGCCTGCCCATTCCCCACACCGCGATCATCCCCACGAAGAAGGACCAGCTGGGGCAGAGCCTGGGCGAGTTCGTCGGCGAGAACTTCCTGTCCGGCGGCGTGGTGCGGATGCGGCTGCGGGCCGTCGGCATCGGCTCCCGGCTCGGTGCCTGGCTGTCCGATCCCGCGCACGCCGACCGGGTCACCGCCGAGCTGGCCACGGCCCTGCGCGGCGCCCTGACCGTGCTGCGCGACTCCGACGTCCAGGCGGTCGTCGGCGAGGCCATCACCCGGCGCGCGGACGCCGTGGAGATCGCCCCCGGCATCGGCGCGACCCTGGAGAAGGTCGTCGCCGACGGCGGTCACCACCGGGTCGTCGACCTGGTGTGCGTACGGGCCCACGACTGGCTCGTCACCCACAGCGACTCCGTCATGTCCGCCGTCACGGGCGGCGCCCCCGGCTGGACGCCGCGCTTCGTCGACCGCAAGGTCGGCGAACGCGTCTACAAGGAGCTGCTGCGCTTCGTCACGGAGATGCGCGACATGCCGGACCACCCGGCGCGCGGCGCGGTCGACCGCTTCCTGACGGACTTCGCCCGCGACCTCCAGTCCGACGAGGACACCCGGGCCCGGGTGGAGCGGCTGAAGTCCGAGGTGCTGGGGCGCGGCGAGGTCCAGGACGTGATCGCCTCGGTCTGGTCCTCGGTCCGCGCGATGATCGTCGCCGCCGCCGAGGACGAGCGCAGCGAGCTGCGGCTGCGCACCCGCGCCTCGATCCTCTCGCTGGGCGCCCGGATGACGGAGGACGAGCGGCTGCGCCGGAAGGTCGACGGCTGGCTGGAGGACGCGGCCGTCTATGTGGTGACGACCTATCGGGACGAGATCACCGCCCTGATCACGGAGACGGTGGCGGGCTGGGACGCGGAGCAGACCTCCCGCAAGATCGAGGCCCACATCGGCCGGGACCTCCAGTTCATCCGCATCAACGGCACGGTGGTGGGCGCCCTGGCGGGCCTGCTGATCTACACGGCGTCCCGGCTGCTGGGGGCGTGAGCCCCGGGACGCGAGCCCTGGGACGCACGCCCCGGGGCGCGCACCCTGGCATGTGAGCCCCCACCCCCTAGGGTCGGGGGCGTGTTGAAGAAACGTCCCCATCTCCTGTGGCTCCTGGCGCCCTACGTGCTCTACCTGGCCGCCCTGCCCCTCGTGGACCGCGTCCGGCCCACCGTCCTGGGCCTGCCCTTCCTCTTCTTCTGGCTGCTCCTGGCCACCCTCCTCACGCCCGTCGCCGTCTTCCTCGCCTGGCGCGGCGACCGCGCGCGGGGGCGGGCATGAGCGGGAACGCCGCCGTCGCCTCGGCGATCTTCGGCGTCTTCATGCTCCTGACCGTCGCCCTCGGCCTGCTGGCCGTCCGGGGGCACGGCCGCGGCGGCGGGCTCACCGAGTGGTCGGTGGGCGGCCGCAGCCTGGGCACGGTCTTCATCTGGGTGCTGATGGCGGGCGAGGGCTACACCAGCTTCAGCTACCTCGGCGCGGCGGGCTGGGGCTACAACTACGGCGCGCCCGTCCTCTACGTCGTCGCCTACCTGTCCTGCGGCTACGCCATCGGCTACGTCGTCGGCCCGACGCTGTGGGCCTACGCCCGCCGCCACGGGCTCGTCAGCATCACGGACATGGTGGCCCACCGCTACGGCCGCCCGTGGGTGGGCGCGCTGGTGGCGGTCCTGGCGACGGTGTGCCTGCTGCCGTACATCCAGCTCCAGATCACCGGGATGGGGGTCGTCGTCTCGACGATCTCGTACGGCGCGATCAGCCTGAACTGGGCCTACTTCATCGCCTTCGCCGTCACCACCACTTTCGTGGTCGTGAGCGGCCTGCGCGGCAGCGCGTGGGTGTCCGTGCTCAAGGACGTCCTGGTCATCGGCACCCTCGGCTTCCTCGCCGTGTACGTCCCGCTGCACTACTTCGGCGGCTACGGACCCTTCCTGGACCGGATGGTGGCGGAGAAGCCGGCCTGGCTGACGTTCTCCGGGCACGGCGGGAGCGGCATGGGCGGGGGCTGGTTCGTCACCACCAGCTTCCTCAACTCCCTGACGGTCGTCATCTTCCCGACGACCGTGGCGGGTTATCTGGGCGCCCGTAACGCCGACGCCCTGCGGCGCAACGCGATACTGCTGCCCTTCTACAACGTGCTGCTGTTCGTGCCGATGCTGCTGGGCATGGCGGCGATCTTCGTGGTGCCCGGGCTCACTGGCGCGGGTTCGAACCTGGCGCTGTTCAAGCTGGTGGTCGACTCGCTGCCGGCGTGGGCGGTCGGGGTGATCGGGGTGGCCGGGGCGCTCTCGTCGATCGTCCCGATGGCCGTGTTCATGCTGGTCATCGGCACGATGTGGGGCCGGAGCGTGCTGGGGGCGATCCCCCGGCTCGCGGAGCGCCCGGAGCGGCAGACCGCGGCGGCGCGGATCGTGGTGGTCGGGGCGGGCGCGCTGGCGCTGCTGCTCACGTACACCGCGCCCAACACGCTGGTGCGGCTGTCGCTCATCTCCTACGAGGGCATGGCCCAGCTCGTCCCCATGATCCTGCTGGGGCTGATGTGGCGGAGGCTGACGCTGTGGGGCGCCCTGAGCGGACTCGTGGTGGGTGCCACGCTGGTGTGCGCGCTGGTCTTCACCAAGCACGACCCGGTGTGGGGGGTGAACGCGGGCGCCTTGGCGCTCGTGGCGAACGTGCTGGTGGCGCTGGCCGTCTCGTGGTGGGGGCCGCGACCGGGACCGGCCGAGGCGGCGCGGCCCGACGACGAGGTCCTGGCCCGGGACCCGGGCCGCGATCCGGAGCGGGACGACGCACCGGCCGGTGGCGTTGTCAGTGGCAGGGGCTAGTATCGACGTCAGTTGAGATGTGATCAGGTGTTCGCCTGATCGTGAGACTTGGTCGGCAGGGGGGAGCTGTGGTGAACGTCGTCTTCCGTACGCACGTCGGCATGCTCCTCTTCCTGCTCGCCGAACTGTGGCTGGCGCAGAGCGGGCTGAGCGGCCTGATGGCCTCGGTCGCCGTCGCCGTGGCCGCCTCTGTGGTGGCCACCGCGGCGCTGCTGCTGGCCGCCGTCGCCGCCCGCGCGTCCGGCCCGCTCACCCCCACCCGGATACGCACGGCGATACGGGACCGTGAGCTGCGGACGGCGTTCCTCGCCCAGCGCGATCCCGATGCCCGCGGCCGTCGACGGCCCCGGGCGCCCGGCCGTCCCGTCCCGACGGCCGCGTAGGCGCGCCCACCCCGGCTCTTCCGCCCGTGGGGGTGCCCGCGCGGCTCGTCACACCGGATTCCTCGCCTCTTTTGGCTTCGTTCGGTCACGACGGGACCCCGTGGAGGGCTCACTCGCCATGTCTTTCCTCTCACCGCTGTTCTCAACTCTCGGTTCGCTTCTCACCCATCTCGCGGACGCGGTCGAACCGCTCTTCGGGGGTTCGGCCACGGCCGCCGCGATCGTGGTCCTCACCTGCTGCGTACGGCTCGCGCTGCTCCCGCTCGCCCGGTCGGCGGCCCGGGGCGAGCGCACCCGCGCCGAGCTCGCGCCCCGGCTGGCCGAGCTCAAGCGCAAGCACGGCAAGGACCCCGAGCGGCTGCGCGAGGAGGGGGCCAAGCTGTACGCGGAGACCGGGGCGTCGCCGCTGTCCGGCTGCCTGCCGACGCTCGCCCAGCTCCCGGTCTTCTACGTCATGTACCACCTGTTCTCCACCGGCGACGGCGGCGATCTGCTGGAGCACACCCTGCTGGGCGCCCCGCTCGGCGGCCGCTGGACGGGCGCGCTGGGCCACGGCGGAGTGTTCGGCGCCCAGGGGCTCGTCTACCTGGGGCTGTTCGCGCTGATCGCGGCCGTGGCCACGTGGACGTACGTCCGCAACCGCAAGGCCGCCGCCGCGCTGCCCGCGCCGGTCGCGGGCGACGAGCAGGTGCCGGGGATGGCGGCGATGGCGAAGGTGCTGCCGCTGCTGTCGTTCGGCACGCTGGTCACGGCCGGGGTGGTCCCTCTGGCGGCCGGGCTGTACCTGGCGACGACCACCACGTGGACGGCGGTCGAGCGGGCGCTGCTCCAGCCGCTGCGCACGCCGCGCGAGGCGGCGGCGGAGCGGGGCCCGAAGGCGCGGCCGTCCGCCGCCTAGCCATCCGGGGAAGAGGGCCAGGGGCCGAAAGGGGGCTTGTGGAGAGAGCCTCCGGTCCTGTTCGATCATGTGGGGGTGTGGCGATGAGACTGCTGAGGGTCGGGCCCGCCGGGGCCGAGCGCCCGGCGCTGCTGGAAGAGGACGGGACGCTGCGCGACCTGTCGCCCCTGGTGACGGACGTGGACGGGGCGCTGCTCGCCGACCCCGCGGCCCTCGCCCACATCCGGGCGGCCGTCGGGGCCCGGATACTGCCCGTCCTCGACCCGGCCGGGCTGCGCACCGGCCCGCCCCTGACCCGGATCGGCAAGATCGTGGGCATCGGGGTCAACTACCGCGATCTCGTCGTCCAGTCCCGGGTGGCGACACCGGCCGAGCCGGTGGTCTTCCTCAAGGCGCCCGACACGGTCGTCGGCCCGGACGACACGGTGCTGGTGCCGCGCGACAGCGTGAAGACGGACTGGGAGATCGAGCTGGGCGTCGTCATCGGCCGTACCGCGCGCTATCTGCGGACGGACGAGGAGGCGCTGGCGGCGGTCGCGGGCTACGTCCTCTCCCACGACGTCTCCGAGCGCGCGTACCAGAACGGGCGCAACGGCGGCCAGTGGGGCAACGCGTGGGGCAAGGGCAAGAACTACGAGACGTTCAACCCGCTGGGCCCCTGGCTGGTGACGGCCGATGAGATACCCGACCCACAGGCGCTGAGGATGCGCCTGTGGGTCAACGGCAGGCTGATGCAGGACTCCAGCACGGCGGAGCAGATCTTTCCGGTGGCTCATCTGGTGCGTCACCTGAGTCAGTACATGACGCTCCATCCCGGCGACGTCGTCAACACCGGCACCCCGGCGGGCGTGGCGCTGGCGCGACCCGAGCCCAAGCCGTATCTGCGGGCCGGGGACGTGGTGGAGCTGGAGATCGAGGGCCTGGGCCGACAGCGGCAGCGGTTCAAGGACGCCTAGCCCTGGCCACCGCGCCTCCTGGGCCGTCCGGGGGCACGGAGGCGTGTGCTGCGGGGATCCGCCACCCCAGATAGGCATATTTTCGGATATGCACCCCATGCAGCACAAAGAATATGTGCGATGGCTCCGGGTGAACCGCCCGGCGGCCTCGGTGATGGCCCTGCTGTCCCTGATCGGGGGCGCGCTGCTGGCCTGCGCCTTCAGCATGATGGGACCCGAGGACTCGGCGCCCGTGGCGGGCCCGGGGCCCTGCGTCCCGGGGACGTGCCCGGGCGCGTACCCCGAGCCGAACAACGGGCCCGTCACCAGCCGTGACAACGGCCTCAACATCTTCGTCGGCGGCGACTACACCGTGCGCCAGGCGGCGGCGGACGCCGAGGGACGGATCGTCGTGCTGGGCGACTTCGACGTCTCCAAGGCCGCCGGGGTCCCGCCCGTCTACAACGTGGGCGTCGTCGGGACCGGCTCGCGGGTGCCGCCGGAGAACGGCTCGCCGTTCCTGCGGATCGGCGGCGACCTCAAGGTGGCCGCCGGGCAGCGGCTCGTCGCCGAGGAGGGCGCGGTCAGCGGGACCGTGGCGTACGCCGGGAGCGTCCACACCGGGACGGTCAGCCCCAAGGCCGTGCGCGACGTGGGCGCCGTCGCCCTCTACGCGCCCCTGCGCGAGGAGGTGACCTCCGCCAGCGGCTGCTACGCCTACGACCGGGGCGTGGCCCGCCGGAGCACCGGCACGGCCGTCAACCTGGGCGCCGCCACGGTCTTCACCGGCGACGGCCGCTCCCGCCTCCAGGTCTTCAACGCCCCCTTCGACCTGGTCGCGCCCGGCGGCGGCGCGCAGGAGCTCCTGTTCCGCGCCGTCCCGGACGGGGCGACCGTGCTCGTCAACGTCACCAACCCCGAGGGCGGCACGACCCGGGCCGTCAACACGTCCTCCGGCAGGCTCGCCGGCGTGCGGCGCGAGCGGCTGCTGTGGAACTTCCCCGACGCGAAGGAGGTCCGCCTCACCGGCGCCGGCCAGCTGGACGGCACCGTGCTCGTCGGCCGGCGCGCCAGCGTCACGCGGGTCACCATGGCGGGCGTCAACGGACGGTTCTTCACGGCCGGTTCGCTCATCCACGAGTCCGGCGCGGGCGCGGTCGGCCAGGCCCTCCACGCCTACCCCTTCGACGGCTCCCTCCCCGACTGCGGCACCACCGTGCCCGCCGACCCGGCCGACTCCGGCGAGCCCCTGCCCCTGCCGATGCCCAGCGGCCCCGCCGCCCCGGCCGTCGGCCCGGCCGGACTCGCCGGGGCCCCCGGCGCCTCCTGGTCCGCCGCCCCGGACACGCCGGGAGCCCAGGTCGCCGGCGACGGCCACGAACTGGCCCGCACCGGGCCGCCGATGGGCGCGTACATGGCGGCGGGCACCGCTCTCGTCGCCGCCGGCGCCGGGCTCGCCCTCGTCGTCCTCTTCCGGACCCGGATGAGGGTGGTGGAGTGAGGACGGCGGACACCCACGCGGAAAGGTCTCGCGCGGAAAAGTCTCGCGGTCTCGCGCGGAAAGGTCTCCCCATGCCCCGCACCCCCAGCGGCTGCTACCCCGTCGTCAGCCTCCGCCTCGCCCGCCGGATCCTCGGCGACGACCCGCGCCGCGACGTGCGCTGGATCGCGGCCCGACCGGGCATGCGCTGCGCCGAGATCGGCAGCGGCGGCGGGTACTACACGCCCGCCCTCGCCGCCCACCTCGGGCCCGGCGGCCTGCTGGTCGCGCTCGACCCGGCCGCCCACGACCCCCGCGCCCACCGCCGGACGGGCCCGGGCGCGACGACCGTCCACGTCAGCGGCGACGGACTGGCCCTGCCCTTCGCCTCCGGCGCTCTCGACGCGCTGCTCTACAGCTACAGCCTGGAGGAGATGTCCGACCCGGCGGCGGCGCTGGCCGAGGCCGCCCGGGTCCTGCGCCCGGACGGACAGCTCGTGCTCTTCCTCTGGCGCCCTGTGCTCCGGCGGGGCCACGTGGCCGCCCTCGGCGACACCGACGCCTTCGATCTGCGGCGGGCCAGGCGCGGCGGCCAGAACCTGCGCCTGGCCTACCGCAGACACTGAGGCGCGCCCGGTCACGGAATGGTGAGGACGACCTTCCCGGTGACCCGGTTGGTGTCGCCCAGCGCGTGCCCCTTCGCGGCCTGCTCCAGCGGGAAGACGGCCTCGACGGCCGCCTTCAGCCTGCCCGCGCGCATGAGGTCCGCGATGGACCGCATGCCCTCCTGGTCGGCCTCCACGAGCAGGGGGCGGAACCGCACGCCCCGGGCGGCGGCCCGCTCCGGAAGGTCCTCGGCGTAGGACAGGATGGCGATGTTGATCAGCTGCCCGCCGGGCTTGAGGACGTCCAAGGAGCGGTCGGCCGTGTCACCGCCGATGGTGTCGAAGACCAGGTCGACGGGGTCGATCTCGGTGAAGTCCTGGTTCCGGTAGTCGATCGTCTCGTCCGCGCCGAGCTCGCGCAGGAACGCGTGCTTGGGGGCGCTGGCCGTACCGATCACATACGCGCCCCGCGCCTTGGCGATCTGCACGGCGAGGTGGCCCACGCCACCGGCGGCGGCGTGGATCAGCACGCGCTGCCCGGGCCGGACGTCCGCCGTGTCCACGAGCACCTGCCAGGCGGTCAGGGCGGCCAGCGGCATGGCGCCCGCCTGGACGTGGTCGACGCCCTCCGGCTTGCGCACCAGCGCGCGGGCCGGGGCGACGACGTACTCGGCGAACGACCCCACGCCGTAGGGGTAGGGGAGCATGCCGAACACCTCGTCCCCGGGCTCGTGCAGCGTGACGCCGGTCCCGACGGCCTCGACGACGCCGGAGACGTCCCAGCCCAGCACCATCGGGAGCCGGTCGAGGAAGCCGGAGCCCTGCCGGTGCTTCCAGTCGGTGGGGTTCATGCCCGCCGCGTGGACGCGGACGAGGACCTCGGAGGGGCCGGGGACCGGGCGCTCTGTCTCGATCAGGTGGACGACCTCGGGGCCGCCGTAGGTGTCCTGGCTGATCGCCTTCATCGTGCTCTTGCTCATGGACGTAAGGATTCATCGGCCCGGAACGTGATCGACAGTGGCCCGGAGGCCATGACATGCAAGAATCGGGCCATGCATCGTGTGGTGGTCCTGGCGCTGGACGGCGTCATCCCGTTCGAGCTGAGCCTGGCGTCGCGCCTGTTCGGCGTGGCCGTCGACGCGGAGGGACGGCACCTCTACGAGGTGCTGACCTGCTCGCCGGACGGCGGCCCGGTCCGCACGGGCGCCGACTTCTCGATCAGCGTCGAGCACGACGCGTCGGTGCTGGCCACGGCCGACACCGTGGTGATCCCCGCGTCCGAGACGTTCGCCGAGATCGTCGACAGCGCCGCGCTGCCCGCCCCCGTCGCCGAGGCCCTGGCCGTGATCCGGCCCGGCACCAGGATCGTCGGGATCTGCCTCAGCACCTACGTCCTGGCGGCGGCGGGCCTGCTGGACGGCAAGGGAGCGGCCACGCACTGGTGCCACGCCGACCGCTTCCAGCGGCTGTACCCGCACGTCGCCTTGGAACCCGACGTGCTGTTCGTGGACGCCGGCCGCGTCCTGACCTCGGCGGGGGCGGCGGCGGGCATCGACCTGATCCTCCACCTCGTCCGCCGCGACCACGGCAGCGGCGTCGCCAACCACGTGGCCCGCCGCTGCGTCGTCCCGCCGCAGCGGGAGGGCGGCCAGGCCCAGTACGTGGAGCGCCCGGTGCCGCACAGCGCCGACACCGGCACGTCCGCCACCCGCGCCTGGGCCCTCGACCGCCTCCACGAGCCCCTCCAGCTCACCGACCTGGCCCGGCACGCGGGTATGAGCCGACGCACCTTCACCCGCCACTTCCGCGCCGAGGTCGGCCTCAGCCCGGGCCAGTGGCTCACCCAGCAACGCGTCGACCTGGCCCGCCACCTCCTGGAGAGCAGCGACCTCCCGGTGACCCGCGTCGCCGAACGCGTCGGCTTCGGCACGGACACGACCCTGCGCCAGCACCTCCACGCGGCGATCGGCGTCTCACCGGGTGCGTACCGCAGGACGTTCCGGGCGTGAGGGGCCGGCCTCAGACCAGGGAGGGCCCCACGAGTGCCGCGATGTCGGCGACCAGCGCGTTGTTCGTCGGGGCGGTGGCGCTGAGGGCCGTGGTCAGGACCGCGAGGACGATGGGCCGGCGGCGGTGCGGGGGCCAGACGACGCCGACGTCGTTGGCGACGCCGTAGTCCGAGCCGCCGCCGGTCTTGTCGGCGAGGGTCCAGCCCGGCAGGCCCTTGCCGAAGCGCTGCTTGTTGGTGGTGTTGGCGATCAGCCAGCCGGTCAGCCGCTCGCGGTCCGGGCCGGTGAGCGCGTGGCCGAGGACGAGGCGCTCGTAGGTCCGGCCGATGGCGCCGGGGGTGGTGATGTCGGTCTCGCGGTCCGGCTCGGCGGAGTTGAGCTGGGGCTCCCAGCGGTCGAGGCGGGTCGTGTCGTCGCCGAGGGAGCGGCAGAAGCGGGTGATCGCGGTCGGGCCGCCCAGCTCGCGGAGGAGCAGGTTCGCGGCGGCGTTGTCGCTCTCGCTCACGGCGGCGGCGCACAGTTCCGCGACGGTCATGCCGTTGGCGAGGTTCTCCGGATTCTTGGTGGAGTCGGCGTAGCCCGAGTCCTTGAGGAACTGCTCCGTGTAGTGGATGCGCTTGCCGAGGAGTTCGCCGTGCCGGTCCTGGCGCAGGACGGCCGCCGCGGCGAGGGTCTTGAACACCGAGCACATCGGGAACGCGTCGTCCGCGCCGTACTCGACGGTCCGGCCGGTGGCCGTGTCGCGCGCGTACACGCCGATCCGGACGGAGTGCTCCCGTTCCCACTGGCCCAGCCGCCGGGTGATCTCGTCCTCGCGCCGCGGCGTGGCCGCCACGGCGCTTCCGCCCGTGGTCAGCGTGGCGGCCAGCGCGGCTCCGGTGCCGAGGGCCAGCATGGCGCGGCGCGACGGGTGTGCCCCTGTGGTCTCCAACGTCTCAATTTCCTCTCCAGTTGCGGCCAGAACATCACTCACGACGCGGCGAAAGGGGGCATCGGTTCCGCTTCTTGAGCGATCCGGTCAAACGGCTGGAAAGTGCCCAGGGCGCCGGTCAGCCGTAGAGGTGGTCCGCGTACCGGGGGCCGTAGTAGCGCTCCAGTTCCTCCAGCGACGCCTCGGGGCGCTCCAGGCGCTTGGCGATCCCCGCGCGCGAGGTCACCCCCTCGGGCCGCCACGTCTCCGGCTTCCAGAGGGAGGACCGCAGGAACGCCTTCGAGCAGTGGTGGAAGACCTCCTCGATCTCGACCAGGAGCGCCAGTTGGGGGCGGTGCCCCTTGACCACCATCTCGTCGAAGAAGGGCGCGTCGCGCACGATCCGCGCGCGGCCGTTGACGCGGAGCGTGTCCCCGCGCCCGGGAATGAAGAAGATCAGCCCGACGTGAGGGTTGCTCAGGACGTTGAAGAAGCCGTCGGCGCGGCGGTTGCCGGGGCGTTCGGGGACGACGACGGTGGTGTCGTCGAGGACGAGCGCGAGGCCGTCCGGGTCGCCCTTCGGCGAGACGTCGCAGGTGCCGTCGGCCGCCGCCGTCGCCACGAGGCAGAACGGGGACAGGGCCAGCCACTCCTTGTCCAGGTCGTGCAGCCGCGTACGGACCTTGTCGCGCGCCGCCGCCGTGGGCTCGCCGAGCAGTTCGCGCAGTTCCTCGGGCGAGGTGATCTCGGTTATGCCGGTGACTGTCTCAGCGGTATCCATGGGTAAGTCCTCCCCGGTGGGCTGGATCATGCTGTGTCGAGCTTAGATCCAGGGAAAACTCTTCGACAGGACCTCACCCGGACGGAAAGATCATCCGCATGACGAACCTCAGTGAACGCGCCGAACGCGCCGTGGACATCGCGACCCGGGCCGGACGCCGGCTGGGGCTCCACGCCCGCGAACCCCGCGTGTTGCACGACGTGTTCAACGTGCTGGTGCACCTCGCGCCCGAGCCCGTCGTGGTGCGGGTGCCGTCCCTCGGTTTCGCCGGCGCCGAGGAGCTGGAGCGCAAGCAGCGCCGCGAACTCGCCGTCGCGGGCTGGCTGGCGGACACCGGCGCCCCCGTCGTCCGGCCCAGCCCCCTCGTGCCGCGCGAGCCGGTCGTGACCGACGGGACGTCGCTGACGTTCTGGGAGTTCGTCAGCGAGGAGAAGCCCGCCGCCGACGAGGACCTCCAGGAACGGTTCGTCGAACAGACCGGGAACGCGGCCGAGTTGCACGCCCTCCTGGCCGGCTACCCCGGTGAACTGCCCGTGCTCTCCCCGCTCGTACCGGGCCTGCGCCCCCTCCTGGACGAGCTGGGCAAGCGCCGCCCGGACGGCCTCACCGCGGCGGACCTGGACCGGGCCGAGAGCGAGTACGCCGCGCTCGAAGCGCTGGTCGCGGACCTCCCCGCGCACTTCCCCGGCGCCCGCCTCCAGCCGCTGCACGGCGACTCCCCGGCGTACAACATGCTGCGCGTCACCGGCGGGCGCCGGCTCTTCAGCGACTTCGAGGACGTCACCCATGGCCCCGTCGAGTGGGACCTGACCCTCGTCGGCCCGCAGGGGATCGAGGCGTACGAGCGCGCCGGCGGCGGGCCCGTGGACCCCGCCCTCCTGGAGGTCATGGAGGGCGCGCGGCTGCTCCAGGTGGTGGGGGCGCTGGCGTTCGTACCGCTGATGCCGGAGATGGGCGCGATGCTGGAGCCCGCCGTCGCGCGCTGGCGCGACCGGGCCCCGCTGTCCGCCGGCCGTTCGGTCTGACAGCGTGCTTCAGTCTGAGTTGCTTCAGTCTGAGTTGCTCAGTCTGAGTTGCTCAGTCTGAGCGTGCTTCAGTCCGACAGCGTGACCGTACGGGCCTCGGCGGCGGAGGTCTTCGCCGCCTCCAGCACCCGCAGCGCGGCCGCCGCCTCCCGGGCCGTCACCGGCGGCAGGCCGCCCGTGCGCAGCGCTTCGGCGATCGCGGCGTAGTACGCGGGGTAGTCGCCCGGCAGTGTCGGCACGGGTTCGCCGCCGCCCGTCAGCGGGGACTCGCCGGCGCCCAGCCGGCCCCAGGAGGACTCCGCCTCGACGCCCCAGGAGGCCGCCGTGCCCGGCCGCAGCCCCTCGCGGAGCGCGCCCTCCTGCGGGTCGAGGCCGTACTTCACATAGCCGGCCGTGTCGCCCAGCACCCGGAAGCGCGGGCCGAGCTGGGCGGCGGTGGCGCTCATCCACAGGTGGGAGCGGACGCCGGAGGCGTGGCCGATGGCGATGAACGTGTCGTCGTCGGCCTCCGCGCCCGCCCGGCGCACGTCCGACTCGGCGTAGACCGTGACGGCCGGGCCGAAGAGGGTCAGGGCCTGGTCGACGAGGTGGCTGCCCAGGTCGTAGAGGATGCCGCCGATCTCGGCGGGGTCGCCGGACTCCCGCCAGCCGCCCTTGGGGCGGGGCCGCCAGCGCTCGAAGCGGGACTCGAAGCGCTGCACCTTGCCGAGCGCGCCGCCCTCGACCAGCTTGGCGACGGTACGGAAGTCGTTGTCCCAGCGGCGGTTCTGGAACGCGCTGAGCAGCAGCCCGCGCCCTTCCGCCAGCGCGGCCAGCTCCTCCGCCTCGGCGGCGGTCGCGGCCAGCGGCTTGTCCACGACCACCGGCAGCCCGGCCTCGAGCGCGGCCCGCGCGAGCGGGACGTGGGTGCGGTTGGGGGAGGCGATGACGACCAGGTCGAGATCGCCGGCACGGCCCAGGAGCTCCTCGGCGGTGGCGGCGGTCCGCACCTGGGGGTGCTCGGCGGCGGCCTGGCGCTGTCGCTCGGGGTTGGCGGTGACCACCGTGTCGAGGGTGAGCCCGTCGGTGGCGGCGATGAGCGGGGCGTGGAAGACGGAGCCCGCGAGGCCGTAGCCGATCAGGCCGACGCGGAAGGGGGCACGCAGGGGGGCGGTGTCGGCGGTGTCCATGCCCACCACTTTGGCAACGCTGTTGCGTAAGCGCAAGTGGAGGGGAGAATGGGCTCTGTGAGCAATCTTGGAGCCAACCTCGCCGCCCTGCGCGATCACAACGCCGCCGTCGTCCTCGGGCTGCTGCGCGACGCGGGCGAGGGCGGCGCGAGCCGCGCGGAGCTGGCGGCGCGGTCGGGGCTGACGCCCCAGGCCGTCAGCAAGATCACGGCCCGGCTGCGGGCGGAGGGCCTCGCGGCCGAGGCCGGCCGGCGGCTCTCCACGGGCGGCAAGCCCGCGACGGCCCTGCGGCTGGTGCCGGGGGCGGGGCGGGCGGTGGGGGTTCACGTGGAGCGGGACGCGGTGACGGTCGCGGTCGCGGATCTGGCGGGGGCCGTTGTGGCGGCGCACACGGTGGCGCTGGCGGCCGGCGCGACAGCGGAAACCTTGGTCGGTGCGGTGGCGGGGGAGGTGCGGGCGCTGGTGGAGGGCGGAGGAGTCCTCGGCGTCGGGGTCGCCGCGCCCGGGCCGCTCGATCATGTGGGGGGTGTCCTGCGGGACGTCACCGGTTTCCCGCAGTGGAGCGGCTTTCCGTTGCGGGACGCGCTGGCCGAGCGGGTCGGCCTGCCCGTCGTCCTCGACAAGGACACCAACGCCGCCGCGCTCGGCCTCTTGCGGTCCGCCCCGCGCGAGCCGGGCTCCTTCGCCTACCTCCACCTCGGCACCGGCCTGGGCGCCGGACTCGTGCTCGGCGGCGAGGTGCACCGGGGCGCCCGGACCGGCGCCGGGGAGTTCGGGCACCAGGTGCTGCGGCTCGACGGGCCGCCGTGCCCCTGCGGCAGGCGCGGCTGCCTGGAAGCGCTGTGCCTGCGGGCCGTCGCCGACGGCGACACCCCCCTCGCCGCGCGCCTGCTCGGCGTCGGCGCCGCCAACCTCGTGCAGCTCCTGGACATCGACCGCGTGCTGCTCGGCGGCCGGACCGTGCTGGCCGACCCCGACCGGTACGTCCGGGGCGTACGCGCCGAACTCCCGGCGTCCGTGCCCGTGGCCGTCGCCCCCGGCGGGGAGCGCGCCGTGGTCGAGGGCGCGGCGGAACTCGTCCTCGCGCCGCTCTTCGGCGCGGTCCGCGCGGTCCGCGCGCCGGCGTCCGGGGCGCTCACCCGCCCGGCCGAGTGACCCGACCGGATCAAACGACTGTCGGCTCATCGGGCGGCGTTTGACGCCCGGTCGGCCGTACGGGGCCGTGCCGCGCGCCCCCGGCGGCGGGGACCGTGGGAGGTTGCGGACGACCGGAGCCCCCAGCCGCAAAGGTCCTCGATGAACAGGCCACCCACGTCGTCGTCCCGCTCCGCCCCCCGCCGCGCGTTGCTCGCCTGCGCCGCCGTGCTCGCGCTCGGCGCCGTCGGCGCGGCGCGGCCGCCCGCCGACCCGGGGCGGCAGCAGTGCGGCGACCCGCACAGCACCGAGTTCCCGATCACGTCGCGGATCGCCGGCGGCCCCGCCGGGTACGAGCGCGGCGGCACCCCGCGCATCTGGCGGCTGGAGCTGCGCAACGCCACCGGCACCGAGTGCCGGGCCATCCATCCCGTCGCGGTCCTCGCCGACCGGGGGCGGGCCCTCGAACCCGCCGACTTCCACCTGGACTTCCAGGACCCGGGGGACGGCCGCTGGCTGCCCGTGCGGTTCGAGCGGACCGACGAGGCGGAGAACGTCGGTGTCCTGGACGGCGGTTCACCGGCCCCCGGCGGCGAGGCGCCCGCCTTCCCCGGTTTCACCGTGCCCGCCCACGGCTCGGTCACCGTGCCCCTGCGGCTGGGCTTCGCGGGCGATGCCCCCGAGGGGCCGGTCACCGTCAACGTCACGGCCGTGCAGAAGCGCGGCGGCGACGGCGCGTGGGTGGGGGAGTCGGGCGACTACACGTTCGCTGTCGGAGCCGCGGGGGCCGACGGCGGGGCCGCGACGCCCTCGGCCGCCGCCTCTCCCTCGCGGCCCGACGCCGCCGCCCACCTCGAACCGCCCGGCCTGGCCGACACCGGTGACGAACGGCCCGTGTTCGCCGTCGGCGCGGCCGCCCTCGCCCTGCTGATCGCCGGGACGGCACTGGTCGTCGGGGCGCGGCGGCTGAACCGCTGACGCCGGCCGACCCCGTCGACGCCGGGGCTTCACCTGCGGGTGCGAGGATCGCGCCGTGGACAACACGCACACGCACCACCACGACATGGCAGGTCAGCGGCCCGGCGCCGCCATCCGGGCGGGGATCCCCGAACACGGCCGGATCCCCAAGTACTACGCCGTCAAGACACGCGTGGCCGCGCTCCTCGACGAGCTGGGCGAGGGCGGCACGCTGCCTACCGAGCGCGAGCTCGCGACGCGCTTCGAGGTCTCGCGCGAGACCGTACGACAGGCCCTGCGCGAGCTGCTGCTGGAGGGGCGGCTGCGCCGCATGGGGCGTGGCACGGTCGTCGCGGGGCCCAAGCTGGAGCAGCCGCTGTCCCTGGCCAGCTACACCGAGGGCGTACGCCGCCAGGGCCGCCGCCCCGGCCGTGCCCTGATCGGCCTGGACCGGCTCTCCTGCCCGGAGGGCCTCGCCCCCGACCTCGGGGTGGCGGCGGGGGAGCCCGTCTGGCACATGGAGCGCGTCCTGCTCGCGGATGATGAACGGGTGGGGCTGGAGAGCACGTACGTGGCGGTGGCGCGAGTGCCGTCGCTGGACACGGAGTTCGCCCCGGACTCGTCCTTCTACGGATATCTGCGCGAGCGGCTCGGCATCTCCTTCGGCGACGCGGACGAGCGCCTGGAGACCGTGCTGGCCACCCCGCGCGAGGCGCTGCTGATCGGCACGCCGCCCGCGCTGCCCATGCTGCTGATCCACCGGGTCTCGCGCGACACGGAAGGCCGCCCGCTGGAGCGGGTGCGGTCGCTGTACCGGGGGGACCGGTTCTCGTTCACGACGCACCTGCGGGGCGAGGGCTGAGCGGGTAGGTAACGGAACGATAACGGGTCTAGGCCAAGTTTGGCGGCTCGTTCACCGCCGCGTCGCCGCACGGCCGCCCCGGCGACACCGCGTCCGACGACCGTTCGACTCATGCGAGTCATAGTCGTCGGAGCGGGCGTGCTGGGAACCATGCACGCCTGGCAGGCAGTCCAGCGCGGCCACGAGGTCGTGCACATCGAGCGGGAGGCCGAGGCCCGGGGCGCCTCCGTCCGCAACTTCGGCCTGGTCTGGGTCAGCGGCCGGGCGGCCGGCGAGGAGCTGACGACCGCCCTGCGCGCCCGGGAGCTGTGGGAGGAGATCGGCGCAGCCGTCCCCGCCCTCGGCTTCCGCGCCAACGGATCCCTGACGGCCGTCACCGACGAGACCGAACTGGCCGTCGCCCGCGCCGCCCTGGCCCGCCCCGACGCCGCCGCCCGCGGCTTCGCACTGCTCACCCCCGACGAGGCCCGCGCCCTCAACCCCGCCCTGCGCGGCGACCTCCTCGGCGCCCTGTGGTGCGAGCGCGACGCGGCCGTCGAACCCCGCACCGCCCAACGCGCCCTCAAGGACGCCCTCCTCGCCTCCGGCCGCTACACCTTCCTCGGCGGCCGCGAGGTCCGCGAGGTCGTCGGCGAGCGCGCCGTCCGCGACGACCACGGCGAACTCCACACGGGCGACGCGGTCGTCCTGTGCACGGGCGCCTGGCTGGGCGGCCTCGTCCGCGAGCTCGTGGCCGACCTCCCCGTCCGCCGGGTGCGGCTCCAGATGATGCAGACCGCGCCACTGGGCGAGAAGCTCACCACCTCCGTCGCCGACGCCGACAGCTTCCGCTACTACCCCGCCTACGCCGGCGCCGGCCTCGACGCCATGGCGGCGGCGAAGCCCCAGCCCCCGGTGGCGGCGGAGCACAGGATGCAGCTGCTCATGGTCCAGCGCGCCGACGGCGGCCTGACCATCGGCGACACCCACGAATACGCCGAACCCTTCTCCTTCGACGTCGTCGAGGACCCCTACGAGCACCTGACCGCCGTAGCCGAAGCCCTCCTCGGCCGGCCCCTGCCGAAGATCCGGCACCGCTGGGCGGGGGTGTACGCGCAGTGCGTGGACACCACCCGCGTCGTCCACCGCGAGCGGGTGCGCGACGGCGTCTGGCTGGTCACCGGCCCCGGCGGCCGCGGCATGACCTGCTCCCCGGCGATCGCCGAGACCACCGCCGACGCCCTGGAGTGGTGAGAGAGGTGAGAGAGATGCGAGAGAACGAGCGGATCGGCCTGGTCGTCCTGGACATGGCCGGCACGACCGTCACCGACGACGGCCTCGTCGAGCGCGCCTTCGACACCGCCGCCCGCGCCCTCGGCGTCGAACCCGGCACCCCCGAGCACGCCGGACAACTGGCCTACGTCCGCGCCACGATGGGCGAGTCGAAGATCTCCGTCTTCCGCCACCTCTTCGGCGGCGACGAGGAACGGGCCCGGCGCGCCAACGCCGCCTTCGAGACCGCCTACGGACGGCTCGTCGACGACGGGCACGTCGCGCCGGTCCCCGGCGCCCGCGAGACCGTCGAACGGCTGCGCGCCGAGGGCCGGGCCGTCGTCCTCACCACCGGCTTCGCCCGCGTCACCCAGGACGCCATCCTCGCCGCCCTCGGCTGGACCGGCCTCGCCGACCTCACCCTCTGCCCCGCCGACGCCGGCGGCCGCGGCCGGCCGTACCCCGACATGGTCCTCACGGCCCTGCTGCGCACCCACGCCGCCGACTCCGTCCAGGGCATCGCCGTCGCGGGCGACACCTCGTACGACATGCGCAGCGCCCGCCGCTCGGGCGCCGCCCTCGCGGCCGGCGTCCTCACCGGCGCCCACGACGAGCCCGCCCTGCGCGCCGCCGGCGCCACCCACGTCCTGGGGTCGGTCGCCGAACTCCCCGACGTCATCGCCGCGTACGAGCGCACCGCCGCCGTGGCAGGCGATCGATGAGCGGAATCACGTTTGAGAACGTGACGGTCGCCTACGGCGGGACGGTCGTCCTCGACGCGCTCGACCTCACCGTCGGACCCGGCGAGGTCATGGCGCTCCTCGGCCCCTCCGGCTCCGGCAAGACCACCGCGCTGCGGGCGGTCGCCGGGTTCGTCCAGCCGGCCTCCGGACGGGTCCTCATCGGCGACCGGGACGTCACCGCGCTGCCCCCGCACCGGCGCGGCGTCGGCATGGTGGTCCAGCAGTACGCCCTCTTCCCGCACATGCGCGTCGACGCCAACGTCGCCTTCGGCCTCAAGGCCCGCAAGGCGCCCCGCGCCGGGATCGCCGCCCGCGTCGCCGAGGCGCTGGAGATGACCGGCATGACCGCCTACGCCAAGCGCTACCCGCGCGAACTGTCCGGCGGACAGCAGCAGCGCGTCGCCATCGCCCGCGCGCTGGCCGTCCGGCCCAACGTGCTCCTCCTCGACGAACCGCTCTCCGCGCTCGACGCACAACTGCGCTCCGGCATGCTCGCCGAACTCGCCCGGCTCCACCGCGAACTGCCCGACGTCTCCATGCTGTACGTCACCCACGACCAGGTCGAGGCGCTCACCCTCGCCGACCGCGTCGCCGTCATGGACAGCGCCCGCCTCCAGGACTGCGGCACCCCGCACGACCTCTACCGCCGCCCGCGCACCGAGTTCACGGCGTCCTTCGTCGGCGACGCGAACCTGCTGCCCGTCACCGTCAGGGAGGGCGGCGCGGATTTCGCGGGCACGCGGCTGGACGTTAACCCGGCCGGGAACGCCGCCCCCGGTGCCTCGGCCACGCTGTGCGTACGACCGCACCTGCTCGCCCTCGGCGCCGGCCCCAACACCCTGCGCGGCACGGTCACCGACGTCCAGTGGCGCGGCGCCACGCACCGGCTGCACGTGGACGTGGCCGGGCACCGGGTGAAGGCCGATGTCCGCGAACTGCGCGAGCCGCCGGCGCCGGGCGCGGAGGTTTCGCTGCACTTCGCGGGGGAGGATGCGGTGCTCCTGCCCGCGGGGGTGGCACGTGGCTGAGCTCGGAGGAGGGGAGCCCCAATCCCGCCCCTTCCCGTTTCCTGAGAGGCAAGCCCCCAGACCCCCCGGGGGCGAGTCGCCCGTGCCGGGCGGGGCCGGACCCCCGCCCCGGGGGGCCGGGGGCTTGCCCCCGGTTCCGGGAAGGGGCGGGATGGGGGAATCTCCCCCCGCCGCCACGGCGAGCAACCACCCCGTCGCAGCCCGGCGGTGCCGAACAAGGCCGCCTGGGCCCTCGCCCTCCCGCCCGTCGCCGTCCTCGGCCTCGTCTTCCTCTACCCCCTCGCCCTGGTCGTCCGGCAGTCCCTCTCCCCGGACGGCGGCGGGTTCTCGCCGTCCGCCTACGGCGACGTCCTCGCGCAGGCCGCGTTCCGTGACGCCCTCGTCAACACCGTCCTCATCGCCGTCGGCGCCACCCTCGGCGCCGTCGTCCTCGGCTTCGCGCTCGCGCTGGTCATCGCCTTCGTCCCCTTCCCGGGCGGAAAGGCGCTGAGCCGCTTCGTCGACGTCTTCCTCTCCTTCCCGTCCTTCCTGATCACCCTCGCCCTGCTCTTCGTCTACGGCACCGCCGGCATGGCCAACGGCCTGTGGACCGGGGCGACCGGCGCCGCCCACGGGCCGTTCGGCTTCCTCCACACCCCCTGGGGCGTACTCCTCGCGGAGGTCACCTACTTCACGCCGTTCGTGATGCGCCCCCTCCTCGCCGCCTTCTCCCAGGTGGAGACCGCGCAGCTGGAGGCCGCCGCCTCGCTCGGGGCCACCGCGCCCCGGATCGTGCGGCGGGTGATCCTGCCCGAGGCGCTGCCGTCGCTCGCGGCGGGCGGCTCGCTGGTGCTGGTGATGTGCCTCAACGAGTTCGGGATCGTCCTCTTCACCGGCGCCAAGGGCGTGACGACCCTGCCCACGCTCGTCTACGGCAAGGCGATCCTCGACGGCGACTACCCGGGCGCCTGCGTCGTCGCGGTCGTGAACATCGCCCTCTCGGTGGCCCTCTACGGGCTCTACCGGTTCATCACCTCCCTCAACGGAGTCCGACGTGCTCGTGCATAGCCGCCCCGCCCGGTGGGCAGTGTGGGCCGCCTTCACCGCGGTCTTCCTGCCCGTCTTCGCGCTGCCGTTCCTGGTGATCGTCGCGGCCTCCTTCGCCACCGGCTGGAGCGGCGCGCTCCCCTCCGGCGCGACCCTCGCGCACTACCGGGACGCCGCCCGCGGCGACGCGCTCGACGCCCTGGTCACCAGCCTGCTGACCGCCCTCGCGGCGAGCGCGCTGGCCCTCACCGCCGGCACCTGGTCCGCCCTCGCCGTCCAGGCGCTGCGCACCCGGGCCCGCCGGACGGCCCGGGCCGTCGACGGGCTGTTCATGCTGCCGGTCGCCGTGCCGTCCGTGGTCGTGGGCCTCTCGCTCCTCGTCGCCTTCTCCCGGCCGCCGCTGCTCCTCAACGGCACGCCCACGATCGTCGTCCTCGCCCACGCCGTGCTGGTGACGGCCTTCGCCCACCAGTCCGTGACCGCCGCGCTGAGCCGGCTGGATCCCGCGTACGAGCAGGCCGCGGCCAGTCTGGGCGCGAGCCCGGCGCACGTGCTGCGGCGGGTCAAGCTGCCCCTGCTGCTGCCGTCGCTGTCGGCCGCCGCCGGGCTCTGCTTCGCCCTGTCCATGGGCGAGCTGAGCGCCACGATGATGCTCTACCCGCCGGACTGGCTGCCCCTGCCGGTCAAGGTCTTCGCCGCCACCGACCGGGGGTCGCTGTTCTCGGGCGCCGCGCTCGCCGTCGTCCTCATGGGCACGACGCTGATCGTCCTGACCGCGGTCTCCCGGATCCGTACGAGGGCCTCCTACCGCTAGCCCACCACCGAAGGAGTTCCGGCACACCATGCCCCGTCCCCTCCGCTTCCTGCCCTTCCTGTGCCTCGGCGGCGTGCTCCTCGCCGGCTGCGGTACCTCCGCCGCCGGGAACGCCAAGGAAATCACCGTCTACAGCGCCGACGGCCTCAAGGCCGAGGACGGATCCGGCTTCTACGACAAGGTCTTCGCGGACTTCCGCAAGGAGACCGGAATCAAGGTCAACTACGTCGAGGGCGGCTCCGGGGAGCTCGTCCAGCGCCTGGACCGGGAGAAGTCCAACACCAAGGCCGACGTGGTCGTCACCCTGCCGCCCTTCATCCAGCAGGCCGACGGCAAAGGTTTGTTGGAGGCTTACGCACCCAAGGGCTCCGAGAACGTCGCCGTCGGTGACAAGGGCCCGAACGGCAAATGGACCTCGATCGCCAACAATTACCTCTGTTTCATCTACAACTCGAAGGAGCTGAAAGGTACTCCGCCGAAGACCTGGAAGGACCTCCTCGACCCGAGGTTCAAGGGCAGGCTCCAGTACTCCACGCCCGGTGTCGCGGGCGACGGCACCGCCGTCCTGATCAAGGCCATGCACGACCTGGGCGGCAAGGACAAGGCCATGGCCTTCCTCAAGGACCTGCAGGCCAACAACGTCGGTCCCTCGAAGTCGACCGGCCAGCTCGCCCCCAAGGTCGACAAGGGCGAACTCCTGGTGGCCAACGGCGACGTCCAGATGAACTTCGCCAACATGAAGTCCATGCCGAACCAGGGAATCTTCTTCCCGGCCGGCGACGACGGAAAGCCCACCACCCTCGCCCTGCCCTACGCGGCCGGACTGGTGAAGGACGCCCCGCACGGCGAGAACGCCAGGAAATTCCTGGACTACCTCCTCACCGAACCCGTCCAGAAGGCGGTCTCCGGCGTGGGCGGCGGTTTCTCCTCCCGCACGGATGTGAAGGCCACCGATCTCAGCGCCACCTCCCTCGCCAATCTCATGAAGGGCGTCGAGGTATTCCGCCCCGACTGGGCGGATATCGACAGGAACCTGCCCTCCTACGTCGGTGCCTGGAAGGCGGCCACCGGCAGCTGATCAGGGCGACTGATTAGGCTGGAGGTGTCGGGGCGACGCACGAGCGGTGTCGTCCCGGCGTCCCGGACGCGTCCCCGCGACGGGCACGGCACGGCAGGTGCACAGCACGGCAGGAGTCCGCAGTGGCAGAACGCAAGCCGATCGAGTCCTGGCTCACC
This sequence comes from Streptomyces luteoverticillatus, assembly GCF_003970715.1. Taxonomy (NCBI): domain Bacteria; kingdom Bacillati; phylum Actinomycetota; class Actinomycetes; order Kitasatosporales; family Streptomycetaceae; genus Streptomyces; species Streptomyces luteoverticillatus. Next base: position 2,651,241 of record NZ_CP034587.1, on the reverse strand, counting down.
GACATGGACGGCGTCCTCATGCACGAGGGCATCCCGGTTCCCGGGGCCGACGCCTTCATCGCCCGGCTACGGGAGTCCGGCAAGCCCTTCCTGGTGCTCACCAACAACTCGATCTACACCGCCCGCGACCTCCACGCCCGGCTGAAGCGGATCGGGCTGGACGTGCCCGTCCCCAACATCTGGACGTCCGCCCTGGCCACCGCCCAGTTCCTGGACGACCAGCGGCCGGGCGGCACCGCCTACGTCATCGGCGAGGCCGGCCTGACCACCGCCCTCCACGACATCGGCTACGTCCTCACCGACGCCGACCCCGACTACGTGGTGCTCGGCGAGACCCGCACCTACAGCTTCGAGGCGCTCACCAAGGCCATCCGCCTGATCAACAACGGCGCCCGGTTCATCGCCACCAACCCCGACGAGACCGGCCCCTCCGCCGAGGGAGCGCTGCCCGCCACCGGATCGGTCGCCGCGCTCATCACCAAGGCCACCGGCCGCGAGCCCTACTTCGTCGGCAAGCCCAACCCCCTGATGATGCGGGCCGGCCTCAACGCCATCGGCGCCCACTCCGAGACCAGCGCCATGATCGGCGACCGGATGGACACCGACATCCTGGCGGGCCTGGAGGCCGGCATGGAGACCTTCCTGGTGCTCACCGGGCTCACCCGCGCCGAGGAGGTCGACCTCCACCCGTTCCGCCCGTCCAGGGTCGTGGACTCCATCGCGGACCTCGTCGAGCTGATCTGACGCCTCGCCCCCGTCCGGCGTCCGGCCGGGCCCGCGCTGACCCGACCGGCTTGGATGATCGTCAAATGGAGCAATACGGCTACGGAGCGGATGCGTCCACGGACATCGCCGGGTGAACTTCGGGAGTACCAGGAGGTTCACTATGGATGCAGTCCGCTCCGCCCTCTGCGGGGCCCTGACGGCGGCGGCCCTCGTCGCCGGCGCGGGCGCCGCCGACGCCAACGACGGGCCCGTCACCATGTCCGGGACCATGGAGCTCACCCCCGTCACCAGCCGGCCCGGGGCCGAGGTGCAGCTGAGAGTCTCCGGCTGCGCCGGCGACCGCGGGACCGCCACCTCCGAGGCGTTCGTCTCCGACGCCAAGCTCGCCAAGGACTCGGCCGGGCTGTTCGCCGAGGCCACCATTCGCGAGGCCGTCCGCCCCGGGACCTACCCGGTCCGGGTCAGCTGCGACGGGACGGAGCACACGGCCGAGGGCAGGCTGACCGTCGTCACCGACGGCTCCGACGCCCGCCGCGGCGACCACCCCGACGCCGACCACCCGGCCGCCGGCTCCCTCGCCGACCACGACGACCACGCCGCCCTCACCGGCCGCGACCACCGGCTCGGCCACTCCTCGCCCGTCGCCCCCGTCCCCGCCGGAGGCGGCGGCAGCACCACCCACGCGGCCGCCGTGGAACCGCCCGACACCGCCGGCCTCGTCCTCGCGGGCACCACCGCGGCCATCGCCGGCGCGCTGATCTGGCACCGGCGGCGCACCACCGCGGCCCGGCGCTGACCCGGCCGGAGGACGGACGACCGCCATGGACGAGGACCGCCCCGGAGGCACCGGCCGGCTGCTCACCGGCACGGCCTGGGCCGCCCTGCTGGTGGCGCTGTGGCTGTGGGGACGCGACATCACCGAGGTGCCCATGGCGACCGCCCCCACCACCGGCGACGTGGCCGCCGTCGGCCGGCCCGCCGACCCCGCGCTGCCCCCCGCCCACCGGCCCTTGGCCGGCAGCGCCCCACGCGGCCTGACCATCAAGGCCATGAACGTCCACGCCCCCGTCGAGGACCACGGCCTGACCCCCCAGGGCGCCGTCGCCCCGCCCCCGTACGCCCGGCCCGGCGCCGTCGCCTGGTACCAGGACGGGCCCCAGCCGGGCAGCCCCGGCGCGGCCGTCCTCGTCGGCCACCTCGACACCGACCACGCGCCGGCCGTCTTCTACGGCCTCGGCGGCATCCGGCGCGGTACCGAGGTCGACGTCACCCGCGCCGACGGCTCGGTCGCCCGGTTCACCGTTGAGGACGTCTCCGTCTTCACCAAGGAACGCTTCGACGCCGCCCGCGCCTACGGACCCCACGTCAAGGACCGCGCCGAACTGCGCCTGATCACCTGCGGCGGCTACTACGACCGCGACCGGCGCTCCTACAGTGCCAACGTCGTCGTCTCCGCCTATCTGACCGGCGCGACCGAGGCCGCCGCCAATGGATCCGGCCGTGCGGCCTGAGCCCCCGGCGGGCGCTCCGCCCCCGCGCCCGGGCGCCCGCCGGCCGGGTCGCCCGACAGAGCGACCCCCCACGTGTCGTGGCATGACTGCCCCCGGGCGTGGGCACGTCTGTGCCAGCATGGGGACGGCACTTCCGTCAATCACCTCCACAGGCAGTACACCCAAGGGGGAGTGGATGTACCGCAGTTACTCCGGCCGCGCGCGCCGGGGCCGCAGGGCATGGGCGCGGACGGGAACGGCGGCGGGGGTGCTCCTGCTCCTGGCGGCCACGGGCTGCGGCTCCTCGGACGAGTCCGGCGCCCCCCGGAAGGACGCCCTCGCCGTCCAGGCCCCCTCCCAGCTCCCCAAGTCCACCTCCCCCTACTGGGTCAACCCCGACGGCACCGCCGCCCGGGAGGCCGTCCGGCTCGGCAAGGCCGGCAAGGCCGAGGACGCCGCGCTGATCGCGAAGATCGCCGGCCAGCCCGTCGCCGAATGGGTGGGCGCCGACGACCCGGACTCCCAGACCCGGGGCTTCACCGAGGCCGCCACGGCCGTCGATCGCGACGCGCTGCTCGTCCTCTACAACATCCCGCACCGCGACTGCGGCCAGTACTCCCAGGGCGGCGCCTCCGACGGCGACGCCTACCGGGCCTGGCTGGACAAGGCCGCCGCGGGCATCGGCGACCGCAAGGCGACCGTCATCCTCGAACCCGACGCCCTGCCGCACATGGAGGACGGCTGCACCCCCCAGCAGTTCCACGAGGAGCGCTACGCGCTGCTCAAGGAGGCCGTCGGCAGGCTCAAGGCCCTCCCGAGGACCAAGGTCTACCTGGACGCGGGCAATCCCAGCTGGGTGACGCCCGCCGGCCGCATGGCCGAACCGCTGCGCCGCGCGGGCATCGACCAGGCCGACGGCTTCGCCCTCAACGTCTCCAACTTCCAGACCACCCAGGACAGCAAGGAGTACGGTCACCGGATCTCCGAGCTGCTGGGCGGCAAGCACTTCGTCATCGACACCAGCCGCAACGGCAACGGCCCGCTCTCCGGCGGCGACCACGAGAAGACCTGGTGCAACCCCTCCGGCCGCGCCCTCGGCGCCCCCCCGACCACCCGGACCGGGGACGCGCTGGTGGACGCCTATCTGTGGGTCAAACGCCCGGGGGAGTCGGACGGCGCCTGCAAGGGCGGCCCGGACGCCGGCCAGTGGTGGGAGACCTACGCCCTGGAGCTGGCCCGCAACACCCGCTGAGCACTCATCCCTCCCCCTGCTCCCCGGAGGGCTTCTCCTGCTCCCCGGAGGGCCCGGAAGGCTTCTCCGCCACCGGGACCTTGATCCACACCGCCTCGGACGGGGTGCCCTTCTCGTCGACCAGATCCAGCATGTACCAGCCGGGCGGCACCAGGGACGGGTCCCCGGGGATCGTCACGGTCACGCCGTCGGCCGATCTGGCCAGATCCACCGCGATCGAGCGCTGCTCGATGTTGGTGACATGGGTGAAGGACCCCGGCCGGATCAGCCGCGCCCGGGAGATCGCCTTCGGGTCGCTGGTGCGGTACGAGGTCCGCTCGCCCAGCCCGACGGTCCGGGGGCCGGTGTCCTTGAACGCCGGGCGCTCGTCGCGGAAGAGGTACGGCGGGGTGTAGAGGTCGATCTGCTGCTGGAACGTACCGGGCCTGGTGTTGTCCTTGTCGCCGAACAGCGAGTCGGAGCCGAAGGTCATCACCCGGCCGTCGGGCAGCAGCAGCGCACCGGAGTGGTAGTTGCGGCCCACCAGCGGATCGGCGACGCCACGGGTGGAGTTGGCCCCCGGGTCGTAGAGCTCGGCCCGCAGGACGTTGGACTGGCTGCGCCCCCGGTAGTCGCCCGAGCCATTGGTGGTCAGCACGGTGTCGTCGGGGAGGATGACACTGCTGGGGTAGCGGACCTCGGCGTAGAGGTCGGGGCCGTCGTGGAAGCGGGGCTTGTCCTCGCGCAGGTCCACGATGCGGGTCTTGGCCGTGGACTTGCGGTCCTCGCCCACCCCGCCGCCGCCGAGGACCATGAAGCGCTGCTCCTGGGCGGGCGGCAGCAGCACGGACATCGACGTCTCCAGGACGTCCGGGTCGCTGATGCCGGGGACCTCGGTGAAGGAGTTGCTCTCCAGGTCCCACAGGCCCGGGGTGCGGCCCTTGTCGGCCGGTCCGTAGCCCGCGTTGGAGCCGGTGTAGAAGATCTTTCCCTTGTCGGCGAGGAAGAGGGCCGGGTAGGTGGGGAAGAACCGCTCCTGGGGGAGGTACGTCCACTTCTTGGTCTTCGGGTCGTAGATCTCGTTCTTCCCGGGGACGACCTGGCCGATCTCGTCCAGCCCGGAGACCGAGAGCACCCTGCCGTCCTGGAGCGTGGTCAGAGTGGGGTACCAGCGGGCCTCGTGCATCGGGTCGACCGTGATGTAGCGCTCGGCCACGGGGTCGAATTCGAAGGAGTCCTTGATGCCCTGGAAATCCTTCTTGTCGAAGGAGAGCTTGTTGGCGATGCCGTAGTTGTTCTGCGCGTCGACGCCGGAGAGGCCGTCGATCCGGTAGTTGTCGGTGGCCCCCGTCTCGAATTCGGGGCCCTTCTCCAGGGCCTCCACATAGACGCGGGCGGTACTGGCCGTGACCTTGACCTTGTCGCCCTCGCCGGTCTTGGTGGCGCGCGGTACGAGGACGGCGTCCTTGGACTCGAAGGTCTTGTGGTTGGCCTTGCCCGTGAAGCGGGTGCCCGCCGGGAAGGTCATCGGCTTGTCCGGGTTCTCATTGTGGACGATCATCAGGCCACCGGCCTTGGTGACGTCGCCGTTGAGCTTCTCGTAGCGCTGGGTGCCGCCCGCCACCAGGAGTCTGCCGTCGGGGAGCTGGGTGTGGCCGGCGCAGAACAGGTCCTTGGGCGTGGGGATGTTCTTGAAGGTGTTCTTGCGCGGGTCCCACAGGACCGTGCGGAAGGACTTGGCCTTGAAATTCGCGGCGTTGTTACCGGAGCCGGCCACGAGGAGCACCTTGCCGGTGTGCAGCAGGGCGGCGTGGATGGTGTTGATGCGGTATTCCGGGGGGACGTCCACGACGTCCCAGTGGCCGTTCCGCGCCTTGTAGGCGGGCTGGTTGATCGTGTACGTGTGATACCGGGCGGCGGTGTAGTCCCAGAGCGCCGGGCCGTTCATTCCCGCCAGGGCGCACACGACCGTCGCGCCCGCCGCCGTGCGCCGGGTGCGGCGGCTCGGTTGGAATCTCATCGCTGACGGGCTCCCTCGGGATGCTTGGCGCGGTACAGCGTCCACGACCACGCGACGATCGGCGCCACGGTGACCGCGAGGGCGAGCGACGCCCAGGTGCGCATGGCCACATGGGTGTGGCCGAAGACGAAGGAGGCCACCAGCGACCCCCCGAAGACGAGCAGGAAGAACAGGTGGATCCGGAAGGTGCCGAAGAGGGTGTCGGGGCTGGCCGAATCGCCCTTGGGGGTCACCACGAAGGAGCTCTTGCGGCGCAGCACCGCGTCCGTCAGCGAGCGGGCGTAGATCGGCGCGGAGAGCGCGGACATCACCATGCCCGCGAGGCCGCCCGAGCCCTCGGGCTCATGGGGGGAGACATTGTGCCGGCGGTTCCAGATGTAGAGGCCGATCTGGAGGGCCGCCGCGTCGCTGTAGAGCATCATCCAGATCTCGGAATTGATCGAGATCCCGGAGGCGCCGAGCCCCAGGAAGAGCGCGCAACTCAGCGCCCCGAGCATCCAGTTGATCGCCGTCATCGGATAATAGATGACCATCAGGGTGTAATTGAGGAACTTCCCCGGCGACAGGGTGAAGGGGCCCTTCCAGTACTGCTTGATGATGGTCTCGTAAGTGCCCCGGGACCAGCGCAGCTGCTGGGTGAAGAAGTCCGTCCAGGCGTTCGGGCCCTCTCCCACGGCGAGGACGTCCGGGGTGTAGACCGAGCGCCATTTCCGGCCCGTCCCCGGATTGCGGTGGCGGTGGAGCTCGAATCCGGTGGCCATGTCCTCGGTGATCGAGTCGTAGAGGCCTCCGATGCCCTTGAGGGCGCTGATCCGCACGGCGTTGTTGGTGCCCACGAACATGGGTGAGCCGTAGCGGTTCCCGGCGCGCTGGATCAGCGCGTGGAAGAGGAACTGCTGGCTCTCCGCCGCCTTGGTGACCGCCGCCTCGTAGTTTCCGTAGACCTGGGGGCCGACGACGAAGGCGATGTCCGGGTCGCGGAAATAGCCGAGCATCCGTTCGAGGAAGTTGGGCAGCGGGACGTGATCGGTGTCGACGGACGCGAAGAAGTCGTAGTCGTCGCCGTGGGCGTCGAGCCAGGCGTTGTAATTGCCGTGCTTGGTGCGCGCGCGGTGGGGGCCCTTCGGCTGGTTCCACTTCGCCACGCCCTTGCGGGAGAAGTGCCGGACGCCCAGGCGCTCGCAGACGGCCTTGACCTCGGGGTCGTCGCCCTCGTCCAGCAGCCAGACGTGCACGGGCCCCCGGTGGCGGACCTTGACGGCCGCCTCCAGGGTCCTGGTGACCATCTCCAGGGGCTCCTTGCCCGGCACGAAGGAGGTCAGGAAGGCCACCCTGGTGCCGGTCTCGGGGACGACCGGTATCGGGTCGCGGGCGACGAGGGTGGCGTGGGCGTTGGACGTCACGTTCAGCGTGCGGAACAGCTCGATCAGCCCGATCGACACGAGCATCACCGTGTCGAGGGCGCGCATCAGCGGTGTGCCGTGCTCCCGCTGCGTCCAGTGGGCGGGCTGCATCAGCCAGATCAGCAGGCCGAGCGAGACCACGGGCGCCGCGCCGAGCAGCAGCGCCGCCTGGACGCGGTGCGGCTCGTCGGCGAGGAGGCTGCGATAGCGCACCCGGTACGGGCCGGGGCCCTCCGGCGGCGGGCTCAGCGGGCCGGCGAGCCGGCTGTAGTGCTCGTAGTCGAAGCGGGGGAGGGGCTCGCGGCTGCGTGGCGACGCGCGTCTGGGCGGGTGGGGCGCCGGTACCGGATCGTCCGCGCCGGCCGGGGCCGGAAGGCGCGGGCGCGCCGTCACCGCTGGGTCGTAGGGCTGCTGCCGGGCGTCGGCAGGCGTGGACGTCATGTGTCATTCCCCCCGCACGCATGCTCACTGCGTGTGTGTGCCGTTTCGCGGGCCCCCCGGCCCCCCTGGCCGCGCGCGGGCATGCCCCGTGCCGGCTCCCTGCGGGCGCCACCCAACTACCCGTTGGCGACGTGACATTGGGTGAAGCCGTGCGCTTTAGGATCTCGGACCGCGCATCATGATCGCAAGGGTGAAACAAGGTGTTTACCGGGCAAAGCGGTACGTCGAACGAAGATGCTTACGAATGTTGCGGAAGCGGTCATCGGTGATGCGTGTAGATGTTCGCATCGAACAGAGAATGACTCAGGGCTCCCCACCGATGGTGAGGAGCCCTGAGTCTCGCGTGCGCCGCCAGGGACTCGAACCCCGGACCCGCTGATTAAGAGTCAGCTGCTCTAACCAACTGAGCTAGCGGCGCCTGCTGACAGAGAAGACTCTACCCGACGTTCGGGGGTGGCTTCGACCATCGAGACCGCTATGCCCGAAAATCAGGCGATATTTATTACGGAGGGTGACTGTCGTGCGACATGCGGTTCTCCTCCGTCGCTGAGAAGCTGTGCCGAGCGGAACCGAGGGAAAGGCGGCGGGGAGATGCCCGAGGAGATACCCGCCGGGCGCGGCCGGCACCGACATCCCGGCCACCGACGCCCCAGGCGCCCCGGACGTCCCCGGCGCCCCGGGTGCCGGGCACTGCTGGCGACCGTCGGGGCGGCGCTGCTGGCCGGTACGGGCACGCTCGCCCTCGCCACCGAGCGGCCCGACCCCACCCCGGACCCCGTGATCGTGGCCGTCGACGACCCGGACGGCGGCCCGCCCGAGACCGCGCCCGAGGACCTGCCCGCCGAGGTGCCCCCCGAGGCCCTGGCCGACGCGGACGCCGACGACACGACCGCGGTCGACGGCGACGGCATCGCCGATCAGGGTGGCGGGGGCGGTGGGAGCGGCGAGAGCGCCAGGATCCGCGGGCTGGAGCCCGCCATCGCCTTCGCGCTGGGCCATCTGGGTGACCCCTACGCCTACGGCGGTGCCGGGCCCCACCGCTGGGACTGTTCCGGGCTCGTCCAGGAGGCGTACCGGCGGGCGGGCGTCCGGCTGCCCCGGCTGGCGGCCGACCAGTACCGCGCCACCCGGCGCGTCCCGCGCTCCGCCCTCAGCCGTGGCGATCTCGTCTTCTGGTCCAGCGACGGCCGGGCCTCCGGGGTGCACCACGTCGCGATCTACCTGGGCGGCGGGCGCTATGTCGAGGCGGCCCGCCCGGGGACCCGGGTGCGGATCTCCAGCCTCGCGTACTTCGACGCGCGCATGTACGGCCGGATCGAGTCACCCGACCGTGACGGGCCGCACTGGGACGAGGAGTCCGGATCGCCGGTCACCTGTACGGGCGACGAGGAGCGGTGCGACCGACGGTGACGTCAAGACCGCAATTTTGGCCTGGACATGACCGTCGACCGGTACTAGCGTCGCTCTTGGTCTAGACCGCAATCCACTCGGCTCACAGAACCCCCCACGTTCTCGAGGAGTGACGTATGCGCAAAAGGATCAGTGCGGCGATCATCGGCCTGAGCGTCGCCTGTATCTCCCTCGTCTCCACCGGAAGCGCCAACAGCCACGGCTACACCGACGCACCCACCAGCCGTCAGGTGTTCTGTGCCCAGGGCGCGGTAAGCGACTGCGGCGAGATCCAGTGGGAGCCCCAGTCCGTCGAGGGCCCCAAGGGCTTCCCGTCCCACGGCCCGTCCGACGGCACCCTCTGCGCCGGCGGCAACAGCCGCTTCGCGGAGCTCGACGACCCGCGCGGCGGGGAATGGCCGGCCACCAAGGTCACGGCGGGACAGGACTACGGCTTCCGCTGGAAGCTGACGGCCCGCCACGCCACCACGGACTTCCGCTACTACATCACCAACGACCACTACGACCCGAGCCGGCCGCTCAGCAGAGCGGATCTCGAACCCCAGCCGTTCCTGACCGTCCCCTACGGCGGCCGGATCCCCGACGCCACGGTCACCCACCGGGGCACGCTCCCGGCGGGGAAGAGCGGCAAGCAGCTGATTCTCGCCGTCTGGACCGTCGCCGACACGGGCAACGCGTTCTACGCCTGTTCCGACGTCCAGTTCTGACCGGTTCCCGAGAGGCCCGCCGTGGGGTGCCCGTCGGACGGGCACCCCACGGCGGCACCGCGGCCTACGAGCCGTCGGTGCCGTCCGGTCCGCCGGAAGGGGTCTCGTCGGCCGGGCGTCGCAGCGCGAACCACGCCAGCGCGCCCGCCGCCACCAGGGCGAGCGCTGCCAGCAGCGCGTAGTCCGGCACCGCGCCGCCCACCCGGGAGACCAGCTCCTCCAGCCGGAACTCCTGCTCGGCGTCGACGAGCCCCGGCAGCCCGGTCGTCCCGCCCCAGCCGAGGAAGAGCACCCCGATGGCGATGAAGAACAGGCCGGACACCAGCGAGGTGGTGTGCAGCCGCAGCCGGCCCAGGCGCAGCTCCCGCCCGCGCAGCCAGCGCCGCCGGCCCAGCGCGAAGCGGTCCCAGAGCAGGGCCAGCACGAACAGCGGCAGGGCCATGCCCAGTGCGTAGACGGCGAGCATCGACGCCCCGTGGAGGGGATCGCCGTCCACGGCCGTCACGGTCAGCACCGCGCCGAGGATCGGTCCGGCGCAGAAGCCGGCCAGCCCGTAGACGCAGCCCAGGAGGAAGGTCGAGGCGGCCGTGCGCGGAGTGATCCGGCCCGCCGCGGCCTGGGCCTTCTTCGAGGCGAAGCCGAGACCGACGATCTGGGCCGCGCCCAGGGCGATCACCACCCAGCCGCCGACGGTGATCAGCAGCTCGCGGTGGCCGTTGAAGAGCCGGCTGGCGGCGGTGGAGGCGGCCCCGAGGGGGACGAGCGTGGTGGCGAGGCCCAGGTAGAAGACGCCGGTGCGGGCGAGGAGCCGGGTGGGGCTCGCCAGGGAGTAGGCGAAGAACGCGGGCAGCAGCAGCGCGCTGCACGGGCTGACCAGGGCGAGGACGCCGCCGAGGAAGGCGGCGAGGTAGCCGATGTCGGTCACTTGCCCGACTTCCCGGCGGCCTCCTTGACCGCCTTCGCCTGGGCGATGGCGGCCTCGAACTCCTTCATCGGCTGGGCGCCCGCGAGCGGCCGGCCGCCGACGAGGAAGGACGGGGTGCTCTGCACGCCGAGGGAGTAGCCCTCCTCCTGGTCCTTCTTGACCGCGGCCTCGGACTCGGCGCTGGACAGGTCGGCGCGGAACGTGTCGAGGTCCTTCACACCGGCCTTGCCGGCCATGTCGACGAGCTTGTCCTCGGCGAGCGCGTCGCCCTTGCGGAGCTTGGCGAAGACCTCGTCGTGGAACTGCCAGAAACGGCCCTGCCGGCCGGCGGCCCAGGAGGCGCGGGCGGCGCGCTCGGAGTCCTTGCCGAAGATCGGGAAGTTGCGGAACTCGACGCGCAGGACGCCCGCGTCGACGTACTTCTTGACCAGCTCGGGCTGGGTCTCCCGGGTGAAGCGGCCGCAGTAGGAGCACTGGTAGTCGGCGTACTCGACCAGCACGACGGGGGCGTCGGCCTTGCCGAGCGCGAGCGGGTCGCCGTCCTTGCGGCGGCTGGTGGCCTGCTCCAGCTTGTCGTAGGTGGCCTGGTTGGGGTCGAAGGACGGCCCGGCGCCGGCGGCGGGCTTGTCCTTGCCGGAGCCGCCCGTGTTCTTGGCGATGGCGATGCCGGCGGCGACGACCGCCACGACGAGGGCGAGGACCGCGCCGATGGCCGCCAGGCGGCGGGAGGGCGAGGAGAGGCGTGCGGGACGTGCGGACATGAGGAGGGGACTCCCTGGGTCGTACGGAATCTGGGTGTGCCGGAGCACGGCCCGGCGCGGGCCGTGGTGGGGCGGTCTAGATCCGTAGGACGGGGAGCAGCTCGGCGCGGTCGGCCGCCGCCACGGGCGGTGCCCTGGGGGCGGTGACCTGCGGGGCCCGGGCGCGGGGGAGCGTCGTGCGGGCGGTGGCGGGGGCGCCGAGCGGGTCGGCCTGGGTGTGCGGGACGGCGGTCTCGGCGCCCTTGAGGGGCGTGTCCTGCTGACGGCAGCTGCCGCCGGTGTCCTTGACGGCGGTGCCGGTCCGGAGCTCGGGGGCGACCGGGGCGGCGGGGTGCGGTGCCCGCGCGGAGACGGCCGCGACGGAGCCGCTGCCCGTCGCGTACGCGGCCGAGCCGGCGCCGCAGACGACCGGGCCGAAGAGGACCGCGAGGAGGAGCAGCAGCGCTGCGGCTGCCGTCGGGCGGCGGTGCTGCGGCACGTGCCCTCTCCTCCTTTTTCCTGCCCGTCGTCGGCGCGCCCCGGGATCCGGTGCCGGGACGGCCTTCCATGCTACGGGCCGTCGCTACGGGCCGTCCGCCCGCCCGCGACCGCGCGCCCGGGTCACGCCCGGTCGGCGGCGATGGCGCGCAGGGCGGTGCGCTGGCCGAACCAGAGGAGGAAGACGGTGGTGGCGGCCATCACGACGGCGAAGCCGAGGTGGCCCGCGATGCCGGTGACGGCCAGGCCCGCCAGGCCGAGCAGCAGATGGCTGCCGAGGCGCAGGGCGACCAGGGTGAGGGCGATCCTGCGGGTGCCCTTGCCGCGCCACAGCCGCTTGGCCAGCCTCAGCCGGGGGCGCAGCACGGTCAGCGAGGCGACGAGGTTCGCCAGGCCGAGGGCGCCGAGCACCCACAGGCTCTGCGGGTACGCCTTGAACAGGTCGTACGCGGCCGACATCAGACCCTCGAAGCAGAAGAACCAGGTGGGGAGCGGCTTGATCTCCTCGGGGGTTCCGGTGACCGTCGCGGTGGTGGTCGCTTCGGCGGCGGTGCTGGTCGCGGTCGTCATGGGAAGAAGTCTTCCGGGGCGGGCGGCGCGCGGGCAGATCCGTCCATCACCGGCCGCCGATGACATAAGTCATCGGCCGTCCGGCCGCGACACGCATCGAAGGCCCTCACCGTGTGGTGAGGGCCTTCGATCGTCTGTGCGCCGCCAGGGACTCGAACCCCGGACCCGCTGATTAAGAGTCAGCTGCTCTAACCAACTGAGCTAGCGGCGCCTGCTGACAGAGAGAACTCTACCCGATGTCCGGAGGTGCTCCGAACCACTGGTCACACCGGTCCCTGCCGCCCCTGGAGGGCTGGGGAGACTAGAGGGCCAGGGAGATCAGCATCGGCGCCGCGTGCCGGTTCAGGGCGTCCGCGGCCTCGCGCAGCCGGTGGGCGTGGCTGACCGGGAGCGAGAGCGCCAGCGAGCCCACCGAGCGCCCGGCGGACATCGGGACGGCCGCGCAGACCGTGCCCACGGCGTACTCCTGGAGATCGAGAACGGGGACGGTCGAGGGCTGGGCGTCCAGCTTGCTGAAGAGGATCCGCTGGTTGGTGATCGTCTTGGAGGTGAGCCGGGCGGTCTGGTGCCGGGCGAGGTGGTCGCGCCGGTCGTCGTGGTCGAGCTGGGTGAGCAGGCACTTCCCGAGCGCCGTCGCGTGGGCGGCGGAGCGGAAGTCGACCCACTCGTGGACCTTCGGGGTGCGCGGTCCGTCCGCGTACTGCGTGATCCGGATCTCGCCGTCGATGTAGGTGCTGAGGTAGACGGCGGCGCCCACCGTGTCGCGCAGCGTGGACAGCGAGTGCTGGAGCTTGCGCTCCAGGGCGGCCGTGCGGTCGCCGCCCGTGCTCAGCAGGAGCAGCGAGGTGCCGGTGACGTAGCCGCCGTCGCCGGTCAGCTCCACGTACTCCTCACGGTGGAGCATCGCCAGCAGGTGGGCGAGCCGCCCCAGGGGCAGCCCCGTCTCGCGGGCGATCTGGGCCTGGCTGACGCCGCCGGCGTATTTGGCGACCGTCTCCAGCACGCGCAGCGCGCACTGCGCCGAGTAGAGCGGAGCGGTCGGCTCGGGGCTGAGCGCCACGGTCTCCCCCTTGTGGTTACTTGCGGGTGTACCACCCTCCACGGTAACGGCGAAACCGACCGCCGGGAGAGGGAGTTGGCGAGAATCGCGGCGACGGTCGTTTCCTGTTCCTGCCCGCCCCGACCTTGGCATATGCCGGTGTCCCGGGACGATCGGGCCGCGTCCCGCGGAATAAGCGGAGATATTCTCCGGTTGCTGCTGGTCGGAGCGCCGCGAGCGCTCCGGACCGAGGCAGTCAACCAGGGAGGCGGGCCACCGTGGCCGACGTGCAGGACGACATCATCCGGGCGAAACCCCTCGGCAGCGCGCCCGTTGCCCTGTCCGTACTGGATCTCGCGACCGTCGGCAGCGGCCGGACGGCGCGGCAGGCCCTGACCGCGACGGTCGAGATGGCCCGGCTCGCCGAGCGGCGCGGCTACCACCGCTTCTGGGTCGCGGAGCACCACTCCATGCCCGGTGTCGCCAGCTCCTCCCCGGCCGTCATCCTGGCCCACCTCGCCGCCCACACCGAGCGCATCCGCCTCGGCTCGGGCGGAGTGATGCTGCCCAACCACGCGCCGTTGGTGATCGCCGAGCAGTTCGGCACGCTGGAGGCCCTCGCGCCGGGGCGCGTTGATCTGGGACTGGGGCGCGCGCCCGGCACGGACGGCGCCACCGCGGCGGCGCTGCGCCGTCAGGACCGGCTCGCGGAGGGCGCGGACGACTTCCCCCAGCAACTGGCCGAACTGACCCGCTTCCTGGACGACGACTTCCCCGACGGCCACCGCTTCGCCCGGATCCACGCCGTCCCCGGACCCATCCAGGGGCGGGTGCCGGGCGGGGTGCAGCGCGCCGACCGGCCCTCGGTCTGGCTGCTGGGCTCCTCCGGCTTCAGCGCCCGCCTGGCCGGGCTGCTCGGCCTGCCGTTCTCCTTCGCCCACCACTTCTCGTCGGCCCACACGCTCCCCGCGCTGGAGCTCTACCGCGAGTCCTTCCGGCCCTCCGCCGTCCTCGACCGCCCGTACGCCAAGATCGGCGTCCAGGCGCTCGCCGCCGACGACCCCAAGGAGGCCCGCCGCCAGGTCCTCACCGGCGCGATGGCGATGCTCCGCCTGCGCACCGGCCGGCCGGGCCTGGTCCCGTCGCCGGAGGAGGCGGAGTCCACCGCACTCGGCCTCGCCGAGCAGGAGTTCGTCGCCGACTGGCTGCGAAACGTGGTCTTCGGCACACCGGACGAGGTACGCGAGGGCCTCGACGCGCTGGCGAAGCGCACGGGCGTGGACGAGCTGATGATCACGGCCAACACCCACACCCCGGAGACGCGGCTGCGCAGCTACGAGCTGATAGCCGACGCGTACGGCTTCCCCGGAGCCTCCGGGCAGTGACGTGAGGGGGCGGGGTGGGGCGGACGGGCCCTGGTAGGGGCGTGAAGAGCTCTTCGCCGCTGGGGCCAAGGACGGGGCGACCCGTACCGAAGTGGCAGGCACCGCGAAGAGGTCAGCCCCGTAAGGGCCCGTCCGCCCCACCCCGCCCCCGACCACCCGCGCCCGCCGGGACCCCGGGGCGGCGAAGCCCCTGGGCTCACGGACGTACGCCCGTGTTGAGGAGCGCCGAGATCCGGTCCGCCGGCACGGGGCGGGAGTAGAACCAGCCCTGGCCGGTGTCGCAGCCGATCCGCCCCAGCCGTTCCGCCTGCTCCGCGCTCTCCACGCACTCCGCCGTCACCGTGAGCCCCAGGCGGTGGGCCAGTTGCACCAGTGCCTCGACGATCGTCTCGTCGGCGGGGTTGGGGTGCTCCTCGGCCCGGAAGCCGTGGACGAAGGAGCCGTCGAGCTTGAGGGTGGAGACGGGCAGCCGGCTGAGGTAGGCGAGGTTGGAGTAGCCGGTGCCGAAGTCGTCGATGGCGATGGCGACGCCCATGTCGCGCAGCGCCTGGAGCTGCTGGAGCGGCCGGCCGGCCGAGCCCATCACCGCCGACTCGGTGAGCTCCAGCTGGAGCAGCCGCGCCGGCAGCCCCGTCTCGGCGAGGATCCCGGCGACGTCCGCGACCAGGTCGGAGTCCCATACCTGACGCACCGCCACATTGACGCTGACCACGAGCGGTTCGCCGGGGTGGTCGAGCTGCCAGCGGCGCGCCTGGCGGCACGCGGTCGCGAGGATCCAGCGGCCGAGCGGCACGATGGCGCCGGTCTCCTCGGCCAGTCCGATGAACCGATTCGGCGCGAGCGTCCCGTACTGCGGGTGCCGCCAGCGCACCAGCGCCTCCACCCCCCGTACGACACCGTCGCCGAGCCCCACGAGCGGCTGGTACTGGAGGACGAACTCCCCCCGCTCCACGGCCGGCCGCAGGGTGTTGGACAGCGCCTGCCGGGTCATCCGGTGGGCGTTGCGCTCGGGGTCGAAGAGCGTCCAGCGGGCCTTGCCGTCGGCCTTGGCCCAGTAGAGCGTGGTGTCCGCGGCCTGCATCAGCTCCGTCGCGTGCGTCCCCGCGGCCGGGCGCTCGACGACGCCGATGCTCGCCGACACCGCCAGTCGCTGCCCCGCCACCTCGAACGGGCGGGTGAGCGCCGCCTGAACGGCCGCGGCGAGATCGACCAGCTGCTCGGTGCCCGCGGACTCCTCGACCAGCAGCGCGAACTCGTCGCCGCCCAGCCGGGCCACCAGATGCCCGTCCGGGGCCGCGCACTCCGTCAGCCGCCGGGCGACCGCGCCCAGCAGCAGATCCCCGGCCCGGTGGCCGAGGGTGTCGTTGACCGCCTTGAACCCGTCGAGGTCGAGGTAGCAGAGCCCGATCCGCCCGCCGCGGCGCCGGTCGCCGCCCGGTGGGCCCTCGGGGTGGGGCAGGGCGTCCGGGTGCGGTCTGGCGTCGGGGTACGGCAGGGCGTCCGGGGGCGGTACGCCCTCCGGGCGGGGCATGGCGGCCGCCAGGGCGGCGGCCAGGCGTTCGAAGAACAGGCTCCGGTTGGGCAGCCCGGTCACCGGGTCGTGCATCCGCAGATGCCGCAGCCGGGCCCGCAGATCGCGCCGGTCGGTGATGTCGGAGACCGACAGCAGGGCATCGCGGGTCTCCGGCAGCGCGGTGACGGTCACCTCGGCCCACACCTCCCGGCCGCCGGGCCGTCTGAGCCGGCGGGTGCAGTTCAGCCGGTCGCGGCGGCCGAGCAGGACCTCGCGATAGGCGCTCCACGCGCGGGGGTCCTCGCGCAGCCCGGCGAGTTCGGCGGCGGAGGAGTCCCGCAGCAGGTCGGGATCGGTGCCCAGCAGCACGCCCAGGGCGGCGTTGGCGGTGCGTACGAGGCCGTCGCGGCCGACGACGGCCATGCCGAGCTGTGCGGCCCGGAAGGCGGCGCGGAAATCGTCCGGCGTGGCATCCGAAACGTTCGAGGCGCCATCCGACGTGGCATGACGTTGCGTGACGACTGGCGGCGTGGGGTCGGGCGGACCGCCGTGGCCGTCGAGTGTTCCGCTCAACGCTCGCTCCCGCGTGACAGTGGTTCCGCACGGGGCCCGTGCGGGGAGTCGTACGTCTCGTACGCGTGGTGGAAAAGGCGGCAAATCACCGCCTGTAGGGGGATTCCGTGCTGGAAGTGTGGCGAGCATAGAGCCCGCGCAGGGACCGTTCCAGCGGCCCGGCCGCGAGGGGTGGAGCCGTCGGCTTGGGTCCGACCGTTTCTGTCCGTCCATGCGCGTCCGCGCACACTCACGCCTGAGGCTGGATGGTTGCGTCTAGTCGATTGACCGTCAGTGACTGAGTGTGATGTACCCAGAAGTCGGCTTAGTCACTCGACTGGGGTAGTGAAACGGGGCATAACACCGCAAATAACAAGAGGGTGGGTGAGGTCTCCCGATTCCGTCCCCGGAGGTCGACGTGGTGCGTCCGCTGACACCCATGGGAGTGGACCGGCCGCGACGCGCGGAGCGGTCCCGGCTGCGCCGCTTCGGCGCGGTGCTCACCTGCCTGTGCGCGATCGCCACGACCGTGGTCGCCGCGCCGGCCCACGCCACGGGGCCCGGCGGCCCCTGCGCGCTGCCCCGCAGTCAGGCCCACCACTCCGAGGGCCTCGACACCTGGAATCAGGACTACCCCCGGCCCGTCGGGCGGCTCGACGCCGTGATGGTCTTCCTGTCCTTCCCGGACTCCAAGCCCTTCGTCACCCCCGACCGGCTCGCCGCCGACCACTTCCCCGGCACCTCGCGCTTCTTCGAGCGGGCCTCCTACGGCCGGTTCGCCCTGCGCGTCCACCCGCTGAAGAAGTGGTTCCGGATGCCCCGGCCCTCGGGCGACTACCACATACAGCGCGACTGGGACGGGGAACAGCGCTCCGCCTATCTGCGGGACGCCATCGCCGCCGTCGACAAGGAGGTCGACTTCCGGCGCTACAACCTCGTCTATCTGGTCGCCGACCCCGACGCCCCCGGCGTCGACTCCGACGCGACCAAGGTCGTCAACCTCGAGGAGCCCATCTCCGTCGACGGCACCGAGCTGCGCCGGGTGGTCACGGTCTTCGAGCACCATCCGCCGGACCGCAATGTCCTCGCGCACGAGACCGGTCACGTCCTGGACCTGCCCGACCTCTACCACCGGCCGACCGACGGCAAGGGCGACTGGGACACCCACGTGGGCGACTGGGACATCATGGGCAGCCAGTTCGGGCTCGCCTCGGAGCCCTTCGGCTGGCACAAGTGGAAGCTGGGCTGGCTCGCCCCCCGCCAGGTCGACTGCGTCAGCGGGCCGGGCACCACGGTGCACACCCTTCAGCCGCTGGAGTCCCCCATGCGCCCGGGCGCGGACGCCCGCGCCCGCATGGTGGTGGTCCGTACCGGGGTGACCAGCGCGATCGTCGTCGAGGCGCGCAGCGCCACCGGCAATGACTCGGCCACCTGCACCGAGGGCGTCCTCGTCTACCGGGTGCGCAGCGACACCGCCTCGGGCGGCGGGCCCATCCAGGTGCTGGACGGGCATCCGGGCGGCCACGCCTGCTGGGGCGAGTCCGTCTACCCGCCGCTGGCGGACGCGCCGCTGGGGGCGGGGGAGGCCCTGGAGGCGGACGGGGTGCGGGTGGAGGCGCGCGGACACCTGGCGACCGGGGCGTGGACGGTCCGGGTGACCCGGGGCTGAGACTCGGTCCGGTTATACGTCGAAGGCCCTCACCATGTGGTGAGGGCCTTCGACCGTCTGTGCGCCGCCAGGGACTCGAACCCCGGACCCGCTGATTAAGAGTCAGCTGCTCTAACCAACTGAGCTAGCGGCGCCTGCTGACGTGGAAGACTTTAGCACCCCGATCCGGTGGAAAGAAAATCCGTATGTTTCAGCCCCCCATGGTGATGGGTAGGGTCGTCGCCCGGGCGGCCCGGACGCAGGCCCAGAGCAGGG
This sequence comes from Streptomyces luteoverticillatus, assembly GCF_003970715.1. Lineage (NCBI taxonomy): Bacteria > Bacillati > Actinomycetota > Actinomycetes > Kitasatosporales > Streptomycetaceae > Streptomyces > Streptomyces luteoverticillatus. Next base: position 2,632,667 of record NZ_CP034587.1, on the reverse strand, counting down.
CGTCGGCGCCCGGCAGCCGGGGGTGGCGCACCTCCGGGGCGATCAGCCAGCGGGCGACGGCCGGCGTGGGCTCGCTCCCCTCGGGTGACGGGTAGAGCGGGGGGACGGTCACGGCGTCGCCCGTGCCGTAGCAGAGCAGCGGGGGAGCCGTGCGGTCCCGGCGGCCCCACTCCTCCCAGGCCAGCAGCGCGGGCAGCCGCTGGGCCGTGCCGGGCGCCGCGAACAGCAGCAGCCTGCCGCGGTGGGCCGCCACCGGTCCGGAGCCGGGGCCGCCGGGCGACCACAGCCGGGCCAGTATCCGGCGGCCGAAGAGGGCCGGGGCGTCGATCACGTCGAACACCGTGCCGCAGGGGAGCACGACCGGCGCCATCGGGTCGTCCGCCCACAGGGCGTGCACCTCGTGCGGCACTCTGGCGGCGGACGCGAGCCAGTCGGCCCCGGCCAGGGTGACGTACGCGGGGGCGGGCGGCGCCCAGGAGGCGGAGGGCGCGGGAGCGGGGGAGGGTGCGGGCGAGGGGACGGGCGTGGGCCGGTGGCGGGCGGGGCGCGGGTCGTACGGCCGGGAGCTCATGGCCCCATGCTCCAGCCAGGACGGGGGGCCGTCCGGGGTAGTTCCGGGAAACCGGGACAGGGGCGGTGACGGTGCGCTACTTTGTGCGCCGCATATGCCAACGGCCCATGATCGAGGACCATGGGCCGTCCGGCCGTGGGCCGGGTCAGTCGGCCTGGCTGCTGCCGCGCAGCAGGTCACGGCCGAACTCGACCATCTTCTTCGTGTAGTCCTCGCTCCACTCTGCCCGCTCGGCGATCACCGCCGTCGGCAGTCTGTCGAAGCGCCGGGGATCGGCGAGCTGAGCCGCCGCCACCGCCTGGAACTCCGTCGCCCGGTCCGCTGCCGCGCGGAACGCCAGGGCCAGCTCGGTGGAGCGGGCCAGCAGCTCACGCGGGTCCTCGATCGATTCGAGATCGAAGAAGTGCTCGGGGTCGGCGACGGCCTCGGGTGGCTCGAAGAGCAGCTGCGCGGGCTTCAGGCGGCGCGGGCCCTCACTGCCCGGCCCACCGGGAGCCTGCTTCGGCTCGCACATGTACATACCTCCAGAATCGTCTGCACCGTCATCCATTGTCCTGCCGCGCGCAAGTGCGCCCCCGCCCCGCCCCGGGCCGCGCCCCCGCGCCCCACAACGCCCGACACGCCGCTGAACACGCCTGAAAGGCACCGACTGGACGGGCGCCGAACGAGCTCCCGGCCGGGCCCCGGCTCACGGCCGCCACGGGACGCGATGCTCGGCCAGATGCGCCCACACCGCGTGATTCGCCTCCCAGCCGTCCGGGAACTTCACCGTCACCCCCAGCCGTACCGGCTCCGTCGACGGGTGCTCGTCCAGCAGGCGGTCGACGCCGGCCCGGCTCACCACGACGCACGCGTGCCGGTGCCGTGAGGCCAGCACGCACAGGCGGCCCGTCTCCAGGTGGAACGCCGTCGCGTCCGGGCGCCCCGACAGCGGGTGGAGCACGACCGTCACGTCGAACTCACGGCCCTGGAGCCGGTTCGCCGTATCCACTGTCACCCCGGTCACCCCCTGTTCCGCAAGGGCCGCCCGGACGGCCGCGGCCTGGTCGCGGTGGGCCGTGCCCACCGCGATCCGGTCCGCGGTCAGCGGCGCCGGTTCCGGCGAGCGCTCGCCGGTCACGGCCCCGCCCCGGTCCAGCATCCGGCGGACGACCAGCGCCACCGCGCCCACCGCCTCCGGGTCCGTGCGCGGCGTGTGCCGCGCGGGCAGCTCCAGCAGGCCCCAGCCCGACTCGGCCGCCTCGTCCAGCACCCGGTCCGGGCCCGAGCCGTCGGAGGGCACGCCGAAGGACAGCAGCCGGTCGCCGTGGTCCGTGCCGCTGCGGAACGGGGTGTACGGATAGAAGGCCGCCGACACCAGCGGCGCCGCCGACGCCGGCAGCCGCCACGACACCGGCAGCCGGTGCTGCGGCAGCCCCGGATTGTGGGCGAGCAGCGTGCTCACCGCGCTCGCCGACGGGTCGTACGACAGCCCCGCCCACTGCTCCGCCCCCACCACGCTGAACGGATCCAGCTGGCCCGGGTCGCCCACGAACAGCGCCCGCTCGAACAGCCCCGCCACCGCCAGGAGCGCGTCCGAGCGCATCTGGTACGCCTCGTCGACGATCGCGTGCCCCCAGGGCTCGGCCACCTTGGTGTGCGCCCACTTCGCCGCCGTGGAGATCACCACGTCCAGCCCGGCCAGGTCCGCCGCCTTCGCGGAGGTCACGACCGAGTCGAGCGCGTCGAGCGCCGGGTCGTAGGGGTGGCGGTCATTGCTGTGCAGCCGGCCCACCGGCAGCCCGGGGTCCTGCTCGGCCAGCCGCAGCACCAGGTCGTCGACCTGGGCGTTGGTCTGGGCGACGACCATCAGCGGCCGGCCGGCGGCGGCCAGCTCCCGGGCCGCCCGCACCACCAGCGTCGACTTGCCCGCGCCGGGCGGCGAGTCCACCACGACACCGCGGTGCGGGCCGTGCAGCGTGTCGCGCAGGATCGCGTCCGTGGCCGCCTTGGCCGCCGCGGCGGGGTCGAAGGCGCGCTCGCGCGCCAGAGGAACGGTCACAGCAGATCCTCCGCGGTCACCGGGTCGGGAGCCTCGGCCGGGCCCTCGGCGGGCGGGCCGCCATGGGTCCAGGGCGTCCGCTCGGGGTCGGGCAGCTCGGGGCCGCCCCGGGGCGCGTGCTCGAACAGCGTCCAGCACACCCGGTCGCCCACCTCGGGCACGGAACCCGCGTCGGGCACCTTGCCGCGCCCCATGCCGCCGGTCAGCCGCACGGTAAGAGCACCGGGGCCGCCGGGGCCGCCGGGGTCGTGCGCCACGAATTCGGCGCTCTGCGACCTGCCGTCCGGCAGGGCGCGGTGGAGCGCGACGCCGGCCGCGAGAAGCGGGGCGTCGGCGGTGCGGACGGTCACGAGGGGCCGTGGCCTCGGCACCTTGGCCTCGGTGTACTCCATCACCACCTCGGCGACCTCCCCCGCGAACGCCTCCCCGGCCAGCCGCCGGCCCGCCATCACCAGCGGGTCGTCCAGCGCCTCCTGGGCGTCGAGCTGCGCCTGCGCGCTCTCGCGGGCGGCGAGCTTGCGCGCGGCCGTGACCGCGTCGTCCCGCCGCGGCTGCGGCGGCTCCCCGGCGCGGACGCGGTCGCGGTGCGCGGTGTACGACCAGCGGTCGCGCTTCCAGCGCTCGGCGACCCGCGCGCCCTCCGGGAGCGTCCGCAGCAGGTCGACGCCGTGCCAGACGGCGTCCCAGGTGGGGCGCAACTGCGTCGCCAGCAGCTCGCGGACCTCGCTCTCGGCGGCGGCCAGCTCCGCCCGCGCGGGCGCGAACCGGTGCGCCGACGCCTCCAGGACGGCAGCGCGGGCCCGGTCGTAGCGGGCGACGGCGGGGGCCAGCCGCTTGTTGTCGAAGACCGGGTCCGTGGCCGGGCCGGCGGGCGGGTGGACCAGCAGTCCGTCCGGCCCGCGCGCCAGCTCCGCGCGCAGCGCGGCCTCCGGGCCCGGCACGTCCCGCGGCGGGTCGATCCAGGCCAGCAGGGAACCGAGGTGCTGGTCCTCCAGGGCGCTCTGGCCCGTCGCCCAGTGCCGGCCCAGCACCTGCGTCATCGCCAGCAGCAGCGACGATCCGGGCACCCGGGCGCGCTCCCCGAAGTGCGTCAGCCAGCGCCCCAGCATCGGCACGCGCGGCGGCGCGGGGTGGGGCGCGTCGGGGTCCTGCTCGGCGGTGCGGCGGAAGCGCGTGGACCGGCCGAGCAGCCGGACGTACTCCACGCCCGCCGCGCTCGGCACCAGCAGCTGCGGGGCGTCCGCGCACAGCTCGACCTCGACCGGCACCTTCTTCCCGGTGCCGGGATCGGTCTCCTTGCGCTGCTCGAGCTCGACGGCGTCGCCGAACTCCTCCAGGTACGGCAGCAGCGCGTCGGCGAGCTCGGCGAGGAACGCGGACCGCAGATCCCTGTCGCGCGGCTGCGCCACGAACAGCAGCCGGGGCGCGTCCCGCTCCGTCCCCACCATCGCCCCGAGCGGCGCGCCGGCCTCACCGGCGGTCGTCAACGGCACGAACACACACGGCCGCTCGGCGACATGCCGGTGCCGCACGGTGACAACCGGCCGCGCCCGCCCGTCCCGCACGGCTTCCATCCGCGCGAGGGTGCTGATCAGCGACATGCGGACTCCTTCCGGAGAGGCGTGGAGGGACGTGCGGGGTCAGGCGGGTTTTCCGCCGCGACGGCGCTCCGCCCGCGCCGCGCTGTCCGGCGGTGCCCAGCCGGCATCGGCCGATCCGTTCGCCAGGGCCGCCGGCTCATCGGCCCGCCCCCGCCAGGGCGCCCTCGTCGGCCGAGGCGAGCGCCAGCGCCTCCGCGTGGAGCGCGGACGCGCGGCGGAGGGCCGCGACCGCCGGGTCGTCGGGGGAGCCGGCCTCGCCCGCCGCCGCCGCGAGGACGGACGCGACGGTGGTCAGGCCACCGAGCTCCGCGCGGACGCCGCGCCCCAGGGTCTGGACGGAGTCCGCCGCGCGGGCCCGTGCCCGGCAGTGGAAGGCCAGCTCGCACGCCGCGAGGCACTCCGGCGCGTACGCCGCCGCGACCGCGTCCAGGGCCTCGGCCAGCTCGCCGGCGGGCCGGGTCGGGGTGCGGCCGTCGCCGGACAGATCGAAGGTCGTGCCCTCCGGGAGCCCGGCGGCGATCTCCGCCACGCCCGTCAGCCGCTCCAGCTGGCGGCGCGTGGTGGCCAGCGGCTTGCGGAGGTCGACGAGGGCGGCGGCCGGCAGGTTGGAGAAGTCCTTCGGGCAGACCAGCAGGGCCTGCTCGCGCACCGCCGCCGCGCCCTCCGCCACCCGCTCGGCCACGGCCTCGAGCGCCAGCGCGTACACCGCCGCCTGCCGGGCTGCCGCGCCGACCTTCGCCGCGTCGGCGGAACCGTCGATCATCGCGAAGGACTTGATCTCGACGACCGTCCAGCCGCCGTCGGGATGGACGACGATCGCGTCCGGCTCCAGATACGCCGGCGTCCCGGCGACGGTGAGCGCCAGCAGGGGGTGGTCCAGCACGGCCCACCGCCCGGCGGCGGTCGCCTCGCGCAGGGCGAGGGCCGTGCGCGCCGTACGGCCCTGGAGCCCGGCGGCGGAGAGATCCGGCGTGTCCACGGAGTCCGGGCCGGGCGCGGGGGAGCCGTCGGCCAGCCGATCGTGGAGCAGGCGGACGAGCTCCGCGCCGCCGTCGGACTTGACGCGGGCCTCGAAGGAATGGCCGCGCACGAAGGCGAACTGCGACTGCCCGAACGTCACCGGCGCCCCCACGGCCCGTGCCAGCGCCGCCTTGTCCACCCCCGCCCCGTCGAGCAGGGCGCGGCGGTGACAGCCGGGGTTCGCGGCGAGCGCCGCGAGCGCGCGGGCGTCGAGCGGGACGGGCGCGACGGAGGGGCCGCGCAGCTCAGCGAGCCGCTGTCGCAGCGCCGTCGGTGCGGCTGTCCCCGGCCCTGCCCCGGGCCGGCTGTCGGGGGATCTGGTCACTGGCGTCCGCCTCGCGAAGTCTCTCCGGCGCCCCCGGGCGAACCCGGGACGGCGCAGTACCCGCTGTACCCGCCGAAGTCTCGCACCCGGCACTGACATTCGCCGCTGCCACGGCCGTTTCCGCAGGTACGGGGGGTGCCGTCGGGACGAGGCGGGCGCGGATCCGTTCGGCGAGCCGCAGCGCCGGGCGGGCGAGGAGGAAGCCCGCGCCCATCACGGCGGCGCCGGCGACGGCGTCGAGGAGGTAGTGGTTGGCGGTGCCCATCACCACGAGGGTGATCAGCAGCGGATAGGCGACACCCGCGATCTTGGTCCAGATCGTGCGGCCCTGCGCCCACAGCACGACGCCGCACCACAGCGCCCAGCCCACGTGGAGGCTCGGCATGGCCGCGTACTGGTTGGTGAGCCCGCCCAGGCCGCGGGGGGCGCTGGCGTCGCCGCCCCACCAGCCGTACTCGGAGTACTGCCGCATCGTGTCGACGAAGCCGAAGGACGGGTCGAGGAGGCGGGGCGGGCAGGTGGGCAGGAGGGTGAAACCGATGAGGCCGATGAGGGTGGAGATCATCAGCCAGGTGCGCATCCGGCGGTAGTGGTCGGGGCGTCGCCTGAAGAGCCAGACCAGGAGCGCGGGGGTGAGGAGGTAGTGGAGGGCGGCGTAGGCGAAGTCGGCGGGTATGCCGATCGCCGAGTGATCGGTGAACAGCCGGTTGAGCGAGTGCTCGATGTTTATTCGGAACGTTTTTTCAAGATCGAGTATCGCGACGCCGTGATCCACGGCCGACTGCACGTCGCCTCTTACCAGCAGCCGCCCGGCCGAGTAGAGCCCGTACACCACGGCGATGAGTGGCAGTTCGGTCCACCAGCGCGGCCGCTTCCCCAGTGGTGCGGTGTACATCCGGACGCTCTCCATGTGTTCAGGCGGCCAATAAGCGCGATATGCAACCGTACGGCGTACGCCACATCTCTCGCACACCGCCCCGTGAGTCCACCCGAACCCCGAGGTGCGGGGTTGGAGACGCCGGGAATGGCCGGAGGGTTGCCCGTTGGTGAAGTGAGTGATGATGGGAGCGAAACTCACACCCGTTCCCGGGGTGACCGACTTCACGCCTTTCACCCGGGCCGACGATCACCGCACGCAGATCACCGCACGCACCTCGTAAGGACTCTCCCCATGGCACCGCGCATCCTGCTGGCCCGGCACGGACAGACGGAGTGGTCGCTGTCCGGCAAGCACACCGGCCGCACGGACATTCCCCTCCTCGACGAGGGGCGGCGCGGCGCCAAGCTGCTGGGTGAGCGGCTGCACCGCGCCCCCTGGGACGACCTGCCGGACGTGGAGGTCCGGACGAGCCCCCTCGTCCGCGCCAAGGAGACCTGCGAGCTGGCCGGCTTCGGTGGCCGGGCCGCCGAGTGGGACGCGCTCATGGAGTGGGACTACGGCGCCTACGAGGGCATGACCCCCGCCGAGATCAAGGCGGGCCGCCCCGACTGGCTGATCTGGCGCGACGGCGTCCCCGAGGGCGAGACCCGGGCGGAGGTCGCCGCCCGGGCGGACGAGGTCGTGGAGTGGGCCCGCTCGGCCGACCGCGACGTGCTCGTCTTCGCCCACGGCCACATCCTGCGGACGATCGCCGCGCGATGGATGGGCGAGGACATCTTCTTCGGCTCCCGCATCCGCCTCGACCCGACCTCCCTGTCCATCCTGGGCTGGGCGTACGGCGCGCCGGCGATCGAGCGCTGGAACGACACGGGCCACCTCGCCTGACGGCTCGGTGAAAGGGCGGCGCACCCCCTCACGCGGGCCGCACGGCCGCCTCATGTCGGCTCAGGAAACCCGACACCGCCGGGTTTGAGGCGTGACGGCGCAACATACGGGCCGTCGACGCCAGCATCGTCCTGATGCGGGCCGACTGGACCTGCTCCAGCAGCCCCAGCGCCTTCCCCCCGGCCACGGCCGCCGCGTCCGGGGAGCCGCCCCGGGCCAGGTCGCCCGCCAGTTGCGCGGTGTAGAGCGCGATGTTCCGGGCGAAGTGCGGGTCCTGGAGCGCGACCGCGCGCTCCGCGTGGTCCGCCGCGCGCCGCCAGTCGCCCAGGGCGGACCAGCACTGGGCCTCCAGGCCCTCCAGCTCCGCCTCGCCGAAGAAGGTCATCCACTCCGGGTCGGCCTCGGCCGCCCCGCGCCCGAAGAGCGTCCGGGCCCGCCCCAGCGCCTCCTCGGTCGCCTGCCGGTCGCCCAGCCGCGCCCAGCCGCCCGCCTCCCGCAGGGCCAGCAGGGACATCAGCCGCGCCGACCCCAGCCGCCGCCCCGCCCGCTGCGCGGCCTGCGCGGCGCGGATCGCCTCGCGGGGGCGGGCCGCGTCCCGGGCGAGGAAGGCCATGTTGCAGAAGGCGTGCGCCTCCAGCGCCGGGTCCCCGGCCACGCGGGCGGTGGCCAGGGCCTCGGCGTAGTGGGAACGGGCGTCCGCGAACCGGCCGGAGTCGTGCGCCAGCCAGCCCACGGAGATCGCCAGTTCGCCCGCGCCGGAGTGCAGCCGGTCGGCCACCGACCGCCGTCTGGTCTCCGCGTCCAGCAGCCCGTAGGCCGCCTTCAGGGGACGCGCGGCGCGCCGGTAGAGCCCGTCCGCGCCGTGCCGGTCGTCGAGCAGCCGGATGTGCCGCACCGCCTGTTCGACGGCGGCGGCCTCGGCCTCCCCCGCGTGGCGCCGGTGCGCCCGGGGGCCGGTGCCCAGGGACGCGGCGGCCACGGCGGCCGTGCCGGAGGTCATGAACGCGCGACGCAACACGTCGCTCTCCTCGCTGCTCTCGGTGGAGCTCTCCGCCGCACCGGAGGAGGTACGGCTTTCGGCGGGGCTCTCGGATGAACCGGGCGGCGCGGAGCCCTTCTTGCGCGCCCCCCTGCCACGCACGGACTCGCGGGGTGCGAAGCCCATGTCCGCCGGCTCGCGGCCGGGGAACATGTGCCGGAACACTCGCTCGTAGGCGTAGTTGGGGCAGCGGATCTCCCCGGACTCCACACGCCCGATGTAGCGCGCGTCGCACGAGACGTGTTCGCCGATCTCCCGGGCCGCACGACGCACGGCGGCCGCGAATTCCCCTGGTGAACGCGGGCCGCGCAACTGCCGGAACGCGAGGTTGGGACGGGGTGACGAGGACGCGTGGGGCGACGCCATGGCCGGACCCTCTCCTGGCGAGCCGCCCCGAGGGCAACCCGCGAGGCGGGCGGCTGTGCTTGCCGTGTGGCGTGATGACCGTACCGGCTGCGGTGATTCCACTACATCCGGTTTGACTACAAAACGGATATCCCACCTGCCATCCGCCATGAACTGCCATCCTTTGCGGCGGCATGGCGCCGTAGCCGTTGACGCGTCCACGCGTTGAACCCGAAGAGCGCGAGCGCGCTCGGCGTGGATCCCGACGCGGACTCGGGCACGGCGTGAGGAGGGGTTTCCCGTGGTGGAGGCCGGAGTGGACATCGGCGGCTCGCGGACGACGGCCCTGCGGCGGCCGTTCCAGGACCACAGCACGTCCCCGTACCCGCCGCAGGCCGGTGGCGACGGCGCCGAGGCGCACCCCTGCGACCTCGTCACGGTCCCCGCGCGCCAGGGCCTGGAGGCCGTCGACATCCTGCGGCTGCGCGACGGAGTGGGCCCCGTCCTCCACGACGGCGACTGCGACACCCTCGGCTTCCTCGTTCCGCCCGGCACGGCCGACGGCTGGGACCTGCCCGGCAGCGCCTGCACCCAGACCTACGGCCGCGGCCTGCGGACGAGCGCTGCCGAGCCCCCCGTCAACGGCACGGGCTGGCTCGTCGCCCCCGACGCCGCCTACGCCTCCGCCACCGACCCCGCCGTGCTCCGCGCCGCCCTCGGCGAGGCCGCCCGCACCATCGAGGCCGTCGACCGCTGCCGCTGAGCGCTCCGCTGGAAGCCCGATACATCACCTGCGGGTGCGTCGTGGCTGGTCGCGCCCGCGCGGCGGAGCCGCATGGTGTGTCACGGCCCCGCCCCCCTTCGGGGCGCTGCCGAACCGCACCGGCGATACTGGAGGGGTGGCGAAGGGCAAGCAGAAGCAGGGGCGCGGACGCGCCGCCGAACCGATATCCGTGCGGGTGGCGGGCGGTCTCGCGGAGCTCGTCCCCGACCGCGACCGGCCGCGCGGCCGCACCCTGCTGATCGACGGGGCCCCGCAGTCCCACGTCGACCTGGACGACCCCGCCCATCTGGACTTCTCCTACCAGCGGCGGCTCGGCCACATCGTCGACCTCGTCGCACCGCCCGGCAAACCCCTCCAGGCCGTCCACCTGGGCGGCGGCGCCTTCACCCTCGCCCGGTACATCGCCGCCACCCGGCCCCGCTCCACCCAGCAGATCGTCGAGATAGACGCGCCCCTGGTCCAGTTCATACGGGCCGAGCTGCCGCTGGAGCCGAGCTGGCGCATACGGGTGCGCGGCACCGACGCCCGGGAGGGGCTCGCCAGGATCCCCGACGGCTGGGCGGACCTGATCATCGCCGACGTCTTCAGCGGCGCCCGTACCCCCGCCCACCTCACCAGCACGGAATTCATCACCGACGTCCGGCGCGCCCTGCGCCCCGGCGGCCACTACGCGGCCAATCTCGCCGACGGCCCGCCCCTCGCCCACCTCAAGGCCCAGATAGCGACGGTCCGCACCGTCTTCCCCGAGCTGTGTCTCACCGCCGACCCGGCGGTGCTGCGCGGCCGGCGCTTCGGCAACGCCGTGCTGCTGGCCTCCGACCACGAGCTGCCCATCGCCGAGCTGACCCGCCGGGCCGCCACCGACCCCCACCAGGGACGGGTCGAACACGGCCGCGCGCTCCTCGACTTCACCGGTGGCGCCGAGCCCGTCACCGACGCGAGCGCCCGTCCCTCGCCCGCCCCACCGCCCTCCGTCTTCGAGTGATGGACGTCGACTGATGGGCGTTCAATCGATGGGCAGTCGCCCCGTCCGCGCCACCCGCGCGTACCACCGCGCGCTGGACTTGGGCGTGCGGGCCTGGGTGGCGTAGTCCACGTACACCGCGCCGAACCGCTTGCTGTAGCCGTACGCCCACTCGAAGTTGTCCAGCAGCGACCAGAGGAAGTAGCCCCGGACGTCCGCGCCCTCGCCGAGGGCCCGCAGTACAGCCTCCAGATGGGCGTGCAGATAGGCGATCCGCTCGGGGTCGTCGACGGCGCCGTCGGCGCCCGGCTTGTCGTCGTAGGCGGCGCCGTTCTCGGTGACGATCAGCGGCAGCCCGGGGACCTCACGGGTGAAGCGCGTCAGCAGGTCGTACAGGCCGGTGGGGTCGACGGCCCAGTCCATCGCGGTGAGCTTGCCCGGCGGCCGGTGGAAGGCCACACCCCCGGCGCCCGGCCAGGGGGAGGGCTCGCCCTGGCCGGGCGCCGGGGGATTGTCAGTGGCGGCTGATACGACTGTGGGCGAGTAGTAGTTGATGCCCAGCGCGTCGAGGGGGTGCCGGATGACGTCCGTGTCGTCGCCGCGTACGAACGACCAGTCCGTGATGGCCGCCGTGTCGGCGAGAAGGTCCTCGGGGTACGCCCCGCGCAGCATGGGCCCGGTGAAGATACGGGTGGCCAGCGCGTCCACGCGCCGCGCCGCGTCCTGATCGGCGGGCGAGGGCGTACGGGCCCGTACGGCGGCGGGGTTGAGCGCCACCGACAGCCGGGCCCGCGAGGGCAGCACGGCGCGCAGCGCCCGTGCGCCGAGGCCGTGCGCCAGGTTGAGGTGGTGCGCGGCCCGCAGCGCGGCCTCGTCGTCCGTGCGGCCCGGAGCGTGCACCCCGGCCGCGTAGCCCAGGAAGGCGCTGCACCAGGGCTCGTTGAGGGTGGTCCACAGCTCGACGCGGTCGCCGAGCGCCTCGCCGACGAGCCGGGCGTAGTCGGCGAAGCGGTGGGCGGTGTCGCGCTCGGGCCAGCCGCCCGCGTCCTCCAGCTCCTGCGGGAGGTCCCAGTGATAGAGCGTCAGCATGGGCTGGACGCCGTGGTCGAGGAGGTCGTCGACGAGCGCCCGGTAGAAGTCGAGGCCGCGCGGCGAGGCCGGGCCGCGTCCGGTGGGCTGGACCCGGGGCCAGGAGACGGAGAAGCGGTACGCGCCCAGGCCCAGCTCCGCCATGAGGCGGACGTCCTCGGCGCGGCGGTGGTAGTGGTCCGTCGCCGTGTCCCCGGTGTCGCCGCCGAGTACCCGGCCCGGCGTACGGGAGAAGGTGTCCCAGATGGAGGGGGTGCGGCCGTCCTCGCCGGCCGCGCCCTCGACCTGGTAGGCGGCGGTCGCGGCGCCGAAGAGGAAGCCGGGCGGGAAGTCCACGGTCATGTCGCACGCTCCGGAAGGAGAGGGGGAAACGGTGGGGGAGTCAGCCCTTGAGCGCGCCGCGCATGATGCCGCCGACGATCTGCCGGCCGAAGAGCGTGAAGGCCAGCAGCAGCGGCAGCGTGCCCAGCAGCGCCCCGGCCATCACCACGGCCTGGTCGGGGACGTAGCCCCGGCCGAGCCCGGTGAGGGCCACCTGCACGGTCGGGTTCTCCTGGGTCAGCGCGATGACGGGCCAGAAGAAGTCGTTCCACGCCTGGACGAAGGAGAGCATCCCCAGCACGGCCATCGCCGGCCTGGCGACGGGGAGGACGACGTGCCACACCACGCGCAGGCTGCTCGCCCCGTCCACGCGGGCCGCCTCGATCAGCTCGTCGGGCAGCGCCTCGATCAGGTACTGCCGCATGAAGAACACCCCGAAGGCGCTCACCAGCGCGGGCAGGACGACGGCCCGCAACTGGTCGGTCCACCCCAGCCGCGCCACGATCATGAAGAGGGGGACGACGCTCAGCTGCGGCGGCACCATCATCGTGCCGACGGTCAGCAGGAGCAGCGCCCGCCGGAAGCGGAACCGCAGCTTGGCGAAGGCGAAGCCGGCGATCGTGCAGAAGAGCACCGTGCCCAGGGCCGCCGTCCCCGCGACGAGCGTGGTGTTGGCGAGGGCGAGGCCCAGCCGGGCGTCGGTCCACGCCGTGCCGAGGTTGGTGAACAGCCTGCCGCCGAACCACAGCGGGGGCGGGGTGTGCGCCAGCCGGGCGCTGTCGCCGGAGGCGGCCATCGCCGTCCACACGAGCGGGAGGAGCGAGCCGGCGGTGAAGAGCGTCAGGACGGTGTAGGCCACGGGCCCCGCGCGCGGCCGTCGCCCGATACCGGTACCGATGCCGGTGGACACGTCGCCCTCTCACCGGTCCTTCCCCAGCCACCGCGCGAGGAGCGCGTTCACGGCGGCGATCAGCAGCAGGAGCAGGAACATCGTCCAGGCGACGGCCGAGGCGCGCCCGAGGTGGTAGTTGAACCAGCCCTGCTCGTAGAGGTAGAGCCCCAGGGTCTGGAACTGGTGCGAGGCGCCGCCCTTCTGGCCGCCCGCCCCGCCGAACAGCAGGGGCTCGCCGAAGAGCTGGGTCGCCCCGATGGTGGAGACGACGACGGTGAAGAGGATCGTCGGCCGCAGCGCCGGCACGGTGATGTGGAGGAACTGCCGCGCCCGCGAGGCGCCGTCGAGTGCCGCCGACTCGTAGAGCTCGTCCGGCACGGCCTGCATGGCGGCCAGGTAGATCAGCGCGTTGTAGCCCGTCCACCGCCAGATCACGATCGAGGAGACCGCGCACCGCGAGCTCCAGGTGCCGTTCTGCCAGTCGACCGGGCCGACGCCCGCCGCCTCCAGCGCCCAGTTCACCATCCCGTAGTCCCGCCCGTAGAGGACGACGAAGACGAGCGTGGCGGCGGCGACGGAGGTGGCGTACGGGGTCAGCAGCGCGACCCGCCAGAAGGTGGCGGCGCGCAGCCGGTAGTGGAGGAGGTGCGCCAGGCCCAGCGCCATCAGCAGCTGCGGCACGGTCGACAGGACACCGATGGTGAAGGTGTTGCGCAGCGCGTTCCAGAAGAAGTCGTTGCCGAGCAGCCGGGCGTAATTGTGGAGGCCCGCCCACTCCATGTGTTCGGGGGAGGTCAGCTCGACGCGGTGCAGCGAGGTCCACCCGGTGTAGAGGAGGGGGAAGAGGCCGAACGCGGCGAAGGAGAGGAAGAACGGGGCGACGAACGCGTAGGGGCTGTAGCGGAGGTCCCAGCGGTGGAGGCGGCCGCGCGGGCGGTCCCGGCCGCGCGGCCGGGACCCGGGGGCGGTGGCCGCGCCCTCGACGACGGGGGTCGTCGCGGTCATTCGTCCACCGCGTTCTCGATCTCCCGCTGTGCCGCCCGCCAGCCGTCCCGGGGCGATCTGCCCTGCTGTTCGACCTGGGGGATGCCGACCTCGGTGAACGCGAGCCCGATCTGCTGCTCGCGCGGCCCGAAGAACAGCGTCGGGACGTGCCGGGCGGCCTCCGTGAAGATCCTTCCGATGGGCGCGTCGCCGAAGTAGGGGTTGCGGGCGTCCCTGACCTCCGGCATGGCGTAAGAGGCCGGGGTGGAGGGGATGCCCGCCTGCCGTTCGAACAGCTTGGCCTGCTGGGCGGGGGCCGTCAGCCAGACGGCGAGCTCGATCGCGGCGGCCCGGTGCCGGGCGGCCCTGGGCACGCCGATGAAGGAGCCGCCCCAGTTGGCCGGACGGGGCGCGGCGGCCACGTCCCACTGGCCCCGGCCCGCCGGGCCCGACTTCTCCTTGATGTAGCCGAGCATCCAGGGCGGGCAGGCGACGGTGGCGAAGCGGCCGTTGGCGTACGCCTGGTCCCAGGGCTTCTCGAACTGTTTGAGCCGGGCCGTCAGCCCGTCCCGGGCGGCCCGCGTCGCCAGGTCCCAGGAGGCGCGGACGGCGGGGCCGTTCCGGTAGCGGGGACGGCCCTCGCGGTCGTAGTAGCGCTCGGGGTAGCCGTGCACGGCGGCGTTGTAGAGGCCGGCCGCCGAGTCGGTGAAGACCGTGCCCGCCGGGGCCCGGCGCCGGTAGGCCCGGCCGGCCTCCAGATAGCGCCGCCAGTCCCCGGCCCACAGCCTGCCGACCGCCTCCCGGTCCGTGGGGAGCCCCGCCCGCTGGAAGAGATCCTTCCGGTAACAGACGGCGATCGGCCCGATGTCCGTGCCGAGGCCGATGGTCCGGCCGTCGGGGGTGGTGGCCTGCGCCCACTTCCAGGAGAGCCAGTCGCCCCGGTGGACACCCTTGGCGCGGGAGAGGTCCTCGAAGAGGTCGCCCCGGGCGGTGGCCAGCTCATGGACGTTGGCCACCTCCATGGCCTGGATGTCGGCGAGGCCGCTGCCCGCCGCGAGGTGGGTGAGGAGCTGGGGGTAGTAGGCCTCGTTCCGGTCGATCACGGATTCCTTGATCGTGACGCCCGGGTGGAGCCGTTCGTACTCCGTGTAGAGGCCGGCCTGCTTGTAGCCGAAGACACCGAAGGTGCCGACGGTGATCGTGGTGCGCCGGGCGCCCCTGCTGTCCCCGTCGTCTCCGTCCTTGGCACAGCCGTCGAGCAGGCTCATGCCGAGGACCAGGGCGGCGGCGACCACGAACAGCAGGGCGCGGCGTCGGTAGGGCCCGCTCGACCAGGCGGTCACTGGATGACGGTGACGTTCTCCGCCTGCGGCCCCTTCTGTCCCTGGGTGACGTCGTACTCGACCTTGTCACCCTCGTGGAGTTCCTTGAAGCCAGTTCCCTGGACGGCGGAGAAGTGGACGAACACGTCCGGGCCTCCGTCGTCCTGTGAGATGAAGCCGAATCCCTTTTCGGCGTTGAACCACTTCACTGTGCCTGTTGCCATCGGTCATGACCCTTCGTCCGGTACCGGCATCTCAGCTTTGCCCGGATGGAGGGCAGAAGTCCCCCGACCGCCCCCTGCGTCACCCCTGAGGACTACAAAACGAAAAGAGCCCGGTCCGCTTGAAGCGGACCGGGCTCTTCCCGATCAGGGTGAGTAACGGGACTCGAACCCGCGACATCCTGGACCACAACCAGGTGCTCTACCAGCTGAGCTATACCCACCACGTCCGGCGTTTGTTTCCGTGTTTCCCACCGGCCGAGAAGAAGTCTACAGGGTCTTGAGGGGTGCTCGCTCCCAGCTTTCGCCGTGCCGGGAGCGAGCTACGTCACTATGCCTGAGCGGACAGGACGTGCTTGGCCGCGATGGCCTTCGCCGTGTCGGAGTCCGGTCCGGGCTGGGGGACGAAGATCGCCTCGCGGTAGTAGCGGAGCTCGGCGATCGACTCGCGGATGTCCGACAGCGCCCGGTGGTTGCCGTTCTTCTTGGGGCTGCCGAAGTAGGCGCGCGGGAACCAGCGGCGGGCCAGCTCCTTCACCGAGGACACGTCCACGATCCGGTAGTGCAGATGGCCCTCGAGCGCGGGCATGTCCCGCAGCAGGAAACCGCGGTCGGTGCCGACCGAGTTTCCGCACAGCGGGGCCTTGCCCGGCTCCGGGACGTGCTCGCGGATGTACGCGAGGACCTGCCGCTCGGCGTCCTCGAGCGTGGTCCCGCCGTCCAGCTCCGCCAGCAGCCCGGAGGCCGTGTGCATCTCGCGCACGACCTCGGGCATGGTGGCGAGGGCCTCGGCGGGCGGGCGGATGACGATGTCCACGCCGTCCCCGAGGATGTTCAGCTCAGAGTCGGTGACCAGGGCGGCCACCTCGATGAGCGCGTCGGACGACAGCGAGAGCCCGGTCATCTCGCAGTCGATCCACACCATGCGATCGTTCATACGTCTCACCCTACGGGGCGTTCCCGCTGTCCGGGCAGGCGCGGAGCGTAGAGGTCCGTATCCGGCTTCCCCGGATCTCCCGGACCCAGCCCGTGCCCGCCGCCATGCCCCGGCGAGTGAGAGATATGTCCGCTGTGTCCACCCGGTGGCGGGGGAGCGCCCAGGGGCGCGCCCGTCATCGCGTGGGCGGGCATCGCCGCACGGCGCATCGCCATCAGCGACGGCTCCCCCGGCCGGGGATCCAGCGGATCCGGCCGGTCGAACCGGTCGCCGCGCTCCGCGCGCTCCGGCCGCTCGCCCCGCTCCGACCGGTCCACCGGACCGCCCTGCGGCCGGCGCGCCCGGTAGGCGGCCCGGTAGGCGGCGGGGGAGGACCCCAGCTGCCGGCGGAAGTGGCCGCGCAGGGCCACGGGCGAGCGGAAGCCGCAGCGTCCGGCGACCTCGTCCACGGAGTAGTCCGAGGTCTCCAGGAGCCGCTGGGCCTGGAGCACCCGCTGAGTGATCAGCCACTGCAGCGGGGCGCTCCCGGTGAGCGAGCGGAACCGCCGGTCGAAGGTGCGACGGCTCATGTACGCGCGGGCGGCCAGGGTCTCCACGTCGAACTGCTCGTGGAGGTGCTCCAGCGCCCAGGCGACGACCTCGGCCAGCGGGTCGGCGCCGATCTCCTCGGGTAAAGACCTGTCGAGGTAGCGCTCCTGCCCGCCGGCGCGGCGGGGCGGCACGACGAGCCGGCGGGCCAGGGCCCCCGCGGCGTCGGCGCCGTGGTCGGTGCGGACGATGTGCAGGCACAGATCGATGCCCGCCGCGGTGCCCGCGGACGTCAGTACGTCGCCGTCGTCCACGAAGAGCTCCCGGGGGTCCACATGGACCGACGGATAGCGCTTCGCGAGCGTGGGCGCGTACATCCAGTGGGTGGTGGCGGGCCTGCCGTCGAGCAGGCCCGCGGCGGCCAGTACGAAGGCCCCGGTGCACAGCCCGACGATGCGGGCGCCCTCCTCATGGGCACGGCGGAGCGCGTCGAGCGCGGCGGCGGGCGGCGGTTGGGTGATCGACCGCCAGGCCGGTACGACGACGGTCCCGGCCCTGGAGAGTGCCTCCAGGCCGTACGGTGCGGTCAATTCCAGGCCGCCGGTCGTTCGCAATGGCACATCTTCGCCCGCGCACACCAGCAATCGGTAGCGGGGGACTCCCGCGTCCTGCCGGTCGATGCCGAACACGGAAAGCGGGATGGAGCTTTCGAAGATGGGGCCGCCGCTGAAAAGCAGCACGGCGACGATCTCCCGGCGGCGGCGTCCGGAGAGCTTGCGCGCGGTCTCCGGTACGGTCGTGGAGTCCTGGCTCATGGCGCTAAGCCCCCTCGGCGGTCGAGTCCTCTCGGTCCTGCACGTTTCCCCTCGGTCCTGAACGGTTCCCCCGCCGGTCATGGCCAAGATCGAATCTACTGCGTCGCTTGGAGACGCGGTGACCAGTTCACCACCCGCCTCTAAATCGACATGACAACTTGGCGTGAAGCGTTCGATCACGAAGCGTTGCACTTGCAGGCTCCGGTGAAAAGTACGCCTCTCGCCCCTGCCCACACTCCTCAGTCGGCAACCGCCCTCAGCGGTTCTTTCCTTGCTGGTCGACCGGCTGATGGGAGGGGTTCAGGCCGAGGTGTGAAGTTCGGACCCAAGTTGGCTGAAAACATATGGGCGCAGGCGTGCGAGGAGGTCAGTCGGCGGGGCTACCGGACCCCTGGCGGCGGGCTCCGCGATGGCTCCCCGCGCCCGTCCGGCCGTGCCGGCCCCGGTGCGGGGACGCCTGCTCCGCGGACACCTTGGCGGCGGTGCGCTCGGACTGGCGCAGGAGTGCGTGGCAGACGCAGGTGAGTGCCACCAGACCGGCGGCCGTACCGGCCGCGCCGCCGAAGGACTGACCGCACATCAGCAGGACGACCGGGACCAGGGCACAGCTGAAGGCCGCCCAGCGGACCACATCGCTCACCGGATCGGGGGACGGGCCCTCGGGCGTCTCCTCGCGGGCGAAATCATGGGTTCCGGGCACGGAACGGCTCCCTGCTGGCGGCTGCTGGCGGTACTAACAACGGCCGGTCGGGGGCGTGGGTCACTGGGGAGTGGGTAGCAGGGGGTGTGAGCCCGGGCCATTGCGCTACGCGCCGCGCTCGTGCATGCTCCGGGGAACCGCCCACGGGGCCGCCGGCCCGGCGGGCGGCCTCTGGGCAGGCAGCGACTGTCGCCGTACCCTGGGGGGTAAGCACTTGAAAAGATGAATCCCGGACGGATTTGGCCGTCCAAGATCCATCAGTGGGCGCGCCCCTCGACAACTCCAACCAGTCCACCGCCGATCCCTCGACCAGAGGCTTCCTTCGCCGAGACACCGATGGCCGGTCACGAATTCTCCGAACCCGCGGACCGCAAGCGGATCGCCGATCAGGCGGCGAATCCCGAAGCGGCGGAAGAAACACGTCATTCCTGCGATCCGGCGTTCCGGCACGGCGTCGTGGTGGGCTTCGACGGTTCCATGTCGAGCGAGCGAGCGCTTGCGTATGCAATCGGTATGGCCCGGCGCTCGGGCTCGGGACTGATCATCGTCCATGTGGCCAACCGGCTGCCGACGACCGTCTGGGCGGGCTGCGAGCCGCCGGTCTTCGTGGACGTCCCCGATCACCGCACCGAGGTCCTGGGCCTGGAGCTGGCCTGCGCCGACCATCTCTCCGAGGTCCCCTGGATCCTGGTGGAGCGCGGCGGGGACATCTGTCACGAACTCGAAGAAGTCGGGCGCGAGTATGCCGCCGACGCCATCGTGGTGGGCTCCACTCACGGTCTGGTCGGCCGGATCTTCGGTTCCGTGGCGGGCCGGCTGGCGCGCCGGGCGCAGCGGCCGGTCGTCGTCATCCCGTAGGTGATCCCGTGGGTGCTCCTTGAGCGCCCACGTGGGCGACGGAACCTGGCGGAACGTCAATCACCTCGCGCCGTAGGGAAGCCGTAGGGAAACAGTCCCGCCGATCCCTTGACTTCCCCCGGAATCTACTCGCGCGTAGAGGTGCCGACGGCATCCCGCATGGGTACAACTCCGGCAGTACGTCCCAGGGCGTGCCGCCGGACGGGAGGTGACGGTTCCCGGGGCCGGTGGCATCACCGCCGGTGTGAGGGCGACGCCGGCGCGAAAGGAGGCGGCCCTCCCCGCGCGCGTGGTGGCACGCGTGGGGAGGGCCGTTCTCTCGTACCTGTCGCGGACAGGTGCGGACAGGTCCGAGAGGTCTCGTGGGGCCCGCGGCCGAAGCGGCCGGGCGGGCCCGGGGCCGGACTACTCGACGGTGACGGACTTCGCCAGGTTGCGCGGCTTGTCGATGTCGCGGCCCATGGCCTTCGCCGTGTAGTACGCGAAGAGCTGGAGCGGGATGCCCATGAGGATGGCGTCCAGCTCGTCCTCGTTCTTCGGCACGACGATCGTGTGGTCGGCCTTCTCCTGCTCCCGGTGGGCGACGGCGAGGATGCGGCCGCTGCGGGCCTTGATCTCCTCGAGCGCGGCGCGGTTCTTCTCCAGCAGCTCGTCGTCCGGCACGATCGCGACGGTCGGCATGGCGGGCTCGATCAGGGCCAGCGGGCCGTGCTTCAGCTCGGAGGCCGGGTAGGCCTCGGCGTGGATGTACGAGACCTCCTTGAGCTTCAGCGAGGCCTCGCGGGCCACCGGGTAGCCGCGGACACGGCCGATGAACATCATCGACTTGGCCTCGGCGTACTCCTTGGCCAGCTCCTCGATCTGCGCCTCGTTGGCGAGGATCTCCTCGATCTGGCCGGGCAGCTTGCGCAGGCCCTCGATGATCCGCTTGCCGTCGGCGACGGACAGGTCGCGGGTGCGGCCCAGGTGGAGGGCGAGGAGGCCGAAGGAGACCACCATGTTGGTGAAGCACTTGGTGGAGACGACGCAGACCTCGGGGCCGGCGTGGACGTAGATGCCACCGTCGGTCTCGCGGGCGATCGCCGAGCCGACCACGTTGACCAGGCCCAGGACGCGGGCGCCCTTGCGCTTGAGCTCCTGGACGGCGGCGAGCACGTCGTAGGTCTCACCGGACTGGGACACCGCGATGTAGAGGGTGTCGGGGTCGACGACCGGGTTGCGGTAGCGGAACTCGGAGGCCGGCTCGGCGTCCGCGGGGATGCGGGCCAGCTCCTCGATCATCTGGGCGCCGATCTGGCCGGCGTGGTACGAGGTGCCACAGCCGAGGATCTTCACCCGGCGCACGGCGCGGGCGTCACGGGCGTCCAGGTTGAGGCCGCCGAGGTGCACGGTGGAGAAGCGGTCGTCGATGCGGCCGCGCAGCGCGCGGTCCACGGCGTCGGCCTGCTCGTGGATCTCCTTGTGCATGTACGTGTCGTGGCCGCCCATGTCGTACGACTCGGCCTCCCACTCGACGGTGGTCGGCTGGGCGGAGGTGCGGGAGCCCTCGGTGGTGTACGTGCGGTAGTCGTCCGCCTTGAGGGTGGCCATCTCGCCGTCGTCGAGGGTGACGACCTGGCGGGTGTGGGCGACCAGCGCGGCGACGTCGGAGGAGACGAACATCTCCTTCTCGCCTATGCCCAGGACCACGGGGGAGCCGTTGCGGGCGACGACGATGCGGTCCGGGAAGTCGGCGTGGAGGACGGCGATGCCGTACGTGCCCTCGATGTGCTTGACGGCCTCGCGGACCTTCTCCTCCAGCGTGCCGGCCTCGGAACGGGCGATGAGGTGGGCGAGGACCTCGGTGTCGGTGTCGGACACGAAGGTGAAGCCGTCGGCGGTCAGGCGGGTGCGCAGCTCGGCGGCGTTGTCGATGATGCCGTTGTGGACGACGGCCACCTTCTCCTCGGCGTCGAGGTGGGGGTGGGCGTTGACGTCGTTCGGCGCGCCGTGGGTGGCCCAGCGGGTGTGGGCGATGCCGGTGGTGCCGTTGAAGCGCTTGGGCAGCCGGGACTCGAGCTCGCGGACGCGGCCCTTGGCCTTGGCGGACTTCAGGCCGCCGGTCTTGCCGCCGGCGTGCAGGGCGATGCCGGCGGAGTCGTAGCCCCGGTACTCCAGGCGCTGGAGACCCTCGAGCAGCAGCGGCGCGACATCACGCTTGCCGATGTATCCGACGATTCCACACATAGGTGACCCTCCCAGGGGTAAAGCGTTCGTGGTGCCCGGTTCTACGGCGGCACTCGGTGGCGTCCCGGCGGCTCAGCCGTAGACGATGCGGCGCAGCTGCCGCAGTGAGAGCTCGGGTGGCGCCACCGCGCGGTGCGGCAGCTCCGCCGCGATGCGCTCGAAGATCTCCGCGTTGTTCAGTCCGCCGGACTGGAGCTCGCGGTGGCGGCGGCGCACGAATACCTCGGCCGTCTCGTCGAAGTACGCCAGCACGTCCAGCACCACCCGGGCGGCCTCGCCGCGCTGTAGCGGCGTGCTGCGCACCAGGTGGTCGACCAGGTCGTCATGGGACATGCGGCGTTCGAGCACCCGTCGATAGTGAGGGCAAGGCGAGCGTTTCGCAAGAATCCTGCCCGATTTCGGGCAGGAGGGTGGGGTGTGGAGCGGGAAAAAGGTCAGAAACGACGCAGGACGGCCTGTTTCGCTGCGGCGAACTCCTCGTCCGTGAGGATTCCCGCGTGACGCAGCTCACCCAGCTCGCGCAGCCGGCGCAGCAGGACGTCGTGATCGTCGGGGGCGGGCTCGCCCCGCTCCGGGGCGGCGGGCGCTGCCGGGGGCGCGCCCTCCAGGGCCTTCGAGAAGCCGAGGGCCGGTGCGCCCGGCGACGCGACGGCGGACCGCGCGGCTCCGGCGGCGGAGGGATGCGGCAGCCGGGCGGTCACGGCGGCGGCCACCAGCGCCATCAGCGGGTCCTTCTTGAAGCCGAAGAGCTCGATGGCGTGCGGGTCGTGCTTGGGCGGCGCGTTCGTGGGCGCCTGGGGGACGGTGAAGCGGAGGTAGCCGTTCTCCAGGCCGGCGGAGGGCTGCCACTCCACCGTGGCGATGTCGGTGACGGGCAGGACGCGCGTCCCCGCGGACTTCTTTCCCTCGGCGGTGGTCCAGTTCCACTCCAGGCGGACCCGCTCGCCGTCGAAGGAGGCGGTGCCGTCCCCGGCGCTCACCGACAGCGGCACGGCCGGCCCCGGCAGCAGATAGCGGTCCGTGGGGCCGTCCGGCAGCTGCTCCAGCAGCAGGGCGTGGCGCACCTCGTCCACGAAGTACTCCGCGACGCCCGTACGGTCCTGCTCGACCGCGAGCTGGTACGGATCCGCCGCCTCCGGAAGCCGGCCGCGGGCGGCCTGGGTCAGCGGGTCGGACCCGTCGCGCAGCCGCAGCCGGAGCCGCCCGCCCTTGCGGGCCGGCTCGAAGGCGACGCCCGCCACCGCGCCCAGCGGAACGGCGAGCTCACCCAGGGTCTGGCGCAGCGGATGCACTCCCCGCTCCCGGCCCGGCACGATGCGTATCGTGTCGCCGTCGAAGGTCCATGTCCCGTCCTTCTGGAGGATCTCTGCCATGGACGGAATTCTCGCAGGTGGGCCGGGGGCGCGGGGCGGGGAGCGGGGGCGTGACAGGGGCGGGCGCCGGGCGCCGGGGGCGGGCGTCAGGCGCTGGGCAGGCCCAGCTCGCGGGCGATGAGCATCCGCTGCACCTCGCTGGTGCCCTCGCCGATCTCCAGGATCTTGGAGTCCCGCCACATCCGGGCCACGGGGTACTCGTTCATGAAGCCGTAGCCGCCGTGGATCTGGGTGGCCTCGCGGGCGTTGGTGACCGCGATCTCGGAGGAGTAGAGCTTGGCCAGCGCCGCCTCCTTCTTGAACGGCTCGCCGTGGACCAGCCGGGACGCGGCGTCGCGCCAGGCGATCCGGGCCGTGTGGGCCCGCATCTCCATGTCGGCGATCTTGAACTGGATGGCCTGGTTGGCGCCGATCGGCCGGCCGAAGGCCTCCCGGGTGCGGGCGTATACGACGGACTCGTCGACGCAGCCCTGGGCTAGCCCGGTGGCCAGCGCGGAGATCGCGATCCGGCCCTCGTCCAGTATCCGCAGGAACTGGGCGTAGCCGCGGCCCTGTTCGCCCAGCAGGTTGGCGGCGGGCACCCGGACGTCGGAGAAGGACAGCTCCCGGGTGTCCGAGGCGTTCCAGCCGACCTTGGAGTAGGGGGCGGCGACGGTGAAGCCGGGGGTGCCGGACGGCACGATGATCGAGGAGATCAGCGGCTTGCCGTTCTCGGCGTGGCCGGTGACGGCGGTGACGGTGACCAGGCCGGTGATGTCGGTGCCGGAGTTGGTGATGAAGCACTTGGTGCCGTTGATCACCCATTCGTCGGTCGTCTCGTCGAGACGGGCCGTAGTGCGGGTGGCCCCGGCGTCGGAGCCGCCGTCGGGCTCCGTCAGGCCGAAGGCGCCCAGCATCTCGCCGGAGCAGAGCTTCGGCAGCCACTCGCGCTTCTGCTCCTCGGTGCCGAAGCGGAAGATGGGCATCGCGCCCAGCGAGACCCCGGCCTCCAGGGTGATCGCCACGGAGGAGTCCACCCGGGCGAGCTCCTCCAGGACCAGCCCGAGGGCCAGATAGTCCCCGCCCATGCCGCCGTACTCCTCGGGGAACGGCAGCCCGAACAGGCCCATGCGGCCCATCTCCCGCACGATCTCGTACGGGAACTCATGGCGCTCGTAGAAGTCGCCGATCTTCGGGGCGACGACCTCGTGGGCGAACTCCTCGACGGTGCGGCGGAGTTCCTCGTGCTCGGGGGAGAGGCGGTGGTCCAGCGACATGGCTCAGGGCTCCTGGTGGGAGAGGGCACGGACGGTGCGGGACGGGCTGGGTCGGCCCAGGTGGCCGGCCATCCAGACGCTGGTGGCGGTGAGACGGCCGAGATCGACCCCGGTGGCGATGCCGAGGCCGTCGAGCATCCACACGAGGTCTTCGGTGGCGAGATTTCCGGTGGCGCTCTTGGCGTACGGGCAGCCGCCGAGCCCGCCGGCGGAGGCGTCGACCGTGGTCACGCCGCAGCGGAGGGCGGCGAGGGTGTTGGCGAGCGCCTGCCCGTAGGTGTCGTGGAAGTGCACGGCGAGCCGGTCGACCGGCACGCCCGCCTCGTGGAGAGCGGTGAGCAGCGCCGTGACATGGCCGGGCGTGGCGACGCCGATGGTGTCGCCGAGGCTCAGCTCGTCACAGCCCAGGTCGAGGAGGCGGCGGCTGACGCGGACCGTCCGCTCCAGGGGGACGGCCCCCTCCCAGGGGTCGCCGAAGCACATGGAGAGATAGCCGCGCACCCGCAGTCCCGCCTCCCGGGCCGTCGCCACGACGGGGGCGAACATCTCCAGCGACTCGTCGACGGAGCGGTTGAGATTGGCCCGGGCGAAGGACTCGGTGGCGCTGCCGAAGACGGCGATCTCCCGGGCGCCGAGGGCGAGGGCGCGGTCGAGCCCGCGCCGGTTGGGCACCAGCACGGGGAGCCGGGCGGGGACGCCGTCGAGCAGCGGCAGCAGCTCCTCGGCGTCGGCGAGCTGGGGCACCCACTTGGGGTGGACGAAGCTCGTCGCCTCGACGGTGTCCAGGCCGGCGGCGGCCAGCCGGCGGATGAACTCCGCCTTGACCTCGGTCGGGACGATCGTCTTCTCGTTCTGCAGTCCGTCGCGGGCGCCGACCTCGTGGATCCGCACCCGGGTGGGGAGGGCGGGGTCGGGGAAGGCCATGGGCAGTCCGTCGATCATGACTCCTCCACGGGCGCGGCCGGGGTGACGACCGGGGTGACGACGGCCAGGACCTGGTCCATCGCCACGGTGCTGCCGGGCGTCACGTCGAGCTCGGTGACGGTGCCGGCGTGGGGGGCGGCGATGACGTGTTCCATCTTCATCGCCTCGACGACGAGGAGGCTCTGACCGGCCTCGACCTCGTCCCCCACGGCCGCCTTGACGACGGTGACCGTGCCGGGCATGGGGGCGGTGAGCGTGCCGGCGTGGTCCCCGGCGGCGCCGCCGGTGAGTGCGGCGAGGACGGGGTCGTACGGCACGAGGTGCCAGGTGTCGCCCTGGTGGGCGAGCCACGTTCCGCCGTCGGCGGTGTGGGCGAGGGCGAGGGCGCGGGTGGTGCCGTCGAGCTCGACGGTGGCCTGTTCCCCGGGCCTCCGGGAGGGCAGCAGCCTCGCGCTGCGGGGAGTCGCGGCCTCGTCGCTCAGCAGGAATTCCGTGCCCGCTGCGGTGTCGCGCACGCGGACCGTCACCGGGGCGTGGCCCGGGGCGCGGAAGTGGTGGGCCGTCCAGGCGGCTTCGCCGCCGAGGCGCCAGGCGCTCGGGACCGAGAAGGGGTCCACCCACCCGGCCGGGGGCCGGGGGGCCTGCCCCCCGTTTCGGGAAGGGGCGGGATCGGGGATCAACTCCGCCTGCGCCAGCAACCCGCCCGCCACGTACACCTCCTCCGGCACCTCCGCCGGGACGAGCGTCGCCGCGTCCCGGTCGACGAGCCCCGTGTCGAGGTCGCCCGAGACGACGGAAGGGTGCGCCAGCAGCCGCCGCAGGAAGCCCACGTTCGTGTCCACGCCCAGGACGACCGTCTCCGCGAGGGCGGCCCGCAGGCGGCGGAGGGCCGTGGCCCGGTCCGGGCCGTGGGCGACGATCTTCGCGAGCATCGGGTCGTACGACGTGCCGACCTCCACGCCCGCCACGAGCCCGGAGTCCACCCGGATCCCCTCGCCCGACGGCTCGCTCAGGGCCAGGACCGTGCCCGCCGAGGGCAGGAAGTCGACGCGGTCGCCGCTCACCCGGGCGGTCTCGGCGCAGACGCGCGCCTCCACCGCGTGCCCAGTGAGCGTCACGTCCTCCTGGACGAAGCCCAGCCGCTCGCCGGCCGCGACCCGGATCTGCCACTCCACCAGGTCCAGCCCGGTGATCAGCTCCGTGACCGGGTGCTCGACCTGGAGGCGGGTGTTCATCTCCATGAAGTAGTACGAGGACGGGTCACCGCCCGGGACGATGAACTCGACCGTCCCGGCGCCCGTGTAGCCGCAGGAGCGCGCGGCCTGCGCGGCGGCCTCGCCCATCGCGGCGCGCGTGGCCTCGTCCAGCAGGACGCTGGGGGCCTCCTCGATGATCTTCTGGTGGCGGCGCTGGAGGGAGCACTCGCGCTCGCCCAGGTGGACGACGCCGCCGTGGCCGTCGGCCAGCACCTGGATCTCGATGTGCCGGGGGCGGTCGATCCAGCGCTCCACGAGCAGGGTGTCGTCGCCGAAGGACCCGCGTGCCTCGCGCCGCGCGGCGGCGATCTCCTCGCCGAGCAGAGCCGCGTCGCGCACCAGCCGCATGCCCTTGCCGCCGCCGCCCGCGGACGGCTTCAGCAGGACCGGCATCCCGATCTCGTGGGCCGCGTCGGCCAGTTCGGCGTCCGTCAGGCCGCTGCCCGTCGAGCCCGGCACGACGGGCACGCCCGCCGCCCGGACCGTCTCCTTCGCCCGGATCTTGTCGCCCATCAGCTCGATCGCCCCGGCGGGCGGGCCGATGAAGACGAGCCCCGCGTCCGCGCAGGCGCGGGCGAAGGCGGCGTTCTCCGCGAGGAAGCCGTAGCCGGGGTGGACGGCCTGCGCGCCGGTGCGGGCGGCGGCGTCCAGCAGGCGCTCCACGGACAGATAGCTCTCCGTGGCGGCCGCCGGGCCGATGCGCACGGCGGTGTCGGCCTCGCGGACGTGCCGGGCGTCGGCGTCGGCGTCGCTGAAGACGGCGACGGACCGGATGCCGAGCGCGCGCAGCGTACGGATGACGCGTACGGCGATCTCGCCCCGGTTGGCGACAAGGACTGTCTCGAACATGCTCCGCCTCACATCCGGAAGACGCCGTAGCCGGGCGCCGCGCCGTCCCTGGCGGGAAGCGGGGCGTTGGCACAGGCGGTCAGGGCCAGGCCCAGCACCTGCCGGGTCTCCAGGGGGTCGATGACTCCGTCGTCCCACAGCCGGGCGGTCGCGTAGTAGGCGTTGCCCTGGGTGTCGTACTGCTCGCGGACCGGCGCCCGGAAGGACTCCTCGTCCTCCGCGCTCCACTCCTCGCCGCGCGCCTCCAGCTGGTCGCGCTTGACCGTGGCGAGCACGGACGCCGCCTGCTCGCCGCCCATCACCGAGATCTTCGCGTTGGGCCACATCCACAGGAAGCGGGGGGAGTACGCCCGGCCGCACATGGAGTAGTTGCCCGCGCCGTACGAGCCGCCTATGACGACCGTGAGCTTCGGGACGCGGGTGCAGGCGACGGCCGTGACCATCTTGGCGCCGTGCTTGGCGATGCCGCCCGCCTCGTACTGCCGGCCCACCATGAAGCCGGAGATGTTCTGGAGGAAGAGCAGCGGAATGCCGCGCTGGTCGCACAGCTCGATGAAGTGGGCGCCCTTCTGGGCGGATTCGGAGAAGAGGATGCCGTTGTTGGCGACGATGCCCACCGGGTGGCCGTGGATCCGGGCGAAGCCCGTCACCAGCGTCTGCCCGAACTCCGCCTTGAACTCGGCGAAGCGCGAGCCGTCGACGATCCGGGCGATGACCTCGCGGACGTCGTACGGGGTGCGGGAGTCCACAGGGACCGCGCCGTAGAGGCCCGCCGGGTCGGCCTTGGGCTCCTCGACGGGCTCCACCGGCCACGGCGGCGCGCCGCGCTCGGGGAGCGTCGAGACGATCGTGCGGACGATGCGCAGGGCGTGCTCGTCGTTCTCGGCGAGGTGGTCGGTGACGCCCGAGACCTTCGAGTGGACCTCGCCGCCGCCCAGCTCCTCGGCGGTGACGACCTCGCCCGTCGCGGCCTTCACCAGCGGCGGGCCGCCCAGGAAGATCGTGCCCTGGCCGCGCACGATCACGGCCTCGTCGCTCATCGCCGGGACGTAGGCGCCGCCGGCCGTGCAGGAGCCGAGGACCGCCGCGATCTGCGGGATGCCGGCGCCGGACATCCGCGCCTGGTTGTAGAAGATCCGGCCGAAGTGCTCGCGGTCGGGGAAGACCTCGTCCTGCATGGGCAGGAAGGCGCCGCCGGAGTCGACCAGATACAGGCACGGGAGCCTGTTCTCCAGGGCGATCTCCTGGGCGCGCAGATGCTTCTTGACGGTCATCGGGTAGTACGTGCCGCCCTTGACCGTGGCGTCATTGGCGACGATCACCGTCTCGCGGCCGGAGACCCGGCCGATGCCCGCGATCACGCCCGCGGCCGGGGCGGCCCCGCCGTACATCCCCTCGGCGGCCAGCGGGGCGATCTCGAGGAAGGGCGAGCCGGGGTCGAGCAGGGCGTCGACGCGGTCGCGCGGCAGCAGCTTCCCGCGCGCGGTGTGCCGCGCGCGGGCCTTCTCGCCGCCGCCCAGCCGCGCGGTGGCGAGCCTGCCGCGCAACTCCGCCGTCAGCTCGCGATGGGCGGCCTCGTTGGCCCGCCAGGCGTCGGACGCCGGATCGGCGGCGCTCCCCAGCACCGGTGCCTGCTGCATGGACTCGAGCTCCCTTGCTCGGTTAATGAGCGTTAACACAGTGCCTTCAGGTTAACGACCATTAACGCCCGCTGTCTAGAATTACCTTCGTGAAAGACGCTGTGAGCACCCACCGGCAGGCCCCGGCCCCCCTCTCCCGCCGCGAGCAGATCCTGCGGGAGGCCGCCCGGCTCTTCGCCGAGCGCGGCTTCCACGGCGTCGGCGTGGACGAGATAGGGGCGGCGGTCGGCATCAGCGGCCCCGGGCTCTACCGCCACTTCGCCGGCAAGGACGCGATGCTCGCCGAGCTGCTGGTGGGCATCAGCGGGCGGCTCCTCACGGGCGGCCGGCGGCGCGTCGCCGAGGCCGCCGAGGCGGGCGCGGCCCCCGCCGAGGTGCTGGACTCGCTCATCGACGGCCACATCGACTTCGCCCTGGACGACCGGGCGCTGATCATCCTCCACGACCGGGAGCTCGGCCAGCTCCGCGACAGCGACCGCAAGCTGGTGCGCTCGCTCCAGCGCCAGTACGTGGAGCTGTGGGTCGACGTCGTCCGCCGGCTCCACCCCGGCACCCTGGAGGTCGAGGTCCGGGCCGCCGTCCACGCTGTCTTCGGCCTGCTCAACTCCACCCCCCACCTCGGCCGCCCCGGCGCACTCCCCGCCCGCACGGCCATGGCCGCGCTGCTGCGCCGCCTGGCGCTCGGCGCGCTCGGCTCCCTGGCGGGCTGACGAGCACATCTGGACAGCCTTGGTGACCGGCCGGTAGCTTCCGCTGAGCAAGCGCTTATACAGCAACGCTTATACAGCGAGCGCCGCCACGGCGAGCGCTGCCACAGCCCGAGCGGGGAGGCCGCTGTGCGACGCACTGTCTTCACCGAGGACCACGAGGCGTTCCGGCGGACGATCCGCGACGTCATCGCCGCCGAGGTGGTGCCGCATTACGACGAGTGGCGCGCCGCGGGAGCCGTCCCCCGCGCGTTCTACAAGAGGCTCGGCGAGCTCGGCGTCTTCGGCATCGAGGTCCCCGAGGAGTACGGCGGCGCGGGCCAGCGCTCGTTCAAGTTCCAGGCCGTCGTCACCGAGGAGTGCGCGCGTGCGGGCGTCAGCTTCGGCGCCGCCGGCGCCCACACCGCCCTCTGCCTGCCCTACCTCCTCACGTACGGCACCGAGGAGCAGAAGCGGCGCTGGCTGCCCGGCTTCGTCTCCGGCGAGCTGATGACCGCCATCGCCATGACCGAACCCGGTACCGGCTCCGACCTGGCGGGGATGCGGACCACCGCCCGGCTCTCCGAGGACGGCACCCACTACGTCCTCAACGGCGCCAAGACCTTCATCACCGGTGGCGTCCAGGCCGACCGGGTGCTCGTCTGCGCCCGTACGGCCCCGGCCACCGCCGAGGACCGGCGCGGCGGCATCTCCCTCCTCGTCGTGGACACCTCCTCGGAGGGCTACGCCGTCGGCCGCACGCTGGAGAAGCTCGGCCTGAAGGTCTCCGACACCGCCGAACTCTCCTTCACCGACGTCAAGGTGCCCGTCACGGACCTCCTCGGCGAGGAGGGCGCGGCCTTCGGCTACCTCACCCACAACCTCCCGCAGGAGCGGCTCGGCATCGCCGTCGGCGCGTACGCCCAGGCGGCCGCCGCCGTCGGGTTCGCCACGGAGTACGTCCGCGACCGCACGGTCTTCGGGCGGTCGGTGGCCTCGTTCCAGAACACCAAGTTCGTCCTGGCCGACTGCCGCTCCGAGGTGGACGCGATGCAGGCGGTCGTGGACCGGGCCCTGGAGGCGCACGACGCGGGCGAGCTGACCGCCGCCGACGCCGCCTCGGCCAAGCTCTTCACCACCGAGCGGGCGGCCGTCGTCGTCGACAAGTGCCTGCAGCTCCACGGCGGTTACGGCTACATGATGGAGTACCCCATCGCCCGCCTGTACGCGGACACCCGCGTCACCCGCATCTACGGCGGCACGAGCGAGGTCATGCGCTCGATCATCGCCAAGTCGATGGGCCTGTAGGGCCCGCCGCGACAGCACGGACACCCGTTAAGGACCACCGGCACATGAACGAACCCCTCACCACCGAGCCCCCCACCCCCCTCGACGAACTCCTCGGCCTGCTCGACCTCGAGCGGATCGAGGAGGACATCTTCCGCGGCACCACCTCCCAGCCAGTCCTCGTGCCGCGCGTCTTCGGCGGCCAGGTCGCCGCGCAGGCGCTGGTCGCCGCCGGACGCACCGTCCCGGCCGACCGGCACGCGCACTCCCTGCACTCCTACTTCCTGCGCCCCGGCGACCCGGCGGTGCCCATCGTCTACACGGTCGACCGCATCCGCGACGGCTACTCCTTCACCACCCGCCGCGTCGTCGCCGTCCAGCACGGGCAGCCGATCTTCCACCTCTCCGCGTCCTTCCAGACGCACGAGGAGGGCCTGGAGCACCAGGAGCCGATGCCGTCGGCACCGGACCCGCTGACCCTCCCCACGGCCGCCGAGATGCTGCCGCACTACGCCCGTCACCTGGGCGGCCAGGACGTCGTCGAGCGCATCCTGGAGGCGCGCGGGGCGGTCGATCTGCGCTACGCGGAGGAGCCGACGTTCGCCCGCGTGGGCGAGCCGCGTGAGCCCAAGTCGCAGGTTTGGTTCCGGACGAACGGCAAACTGGCGGACGACCCGCTGCTGCACATCTGCCTGGCCACGTACGTCTCCGACATGACGCTCCTGGACTCGGTGCTGCTCGCCCACGGGCGCGGCGGCTGGGCCATCGGCGACGTCGTCGGCGCGAGCCTCGACCACGCCATGTGGTTCCACCGCCCCTTCCGCGCCGACGAGTGGCTGCTCTACGACCAGGAGAGCCCCACCTCCCAGGGCGGCCGGGGCCTGGCGAGGGGGCGGATCTTCACCGCGGACGGGCGGCTGGCGGTATCGGTGATTCAGGAGGGGCTGATACGCGTCCCGCGCGGTCGATAGGCGGATGACCCGCCCTTTACCCTCGTGAGACCGATCCGCGAGCGATCCACCGGGGGACCTCATGCCGCGCACGAACACACCCATGCCCAAGGTCGTACGGGCGCTCCTGATGGCCGTGGGCGTCCTCGTCATCGGTGTCGGCGCGGTGCTGCTGTTCGTCTGGCACACCCACATCGTCGACCGCACCGGCGCGTACCGGCTGATGGCGGGGCTCGCCCTGCGGGCCGCGGAGGCCGCCGTGCTCTACGGCGGCTCCTGGCTGGTCGTCCGCGGCTGGAACGGCGGGCCCCGGCCCCGGACCTAGTCCGCGCCGGTCCGCGCCCGCCGTCAGGCCGTGGGCTTCGGCCGTCAGGCCGTGGACCTCGCCGTGGCGCGTACGCCGAAGTGGACGTAGCGGCTGCCGTCGGCCAGCGCGTAGAAGACCACCGGGATCCAGCCGTCCTTCTCGTTGCGGCGGCCGGCGAAGACCGTCCGCGCCGGGGTGTCCGAGACCGGCGTCAGATTCCAGACGAGGGGGTCGAAGGTGCCCGCCAAGCCGTCGGCGCCCTCGTACGTCAGCCGGAGGACGCCTTCACCGGGGGCGCCTTCGCCGGAGGGGCGGTCCGCGATGGTCATGAGGAAACCCTCGCGCTTGTACGTGCCGGTGAACGGGACCGTGTCCACCGCCGGAGGCTCCTCGGGCGGCCCGAACGCCGGCATGGAGATCCCGGCGAGTTCGGCGGTCAGTTCGCGGCAGAGCGTCTCGTAGACCTTGGGCGCGGCGCTGCCGCCGTTGGTCAGGAGGGCCACGGCGAGGCCCTTCTCGGGGATGGCGCGCAGATAGGCGAGCTGCCCGAACGTGCTGCCGTCATGGCCGAAGCCGCGCGCGCCGTCCCACTCGAACAGCCCCCAGCCCAGGCCCCAGTGGGCGCCGAGGAACCACTCGTCGGGCATCGCGACCTCGCGGTTCAGCATGGCCTCCACGGCGGCGGACGAGAGCACCCGCGTCCCGTCCGGTGCCGTGCCGCCGTCGACGAACAGCCGGGCGAACCGCACCACGTCGGCGGCGGTGGCGCTGATCCCGCCGTAGGGACCGGCGGAGCGGGGCAGCATGTTCCACAGCGGGGTGGGGACCGGGACCTCGCCGGGCTCGCCCATGTGCCCCATCGCCGCGCGGAAGCGCAGCACTTCCTCGGGAAGGGTCATGGTGTGGTCGAGCCCGAGCGGGTCGAGAAGCAGCTCCTTGAGCGCCTCGTCCCAGGTCTTGCCGGTGACGACCTCGACGATCCGGCCGAGGACGTTGTAGCCGGTGCTGGAGTACGACATGGTGGCGCCCGGCGGGTTGGTCATGCCGACGTTCCGCGCGCTTTCGACATAGCGGGCCAGGCAGTCGTCGCCGCGGCCCGTGTCGTTGACGTGGTCGCCCTCGATGCCGCTGGTGTGGTTGAGCAGCTGGCGCGGTGTGACCGTACGGGACGCCTCCGCGTCGGCGACGGCGAAGTCCGGCAGGACGTCCACGACGGGCGCGTCCAGGTCGAGCTTTCCGGTGTCGGCGAGCAGCACCGCGAGCGCGGCGGTGTAGCCCTTGCTGACCGAGCCGATCTGGAAGACCGAGTCCGTGGTCGTCTCGACGCCGGTCCCGGTGTGGAGGATGCCGCTCGCCAGCTCGTGGATCTCGCCGTCGGCGAGTACGGCCAGGGCGGCGCCGGGGACGTGGTGGGCGGCCAGGAGCTCGTCGAGCCGGGCCTGCCAGCGGGCGGTGTCGAAGGGCTTCGGCACTTCAAGGTGCGCGTTCTCGGACATGCGGCTTTCCCCCAGTGGTGGTCAAGTGATGTGACAGGGCACGTGAATGGTCGTCCGTGACTAGTCGGCCTGCCGCGGCCGCCTGCCGGCGAACCCGGCCAGCGCGGCCATGGTCGTCCGCGGGGGCCGCCGGAGGTCGCGGTCGGGGTGGATCAGACGGCCGCCCAGGGTGCGGACCAGGAGGCCGAGGACGAAGCCGTACACCGTCACCATGCCGTGCCCGTTGGACTGGGCGAGCCACATGCCCAGGCCGAGCACGGGCGCGGCGATCGCGAGGAGCACGTCCTTGCGCTCACGGCCGCGCAGCAGGAGGGCGGCGGCCAGGGTCGCGGCGAGGAAGTACGTCGCTCCCGAACTCCCCGCGAAGTTCCGGGGATCGGTGCTGCCGCCGGTCTGGCCGAAGAGCGCGTCGATGTGCTCCGGCAGCAGGATGCCCGCGGCGAACAGGCCCACCATCAGGGGCCCGCCCCAGAACCACTCCGCGAGGGCGGCGATGACGGCGAGGGTGGCGATGTTCCACGCCCCGCCGAGGAACCCGCCGTTCTGCATGAAGACGGAGGTGACCACGCGCCACCAGCCCGACTTGCTCGGGTCGCTGTCGAAGGCGTCCATCGCCCCCGACCAGCAGAGCTGTGTCACGACTCCGGCGAGCGCGATCGCGGTCAGGCCGACCGCGGCCCAGGGGATCCGGCGCCGGCCCACGGTGTCCTGCCCGACGAGGGCCAGGCCTCCGTTGAGCATCAGAACCATCAGTGCCGCAGTGGTCACGTTGAACAGCATCGCGCCCATCGCCACCAGCCCCCCTCGAACGTGCCGAATGCTTGTGCTGGACACGACATTAGCCGGGGAGACGGCCAGTTTCAAACACTGTTTGAAAATTGCGGCTAGGGTGATCCCCATGAAGCTGACCGCAGACCGGATCATCGACGCGGGCATGGCCGTCTTCGCCGAGTCCGGCTATCACGGGTTGTCCATGCGACAGGTGGCGGAGCGCCTCGGCGCCCACGCCGGGAGCCTCTACTACCACGTGCCCAGCAAGAGCGCGCTGCTCCAGCTGATGGCCGACCGGGTCGCCCGGCAGGCCTACGACGCGGGCAGCGCCGCGCTGGCCGCGCTGCCCGAGGGGGCGGGCTGGCAGGCCGGGATCGAGGCCCAGGCCGTGACGCTGCGGCGGAGCATCCGGCGGCACGCGGGCGGCGCGATCATGTTCGCCGACAGCCCGAAGATGCTCAGCGGCGGAGCGCTGTCGCTGATGGAGCGGCTGCTGCGCACCCTGAGCGACGCCGGTGTGCCCGACGAACACCTCATCGTCGCCGCCGACACCCTGCTCAGCCATGTCACCGGCTACGTGCTCCAGGAACAGAGCGAGCCGCCCGCCCTCCCCGTCACCGAGGAGGACGTCGCCGGCCTTCCCGAGCGTTTCCCCCTGACACTGGTCGCCGCGGCCGCCTACGACCAGGAGGAGAAGTTCCTCCGGAGCGTACGGATGCTCTGCGCCGGGATCGCGACGCTGATCGAGCCGGCCGGCGCCTAGCCCTGCCCCAGCCCCGCCGCACCCAGCAGATACGCCGTCATCGGCTCGTAGAAGCGCGGGTCGGCGACGTGGTCGTCCAGCGGCACCGCCACCTGGAGCGTGCCCTCCGCCTCGGCGAGGAACAGCGCCGGGTCGTTGCAGTCCGCGAAGCCCACCGCGTCGATGCCCTGCCCCGCCGCGCAGCCCGCCCAGCCGTGGTCGGCGACGACCAGGTCCGGCAGCGGGCGGCCCGCCTGCCGCAGCCCGTCCAGGATCGCGGCCATGGGCGCGGGGGAGTGGGTGTGCCAGAGCGTCGCCCCGCGCTCGAAGACGGCCACGTCGGCGACCTGGTACACCGAGCCCTCGTCCGCGCGCAGCCCGCTCGGGATGGAGACGATCTCGCAGCCCGCCGCCCGCAGCGCGGCCGCCGTCGTGCGGTGGACGTCCAGCAGCCCGCCCGGGTGGCCGGTGGCGAACAGCACCCGCTGCCGCCCCTCCGCCGCCTTCCGCAGGAACGCGGCCATCCGCTCCAGCGCGGCCACGGTCAGCCGGGGGTCGATCGTGTCCTGGCCCACCCGGTGCTCGAGGTCGTCGCTGACGCCGCAGCGCTCCGCCATGACCGCCAGCACGTCCTGCTCGTCCGTCCAGCGGTCGCCGAACTCCAGCCCGAACCAGTAGTGCCGGTCGCCCTGGGCGAGCCTGCGGTAGTGATCGAGGTTGTTCTCGCGGGGGGTGGCGACATTCCCCGCGATACGCGTACGGACGAGGTGATCGATCAGTTCGGCGGGGCTGGGTGGTATCGGCATGGGCTCATTCTCCCCCGGGATGCGCGATGGACGCCGTGTCCATATGCAGAGGCCGGACCTTCAGTTCCGTACATGTGCGGAATCCGCCTCCCTGCCTACCCTCGGGTACGTCCAGACCGTCCGCTCCGACGTTGACGCGAACGTGACCCGTCGGCGCCCCGTCCGTGATCCGAGAGGCCCCCCGCATGAGCACCCCCGCCCCCCGTGAACCGCGCGGACCCGTCGACTCCTCCCGCATCCCGCGCTACGCCGGCCCCGCCACCTTCGCCCGGCTGCCCCGCCTCGACGAGGTCGGCACCACCGACGTCGCCGTCGTCGGCGTGCCCTTCGACACCGGCGTCTCCTACCGGCCGGGCGCCCGCTTCGGCGGCAACGCCATCCGCGAGGCCTCGCGCCTGCTGCGCCCGTACAACCCGGCCCAGGACGCCTCGCCCTTCGCCCTCGCGCAGGTCGCGGACGCCGGTGACATCGCCGCGAACCCGTTCAACATCGATGAGGCCGTCGAGACCATCGAGGCCGCGGCCGACGACCTCCTGGGCACCGGCGCCCGCATGATGACCCTCGGCGGCGACCACACCATCGCACTGCCGCTGCTGCGCTCCGTGGCCAAGAAGCACGGCCCCGTCGCCCTGCTGCACTTCGACGCCCACCTGGACACCTGGGACACCTACTTCGGCGCCGAGTACACCCACGGCACGCCGTTCCGCCGGGCCGTCGAGGAGGGCATCCTCGACACCTCCGCGCTCTCCCACGTCGGCACGCGCGGCCCGCTGTACGGCAAGAAGGACCTGACCGACGACGAGAAGATGGGCTTCGGCATCGTCACCTCGGCGGACGTCATGCGCCGCGGCGTCGACGAGATCGCCGACCAGCTGCGCCAGCGCGTCGGCGACCGCCCGCTGTACATCTCCATCGACATCGACGTCCTGGACCCGGCCCACGCGCCCGGCACCGGCACGCCGGAGGCGGGCGGCCTGACCTCCCGCGAGCTGCTGGAGATCATCCGCGGGCTGTCCTCCTGCAACCTGGTCTCCGCCGACCTCGTGGAGGTCGCCCCGGCCTACGACCACGCCGAGATCACCTCGGTCGCGGCGTCGCACGCGGCGTACGAGCTGACGACGATCATGTCGCGGCAGATCGCCGCCGCCCGCGGCTGATCCGTTCTCGAACGCCGGACGGGCTGACTTTTTGTCAGCCCGTCCGGCGTTCGAGGACAAGAAACGGTGAAAGGGTGGGGCAGGGGCGTCAAAACCGCGTAAGTCCCGGGCCGGGGCGTGACAAAGGCGCGTAAGGGAACGGCCACGGTGTGTGCCCGGACGGTTGGGTGAGGTGATCGTTCCACCTCGCCGACCCGTCGAAGGCCACTCCGCTGATGCTGTACCGCGCCCCCGGACGAATCGCCCGGAACCGCCACCGCCGCGTCGCCGGCGGTCTCGTCGACCCCAAGCAGCTCGTCGCCTGTCTCCCGGACGCCGTCCGCAAGCTCCACCCCCGGGTGATGGTCCGGCACCCCGTGCTGTTCGTCGTCGAGACCGGTTCCGTCCTCACCACGCTCTCCGCCGTCCTCGACCCGTCCGTCTTCACCTGGCTGATCAGCGTCTGGCTCTGGCTCACCGTCGTCTTCGCCAACCTCGCCGAGGCCGTCGCCGAGGGCCGGGGCAAGGCCCAGGCCGAGTCGCTGCGGCGCACCCGGAGCACCACCACGGCCCGGCGGCTGCGCACCTGGAAGGTGAGCATGGACCGCCGGGACTGGGAGGAGGAGCGGGTTCCGGCCGCCGAACTGCGGCCCTACGACTTCGTGGTCGTCGAGGCCGGCGAGCTCGTGCCGGGTGACGGCGAGGTCGTCGACGGCGTCGCGGCCGTGGACGAGTCGGCGATCACCGGCGAGTCCGCGCCGGTGATCCGCGCGGCGGGCGGCGACCGGGCCGGCGTCACCGGCGGCACCACGGTGCTCTCCGACCGGATCGTCGTACGGATCACCTCCCGCGCCGGCAACACCTTCCTCGACCGCATGATCGCCCTGGTCGAGGGCACCAGCCGGCAGAAGACCCCCAACGAGCTGGCGCTCAACATCCTGCTCGCCTCGCTCACCGTGATCTTCATCCTGGCGGTGGTCTCGCTCCAGCCCATGGCGAGCTGGTCGGGCGCCCCGCAGAGCATCACCGTGCTCGTCGCCCTGCTCGTCACCCTGATCCCCACGACCATCGGCGCGCTGCTCTCCGCCATCGGCATCGCCGGCATGGACCGCCTCGTCCAGCGCAACGTCATCGCGCTGTCGGGCCGGGCCGTCGAGGCGGCGGGCGACGTCAGCACCCTGCTGCTGGACAAGACCGGCACCATCACCCACGGCAACCGGCGGGCCACCGCCTTCGTCCCCGTCAAGGGCATCGCCCACGACCTCCTCGCCGACGCCGCCCAGCTCTCCTCGCTCGCCGACGAGACCCCCGAAGGCCGCTCCATCGTCGAACTCGCCGAACGGCACGGGATCCGCCACCACAGCGCCGACTTCACCCACGGCCGGTTCGTGCCCTTCTCCGCGCAGACGCGGATGAGCGGGGTGGACTTCTCCTTCGACGGGGACTTCTGCCGCATCCGCAAGGGCGCCGGGCGCGCGGTCGCCGACTGGGTCGCCCGGCGCGGCGGGCACGTGCCCGAGGAGGCCCACTGGATCGCCGACTCCATCGCGGCGGAAGGCGGCACCCCCCTGCTGGTCGCGGTCGAGGACCCGGACGGCATCCGGGTGCTGGGCGCCGTTCATTTGAAGGACGTCGTCAAACCCGGAATCGGCCGGAGATTCGCCGAACTCCGCGCCATGGGCATCAAGACCGTCATGGTGACCGGCGACAACCCGCGCACCGCCAAGGCCATCGCCGCCGAGGCCGGCGTCGACGACTTCATCGCCGAGGCCACACCCGAGGACAAGCTGGCCCGCATCCGGGCCGAGCAGGCGGGCGGCAACCTCGTCGCCATGACCGGCGACGGCACCAACGACGCCCCCGCCCTGGCCCAGGCCGACGTCGGCGTGGCCATGAACAGCGGCACCTCCGCCGCCAAGGAGGCCGGGAACATGGTCGACCTGGACTCCGACCCCACCAAGCTCATCGAGATCGTCGAGGTCGGCAAACAGCTCCTGATCACCCGAGGCGCGCTCACCACCTTCTCCATCTGCAACGACGTCGCCAAGTACTTCGCGATCGTCCCCGCCATGTTCGGCGGCGTGGCCGGCTACCAGGGCCTGGAGAAACTCAACGTCATGGGCCTCCACAGCCCGACCTCCGCCATCGCCTCCGCGATCATCTTCAACGCGCTCGTCATCGTCGCCCTCATCCCGCTCGCCCTGCGCGGAGTCCGCTACGCCCCCTCGTCCGCCCACGCGCTCCTCCGCCGCAATCTCGGCGTCTACGGCCTGGGCGGGCTCGTCGCCCCGTTCCTCGGCATCAAGCTCATCGATCTGCTGCTCCAGTTCGTCCCCGGCATGTGACGGGCATACGCCGTACCCGGGCGAAGGGCGCGCGGTAAACGACGCCGCGCGCCCCCTCCGGGCGCCCGAAAACGTCCCCGTTTCATTGCGGCGGGATGAAATCCGCAGCCCAGAGCGTTGGGGCCTTCCGTCAGAACAGGGAGCGGGAGACAGCGGAGGTCTCGGGTGGCCGCGACGGACACGACCGGACAGGGCTGGGCCAGGCGGCTCACGGGGTACTGCTGGCGCTACCGCGGAGCGGTGCTGCTGGCGCTCGGTTCCTCCCTCGCCGGGATGGCCGTCATGGCGCTCGTCCCCCTCATACCCAAGCTCATCATCGACGACGTCATAGGCAGCCATCAGCGCCCCCTCGCCCCCTGGGCGACCCTGCTGGTCGTCGCCGCGGTGGTGGTCTACGGCCTCACCTACGTCCGCCGCTACTACGGCGGACGCCTCGCCCTCGACGTCCAGCACGACCTGCGGACCGAGATGCACGCGGCGATCGCCCGCCTCGACGGCAAACGGCAGGACGAGCTCTCCACCGGGCAGGTCGTCGGCCGGGCCACCAGCGACCTCCAGCTCGTCCAGAGCCTGCTGTTCATGCTGCCGATGATGATCGGCAACATCCTCCTCTTCGTCATCTCGCTCATCGTGATGGTCGCCCTCTCCCCGCTGCTGACCGTCGTCGCGCTCGCCGTCGCCCCCGCCCTCTGGTACATCGCCCGGCGCAGCCGCGCCAAGGTCTTCCCCGCCACCTGGTACGCCCAGGGCCAGGCCGCCGCCGTCGCCGGCGTCGTGGACGGCGCCGTCACGGGCGTCCGCGTCGTCAAGGGCTTCGGCCAGGAGGCCCAGGAGGCCGGCAAGCTCCGCGAGGTCGGCCACCGGCTCTTCGCCGGGCGGATGCGCGCCGTCCGGCTGAACTCCCGCTACTCCCCGGCCCTGCAGGCCGTGCCCGCCCTCGGCCAGGTCGCCATGCTCGCCCTCGGCGGCTGGATGGCCACCCGCGGCCAGGTCACCCTCGGCACCTTCGTCGCCTTCTCCACCTACCTCGCCCAGCTGGTGGGCCCGGTGCGGATGCTCACCATGGTCCTCACGGTCGGCCAGCAGGCCCGCGCCGGCGTGGAGCGCGTCCTGGAGCTCATCGACACCGAGCCGGCGGTCCAGGAGCGCCCCGACGCCCGCGAGCTGCCCGCGGACGCCCCCGCCACCGTCGAGTTCGACGACGTCACCTTCGGCTACGACCCCCGCCGCCCGGTCCTCGACGGCGTCACCCTGCGCGTCGAGCCCGGCGAGACCGTCGCCGTCGTCGGCGCCTCCGGCAGTGGCAAGTCCACCCTCGCGCTGCTCCTGCCGCGCTTCTACGACGTCACCGGCGGCGCCGTGCGCGTCGGCGGGCAGGACGTCCGCGAGCTGACGCTGTCCTCGCTGCGCGCCGCCATCGGGCTCGTGCCGGAGGACAGCTTCCTGTTCTCCGACAGCATCCGCGACAACATCGCCTACGGCGTGCCCGACGCCACGGACGAGCAGATCCGGACCGCCGCCCGGGCCGCCCAGGCGGACGGCTTCATCTCCGCGCTGCCCGACGGATACGCCACCAAGGTCGGCGAGCAGGGCCTCACCCTCTCCGGCGGCCAGCGCCAGCGCGTCGCGCTGGCCCGGGCCATCCTCACCGACCCCCGGCTGCTGCTCCTGGACGACGCGACCTCGGCGGTCGACGCCCGGGTGGAGCACGAGATCCACGAGGCCCTGCGCGGCGTCATGGCGGGCCGTACGACCCTGCTGATCGCCCACCGGGCCTCGACCCTCGCGCTGGCCGACCGCATCGCGGTCCTGGACGGCGGCCGCCTCGTCGACGTGGGCACGGCCGAGGAGCTGCAGGCGCGCTGCGCGCGCTACCGCGAGCTGCTGACGGACCCCGACGAGCTCGCGGGCGTCCCGCACGACCCGGCGGGCGCCGTGCCCGCCTTCGGCGGCGAGGCGCTCGCCACCGGGCTCGTCGAGCCCGTCACGGCCGTCGACGGACAGCGTCGTGCCGTCGACGGCGTCACCCCGCACCTGTGGGTCCGCAAGGCCGCCGACGACCCCGCGCGGGAGCACGGCGCGCTCGCCGGGATGCCCGCGACGCCGGAGCTGCTCGCCAGGGTGGCGGCGCTGCCCCCGGCCGACGACACCCCGGACGTCGACGAGGAGCACGCCGCCCGGGTCGAGGAGTCGTACGGCCTGCGGCAGCTGCTGCGCGGCTTCGGCGGGCCGCTGGCGGTGAGCCTGCTGCTGGTGGCCGTCGACGCGCTCGCGGGCCTGCTGCTGCCCGTCCTGATCCGGCACGGCATCGACCAGGGCGTCCAGCGCCTGGCGCTCGGCGCCGTCTGGGCGGCCTCGGGGCTCGCCCTGCTCGTCGTCCTCGGACAGTGGGCGGCGCAGGTCGGCGAGACCCGGATGACGGGACGCACGGGCGAGCGCGTCCTCTACGCCCTGCGCGTGAAGATCTTCGCCCAGCTCCAGCGGCTCGGGCTCGACTACTACGAGCGCGAGCTCACCGGCAAGATCATGACGCGGATGACGACGGACGTCGACGCCCTGTCGTCGTTCCTCCAGACCGGTCTGGTCACCGCCGTCGTCTCCGTCCTCACCTTCTTCGGCATCCTCGTCGCGCTCGTCGTCATCGACGTCCAGCTGGCCCTGGTCGTCTTCGCCACGCTGCCGCCGCTGGTCGTCGGCACGGTCTTCTTCCGCAGGCAGAGCGTCAAGGCGTACGAGCTGGCCCGTGAGCGCGTCGGTTCCGTCAACGCCGACCTGCAGGAGAGCGTCGCCGGGCTGCGCGTCGTGCAGGCGTTCCGCCGCGAGGAGTCCGGCGCCCGGCGGTTCGCCGAGCGCAGCGCCGAGTACCGGCAGGCGCGGGTGCGCGGCCAGTGGCTGATATCGGTGTACTTCCCGTTCGTCCAGTTGCTGTCGTCCGTCGCGGCGGCGGCCGTGCTGATCGTGGGCGCGGGCCGGGTGGGCGACGGGACGCTGACGACGGGTGCCCTGGTGGCGTACCTGCTCTACATCGACCTGTTCTTCGCGCCCGTCCAGCAGCTCTCCCAGGTCTTCGACGGCTACCAGCAGGCGACGGTGTCGCTGGGCCGGGTGCAGGGGCTGCTGCGCGAGCCGACGACGACGCCGGTGGCCGAGCGGCCGCGCGAGGTGCGGGAGCTCAAGGGCGAGGTCGTCTTCGACGACGTCCGCTTCCGGTACGGCGGCGAGAAGGGCGAGGCGCTGGCCGGGATACGGCTGACGATCCCCGCCGGGCAGACGGTGGCCTTCGTGGGCGAGACGGGCGCGGGCAAGTCCACGCTGGTGAAGATGGTCGCGCGGTTCTACGACCCGGTCTCCGGCGCCGTCCGCGTCGACGGTCACGACCTGCGCGAGCTGGACCCGGTCTCCTACCGGCACCGCCTGGGCGTCGTCCCGCAGGAGTCGTACCTCTTCCCGGGCACCGTGCGCGACGCGATCGCCTACGGCCGGCCGGACGCGAGCGACGCCGAGGTCGAGGCGGCCGCGCGGGCGGTCGGGGCGCACGAGATGATCGCCACGCTGACCGACGGCTATCTCCACGAGGTCGCCGAGCGCGGCCGCAACCTCTCCGCCGGGCAGCGGCAGTTGATCGCCCTGGCCCGCGCCGAGCTGGTGGCCCCGGACGTCCTGCTGCTGGACGAGGCCACCGCCGCTCTGGACCTGGCCACCGAGGCGCTGGTCAACCAGGCCACCGACCGGCTGGCCGGGCGCCGTACGACGCTCGTGGTGGCGCACCGCCTGACGACCGCCGCGCGCGCGGACCGCGTGGTGGTCCTGGACGGCGGCCGGGTCGTCGAGGACGGCACCCACGCCCAACTGCTGGCGCTGGACGGGCGGTACGCGGCGCTGTGGCGGACGTTCACCGGCGAGACGGTCGCGGTCTGAGGCCGGGGGCGGCCGGACAGAGGGAGCAAGATCACTCCGGCTCGACTCTGGCGTGGCGGATGTTGCCCAGGTAGGTTCGCGGCGACTTTCGCGAAACCAGGGGAGGGCACATGCGCAAGGTCGTCAGAGCCCTGCTGGCGCTGACCATGTCCATCGGGACGGTCGGCGCCGGCAGCGCGGTGGCGGGGGCGGCGGGGACCGCCACCGATGCGGACATCAAGGAACGCGTCCTGAAGA
The DNA here is from genome assembly GCF_003970715.1 of Streptomyces luteoverticillatus. Classification (NCBI taxonomy): domain Bacteria; kingdom Bacillati; phylum Actinomycetota; class Actinomycetes; order Kitasatosporales; family Streptomycetaceae; genus Streptomyces; species Streptomyces luteoverticillatus. Next base: position 2,589,340 of record NZ_CP034587.1, on the reverse strand, counting down.
TCCCGGGGATGAGTTTCGTCGAGGAGAAGCCCTATGAGGGCTACCGCTACCTCGTGATGACCTATCGGCAGCCGGTCGACCACCGGAACCCGTCGAAGGGCACGTTCGAGCAGCGCTTCACGCTGCTGCACAAGAACACCGACCGGCCGACGGTCTTCTTCACCTCCGGCTACAACGTCAACACCACCCCGTCGCGCAGCGAGCCGACCCGGATCGTCGACGGCAACCAGGTGTCGATGGAGTACCGCTTCTTCACGCCGTCCCGGCCGCAGCCCGCCGACTGGTCCAAGCTCGACATCTGGCAGGCCGCCAACGACCAGCACCGCCTCTTCGAGGCCCTCAAGCCGGTCTACAACAAGAACTGGCTGGCCACCGGCGGCAGCAAGGGCGGCATGACGGCGACGTACTACCGCCGCTTCTTCCCCAAGGACATGAACGGCACCGTCGCCTACGTCGCGCCCAACGACGTGGTCAACGACGAGGACTCGGCCTACGACCGGTTCTTCGCGACCGTCGGCGACCAGGCCTGCCGCACCCAGCTGAACTCGGTGCAGCGCGAGGCCCTCGTCCGCCGCGACGAGATCGTCGCCCGCTACCAGAAGTGGGCCGACGAGAACGGCAAGACCTTCAAGACCGTCGGCAGCGCCGACAAGGCCTACGAGAACGTCGTCATGGACCTGGTGTGGGCGTTCTGGCAGTACCACCTGCAGAGCGACTGCAAGACCGTGCCCGCGACCAAGGCGTCGACGGACGAGCTGTACAAGTTCATCGACGAGATCTCCGGCTTCGACGGCTACACCGACCAGGGCCTGGAGCGGTTCACGCCGTACTACTACCAGGCGGGCACCGAACTGGGTTCGCCCAGCCCCAAGTTCGCCCACCTCAAGGGCCTGCTGCGGTACCCCGACAGCTACAAGCCGCGCACCTATGTGCCGCGTGACATCCCGATGAAGTTCCGGCCGGGCGCCATGGCGGACGTCGACCGCTGGGTGCGCGAGGAGAGCCGGAACATGCTGTTCGTCTACGGGCAGAACGACCCGTGGAGCTCGGAGCCGTTCCGCCTCGGCAGGAACGCCGCGGCCCGCCACGACCACCGCTTCTACGCGCCGGGCGGCAACCACGGCTCCAACATCTCCCAGCTCGTCGCCGACGAGCGGGCCGTGGCCACGGCCGAGGTGCTGCGCTGGGCCGGTGTCGCGAACGCCGCCGTGCAGAAGGACGACAAGCTGGCCAAGCCGCTGGCGCCCTTCAACGCCAAGCTCGACAAGCAGACCGTGGAGCGGCAGTCCACGCTCCGGCCGTAACCACCGGCCGTAGGTACAGGCGAGGCTAGAGGCGGCGGGCGCACCCCACGGGGCGCCCGCCGCCGACCTGTACGTACAGGTCTGTCGAGGGCGGGCAGTCGTCGCGGGTGCGCACCGTCGAGTCCACCCGGAACTCCGGCGCGTGGCTCTGCGAACCGTCGCAGGCCGTCTCCTTCACGACCCCGTGCCGCTCGGGGTACACGCAGTCGCCCGCCACCGTCAGCGGGCCGCCGCCCATGCCGGGGTCGCCCGGGTGCGGCGGGCGCAGATTACGCATGCAGGCGTAGCCCTCGGGGGCGCTCTCCGACTCCGACGTGCCGGCGTTGACCGCCGTGATGTGCAGCACGAAGTCGGTGTTGTCGGGGCAGCGTGGACCGTCCTCCTGCGGGCCGTAGTAGCGGGCGAGGACGTCGGCGGTGGCGCGCTCGTCGTCGCAGTCCAGCTCGGTGAAGCCCGTCCGGCCCCGGCCCGCGCACGACCCCTGGGCCAGGAAGGTGGTGCTCCGGCCCGGATCGGCCCGTTCGGGCGCGGCCTGTCCGCCGCCCTGTCCTCCCTGTCCGACCTGACCGGACTGCCCGCCCTGGGTGACGATCTCCGCGCCGGGGCGCCCCTGGAGCTGACAGCCGACGAGGGTCCCGAACCCGCACAGCACGGCGAACGCGAACAGCGCCTTCGGTAGCGCGCGATGGCGCATGATCTCCCCCAACCCACCAACCGAGCGTCCAGAGTTACCCGACGGCCACCGGCGCACGCCAGGCGTGCGGGAGGGTTCGCGGAGGGTGACCGCGCGCCCCACTCCCGCCCGCCGGCGTCCGCCGCCGGCGTGGTGGAGGGGGTGTGACCGGCGGCGGCGCGCTACCGGCCACAGGCGGCGGAGAGGGAGTGGCCCGCGCCGTCGGTACGGCGGGGCCGGTACCGCTCTGCGGGGACCGGCGGCAGCACGCCCCTTGGACGGGCCGCGCGCCGGAGCGGTTCCGCGCCGGAGCGGTTCGTGTGCGGCGGCGCACCGGGTCAGCCGGCCCGGCGCCGTGCCCTGCCGAAGCCGCGCGCCCGGCCGAAGCGCACGGGGACGCGCCGGGCCAGCAGCCCGGCGCGGGGCGCGAGCCGCCGGACCATCCCGAAGACCGATTCCGTCCGGGTGCGGTCGGCGTCCAGCACCGTGAAGAGGTTCACCCCGAGGTAGAAGACGACGGCGGCGTTGGCCAGGTCGCGCGGCGGGGTGAGCCGGGCCAGGGGGGTGCCGCCGATGACCCGCTCCAGGGTCTCCTCCATGAACGCCATCCACGGCTCGACCCGCACCCGGATCTCCTCGCGCAGCTCCGGCTTGGCGACGGCCGCCGCGACGAGCTCGGAGAGCAGGGTGATGTGGCCGCCCTCCAGGTCGTCGCGGTAGATGACGGTGGCCCGTTCGGCGAGCTCCTCCAGGGTGCGCGCGTCCGCGACGGTGGCGGTGTGGCGCGCCATCCGCTCGGCGGAGGAGCGGTCGAGAGCGGCGAACAGCAGGGGGTCGACGCCGCCGAAGTGGTAGAAGACCAACGCCGAGTTGACGCCGGCCTCCTTGGCGATGGTCCGCGCGCTGGCCTTGCCGTACCCCTGGGTGCGCAGGACCGTGCCCGCCGCGGTGATCAGCCGTTCCTTGGTCTCCACTGACATCCGCCGCCCCCTCGAAGAGCATTCATCATACGTTTTGAGCGGTTGCTCAAAACGATCGGTCCGGCCATTGCTCGCGCAGCATGCGCACCGTTTCACGTATCGCGGGGCGCCGGGCGGCGCCCTTGCGCCAGTAGGCGAACAGGTGGCGTACGGGCACGGGCTCCAGGGGCAGCGCCACGACCTCGGGGGGCAGTGGGCCGCGTCCGAGCCGGGGGGCCATGGCGATGCCCAGGCCCGCCGCGACGAGCGCGACGTGGGTGTGGTTCTCGGCGGCCTGATAGGCGAGGTCCGGCTCGTCCCCGGACGCGCGCAGCGTCCGTACGAGCCAGTCGTGGCAGACCGTGCCGGGCGGCTGGCTGATCCAGCGCTGCCCCTCCAGATCCGCGTGGCACAGCCGGTCGCGCCCGGCGAGCGCGTGGCCCTCGGGCACCAGGATGTCGCAGAGGTCGGCGCCTATCCGTATCCGCTCCAGGCCCTCGGGCACGGGCAGCGGCGAGATGTCCCACTCGAACGTGACGGTCAGGTCGAGCACGCCCTGCTCCACGAGCCCCACGGACAGGTGGGGGTCGACCTCGACCAGCCGGGTGTCCAGGGACGGGTGCGCCTGGGCCAGCGCGGCCAGCACTCCGGGCAGCAGCCCGCGCGCGGCCGACGCGAACGCCCCGATCGTCAGCCGGCCCGTCGGCAGCCCGCGCCGCTCCTCCAGCTCGGTCTCCGCCCGTTCGACGAGCGTCAGCAGCTCGTGCGCCGCCTCCGCCAGCCGGACCGCCGCGTCGGTCAACGCGATCCCGCGCCCCCGGCGCTCCAGCAGGGTGGTGCGGGTCTCCCGCTCCAGCTTCGTGATCGACTGCGACACCGCCGAGGGCGTGTAGCCCAGGGCGACGGCCGCCGCGCTGACGGAGCCGTGCACGGAGACGGCGTGCAGCGCGCGCAGACGGGACAGGTCCAGCATGGTCCTTTGACCCCCAATGTTGAGCGTTGCTGAATCCCATCATGAAGAAACATGTGCTGGTGCTACATGGTTGACGCATCGGATCCTCGTCACATGCGTCCTCAGCACCTCGCCCTGGCCGTCGCGGTCGCCGCCCTCTGGGGCGTCAACTTCGTCGTCATCCACGTCGGCCTCGACCACTTCCCGCCCCTGCTCTTCTGCGCGCTGCGCTTCCTCGCGGCGGCGGTGCCCGCCGTCTTCTTCGCCGGCCCGCCCCCGGTGAAGTGGCGGTGGATCATCGGGGTGGGACTGGCGCTCGGCGTCGGCAAGTTCGGGCTGCTGTTCGTCGGCATGCACGCCGGGATGCCCACCGGGCTGTCCTCGCTGGTCCTCCAGGCCCAGGCGGTCTTCACCGCCCTGTTCGCCGCGCTCGCCCTGGCGGAACGCCCCGGCCGCGGCAGGCTGCTGGGCATGGCCGTGGCCCTGGCGGGCATCGCGGTCGCCGCCGTGGACGAGGGCACCTCCGGCCCGCTGACCGGCTTCGCCCTGGTCGTGGGCGCGGCGGCCTTCTGGGGCGTGTCCAACGTCCTCACTCGCAAGGCATCGCCCCCGGACGCCCTGCGCTTCACCGTGTGGATCAGCACCGTGCCCGTGCTGCCGCTGCTGGCGCTCTCCCTCGTGTTCGAGGGACCGGCCGCCGACGCCGAGGCGCTGCGCTCCCTGGACTGGACCGGAGTCGGCGCCCTGCTGTTCGTCGCCTGGGTGAGCACGCTGCTCGGCTTCGGCGCGTGGGGATACCTGCTGCGCGTCTACGACGCGTCGGTCGTCGCGCCCTTCTCGCTGCTGGTGCCGGTGTTCGGCATGTCCTCGGCGGCGCTGCTGCTGGGCGAGCACGTGAGCCCGCTGCGCTGGTGCGCGGCGCTGCTGCTGGTGGGCGGCGTCGCCCTCACGTCGCTCGCGGGGCGGCGGCGAGCAGTCCCCGCAGGTACTCCGCTCCCGCCGCCGCCAGCTGAGGGAAACCGGCCGACCGCGGATGCCAGCGCTTCTCGTACTCCCAGCTCAGCCAGCCGTCCCAGCCCGCGTGGCTGAGGGCGCGGACGCAGGCGCCCAGGGGCAGCACTCCCGCCCCGAGCGGCAGCGGGGCGGTGTCCTCCGCCGAGGCGACGTCCTTCACCTGCACATAGCCCAGATGGGGAGCCAGCGCCGGGAGGCTGACGGCCGGTTGCTCGCCGCCCAGCCAGGTGTGCAGCAGGTCCCAGAGGGCGCCCACGCTGCGGTGCCCCACGGGCCCCAGCACGCGCACGGCGTCCTGGGCCCGCCGGTGCGAGTCGTGGGTCTCCAGCAGCACGCGGACGCCCGTGTCGGCGGCGAGCGGGGCGATCGAGCCGAGCCTGCGGGCGGCCGCCGCGTCGGCCTCCTCCGCCGGCCGCTCGCCCCCGCCGGGGAACACCCGTACGTACGGCGCCCCGAGGTCCCCCGCCAGCCGGACCAGCTCGGCGAGCTCCGCCAGCACCGGCTCGTCGGGCCCGGCGGCGGCCACTTGGGCGTACCCGGCCACGGCCAGGACGGTCACGCCCGCGTCCGCGAACTCCAGGGCCACCGCCGCCCGCTGCGCGGCGGAGATGCCCGGGTGCACGGGTTCCTCGGGGTGGGCGCGCAGCTCCACGCCGTCGTAACCGCAGGTGGCGGCGAGCCGCACCACGTCGCGGGGCGGCATCCCGGGGACGCCGAGGGTCGAAAAGGCCAGCTTCATGCCTCTTGGGCTTCCCCGTGGGGGCGTGGGAAATGCGTGGGCGTCGTCAGGGAGAGGGATGGGGGGCGAACAGGGGTTCCCTACGGTAAGTAACGGATTGATAACAGCTTGAAATCGGTGCAACCCTGCGGAGCCTCCGAGGGTCGTATTGGACATCGGGCTTCCCGGGGAGGGATCCGGGGGGATTCGGAGGAGGCCCGTTCAGGGGGGAGCGCGAGGGGCCCGGTCGTCGGACCGGGCCCCTCGAATCATGCGCGCCCCGACCGGCCCCAGTGGATGCCCGCTGGAAGCGGAATGGTGGCTATCCACAGGCCCGAACGCCCTGTCGGTCCTCGGCGGTACCGTCGGGGCATGGTGCAACTGGCTGTGGTCGAAGGTGTCCTGGAGCGGATCACCTACGCCAATGAGGACAGCGGCTACACGGTCGCGCGCGTCGACACCGGGCGCGGCGGCGGTGATCTGCTCACGGTGGTCGGCTCCCTGCTCGGCGCGCAGCCGGGCGAGTCGCTGCGCATGGAGGGCCGCTGGGGCTCCCACCCGCAGTACGGCAGGCAGTTCACCGTGGAGAACTACACCACCGTCCTGCCCGCCACGATCCAGGGCATCCGCCGCTATCTGGGCTCCGGCCTGATCAAGGGCGTCGGGCCGCGCATCGCCGACCGCATCGTCGTCCACTTCGGCACGGACACCCTCGACGTCATCGAGAAGGAGCCCGCGCGCCTGATCGAGGTGCCCGGCCTGGGCCCCAAGCGGACGAGGTCGATCGCGGCCGCCTGGGAGGAGCAGAAGGCCATCAAGGAGGTCATGGTCTTCCTCCAGGGCGTCGGCGTCTCCACCTCCATCGCCGTGCGCATCTACAAGCAGTACGGCGACGCCTCCATCACCGTCGTCCGCGAGGAGCCCTACCGGCTGGCGGCCGACGTGTGGGGCATCGGCTTCCTCACCGCCGACCGCATCGCCCAGTCGGTCGGCATCCCGCACGACAGCCCCGAGCGGGCCAAGGCCGGTCTGCGGCACGCCCTGTCCCAGTCCGCCGACCAGGGGCACTGCTTCCTCCCCGAGGAACAACTGATCGCGGACGCGGTGAAGTTGCTCCAGGTCGACACGGGGCTGGTCATCGACTGCCTGGCCGAGCTGGCGGAGGACGGGCCGGACGGCGCGGGAGTGGTCCGCGAGAGAGTGCCCGGGCCCGACGGAGGGGAGCCGGTCACCGCCGTCTACCTGGTCCCCTTCCATCGTGCGGAGCTCTCCCTAGCCGCCCAGCTGACCCGGCTGCTGAAGGCCCCGGACGACCGTCTGGCGGCCTTCGGGGACGTCCAGTGGGACAAGGCCCTGGCGTGGCTCGCGGGGCGCACGGGGGCCGAGCTGGCGCCCGAGCAGCAGGAGGCGGTCCGGCTCGCGCTCACCAGCAAGGTCGCCGTCCTCACCGGGGGCCCGGGCTGCGGCAAGTCCTTCACCGTCCGGTCCGTGGTGGAGCTGGCCCGGGCCAAGAAGGCCAAGGTGGTGCTGGCCGCGCCCACCGGCCGCGCCGCCAAACGGCTCGCCGAGCTCACCGGCGCCGACGCCTCCACCGTCCACCGGCTCCTGGAGCTCAAGCCCGGCGGCGACGCCGCCTACGACCGGGACCGGCCGCTGGACGCCGATCTGGTGGTCGTCGACGAGGCGTCGATGCTGGACCTGCTGCTGGCCAACAAGCTGGTGAAGGCCGTCGCCCCGGGCGCGCACCTGCTGCTGGTCGGCGATGTGGACCAGCTGCCGTCGGTGGGCGCCGGGGAGGTGCTGCGCGACCTGTTGGCCCCCGGCAGCCCCGTCCCGGCGGTCCGGCTCACCCGGATCTTCCGGCAGGCCCAGCAGTCCGGCGTGGTCACCAACGCCCACCGCATCAACTCCGGCGTCCAGCCCATCACTCAGGGCATGGCGGACTTCTTCCTCTTCGTCGAGGAGGACACCGAGGAGGCGGGCCGGCTGACGGTGGACGTGGCGGCCCGGCGCGTCCCCGCGAGATTCGGCCTCGACCCGCGCCGCGACATCCAGGTGCTGGCCCCCATGCACCGCGGCCCGGCCGGCGCCGGCACCCTCAACGGGCTGCTCCAGCAGGCCATCACACCCGCCCGCCCCGACCTGCCCGAGCGCCGCTTCGGCGGCCGCGTCTTCCGCGTCGGCGACAAGGTCACCCAGATCCGCAACAACTACGAGAAGGGCGAGAACGGCGTCTTCAACGGCACGGTCGGCGTGGTCACGGCGCTGGACGAGGTCGAGCAGCGGCTGACCGTGCGCACCGACGAGGACGAGGAGGTCGGCTACGACTTCGACGAGCTCGACGAGCTCGCCCACGCCTACGCGGTGACCATCCACCGCTCCCAGGGCAGCGAGTACCCGGCGGTGGTGATCCCCGTCACCACGGGTGCCTGGATGATGCTTCAGCGCAACCTTCTCTACACCGCTGTCACCAGGGCGAAGAAGCTCGTGGTGCTGGTGGGGTCACGGCGTGCCCTGGGTCAGGCGGTGCGCACGGTCTCGGCGGGGCGGCGCTGTACGGCGCTGGACTTCCGGCTCGCGGAAGGTGGTGTTCGTCTCTGAACGGTTTACCAATCAGGGCGAAGGGGGCAGGATGGGCAGGCTGGGCGGCACTGAGTGCCGTCCTTGGGCCCTATGGCCGACCCCGAGTGCACGTACATCGTCCAAATGGGGGAAGGTAGGGGTAGTCAGGGCACCTCGAAGAAGAGGCACAACGTCGGTGAGGGATGACGTGAGCGACAACTCTGTAGTAGTGCGGTACGGGGACGGCGAGTACAGCTACCCGGTGGTCGACAGCACTGTCGGCGACAAGGGCTTCGACATCGGCAAGCTGCGTGCCCAGACCGGTCTGGTGACCCTGGACTCCGGCTATGGCAACACCGCCGCCTATAAATCCGCGATCACCTACCTCGACGGCGAGCAGGGCATCCTGCGCTACCGCGGTTACCCGATCGAGCAGCTGGCCGAGCGCAGCTCGTTCCTCGAGACCGCGTTCCTGCTGATCAACGGCGAGCTGCCCACCGTCGACGAGCTGGCGACCTTCAAGGGCGAGATCACCCAGCACACGCTGCTGCACGAGGACGTCAAGCGGTTCTTCGACGGCTTCCCGCGCGACGCCCACCCGATGGCGATGCTGTCCTCCGTGGTCAGCGCGCTGTCGACCTTCTACCAGGACAGCCACAACCCGTTCGACGAGAAGCAGCGTCACCTGTCGACGATCCGGCTGCTGGCCAAGCTGCCGACGATCGCGGCGTACGCGTTCAAGAAGTCGATCGGTCACCCGATCGTCTACCCGCGCAACGACCTCGGCTACGTCGAGAACTTCCTGCGCATGACCTTCTCGGTGCCCGCCGCCGAGTTCGAGCTGGACCCGGTCGTCGTCAGCGCCCTGGACAAGCTGCTGATCCTCCACGCCGACCACGAGCAGAACTGCTCCACCTCGACCGTGCGCCTGGTCGGCTCCTCGCAGGCCAACCTCTTCGCGTCGATCTCCGCGGGCATCAACGCCCTGTGGGGCCCGCTGCACGGCGGCGCCAACCAGGCCGTCCTGGAGATGCTGGAGTCCATCCAGGCCTCCGGCGGCGACGTCGACGCCTTCATCCGCAAGGTGAAGAACAAGGAGGACGGCGTCCGCCTGATGGGCTTCGGGCACCGGGTCTACAAGAGCTTCGACCCCCGCGCGAAGATCATCAAGGCCGCGGCGCACGACGTCCTCTCCGCCCTGGGCAAGAGCGACGAGCTGCTCGACATCGCGCTCAAGCTCGAGGAGCACGCGCTCAACGACGACTACTTCGTCTCGCGCAACCTCTACCCGAACGTGGACTTCTACACCGGTCTGATCTACCGGGCCATGGGCTTCCCGTCGGAGATGTTCACCGTGCTGTTCGCGCTCGGCCGGCTGCCCGGCTGGATCGCCCAGTGGCACGAGATGATCAAGGAGCCGGGTTCCCGCATCGGCCGCCCGCGCCAGATCTACACGGGCGTCGTCGAGCGCGACTTCGTCCCCGTCGAGCGCCGCTAGCCGGATCGCTCCACGGAGCCGCTCCACAGGCGTACGAGAGGCGCCCCGCACCGTCCGGTGCGGGGCGCCTCTCGCGTATGCGGGCAAGGAAAAGCGTCGGGCAATGAAAAGCGCCCCGACTCCGATCCCCCCACGGGTCGGAGCGAGGCGCTTCCCTGCCCCGGCGCGGATTCCCCCCACGGGATCCGGCCGGGAGCCGGCGGACGCGATCTGCCGGGACGCGTACGTACGGGAGGGCCGCTCAAAGCTCCCCGGGTACGTGCCCCGGCCACGCGTGGCCGGTTCGTCCCCCAAGACGATCCAGCACTGCCTGGTTAGACCAATGCCCCCCCTCGATGGTTACCCCCCAATCGCTGTGATCTAGGTCTCCAGGCATAAGGGGTGTAAAAGGGCAAGAGGCTCCTTGTGGTGATTCTGTGAAGGTGCTTCGCGCCGGGGGTGCTTCAGGCGCGGCCGGACAGTTCGTATCCGGCCTCGTCCACGGCGGCGCGGACCGCCTCGTCGTCCAGCGGCTCGGCGGCGGTGATCGTCACCAGGCCGGTGGCGGCCACGGCCTCGACCGCGCTCACGCCGGCGAGCGCCGAGACCTCCTCGCGCACCGCGGACTCGCAGTGGCCGCAGGTCATGCCGGACACCTTGTAGACGGTGGTGGTGCTCATGGGCGTACTCCTCGGAAGTGGGCTGCGCAGGGCTTCTGCCGATACCGGGATCACCTTACCCCCCGGGGGTATTCCGAGGGGTGGGAACCGGCGGAATCAAGGTTTCTTCGGGCGGCGGTCGCGGTAACCGGGGCGCCGGGTCACCCAGTCACGGATGGTGTCCGCGAACCAGTAGGGCTTGCCGCGCTCGTGGAGGTCCGGAACGGGCAGCAGTCCGTGTTTCCGGTACGAGCGCACGGTGTCGGTCTGCACGCCGATGTGCGCCGCGATCTCCCGGTAGGACCAGAGCCGACGGTCGGTCATCTCTCGCCTCTCCGCCGCGGCGCAGCCACGGAGGAGGGGTCCGTCGGGGAGCTGCGGCGCGGCCGTTCTCGGTCGCTTGAGCCTCGCCCCGGGAACGACGGAGAGTGACCATCCGCGAGGGCCTGTCGGACTTCTGTGACGGAAGGCTCGCGCTGATGTGACGCTCGTAACAGGAAGGTGACTTGGTAACAGCGGGCCGGCAGGGGCGGGGGTGATCAGCCGACGTCGGCCAGGCGGACCGGCCGGGCCTCCCGCCGGGAGACCTCGCACGCCTCGGCGATGTGGAGGGCCCGCAATCCCTCCGCCCCCGGGCAGGGGTTGGGCGCGCGGCCCCGCGCGGCCCGGACGAACGCCGCCAGCTCGGCCCGGAAGGCGTCCTCGAAGCGCTCCTGGAAGTCCGCCCAGGGCCGCCGAGGGGCGGCCGGGCCGCCGGGCTCGGCGGAGGTCAGCGGCGCCCGGTCGTCCAGCCCGGCGACCCACTGGTCGCGCTCCCCGGACAGCTCCACGCGCACGTCGTAGCCGGCGCCGTTGTACCGGGTGGCGGTGGCTGTGACGAGCGTGCCGTCGTCGAGGAGGAGCAGGGCCGCCGCGGTGTCCACGTCGCCGGCCTCGCGGAAGAAGGCCGCGCCGCCGTTCGACCCCCGCGCGTACACCTCCGTCACCTCCCGGCCGGTCAGCCAGCGGACGGCGTCGAAGTCGTGGACCATGCAGTCGCGGAACAGTCCGCCGGACAGCGGCAGGAAGTCCGGGGGCGGCGGTGCCGCGTCGGAGGTCACGCACCGGATGGTGTGCACCCGCCCCAGCGCCCCCGAGCGCAGCGCCTCGCGCGCGGCCAGGAACCCGGCGTCGAAGCGCCGCTGGAAGCCGATCTGGAGCAGGGTGCCCGCCGCCTCCACCTCGCGCAGCGCGGCGATCGTGCCCGCCAGGTCCGGCGCGACGGGCTTCTCGCAGAACGCGGGCAGCCCGGCGCGGGCCGCACGGGTGATCAGGGCCGCGTGGGAGGCGGTCGCGGTGGCGATGACCACGGCGTCCACGCCCGCCGAGGTGAAGACCTCGCCCACCGTGCGGGCGGGGCGGGCCCCCACGGCCTCCGCGAGGGCCGCCGCGCGCCGGGGTTCGGCGTCGGCGACGACCAGGTCGGCGACGCCCGGGGTCGCCGTCAGCCGGGCGGCGTGCCGTCGGCCGATCCGCCCGGCGCCGAGCAGCGCGACGCGCAGCCCGCCGCTCATCGCGGCGGGGCGGCGTAGAGGGCGGGGCGCTCGGGGAGGACGACCGGGACGCGCCCGCCGGTCGTCTGGGCCCGGACCGCCGCCTCGCAGACCACGGCGGCCGCGTAGCCGTCCCAGACGCTCGGCCCCGCCGTCCCGCCGCGCCGCACGGCGTCCACCCAGGCCTGGACCTCGCGGTCGTAGGCGTCCCGGAAGCGCGTGACGAAGTCCTGCGCGATCTCCCCGCCCCACCGCCCGGCGGCCTGGACGGTCAGCCCGTGCGCGTCGCCGATCCGCGCGGTGCCGTGCTCGCCGACGGCCTCGCAACGCACCTGGTAGCCGAAGCCGCAGTTGACGAAGATCTCGACGTCGACCACCGCGCCCCCCTCCGTCTCGAACAGCACGAGCTGGGGGTCGCTCAGCCCCTCCGGGGCGCCGGAGGAGGGGGTGGGCCGCAGCACGGTGACGGCGGTGATCTCCTCGCCCAGCAGCCAGCGGGTGGCGTCGATCTCGTGGACGACCGAGTCGTTGATCGTCATCTGGCTCGTATAGCCGGGCGGCGTCGAGACGTTCCGGTGCGTGCAGTGGAGCATCAGCGCGCGCCCGAGGTCTCCCGCGTCCAGGAGCGCCTTCAACCGCTGGTATTCGCTGTCGTAGCGGCGCATGAAGCCGACCTGGACCAGCCGGCGCCCCAGCCGGGTCTCCGCGTCCAGTACCCGGCGCGCGGAGGCGGAGTCGGGGGTGAGGGGCTTCTCGCACAGGACGGGCAGGCCCCGCGCGAACGCCTCCAGCAGGGCCTCCTCGTGGGCGGGCCCGGGAGAGGCGATGAGCACGGCGTCCACGCCGGCCGCGGCCATGGCGGCGGCCGGGTCGGTGTGGGCGGCGCAGCCGTCGACGCGGGCGGCCGCCGCCTCGGCGCGGCGCGGGTCGATGTCGACGACGGCGGTCACCCGCGCCCCGCTGATGGCCTCGTCGAGGCGCCGGACGTGGTCGGCGCCCATCCTGCCGGTGCCGATGACGGCCACGCCGAGCGTTCCGTGTTGCGTCATTGCGTGTTCCTCGGTGCTGGTGCGCATGGTGGTGCGGGTGGGGGCAGCCGTGCGGATGGGCGCGGTCACGCGCCGCAGGAGCGCAGGAAGGCGCGGGTGCGGCGGGCGATGGGCAGGGGCTTGTCGGGCGGGCAGGGGTACATGTCCTGCTCGACGATGGCGAAGAGGTCGACGCCCAGCCCCTGGGCGGCCGTCAGTACGGGCTCCAGCGCCGGTACGCCGCGCGGCGGTTCGCACATCACGCCCTGCCGCACGGCCGGGCCGAAGGGCGTGCCCCGCTCGACGACGTCGGCCAGGATCACGGGGTCCACCTGCTTGAGGTGGAGGTATCCGATGCGTTCCCCGTAGGTCTTGATGAGCTTGACGCTGTCGCCGCCGCAGTAGGCGTAGTGCCCGGTGTCCAGACAGAGGCTCACCAGCGTGGGGTCGGTGGCGTCGAGGAAGCGCTCGACGTGCTCCTCGGTGGCGATATGGGTGTCGGCGTGGGGGTGGACGACCAGGGAGAGCCCGTAGGCGTCGCGCACCTCGGCCGCGAGCCGTTCCGTCCCGGTGGTCAGCGCCCGCCACTGATCGGCGGTCAGCTCGGGGCTCTCCAGGGCCGCGGCGGTCTTGTCGTCCCGCCAGAAGGCGGGGATGACGACGAGGTGGCTCGCGCCCGTGTCCCGCGCCAGCGCGGCCACGCGCGAGACCTGCTCCCACGTCTCCTCCCGGACCGCCGGCCCGCGGTGGAGGGCGGTGAAGACCGTGCCCGCCGACACCTTGAGGCCCCGGCTCCCGGTCTCCTCGCGCAACCGGGCCGGATCGGTGGGCAGATAGCCGTACGGGCCGAGTTCGATCCACTCGTAGCCCGCCTCGGACACCTCGTCGAGGAAGCGCCGCCAGGGCAACTGGTCCGGATCGTCGGCGAACCACACGCCCCAGGAGTCCGGCGCGGAGCCGACGCGGATCCGGGCCGGCGGGGGAGGCGGTGACGGGCTGCGGTCGTGGGCGCGGACGCTGTCCATGCGGCGACTCTCCTCTCGCCGGTCGGCGCTGACCGGACAAGGGCTGGGGTTGCCCGTAGCCTCCCGGGTGGGCCGGGGAGTGTCAAGGCTACGTCCGGACATAAGGACGTAACGTCAATACGCGAGGGAGGGGCCGTGCCGTGCGGACGTCCGTATGTAAGGACAAATGCTTGACATGGGTGTCCGCGCCCGGCTAGACCTGGGCCCCGGATCGTGCCGACGCGCGGAGGGGAAGACCATGACCGGTCCCTACGACCTCATCACCATGGGCCGGCTCGGGGTGGACCTCTACCCGCTGCGGACCGGGGTCTCGCTCGCCGAGGCCGACACCTTCGGGAAGTTCCTCGGCGGCTCGGCGGCCAACGTCGCCGTCGCCGCCGCCCGGCTCGGCCGCCGCACCGCCCTCGTCAGCCGCACCGGCGACGACCCCTTCGGCCGCTACCTCCACGACGAGCTGCGCCGCTTCGGCGTCGACGACCGCTGGGTGACGCCCGTGGCCGCCTACCCCACGCCCCTGACCTTCTGCGAGATCCATCCGCCGGACGACTTCCCGCTGTACTTCTACCGCCGCCCCAAGGCTCCGGACCTGGAGATCCACACCGCCGAGCTGGACCTGGCCGCCATCCGCGCCGCCCGGATCTTCTGGATCACCGGCACGGGCCTGAGCGAGGAGCCCAGCCGCGGCGCGACGCTCGCCGCGCTCCGGGAGCGGAAGAGGAGTGGGATCACCGTCTTCGACCTCGACTGGCGGCCGATGTTCTGGCCGGAGGGCCCGGCCGCCGCCCGGCCCTGGTACGAGCGGGCCCTCGCCCACGCGACGGTGGCCGTGGGCAACGCCGAGGAGTGCGAGGTCGCCACGGGCGAGCGGGACCCGTACGCGGCGGCGCGGGCGCTCCTCGCGGCCGGGGCCGAACTCGCCGTGGTCAAGCGGGGCCCGAAGGGCGTCCTCGCCGTCCACCGCGACGGCACCGTCGCCGAGGCGGCCCCGGTGGAGGTCGAGGTCGTCAACGGCCTCGGCGCCGGCGACGCCTTCGGCGGCGCGCTCTGCCACGGGCTGCTCGCCGGCTGGGACCTCGGACGCGTGACGCGCTACGCCAACGCCGCCGGGGCGATCGTCGCCTCGCGGCTCGCCTGCTCGTCCGCGATGCCGACGGAGGACGAGGTGACGGCGCTGCTGACCGGCACCGCCGGTAAGGCGGACGTCCGGTGACCGTCCGCATCGCCGACCTGCCGCGCGTGCGCAGCCGCCATCCCGAGGCCATCGCCGAGGCCGCCGCCCGGCGGGGGCGGCGCCCTCTCGTCGGCGACAGCGGCCGGCTGATGATCGTCGCCGCCGACCACACGGCGCGCGGGGCGCTCGACGCCGGCGGCCGGCCCCTGATCATGGCCAACCGCGCCGACCTGCTGGAACGCCTGTGCCTGGCCCTCTCCCGCCCCGGTGTCGACGGCGTCCTCGCCACCTCCGACATCCTCGACGACCTGCTGCTTTTGGGTGCGCTGGAGAACAAGGTCGTCATGGGCTCGATGAACCGCGGCGGCCTCGTCGGCGCCGCGTTCGAGATGGACGACCGCTTCACGGGGCCGCGCGCGGACGACCTCGTCCGGCGCGGCTTCGACGCGGGCAAGCTGCTGCTGCGCATCGACCACGACGACCCCGGCTCGCTCGCCACGATGGTCTCCGCCGCCCGCGCCATCGACGACATGGCGGAGCGACGGCTTCCGGTCTTCGTCGAGCCCTTCATCTCACGGAGGGTCGGCGGCCGGGTCCGTAACGACCTGAGCGCCGAGGCCGTCACGAAGTCCATCGCCATCGCGTCGGGCCTGGGCGCGACGTCCGCGTACACCTGGCTGAAGGTGCCGGTCACGGACGACGCCGCCGACATGGCGCGGGTGATGGAGACGTCCACGCTGCCGGCGGTGCTGCTGGGCGGCGACGTGGGGGACGACCAGGACGCGATGTACGAACGATGGCGGTCGGGGCTGAGGCTGCCGACGGTGCAGGGGCTGGTGGTGGGGCGGGCGTTGCTGTATCCGGCGGACGGGGATGTGGCGGCGGCCGTGGACACGGCGGTGGGGCTGCTGTGAGTTTCCTCGACCTCACCATCACCCCCGAATCCGCCGGCTGGTCCCACTCCTCCCTCCGCGTCCTCACCCTGCCCCCGAACGGCACTCACACCTTCGAGACCGGCGACAGCGAATGGATCATGCTGCCGCTCAGCGGCGGCTGCACGGTCCGGACGGAGGGGAAGACCTTCGAACTCCACGGCCGTCCCGGTGGCGTCTTCACCGCCGTCACCGACTTCGCCTACGCCCCGCGCGACGCGCACGTCACGCTGACCTCCCCGGCGGGCGGCCGGTTCGCCCTCGCCGGGGCGCGCTGCGAGCGCCGGCTCCCCGCCCGTTACGGCCCCGCCGAGAACGTTCCCGTCGAGCTGCGCGGCACGGGCGCCTGCTCCCGGCAGGTCAACAACTTCGCCGCGGCCGACACCTTCGAGTGCGACCGGCTCATCGCCGTCGAAGTCCTCACCCCGGGCGGCAATTGGTCGTCCCACCCGCCTCACAAGCACGACGAACACCTCCCCGGCCGGGAGTCCAGGCTGGAGGAGATCTACTACTTCGAGATCGCCGAGGGCCCCGGCGGCACCCCCGGCCTCGGCTATCAGCGGGTGTCGCCGTCCCGCGACGGCGGGACGGACGTCCTCACGGAGGTCCGCACGGGCGACGCCGTGCTGATCCCCGACGGCTGGCACGGCCCGTCCATCGCCGCGCCCGGCCACGCCATGTACTACCTCAACGTGATGGCCGGCCCCGGCCCCGAGCGGGAGTGGCTCATTCGCGACCACCCCGACCACGCCTGGATCCGCGGCACCTGGCCGGACCAGCCCGTGGACCCGAGACTTCCGCTCTACGGCCCGGAGCGCCCGGGCCGGCCGGACGACCGCCCAGGAGGGGACCGATGACCCGACTGTCCCGATCGACCCGACGCCTCACCGTCGCCCAGGCCCTCGTCGCGTTCCTCGCCCACCAGTACACCGAGCGCGACGGCCGGCAGCAGCGGCTCGTCGCCGCCTGCTGGGGCATCTTCGGCCACGGCAACGTCGCCGGGATCGGGCAGGCCCTGCTGGAGACCGGCGACGAACTCCCGTACCTCCAGGGCCGCAACGAACAGGCCATGGTCCACGCGGCCGTCGGCTACGCCCGCCACCGCGACCGGCTCTCCGCCCACGCCGTCACCACCTCCATCGGCCCCGGCGCCACCAACCTCGTCACCGGCGCGGCCCTCGCCACGATCAACCGCGTCCCAGTGCTGCTCCTGCCCGGCGACACCTTCGCCACCCGCCCCGCCGACCCCGTCCTCCAGCAGCTCGAGCACCCCGGAGCGGGCGACGTCTCCGTCAACGACTGCCTGCGCCCCGTCTCCCGGTACTTCGACCGGATCGTCCGCCCCGAGGCGCTGATCCCCGCCGCGCTCGCCGCCATGCGCGTCCTGGCCGACCCGGTGGAGACGGGGGCCGTCACCCTCGCCCTGCCCCAGGACGTCCAGGCCGAGGCGTACGACTGGCCCGAGGAGTTCTTCGCCGACCGCGTCTGGCACGTCCGCCGCCCCGCCCCCGACCCGGCCGAACTGGCGGCGGCCGCAAGGGCCGTACGGGCCGCCCGCCGGCCGTTGCTGATCGCGGGCGGCGGCGTCCACCACAGCGAGGCCGAGGACGCGCTGCGCGCGTTCGCCGACGCCACCGGCGTCCCCGTCGCCTCCACCCAGGCGGGCAAGGGTTCGCTGCGCCACGACCACCCGTCGGACGTCGGCGGCATCGGTCACACCGGCACGGCCGTCGCCGACGCCCTCGCCCGCGCCGCGGACCTCGTCATCGGCGTCGGCACCCGCTACAGCGACTTCACCACCGCCTCCGCGACCCTCTTCGCCGCCCCGGACGTCCGCTTCGTCAACCTCAACATCGCCCCGTACGACGCCCACAAGCTCGCCGGGCTCCCGCTCGTCGCCGACGCCCGCAGCGGCCTGGAGGCGCTCACGGAGGCCGTCGCGGGACACCGCGTGCCGGACGCGTACGCCAGCGCGTACACCGCCGGGAAGGCCGAGTGGGAGACGACCGTCGCCCGCGCGTACGCCCCGGACGACGGCCGGGGCGACGGCGCCCGGCCCACCCAGGCGCAGGTGCTCGGCGCGCTGGACTCCGTCGTCGGCGACGAGGACGTGATCGTCAACGCGGCGGGCTCCCTCCCCGGCGACCTCCACAAGCTGTGGCGGACCCGCTCCCGCCGCCAGTACCACCTCGAATACGGCTACTCCTGCATGGGCTACGAGATCCCCGGCGCCATCGGCGTCGCCCTGGCCGCACCCGGCCTGCCCGTATGGGCGCTGGTCGGCGACGGGACGTACCTGATGATGCCCACCGAGCTCGTCACCGCCGTGCAGGAGGGCATCCCGGTCAAGGTGATCCTGGTGCAGAACCACGGCTACGCCTCCATCGGCGGCCTCTCGGAGGCCGTCGGCGGCGAGCGCTTCGGCACCGCCTACCGCTTCCGCGCGCCCGACGGCACGTACACCGGCGCCCCGCTGCCGGTCGACCTGGCGGCCAACGCCGCCTCACTCGGCATGAGCGTGCTCCGTGCCCGCACCGCCCACGAGCTGCGCGCCGCGCTGGCGGAGGCACGCGCCGCCGACCGGCCCACATGTGTCTACGTGGAGACCGAAACGGCCGACACTGTGTCCGGGGCGCCCCCCGCCCAGGCGTGGTGGGATGTGCCCGTCGCCGAGACCGCGACCCGCCCGGCGGCCGTGTCGGCCCGGGAGGAGTACGACCGCAACGCAGCCGCCCGCCGTCGTTACCTTTGACGTAAGGCCTTTGAGGCAAGAGAGGTCGCAGTAGAGATGAAGACCGTCAACCACTGGATCGACGGCAAGTCCGTCGAGGGCACCTCGGGCACGTACGGGCCGGTCACCGACCCGGCCACGGGCGTCGTCACCACGCGCGTCGCGTTCGCCACCGCCGAGGAGGTCGACGCGGCCGTGGCCGCCGCCAAGGCCGCCTACGGCACCTGGGGCGGCTCCTCCCTGGCGCAGCGCACGGCGGTGCTCTTCCGCTACCGCGCCCTGCTCGACGCCCACCGCGAGGAACTCGCCCGGCTGATCACCGCCGAGCACGGCAAGGTCCACTCCGACGCCCTGGGCGAGGTCGCGCGCGGCCTGGAGGTCGTGGAGCTGGCCTGCGGCATCACCCAGCAGCTCAAGGGCGAGCTGTCCACGCAGGTCTCCAGCCGGGTGGACGTCTCCGCGATCCGCCAGCCGCTCGGTGTCGTCGCGGGCATCACGCCGTTCAACTTCCCGGCGATGGTGCCGATGTGGATGTTCCCGCTCGCCATCGCCTGCGGCAACACGTTCGTCCTCAAGCCCAGCGAGAAGGACCCCTCGTCCGCGATCCGTCTCGCGGAGCTCGCCGCCGAGGCCGGGCTGCCGGACGGCGTCCTCAACGTCGTCAACGGCGACCGGGTCGCCGTCGACCGGCTCCTGGAGCACCCGGACGTCGCCGCCGTCTCCTTCGTCGGCTCCACGCCCATCGCCCGGTACATCCACACCACCGCCTCCGCCAACGGCAAGCGCGTCCAGGCCCTCGGCGGCGCCAAGAACCACATGCTGGTGCTGCCCGACGCCGACCTCGACGCCGCCGCGGACGCCGCCGTCTCCGCCGCCTACGGCTCGGCGGGCGAGCGCTGCATGGCCATCTCGGCGGTCGTCGCGGTCGGCGGCACCGGGGACGAGCTGGTGGCGAAGATCCGTGAACGCGCCGAGAAGATCAAGATCGGCCCGGGGGACGACCCCGCCTCGGAGATGGGCCCGCTGATCACCAAGGACCACCGCGACAAGGTCGCCGCCTACGTGGCGGGCGCCGCGGCCCAGGGCGCGGAGGTCGTCCTCGACGGCACGGGCTTCAGCGGTCCGGGTTCCGTCGAATACGCGGCCGGCCACTGGATCGGCCTGTCCCTGCTCGACAAGGTGCCGACCGACGCCGACGCCTACCGCGACGAGATCTTCGGCCCGGTGCTGTGCGTGCTGCGCGCCGAGACGTACGAGGAGGGCCTGGCCATCGTCAACGCCTCGCCGTGGGGCAACGGCACCGCGATCTTCACCCGCGACGGAGGCATGGCACGCCGCTTCCAACTGGAGGTCGAGGCGGGCATGGTGGGCGTCAACGTGCCCATCCCGGTGCCGGTGGGCTACCACTCCTTCGGTGGCTGGAAGCACTCGCTCTTCGGCGACCACCACATCTACGGGAACGATGGAGTCCGCTTCTACACCCGCGGCAAGGTCGTCACCACCCGCTGGCCGGACCCGGCGGACGGCGGCGTCGACCTGGGCTTCCCGCACCACGGATAGGGCAGCAGCCGGTTTGTGGGCAGGCGTTCCGCAAGGGCGGAACGGGTGGGCACAAACCGGCCCACCGGCCTGCCCCGATCCGTCCCGGTACGGGACGTAAGCTCGTCCCCATGACCTGGGCCAGCGCGCTGAAGAAGACAGCCCGCGCGGGGCTGACCATCGAGCGCGTCACCCTGGAACCGCTCGTGGCCGTCCGCGGCGCCTGCGGCGTGGCGGTCGTCGTCGGCCTGATGCTGGCCTTCGGTTCGCCCGCCCTCGCCGTCTCCTCCGCGTTCGGCGCTTTCGCCTCCGGCCTGGCGACCTTCCAGCGCAGCTGGCGGCCCCGCCCCCTGCTCGCGCTGGCGGTCGCGGGGGTGCTGGGCCTCAGCACTTTCCTCGGCTACCTCGCCGCCGCCCACCTCGCCCTCTTCGTCGCGCTGCTGGCGGTGTGGACCCTGCTGTCGGGCATGGCCTGGGCCGTCGGCCCGGTGACGGGGTTCGTCGCCACGCAGACGATCGCGGTCATGCTCGTCACCGTCACCCTGCCCACCTCCGTCGCCGGGGCGGCCGAGCACGCGGCGCTGATCCTCGTGGGCGGCCTGGTGCAGGCAGCGCTCATCGTCGTCTTCCCCATCCGCCCCTGGGGCCGCCAGCGCGACGCCCTCGCGGACGCGCTGGCCGCCGAGGCGGACTACGCGCGCCGGCTGCGCCACGACCCGGTCGCCCACTTCGACCCGCAGCCGCTGATGCACGCCCGCAGCGCCGCCGAGCTGACCCCGCGCCAGGCCCGCAGCAGACCGCGGCAGCTGGGCGGCGCGCGCGGGGTCGCCGAGCGGATCCGGCCGGTGCTCGCCTCCCTCGCCGACCCCGTCGTGGGCGCGCCCCCGGAGGGCCCCGGGCGGGACCGGGCCCGGGAGCTGCTGGGTGCCGCCGCCGACGTCCTCGACGCCGTCGCGCGCGCCATCCG
This sequence comes from Streptomyces luteoverticillatus, assembly GCF_003970715.1. Taxonomy (NCBI): domain Bacteria; kingdom Bacillati; phylum Actinomycetota; class Actinomycetes; order Kitasatosporales; family Streptomycetaceae; genus Streptomyces; species Streptomyces luteoverticillatus. The sequence goes on along the minus strand of NZ_CP034587.1, from coordinate 2,568,097 downwards.
GCGGGGCCGGCCCGTGCGGGTGACGCCCGAGGTGATGGCCACCCTGGAGGTGCCCGAGTCCGGGCCGCGCCTCGACGGCGCCGCCCGCCGCTCGGCGCTGCGGCTGATGGCGCTGCTGGCCGATGTCGTGGAGGCCGGCGACGAGCCCCTGCGCGCCACCCGGCCGACGGCGGGGGCGGAGCGGCGGCATCTGTTGCGGCCCACCGTGGCCGGGCTCGTCCCCGTGGCCTGGCGGGCGCTGCGGCGCGAGGCGCGCTGGTCCTCGCCGGTCGGCCGGCACGCGGTGCGGGTGACGACGGTGGCCTGTGCGGGCTATCTGCTCGGCACGGTGCTGCCGCTGGGCCACGGCTACTGGGTGCCGATGACCTCGGTGATGGTGATGCGGCCCGACTTCGCCCAGACCTACCAGCGCGGCGTGGCCCGCTTCGTGGGCACGCTCGTCGGCGTCTGGGCGGGCGCGGGCATCATGGCGCTCACCCACCCCGGCCCCCCGGTCTGTGCGGCGCTGGCCGTGGTGAGCGTGGGGCTGCTGTACCTGCTGATGCGGACGGGCTACATCGTGGTGTCCGCGTGCATCGGCGCGTACATCGTCTTCCTGCTCGGCATCGCGGGGGAGGGCTGGTCGCAGACCGTGCAGGCCAGGCTGGCGCTGACGCTGCTGGGCGGGGTGCTGGCGCTGGCCGCCTACGCGCTGTGGCCCACCTGGGAGACGCCCCGGCTGCGCGACCGGCTGGCCGACTGGCTCCGCACCAACGGCGACTACGCGCTGGCGGTCCTCGACGCCCACGCCCGGCCGGAGAACCGGAAGCGGCGGGTCCGAGAAGCGCTGCTGGACGCGCGGGCGGCGCGGCTGGAGTGGGAGGAGGCGGCCGCCCGCGCGCAGCAGGAGCCCGTGCGCCACCGGGGCATCTCGCGCGCTGCCGAACGGTCGGCCGAGTCGGCGCTGGCCACGCTGGGGCGGGCGGCGATGCTGATGGAGGCCCACCTGCCGGGCCCGGACGCCGAACCGGACCCCGGGGCCGACGAGTTCGCGGCTGCCCTGCGCGCCGCGCTGCCGGACGCCGTGACGGCGGTACGGGAGCGGCGGCGCCCGGACTGGTCCGGGCCGCACGTGGCACTGGCCGCCTGGGTCGCGCGGGTCGGCGACGAAGGGGTGGCCGTGCGGGGCTCGGAGCTGATGGTGGAGGCGCTCGACGAACTGGCCGAGGCGCTCGCGCCGGGGCAGCGGGGACGCAACAGGGCGGCGCGCCGCTGAGCCCGCTTCTTTAGGCGAATTCAGGTGAACAGCCGGTCCAGGTGCGCGTCCACCAGCCGCATCGCCTCCTCGCCCGGCAGCACGTCGAGCAGGACGTAGCCGGTCAGGCCGTCCACGAGGGAGATCAGCAGCATCGCCTCGGTGTCCGGGTCGCGGTCGGCGGCGATGTCGCCCCCTTCCATCGCGCGCCGGATCTGCGCGGCGAAGAACTCCCGCAGCGCCGGGATGCCCTCCTTGGCGTGCCGGCGCAGCCGCTCGTCGTGGACGGCGCGGACGAAGTAGGCGATCTGCACCAGCTGACCGGTGCGGCTCTTGTCGTCCAGCGGCAGCATCTCCGCGAGCGTCTCGCGCAGCAGCGTCCGGGGGGAGGGGTCTCCGGCCAGGGAGCCGACGCGGGCGCCGATCCGCCGCGCGGCCAGCTCGCTGATGTGGCCGAGGGCGAAGACGAGCATGTCGTCCTTGGTGCGGAAGTAGTGCTGGAGCTGCCCCAGCGAGATGCCCGCCTCCGCCGCCACGTCACGCAGGCTCGCGCCGTCCAGCCCGCGCTCGGACGCGATCCGCCACAGGGCCTCGGCGATGCGGTGGCGGCGTTCGTCGTGGTCGACGCGCTTGGGCACGGGGAGCGGTCCCTCTCGTTCGACGGTTCTCGTTTACAGGTCAGTTGTATTGCGATAGCTTAGCGCCCTGTGTTTGGCAATACGATTGACTTGGAAAAGGGTTCGTCGTGCGTGGTGCGGCTCAGGGCGCCGCGCCATCCCGTGGACCCGCGGGCGCGCGCCTGGTGGACGGCCCGTGCGCTGCTCACCGTGAGCGGGCCGGCGGCGCTGGCCGCCGCCACGCTGCTCACCCTCTGCTTCCTCTTCTTTCCCGGCGCCGCGTCATGGCTGGTGCCACTGGTGACGGCGGTGCTCGTGGCACCCGCCGTGGCGTACGCGGTGGTCATGCCGGCGCGGCGGTGCCGGACGCACGGGTGGGAGCTGGGGGAGTCGGCGCTCTACGCGGTCTCCGGCTGGTACGGGCGGCGGCGCCGGATCGTGCCGCTGGACCGCGTGGAGTCCGTCGCACTGCGCCGCGGGCCGCTGCTGCGGCGGTACGGGCTGGCCGTGGTGGTCGTCGGCATGGGGCCGGACGCCGAGGCCGTACGGATCACGGGGGTGTCGGAGCCGGAGGCCCGGCGGCTGCGGGCCGGAATCGAGGGGGCGGTGGCCGCTTCGGCCGCCGAGACAGCGGCCTCCCGCACCGAGGGCGGGCGTGGCGCCGGGATTCTCGCTGTCGGAAGGGCGGGCTGGCTGCGGTACGCCCCGCTGACGTTCTGGGTCTGGGGAGGCGTCCTCGTGGCGGGCGGCACGACCTGGCGCGTGCTCAACGCCTTCGGCGTCAAGCCCTGGCGGATCGGGATCGTCCGCCGTCTGTGGGCCGGTTACGGCGCCGGCGCGCCGTGGCTCGCCGCGCTGCTCGGCCTGGCGGCCGTGACCCTGCTGGGCGTGGCGGGGGCGCTGGCGGTCCACGCCGCGACCTGGTGGCGGTACCGGCTGGAGCGCACGCCTTCGGGCGGTCTCGACGTCCGGCGCGGGCTGTTCGCGACATCGGTCGTCTCCATCGACGCGGACCGTTTGTGCGGGGTCGCGCTGCGGGAACCGCTGCTGCTGCGCGCGGGTGGCGGGGCGTCCGTACGGGCCGTGGCGGGCGGCCTGGGCGACCGGGAGCGCAACCGCAAGCGGAGCGTCGCACTCCCTCCGGCGCCCCGGGCAGAGGCGCTCCGGGTGTGCGCAGAGGTGCTCGGGACGGACGGGGTGCTCGAGGCGGGGGCTCTGCGTCCCGCCCCGAGGGTCGCGTTGCGGCGGCGGCTGGTGTGGGCGCTGGGGTGGGGCGTCCTGCCGGTGGCGTTGGTGCTCGTCGCGCTGGGGTGGCTGCTGGAGCTGCCGGTGCTGCTGTGGTGCGCGGCGGGGTGGGTGGCGGTGGCCTCGCCGATGGTGTGCGCGCTGGCGCGCGACGCCTACCGGGCGCTGGGGTACGCGGTGCGGGGGCGCCATCTGGTCGTACGGTCCGGGACGTTCGGACGGGAGACGGTGGCCCTCGAGCGGAGTTCCGTACAGGGATGGACATTTACCGATACGCCCTTTGCGAGCCGGGCGGATGTGGTCACTGTCACTGCGATCGTCGCCGCCGGGGAGGGCGGATACCGCATACGGGACATGTCGGCGACGGAGGCCGTCCAGTTTGCGGAATATGCGGCTCCGGGGATCGTTCGTGAGTTCTTGATCCAGACATCCGCCTGAACCACCTGTCGTACATTCGCACCCAACTTTTTTGTTATCTGCCGATCGGCGCCCGGTCTCCTAGGTGTCGGATCGAGCGCCATTCGTGGCGGGTGCGGAAAGAGGTGCGGGCGTGAAGAGTGTGAGCGTGGCCGTGATCGAGGCGGCGCGTGCCGGGGACACGGCGGCACAGGACGAGCTCGTCGCAACCCACCTGCCACTCGTCTACAACATCGTCGGCCGGGCCCTGAACGGCCACGCGGACGTCGACGACGTGGTCCAGGAGACCATGCTCCGCGTGATCAACGGCCTGGACGGGCTGCGCGACGCCGCGAGCTTCCGGTCCTGGCTCGTCGCCATCACCATGAACCAGATACGCAGCCACTGCCGGGAGGAGCGCCCCGAGGCTCCCGTCAGTGGTCTGCAGGAAGTGGTCGGCGAAGTGCCGGACCCGAAGGCCGACTTCGTCGACCTGACCATCGTCCGGCTGGGCCTGGAGGGCCAGCGCAAGGAGGCCGCCGAGGCCACGCGCTGGCTGGACGAGGGGGAGCAGGAGGTCCTGTCCCTGTGGTGGCTGGAGGCCGCCGGCGAGCTGAAGCGCGCCGAGGTCGTCGCCGCGCTCGGGCTGACCCCGCAGCACACCGCCGTCCGAATACAGCGGACGAAGGCGCAGCTGGACGTCGCCCGCGGCGTCGTCCAGGCGCTCGCCGCGTACCCGCGCTGCGAGCGGCTCGGCGAGGTCGTCGCCACGTGGGACGGCGTTCCGTCCGCGCTGTGGCGCAAGCGCGTCGCCCGGCACGTGCGCGCCTGCGGCCGCTGCACGGGCGCCCTGTCGACGCTGGTCCCGGCCGAGGGCCTGCTGGTCGGCCTCGGTCTGGTGCCGGTCGGCGGCGCGCTGCTGGGCTGGTGGGGCGGCGGTGCCGTGGTGCCGGGCGAGCCCGTGGGCTTCGCGTCGGCGGCGCACCCGGCCGCCGCGCCGACCGCCCCGCACGGTGGCCGGGCGGCTGCCCGCCGTGCCGGTGGTCAGCGGGGCGGCGGGCACCGTTCCGCCGGCCGGTCCGGCGGGCACCGCGCGGGCGGCGGGCGGTCGCGTACGGGCCGCAACGCCGTGATGGGCGCGGGCGCGCTCGCCCTGATCGCCGGCGGCGTGCTGGGCGGCGGCTACCTCATGGAGGACTCGCCCGCCACGACCGTCAAGACGCAGGCCGTGGACGCGTCCGGCGACCTGAAGCAGCTGAACGCCCGCGAACCCATGCCCATCAAGCCCACGCCGTCGCTCTCCGCCTCGCCGAGCGCCTCGGCGTCCGCGTCGGCCTCGGCGAGCGCCTCGCCGAGCGGTTCGGCGAGCCCCTCGCCGTCGGCGAAGTCCTCGGCGTCCCACGCGGACGAATCCGCCCCCGAGCGCACGGCCGCCCCGGCCCGCACCCGGGCGCCCAAGCCGCCGTCCTCCGGCGGCGACGGTTCCATGGCCGCGCAGGTGGTGGCGCTGGTCAACGCGGAGCGCGCGAAGGTGGGCTGCTCGGCCCTGACCTCCAACAGCCTCCTGGACGCGGCCGCCCAGGGTCACTCCGACGACATGGCGGCCCGGAACTTCTTCAACCACACCAACCCCGACGGCAAGGGCCCGGGCGACCGCATCACCGCGGCGGGCTACAACTGGAGCACCTACGGCGAGAACATCGCCTACGGGCAGCAGGACGCGGCGTCGGTCATGGACTCGTGGATGCACAGCGACGGCCACCGCAAGAACATCCTCAACTGCTCCTTCAAGGAGATCGGCGTCGGCATCAACAAGGCGCCGGGCGGTCCGCGCTGGACCCAGGTGTTCGGGGCGCGGTGAATTCCGCTCGTTCCACCACATGTTGATGGTTGAATTATGAGGATGACTGACCGCTGATTTTCGCGTCGCGGTAAATGTCGCAGCGCGCCCGGGAGTTCCCCGGGCGCGCGTCGCGATAGGGCGCCCGCATTTCACCACCAACGGCAGAGCCAGAGCATTGTGATGATGTGTTCGTCATATTTACTCTCTTCGTGCGGCCGGGATCGAAAGATCCGGGAGGCGTCGCCCCCTGCCCTTACGAGCAGTGGTGTGCGCGGGGGCGAGGGGGCGCTCCCCCCGGCCGTGAGCAGGTGACCTGCGGTTCATCGTTCGCATCGCGAAGAAGGAGAACGCCATGACGTACGAGCGTCCCACCATCGCCAAGGCCGGCGGCTTCCGCAAGGTGACGGGCCTGGCCAGCAAGACCGCGAAGGACGTTCTCGGCGGTCACAACCTCGTCTGAGACGGCCGGAAGGGGCCCGTTTTTTCACTGGTCGAGTCCACTGAAGAATGACCGGTGACGAGCGGGAGGCCCCCGGAATCGGGGGGTGAGGGCCATGGGCCGTTCACCCCCCGATTTCCATCCGTTTTCCGCGAAGCGATGCCGAGAATGCCGCCCGGATCGACGGCCGGAGGTGTTTGCGCATGGACCGTTCCTCGTCCCTGTCCGCCCTGCCCACCTGGTTCCTCGTCCTGCCCGACACCGCCGCCGAGGCGGTCACGGAGATCGCCGCGCGGGCCCGCCCCCACGCGGTCCAGAGCGTGCCCCACCCTTCCGGCCGGCCGTGGCTCCTGGGCCGCTGGGACCCGGAAGCGTTCACCCTGGGCGAGGCCGGGGACGCCCGGGTGGCGGTCCTGGGCGAGCACGCGGTGTCCGGTGCCGAGGCCGCACGGGCCGCCGGGGCCGTCCGGACGGCCGGGACCCTCGACGCGCTCGGCCGGTTCGCCGCCGCCTGGCCGGGAAGCTTCCACCTGCTGGCCCGGGACGCCGGCGGACGCGTCCGGATCCGGGGCGGCGTCGTCGGCGTACGGCGCGTCTTCCACGCCCGTACGGGCCCGGACGCCGTCGCGGCGGACCGCGCGGACGTGCTGGCCGACCTGCTCGACGCCGGCCTCGACGAGGACCGCCTGGCCGTCCAGTTGCTCGCGATGGGCCTCCTGTACCCCCTGAACTCCCGGCCGGTCTGGCACGGAGTCGAAGCCCTGCCCGGGGACCACCACCTCACCCTCGGCCCCGAGGGCCCCGCCCGCATCGGGCGCTGGTGGACACCGCCGGAGCCGGACGTCCCGCTGGGCGAGGGCGCCGCGCGCCTCGCGGCGGCGCTGGGCGCCGCCGTCGACGTCCGCACCCGCGGCCGTTCCCTGGTGACGTGCGACCTCGGCGGCCTGGACTCCACCGCGGTCTGCTGCCTGGCCGCACGCGGCGACGCCAAGATCGTCGCCTATACGGCCGCACTCCGCGACCCCCTCGGCGACGACACCCACTGGGCGCGCCGCACCGTCGACGCCCTGGGCACCGTCGAGCACCACGAGATCCCGGCCGGGGAGGTGCCCCTGACCTTCGACGGCCTCGGCACCTTCGACCAGCTCCTCGACGCCCCCTCCCTCATGACGGTCGACCACAGCCGCCGTATGAGCATCGTGCGGCTGGCCGCCGAGCGCGGCTCGGCCCTCCACCTCACCGGCATCGGCGGGGACGAGGTGCTCAGCGGCGCCTCCGCCCGCCTCCACGCCCTCGCCCGCACCCACCCGCGCGTCGCGCTGCGCCACCTGCGCGGTTACCGCGCCAAGTACCGCTGGCCCCGGGGGCTCGTGCTCCGCCAGCTCCTCGACCGCCGTTCCTACCGGTCCTGGCTGACGCGGGTCGCCGCGGACCTCACCGAGCCGCCCGCGCCGTCGAACGCGCCGGTGCTGGACTGGTCCGAGCGGCCCCGGATGCCCCACTGGGCGACTCCGGACGCGGTCGCGTCCGTACGCCGCCAGATCCTCGCGGCGGCCCGCACCGCGGCACCCCTGGCCCGGGACCACGGCGCGCACCGCGAGCTGGCGACCATGGAGTGCATCTCCCGGTTCGCCCGGCACGTGGGGCAGTTGGCCGGCCCGCTGGGCGTCGTCTGCTCGGCCCCGTACTACGACGACCGCGTCGTCGAGGCGGGCCTGTCGGTACGGCCGCAGGAGCGGATCACCCCCTGGCGCTACAAGCCGCTGATCGTCGAGGCCACCCGCGGCGTCGTCCCCGAGGTCAGCCGCACCCGGGCCACCAAGGCCAACGCCTCCCTGGAGGAGGAGACGGGCCTGCGGGAGCACCGCGCCCGGCTGCTGGACCTGTGCGAGGACTCCCGCCTCGCGCGGCTGGGCCTGATCGACGCGGGCGCGCTGCGGGACTGGTGCCTGCGCCCGCTCGAAGTGGAGGTCGAGAGCAGCCTGTTGCACACCACCGTGGCCTGCGAGGTGTGGCTGCGCTCCCGGGAATCGATGAGCCGCTGACGTCGCGAGAAGCGCGGCATCGCGAAACCGCTGACGTCGCGAACCGCTGGAACGGAACCGACCGGAAAGGTGGAAAATGTCGCTCCGACTCCGCTCCGGAGTGGTGATGACCGAGACCGACTACGGCATCGCCCTGCTGGATCAGACCACTGGCGAGTACTGGACCCTCAACCCCACCGCCGCGCTCGTCCTGCGGACGCTCCTCGACGGGGAGTCCAGGGGGCAGGCCGCCCACGCGCTGGCCGCGCGCTACGACGTGGATCCCGGCGAGGCGGCACGCGACGTCGAGCGCGTCTACGGCGAACTGCGGTCGGCCAGGCTGCTGTCCGGGACCCGGCCATGACGACCCCGGAGGCGGTTCCGTACCGGCCGGGCGCCGTCCCCCTCGCCACCCGCTGGGCCGCCCGCGCCGCCGTAGCCCTCGCCCATCTGCTGGCCACCCAGCCGCCCGGGCGCATCCGCGCGGTCCTGCGCGTGCTCCGGCGCGGGGCCCGGCCCGCGAGCCTCGCCGAGGCGACCGGCGCCAGGGACGCCGTCCTCGCCGTCAGCCTCGCCAGCGGGGGGCAGAAAGGCTGTCTCCCACGGTCCCTCGCCACGGTGCTGCTGTGCCGGATGCGTGGCCAGTGGGCCGTGTGGTGCGTGGGAGTCCGCTCCCGGCCGCCCTTCGCGGCACACGCGTGGGTGGAGGCGGAGTCGGTCCTGGTGGGCGAGGGCGCACCGGCCGACTACTTCCAGCGCTTCTTCACCGTGGAGTGAGTGTCATGGAGACCGTGAACGCGGCGGCGGAAGCGCGGGAGACCGGGCGGGGGACCGGGGACGCGGAGCGCGCGGCGCGGCCGCGGGGCGCGGGCCGCCGGGCCCTGGCCCGGTACCTCCGGCCGCAGCGCCCCGCCATCCTCGGCGGCGCGCTGCTGGGGCTCGCCGGCGGCGCCCTGGGCCTGGCCCAGCCGCTGGCCGCCGAACGCCTGGTGAACGACCTCGAACGGGACCGGACGGCCACCACGGAGGTGATCGCCCTCGGTGTGCTCGTCCTGCTGGGCGCGGTGCTCGTCGCCCTCGGCCACCTCGTGCTGGAACGGGCGGCCGAACGGCTCGTGTGCACCGCCCGGCGCGGGCTCGCCGACCGGCTGCTCAGGCTGCGGGTCCCCGTAGCCGAGCGCCATGAACCCGGCGATCTGATATCCCGGGTCACCGCCGATACGACGCTGCTGCGTCAGGTGGCCACACAGGCGATGGCCGCGGCCCTGACCGGCACCGTCATCACCCTCGTCACCGTCGTGATGATGGGGGTGCTGGACCTGGTGCTGCTCGGCGTGACCCTCGCGGTGATCGCGTTCATCAGCCTGAGCAGCGGCCTGGTGATCCCCCGCATCGGCCGCGCCACCCGGCAGACCCAGGAGGCCGTCGGCGGCATGGGCGCCGCCCTGGAACGCGCCTTCGGCGCCTTCCGCACGGTCAAGGCGTCCGGGGCCGAGCAGTGCGAGATCGCCCGCCTGCACGAGGCCGCCGAGCGGGCCCGCCGCATGGGAACGCGCGCCGCCTCCTGGGAGGCCGTCTCGGACACCGTCTCCCAGGTGTCCGTGCAGGTCTCCTTCCTGGTGGTGCTGGGCGTGGGCGGCGTGCGCGTCGCCTCCGGGGCGATCGACGTCTCCACGCTCGTCGCCTTCCTGCTCTACCTCTTCTCGCTCGCCCCCCGCATCAACCAGCTCGTGGGCGCCGCCGGCCAGTTCCAGGTGGGGGCGGCGGCCGCCCTGCGGATCCGGGAGGCCGAGGAGATGGCGGTCGAGGACCCCGGCGCCGGGCCGGAGCCGGCGGCGGACGCCGGATGCGGCCCCCGCCCCGCGTCGGTCGCCTTCGACCGGGTGCGCTTCGGCTACCGGCCCGGGCTGCCCGCCGTGCACCGCCGCATCTCCTTCACGGTGCCCGCCCGGGGGCTGACCGCCTTCGTCGGCCCGTCCGGCGCGGGCAAGACCACCGTCTTCTCCCTCATCGAGCGGTTCTACGAACCGGACAGCGGCCGCGTCCTGCTGGACGGCCGGGACGTCCGCCACTGGCCCCTGTCCGCGCTGCGCGCCGCGATCGGCTACGTCGAGCAGGACGCGCCCGTCCTCGCCGGAACGCTGCGGGAGAACCTCCTCCTGGGCGTCCCGCACGCCACCGACGGGCAGCTCCGGGAGGTCCTGCGCCGGGCCCGCCTCGACGACCTGGCCGACCGGCTGCCGGAAGGGCTCGACACGACCGTCGGCCACCGGGGCAGCATGCTCTCCGGCGGCGAGCGCCAACGTGTCGCGATCGCCCGCGCGTTGCTGCGCAGCCCGCGGCTGCTGCTCCTGGACGAGGCCACCTCGCAACTGGACGCGGCCAACGAGGCGGCCCTGCGGGGCACCGTCGCCGACGCGGCCCGGACGATGACGGTGCTGGTCGTCGCCCACCGGCTGTCCACGGTGACCGGCGCGGACCGGATCGTGGTCATGGAGGCGGGCCGCATCCGCGCCGTGGGCACCCATGCCAAGCTGCTGGCGAGCGACGAGCTGTACGGGCGGCTGGCGGCCACGCAGTTGCTGGCGAACTGACGGGCCGAGGGTCGGGCGGCGTGCACACAGCCGCACGCGGCACCACCTTCGGGTGAATGGGTTGTTTGTGTTGACGGTGGGGGGTGGTCCTCGCGGAGATCATGCGAGGCGTACCTCCCGTACCCCCGCATCGAGACGGAGCACGCCATGGCCCAGTGCAACACATGTGGCAACGACTACTGGCTGGCCTTCGAGGTCAAGACCATCACCGGCGACACCTATACCTTCGACAGCTTCGAGTGCGCGATCAACAAGCTCGCGCCCAGGTGCGAGCACTGCGAGTCCCGCATCATCGGCCACGGCGTCGAGGTCGCGGGCCGCTTCTTCTGCGGGGCGCACTGCGCCCGCGAGGGCGACTCGGGACTGGGGAGCCAGATCCGCGACACGGTGGGGGCGCACCCGGGGTGACGGGGTGACGGGTGATGGGGCGATGGCAGGGGCTGGCGGGGGCTGACGGGGGGGCGCTGAGGGGCCCGTCAGAGTCTGGCGCGCAGCCACGGCCAGTAGCGCGGCAGGCCGCGCACCGGCCAGATCAGCACCCACCACCAGACGGCCACCAGGGGGGCGGCCAGGGCGATCAGGAGGGCGACGAGGGCGATGGTGGCGATCGACGCGTTGTCGAACACCTCCCGGGCGACCTGCTGACGGGTGACCTCCGGCCTGCGGAGCGGGCCGGGGGCGCGCAGCCGCAGCGCCATGACGGCCAGCAGCGCGGCCTCCAGGCCGATGGCGCCCGTGTAGACGGCCATGGCCACGGGCGCGCCGCCGTGTTCGCTCATCAGCCGGGCGGTGAAGGGCAGGAAGGCGATGACGGCCAGCAGGGCGAACTCCAGCCGGACCATGGCCCGGTCGAGGGTGGCCATCAGCCGGAAGAGCTTGTGGTGACCGAGCCAGATCGCCCCGACGAGCACGAAGCCGACGAGGTACGCCAGGACCTTCGGCAGCAGGTGGCCGAACGCCTGGCCCACCTCCGCGTCGGGCAGGCCTTCCGGCACGTGGATCTCCAGGGCCAGCAGCGTGATCGCGATGGCGGTCACGGCGTCGGCGAAGGCGAGCATGCGGTCCATCTCGATGACGTACGGGTCGCGCGCCACGGTCGCCAGCGTAGGGCGGATGCGGGGAACTTTACGGGGGTATCGGCGGAAAACCGCACGATCGGATGATTCGGCGGCGCCCGGAATCCGGGTTTTCCACAGCGGAAAGTCGAGAGTTGCCGACCCGGAAACCGTGTGCTTGACTTTCCGACATGGCAACTGACGAGAACTCGCGGTCGTCCCGGCCGTCCATGCCGTCCCGGGAAGGCGCCGCCGAGGCCCTGGCCCTGGCGGAGCAGGCGCAGGTGGCGGTCGCGTCCCTCACCCCCGGCCGGGCGTTCGATGTGAAACTCTCCCTGTGTGTGGCCGGGGTGTATCTGTCCCATCTCCTGCCCGAGCCATGGGACTTCGTGGGCCTCGCCCTGATGTACGTGATCATGCTGGCCGTCCTGGCGCTGCACTTCCGCTCCAGCGGCGTCCGGCACCGAGTGAACCCGGGCATGAAGCGGAGCATGTTCGGTGCCGCCGTCCTCGCCTTCGGGCTCTATATGGTGGCGCTGTATCTGGACGATCACCAGGGCATGCCGTGGATATGGGTCCCGGCGGGTCTGCTGGCCGCAGGGGGCATCCTGGCCCTGGACAGCAAAACCCGTAAGAAGGGCATAGCAGCGTCGTGACCGACCCCGAAGACGGCTTCAACGAGACGATCCATGCGCCGAACCGGCTCCGGATCTGTGCCGCGCTCGACGCCGTCGAGGAGATCGAGTTCGCGACCGTCCGCGAGACGCTGGGCGTGAGCCCGTCCGTGCTCAGCAAGCATGTGACGGTGCTGACCGACGCGGGGTACGTCGAGCAGCGGCGGGCCGTGCGCGACACCCGGCAGCGCGTCTGGCTGCGCCTGACCAAGGACGGCCGCGACGCCTACCGCGCCCACCTCGCCGCCCTCCGGGCGATCGTCAACGCCGACCTGGGGGAGGGGTGACCCGGCGCCTGCGCCGGTGTCGGTGGGGGCCGGCTCAGCGGCGTCGTCCGGCGCCCTTGAGGGTGGCCCGCAGGTACTCGCGGTTCATCGTCGCGATCGACTGGAGGGGGATGCCCTTGGGGCAGGCCGTGGCGCACTCGCCGGTGTTCGTGCAGCCGCCGAAGCCCTGGTCGTCCATGGCGCCCACCATGTCCAGCACCCGGGACTCGCGCTCCGGCGCGCCCTGCGGCAGGACGTTCAGGTGGACCACCTTCGCGGACGTGAAGAGCATCGCCGAGCCGTTGGGGCAGGCGGCCACACAGGCGCCGCAGCCGATGCACTCGGCATGTTCGAAGGCCAGGTCGGCCACCGGCTTCGGTACGGGTGTGGCGTGGGCCTCGGGCGCGGAGCCGGTGGGCACGGAGACATAGCCGCCGGCGCCGATCACCCGGTCGAAGGCCGAGCGGTCGACGACCAGGTCCTTGACGACGGGGAAGGCGGCGGCCCGCCAGGGCTCGATGTCGATGGTGTCGCCGTCGGAGAAGTGCCGCATATGGAGCTGACAGGTGGTGGTGCGCTCCGGGCCGTGGGCCCGGCCGTTGATGACCATGCCACAGGCGCCGCAGATGCCCTCGCGGCAGTCGTGGTCGAAGGCCACGGGCTCGTCGCCGGCGAGGATCAGCTCCTCGTTGAGGTGGTCGAGCATCTCCAGGAAGGACATGTCCTCGCTGATGCCACTGACCTCGTAGGTGGTCATGCCCCCGGCGTCCTCGGGGGAGCGCTGGCGCCAGATGCACAGGGTGAGGTTCATCGGAGTCTCCTTTGGTCGGTCCTCGCGGCCTCAGGCGGAGAGGACGGTGCTCCCTCCGGGCGGGCCGTGTAGCCGTATCCGTCAGCTCGCTGTAGCAGGTGGAAGTACGTGTGTCGGATCCCTTGAAGGAGACCTTGAGAGGTGCGGATGTTGAAGTTGCCTCGGGTGCGCACTGAGATGCGGCCGACGTGTGTGCCGGCTTTCTTGCCGGAAGGAACCACCGCTTGGGCCAGGTCCCCGGTCGCGTAACCGTGAACGAGTTTGGTCCGCGGACGGTACAGGCGGGGGAAGCCGTACTTGTCGGCACTGGTGCGTGCGTAGGTTCCACGCCCGGTTGCTGTGACGGACAGGAAGACGGCCGGGTATTGACTCAGCTCGTCCAGCGAGCCAACGCACAAGGCATCGAGGGTGTGAGTCTTCGGAAGGCCGAGGCGTTGCCGGTTCCACTTGGTGCGACCACCAGAAGCACTGCACACGACGGGAAATGCTGTGGCGAGTGTTTGTTGTATCGCCCAGCGGGTGGCATTGACGGCAGCGGCGTCCCGGAGCGGGGCCTTGACCTGGGAAAGCACCCGGCGCAATGCTGGGGGGTTATGCGCCAGGAACTCCTCCACGGGGCGATTGCTCTTGGCCTGATTGCAGGGGACGCAGCAAAGGACGAGGTTGGAAACGCGATCGGCCCCACCCCTTGATCGTGGGTGGATGTGATCGATATTCAGTCGCACGGCACGAACGCCGCAGTAAGCGCAGGCTCGACCCCACTTTACTGAGAGATACTCGCGAGCCTCGCAGTAGTAAAGACTGCCTTTCTGGTAATCAGTTGATTCCAGTGGCCTTCCCACGCTGAGAGCATGGGTGTCGAATGAGGTGTTCTCGATATGCACTTTGGATATCGGAGCCCAGCGGGCAAGTCGGTTCGCCCAGGAGAGGACGGTGTCCAAGCGGTGCTTGAGTGACGGTGCCAGCCAGCCTTTCGGGCGTCGGCGGTTCAGGAACCGAGGCGTGCGGTAGCGTAGGTTTCGAGTGCGACGGCCGCGTCGGTAAGCCGCGCGTCGGGCCAGCTTGTCACGGATCTGGTTTCCGCGGTGAGCAAGTTCGATCGCATATAGGCCACGGCGAGTGGCCCCTGCCTCCGTGCGTGTGGTGGCGAAGACAGCGAATCCTGTGTATTGGGAGCCGGGGTCGATTCCCAACTCGACACCATGCACCGAAGACTGAGTGACGGTACGGTCTTTCATGCGGATGACGAATGGCGTATGTCGGTGTACCGCAGCCCGTCCCTGTTTGAGGAGCTTACGGGCCCTGGCAGGAGTGGTGGGTTGCAATGGTGCGCCGTGTTTGTCGAGGACGAATACGGCCGGTTGGGCCTTACGGCCCGCCTCCCGGACCGGACGGTCCGGGGTGACGCGCCCGGTGGTAAGTGCGCCACTGAGCGTCTCCCCTCGCACATGTTCCACGCCGGATGCCGCGCGACGTCGTGTCGTGAGGCGTTCGCGACCCGTTTCGTCCCTGTTCTCGGGGTGTCTGCTGACGCGAATTCGAGAGCGGGCTGCTGAGGAAGCACAGCTCGGTCGGTCCTCTGTCCTGCGTGGAACGTAGCCATCGAGGTCACCTCCCTGCTGGTGATGGCTGGTGCTGGTAACGGCGGGCCTCGGCGCAGGCCGAGGCCCCCGCCCTGAGGGCGGGAGAACCCGTTACGCGTAACTCCGCTGGGTAGGCTGAACATACGCGAATATCAGGCGCTCTTTATGGAGAACAGGTGATTTGCCTGTCCCCGTGAACTCCCAGGCCGCGACGTAGGAGAACGCCTCGTCGTCGCGGGCCGCCTCGCCGTCGGCCGTCCGGCTCTCCTCCCGGAAGTGGCCGCCGCAGGACTCCGTGCGGTGGAGGGCGTCGAGGCACATCAGCTCGGCGAGCTCCAGATAGTCGACGATCCGGTTGGCCTTCTCCAGCGACTGGTTGAGCTCCTCGCCCGTCCCCGGCACCTTGATCCGCCGCCAGAACTCCTCGCGGAGCGCCGGGATGCGGTCCAGGGCCTTGCGCAGTCCGCTGTCGGTGCGGGCCATGCCGCACTCGTCCCACAGCAGTTCGCCCAGCTCGCGGTGGAAGGACTCGGGCGTGCGGTCGCCGTCGCCCGCGAGCAGCCGGCGCAGCCGGGCGCTCACGCCGTCGACGGCCTCCACGACCGCCGGGTGGTCCGGCGGTATCGCGTCGTGGGGGTGGCGGGCCAGATAGTCGTTGATGGTGGAAGGGAGGACGAAATAGCCGTCGGCTAGGCCCTGCATCAGGGCGGAGGCGCCCAGCCGGTTGGCGCCGTGGTCGGAGAAGTTGGCCTCGCCGATGGCGAAGAGGCCGGGCACGGTCGTCTGGAGGTCGTAGTCCACCCACAGTCCGCCCATCGTGTAGTGGATGGCCGGGTAGATCCGCATGGGGACCTCGTAGGGGTTCTCCGCCGTGATCCGCTCGTACATCTCGAAGAGGTTGCCGTACTTCGTCTCGACGGCCGCGCGGCCCATCCGCGCGATGGCGTCCGCGAAGTCGAGGTAGACGCCCTGGCCGCCCGGGCCGACTCCGCGACCCTCGTCGCAGACGTTCTTCGCGGCGCGGGAGGCGATGTCGCGGGGGACGAGATTGCCGAAGGAGGGATAGATCCGTTCCAGGTAGTAGTCGCGCTCGGATTCGGGGATGTCCCCGGGCGCCCTCGTGTCGCCCTTCGCCTTGGGCACCCAGATGCGGCCGTCGTTGCGCAGCGACTCGCTCATCAGCGTCAGCTTCGACTGGTGGTCGCCGGAGCGCGGGACGCAGGTCGGATGGATCTGGGTGAAGCAGGGGTTGGCGAAGTGGGCGCCGCGCCGGTGGGCCCGCCAGACGGCGGTGGCGTTGGAGTTCTTGGCGTTGGTGGAGAGGTGGAAGACATTGCCGTAGCCGCCGCTGGCGAGGACCACGGCGTCGGCGAAGTGGGTGCTGATCCGGCCGGTGATCAGGTCCCGGGCGACGATGCCGCGAGCCCGGCCGTCGACGACGATCAGGTCGAGCATCTCGGTACGGGCGTGCATCTCGACGTTGTCCGCAGCGATCTGGCGGCTCAGCGCCTGGTACGCGCCGAGGAGAAGCTGCTGGCCCGTCTGGCCGCGGGCGTAGAAGGTGCGGGAGACCTGGACGCCGCCGAAGGAGCGGGTGTCCAGCAGGCCCCCGTACTCACGGGCGAAGGGGACGCCCTGCGCCACGCACTGGTCGATGATCTCGACGGAGACCTGGGCGAGCCGGTGGACGTTGGACTCGCGGGCGCGGAAGTCGCCGCCCTTGACGGTGTCGTAGAAGAGGCGGTGGATGGAGTCGCCGTCGTTGCGGTAGTTCTTGGCGGCGTTGATGCCGCCCTGGGCGGCGATGGAGTGGGCGCGGCGCGGGGAGTCCTGGTAGCAGAACTGCGTCACGCGGTAGCCCTGTTCGGCGAGGGTGGCGCCCGCCGCGCCGCCCGCCAGGCCGGTGCCGACGACGATGACGGTGAGCTTGCGGCGGTTGGCCGGGTTGACCAGCTTCGCCGTGAAGCGGCGGCGGTCCCAGCGCTCGGCTATGGGCCCGTCCGGGGCCGCCGCGTCGGCCACCGGAGCGCCGACGGCGTAGTCGAGGTAATCAGTCATCTCGCTCATCTCGCTCATGTCAGCTCACGACTCCTGTCAGGACACCGACGGGCACGACGATGAATCCGCAGGTCAGCAGGGCGGCCAGGCCATTGGCGAGGGCCTTGAGGAGCCGGTCGCGGCGGGGCGAGCCCACGCCCAGCGTCTGGGCCGCGCTCCAGAAGCCGTGCCGGATGTGCAGGCCGAGGGCCAGCATCGCGGCGATGTAGAAGGCGGAGACGTACCACCGGTCGAAGGAGGCGACGAGGTTCTCGTACGTCCGCCCCTCCTGGGCGTTGGGGTTCACGGTGAGGGTGGTGAGGTCGAGGATGTGCCAGACGATGAACAGGCCGAGGATCACCCCGCCCCAGCGCATGGTGCGGGTCGCGTAGCTCGCGCGCCCCCGCCCGCGGCCCCGGTACTTCACTGGGCGGGCCGCGAGGTCCCGGCGGCTGAGCTGATACGCGGCCACACCGTGGAGGACGACCGCGGCGCTCAGCGTCACCCGGGCCAGCCACAGGAACCACTCGTGGTGGAGGAACGGTTCGCCGATGGTGCGGATCCAGGCCGCGTAGTGGTTGAACTCCCCGGCCCCGAAGAAGACCTTGAGATTGCCCAGCATATGGGCGACCAGATACGCCAGCATGATCAAGCCGGTGACCGCCATGACCGCCTTCTTGCCGACGGTCGAGCGCCACACGGAGCCGATGAGGGACGGAGGTTTCGCCGCCCGGGTCGCCAGTGCCATGCCGCCGACGCTAGGTCGGCGGACTTCGATGCGTCCAAGACATGATGGGGCTCGTTTCCATAGGCTTTCCCTATCTACCCTGGTGGGGTGCAACTTCAGCAGCTCCGCTACTTCGCCACAGTCGCCGAGGTCCGGCACTTCACCCGGGCCGCCGAGGCCCTCCACGTCGCCCAGCCCTCGCTGTCCCAGCAGATCAGGGCGCTGGAACGGGAGCTGGGCGCCGAGCTCTTCCACCGCGCGCGGGGCAACATCGCCCTGACCGACGCCGGCGAGGCCCTCCTGCCGCTCGCCCGCCGCATCCTCGCCGACACCGAGACCGCCCACCGCGAGGTGCAGGAAGTGGCCCGGCTGCGGCGCGGCCGGGTCCGGCTCGGCGCCCCGCCGAGCCTCTGCGCGAGCCTGGTGCCGGACGTGCTGCGCACGTACCACGCCCGCTTCCCCGGCATCGAACTGCACGTCGACGAGGGCGGCTCACGGGATCTGGTGCGCCGGCTGGCCGACGGCGGGCTCGACCTGGCCCTGATCATCACCCCCCTCGGCGTGGGCGCCCCCGCGCTGGAGACGACGGAGCTGCTGCGGGAGGACCTGGTGGTGGTGTCCGCACCGGACGGGCCCGCGCCCACGCGCCGGAGCCGGATGCGGGTGGGCGAGCTGCGGGAGTTGCCGATGGTGATGTTCCGCAGCGGCTACGACCTGCGCGAGATCACCATCGCCGCCTGCCGGGCCGAGGGCTTCGAGCCCTCCTTCACCGTCGAGGGCGGCGAGATGGACGCCGTCCTGGGCTTCGTCCGGGCCGGGCTGGGCCTGGCCGTCGTCCCCGGCATGGTCGCCGCCCGCTCCGGCCTGCGGGTCACCCCCTTCGAGGGCGACCGCATGCGGCGGACCGTCGCCGTCGCCCACCGCAAGGACACCCCGCCGCCGCGTGCGGCCCGCGAACTGCGGCGGGTGCTGCTGGACCACCTGGAAGCCGCGCCGGACGAGGACTGAGGCCGGACGAGGACTGAGGGCCGGACGAGGACCGAGGACGCGGGCTACGTCAGCGCCTGCCCCAGCGCCACGCCCGCGAACGCCGCGCCCAGCCCGCACACCACGCTTCCGGCCACGTTGAGCACCGCGTACCCCCGAGCCCCGTCCTCGGCCAGCCGCAGGGTCTCGTAGGAGAACGTGGAGTACGTCGTCAGCGCGCCGCACAGGCCCGTGCCCAGCAGCAGCCGCGTCGGCTCGTCCACCGCGCCCGTCAGCACGCCCAGCACCAGACATCCCACGACGTTCACCGTGAACGTGCCCCAGGGGAACACCGAGTCGTGGCGGGCCTGGACGAAACGGTCCGTGAGATAGCGCAGCGGAGCACCGGCCATGGCGCCGGCCACCACGAGGAGCCAGTTCACGCGGGCCGCTCCCCGTCCCGGCCCCGGTAGGAGACGACCTCCACCCGGTCGAGGGTGACGAGGCCCTCGGTCACCAGCTCCGCCAGCTCCGCGACGAACGCCCGTACCCGCTCCTCCGTGTCCACGATCACCACCGCCACCGGCAGGTCCTCGCTCAGCGACAGCAGCCGGGAGGTGTGGACGACTGAGGACGCGCCGAACCCCTCGACGCCCCGGAAGACGCTCGCCCCGGCCAGGC
Source organism: Streptomyces luteoverticillatus (assembly GCF_003970715.1). NCBI lineage: Bacteria > Bacillati > Actinomycetota > Actinomycetes > Kitasatosporales > Streptomycetaceae > Streptomyces > Streptomyces luteoverticillatus. The sequence goes on along the minus strand of NZ_CP034587.1, from coordinate 2,548,905 downwards.
CCGCCGAATGGGCGCGGTGGACGATCTCGGAGTAGAGGGGCCGGTGGCCGTGGGTGTCGGACTCGCCCACGTACACGGTCAGCCGCAGCGCGCCGCCCTGAAGTCTCATCATGCCCTCCGCAGGACGGACAGCCGCCGTGTGGCGGTCGCCGCCGCCCACACCGAGGCCAGCGCGAGCAGCGGCGTCGCCACCAGATAGGCCAGCCCCTCGGCCGTCCGGCCGTGCGTGACCAGCCGCTGCACGTCCACCGCGTAGGTGGAGAACGTCGTGAAACCGCCCAGGACCCCCGTGCCCAGGAAGGGCCGGGCCAGCCGGTGCGGGGTGCCGAGCTCGGCGATCGTCACCAGCAGCACCCCGATCAGGGCGCAGCCCACCGCGTTGATCAGCAGCGTCGTCCAGGGGAAGACGGCCGGCGCGGTCGGCCAGAGCAGCCCCGCCGCGTACCGGGCCAGGGCCCCGAGACCGCCGCCGAGCGACACCGCGACGACGACCGGTCCCTGACCGGCGGAGGCGCGGCGTGGTGCCCGTGTCCCGCTTCCCGCCACCGTCTTCGGCGGTGCCGCGCCTGTGGTGCCCATCCGGCCAGGCTAGCTCACGGCTGTGGCACGGACCGGCCCGCCACCGCGGCCAGGCACGCCTCGGCCCGGTCGGCGTCCATCAGCCAGTCCTGGTAGTCGGCCGGGTCGGCGAAGCCGTTGACGTAGCGGTGGGCGAGCGCGGGGTGCCGGGCGGCCGCCGCCATCACATGCTCGAAGTGCCGGGGGCGGGCCGCGTCCAGCACCATGTTGGTGAACGCCGTGGTGTGCCGGGCGTGCTCCCACCAGGTAGCGAACGTCTCGTGCATCCACGCCCGGTCGAAGGGCCGCTCGCCCCGCTCGAGGATCGACGCCAGGTAGCGGTCCGCGCAGCGCGCCGCGTTGTTGGAGCCCTGCCCGGTGATCGGGTCGTTGAGGACCACCGCGTCGGCCATGCCCAGGACGTACGAGCCGGGGGCGACCTCCGCGACGGGGTGGCGCACCACGGGCGTGAGGCTCCCGGTGAGGGCCGCCCCCGGATCGGTCGGCTCGGCGTGCGCGCACAGCTCGTACTCCCACGGGGCGTACGAACGCAGCAGTTCCCAGGAGCGCTCCAGCGTCGCACCCGGCCCGGAAACGTTTTGCCAGCAGTCGAACGGCCCGCCCGGATTCCCCTCCCAGAGCAGGATCACGCACGGCCCCGAACCGGTGAGCGCGGGCAGCACGAAGAACTCCCCGGCCCCCGGGAACGCCGACATCCGCAGGAACGACGGCGGAAGCTCCGGATCCGGCCGCACCCCGTGGACGTACACACAGGCCAGGACGCGCTGCGGCCGCTCGTACGGGCTGTGCCGCTCGTCCCGACCGAAGACCTCGCCCAACGGGCCGTGCCCCGTGGCCAGCAGCGTCAGCTCGTATCCGGAGGCCAGCTCGGACAGCTCCTCGGCGGCGACCGGCCGGTACTCCACCCGCCCCCCGCGCTCCTCGAACAACTCCAGCCACCGCGCGGTCTTCACCCGCTGGTCGACGGACTGGGCGGGGGCGTCCAGCCGGGCGCCCACGGCCCGTTCCGGCATCCGGGCGCCGGGCGGGTCGACGGGGCTGATGACCACGCCGTCGATCGGCGGGGTCTGCTGGTCCCACAGATTCAGCCCCGCCCGTCGCTCCAGGGCGAGCGCCGGACCGTACATCAGCTGGGTGGACAGCACCCGCCCGGCCCGGACCTCCTGGGGCGTCCGGGCGGCGACGACGGTCACGTCGTAGCCCCGCTCCCGCAGCCCCAGGGCCAGCTGCAAGCCCGCCTGGCCCGCGCCGACGATCGCGATCCTGCGCATGGTTGCCTCCGAAAAAGCCGGATTCCCGTGGCCCGCCCTCGATGTAACAGCCCTCGGCGCGCCCTGTACAGACGGCACGCGAGGGCCGCGCCGACCGTCACCCCCGGTGCGCGACGGGCTCCCCGGTTGGCAGGAAACCGGCGCTTCCGCCGGGCCGGGCTGGGCAGCCTTCCGACCGGTCACCCTCCGCCACGACAGAGCGGAGCCACCGCTCGTCAGGGGCGGTCGAAGGCCGCGACCGGTCCAGGGAGGCAGAGGCACCACATGACGAAACGACACCATTCACCGCCGCGCCAAGTGCCGCCCGGCTCGGTGCCGCCGCAGCTCCAGCGCGCGAAGATGCTCGACCGCGTCGAGGAACGGCTGCGCGGTCTGTTCGAGGAGGAGCACCGGCGGCGGCGCACCTCCGACGCCCGGGGCGCCGAGCTCATCGAGTCCCTCGCCGAGCTGCTGGCCGCCGGCGGGGACCGGGCCCGGCCGGTCGTCTTCCTCACCGGATACCTCGCGGCCGGCGGCGATTCCGCCGGGCGGGCTGCCGACCTTGCCGTCGACACCGCCGTCGCCCTCGAACTCCTTGACACCGCCACCCTCATCCGCGGTGACGTCCGCGACGACGCGCCCCTGCGCCGGGGCATCCCCACCCTCCACGTCGCCCGGGCCGCCGAGCACGAGCGCAACGGCTGGGCGGGCGAGTCCCGGCGCTTCGGCGAGTCCACGGCGACCCTCGCCGGCGATCTCGCCCTCGCCCACGCCGACCGGCTCGCGCTGCCGCTGCCCGCCGAGGCCCGGGGGATCTGGGACGAGCTGCGCGTGGAACGGGTCATCGGCTCGTACACGCGCGAGGCCATGACCGCCGAATACCTCGAGGACCCCTGGCCGGGGCGCTGCGTCTCCGGCTGCGACCGGGGCTGCGCGGCGGGCTGGTACGCCCTGCGGCACCCGCTGCGCCTGGGCGCGGCGCTCGCGGGCCGGGCGGACCTCGGGCTCTCGTACGACGCGTACGCCCGCCCGCTGCACGCCGCGTGGCGGTTACGGGGCTTCCTCGACGGCGGCCCGGAGTACGGGTGGGACGCGCGGCTGCTGCGGGAGATCCTGCTCGACCCGGAGGAGCGGGACGTCGCCGAGCAGATGATCGAGGAGCTCGTCGACCACGCGTGCAGGAGCGCGGCGGGCCTGTCGCTGGCCGCGGGCTGGCACGAGGAACTCGCGTCCTTCGCGGCGAGGGTGGCGGCCCAGGACGAGTGACGGGTGCCCCGCGCCTTCGGGCGCGGGGCACCCGGCTACGCGGTCACCGCGATGGCCGTCACGACCAGACCGTCCCGCACGAGCCACCGTCCCTCGAACCCCGACAACCGGCCCCCGGTGGCCGCCCGGAGCGGCTCCGGGGTGAGGATCGTCGCCCGGAAGGTCTTTGCGTCCGCGTCGACCTCGAGAATGGCGTCCTGAAAATCCAGCCACTGCCTCGTGAGCGGAAACCACGCCTTGTAGACGCTCTCCTTGGCGCTGAACACCAGCCGGTCCCAGCACACCTCGGGCCGTTCCGCCGCCAGCCGGGTCAGCCAGCCCTGTTCCTCGGGGCGCGTCACCAGTTCCCGTACTCCGCCGTTGGGCAGGGGCTCATGGGGTTCCGCGTCCAGTCCTATCGTCAGAATGTCGGTGGCGCGGGCCACCGCCGCCGCGCGATAGCCTGCGCAGTGCGTCATGCTGCCGATCACACCGGAGGGCCACTGGGGCGCGCCACGCTGCCCGGGCACGATGGCGACGGGCCCGAAGCCCAGCCGGCCCAGAGCCGTACGGGCGCAGTTCCGCACCGTGGTGAATTCCCGGCGCCGTTTCTCCACGGCCTTGGCGATCAGCGCCTCCTCCTCGGGGAAGAGCGCCGGCGCCTCGGCCGGATCGGCGAATGCCTCGGCCGTCTCGATCGGTAAAGGCAGCAGGGTCCCAATCATTCTCGCGCGTCATTCCCCTGGTCGAAGCGGCCGGAGTGTCTGTACGAAAGGAACCCTGCCAGCTCGGCATCCCATGGGGAAACCCCCATTTCTGTTGATCGGCCCACACCCGGGATCACCCGGACGCTTCATCGACGAAACCTTTGCGACCTCCAAACGTTGATCCGGGCTCCCGGCCGTCACCGACCGGGTGCTCGTCCGTACGACCAAGCAAAGGTGTCTCCCCATGTCACGTATCGCCAGGGCAGTAGTCGTCACTGCCGCTGTGGGCGCCTCGCTCGCCGGTTTCGCCGGTAGCGCGGTCGCCGACTCCGTAGCCAACGGCGCAGCTGTCGGTTCCCCGGGTGTCGTCTCGGGCAACGTCATCCAGATCCCGATCCAGATCCCGATCAACCTCTGCGGCAACTCCATCGACATCGTCGGCCTGCTCAACCCGGCATCGGGCAACACCTGCATCAACGGGGACGTCGAGGGGCCGACCTTCGCGTCCGAGGAGCACTACAGCCACCACGGGCACAGCCACCACGAGCACAACCACCACGAGCACTGATGGCCGGCTCCGGGGCGCCCCCCGCCCCGGAGCGACAGCGGGCGTCGTACGCCGCCTGATCCTCGGGCGGCGTACCCGGCCGAACGGGCGGGGGCCGTCCTCTACGACCGAACGAAGGTGTTCTCTCCCATGTCACGAATCCTCAAGGCCGTGGCGGTGACCGCCGCCGTGGGCGCCTCGCTCGCCGGCTTCGCCGGTGGCGCCGCCGCCGACGCCGGAGCCCGCGGCGTGGCCGTCGGTTCCCCGGGTGTCGTCTCGGGCAACGTCATCCAGATCCCGATCCACGTGCCGATCAACCTCTGCGGCAACTCCATCGACATCGTCGGTCTGCTGAACACGGCGGCGTCCAACACGTGCGTCAGCGAATGACCTGCGGCTCCGGGCCGCTCTCCGCCCCGGAGTCGTAGCAGCGCCGCCTGGCGCCCCGGCCGACGGCCGGGGCGCCAGGCGCGTTTCCCGCCCTGTGTTGAGGGGCGTCCGAACGTAGGATCTTGCCCCACGACCGAGGCGGGCCAGGGGGGAACGCATGGGCGACGAGATACGGAACGCCATCGAGGGCGGGACGTACCACGGACCGGTGCTGCAGGGGCGGGAGATCCAGTACCACCATCACCACCACGCCGCCGCGACGATACGGGCGCCCCGTCAGCTGGCCCCGGAACCGGACGTGTTCGTCGACCGTCACCCGGTCTTCGCCGAGCTCGAACGCGCCGCCGCCGGGCGGGCCGCGCGGAGCACGCCCCTGATAGTGGCGCTCACCGGCCTCGGCGGCATGGGGAAGACGGCCACCGCCCTGCGCTGGCTGCACCGCCTGCGCCGGCACTTCCCCGGCGGCCAGCTCCAGGCCGACATGAGCCCGCACGGCCACCTCCAGCCGCTCGACCCCCACTCCGTACTGCAGGGCTTCGTCCAGGAACTGGGAACGCGGGCGGACGAGAGACCGGCCGGACAGGCCGCGCTGGAGGCCCACTACCGCTCGCTGACGGCACACGCGCCGCTGCTGGTCCTGCTGGACGACGTGGTGAACGTCGGCCAGGTGCGGCCGCTGCTGCCCGCGCACCCCGGCAGCGTGGTCGTCGTCACCAGCCGTATGCCGCTGACCGCGTTGAAAGGCCGGTACCCGAGCATGCTCGGCCTGACGCTGGGCAGTCTGGACAGGGAGGCCAGCGCCGAGCTGTTCCGCGCCGTGGCCGGTGAGGACGCCGTCCCGGGCGCGGCCGCCCTGGAGAGCGTGCTCGCCGCCTGCGGCGGCTATCCGCTCGCCGTGCGGATCGCCGCCGCCCGCGCGGGCGAGCTGTACGGGCTCGGGGAGGACCCCGCCGAGCTGGCCCGCGAACTCGGCGATCACCGGACCCGGCTGGAGGCGCTCGAAGTGGACGACCTCTCCGTCCCCCAGGTGCTGGGCGCCGTCCACCTGTCCCTGGCCGACGGCCCGGCCGCGCTCTACCGGGCGCTCGGCGCGCACCCGACGCCGGAGTTCTCCCGCGACCTGGTCAAGTGGCTGGCGGGGAACGACACCGACACGCGCACGCTCGTCCGGGAGCGGGTCCTGGAACCGGCCGGGGAGGGGCGGGTGCGCATGCACCGGCTCGTCCACGACCACGCGCGGTCCCTGGCGGACGGCCGGGCGCCCGTGGACCGGATCCTGGAGTGGTACCTGCGCCGGGCGGCCGCCGTGGAGCGGCTCGTCTCGGACCGCTGGCGGTACGGCCCGGTGTTCACCGGGCCCGGGGAGGACGCCGCGTCCACGGACGCCACCGAGGCCCTGGACGCCTTCGAGCCCGACCGGGCCAACGCGGTGGCGGCGGCGAGGCTGGCCCACGACCTGGGGCGGTACGCCATGGCCTGGCAACTGGCCGAGGCGCTGCGCGGGTTCTTTTTCCGGCGCAAGTACCACCCCGACTGGATCGAGGTGTGCGAGCTGGGCCTCAAGGCCGCCGGGGCGTGCGGCGACGACCTCGCCGTGGCCCGGATGCACTACGAGCTCGCTTTCGCCCACGCCGACCGCGGTGACGCGGCCGACGCCGGGACCGCAGGGCGCCACTACCGGGAGGCGCTGCGGCTGGCGTCCGCCGCCGGGCACGCCCGCACGGAGTCCTCGGCCCTGGAGGGCCTGGGCCTGCTCGCGCTCCGCGAGGGCGCCCCGGAGGACGCCGCCGAGCACTTCCGGCGGGCGGCCCGGGCGCTGGACGGCCTCGACCACCCGCGCGGCCGGGCCCTCCTCACCTTCCACCTGGGCCGCGCCCACGCCGCCGCGCACCGCCACCAGGAGGCGGCCGACCTGCTGCTGCGCGCCCGCCGGATGTTCGCGGAACTCCCGGGCCGCCCCGACCGCTTCAACGAGGCCAAGTCCCTCTGGCACCACGCCCGGGCCCGCCTCCGCGCGGACCGCCCGGACGAGGCCCTCCCCAGCCTGGACGAGGCCGTCACCCTGATCGCGACCTGCGGCGCCCCCAAGGAGCAGGCCGACATACTCCTCGACCGAGGCGACCTCCTGGCGACCCAGGGCAACCGCCCGGAGGCGCAAACGGACTGGCGCGAGGCCCTGACCTTGTACGAACAGGCGAGCAGCGCCTCGGCGGAGAGGGCGCGGCAACGCCTGTCGTAACCGTTTTGTGGGCAGGCGTTCCGCAGGGCTGGGGGCACCTCCCAGCGGTAGCTGGGGGAGGGTGGGCACAAAACCACCCACCGGCCGGCACCCTTACCCCACCTGCAGCACCCCCACCGCACCCCCCACCCGCACCGAAACCACACCGCTCCGCGCAACCGCGTAAAGCACCGAGGCCGCCACCCCGAACCCCAACGCGGCGCCCCCCTCCTCCCACCGCCCGCCGAGAACCCCTCCGTCCCGTGTGACGGCGACGCACCCCGCCCCACCCTCACGGTCGGGAAACGCCACCAGCCAGCACCCCCCGTGCGCCGCGAACACCCGCTCCGCGGCCGAGCGGTACGTCTCGCGCGGGCCCGGCGCCCGGCCGAGGACGACGTCCGCCGCCCCGGCCCACCGCCCGTCCGGGTCGCCCTCGGCCACCACCAGATGGGGATCGGCCAGGTGACCCGTCACGGCCCCTTGGAACTCGGCGACGTGGCGGCGCAGCCCCAGCGTCCCGTCCGGCTCGGGCCGGACGTCGACGAACATGGGCGGCGGCACCGGCCCGTACCGCTCCGCGGGGAGCGGCAGCGGCAGGGCGACGGGCCGGGGAACGGCGGGCCACGCGGGCTCGTCGAGCTCCAGGCGCTCGTAGTAGAGGCGGCGCAGCAGTTCGGCCGCCCGCGTGGGGCGGGAGGTGACGAGGCCGCCGATCGCGGCCAGCCGCTCGTCGTCGGCCCGGGCGGCGGCCGCGCGGCGCAGCTGGCGCCCGAGCGGCACGTCCGGCGCCACGCGCGGCAGTGCGGCGCCCAGCCGGTCCATGGGCGAACCGGCCGCCACCACGTCGTCGCCGAAGGCGCCGAGCAGGCCGGGCACGCCGAGGGCGGCGGCGTAGAGGGTCAGTGATCCGTGGTCGCCGATGAAGGCGTCGGCCGCGACCAGGGCCGCCTTCCAGGTGTCCGTCTCCGGCGCGGGCAGGAGGAGCCCGGCCCGCAGGTACGGCGCCAGCCAGGCGCGGACCTGCCAGCCACTGTGGCCGTACCAGACGTTGGGGTGCACGGCCGCGAGGACGCGGTACTCGTCGTGCGGCAGCTCGGCGAGGGCTCGGCGGACGAGGTCCATGTTCGCGCCGAGGAGGGAGTGCGGCCCCCAGGTGGAGGTGAGGACGAGGAGCTTCCGGCCGGGCGTCAGACCGAGGGCGGCACGGTACTCCGCGCGGAAGGGGAGGCCGGCGCGGAGGTCGTCCATGCACGGGTCGCCGGCGACGACGGAGATCGGTACGGCCTCGGGGCAGCCGCGACGGAGACGTTCACGCTGCTCGTCGTGGGAGAGGACGATCGCGGAGGGGATCAGCTCCCCGTCGTGAGTGAGCCATTCCGCATCCAGGCCGAAAGCTTCCGGCTTCCGGCTTCCGGCTCCCGGCTCCCGGCTCCCGGCTCCCGGCTCCCGGCTCCCGGCGCAAGTGTTTATTGTATCCAGCGCCGTGCGGGGCGCCCACAAGTGGGGCGTTGAGCTTATGGAGTTCGCCGCCCCGGCTGCTGCTCACCGCGAGGTCGAATTTCTTCCGCTTCGCTTCCTCCCAGGATATCCAAGGGAGTTGTCGCGCGGCTATGAATTCCCGCGTTCCGTTCTCGAACGCCGACGACCCCGTGCAGGTGAACACCACATGCACCCGGCTGTCGCCCTCGAACGGCGCGAGCAGGTCCAACAGCCGCGTCGCGGACGTGACGTTGTGGATGACGCCCAGCACCGTGCGCTCCGGCGCGGCGGTGGCCCACCGCCCCGCGTCGTCCCGCAGCAGGATGTGCGACGGTCGCGACGACCCCGCGTGCGGCATCGCAAACCTCCTCGTCGGTCGGTGCGTCGGTCGGGTGAGTCGATCAGGCGCGCGCAGGGCGCGCTCGGCATCCGGCCGACGATACCTCGCTCCAGGGCGCCGATTCCGAAGCGCAGTACGATCATTACTTTGCGTATATATGCATGTTTCGGGGGAGTAGGTGGTAAAGGGGGTGGGGGCATGGCGGCTGGGGGATCGGCATCGACCAGGGCCCAGGAGGCCCGGCGGCACGAGCGTGAGCTGCGTGAGCAGCTGAGGGCCGCGCAACAGGAGGCGCGGCGCTGGGAGGCGGCCAGCGAGGGCGAGCGCAAGGTCGCGGCCCAGTTGCTGATGCTCACCGAGCGGGGCTGGCGGCTGCTCGTGGACCGGCGCTGGCCGGGGACGCGGTCGGCCAATGTGGACATGCTGCTGATCGGGCCCGGCGGCGTGTTCGTCATCGACGTCAAGAACTGGCGGGCCGCCCCGGAGACCGCCGACGGCCATCTCGCCGCCGCCCGGCAGCGCCGCGACGGGGAGGTGGGCAAGCTGCTGGCCGTGACCCGGCTGGCGGAGGCGGCCGTGGCGGAGCTCGGCATGTCGCCCGTGGCGGTCCGGCCGGTGATGGTCTTCGCCGGCCGCTCGTTCAGCGGCGAGCTCGGCCGGGTGCGGCTGCTGGGGGAGCGCGAGGTGGGGCCGGCGCTGCTGGCCGAGCGCACCCGGCTCGCCCCGGCCCGGGTGGGGGAGGTCGCCGGTCATCTGGCCCGGGTCTTCCCGGCGTACGAGGGCTCGTCCGTGCCCGCCGGACGCTCCGGCGCGAGCCCGGCGGCGCACGCGCCCCAGGAGCCGACGGACCCCCTGTTCGCGGACGCCCTGTTCGACGTCGAGGGCCTGCGGGACGCGGCCGTGGAGGCCGCCCGCCGGGGCCCGATCGAGCAGTGGATGACCTTCCTCCACCCCGACCAGGTCGCCCTGGTCCGGCGCAACTGGTCGGGCCCGGCCCGGGTCAGCGGCCCGGCGGGCACGGGAAAGACCGCCGTGGCCCTCCACCGCGCAGCGCTCCTCGCGCAGCGCACGACCGGGCGCGTGCTGTACGTGACGTTCGCCAGCAATCTGCCGCGCGTGCAGGCGACTTTCCTGCGGACGATGTCCCCGGCCGTCGCCGACCGGGTCGAATTCCGCAGCCTGCATTCCTGGTCGCTGAAATTCCTCGAAGAGCGCGGAATTCCCCACCGGCTCCACGGCGAGGGTGCGTTGACGGCGTTCAACCGGGCCTGGATACACCGCGGTCGCGACAGCGTGCTCGGCACCCTCGACCCGTCGCCGCACTACTGGCACGAGGAGGTCGACTGCGTCATCAAGGGCCGGGGCATCACCCGCTTCGAGGAGTACGCCACGCTCAGGCGCCACCGCCGTCGCACCCACCTCCGCCGTCCGCACCGCGAGGCGGTCTGGGCGCTGTACGAGGAGTACGAGCGGGTGCGCGCCGAGCGGGGTGTGCACGACTTCAACGACATCCTCGGCCTCGCCCTGGCCGAGGCCCGCGCCCGGCCGGGCCGCTCGCCGTACGCGGCCGTCATCGCCGACGAGGTCCAGGACCTCACGCTCGTCGGGGTGCGGCTGCTGCACGCGCTCGTCGGTGACGCGCCCAACGGCCTGCTGCTGGTCGGCGACGGCCAGCAGGCCGTCTACCCCGGCGGTTTCCGGCTCTCCGACGCCGGGATCGACGTGCGCGGCGACCGCGGCCAGGTCCTGCGCGTCAACTACCGCAACGCCAAGGAGATCCTGGACGCGGCCCTCGCCGTCGTCGCCGAGGACGCCTTCGACGACATCGACGGCACCCGGCTGGCCGGCCTGCGCGACGTCGACCTCACCTACCGGGGCGGCCAGGTCACCCGTGCCGTCCTGCGGACCCCCGCCGAGCTGGACGAGGCCCTGCTCGCCGCGCTGCGCGGCCGTGGCGAGGCCGGCTGGCCCGACTCGGCGGTGCTGTGCCCCACCCGGCGCGAGACGGAGCACTACCAGCGGCTGCTCGCCCGCGCGGGGATACCGCAGTGCTCCCTGGAGCGCTACGACGGCCGGCCCGTGCCCGGGGTGAAGATCGGCGGCTACCGCCGCGCCAAGGGGCTGGAGTTCAAGCACGTCTACCTGCCCGGCCACACCACGGCGGGCGCCCCCGGGCCGCCGGACGAGGACGGCATCGCTCTCGAACGGGAGGAACTCCGGCGCGCCCGGCTGTTCGTGGCCATGACCCGGGCGAGGGACACCCTGTGGCTGGGCTCGGTCGTGGCGCGGACCAACGGCGCCCTGGGGGAGGTGCCGCTGGGCGGTGTACCGGCTGTGGCGGCCCAGGCCCCCTGAGCTGCCCGATTGTGATCTTCTCGTGGGTGCCGGTACGGGCTAGCGTGCGGACGACGACCACAAGTCGCGACCACGCGTCCCGACCACCCCACCGACGACAGACACTTGGAGCACCGCTCGTGGACGACTCCCGCTCGGCCATACGCGCCGCACGCCTCTTCGACGGCGAACGGGCCCACAACGGCCCGGTGCTGGTCCTGGTCGAGGACGGCCGGATCACCGATGTCGACCTCACCGGCGCCAACCCGCCGGAGGGCGTGCCGCTCACCGACCTCGGGGACGCCACCCTGCTGCCGGGCCTGATCGACGCCCACAGCCATCTGGCCTTCGAGGCGGGCGGCGCCACCGAGCACCAGATGTGCCACGACGACGACGCCACCGTGCTCGGCCGGATGCGCGAGCACGCGGCCCGCGCCCTGCGGGCCGGGATCACCACGGTCCGCGACCTGGGCGACCGGGGCTATCTGTCGCTGCGGCTGCGCGAGGAGTTCGCCGAGGGAGGCATGGGTCCCCGGATCGTGGCGGCAGGCCCGCCCCTCACCCGTACCCGGGGCCACTGCTGGTACCTGGGCGGCGAGGCCGACGGGGTGGACGAGGCGGTCGCCGCCGTCGCCGACCGGGCCGGGCACGGCGTGGACCTCGTCAAGATCATGGCGACGGGCGGGATGTCCACGACGGGTTCCAATCCGGGCGGTTCCCAGTACACCCTGGCCGAGCTGCGGGCCGTCACCGAGGCCGCGCACGGCCGGGGGCTGCCCGTCGTCGCCCACGCGCACGCGGCGGCGGGCATCGCCGACGCCGTGGCCGCCGGGGCCGACGGCGTCGAGCACTGCACGTTCATGACCCCGAAGGGCGTGCGCCTGGACCCCGCGACGGTCGACGCGATGGCCGCCGCGGGCACCTTCGTCGGCTGCACGGTCGTCAAGCCTCGCGCGGGCATGCCCGACGAGGTGCTGCGGACCATCGAGCCCTACTGGGAGAACCAGGCGTACATGCACCGCCGGGGCGTGCGGGTCGTCTGCTGCACCGACGCGGGCATCAACGCGCACAAGCCGCACGACGTGCTCCCCACGGACCTCGTGTACTTCGCCTCGCAGGTCGCCACCAACACCGAGGCCCTCACGTCGGTCACCTCGCTCGCCGCCGCGTCCTGCGGGCTCGCGGGCCGCAAGGGCCGCGTCGCCCCCGGCCACGACGCCGACCTGCTCGCGGTGGCCGGGAACCCCGTGCACGACCTCGGCGCGCTCTCCCGCGTCCGCGCGGTCCTCCGCGCGGGACGGCGGGTCGCCGGCGTCCTGCCGCAGGGCGACGTGGTCCTGCCGGAGGCCGGCGTGTCAGGAGCCGGCGGCCACCGCTGACGTCGCCTCGGGCCGGAAGCCGTCGGCGAAGGAGGCAACCGTACGGGAGCGCAGCGCCCGGTGCAGCCGCAGCATCCGGCGGATCTCGCGGTGCACGGTCGACCGGTCGGCGAGGACCTCCGGCAGCAGGTCCTTGTCGAGCTCCTTGTGGTAGAGCTTGTCCGCTCCGGACGCCGCCTCCCGCCGGGTCACCTCGATCCAGCAGGCGGCGGCCGTCAGCCGTTGCCGCTGGACGAGGCGGGACTGCCCGGGACCGCCGGAGTACGGCGGCGCGCCCGTCGCCTCCCCGGCCTCGTAGAGGAGCTCCGGCGACGCCCAGCCGTCGTGCAGGAACGTGATGCTGTCGTGGATCTCGATGACCCGCTGGTGCAGCCGCTCCCAGGCGCTGTCGAACGCCAGCAGGTCCGTCCGCCGCGACGGGGGCGGCGCCACGACGAGTTCGGGCGTCGCGCGGCGCAGCAGCAGCCACAGCCCGTACAGCCGCTGCCGGCGGTACCAGTACAGGGACACCTGCCACAGTGGCTCGAGCGCGGCCAGCGAGCACCCGAGGGCGACGAGGACGAACCGCGCGAAGGAGCACCAGAATCCGGCCAGCGCGAGCGACGCCGGGGCCTCGGTGAACCACCGGACGCCACGGATCAGCAGATAGGGCACCTCCGCGCTGGTGCCCACGGCGAGCGCCAGCACGCTGACGCGCAGCACCGGGCTGCGCATCGCGACGCCGTGCCGCCAGAAGACCGCGGCCGCCCCCACCGCCGTGATCAGCCCGTAGGCGATCCACACGACCGCGTACCCGGCCCACACGCCGTGCGCCCGCGCCCCGAACCGGTCGGGCGCGGGGGTGACGGCGAAGAAGGCGAAGGCGAGCGCCGCCATCGTGGCCGCGCAGACCACCGGCGCCCGGCGCAGCCATGCGGGGACGGTCCGCCCGGCGCCGTCCAGCGCCACGGCGAGCCACCACACGAACGCGAAGTCCGTGAGGGCCACCAGCGCGACGGCGAGCTCGCCGGCCTTGGGCACCCCGGTCACCTCGTCGACCCAGCCGCCCACTTCCGCCTGGATCGCCAGCGAGCCGGTCGCCAGGACCGCCAGGGCGATCCATACCGGCCGCTGCGGCGGCCGTCGCAGCGCGGGTACGCGCAGGACCAGTACGGTCCACGCGATCAGGAGGATGACCTCCCGCAGCGTCTCGACCCATGCGGGAACGTCATGCACGGCCGGCTCCGAGGAGGTTCCCCGCCCGCCGCTCGACCGCGCTGATCCCCTTGGGCCGCATCTGCCCGGCGATCCTCAGCACCAGGGAGGCGAAGGTCTCCGCCAGCTCCTCCTCGGCGTCGCTGCACGACTTGCCCTTGGCCCGCCGCCCGTCCGCGCCCGCCCCGGACCCCGGACCGCTCAACACCTCCTGCAGCGCCGTCCCGTGCCCCGCGAGCATGTGGCAGATCTCGTGCAGCACGATGTGGTCGCGGTAGTAGCCGGTGGCGGACGAGCGGATGATGATGTGGTCGGTCGCGCCGTCGTCGTACCACATCCCGAACGGCAGCGCCGGAAGGTCCGCGGAGTGGAGCTTCAGCGCCCTTCCCCGGGCCCGTCCCAGCGCCCGGCAGAGCTCTTCGACGTCCCATGGCTGGGGGAGTTCGGGAAGCCGGGCGACGAGCTTCTCGGCCATGGCCCGCACGTGCTTATTGGCCACGACGTACCCCCTCCCTCGCGATCGCGGGCACCGTCGGCTCACCCCTCCCCGACCAGGTGCTGCGCTGTCCCCTCGCCGCCACGCGCCATTGCCCCGCTCCCTTTGCTCACGACTGCTCACGACAACCGGAAGACGGCCCCCCCCAAGCCCCCTGAAACGCGGTCGAGTGTACAGACCGGCCGGTACGACAGCACGAAAAACGCCCCTCCCGGAGGGAGAGGCGAAAGGGTCCGGCGGAGCGCCCCCGGCAGGACTCGAACCTGCGGCCAAGTGCTTAGAAGGCACCTGCTCTATCCACTGAGCTACGGGGGCCGGTGTGTGCGGCGGTCGCGGACGGCTGAAGCCCCGGGCTCGGTGGTGCCGTGACCTTGCCGGGGACAAGGATAGGGCTCCGCGTACCTCGTCCCGGTTGCTTCACCTCCGTGACACGATGTGGAGGTTCGGTGAAGCGGTCCTGATAATCGCAGGCAGGTGCGATTTTCGCATCGTTTTTGACGCAGTTGGTATCGGGTGTTGTGTACTCGTTATGCCTGGGCCCCATACGCCACGCCTCGCGCGCCATGGCCTATATGTTTCAAAATCACCCCAGAATTGGGCATTCTGCACGTGTGGCGACCTTGGACGTACGGCCCCGACTGCTTGACGCGCTGTCCGCACTGCGTGACCGCGTGGACGCCGCACGCTTCCCGCTCCCCCTTCCCGGCGCCGCTCGCGCCCGCCGTAACCGGGCCGAGCTCCTGGCGCAGCTCGACGACTACTTGGTGCCCCGCCTGTGCGCCCCCGAAGCGCCGTTGCTGGCGGTGGTCGGGGGGTCCACGGGGGCCGGCAAGTCCACTCTGGTCAACTCGCTGGTGGGGCGGAGGGTCACTGAGGCGGGGGTGCTGCGGCCGACAACCCGCACGCCAGTGCTGGTGTGCCATCCGGACGACCACCACTGGTTCGCCGGCCCCCGGGTGCTGCCCAGGCTCCAGCGGATCTGGGTGCCCGCGCAGGACGGCGCGTCCGGGGCGTTCGAGGCGGAGGGGGCGGACGAGGAGGCCGGGGCCGCCCCCGAGCCGGATCCGTCGGAGGACGGGCCGCTCGCCCTGCGGATCGAGACCGACCGCGCCCTGCCGCGCGGACTGGCGCTGCTGGACGCCCCCGACATCGACTCCCTCGTCGCCGGCAACAGGGAGGTCGCCGCCTCCCTGATCTGCGCGGCCGACATCTGGGTGCTCGTCACCACCGCGACGCGGTACGCCGACGCGGTGCCCTGGCACCTGCTGCGCACCGCCAAGGAGTACGACGTCACGCTCGTCACCGTGCTGGACCGGGTACCGCACCAGGTGGCCGTCGAGGTATCCCGGCAGTACGACGCGCTGCTGGAGAACGCGGGCCTCGGCGACGTCCCCCGCTTCACCATCCCCGAACTGCCCGAATCCGCCGACGGCAGCGGACTGCTGCCCGCCACCGCCGTCGCCGGGCTGCGCTCCTGGCTCGCCCAGCGCGCCGAGGACCCGGCCGCCCGGCTCGTCGCGACAGCGCGCACCGCGCGCGGAGTGCTCTCCTCACTGGGATCCCGGCTGCCGGGACTGGCCGGCGCCTCGGCCGTCCAGCACGCGGTGGCCGTACGGACCCTCCAGCGCGTCGAGGACGCCTACGGGCGGGCGGTCGAACGGGTACGGCGGGAGATCGCGGCGGGGGAGGCGCTGGCCGGGGACGCCCTCACCCACTGGCGCGGCTACCCGGACGACAGCACCCCGGACGAGCTGCTGACCGCCCTCACCGGTTCCGTCGTCGCGCTGCTGAGCTGCGCCGCCGACGCCGCCGACGAGGAGATCGCCGCCGCCTGCGCCGACGACCCGGTGGCCGCGGCCGCCCTCGCGCCCCCCGACCCCGACGGCGCGCGGGCCAGGATCGGCGTGGCCGTCCGCCGTTGGCGGCGCTGCCTGGAGGAGATCGCCGAGGAGGAGGTCCGCGCCGCCGAGCGCGACCGGGGCACCGAGAGCGAACGGACCGCCGCGCTGCTCGCGGCGGAGCTGCTGGGCGGCCGCCGGGCGGGCCGGGCCGGCGACAAACTCGCCGGGACGTTCGGCGCCCAGCGCGCGCTGCGCCTGCGCGACCGCGGCGCCGAACTCCTGACGAGCTGTCTGGAACAGGTCCTCGACTCCGAACGGGACCGCAGGGCGGCACCCCTGGAGGCCCTGGAGATGACCCCCGAGCACCAGGTCGAGCTCATCGCCGCGCTGTCCCTGCTGCAGAAGGAGAGGTGACCGCCATGACCCCCGACGTACCTCCGTGCGCGCCCCCGAAGAACGGAGCGGAAGGAGGAGGCGGCAGGAAGGGCGCGGACGGCGACCGCTACTGGTACGACGGCGTGATCGCACGCCGCGTACGTCCGGAGCCCGCCCCGCGCCCCGGGCGCGCGGCACCGCTCGCGGACCCGTCGTCCTCCCCCGTGCCCCGCGTCGCCGCGCCCCCCTCGCCCGTCGGCCTGGCGCTGCGGCCGCGGCTGGACGCCCTGCGCGAGCTGGTCGGGCTGTCCCGGGCCCGGCTGGACCGCCACACCCTCGCCGAGGCGAGCCGGGTGCTGGACGAGGCCGCCGCCCGCCACCGCCACTCCCTCGACCTGACGGTGGTCGCCATCGCCGGAGCGACCGGAAGCGGCAAGTCCACCCTGTTCAACGCCCTGGCCCGGGCCCAGCTCTCGGAGGCCGGGGTGCGCCGGCCGACCACCGCGCTGCCCGTCTCCTGCGCCTGGAGCGACCGCGCGGAGGGGCTGCTGGACCGGATGGGCATCCCGGCCAGGGCCCGGCGCACGCCCGTCCGCCCCTACGACCCGGCGCTCGGCGGGCTCGTCCTCCTCGACCTGCCGGACCACGACTCGGCGGCCGCCGGTCACCGGGAGCAGGTGGACCGGCTGCTGGCGCTGGTGGACGCGGTGATCTGGGTGGTGGACCCGGAGAAGTACGCGGACGCCGTGCTGCACGAGCGCTACCTGCGGCCGCTGGCCGGGTACGCGGAGGTGACGTTCGTCGTCCTCAACCAGGTCGACCGGCTCTCCGCCGACGGCGCGGACCAGGTCCTGGACGACCTGCGGCGGCTGCTGGACGAGGACGGGCTGGCGCTCGGCGAGTACGGCGAGCCCGGCGCCTCGGTCATGGCCCTGTCGGCGCTGACCGGGGCGGGCGTGGGCGAACTGCGCGAGGCGCTGGGCGCGTTCGTCGCCCGCCGCAACGCGGCCGAACTGCGGCTGACGGCGGACGTCGACGGCGTGTCGGCGCGGCTGCGCCCGGCGTACGTGACGGACGTACGGCCGGGGCTGACGGAACGGGCGCGGCAGGAGTTCGAGGACCGGCTGGCGGAGGCGGTGGGTGCCCAGGCGGCCGGGCTGGCGGCGGAGCGGGCGTGGCGCCGGGACGCCGAGCGGGCGTGCGGGACGACGTGGACGCGGCTGCGCTACGGCTACGAGCGCTGCAAGGGGCTCCTGGGCCTGGGCTCCGGCGGCCGGGCGGCGCTCGACGGCGACGGCCACGACACCGGCGGCCGGGGCACGGGCGGGCTCGCGGGCGGCGCGTCCGCGCCGCGCCGGACGGCGTCCCGGCCGCTGGTCGAGCAGGCGGTGCGCACCCTGGCCTACGAGGCGTCCGCCGGGCTGCCCGGGCCCTGGGCCCTGGCCGTCCGCGAGGCGGCGGGCCGGGGCGCGGAGGGCCTCGCGGAGGCGCTGGACGCGGTGGCCGCCGCGTCGGCCCCGGCCCTGGTGCCGGGTACCAGGCGCGCGGGCGGGCGACCTCCGGGCGGTGTGGCGGGCGCGGACGGCGGGCGGACGGGCGTCTGGCCCACGGACGCGGAGGCGGGCGGCGGGCGTACGCGTGGGGGCGTGGGGGCGCGGATGGTACGGCCCCGGTGGTGGGCGGCGGTGGCGGCGGGGCAGGGCGCGCTGTCGGCGTTTCAACTGATGGGGCTGGCGTGGCTGGTGGGGGCGTTCATGGGCGAGTTCGGCGGGCCGTGGTGGGTGCCGGTGGTGCTGATGTCCGGCGGTGGCGTGGGCGGCCCGGTGCTGGCGTGGTGCGGGCGGCTGGCGGCGCGGGGGCCGGCGCGGGGGTACGGGCTGGAGACGGAGCACCGGCTGCGGAGCGCGGCGGCGGGCTGCGGGCGGGCCCGGGTGCTGGAGCCGGTGGCGGCCGAGCTGCTGCGCTACCGGGAGGTGCGGGCGCAGTTCGTCATCGCGGCGGGGGAGGGCTGAGGCTCCTCGTGGGGAGTGGCTAGCCCCCTGTGGGTGACGGAGTTATGCACAACCGCGGGGTTGTCCACAGCCGCCGGCGGGCTTCGCCGATCACGGTCACTATGAGCTCACGGACACGGGGGAGGCGTTCAGGATGAACGAGACATTGGTGACGGTCGTGGGCAACGTGGCCTCGCAGCCCGACTACCGGGAGGCGGCCAACGGCTCGGCCGTCTCCCGCTTCCGGCTGGCGGCCACGGTGCGCCGCTGGGACCGGCAGCGGGAGGAGTGGGCGGACGCCTATACGAGCTTCTACACGGTGTGGGCGTGGCGGACGCTGGCGGCGAACGTGGTGGGCTCGGTGTCGGTCGGCGAACCGCTCATCGTGCAGGGGAAGTTGCGCGTCCAGGACCAGGAGCGCGAGGGAAAGCGCTGGTTCTCGGCGGATATTGACGCCGTGTCCATCGGCCACGACCTCACGCGGGGTACGTCGGCGTTCCGCAGAGTGTCACCGGCCAGGCCGCTGCCGATCGAGCCGGTGCGGATGGTGGCCGGGGGCGGTAGGGCGCCTGTTGCCGAGTCGACGGAGGCGGCGGCCGCGGCTGCGGCGCCCCTGTGAAATGTGGGGTTTGTCCCGGCGATTTATCGATAATCCCGGGCCGGAAACCTTGCGGTGGTAACGATTCCGATTCGGAACCGCCATCCGAAGGGATGTGCGACTTCCAAGTGATCACCGCTCCCTAAGATCACCCTCCATAGCAACGGGGGCTGCTGAGTTTTGAGTTGCCCTGCGGGGCGCGTCCGCGACGACCCGGAGCCGGTCCTCGCGGGATCCGCGCCCGCCCGAAAGGAAATCCATGAACTCTGTCACGAGACGGGGCGCCGCCCGTCTTGCCGCGGTGGTGCTGACGGCGGGGCTGGCCGTCGCCGGTACGGCCGCCGCCGCGGGCGCCGCGGTCGCGGACGAGGCGCCGCGGAGCCAGGGCGGGGTGTCCGCCACCCTCGGCCGGATCACGGCCGGCGGCCCGGCCGTCCTGCGCGAGGGAGGCGGCCGGAACGTCCTGGCCGGTCTCTTCGAGATGAAGGTCGACGGCGGCGGAACGCTCCAGACCTACTGCGTCGACATCCGCACCAGCACCGTCGACGGCGCCAGGTACCGGGAGACCGGCTGGGGCGAGTCGTCCCTCCACGCCAACAAGAACGCGGGAAGGATCCGCTGGATCCTGGAGCACTCCTACCCGCAGGTCAACGACCTCAGCGCGCTCGCCAAGGCGTCCGGCGCCGGGACCCTCGACGCCAACACCGCCGCCGCGGGCACCCAGGTCGCCATCTGGCGCTACTCGGACGGCGTCGGCGTCGACGCGGGGAACCCCGCGGCCCAGAAGCTCGCCGACTACCTCCACAAGAGCGCGGAGGACGCCGAGGAGCCCAAGGCGTCCCTGACGCTCGACCCGCCGGCCGTCTCCGGCAAGGCGGGCGGGCGCCTGGGGCCGGTCACGGTCCGCACCGACGCGGGCAGCGTCACCGTCACCCCCTCCACGGATGCCGCCGGCAAGGGCGTGAAGATCGTCGACAAGGACGGCAAGCCGGTCACCACCACGACCAACGGCACCGAGCTCTACTTCGACGTCCCGGCCGGCACCCCCGACGGCTCGACCACGCTCAGGGCCACGGCCAGCACCAAGGTCCCGGTCGGCCGGGTCTTCGTCGGCGACCACACCAAGACGCAGAGCCTGATACTGGCCGGCTCCAGCGAGAGCACCGTGTCCGCCGGCGCCACGGCCAGCTGGGCCGCCAAGGGCGCGATACCCGCGGTCAGCGCCCAGGTGAACTGCGCCCGGGGCGGCGTGGAGATCACCGCGGTGAACAAGGGTGACCAGCCCTGGACCTTCGACCTGGACGGCAGGAAGCACACCGTCGCGCCCGGTGGCACCGACACCGCCCTGGTGAAGGTCGGCGAGGACCAGCCCTACAAGATCACCGTCACCGGTCCCAACGGCTTCTCGAAGACGTTCTCCGGCATCCTCGACTGCAACACGGCGACGCCCGTCACCGCCATGAGCGGCCCCGGCAGGCCCGCTGCCGCCTCGCCGAGCCCCACCCCGGTGAAGAGCTCCGGCGGCCCGGGCGCCCATGGCTCGGGCGGCCACGGCTCCGGCGGGTCCGTCAGCGGCGACCTCGCCAGTACCGGTGGCAGCACCGCCACGCCCAAGATCGCGGGCCTGGCCATCGTCCTCATCGTGGCCGGCGGCGGCGCCGTCTTCCTCCTCCGCAGGAAGGAGCCGTCCGGCCGCTAGCACGGCCCGATCCACGACGTTCGGTGACCGAGGAGTTCCGCTCGGTCACCGGCACGTCGCCCATAACGCGTTTCCGCCCAGGGCTTCCCGTACGGCAAGATGGGGTGTATCTGCCCTCACGCGGCGGAGCCGCACATTGGCCCTTCTCGACTGCCGGACGGTTTCTCTTGGCTGAGTACATCTACACCATGCGCAAGACGCGCAAGGCGCACGGCGACAAGGTCATCCTCGATGACGTGACGCTGAGCTTCCTGCCCGGTGCGAAGATCGGTGTGGTCGGCCCCAACGGTGCCGGTAAGTCCACCGTCCTCAAGATCATGGCGGGCCTGGAGCAGCCGTCCAACGGCGACGCGTTCCTGTCGCCCGGCTACAGCGTCGGCATCCTGATGCAGGAGCCGGAGCTCGACGAGAGCAAGACCGTGCTCGAGAACGTCCAGGACGGCGTCGCCGGCATCAAGGGCAAGCTCGACCGGTTCAACGAGATCGCCGAACTGATGGCGACCGACTACTCCGACGCGCTGCTCGAGGAGATGGGCAAGCTCCAGGAGGAGCTCGACCACGCCAACGCCTGGGACCTCGACGCCCAGCTGGAGCAGGCCATGGACGCGCTGGGCTGCCCGCCCGCCGACTGGCCGGTCGTGAACCTCTCCGGCGGTGAGAAGCGCCGCGTGGCCCTGTGCAAGCTGCTGCTCGAGGCCCCCGACCTGCTGCTCCTCGACGAGCCCACCAACCACCTCGACGCCGAGTCGGTGAACTGGCTGGAGCAGCACCTGGCCAAGTACGCCGGCACCGTCGTGGCGATCACCCACGACCGGTACTTCCTCGACAACGTCGCCGAGTGGATCCTCGAGCTCGACCGCGGCCGCGCCCACCCCTACGAGGGCAACTACTCCACCTACCTGGAGAACAAGGCCTCCCGTCTGAAGGTCGAGGGCCAGAAGGACGCGAAGCGCCAGAAGCGCCTCAAGGAAGAGCTGGAGTGGGTCCGCTCCAACGCCAAGGGCCGCCAGGCCAAGTCCAAGGCGCGCCTCGCCCGCTACGAGGAGATGGCGGCCGAGGCCGACAAGATGCGGAAGCTGGACTTCGAGGAGATCCAGATCCCGCCGGGCCCGCGTCTGGGCAGCATCGTCGTCGAGGTCGAGAACCTCTCCAAGGCCTTCGGCGACAAGGTCCTCATCGACGACCTGTCCTTCACCCTGCCGCGCAACGGCATCGTCGGTGTCATCGGCCCGAACGGCGCCGGCAAGACCACCCTGTTCAAGATGATCCAGGGCCTGGAGAAGCCGGACTCCGGCACGATCAAGGTCGGCGAGACCGTCAAGATCTCCTACGTCGACCAGAGCCGCGCCAACATCGACCCCAAGAAGACGCTGTGGGCCGTCGTCTCCGACGAGCTGGACTACATCAACGTCGGCCAGGTCGAGATGCCGTCGCGCGCCTACGTCTCCGCGTTCGGCTTCAAGGGCCCGGACCAGCAGAAGCCGGCCGGTGTGCTCTCCGGTGGTGAGCGCAACCGCCTCAACCTGGCGCTGACCCTCAAGCAGGGCGGCAACCTGCTGCTCCTCGACGAGCCCACCAACGACCTCGACGTCGAGACCCTCTCCTCGCTCGAGAACGCCCTGCTGGACTTCCCCGGCGCGGCCGTGGTCGTCTCCCACGACCGCTGGTTCCTGGACCGAGTGGCCACGCACATCCTGGCGTACGAGGGCGACTCCAAGTGGTTCTGGTTCGAGGGCAACTTCGAGTCGTACGAGAAGAACAAGATCGAGCGCCTCGGTGCGGACGCGGCCCGTCCGCACCGCGCCACCTACAAGAAGCTCACCCGGGGCTGATCGTGGCGCGCCACATCTACTCGTGCCCCCTCCGCTGGTCCGACATGGACGCCTACGGCCATGTCAACAACGCGGTCTTCCTGCGCTACCTCGAGGAGGCGCGGATCGACCTCATCCACCAGCTGAAGGCGGGAGCGGGCAAGGAGTCCTTCGTCGACGGGTCCGTCGTGGCCCGTCACGAGATCGACTACCTGCGCCCGCTGGTCCACCGGCCGGAGCCGGTGACCGTCGAGACATGGGTGACCAAGGTCGGCGCCGCGTCCATGACCGTCTCCTACGAGGTCAAGGACGACGAGCAGGTCTATGTGCGGGCGTCCACGGTGATCGTCCCGTTCGACTTCGCGAGCGGCCGCCCCCGGCGGATCACCGCCGAGGAGAAGGAACTGCTCAAGACGTTCGCCGACGAACCCGCCGGGCCTTCCGGGGAGGCCGTCGCCGCATGACGCAGCGGCTGTGCTTCGCCGACGCCCGGGAGGCGGCCGATCTGGCCGCCTTCCTGGCCCGGCTGATCCACTACGACCGGGCCGCCGCCGTCCGCCTCCAGGCGGGCGGCGGTGTCCTCGGTGTCTTCGGCCGTCCGCCGTCCTTCGAGGTCCTGGCGATCCGCACGGCCCGGCTCGCCGAGCCTGTCGCGCTGGACGTCACCGTCTCGGCGGGACAGCTCGCGGACGCCCTCGACGCCGGTGCGCCGGCGCCCTCCGGGGCGCTGGAGATCACCGTTCCCGAGGCCGTCACCGGCCCGCCCTGGGCCGGTGTCCTGCCGCCCCGCGGCGGCTGGCGACGGGTCGAGGGATTCCCGGGCGCGGAGGCCGTGCGCGGCGCGGTGGCCGCGGCCGTCGCGGAGTTCCGCGCGCGGGACGAGGCGCTGCCCGAGCACCGGCGCACGCGGGCCGAGCGGGACCGCATCGGGCGGGAAATCTGGTCGCGGACGCTCGGGGATACCGGGTTGCCGTTGCGGGCCGTGCACGCGGCGCAGTCGCTGGGGTTCTTGCGGCCGCCTGTGCGGGCCGAAGCCTTTGCCGGCGGAGCCGGCCCGGTCACGGCTGCGGCGCCCGAGGCGCCGGTGCTGTTCGCCGCGCGGGGGTGGCTGCGGTTGCGGACGCCGTACGGGTCGGTCGCCGTGAGCGTGGGCCCTGCCGGGAGCGGTTTGCGGGGGCTTACGGTTACGCCCGCCTAGCGCTCCGCTGGGTGCGAGATCAGTCGGCTGCGGGCCGTCCGGGGCTGGTCGCGCAGTTCCCCGCGCCCCTTACGGGGCGGGCCGTCAGTCCGCCGTGTTGATCATCGACGCCGCCGCGTACGTCATGTAGTTCCAGAGCTGGTGCTCCAGTTCCGGGGCGAGGGCGAGTTCGTCCACCGCGTCGCGCATGTGGCGGAGCCAGGCGTCGTGGGCGGCGCGGTCGACGACGAAGGGCGCGTGGCGCATCCGCAGGCGCGGGTGGCCCCGGTTCTCGCTGTACGTCCGGGGGCCGCCCCAGTACTGCATCAGGAAGAGGACCAGCCGCTCCTCGGCCGGGCCGAGGTCCTCCTCCGGGTACATCGGCCGCAGCAGCGGGTCACCGGCCACACCCTGGTAGAAGCGGTGGACCAGGCGCCGGAAGGTCTTCTCCCCGCCGACCTGCTCGTAGAAGGTCTGCTCGGGAAGCGTGCCGCGCGGAATCTCAATCACGTTTCCATGGTCTCAGACCCCCCGGCCGAGGACCGGAGTCCTACGACCCTTCCGGCTCCCTCAGCCCCGCCGGACCGTGATCGTCGTCCACGCGCCCACGTGCACCCGGTCCCCGTCCCGCAGTGGTACGGGCACATAGGGCTGGATCGCGTCCTCGGAGTCGTTGATCGTCGTGCCGTTGGTGGAGTCCTGGTCGACGACCGCCCAGCCCCCGTCCGGCTGCTGCACCAGCATCGCGTGCTGGTGCGAGACGCCCGGGTCCTCCGGGGGACGGGACAGGTCGATGTCCGGGGACTCGCCGGTGCTGTGCCGGCGCCGGCCGATGGTCACCTGCTGGCCGCCGAGGGGGAAGCGCAGTTCGGGGGAGTAGGCGGGCAGGTTCAGCCCCGCCGCCTCCGGGCCGCTGCGGTTCATCATCGACAGGAAGTACTCCCGGTCGGGCGCGACGACCGCGACCCAGCCCGCCGCCGGCGCGGGCACGGCCGGCTGCGGCGGCGAGGACTCGTACGCCTCATACGGCTCGTAGGGCTCGTACGCGTACGGGTTGTGCCCGGCCGACGGCGCCTGGGCGGCCTGCGCGGCTGGCGCCGCCGCGTCCGGCGGGGTCAGCACCCAGTCCTCGTCCTCGCCGAAGGGCGGCGCCAGCGGCTCGGCCGGGCGGTTGATCCGCGACGGCCGGGAGCCGGTGTACTCGAAGCTCGGCGGCGACTGGGTGTGCTGCGCCGGGGGCGGCGGGGCCGACTGGAGGGGCTGCGAGGGCGGGGGAGGCGACGCGTAGGGGTTCGCCGACCGGGTGACGAAGTTGTAGCGGCACTCCTCGCAGAAGGGGCCCTGCGCCTCGCGGGGGGTGCGGCACTGCGGACAGAGCTCCGCCTGGACGGTGGCGTCGCCGCCCGGGTAGCCGTAGCCGCCGGTGCCGCCGGCCGAGGGCGGCGCGGTGGGCGGCGGCGGGACGGCGGCCGGGGGACCGGGCGGTGCCGTGGCCGCCGACATCCGGTGGCCGCACACCTCGCACCAGTCTGCGGCCTCCGACGGGTGGCCGTTCGGGCAGGTCGGCATGTCGGTCTCTTCCCCCTCTGGCGGTTGCTTCTCGGCGCTACTTCTTGACGCGAACGGTCTTCGTGGAACGGGTTTCCAGCGTCATCTCGGCCTCCTCCGAGACCTTCGCCTTCAGCCGCACAGTACCGTTCGCCGCGTCCACGACGTCCACCACCTTCGCAAGGAGTTTCGCGGTGTCCGCGTGGCCGGAGCGGCTGGCCAGCTGGACGGCCCGGCCGAGCTTGGCGGTCGCCCCGTCCACGTCCCCCGCCTTGCGCAGGTCCAGGCCCTGCTGGATGGCCAGGGCCAGCTCGGCCTGGCCCGTGTAGTGGGCCACCTGGGGGCTGATGGCCGTCGACGCCTCCAGGTCGTCCGTCCACACCGCCCGGATCAGGCCCTGGCCCAGGACGTGCGGTGACGAGCCGTCGGGAGTGGGCAGCACCAGGGACACCCGGGCGGCCAGCATCTCCTGGCCCACATGGGCGCTCGGCACCCGGACGCAGACGTGGTAGTCGCGGGACTCGTCGCCCCACGCGCCCGTCGGGTAGTCGCCGGAGCGCGGCCCGGACTCCTGGCGGCGGTCCGTCAGCTCCTCCATGGTGGGCGCGACCTGCTTGACGAAGACCACCTCGGCACCCTGCGGCGTCCACAGCCGCAGCGAGACGTCCGCTACCTCCTTGCCCATGACCGTTTCCATCATCCGCGTGAAGTCCTCGGCCAGCCCGGCCGGGTCGGCGACGATGTCGGCGCTGCCCAGCAGCGCGGAGGCGATGCCCGTGACCTCCTTGACCTCCCAGTCCGTCCCCACGCCCCGCGCGTCACAGGTGAACCGGCCCGCGCACGCGTCCAGCGACGCCCGCAGCGCGTCCGGCTCCTCGTGCTCGTTGCGGCCGTCGGTGAGCAGGATGCCGTGACGTATCGCCGCGTCGGACGAGGACAGCAGCCGGTCGGCGAGGCGCAGCCAGGTGCCGATGGCGGTGCCGCCGCCCGGGCTGAGCTTGCGCAGCGCCTCCTTGGCCTGGCCGCGGGTCATGTCGTCGGCGATCGCGAGCCGCCCGCCGGCCGGGTATATCTCGCGCGCCTGGTGGGTGCCGCCCACCACGGCGAAGGCGACCCCGTCGCGCAGCGCGTCGACGGCGGCGGCCGTGGCCTCGCGGGCGCTGCGCATCTTGGCGGGCGGGTAGTCCATCGAGCCCGAGCAGTCGACCATGAGGACGACGGCGGCGTCCGGGACGCGGGGGCCGGGCACGACCGCGCCCGTGTCCGTGTCCGTGCCGGTGGAGGTCACCGTGACGATGGCGTTGACCTCCCGGCCCCCCTCCGGGAGATTGACGTTCTGGTACACGTCGACGGCGAACCCGGGCACGCCCGGTTTGGCGAAATGGGCCATCTGATCCGCTCCTTCGTACGTACTCCACGTGGTCGGCACGGGCGTAGCGGCGGGGCGGACGGACGGCGCGGCGCCGGAGCCCGGCACCGTGCGTGGATCCCCCCGTGGAAACCGCGGCGCGTCAGGCCGATCCTGCCCCTTCGGCCCGGGACGGGAACGGCACCACTGCCACTGTTACGTTGTCGTGGCCCCCTCCGTCCAGAGCGTGGGCCAGCAGACGGCGTGCGCACTCCAACGGCCGGGAGCGGGCGTCGGCGGGCACGACGGACGCCATCTCCTCGGCGGACTCGGCGTAGTTCCACAGCCCGTCGGTACAGACGATCACCACACCGGGGCGGTCGAGGTGGTACGAGGCGGTGTGCGGCTCGACCTCGTAGGCGTCCGCGCCGAGCCAGCCGGTGATGGCGTGGGCGCGCTCGTCGGCGTAGGCCTCCGCCTCCGACATCAGGCCCGCCGCCACCATCTGGGCGGCCCAGGAGTCGTCCTCGGTGAGCCGCGCGGGCTGCTTGGAGCGGTCGTCGGGCACCCAGTAGGCGCGGCTGTCGCCGACCCAGCCGACGGTCAGCAGGTCGCCGCTGACGACGGCGCTGACGATGGTGCAGGCGGGGGCGTTCTCATGGCGGTAGTGGCCGTGCTCGCGCGGCTCATGGGCGGGTGTGGTCAGGGCGGCCACGGCCTCGGCGGCGGCGACGACCGCCTCGTGCGTGGCCTCCTTGGGGGCGGTGCCCCGGGACAGGGCCGTCACCAGCGAGTCGTGGGCGGCCTCGACGGCGGCGGCCGACGCCTCGTCGGGGCGGGCCGCGGACGACACGCCGTCGCTGACGACCGCGACGACGGCAGGCGGCCGGCCGGGGAGTTCGGTGGTGGACACGGCGTACGCGTCCTCGTTGCGGTGGTGGCGCAGGCCGCGGTCGGTGACCGCCGCGACGCCTGCCGACTCGTGCTCCATGTGATCCCGTTCGCGCGGCTGTGCATGTCCGCAGTGTTCGCAGTACCCGTCGTTGTCGATCATGCCCGACCGGCAGGCCGCGCAGGGCCCGGAGGGGCCCGCGCCACGCGCCGGCTGCGCGGGGACGCCGGCGGCCGGCGGGGCGAGCCGGTAGTCGTCCGCCTCCCGCGCCACGGGCGTGTCAGGCCGCCGCCATCCCACCGCCCGTGGGTCGTCGGGCGCGGGCGGCACCGCCGAGAGGTCCACGCCGCAGCCTCCGCAGAAGTTGTCGGCGGGTTCCAGCGGCTCGTGACAGGCGGGGCACGCCGTCAGCTGTGGGGGCAGTTGCGACATCGATCACACCCATGTCCTGGGGCGGTAACGGTTGGCCCGTTCCACCAGTTCGATCCGTTCCTCACCGCGCTGGGCCAGCCGCGCGAGCACCCGGTACGAGCGTTCCAGCCCGAACCGCAGCTCCCGCTCGTCCAGCCCGCTGCCGAGCAGCACGGGCGGTCCGCCCGGGGGCGCGGGGGCGGCCCCCGGCGCGCCGCCCTCGCGGCCCGACAGCACCCAGTCCAGCGCGGTGCCGAGCACTTCCGTCGACAGCCGTTCGCGCCGCACCGCGTCCAGCCCGAGGTCCGTGAGGCCCGCCACCTGGCCGGCGGCGGCCCGCAGGTCGTCCAGCAGCGGTTCCGCGGCCGAGCGCCCCCGCAGCCGGGCCCGGACCGCCGCTACCCGGGCCGCCGTGCAGTGGATGGACGCCGCCGGCACGGACTCCAGGGCCCGTACCGCGCCCGCGCGGTCCCCGGCGGCCAGCCGCACCCGGGCCAGGGCGAACGCGGCCCCGACGAAGCCCGGGTCGGTCGCCCACACCAGGTGGTAGTACTCGGCGGCGTTGTCGAGCTGCCCGAGCACCTCCGCGCACAGCCCGAGGGCCAGCTTGGGCGTGGGCTCCCCGGGGAAGGCGTCGTAGACGGCGTCGAAGGACAGGGCCGCCGTGGTGTGGTCGCCGACGGCGAGGGCGTGGACGCCCCGGTGCCAGACGGTGCGCCAGTCGTCGGGGCTCGCGGCCTCCAGCGCGGCGAGCGCGTGGGACGCCTGCTCGTCCTCGCCGAGCTCCAGCTGGGCCCGCACCCGCCGCAGCCGCAGCTCCGGCGATTCGGTCGGCGCGGCCTGGAGCGCGGCGTACAGCTCGGCGGGCTGCGAGGCGATCAGCCCCGCGAGGAAGCCGGCGTTGGGGTCGGCCGGGTCGACGAGCGGAAACGGCAGCGCGAGCGCGGCGGCCCGCGCGTCGACCGGCCGCAACGCGGTGCCGCCGCCGGCGGGGGACACCGGGTAGGACGATCCCGGCGGAACGGCCGCGCCCGGCCGGCCCGTGGGGGCCGTGCCGGCGCCTGCCGGGCCGGTGGCCACGGCGGGTGTGACGACCGGGGCGGACCGCCCGGAGGGCCCGGCGCCGCCCGCCGCCGGGCCGGCCGTTCCCGCCGGCCCGGTGCCCGCGCCGCCGCGCGGCAGGCGAAGGCGCGGCCATCCGGTCCGCCGGGGCGCCGGGGCGCGGCCGCCCAGGGCGGACACGTCGCGGTCGCACTCCTCGAACAGGACCGTGTCCACCACCCGCGGCTCCGGGCCGAAGAGCGTGGACAGGGCGGGGCGCGGGGCGCCGGTCTGGAGGGCCACGACCTCCCTCAGCACGCCCGTCAGCTGCTCGGCCATCTCGTCGGCGGAGGCGAACCGCCGGGCCGGGTCCGGGTCGGTGGCCCGCACCAGCAGCCGGTAGAAGGACTCGTAGCGGGTGAAGACCTCGATGTGGTCCGGGGAGGGGAGGCTGTCCACGAAGACGTTCGTGTAGCCCTGGAAGTCGAAGGTGAGCACGGCGAGCGTGCGCGCCACCGTGTAGAGGTCGGAGGCGACCGACGCGCCCAGCTCGGCGATCTCGGGCGCCTGGTAGCCGATCGTGCCGTAGATGGGGCTGTCGTGGTCGTCCATCCGGCGCACCGCGCCCATGTCGATCAGCTTCAGCTGGTCCTGCTGCTGGATCGCGTTGTCGACCTTGAAGTCGCAGTACAGCAGATTGCGGCTGTGGAGGTGCCCCAGCGCCTCCAGCGCCTCGATGCCGTACGCGCACGCCTGCTCGACCGGCAGCGGGTCGCGGCGCCCGTCGGGGTGGCGGCGCTCGTTGGCGATCTCCTTGAGGGACTTGCCGCCGACGTACTCCATGACGATGTAGCCGTCGAGGCTGCCCGTGCGCTGGTCGAGGTGCTCGACGAAGTTGTAGATGCGGACGATGTTGGAGTGCTCGATCTCCGCGAGGAAGCGCCGCTCGGCGACGGCCGCCGCCAGCGCGTCCTCGTCACCGGTGTCGAGCAGGCCCTTGAGGACCACCCAGCGGTCGGCCACGGCCCGGTCGATGGCCAGGTAGATCCAGCCGAGCCCGCCGTGCGCGAGACAGCCCGCCACCTCGTACTGCCCGCGCACCACATCGCCGGGGCGCAGCTTCGGCACGAAGGAGTACGGGTGGCCGCACTTGGTGCAGTAGCCCTCCGTGCGCCCCGCCCGGTGGGGGCCCGAACGGCCCACGGGCGCGCCGCAGTCGCTGCGGCTGCAGAACCGCTTGCGCTCGGGCACCTCCGGGCGCTCCAGCACCGCCGCCCGGGGGTCGGGGCGCGGCACGCCCGGCATGGCGACCAGGCCCGCGCCCAGCTTGTTGCGGCCGGCGCCGGATCCGCCGGACTCCCGGCTGCGCACGGAGACGGACCGCGTCGCGACGCCCGTGCCCCCGTTCACCGAACGCGTCAGCCGCCCCGACACCGACCGGCGGGACCCCGACGACCGCGACGACGACCGCGACGACCGTGACGACGATCCCGCCGAAGACCCCGCCGACGACCCCGACGACGAGCGCGAGGACCCGGACGAGCCCGACGAGCCCGATGACTTCGACGAGCCCGACGACCCCGAACCGCCGGAGCCGCCCCGGCCGCCCGCGTGGGTGATCCCCGTGGCGGGCGAGGCGATCTGCCCGCCCGGCGATACGACGGGGGCGAGACCGCACGTGTCGCAGTACAGCTCGCCGTCGCCCACGTCTTCGTAGCGGCCGGCGCAGCCCGGGCGCTGGCACTCCTCACCGGTCATGCGTCCCCCCTGTGCCCGTCGGTTCCGAGGCGGCCGAGCCCCGTGGGGCCGGCGCCCCGGCCACGGCCCGCTGATAGCGCAGCACCGCCTGCTCGGCGGCGACGAGATCGCAGGGCGCGCTCCACAGCATGCGGCGCGCCACGTCGTACCGCTCCATGACGAGGCCGTCCTCCGCCAGGCCCAGCCGCGCCGCCTTGGCCTTGTACGCGTCGAGCCGGCCGCGCAGCTCGGCCCGTACGGCCAGCGGCGCCGTGACCGCCGTCAGCGACTCGCGGGCGCGCAGCAACTCCTCCTCGGCGTGCCGCTCCAGGCCCTCCAGGAGCGGGGAGAGCCGGTGCCACGCGGCGCGCCTGCGGTACTCGCCGGCCGTCTCCAGCTGCTCGTAGAGCACGGTCGGCGGCCCGGAGACCACGGGCACCTCATAGGCGGCGATCTTCGACAGGACCTCCATCCGGGCCCGGCGGGCCTCGCCCAGGGTGCGGTCGGCGCGCGAGAGGACGTCGCGCACGCGCATCAGCCGGCGCTCGGCGTCCTGGCGGACGTCGAGGACGGCCTCCACCTCCCGGCGCACGTCCTCCAGGGCGCGCTCGGCACGGTCGTAGCGGGCGGTGTCGGGGCGGCCGCCGGGCGCGGAGCTGGGCGGGGCGCCGGTCCAGAAGACGAGCGGATCGGATATCACCTCGGACCGCAGCGCGGCCAGTTCCATGGTGAGGCGCTCCAGGTCGTCGCCCGCCGGGTGCTCGCCCGGCAGGACGCCCACGGAGTGGGCGAGGGAGCGGACGCGCCCGAGCTCGGCGGCGAGCAGGTCGATCCGGGTGGGCAGCGCCGACCAGACGGCGTCGGCGATGACGAGCACGTCCAGGGCCTGGGCGTACCAGGAGTTCATCCGTTCGACGAGCTCCGTCAGGCTCAGCCGTTCGCTCAGCCTGGCCGCCACGCCCAGGGTCACCATGCCCGCCTGGGGCGGCCCGGCGGGCAGGGTGACGGCGGTGCCGCGCAGCAGGTCGGTCAGTTCGGACAGCTCGCCCGAGGTGGGCCAGCGGCGGCGGCCGCGCAGCTCACGCGCCGCCTCCAGGGCGTCGGTGTAGGCGTCGAAGTACACCCACAGCTGGGTGATGAGGAGCTCGGTGGACTCCCACCGGCTCCTGGTGACGCCGGTCAGCTCCGCGCCCTCCAGCAGCCGCCGCCCGGCGTGGTCCTGGAGGGCGAGCAGGGTGGACTCGACCGCCTCGTGCTCCGCGCCGAGCCGTGCCAGCGCACGGTCCACCTCCTCGCGGCTCAAGGCCGGCCCGGTGGGCCCCGCGACCACCATCGGTCCCCTCTCCTGTCCCGCGGCCGGTGCCGCGCGCGAACGGTGTGGTGCTTCGGTCCTTCCGTGCCGTCAGTCCCGGTACCGGGGCTCCGGCGGAGCGGTGATGCCCTGGAGGTCGGCCGCCAGCCACTTGCGGTACGCCAGCATCCAGGGGCTCGCCTCGCCGCCCCGGCGGTAGTCCTCCAGTACCGCGTTGACCCGGCGTACCAGGTCTTCGTCCTTGAGGTTCATCGCCACGCCGTAGGACTCGGTGGTGAACGGTTTGCCGACCAGTCGCACGGACGGGTCCTGGGCCGCCTGTCCGGCGGCCAGGGCGCTGTCGGTGATCACCGCGTCGACCTGTCCGAGCTGGAGCCGGACCAGGCAGTCGAGCTGGTTGGGGACGGTCAGCACGGACGCGCCGTGCGACTCGTTCTTCAGCTCGCTCTCGCCCGTGGATCCCTTGGCCGTACAGACTTTCTTCCCCTCCAGGGTGTCGTCGAACGCCGTGACCGGTGAGGCCTTGGGGGCCAGCACCTGCTGTCCGGCCTCGAAGTAGGCCGTGGAGAAGGCGACTTGCCGGGCCCGGTCGCAGTTGATCGTCATGGTGCGCGCGATGATGTCCACCTTGCCCTTTTCCAGGGCGGGTATGCGCTGGTTGGTGGGGATCGCCAGGAAGACGACCTTGCCGGGGTCGCCGAGGACGGCCTTGGCGATGGCGTGGACCAGGTCGATGTCGAAGCCGCTGAGCTCGCCGGTGGCGGGGTCGCGGTAGCCCCAGCGGTAGCTGTTCTGGTCGACGCCGGCGATGAGCCGGCCGCGCTCCTTGATGCGCCGGACGGCCGGGCCGTCGGCCGTCGAGGGCCGCAGGCTCGCCTCGGGGGCGACGCACGTCGCGGGCGCGCGCACGGCCGCCGCCGGCGCGGCCGCCGGGATCCGGGCCACGGGGCCGGTGGGGCGCGCCGCCGGCAGGACGGCCGCGCCCAGGGCGACGGCGAGCGTCCACACGCAGGCCGTCACCACGGCCCCGGCCCTGGTTCCGCGTCGTCCGCCCATCGCTCCGCCTCCCCGTCTCACCGGTACTCCGACAGCCTGCGGCCGATGCCGAGCACCGCGCCCGCGGCCCCGAGCACGGCCAGGACGGCGGCTCCGGCCGCCAGCCCCGTGAACGCGCCGCGCCCGTCCTCCGCCGCCCGGCGGAAGTCGTCCTCCTCGTGGGTGAGGGCCTGGCGCAGCGCGGTGTCCACCTGGTCGAACGATTCGCCGGTGCTGCCCCGGGCGCTGCCCTTCTCCCCGATCACCTTGGCGAGCGCCTGGCCGTAGTACCCGCCGACGTCGGCGGTGCGGGCCTCGCCGTGCCGCTGCTGCCACTGCTTGACGTCATGGATCGCCTCCAGCACCGGATCGCGCCCTTCCGAGCCGTCCGCGAGGGAGCGGGCCCGGCCGAGCAGGCTGTCGGGGGCGGGCTCGCCGGAGGCGGTGACGTCGCCGCCGATCAGCTTGCGCATGCCCGTGCGGTAGCTGGCCTCGTAGGCGTCGTCGCCCGACGCGGTGAGCACGGCGCCCCGGGCCACCAGGGTGAGGCTCTCGTCGCCCCGGGCCTGGAGCGAGGCGATCCGGGCCTCGCTGAGCACCTGGAGGGACTTGGCCCCGTTCTCGTAGGAGTCGGTCAGGTCCGCGCGGGCCACGGCGTGGCCGACGGTCAGCCACAGCAGGACCACCGCGCCGGCGGCGGTCCCGGCGAGGAGGCCGTGGTTGAACACCCGGTTGGTGCGCAGGAAGGCGCGACGCTGGGCCCAGCCGAGGGCGCCGAGGGCCACGACGCCCGTGGTGAGGGCCGTCCAGGGCCAGGACTTGGCGTCCGCGTAGTCGGAACGGAGGCGTCCGGTCTCGGCCTCGTAGAGGGCGCGGGCGGCCGGCAGCAGGTCCTCGCGCATCCGGTCGCTGGCGTAGCGCAGATAGGCGCCGCCCAGCGGCAGGCCCTGCCGGCCCGCCGCGCGGGCGGACTCCACCAGCCCGGTGTAGACGGGGAGTTGCTGATTGAGCCGGGCTATCTGCTCGCGGGCCGAGCTGGAGCCCCCGGTGTCGGCGGCGGCCTTCACCAGGAGCTCGGAGGCGACGCCGATGTCCTTCTCGTAGCGCCGGCGGACCGTGCGGGGCTCGTCCCGGCCGGCCAGGAAGCCGGCGGCGGCCGCCGTGTCGGCGTCGGCCAGGGAGCGGTAGATGTCGGCGGCGTCGGCGCTCAGTGGCTGGCTGCGGTCGATCACGGCGTCCGCCGCCGACGACCGGTCGGTGACCTGCCAGGCGGTGACGGCGCCGAAGGCGACCAGCAACGCGGCCAGGACCGCGCCGATGACCCTGAGTCTGCCGGGCTCCGTCGTGGCCGCGTCCGCGATCCGCTCCAGCCCCTCGCGCCACGCGGTGCGCCGCGTTCCCGGATCCGGCTGCGCTGGTGACACGTGACCTCCCCCTCGGTCGCCGCGGCCCGCTGTCCCCCGGGCGGCGGGGAACGGGTGCCAGGCCAGCAGTATGGCCGCAGGGACTGACAAACACACCGGTTGTGCATCGATCTTGCACGGGTCGTGAGCGTCGCCCGGGTGTCCGTTTCGGCCTTTCACCCCATTTCACGCGTGGGGCGTCTGTTCGGTTCCCGTGCGGACGGAGTACCCGGAAACGGGAACGCCGGGGGTGACGGGCGGTCGTGCCCGTCACCCCCGGCGTCTCGCGGCGCGTGCCCCACGAGCGGAGTGGCCGTCAGCGGTCGTACGTATAGAACTTCGTGTGGTCGAGCATGTCGGCCGGGGTCACGTTGTTCCACGGGCGCATCGTGTCCTTGAGGTCCACGACGTTGGTGGTGCCGCCGGTCGGCAGGTAGCCCGAGGTGGGGTGCATGCGCTGCCAGTCGGCCCACAGCTTGTCGATGAAGCAGTGGTGCAGCCAGAACACCGGGTCGTTGGGGGAGACGCCGGTGGCCATCTGGCCGCCCATCCACACGTGGACGCGGTTGTGGAGGTTGACGCCGCGCCAGCCCTCGAGGTGGTTGCGGAAGCCGTCGGAGGCGCTGTTCCAGGGGGCCATGTCATAGGTGGCCATGGCGAGCACGGAGTCGACCTCGGCGCGGGTGGGCAGCGCGCGGACGCTCGCGCCCATCTCCCGCTGGAGGTAGGGGCGGTCGTCGGCCGAGACGTTGATGTTCCACTGGCCGGTGGAGTACGCGAACGGGCCGGTGGTGACCTGCGCGTCGCGGCTGCGGCCGTTCCCGCCGAGGAAGTCGGCGGCGAATATGGAGGCCGTGACGGTGCGGTCGGCGGTCCAGTCCCAGTACGGGAGCGTCACCGAGGAATCGATTCTCTGGAGCTCCTGCTCGAACTGGATGAGGAAGCGGCGGTGCCAGGGCAGGAAGGACGGCGAACGGTGGCCGACGCGGTCGGTGTCGTCGCCGTCGCTCATGATGAACTCGTTGTGCGTACGCACGAATTCGTCGTACTTGCCGCTCTTCTTCAGCGCCAGCAGGGCGTTGACGAAGTTGCGCTTCTCCGTGGCCGTCAGGGTCGCCTGGTTCTTGCGCACTGCCATGGGGGTCTACGTCCTCTCGGTTCGGGGGACCGGCCGCGTCGGGCCGGACGGTCGGCAGTCGGCCGGGGTCAGCGGGTGGTGATCGGGACGAGCGAGGCGCCCTGGAGCTTGTCGACGGCGGCACGCGTCAGCGCCAGCGGGTCGGGATACGTCTGGTAGTGGTTGATCACGCTGATCCACGTACCGTCCGCGTTCCGCATGACGTGCAGTTCCTTGCCGTCGATCGTCACGGCGAAGCCGCCGTGGTGGGCCTCGTGGCCGGTCGTGACGGGCGTGCCGACGATGCGCCGGCCCTGGTAGACCTCGTCGAAGGGCTGGGGGCCGTGGGAGCCGTGACCGGAGTGGTCCATGCCCGTGTGGTCCATGGGCAGGGCGGCGCGCGTCGCCGCCATGGCGGCCGGAGCGGCGAGGGCCGCTCCGGCGACGGCTATCGCGGTGCCGCGCAGGACGACGCGGCGGGTGACGTTCTTCGACATACGTGTATCCCCCCTCGGGATCTGTGGGTCGGGAGCAGGGGCTGTCACGAATGCTCGGCAACGCCCTTTTGGGGCGAGTTGCGGCAGTTCTTTGTCGTATTTCGTGATCAATCCATGCGTGGCCGGATGTTTGCACGATCTTGAAGAGAGGGGGAAATGGTTGACCCGAATACGGACATTGGGTATATGAATGGTCAACCAGCGGTAGGGGAGGAATTTCTGGCCAATCCCGCTATTGACGCGGGTGTCAGGAAGTCCGCCGCCCCGGGGTGATCCCGCGCGAAGGATTTACGGCGGACCGCCTCCGCCGGTGACGTCTCTCACGGCGTGAACATGACGCGAACATGGCGCCGCGCCGTGGACTCCGGCCGGGAAGGCCGGAGTCCACGGCGCGGTTTCCGCCGATCTCGCGCGCTACGCGAAGTGCTCCCGCAGCCGCGCGTACGCGGCGGTGGGCGCCCCGAGGTGGTCCAGGGCCAGCAGCGCCGCCCCCAGCACGGGCGGCGCGGTCACCACACGGGGCACGGCCAGGGGCGCCCGTCCCGCCAGCCCCCGCATGACGCGCTCGTGGAGCAGCGGGTGACGGGCCGCCAGGACCCCGCCGCCCAGCACCACCGGCACCGCCGCGTCGAGCAGCCCCAGCCGGTCCAGGGCCGCCGAGGCCAGGGCGACCACCTCGTCGGCCTGCCGCGCCACGATCGCCCCGGCCACCGCGTCACCGGCGGCGGCCACCGCGAAGAGCACCGGCGCCAGTTCGTGCCGCCGCGCCCGCTCGATCCGCCCCAGATGGAGGGCCTCGATCAGCTCCGGCATCGTCGACAGCCCGAAGTGGGCGGGGAGTTCCCGCGCCAGCGCCGTCGCCTCGCCGCGCCCGTCCGCCGCCCGCGCCGCCCACCACACCGCCTCCTCGGCCAGGTGCGCCCCGCCGCCCCAGTCGCCCGAGATCCGCCCGACGGCGGCGAAGCGGGCGACCCGGCCCCCGGGCGCCAGCCCCGAGCAGTTGATGCCCGCCCCGCACACGACGGCGACGCCCGCCGGCTCGCCCTCGTCGGACAGCCCCGCGCGCAGCAGCGCGAAGGTGTCGTTGGCGACCCGGACGGGGGGATACCCCGCCGGGTCGCCCGCCGCCCGGTTCCGCCGGGCGATCGCCTCCGCCAGCTCCGCCTCCTCCACCGGGAAGTCGGCGTTGGCGAGACAGGCCGAGAAGAGGCGGACGTCCAGTGGAAGGGCGAGCTCCGCCGCCGCGTCGGACATCGCCTCGGCGACGGCCGACTGGAGGGTGTCCACGGCCTGCTCGACGCCCACCGCGTGCGGCCGGAAGCCCCCGCCCCGCGCCCGGCCGAACACCGTGCCGTCCGTACCGGTGACAACCACGTCGGTCTTACTGTTGCCGGCGTCGATCGCCACGATCACGCCCACGCCAGGTGCTCCCGGTTGTGGTGGAGGAGGGCGTCCGTCAGCTTCTCCGCCCGGTCGGCCTGGCCGACGAGCGGGTGGGCGAGGAGCGCCGCGAAGACCCGGTCCCGGCCGCCCTTGAGGGCCGCCTCCAGCGCCAGGTGCTCATAGGCCGTCACATGCGCGACGAGCCCGGCGAACAGCGGCTCCAGCGGCCGGACGGGCAGGGGGCGCGCCCCGGCCGCGTCCACCGCCGCCGGCACCTCGACGACGGCGTCGTCGGGGAGGAAGGGCAGCGTGCCGTTGTTGAGGGTGTTGACCACCTGGACGGGCCCGGTGCCGGTCAGCAGCGACGAGGTGAGCGCCACGGCGGCCTCGGAGTAGAACGCCCCGCCGCGCTTGGCCAGCAGCTCCGGCTTGTGGTCCAGCGCCGGGTCGGCGTACATCTCCAACAACGTCCGCTCCATCTCCGCGACCTCGGCCGCCCGCGAGGGCTTCTTCCGCAGCTCCTCGACGACCGCGTCGTGCTCGTAGAAGTAGCGCAGGTAGTACGAGGGGACGACGCCCAGCCGGTCCAGCAGCCGGCGCGGCATCCGCAGGTCCGCCGCGATCGCGTCGCCGTGCTCCGCGAGCAGCCCGGGCAGGACGTCCCGGCCGCCGACGCGCACCGCCCGCTCCCAGGTGAGGTGGTTCAGGCCGACGTGGTCCAGCTCGACCTCGCCGGGCGCCACCCCGAGCAGGGCGGCGAACTTCCGCTGGAAACCGATGGCCACGTTGCACAGCCCGACAGCGCGGTGCCCGGCGGTCAGCAGGGCGCGGGTGACGATTCCGACGGGGTTGGTGAAGTCCACGATCCAGGCGCCGGGGTTGCGGCGGCGCACCCGCTCGGCGATGTCGAGGACCACCGGGACCGTCCGCAGCGCCTTGGCGAGGCCGCCCGCGCCCGTGGTCTCCTGTCCCACGCAGCCGCACTCCAGCGGCCACGTCTCGTCCCGCTCGCGGGCCGCCTGGCCGCCGACGCGCAGCTGGAGCAGCACGGCGTCGGCGCCGTCGACGGCCGCGTCGAGGTCGTCGGTCCAGGTGACCCGGCCCGGGTGGCCCTGCGCGGCGAGGATGCGCCGCGCCAGGCGGCCGACCGGTTCCAGCCGCTCGGCGGCGGGGTCGACGAGGACGAGCTCCTCGACGGCGAGGACGTCGCGCAGCCGTGCGAATCCGTCGACGAGTTCGGGGGTGTAGGTGGAGCCGCCACCCACTACTGCGAGCTTCAACCCTTGACTCCTGTCAGTGTGACGCCTTCGACGAAGGCCTTCTGGGCGAAGAAGAAGACGGCGATGACCGGCGCCATGACCAGCAGGGTGGCGGCCATCGTCAGATTCCAGTTGACGCTGTGGGCGCTCTTGAAGGACTCCAGGCCGTAACTCAGCGTCCAGGCGCCCGGGTTCTGGGCGGCGTAGATCTGCGGCCCGAAATAATCGTTCCAGCAGGCGAAGAACTGAAACAGCGCGACCGCCGCGATGCCCGGCTTCGCCATCGGCGCGACGACGCGCAGCAGGGTGCGCAGCTCGCCGCAGCCGTCCAGTCGCGCGGCCTCCAGGTACTCGGCGGGGATGGTGAGCAGGAACTGCCGCAGCAGGAAGATCGAGTACGCGTCGCCGAACGCCAGCGGCACGATCAGCGGCCACAGTGTTCCCGACAGGTGCAGTTGCTGGGCCCACACCAGGTACATGGGGATGACGACGACCTGCGGCGGCAGCGTCATCGTGGCGATCACGAGGACGAGCGCGGTCCGCCGGCCCCGGAAGCGGAACCGCGCGAGCGCGTAGGCGACCGGGAGGGAGGAGCACACGGTGAACAGGGTGCCCAGACCGGCGTACAGCAGCGAGTTCCGCCACCAGGTGAGGAAGCCGGGGGTGCGGAAGACCTCCGCGTAGTTGGACCAGTGCCAGGAACGCGGCCACAGCTCGCCGCTCAGGGCCTGGTCGTCGCTCATCACGGAGGTGAGGAGGACGAAGACGAACGGCAGGGTGAAGAAGAGCGCCGCGGCGACGGCGAGAGTGTGCACGGCGATCCAGTGGAGGACGCGTCCTCTTCTCATGGGCCTGGTCCTCGTTCTCATGGCCGGTCCTCCGCCCCGAGCAGCCCGGCGCGGCCGCGCATCAGCAGCGAGGCGGCGGCCATGGCGATGGCGAACAGCACCAGGGAGAGCACGCACGCGGCGCCGGTGTTGAAGTTCTGGAAGCCGAGCGAGTAGACGAGCTGGGTCACGGTGAGCGTGGAGTGGTCCGGATAGCCGGGCTGGACGGTCGTGCCGGGGCCGACGCTGACGCCGGAGGCGAGCTTCCCGGCGACGAGCGCCTGGGTGTAGTACTGCATCGTCTGCACGACTCCCGTCACGACCGCGAACATCACCACCGGGGTGATCGCCGGCCAGGTGACATAGCGGAACGTCGCGATGGGCCCGGCGCCGTCGAGCTGGGCGGCCTCGTACCGCTCCTTGGGCACGTCCAGCAGGGCGGCCAGGAAGATGACCATCAGGTCGCCGATGCCCCACAGCGACAGCAGCACCAGCGAGGGCTTGGCCCAGTGAGGGTCGTTGAACCAGTCGGGGGCGGGGACGCCGAGGGCCGTGAGGGCGTCGTTCACCGGGCCGGTGCCCGGGTTGAGGAGGAAGACGAAGGCCACCGTCGCGGCCACGGGCGGGGCGAGGTAGGGCAGGTAGAAGGCGGTGCGGAAGAAGCCCGCGCCCGTCTTCACCTTGGTGACCAGCAGCCCGGTGCCCAGCCCGAAGACGACGCGCAGGGCCACCATGACCACGACCAGCCACAGCGTGTTCCACAGCGCCGGCCCGAACAGCGGCATCTGTGTGAACACGTACCTCCAGTTGCGCAGCCCCACGAAGGACGGGGGCTGGATCTGGTTGTAGCGCGTGAAGGAGAAGTAGACGGTGGCGGTCAGCGGATAGCCGAAGAAGACGGTGAAGCCGATCAGCCAGGGGGAGAGGAAGCCGAGGACGCGCAGGCGTTCCCGGGCGCGTCGGCGGCGTGGGCCGGGGGCGGTGGCGAGGTGTGCCATGACAGGGCCTTCGTCGGGTGGCGGGCGGCGTGGGCGGGTCGGCCGGCGGTCCGGTGGTCGGCCGGCGGTCCGGTGGTCAGCCGGCGGTCTGGCGGGTGTCGTCGTCGATCCGCCGGTCGAGGCGGCGCAGCCCCCGGTCCAGGTCGGGGACCCGGCCCGCCTCGCTGTCGTAGGCGAAGTCGCGCAGGGCGAGGATGTACATCCCGCCGTTGGCCGAGGGCGGCACGGAGACGCTGTGGGGGTCGCCGGCGATGCCGACGAAGGTGCGGAAGGCGGGGTCGGCGTCGAGCGCGGGGGAGGCGAGCGCCGCCTTGGTGGAGGGCACGTTGTGGATGGCGTTCGCGAAGGCGACGACCTGATCGGTGTCGGTCGTCAGGAATCGCACCAGCTCCCAGGCCGCGTTCTGGTGCCGGCTGCTGTGGGCGATGCCGACGACCGTGCCGGTGAGGCAGCCGCGCCCGTAGGCGTCGGCCTGGTCGTCGGGTACGGGCAGCGGGGCCGTGCCCCAGCGGAAGTCCGTGCCGGTCTCCTTGAGCATCCGGCCGCGCCACTCACCGTCCAGGAGCATGGCGACCTTCCCCGTGCGGAAGGCGTTCTGGGAGGACATCTCCTCGCCGAAGGTGGTGCGGTGGCGCTCCAGCGGGCCGTATCCGCCGAGGGCGGTGACCAGGTCCCGCTGGAAGCCGAGGAATCGTTTCGTCGAGGGCTCCCGGGCGAGCCGGGACGTCCCGTCGGCGTCGAACCAGGTGGGCGCCCACTGGGCGAAGAGCCGCTCCGGGCTGTTCTCGTAGAACCGGAAGCCGGGCATGAAACCGAGCTGTTCGTACGAGCCCCCGGCGGTCCGCCGGGTGAGCTTGCGGGCCGCCTCCGCGAACTCCGACATCGTGCGCGGCGGCCGGGTGATGCCGGCCTTCTCGAAGGCGTCCCGGTTGTAGTAGAGGCCGTAGGCGTCGGCGAGCAGCGGGAGGGCGCACTGCGTGCCCCGGTAGGAGCTGTAGTCGAGGAGGGGTTTCGGGAAGACCGCCGCCTTGTCCACGCCGGACTTCCGCAGGAAGGGATCGAGGTCGGCCCACATCCCCGAGGAGCAGTACTGGCCGACGTTGTCGGTGGTGAAGGACGACACCACGTCGGGTGTGGCACCCCCGCCCGCCCGCAGGGCCTGGTTGACGGTCTCGTCCGTGACGTTCCCGGTCGTCATCACCCGGATGTTGGGGTGCCGCCGCTCGAACCGGGCGATCGCGGCGTCGACGGCCGCGACCTCGCTCCGCTGCGACCAGCCGTGCCAGAACCGGAGGGTCACCGGGCGGGTCGGGTCGTCCTCGGCGCTGCCCACGGCGGGGCGGGCGCAGCCGGAGAGGAGCAACCCGGCGGTCGTGAGGAGAAGGACGAGCGTGCGGTGTCGTAATCGCTGCATGACGGAGCTTCCTTGGCGGCGGTGGACGGGGGTGTCGCGCGGTGGGGGGAAGCCGGGGGATCAGGGATCAGGCGGTGTCGAAGACGTCGTTCCGGACGTCGGTGAGGGCGGTGCGCAGGGCGCCGATGAGGATGGCGGAGCCCGTCACCTCGCTCAGCCGCAGCCGGGGCCGGGGCAGGGCGAGCCCGGTCAGCCCGGCCTCGACCACCGCGCGGAGCCGCTCGCCGCCGGCCCGGCAGACCACGCCCGAGAGCACGATCAGCTCCGGGTCGACGACGGCGACGACCGCCGCGAGGCCGGTGGCGACGCGCGAGCCCAGCTCGGCGAGGAAGGCGTCGGCGGCCGGGCCGGGGGTGCGCGCCGCGTGTTCGAGCGCCTCGGGGCCCGTGGGGGCGCCGAAGCCGTGCTCGCGCGCCAGCCGGGCCACGGCCGGGATGCCCACGAGCGTCTCGAAGCCGCCCCCGCCGTCCGGGGCGTGCCGGGCCTCGCCCCGGGCGAGCGGGGCGTCGGGCAGGGGCATGTAGCCGATCTCGCCGGCGCCGCCGGTCGCCCCGCGCAGCAGCCGGCCGCCGAGGACGATGGCCGCGCCGACGCCCTCGTCGATCCAGACCAGGACGTAGTCGTCGGTGTCGCGCGCGGCGCCGGTGTGGCGCTCGGCGACGGCGGCGAGGTTGACGTCGTTCTCGATGACGACCGGGGTGCCGATGACCTCGGCGAGCTCGGCGCGCAG
This sequence comes from Streptomyces luteoverticillatus, assembly GCF_003970715.1. Lineage (NCBI taxonomy): Bacteria > Bacillati > Actinomycetota > Actinomycetes > Kitasatosporales > Streptomycetaceae > Streptomyces > Streptomyces luteoverticillatus. The sequence continues at coordinate 2,506,300 of NZ_CP034587.1, read as the reverse complement.
GGTGCGCGAGTGCCAGCCGGGCAGGTGGGGGGCGTAGCGCAGGGTGCCGGTGTTCGGGTCGACGGCGCCGGGGGTGCCGATGACCGTGCGGTGGAGGGCCTCGTGGCCGAGGCCACAGGCGGCCAGCGCGCCGTCCACGGCGGCGGCCACCAGGTGGGCGGTGCGGCCCGGCGTGCCCTCGTCCGTGACATCGGCCTCGACGCGGTGCTCGCCGAGCACGGTGCCCGTGATGTCCGCGACGGCGGCCGAGATGCCTTCCTTGTCGACGGCGAGGCCGGCCACGTGGGCGACCGAGGGGTTCACCTCGTAGAGCTGGGCGTTGGGTCCGGGGCGGCCGGTGACGTTGCCGACGGCGCGCACGAGCCCGCCGGCCTCCAGCCGGGCGAGCAGCTGGGAGGCGGTGGGCTTGGACAGCCCGGTGAGCTCGCCGAGGCGGGTGCGGGTCAGGGGGCCGTGGCTGATCAGCAGGTCCAGCGCGGCGCGGTCGTTCATCGCCCGCAGGACACGGGGTGTCCCGGGGATTCCGGTTCCGGCCATCGTCTGTGGTCCCCCGCCCTCGAGGTGCCCCTCGACAGTCTGTAAAGAAACTTTCCTATCGTTTGCCCAGGACGTTAGGCGCAGGTCAGCGCACCGTCAAGGAGTCCGGAGCAGCGGAATCGGTTCCTCCGAGGCAAAAATAACGCGACATGGCGGCATGCCCGCCGGTAGGTTCCCGACGCATGGAACCACTGGGCGACAGCGAGATACGCGCCTCTTTCGTCAACTGCTCGAAGGGCGAGGCCCGCAGGATGAGCCTGCCCCGGGAGCTCGACGGGCTCCCCTGGGCCGACCTGGACTTCCTGGGCTGGCGGGACCCGGGCGCCCCGGACCGGGGCTATCTCGTGACGGAACGGGCCGGTGAGCTGGTGGGCGTCACCCTGCGGGTGCCGCAGGGCGGGCCCCGGGCGCTGACCAAGACCACCATGTGCTCGCTGTGCCTGACCGCCCACGGCGGTTCGGGCGTCTCCCTGCTGGCCGCCCGCAAGGTCGGGGCCTCCGGCCGCGACGGCAACACGGTCGGCGCCTATATGTGCGCGGACCTGGCCTGCTCGCTGTACGTGCGGGGGAAGAAGACACCGCTGATGTCCATGCGCTACAAGGAGTCCCTCTCCGTCGAGGAGCGCCTGGACCGGCTGCGCGGCAACCTCGACGAGTTCGTGGACAAGGTCCTGCGGGAGGGCTGACACCCCCAGGACCCCTCAGGCCGGAAGCCAAGGGCCCCCTCGCCACATCGGCGGCGAGGGGGCCCTCTCCCGTATCGGGGGTGCGTATCGGGGGTGCTACGGCTTGCCGAGCGTCACGCCCGGCGGCGCCGGCGGTATCGGCGCCGTGGCCAGCGACTGCGGGGAGGTGGGGCTGGCCAGGGCGGACGGGGCGGCGACGGTCGCCGCCGGGTCCGCCGCGGCCGCCGTCCGCAGCTCCTGCTCGTGCGGCTGGCCGACGACGGGTATGCCCTCGGCGTCCAGGGCGCGCTTGATGCGCCAGCGCAGCTCGCGCTCCACGGAGAGCGCCTTGCCCGGCACGGTCTTGGCGGACACGCGGACGACCACCGAGTCGAGGTAGACCGCGTTCAGGCCCAGCACCTCGACGGGCTCCCACAGCCGTTCGGTCCACGGCTCGGCCTTCTGCATCTCCTCGCCCGTGCGCTCGATCACCGCGCGCACCCGGTCCAGGTCCTCGTCCGAGCGCACCTGGACGTCGACGCCCGCGGTCGCCCAGCCCTGGCTGAGGTTGCCGATCCGCTTGACCTCGCCGTTGCGGACGTACCAGATCTCGCCGTCGGCGCCGCGCAGCTTGGTCACGCGCAGCCCGACCTCGATGACGGTGCCCTTGGCGACGCCCGCGTCGACCTCGTCGCCGACGCCGTACTGGTCCTCGAGGATCATGAAGACGCCCGAGAGGAAGTCGGTCACGAGATTCCGGGCGCCGAAACCGATGGCCACACCGGCCACACCGGCGCTGGCCAGCAGCGGAGCCAGGTTGATCTTGAGCACGGAGAGCACGGTCAGGGCCGCCGTGCCCATGATCAGGAACGAGGCGACGCTCCGCAGCACCGAGCCGATGGCCTCCGAGCGCTGGCGCCGCCGCTCGGCGTTGACCAGCAGGCTGCCCAGAGCGGTGCCGTCGACGGCCTGGGCGGTGCGGTTCATCCGCGCTATCAGCTTGGTGATGCCCCGGCGGATCAGGGAGCGCATGGCCACCGCGATCACGATGATCAGCACGATCCGCAGGCCGTTGGTCAGCCAGACGGACCAGTTCTGCTCGACCCAGCCCGCGGCGTCGTTCGCCGTGCGTTGGGCCTCGTCCAGTGACACCGGGCGGGGTGTCGCGTCTGTGGCCAGAACAGCGGACCGGAACACAGCAGAAATCCTCCGATAGGGGACGTCGCCCGCGGCGAGGAGTGGTGCGGGCCGATTCACCACACTAACGGGGCAGACGGAATGCTCCGTTGTTGTGTTCGAGATGGGGCAGGTCTTGCGCGTGCGTGGCCGTGATTGTCCTGGGTGTGCTCCAAAACACCTGAGACCCGTTACCCGATGATGGTGGCGCTCGTGGCGGGGACCAGGGGACACTTGCAGGAGATCGTCCCGGCGCGAGCCACGCGCCGCCGGCGTACAAGGAGGCACCCGTGCCGCATGTCCTGGTCCTCAACGCGTCGTACGAGCCGCTCGGCGTCGTACCGCTCCGCCGCGCGCTCATACTCGTCCTCAATGAGAAGGCCGTCAGCCTCGAGGACACCGGCGCCTTTCTGCACAGCGCGACCTGCACCATCCCCGCACCCAGCGTCGTCCGCCTGAAGCGCTTCGTGCGGGTGCCCTTTCGGGGCCCCGTCCCGCTCACCCGCCGTGCCCTCTTCGCCCGGGACGGCGGACGCTGCGCGTACTGCGGTGGCGTCGCAACCAGCGTCGACCACGTCGTCCCGCGCAGCCGAGGCGGCCAGCACAACTGGGAGAACGTGGTGGCGGCCTGCCGCCGCTGCAACCACGTCAAGGCCGACCGGCACGTGTGGGAGCTGGGCTGGCGGCTGCGCCACCAGCCCGCGCCGCCGTCCGGCCTGGCGTGGCGGATCATCGGCACGGGCCATAGGGACCCGCGCTGGCTTCCCTATCTGGAGGCATACGGCGCGGAGGACGCGATGGCCCGGATCGACGGCATTTCCGCCTGAGACCACCGGGCCGTCGTCGTTTCCGGGCATGGGCGGGCGGCGCCGGGCAGGGCCCGGCGCCGCCGCTCAGGAGCCCTTGGCGGCCTGCACGGCGTAGGCCTCCACCTCCCACAGCGAATAGCCGAAGCGGGTGGCCCGCTTCTCGCCCTGGACGCGCACGAACCGCGCGTCCGGCGCGTCCATGCGCACCGACTCCACGCCGCCCTTGCCGTCGGTGACCACCGCCGCGTCCCGCCAGGTGCGGCCGTCCGGCGAGACCTGGACGCGGTAGCGGACGGGGTGGGCGTCCTGCCAGTGGAGCACCAGCCGGCCCAGCCGGACGGGCCGGGCCAGCTCCAGCTGCCACCAGGCGGCGTCGGTGTGCGGGGACGACCAGCGGGTGCGCGGGTCGCCGTCGATCGCGGCCGAGGCCGGGAAGGCGGCCGTCTCGTCGCCGGAGGACGTCGCCCGGGCGCCGCGCGCCAGGTCCGGGCCGCCGGTCGGCGGATACGCCCGGACGGTCACCGTCTTCTCCTGCCCGGCCAGCCGGACGGGCACCGTGAACGTCCCGGCGGGCGCCCCCGCCGGCACCGACAGCTCGATCCGGGCCGTGGTCACGCCCCCGCGCACGGCGGTGAGCTCGGCCGGGGCCTTGACGTTCACGCCCGTCGGCGCGGCCACGGTGAGCCGCTCCTTGATGGCCTCCGGCCGCTGATTGATCACGCGGAGCTCGACGACCGCCGGCCGCCCGCCGATCTCCGCGTCCGTGTCGCCGCCCGTCAGCTCGACGGTCGCGGTGGGGCTGTCGGCGAACCACGGGGTGAGCTCGTGCACCGCGGGCGGCGTGGCGCCGCCGTCCCACACCACGCGCAGCGCGTCGGCCTTGACGCCCTTGCCCGGCAGCTGGGTCCAGCCGCCGTCCGCGACCCGGCCCAGCGGCTGCCAGCCCCGGGCCGGATCATGGGCCTCCACCACGCCGCCCGCCCCGGGCGAGGGCTGGGTGAGCAGGGTGACCACCGTCAGCGGACGCGGCTGGGGCAGTCGCACGGACAGCGGGACGCCCGGCTTGGGGGTCACGGCCGTGGCCGGGTCGCCGTCGGTGGCCGCGCCCGCCGTGCGCAGCGGCCGGTCGACGCCGGTCCAGCCGTTGGCCCGGGCCAGGGCCGTCTCGAGGAACGGCAGCAGCACGCCCTTGCCGACGGTCGCCCGCTCCTTGGTGATCGTCCCGCGCAGCCGCTGGACGTCCAGCTGGGCCTGCCAGGCCGCCGCGCCGTCGCCCCGCGCCTGCGCGGTGATCATGTCCACGGCCCGCCCGCCCGCCTCGCCGTGCCGGCCCAGCTGGTCCAGCCACGGCCGGATCTCGGCGCCGAGCAGCGGGGCGAGCCGCGCGGGGGCGTCGGCCATGGTGCGGAAGGCCGCCTTCAGCCGGTCGGCGGCCTCCGTCAGCCTTCCCGCGTCGGCCGTGCCCTGGGCGTCCCAGAAGGCGTCCAGCAGCGGGCGCAGATACGCCGACTCCTCGCCGCCGAGCACCGAGGACGCGTCGTTCGCGGCGAGCGCCCGCAGGGCCTCGCGCGTCGCCGCGTCGCCCTGCTCCCCGCCCGCGAGGTCGTCCACGGCCGCCCGCCAGGACTCGTCGGGCCGGTAGCCGCGCGGGTTCCACGCGAAATCGGCGGCGGTGAACAGCGGGATGCGCGAAGCGACGGGCTGCGCCGCCGCGTTGGCCAGCAGCGCGACGGAGCCCGCGGCCACGGCCGGCTCGCGGCCGGTGTACGGGCCGAGGAAGATACGGTCCTGCGCGAAGTCGTTGACCGGGTAGTTGTCCATGGTCATCAACGGGTGCCCCAACGCCGCCCGGGCGTCGGCCAGTTCACCGCCGGTGATGGTCTTCGGCACCACCCCGACCCCCGTCCAGGCCACCTCCACCCGGCGGTCCAGCGCGTCGGCCAGCGCGCGCCGGAAGTCGGTGCGCCCGTCCTGGTAGTACTCGGTCGGCAGCAGCGACAGCGGGGCCGCCTCCGAGCCCTTGGCCGCCAGGTGCTTCGCCAGCTCTCCCGCGACCTTCGCCTGCGCCTTCGCGGCCGCCTTCGGACCGGAGCCGAACGCGTCCGCGTCCGCGTCGCAGTGCCACTCGCTGTAGCTGACGTCCTGGAACTGCAGCTGGAAGGCGCGCACCCCCAGGGCCCACATCGCGTCGACCTTGCGCTTGAGCGCCCGCATGTCCGAGGCCGACGAGAAGCACATCTCCTGCCCCGGCGCGACCGCCCAGCCCAGCGTCACGTGGTTGCGGCGGGCCCGCTCGGCCAGCTCCCGGAACTCCGCGCGCCGCTCGGCGGGGTAGGGGGCGCGCCAGCGGGCCGTGCGGTAGGGGTCGTCGCCGGGCGCGTAGAGATAGCGGTTCTGCTTGGTGCGGCCCAGGAAGTCCAGCTGCGCCAGCCGCTGCTGGTGCGACCAGGGCTGCCCGTAGAACCCCTCCGTCAGCCCGCGCACCGCCGTGCCCGGCCAGTCGCGGATCACGGCCCCCGCGAACGCGCGGCCCCCGTCGTGCGCCACGGCCAGCTGCCGCAGCGTCTGCGCCGCGTGGAAGAGCCCGTCCTCGCCCACGCCCGCCAGCGCCACCACAGGCCGGCCGTCCACCTGCCCGGTGGCCAGCCGGTAGCCGCCCATCGACAGGTCGCCGACCGGCTGGGCGCCCAGCGCGCGCAGCGCGGCCTCGGCCGCCTGCCCGCCGGCGTAGACGATCAGGCCGCCGGCCGGCGGGGTGCCGCCCGGCTGCGCGTCCACGACCGTCCGGGCGCCCTGGGCGCGCAGCACGTCGCGGAGCGCCTCCAGGGCGTACTGGTCGGTGCCCTGATCGGCCATCAGCGTGACCTCGTCGCCCACCCGCGCGTAGCCGTCCAGGGCCCGCGCCGACTGGGGGCGCGGCCACACGGGCGGCAGGGCCCCGGCGCTCTCCCGGTCCGAGCCGGGTGAACCGGCGGCGGACGACGCGGCGTCACCCGGCAGGGGGTCGGCCACGGCGTCCCCGGTCCCGCCGAGCAGTCCGCCGAGGAGCGCGGCCGCCAGCACCGTGACCCCGGCCCGGCGCGGTCCGGGGCGCCCCAGGCGCCCCGTGCCCACGGCCCGGCCGGTCCGCTCGCTTCCGTGGGGCATGGTTCTTCTCCTCCGGACGCGTTGCGGGACGAAGTGCGGGACCCGGGTGCGGGACCAAGGTGCGGGGCGGTGCCCCGGAAAAGCCGCCACGAGCCCATCACCAGCGCTGATGGCATGTCAACGCAGGTGACCGAACTGCCGGTAATGCCCGGCGGGATGTACGGATGTGTCGTCCGCCGCGCGGAGTGGGTAGGCAGCAGGAGCAGTCGGCGGCGGCGACCACGGAGGTCCGGATGGACAGAGCACGCCTCGCCGAGCTGCACGGCGTCGCCACGTCCTACGAGCCCGCGCCCGGCAGCGTCGTCCGCGTCCCCGAGGACACGCTCGTCGCCGTCCTCGCCGCGCTGGGCGTCGACGCCTCCACGCCCAGGGCCGTCCGGGACGCCCTGGCGGCCCGCGAGCAGGCCGAGCGCGGCAGGCTGCTGCCCCCGGCCGTCGTCCTGCGTGGCCACGCGGGCGGCCCGCCGCCGCTCCCCGAGGGCACGGCCCTGAGCGTCGAGACGGAGGACGGCGCCACACTCCCCTGGAACGCTGAGCCCCTTCCGTACGGCGGGCACGTCCTGCGTGCCCGGACCCCCGACGGGCGGTCCGCGAGCGCGCCGCTGATCGTCGCGCCCGAGCGGCTGCCCGCGCCCCCGGAGCGCGGCCACGGCTTCCTCGTCCAGCTCTACTCCCTGCTGTCCGCCCGCTCCTGGGGCATGGGCGACCTCGGCGATCTCGCCGACCTCGCCGCCTGGGCCGGCCGCTCCGCCGGCTCCGACTTCCTCCAGATCAACCCCCTCCACGCGGCCGTCCCCGGACCGCCCACCGACCCCTCGCCCTACCGCCCCTCCTCCCGCCGCTTCCCCGACCCCGTCCATCTGCGCGTCGAGGAGATCCCCGAGTTCGCCTACCTGACCGGGGCGGCGCGCGAGGAGGTGGAGGCGCTGCTCGCCCGCGCCGCCGTCCTCCGTGAGGCCGTCCTGCGTCACGACGCGCTGATCGACCGCGACGCCGTCTGGGAGCTCAAGCGCCGGGCGCTGGAGCTGCTGCGGGCCGTCCCCGCCCCGCCCGGCCGCCGGGCCGCCTACGCCGCCTTCCTCGCCGAGGGCGGCCAGGCCCTCGACGACCACTCCACCTGGTGCGCCCTCGCCGAGGCGCACGGCCCCGACTGGCGGTCCTGGCCCGCCGGCCTGCGCGACCCCCGCTCCGCCCGCACCGCCCGCGCCCGCGGCGAGCTGCTGGACCGCGTCGACTTCCACTGCTGGCTCGCCTGGCTCACCGACGGGCAGCTGGCCGCCGCCCAGCGGGCCGCCCGCGAGGCGGGCATGCGCGTCGGCCTCGTCCACGACCTGGCCGTCGGCGTCCACCCCTCCGGCGCCGACGCCTGGGCCCAGCAGGACGCCTTCGCCGCCGGGATGTCCATCGGCGCGCCCCCCGACGCCTTCAGCCCCCACGGCCAGGACTGGGGCCTGCCGCCCTGGCGCCCCGACGCCCTCGCCGCCACCGGCTACGCCCCCTACCGCGATCTGCTGCGCGGGCTGCTGCGGCACGCGGGGGCGCTGCGCGTCGACCATGTGATGGGCCTGTTCCGGCTCTGGTGGGTGCCCCGGGGCCACGAGCCCCGGCGCGGCGCCTACGTGCGCTACGACGCCGAGGCGATGCTGGGCGTCCTCGCCCTGGAGGCGCACCGCGCGGGAGCCGCCGTCATCGGCGAGGACCTGGGCACCGTCGAGCCCGGCGTCCGCGAGGCACTGGCCGAGCGCGGGGTGCTCGGCACGTCGGTGCTCTGGTTCGAGCGGGACTACGAGAACGCCGCGAGTGGCGAGGCGGATCCCGAGCCCCTGCCCCCGGAGCGCTGGCGCGAGGCCTGCCTGGCCACCGCCACCACCCACGACCTGCCCAGCACCGCCGCCCGGCTGACCGGCGACCACGTGGCGCTGCGGCACCGGCTCGGGCTGCTCACCCGGCCGCTCGCCGTCGAGCAGCGCGAGGACGCCGCGGACGTCGCCCGCTGGCTGGCCGCCCTCGGCCGGCTGGGCCTGCTGCCGGAAGGGCCCGGCGACGAGGAGGCGGCGGTCCTGGCCGTCCACCGCTTCCTGCTGCGCACCCCGGCCCGGCTGGTCGGCATATGGCTGCCGGACGCGGTCGGGGACCGCCGCCCGCAGAATCTGCCGGGCACCTGGGACCAGTACCCGAACTGGCGGCTGCCCGTGGCCGACGCCTCGGGCCGGCCGCTGTCGCTGGAGGAGCTGGTGGCCTCGCCCCGGCTCCAGGCCCTGGTGGACGAGGTGCGGTGGTGGGGCGGACGCTCATAGGCCACCCCGGGCGCCCATAGGCCACCCCGGGCGCGCGGCGCTCACGCCGGTCCGATAATTTGAGGCTGTGAGCAATAAGGTCAACAAGAACGCCGTGCGCGCCGGTGCGATCTCCGCCGGCACGATGCTGATGCTGCTGATGTCGTCCCCCGCGTTCGCGCTCACCCGCGACGACGGTGACGACCCGGGCCCCGGCCTGAGCGTGATCAACACGCTCGGCCTCTACGTGGCCGCGCCGATCGTCCTCTTCCTGGTCATCGCGGGCCTGACGATGGTCCTCGCCAGGAACTCCGACAACTCCGCCACCCACGCCGTCAACACCCACCACTCGCGCTGACACCACCGCGCGGGAGCGAAAGCCGACACCTTCGAGGTGTCGGCTTTTTTGTTGCCCTTTTCCGCCACCCACTTCGCTGTAGGAGCCACCGGCTTTGGCATTCGGCGGACGGTTAACCTACGGTGTCGTAACCTACGCCACCGTAGGTGATGATCGTTCCAGGAGCTGCCCGATGACCATCGCCCCCCCTTCCCACGGCTCGGCCGTCTGGAGCGACAGCCGTCTGCTGTACGCGCTCGAGGAAGTCGTCGAGACCGAGCTGAACCGCCACCTGAAGGTCGCCAAGGAATGGATGCCGCACGAGTACGTGCCGTGGAGCGACGGGCGGAACTTCGACGGCGTCATGGAGGGCGAGGCCTGGGCGCCCGAGCAGTCCAAGGTCAGTGACATAGGGCGCACCGCCCTCGTCGTCAACCTGCTGACCGAGGACAACCTCCCCAGCTACCACCACGAGATCGCCCAGCTCTTCGGCCGCGACGGGGCCTGGGGCACGTGGGTGCACCGCTGGACGGCGGAGGAGGGGCGGCACGGCATCGTCATGCGCGACTACCTGCTCACCTCGCGCGCCGTCGACCCGGTCGCGCTGGAGCGGTTCCGGATGGCGCACATGTCGGAGGGCTTCGAGTCCGACAACCGGCACAGCATGCTGCACTCGGTGGCCTACGTCGCCTTCCAGGAGCTGGCCACGCGGATCTCGCACCGCAACACCGGCCACCACTCCGGTGACCCGGTCTGCGACCGGATGCTCTCGCGGATCGCCACCGACGAGAACCTCCACATGGTCTTCTACCGCAACCTGCTCAAGCAGGCCTTCGTGCTGGCGCCCGACCAGACGATGAGCGCGGTCCGGGACGTCGTCACCGGCTTCCGGATGCCGGGGCACGGCATCCCGGGCTTCGAGCGGGCCGCTGCCACGATGGCGATCGGGGGGATCTACAACCTGCGGATCCACCACGACGACGTGCTGCAGCCGGTGCTGCGCTTCCTGAAGGTCCTGGAGATCGACGGGCTGGGCCCGGAGGGGCTCCAGGCCCAGGAGGAGCTGGGCCTGTTCATGGCGGAGCTGGACGCGCAGGGCCGTAAGTTCGAGGAGCGCCGCCAGGCGCTTCTCGCCCGCCGCGCCGCCCGCCAGGGCTGAGGGGCCCCGGCCCGGGGTTGTGGGCAGGCGTTCCGCAAGGCGGAACGGGTGGGCACAACCCACCCGCGGCCTGCACCGCACCCCGGGCCGGAGCGAGGAACTACGCGGTGGCCGCCGCGTCCGCGGCCTGCGCCTTGAGCGCGCGCTCGACCCCCGCACGGGACTCCGTCACCAGCCGCCGCAGCGCGGCGTTCGGCTCGGCCGAGGCGAGCCAGGCGTCCGTCGCGTCCAGCGTCTCCTGCGAGACCTGGAGCGCCGGGTACAGCCCGACCGCGATCTGCTGGGCCATCTCGTGGCTGCGCTTGTCCCACACGTCCTTGACGACCGCGAAGTACCGCTCCGCGTACGACGCGAGGAGCTCGCGCTGGTCGGCCTGCTGGAAGCCGCTGATCACCGACTCCTGGACCGCGTTGGGCAGCTTGTCGGACTCGACGACCGACGCCCAGGCCTCGGCCTTGGCCTCGGCCGTCGGGCGCGCGGCCCGGGCCCACGCGGCGTGCTCCTCGCCCGCCGACGTCTTGTCGCGCTCCAGCTCCGCCGCGATGGCCTTCTCGTCGGCGCGGCCCGTCGCGGCCAGCCGGCCGAGCAGGTCCCAGCGCAGGTCGGTGTCGACGGTCAGGCCCTCGACGGTCTCGGTGCCGTCCAGCAGCCCGGCGAGCAGGTCGAGCTGTTCGCCGGTGCGGGCGGTGGCCGCGAAGGCGCGGGCCCAGGCCAGCTGGTGGTCGCTGCCGGGCTCCGCCGCGCGCAGGTGGGTGAGCGTCGCCTCGGTCCACTTCGCCAGGCCCGTCTCGCGCCAGGCCGGGGCCGAGTAGAGGTCCAGGGCGGTCTTGACCTGGCGCTGGAGGGACTGGACCACGCCGATGTCCGACTCCTTGGCGATGCCGGAGAGCACCAGGTCCAGGTAGTCGCGGGTGGCCATCTCGCCGTCGCGGGTCATGTCCCAGGCGGAGGCCCAGCTCAGGGCGCGGGGGAGGGACTCGGCGAAGTCGCCCAGGTGCTGGGTGACGGTCGCCAGGGACTCGGCGTCCAGACGCACCTTGGCGTACGACAGGTCGTCGTCGTTGAGCAGGACGACCGCCGGGCGCCGCTTGCCGACCAGCTGCGGGACGTCGGTCAGCGCGCCGTCGACGTCCAGCTCGACGCGCTCGTCGCGGACGAGCTTGCCGTCCTTGAGCTCGTAGAGGCCGATCGCGATGCGGTGCGGGCGCAGCGTCGGCTCGCCCTTGGCGCCGGTGGGCAGGGCCGGGGCCTCCTGGCGGACGGCGAAGGCGGTGATGACGCCGTCGGCGTCCGTGGTGATCTCAGGCCGCAGGATGTTGATGCCGGCGGTCTCCAGCCACTTCCTCGACCAGGCCGAGAGGTCGCGGCCGGAGGTCTTCTCCAGGGCGCCCAGCAGGTCGGACAGGCGGGTGTTGCCGTAGGCGTGGGCCTTGAAGTAGGCCTGCACGCCCTGGAAGAAGGCGTCCATGCCGACGTAGGCGACGAGCTGCTTGAGGACGGACGCGCCCTTGGCGTAGGTGATGCCGTCGAAGTTGACCAGGACGTCGTCCAGGTCGCGGATCTCCGCCATGATCGGGTGGGTCGAGGGCAGCTGGTCCTGCCGGTAGGCCCAGGTCTTCATGGAGTTGGCGAAGGTGGTCCACGAGTGGGGCCACTTGCTGCCGGGAGCGTAGGCCTGGCAGGCGATGGAGGTGTAGGTGGCGAACGACTCGTTCAGCCAGAGGTCGTTCCACCACTCCATGGTGACGAGGTCGCCGAACCACATGTGGGCCAGCTCGTGGAGGATCGTCTCGGCGCGCAGCTCGTAGGAGGCGTCCGTGACCTTCGAGCGGAAGACGTACTGGTCGCGGATGGTGACCGCGCCCGCGTTCTCCATGGCGCCGGCGTTGAACTCCGGCACGAAGAGCTGGTCGTACTTGGCGAAGGGGTAGGCGTAGTCGAACTTCTCCTGGAACCAGTCGAAGCCCTGCCGCGTGACCTCGAAGATCGCGTCCGCGTCGAGGAACTCGGCGAGCGACGGGCGGCAGTAGATGCCGAGCGGGACGGACTGGCCGTCCTTCTCGTAGCTGCTGTGCACCGAGTGGTACGGGCCGGCGATCAGCGCGGTGATGTACGTCGAGATGCGCGGGGTCGGCTCGAAGCGCCAGACGTTGTCGGCGGGGCGCTCGGGCGTGGGGGAGTTCGAGATGACCGTCCAGCCCTCGGGGGCCGTCACGGTGAACTGGAACGTCGCCTTCAGGTCGGGCTGCTCGAAGGAGGCGAAGACCCGGCGGGCGTCCGGCACCTCGAACTGGGTGTACAGGTAGGCCTGCTGGTCGACCGGGTCCACGAAGCGGTGGAGGCCCTCGCCGGTGTTGGTGTACGCGCAGTCCGCGACGACCTTCAGCTCGTTGCGCCCGGCCGCCAGGCCCGGCAGCGCGATGCGGCTGTCCTTGAAGACGTCGGCCGCGACCAGCGCGGTGCCGTTGAGGACGACCTCACGCACCGTGGGCGCGACCAGGTCGATGAAGGTCTCCGCGCCCGCCTCGGCGGAGTCGAAGCGCACGGTGGTCACGGACCGGTAGGTGCCGCCGTCCTGGGCACCGGAGAGGTCGAGCTCGATCTCGTACGAGTCCACGCTGAGCAGCCGCGCCCGCTCCTGTGCCTCTTCGCGGGTCAGATTCGTACCGGGCACCTGGCCATCTCCTTCACGTCGCGATGTTCCGGCCATCCTTCCACGCCGTGCCCGGGACGTCGCCCTCCGTACGCTGACGGCGGATGAACGAAGGGGCGGGCCGTGGCGGCCCGCCCCTTCGCGTCGTGTCGCGTTACGCCCGGCGTCAGCCGCGCAGCTCCTCGGCGACGAGCTCCGCGATCTGGACGGCGTTCAGCGCGGCGCCCTTGCGGAGGTTGTCGTTGGAGAGGAACAGCGCCAGGCCGTGCTCGACGGTCTCGTCGACGCGGATGCGGCCGACGTAGGAGGCGTCCTTGCCGGCCGCCTGGAGCGGGGTCGGGATCTCGGAGAGCTCGACGCCGGGGGCGGCACCCAGCAGCTCGTAGGCGCGCTCGACGCTGATCGGCCGCTCGAAGCGGGCGTTGACCTGGAGCGAGTGGCCGGAGAAGACCGGGACGCGGACACAGGTGCCGGAGACCTTGAGCTCCGGGATGTCCAGGATCTTGCGGGACTCGTGGCGGAGCTTCTGCTCCTCGTCGGTCTCGAAGAGGCCGTCGTCGACGATCGAGCCGGCCAACGGCAGGACGTTGAAGGCGATGGTGCGCTTGTAGACGCCCGGGGCGGGGAAGTCCACGGCCTCGCCGTCGTGGGCGAGCTCGGCGGCCCGGTCGGCGACCGCGCGCACCTGGCCGTCGAGCTCGGCCACACCGGCCAGGCCGGAGCCGGAGACCGCCTGGTAGGTGGTGGCGATCAGGGCGGTCAGCCCCGCCTCCTCGTGCAGCGGCTTGAGGACCGGCATGGCGGCCATCGTGGTGCAGTTCGGGTTGGCGATGATGCCCTTGGGGCGGTTCGCGATCGCGTCCGGGTTGACCTCGGAGACGACCAGCGGCACCTCGGGGTCGCGACGCCAGGCGGAGGAGTTGTCGATGACGACGGCGCCCTGCGCGGCGACCTTCTCGGCCAGCGCCTTGGAGGTGGCGCCACCGGCGGAGAAGAGCACGATGTCCAGGCCGGAGTAGTCGGCGGTGGCCGCGTCCTCGACGGCGATCTCCGTGTCGCCCCAGGGCAGGGTCGTGCCGGCGGAGCGGGCCGAGGCGAAGAGCCGCAGCGTGTCGACCGGGAATTTACGGTCGGCGAGGATCTTGCGCATGACTCCGCCGACCTGGCCGGTCGCTCCGACGATTCCGATCCTCACGAGGACTCCCTACTCGCGTTCAGCCGTTGCGTTCTACGACGGCTGGCGTGGTGCGTACGGTTCCCATCATGCGGTGCCACCCGCCCCATAAGTCCAATCGGTTGTCCGAGGGACGGGACGCGCGGGTGGGATCAGAGATCCAGGACGGAGCGCACGGCACGTTCGATACGGGCCATCGTGTCGGCGGAGACCTGGCCCAGTTGCTTCGCCTGCTCGAACCGGTGCGCCGCGTACTGGGTGAGGTTCACGGGTACGGCCACCGCCCGGACAGGATCGGCGATCGGGACGGAAAGCAGCGTGTCGGGGTAGGCGCCGGCCGGGTGCAGGAGGAGGCACACGGCTGCCCGGTAGCTGTCATTGGCCTCGTCGATGGACAACACCAGCACGGTGCGGGTGGTGTCGGCGAAGGGAAGCTCCCATACGGTCCCGCGCTTCACCGGATGTCCTCCGCAGGGTCTGCCGCTCCGGTGTCGACGAGGAGGACGCCGCCGATGGCCGCCTGAGCCTCAGCGGCTTCCTTGACCACCTGACGGCGCAGGGTACGCACCATGTACGCGTTGACGGAGAGGCCGGAATCGGCTGCGGCTTTTCGCACATCGGAATCGAGATCATCGGGGATGCGCACGGTGAATACACCCATGCCATCACCGTAGCCGTCATCGCATGCCACCGCCCAGGGTGGAGCAGGGCGCACTGAATCACGACGGGGCGGGCGCCCCCGTGGCCGCCCGCCCCGTCCGCCATCGTGCCCCGAAGGGTTACGGCAGGACCTTCTCGATCTTCACGCTGCCGGTCCCGGCGACCGTGCCGGCCGCGTTGACCAGCTGGACGTCGCCGAAGAAGGAGCGGCCCTCGGGAGCCGCGCCGGCGACCACGACCTGGGCCGTGAGCTGCGCGGAGGCGCCCGCGCCCAGCTTGACCGGGTCCGCGGCGGTCTTGATCTCGCCCAGGGAGGGGGCGAAGTACACGTCGCGGTAGTCGTAGGCGGTGCTGCCCGCCGGGACGGAGTAGCCGCTGACCTCGATCGTGTACTCGCCGGCGGCGGGCTTGGCCAGCGTGACCAGCTCGTCCGAGCCGCCGGTGGTGGAGGAACCGACGACCTTGCCGTCCTTGAGGACGCTCAGGTCCAGGTCGGCCTTGGGATCGGCGGTGCCGCCGATCGCGGCCTCGAAGCGGGTGACGCCCTCGCCGAGGGTGACCTTGGTGGTCTGCTTCTCACCCTGCTTGATCACCGGCCGGGCGATCTTCGAGGAGCCCAGCTGACCGCCCTTGAGGGTGCCCTCCAGGGCCGCGAAGCCGTTGGTGGCCTTCCAGGAGACGGCCACCGGGGTGCCGACCTTGGCCTCGGGGACGGTCTGGACCGCCGGCTCGAAGGTGGTGCCGAGCGCCGAGGCCGTCAGGGTGTAGGGGTTGTCCAGCAGCGGGGAGGTGCGGCGGGACTCGACCTCGATCTCCCAGACGCCGGGCACCGGGGAGGCGTAGGTCCGCAGGTCCGGGCGGCAGGTGTTCGCCGCGTTCTTGTAGTTCGGGTAGCAGTTGACCGTGGAGACGGGGTCGACCGGTACACCGTAGGGGTTGATCGCTATGAACCGGGTCTGGCTGCCGGCGGCCAGCCCGCCCAGCGCCACCTCAAGGGTCTTGGCGCCCTTGGGCACGGTCACGAAGTACGAGGTGGACGCGTTGCGCGTGGCCTTGGCCGTCTTCTTCACCACGTACGACGGCTGGGCGAGCGGCTCGGCGACCACGACGGTCGTCATGATCTGCTGGTCGATGCCCTCGGTGCGGTCGTCGTTCACCGTGAGGATCGCGCTGTGGATGCCCGCGGTCTTCGCCTTGGCCCGGACCTTGACGGTCACCGGCTTGTTCAGCGGCAGCTTGACCTCGTCGTCGCCGACCAGCGAGAACGTGCCGTCGTTGGTCTTCCACTCCAGCTCGTGCCACACGGGCCTGTCCGGGCCGGAGGTACGGGTGACGGTGATGTCGTACGTACGGCTCTCGCCGGCCTTGAGGCCGCCCTCGCGGTCGTAGAGGCCGGTGCCGAAGCCGGGGGTCTTCAGCGCGCCGGAGAGCGCGGTGGAGACGGGGGCCTTGACCGTGTAGTCATGGGCGGTCGCGCCTTCGCGGATCGCCTCCCACGCCTCGACGATGTCGATGAGGCCGGAGCCCTGCTCGTACGCCTGGGCACCCTTGATCTTCTTCGCGGTGCTGGTGAGCGCCGTGCGCAGGTCGGCCGGGGTGAGCTTCGTCTTCTTCTGCTTGGCGGCCGAGATCAGCAGCGCCGAGGCGCCCGCGGCCTGCGGGGAGGCCATCGAGGTGCCCTGGAGCATGCCGTAGCCGGGCGGCAGGTCGTAGCCGGACTCGGCGACGGGGGCGCCGGGCTCCCAGGTCGGGGTGGTGTTGATCGAGGCACCCGGAGCGGTGATCGTCGGGGTGAAGCCGCCGTCCTCGCGCGGGCCGCGCGAGGAGAAGGGCATCATGGCGTACGGGGTCTTCACCTCGGAGCCGTAGTTGGCGGCCCAGGTCTCCTTGGAGACGGACGCGCCGACGCTGAGGACCTTGTCGGCCAGGCCGGGGTCGCCGATGGTGTTGGCGCCGGGGCCGCTGTTGCCCGCGGAGATCACCAGCTGGACGCCGTAGGTGTCGATGAGCCGGGTGTAGAGCTCGGAGCGGGCGTTGTTGCCGTCGTTGAGCGCCGGCAGACCGCCGATCGACATGTTGACGATGTCCACGCCGCGGTTGACGACGAGGTCGATCATGCCCTCGGTGAGCGCCACGTTGGTGCAGCCGCCCGACCAGGTGCAGGCCCGGGAGGAGACGAGCTTGGCGCCCGGCGCCGCGCCGTTCATCTTCCCGCCGAAGAGGCCGTTGGCGGCCGTGATGCCCGCGACGTGGGTGCCGTGCTCGGACTCGATGAGGCCGATGCTGACGAAGTCGGCCTTCTTGCCGACCCAGTCGCCGCCCTTCGGGTCCATCGGCACGTCCTTGCGGACCTGCACGACGAAGGGGATGCGCTCGGCGATCGGGGTGGCGGGGTCGTCCTTGCCGAAGTACCCGACCTGGAAGCCGTCCTTGTACGGCTTCATCTCCTCGTCGTTGCCGAAGTTCCCGTCGTCGTCGAGGTCGACCCGGACGGTGCCCTTGGCCTTGTCGTAGAGGACGGCCCAGGAGTCGGTGGTGTCGCCGTCCCGGTTGAGGTCGCCCTTCATGTCGCCGCCGGCGGTGACGTTCTCCCGGAACAGGGCCACCTGGTACGTGCCCGGGCCGGGCGCGGTGTACGTGCGGCCGTTGAACGAGAAGCTCGGGCCGGTCACGTCCCGGGTCATCGGCAGCCAGGTGCCGTCCGCGTCCGCCAGGGGGTCGGTCGAGGTGACCCAGTCGACGATCTTGCGCTCGCCGGTGCTGGTCTTCTGCAGCGCCGGGTGCCCGAGGTCGATGCCGGAGTCCAGGATGCCGATGGTCACGCCCCGGCCGTCGGCCTTGGGGTGGTCCTTGACGAACTCGACGGCGCCGGTCTCGAAGGCCGGCTGGTACGGGTTCTTCGCCGGGGTGTCCTTGCCGGGCGCCGGGTACTTCTTGTCCTTGGCGAGCTTCGGCGCGCCCTGCGCTGTGTTTCCGGAGTCCCCACGCGTAGAGGGATCCGGGAGCGGGATCTCCTGCTTGAGGTCGATGCCGTGCACCGAGGCCAGCTTCTTGGCCTCGTCGATGGCGGCGTCGGCCTTGGCGGTGGGGACGGTCGCCCGGACGTAGCCGAGCTTGTCGTAGGCCTGGCCCACCGAGGCGCCCTTGATCGCGTCCAGCTTCGCGGCGACCTGCCCGGTCTGGCCGGGCGCGGTGGCGATCATCATGGTGACGGTCTTGTCGCCCTCGGCCTTGGCCTTGGCGAGCAGGCCCGCGTCGTGCGAACCGAGCTTGTCGGAGGCGGACTTCACCGGGCCCGGGGCCGGCTTGGGGTCGTCCGCGAAGGCGGGCGCGGCGCCCGCGGCGGTGAGCGCGGCCACGAGGGAGGCCGCGAGGGCTATTCGGGCAGCGCGTCTCGCGCCGCCCGGCGCGATCGGGGCGTCGGGGGTGGGGGTGGTCATGGGCATCCCTGGACTGGAAGTGATGAGGCGACAGCAAACTCAGCGGAAAGTGCACAACGCTGGGCACCACGACGCGGCGTCCGAAAATCGGAGCCGGATGAGCGATCACTTTTATGGAAGTGATGCGGGTTTGGGGAGAGTTGCCAGGGCAGGAATATAAAGATGGCGTAAACCCGCCACCCGCCATGTGGGATGAAGCGGGACGGAGGCCGTGAAGCGGTCAGCACCTTCCCTTGGCTCAGCTCCTGTAGGACAAACGGACTAAAAGACTGCGTCCAGGGGTGGCTCAGGGCTTCCCGCGCGGGTGAACGCTGAGTGAGCGTCAGTACGCCAGGGGACGAGTGGTGTATGTCAGTTCGCAGTAGCCAAGATCCATGCGAGGTGACCGGCGGCGAGCGTTGCGGCCCTGTTCACGCCCAGGTCATCCGGGCTGCCAACGATCCTTGACAACGGAGCCCGCAACCCGCACGCCAGACCGCTCGCCTTCGCGTTCGCACCGGGGAGACCGCCATGCATCGCAGATCCCACAGCACCGCAGCACCGCAGCTCGACCGCCGTGCCTTCCTGGCCGCGGCGGGCGCCGTCACCACGGCCGCCGGACTGGGGCTGGGGGCGGGCGACAGCCACGCGGCCGCCGATCCCCCACCCGAACCGGCCGCCCGCGCGACCGCCACCGCGACCGCCCAGGCCGGCACCCCCACGGCGGAGCCCTCCGCCGCCCCCACCGGGGCCGGCACCACCCTGGTCTCCGTCGCCGCGCCGCGCGGCACCGGCGGCTACCGGCGCCTGGGCGACGGACCCGGCTGGCCCCGGCAGGTACGGGCCGAGCTGGCCGCGCCGCAGGGCGGCCGCGAGGACCGGCGCACCACCCTCGCCTCCTTCGTGCAGTTCACCGACCTCCACCTGACGGACGTACAGCATCCCCTGCGCTACGAGTTCTTCCGCTCCGGCGAGCCCGGCGCCTGGCGTCCGCACGAGGCGCTCACCCTGCCCGGCGTGGTCTCCCTCGTCGAGCGGGTCAACAAGGTGCGCCGGGGCCCGGTGACCGGTACGCCGTTCGCGTTCGTGATCACCACGGGGGACAACGGGGACGAGAACGCCAGGATCGAGGTGGAGTGGTTCCTCACCGCCCTCAGCGGCGGCCGCCTCGACCCCAACACGGGCGACCCCCGCCACTACGAGGGCGTCCAGAACAGCGGCCTCAAGCTCTACTGGCACCCCGAGGGCGACCTGCGCGACCAGGACAAACTGGCCGGCTACCCGAGGATCGACGGCTACCTCGACGCCGCCACCCGAAGGGTGACCAGCCCCGGCCTGAACGTCCCCTGGTACTCCACCTTCGGCAACCACGACCTGCTCTCCGGCGGCTGCTACCCGGCGGCGGGCTCCTACATCGCCGACGTCTGCGTCGGCGACCGCAAGCTCCAGTACGTCCCGCCGGACGAGGCCAAATACCTGATGCAGGGCGAGGCGGGCGGTTCCGACCCCAAGGGCAAGCGCATAGAGGCCATGCTCAAGACGCACCGCAAGGAGATGCGCCGGATCACCCCCGACCCGCGCCGGGCGCCCCTCACCCCCCGCCAGTACATCGCCGCGCACCTCGACCCCCAGCACGCCGGCCAGGGGCCGATCGGCCACGGCTACACCAAGGCCAACCTCGACTCCGGCACCCTCTACTACACCTTCAAGATCTCCGAGAAGGTCATCGGCGTCAGCATCGACTCCACCGACCCCGGCGGCCACTACCAGGGCTCCCTGGGCACCGACCAACTGAACTGGCTCGACCGCACACTGACGGCACATCAGGACCAGTACGCGCTGATCTTCAGCCACCACCCGAGCTGGAGCATGACCAACACCGTCCCCGACCCCGCCCGGCCCCGCGACAAACGCCACGGCGGCGACGAGGTGATCGCTCTCCTCCAGCGCCACAACAACGTCCTGGCCTGGATCAACGGCCACAGCCACCGCAACCGCATCCGCCCCCGGGGCACCTTCTGGGAGATCGCGACCGCCTCCCACGTCGACTACCCCCAGCTCGCCCGCGTCATCGAGATCACCGACAATCACGACGGGACGATCTCGCTGTTCACCACCCTCATCGAGTCGGACGCCCCCTACCGCACCGACTTCCAGGACCTCTCGCAGTCGGGCCTGGCCTCCCTCTACCGAGAGCTGGCCTTCAACGCCCCCGGCTCGGACACCTCCCTCGCCGGGACGCCCACCGACCGCAACACCGAGCTCGTCCTCTCCACCCGCTGACCCACCGGCCCGCGGTGACGCGCGGCCCGGCGCGTCACCGCGGCAGCACCACCACGTACGAGGTGGGCCCGTGGTCGGCCGACGCCACCAGGGCGGTGCGCACGACCGCCGCCTGCTGCTCCAGCGCCGCGTCGTCGCGCAGCTTCCTCGGCGTCAGCCGGATCAGCACGATGCCCAGCCGGTCCAGGTACTCGCGCTTGCGGGACGGCTCCGACCACGGCACCTCGCCGTCCTGACGCGGGGCCCGCACGTCGATCTCCACCGCCACCCCGTGGTCCGGCCAGTAGGCGTCCACGCTCCCCAGGCACGGCCCGCCGGGCAGCCGCAGGTCGACGTTCCACAGTGGGGCCGGCAGCGCGTGCTCGCGCACCATGTCGTACAGCCGCCCCTCCGCGAACGACCGGCCCTCGGCCAGCAGCGCGTCCACGGCGTCCACCACGTGCGGCCGGCTCAGCAGCCGCGCCCGCGACAGTTCCCGGACGAGCGCCGAGGGCTCGCAGTGCCCGCCGCGCACCGCCTCCGCCAGCAGCCGCCGGACGGCCTGCGGGTCGGTCAGCCGCGCCACGGTGTCGGCCACCGCCCGGGCGGCCGGGGCGACGGGCAGGCCCGTCACCAGCTTCGGCCGGGGCACGGTGTGCGCCCGGACCAGCCGGACGAAGCCCGTCGCGCGCAGCCGGCGGGTGCGCGGCACGAGGACGTCGATGTGCTCCAGGGAGAGCAGCGAGGGCACGGAGGTGAAGCGGTGGAGGGCCAGCGCGGCGGGCCCCGTGATCATGGCCTGGCCGTAGGGGGCGGGCGGGGTGTCGCGGTCCGCGGCCGGGCCGGGCTGCCGGGGCACCCGGTCGCGCGGCACGGTGTACATCAGGGCGGCGTGCAGCCGCTCCTCGCTGGTGGCGGGTCCGGTGCGGAGCAGGAAGACCCCCGGCAGCAGCTGCTGCCAGGGGCCGCCGGGGCGGCACCGCTCGGCGGTGACGGACCCGGTGACGCCGTGCTCCCGCAGCTGACGCGTGCTCAGGACGCGGTGGCGGACGTCGGAGAGGTGGTGGAGGGGGCGGGGGGAGAGGGGGGTGTTGGGGTTCATGACCCGGCCATTCCCGCTCCCCGGCCGCCCCCTAACCGCTGTTACGGGCCCGTCGTCACTTCATGACAACGTGCCCGGCGGGCCGGTGGTGTTGGGTCGAAACTGCGTCGGATCAGGCCGTAACCGCGTTCGCGTCGCACTCCTGGGCGCGCAGGGCCCGCGCCAGGTCGTCCCGCGCCTCCAGCACCAGCCGCCGCAGCGCGGGCGGCGCGTCCGCGTGGTCCGCCAGCCAGGCGTCGGTGGCGGCCAGGGTCCCGGGGTGGTCCTGGAGGGCCGGGAACAGCCCGCGCACCACGGCCATGGCGATCTCGATGGACCGCTCCCGCCACACGCGCTCGATCACCTCGAAGTAGCGCGGCGCGAACGGCGCCAGCAACTCCCGCTGTCCCGGCTGGTCGAAGCCCGCGATGGTGGCCTCGGCCAGGGCGTTGGAGAGGGCGTCGGAGTCCACGACCGCCCGCCACGCCGCCTCCTTGACCTCCGCTTCCGGCCGGGAGGCCAGGGCGCGCACCTGGTGGCGCTTGCCGGAGGCGGTGTTGTCCCGGGCCAGTTCGGCGGTGAGCGCGGACTCGCCGACGGCGCCCCGGGAGGCCAGCGCCGCCTGGAACGTCCAGCGCAGCTCCTGGTCGACGTCCAGCCCGTCGATCTTGGCGGTGCCCTCCAGCAGGCCGCGCAGCATCCGCAGGTCGCCGTCCTCGCTCGCGTGGGCGGCGAAGAACCGCGCCCAGGCCAGCTGGTGGCCGCTGCCCGGCTCGGCCAGCCGCAGCTCGCGCAGCGCGCTGCCCGCGAGCTCCCGGCCGGCGCTCTCGCGCCGGGCCGGGACCGCGTAGTGGGCGAGCGCCTCGGAGGCCCGGCTCTGCACCATCTGGAGCACGCCGATGTCGGTCTCGGCGCCCGCGAAGCGCTGGACGAGATCGAGGTAGTCGCGGGTGGGCAGCAGGCCGTCGCGGGTGAGGTTCCACAGCGCCGACCAGCACAGGGCCCGCGCCAGCGGGTCGGTGAGGTCGCCCAGGTGCTCGCGCAGGGTGGCCAGCGAGCCCTCGTCGAAGCGGATCTTGCAGTAGGTGAGGTCCTCGTCGTTGACGAGGATCAGCTCGGGCCGCTCGGCGCCCGCCAGCTCGGCCACGACGGTGCGGGGGCCGGTGACGTCGACCTCGGCGCGGGCGTAGCGCAGCAGCGGGGCGCCCGGCGCCTCGCGGCGGTAGAGGCCGACGGCCAGCCGGTGCGGGCGCAGCTCCGGGTGGGTGTCGGTGGCCTCCTGGAGGATCGCCAGCTCGGTGATCCGGCCGGCGGAGTCGTAGGTGGCCAGTGGCGTCAGCGCGTTGACGCCGGCCGTCTCCAGCCAGGACCGCGACCAGGCGGCCATGTCCCGGCCCGAGGTCTCCTCCAGCACCTGGAGGAGGTCGGTCAGGCGGGTGTTGCCGTAGGCGTGGCGCTTGAAGTAGCGCCGGGCGCCCTCCAGGAAGGCGTCGCGGCCCACATAGGCGACGAGCTGCTTGAGGGCCGAGGCGCCCTTGGCGTAGGTGATGCCGTCGAAGTTGAGCTTGGCGTCCTCCAGGTCGTGGATGTCCGCCGTGATCGGGTGGGTGGAGGGCAGCTGGTCGGCGCGGTAGGCCCAGGCCTTGCGCTGGTTGGCGAAGGTGACCCAGCCGCTGGTGTAGCGGGTGGCCTCGACGAGCGAGAAGGAGCCCATGAAGTCGGCGAACGACTCCTTGAGCCACAGGTCGTCCCACCACTCCATGGTGACCAGGTCGCCGAACCACATGTGCGCCATCTCATGGAGGATGACGTTCGCCCGGCGCTCGTAGGCCGACTGCGTCACCTTGCCCCGGAAGACGAACTCCTCCCGGAAGGTGACACAGCCCGGGTTCTCCATCGCGCCGATGTTGTACTCGGGGACGAACGCCTGGTCGTACTTCCCGAAGGGGTACGGGTAGTCGAAGTGGTCGTGGAAGAAGTCCAGGCCCTGCTTGGTGACGGTGAAGATCTCGTCGGCGTCGAAGTGCGGCGCGAGCCCCTTGCGGCACAGCGCGCCCAGGGGGATGTCGAGGACGGTCCCGTCGGCGAGGGTGCGGCTGTAGTGGTCGCGGACGACGTGGTACGGGCCGGCGACGACGGCCGTGATGTACGTGGAGATCGGCTGCGTGGGGACGAACCGCCAGGTGGCCGAGGAGTCGTCCACGGGCTCTGCCTCGCCGTCCTGGGCGCCGTTGCTCAGCACGGTCCAGCCGGCGGGCGCGGTCACCGAGAAGGTGAAGGGGGCCTTGAGGTCGGGCTGCTCGAAGTTGGCGAAGACCCGGCGGGCGTCGGCGGGCTCGTACTGGGTGTAGAGGTAGACCTCGCCGTCCTCGGGGTCGACGAACCGGTGGAGCCCCTCGCCGGTGCGGCTGTACGCGCAGAGCGCGTCGACGACCAGCACGTTCTCGGCGGCCAGGTCCGTGAGCGCGACCCGGGCGCCGTCGAAGACCTCCTTGGGGTCCAGCTCCCGGCCGTTGAGGGTGACGGCGGTGACGGCGGGCGCGACCAGGTCCACGAAGCTCGCGGCGCCCGGCTCGGCGCAGCGGAAGCGGATGGTGGCGACGGAGCGGAACGTCCGGGGCTCGTCGCCCGGTCCGCCCGCTCCGGTCGCGGAGCGCAGGTCCAGCGCCACGTCATAGGCGTCCACGGTCAGCAGCCGGGCGCGGACGCGGGCTTCCTCACGGGTCAGGTTCTCACCGGGCACGACGCGGCTCCCTCGGGTTCGTCTCGTCTCTCGTCCCATTTATCGAACACCAGGAATCATGGCACGCGGGCCTTTGTTGAATCACCGGACCAACCGGCTGCAGAGGAGACCCGCGTGACCGTCGAGAGAGTGACCGCCGACTTCTGGTTCGACCCCGCCTGCCCGTGGGCCTGGATGACCTCGCGGTGGATGCTGGAGGTGGAGAAGGTCCGGCCCGTGGACGTGCGCTGGCACGTGATGAGCCTGGGTGTGCTCAACGAGGACAAGCTGGACGAGCTCCCGGAGGAGTTCCGCGAGGCGATGGCCCCCGGCGGCTGGATCTGGGCGCCGGTGCGGGTGTGCGTCGCGGCCGAGCAGCGGTTCGGCGCCGAGGCGCTGGGCCGCCTCTACACCGCGCTGGGCACCCGTTTCCACAACCAGGACCAGCCGCGCACGCGCGAGACCATCGTGGCCGCGCTGGCGGACGCGGGCCTGCCGGCCGACCTCGTGGAGGCGGCGGACACGGACGAGTACGACAAGCTGCTGCGGGCCTCCCACAAGGAGGGCATCGACAAGGTCGGCCAGGACGTCGGCACCCCGATCATCTCCGTGCCCGGCCCCGACGGCACCGAGGTCGCCTTCTTCGGCCCGGTCGTCACCCCGGCCCCCAAGGGCGACGCGGCAGCGAGGCTCTGGGACGGCACGCTGCTGGTCGCGTCGACGCCGGGCTTCTACGAGATCAAGCGCACGCGGACGGTCGGCCCGATCTTCGACTGATTCAGCCCCTCCGGCGTTTGAGGAGCGGGGGTCCGGGGGCGGAGCCCCTGGAAGAAACGGGAAGGGGCGGGGCTGGGGCAATCCAACGCGCGACCACCCGCCCCGTCCACTAATGTCCCCATATGGGCCAGACCGACCTCACCCGGCCGCTAGGCCGCCATGGCGGCTGGGCCGACCCGGAACCCCACTGCGGCAACGCCGAGCACGGCACCCTCCCCGTCCGCCCCTACGACCTGCTCACCCTCGCCGCCTGCCACACCCTCGCCGCCCTGTGGCACCTGCTCGGCCTGCGCAACGCGTCCGGCATGCTGCGCCACTACCTGCGCGGCAACGGCACCCCGCACCGCGTCGACGCCGAGCGGCTGCTCGCCCTGCCCGCCGTGCGGGCCGCCGCGGAGGCTCAGCTGGCGCGGTGGCGCGCCGAGGCCCTGGAGCGCTGGGCGGCGGGGGACCGCGCCCCCGCCGCCTACCCGGCCGACAGCGGCTGGCGCGACGTACTGATCAGCCGCCACGTCAGCCGCGACTGGTGGCTGGCGCTGCGGTACGTCGAATTCCGGCTGACGGGCACGGTCCGCGTCGCCGCGGACGGCACCACCGTCGTGGACTACCGCTGCGCCGTGCACAAGGCGTGGAACTTCGATCGCGGGGGACGGGAGCTGGGCGTACCCTTCACTCCGTTCGCCCGGTTGCACGAGACGGGCCTGGCGAAGGAGTTCGCCGTGACCGGCGAGGCGTTCGGGCACCACAGGTGAGGGACGCGAGAGGCCCCCGCGCGATGCGACCGCGCGGGGGCCTCCGTCATGCCTGCCACGTGAAGGGTGAGAAGACGATCACGAGCAGGCCGCACAAGGGGGGCGGGGGTCAGGGCGCCAGGATGATGGCGCTGCCCTTCTCCTTCGCCGCGAGGTAGCGCGCGCTGACGTCCTGCCAGTTCACGACGGCCCACATGGCGTCGATGAAGTCCACCTTCTGGTTCTTGTACTGCAGGTAGAAGGCGTGCTCCCAGGCGTCGAAGACCAGGATCGGCACGGAGCCCTGGCCCACGTTGCCCTGGTGGTCGTAGACCTGCTCGACGATCAGACGGCCGCTGACGGGCTCGTAGGCGAGGACGCCCCAGCCGGAGCCCTGCGTGGTGGCGGCGGCCTTGGTCAGCTGCGCCTTGAACTTGGCGAAGGAGCCGAAGGACTCGGCGATGGCGTCGGCGAGCTCGCCCACGCCGTCCTTGTCCAGCGGCTCGCCACCGCCGTCACCGGACATGTTGGTCCAGTAGATGCTGTGCAGGATGTGGCCGGAGAGGTGGAAGGCCAGGTTCTTCTCGAGGCCGTTGATGCCGCCCCACTGGTCCTTGTCACGGGCCTCGGCGAGCTGCTCCAGGGTGTCGTTCGCGCCCTTGACGTACGCCGCGTGGTGCTTGTCGTGGTGCAGCTCGATGATCTCGGGGCTGATGACCGGGGCCAGCGCCGAGTAGTCATAAGGAAGTTCAGGAAGTGTGTAGATGGCCATGCCGAGCCCTCCGACTACTTATTGCGACCTACTTGCAGGTAGACGCTATCAGTAAGTACGTGTCAGAAGTGATAAGGGGGGAGGGCCTCGGTCCAAAGACGGAGGCGGGGTAGGTCCTGAAGATCAGGACCTACCCCGCCTCGGTCGAAGGGGGAAGGTGACGCGTCAGCGCTTCGCGGCCACCGCGCGCTGCCGCAGGTATCCGATCAGCGCGAGCGCGATCGTCAGGCCGCCCGTGAAGTACAGCTGGATGCGGGTCTCCTCCTCGCGGAGCATCAGGCCCAGCACCCCGAGGATGCCGATGATCGCGGCCCAGGTGAGGTAGGGGAAGAGCCACATCTTCACCAGCAGCTGGTCCTTCGGCGTGCGCTTGCGGCCGCGCAGCTGGGAGACGGCGATGAAGCCCCAGACCACCAGCGTGGCCGCGCCCACCATGTTGAGCAGCCACTTGAAGATGGTGTCCGGCCACCAGTAGCTGAGCAGCACGGCGACGTAGCCGAAGGCGGCGGAGGCGATGACCGCGTAGCGCGGCACGCCACCGCTGACCTTGCCCAGCTTGCGGGGGCCCTGGCCCCGGGAGACGAGCGAGAAGGCGATGCGCGAGCAGCCGTAGATGTTGGCGTTCATCGCCGAGAGCAGGGCGATCAGCACGACCACGTTCATGATCTGGCCGGCGCCGGGGATGTCCAGGTGGTTGAGGACGGCGACGTAGGGGCCGCTCTTGACGACCGAGGGGTCGTTCCAGGGGATCAGGGTGACGACGACCAGCAGCGAGCCCACGTAGAACAGGGCGATGCGCCACATGGCCGTGCGGACCGCGCTCGCCACGCCCTTGCGCGGGTGCTCGGACTCGGCGGCGGCGATGGTCACCGTCTCCAGGCCGCCGTAGGCGAACACGGAGGCGAGCAGGCCGACGACCAGGCCGTTGCCGCCCATGGGGAAGAAGCCGCCGTTCCCGGTGAGGTTGGACATGCCGGGGGCGTGGGTGCCGGGGAGAACGCCCGCGATGGCGAGGATGCCCAGGACCAGGAAGACCGCGATCGCGGTCACCTTGAGGGCGGCGAACCAGAACTCGAATTCGCCGAAGTTGCTCACCGCCGCGAGGTTGCTGCCGGTGAATACGACCATGAACAGGGCGACCCACATCCAGGAGGACGTGCTGGGGAACCAGTTCGTCATGATCGCCGCCGCGCCGATGCCCTCGGCGGCGACGGCGACGCACAGCAGGGTCCAGAACACCCAGCCGGCGGTGAAACCGGCCCAGGGGCCGATCATCCGGTCGGCGTGGACCGAGAAGCTGCCCGAGGCGGGGTTGGCCGCGGACATCTCACCGAGCATGCGCATCACGAGCATCACGAGAATGCCGGAGGCCGCATACGCGAGCACGATCGACGGACCGGCGGCGGCGATGCCCGAGCCGGATCCCACGAAGAGCCCGGCGCCGATGACGCCGCCGAGCGCGATCATCGACAGATGACGCTGCTTGAGTCCGTGCGACAGCGAGGGGCCCGGTGGGGTGTCCGGGATCGCGTCGGCGGGGCCGGTCGCCGGCGGGGAGGGTATACCAGTCATGATCGTAAAAGCCCCGTTGAGTGTGAGCGGAAAAGTTGCCTCAGTGTGGAGGTCAGGTTGGCCGAGGACAACACCCTTCACACATCTGTCCGGTATTCAGACAGACATGTGACCTTCCGCGACTGACATTTCGGCAGAAACGAAATTCGTCAGCGGTCGACGGCCGCCGAGGACCGGTGCCGGAGATCCCGCAGCAGGGCCACCGCGACCACCGCGGCCGTCGCGCCGGCCGACCACAGCAGCTGCGGACGCGCCGTGTCGTCGGTCAGCATCAGCACCAGCACGGCGCCGATCGCGGCCAGCGCGACCCAGGTCAGATAGGGGAAGCACCACATGCGCAGGGTCAGCAGCTCCGGCGTCTCCCGCTCGATCCGCCGCCGCAGCCGCAACTGGGAAACGGCGATCAGGCCCCAGACGAAAAGCAGGACCGAACCCACCGCGTTCAGCAGATACTGGAAGATCGAATCCGGCCATTCCAGATTGAGAATCACCGAGACAAAGCCGAACGCGACCGAGGCGAGCACAGCCCGCCGGGGCACTCCGCCCGGCGAGACCTTCAGCAGCGCGCGGGGGGCCTCCTTCCGCTCTGCGAGCGAGAAGACCATCCGGGACGAGCCGTAGAGGTTGGCGTTCAGGGCGGACAGCAGTGCCACGAAGACCACGACGTTCATGATCTGACCGGCCGCCGGCACCCCGACGCGGTCGAGCACCGCCACATAGGGGCTCTCCCCGGGCTTCAGCGACGACCAGGGCAGCAGGGTGACGATGACCAGCATCGAGCCCACATAGAAGAAGAGGATGCGCCACACGGCGCTGCGCACCGCCCGGCCCACCGCGCGCGCCGGGTCGTCGGACTCGGCGGCCGCGATCGTGAGGACCTCCAGCCCGCCGAAGGCGAAGACGACGGCCAGCACGCCGGAGACCACACCGCCCCAGCCGTGCGGCAGCAGCCCGCCCTGGCCGGTGAGGTTCGTCATGCCGACCGCGTCCGTGTCGGGAAGAACGCCGAAGATCGCAAGAAGGCCCAGGGCGAGGAACAGCACGATCGCGCCGACCTTGAGGGCGGCGAACCAGAACTCGAACTCACCGAAGTTCTTCACGGCCGCGAGGTTGGCAGCAGTGAAGACGACCATGAACAGCAGCACCCAGCCCCACTGCGGCACCCCCGGCGCCCAGCCATGGGCGATCCGGGCCGCCGCCGTGGCCTCCACGGCGAGCACGACCACCAGCAGGAACCAGTAGAGCCAGCCCACCGAGAACCCGGCCCAGCGGCCCAGCGCCCGCTCCGCGTGCACCGAGAAGGCGCCCGACGCGGGCATCGCCGCCGACAGCTCGCCCAGCATGCGCATGATCAGCATCGCGAGCCCGCCGGCCAGCAGATAGGACAGGATGATCCCGGGCCCGGCGACCGCGATCCCGGCGCCCGAGCCCACGAAGAGCCCGGCGCCGATCACCCCGCCCAGCCCGAGCATCGTCAGATGGCGCTGCTTGAGACCCGCCGCAAGCGGTTCCTTCTCGCCGGCGAGTGGCTCGACGACGGGCGGTGCATCGTGCATGGAGCTCGTTCTTTCGGGTCTTGCGAAGTTGTGCGCATCTGCAAGAACGCAAACGCGCGCAAAGGGTAGGACCAGACTCTCCCGGGCGGGGGCCACTGGCCAAGCTCCACTCGCGCTCCGTGACGAGCATCACGTTTCCCGGTGAAACCGTCACCAACTGTGTGTACTCAGCACCTCGCGGCCCTTCGCGCGTTCGGAACCCGCCAAGACCGGGCGTCGGCCTTTGTCACCGCTGCCCGGTGCCCAAAGCGTCACGCTCGGCTAACGTCGGCGTGTCCCACCCGTCCCTCATCACTCGCGGAGTACCGATGGCCACCGCCGCCACCCTTCCCCGGACCGGTACGGTCCTCGCCGACCTGCTCCCCGCCCAGGCGGGAGGCCGGGCCCGCGTCCGCGACGCCGCCCTGATCGTCGGCGGCGCCGCGCTGACCGGCCTCACCGCCCAGATCGCCGTGCCCGTCCCCGGCTCCCCGGTCCCGGTCAGCGGCCAGACCTTCGCCGCCCTGCTCGTCGGCACCGCGCTCGGCGCCCGCCGCGGCTTCCTGTCCCTCGCCCTGTACGCCGTCGCCGGCGTCGTGGGCATGCCGTGGTTCGCCGAGGCCCGCTCCGGCGCCGCCTTCCCGTCCTTCGGCTATGTGCTGGGCATGCTGCTCGCCGCGACCGTCGTGGGCGCCCTGGCCCGCCGCGGCGCCGACCGCTCCGTGCTGCGCACCGCCGGCACCATGGCCCTGGGCTCCGCGATCATCTACGCGGTCGGCGTCCCCTACCTGGCGCTGGCCACCCACATGTCGTTCGCCGAGGCCGTCGCGGCGGGCCTGACGCCCTTCCTGATCGGTGACGTCCTCAAGGCCGCGCTCGCGATGGGCGCGCTGCCGACGGCGTGGAAGCTGCTGGGCCGCCGCGGCTGACAGCTGACACGTATATATACGGACGGGCCGGGCCCGCACCCCGAGAAGGGGGTGCGGGCCCGGCCCGTATCCGTACCGCTCGATTACTCGGCGGCCGTGACGGCCTTGGCCGCCGCCTGGCGCCGCTTGTCCAGGACCAGGCCGATGGCCAGGACCAGAACGCCCACGAGAGTGGAGAGCAGGACCTGCTCCCGGTTGTCGCCGCCGTCCACGACCATGTAGCCGAGGACGAAGACGATCATGCCGATGGTGGCCCAGGTCAGGTACGGGAAGAGCCACATCCGGACGACGAGCTTCTCCGGCATCTCGCGCAGGATGACCCCGCGCATCTTCAGCTGCGTGATGCAGATGACCAGCCAGACGAAGAGGGCGACGGCACCGGAGGAGTTCAGCAGGAACTTGAAGACGGTGTCCGGCCACAGGTAGTTGAAGCCGACCGAGATGAAGCCGAAGACGACCGAGCCCAGGATCGCCGCCGCCGGGACGCCACGGGCGTTGACCTTGGAGAAGACCTTCGGGGCGTCGCCGCGCTGGCCGAGGGAGAAGGCCATGCGGGAGGCGGTGTAGAGGCCCGAGTTCAGGCAGGACAGCACGGCGGTCAGCACGATCACGTTCATGATCTGGCCGGCGTGCGGGATGCCGATCGAGTCGAGCGCCGCGACGTAGCTGCCCTTCTCGGCGATCTCCTTGGAGTCCCAGGGGAGCAGGGAGACCACGACGAGGATCGAGCCCAGGTAGAAGACGGCGATGCGCCAGATGACGCTGTTGGTGGCCTGCGTCACCGCGCGCTGCGGGTCCTCGGACTCGCCGGCGGCCAGGGTGACGATCTCGCTGCCCATGAAGGAGAAGACGACCATCAGCACACCGGTCAGGATCGCCCCGGGGCCGTGCGGCAGGAAGCCGCCGTGCGAGGTGAGGAAGTCGAAGCCGTTGCCCGGGTTGTCGGAGCCGGGCAGCACACCGAAGACGGCGAGCAGACCGATGACGACGAACGCGGCGATCGCCACGACCTTGATGCCGGCGAACCAGAACTCGAACTCGCCGTAGGAGCTGACCGAGGCCAGGTTGGTGGCCGTGAGGACGACCATCACGATCAGGGCCCAGCCCCACTGCGGCACGGCCGGGACCCAGCCGTGGAGGATCTTGGCGCCGGCGGTCGCCTCGACCGCGAGCACGACGACCCAGAAGAACCAGTACAGCCAGCCGATGGTGAAACCGGCCCAGCGGCCCAGCGCCTTGTCCGCGTAGGCGGAGAAGGAACCGGAGGTGGGGTTGGCGGCGGCCATCTCGCCGAGCATCCGCATCACGAAGACGACCATCGCGCCCACGAGGGCGTACGAGATCAGGATGCCGGGACCGGCGGCGGCGATGCCGGAGGCGGAACCCACGAAGAGGCCCGCGCCGATGACACCACCGATAGCGATCATGGACAGGTGGCGGTTCTTGAGTCCGGCCTTGAGGCCGTCCCCGCCCGACGCCGGGGCGTTGCCGGGATCGCCGGTCGTCGACCCCTTCGTCATGGTCGGCGGTGTCGCGCTCATCTGCACGTTCCTTCGGGTTGTTCCTCTGGGTCTCGGGTTGCGAGCCACCGAATTAGAACTTCTTGATGCCGCCTTTAGGAAGACCCGAATCCATTTCGTTGTGTTCACCGAGAGTTACGAAAGGGGGTCACCGGCCCCTGCTGGCCGATCCGCCCCCGGGGTCGTGCCACACTCGGACGCATGCGCGTGTACCTCGGTTCCGACCATGCCGGCTACGAACTCAAGAACCACCTCGTCGAGTGGCTCACGGCCCAGGGCCATGAGGCCGTCGACTGTGGTCCCCACATCTACGACGCCCAGGACGACTACCCGCCCTTCTGCCTCCGCGCCGCCGAGAAGACGGCCGCGGACGCCGACGCCCTCGGCATCGTGATCGGTGGCTCGGGCAACGGCGAGGCGATCGCCGCGAACAAGGTGAAGGGCGTCCGGGCCGCCCTGGCCTGGAGCGAGCAGACGGCCTCCCTCGGCCGTGAGCACAACAACGCCAACGTCATCAGCGTCGGCGCCCGCATGCACACGCAGGAGGAGGCGACGAAGTTCGTCGAGATCTTCCTGGCCACGCCGTACTCCGGTGACGAGCGTCACACGCGCCGCATCGAGATGCTGAGCCGCTACGAGACCACGGGCGAGCTCCCGGAGATCCCGGCCCACCACCCGCAGCAGGACTGAGGCGAGGACTGCCCCACCCGCTCGTGGTTGCCCCGGCGCTGCCGGGCAATCGGGCGGGCGGGTGGGGCAGGACCCGCCGCGAAGCGGCGGGAAGATGACGTCCGGGAGGACAGCCGTGCCCGAGGGGCATACGATCCACCGCCTGGCGGCGGACCACCGCGACGCCTTCGCGGGACGAACCGTCCGCGCGACCAGCCCCCAGGGCAAGTTCTCCGACAGCGCGGCGCTGATAGACGGCCAGGTCCTGGAAACCGCCGAAGCACACGGCAAACACCTTTTCCTCGGCTTCGCCGAAACCGGCTGGGTCCACATCCACCTCGGCCTCTTCGGCAAATACACCTGGGGTGACGGCGCAACCCTGCCGCCCCCACGGACACCGTCCGCCTCCGCCTCGCGAACCCCACCGCCTACGCGGACCTGCGCGGCCCGACGACCTGCGCGCTGATCACCGACGGCGAGAAGCAGGCGATACACGACCGCCTGGGCCCCGACCCCCTGCGCCCCGGGGACGACGGCGCCCGCGCCTACGCCCGCGTCTCCCGCAGCCGCACGAGCGTCGCCGCCCTCCTCATGGACCAGAAGGTCGTGGCGGGCGTCGGCAACGTCTACCGGGCCGAGGTCCTCTTCCGGCACGGCATCGACCCGTACCGCGCCGGCCGTGACGTGACCCGCCGCGAGTGGGACGCGATCTGGGCGGACCTCGTGGACCTCATGCGCGAGGGCGTGCGCAACAACCGCATCGACACCGTGCGCCCCGAGCACACCCCCGAGGCCATGGGCCGCCCGCCGCGCGTGGACGACCACGGCGGCGAGGTCTACGTCTACCGCAGCGCGGACCGGCCGTGCCTGGTCTGCGGCGGCGCGATCCGCACCGCGGACCTGGCCGCCCGCAACCTCTTCTGGTGCCCGACCTGCCAACAGGCGTGACCGCCATAAGGCGACAGCCCGTCAGAACCCGTGCGGCAGCCAAGGCGCGACCGCGCTCATAAAGGCGACCGACGCCTCCGCCAGCGCCCCCTCCCGCAGCTCCCGGACCCGCCCCGCGCCCGCCAGCGCGGCCAGTGACGTCCCGCCCAGATAGGCGGCGCCCAGCTCCCGCGCGGACAGCGCCAGGTCGGCGGCGTCGCGCGTCCGCGCGCAGGTCGCGCCCTTGGCGTCCCCGGTCAGCCGCCACCGCCCGGTGTTCCAGGGGCAGAACGCGTCCGTCACGTCGAGGACGACGTCCACGGGCGCCGCGTACGTCCGCGCCGCGAGCGCGTCGCCGACGTCGACGAGCCGCAGGTGCAGCTGGTCGGCGACCTGGACGTCGCAGCGCCGGATGTCGTCGACGAGCTGGAGCAGCGGATCGTCGACGGGGAGGCTGAACGCG
This sequence comes from Streptomyces luteoverticillatus, assembly GCF_003970715.1. Classification (NCBI taxonomy): domain Bacteria; kingdom Bacillati; phylum Actinomycetota; class Actinomycetes; order Kitasatosporales; family Streptomycetaceae; genus Streptomyces; species Streptomyces luteoverticillatus. The sequence continues at coordinate 2,472,328 of NZ_CP034587.1, read as the reverse complement.
TCGATCCCGGAGGTCAGGTCGAGGCCGAAGAGGTAGCGCCACAGGGCGGCGCGCGCCGCCGGGGTCAGGGCCTCCAGATCGCGCAGGACGACCGTGCCCCGGGGGCCGTGCCGGTCCCAGGAAGGCCGGATCGCGTAGCGGGCGTACCCCACGGTCTCGCCGTCGGCCTCGGCCAGGACGCAGTTCAGGGGCGAGGCGCCGTCCCGCTTGTCCACGGGGTCGAGCAGCGGCACGGCGTCCCAGCCGGGCTGCCGGGCGAGCATCCCGGGGCGGGTGGTGACCCGGCGCGCGTACACCTCTTCGCACGCGGCACGCGCGTCCTCGGGCGCCGACAAGCGGATCCGCACACCATCTGTTGCGTATGAGGTGTCTGTGACTGATGGGTCTTCCGGTATGACAAGTCGCACACGGGAGGTGTCGACACGCGCGTGAATTCTGTGTGTCGCGATTCCGTACCCGAACCGCCCGTAGATCCCCGGCTCGGAGGCGGTCAGCACGGCCAGCGGCTCACCCCGGTCCCGGACGCCCTCCAGCAGGTGCCGCATCATCGACGTCAGCACCCCCCGCCTGCGGTGCGTCGGCCGGACGCCCACCATGGTCACGCCCGCCGCCGGCACCAGGGAACCGCCCGGGACCGCCATCCGGAAGGCGAAAGAGCCTGCCGAACCCGCCACGTCGGGCCCATCCCAGACCCCGATCGAGCGGTCGAAACGGGTCAGTTCCCGCCACAGCGTCCGCTCCTCCGGCGTCTCCGGTACGCCACCGAAAGCCAGCTCCAAGGTGCCGTACCACTGATCCCAGTCGGCCTGGCGCAGTACCCGTAGATCCATCGTCATAACCCATGCCTAGCAACGCAATCCCGTTCAAGCGAACGAATTTCGCATATGGTTGCTCTCCGGGTGCTGACCCGGCGCTCCGAAGGCAGCCGTGTCGGCGCGGCGTGAATCGACGCACCGCCGAATGGGTGGATAAGGTCCCGATGCAATGACTGGCGGTGCGGAGACTCCGACGGCCCGGATGCGCAAAGCACTGCACCGGGCCCGCACGAGCATGCGCAAAGCCGGGGTCGACTACTTCCGCGGCGACGGCTCCGACTCGGTCGCCCTCACCGCCCTGCTGCTGGCCGTCCCCGCCCTCGCCTGGGGCACCGTCGCCCAGCCCGAGTGGTGCTCCCCGGCCGCGCTCGTCCTGCCCATCGTCGCGGGCGGCCTGCTGCTGCGCCCCGCGAGCCTGCTGGGCCTGTACGCCGCGTCGGCCGCCGCCCTCATCATGGAGTCGGCGCTCCTCGACGACCCCTCCCACCACGGCACCGACCGCGTCACCCCCGGCACCATCCTCGTCGTGGCGGCGGTCGGTTTCTTCGGCCTGCTGATCGCCCAGTTCCGCAGCCGCGTCGGGGTCCCCTGGAGACGCGGCGGAACGATGCTCTTCGACCTCCGCGAACGCATCCGCGTCCAGAGCAAGCTCCCCAAGCTGCCCCGGGGCTGGCACCGCGAGATGGCGCTGCGCCCGGCCGGCGGCCAGTCCTTCTCCGGCGACTTCGTCGTGGCCGCGCGCACCAACGGCGGCCGCACCCTGGAGGTCGTCCTGACGGACGTCTCCGGCAAGGGCATGGACGCCGCGTCGCGGGCCCTGCTGCTCTCCGGCGCCTTCGGCGGCCTCCTCGGCTCCCTCCCGCCCCACGCCTTCCTCCCGGCCGCCAACGGCTACCTCCTGCGCCAGGACTGGGACGAGGGGTTCGCCACCTCCGTCCACCTCGTCCTCGACCTGGAGACGGGCGACTACGAGCTGCTGTCCGCCGGCCACCTGCCGGGCCTCCAGCTCTGCGCCGGCACGGGCCGCTGGGAGGAGAAGGCCGCCGAGGGCCCCCTGCTGGGCGTCTACGACGGCGCCCAGTTCGACCCCGTGAAGGGCAGGCTGCGTCCCGGCGACGTCCTGATGCTCTTCACGGACGGCCTGGTGGAGACGAACGAGCGCGAGCTGACGGAGGGCATGGACCGCCTCACGGGCGAGGCCGACCGCTACGTCACCTCCGGCTTCCACGGCGCGGCCTGGCACCTGATCGAGGCGGTCGCCAAGGACGTCAACGACGACCGCGCCCTGCTGCTCATCTGCCGAGAGACCGGAGCGGTGCCGGCGAGCCGGAAGCCGCCGTCCGCAGAAAAACAAACCGTCCGTCCGGCAAAGTGACACTCTAAAAATCCGATAAGCAAGATTCCGGCCACCTGCGCCTACCCTCGGGGCCAGCCCAGGAGAAGAAGGTGCGTCGTGAGGTTCAGACTGATCGGCCCGTTCGAGATCGTGACCGACGAGGGCGAGGTCCGCCAGGCGGGGACGCCCAAGGTCTCGCAGACACTGGCCCTCCTGCTGATACGGGCGAACGAGATCGTCACGACCGAGTCCCTCATCCGTGAACTGTGGCAGGGCGCCGCCCCGCGCAGCGCCCTGAACACCGTGCAGACCTACATCCACCACGCCCGCAAACTGCTGGCCCAGGAAGGCCGCCCCGCAGGCCGCGACCCGCTGCTGACGCTGCGCCCCGGCGGCTACATGATGCGGGTGGACCCGGAGGCCGTCGACATCAAGGTCTTCGAGTGCCTGGTGGCACAGGCCAGGGCCGACGTCCGGGAGTGCCGCCCCGAGCACGCGGAGGCCGCGCTCGGCCGGGCCCTGGACATCTGGCGGGGGCCGCTGCTGGTGAACGTGCCCACGGGCGACGTGCTGTCGAGCCGCATCGCCCGCCTGGAGGAGATCCGGGTGCGGGCCCTGGAGCTGCGCATCGAGGTGTGGGCGCAGCTCGGCCGGCAGCGCGACGCCATCGCCGAACTGCGGGTGCTGGTCCACGACTACCCGCTCAACGAGTCCTTCCACGGCCAGCTGATCACGGCCCTCCACCAGGCCGGACGCCGGGCCGAGGCGCTCCAGGCGTACCGGCAGATGCACCGCATCCTCTGGGACGAGCTGGGCCTGGAGCCCTCCGGCGAGATCCAGCGGCTGCACCAGGAGATGCTCGCCACGCCCCCGCCGTCGTCCCTGTCATCCCCGTCGTCCCCGCCGTCGCCGCAGGGTGCCGGCGGGCCCGCGCGGCGGGCGGCCGCCGGGTCGTCGCGCCGGCCGCCGCAGCGCACGGCCTCCCTGGGCGGCCCGCCGCCCGCGGGCCTCGCCTGGCGCCGGCCCTGCCGTCCCGAGCTCGCGCCCTGACCGTCACCGACAATCGATCGGGGGAGGTGTCAGCGCTGCGTCTCGTCTGTCCAAATCCGGCTGGTCAAATCCGTACCGCGCAGTACTTGTACACGCCAAGGATCAATGCGGAGAACGTGATACTGGGGATCGGTGGGACCCTCGCGCCAGAAGTTGCGCGGGTTGTAGCCAACGCCGGCGGGGCTGCCCTTCCGGTAGAGGTCCCAGGCGTACGCCCGCGTCTCGGCGTCCGTCGCCCAGGTGGAGACGCTGTCGATGAACACCGCGTTCTGGCGCGGGTTCCAGTACGAGTAGGTGGTGTGCGGGTTGTTCGCCAGGTGCGCGGCCTTGACCGGCGTCTTGTAGGCGGCGAGCCAGCCGACCGGCCGGCCGTCGACCACCTCCCATATCGGCAGCAGCACCCGCGCGCGGGGCCGCCCCTTCCGGTCGACGGTGATCATTGTGCAGTAGACGATGTCCCGGATGTATTCGAAGAACTTGTCCTCGATTTCGGAGAACGTCGTAACTTTCGTGGCCACAGCGGATCCTCGGCATTCATCATGAGTCGTCCTGTCCGCCGTCAGCATGCATGGCCCGAACCCGCTGCGGAAGGAGGCACTTTCACCTCACCCACGCACCGCCGGGGTACCGCGCGCACGGCACCGGTGGACGGCACCGGTAGGCGACCCGAACCTCAAGAGAACCTCAAGACACGGCTGACACCATGGCCGCCCAATAGCACTCTCCTCAGGGCACGCGGCCGGGTGGTGCCGCCCGTTCGTGCCCGGTTCGGTAACGTCCTTTTGGGGTGGGGTAACCATGCAATTCGGATTGCTGGGGCCGTTGGAAGTCCTTTCGGACGGCGTACCGGTGGTACTGGGCGGGACGAAACAACGAGCCACTTTGGGCTCGCTCCTGCTCCAGGCCAACCGAGTCGTCCCGACCAGCGAACTCCTCGGTTCACTGTGGGACGGTGACGGCGCGCCGGCCACGGCGCGCAAGATCCTGCAGAACGCGGTGTGGGCCCTGCGCGGCCTGCTGACCGCCGGTGGCACCCGCGTCAACACCGCGGAGCTGATCACCAAAGCGCCCGGCTACATGCTCAAGGTCGACCCCGGGCGCGTCGACCTGTTCGTCTTCCGGCAGCGGGTGGCGGACGGCCGCGCCGCACTGGCCGCGCAGGCGCCCGAGGCCGCCGCGGTCCTGCTGCGCGAAGCGCTGGACCTGTGGCGCGGGCCCGTCCTCGCCGACCTCGTGGAGGCGGGTGTCGCCTGGCCGGAACTGACCGCCGCCGAGAAGGCACGACTGGACGCGATGGAGGACTTCTTCGAGGCGGAACTCGCCTGCGGGCGCCACCACACGGTCCTGGGACGGCTGGAGGCGATGGTCGAGGGCCAGCCCCACCGGGAGCGGTCCTCCGGGCAGCTGATGCTCGCGCTCTACCGCTGCGGCCGCCAGGCCGACGCCCTCAACCTCTACGACCGGGTGCGCGCCGCACTGGGCGAGGGCCTCGGCCTGGAACCCGGCCGAGGCCTCCGGATGCTCCAGCGCGCGATCCTCCAGCACGACCCGTCGCTGCTGACACCGGGCGCCCCGGGGCCCGTCCCGCACACGCCGCCGGTCGCGGTGGCACCGGCGCCCCCGGGCGGGATGGGGTCCTCCGGTACGGCGGGACGCCCGGTGGTGGGCCTGCCGTCCGGGCCGGCGTCCGGTCCGGTGCCCGGGCTGGGGATCCCGTCGGCGTACCTGGACACCCCGACAGTCGGCCCCGTCTCCGGCCCGGGAACCCCGATGGGGCATCCGGGCGCACCGGACACCGGCGCCGGCGCCCCCGAGCGCATGACGGTCAGCGCCCTCCTCCTGTGCGCCCGCCCCGTGGGCTGGCGCACGGCGAGCCCCGGGAGCGCCGACTCCGCGCTCGAAGGGCTCGGCAGCATGATCCGCGAGGAAGTCGAGCGCTGCGGCGGCACGTTCGTGACGAACATCGGCTCCGTCGCCCTCGCGCTGTTCGGCATCCACGACCCGCGCGACGCGGCCGAGCGGGCGGTCCGCGCGGCACTGGCCGTACGGACGCGCTGCGGTGCCGACGGCGGCGCCGCGGTGACCGCCGCCGTGACGTCGGGCCTCGCGCTCGTCCGGCTGCCGGGCGGCGACGGTGCCGGGGGCGCCGACGGGGCGCCGCCCACGGTCGTCGGGACCCTGCTCGACGACGGCCGGGCCCTGCTGGCGCGGGTGCCGGACGGCCGGGTGTGGCTGTGCGGGACCACGCGCCGCGACATCTCCGGCGCCCTCGACCTGCGCAGGGCCTCAGGCCGTCCGGACGCGTGGGAGGTCCTGGGCGTGCGGGGCGAACCCGGGGCGCTGCGGGCGTACGCGCGCCTCGCGGCCGTCGGGGACCACGACCACGAACTCGACCTGGTGGCCGGGCTGCTGGAGTGGTCGCGACTGCGCGGCCTGTCCCACCTGGTGACCGTGCTCGGCGAGCCCGGATCCGGCAAGACCCGCTTCCTGGGCGACTTCGAGCGCCGCGCCCTGGAGGCGGCCCGGGCGCCGGTGCGGATCGTCACCGCCTATCCGCCCGACGACGACGATCCGGGCCCCCTGGCGCTCCCGGCCCTCGTCCTGGCCGAGTGCTGCGACATCCTGCCGGGCGACTCCATCGACACGGCCCACGACAAGCTGAACGCCGCTCTCCGGCGCCAGACGGCCGATGCCGACGAGCGCTACCGGCTGTACCAGCGGCTGCTGCCGCTGCTGTCGCCCGTGGGTGCCGCGCTGCGCCGTCCGGACGTCGGCGACGTCCTCGACGCGTGGCGGGAGTTCACCGTCGCGGCGGCCCGCGTCCAGCCGCTGGTGGTGGCCGTGGATGACATGCACCTGGCCGGTGACGAGCTGCTCGGCTGCGTCGAGTCGCTCGCCGACACCGGGGCGGACGACGCGGCGGCACTCCTCGTCGTCGTCACCGCCCGGCCCGATCTGCTGCGCCGCCACCCGTGCTGGGCCGGCGGCATGCGGCGCGCGGTCACCATCACCCTGACGCCCCCGGCCGGGGCACGCCCCGAACCGTCCGTGGCCGGTCGGGGCGCCCCCTGCGAGGGGCGGATCGCCGTATGACGTAAAGGCGCTATGACATAAAGGCGGTATGACGTAAGGCCGTATGACGTAAAGGCGGTGGCCTCCCCCCGACCGCCAGGGGGGAGGCCACCGCCTCGTTCAGCCGTTCCAGACCCCCGTGGCGGCGGCCCGTGCCACGAACTCCGAGAAGTCGCGCGGCGGTCGTCCCAGCACCCGCTGGACGGTGTCCGTGGGGGTGGCGTTCCTGCCGTCCCGGATCGTGGCGACGAGGTCGGCCACGAAGAGGGCGTAGTCCTCCGCGACGTCGTACGAGACGAGCTCGGCGACGTAGTCCTCGTGGGAGACCGGGGTGTAGCGCACGGCGCGGCCGGTGGCCCGGGCGATCTCGCCGACGGCCTCGTCGAAGCCCAGGGCGCGGGGTCCGCTCAGCTCGTGGACCTGCCCGCCGTGGCCGTCCTCCAGGAGCGCGGTCACCGCGACGGCGGCGACGTCCTCGGCGTCCACGAACGGCTCGCGGCCGCTGCCCGCGGGCAGCGCCAGCTCACCGGCGAGGATGCCGTCCAGGAGTACGCCCTCGTCGAAGTTCTGGGCGAACCAGTTGGGGCGCAGCAGGGTCCACTCGGCGCCGGACTCCCGGACCGCTCGTTCCCCGGCGACCAGGGATTTGCCGCCCACGGTGTCGGTGACGCGGGCCTGGAGGACCACCAGCCGCCGGACCCCGAGGTCGACCGCCCGCTTCGTCAGGTCGCGGATCTGGGCCTCCGCGTCCCACTCGCCCGGCTTGTCCTGGCGGTCGACGAGGTAGGCGGTGTCCGACCCGGCGAGGGCGGGCTCCCAGGTGTCCGTGTCGTCCCAGTCGAAGCGGACTTCACCGGAGCGGCTCGCCGCGCGGACCTTCGCGCCGCGCTCCCGCAGCCCTTTCACGACGCGGCGACCGGTCTTGCCGGTGCCGCCGAGCACCACGATCTTTCTGTCGGACATGGTGGCCATGGCCTTTCCGTCAGATTCGTCAGAGGAAGAGGGTGTCGGGGGCGAGGCCGAGCAGGGAGCGGCCGTGCACCTCCTGGTTGGTGCGGTAGGCGAACAGCGCGTGCAGGGCCAGGCCCCGCATGTCGCGGTGGAACCGCTGGAAGGCCACGTCCCGCATGATCACGGAGGCGCCGGCGGCCTCGAAGAGCTCGTCCACGGCCTGGTTGGCGAGCTCGATGGCGAACGCCGCCCTGCCGCGTGCCGCCGCCCGCTCTTCGACGGACGGCAGCGTGCCCGCGTCCGCGTGCCGCTGGAGCTCGCGCAGCCAGGCCTCCTGGAGGGCCTCGGCGGCAGCGATCTTGTTCTCCGCCTGGGCCACCTGGACCTGGGTGACCGGCGACTGGCTCTGGTCGGTCCAGGACGTGTAGGTGATGCCCCGGCCGGGCAGCCGGTCGAGGAAGAGCTCGTACGCGCCCCTGGCCAGCCCGAGGTAGGCGGAGGCACCCAGGGCCATGAAGAACGGGATGAACGCGTAGTTGCGGCCCGTGGCACCGGTGTTGGACCGGTCGCCGGTGCTGCCGGCGAGCACGTCCAGGAGGCTGATGACGCGGTGGGCGGGCACCCGTACCGCGTCGGCGGTGACGGTCGAGCTGCCGGTGCCGGCGCCGGCGGAGGCGTGCCAGTCGTCGGCGATGGACAGCTCGGAGACGCGCACCAGGGCGGCGGAGGGCGCGGGCGTGCCGTCCGGCCCGGGCAGCAGGGCCGCGAGCAGCGCCCAGTCGGCGCCCCGGCAGCCGGAGATCCAGCCCCAGCTGCCGCTGAGGGTGTAGGCGCCGTCCTCGGTGGGGGCGAGGGTGCCGGAGGGCGTGAAGCCGGTGGAGACGCGGACCGAGCCGCCCGCGTACACCTCCTCCTGGGCCGCGTCGGGGAAGAGGCTCGGCACCCACGCGCTGGACGCCCAGATCATCGACACCCAGCCGGTGGCGGTCTCGGCGCGCGCGATCTCGGACACGATCCGGGTCAGGTCGGCGACCGGGGCCTCGAGACCGCCGAAGCGGCGGGGGACGCTCAGCCGGAACACGCCCGCCTTGTCGAGCAGTTCGATGTTCTCGTCCGGGATCCAGCGCCGCTCCTCGGCCTCCGGACCGGTGGCACGGAGCGTGGCGGCCAGGGCGGTCACCTCGTCGAATACGGCGGCGACGGCGCTGTCGGTGGTGGACATCATGCCTCCAGAAAGTTATCGGCTTTTCCGTGCGATCCGATTCTTTCGAGGGGCAGTCATGTGCCGGTAACGGCTATTCCTCGGGGGAGGAACGGGACGGCAACCGGGGTGCGGTGGGTTTCACGGCAGGAGGAAATGGGCCGGTAATTCAACTGGTAACCCGTGCGGTAACCCGCCCGGTAACCCATCCGGTAACCCGTCCGGTAATCGGGTGGGCAAGCCGTCCCCGGGAAATGCAAAAGCGCGCCCTGCCCCGGGCAGCGAGTGCGGCCGGGGCAGGGCGCCGTGGGAGGCCGGCTCCGGGGGGAGAGCCGGCGAGGCGGGTGGGGGTCAGGCGTCGACGGGCTCGCGGACGGGGTCGGCGCTCGCGGCGGGGTCCTCGATGCCGGAGCGGTTGCCCAGGCCGAACGCGCTGATGAAGGCGGCGATCAGCGCGGCGGCGAGCGGCACGATCAGCGCGGCCCGGTAGCCGTCGAGCTGCGCGGCGGGCGACGTGCCGTGCGTGGCGCCGATGGAGACGGCGGTCACCGAGGACAGGCCCAGGGCCGCACCGAACTGGAAGGAGGTGTAGAGCAGACCGCCGGCCACGCCCTGCTCGTCCTCGTCGATGCCCTCGGTCGCGATGATGGTCAGCGGGCCGTAGGCCAGCGAGAAGGCGAGGCCGAGGATGATCAGGCTCGGGAACATCGCCAGGTACGTCCAGTCCATGCTCACCGGCAGGAACAGGGCGTAGGACAGCGCGGCCAGCAGCAGACCGCCGAAGATCACCCGGGCGTTGCCGAACTTCGCGACCAGCTTGGGCGTGAGCGTCGGGGAGAGGATGGAGTCGATGCCGATGACGATGAGCGCGAAGCTCGTCTGGAGGGTCGACCAGCCGCGCAGCTCCTGGAGGTAGAGCACCGCGACGAACTGGAAGCCGAAGAACCCGGCGGCGAAGAGCAGGCCCGTCACATTGCCGCGGATGAGCGCGCCGTTGCGGAAGAGGCCCAGCCGGATGAGCGGGTTGGAGGACCTGCGCTCGATGAGGAAGAAGGCGAGGAAGAAGACCAGCCCGGCCGCGACCGTACCGGCCGTTACGGCGGCCGCCACGTGCGTGGCCCGCTCGACGGCGAAGACCAGGAGCAGGATGCCGGCGGTCACGCTGATCGCGCCGCCCAGGTCGACGCCCTGCCCGGACCGCTCCGGCCGGGGCGACTTGGGGATGAGGACCACGGCGGTGATGAGGATGAGGAGGGAGAGGATGACGGGGGCGAAGAACACCCAGCGCCAGCTGACCGAGGCCAGCAGCCCGCCGACGACCAGACCGATGGAGAAACCACCGGCGGCGGTGCCGGAGTAGACGAGCAGCGCCTTGTTGCGCTGCGGGCCCTCGTCGAAGCTCGTGGTGATGATGGACAGTCCGGCCGGGGTCATGAAGGCCGCCGCGATGCCCGTCACGAAGCGGGCCACGATGAGCATCCATCCCTCGGTGGCGAATCCGCCCAGGCCGGAGAAGAGCAGGAAGACGACGAGCCAGAACACGAACATCTGACGGCGCCCGAAGAGGTCGGCCGCCCGGCCGCCGAGCAGCATGAAGCCGCCGTAGCCGAGGACGTAGGCGCTCATGACCCACTGGAGCATGCCGGTGGACATGTCCAGGTCGGCGCGGATGGACGGCAACGCCACATTGAGCATCGCCACGTCGATGCCCTCGAGGAAGATCGCACCGCACAGCACGAACAGCACGCCCCAGGCGCGCCCGCTCATGCGGTCGGTGCCGCTGCCCGATGAGGTCTGCGGTGTGGACACGGAAAGGCTCCTTGCGGGGACGGAGAACTTGCGGGGACGGAAAAAGGGAAGGGGAGGGTGAGGAAGGGCGGAGCGGAGGCGCCGCCACCCTTGAGGAGCCACTCTTGAGGGCTGCTTGAAAGTGGCGTGAAAGTGGCGTGGGGTGAGGCGAGTTGGGTCGGAGAACCCGCGGTTCCCTCTTGTAACCACTCGAATCATCGGGCAGTGTGAATCGCCATGGAAGAAGGCACTTTGAAGTCACCGACTCACTGCACGGGTACCGAGGCCGAGTACGAAGTCCGGCAATGGGACACCCGCGAGGGCTGCGAGGTGCGCCAGATCCTCGACCGGGTCGCCGACAAGTGGTCGCTGCTCGTCATCGCCCTCCTGGACCGCCGCAGCCTCCGCTTCTCCGAGCTGCGCCGGGAGATCGACGGCATCAGCCAGCGGATGCTCACCGTCACCCTCCGGCAACTGGAACGCGACGGCCTCGTCCTGCGCACGGTCCACCCGGTGGTCCCGCCGCGCGTCGACTACGAGCTCACCCCGCTCGGGGTGACCCTCCACGACACGATCCGCTCCCTGGTCATCTGGACCGAGGAACACCAGACGGAGGTCGCCGCCGCACGCGCCTCGTACGACAGCCGTACTGCTGAGGAGGCGCAGGCCTCGTAGGCTCGCTCCTACGTGACTATGGTGGCCCGATGACGTCGATCAAGCAGTTCCAGGTCACCTTCGACTGCGCGGAACCCGAGCGCGTGGCCCGTTTCTGGTGTGAGGTGTTGGGGTACGTCGTACCGCCGCCGCCGAAGGGGTTCGCTTCGTGGGGCGATTTCGACCGCTCGCTGCCGGCTGAGCACCAGGGCTCGGCGTTCGCCTGCGTCGATCCCACGGGTGTCGGCCCGCGGCTGTTCTTCCAGCGCGTTCCCGAAGGCAAGGTCGTCAAGAACCGGGTGCATCTCGACGTACGGGTCGGCACCGGGCTCGTGGGTGACGAGCGCCTCGCCGCACTCGAAGCCGAGCGCGCGCGACTGGAGGCGCTCGGCGCGGTATGCGTGCTGGTGCAGCGTGCCGATGGGATCAACGAGTCCTGCATCACGATGCAGGACGTCGAGGGCAACGAGTTCTGCCTCGACTGACGGCTGTTGGTGGCCGTTGATGACGGTTGGCTAGGTTGGGCGGATGCCTACCGAACCACCCGTCATCCTCCTGCTGTCCGGCAGCCTGCGCGCCGCCTCCTCCAACGAGTCCGCGCTGCGCACGGCCGAGGCGGTGGCGGCGTCGGCGGGTGTCCGCACGGTCCGCTACGCCGGACTCGCGGACCTGCCGCACTTCAACCCCGACGACGACCACGACCCGCTGCCGGACCCGGTCGTGGAACTGCGAACGGCGATCGCGGAGGCCGCGGCCGTCCTGATCTGCGCCCCCGAGTACGCGGGCACGCTGCCGGGCTCGTTCAAGAACCTGCTGGACTGGACGGTCGGCGGCACGGAGATCTGCGACAAGCCGGTGGCGTGGGTGAACGTGGCGGCCCCGGGCCGCGGCGGGGGAGCGGAGGCCACGCTGCGGACGGTCTTGAGCTATACGGGAGCCGCCATTGTGGAGCCCGCGTGCGTGAGGATTGCGCTGGGAGAAAGCGCGGGGGAGGAGCTCCGGCGGGTGCTGGCGCTGCTGGCGGAGGCCGCCTGAGCGGGGTGGTTCGCGCTGCCTTGTCGCGAGGCAGCGCGAACCTCGGCGAAAAACGCCCAAAGGCCTCATCGGGGCGAGGGTTTCGCTGTTAAGCCGGGTCCTTCGAGACATATGAGCCAAGTCCCGGCTCGGTGTAGATGAGGCCCTCGGCGCGGAGCGCGCGATGCACCTTGTGGGCCGTCATGCCAGCGATGCCGAACTCTTCTTGGAGCTGGAGTACCGACGGCACGCGTGTCCGGGGCGGGTAGGTCCCGTCCTTGATGCGCTGCCGGATCACTTCGGCTACTTGGCGCCAGCGAGGTACATCGGGAGCGAATTCGATCACATCGCAACGCTACGTGCACCATGTAGTTCCACGCGAGACAAGTTTCCTCGGTAACCCAGGGATCCTAGGGGTCCTACTGCTAGCCTCCAGGCACAAAGGACCCCGGCGGCCGTAGGAGCGGCCCCGGGGCATGGCCAACGCTGCGCTAGGAGCGTCGACATGCTCAACCTTATCCGCCGCCTCGCCTCACGACTGAGGCGGCCCCAACGCCCCCGCACTCCCCACACCCCGTGTCCGCAGAAACGCGACTACGCGGTCGTAGTCACCCCACACGGCATCAACTTCGTGCCGCGACAGCCGAGCGCGGAGGAGGTGGCCCGATGAGAGGGGATCGCTACACCCTCACGGCCCCCACCGCGCCGTCCACGGCCCGGCTCGCGCGGGAGTTCGTCACGGCGACGCTCGTCGCCGCCGAGCGGCGGCTGCTGATCGAGCCGGCCCGGCTCTGCGTCTCGGACACCGTCGCGAACGTGGTGCGGCACGCCCGCGTGCCGGAGCTGACGGTGGAGATGACCGTCCGCGCCGAGAACGTGGTCGTCGCGGTCCGGGACGACGACCCGGGGCGGCTGCCTTGGCCGCGTCAGGCCGTCGGCGAGAGAGGTGGCGACGGCCGGGGCCTGGCGCTCGTACGCAGGCTGTCGCACGCCTCGGGGGTGACGTGGGTGTGGGACGGCCTCGACGTCGTCGGCAAACAGGTGTGGTTCGAGCTACGGGAGTGCGCGGCGCTCACCGTGTGACATAAGGAGCCAAAGGGGCCACTGACGATTGTCAGTGGCCTCTGCCATGGTGTGTGCAACGACGGGGAAACGACCTGCACACGTTCGTAACAGAGTGCTCGTCAGCCCCGGAAGCGCTTTGTGATCACCTTGACGATGTTGATAGACATGTTCGAGTCGTCAGTGACACATGAGAAACGACGGGGGTGAGCTCGTGAAGTTCGATATGGGACAAACGACGCTGTCCGGACTGATTTCCCGGACGCGTGGTTCCAGTGACGATCTGGGCGGTCTGATCCGCCAGCTGATCGTGGCCGCGCAGCCGCTGGAGGGCAAGTTCAACGGCGCGGGCAAGGCCGCCTTCGACCAGTTCAAGTCGCACTCCGACGAGGTGACGGCCGCGCTGAACAGCTCGCTGAGCGCGATTCTCGGCGGCCAGTCCGGCATGGACTCCTCGTTCGGCCAGGGTGACCAGGAGTCGGCGGACAACGCGCGCCAGCAGATGGCGGCGGCGAACTTCGACGCGGCCCGCTTCTCGGGTCGCTAGGAATACGGGGGTAATCGACATGGCTGGTGCGGGTGCGGACCGTCGTAGTTACGACACGGGTGCGTCGAGCGAGGTGCAGGGATCGCTCGCGGGCATCATCTCCCGGCTGGAGACGGTGCTGAGCGAGCGTGACGCCGCGGTGAAGGCGGCGATGGCCGACTTCCAGGCCGATGGTGTCTCGGATCAGTACCACGGCAAGGAGCAGCGCTGGAACAAGGCGGCCACCGAGGTCCGCCAGATCATCCACCTGCTGCGTTCCACGATGGAGAAGAACGACGGCACGGCGCAGTCGACGCTGTCCAAGGCGAAGGCCGCGGTCGACGCCATCGGCTGAGGCCGGCGCCGACGGGCGAGAGCAAGCAGCGTTTCGTAGAACGGGGGAAACATCGTGTCCAAATGGGATATTCAGCCGGACGGTGTCCGTACGGTACTGAATAACACCGGTGAGATCGCCGGGAAATTCGAGGAAGAATTCACGGCCTACAGCGAGGGCCTGGTCGGCTCCGCGACATCGGCGGGCACGATGATCCTGGGCGGGACGAAGGCGCCCGAAGGGGGCGCGTTCGGTCCCGTCGCCCAGGCGCTGCAGGAATTCCAGCAGCACACGGAGAACGATGTGAAGTTCCTCCCCGTGCGCGCGGGCAAGTCCATCAAGGGCGCCCGGGAGGCCACTGAGGCGTACATCAAGGGCGACGACGAGATGCTGCAGAACAAGCAGCACATGGCCGCCCAGGCGCCGACTCCGGAAGAGCTCAAGGGCCCGGGCTCGAAGGGCGGCAAGCCGTGATCGATCCCAGCAAGATTCCCACGTACACGGGCAATCTGGAGCACTTGCAGACTCATGCCGCGTCGCTGAAGAAGACTGCGGGCAACATCCGGACCACGGGCAAGGACGTCCACAACGCCTTCCAGGCGCTGGATCCGGTCTACAACGGTCCGGAGGAGAAAGAACTCTTCAACTCGACCATCCCGGTCCGGGACAAGGCCGACGACTTCGCGAAGAAGCTGGAGTCCGTCGGCGGCGCGCTCCAGAGCTTCGCGACAGAGGCGAAGCCGCTGGTCGACAAGATGGACCGGCTGCGCAAGGAGGCCGAGGCCTTCGTCGCTGCGAACAAGAATGACGACGACTGGAAGAAGGACCAGAAGAAGGTCGATCAGAACGAGCGGATGGTCAGCGAGGTCGGCACGACCTGGGTGGCCTTCCAGGGCGTCGAGCGTGACGCGGCCAACAAGATCACCGCGTTGGTGGGCGGCACGAAGTTCGTTGTCGACGACGGTTCGCACAAGGCCGGCATGTACGGCTTCAAGGAAAGCGACGTCAAGGACGCCAAGGAGACCCCTTGGGGCACGGTCGACAAGCGTGAGTACACCGGCTGGCGGGCCGCGTGGGAGTGGACGAAGGACAACGTCGGCGGCGCGCTGAAGGGCTTCTTCGTCGACGGCGTGTGGGGCACCATCAAGGGCCTCGGCAGCATGGTCAACGTCTTCGACTGGGACAACTTCAAGAAGACGTGGTCGGGCATCGGTGACGTCTTCGGCGGTGTCAGCGCGTACCTCATGACGCCGTACGACTGGGCCATGGACAAGATGTTCGGCCCGGTCGACCACAGCGACACCGACAAGCAGAAGGCGGCCCTGCGCAACTTCGGCAAGTCGCTCGTCGCCTGGGACGAGTGGGGCAAGGACCCGGCGCGGGCGTTCGGGACGGTGCTGTTCAACGGCCTCACCATCGGTTCCGGCAGCCTCCTCAAGCTCGGCAAGGCCGGCGAGGTGGCCAACGCCGGAAAGGTGAGCGCGGGCGCGAAGATCGCGGGCGCACTGGGCAAGGCGGGCGCGCTCTCCGACCCGATGAGCTACCTCGGCAAGGCGGCGGGCGTCACCAAGCTCAAGGTCGGCGACTTCATGGAGGGCCTGAAGGCCAGCCGTGAAGGCCTGAACGACCTGGGCAAGAACATGCCCACGGGCACGGGCGCCCACCCGGTCGAGCCCCCGGCGACGCCGGCCGCGCACACGGGCGACGCGCCCCACGCGGGCGACGGCCTCCACTACACCGACAACAAGGGCAACCCGCGGGTCGTCCACGGCGACGGCACCATCCGTGACCCGCAGGGCAACATCGTGCCCAACACGAAGGCCATCGAGGAGCCGCACAAGTCGGACCTGCCCAACACCACGCACGAGCACGAG
The DNA here is from genome assembly GCF_003970715.1 of Streptomyces luteoverticillatus. Taxonomy (NCBI): domain Bacteria; kingdom Bacillati; phylum Actinomycetota; class Actinomycetes; order Kitasatosporales; family Streptomycetaceae; genus Streptomyces; species Streptomyces luteoverticillatus. Next base: position 2,456,651 of record NZ_CP034587.1, on the reverse strand, counting down.
ACCGTTCCCTCCAAGGAGAAGGTGCTCGAGGGCGCCGGCGGCCCCGGCCACGTGGCCGATCACCCGACGGGCGGCGGCTCGGGTACGCACGGCTCGTCCGGCGGCTCGGGTACCCACGGCGCCGGCAGCGGCGGCTCGCACACCCCGCCCGGCAACGGCGGCGGCCACGGCACACCGCCCTCGAGCGGCGGCCACGGCCCCTCCGACCCCGGCTCGGGCTCGGGCGCGGGCAAGGGCGCGGGCCACGAAGGCGGTTCGGGTACGGGCGCGGGCCACGACGGCAACGCCGGCGCGGGCAAGGGCACCGGCCATGAGCCGGGCTCGGGCAAGGACGCGGGCCATGACTCGGGCTCGGGCGCGGGCAAGGGCGCGGGCCACGACAGCGGCTCCGGCACGGGTGCGGGCCACGACGGCAACGCGGGCTCGGGCAAGGGCGCCGGTCATGAGTCGGGCTCGGGTACGGGCAAGGGCGCGGGCCACGAAGGCGGTTCGGGTACGGGCGCGGGCCACGATGGCAACGCGGGCTCGGGCAAGGGCGCCGGTCATGACTCCGGCTCGGGCACGGGCAAGGACGCGGGCCACGAGGGCGGCGGCTCCGCCAAGGACACCGGCACCGATACTGGTCACGACTCCGGCTCCGGTAAGGGCGCGGGCGCCGGTCACGGCACCGGCTCCGGCCACGACGCCGGCCACGGCGGCACTGGCACGGGCGTCGGCCACGGCGGCACCGGCTCGGGTGCCGACTCCGGCGCGGGTCACGGCGGTGGCTCAGGCCACGACGGCGGTGGCTCAGGCCATGACGGCGGCGGCTCCGGATCCGGCTCGGGCGACCACACGCCGCCCGGCTCGTACAAGCCGGGTCACGGCGAGGAGGTCCCGAACCTCAAGCGTCACGACAACAACTTCACGGACACGCACAACCACAAGGGGCAGCGCAAGAGCTACCTCAACGAGGACGGCGACCTCGTGCCCGCCAACCCCGACGGCGACGCGTCGATCGTCGACCACATCGTGGGACGCGAGCCGAAGAAGTCGGAGAGCCCCTACACCTCCACCAGCGAGGACGGCGCCAACGCCAAGGACTACGGCGGCCAGAAGATCTCGATCGATCTGCCCCGGCTCGTGGACGACATAGCCAAGGGCAAGGTCAAGGGCGTCGAGGTCTACTCGCCGAAGGAGGTCGAGGCGGCGATCCAGCAGAGCGCCGACAAGATCGCCGGCCGGCCCATCGACATCAGCGTCCCGCCGAATACGCCGCACCCCGAGATCGACGAAATGGCCCAGAAGATTGCCAAGGACCTCGGTCTGGGCAAGGCCAAGACGAAGAGCCTCGCGCAGCGCATGAAGGACATGATGCACACACGCCGGGACTCGGAGTGGCTCATCAAGGGCATCGTGCCGCATGACTACATCACCGGACCGTGACGGCGGCCGACGGGCGGAATGCGAAAGGATGCCACTCATGACCCGCTTCAGTGAATTGCTCGGCACGGATTTCGATGGCGAGCCGACGACCGACATCGAGGACGTGTTTTACGGGGCCTTCGACGACCCCGGGCACCGGGACCGCGTCCCCGGGCTCGTCGAGCTGATGAACGACCCCGCCGCGCCGGAGATCGAACGATTCCTGGCCTGCGTGGCGCTGACGATGTGGGGCGAGGCGGCCGGGTACGAGGCGGTCCTGCGGGCCGCCGCGGATCCCGAGGCCACGCCCTGGTACGACTTCTCGATCGACCGCAAGTTCTCCGTCGACAGCACGTTCGCGCAGCTCGCGGACGCCGTGGCCGAGCGTGACCTGGCGGAGGAGAAGGGCACCGAGGCCCTGCGGGTGGAGGCGGCCCGCGCCCTGGTGCGGCTGGCCGACAGCCAGTACTTCGAGGACAAGCTGGGCGAGCTGTTCGACAACGCCACGCTCCGGGCGCTGCTGGACGACATCAAGGACGTCGTCGGCCGGGGCGTGCGGTTCCTGACCACGGACGAGAAGCGCCGGTTCGACCTGCCCACTCAGCTGGTCGACCTGGCGAGCGGGGTGTCCACCGTCGACGGCCCGCTGGGCGTGGAACTGGCCATGAGCGTGCTCGACGCCGGTACCTACCCCCGCACGCTGAAGCACGCCGTCCCCATCGTCCACCGCGCCCAGGGCCCGGAGGCCCGCCGGTTCGGCGAGTACCTGCTGACGGTCGGCGACGAGGACGTGCGGCGCCAGGTCCACGAGATCCTGAACGGGTCCTGAGTCCGGCGCAGTAGCTGACACGTCGGTGCCGGGCACGGCCTCACCACACCGTGCCCGGCACCCCCGCACTCCGGGAAACCGGCGGGTGCCGACTGGACGCGCTCGCCCCACGCTCACACCGCCACCAGCCCGCGGGCTGTGACGGTGGTGAATTCGTCGACACCCGTGGGGGAGCCGGTGCGTCGTTCTACCGGCCCACCTTCGGTCGGCGGATCTCACCGGCGCGGAGCTCGAGGCGTGGATCGGCGCGCGAGGCGGGCAGGTCCGGGTGATTTCGCCCGGCAGGGCGCGGGCTGAGCCCCTGTCATCGTCGATGGCGGCGATATCCGCGTAATGTCCGGCAGCTGTCCGGCAGCGCTTTGCGTTTTCTCAGGAGAAGTTGATAGGCATGAGCGCGCCGGTGCGTGCCAAGACCGCACCGCTTGAGATTGCAGTGAACGATTCGGGGGATTTCGTGGCGACTCCGCCGCAGCAACAGCCATTTCCGGCACAACAGCCCGACCGGGGACAGCAACCCGCACAGCCGCAGCCCGGCTGGGGGCAGCCCGGCTTTCAGCCGCAGCAGCCGCAGCAGCCGCAGCAGGGATTCCAGGGGCACCCGGCCCAGGCCTACTGCCGCCTCTGCGGTGGTTTCCCCGCCGCCGATGTGACCGTCCGCGGGCATCAGGGCATTTTGATCATGATGCGGTTCCTGAGCCTGAACGGCCCGTTCTGCCGTAATTGCGGTACGGCCGTGCTCCGCGACATGACCGGGAAAACGCTGCTGCAGGGCTGGTGGAGTCCGCTCTCGCTGGTCATCATCACGCCGTTCACGCTTCTCTGGAACCTTTTCGTCAGGGCCCGGCTGAACAAGCTCGAGCCCCCGGTCCCCGGCCAGCCCGGGCCTCAGCTCGATCCGGGGCTGCCGCTGCGGAAGAGGCCGGCTGTCTGGGGGTTGCTGATCCCGGTGATCTGGGTGCTGTTCATGGTCTTTCAGTACGCCCGGGGTTCGTAGGGTCCGGCAGGGCTCGTAGGCCCACACCGGATGGCAGAGGGCGGTAGAGGGCGGCAGGCGCGGCAGAGCGGGGAATGATGGCGAAGGATTACGACAGTCAACTGCTGGAGTCGGTGTCGGTACGACGCCGGCGTATGCGTGATGCCCTGCTCTTCGGCGCCCAGCGGGCCCGCCGGACGGCCGACGAGAAGCTGGGCAAGGTATTCGCGGGGATCGCCGTCGCGGCGGTGCTGTGCGCGGGGTGCGTGGGGTGGTCGTTCATCCAGCACACCCTGGCCAAGCAGAAAGAGCAGCAGAAACAGCAGGAGCAGCGGTACGCGCCGCAAGTGACTCCGTCTCCGGCGTTGTCGCCCACGCCGTCCGACCTCAACTCCGACCCCGACTCCTCGCCTTCCCCTTCGCATACGAAGTCGGCGAAAAAACCGAAAGGAACGCACAAAGTGACGGAGCCGGCCCAGTGATAGGTTCTGCCGCGTGGTGAATACGGGGGCGAAACAGCGTACGGAATTGAGCAGGGTCACTCTTGTCGGCGAGCGCCGGCGGGTGGATCTCGTGCTCCCCGCGGACGAGCCCATCGGGCGGCTGCTGCCCGACGTTCTGCGGCTGCTGGGCGACACGGTCGGCGAGCGCCCGGCCGCCCGGCATCTGATCACCGCTGAAGGAACGGTTCTGCCGCAGGACGGCACCCTCGCCGACGCCGGCGTTCCCGATGGTGCGCAGCTGCGGCTGGTGCGCGTGAACGACGCGCCGTCCGCGCCCGTCGTGCACGACGTCACCGACGAGCTCGCCGAGAACCTGGACGTGCGCGCCTGGCGCTGGCGTCCCGAGGCGCGGCGGTGGACCGCGAGCCTGGCGACGATCGCCCTGGCCGTGACCGCCGGTGTGCTCGCCCGCGCCAGCCTCGGGCCCGCCTCCGTGGCCGGTGGCCTGACCGTGGCCGCCGCGCTCGTCGCGGCCCTCGGCGCCGTCGCCTCCCGGATCCGCGCCCGGGGTGCCAAGAGTCCCGGCGACGGCGGTGGCGACGACGTCGGCCGCGGCCTCGGCACGACGCTCATGCTGACCGGTGGCGCCCTCGGCACCCTCGCCGCGTGGACCGCCGCCGACGCCCACTCCTGGTCCGGGCCCGCCCGGCTCGCCGCCGTGGCCGCCGCGCTCGCGGCGACGCTCGCGCTGCTCGGGCTCTGCTCCCGCCTCGGCAAGGGCGGCCTGATCGGCGCCGGTGCCGTCGTCGTCACCGCCGGCGTGTGGGAGGCCGTCGCGGCCGCCCAGCACGACCCGGCGCGCCTGGGCTCGGTCATGGCCGTCGTCTCCGTCGTCGCCCTCGGCCTGCTGCCCCGGATCGCGCTGATGGCCGCCGGTCTCACCGGGCTCGACGACCGCCGCTCCGGCGGCGCCTCCGTCAGCCGGCACGAGGTCGAGACGGCCCTCGCGGCGACCCACCGGGGCCTGGTCCTGGCCACGGTCACCGTCGCCGCCTCCGCCGCGGCCGGCGGCCTGCTGGCCGTCACCGCCGTCTCGTGGTGGACGGTCCTGCTCACCTCCGTGCTGATGGTCGTGCTGCTGTCCCGTTCGCGTGCCTTCCCGCTCGTCGCCGAGGTCGTCGCGCTGCTTGCCGCCGCCCTCGTGCTGCTGGTCCGGCTCGTGACGCTGTGGGTCGACCACGTCCCCGGCACCCCCTACGGTCCGCTGGCGGCCCTGTCCGCGGTGGCCGTCGTGCCGCTCGCCGTCCTGGCGGTCCGGCTGCCGGAGCACGTCGGCGTGCGGCTGCGCCGTGCCGTGGACCTCGTCGAGGCCGTCGGCGTCATCGCGTTGTTCCCGCTCGCTGTCGGGGTGTTCGGCGTGTACGTGCGCCTGCTCCACCAGTTCTGAGCCCCACCAGTTCTGAGTTCCGGCAGTTCCGGCAGCTCTGAGTTCGAGCAGTTCCGAGTTCCAGGAGAGAGGCATGTCCCAGGACGACTGGCAGGGCGACGTCCTGCGCAACCTGCGGAACCTGACGAACGAGCTGAACGAGCTCGCCGACGGGCCGCGGACGGCGGAAGGCGGCCCGGCGGAGGGCGGACCCACGGACGCCCCGGCGGCCCCCGTCGAGGACGCCCGGCCCGCCGCCCCGGCGGCGGAGCCCGCACCCGCCCCCCGCCCCCTGCCCACCCCCGTCACCATGGAGATCCCGCTCCCCGAGGAGCTGGTCAAGGGCAAGCCCCTCAGCGGCGACTCCGCCGCCAAGCGGACCTCACGTTCGCTGCGGCGCCTCGTGGGCTCCTCGGCGACCCGTGAGGTCGAGGAGGCCACACGCGTCGCCCAGGCGCTGCAGCAACCCCTCACCACCGGCCGGCAGATCGTCGTCACCAGCATCCGCGGCGGCGCGGGCAAGACGACCGTCTCCGCGCTGCTCGGCCGCACCTACGCCCACTACCGCCAGGACCCCGTCCTGATGCTGGAGGCCGACTCCGCGCTGGGCACGCTCCCGGCCCGGCTGGGGGTCACCAAGGTGCGCTGGACGACCAGCGACCTCGCCCAGATCATCGACCCGTCGATGCAGCTCACCGACGTCGTCGGCTATCTCGTCCAGCTCCCCGACCGGGGCTGGCTGCTGCCCGGCAGCCAGGGCCGCGTCGGCAGCCGGCTGGACCTGCCCGACTACCGCACGGTGATGGTCGCGCTGCGCCGCTACTTCGGCATCACCGTCGTCGACTGCGACACCCTGCCGAGCGAGCTGTCGCGCACCGCCCTGGCGGCCGCCCAGGCGCGGGTGCTGGTCACCCCGGCCACCGTGGAGGGCGTCACCAGCACCCGCGCGGTGCTGGACTGGATGGCGTCGCTGGGGCGGCCGAGGATGCTGACGGGAACCGTGGTGGTCGTCGCGGCGTCGTCACCCCACATGACGCTCGACGTGACCGCGGCGAGCGAGCACCTCCAGCTCGACGGCGTGAAGGTCCTGATGCTCCCCTACGACCGGCACCTCGCCGCCGGCGGCCCCATCCGCACCGATCTGCTCGGCCAGGTGACCCGCGAGGCCGTCACCGAGCTCGCCGCCGACGTCCTCACCCGGGCCATGAGCCGTCGAACGCCCCGATGAACCGGCGAACCTCACGTTGAGCAGGCGAACGTCCCGATGCCGGCGAACCTCCCGTTGAGCCGACGAACCTCCCGATGCCGACGAACCCCCCGATGCCGTCGAACGTCCCGATGCCGGCGAACCTCCCGATGAGCAGGCGAACCTCCCGATGACCACGCGAATAGTCCACCGCCCCGCCCGCACCACCCGGCCGTTGCCGGCGCCGGAGGAGCGCACCATCGAGCCGCCGCCCAACCTGCCCGAGGGCAAGACCGGCGGCGCCCTCCATACCCTCATGCCCATCGCGGGCGTGATGAGCTCCGTCGTGATGATGACGGTCGTGCGCAACAGCCAGTTCGCCGGACTCGGCGCGATCGTGCTCGTCATCACCGTGATCGGCTCGGTCGGCATGCTGCTGTCGCAGCGCGGCAAGGCCCAGCGCACCCGCCGCCAGCAGCGCGAGCGCTACCTCGAGTACCTGGAGGAGCTCCGCGAGGAGCTGGGCGCCGAGGAGCGCGAGCGCCGCGAGACCGCGCGCGTCCTGGACCCGCCGCCCGAGGCGCTCTACGACATCGTGCGCGACCCGGCCCGGCTGTGGGAGCGCCGCCGCCTCGACAGCGACTTCCTCAAGGTGCGCGTCGGCACCGGACGGATGCCCGCACGGCCCCTGAAGGTCGGCCAGCAGGGCGGCAGCGTCCTCACCCCGCCGGATCGCTTCATGCTCAATGAGGCGGGCGCGCTCAAGAACCGTTTCTCCACCGCGGCCGACCTGCCCCTGACCGTCCCCCTCGACCGCGTCGGCGACGTCAGCGTCGTCGGCGACCGCGAGGGCGTCCTGCGCGTCGTCCGCGCCCTGCTCACCCAGGCCGCCGTCACCCACGCCCCCGACGACGTCGCCTTCGCGCTCGCCTGCCCCGGCGACCGGATGGCCGACTGGGGCTGGTTCAAGTGGCTGCCCCACACCCTCGACACCGAGGAGCACGACGGGCCCGTCGCCGCCCGCCGCATCGCCCCCGCGCTCGCGCAGCTCGCCCGGCTGATGGGCGCCGACCTGCGCGCCCGCGCCTCCTACGCCGCCGAGGTGCGGCGCGGCCTGTCCGGCCGGGACGCCCTGGAGATGGCGAGCCGTCTCCTCGTCGTCAGCGACGAGTACGGCCAGGACGCGCGCGAACTGCCGCGCCCCGACGAGGCCGTGGGCCTCACCGACATGGGCGTCACCGTCCTCCACCTGGTCGCCGAGCGCGTCCAGGAGCCCGGCCAGGTGTCCCTGCGCATCACCGTCGACGGCGATCAGGTGCACATCGAGGACCTGCGCCCCGCCGAGCCCGTCGTCTCCGAGGGCACCGCCGACGACGCGACCGCCGCCGGAGTGGAGGGCATCGCCCGGCTGCTCGCCCCTCTGCGGCTGTCCGCCGAATCCCTCGTGGACGCGCCCCTGTCCGGCCCCGTCGACTTCGCCGAGCTGCTCGGCATCGACGACCCGGCCGCCCTGGACGTCAAGTCCCTGTGGCAGCCGCGCGGCGAACGCGCCTTCCTGCGCGTGCCCATCGGCGTCAGCGACTCCCGCGAGCCCGTCCTGCTCGACCTCAAGGAGTCCTCCGAGCTCGGCATGGGCCCGCACGGCCTGTGCGTCGGCGCCACCGGCTCCGGCAAGAGCGAACTCCTGCGGACCCTCGTCCTCGCACTGGTCGCGAGCCACCCGCCGGAGGACCTGGCCATGGTCCTCGTCGACTACAAGGGCGGCGCCACCTTCGCGCCCTTCGCCGACCTGCCGCACGTCGCCGGCGTCATCACCAACCTGGAGAACCAGGCCGGCCTCGTCGAGCGCGTCCACTCCTCCCTCGCGGGCGAGGTCCAGCGCCGCCAGCAGGTCCTCAAGGACGCCGGGAACATCGCCGACATCGGCCACTACGCGGCCCTGCGCGAGACCCGCCCCGACCTCGACCCGCTGCCGCACCTGTTCGTCGTCATCGACGAGTTCGGCGAGCTGCTCACGGCCAAGCCGGACTTCATCGACCTGTTCCTGTCCATCGGCCGCATCGGCCGCTCCATCGGTGTGCACCTGCTGCTCTCCAGCCAGCGCATCGAGGGCGGCAAGCTCAAGGGCCTGGACACCTACCTCTCCTACCGGCTCGGCCTGCGCACCTTCTCCGCCGACGAGTCCCGCACCGTCCTCGACACCACCGACGCCTTCCATCTGCCGCCCATCCCCGGCTTCGGCTACCTGAAGGTCGACACCAGCGCCTACGAGCGGTTCAAGGCCAGCTTCGTCTCCGGCCCCTATCGCGGCCCCGTGACGCGCGACACCGAGGACGACGGCCCGGCTGTCTTCCCCTACCCGGACTTCAACACCCTCGGCGAGCCCGAGGACGCCCCGGGCGACGGCGAACAGCCCGCCATGCGCCACCGCAACCCCGGCCCCACCACCATGTCCGTCGTCGTCGACCAGCTCCGCGACGCCGCCGTCCCCACCCGCGCCATCTGGCTGCCGCCGCTGCCCCGGGCCATCGCCCTGGACACCTCGGCCGGCCCCCTCCAGGCCGGCGCGCGCGGCATGCAACTGGCCGTCCGCCCCGGCGCCATGCGGGTGCCGCTCGGCCTCCTCGACGACCCGGCCAAGCAGTGGCAGGGCCAGTGGATCCTCGACCTCACCGTCGCCGGCGGCCACGCCGCCGTCATCGGCGGCCCCCAGTCCGGCAAGACGACCCTGCTGCGCACCCTCGCCCTGTCCCTGGCGATGACCCACACCCCGCGCGAGGCCGGCGTCTACGGGCTCGACCTGGTCGGCGGCGGCCTCGCCGCGCTCTCCGGGCTGCCCCACGTCGGCGGCATCGCCGGCCGCGCCGACCGCGAGCGCGTCAGCCGCACCGTGGAAGAGGTGCGCGGCATGCTCGCCGCCCGCGAGGAGCTCTTCCGCGAGCACGGCATCGACTCCGTCGAGCGGCTGCGCGAACTGCGCGCCGAGGGCCGGCTGCCCGAGCTGTCCTCCACCGAGATCGTGCTGCTCATCGACGGGTTCGGCGCCCTGCGTGACGACTTCGAGGAGATCGAGGACGCCGTCAACGACCTCCTCAAGCGCGGCGGCGGCTACGGCATCCACGTCGTCGCCGCCATGCACCGCTGGAACGACTGCCGCATCGCCACCCAGTCGATGTTCGGCACCCGCGTCGAGCTCCGCCTGAACGACCCCGGCGACTCCAGCATCGACCGCAAGCTCGCGGAGACCCTCGGCCCGGACGAGAAGGGCCGCGTCCTGACCGACGGCAAGCTCTTCGCCCAGACCGCGTTGCCCCGCGTCGACTCCCTGGCCAGCACCGCCGAGCTGGGCCCGGCCGTCGAACAGGCCGCCATGGTCATCCGCTCGTCCTGGTCCGGCGACGGCGCCCAGCGGGTGCGCGTCCTGCCCGCCCGCATCCCGGCGCCCTCGCTGCCGTCCGTGACGGCCGAGCCCAACCGGGTGCCGATCGGCCTCGACCAGACGGCGCTCGCGCCCGTCCTGCTCGACCTGTTCAGGCGCGACCAGCACCTGATGATCCTCGGCGACAGCGAGTGCGGGAAGACCAACATGCTGCGGCTGGTCGCCCAGGGACTCATGGAGCGCTACTCCGACGAGGAGATCGTCTTCGCGGTCTTCGACCCCCGCCGGGGCCTGCGCAAGCTGATCCCCGAGGAGTACCGCGGCGGCTACGCCCACAACTCGCGGCTCTGCGGCGCCCTCGCCACCGGCATCGCCACCGAGCTCGAGAAGCGCATGCCCGACGACCTCGCCGCCCAGGACGCCCTCGCGTCCGGCACCTGGTACTCCGGCCCGCGCATCGTCATCCTCATCGACGACTACGACATCCTCACCACCGCCGGCCAGCAACCGCTCGCGCCCTTCCTGCCGTTCATCCCCTCCGCCCAGGACATCGGCCTCCACTTCGTCGTCACCCGCCGGGTGGCGGGCGCCTCGCGGGCGCTCTACGAGCCGTTCCTGATGACCCTGCGCGAGAGCGGCACCACGGCCGTCGTCATGGCCGGCGACCGGCAGGAGGGCCAGCTCTTCCCCGGCGTCTACGCCGGGGCGCAGCCGCCCGGCCGCGGCACGCTCGTCCGCCGGGGCGAGGCGACGCGGCTGATCCAGACGGCGCTGGCGGCGGAGGACGCCGAACCCACCGGCAGCACAGTCACCACGGGAGACACGGGGAACACCGCATGACCAAGGACGTGATCGCGCTCACCGAGCGCATGCCGGACGCGACGAGCGTCCTGGCGGGCCTCCTCGCCGGCGGCCCCGACCTGCGGGTCGAGACCACCGGCGAGGGCGCCGTCATCCAGCTGTGCGACGCCGAGGGACGGCCGCTGGTCTCGATCGAGGCGCCCCTGATGCTCCAGGTGCCCGGGGAGGCCGACCGGCTGCTGGGCCCCGGCGCCGCGCCCGCGGGCGACGGCCCCGCCTGGTGGATCGAGGCCCGGGCCACCACCGGCGTCCCCGAGGCCGAGCGCCTCGCGGGCGCCTTCGCGGCCCGTCTGACGATGCTGCTGGGCGGCCGGGTCTGGCCGCCGGACGCCCCCGGCACCACCGGGGCCGCCCGCCCCGTCGACGTCTCGGGCATCACGGCCGTCCCGGTGCCCGCCGCCGCCCAGCCGGCCGTCGACATGCTCACCGACCAGGCCGCGATCGTCCTCCAGGACCGGCCCGTCGTCCCCATGACCAGCTGGCTCTCGGAAGTGCTCCGCGCCACCGTGGAGAGCGACCGGGCCCTGCAGATCGTGACGCCGCCGCACTGCCGCCTCTCCCTCGCCACCCGCCAGCTCCTCCAGTCCACCCCGTCGCGCTGGGTGGTGCAGGACGAGCGCTGCGGCTACTACGACGGCCTGACCGGCGCGGTGCTGCGCTGGCAGGACGGCGCCTTCGTACCGGACCGGGGCGAGGACGGCGAGACCCCGGTGGCGGACGCCTTCGCGGAGACCGCGCGCACCGAGGAGCGCCAGCTCGTCGTCTCCTTCCGCACCCACCACCGGCCCGAGGCGGACCTCGTCCTCGGCGGCGCGCTGGAGGCCGCCTGGCGGGCGCTGACGGGCGGCCCGCCGGCCGGCTGGGGCACGGCGGAACCGGCCGGCCTCGCCTGGTCCCGCCGCCAGCTGACGGACCTGGCCTACCGGCGCGCCCCCGAGCCCACCTGGACGATGGCCGTCGGCACCCCCGACCGCCCGGCCCTCGCCACGCTGCGCGTGGAGCGCACCCCGGACGGCGTGGAGGAGGACATCACCCTCACCCTCGGCTACGGCCCCGGCGAGCGGCCGCCGCTGGACGCGCTGCCCGCGCTGGCCGGCGAGCTGGTGACCGGGTACGGGCTGAAGACCATGGTGTGCCAGCTGCGCGAGGCGCGCCGGGACCTGACCGCCCCGCCCCGCTTCGAGCGGCTCCCGGTGCCGTGCGCGTTCGCGCTGGGCGCGGAGGGGGTGCGGGAGGCGGGCCGCGACCGCGCGGCCCGCACGCCGCTGCCGGAGGCCCCGCTGCGGCTGGGGCCGGAGTCCCGTCCGGGCTTCTTCTACGCGCTGGGGGACGGCGAGTCGGACGAGGGCTGGGGGGCGCTGGAGACGCTCATCCGTCATCTGAGGGGCGCATAAACCGGCCGCTGATCACACTTTTGCTCCGAACGGATGGTTCCGGTTATTGCGCCGTTCCGGAGAACCCCTGGTAATACCCCGATGAAACGTCACGGCATCCCAATCGGGGGCGAGTTGGTGGCACGATGGTCGAGTGGGGGGTGTGCGGGACGGCATTGGCTCCCGGGCCCGGCGAGGTGCTTCCGACCGAAGGTGTGATCAGTTGTGGCCATTTCACTGTCCGTGGTGCTGCTTTTGGCGATCATCCTGGTGGTGATGATCCGCAGTAAGAACATCAAGGCGGGGCCGGCGATCGTGGCGATCCTCTTCGGCTTCTTCCTCGCCTCCACGGGCATGGCACCGTCGATCAATCGTTTCCTCAGCTCGCTCGCCCAGACGATCAACGGCATCAAGTTCTGAGGCGGGCGCGGGCGCCCTGGGGGGAACACACAGGCGCGGCGCCCGGGGGCAACAAAAACGCCTCCGGCGGGGCCGGAGGCGTCATGTGGAGCGGGCGACGGGAATCGAACCCGCGTAGCCAGTTTGGAAGACTGGGGCTCTACCATTGAGCTACGCCCGCGTGCGCCGTACGCACACCGATGGCGGTGCGGCACGGTGTGCATCGTAGCGGGTCGGGGCGGTCCGCCGCACACCGCCCCCGGATGCGCCCCCCACGCGCCCCCTCGTGCACCGTCGTCCCCGTCCTGCGCTGCGAGAAAGCGGCGTCCGGCACCCCTGGGGGCATGTACCCTACGTGTCGCACCGACGGGGTGTGGCGCAGCTTGGTAGCGCGTCCGCTTTGGGAGCGGAAGGTCGTCGGTTCGAATCCGGCCACCCCGACCAGCAAGATCACATTGTGGGGCCCCTCGTGCGTGCGGTTACTATGCAAGCTGCGCGTCTGTGTGTCTCTGAACCGGGCGCGGTCCGCCGATCAGCAACTTCCGCCGATCGGCAGAATCCCAGAAGTCAGCCCCAAGGAGACCGAACCGTGAAGAGCGCCGTGGAGACCCTGAACCCGACTCGGGTTCGGCTCACTGTCGAGGTGCCCTTCGAGGAGCTCAAGGCCAGCCTCGACGCGGCGTACAAGAAGATCAACCAGCAGGTCACGGTGAAGGGCTTCCGTCAGGGCAAGATCCCGGCCCGTGTCATCGACCAGCGCTTCGGCCGTGGCGCCGTGCTGGAGGAGGCCGTCAACGACGCGCTTCCGAAGTTCTACACGGAGGCCGTGAACGAGGCCGAGCTGAACCCGCTGGGTCAGCCCGAGGTCGACATCACCGAGCTGAAGGACGGCGAGCTGCTCTCCTTCACCGCCGAGGTCGACATCCGCCCGGCCCTCGAGATCCCGGACTACTCCGGCATCGAGGTCACCGTCGACGCCGTCGAGGTCACCGACGAGGACGTCGAGAAGTCGGTCGAGCAGCTGCGTGAGCGCTTCGCCACCACCTCCCCGGTCGAGCGCGCCGCCGCCGAGGGCGACATCGTCACCGTCGACCTGGAGGCCAAGGTCGACGGCGAGGTGCTGGAGGACGGCGTCGCCGCCGACGTCGACTACACCATCGGCTCCGGCCAGCTCCTCGACGGCATCGACGACGCCGTGACGGGCCTGGAGGCCGGTGGCTCCGCCACCTTCACCTCCGAGCTCAAGGGCGGCTCCGCCGAGGGCAAGGAGGCCGAGATCTCGGTCACCGTCAAGGCCGTCAAGGCCCGTGAACTGCCCGCCCTGGACGACGAGTTCGCCCAGCTGGCGAGCGAGTTCGACACGCTGGACGAGCTCAAGGCCGACAGCCGCAAGCGCCTCGAGCGCATGAAGAAGTTCGACCAGGCCACCCAGGCCCAGGAGAAGGTCCTGGACGAGCTGCTGAAGCTCGTCGAGGTCCCGATGCCCGAGAAGCTGCTCGCGGACGAGGTCAACACCCGCAAGCACAACCTCGAGCACCACCAGCTCGGCCAGATCGGCATGAACCTCGAGAAGTACCTCGAGATGCAGGGCAAGACGGTCGAGGAGTTCGAGGCCGAGCTCAAGGAGCAGTCCGAGAAGGGCATCAAGACCCAGTTCGTGCTCGACGAGATCGTCAACAAGGAGAAGGTCTCCGTCGGTCAGGACGAGCTCACCGAGCACCTGGTGCGCCGCGCCCAGTCCTCCGGCATGGCCCCCGACCAGTTCGCGCAGGCCGTCGTCGAGCAGGGCCAGGTCCCGATGCTCGTCGGTGAGGTCGCCCGCGGCAAGGCCCTCGCGACGGTCGTCGAGGCCGCCACGGTCAAGGACTCCGCCGGCGAGATCGTGAACCTCGAGGACGACGAGGACGAGGTCGAGGCCGCCACCGAGACGGTCGAGGCCGCCGAGGGCACCGAGGCCTGAGCCTCACCCCTCCCCGGCCGGGTCCCCCGGCCTTCCCCCTGACGGGCCCGTACGACCCCCGTACGGAGCCCGCCGGGGGAGCTCGCAGGAGCGTTTGACGACGGGCCCGGACGTGCCGGTCCCCGCCATTCGGCGGGACCGCGCGACCGGGCCCGTCGCGCACCCCCGGACAGGCTGTGCGCGGCCCGCGCACGGCCCGTTCGCACGGGGGGAACCTGCGCTCAGAGCGAACAGTTCCTGATGCGGGATGGCGCCTGCCGACCAGCGCGTTAGGGTCCGTAGATACGAGGGCAGGGGAGACATGGCAGCGCGCCGGCGCGTACCGGCCACGCCACCCCGGTCCCCAGAGAAGACGCGGAGACGGCCCGTTGCCGTCAGAGACGAGCAGGTGGATACGTGACGAATCTGATGCCTTCCGCCGCCGGTGAGATCGCCATCGGTGGTGGCCTCGGCGACCAGGTCTACAACCGGCTGCTCGGGGAGCGGATCATCTTCCTCGGCCAGCAGGTCGACGACGACATCGCCAACAAGATCACCGCGCAGATGCTCCTCCTGGCCGCGGACCCGACCAAGGACATCTTCCTCTACATCAACAGCCCCGGTGGCTCGGTGACGGCGGGCATGGCGGTCTACGACACCATGCAGTACATCCCGAACGACGTGGTCACCATCGGCATGGGCCTCGCGGCCTCCATGGGCCAGTTCCTGCTGACCGGTGGCACCCCGGGCAAGCGCTTCGCGCTGCCCAACACCGACATCCTCATGCACCAGGGCTCCGCGGGCCTCGGCGGCACCGCCTCGGACATCAAGATCCAGGCCGAGCAGCTGCTGCGCACCAAGAAGCGCATGGCCGAGATCACCGCCGCGCACACCGGTCAGACGGTGGAGGCGATCATCCGCGACGGCGACCGCGACCGCTGGTTCACGGCGGAGGAGGCCAAGGAGTACGGGATCATCGACGAGATCATCACGCACGCCTCCGGCGTTCCGGGCGGCGGCGGCACCGGGGCCTGACCGCCCCGGCAGCAGGACCGCCCGCCGGCCGTACCCAGCCCACATCGCCACCAGGAGTGACACCCGCATGAACATCTCGTCCCCCAGCGGCCTCTACACCGGCCCCCAGGCCGAGGCCCGTTACGTCGTTCCGCGCTTCGTCGAGCGCACCTCGCAGGGCGTGCGCGAGTACGACCCGTACGCGAAGCTCTTCGAGGAGCGCGTGATCTTCCTCGGCGTCCAGATCGACGACGCCTCCGCCAACGACGTCATGGCGCAGCTGCTGTGCCTGGAGTCGATGGACCCCGACCGCGACATCTCGATCTACATCAACAGCCCGGGTGGCTCGTTCACGGCCCTCACGGCCATCTACGACACGATGCAGTTCGTGAAGCCGGACATCCAGACGGTCTGCATGGGCCAGGCCGCGTCCGCCGCCGCGATCCTCCTCGCCGCCGGTACCCCCGGCAAGCGGATGGCGCTGCCCAACGCCCGGGTGCTGATCCACCAGCCGTCCAGCCAGACGGGCCGCGAGCAGCTCTCCGACCTGGAGATCGCCGCCAAGGAGATCATGCGGATGCGCACCCAGCTGGAGGAGATGCTGGCCAAGCACTCCACCCAGCCGATCGAGAAGATCCGCGACGACATCGAGCGCGACAAGATCCTCACCGCTGAGGACGCGCTCGCGTACGGTCTGGTCGACCAGATCGTCTCGACGCGCAAGTCGTCCGTGACCGTCTGACCGCATCACTCGGTCCGACCGGTCCCAGCCACCACCGCGCCGCCGACGACGGGCTCTCCCTTGGCCGAGTAGGTCCAAGGGGGGCCCGCGCGGGGGGCCCGGCAAGGTACCGTCGATAGGCAAGCACTCGGGTTCGCAGAGCAAGGCGGATCCCAGGCGAAGGGGAAGCACCTCGTGGCACGCATCGGTGACGGCGGCGATCTGCTCAAGTGCTCGTTCTGCGGCAAGAGCCAGAAGCAGGTGAAGAAGCTCATCGCGGGTCCTGGTGTGTACATCTGCGACGAGTGCATCGACCTCTGCAACGAGATCATCGAGGAAGAGCTCGCGGAGACGAGCGAGGTGCGCTGGGAGGAGCTTCCCAAGCCCCGTGAGATCTACGAGTTCCTCGAGGGCTACGTCGTGGGCCAGGAGGCCGCCAAGAAGGCCCTCTCCGTCGCCGTCTACAACCACTACAAGCGGGTCCAGGCCGGCGAGAACGGCGCGCACAACCGCGACGACGGCATCGAACTGGCCAAGTCCAACATCCTGCTGCTCGGCCCCACGGGCTCCGGCAAGACGCTGCTCGCCCAGACCCTGGCCCGCATGCTCAACGTCCCCTTCGCCATCGCCGACGCCACGGCCCTGACGGAGGCCGGCTATGTCGGCGAGGACGTCGAGAACATCCTGCTGAAGCTGATCCAGGCCGCCGACTACGACGTCAAGAAGGCCGAGACCGGCATCATCTACATCGACGAGATCGACAAGGTCGCCCGAAAGAGCGAAAATCCGTCGATCACACGAGATGTGTCGGGCGAGGGCGTCCAGCAGGCCCTGCTGAAGATCCTCGAGGGCACCACGGCCTCCGTCCCGCCCCAGGGCGGCCGCAAGCACCCCCACCAGGAATTCATCCAGATCGACACGACGAACGTCCTGTTCATCGTGGGCGGCGCCTTCTCCGGCCTCGAGAAGATCATCGAGTCCCGCGCGGGCGCGAAGGGCATCGGCTTCGGCGCCACGATCCGCTCCAAGCGCGAGATCGAGGCCAGCGACCAGTTCCAGGAGGTCATGCCGGAGGACCTGGTGAAGTTCGGGATGATCCCGGAGTTCATCGGCCGCCTCCCGGTGATCACCTCGGTGCACAACCTCGACCGCGAGGCCCTCCTCAAGATCCTCGTCGAGCCGCGCAACGCCCTGGTGAAGCAGTACCAGCGCCTCTT
This sequence comes from Streptomyces luteoverticillatus, assembly GCF_003970715.1. Taxonomy (NCBI): domain Bacteria; kingdom Bacillati; phylum Actinomycetota; class Actinomycetes; order Kitasatosporales; family Streptomycetaceae; genus Streptomyces; species Streptomyces luteoverticillatus. The sequence continues at coordinate 2,439,487 of NZ_CP034587.1, read as the reverse complement.
CGAACTCGACGGCGTCGAGCTCGACTTCGACCGCCCGGCCCTGGAGGCCATCGCCGACCAGGCGATCCTGCGGGGGACGGGGGCGCGGGGTCTGCGCGCCATCATGGAAGAGGTCCTGATGTCGGTGATGTACGAGGTCCCGTCGCGCAAGGACGTCGCGCGGGTCGTCATCACGGCGGACGTGGTCCAGTCGAACGTCAACCCGACGCTCGTTCCGCGCACGCGGGGGAACGAGCCGGGGGAACGGCACGAGAAGAGCGCGTAGGTTTTTGCGGAGTACGCGCTGAGGGGGCGCCCGCGCCGGACGGCGGGGGCGCCCCCTTGGGCGTGCATCAGGGGTCAGTACCCGTTGGTGAAGATTTCCTCGGCTGTGGAGACGGTGACGGCACGGTCCAGCCACTGCCCCAGGGTGTCGAGGTAGGTGCAGGTCAGAACGCGCTCGCGGATCTCGGGGGACACGGGGATTTTCCGCTGCTCGAGTACGCGCAGCACCGACTCGGCACGTTCCTGCAGCCGGCCCTGGGCCTCACCCTCCTGCCACGTCTGCTCGATGAGGGTGCCACGGCCGGGGAAGTAAGTACGCGGCATGAGGTTCCTCCAGATGTCTCGCGCCGGGGTGTTTCCCAGGCCGATTTCCAGCAGTTCCGAGTAGTAGGCGATGGACTCCGGGTCGGCCGTGTTCAGCGCACGGGCCAGTGTTTCCAGTATGGCCGGAGCCTCCTGGTCGCTGCCATGCGTGATGGCGGAGAACGTCGCCAGTGCCAGGTTCCGGGCAGCCCGGTCCGGGTCGGTGATCACCGGGACGTTCACAGGTCCCAGGACCAGTGGGTGAAGTGACAGCGCGGTCCAGCCCTCGGGCCCCAGGCGGAAGGGACCAGCAGCCCAGTTGGCGGTCGCCTTGTCCTGGCAGACCACCAGGAGCAGTGCCGGGCACCCGTACTTCGACTTCAGATACGACAGGTAGTACGCCCAGCTGATCGCCTTGTCCGGATCGCGCCGCCCCTGTGCCTCGATGGCGAGGATGAAGCCCTCACTGCCGTCCGGAGGACCGATGCGCAGCACGCTGTCCACGCGGCGCTCCAGAGGCCTGATTTCCGTGACGTCCGCCGTGAGCACCTCGACGGCTGCCTTTTCCGGCAAGGGCACGCCCAGGATCCGGAACACGGGGTCGAGCAGCTCAGGACGGTCCTGGAATATCCGGTGAGCCGCCTCGTGGTGTGAAGTAACCATGGCCCGAAGCTAGGAGCGGGAACGCCTGTGCTTCCGACTAATGGCGAACGATCACTCGTTCGGGCGGTCTTATGTGGTGATTTCCGCTGGCGCAACGCAACGGCCGCCGCGATGCCGGGTGGGTATGCGCGGCGGCCGGGGGCCTGCTGGAGGGCTACTTCTCCTTGCGGACCTGGTTGCGGATCTTGGCGGTCGCGTCGGAGAGTTCTTGGGCTGACATGACGTTGCCGGTGGCTGCGGTGGCGCCGCCATAGGGGTTGCTGCTCTTCGAGATCTGGTGTTGGACGATGCCCACCGCGCTTTTGTCGCCCCAAACGCAGGCAGAGACCTCGGACTCGGAGGAGAAACTGCCGTAGGAGCTGGTGGTCTTCTGCGTCCGGCACTTCAGTACCGCACCGTCGAAGCCGCTCGGTGAGAAGTCCGTCCAAGGTGTGGTCGTCTCGATCTTGGCGCCTACCTTCGACGCGAGCTGGGACTGCTGTTCGTCCGACTGGGCGATCAGTGCGTCGACGGTCTTCTTGGGGTCGGCGATCGTGCCGTAGGTGCCGCCAACCGACAGCGCCTGCTTCTCCGGGTTCGTGTACGCCTTGCTCACCGACGTGCCGTTCTCGATGCCCGCGGCCTTGGCCTTTTCGTTGTCGGCGAGGCTCTTCGGCTGGTTCTGTGCGCCCGCCGGCGTCGGGGCCTCGACGAACTTGCCGTCCAGCAAGGAGACCGGCAGGTCCATCGTGTACGGCTTCACATCGCCGCCACCACTACCGCCGCCGTTCAGGAAGAGCACGCCGCCCACGATCGCGCCCACCACGACCAGTACGCCCACCGTGATGCCGATCGCCTTGCCCGCGCCGCCGCCGCTCGGCTGGGGCGGGTAGCCGCCCGGCATGCCCGGCTGCTGGCCCCAGCCCTGGGGCTGGGGGGCCTGGGGTTGGCCCCAGCCCTGCGGCTGGGGCGGGGCGCCGTAGGGCGCGCCCGGCGGTGGGGGCGGGGGCGGCGGGGCGCCGTAGGGGGCGGGGGGCTGCTGGGGGTAGCCGTAGCCGGGCTGGCCGGGGGCGCCGCCCTGGCCGTACGGGTTGGGCGGCGGCTGCTGGCCGTACGGGCCCGGCTGGGGGTAGCTCATCAGTTCCTCTTCGACGCAGTTCTCTGCAGTTCTCTCACGCGACACGCGACAGCTCTGCGCCATCTTTCCCGATGGCTTATTCCGGCTTTACCTCGGCCCCGCAACGGTTTCGGAACAACTCCCCTGTGTGCTAGCGGGGGACGGGTGCGCGGGTGTCGTGGCGGAGGCCGGCGGTGAGTTCGGCCGCTCGGTCGAGGGGGATGTCACGCCCGTAGCGGGCGAACGACGCGTCGGCCAGGGAGACCGTACCGACCGTGTCGTGGTCGGCCCACGCGCACAGCGTTCTGATGTGCGTCGGCTTGTCGTCGGTGCCCGCGAGGGTGAAGCGCGTGCCCTGGCACTTCAGCACCGTGTCCTTGCCGAGGCCGTCGGGCGTGAGCCTCTGCGGGCTGCCCGACCAGGTGAACGTGCTGAGGCGCTTGTCCTTCCTCGCCGCCGTCGCCGAGCTCAGGAACAGCATGTCGACCGAGCGTTCGGGGTCCTCGACCCGGCCCCAGATACCGGTGAAGCTCATGTCCTTGCGGAGCTCGGTCGTGTACACGGCGTGCACCCGCTGCCCGTTCGTCACCCCGAGGAGGAGCGTCGCCCGGCTCAGCTGGTCCGCGGCGACGTCCTTGTCCTCCCCGGGCGCCTTCTTGTAGCGGCCGTCCAGGATCGTGTCCGGTGTCGTCAGGCGGTAGTGCCGCGATGAGCTCGGCGTCGTTGTGGCAGACGGGATCGCCGTCGGACGGGTCGCGGAGTTGCGGTCGGCGCTGGCGCAGCCTGCCAGCGTCAGTGCCGTCAGTGCCGTCAGTGCCGTCAGCGTCAGCAGGGTCGTCCCTGCCGGCACCGTGGCCCGCACGCGACGGCTTGTCACTTCGTCAGCTCCACCCGCGTGTCCTTGCGCACCTTCGACGTCAGCTCCGCCGCCTCCGCCAGGGGGACCTTCTTCCCCGCCAGGACCGCCGCCGTGTCCAGGCTGAACACCGCTTCCGTCGTGCTGTGGTCGGCCCAGACGCACATCTGCATCGTGATGGGCTTGCCGCCCGGGGCGGTGGTGCCGATCAGGTGGGTGTGCTGGCACTTCATCACCGCGCCGTCGTCCAGCCCGGAGGGGGAGACGCGCTCCGCGGTGCCCTCGAGTTCCATGCGGCCCTCGCCGTCGCCGTCGTCCCTCTTGAGCGCGGCGCCCAGCGACGCGAACATGCCGTCCACGACGCGTTCCGGGGTCTTGATGCGGCCCCAGGCGCCGGTGAAGCGGACCTTCTTCTGCGTCGGCCCCGGGCTGCCCGTCTCGTACGCGCCCGAGATGGTCTCCGGGTCGGCGACGCCCATGTGGCGGAGGTCGGCCTTCTCGTCCGAGCCCAGCACCGGCAGGTCCGCGCCGGTCTCCTTGCGATACTCGCCGGCCAGGATCGTGTCGGGGGTGACGAGCTTGTGGCGCGGGCCCGCCTCCGTGACCGGGCCGCCGCCGTCCTTGCCGCCCCCGCCGGTCCCACCACCCCCGTGGCCGCCCGACATCAGCACGAAGCCGCCCACGACGATCGCGCCGACCAGGATGACCGCGCCCAGCGCGATGCCGATGGCCTTGCCCTTGTTGCTGTTGTGCGGGGGGAGGGGCGGCGGGTACGGCATCGGCATGCCCGGCTGCTGGCCATAGGGGTCGGGCTGGCCATAGGGGTCGGGCTGGCCATAGGGGCCGGGCTGGCCGTAGGGCCCCGGCTGGCCGTAGGGCCCCGGCTGGCCGTACGGGTGAGCCTGCGGGTGCGGGTAGCCGTAGGCGCCGGCGCCGTACGGGCCGGCGGCCGGTGCCTGCGCGGGCTGCTGCGGGTAGCCGTAGCCGGGCTGGCCGTAGGGGCTGGGCTGCGGCGGCTGGCCGTACGGTCCCGGCTGGTGATGGCTCATCGTCGCTCTCTCGCGTACTGGTCGTGCCTGGGTCAGGTGCACGTCATCTTTGTCGATCGCTTATTCGAGCCATGCGGCGGGGCGGAAACGGGTTCGTGAGCTGTCGGCCCCTCCCCGTAGAATTCGGTCCGTGACCGAGAACACTCAGCAGAGCCCCGACCGCGGGCCGAACGACAGCAACCCCGAACTGCCGACCCAGTACGCGCCGGCCGAGGTAGAGGGGCCGCTGTACGAGCGCTGGGTAGAGCGGGGCTACTTCGAGGCCGACGCCAAGAGCGACAAAGAGCCGTACACCATCGTCATCCCCCCGCCGAACGTCACGGGCTCCCTCCACCTGGGCCACGCCTTCGAGCACACGCTGATCGACGCCCTCACCCGCCGCAAGCGCATGCAGGGCTTCGAGGTCCTGTGGCAGCCCGGTATGGACCACGCCGGTATCGCCACGCAGAACGTGGTCGAGCGCGAGCTGGCCAAGGAGGGCAAGTCCCGCCACGACCTCGGCCGTGAGGCGTTCGTCGAGCGCGTCTGGCAGTGGAAGGCCGAGTCCGGTGGTCAGATCTCCGGGCAGATGCGTCGCCTGGGTGATGGTGTGGCGTGGAGCCGTGAGCGGTTCACCATGGACGAGGGTCTGTCCAAGGCCGTCCAGACGATCTTCAAGAAGCTCTACGACGACGAGCTGATCTACCGCGCCGAGCGCATCATCAACTGGTGCCCGCGCTGTCTGACCGCCATCTCCGACATCGAGGTGGAGTACCAGGACGACGAGGGCGAGCTCGTCTCCATCCGGTACGGCTCCGGGGACTCGGAGATCGTCGTCGCCACGACCCGCGCCGAGACGATGCTCGGCGACACCGCCGTGGCCGTCCACCCCGAGGACGAGCGCTACAAGCACCTCGTCGGCACCGAGATCGAGCTGCCGCTGACCGGCCGCCGCATCCCGGTCGTCGCCGACGAGCACGTCGACCCCGAGTTCGGCACGGGTGCCGTCAAGGTCACCCCCGCCCACGACCCGAACGACTTCGAGATCGGGCGCCGCCACGACCTGCCGTCGATCACCGTGCTCGACGAGCACGGCGTGATCACCACCCACGGTCCCTTCCTCGGCCTGGACCGCTTCGAGGCCCGCTCCGCGATCGTCGGCGCCCTGCGCGCCGAGGGCCGCATCGTCGCCGAGAAGCGCCCGTACACCCACTCCGTGGGTCACTGCTCGCGCTGCAAGACGACGCTGGAGCCGCGCCAGTCCATGCAGTGGTGGGTGAAGACCGCCCCGCTGGCCAAGGCCGCCGCCGACGCCGTCCGCGACGGCCAGGTCAAGATCCACCCGCAGGAGATGGAGAAGCGGTACTTCGACTGGGTGGACAACCTCCACGACTGGTGCATCTCGCGTCAGCTGTGGTGGGGCCACCGCATCCCGGTCTGGTACGGCCCGGACGGCGAGATGGTCTGCGTCGGCCCGGACGAGCAGCCGCCCGCCGGCGAGGGCTGGCACCAGGAGACGGACGTCCTCGACACCTGGTTCTCCTCCGGCCTGTGGCCGTTCTCCACGCTCGGCTGGCCCGAGAAGACCGACAGCGTCGCGAAGTTCTACCCGAACTCCGTCCTCGTCACCGGCTACGACATCCTCTTCTTCTGGGTCGTCCGGATGATGATGTTCGGTCTGTACGCGATGGACGGCACCCCGCCGTTCCACACCATCGCCCTCCACGGCATGGTCCGCGACCAGTTCGGCAAGAAGATGTCGAAGTCCTTCGGCAACGCGGTCAACCCGCTGGACTGGATGGACAAGTACGGCTCCGACGCCGTCCGCTTCACCCTCGCGCGCGGCGCCAACCCCGGCGTCGACGTGCCGATCGGCGAGGACTGGGTCCAGGGCTCGCGGAACTTCGCCAACAAGATCTGGAACGCCACGCGCTTCGCGATGATGAACGGCGCGACGGTCGAGGGCGAGCTGCCGCCGGTCGAGCAGATGTCGGCCACCGACCGCTGGATCATGTCGCGCCTCAACGCGACGGTCGCCGAGGTCGACGCCTACTACGACGACTACCAGTTCGCGAAGCTGTCCGACGCCCTCTTCCACTTCGCGTGGGACGAGGTCTTCGACTGGTACGTCGAGCTGTCGAAGACGACCTTCATGGCGGGCGGCGAGCAGGCCAAGGTCTCCGCGCGCGTGCTCGGCGAGGTCCTGGACGTCACCCTCAAGCTCCTCCACCCGGTCGTGCCCTTCGTCACCGAGACGCTGTGGACCACGCTCACGGGCAAGGAGTCGGTCGTCATCGCCGACTGGCCGAAGGACAGTGGCTTCCGTGACGCCGCCGCCGAGGCCGAGATCGAGAACCTCCAGCAGGTGATCACCGAGGTCCGCCGCTTCCGCGCCGACCAGGGCCTCCAGCCCGGCCAGCGCGTCCCGGCGAAGCTCGACCTGTCGGGCACGACGCTCGCCGCCCACGAGGGCGCGATCCGTCAGCTGCTGCGCCTCCAGCCCGCCGAGGACGGCTTCCACGCCACCGCGACCCTCCCGGTCGTCGGCGCCACGGTCGCCCTCGACCTGTCCGGCACGATCGACGTCGAGGCCGAGCGCAAGCGCCTGGCCAAGGCGCTGGCCGCGGCCGAGAAGGAGAAGGCGCAGGCCACGGCCAAGCTGGGCAACGAGGCCTTCCTGGCCAAGGCCGCCGAGGTCGCCGTGGAGAAGATCCGTACGCGGCTGGCGACGGCCGAGGCCGACATCGAGCGGATCGGCGCGCAGCTCGCCTCGCTCCCCGGCGCCTGAGCCGACAGGGCGATTCACGCCTGATACGACGCGGCCGGGTCATCCCCACTTCGGTGGGGGTGACCCGGCCGCGGCCGTATCGCATGAGGAACGGGATCAGCGCTCGCTGACCGGTCGCGCCTCCCACGGCCTCGTCCGGCCCGGGTCCCACATGGGCCCCCACGGCCCCGTCACGGGTTCCTCCTCCACCCGGTCGAGGGATCTGTGCTGGTTCCGGTCCCGCCGGTCCCGTACCGGGGCGAAGAGGACGTACGCCGTGGACACCACCACGAAGCCCAGCCGGATCAGGCCCTTGACCGACTCGTCGGGCACCAGGAACACGCTGCCGTAGAGCACCAGCAGCGCGATCCAGCTCCACCACGGCACCAGCCGCCGCTGGCCGCACACGTCCCACAGCAGGGTGCCGAGCAGCACCGAGGCCGTGTAGTAGGTGTAGACGCTGGGGTCGAGGACGATCCGGGCGTTGGCGCCCAGCAGGACGACGGCCGCCCAGCGGCCGCGCCAGACCGCGATCGCGCCCAGGCCGAGGCCGAGCGCCGCCTGGGCGGGGCGGGCCCAGTCGGGGGTCTGCGGGGTGTTGCCGCCCAGCCAGCGCAGCGCGGACGCCGGGTTGTTGGGGATGGTGAACTTCGCGGCGGCGAAGGAGTCCGGGGCGACGAGGAAGAACGGCAGCCAGGCGACGGCCACGAGGCCCACGCACCACAGCCCCGCCCGCAGCCACCGCTCCTTGGGCAGCGCCAGCAGCAGCGGCAGGAAGGCCATCGCCGTGGGCTTGGAGTCCAGGGCGAGGGCCATGCAGATGCCGGTGGCCGCCGCGTCGCAGCGCGTCAGATAGCGCACGGCGAGCGCGGTGAAGAACAGGGCGAGGACGTCGTCCAGATGCGCGAAGCGGACCGAGACCTCGATCCACATGGGGATGAAGGCCAGGCCCGCGATGAGGACCCGCTGCCGCAGCCGCTGGTGGTTGGTGCCGGTGCCCAGGAGGTGCCGGGCGGCGCTGCGGCCGGCCAGGACCAGGATCACCAGGCCCAGCAGGGACATCAGCGCCTCGGCCAGCACCTGGCCGACCATGGCAGGGAAGGGGTTGAACAGGCCGGCCACCAGGAAGCTGATGGGGCCCATCTGGAGCTCGGGGTGGCGTGCGTAGAGGTTGAGGCCGCCGTCGCCGGAGGATCCCCCGTCGTAGATCAGCTCACCGCCGGTGCGCAGATAGTGCCAGGAGAATCCGCCGCTGGGCTCCACGACGATGAACCAGAGCACTGCCCACCCGGTGAGCAGCAGCAAATGTGTTCTGTTGCTGAGTTGTGGTGTGCGCACAACGCTCCGTTCCGCCACCCGGAACCGTTCCGGGCATAAATATCACCGGCGGTCAGATGGCGGAACGGAGCGGAAGGTTGCCTCGTCGGTCGGTTCTGTGACCGAACTCATGGTTTCGTGCGGAGTGGTTTCACGCGAAGGCGGCTCAGGCCTCGATGGCCACCGGGCCGGAGGTGGTGCTCTCGGCGTTGCGGCGGGTCTTGGCCCAGCCGTTGCGGCCGCGCAGCATCCGGACGAAGCCCCGGGCGGACGCCGGGAAGAGATGGTAGGCGTACACCCACAGCGCCAGCCCCCACAGGAGGGCGGTCAGCAGCGAGCGGTCGTCGGCGCGGTCCCGGCGGTAGACCGGACCCCACAGGACGAACGGGGTCACGGAGACCACGGCCAGGGCGATCACCAGCGGCCACAGGGCCAGCATGCCGCCGAACGCCTCGCCCACGCCGTCCTCGGCGGCGGTGATGCCCAGCAGGGTGAACATGACCGCGCACAGCGCGAGGGTGACCAGGTGGGCGACGGGCTGGAGGAAGGTGTACAGGGTCTCCAGGACGCCCTTGCCGCCGTAGTGGCGGGAGGAGACGATGCGCGGCGCGTAGCGGACGCACTGGAGGTTGCCCTGGGCCCAGCGGGTGCGCTGGGTGAGGAACCGGCGGCCGTGCGGGAGGCCCTCCTGGGAGACCCAGGTGTCGGCTATGTGGGATATCCGGTCACCGTTGAGGATCATGTGGAGGCCCAGCTCGTAGTCCTCCAGCAGCGCGCCGCGCTGCCAGGGGCGGCGCTCGGCGGCGGCGATGCGGTCCAGGGAGGCGAGTCGGGTGAACTGGCCGTTGCCGCCCAGGCCGACGGAGCCGGTGCGGCCGCGCAGCAGCTGCATGCCGGCGTTGGAGACGGAGAACTCCATGTCCTGCATGCGCACCAGCAGCCGGGCGAAGGCGTTGGCGGCCCGGCCGCGGTCGGGCAGCGGGCGCGGGTCCTCGGTGTTGCGCATCCGGACGCTGACCTGCACGCCGCCGGTCTCGGGGTCGCCGAAGCCCTGGGGACCGCTGACGCGGGCGAGGGCGTGCGGGTCGAGCTGGCCGTCGGCGTCGATGACGCACACGACGACGCGCTCGCGGTCGGTGTCCTTGGACAGGAACTGGTTCAGCTCGTCGTACGCGGCGTTGAGCGCGGCGCCCTTGCCCTGGCGGGCGTTGGGCCGGCGCCGGCTGACGAGGTGGACCCGGCGGTCCTCGTCGGCGAGGGCGGCGACGATGGCGCCGGTGCGGTCCTCGCTGTCGTCGTCGATGACCCAGACGTGGGCGCCCGGGTGGTCGGCGCGCAGCCGCGTGACGGTGGTGCCGACGACGGCCTCCTCGTCACGGCAGGGGACGAAGAAGTGCCAGTCGAACGCGCCGGGGTCGCCGTTCTCGACGGCGGGGCGGCGGGTGTACGCGTGGCGGGCGCCGGCCCAGTAGAGCAGGAAGCAGAGGAGGAGGAAGAAGGGGAAGGCGAGGAGGAAGGGGCTGGAGAACATGCGGGGGTAAGGCTCCGGGCGTCGAGGGCGGCGAGGGCGGCGTCTAGGTGGGGGCGGCTTGCCGGGCGGTCGCGCGTGGCTACGCGGCGGCGGCCAGCTCCGCGGGGGCCGCCACGGCGGCCAGGAGCGCGACGATGCGGTCCGACGCCAGCCCGTCACCGAACGGGCTCGGCAGGGCGGCCAGGCGGGCGAGGCCCTCCGGGCCCTCCGCGAGGCGGCGGCGGGCGGCCTCGCCGATGGCGCGGCCCGGCTCGACCAGGTCCGCGAAGTCGGCCATGGCCTCAGGGCGCTCGGTGGAGCGGCGGACGACGACCAGCGGGCGGCCGAGGACCGTGCACTCCTCCTGGATGCCGCCGGAGTCGGAGACCAGCAGGGCGGCGTGCCGGGCGAGGGCCAGGAACTCGGAGTAGCCGAGCGGTGCCGTCACCGTCAGCGGGGCCAGCAGGTCCGTGAGGCCGGCGGCCTCGACGCGGGCGCGGGTGCGCGGGTGCAGGGGCAGGACGACCGGGCGGCCGGGGGTCGCGAGGGCGCCCAGCTCGGTCAGGATCGCGCGCAGCGCCTCGGCGGAGTCGGTGTTCTCGGGCCGGTGGACGGTCGCCAGGACGTAGCCGTCGGCGGTCAGCCCGTGGCGGTCCAGCAGCGCCGCGCGCTCGGCCGCGCCGGGGAGCTGGTTGCGGACGGCCTCGACGACGGTGTTGCCGGTGAGGGCGATCCGGGAGGCGGCGACGCCCTCGGCGAGGAGGTTGGCGCGGTTGTCCTCGGTGGCGGCGCACAGCACGTCGGCGATGCTGTCGATGAGGACGCGGTTGTGCTCCTCGGGCATGTTGCGGTCGTGGCTGCGCAGACCGGCCTCGACGTGCAGCAGCGGGATGTCGCGGGCGTTGGCGGACAGCGCGCCGGCGAGGGCGGCGTTGGTGTCGCCCTGGACGACGACGGCCAGCGGCGGCTCGGCGGTGAACAGCGCGTCGAGCTGGGCGAGGGCGGCGGAGATCTGCACGGCGCGCGGCTGCCCGCCGACACCGGTGAGGAAGGTCGGCTCGGGCAGGCCCAGCTCGGTCAGGAAGCGGCCGGACAGCTCCTCGTCGTAGTGCTGGCCGGTGTGGACCAGGTGGGCGGCGGGTCCCAGGAGGCGCACGAGGTCGGTGAGCTTGACCAGCTCGGGACGCGTACCGAGAACGATCGCGATGCTGCGGGGCGGCAGGGACATGCGGGGCTCCTGGGGCTGTCGGGGGCGGTGACAGCTCCAGAGAGTGGGTTGTCTCGGTTGCCGGGTCGGATGGGGTTTGGTTGCGGGACGGTAGCGAACGGATTTCGGGACTTTGGTCCCGTTCGTTCCGGGGGGCGCTCCAGCCGTTCCCGGGGCTACTCCGGCCGGTAGCGGTAGCCCAGTCCCCGCACGGCCTCCAGGGGGTCGGCCGCCTCGTCGCCCGCCGCCTGGCGGAGCTTGCGCCGCAGCCGCAGGACCGCGAACTTCACGCGCTCCCGTCCGGTGCCCTCCGGGTCGTCCCAGACCCGGTCGAGGAGCTGGTCGGTGGTGATCACCCGGCCGCGGTTGCGGACGAGGACCTGGAGCAGGCGGTACTCGATGTCGCTGAGGCGGATCTCGTGGCCCTGCCAGACCGCGGAGCGGCGCTCGGGGACCAGGCGCAGCCCGTCGTCGCCGAAGGAGTCGCCGGCCCAGCGGGTGGGGGCGCTGCGGCGCAGCAGCGCCTCGACGCGGGCGAGGAGCTCGTCGTTGCCGAAGGGCTTGGGGAGGTAGTCGTCCGCGCCGGCGCGCAGGCCGCGCACGCGGTCGCTCTCGGCGCCCCGCGCGGTGAGCAGGAGCACGGGCAGGTCGCTCATGTCGCGGGTGCGCTCCAGCACCTCCCAGCCGTCGAGGCCGGGGAGGCCGATGTCGAGGATCATCAGCCCGGGGCGCTCGGCGAACAGCAGCCGCAGGGCCTCCCGGCCGTCGTCGGCGGTCGTGACCTCGTAGCCGCTGCGGGTGAGCAGGACGCGCAGGGCGAGGGCGACGTCGGGGTCGTCCTCGACGACGAGGACGCCGGTCATGACGCCGCCCCCGTGGCGTCCTGTGGCGGTCCCGCTGACGGGCCCGCGATCGGCAGCCGGATGCGGAAGACCGCGCCCTCGCCCTCGTGGCCGCCGACGGCGATCGTGCCGCCGTGCCGTTCGACGACCGTGCGGCCGATGGCGAGGCCGAGGCCGGTGCCGGGGTAGCCGCCGGAGCGGGCGTTGGGGGCCCGGACGAAGCCGGTGAAGATCTCGTGGCGGTACTTCTCGGGGATGCCGATGCCCGTGTCGGCGACCTCGATGTCCCAGTGGACGCCCCGGGGCGCGGCCGTGATGCCGACCCGGCCGCCGGCCGGGGTGAACTTCGCGGCGTTCTCCAGCAGATTGCCGATCACGTGCCGGAGCCGGTGGCGGTCGCCGCGCAGGGCGGGGCCGCTCTCGCAGTCCAGTACGGCGAAGACGCCAGCGGCCTCCAGCTCTCCCATGTGGTCCAGCAGGGCCTCCGCGAGCATGTCGGGCACGTCCACGGGGGCGAACTCCAGCTCCGGCCCGACGGCCCGCATCCGGGTGGTCAGCAGCAGGTCGGAGATCACCCGCTGCATCCGCGCGGCGTTGCGCAGGATGGCGTCGAGGAACGAGGACTGCTCGGTGGTGAGGGTGCCGAAGGCGGGGTCGGCCAGGAGCTCGCCGAAGCTGCCGATGGAGGTGAGCGGGGTGCGCAGCTCGTGGGAGGCGGCGGCGGTGAAGGCGTTGCGCTGGCGGGCCAGCTCGGTGAGCGCGGCGTTGTCGCGCTTCAGGTCGTGCTCGCGCCGTTTGGCGTCACTGATATCCGTAAACGTCCACAGGGCACCGAGATACGCGCTGTTCTCGCGCAGCGGCTCGACCCGGCGGCGGATGATCCGTCCGTCGGTCAGCGGGATCTCCGCGACGCGGTGGACGTGGCGGCGGGCCAGGATCTCGTCCGGGGCGTGGGGCTGGGAGACGTCGGTGGTGTAGAACGCCCGGACGAGCGGGACGACCGGGCGCATGGGGGCGCCGGGGGAGAGGTCGGCCCTCCCGTCGAGGTCGAACATGGCGACGAATCTGCGGTTGACGGCCAGGATCTCGTCGGCCGGGCTCTGCAGGAGGGCGCCGGACGGCAGCGCCTCCAGGACCGCCCGGAGCCGGTCCCGGTCCTCCGAGGACGCCATGGCTCTCACCGCCGGAACCTCGCTTAACGGATCTTCCGGAAGAACCGTATGACAATCCGGTTGGGCCCGCCCCTCATGGCCGGAGGGCGCCGTCCGAGACGCACCGGCCTTCCGCGCGCCCCCGGTCCGTAGACTGGGCCGCGTGAGCGAGCGCCCCCTGAATGACGAGAACGGCGATCTCGAACCCGGCGAAACCGGTACGCCCGGTGCCGCCGACCGGTTCGAGGAGATCGTCGATGCCGAGACCGACAGAGACCCCGACCTCGCCGTGATCGAGGCGGGCAGCCGCACCCTGCGCACCCAGGGCGGGCCGCCGCAGGGCGACGGCGTGCCGGCGCGCCCGGAGGACCCGGAGGTGGACCGGGCCCTGCGCGAGGTGGAGGCGGAGCTCGCGGGCCGCTGGGGCGAGACCAAGCTGGACCCGTCGCTGGCCCGCATGGAAGCCCTGATGGACATCCTGGGGCAGCCGCAGCGCGCCTACCCCGCGATCCACATCACCGGCACCAACGGCAAGACCAGCACCGCCCGCATGATCGAGGCCCTGCTGGGCGCCTTCGACCTGCGCACCGGCCGCTACACCAGCCCCCACGTGCAGTCCGTCACCGAGCGGATCAGCCTGGACGGCGCCCCCATCCCCGCCGAGCGCTTCATCGAGACGTACCGGGACATCAAGCCGTACGTCGAGATGGTCGACGAGCGCGAGGACTTCCGGATGTCCTTCTTCGAGGTCATCACGGGCATGGCCTTCGCCGCCTTCGCGGACGCCCCGGTCGACGTGGCCGTCGTCGAGGTCGGCATGGGCGGCACCTGGGACGCCACGAACGTCGTCGACGGCACCGTCGCCGTGGTCACCCCCATCGCGCTCGACCACACCGACCGGCTCGGCTCCACGCCCGGCGACATCGCCACGGAGAAGGCCGGGATCGTCAAGTCCGGCGCCACCGTCGTGCTGTCCCAGCAGCCGGTGGACGCGGCGCAGGTGCTGCTCAAGCACGCCGTCGAGGTGGACGCCACGGTCGCCCGCGAGGGCATGGAGTTCGGCGTGGTCGGCCGGGAGGTCGCCGTCGGCGGCCAGCTGCTGACCCTGCGCGGTCTGGGCGGCGAGTACGAGGAGGTCTTCCTCCCGCTGTACGGCGCCCATCAGGCGCACAACGCCGCCGTGGCCCTGGCCGCCGTCGAGGCGTTCTTCGGGATCGGCTCGCAGCACGCCCGTCCGCTCGACATCGACGTGGTCCGCCGCGCCTTCGCGGCGGTCACCTCGCCGGGCCGGCTGGAGGTCGTGCGCCGCAGCCCCACGGTGGTGCTGGACGCCGCGCACAACCCGGCGGGCGCCCGTGTCACCGCCGACGGCATCACCGAGGCGTTCGGCTTCAGCCGGCTGATCGGCGTCGTCGGCACCAGCGCCGACAAGGACGTCCGGGGTCTGCTGGAGGCCTTCGAGCCGATCTTCGCCGAGGTCGTCGTCACCCGGAACTCCACCCCGCGCGCGATGGACGTCGACGAGCTCGCCGGCGTGGCCGTCGAGGTCTTCGGCGCCGAGCGGGTGCAGGTCGAACCGCGCCTGGACGACGCCCTGGAGGCCGCGATCACCCTCGCCGAGGAGGAGAGCGAGTACTCCGGCGCGGGTGTCCTGGTGACCGGTTCGGTGATCACCGTGGGCGAGGCCCGGCTGCTGCTGGGAAGGGGCTGACATGCGGACGCTGTGCGCCAGCACCCTGATCGGCGAGTTCTTCGTCATCGGCTTCGCGGGCCTGGTCGCCATGCAGACCTCCGACCTGTCCGCGGGCACGGTCTGGGCCGTCAGCGGCACCGCCATGGTGCTGAGCGTGCTGCTGTGCGGCGTGCTCACCCGCCCCGGCGGCGTCCAGCTGGGCTGGGCGCTCCAGCTCGGGCTGATCGCGAGCGGCCTGGTCGTCCCGATGATGTTCATCCTGGGCGTGGTCTTCGCCGGTCTGTGGTGGGCCTCGGTCCACTACGGCCGCAAGGTCGACGAGGCGAAGGCCCGCTTCGCCCGGCTGACGGCGGAGGCGGAGGCGGCGGAGCAGTCGGCCTGAGCGCCGGACCGCGCCCGGGCCCGCCGGGGCGCCCGCCCCGGCCCGTCCGGGCCGAGTACCGGCGGGCCCCGGCGGGGCGGTAGCCTTCGCCCCACGCATCCGATCGCCTGCCCGCTAGGAGCCCGCAGTATGAGCCAGCGCACCCTCGTCCTCCTCAAGCCCGACGCGGTCCGCCGCGGCCTGGTCGGTGAGATCATCGGCCGTATCGAGCGCAAGGCCGGCTGGACGATCGGCGCGCTGGAGCTGCGCACCCTGGAGCGCGCCACGCTGGAGCAGCACTACGCCGAGCACGTGGGCCGCGAGTTCTACGAGCCGCTGATGGGCTTCATGTCCTCCGGCCCGGTCGTGGCGCTGGTCGTCGAGGGCGAGCGCGTCATCGAGGGCGTCCGCGCGCTGGCCGGCCCGACCGACCCGATCTCGGCCGCTCCCGGCTCCATCCGTGGTGACTTCGGCACCATCACGCGCGAGAACCTCATCCACGCCTCGGACTCGGAGGAGTCCGCGGAGCGGGAAATCAAGATTTTCTTTCCCGGTCTCGCCTGATTCGGGATCAACCGGATCTGCCGAACAGCCATTCTGATCAGGGCGGTCGATTAATCCCTTCGGCCGCCCTTGGCATATGCGCGCCGATCGGGGGAACCTCTCACTCCGACACGACGTCACCATTACTGGGGCCAGCTCGTGTTCCGCCGACAATGGCGGAGGAACCCTCGCGCCACGTTCGAGTGGGCGAGACTACGATGAAGCTTCCGCGCCCCGCAGCGCACCACCTGCCGACCTCGAGTAAGCATTCGCCCAAACTGGGAAGGCCAGACGTATCCTCATGGGGAACAACATGTCGTTCATCGGCCGTGACATGGCTGTCGACCTCGGGACCGCCAACACGCTGGTGTACGTCAGAGGCCGCGGGATCGTCCTCAACGAGCCGTCAGTCGTCGCGATCAATACCAACACCGGTGGGATCCTCGCGGTCGGCGCCGAAGCCAAGAAGATGATCGGCCGAACTCCGGGGAACATCGTCGCGGTGCGTCCTCTGAAGGACGGTGTCATCGCCGACTTCGAGATCACGGAGCGGATGCTCCGCTACTTCATCCTCAAAATCCACAAGCGCCGCTGGATGGCCCGCCCGCGTGTCGTGGTGTGCGTGCCCTCCGGTATCACCGGCGTCGAGCGCCGTGCCGTCATCGAGGCCTCCACCCAGGCCGGCGCGCGTCAGGTGCACATCATCGAGGAGCCCATGGCCGCGGCCATCGGCTCCGGCCTGCCCGTCCACGAGGCGACCGGCAACATGGTCGTCGACATCGGCGGCGGCACCACCGAGGTCGCCGTGATCTCGCTGGGCGGCATCGTCACCGCGCAGTCCATCCGCGTCGCCGGCGACGAGCTGGACAACGCGATCATCCAGCACATCAAGAAGGAGTACAGCCTCCTCCTCGGTGAGCGCACCGCCGAACAAATCAAGATCACTATCGGTTCGGCGTACGACCTGGAGCAGGACGAGCACACCGAGATCCGCGGCCGCGACCTGGTCAGCGGGCTGCCCAAGACCGTGGTCATCTCGGCCGCCGAGGTCCGCAAGGCCATCGAGGAGCCCGTCAACTCCATCGTCGACGCCGTCAAGACCACCCTCGACAAGTGCCCGCCCGAGCTGTCGGGTGACGTCATGGACCGGGGCATCGTTCTCACCGGTGGAGGGGCGCTGCTGCGGGGCCTGGACGAGCGGCTGCGCCGCGAGACCGGGATGCCCATCCACATCGCCGAGGACCCGCTGGACTCCGTCGCCCTGGGCTCCGGCAAGTGCGTCGAGGAGTTCGAGGCGCTCCAGCAGGTACTGGACGCCCAGCCCCGCCGGTGAACAGGATGACCGTCCGGGCCCGGAGCCGGACGGTCCGACGAGAAGGGCTCGCCGCCGCACGTGAGGGACACACGAGAGAGCCGGCTGCTGCTGGTCCTGCTGATCGCGATCGCCTTCGCGCTGATCACGGTCGACATCCGCGGCGGTGAGCAGTCCCCGCTCGACGGAGTGCGCCACGCCGCCGCCTCGGCGTTCGGGCCGGTGGAGAAGGGCGTCGCCGCCGCGGTCGACCCGGTCGGCGAGGCCGTCGCCGCCGTCCGCGACTCCGGGGACCGCAGCAGCCGCATCGCCGAGCTGGAGCGCGAGAACACCGCCCTCAAGCAGCGCCTGGGCAGCGACGACCGCAATCGCGGCCGGCTGCGCGAGCTGGACGCCATGCTCAAGACCGCCGGCCGCGGCCAGTACGGCATCAAGGGCGCCCAGGTCATCGCCATAGGAGCCGCGCAGGGCTTCTCCTGGACGGTCACCATCGACATCGGCGCGAACGACGGCGTCCGCCGCGACATGACCGTGCTCAACGGCGATGGGCTCGTCGGCCGCGTCACCACCGTCGGCCCGGGCACCGCCACCGTGCTGCTCGCCAGCGACCCCAAGTTCACCGTCGGCACCCGCATGGAGAAGACCGGCGAGATCGGCTTCGCCAACGGTCAGGGCGACAGCTCCCTGCGCGTCGAACTCCTCAACGGCAAGGCCACCGTCCGCAAGGGCGACCGGCTGGTCACCTTCGGCTCCAGCCGCGACAAGCCGTTCGTCGCCGGGGTCCCCGTCGGCGAGGTCACCCACGTCGAGCCCGCGGGCGGCGGCCTCACCCGCACCCTCCTGGTCCGCCCCTTCGTCGGCTTCAGCAAGCTCGACCTGGTCGGCGTCGTCGTCCAGGCGCCCCACGAGGACCCGCGCGACACCGTGCTGCCGCCCAAGCCCGAGGCCCCCAAACCCGCCCCCACCGTGACCGTCACCGTCACCCCCAGCCCGAGTGCCAAGCCCCAGGACTGAACCGATGCGCCTGAACCGGATCCTGCTCTCGACCGCGCTCGTGGTGGTGGCCCTGGTCGCCCAGGTGAGCGTCCTGGCCCGGCTCCACCTCCCCGGCGCCGTACCCGACCTGATGCTCCTCGTCGTCGTCGGCCTCGGCCTGGTCTACGGCCACACCGCGGGCTGTCTCGTCGGCTTCGGCGCCGGCCTCCTGGCCGACCTCGCGCCACCCGCCGACCACGCCACCGGGCGCTACGCGCTCGTGCTGTGCGTCATCGGCTATCTGGTCGGTCTCGCCCGGCCGGACAGCGGCCGGGTCCGCTCGGCGACCGTCCCCATGCTCGCCGTCGTCGGCGCGGCCGTCCTCTCCACGCTGCTGTACGCGGGCGTGGGTTCCCTCGTCGGGGACACCGCCGCCCGCCACGTGGGCCTGAGCGGCCTGGTGGCCACCGCCGCCTGCTACGACCTGCTGCTCGCGCCCTTCGTCGTGCCGCTCGTCATGACCATGGCCCGCCGTACCGTCTCCGACCCGCTCACCGGCGACGGCACGGCCGTCGCGGGCGGCGGCGACGGGGGGTACGGGCGGACGGCCAAGCGCGGCTTCCGCGTCGGCCGCGTGAGCCGCAGGAACCGGCTGGGCGGACGCGGCCGGGGCGGCCGCCTCGGGGTCCAGAGCGGCCTGCTGCCGAGGGCCGGGCGCCGGCAGCCGAAGCTCAAGGGAGTGAAGCGCCTGTGAGTACTCTCCCTGAAGGAGGGCGCACCCCCCGGGTGACGATCCGGCTGATCGTCATTCAGATCCTGGTCTTCTCGCTGCTGCTCACCCTCGCCGGCCGCCTGTGGTACCTGCAGATCCGCAACGGCGACCAGTACACGGCCGAGGCCGCCAGCAACCACATCCAGCAGGTCGTCGCCGCCGCCACGCGGGGGTCCATCCTCGACGCCCGGGGCGTGCCGCTCGCCGACAACGAGACCCGTCTCGTCGTCTCCGCGAACCGCACCGACCTGATGAAGATGAAGGACAAGGGCAGGACCGTCCTCACCCGCCTCGCGGGCGTCCTCAACCTCAAGCCCGAGGACGTCGCCGCCAAGGTCCGGCTGTGCGACGCCAAGACCCCCAAGCCCTGCTGGGCCGGCTCGCCCTACCAGCCCATCCCCATCACCGACGAGGCCACCACCCAGCAGGCCCTCCAGATCCGCGAGCGCCAGGAGGACTTCCCCGGCATCACCGCCGAGCCCACGGCCGTGCGCCGCTACGCGGGCCCCGGCGGCTCCAACACCGCCCAGGTCCTCGGCTACCTCTCGCCCGTCACCGACGCCGAGATCACCAAGGCCAAGGACTCCCGCACCCCGCTGCTCCGCTCCGACCAGGTCGGCCGCTCCGGGCTGGAGCGGCAGTACGACAGCGAGCTGCGCGGCAGGGCCGGCGTCACCCGCTACGAGGTCGACAACCTCGGCCGCGTCATCGGCAAGGCCAAGAGCGACAAGGCCGTCCCCGGCGCCAACATCGTCACCAGCATCGACGCCCGTGTGCAGGCCATAGCGGAGCACGAGCTGGACCAGGCGATGAAGGACGCCCGCAAGGAGCTCGACCGCAACACCGGCGTCAACTACAAGGCCGACGCGGGCGCCGTCGTCGTACTGGAGTCCAGGACCGGCCGGGTGGTGGCCATGGCCTCCAACCCCACCTACGACCCCAACGCCTGGGTCGGCGGCATCTCCGGCAAGGACTACAAGGCCCTCACCGGCGAGGACTCCAACTACCCGCTGCTCAACCGGGCCATCCAGGGCCAGGCGGCCCCCGGCTCCATCTTCAAGGTCATCAGCACCACGGCCGCCGTCAAGGCCGGCTACGCCTTCACCGACCACTACAACTGCTCCAGCGCCTACAGCATCGGCAACCAGGTCTTCAAGAACTACGAGTCCAAGGGCTACGGCGCCATCGACCTCGGCCAGGCGCTCGAGGTCTCCTGCGACACCGTCTTCTACGACCTGGCCTACAAGCAGTGGCAGAAGGACGGCGGCAACAAGCCCCAGCACCCGGCGGACTGGTTCTACAAGACCGCCCACCAGTTCGGGCTCGGCAAGGAGACCGGCATCGACCTGCCCAACGAGGTCCGCGGCCGGGTCCCCGACCGCGAGTGGAAGAAGCGGTACTGGGAGGCCAACAAGGACGTCTGGTGCAAGCAGGGCGACAAGGACGACAGCTACGCCGGGAAGATCGCCAAGGAGAACTGCGAGTCCGGCATGCGGATGCGCGCCGGTGACTCCGTCAACTACTCCATCGGCCAGGGCGACACCCTCGTCACCCCCATCCAGATGGCCACCATCTACGCGGCCATCAGCAACGGCGGCACCCTCTGGAACCCCACCGTCGGCAAGGCGGTCATCAGCCCCGACGGCAAGCGCGTCCAGGAGATCAAGCCGACCTCCCACGGCCGGCTGCCCATAGACGGCACCCTCCGCGACCAGATGGACGCCGCCCTCGCCGGCGTCGCCACCAAGGGCACCGCCGCCTGGCGCTTCCAGGGCTGGCCGCAGGACCGGATCCCCATGCACGCCAAGACCGGCACCGCCGAGGTCTACGGCAAGCAGACCACGTCCTGGTTCGCCACCTACACGTCCGACTACACGGTCGTCATGACGATCGCCCAGGGCGGCACCGGCTCCGGCGCCTCCGGCCCCGCCGTGCGCAACATCTACAACGCGCTCTACGGCGTCGACGAAAAGGGCAAGGTCGACGACTCGAAGGCGCTGCTGCCGCACCCGCAGAGCGGACTTCCCAAAATCGAGAAGGACGGCACCATCGAGGCGCAGCCCATCCCCACGGCGCCGCCGTCCCCCTCCCCGTCCGGCTCCGACGGGGCGTCACCGGCGCCGTCCGCCTCGCCCGCGGACACCGGGCTGCCGTCCCCGCCGCCGGAGACCCCGACCGAGCCCGCGACCCGGCGGGAGGAACAGAACCGATGAGCACCGCCCAGGGCTACCGGGTCCGCCGCTTCACCCCCGAACGCGGCGCCTGGTCCCGTCTCACCGCCCGCGACTCCGTGCTGCGCCGCCTCGACTGGGTGATGCTGCTCGCGGCCCTCGCCCTCTCGGCCATCGGCACGCTGCTCGTCTACTCGGCCACCCGCAACCGCACCGAGCTCAACCAGGGCGACCCGTACTACTTCCTGCTGCGCAACCTGCTCAACACCGGCATCGGCCTCGCCTTCGCCATCGGCGCGGTCTGGGTCGGCAGCCGGGCGCTGCGGGGCGCCGTGCCGATCCTCTACGGCATCTCCTGTCTCTTCACGCTGGCCGTGCTCACGCCGCTGGGCGCGACCATCAACGGCGCGCGGTCCTGGATCCAGCTCGGCGGCGGCTTCTCCATCCAGCCCTCCGAGTTCACGAAGATCACCATCACGCTGGGGATGGCGATGCTGCTGGCCGGGAAGGTCGACGCGGGCGACCGCCGCCATCCCGACCACCGGACCGTGATGCAGGCCCTCGGCCTGGCCGGGCTGCCGATCGCGATCATCCTGCTGATGCCCGACCTCGGCTCGGTCATGGTGCTCGTGGTGATCGTGCTCGCCGTGCTCCTCTCCTCCGGGGCCTCCAACCGCTGGATCGCGGGCCTGCTGGGCGCCGGCATCCTCGGCTGCGTCCTCATCTGGCAGCTCGGGGTGCTCGACGAGTACCAGATCAACCGCTTCGCGGCCTTCGCCAACCCCGCCCTCGACCCCTCCGGCGTCGGCTACAACACCAACCAGGCCCGGATCGCCATCGGTTCCGGCGGGCTGTCCGGTTCCGGCCTCTTCCACGGCTCGCAGACCACGGGCCAGTTCGTGCCCGAACAGCAGACCGACTTCATCTTCACCGTGGCCGGTGAGGAGCTCGGCTTCATGGGCGCGGGGACGATCATCTTCCTGCTCGGGGTGGTGCTCTGGCGGGCCTGCCGGATCGCCCGCGAGTCCACCGAGCTCTACGGCACCATCGTGGCCGCCGGGATCATCGCCTGGTTCGCCTTCCAGAGCTTCGAGAACATCGGCATGACCCTGGGCATCATGCCCGTCACCGGCCTGCCGCTGCCGTTCGTCTCCTACGGGGGATCGTCGATGTTCGCCGCCTGGATAGCGGTGGGGCTCCTTCAGTCGATCAGGGCGCAGCGGCCGGTTTCCGCGTAAGCGGCCGGACGGGCGGCCGGACAGGCGGCCGGTTTCCGTACGGCCGGGCGGCGGGGGACTGCCGCCCGTGCCGTTCGCGCACTAGATTCGGCGTCATGGCGGACACCGTGAGAGAGATCGAGCGGAAGTACGAAGCCGGGAAGGATACGGGCGCGGCCCGGCTCCCGGACCTGAGCGGGGCCGCGTCCGTCGCGTCCGTCACCGACGAGGGCGTGCGCGAGCTCGACGCCGTCTACTACGACACCGCCGACCTGCGACTCGCCGCGGCCGGCATCACCCTGCGCCGCCGCACGGGCGGCCCGGACGAGGGCTGGCACCTCAAACTCCCGGTCGCCGCACCGGCCACCCCTGGAGCGCGCGACGAGATCCGCGCGCCCCTGACTGTCTCCGTGATACCGCGCGCCCTCGCGGCGCTGGTCCGCTCCCGGACCCGGGACGTCCCCCTGGCTCCGCTGATGCGGATCGTCTCGCGCCGGGAGGTCCGCCGTCTGCTCGCCGAGGACGGCACCCCCCTCGCCGAGGCCAGCACCGACACGGTCACCGCCACCCGCCTCACGGGTGACGGCCAGGGCGAGAAGGCCACCGCCCACTGGACCGAGATCGAGATCGAGCTCGCCGAGGGCGCCGATCCCGCCCTGTTCGACACCCTCGAACCCCTGCTGCGCAAGGCCGGCCTGAGATCCTCCAAGGCGCCCAGCAAGCTCGCCCGGGCCCTGCGCGAGACCGGCCTCGGCGACCCCCGGCGCCGCCCCGCCGCCGCCCCGCCCGCCGGGGCCCGCGCCGGCGACCACGTCCTGGCCTTCCTGCGCGCGCAGGTCGAGGCCGTCGTCGCCCTCGACCCCGGCGCCCGGCTCGGCACCGAGGACGCCGTCCACCAGATGAGGGTCGCCACCCGCCGCATGCGCGCCGCCTTCCGCAGCCACGGCAAGGTCCTCGACCGCCGGACCACCGACCCGCTCGCCCAGGAACTGAAGTGGCTCGCCGACGAACTGGGCGTCGACCGCGACCGCGAGGTCCTCGCCGAACGGCTGCGCGACCGCCTCGACGAACTCCCGCGCGCCCTCGTCCGGGGCCCCGTCCGCGCCCGGCTGCGCACCTGGTCCACCAGCAGCCGCAGAGGCTCCCGGCGGCGCCTGACCGCCGTGCTCGACGGCAACCGCTACCTGGCCCTCCTGAACCGCCTCGACGCCCTCCTCGCCGACCCGCCCCTGCGCGACGCCGCCGCCGGACCACCGGGCGCCGTGCTGGCCAGGGCGATGCTCCGCGACTACGGCCGGCTGGCCGGCAGCGTCGAGCACGCCCTCGCCACCGCTCCCGGCCACGACCGCGACACCGCCCTCCACGACGCCCGCAAGGCGGCCAAACGCGCCCGCTACGCCGCCGAGTCCGCCACCCCGGCGCTGGGCAAGGGGGCGAAACGATTCGCCGCGCAGATGAAGTCCGTCCAGACCCTGCTGGGCGACCACCAGGACAGCGTCATGGCCCGCGGCGCCCTCCGCGCCATCGCCGCCGAGGCCGAGGGCGCGGGGGAGCCCACCTTCACCTTCGGGGTGCTCTACGGGCGCGAGGAGGGCCTCGCCGAACGGGACGAACGGGAGCTGCCGGGGCTGTGGGAGCGGATCTCGGCCCAGGTCTCGGCCGAGGCCGCGGCCCTCCCACCGGCCTGACCTGCCCAGATCTTGGCCGTCCTGCTCGGGGCAGTGCTCCTCGCGCGGCACGTTACGCTAGAGAGTCGCACTGTGCCCGCTCACGAAGGTTCGCCCAGATGACTGCCGAATCGGTCTTCCCACAGCTCGAGGCCCTGCTCCCGCATGTGCAGAAGCCCATCCAGTACGTCGGTGGCGAGCTGAACTCCACCGTCAAGCCCTGGGAGGAGTGCGACGTCCGCTGGTGCCTCATGTACCCGGACGCCTACGAGGTCGGGCTCCCCAACCAGGGCGTCATGATCCTCTACGAGGTCCTCAACGAGCGCGAGGGCGTCCTCGCCGAGCGCACCTACAGCGTGTGGCCCGACCTCGAGGCCCTGATGCGCGAGCACGACGTGCCGCAGTTCACTGTGGACAGCCACCGGCCGGTCAAGGCGTTCGACGTCTTCGGCCTCAGCTTCTCCACCGAGCTCGGCTACACCAACATGCTCACCGCCCTGGACCTCGCCGGGATCCCCCTGGAGGCCAAGGACCGCACGATCGACGACCCGATCGTCCTCGCCGGCGGCCACGCGGCCTTCAACCCCGAGCCCATCGCGGAGTTCATCGACTGCGCCGTGATCGGCGACGGCGAGCAGGCCGTGCTGGAGATCACCGAGATCATCCGCGCCTGGAAGGCCGAGGGCCGCCCCGGCGGCCGCGACGAGCTGCTGCTGCGCCTCGCCAAGACCGGTGGCGTGTACGTCCCGCGCTTCTACGACGTCGAGTACCTGCCCGACGGCCGTATCGCCCGTGTCGTGCCCAACCAGTCGGGCGTGCCGTGGCGGGTGTCCAAGCACACCGTCATGGACCTCGACGAGTGGCCCTACCCCAAGCAGCCGCTGGTCCCGCTGGCCGAGACCGTCCACGAGCGGATGTCCGTGGAGATCTTCCGCGGTTGTACGCGTGGCTGCCGCTTCTGCCAGGCCGGCATGATCACGCGCCCCGTGCGCGAGCGCAGCATCACCGGCATCGGCGAGATGGTCGAGAAGGGCCTCAAGGCGACCGGCTTCGAGGAGGTCGGCCTGCTGTCGCTGTCCTCCGCCGACCACACCGAGATCGGCGAGGTCGCCAAGGGCCTGGCCGACCGCTACGAGGCGGACAAGATCGGCCTCTCCCTGCCGTCGACCCGCGTCGACGCGTTCAACGTCGACCTGGCGAACGAGCTGACCCGCAACGGCCGCCGTTCCGGTCTGACGTTCGCCCCCGAGGGCGGCTCCGAGCGCATGCGCAAGGTCATCAACAAGATGGTCTCGGAGGAGGACCTCATCCGGACCGTCGCCACCGCCTACGGCAACGGCTGGCGCCAGGTGAAGCTGTACTTCATGTGCGGCCTCCCCACCGAGACCGACGAGGACGTGCTCCAGATCGCCGACATGGCGACGAACGTCATCGCCAAGGGCCGCGAGGTGTCGAAGTCCAACGACATCCGCTGCACCGTCTCCATCGGCGGTTTCGTGCCCAAGCCGCACACCCCCTTCCAGTGGGCGCCGCAGCTCTCCGCCGAGGAGACCGACGCCCGCCTGGAGAAGCTCCGCGACCGGATCCGCGGCGACAAGAAGTACGGCCGTTCCATCGGCTTCCGCTACCACGACGGCAAGCCCGGCATCATCGAGGGCCTGCTCTCCCGCGGTGACCGCCGTATCGGCGCCGTCATCCGCGCCGTCTACGAGGACGGCGGCCGCTTCGACGGCTGGCGCGAGCACTTCTCCTACGACCGCTGGATGAAGTGCGCCGAGGCGACGCTGCCCGAGCAGGGCGTCGACGTCGACTGGTACACCACCCGCGAGCGCACCTACGAGGAGGTCCTGCCCTGGGACCACCTGGACTCCGGTCTCGACAAGGACTGGCTCTGGGAGGACTGGCAGGACGCGCTCGACGAGACCGAGGTCGAGGACTGCCGCTGGACCCCGTGCTTCGACTGCGGCGTCTGCCCGCAGATGGACACCCACATCCAGATCGGCCCGACGGGCAAGAAGCTGCTGCCGCTCTCCGTGGTCAAGTGAGCCCCGTCCGGTGACGGGGGCGTGCGGGGCCGAACCCCGCACGCCCCCGTACCACCGGACCGGCGCGCGTACGCTGGGCAGCAGCACGACCGCACTCACTGAAGGAAAGAACACTGGGCAAGCGACAGCCCGAAGGACCGCCGCCCGCACCCGTGGTGCAGCGCATCCGACTGCGCTACACCAAGCGCGGCCGCCTTCGGTTCACCAGCCACCGCGATTTCCAGCGCGCCTTCGAGCGGGCGCTGCGGCGCGCCGAGGTGCCCATGGCGTACTCGGCGGGCTTCACCCCGCACCCCAAGGTCTCCTACGCCAACGCCGCTCCCACCGGCACGGGCAGCGAGGCCGAGTTCCTGGAGATCCAGCTCGCCGAGGTCCGTGACCCCGCGCACCTGCGGGCGCTCCTCGACGATTCGCTGCCGGCCGGGCTCGACATCGTCGACGCGGTCGAGGCCCACACGTCCTCGTTCGCCGACCGGCTGCAGGCCTCCGTGTGGGAGCTGCGCCTCGACGGCGTCGAGGTCGCGGACGTCCGGCGCGCGGTGGAGGGGTTCCTGGCGGCGGAGACCGTCGAGGTCCAGCGCCGTACCAAAAACGGGTTGCGAACCTTCGACGCGCGTGGCGCGGTGGCCCGACTCGAGGCCCTCGACGCTCCGGCCGATAGGCCGGGCGACGGTGCCTGTGCGATACTGCGGCTGGTTGTTCGGCACGTGACACCTGCCGTACGACCCGACGACGTCCTGTCCGGTCTCCGCGCTGTGGCCGACCTGGCGCCGCCGGTCCCCGCAGCGGTGACCAGGCTGGCGCAGGGGCTGCTCGATGAGGAGTCCGGCACGGTGACCGACCCGCTCGCGCCCGACCGCGACGCCGCCCCGGCCGCCCCACCCACGGCCGCCGGGCCCAGCGCCGCGCAGCAGGTGCCGGAAGGTTCCCTTTAGGGACTCGTCGCCGCGCCGCCGCGCCACCAGGGAGCCACCCGGTCCGGCAGGTGCACTGACCAGGAGACTTTCGCCGGTGCCGTGACACTCGGAACCGGCGAGCGAGAACAGCTCCCGTGCGGCGATCGCGCCCCGGGCCGCGGTACCGCGCTCATCACGCGGTGTCGTGGCCGGAATCCGGCGCGGCGCCCGGGAGCGTGACGGGAGAACCGCCCGCATGCTCGAAGCCATTGAGCCCAAGGAGCCGGGGGCCGCGCAGAGCGTTCCCGGCAACAACAACGATGACTCGCCCAGCGACACGCTGCCGCCGCGCCGCCGTCGCCGGGTCGCGTCCCGCCCCGCGGGTTCGCCCGTGACCTCCGGCGCGTCCGAGGCCCCGGCCGAGGCCGCCGCGCCGGCCGCCGAGGCCGCCGCCCCGGAGACCCCGGCGCGCCCGCGCCGCCGTGCCACGCGCAAGACGGCGGCCTCGGCCGCCGTCGAGCCCGCGACGGCCGCGTCGCCCGAGGCCGCCCCGGCCGAGGAGGCGCCTGCCGCCGTGGCCGAGGCCGAGGAGGCCCCCGCCCGTACCCGCCGTCGTGCCACGCGCAAGGCGACGGCTCCCGCCGGTGCCCCGCAGGCCGCCGAGGCCGTCGTGCCCGCCGCCGAGACCGTGACCGAGGCCGAGGAGGCTCCGGCCGCCCCCGCCCGTACGCGTCGTCGTGCCACCCGTAAGGTGTCCGCCCCGGCGGGTGCCCCGCAGGGTGCCGAGGCCGTCGAGCCGGCCGTCGAGGCCGCTCCGGAGGCCGCGCCCGTCGAGGCCGCCACCCCCGAGACCCCCGCGCGTCCGCGCCGCCGCGCCACTCGCAAGGCGACGGCTCCGGCCGGTGCGCCGCAGGTCGCCGAGGCCGTCGTGCCCGCTGCCGAGCCGGCCGTCGAGGAGGCGCCCGCCGCCGCCGTGGCCGAGGAGGCCCCCGCCCGTACCCGCCGTCGTGCCACGCGCAAGGCGACGGCTCCCGCCGGTGCCCCCCAGGCCGCCGAGGCCGTCGTGCCCGCCGCCGAGCCGGTCGCCGAGGAGGCGCCCGCCGTGGCCGAGGTCGAGGAGGCGCCCGCCGCCCCCGCCCGTACGCGCCGTCGCGCCACCCGTAAGGCGTCCGCCCCGGCGGGTGCCCCGCAGGCCGCCGAGGCCGTCGAGGCCGACGTCGTCGTGCCCGTCGCCGAGGTCGAGGTCGAGGCCGAGGAGGAGCCGGAGGAGGCTCCGGCCGCCCCTGCCCGTACGCGTCGTCGTGCGACGCGCCGCGCGTCCGCCCCGGCCGGTGCGCCCAAGGCCGCCGAGCCCGTCGAGGCCGAGGCCGCTGAGCCGGTCGCCGAGGAGGCGCCCGCCGCCGAGGTCGAGGAGGCTCCGGCCGCCCCTGCCCGTACGCGTCGTCGTGCCACGCGCCGCGCGTCCGCTCCGGCGGGTGCGCCCAAGGCCGTCGAGGCCGTCGAGCCCGTCGAGGAAGAAGCTGTCGAGGCCGTGACCGAGGCCGAGGAGCCCGAGGTCCGTCCCGGCCGTACGCGCCGTCGTGCCACCCGTAAGGCGACGGCTCCGGCCGGTGCCCCGCAGGTCGCCGAGGTCGTCGCCGAGGCCGAGGAGGAGCCGGAGGAGGCCCTGGAGGCCGCCGCCGAGCCCGTCGCCGAGGAGGCGCCGGCCCGCGCGGCCCGTACGCGTCGCCGTGCCACGCGCGCCGCCGGTACCGCCGAGGCCGCCGCTCCGGTGGAGGAGGCCCCCGAGGGCGGCCGTCGCCGCCGTGCCGTGCGTCCGCCGTCGGCCGTCTTCCAGGCGCCGGTCTTCGCCGAGCCGATGTTCCAGACGCCGGAGACCGCTGCCGCCGCCGCTGCCGCCGAGGCCGCCCCGCCCGTCGTCGAGCGGACGGAGGAGGTCGCCCCGCAGGCTCCCGCCGAGGAGCGCGGCCGTCGTCGCCGCCGCCGTCGTGGCGAGCCCGCCGAGCCGGTCGCCCGGGTCGTCGAGGCCGCCCCGGAGGAGCCCGAGGCGCTGGAGGAGCAGGCCGAGGAGGCCGTCGCCGAGGACGAGGAGCTGGGCGAGCGCCCGTCGCGCCGCCGTCGTCGCGGTGGCCGCCGTCGCCGTCGTGGCGAGGCCGCGGAGGCCGAGGGCTTCGCGGAGGAGGCTCCGGCCGAGGAGGTCGCCGAGCCCGCCGACGAGGAGCCCGAGGACGAGGAGGAGGCCGAGGAGTCGGCGCTCTCGTCCGCCGGCAGCCGTCGTCGTCGCCGTCGCCGTCGGCGCAGCGGTGAGGCCCTGGAGGCCGAGCCGGGCGTGGACGAGCCGGAGCGCACGGTCGTCAAGGTCCGCGAGCCGCGCGAGCGCGCCGCCCGCACCGAGGGCGGCACGGGCTTCGACGAGGTCCAGTCCATCAAGGGCTCGACCCGTATGGAGGCCAAGAAGCAGCGCCGCCGCGAGGGCCGTGAGCAGGGCCGCCGCCGGGTGCCGATCATCACCGAGGCCGAGTTCCTGGCCCGCCGCGAGGCCGTCGAGCGGGTGATGGTCGTGCGTCAGCACGGCGACCGCACGCAGATCGGTGTGCTCGAGGACAACATCCTCGTCGAGCACTTCGTCAACAAGGAGCAGGCCACCAGCTACGTCGGCAACGTCTACCTGGGCAAGGTCCAGAACGTGCTGCCGTCGATGGAGGCCGCGTTCGTCGACATCGGCAAGGGCCGCAACGCCGTCCTGTACGCGGGCGAGGTCAACTTCGAGGCGCTCGGCATGGGCAACGGCCCGCGCCGCATCGAGACCGCGCTGAAGTCCGGCCAGTCCGTGCTCGTCCAGGTCACCAAGGACCCGATCGGCCACAAGGGCGCCCGGCTCACCAGCCAGGTCTCCCTGCCCGGCCGCTACCTGGTCTACGTGCCCGAGGGCTCGATGACCGGCATCAGCCGCAAGCTGCCCGACACCGAGCGCGCGCGCCTGAAGCAGATCCTCAAGAAGATCGTCCCCGAGGACGCGGGCGTCATCGTGCGCACCGCCGCCGAGGGCGCGAGCGAGGACGAGCTGCGCCGTGACGTGGAGCGTCTCCAGGCGCAGTGGGAAGAGATCAAGAAGAAGTCCAAGCAGATCTCGACGAGCGCGCCGAGCCTGTTGTACGGCGAGCCGGACATGACCGTCCGGGTCGTCCGCGACATCTTCAACGAGGACTTCTCCAAGGTCATCGTGAGCGGTGACGAGGCGTGGCAG
The DNA here is from genome assembly GCF_003970715.1 of Streptomyces luteoverticillatus. NCBI lineage: Bacteria > Bacillati > Actinomycetota > Actinomycetes > Kitasatosporales > Streptomycetaceae > Streptomyces > Streptomyces luteoverticillatus. The sequence continues at coordinate 2,409,584 of NZ_CP034587.1, read as the reverse complement.
ACCATCCACGGCTATGTCTCGCACGTCGCCCCCGACCTGGCGGACCGGCTGCAGAAGTGGACGTCGGAAGTCGACGTCTTCGCCACGTACCGGATCGACGAGCAGCTGTCGAAGGCGCTGGACCGCAAGGTCTGGCTGCCCAGCGGCGGCTCGCTGGTGATCGACCGGACCGAGGCGATGGTCGTCATCGACGTCAACACCGGCAAGTTCACCGGTCAGGGCGGCAACCTCGAGGAGACGGTCACCAGGAACAACCTGGAGGCGGCCGAGGAGATCGTGCGCCAGCTGCGGCTGCGCGACCTCGGCGGCATCATCGTGATCGACTTCATCGACATGGTGCTGGAGTCCAACCGGGACCTGGTGCTGCGGCGCCTGCTGGAGTGCCTGGGCCGGGACCGGACGAAGCACCAGGTCGCCGAGGTGACGTCGCTGGGCCTGGTCCAGATGACCCGTAAGCGGGTGGGCCAGGGCCTGCTGGAGTCCTTCTCCGAGTCGTGCGTCCACTGCAACGGCCGCGGTGTGATCGTCCACATGGAGCAGCCGTCCTTCGTGGGCGGTGGCGGCGGCGGTGCCGTCGGTGGCAAGCGCGGCAAGAAGAAGGGCAAGGCCGCGGCCGAGCCGGTCGTCGAGGCCGCTCAGGCCGTCGCCGAGGCTCCCGCCGAGGCGCCCGAGCTGGAGCCGGTGACGGTGGCCGAGGCGGATCTGGTGCCCACGGTCGCCGGTGACGACGAGTGGTTCGGCAGCCCCGCCGAGGCCGAGGCGGCCGCCCGCAGCCGCGGTGGCCGTACGCGCCGCCGGGCGACCCGCAGGGTGTCCGCGCCGCAGGCCCCGGCCGAGCCGGAGGTCGTGGTGGTGGAGGCCGCCCCGGTCGAGCCCGCCCCGCGGCCCGAGCCCGAGGCGGCGCCCGCGCCGGCCGTCGAGCCCGAGGCCGTGCCGGAGGCCGTCGTCGAGCCGGTGGCCGAGGTGGCCGCGCCGGCCCGTACGCGCCGTCGTGTCACCCGTAAGGCGTCCGCTCCGGCGGGTTCGCCGGCCGGGGCCGAGGACGCCGCGGTGCTCGTCGTCGCCGCGCCGGAGCCCGAGGTCGTCGCCGAGGAGCCCGTGGTGGTGGCCGAGGCCGACGTCGAGGTGATGGCCGACGCGGAGCCCGAGGCCGCCCCCGCCAAGAAGACGGCCCGTAAGACGGCCGCCAAGAAGGCGACGGCGAAGAAGGCGACCACGGCCAAGAAGGCGGCGGCGAAGAAGACCACCACCGCCAAGAAGGCGACGGCGAAGAAGACGGCCACCAAGACGGCCGCCAAGAAGGCGCCCGCCAAGCGGACGACGAAGAAGGCCGTGGCGGCCGAGCCCGCCGCGGAGGACTGAGTCACCGTCCTCGCCGGGGCGGGCCCTTGACGGCCCGCCCCGGCGAGGGGGTCGGTTTGACCCCCTGGTCAAGGCCCCGTAACCTTGACCGTCGGTGTCTGTGCAAACCTGTGCGACACCGAAACCCCTGAGCAAACACCTCCCGGCCTCGCCGGGGGAGGCCGCTCGTCCTTTCAGGATCGTCATGGGCCCCGCCCGTGCGAGCGGCTGGCATCAGAGGTCCGTTCCTAGCGAGAGAGAGTTCCGCGTGTACGCGATCGTGCGCACCGGCGGCCGTCAGCAGAAGGTTGCTGTCGGCGACGTCATCGAGGTTGACCGTATTTCCACCAGCAAGGTCGGCGACACCGTCGAGCTCTCCACGCTGCTGGTCGTCGACGGTGACGCTGTCACCAGCGACCCCTGGGTCCTGGCCGGCGTGAAGGTTCAGGCCGAGGTTGTCGACCACCACAAGGGCGACAAGATCCGGATCCAGAAGTACAAGAACAAGACCGGTTACAAGAAGCGCATCGGTCACCGCCAGCTGCACACCGCGCTGAAGATCACCGGCATCGACGCCCCGGCGAAGTAAGGGACTGACACAAAATGGCACACAAGAAGGGCGCATCGTCCACCCGGAACGGTCGCGACTCCAACGCTCAGCGGCTCGGCGTGAAGCGCTTCGGCGGTCAGCTCGTCAACGCCGGTGAGATCCTGGTCCGCCAGCGCGGCACCCACTTCCACCCGGGCGCCGGTGTCGGCCGCGGTGGCGACGACACCCTGTTCGCGCTGAACGCCGGTGCGGTGCAGTTCGGCACCCACCGTGGCCGCAAGGTCGTCAACATCGTCCCGGTCGCCTGATCATCTGATCAGCACACCGTAGAGCGATGAGCGAGGGCGGGCCTCGCTTCCCCGGCGGGGAAGCAGGTCCGCCCTTGTCGCGTTACAACAGAGACATTCCCGCACTTATCTGCGTATCTGGAGGCACCCCGCTATGACCACCTTCGTGGACCGCGTCGAGCTGCATGTCGCCGCGGGTAACGGAGGCCACGGCTGCGCCTCCGTGCATCGCGAGAAGTTCAAGCCCCTCGGTGGCCCCGACGGCGGCAACGGCGGCCGTGGCGGTGATGTGACGCTGGTCGTCGACCAGGCCGTCACCACGCTTCTGGAGTACCACCACAGCCCGCACCGCAAGGCCACCAACGGCAAGCCCGGCGAGGGCGGCAACCGCTCCGGCAAGGACGGCACGGACCTGGTCCTGCCGGTCCCGGACGGCACGGTCGTCCTCGACCGGAACGGCAACGTCCTCGCGGACCTCGTCGGCCAGGGCACCACCTACGTCGCCGCCCAGGGCGGCCGCGGCGGCCTCGGCAACGCCGCGCTGGCCTCGGCCCGCCGCAAGGCCCCCGGCTTCGCCCTGCTGGGCGAGCCCGGCGACGCCCAGGACATCGTCCTGGAGCTGAAGACCGTCGCCGACGTGGCCCTGGTCGGCTACCCGAGCGCGGGCAAGTCCTCGCTGATCTCGGTGCTCTCCGCGGCCAAGCCGAAGATCGCGGACTACCCCTTCACGACCCTCGTCCCCAACCTGGGCGTGGTCACCGCCGGCGCGACGGTCTACACCATCGCCGACGTCCCCGGCCTGATCCCCGGCGCCAGCCAGGGCAAGGGCCTGGGCCTGGAGTTCCTGCGCCACGTCGAGCGCTGCTCGGTGCTGGTGCACGTCCTGGACACCGCGACGCTGGAGTCCGAGCGCGACCCGCTGAGCGACCTCGACGTCATCGAGGCCGAGCTCAAGGAGTACGGCGGCCTGGAGAACCGGCCCCGTCTCGTCGTCCTCAACAAGGTCGACATCCCTGACGGCCAGGACCTCGCCGAGATGGTCCGCCCCGAGCTGGAGTCCCGCGGCTACCGGATCTTCGAGGTCTCGGCCGTCTCCCGCCACGGCCTGAAGGAGCTCTCCTTCGCGCTGGCCGACATCGTGGCGCAGTCGCGTGCCGCGAAGCCGAAGGAGGAGGCGACCCGCATCGTCATCCGCCCGAAGGCCGTCGACGACGCGGGCTTCACCGTCACCCAGGAGGAGGACGGCCTCTTCCGCGTGCGCGGCGAGAAGCCGGAGCGCTGGGTGCGCCAGACCGACTTCAACAACGACGAGGCCGTGGGCTACCTGGCCGACCGCCTCAACCGCCTCGGTGTCGAGGAGCAGCTGATGAAGGCCGGTGCCCGCGCGGGCGACGGCGTGGCCATCGGCCCCGAGGACAACGCGGTCGTCTTCGACTGGGAGCCCACGATGCTCTCCGGCGCCGAGATGCTGGGCCGCCGCGGTGAGGACCACCGCTTCGAGGCCCCGCGCCCGGCGGCGCAGCGCCGCCGCGACAAGCAGGCGGAGCGCGACGAGTCGGACCAGGAGTACGAGGGCTTCGACCCGTTCGCTTAAATCTTGTCCTCAAACGCCGGACGGGCTGACTTTGTCAGCCCGTCCGGCGTTTTTCGTGGGCGCTCAGCCGCCTTGGGCGGTCTCCGACTCCTCGGCCGCCGCGAGGCGAGGGGACGGGATCTCCGAGGCGCGGGCCTCCATCCGGGCCCGGCGCTCGTCCGACTTCGCGGCCAGCGCCAGCGCCGCCGCGTTGAAGCGGGTCAGTGAGGGCGGGTCGGCCGGGCCGAGCAGCCGGACCTTCAGCTCCGCGCGTGCCGCCGCCAGGTGGTCGAGAGCGGGGTCGCGGACGGCCGCGAGGAGCGCGGGGACGCCCTCCGCGCCCGGCGTGAGGATCGTCGCCGCGCCGACGGTGGGGAAGGCCGCCCGGAACTCCTCCTCCGTCAGCCCGCTCGTATTCGCGACCGCATAGGGCTTCTCGCTCATCAGGTAGTCGGACACGACGCTGGAGACATCGCTGATCAGCAGATCCGAGCGGTTGAAACAGCCGAAGAGCGAGGGACGGGCCTCGGTGACGACCTGGTGCTCCCACTCCGGCAGCGAGGCCCAGTAGGCCTCCTCCCAGGCGGCCGTGGCGGCCTCGACGGTCTCGGCGCGGCCCTTCTCCGGCGTGGACTGGAGCAGCATCCGCTCGATCTCGTCGGCGCTGTCGCGGAAGTGGCAGGTGGTGAGCCGGTCCAGTTCGGCCGTGCGGCGGGCGAGTTCGGCGGCCGCCGCCGGCCCGGGGCGGGGTCCGGAACGTTCGGCGGCGGCCTGGCGGATCAGCGCCTGGACGCGCTGGTCGGCACGGGCCGCGCGCGGGTCGACGGAGCCGGTCATGGGGTGCGGCTTGTACAGCAGGCGCACACCGGGGTCGGCGAGCAGGGCGCGCACGATGTTCTCCCCCGCGAGGATGACCGAGGTGTTGCCGGGGTTGCCGTCCCAGCCCTCCCACGTGGGGGCGTAGAGGACGGTCAGGTACGGCCCGGCGGGCGCGCCGCCGGCGGCCGGTGCGATCGGCGCCAGTTGGGGGCGGCCCACCTCGACGACGTCCTTGTCCTCCACGCCGATGTCGGCGAGCTGGTAGCGCTCCCGGGCGGCGGGGCCCGCGACCCACACCTCGTCGTAGGCCTTCGCGTAGGGGTTGCAGCTGGAGAGCTTGTCGCTCTCGCCGTGGTTGACGAAGGCGTGCTTGATGGACGGCATGCGCAGGACCTGCGAGGTCTTACCGGAGTTGGCCGGGTGCAGCATCATCTTCAGCGTGGACTTCTCCAGGGCCATCAGATGGACGACCTTGGGGATGCACAGCACGGGCACGTCGGTGGCCTCGATCTTCTGCATCATGAACCGCTCGCGCAGCACGATCAGCGGACTGCCGTCCAGCGCGCCCATGGTCGAGAGCCACATGTTCGCCTGGTACGCCGAGGTGGTCCCGCCGGAGAAGTACATGCCCATGGTAGGGCGGTAGTCCGCCAGCCAGCGGTCCAGCCACTCCAGCGCCCGCGCCTCGTCGACCGGCCGGTTCCCCGGGCGCAGCCAGTCGGCCAGGTACGCGGTGCCGCCGAGCGCGCAGGCGAGCGCGGCGCTGACGCCCGCCACGGCCCAGAACTCCTCGCCGGTGGCGGCGGCCGTCAGCATCCCGGCCGTGGCCGGGACGGCGAAGCGCAGCAGCCGGCGGCTGTGCTGACGGGCCAGCAGCCGTGGTGGCGCGGAGGTCAGCCGCAGTCCGGTGGTGTCGATGTTCCGGGTGAGGAAGGGCAGGGTGCGGCTGCGGCGGACGAGGATCGCGGTGACCTGGCAGGCGAGGTGGGCGCCGTAGAAGAGGACCAGCCCCGCGACGACGGGTGCGTAGTCGCGGGGCGCGTCCTCGCCGCCCAGGCGCAGCAGGCCGAGCAGGATCAGCATGTCGCGTTGGAGCTGCCGGACCATGACATCGAAGCGGATCTTGCCGAGCACGGCGACCAGCCCCGGGTCGCGGTGCTGGAGGAGGAGGTCGAGCGCGAGGGCGGCCGCCGAGGAGGAGATCAGCAGGGTGGCGTCCGGCAGCAGGGCGCCGACGAGCTGGGCGACGAACAGGGCCAGCATCGAGAGCAGCGCCGCGAGCTGTGCCGCCCGGCGGGAGGCTGTTCCGGCAGAAGGCACGGGAAGGCTCCTGGCAGGAGTGCGTGGGGGATGCGTGGGGGAGTGGCCGTCGTGGACCGTCGATGGGCACCACGGAGTGAACGATCGGTGACAGACCGTATGACGGTGGCAGGCCGGCGGGCAATCTTCCATCCGGCCGATCAGCCCAAAACGGCGGCGAACGGACGCAATCGTCAGACGGTAGATTTGCGGGTCCGGAAGAGTCCGCCGACCGGCGGCGCATCGGTGATCACAGGGGTGTACGTACGTTGACTGGGGCAGAGCAGCCGGAGGAGGTCCGGCGGGAGGTCGTCGCGGCCCGCAGGATCGTGGTCAAGGTGGGGTCCTCCTCACTCACCACTGCGGGTGGAGGACTGGACGCGGACCGGGTTGACGCGCTCGTTGACGCTCTGGCCAAGACTCTGGCCGCGCGGGGCGCGGGCGAGAAGGAGATAGTCCTGGTCTCCTCCGGCGCCATCGCCGCCGGCCTGGCCCCGCTGGGCCTTCCCCGTCGCCCCCGCGACCTGGCCCGGCAGCAGGCCGCGGCCAGCGTCGGGCAGGGGCTGCTGGTCGCCCGGTACACGGCCTCCTTCGCCCGCTACGGGCGCCGGGTCGGCCAGGTGCTGCTGACCACGGACGACACCAGCCGCCGCGCGCACTACCGCAACGCCCGCCGGACGCTGGACCAGCTGCTGGCCATGGGCGCGGTGCCCGTCGTCAACGAGAACGACACCGTCGCCACGGACGAGATCCGCTTCGGTGACAACGACCGGCTGGCGGCGCTCGTCGCGCATCTCGTGCGGGCCGATCTGCTGATCCTGCTCTCGGACGTCGACGGCCTGTACGACGGCGACCCCAGCATCCCGGGCACCTCCCGGATCGCCGAGGTCATCGGCGAGAAGGACCTGGAGGGCGTCTCCATCGGCAGCGCGGGCAAGGCCGGCGTGGGCACCGGAGGCATGGTCACCAAGGTCGAGGCCGCCCGGATCGCCGCCGCGGCCGGCATCCCCGTGGTCCTCACCTCCGCCAGCCAGGCCGCCGACGCCCTGCGCGGGCGCCCCACCGGCACGTACTTCCACCGCACGGGCCGGCGCTCCGCCGACCGGCTGCTGTGGCTCGCGCACGCCTCCACGCCGCAGGGTGCCCTGACCCTGGACGAGGGGGCCGTGCGCGCCGTCGTCGAGGGCACCGGCTCGCTGCTGCCGGCGGGCATCGCGGCGGTCGAGGGCGAGTTCAGCGCGGGCGACCCGGTGGAGCTGCGGGATCCGGCGGGCCGGGCCGTGGCGCGCGGTCTGGTGACCTACGACGCCGGGGAGATCCCCCAGCTGCTGGGCCGCTCCACTCGCGACCTGGCGCGCGAGCTGGGCCCGGGCTACGAGCGCGAGGTCGTCCACCGCGACGACCTGGTCGTGCTGCGCGCCTGAGCCCGGTCGTACCGCGCGGCTCAGCGCGGTCGTGCCGCGCGCCTGAGCGCCGCGCTTCCGGTCGCGAATGCCGTGTCCCTGACGGGCGTTAACCACGGAGGACAGGGTCCCGGTAAGTCCAGCCTTTCCATGGACCCTTTCCGTAAAACCGTCACGCGGCCGCCCGCCGACTGGTCAACTTTGATACACGGGGCCGTCGTCGGACGGGCGGTCCCACGGCACCACACGGCTCCGCCGCACGCGCGCGGAGCGGCGAGCAACAGGAGGCCGCCGGTGAGACGAGGGCGCCCGGGGGCGCTGCCCCGAGGCACGGCTGGGCGGACACTGACCAGCGTCGGGACGGCCGGGACGGACGACAGGCCGGGGGAGAGGACCGAGACCGCCGCGAGCGGCGCGCCCTCGCGGCTGTGGCACATCACCCTCAGCGTCTCGGGCACCGAGGCGCCGCTGGGGGAGGTCCGGCGGGCGCTGGAGCAGCTCGCCCACGACCACCCGTTCCTGCTGACCAGCCGCTACGCCAACGATCACGCGGAGATCCGCTACTGGGAGGAGGCGCGCGACCTCCACGACGCGGCGGCCGTGGCGCTGCGGCTGTGGGGCGAGCACCGGTCCACGGCCAGGCTGCCGCCGTGGGAGATCGTCGGCCTCGAGGTCATCGACCGTGAGACGTATCACCAGCGGGTCGCCGAGGGCTACGGCCCGCTGCCGGCCACCCCGGTGGGGGTGCACCCCTTCTGAACCGCCGCCGACGGAACTGATCGCCGCTGATCGCGGAGGGGCGCACGTGGTCGCGGCCGTCCCGGAGTGTGGAATTCCGGGTGGTCGCGGCCCGCCCGCGGTTAGGCTGCGGCCATGAGCAGCGTTTTCCCCTCCCCCCTCGCCGACCCCATGCCGCAGTCCCCGGTGCTGCGTGCCGCCTACCGCGCCCGTGCCGCGGCCGCCGAGCTCGCGCCACTGCCGCGCTCGGTGAAGGACGAGGCGCTGCTGGCGATCGCCGACGCGCTGGAGGTCCGTACCCGCGAGATCGTCGAGGCCAACGCCGAGGACGTCGAGAAGGCCCGGGCCGCCGGTACGAGCGAGAGCGTGGTCGACCGGCTCACCCTCACCCCCGAGCGGGTGCGGGCCATCGCCAAGGACGTCCGGGACGTGGTGGCGCTGCCCGACCCGGTGGGCGAGGTCGTGCGCGGCTCCACGCTGCCCAACGGCATCGACCTGCGCCAGGTGCGGGTGCCGCTGGGCGTCGTCGGCATCATCTACGAGGCCCGGCCGAACGTGACCGTCGACGCCGCCGCCCTGTGCCTGAAGTCCGGCAACGCCGTGCTGCTGCGCGGCTCGTCCTCCGCGTACGCCTCCAACACCGCCCTGGTGCGGGTGATCCGTGACGCCGTGGGCGGCGCGGGGCTGCCGGCCGACGCGGTGCAGCTGGTGCCGGGCGAGAGCCGGGACTCCGTACGGGAGTTGATGCGCGCCCGGGGCATGGTCGACGTGCTCATCCCGCGCGGCGGCGCCTCCCTGATCCGCACGGTCGTCGAGGAGTCGACCGTCCCGGTGATCGAGACGGGCACGGGCAACTGCCATGTGTACGTCGACGCCGAGGCCGACCTGGACATGGCCGTGGAGATCCTCGTCAACTCCAAGGCCAGCCGCGTCAGCGTCTGCAACGCCGCCGAGACCCTGCTGGTGCACCGGGACATCGCGGAGCGCTTCCTGCCGCCCGCCCTGGAGGCGCTGGCGGCGGCCGGCGTGACCGTCCACGGCGACGAGCGGGTGGTGGAGCTGGCGAAGGGCTCCCCGGCCACGGTCGTGCCCGCGACGACCGAGGACTGGGAGACCGAGTACCTCTCGTACGACATCGCCGCCGCCGTGGTGGACGACCTGGACATGGCCGTGCGCCACATCCGGCTGTGGACCTCCGGGCACACCGAGGCGATCGTCACCACCTCCCAGGCGGCGGCCCGCCGCTTCACCCAGCTGGTGGACTCCACCACGGTCGCGGTCAACGCCTCGACCCGGTTCACCGACGGAGGTCAGTTCGGTTTCGGCGCCGAGATCGGCATCTCCACGCAGAAGCTCCACGCGCGCGGCCCGATGGGACTGCCCGAGCTGACGTCGACGAAGTACATCGTCACGGGCGACGGCCACGTGCGCTAGCCACTCCGGGCGGCGGGCCCACGGCGAGTGCGCGGTGGGCCCGTAGCGGGCCGGCGGTAGGCGCGCGGTGGGCCCGCGGTGGGCCGAATTCCCGTACCGGCCGCGCGGATTGACCGGTTCGGGTCTACGCTGGACGGGTGCCGGACGACGTGGGGGGCAAGCCGTTCCCGGACGGCGAGGAGCCCGACAGCCACCTCCGTGGGGGCGCGGACGACCCGTTCGCCTCCATGGTCTTCGACGAGGAGTTCGTGCGGTCCGCGACGATCCACGAACCCTCCGCGGTCGAGCGGACGCTCGCCGCCGACCGGGCCCGCGCCGAGGCCGACGCCGCGCGCTCCCGGCCCGGCGGCGGCTCCGCCGACGACGATCCGTACGACGAGGCGCGCGGCGGCCCGGCCGGCCACCACGGCCGGCTGAACGGGCCGCGGGGCCTGGCCCGCGATCTCGACCCGGACGACGCCTACGGCCCCTACGGGCGCTACGGCATCGCGCGCGGGCCCTACCGGGGGCACGCCCGCTGGCAGCGCCCGGTGGCCTGGGTGCTCGCCGTCGTCATGGGCATAGGCGTGATCGCCCTCGCCTTCACCGCCGTCTACCGGGGCGGCTCCTCGGGCGGCCGGCAGAGCCCCGCCCCGCCGCCCGCGACCACGGGCGTGGACGCCCAGGTGGGGGAGGCCCGGGTGCCGCTGCCGTCGGTCTCGGCGGACTCCGAGCCGCCGGTGGCGTCGGCGGTGCCTCCCTTCCGCTGAACCGGTCACCGAAAGTGATTTCTCGTTCTCTGGAAGTCGCTTTCTGTTATTCCGTGACCGATCGCAGGAGTCCTGGCCAAGGCTCGGGTTCCCCCGCCCGGCCGCTTGAAATCTCGTCGGAACTTGTCGTGTACCAGGGCGTTTACCGAAGCCGCCACGGACCTACTCTTGAGATATGAACGGGCCTGGAGACCCCCCTGAGGGCACGCCCGAGGGCCCCCAGGGAGGCGGTGACGAGGAGTACCGATCCGTCGTCTTCGACGAATCGTTCGTCCGGGCTGCCCGCCTCCAGGAGTTCTCCGCCCGCGAGCGGATGGACGATCACGCCCCCGCCGTCCGCACCCGCCACGCCTGGGCCCGCGTCAGCGCCTCCCGGCAGGTGCTGCTGCTGGTGATACTGATCGCCCTCGCCTTCGGCACCGCCGTCTACATGGGGCTGCGCCACCCGTACAAGGAGCCGAAGCCGCCCGCCGCCGAGGCGCTGCGGATCGCCATCGTCCCCCTCGCCCCGCGCGATCCGGTGCCCGGCGCCCCCGCCGCGAGGGACCTTTTCGACAACAGCCCGGCCGGCCGGCTGCGCGACGGAGTCGAGGGCGTCACCCTTCCGGCCGCACGGCGCACCCAGAATTTCTCCGAGAGCCTGGTGATGGCCGCGCTCGCCACGGCCAAGGAATACACGGTCAAGTCCGCGCTCGACCCGGGCGTGCTCGTCGGCGGCAACCAGCGGGCCGTACGGCTGCTGCTCGCCCCCTCCCAGCTGGAGCAGTTCGACCGCAGCTTCAGCCGTCCCGCCGACGACGGGCAGCACGCCGCCACCGGCTGGCTGGTCCGCTTCGACCCGGGCCAGGTGGCCCTCGCCGACCGGACCGTCCGCAGCCAGGGCACGTTCACGGTCGTGGAGGCGTCCCCGGCCGCACTGGAGGTCTCCTCCGACCACACGTTCGTCTACGCCCTCCGCCCGGCCGCCAAGGCGGGCGCGACGGACGTCTCGCTGTTCGTCGTACGGCGCATGCTGCGCTTCCGCTTCGACCGGGACGACCTCCAGGAGCACCACGTCCAGGTGCTGCAGAGCCAGACGCAGGCCGGTCCGGAGTCCTGCTCGGCGGAGGACGCGTCCTTCCTGCGGCCGCTGTTCGCGGGCGAGAAGGCCGCGACGGAGGGCCCTGCGGGCACCGACCCCTACGCGACGGGCGCCACGACGACCGACCTCTGCGGCACCCTGGCGCCGTCGGCCCAGCCGACGCCGCCCCGGCACTGAGGGGCCGGCGTCCTGCCGGCTCTACGGCGCGTCTCGGCTCTACGGCGCGTCGTTCTTGGGCGCGTCGTTCTTCGGCGCGTCGCCCTTGGGGCCGGGCCCGCGTCCGAAGAGCTTGCCGCCCAGGTCGCTCGCCCCGCCCGCGATGTCCCGCACCAGCCCCATCAGCGGGTCCTTGCTCGCCCGCACCGACTCCGCGTAGTGGTTCGCCGACTCCCGGAAGGAGTCGCTCACCGAGGCGTCCTTGTCGTCCTCGCGCCGCGCGTAGTGGCCGTCCATGATCCGCTGGTAGTCGCGGCTCTCGGACCACTTCTTCAGCTCCGCCGCGCGCACCGTGGTGAACGGATGGCTGCGCGGCAGCACGTTCATGATCTTCAGGACGGAGTCGCGCAGGTCGCCGCCACGCTCGTACTCCTCGGCCTGGGCGAGGAACGCGTCCACGTTCATCTCGTGGAGGTGGTTGCCGCCCGCGACCTTCATCAGGCCGCGCATCGAGGCCCGCGGATCCTGCCCCACCAGCAGCCCCGCCCGGTCCGCCGACAGCTCCGACTTCCGGAACCACTCGCGCAGCGCCGTCACGATCGCCGCCACCGCCATCCCGCCCAGCGGGATCCAGGCGACCTTGACCGCCATCTCGGTCAGGAACAGCAGGATCGTGCGGTACACCGCGTGCCCGGACAGCGCGTGGCCGACCTCGTGGCCCACGGCCGCCCGCATCTCCTCCTCGTCCAGCAGCTCCACCAGGCCCGTCGTCACCACGATGACCGGCTCGTCCAGACCCACGCACATGGCGTTGGGCCGGGGATCCTGCGTGACGTACATCGGCGGGACCTTCGGCAGGTCCAGGACGGCACAGGCGTCCAGCAGCATCGCGTGCAGATGCGGGAACTGCAGCTCTCCCACCCGCACCGAATCCGACAGGAACAGCAGCCGCAGACTGCGCTCCGGCAGCAGCCCGCTCAGCGCCTTGAACACCGTGTCGAAACCGCTCAGCCTGCGCAGCGCCACCAGGGCGGAGCGATCCGCCGGGTGCTCGTAGGCCCGCGAGGAGATGCCGGGGAACCGCCTGCGGTCCCGGCCGGGCAGCCGCTCCGGGCCCCCGGGCACGTACTCCTGGCTGTCGCTCATCGAGACCCCCTGACATCGGCCGGCCGCGGTCCGCACCGGGCTTTCCGGACCCCAGCCTAGGCCGTGCCACCGACATGGCTACCGTGGAGGCATGCCCGACATCACCGCTCTCGCCGCCCATCCCGGACTCACCGAGGTCCTCGCCGTCTCCAAGGGGGACCAGGGCCCCGGCGCCCTGCTGCGCACCGTCCTGATCGTCGGGATCGTGGGCGTCCCCCTCGTCGCCTGGTTCCTGCTGCGCGGCTATCGCAAGTAGCGGCTATCGCGAGTAGCCGCCGGAGCCCTCACTGGAGCCCCCGCCTGTCGGCCCCGGTGACGCTCCGGTGGCGGGCCCGTCGGCCCGGACACGTGGAGTCGGCGTGAGCTCCGCATAAGGGCCCGCATACGATGTGGCAGAAGTCTCCAACCGTTAACCCGATCCCTCCCGGATAGGTTCTGCCGACGTGAATATCGCCACCGCCCACAGCGCCCTGGTCTCCCTCGCCGCCGAGGGCCACCACGTGGACAACCACGAGAGCCTCAGCCCCGCCATCACCGGTGGCTCCGCGCTGGTCATCCTGCTGCTCCTGCTGTGGATCACCACTCGTTTCAACCGCGACCGCTGATCCCACCGGTCCCTGGCGAAACGGCGTGGAAACGCGCCCAGTAGGGTCTGCACGCATGGGAGAGCAGACAGAGCCCGGGAAGCGGCGGCTCGGAGTGATGGGCGGGACGTTCGATCCCATCCACCACGGTCACCTGGTCGCCGCGAGCGAAGTGGCCGCGCAGTTCCACCTGGACGAGGTGGTCTTCGTGCCCACCGGGCAGCCGTGGCAGAAGAGCCACCGCGCGGTGTCCCCCGCCGAGGACCGCTATCTGATGACGGTGATCGCCACCGCGTCCAATCCGCAGTTCTCGGTCAGCCGGATCGACATCGACCGCGGTGGCCCCACCTACACCACGGACACCCTCCGTGAGCTGCGGAATCTGAACGAGAACGCGGACCTGTTCTTCATCACCGGCGCCGACGCCCTCGCGCAGATCCTCACCTGGCGGGACACCGAGGAGCTCTTCTCGCTGGCCCACTTCATCGGCGTCACCCGGCCGGGCCACATACTGGCCAACCCGGGGCTGCCCGAGGACCGGGTCTCCTTCGTGGAGGTCCCCGCCCTCGCCATCTCCTCCTCCGACTGCCGCGCCCGTGTGGCGCAGGGCGAGCCCGTCTGGTACCTCGTGCCCGACGGTGTGGTGCGCTACATCGACAAGCGCAAGCTGTACCGTCACGACGGCTGAACCGCACGACGGCCGGCTCCGGCCCGCCGGCCACCGAGGGGCACTGGTGAACGACCGACAGGACCCGTACGCGCACGACCCGTACGCGCAAGCGCAGGTTTTTGGCTACGACGCCTATGGCCAACCGGTGTACCGGCCGGACGCCCCGGAGCGCGTGTACGACGCCTACGGTCAGCCGCTCCAGCAGCAGACGCACGGCTACGACCCGTACCCCGCACAGCCCCAGCAGCCGCAAACGGCGTACGACCCCTACGCGACGCAGACCCAGCAGACGCAGCAGGCCCAGCAGGAGTGGATCCCCCGGCAGACGGGCCCTGTGGGCCAGGGGGAGCCCGTCGGCCAGGGGGAGCGGGAGGGGACGGCGGATGGCCGCATCCCGGAGCCCCGGCTCGCGGCCGACTCCGCAGCAGACCCCGCACCCGGCTCCGCGCCGGAGGCGGACGCGGACGCGGACGCCTACCGGACCGAGCAGTTCTCCTTCATCGAGGAGCCGGACGAGGGCTCCGAGGACGTCATCGACTGGCTCAAGTTCAGCGAGAGCCGCACCGAGCGCCGCGACGAGCGCAAGCGCAAGGGCCGCAACCGCGTCGTCGCCCTCGCCGTGGTGCTCGTCCTCGCGCTGGGCGGCGGCATCGGCTGGTTGCTCCTCTCCGGAGGAGAGGAGAAGAAGAGCACGGCGGCCGCGGCGGGAGCGCAGAAGCGGGACGTGATCGTCGTGCATCTGCGGCAGACCCAGGGCGGCGACAGTTCCACCGCCCTGCTGGTCGACAACGAGACCAGCAAGAAGGCCACCACCCTCCTCCTGCCGAACTCGCTGGGGCTCACCACCAAGGAGGGCGGCACCGCCACGACGCTCGGCAAGGCCGTCCAGGACGCCGGCACCGGGGCGACCAGGGACGCCCTGAACACCCTGCTCGGCGCGGACATCAAGGGCAGCTGGCGGCTGGACACCCCCTACCTGGAGAACCTGGTCGAGCTCGTCGGCGGCATCACGGTCGACACGGACGCGACCGTGCCCGGCGCCAAACAGGGCGACGGCCCGCTGGTCGAGCAGGGCAAGGGCAAGACCCTCGGCGGCCGGGCCGCGGTCGGCTACGCCACGTACCGGGCCACCGGCGAGGACCAGGGCCGGCAGCTGGCCCGGTTCGGCCAGGTCATGCAGGCGGTGCTGCGGAAGATGTCCACTGACCCGCAGGCGGCTACCACGACCGTCGATTCCCTGGCCCAGATCCCCGACCCCTCGCTCTCCGTCCAGCAGCTCGGCGCCTCCCTGGCCCACCTCGCCGAGAAGGCCAAGGAGGGCTCGTACGCCACCTCCGTCCTGCCCGTGAAGGCGGACGGGGCGCTCGGTGGCCAGGCGGCCGACACCATGGTCAAGGACGTCCTCGGCGGCACGGTGCGCGCCACCGCCAAGGGCGCGCCGCCCCGGGTGAGCGTGAAGAACGCCACAGGGTCGGCCGCCGCGTCCGGAACGGCGCAGGTGGCGCTGGTCAACGGCGGCTACACCTACGTCGACGGCGGCGCCCCGGGCACGGCGGAGGCGGCCTCCTCGGTGACCTACGCGGACGACGCCCGGGCAGCCGAGGCCAAGGAGGTCGCCAGGACGCTGGGCCTGCCGGAGAAGGCCGTGCGCAAGGACACGGGGGCGGGCAACGCGGACGTCGCCGTGGTCCTGGGCAAGGACTACAAGGGCTGAGGGGAAGGCGTCCGGGCGTGGAGGACGCGGCGGAAAAGGCCGGGAGGGCCGTCGGCGGGTCGTGAGACCCTTGAGACGTACTGACCCTCTTTACGAAAGCATGGCTTGTGACCGCCACGGACCGCTCCATCGAGCTCATCCAGGCCGCCGCCCAGGCTGCCGCCGACAAGCTCGCGCACGATGTCATCGCCTATGACGTCAGCGACGTACTGTCGATCACCGACGCCTTCCTGCTGGCCTCGGCCCCCAACGACCGCCAGGTCAAGTCGATCGTCGACGAGATCGAGGAGCGGCTGCTCAAGGAGCTCGGCGCCAAGCCGGTGCGCCGCGAGGGCGACCGCGACGCCCGCTGGGTGCTCCTGGACTACGTCGACATCGTCGTGCACGTCCAGCACAGCGAGGAGCGCGTCTTCTACGCCCTGGAGCGGCTGTGGAAGGACTGCCCGGAGATCGAGCTGCCCGCCGACGCCGTCGCCACCCGCGGCAAGGCCGAGGAGCACGCCCGTGACCAGGCCGCCGGCGGCGACCTGGACGGAGACCTGAGCTGAACGGCCGCCCTGGCGGCCGGGGCCGCCGGCTCGTGCTGTGGCGGCACGGCCAGACCGCGTGGAACGTGGAGCGCCGTTTCCAGGGCACCACGGACATCGAGCTGACCGGCACCGGTGTCGCCCAGGCGCGCCGGTCCGCCCGGCTGCTGGCCGCGCTGCGGCCCGACGCGATCGTCGCCTCCGACCTGGGCCGCGCCAAGGCCACGGCGGCCGAGCTGGCGGCCGTCACGGGCCTCACGGTCACCCACCACGCCGAGCTGCGGGAGACCTACGCGGGCGCCTGGCAGGGGCTGACCCACGAGGAGATCGCCGAGCGCTACGGCGAGCAGTACGCGGCGTGGAAGCGCGGCGAGCCCGTGCGGCGCGGCGGCGGCGAGCTGGAGACCGAGGTCGCCGACCGGGCGGCGCCGGTCGTGCTGTCGCATGCCGAGAAGCTCCCCGACGGCGGCACGCTCGTCGTGGTCAGCCACGGCGGCACGATCCGCACCACCATCGGCCGGCTGCTGGGCCTGGAGGCCCGCTCGTGGGAGGCGCTGGGCGGCCTCTCCAACTGCTGCTGGTCCGTGCTGGGCGAGGGTGCGCGCGGCTGGCGGCTGCTGGAGCACAACGCCGGGACGCTGCCCGAGCCGGTGCTCGGCGACGACGACTGAGCGGCGAGTGACGCGCCCGCCGGGGCCGTCGAGGTGCCAGTCGTGGCCAGTCGTGGGGCCACCGGGGCTCGATTTCACATCTGGGCAGGTCACAGGCTAAAGTTCTTCTTGTTCGCGGGGAACGCGGGGGAAAACCTCCGGGGAAACCGAGAACAGCGGGGCTATAGCTCAGTTGGTAGAGCGCCTGCATGGCATGCAGGAGGTCAGGAGTTCAATTCTCCTTAGCTCCACAGTTACGACGATCCCGTCTCCCCTCCCGGGGAGGCGGGATTGTTGCTGTTCCGGCGCGGTCCCGTGGCAGAATCGGACACCCGGGAGCGAGCGGGGCCGAGGGGGAGGGGAGGAGCGCGGTCATGGGTGCTCACAGCCGGAAGTGCGACTGGTGCGGCAGCGGCACGCCGATCGTCCGCGACATGGAGCCGCTCAACTCCGCATACCAGTACTGGTGCGTGGAGTGCGCGCGGGCGCTGATCATAAAAGGCGACCCTATCGAGACCTACCGGGAGCTCGAGGGCGAGCCGATCTACGGACGACTGCTCGACGAGCACTGTGCCCTCAAGCGGTTCTACTCCTTCGTCACCGCGTGAAAATCGGTCATACCGGGGCGTTGTGGGATGCCCGATGAACCGATTTGGCAGATGGGGGGGAGGTCCGTGTAATGTAATCCGTGTCGCCAGGGAGACCGCGAGGAAAACCCGGGCGGAAAACAAAACAAGGGGCTATAGCTCAGTTGGTAGAGCGCCTGCATGGCATGCAGGAGGTCAGGAGTTCAATTCTCCTTAGCTCCACAGTGGTTGAGAGGGTCGTCCGCGAGGACGGCCCTCTCGGCGTTTATATGCACTCAGGGGCCGGGGCCGTCGAGACGCAGCGCCAGCGCGGGGCAGCGGCGTACGGCCCGCTGTGCGCGCCCCCGCAGATGTCCGGGCACCCCGGCGTCCGCGAGCGCCGGAAAACCGTCTGGGCCCATCCGTACGAGCTCGGGCAGCAGCCCCGCGCACAGGCCGTGTCCCTCGCACAGCGTCCAGTCCACCGCGAGCCGCTTTCCGGCCGCGTTCCCCGGTTCCGTGTTCCCGCCCCCGGGCAGCGGCAGCAGCCCGGCCGTGGGGCGCCCGCAGCCGCCGCCCAGGACGTGCGCGGCCAGATCGTCCGTGAAGGCCGCCAGCGCGCTCAGTGCGAAGCGCGCCGCCCCGTCCGGATGCCCGCACGCCCCCCGCCCCCGGACGGCCCCCGCCGCCTCCCGTACGGCCTCCAGGGCGCCGCGCCCGCCCCCGGCCACCACGTCCGCCAGGGCCCCGGCCAGCGTCGGCAGGCCCAGCCGGCACGGGCCGCACTGCCCCGCCGACTCGGCCGCCAGCCAGTGCGCCGCCCGTACCGCCTCGCCCAGCGGACAGGTGTCGCCGGACAGCGGCAGCACCGCCCCGGCGCCCAGGGTCGCGCCGTGAGCGGCGAGGGCGTCCCTGGAGAGGGCCGTCTGGGCAGCGGCGGCCGCGTCCAGCCAGCCGCCGTGATAGCCGCCGACCAGCACGCCCTGCGGCGCGGCGGCGCCGCACTGGGCGAGGACGTACGACAGCGCCACCCCGCCGGGGGCCTCGACGACGCGTGGGAACGGCACCGCGCCGGAGACGGTGAGCAGGACGGTGCCCGGCTCGTCCGGGGTGCCGGTCGAGGCGTAGCGGGGGGCGCCGAGCCGGGCGGCGAGGGCGAGTTGGGCGTACGTCTCGGTGTTGGACAGCAGCGTCGGCAGGCCGCCCAGCCCGGCCGTCGTGGCGTGGCCGCGCCGTCCCGGCGGGAGCGCGGGGCCACCACTCGCGGCGCGCAGGAGCGCGGAGGACTCCCCGGAGACCATGCGCTCGGGGAGGCGTACGACCCGGGCGCGCACAGCCCGCCCGCGCCGGTCGGACAGACCGCGCTCGCCGAGCGCCTCCCGCACGGACGCCTCCGTGCCCGTACGGGTCACCCCGATCACGAGCGTCCGGGCGCCGAGTGCCTCGGCGGCGAGCAGCGCGCCGTCCAGCACGAGGTGCGGGGCGCGCCTGAGCAGCACCGCGTCCTTGCGGCACGCGGGTTCGCCCTCGCACCCGTTGACCACCACCACAGGCCGCGTCCCACGCCGCCGCGCGGCCCCGCCCACCGCCCGCACCTTCTGCGCGAACGGAAACCCGGCCCCACCCCGGCCGCGCAACGCGACGGCCTCGGCCAGCCGCGTCAGCTCGTCCTCGGTGAGACGCGGCACGGAGCCGTGCACGGCCAGATGGGCGCGCCGATCCAGCCGCGCGAAGTCGTCGAACCCGGCGGTCAGCCGTGGCAACCCGAGAACGAGCACGTCGGGGAGCTCGGGGAGGAGGCTCATGTCAGCTCAGCCCGTCCACGCGATGCATTCAGCCCCTCCGGCGTTTGAGGAGCGGGGGTCCGGGGGCGGAGCCCCTGGGAAACGGTGAAGGGGCGGGACTGGGGCATCCTCCCCGCCGCGTGAGCCCCCACCGACCGTCGGCGTACGACGAGCCGCAGCAACTGAGGCACCCCGAAACGCCGCAGAACCAACGCCAAGGCGACGCCCACCAAACACCCCACATAACACCCCGTCACCCACTCCGCCGCCTCCCGCCCCGCGTTCAACCCGTGGAGCAGCGCCGTGCACCACGCCCCGTACGCGCTCGCGTGGAGCACCCGCCAGCGCCGCGCCGCCGCGCGCCCCCGCCCGGCGAAGACGCTGCGCAGGACGCCGGTCGCGGCGGCGAGCACCAGCAGATAGCCCGCGAGCGAGCCGAGCCCGATCAGTCCGGCGCGCCCGCCGATGCCGGAGGCGAAGGGGATCAGGGCGGCGGTCGTGGAGGCGTGCGCTTCGGCGACCTTGACGCCTACGTGCACGAGGAGGAAGCCGAGCGCGCCGACGGCGAGGGCCCGGTGCACGGCCTGGGCGAGCAGCCGGCCGCACGGGCCGAGGGCCAGGCGGTCGGCGGCGACGAGCCCCCAGACGACGGTCGCGGTGAGCGAGACCAGAGCGAGCACGCCGCCGGCCTGGTCGGGGAAGCGGTGGAGGTCCATGCCCCGGCAGGCTAGGCAGCGAACCGGCCCGCGCGGCCCGCTTCGCGCAACCCCGGTGCGCGACGGACCACCGCTGCTAACGTCTGTTCGTTCGGCGCAAGTTCGATCCGTAAGCCGCCGCTTTCCCAACAAACCACCCTCGCAGGCGATTTGATTGCGTGCTCGTGGTTCTCCCTTGATCACTTCTTGGTGAACGCATGTCCCCTGAGTGAACGGTTTATCGGTCAGAGTGTGGCCGACCATTCGCATCGCAGGGGGTTTTCCTTGACTTCACGCCGTCCAAGCCACCGTTCCAGAGCGCGCGCCGCCCTGTCCCTGACGGCGGCCCTGCCGCTGGTCGCCGGAGCGCTCGCGCTCGGCGTGCCCGCGGCCCACGCCGACTCCGGCCCGCACGACCGCCAGTCGCTGGCGGGCACCAAGCCGCTGTGGGCGACGCCCAGTGCCGACCAGGGCGCCGTTCCGGAGCAGAAGGCCGTCACCGCCCGGGTCTACCTCGCCGGCCGTGACGCCAAGGGCCTGGCCGCGTACGCGCGCGCCGTCTCGGACCCGAAGTCGGCCTCGTACGGCAAGTACTTGACGGCTCAGCAGTCGAAGGAACGTTTCGGCGCGACCAAGGGCCAGATAGCCCAGGTCACCGGCTGGCTGAAGTCCTCCGGCCTGACGGTGACCGGCGTCAACGACCACTACGTCACCGTGACCGGTGACGCGGCCGCCGCCCAGAAGGCGTTCGGCACCGAGCTCCACAACTACGTCAAGGACGGGAAGACCTACCACGCCCCGGCGCGGAACGCCTCCGTCCCGGCCGCCCTCGACGGCGCCGTCCTGACCGTCGTGGGCCTGAACAACGCCCCGCGCCTGACCCACCACCGCGACACGCTGCCCGGCCCGAGCTCCGGCTTCCGCAACGCCGGCCCGTTCTCCACGTACTACGGCTCGAACGTCAACACCGGCCTCCCCTCCGCGTACGGCGACCACGCCCCGTACGCCATCAAGGGCTACACCGGAAAGCAGCTGCGCGCCGTCTACGGGGCGAAGAACTTCACCGGCAAGGGCGTGACGGTCGCCATCACCGACGCCTACGCCTCCCCGACGATCGCCGCCGACATCCAGCAGTACGCCAAGCGCAACGGCGACAAGGCCTACCGCAAGGGCCAGTACTCCCAGGTGCTGCCCGCCGCCTGGACGCACGCCGACCCCAAGGAGTGCGACGCGGCCGGCTGGTACGGCGAGGAGACCCTCGACGTCGAGGCCGTGCACGCCGTCGCCCCCGACGCGAACATCGTCTACGTCGCCGGCTCCTCCTGCCAGGACGACGACCTGATCGACTCCCTGCACAAGATCGTCGACAACCGGCTGGCCGACATCGTCTCCAACTCCTGGGGCGACGTCGAGGCCAACGAGTCCCCGGACGTGGCCGCCGCCTACGACCAGGTCTTCCAGAAGGGCGCCGTCGAGGGCATCGGCTTCTACTTCTCCTCCGGCGACGACGGCGACAACGTCGCCAAGCACGGTGTGAAGCAGGTCGACACGCCCGCCAACTCCCCGTGGGTCACCTCCGTGGGCGGCACCTCCCTGGCCGTCGGCAAGGGCGACAAGTACCTGTGGGAGACCGGCTGGGGCACCCACAAGGCCGCGCTGTCCAAGGACGGCCTGACCTGGGAGGGCATGCCCGGCGCCTTCACCGGCGGCGCCGGCGGCGGCACCAGCAAGGTCTTCGAGCAGCCCTTCTACCAGCGCGGCGTCGTCCCCGACACGCTGGCGAAGTCGAACGGCACCGACAAGCCGATGCGCGTCGGCCCCGACATCGCGGCCGTCGCCGACTCCACCACCGGCTTCCTCGTCGGCCAGACGCAGACCTTCCCCGACGGTTCGGTGAAGTACGACGAGTACCGCATCGGCGGCACCTCCCTCGCCGCGCCCGTGATCGCGGGCGTCCAGGCGCTGGCCCAGCAGGCCCGGCACGGCGTCCCGATCGGCTTCGCCAACCCGGCCATCTACGACCGCTACGGCACCGGCGCCTACCACGACGTCACCGACCACCCGCTCGGCCAGGGCCGCAGCATCGCCGACGTCCGCGTCGACTTCGCCAACGGCGTGGACGCCAAGGGCGGCCTGCTCACCTCGCTGCGCAGCCTGGGCGGCGACAGCTCACTCTCCGCGACCGTCGGCTACGACAACGTCACCGGCGTCGGCACCCCGGCCGACGGCTACGTGACCTCGTACGTGCCCGGTCAGCGCCGCTGACCCCCGCCTGACCCCTCGCTCGGCCCTCGCCGAGCCCCCCGGGGCCCGCGCCGTGCTTCGGTGCGGGCCCCGGGCCCGCTGGGGTAACCTGACCCCATGCGTGCCGTACGCCTTCTGCTTAGCGAGCCGCGCTGATCAAGCACCGGCAGGTGACCGCCGACCCTTCGGCGGTCCGGACCGGCATCGGCGCGGCATCCCCTCCTGTGCGAGGGGTTTTTTCATTTGCGGCCCCGGGCCCTATGGCTCCGGACCGCGAGCGGACAGGCGACAGACGACGATCGATGGAGCTTTGAGGACGATGAGCGAGACCCCCACCGCCGCCGAGGTGGCCGCCCCGCACCGCTACACGGCCGCGCTGGCCGCTGACATCGAGGCGCGCTGGCAGGACTTCTGGGACGCGAACGGTACGTACGCCGCGCCCAACCCCAGCGGTGAGCTGGCCGGCGACGAGGCCGTCGTCGCCCGCCCCAAGAAGTTCATCATGGACATGTTCCCGTACCCCTCGGGCGCGGGCCTCCACGTCGGCCACCCCCTGGGCTACATCGCCACGGACGTCTACGCGCGCTACCACCGCATGACGGGCCACAACGTCCTCCACACCCTCGGCTTCGACGCCTTCGGCCTGCCCGCCGAGCAGTACGCCGTGCAGACCGGCACCCACCCCCGGGTCTCCACCGAGGCGAACATCGAGAACATGAAGGCCCAGCTGCGCCGGCTGGGCCTGGGCCACGACAAGCGCCGCTCGTTCGCGACGATCGAGCCGGAGTACTACAAGTGGACCCAGTGGATCTTCCTCCAGATCTTCAACTCCTGGTACGACCCCGAGGCCAAGAAGGCCCGCCCGATCGCCGAGCTCGTCGCCGAGTTCGAGGGCGGCCGGCGTGAGATCCCCGGCGGCCGCGCCTGGAGCGAGCTGAACGCCGTCGAGCGTGACGAGCTGCTGGGCGGCTACCGCCTGGCCTACGCCTCCGACGCGCCCGTCAACTGGTGCCCCGGCCTGGGCACCGTGCTGGCCAACGAGGAGGTCACCGCCGACGGCCGCTCCGAGCGCGGCAACTTCCCCGTCTTCAAGTCCAAGCTGCGCCAGTGGAACATGCGGATCACCGCCTACGCGGACCGCCTGATCGACGACCTGGACGCCCTGGACTGGCCCGAGGCCATCAAGCTCCAGCAGCGCAACTGGATCGGCCGCAGCGAGGGCGCGCGCGTCGACTTCCAGGTCGACGGCCACGAGGCCCGGAAGATCACCGTCTTCACCACCCGCCCCGACACCCTCTTCGGCGCCACCTACATGGTGCTGGCCCCCGAGCACGACCTGATCGACACGATCGTGCCCGCCGAGTGGCCCGAGGGCACCAAGGACGTCTGGACCGCCGGCGCGGGCACCCCGGCCGAGGCCGTCGCCGCCTACCGCAAGCAGGCGCAGTCCAAGACCGACGTCGAGCGGCAGACCGAGGGCAAGGACAAGACCGGCGTCTTCACCGGCGCCTACGCCCTCAACCCGGTCACCGGCGAGCGCGTCCCCGTCTTCGTCGCCGACTACGTCCTGATGGGCTACGGCACCGGCGCGATCATGGCCGTCCCCGGCCAGGACGAGCGCGACTGGGAGTTCGCCACCGTCTTCGAGCTGCCGATCGTCCGCACCGTCCAGCCGCCCGAGGGCTGGGAGGGCGAGGCCTACAACGGCCAGGGCCCGGCCATCAACTCGGCCAACGCCGAGCTCGACCTCAACGGCATGCAGATCGACGAGGCCAAGCGCACCGTGATCGCCCACCTGGAGGCGCGCGGCATCGGCGAGGGCACCATCAACTTCCGCCTGCGCGACTGGCTCTTCAGCCGCCAGCGCTACTGGGGCGAGCCCTTCCCGATCGTCTACGACGAGAACGGCGTCGCCCACGCGCTGCCCGAGTCGATGCTCCCGCTGGAGCTGCCCGAGGTCGACGACTACACCCCGCGCACCTTCGACGCGGACGACGCGGACACCTCCCCGGAGACCCCGCTCTCCCGCAACCAGGACTGGGTCAACGTCGAGCTGGACCTGGGCGACGGGCCGAAGACGTACCGCCGCGAGACCAACACCATGCCCAACTGGGCCGGTTCCTGCTGGTACGAGCTGCGCTACCTGGACCCGCGCAACGACGAGCAGCTGGTCTCCGCCGACGCCGAGCGCTACTGGATGGGCCCGCGCGAGGGCCAGCCGCTGGGCGGCGTCGACCTGTACGTCGGCGGTGCCGAGCACGCCGTGCTCCACCTGCTGTACGCCCGCTTCTGGTCGAAGGTCCTCTTCGACCTGGGCCACATCTCCTCGGCCGAGCCGTTCCACAAGCTCTACAACCAGGGCATGATCCAGGCGTACGTCTACCGTGACGCGCGCGGCATCGCGGTGCCCGCCGCCGAGGTGGAGGAGCAGGGCGGCGCGTTCTACTACGAGGGCGGCAAGGTCAGCCGGCTGCTCGGCAAGATGGGCAAGTCCCTGAAGAACGCCGTCACCCCGGACGAGATCTGCGTCGAGTACGGCGCCGACACCCTGCGCCTGTACGAGATGGCGATGGGCCCGCTGGACGTCTCCCGCCCGTGGGACACCCGCGCCGTCGTCGGCCAGTACCGGCTGCTCCAGCGCCTGTGGCGCAACGTCGTCGACGAGAACACCGGCGAGGTCACGGTCGTCGACGCCGCGCCCGACGAGGCGACGCAGCGCGCCCTCCACAAGGCGATCGACGGCGTCGGCCAGGACATGGCGAACCTGCGCTTCAACACCGCCATCGCCAAGGTGACCGAGCTGAACAACCTCGTCACCAAGCTGCCCGAGGTGCCGCGCACGGTCGCCGAGGGCCTGGTGCTGCTGATCGCGCCGCTCGCCCCGCACATCGCCGAGGAGCTGTGGCGCAAGCTCGGCCACGAGGGCTCGGTCGTCCACGCGGACTTCCCCGCCGCCGACCCGGCCTACCTGGTCGACGAGGCCGTGACCTGCGTCGTCCAGATCAAGGGCAAGGTCAAGGCCCGTCTGGAGGTCGCCCCGTCGATCTCCGACGAGGAGCTGGAGAAGGTCGCGCTGGCCGACCCGGCGGTCGTCGCCGCGCTGGGCGGCGCGGGCATCCGCAAGGTCATCGTGCGGGCGCCGAAGCTGGTGAACATCGTCCCGGCGTAATGCCTCGGGGCGGGCGCTAGGGGTTTGTCCCTACGGGCAGGTTGGGGGTTCCGAAGGAACCCGCGGCCTGCCCGTTGCGTTTACGGTGGAGAGGTGGCGGGGGCCGTCCCGCCGACGGGCCCCCGGGGCTCGCCGAGTGTCCCGCTTGGGTCCCGCTTGCTGAGGAGCGCGTATGGTAGCCGCGGCCGTGATCATCGCCTTGATCTGTGCGCTCGTCGTGGCGCTGGCGGTCATCGCCACGGTCAAGGCGGTCCGGACCGTCAAACGCGGCGTCGACCAGGCGGTCACCCAGGCCCGGCGCACGGTCGAGGACACCCGGCTCAAGGCCCGGCAGTTCACCCAGGCCGGCCCGGCGGGCGAGGTCGCCGAGCTGCGCCTCTCGCTGCGGACGTCGATGCGCGCCACCCAGGAAGTGCTGCGGGAGGGCCGGAAGGACGACGCCTCCCTCACCGAGTCCCTGGCCCTTTTCGACCGCCTCAGCGCGCACGGCCGCGAGCTCGACGACGACCTGCGCAAGCTGGAGACCGAGCCCGACCGGGAGCGTCTCGCCGCCTGCCTGCCCGACCTGCGGGAGCGCACCAAACAGATCACCCACTCCGCCGACTCGCTGCGCTTCGCCGCCCAGGACCGGGCCCGGCAGTTCTCCGGTGACGAACTGTCGCTGCTGAGCGAGCAGATCCGCATGGAGACGGGCGCGCTCCGCCACTGGGAGTCCGACGACGCCGGTGCGGGGGAGGAGAGCAAGGGCGCGGAGGCCGGCGGCGGGGAGGCGAAGGGCGCGGAGGCCAAGGCTGCGGAATCGAAGGGTGCGGCGGCCAAGGCGGAGCGACCCGCGATAAGCGGCAGGGATGCCTCCCGGCAGTGGGGGTACACATGGGAGAAGGTCAAGCGTCCGGAAAGCCCCGCCTGAGCGAAGCGGCCCTGACCAGCGGAAACGATCAAGCGGTCCGGGGCCCGCACTGCCGTGGCGGCGGCCCGGCGGGTAACCTCCGGGGCATGTCCCGCCATGTCGCGATCATCACTGATTCCACGGCCTACCTGCCCGCTCGGGCGATGGAGCGGCACGACATCGTCGCCGTACCGCTGACAGTGGTCCTGGGCGACGAGGCGCTGGAGGAGGGCACCGAGATCTCGGCCCGGTCGGTCGCCCAGGCCCTTCAGAAACGCCGTCCGGTGACCACCTCGCGCCCCGCCCCCGAGGTCTTCGCGGCCGCCTACCGCGCCGCCGCCGAGGCCGGTGCCGACGGCATCGTCTCCCTCCACCTCTCCTCCGAGTTCTCGGGCACCTACGACGCCGCGGTCCTCGCGGCGAAGGAGGCGCCGGTGCCGGTACGGGTCGTGGACACCGGCATGGTCGCGATGGCCCTCGGCTTCTGCGCCCTCGCCGCCGCCGACACCGCCGAGGCGGGCGGCACGCTCGACGAGGCGGTGGCCGCCGCGGAGAAGCGCGCGCAGGGCACGGCCGCCTACTTCTACGTCGACACCCTCGACTACCTGCGCCGCGGTGGACGCATCGGCGCCGCCCAGGCGCTGCTCGGCTCGGCGCTCGCCGTCAAACCGCTGCTCCAGCTGGACGGGGGCCGTATCGAGCTGAGGGAGAAGGTCCGTACGGCGTCGAAGGCGATCGCCAGGCTGGAGGAGATCGTCGTCGAGCGCGCGGGTGCCGCGCCGGTCGACGTCGCGGTGCATCACCTGGCCGCCCCGGAGCGGGCCGAGCTGCTCGCGGAACGGCTGCGGGAGCGGGTGCCGGGGCTGGCGGAGCTCCATGTGAGCGAGGTCGGCGCGGTCATCGGGGCGCACACGGGGCCGGGGCTGCTGGGCGTGGTGGTCTCGGCGAGGTGAGAGTCCTCTGACGAGTGACGGACTTTTCCACAACCGGCCGGTAATCCACAGGAATTGAGACCTCCGGACAGGATCGGGCGGCGTCACCTAGCGTGACGGCATGACTTCATTCGCGCCCTCTCCGACACGTACCGTCACTACTCTCGACCTGGGCCTCGGCTCGCTGCGCGACCGTGCGGCGGCCGATCCCGGGGTCGGCTCCGGCGCCGCGCGCCCGCGAGGGCGGCTGGGCCTGAGTGGGGTGATGGCCGCGCTGGGAGACCGGCTGCCTTTGTGGGTGCGGTTGCGATGCGGCATCGCGCCGAGGACGCTCGCGGCACTGACGGCCGTGCTGGTCGCGGCGGTCGCTTTGGGCGCGTACCACTTCTGGGCGGGGCGCCCACGGACGGTCCGGGCGCCGGCGCGCGAGGGGCCGGTCGCGGCGTCGCCGCCGGTGGGAGCCGTCCCTGGTCCGCCGGCGCCTGGCCCCAGCCCGTCGGCCCGGAGCCTGGTGGTGGACGTGACGGGCAAGGTGCGGCGCCCCGGGGTTCAGCGACTGCCGCCGGGCTCACGGGTCGAGGACGCGCTGGAGGCCGCCGGAGGAGCGCGGCCGGGAGTGGACACGGCGGGGCTCAACCGGGCGCGCGTGCTGATGGACGGGGAGCTGATCGTGGTGGGCGCCGGCCCCGCGCCGGGAGGCCCAGCGCCGGGAGTGCCGGCATCGGCCCCGGGCGCCGCCGCCGGGCTTACCGGCGCAGCCGGGCCGGTCAGTCTCAACTCCGCGACGCTCGAACAGCTCGACGCCCTCCCCGGCGTGGGTCCGGTCCTCGCACAGCACATCCTCGAGTACCGCACCCAGCACGGGGGCTTCCGCTCGGTCTCCGACCTCCGCCATGTCAACGGCATCGGCGCCCGCCGCTTCACGGACCTCAAGCCGCTGGTCCAGCCATGACGCGGGCCGCTGTCGCCGATACGGGCGCCCCTCCGGCGGGAGGGGGTGGGGAGGCCGCCCCGGCCGACCTGCGGCTGGTCGGGCCCGCACTCGCGGCGTGGGCCGCCGCGGCGGCCGCCCTGACGGCGGAGGGCCGCGCGGTTGCCGTCGCCTGCGGGACGGCGGTGCTCGTGTCCTGCGCACTGCTGCTGGTGGCGGCTGCGCGCCGGGGCGCCAGGGGCGGCGGCGGGGGAGCGACCGGGGCCGGGGCGGCCGGCGCGGTGGCGGCTGTGTTGCTGTGTGCCGCCGCAGGGGCGGCCGTCGGTGGGTTGGCGGGGGCCGACACCCGGCGCGGGCCGGTGCCGGAGTTGGCGCGGCGGCATGCCGAGGCGACCGTCGAGGTGACGTTGACCGGGGACCCGAGGCCGACCCGGCCACGGGTGCGGGGCTCGGTCCGGGCGGCGCCCGCCGTCGTGGTGGAGGCCGAGGCGACCTGTGTGACCACCGCACGCGGGGTGACGACAGCGGTCCGTACGCCGGTGTTGCTGATGGCCCATCAGTCCTGGCTGGGGCTGCTGCCCTCCACCGAACTCAGGGTGGATGGCCGGTTCTTGCCGCCCTCCCGGTCGGGTGACCGCGTCGCGGCCGTCGTCCGGGTCGGTGACAGCGGCCCGCCACGGATCGTCGCGGGGCCGTCCGTGGTGCAGCGGGTGGCGGGGCGGTTGCGCGCCGGGCTGCGGGAGGCGGCCGACGGGCTGGCGCCGGATGCCCGGGCGCTGCTGCCCGGCCTGGTCGTCGGGGACACCTCGCGCGTCCCCTCCGACCTCGAAGAGGCCTTTCGAGCCACGGATCTGACGCATCTCCTCGCCGTGTCCGGGGGAAACCTGGCGGTGCTGCTGGCCGTGCTCATCGGGCCGCCGCATCTCGCCTCGCGTGCCGAGCGCCGTGGACTGGCGGCCCGGTTGGGGATCCCGCTGCGGCTGACGGCGGTGCTGGGCGGCGGGCTGGCGCTCGGTTTCGTGGTGGTGTGCCGTCCCGAGCCGAGTGTGCTGCGGGCAGCCGCGTGCGGGCTGATCACTCTGCTGGCCGTCGGGACGGGCCGTCGTCGCGGCCTGTTGCCCGCGCTGGCGGGGGCCGTGCTCCTGCTCGTCCTCTACGATCCGTGGCTGGCGCGGGGCTACGGGTTTCTGCTTTCGGTCCTGGCCACCGGCGCCCTGCTGACCCTCGCTCCGCGCTGGGCGGCGGGCCTGCGGCGGCGCGGGGTGCCGCCCCGGATCGCGGAGGCCCTCGCGGCTGCGGGCGCGGCGCAGGCGGTGTGCGCGCCGGTGATCGTGGTGCTGGCGGCGCGGGTGAGCCTGGTGGCGGTGCCGTGCAATCTGCTCGCCGAGCCTGCGGTCGCGCCCGCCACGGTCCTCGGGTTCGCCGCGCTCGCCGCCGCCCCGCTCGTGCCGCAGCTCGCCGGGGGACTCGCCTGGCTGGCGGGCTGGCCGGCGCGGTGGACGGCGACCGTCGCCCGGACCGGTGCGGGGCTGCCCGGCGCCGAGCTGGACTGGCCCGGCGGCTGGGCCGGCGGGCTGTGGCTGGCGGCGGCGACGGTGGTCCTTCTGCTGGTCGCGGGGCGGGTGCTGCGCGGCCCGTGGGTCTGCGGGGCGTGCGCGCTGGTCCTGCTGCTGGCCGTGGTCCGCCCGGCGCCCCTGACGAGGGGCCTCACCGGATGGCCCCCGCCGGACTGGCGGATGGTGGCGTGCGATGTCGGCCAAGGGGACGCGCTGGTGCTCGCCACCGGACGCCCGCACAGCGCGGTGCTCGTCGACGCCGGGCCCGAGCCGAGAGCCGTCGACCGCTGTCTGCGGCGGCTGGGTGTCGACGAGGTGCCGATGCTGTTGTTGAGCCACTTCCACGCCGATCACGTCGACGGCCTGCCGGGGGTGCTGCGCGGTCGCGCGGTGGGGGCGATCGAGACGACCCCTTACGCCCTGCCGGAAGGCCAGGCGGCGTTCGTGCGGCGGGAGGCGCGGCGGGCGGGTGTGCCGGTCGTGGAGGCGGTGCCGGGGGAGCGGCGGAGCGTGGGCGGGCTGTCGTGGGAGGTGCTGTGGCCGCCGCCGGCCGGGACGTCCGCCGTGGCGGAGGAGGGGCCCAACGACGCCAGCGTCGTCCTCCTCGTCCGCACGGGCGGGCTCACCCTCCTGCTGCTCGGGGACCTCGAACCGCCCGCCCAGCAGGAGCTGTGGGAGACGCACCCCGGCCTCCCACAGGTGGATGTCCTCAAGGTCGCCCACCACGGTTCCGCCTATCAGGACGCCCGGCTGACGCGTGGGCTCCACCCCCGGCTGGCGGTGATCTCCGTGGGCGCCGGCAACCCCTACGGCCATCCGGCGGCCCGGACGATCGGCGCGCTGCGGGAGCTGGGGGCGGCGGTCCTGCGCACCGACACCGACGGACCGGTGGCCGTCACGGACGGGACCGGCGGGACCGGCGGCCCTGTAGCCGTCACGGAGAGAAGGACGAGAAGGTCGGAAAGGAGACGAGGCCGCCCGGCGGAAAGACCGAGACGATCTAGGTCCGTGGACCGATGCGGTGCTCTCCCCGCCCGGGGGATAACGGAGTCATGCACGCAGCGGACATCGACGCCTATCTCCGTCACATCGACGCCCCCCGCCCGGCCGCCCCCACCCTGGAGGCGCTGCGGGATCTACAGTTCCGCCATCTGGTGGCGGTGCCCTTCGAGAACCTCTCGATCCACCTCGGTGAGGAGATCGTGCTGGAGGGCGGGGCCTTGGTGGACAAGGTCGTGGGCAGGCGGAGGGGAGGTTACTGCTACGAGATCAACGGCGCGTTCGCGGAGCTGCTGACGGCGCTGGGCTATGGGGTGACGCTGCTGGCGGCACGGGTGATGGGGCCGGACGGGACGTTCGGGATTCCCTTCGACCACCTGGCCCTGCTGGTCACGACCGGTACCGGAACGGACGGCGGCCCCGGGCGGGGGGAGGAGTGGCTGGTGGACGTCGGCTTCGGCCGGAACAGTCACCATCCGCTGAGCTTCACCGAGCGCGGCGACCAGCTGGACGCCGGAGGGGTGTTCCGGATCGCCGAGACGGAGGAGGGGGACCTGGACGTCAGCAAGGACGGTGCGGTGCAGTACCGCCTGGAGCGGCGCCCCCGGGCGCTGGCCGACTTCGAGGCCGGCAACTGGTGGCACCGGACCTCGCCGCTGTCGCCGTTCGGGCAGTCGGTGCTCTGCTCCCGGCTCACCGAGGACGGCGGCCGGGTCACCATCAGCGGCCGCACGCTCGTGACGACGGATGCCGGCGGGCGCGTGGAGCGGACGCTGGCGGAAGGGGAGATGGCGGCCGCCTACCAGGAGCACTTCGGCCTGGAGCTGGAGCGGGTACCCGAGGCGAGGGGCGCGGGCCAGGGGAGCTGATCCTCCCCGGCCGTGGCCCACGAGGGTCCGGGTCTACTCGACCTCGGTCCAGCCGTCGTACTCCTCGGCGAGTTCGCGCAGCGCGGCGCGGTCGAGCTCGCCGTCGGGGTCTTCGATGACGACCAGCCACTGGGCGTCCTCGGCGTCGTCCTCGCCGGCGAGCGCCTCGCGGACCACCTGGGGGTCGTCGTCGAGGACGAACCGTCGGCCCGCTTCCTCGGCCGCCTCCTCGGCGGCGTCGCGGTCGGGCAGCACCAGCAGGTGCCGTACGGGGTCGGAAGTCTGGGAAGAGAAGGGAGAAGCGCTGGTCACCCGCTTATTGTGCGGTATGCCTCCGGCGGCTTTCGGCGGGGTCTGTCACTGGCGCATGGGATGCTGGTCACGATGGCCAGGAAGACTGCAACCGACGACCTGCTCGCCCCCGTGACGATCGCCGTGGGCCAGGAGGATCTCCTTCTCGACCGCGCCGTTCAGGAGGTGGTGAAGGCCGCCCGCGCGGCCGACGCGGACACCGACGTCCGGGATCTCACCCCCGACGCGCTCCAGCCCGGCACGCTGGCCGAGCTGACCAGCCCGTCCCTGTTCGCCGAGCGCAAAGTCGTGATCGTCCGCAATGCGCAGGACCTCTCCGCGGACACGATCAAGGACGTGAAGGGCTACCTCGGCGCGCCCGCCGAGGAGATCACCCTGGTGCTGCTCCACGCGGGCGGCGCCAAGGGCAAGGGGCTGCTCGACGCGGCCCGCAAGGCGGGGGCCCGTGAGGTGGCCTGCCCGAAGATGACGAAGCCGGCGGACCGGCTCGCGTTCGTGCGCGGCGAGTTCCGAGCGACGGGCCGTTCCGCGACGCCGGAGGCCTGCCAGGCCCTGGTCGACGCCATCGGCAGCGATCTGCGCGAGCTGGCGAGCGCCTGCGCGCAGCTCGTCGCGGACATCGAGGGCGTCATCGACGAGTCCATCGTCGCCCGCTACTACACGGGCCGCGCGGAGGCCTCCAGCTTCACCGTCGCCGACCGTGCCGTGGAGGGCCGGGCGGCCGAGGCCCTGGAGGCCCTGCGCTGGGCCATGTCCACGGGGGTCGCCCCCGTGCTGATCACCAGCGCCCTGGCCCAGGGCGTCCGCTCGATCGGCAAGCTCGCCTCCGCGCCGCGCGGGGCCCGTCCCGGGGATCTCGCCCGTGAGCTGGGCATGCCGCCGTGGAAGATCGACCGGGTGCGTCAGCAGATGCGCGGCTGGTCCGCGGACGGGGTGGCGGCCGCCCTCACCGCGATCGCCGAGGCCGACGCCGGCGTCAAGGGCGGCGGCGACGACCCCGAGTACGCCCTGGAGAAGGCGGTCGTAGCAGTGGCCCGAGCCGCCCGCGCCCGCGCGTAGGACCGACGGCCCACATCAGACCCCCGGGGGAGCCCCCGGAAATGCCCGGAGGCCCGCCTCCGCCCTGGGGAAGGGCGGAGGCGGGCCTCCGGAACGTTCAGACGAGCCCAAAGGGCTCATGCCGCGCCCGCGTGGCGAACGACCGAGCGCGGCGGGGTGCCGGGAACGGAGCGGTAGAGGGGCCGCTTCGGTCCGTTCCGGCAAGGCTCCAGGGCTCACGCCCCGGAAAGGCTTCTTCAGCCCTTGAGGCCGGCAACCTGCTTGGCCAGCGCCGACTTCTTGTTGGCGGCGGCGTTCTTGTGCAGGACACCCTTGCTGACGGCCTTGTCGAGCTTCTTGCTGGCCAGGGCGACGGCGGCGGTGGCCTTGGCGGCGTCACCGGCGACGATGGCCTCGCGGGCCGCGCGGACAACGGTCTTGACCGAGGACTTGACGGCCTTGTTGCGCAGGCGCGCCTTCTCGTTGGTCTTGTTCCGCTTGATCTGGGACTTGATGTTCGCCACGAAAAGAGCCTTTTCAGGTTCGTTGGATTTCGATGAGTGCGTGATCACGCGGCCGGTGGCCATGTGATCCCGTCGTGTAGAGGGCACGACAGGCACGGTGCACCAGGCTACCAGCAGCCACTCGGCCGTCCCAAACCGGACCGTACCCGCCGCTCGTGGGACCATGGTGGGGTCGTATACCCGACTCCCGCCGAGACTGGCGCGTCCGCGCCGAAGTCACCGAATGGATCCTGCGTGCCCGCCACCCCTGCCAACGTGCCCGAGCCGAGCCGTACCGACCCGGCTCTGATCCGTAACTTCTGCATCATCGCGCACATCGACCACGGCAAGTCGACGCTCGCCGACCGGATGCTCCAGCTGACCGGCGTGGTCGACCAGCGGCAGATGCGCGCGCAGTACCTCGACCGGATGGACATCGAGCGCGAGCGCGGCATCACGATCAAGTCCCAGGCGGTCCGGCTGCCCTGGGCGCCCACCGAGGGCGAGGGTGAGGGCTCGACCCACATCCTGAACATGATCGACACGCCGGGTCACGTGGACTTCACCTATGAGGTCTCGCGCTCCCTGGCCGCGTGCGAGGGCTGCATCCTCCTCGTGGACGCCGCCCAGGGCATCGAGGCCCAGACCCTCGCCAACCTCTACCTGGCGATGGAGAACGACCTCACGATCATCCCGGTCCTCAACAAGATCGACCTGCCGGCCGCCCAGCCGGAGAAGTTCGCCGCCGAGCTCGCCAACCTGGTCGGCTGCGAGCCCGAGGACGTGCTGCGGGTCTCCGCGAAGACCGGCGTCGGCGTCGACGAGCTGCTCAACAAGGTCGTCGCCCAGGTCCCGGCCCCGGTCGGCGTCAAGGACGCCCCGGCCCGCGCGATGATCTTCGACTCGGTCTACGACTCCTACCGCGGCGTGGTCACCTACGTCAGGGTCGTCGACGGTGAGCTCAAGAAGCGCGAGCGCATCAAGATGATGTCGACCGGCGCCACCCACGAGCTGCTGGAGATCGGCGTCTCCTCGCCCGAGATGACGCCCGCCGACGGCCTCGGCGTCGGCGAGGTGGGCTACATCATCACCGGTGTGAAGGACGTGCGGCAGTCCAAGGTCGGTGACACGATCACCTCCCAGCAGAACGGCGCCACCGAGGCGCTGGGCGGCTACAAGGACCCCAAGCCGATGGTGTTCTCGGGCCTGTACCCGCTGGACGGCTCGGACTACCCGGAGCTGCGCGAGGCCCTCGACAAGCTCCAGCTCAACGACGCCGCGCTCGTCTACGAGCCGGAGACCTCGGCCGCCCTCGGCTTCGGCTTCCGCGTCGGCTTCCTCGGCCTGCTCCACCTGGACGTGGTCCGCGAGCGGCTGGAGCGCGAGTTCGGCCTCGACCTCATCGCCACCGCCCCCAACGTGGTCTACAACGTGCGGATGGAGGACGGCGCCGAGCACGTCGTCACCAACCCGAGCGAGTTCCCCGAGGGCAAGATCGCCGAGGTCCACGAGCCGGTCGTCAAGGCGACCGTGCTGGCGCCCACCGAGTTCGTCGGCGCGATCATGGAGCTCTGCCAGTCCCGCCGCGGCACGATGCTGGGCATGGACTACCTCTCCGAGGACCGGGTCGAGCTGCGCTACACCCTGCCCCTCGCGGAGATCGTCTTCGACTTCTTCGACCAGCTGAAGTCCAAGACCCGCGGCTACGCCTCCCTCGACTACGAGCCCACCGGCGAGCAGACCGCCGACCTGGTCAAGGTCGACATCCTGCTGCACGGCGACAAGGTCGACGCGTTCTCCGCGATCACCCACAAGGACAAGGCGTACGCGTACGGCGTCCGTCTCGTCGCCAAGCTGCGCGAGCTCATCCCCCGGCAGAACTTCGAGGTGCCGATCCAGGCCGCCATCGGCTCGCGGGTCATCGCCCGTGAGACCGTGCGCGCCATCCGCAAGGACGTCCTCGCCAAGTGCTACGGCGGTGACATCTCCCGTAAGCGGAAGCTGCTGGAGAAGCAGAAGGAAGGCAAGAAGCGCATGAAGATGGTCGGCAGCGTGGAGGTCCCCCAGGAGGCCTTCATCGCGGTGCTGTCCAGCGACGAGAGTGGCGAGAAGGGCAAGAAGTAGCCCTCACGCGCCCGCGGTGCAGCGCGTGACGTGCCCCGACCGGTCCCCGGTCGGGGCACGTCGCCGTTTGTGGGACCACCCCAGCGGCCCGGTGCTCAAACCGTGCCCCTCGCACTCTTACGCGAGAGGCCCTTCCGCTCTAGTCTGATCACTGCTCGCGGAGGTTACTCGCGGGTCACCAGGGTGAAAGCCAACGAAAGCAGTCCAGCGACGAAGCCGGACCCCGGAGGATGCCGTGACCGAGACACAGGCTCTGATCGAGAACAGGCCGCCCTCCGTGGCGACGCTCTTCCTCGAACGGGTCGAGGCCACACCGGACGCGGAGGCCTACCGCCACCCCGTGCCGTCCCCCTCCGGCGAGGGCCCCGACACCTGGGCCTCGCTCACCTGGCGGCAGGCCGCCGACCGGGTCTTCGCCATCGCCGCCGGCCTGATCGACCTCGGCGTCCTCCCCCAGGAGCGCGTGGCGCTGGCCTCCTCCACCCGGGTGGACTGGATCCTCGCCGACCTCGGCATCATGTGCGCGGGCACCGCCACCACCCCCGTCTACCCGAGCACCAACGCCGACGAGACCGCCTTCATGCTCTCCGACGCCGACTGCCGGGTCCTGATCGCCGAGGACGCCGCCCAGCTGGCCAAGGCCCGGCTGCGCCGCTCCGAACTCCCGCACCTCGCCCACGTCGTCGTCATCGACGCGGCCGACGCCGTCCCCGCCGAGGGCGACCCGGAGGGCTGGGTGCTCTCCCTCGCCGACCTGGAGAAGCGCGGCACCGCCCACCTGGAGCGCCACCCCCGGGCCGTCAAGGACCGCATCGCCGCCCTGCGCCCCGAGCAGCTCGCCACCCTCATCTACACCTCCGGCACCACCGGCCGCCCCAAGGGCGTACGGCTGCGCCACGACGCCTGGTCGTACATGTCCCGCGCGATCCAGGCCACCGAGCTCGTCCGTCCCGACGACGTGCAGTACCTGTGGCTGCCGCTCGCCCACGTCTTCGGCAAGGTGCTCACCGCCGGGCACATCAGCGTCGGGCACATCACCGCCGTGGACGGCCGGGTCGACAAGATCGTGGAGAACCTGCCGATCGTCCGCCCCACCTATATGGCCGCCGTCCCCCGGATCTTCGAGAAGGTCTACAACGGGGTCGCGACCAAGGCCCGTGAGGGCGGCCCGGCCAAGTACAAGATCTTCCGCTGGGCCGCCGAGGTCGCGCGCGAGTACGCCAAGGTCTCCCAGGACAACTACCGCCGCACCGGCAGCAAGGCCGTCCCCTTCGGCCTCGCCGCCAAGCACCGCGTCGCCGACGCCCTCGTCTACGCCAAGATCCGCGACGCCTTCGGCGGCCGGCTGCGCGCCTGCGTCTCCGGCGCCTCCGCCCTCGCCCCCGACATCGGCTACTTCTTCGCCGGCGCGGGCATCCACATCCTGGAGGGCTACGGCCTCACCGAGACCAGCGCCGCCAACCTCGTCAACCCCGGCGAGGCCTACCGCACCGGCACGGTCGGCAAGCCCCTGCCCGGAACGGAGGTGCGCATCGCCGACGACGGCGAGATCCTGCTGCGCAGCCCCGGCGTCATGGAGGGCTACCACGGCCAGCCCGAGAAGACCGGCGAGGTCCTGGAGCCCGACGGCTGGTTCCACACCGGCGACATCGGCGAGCTCTCCCCGGACGGCTATCTGCGGATCACCGACCGGAAGAAGGACCTGATCAAGACATCCGGCGGCAAGTACATCGCCCCCGCCGAGATCGAGGGCCGCTTCAAGGCCGTGTGCCCCTACGTCTCCAACATCCTGGTGCACGGCGCCGACCGCAATTACTGCACCGCCCTCATCGCCCTCGACGGCCCGGCCCTGCTGACCTGGGCCAAGGAACAGGGCATGGAGGACCGTTCGTACGCGGACGTGGTCGCCGCCGAGGAGACCCAGGCGCTCATCGGGGGCTACGTACGGGAGCTGAACGAAGGGCTCCAGCGCTGGCAGACGATCAAGAAGTTCCGGCTGCTGCCCCGCGACCTCGACATCGAGCACGGCGAGCTGACCCCCAGCCTCAAGCTCAAGCGGCCGGTCGTCGAGCGTACGTACAAGGGCCTCATCGAGGAGATGTACGCGGGCTCCAAGGAAGACTGACAGGTGGGAGCGGCGGGACGGCGCGGTCGGGGGCCGTGCGGCCCGCGTACTCCCATAGCGGTCACTTACTCAACTCGGCGCACCTGAGCACCGACAGTCTGTCAGTCTGTCGGTGGTGAAATCCGCACTATGCCGTACGCGGTCAGGAGCGCCACTGTGAGGACATCACCGAAGCCCCGTACGGACGGGCCGGTTCCGCGCAACCCCGCCCGTAGCCCCGACCCGCCGTCGTCCGGACCGCCCACGGCCCGCACCAGCCTGCCCGGCGACGCCCGCGCGCCCTCCGCCGCCCGGCGGTTCGTCCGCGGCGTGCTCGCCGGGTGGAACGCCCACGCCGCGGTCACCGACGACGCCACGCTGCTCGTCAGCGAGCTGGTGACCAACGCCGTGGTGCACGCCGGGACATCGGTCGACCTCGAATGCCGGCTCGACCCCGCGCGCGGCGGCAGCCTCGTCGTCGAGGTCACCGACCACCACCCCGCGCGGGAGTTCCGCGCCCGCCCCCGCCAGGGCTGCGGGGACCGCGCCGACGCCCCCGCCCACGGCGGCCAGGGCCTGCGCCTCGTCGCCGAACTGGCCGAGACCTGGGGCACCGCCTACCGCCGCACCGACAAGACCGTCTGGTTCCACCTCCCCACCAGCCCCAGGGACCCCACCGGCCCTTCGTACGCCGTCGACCACACCCTCCTCGGCGACCTCCGCGTCGCCGAGATCCTCGCCCCCGGCACCCCCTGCGAACCACCCGCCCGCGGCCTCGGCGACAGCGGCCCCCACCGCGCCCTGTCCTTCCTCGCCGAGGCGTCCGAACTGCTCTCCGGCCAGTTCGACGAGGACACCGTCGCCTCCCTCGCCACCCAGCTCGCCGTCCCCCGCCTCGCCGACTGGTGCGCCGTCTGGCTCGACGCCGAGAGCACCCCCGGCGACCTCCGCCCCGCCCCGCGCCTCTCCCGCGTCTGGCACGCCCACGAGAGCTGCGTCGAACCCCTCCGGCTCGCCCTCCAGCGCACCCCGCCCGCCCTGGCTCCCGCCGGGCGCGCCGTCCCCTGGCCCCACGCCCCCGCCGGCCCGTCCGACGGACCGTCCTCCGACGGCCCGTCCGACGGCCCCGCCGGGGGCCCGGCCGGCGGCTCGGCCCTGGCCTGCCGACTCGTCGCGGGCGGCCGGGGCGTCGGCACCCTCCTGCTGGGCCGCTCCGGGCCCACCGCCATGAGCGGCGACGTCGTCACCCTCACCGAGGACTTCGCCCGCCGCCTCGCCCTGGCCCTCGCCTCCGCCCGCAAATACACCCGCCAGGCCACCATCAGCCGCATCCTCCAGCGCGGGCTTCTCCCGCGCCGCGTCGCCGAGATCCCCGGCCTCGACAAGGCCGTCGTCTACGAACCCCGTGGCGACACGGCCGCCGGCGGCGACTTCTACGACGTCTTCGCCGCCGGGCGCGACCGCTGGTGCTTCGCCCTCGGCGACGTCTGCGGCAGCGGACCCGAGGCCGCCGTGACCACCGGCCTCGTCCGCCCCTGGCTCCGGCTCCTCGGGAAGGAGGGCTACGGCGTCGGCGACGTCCTCACCCGGCTCAACCGGATGCTCGGCGAGGAGGCGGCCGAAGCGGAGAACGGCGCCGGGCCGCGCTTCCTGTCCCTCCTCTACGGCGAGCTCGTGCCCCACCGCGAGGGCGTCCGCTGCACCCTCGCCAGCGCCGGGCACCCGCTGCCGCTGCTCCTGCGCCCCGACGGATCGGTGCGCAGCGTGGCGGCGCCGCAGATGCTCCTCGGCGTCGTCGACGACGTCGCCTACGTCAGCCAGTCCTTCGACCTGGCACACGGCGACACCCTGCTGTGCGTCACCGACGGCGTCACCGAGCGCAAGGCCGGCAACCGCCTCTTCGACGACGGCGACGGCCTCGCCACCGCCCTCGCGGGCTGCGCGGGCCTCACGGCCGAAGGCGTCGCCGGGCGCATCCGCCGCGCCGTCCACGGCTTCGCGCCGACGCCGCCGGACGACGACCTGGCGCTGCTGGTGCTCAGAGCGGAGTGATCAGGGAACAGGTACCGCGCGGCATGCCGGACAATGGACCGTATGCCTTCCGTACTGCCCGATGGTGAGCCCATGCCCGAGGACGGGGCACTGCCCCGCCACGCCCTCGACGGCTCCGGGCAGCGGCCCCTCGGCTTCTACCTCCACGTCCCGTACTGCGCCACCCGCTGCGGCTACTGCGACTTCAACACCTACACCGCGAACGAGCTGCGCGGATCCGGCGGCGCCCTCGCCTCCCGCGAGAACTACGCGGAGACGGTCGCCGAGGAGATCCGCCTGGCCCGCAAGGTGCTCGGCGACGACCCCCGCCCGGTCGAGACCGTCTTCGTCGGCGGTGGCACGCCCACGCTGCTGCCCGCCGCCGACCTGGGCCGGATGCTCGCCGCGATCCGCGACGAGTTCGGGCTGGCGGACGGCGCCGAGGTCACCACGGAGGCCAACCCCGAGTCCGTCGACCCCCGCTACCTGGAGGAGCTGCGGGCCGCCGGCTTCAACCGGGTCTCCTTCGGCATGCAGAGCGCCCGCCAGCACGTCCTGAAGATCCTCGACCGCACCCACACCCCGGGCCGCCCGGAGGCGTGCGTGGCGGAGGCGCGCGCGGCGGGCTTCGAGCACGTCAACCTCGACCTGATCTACGGCACGCCGGGGGAGAGCGACGACGACTGGCGCGCCTCCCTGGACGCGGTCATCGGCGCGGGCCCCGACCACGTCTCGGCATACGCCCTGATCGTCGAGGAGGGCACGCAGCTCGCGCGGCGCATCCGGCGCGGCGAGGTGCCGATGACGGACGACGACGTCCACGCGGACCGCTACCTGATCGCCGAGGAGGCGCTCTCGGCGGCCGGCTTCTCCTGGTACGAGGTCTCGAACTGGGCGACGGACGAGGCGGGCCGCTGCCGCCACAACGAGCTCTACTGGCGCGGCGCGGACTGGTGGGGCGCGGGGCCGGGGGCGCACTCCCACGTGGGGGGTGTGCGGTGGTGGAACGTCAAGCATCCGGGCGCGTATGCGCAGGCGCTGGCCGAGGGGCGGTCGCCGGGGGCGGGTCGGGAGCTCCTCTCCGAGGAGGACCGGCGGGTCGAGCGGATTCTGCTGGAGCTGCGGCTGGAGGAGGGGTGCCCGTTGTCGCTCCTGAAGCCGGCCGGGTCCCGGGCGGCGGCCCGGGCGCTTCAGGACGGCCTGCTGCGGCCGGACGCCTACGAGCGCGGGTGGGCCGCGCTGACCCTGCGGGGTCGTCTGCTGGCCGACGCGGTCGTCCGCGACCTGGTGGACTGAGCCCCAGCCCCGCCCTTTCACCGTTTCCTAGGAGGCTGCCGCCCCCTAGAACCCCCGCTTGTCCTCAAACGCCGGACGGGCTGATTTCAGCCCGTCCGGCGTTTGAGGACCGGGGTCCGGGGCGGAGCCCCGGTTTCGGGAAGGGGCGGGTCAGGGGACAGTCACGAAGTCGATCAGCTCCTCGACCCGGCCGAGGAGCGCCGGCTCCAGGTCCTTATAGCTCCGCACGCCGGACAGGATCCGCTGCCACGCCGCACCCGTGTTCTCCGGCCACCCCAGCCCCCGGCACACCCCCGTCTTCCAGTCCATCCCCCGCGGCACCGTCGGCCACCCCGGGATCCCCACCGACGCCGGCTTCACGGCCTCCCAGACGTCCACGTACGGGTGACCCACGACCAGCACGTGCGGGGACTCCGCCGTCACCTCCGCCGCGATCCGTGACTCCTTCGAGCCCGGGACGAGGTGGTCGACCAGGACGCCCAGGCGCGCGTCGGGCCCCGGGCCGAAGGAGCGGACGATCGACGGGAGGTCGTCGACGCCCTCGAGGTATTCGACGACGACGCCCTCGACGCGCAGGTCGTCACCCCACACCCGTTCCACGAGCTCCGCGTCGTGGCGGCCCTCGACGTAGATGCGGCCCGCGCGGGCGACGCGGGCGCGGGCGCCGGGGACGGCGAGGGAGCCGGAGGCGGTGCGGGCGGGGGCCGCCGGGGGAGCGGGGGCCGGGCGGACGAGGGTGACGACCCGGCCGTCCAGCAGGAACCCGCGCGGCTCCATGGGGAACACCCGGCACTTGCCGAAGCGGTCCTCCAGCGTCACCGTCGGCCCCTGGGCCGTCTTCTCGCAGCGGATCACCGCCCCGCAGAAACCGGTCGTGACCTCCTCGACCACGAGATCCGGCTCCGCCGGGATCTCGGGGACGGGAGCGGACCGCTTCCACGGAGGAGTGAGATCAGGGCTGTACCGCTTGCTCCACATGCGGGCCATTGTGGTTCAAGATCCACACCACCGTCACGACACGCCGAAGCGCCCCGCCAGCGCGTCGCGCTGCGCCCGTACGAACGCCGCGTCCACGACCGCGCCGTGCCCCGGCACGTACAGCGCGTCGTCCCCGCCGAGGGACAGCAGCCGGTCCAGGGCCGCCGGCCAGGCGTGGGGGAGGGCGTCCGGGCCCGCCTGCGGCTCGCCGGACTCCTCGACGACGTCGCCGCAGAAGACGACCTCGCGTTCCCCCGCGACCAGCGCGGCCAGGTCGTGCGCCGTGTGCCCGGGGCCGATGTTGGCGAGCAGCACCCGCCGCCCGCCGCCCAGGTCGACGGTGAGCTCCCCGGACACCGGGTGGTGGGGGAGGACGAGGAGGTCCACGGCCTCGGCGGCGGTGTCGGGGTCCATGCCGTGCCGGACCGCGTCGTGCCGCAGCTCCTCCCGCTCCCGCGCCAGCAGCTCCTCGGTGCCCACCGCCGCGTACACCTGGACGCCGGAGAACGCGGCCGTGCCCAGGACGTGGTCGAAGTGGGGGTGGGTGAGTGCGATGTGCGTCACGGGGAGCCCGAAGAGCTCCTGCACCTCGCGGCGGATCTCCACCCCTTCGTGGAGTGACGAGCCCGTGTCGACGACGAGCACGCCGTCCGCCCCCGCGATCGCCCCGACGGTCGCGTCCCAGCCCGGCAACCTGCGGCGTACGACTCCGGGCGCGAGCCGTTCCCAGTGCTCCCCACCGGCGTGCGCGGTGCCGGCATCCCCTCGCGTCTGCATACCGCGACGCTAGCGGCAGAGCGGTACGGTTGCCTGCTGCGGGCGGCCGCTGGCTCGCGGCGAGGACGGCCCTTGCCCTGGCCGTGGGGCCCGGCCGTACACTGGCTGGAGGGATCTGGCACTCGTGACCATTGAGTGCCAGGGGTGAAGACCCTGTGAGACCCGGTAAGAAACCGTAGAACCGTACGGTCGTACGACGGCTGGACCACTGGACTGGAGGTGCGCGCGAGATGCTGAGCGAACGCAGGCTCGAGGTGTTGCGCGCGATCGTCCAGGACTACGTCGGCACCGAGGAGCCCGTCGGCTCCAAGGCGCTCACCGAGCGGCACCGGCTGGGGGTCTCCCCGGCCACCGTGCGCAACGACATGGCCGCGCTGGAGGAGGAGGGCTATATCGCCCAGCCTCACACCAGCGCCGGCCGCATTCCGACCGACAAGGGCTACCGCCTCTTCGTCGACAGGCTCGCGGGCGTCAAGCCCCTGTCGACGCCGGAGCGGCGCGCCATCCACAACTTCCTGGACGGCGCCGTCGACCTGGACGACGTGGTGGCCCGGACCGTCCGGCTGCTGGCGCAGCTGACGCGTCAGGTCGCGGTGGTGCAGTACCCCTCGCTGACCCGTTCGACGGTGCGTCATGTGGAGCTGTTGTCCCTGGCCCCGGCCCGGGTGATGCTCGTCCTGATCACCGACACCGGGCGGGTCGAGCAGCGCATGGTCGACTGCCCGGCGCCGGTCGGTGAGAACGCGCTGGCGGATCTGCGCGCGCGGCTGAACAGCCGCGTCGTGGGCCGCCGGTTCTCGGACGTGCCGCAGCTGGTGCAGGACCTCCCCGAGTCGTTCGAGAAGGATGATCGCGGAACCGTTTCCACAGTCCTCTCGGTCCTGCTGGAAACGCTGGTCGAGGAGACCGAGGAGCGGCTGATGATCGGCGGCACCGCCAATCTCACTCGTTTCGGTCATGACTTCCCGCTGGTGATCCGGCCCGTGCTGGAGGCGCTGGAGGAGCAGGTCGTGCTGCTCAAGCTGCTCGGCGAGGCCAAGGACTCGGAGATGACCGTGCGCATCGGTCACGAGAACGCCCATGAGGGGCTGAACTCCACATCCGTCGTCGCCGTCGGCTACGGTTCGGGCGGCGAGGCCGTCGCCAAACTCGGCGTGGTCGGACCGACCCGCATGGACTACCCCGGAACGATGGGAGCGGTACGCGCAGTGGCACGTTACGTCGGACAGATCCTGGCGGAGTCGTAAGTGGCCACGGATTACTACGCGATCCTGGGCGTCCGCCGCGACGCCTCCGCGGACGAGATCAAGAAGGCCTTCCGCCGTCTCGCGCGAGAGCTCCACCCGGACGTCAATCCGGACCCGAAGACCCAGGAGCGGTTCAAGGAGATCAACGCCGCTTACGAGGTGCTCTCCGACCCGCAGAAGAAGCAGGTCTACGACCTCGGCGGCGACCCGCTGTCCTCCTCGGGCGGCGCGGGTGCCGGTGGCGGCTTCGGCGGCGCGGGCTTCGGCAACTTCTCCGACATCATGGACGCCTTCTTCGGCCAGGCCTCGCAGCGCGGTCCGCGCTC
Organism: Streptomyces luteoverticillatus; assembly: GCF_003970715.1. NCBI lineage: Bacteria > Bacillati > Actinomycetota > Actinomycetes > Kitasatosporales > Streptomycetaceae > Streptomyces > Streptomyces luteoverticillatus. The sequence continues at coordinate 2,365,493 of NZ_CP034587.1, read as the reverse complement.
GCGGACGCGCCGCGGCCAGGACGCCATGATCCGTCTCGAGGTCACCCTGAGCGAGGCGGCCTTCGGCACCACCAAGGACATCCAGGTCGACACCGCCGTCGTCTGCACCACGTGCAGCGGCGAGGGCGCGGCCCCGGGCACGTCCGCGCAGACCTGTGACATGTGCCGCGGCCGCGGCGAGGTCTCCCAGGTCACCCGGTCCTTCCTGGGCCAGGTCATGACGTCCCGCCCCTGCCCCCAGTGCCAGGGCTTCGGCACGGTCGTGCCGACCCCGTGCCCGGAGTGCGCCGGCGACGGCCGCGTCCGGTCCCGGCGGAACCTGACGGTGAAGATCCCCGCCGGTGTCGACAACGGCACCCGGATCCAGCTCGCGGGCGAGGGCGAGGTCGGCCCCGGCGGCGGCCCCGCCGGCGACCTCTACGTGGAGATCCACGAGAAGCCGCACCCGATGTTCCAGCGTCGCGGTGACGACCTCCACTGCACGGTCACCATCCCGATGACGGCGGCGGCGCTCGGCACGAAGGTGCCGCTGGAGACCCTGGACGGCGTCGAGGAGATCGACATCCGCCCGGGCACCCAGTCCGGCCAGTCGATCCCGCTCCACCAGCGGGGCGTCACCCACCTGCGCGGCGGCGGCCGCGGTGACCTCGTCGTCCACGTCGAGGTGACCACGCCGACCAAGCTGGACCCGCAGCAGGAGGAACTGCTGCGCCAGCTCGCCAAGATGCGCAACGAGGAGCGCCCGACGGGCGAGTTCAAGCCGGGGCAGCAGGGTCTGTTCTCGCGGCTGAAGGACGCGTTCAACGGGCGGTAGGCGCCTGGCTGGGGGTCCGGGGGTCGCCCCCCGGGCAAGCACAGCAAGCCGGGACAGCAGGGTCTGTTCTCGCGACTGAAGGGCGCGTTCAACGGCCGTTAGGCCCGATGGTCACGGGGTAATCGGGGGCACAGCCCCCGGTTACCCCACTTGTGACACGATGTGCTCATGGCCCCGTTGAACGGACTGTTCGAGCACCCGATCGTGCAGGCCCCCATGGCCGGCGGTGCCTCCACCCCGGCCCTCGCCGCCGCCGTCGGCGACGCCGGCGGCCTCGGCTTTCTCGCTGCGGGCTACAAGACCCCCGCCGCGATGTACGAGGAGATCAAGCAGCTCCGCGCTCGTACGTCCCGCCCCTTCGGCGTGAACCTGTTCATGCCCCAGCCGCCCGCCGCGGACCCGGCGGCCATCGAGGTCTACGCCGAGCAACTGGCCGGCGAGTCCACCTGGTACCGGACCCCGCTGGGCGAGACCGACCAGGGCTCCGACGACGGCTACGAGGCCAAGCTCGCCGTCCTCCTCGACGACCCCGTCCCCGTCGTCTCCTTCACTTTCGGGTGTCCCGACCGCACCGCCGTGGACGCCCTCGCCAAGGCCGGCACCGTGACCGTGGTGACCGTGACCTCCGTCGCCGAGGCGCTGGCCGCCCGGGAGGCGGGCGCCGACGCGGTGTGCGTCCAGGGCATAGAGGCCGGCGGCCACCAGGGCACCCACCACGACGACCCGCACGCCGACGGCGCGGGCGCCGGGGTCGGCCTGCTGGCGCTCGTGGCCGAGGTCCGGGAGGCCGTCCCGCTGCCCGTCGTCGCGGCCGGCGGCCTGATGCGCGGCGCCCAGGTGGCGGCCGTCCTCGCGGCGGGCGCGAGCGCCGCCCAGCTCGGCACGGCCTTCCTCGTCTGCCCGGAGTCCGGGGCCCACGAGCTGCACAAGCGCGCCCTGACGGATCCGCGGTTCGTCCGCACCGAGCTCACCCGGGCCTTCTCCGGCCGCCCCGCCCGCGGCCTGGTGAACCGTTTCCTTCGGGAGCACGGCCCCTACGCCCCGGCCGCTTACCCCCAGATCCACTATCTGACCTCCGGCCTGCGCAAGGCGGCGGCCGCCGCCGGCGACCCCCAGGGCATGAACCTGTGGGCCGGCCAGGGCCACCGCCTGGCGCGGGAGCTCCCCGCCGGCGACCTGGTACGCCTCCTGGCGGCCGAACTGGACGCCGCGCGCTCGTCATTGGCCGTGCGGCGGCCATGACCGGAGGAGCGGACGTGGGAACGAGAGTGATTCGGCGCAGCGAGAGAGCGAGTACGTCATGACAGCCCCGGTCTTCCTGGTCGAGGAGGACGCCCTGACGGGTGTATTTCCCGGCACCGTCTTCCCGCTGGACGGGCCCGAGGGCCGCCACGCGGTCTCGGTGCGCCGGCTGCGCGTGGGCGAGGAGATCGTCCTGACCGACGGCTCCGGCACGGGCGTCCACGGCACCGTCGCCGCCGTCGAGGGCAAGGACCACCTGGACGTCGCCGTCACCTCCGTGCGCTCCGAGCCCGAGCCCCGGCCCCGGATCACCGTCGTCCAGGCCCTGCCCAAGGGCGACCGCGGCGAAGTGGCCGTCGAGACCATGACGGAGACCGGCGTCGACGCGATCGTGCCCTGGTCCGCCTCCCGCTGCGTCACCCAGTGGAAGGGCGACCGCGGCCTGAAGTCCCTGGGCAAGTGGCGCGCGACCGCCCGCGAGGCCGGCAAGCAGGCCCGCCGGCTGCGCTTCCCCACCGTCGCCGACCTCGCCGGCACCCGGCAGGTCGCCGAGCTCCTGGCGGGCGCCGACTTCGCGGCCGTCCTCCACGAGGAGGGCAGCACCCCGCTCGCCACGGCACCCCTGCCGGAGACGGGCGACATCGTCCTGCTCGTCGGCCCGGAGGGCGGCGTCTCCCCCGAGGAGCTCGCCGCCTTCGCCGAGGCCGGCGCCCACCCCTACCGCCTCGGCCCGAGCGTCCTGCGCACCTCGACCGCCGGCACGGCGGCCGCGGCCCTGCTGCTGGGCCGCACGGGGCGCTGGGGCTAGGGCTGGACGGCTGGACGGACATGGTGGAGCCGGGGGGCGGACGGCGGGGATGACACGGACCCAGCAGCTCCAGACACGGGACTACGAGCGGATGCTCGACCTCGCCGTCGCCGTTCTGGAGAGCGACGACCCCGAGTCGTCCTGGCAACTGATCACCGGGCAACTGCTGGAGACGGTGGGCTGCGACTCGGTCACCTTCTCCGTCGTCGACTCGGCCCTGCGCACCGGAAGGGTGGAGGGCTGGGCCCCGCAGCGGCTCGCGCAGTTCGTCGGCGACCTCGTCCAGCGCCGGGTGCGGCAGCGCCACCCGCTGGTGACCTACACCGTGGGCGGCGAGTCCGAGCCGGTGACCGTCGGCGCGATATACGCCCGCTGGCGCCACACCCAGTGGTACAGCGAGGCCCGCCGGGACTTCGGCATCACCGAGCAACTGGGCCTGCCCCTCCCCGGCGCCCCCGGCACAGCCCGCCTGGTGCTCATGGGCCGCGACGGCCGGTTCAGCCCCCAGGACGTGGCCTTCGCCGCGCGCCTCCAGCCGCTGCTCATCGGCGCGGCCAACCACATCCAGGAACTGCGCCGCCTGCGCACCGCCGCGCCGGACCTGACCACCGCCCACCCCTCGGGGCACGGCCTCACCCCCCGTGAGTTGACCGTGCTGGGTCTGCTGGCGGAAGGGCTGACGGCGAGCGGTATCGCCCGCCGCCTGTCGATCTCGCCGCACACGGTCAACCGTCACCTGGAGAAGGTCTACCGGAAGCTCGGCACCAACAACCGTGTCTCCACCGTGCTCCTGGCCCAGCAGGCGGGCATCGTCCCCTGAACCGCTGACGTGCCCTGAACACCTGACGTCCTCCGAACCCCTGGCCCCGCCGACCGGGGGTAGGGATGGCCACACCCTTGAGTGGGAAGTTCTTCCCATCGTGCGGCCGGGGGCCCGCGTGCGACCCTGACAGGGACGCGCGATCGCGCCGACGCCGGCCACGGGGGATTCGACGTCGGCGCGATCCGCCTCCTCCGCGCCCCCATGAGGCCCCCGGGTCTCTTGGGGGCGTTTGCCGTAACCGGTAGCATGCGGCGGACGGGGACCCGAGAGGGGACGGACCCGTCATGCCAGAACGTCAGGGACACGGACTCCGGGCGTGGGACTACGAGTTCATGCTCGACCTCACCATGGCCGTCCTGGAGCACGACGACCCCGAGTCCCTCTGGCACCTCGTCTCCGCCCACCTCGTCGACGCCCTCGGCCTCAACACCGTCGTCTTCGCCTCGATCGACCTCCGCCGGGCGCGGGGCGAGGCCCGGGGCTGGGCGCCCCGGTCGCTCGGGCAGGGCGTGAACGAGGTGGTCCAGCGCCGGGTGCGCCAGCACCACCCACTGGTCCCCTATCTCGCCTCCGGTGCCCACCACCCCGTGATCGTGCGCGAACTCACCGACCGCTGGCGCGAGTCCGCCTGGTACAGCGAGGCCCGCCGCGACTTCGGCACCACCCAGCAGCTCGGCATCCCCCTGCCCGGCGCGGACGGCCCCCAGGGCGGCCTCGTCCTGGGCCGGACCGGCGACTTCTCCGAGCACGACCTGGCCTTCGCGACCCGGATCCAGCCGCTCCTGACCGCCGCCGACCGGCACATACGGGAGCTGCGACGACTGCGGGAGCTGCGACGACTACGGGAGGCGGCGGCCGCAGGTCCGGCCCCGCCGCGTCACGACCTCACGCCGCGCGAGCTGACGGTCCTGGTGCTGCTGGCCGAGGGGCTGACGGCGAGCGGTATCGCGCGCCGCCTGGCGATCTCCCCGCACACGGTCAACCGCCATCTGGAGAAGGTCTACCGGAAGCTCGGCACCAACAACCGGGTCTCGACGGTACTGACGGCCAAGCACGCGGGCATCGTCCCCTGACAGGAGGCGTTCTCCCGCGCTCGCCGACCACATGTAGCATGCCGCGAGCGGGGGCCGAGAGGAAGCGGACCCGCCATGTCAGGACTTCACGCGCGCGACTACGAGCGCATGCTCGACCTCGTCATGGCCGTCCTGGAACACGACGATCCCGAGTCCCTCTGGCACCTGATGGCCGGGCACCTCCAGGAAGCGCTGGGCTGCGACACCGTCATCTTCGCCGGCATCCGCGTCGCCGAGCGGGACGGCTACGCCCAGGGCTGGGCGCCCCACTCCATGGGGCCGGACGTCAGCGAGGTCATCCGGCGACGGGTCCAGCAGCGGCACCCCCTGATCGCGTACATGGAAGCCGCCGGCTCCAGCCCCGTGAGCGTCACCCAGATCTGCGACACCTGGCGCAACTCCTCCTGGTACAGCGAGGCCCGCCGCGACTACGGCACCACCCACCAGCTCGGCGTTCCCCTCCTCGGGGTCCCCGGCGAGCTGCGCGCCGTCAGCCTCGGCCGGCGCGGCGACTTCACCGAACACGAGGTGGCCTTCACGGCGCGCGTCCAGCCCCTCCTGCTCCGGGTGGACCGCCACGTCCGCGAACTCCACCGGCTCCGCGCCGCGGTGGCCGACGCCGCCGGGGCCACGCCCCCGTCCGGCTTGTTGACCGCCCCGGCCGGCGGCCCGTCCCCGCCCCGGCACGACCTGACGCCGCGCGAGCTGACGGTGCTGGGGCTGCTGGCCGAGGGCCTGACGGCGGCGGGCATCGGCCGCCGCCTGACGATCTCGCCGCACACGGTCAACCGTCACCTGGAGAAGGTCTACCGGAAGCTCGGCACGAACAACCGCGTCTCGGCGGTCCTGGCGGCGAAGCGCGCGGGGATCGTGCGGTAGATCGTGCGGTAAGAAGTCACTTCACTTCGACCGTGACCTTCCACGGCGTGATCACCAGAGGACAGAGACGGCCCGGGTCGGGTCGGCAGCGTCGTTGCGCGGTGATGGTGGCGGTGCCGTCGTGTTCCGCGTGGAAGGTGGCTGACGCGTCGCCGTTCGGTGCGGTACGGCCAGTGGTGCGCCGGAGGGCGGTGGAGTCGCCGGACGCCGGAGTGCTCCAGGTCCAGTTGAGCCCGTCTTTACGGTAGCCGGTGAGCCGGACCTCGACGTCGTCACCCAAGCTCGCGGTCACGGGGCCCTTGTCCGAGTTCGTGAGCACGATGCGCTGAGTCGGCCGGGCCCGGTCGGGCGCCTGGCCGTGGGCGGCCGCCGGTGCCGCGGTGGCGGCCAGGACGGTGACCAGGGTCAGCGCCGTGCCCCATGGAGTGGCGGACCACTTCGTTCCCACGATGATTCCCTCCCCTTGATCCCGCCGGGCCGGACGTCACTCCCGACGGTAACAACGGACCTATCCTTTCGGTCAGTTCGACAGTAGGGCGAAGCGCCGGCTTCAAACCACCCTTCCGAGGGCTGTGGCGCTAGTGGGACCTCCGGACGTGCGTGGTGTCGGCGTCGAGAAGGGCGCCGTCGGCTCCGGCCGGGGCGAAGTCCGGTACGGGAACGCCGTGCTGGTCGACAAGGGTGGAGTGGGTCTCGCCCGGGTCGAAGGCGTGGCGTTCTCCCCACTGCCGCAGCGTGAGGATGACCGCGAAGAGGTCGCGCCCGGCGTCGGTGAGCACGTATTCCTGGCGGCGGCCCGACGGCGCGGTGCGCTGGGTGATGAGCCCGTGAGCGGTGAGCTTGCGGAGGCGGTCGGTGAGGATGTTCCGGGCGATACCGGTGCGTCGCTGGAACTCGGTGAACGCCCGTGCCCCGTCCATCGCGTCGCGGATGACGAGAAGGCTCCACCTGTCGCCGACGAGGTCGAGCGTGCGGGCGACGGGACATTCGGGGTCGGTCCAGTCGGGGCTCGGCATGACAACTCCCAATGGGTTGCGGATTGAAACCATTCTGCCGTAGCGTCAAAACGGTTGCGATCTGCTACTGATTTTGGGGATGGGGCGCGATGAACGTGTGGCGGCGGTTGCTGCTCGCGGTGGTGTGCGGGGCGGCTGTGGCGAGCGTCTATGCGGCGCAGCCGGTTCTGGAACCGATGGGACACGATCTCGGTCTGTCCACGGATCTCTCCGGATGGATCGTCTCGACAGCCCAGTTCGGCTATATCGCCGGGCTGTTGTTACTGGTTCCGCTGGGGGATGTGGTCGCCGACAGGCGACGGCTCATCGCCGTCCACCTGGCGGTCACCGCGGTGGCCCTGATCCTGACGGCCTCGGCGTCGGCCGCGTGGACGGCGTTCCTGGGCCTCGCGGCGGCCGGCGCGTTCGCGGTCGTCGTGCAGACCACGGTGGCCTACACCGCGTCGATCTCGCCGCCCGGCGAACGCGGACGGAACATCGGCGTCGTGACCTCGGGCGTCGTCATCGGCATCCTCGGCGCACGAGTCGTCACCGGCGCGCTCGCCGACGTATGGAGCTGGCGGAGCGTCTACGCCGTGCTCGCGGCGCTGTCACTCGGCCTCGCGGCCCTCGTCCTCCTCGCCCTGCCGCCCGACGAGCGCCCGGCCGGTCCCAGCTACAAGCAGACCGTCTCCTCACTCGGCGGACTGTTCAAGGACCGCCTCTTCCTGTCGCGCGGACTGATCGCGTTCTTCCTGTTCGCGTCGTTCGGAACCCTGTGGAGCGGCGTGTCCTTGCCGCTGGCGGACGCGCCGTGGCACCTGAGCGAGAGCCGGATCGGACTGTTCGGCGTCGCCGGACTCGCCGGCGCGCTCGGCGCGGCCCGCGCGGGACGGTGGGCGGACGCGGGGCGGGCGATCCCGGTCAGCGGCTTCGCCCTGCTCCTGTTGATCCTCTCGTGGGCGGCGATCGGGCAGCTCACGTGGGCCCTGTGGCTCCTCGTCCTCGGAATCGTGGCCCTCGACTTCGCCGTCCAGGCCGTGCACGTGAGCAATCAGCACGTGCTCACGTCGGCGCATCCCGATCGGCTCAGCGCCGTCATCGGCGGCTACATGGTCTTCTACTCGCTTGGTTCGGCCCTGGGCGCCGCCGCGACCACGGCTGTTTTCGCGGCTCACGGTTGGGCGGGCTCCAGCCTCCTCGGTGCCGGATTCGCGGCCTGCGCGCTGGTCGTCTGGGCCGTCAGCCCCCGCGACAGCGCGGACCTCCGCTCCGAGCAGGTGACGTCTGGCGGAAACCGCACCCGGTGCGGGTGATGAGGCCAAGGATGGTGCGATGACCTTCCTCTCGCGGCGGCGCGTTCTTTCTCTGACGGCGGCCACGGCCGCCCCGCTCTCCCTGACCCGTGCGGCCCCGGCCGCGCGTCCGCGCACGCCCGACCCGGGGTGGTCCGGCGACTGGCCCGCGCCGCTGCGGGACGCTGCCTCGCGGGCCATGCCCGCGGCCGTGGAGTACGCGCGGGCGGCGGCGAAGTGGCCCTACGGGGCGGTACTGGTCGACGCCGCGACGGGTGCGGTTGTCGCCGGCGCCGGCAACACGGGCGAGAGCGGTGACCTCACCGCTCATGCCGAGATGAGTCTTGTGCGGGAGGCCGTGGCTGGTGGTTTTGAGCTTTCGGAGCACGTGGTGGTTGCTACGGCTGAGCCCTGTCCGATGTGCGCGGGGGCGCTGGTGTGGTGCGGGGTGCGGGGTGTGGCCTTTGGGACGTCGGTCCCGAAGCTTGTGGGGTGGGGGGTGCCGCAGATCGACGTTCCGGCGGACGAAATCTTCGGCCGGGTGCGGGGGTTGTCGCGGCCCGCGCTGGGTCGGGGGGTTAGGGCGGATCTTACGGATCCGCTCTATCGGGGGTAGGGGTGAGGGTGTTTGTTTTTATGCGGGTTATGAGGGGGCGGAGTCTTGCGGGGGTGGTGGTGAGGATGACGTCCGGGTCGTCGCTCTCCCGGAGACGGATCCCCCCGGCGGGGGAGGGCGCCAGGTAGACACAGGAGGATGCCTCGTCGCTGTACGTCGACTTCTGCCAGCCTGGCGACTTCGCCAGGTAGACGCATGAGGAATCGTCTCCGCTGTATGAGGACTTCTGCCAGCGCAGCTCGTCGGTCATGTCAGCCTCTCATGCGGATTTTGCGAGGTGGTGGATCAGGTCACGTGATGCGCTGGCGCTGAGCGCTACATCCTCCATGCGGTCCAGCATCAGCCGGTACCTCTCCAGGCTTGCGGCGGCATCGACAAGTTGACCGCCGTGCGCAGCGTCCAGTTGAACGGTGTCGAGCTGACGTACCGGTCCGTAGAAGTAATCGACTCCGTGGCCGGACACCGGAAACGATGTGCCGCTGAACGGGATGACCACGATGTGGATGTTGTCCCGCTCGCTCATGGCCAGGAGGTGCGCGAGCTGCGCGTTGGCTGTCTCGGACCCGCCGAATCGCATCCTGAGTGCCGCTTCATGGACGACTGCGGTGTATGGCGGCGGGGGGTCGCGGAACAGGATCTGCTGCCGCTTGATGCGATGGGACACGCGATATTCCACTTCGTGTGGCATCAGCGCGGGAACGAACTCGCGGAAGATGGCACGTGCGTGCTCGGGCGTCTGCAGAAGTCCGGGCACCGTAATGGCCTGGGCGACCCTGATGCCTGTGGCGTGATGTTCTGCTTCCGCCAGGTCGAGCAGGCTACTGGGGAGCGTCTCGCGGTACTCCTCCCACCAGCCGCGTTTGCGTTCGCCAGCCATCGCGGCCAGCGCGCTGATCAAGCCTTCATCGGAACATTCGTAGGTACGGGCAAGAGCGCGCACTCTCTCTGCGCTGACACCGTAGCGCCCGGCTTCGATATTGCTGATCCGCGACTGGGTGATTCCGAATCGGACGCCTGCCTCTGTGGCGGATAGGTCCGCACGCTCGCGAAGGCGCCGCAGCTCGGCTCCAAGTCGCCGTCGCCGAACGGTTGGTAGAGGTGCGTTTGGTGCCATCGTGCTCCTTGTTGCCCGCACTCCAGTGCGCCTAGTCGCTCGATCGGGTATCGCCTGGCCTTCAGTCCGCAGATGCGAGGAATGTAGTCCATGACCCTCGCTACCGTGTGGCGTAGGCCACTAACCGGCAACCCGCCAGGAGACCTTCATGGCAACCGTATCGCCGCCTCAGCCCTGGTCCTACCTCCTCGAACTGCCGCGCGATGCTCGCGCACCCGGAATCGCGCGCGTGACGCTCCAGGCGGTCCTGGACAGCCACGCCCTAACCGAAATCGCCGAGAGGGCAATCCTCTTGACCAGCGAGCTGGTCACGAACGCCCACCTCCACACGGAGGGCCCGTGCTCCGTCCGGCTGCACTGCCGGGAAGGCGACCGCCTCCGGGTGAACGTGTGGGACACGAGCCCACTCGTGCCCGGCCTGTTCAGGCGCAGCCGGAACCGGGCGGCAACAGAAATCGCGGCGCACGCGGAAGCAGGGCGCGGCCTGCGCCTCGTGGAGGCGTGGGCCGACGACTGGGGCAGCCACACGTACGACCGCCGCAGGTTCGGCAAGACGCTGTGGTTCGAACTGGCGCACCCGGGAAAGAAGACCGCGCCGCGGTGGATCTCGCCCGCAGGGTGCACGGACTGCGTCGACCTCGAAAGGGCGCGGCGGAAGGCCGTCGCCGAGAATCTGCCGCTGGAAGAGATTCAGGACGCGGGGATCGCAATCCGCAGTCACTTCCGGGACACGCATCTGCTGCCGCAATGGTGACTCTGCGGTGACCGAGGCCGCATAGCGGGCGGGCGCTCGGGGCGGGGTTCGCACCCCGCCCCGCCCGGTCCCGCCCGGCCCGCGAGGGTCAGGGGCCAATCACCGGTCGGCGGGCCCGCCGCGCCACGTCGGCAGGGGTGCCCGGCCCGCGGCGGTCTCGAAGGCGGCGTGGGCGAGGAGGCGGGTGGAGTCGAGGGTGGGGAGCGGGGAGACGTCCGGGGTGATCAGGAGAGGGATCTCCGTGCAGACGAGGGCGACCGCGTCGCAGCCTCGGGCGGCCAGGGCCTCGATGATCCGTACATAGGCGCGGCGCGAGCGCGCGTCGAGGACGCCGTTGAGGAGCTCGTCGAAGATGACGTCGTTGACGAGGCGACGGTCGGCCGGGTCCGGGACCTCCGCCTCGATGCCGCGCCGGGCGAACGCCTCGACGTAGAGGGGGCCGTCCATGGTGTAGCGGGTGCCCAGCACGCCCACCCGCTTTCGGCCGTCGCGCGCGGCGTGGTCGGCGACGACGTCGGCGATGTGGAGGCCGGGGAGGGCGAGGTCGGGCCCGGGGCGTTCGAGGGCCATGTGGGCGGTGTTGTCGGGGCAGATGAAGAATTCCGCCCCCGCACGGGCGAGACGGTCGGCGCTGGCCGACAGGAGGCCGCGGACCGTGTCGTGGTCGCCCGCGTCCCAGGAGGGCATGCTGCGGGCCATGGCGATGAGGTCGAGGGTGACGTCCGGGTGCTCGTGGGGGCCGAGCTCCGCGAAACCCTTCCGGCAGAAGGAACGGAGGCACAGCGCCGCGCCTTCCGCGCTGTGTCCCAGGATCCCCAGGTGTTTCATCGTGCCTCCAAAACGATCGCGGGCGGAGGGTCCGAATTCTTGCCTATCCGGGGCAGGTAGGTGGCTCTAAGGGTTGTCCCGTAAATGATCTCGGAGTTGGTGCGGGTTCGGTCGGCCGTCGTGTGGCCTTCTCGCCTATCCGGCGAGGGTGAGGTTGTGGAGGCGGGCGATGCCGAGCATGGCGTGGTGGACACCGTCGCCTTTGAGACGGCAGTCGCGGAGGATCTTCCAGTTCTTCATCCGGGCGAAGACGTGCTCGACGCGGGCGCGCACCTTCTTGTGCGAGCGGTTGTGTTCTTCCTTCCAAGCGGGCAGTTCCTCGTCCTTGCTTTTGCGGTAGTGCGGGATGACCAGGCCGGTGCCCCGGTAGCCGCCGTCGGCGATCGTGGTGGTCTTCCCGACTGCCGCTTCGGCGCCGGACTCCGCCCATGCTTTGCTGTCGTGGCGGTTGCCGGGCAGTGGCCGGCCGATCACGGCCACGAGACGGGTGTCGGCGTCAATGACGACCTGGTGGTTCGTGGAGTACCGGTAGTTCTTGGACTGTTCGGCGATGCTGTGGTCACGGGTGGGCACCAGGGTGCCGTCGACGATCAGGATGGTGTCCTTGCGGAACCGCTTGCGAGGCTGGAGCGCGAGCGCGGGGCCGAGGTGGCCGATGATGCGGTCGGCCGCCGACTTCGACACCCCGAACAGGGGGGCCAGCTGCCGCAGCGTCAGGTTCGTGCGCCAGTACGCCGAGACCAGCAGCACTCTGTCCTCCAGCGACAAGCCCCACGGCCGGCCCCGCCGCACCTCGTCCGCACCCGCACGCCGCAGCGCAGCCACCAACCTGCCGAAGCAACGCGGACTCAGCCCGGTGAACGGGGCTATCCAGGACGGCTCCGACGCCGTGATCACACCAGCCACATCAAGATCATCTCACCCGTGACCAGCAGTTACGGGACAACCCTTAGTGTCATGTGCGCCTTATGACATCGAGGGGGAACGGGCATGGGGTTTGAGCCGGACCGGAGGGTCTTCCTGACGAGGGCGCTCGGCGCGACTGCCGGGCTGGCGGCGGTCGCGGTGGCCACGGGGGTGACCGAGGCCCACTCGGCGGGCGCGGGCGCCAAGGGCGTCAACGGCGCCACCGGTCAGCGGAACTGGCGCTTCTGTCCGAAGTGCTACGTCATGTTCTACTACGGCTATCCGGACAACGGCCGCTGTGCGGCCGGTGACGCGCACGGCATGGCGGGCTACGACTTCGACATTCCCCACGACGTTCCCGAGAATGCCAATGCCCAGGCCAACTGGCGCTTCTGCACGCGCTGCTACGGCATGTTCTTCTTCGGCTATCCGAGCGGCGGCTGGTGCCCGGTCGGAGGGTCCCACAGTGCCGCCGGATACAATTTCGTCCTGCCGCACGACGTCGTCGAGACGCCGAACGCCCAGGCGTACTGGCGCTTCTGCACGAACTGCTACGCGCTGTTCTTCTGGGGCTATCCGGAAAAGGGCCGCTGCCCGGCCGGTGGCGGACACAACGCGGCGGGATTCAATTTCGTCATCCCGCACTACTAGGCACTGTCCGGTGGGTGAAGGTGGCAGGCGGCCCCTCGCTTCACCTGGGAGCCGGCAAGGCCTACTCGTCCCGCCGGAACCGCCGGTATCCGCGGCGTCGGCAGATCAAGCACAGCATTCCCGAGCGCAAGGACCAGCGGGCCAACCGCCAGCGCCGCGGCAGCGCGGGCGGTCGACCCATCGGCTTCGACAAGACGATCTACAAGCGCCGCAACGAAGTCGAGCGAACGATCAACGCGCTCAAGGGCTTCCGCGCCGTAGCCGCCCGCTTCGACAAGCGGGCGTATGTCTTCCACGGCACGGTGACTGTCGTTGCCGTCCGCCTCTGGCTTCGCTCCTGATCCGCCGGACAGTCCTTAGGCCACGGAGAGCGCCTTGACGCCCGACAGGATCGGGACGAGCTGGTAGTTCCCGTCACCCGCGCCGCAGGACACCTGCGAGTCCGCGGTGCCGGAGACGTTCGTCCCCGCAGCGAACCGTCCATCACTGCTCGTCACCACCGTCGTGAAGTGGTCCGTCGCCGAGGACGAGTAGTACACGCACTGGTGCAGGTTCACGTAGCTTCCCGAGGTCAGGTCCAGCGCCTTGACGCCTGAGAGGATCGGGACGAGCTGGTAGTTCCCGTCGCCCGCGCCGCAGGAGACCTGCGTATCGGCGGTGCCGGAGACGTTCGTCCCGGCAGCGAACCGTCCGTCACTGCTCGTCACCACCGTCGTGAAGTGGTTCGTCGCCGAGGGCGAGTAGTACACGCACTGGTGGACGTTCAAGTAGCGCCCGGAGGCGAGGTTCAGCGCCTTGACGCCCGACAGGATCGGGACGAGCTGGTAGTTCCCGTCGCCCGCGCCGCAGGAGACCTGCGTATCGGCGGTGCCGGAGACGTTCGTCCCGGCAGCGAACCGACCGTCACTGCTCGTCACCACCGTCGTGAAGTGATTCGTCGCCGAGGACGAGTAGTACACGCACTGGTGCAGATTCAGGTAGCCCGAAGCGGCAGCCCCAGCCTGAGGCTGCTGCTTCGGTGCGGCAGGCGCGGGCGCCGTCGTCCCCACGAAGGCACATACGCCCATCGCGGCGGCGACTGCCGGCCTCCACGCGCGTCTGATCATCGATCGCATCATTGCCGGGTCCTCCCCAAGGTCCGCTCGACGCGGGCACCCAGGCCCGCGACGGAACTACGCCAGGAGACCACCGACACCCGCCGCAGGTAATGGGACGAACGTAACAACCACCCCATCCAGCGACGTGTCGACCAACCTTGCGTACCGCCTCGCACGCGCAACCGAAATCCGGCTTACGCCGATCAGTCGCAGGGCCCGTACCGACCCGCCGTCGCCCTAGGGCGCGTCGGCGTGGGGCGCCGGGGCCGAGTGGCGTGCGGCCCAGGCGGTGAGGCCGGTGAGCTGGGCGTAGAGTTCGCGCGCCTGGTCGGTGGCGGTGTACTCGACCTTGGGCGGCACCGTGGGGTACACCGTGCGGGTCAGCAGACCGTTCTCCTCGAGTTGGCGCAACGTCAGAGTGAGGATGCGGCGGCTTATTCCGTTCAGTGAACGTTCGAGTTCGGCGAAGCGGACAGGTCCACGCGTCGTCTCGCTCAGGATGCCGAGACTCCATTTCCCGCTCACCCTGTTGAGCACATCGAGGACGGTGCAGACCTCGCGGCTCGCGGCCTCTTCCGCGCTGCACGCGTTCCTACGTGACATAAATGTGCCTTCTTCCGTTGTGCGGTGTGCTCTCCGAGGATGGAACGCGTGCACGTCAGTGCATGCCCGACGAGAGACGAGGGACGACGAGTGAAGAACGCTCGCAGGACGGAGGCGCTTCCCGCGCCGGTGGCGCTCGACGCGACAGTGAGGGAACTGGTCGACGGACGGAACTTCGCCGTTGTGGCCACACTGAATCCCGACGGCGGCCCGCAGACGTCCGTCGTCTGGGTCGGGACGCAGCGGGACGCCGTGGTCTTCTCCACGACCGCGGGGAGGAAGAAGGCGCGAAACCTCGCCCGGGACCCACGGATCAGCCTGACGGTCTACGACCGCGCGAACCCTTACCGGTCCGTGGAAATACGGGGAACGGCCGAGTTGCTGCCGGACCCGGACAAGTCGCTGCCGCGCGAGCTGTCACAGCGGTATCTCGGCCAGGACCCGCCGGCGGAGCCGGCCGATGTCATACGGCTGATCGTGCGGATCACCGCGGAGAAGGTCATCGCGATTTCCCTCTAGGAGGGGTACGGGATCTTGTGCCGTGGGACCGCCGCGACCATGCCTCCTGGTCTACGGGTGGTACAGAGCCCGCGCGCGCGTCAGGTCGATGGTCCCGTCCCGGCGGCCGAGGTCGAGGAAGTGGTCGACCTGCCATGCCTGGGTGGCGCGGGCCTGCCGGCTGGTCGTGGTCACCCACGGCGGATAGACGCGGAATCCGCGCTTCCCGCCGGAGCCGGCGCGGGAGACGATGCCGCGCTCGCACAGCACCTCGCGCGGGAACACGAACTGGCCGAACCCTTCGTCGTCACGGCTGCTGATGACGAAGAGGTCCACCCCGTCGGCGGCGTCGAACGGCCGGATCGGCCCCGCTTCGGACCGCTGCCAGACGGTGACGAACTGGCCCACCTTCGTCGGCGTCGTCTTCCCCACGCGGAACCGGACCGAGCGGTCGTCGAGCGTGAACGCGCACGCCGCGTACTCGGCGCTCTCCGGTTCCGGCACCGGCGGCGAGCAGACGAAACCGCACGGGTCGTACACCCGGGCCTGCGCCGCCAGCAGGTCGTCGTGAATCCCTGTCCACGGTTGATTCGTCCCCATGCCGCCATCCTGCCAGGCCGCCCTATCGGCGCAGGTCCCCGCTGTGGACGTACCGCAGCCCGCAGCCGTCCTCGTACGGGTCGCCGTCGTCGCCGAACAGGGACCAGACCGGCTGCATCGGGAGCCACGTCAGACCGAGGAGCCAGCGCTGGACGGCCTGCCAGAAGCGCGGGCGCCCCGCGTCGTCCGCGCGCACCACGCGGGTCATGCACAGGAACTTGCCCACCGTGGTGCGGAACAGCACGGCGCCCAGCACGTGGTGGACGAAGGACAGGCCGAAGAAGGCGACGGCGGCGCAGATCCAGTAGGCGCCCGTGCTCTTGCCCGCCGTGAAGTGCACGGCGATGCCGAACCCGCCGAAGAACGTGATCATGCCGTCGATGAAGGCGAAGAGGTAGCGGCGCAGATCCCCGACCTCCCGGGGGACGTGGGGACCCGGCTGGACGGGCTGCTGGGGGTAGGCGTGCGGGTGCGCCTGCTGTTGGTAAGGGTGCTGATAGGGCTGTTGGTACGGCTGCGCCTGCTGGTAGGGCTGCTGGTAAGGGTGCTGCGGAGCGTACGGCTGCTGAGGTGCGTACGGCTGCTGCGGAGCGTACTGGTGGTGCTGGGGATCGATCACGGGGTGTCATCTTGCTGTACTCATGTGACAGCTGATGCACAGATTGATCTATGCCCGGTATCGAACCCCAGCACCGGGCCCACGCCCACGCCCACGCGCTCAGTCGCAGGCGCGCCCGTTCCTGTCCGGGTCCAGCTTCAGCGGGTCGTCGCGGCCGTTGAGCTTCAGGGCGCCGTAGTCGTGCGCCTTCAGCCACGCGCAGCGGCCCGCCGTCGTCGGCGGGACCGTCTTCGGGAAGGCCGTCGGCACGCACACGTTCTCCGCGCCGTAGTGGCGGTCGCAGCCCGAGATCGTCACCGGGACCGGGTGGGACGTGTGGGCAGGCTCCGGGGCCTTCGCCTTCTCCGTCATCTTCCCCGCGAAGTCGTGCACCATCGGCGCCGCCTTGTCCTTGACCGCCGCCCCCTTGACCGCCGCCCCCTTGACCGCCGCCCCCTTGGGCGCCTCCAGCGCGTCCGGGCCGCCGAGGTGGACCCACGAGGCCACCGACGGCACGCCGTCCGCGTCCACGGCGAAGAGCATGTACCAGCCGGGCGGCGCCAGGTTCGGGTTGCTGGTGACGTTGAGGTCGATCGTCGTTCCGTCAGCGCCCACCGTCATCGGCAGGTCGACGAAACGCTGATTCGGGTCGGAGGAATGCGTCACCGCCGCCGGACGGATCAGCTCCGCCTTCACCACTGGGCGGTCCACCGTCATCCGCTGCGTGCTCGCGTACTGCCAGCGGTTGTTCGCCACCGAGGTGATCTGGGGCCGCGCGCCCTTGTAGAGGTACGGCGGGGTGTAGATCGACACATGGTCGTCGAACGTCCCGTTGCCCGGGTTGTCGCCGACCGCCATCACCCGGCCGTCCGGCAGCAGGAACGCCGACGAGTGGTACGTGCGCGGGATCGGGTCCGTGGCCAGGCCCGGCTGGAAGGTGTTCGTCGCCGGGTTGAACATCGACGCCTCGAACACCGGGTCCGCCCGGTCGTGGAGCCCGCCGCCCGTCTCCAGCACCTTGCCGTCGGGCATCAGCACGGCCGAGACGTACATCTTGCCCTGCGCGCCCGTCTCGGGCTTGGGCCCCTGGCCCTGGTCGACCGTGCCCTGGGGAAGCAAGGGGCCGGGCGTGTAGCGGGGGTTGGGGGCCTTGAGGTCGATGAGGTCCGTGAGACGGCTCGCCTCGGGGTTGGTGTTGACCTGGCCACCGCCCATGGTCAGGACGCGCTGGTCCTGCGCGGGCGGGAGCAGCACGCTCATCGACTGGTCGCGATTGTCCTTGTCCTGGAGGCCCGGGACGTCCGTGATCTTGTTGGCGTCGTAGTCGTAGACCGACGCGCCGGTGCCGGGGGTGCCGTTGCCGAAGACATGGCTGCCGGAGTAGAAGAGCCGCCCGTCCTGCATCAGGATCATTGACGGGTACAGGCCCCAGTACGACCAGGTCTGGTTGACCTCCGTGCGCGGCAGCCACTTCTGCTGCGCCTGGGAGAACTTCTCGGCGGTCACGCTGCCGGTGGAGTCCTCCTTCAGGCCGCCGAAGCTGATGACGTCGCCGTTGCCGAGGAGGGTCGCGGAGGGGTACCAGTGGCCCTCGTTCATGTCGTTCGTCTTCACGTACGACTCGGACGACGGGTCGAAGATGTAGCTGTCCTTGAAGCCCTCGTAGCCGTGGCTGCCGTCGGCCGCCGGGTAGGCCTTGTTGCCGCTCATGATGAGCACCCGGCCGTCCGACAGCTGGACGTGCCCGGCGCAGAACATGTCGACGGGCGTCGGGATCGTCTTCATCGCGCCGGTCTTCGGGTCGTAGACGGCGGAGGTGAAGGTGCCCGCCTTGAACATCGCCGGATCGTTGCCGGAGCCGGCGACGAGCAGCACCTTGCCGTTGTGGAGGACGACCGAGTGCATGCTGCGGACCGGGTTCTTGAAGGGCATCACGGCCCAGCTGCCCTTGACGCACGCGTCCCCGGCCGTGCAGACGGCCCCGGCGGCGGGCTGGGTGGCGTCCTCCATGTCGTAGTCGTCGGTGGTGACGGAGCCTGTTCCGTATACGGAGACGCCCCAGGTGATCTGGTCGGTGCCGGGCGGCACGACGGGCGTGCGGACGGTGGCGCGCGTGTAGCCGGCGCTGACCGGCAGCGTCTTGAGGTCGGTCCAGTACTGCCAGCCCGCCTTCACGTCATGGCGGAAGACGGTGACGGACGCGTCCGGGGTGGTGCTCTTGTACCAGAGCGACAGGTCGTACTGGTGGGACGGTGTCACGCTCGGCGCGCATGAGCTGTCCTCGGCCATCAGCACCTTGCGGTCGCCGCTGACCCGTCGGGTGACGGAGAGGGCCAGCGCCTTGCCGCCGCTGTGGGACTGGTCGGTGGTGGTGACGGTGAAGTCGTTGTCGCCCCAGCCGGCCTTCTCCCAGCAGGTGGGCATGGCGTCCGAGGCCCGTAAGGACTCGAGGCCGGGGTTGACGACGAGGTTCGACCCGGCGGTGGCCGGCGCGGGTGCCGCCAGCAGCAGGCCGAAGGAGGCGCCGGCGGTGAGGAGCAGGGCGGCGGCTGTGCGGGATCGCTTGCCGCTGCGGCGTTGGGTGCGTCTGGCTCTGGGTCTCAGTGGTGTCATGCCATCACGTGTCCCTTCTCTGACGGCTTGCACGACGGTGTTTTCCGCTGCCGACGCGGCTCGACGGCAGATAGACGAGCGCCTCCGTGGCCGCGTAGCGCAGGACGAAGGTGGTCAGCAGGGCGACGGCGGTCGCGGGCAGGACCCCGAGACCCGCCCCGCCCACCAGCGTCGCGATCAGGGGGATGCGCAGGAGCAGGTCCGCGTTGGCCAGCACGGCGACGCGGGCCAGCCGGTCCGTCCAGCGGCGGTGCGCGCGGCGGTCGCGGTAGAGCAGCGCCTCGGTCAGGAGGAAGTTCCAGACGACGCCGAACTGGTTGGCGACGATCTCCGCGGGGAGGTAGTGGAGGCCGACGGTGGTCAGGAGCTTCAGGCCCAGGAGGTTCGGGGCGAAGCCGGTCAGGCCTATGAGGCCGAAGAGGAGGATGCGGGTGAGGGGGGAGGTGGGGGACGTTGTCGTCTCCGTCACCGGGCTTCCGCCCTGACCCTGCGGATCTCGATCCGGCCGTCGCCCTCGCCGAAGGAAGCGACTGTCTCGGAGTTCACGAGCGCCGCCTTCACCAGCGGCAGCGTGGGTGCGTCGCGGCGGACGGTCGGGGACGCGACGACGTAGTCCACGTCGCGCCAGCCGCGCGGCAGTGTTTTGGTGATGGCCGGGTCGAGGTCGGCCTTGTAGAACCAGACGGCTCCCGTCCCGGGGCGGTATCCCGCGTGGACCAGGTCTAGCCAGATCGCGTCGTCGGCGAGGACGCGCGTGCGGGACGGTTCGGGGACGTTGGTCCTGTCGCGGAGCCAGTGCGCTGCCGCGCGGTAGGGGGCGTTGGTGTCGGTGGTGAGGGCGGTGTGGGTGGCGTCGTACCAGTGGGGAGCGATGGCCGCGGTGGTGGTTATGGCTGCGGCTGTGGCGATGGCCCGGCGGATGAGTGCGGGTCTTCGGGGGGTGGATTTGGCCCCAGTCCCGCCCCTTCCCGTTTCTTCCAGGGGCTCCGCCCCCGGACCCCCGCTCCTCAAACGCCGGAGGGGCTGGAATGTCGCCCGGGAGGGCTGGATTGGTGCCCGGAGGGGCTGCAGCGCAGCTGCCGCTGCGCCCGCCAGTGACAGCGCCAAGAACGGCAGCATCTGGATCACGTACATCGCCGGCAAGTAACCCGACGGGCGTAACGCCACCAGCGCCAGGGTCACCGCCGCCGTCGCCGGGCCCGCCAGGGCTCGGCCCGTGCGGGACCAGCGGGCCGCGGCGAGCAGGAGCACCGCCGCCGCCAGGCCCGCGAGCGGTAGCACCCGGTCGTAGTAGAGCCACGACCGCAGCACCGCGTGCGCGCCCGAGCGGTCGTCCAGGATGAAGCCCGAGCCCGCTCGGCTCATCTGGTACTTGATGCCGTCGATCAGCGAGACGTGGCCGTCGCCCGGGAACAGCTCGTGGTTGAGGAGCGCGAACAGGGGATAGGCGAGGCCCGTGAGGACGCACGCGGTGATCGCGCCCGTCACCGCGAACTTCCGGGTGTCGCGATGGGTGTGCCGCCACATGGTCAGCAGCAGCGCGGGCAGGACGACCAGCATCGTCTCCTTGGACAGCACCGCCACC
The DNA here is from genome assembly GCF_003970715.1 of Streptomyces luteoverticillatus. NCBI lineage: Bacteria > Bacillati > Actinomycetota > Actinomycetes > Kitasatosporales > Streptomycetaceae > Streptomyces > Streptomyces luteoverticillatus. The sequence goes on along the minus strand of NZ_CP034587.1, from coordinate 2,345,101 downwards.
GCCGCCGCCAGCCCGGCCCCGAAGTGGTGCCACAGGTGGCGGCGGGGGGATGCGGCCAGGCAGAAGGCCAGCAGGATCCACAGCACGGCGATGTTGTCGAGGAAGATCTCCCGCTGGAGCACCACCGACAGCGGCGACAGCCCGAACAGCGCCATCCCCAGGGCCGCCGCCCACCGCCGCAGGCCCAGCCGTCGGGCCAGGACGTACAGCAGCACCGCGCTGACGGCCGTCACCAGCAGCATCGCCACCCGCATCGGGGCGACGGACATGACGTCGGGGAAGAGGGCGGCGGGCAGCCAGGTGACGAGGGCCAGTTGGAGCCAGCCCAGCGGCGGGTGGTCGTACCAGTACGTGTAGTGGGCCAGGCCCTTGCCCTCCTGCACCGCCCACGCCTGGGCGAGATAGGTGCCCTCGTCGTCGCTGAGGGCGGGGAAGCCGGTCGTGTTCCAGCCCTGGACGAGGAGGATCGCGACCAGCACCGCCCCGCACAGCAGCAGGTCGGGGCGGGAGGCGCGCAGCCGGGTGGGCGGGGTGGTGTCGGGGACCGACGGGGCCTCGACAGCGGTCGGGAGGGTCGCGGTCACCGCATGACGTCCTCTCGGGTGAGGTGCGCGCCGACGTGCCGGGTGAGCTCCCAGTCGCTGCGGCCCCGCTGCTCCCGCCAGACGGCGCGGACGGCCGCGCCCGCGAGGAGCATCTGGTAGAAGGGGCCGCCGAGGATGAGCTTGAGGTAGTGGACGAAGCGCACGCGCAGGCCGTACTGGGCGCCGAAGTCGTGAAGGCCGACGACCTCGAAGACGAAGGTGACCAGCATGGCCACGGCGGGCAGGAAGGTCACCACGGCGACGCCGGCGGGGACGTCCAGCAGGAGGGCGATCGCCGTGTTCAGCGGGATGACGAGGCCGTTGAACGCCTGGAAGAAGGGCGTCATCAGGGTGTAGCGGGCGAGCATCCGCTGGGCGAGGGTGGGCAGTCGGCGCCAGTCGCGCTTGCGGTAGACCTGGAGGAAGCCCTGGTTCCAGCGGGTGCGCTGTTTGAGCAGGCTCATCAGGGTGCCGGGGGTCTCCTCGCGGGTGACCATCTCGGAGTCGTAGGCGACGACGACGCGCTTGCCGGTGCTGGAGAGCCGGACGCCCAGGTCGCAGTCCTCGGCCAGGCACTGGGGGTCCCAGCCGTCGGCCTCGCGGAGGACGTCGGTGCGGACGAAGACGGTGTTGCCGCCCAGCGGGATGAAACCTTTCTCCGCGTGGAGGTGGAGGCGGCTGCGGAACCAGAAGAAGTACTCCAGGCAGTTGCGCAGGCTGTACCAGCTGGAGTGGAAGTTGATCAGCTGCACCCCGCCCTGCACCACGTCCGCGCCCGTCGCCCGGAAGGCGTGGTCGACGTGGGCGAGCAGCTCGGGGTGGACCTGGTCCTCGGCGTCGAAGACGCCGACGACCTCGCCCAGGCAGTGGGGGAGCGCGGTGTTGAGGGCCTTGGGCTTGTTCTTCTTCTCGTGGGTGTCGACGATCACCCGTACCCGGTCAGGGGCGGCGGCCGCGACCTTCTCGGCGACCTCGGCGGTCTCCGGGTCGTCGTGCCCGACGATCACGAGTACCTCGAAGCGGCCGTGGGTGGATTCCAGCAGCCGGGTGACGGTGTGTTCCAGGACCGCCTGTTCATGGCGGGCGGGCACCAGGAGCGAGAAGGAGAGCGCGCCCTCGTCCCCGGCCGGCTGGAAGCGGGTGCCCGCGAGCGTCTCGGGCGTGCGCCAGGCGTGCATCTGCCACCAGAGCGTGAAGGCGGCCATCCAGAAGAGCGCGAGCGATATCGCGCAGACCACCATGGACGTCAGCAAAAGTTGTTCCCCCTACCCCCGGACGCGGCCCCCCAGCACGCGTGTGTGTGTCCAGGGGAGAGAGAGTAAGGGGAGAAGGTGAAACTCGGGTGCGGAAATGATAAATACTGTGTTTCCGAACCAACTCCTGGAAGATCGTGAGAAGTTGGCCCGGACCAGGCGGCGATCCATCGGTGATCCGGTGGCCGGAGGCGTCCTTCCCTCCGGACATGGGCCGGTGGGACACTCCCCGCTATGGGTGCGTCAAGGCGCATACGGTACGGACTGGGTGCCGCAGCCCTCACCGGCGTCGCCGTCGTGGCGCTGTCCGGCTGCGACCCGGTCGCCGGGCTCGACGCGACGACCGTCGCCGTCACCACACAGCGGCAGGCATCCCGGGCCCTCGACCGCGAGGGCGTCCACGTCGCCTGGCTGAGCTGCCGGGGCAAGGCCGAGAACGGCGGCGGCAAGGACCCCGGCACGGGCAGCGCGCTGCCGGTGACCGTCGTCGGCGTCGACTGCGAGGGCCGTACGGACACCGGCAGGAAGATCATCGTCTTCGGCAACGTCACGGGCATCACCGGCCAGGCGTGCGTGCGCGGCCTGCTGACGGCCAATGTGGACGGCCGGACCGTCTTCCAGGTGAGCGTGCTCGGCGACTGCGACCGGACGGGCGATACGGGCGGCAAGCCGCCGACCGCCCCGGCCCCGGGCGGCCAGGGCAAGCCGCCGCCCGCGCCGAAGCCCGGCGGGCATCCGGGCCCCTCGGCGAGCTGCGGCGACAGGCCGCCCGCATCCGGCAAGTGAGCGAGGAGGGTCACCAGGGCCGTGCGGACGGACGGACCGGTAACATCCGGACCGTACGAGCCGACGACCCGGGAGGAGCCCACCGGTGGCGGGAGAACCGCAGGCGGACTGCCTGTTCTGCAAGATCGTCAAGGGAGAGGTGCCCGCGACGGTCGTCAGGGAGACGGGGACGACCGTCGCGTTCCGTGACATCAACCCCCAGGCGCCCGTGCACTGCCTGGTGATCCCCAAGGTCCACTACCCGGACGCCGCCTCCCTCGCCGCCGCCGAGCCGCAGATCGCCGCCGACGTGCTGCGCGAGGCCGGCGAGGTCGCCCTCCAGGAGAACGGGGACAAGGGCTTCCGGATCGTCTTCAACACCGGTGCCGGCGCCGGGCAGACCGTCTTCCACGCGCACGCCCACATCCTCGGCGGCCGTGGCTTCAACTGGCCCCCCGGGTAGAACCTTGTCCGTTCGCGAACTCGTCGTCCTCGGCACGGCCAGCCAGGTCCCCACCCGGCACCGCAACCACAACGGCTACGTCCTCCTCTGGGACGGGGACGGCATCCTCTTCGACCCCGGTGAGGGGACGCAGCGTCAGATGCTGCGCGCCGGGGTGGCCGCGCACGACCTCAACCGGATCTGCGTCACCCACTTCCACGGCGACCACTCGCTGGGCCTGGCCGGGGTGATCCAGCGGATCAACCTCGACCGGGTGCCGCACCCGGTCACCGCGCACTACCCGGCGAGCGGCGAGCGCTTCTTCAAGCGGCTGCGGTACGCCACGGCCTACCGCGAGACGGTCAAGCTCGTCCAGGAGCCGGTCGCGGGCACCGGCGCGGTGCTGGCCGCCACCGGCTCGTACACCCTCCAGGCGCGCCGGCTCTCGCATCCCGTCGAGTCCTACGGCTACCGCCTGGTCGAGCCCGACGGGCGCCGGATGCTGCCCGAGCTGCTGGCCGAGCGCGGGATCGGCGGGCCGGACGTCGGCCGGCTGATGCGCGAGGGCGCGGTCGGCGGGGTGACGCTGGAGGAGGTCAGCGAGGTGCGGCGCGGTCAGCGCTTCGCCTTCGTGATGGACACCCGGCTGTGCGACGGCGTCCACGAGCTTGCCGAGGGCTGCGACATGCTCGTCATCGAGTCGACGTTCCTCGACGAGGACGAGTCGCTGGCCACCGAGCACGGCCATCTGACGGCGGGCCAGGCCGCGCGCGTCGCCGCGCGGGCGGGGGTGCGGCACCTGGTGCTCACCCACTTCTCGCAGCGCTACGACGACCCGTCGGTCTTCGAGCGCCAGGCCCGCGAGGCGGGCTTCACCGGCGAGCTCACCGTCGCCCGCGACCTGCTGCGCGTACCGGTGCCGAAGCGGCGCTGAGCGATACGGGAGGGGGCGGGGTCCGCGAACCCCGCCCCCTCCCCCAAGCGCCTTACGGCAGGAAGTACATCGGGTTCGGCAGCTTGTAGGTGTGCTTCGCGTAGCCGCCCTGCAGGTCGCTGTACTGGTCGCCGAAGTTGGCGACGATCTCGAAGCCCTTGGACTCGATGTACTTGCGGGTGCCCGCCTTGTACTCGACCGTCGTGCACTTGGCGCCGCAGGCGAGGTAGGCCGGCGGGGTCTTCTTGTTCTTCAGGAAGAAGTGGGAGGCGTCGGCGGCGGGCTTGTAGCCGGCGTTCTTGAGGTTGCGGACGCTCCAGTCGCGCTGGTGCTCGTCGCGGCCGGTGACGAAGAAGACCTCGATGCCCTTGGACTTGGCCCAGTTGACGAGCTTGGGCATGCCGAAGACGGCCGTCATGTCGGTGGACTTCAGGTAGGCGTCCTGCGACTCCGGCGTGAAGCGGAAGCCCTGCTGGAGCTCGTAGTTGTAGGTCAGGAGGGTCGTGTCGTCCACGTCCAGGACGATGGCGGGCTTCTTCGCGCCCTTCTTGGCGTGCCGGTTGTTGCTGACGACGTTCTCCAGCTGGGCCTTGGCCTTCTTCTGGATGTCGGCGAGCTGCTTGGCGTAGTTGCTGTCCGGCGAGGCGTAGTGCTGGCCGGAGGCGTCGACGGTGTCGCCGTAGAAGGCCTTGATCTTGTCCTGGACCTGGGTGAGGTTCGGGATCTCCTTGTCCGTGCGGGGCACCGCGTGGTCGGCGGAGGCGGCGCCCGCGGTGTACAGGCCGGCGCCGACGGCGAGGGCGGCGGTGGTGGCGGCGACGCGCACACGCGTGGACTTCAGGGAGAGCGACACTGGTGACTCCTGGGTAACAAGGACGGTGCAGCGCGAAGCTAAGCCCTGAGCCGGACGGGGTCAAGGTTCTGGCGGAGTGATGTCTACGCGCGGAGAAAGATCGTTTGGGCGTACCGTGGTGTGCGGACCAGCGACACGAAGGGTGGGGCACGAGATCATGGCGCAGGAAGTACGCGGAGTCATCGCACCGGGGAAGAACGAGCCGGTGCGGGTGGAGACGATCGTGGTACCGGACCCGGGTCCGGGCGAGGCCGTGGTGAAGGTCCAGGCGTGCGGCGTGTGCCACACCGACCTCCACTACAAGCAGGGCGGCATCAACGACGACTTCCCCTTCCTCCTCGGTCACGAGGCGGCGGGCGTCGTCGAGTCCGTGGGCGAGGGCGTCACCGAGGTGGCTCCCGGCGACTTCGTGATCCTCAACTGGCGGGCCGTGTGCGGCCAGTGCCGGGCCTGTCTGCGCGGCCGCCCCCAGTACTGCTTCAACACGCACAACGCCAAGCAGAAGATGACCCTGAAGGACGGCACGGAGCTGTCGCCCGCGCTCGGCATCGGCGCGTTCGCGGAGAAGACGCTGGTCGCGGCGGGTCAGTGCACCAAGGTCGACCCGGCGGTCGCCCCGGAGGTGGCGGGTCTGCTCGGCTGCGGCGTGATGGCCGGCATCGGCGCCGCGATCAACACCGGCGGCGTGGGCCGCGGCGACTCCGTCGCCGTCATCGGCTGCGGCGGCGTCGGCGACGCGGCGATCGCGGGCTCCCGCCTGGCGGGCGCGGCCCGGATCATCGCCGTCGACATCGACGACCGCAAGCTCGCGAAGGCGCGCGAGATGGGCGCCACCCACACGGTGAACTCCCGCTCCACTGACCCCGTCGAGGCGATCCGCGAGCTCACGGGCGGCCATGGCGCGGACGTCGTCATCGAGGCCGTCGGCCGCCCCGAGACCTACGAGCAGGCCTTCTACGCCCGTGACCTGGCCGGCACGGTCGTCCTCGTCGGTGTGCCGACGCCGGAGATGAAGCTGGAGCTCCCGCTCCTGGACGTCTTCGGGCGGGGCGGCGCGCTGAAGTCGTCCTGGTACGGCGACTGCCTGCCCTCGCGGGACTTCCCGATGCTGGTGGACCTCCACCTGCAGGGCCGGCTGGACCTCGGCGCGTTCGTCACCGAGACGATCGGGCTGGGCGACGTGGAGAAGGCGTTCGCGCGCATGCACGAGGGCGATGTGCTGCGGTCGGTGGTCGTCTTCTGAGTCCGGATGAGCGCCTGTAGGGCGGCGTGCGCCGACGTGTGCCGGAGTACGCCGCCCGCGCGGGCGTCCGTCACGGCTACTTCGGGTCGCGGTCGAAGACCCGCTTCGACCAGCAGTAGCCGAGTGCCGTCAGGCCCAGGCACCAGGCGACCGCGAGCCATCCGTTGTCGCCGATCCCGGTGCCGAGCAGCAGCCCGCGCAGGGTCTCGATGGCCGGGGTGAACGGCTGGTACTGGGCGACCGGCTGGAACCAGCCCGGCATCGCGTCGACGGGGACGAAGGCGCTGGAGACGAGCGGCAGGACGATCAGCGGCATCGCGTTGTTGCCGGCCGCCTCGGCGTTCGGGCTGACCATGCCCATCCCCACCGCGATCCAGGTGAGGGCCAGCGCGACCAGCGTCATCAGCCCGAACGCCGCCAGCCACTCCAGGGCCGTGGCGTTCGGGGCCCGGAAGCCGATGGCCACGGCGACGGCGCCCACGAGGACGACGCTGGCGACCGACTGCAGCACGCTGCCGATGACGTGCCCGATGAGCACGGAACCCCGGTGGATCGACATCGTCCGGAAACGGGCGATGATGCCCTCGGTCATGTCGTTGGAGACCGACACCGCGGTGCCGACCACGGTCCCTCCGATGGTCATCATCAGGATGCCCGGCACGACGTAGGCGATGTACTGCGAGCGGCCCGCGCCGCCGCCCATGCCCGCGCTCATCACGTCGCCGAAGATGTAGACGAAGAGCAGCAGCAGGATGATCGGCGTCAGCAGCAGGTTGAGCGTCATGGACGGGTAGCGCCGCGCGTGGAGGAGATTGCGGCGCAGCATCGTGGACGAGTCGCGCAGGGTGTGGGACATCCGGGTTGGGCGGGCGGGAGCAAGGGGAGCGCTCATCGGACAGCCTCCTTGGGCTGGTCGGCGCCGGTCAGGGCGAAGAACACGTCGTCGAGGTCGGGGGTGTGGACGGTCAGCTCGTCCGCCTCGATGCCGGCGGAGTCCAGCCAGTCGAGGATGGAGCGCAGCTCGCGCTGGGTGCCGTCGCTGGGGATCTGCAGGGCCAGCGCCTCGTCGATGGGGGTACCCCCTGCTCGAGCGAAGCCGAGAGCTTGGGGGAGGGTGACCTCGCGGAGGGCGAGGGCGGCGTTCCGGTACGCGGCCGGGTCGGAGAAGCGGAGCCGGACGTGTCCGCCGGGGACGAGCCGCTTCAGCTCCTCGGCGGTGCCCTCGGCGGCGATTCGGCCGCCGTTCAGCACGGCGATGCGGTCGGCGAGCTCGTCGGCCTCGTCCAGGTACTGGGTGGTGAGGAAGACGGTGACGCCGCCGGAGACGAGCTCGCGGATGATCTGCCACATGTTGTGGCGGGAGCGCGGGTCGAGGCCGGTGGTCGGCTCGTCGAGGAAGATGATCCGCGGGTCGCCGACGAGGGTCATGGCGATGTCGAGGCGGCGTTTCATGCCGCCGGAGTAGGTGGAGGCGGGCTTCTTCGCCGCCTCGGTGAGGCCGAACCGTTCCAGCAACTCGGCGGTGACCCGCCGCCCCTCGCGCTTGGACAGGTGGTGGAGGTCCGCCATGAGGAGCATGTTCTCCTCACCGGTGATCAGCCCGTCGACGGCGGAGAACTGCCCGGTGACGCCGATCGCGGCGCGCACCCCGTCCGGGGAGGCGGCGACGTCGTGGCCCGCGACGTGGGCCTGTCCGCCGTCGGCGCCGATGAGAGTGGACAGGATCTGCACGGTGGTGGTCTTGCCGGCGCCGTTGGGGCCGAGGAGCGCGAACACGGACCCGGCCGGGATGCGCAGATCGATGCCGTCGAGGACGGTCTTGTCGCCGTAGGACTTGCGCAGACCGGTGGCGGAGACGGCCACGGGCGACGTGGGCAGGGACGACGTGGGCATGACAGACGAAGGCATGGGCCCTCCCGTTCGAAGAGGTGAAAGAGGGGTCGGTCAGGCCTTGGCGCGGAGGATGTCGATGTTGCCGTGCCGGGTGCGGGCGTGGATCTCGACGGTGTCCTCGGTCGCCGCCGGGGCCTCCGTCGCGGTGAGGGCGTTGCGCACCTGGCCGGAGCCCGAGTCGACGTTGAGCCAGGCGGCCGTTCCGGCGCGGACGCCGACCTCGATGGAGCCATGGGCGGTCTCCAGCTGGACGGTGCCGCGGGCCACCTCACCCACGCGCAGGGTGCCGTGGGCGGTGGTGGCGGTGACCGAGCCCGCGGCGCGCCGGATGTCGATGTCGCCGGTGGCGTTGCTCACCCGCAGCTCGCCGGTCGCGGCGCCGACGGCCGTGGTGCCGTGGGAGTTCTTCAGGACGGCGGAGCCGTCGACGAGGCCGACGCGCAGGCTGCCGGAGCTGGTGGTGATCTCGGCCGTGCCCTCGACCCGTTCGACGGTGATCGAGCCGTGCGACGCCTTCAGGTGCAGCGGGCCGGTCGTGTCGAGGCGGACGTCGCCGGCGGAGGTCTTCACACGGACCTCGCCGAGCCGGCCCTCGCCGAGCACCTGGGCCCAGGCGCCGGCCATGTCGACGCGCGAGCCCGTGGGCAGTTCGACCGTCACGTCGACGGTGCCGGTGCGCCCGACGAGGTAGCGCGACTTGGGCGTCCGGAGGGTCAGTACGCCGCTCGCGTATGTCACCTCGGTCTGGTCTGCGGCCCGCGCGTCCAGCTCCTTCTTCGGGTCGCGGGGCAGGACCTCGACGAGGGTGTCGGTGCGGTCGGCCGCGATGAACCGGATGGAGCCGGCCTCCACGTGGGCGGTGACCGAGATGGGCGCGGGGGTGTCGAAAGAAGGCATGGCTGTCCCGTCCTCTTGAGTCTTCGGAGCTGTGGGTGAAGTGGGGTGGGGTGGGCTAGCGTGCCCAGCCCCGTTCCGTCGTGCGCGGCCGGTCGCCGGTGGCGGTTCCGGTGTCGACCGCGGCCGAAACGGCCCGTACCAGCCACGCGTTGACCGACAGGCCGTCGCGGTTCGCGGCCTCCTCGGCACGGGCCTTGAGGTGGGCCGGCAGGCGCAGATTGACGCGGGCGGTGGTGCCGCCCTCGTCCCCGTCGGCGGGTGGCTGGGTCTTGAACGGCCCGGCGGGCGGTGGTGTCACCACGAAGTCGGGGTCCAGTCCGCGCAGCCGTACGTCGACCGAGCCCGGGGCGAGCTCGCGGGTGACCTCGTCCATCGCGGCGGAGAGCGCGTCGAGCAGGGTCAGCCGGGCCGCCGCCTCCAGAGGGGCGACGAGCCTCTCGGCCGGCTCGCGGGCTTCGTCGCCACCGGCTTCGGCGGCCACCGCGAGTTCGCGGCGGAGGGTGTCGACGTATGGGGTGAGATCCATGACGCCATCATGGCATCACAATGGCGCCATATGCAAGAGGAGTGGCGCCGGGCCTGGAAATGAGAAGGCGCGCGGCCTGGCCGCGCGCCTTTGGGGGTGTGGGAATGACGCCGGACGGTGCCACGTCGTGCCACCCGGCACCGCGTGGCGCCATCGCGGCGCCACAGGGGAGTCGGAGCCCTACGCCAGGCCCGCTCGGTTCAGGATGCGGGCGGCGACAGACGGGGAGTCGACCAGCGGGTGGAGCGCCAGCGCGCGGAGCGCCGCGTCGCGGTTCTCGTGGACCGCCGCCTCGATCGCCGCCCGTTCGACGGCCTTGAGCTGGAGCATCAGCCCCAGCTGGTCCTCCCGCAGCGGGGCGCACGGCAGCGGCCGGGCGCCCTTCGCGCTGACCTCGCACACCGTCTCGATGATGGAGGTGGAGTCCAGGGCGGGGACCGTCAGCCCGTTCGGCACGTTGAGGATCAGCCGGGTGCGTTCGTCCGCGCTGATCGCCCGCATCAGGGCGAGCGCCACCTGGTCGTAGCCGCCGCCGTCCAGGTCGCAGGTGTCGCGCTGCCAGCCGCCGGTCGCCGCGCGGCTCTCGGCCATGTACGTCTCCTCGCGGCGCAGCCGGGTGTGCTCCCACAGCTCGAAGGAGCGCTCGGGCGCGGCGGCCGCGCGGGTGAAGAAGTCGCCCTGCTGCTGGTCGAGGAACTCGCCGCGGGTCTCCGCGGACTCCATGACCGAGCGCAGGGTCTCGCGGCGGAAGTAGTAGTAGTGGAGGTATTCGTTGGGCAGGGCGCCGAGCGCCTGGAGCCAGCGGGCGCCGAAGAGCTTGCCCTCCTCGAAGGAGGCCAGGGCCGCCTCGTCGCGCAGCAGCCCCGGCAGCAGGTCCTCGCCGTCGCGGGCCAACGAGCGGAGCCAGCCCAGGTGGTTGAGGCCCACGTAGTCGTAGGTGAGCGACTCGGGGTCCGCGCCCACCGCCCGCGCGGCGCGGCGGACCAGCCCCACGGGTGAATCGCAGATGCCGATGACGCGCGGGCCGAGCACGGCGGACATCGCCTCCGTCACCATCCCGGCGGGGTTGGTGAAGTTGATGACCCACGCGTCCGGGGCGATCCGCGCGACCCGTTCGGCGATGTCCGTGGCCACCAGGACCGTGCGGAGCCCGTAGAGGACCCCGCCCGCGCCGACGGTCTCCTGGCCCAGGACGCCCTCGGTGAGCGGGATCCGCTCGTCGAGGACCCGTCCGGCCGTGCCGCCCACGCGGATCGCGGAGAAGACGAAGTCGGCGCCGCGCAGCGCGTCGTCCAGGTCCTCCGCGAGCCGTACGGAGGGGGCGCGGGGCACCCCGGCGGCCTGGGTTTCCAGCACGGAGGCGATCACCCTCATGCGCGCGGAGTCGGTGTCGTGGAGCACGAGCTCCGTGCAGCGGCCCGGGGCGTCGCGCCGGGCGTCGTCCAGCAGGGCCCGGTGCACCAGAGGCACCCGGAATCCACCGCCGCCGAGAATGGTGAGCCTCATGGAACGGAACGTACCGCAGCATCGGGCACACTGTGCGGATCCGCATTTCGTGCATCCCTGAGAGGAGCGACGAGCGAGCATGACGGCCCCTTCCTCCACCCACACAGGTGCCCCTCGCGCGGGTGTCCCCCAAGGACACACGGGAACGGCGCCGGTCCTCGACCCGCTCGCCGCGCTCCGCACCGAGAGCGACCCGCCCACGGACGTCTATCTGACCGGGACCGTCTTCCTCGACATCATCTTCACCGGCCTGGACTCCGCCCCCGTGCGCGGCACCGAGTCCTGGGCGCGCGGCATGGGCTCCAGCCCCGGCGGCGTCGCCAACATGGCCACCGCCCTGGCCCGGCTGGGCCTGCGCACCTCGCTCGCCGCCGCCTTCGGCGACGACATGTACGGCGAGTACTGCTGGGAGTCCCTCTCCCGGGGCGAGGGCATCGACCTGAGCCTGTCGCGCACGGTGCCCGGCTGGCACTCCCCGGTCACCGTCTCGATGGCCTACGAGGGCGAGCGGACGATGATCTCCCACGGGCACGAGGCCCCGCCGCCGGAGGAGCCCGCCCCCGAGACCCCGCCGCCCGCGCGGGCCTGCGTGGGGCTGCTGATGCCCGGGCGGCAGGAGGAGTGGATCGCGACGGCGGCCCGCCAGGGCAGCCGGGTCTTCGCCGACGTCGGCTGGGACGAGACCGGGCGCTGGGACCCGGCGGACCTCGCCGACCTGGAGCACTGCGAGGCGTTCCTGCCCAACGCCGAGGAGGCCATGCGCTACACCCGCACCGACTGCCCGCGCGCCGCCGCCCGCGCGCTCACGGACAAGGTGCCGCTGGCCGTGGTCACGATGGGGGAGCGGGGCGCGTACGCGGTGGACGGGCGCACCGGCGAGAGCGCCGAGGTGCCCGCGATCGTCGTCGAGGCGCTCGACCCGACCGGCGCGGGGGACGTCTTCGTGGCCGGCTTCGTCACCGGCACCCTCGCCGAGTGGCCGCTGGCCGACCGGCTGGCCTTCGCGGGGCTGACGGCCGCCCTGTCCGTCCAGGAGTTCGGCGGGTCGCTGTCGGCGCCCGGCTGGGTGGAGATCGCCGCGTGGTGGCAGCACGTCCGCTCGTTCGACGACCAGTCCCCGGCCACGCTGCGCCGCTACGCCTTCCTCGACGCGATCCTCCCCGAGGCCATCCGCCCCTGGCCGCTGCGCCGGGCGCTGCCGACGCTGGGCTTCCGCAGGCCGTCGTAGGACCATACGACCGGGACCGGGTGGCTGTGGAAAAGCCCTCGGGGTTGCCGGGGGCCGCGTCGTACCCTGGTATTCCAAGGTTGTTCGAGATGAGAACGGCAGGAAGAGGTGATGAGCAGGCTCCGTGCCGGCCCATGACTCAGACACCCACACGACCGCAGGCGAGGACGAGCATCACCATCCCGGCCAAGCACCCCATGGTGACGGTGCTGGGCTCGGAGGACTCCCTCCTGCGCGTGATCGAGAAGGCCTTCCCGCTCACGGACATCCACGTCCGGGGCAACGAGATCAGTGCCACCGGGGACGAACGGGAAGTCGCCCTGGTACAGCGTCTCTTCGCCGAGATGATGCTGGTGCTCCGCACGGGCGCGCCGATGACGGAGGACGCGGTGGAACGTTCGATCGCCATGCTCACGGACGAGGAGAAGGGGATCGAGGCCCCTTCCGAGGTCCTCACCCAGAACATCCTCTCCAGCCGCGGCCGCACCATCCGCCCCAAGACGCTCAACCAGAAGCGCTACGTCGACGCTATCGACAAGCACACGGTCGTCTTCGGCATCGGCCCCGCCGGTACCGGAAAGACCTATCTGGCCATGGCCAAGGCGGTCCAGGCCCTGCAGTCCAAGCAGGTCAACCGGATCATCCTGACCCGGCCGGCCGTCGAGGCGGGCGAGCGCCTGGGCTTCCTGCCCGGCACGCTCTACGAGAAGATCGACCCGTATCTGCGGCCGCTCTACGACGCCCTCCACGACATGCTCGACCCCGACTCCATCCCGCGGCTGATGGCCGCCGGGACGATCGAGGTCGCCCCGCTGGCGTACATGCGAGGCCGGACGCTCAACGACGCGTTCATCATCCTCGACGAGGCGCAGAACACGAACCCCGAGCAGATGAAGATGTTCCTCACCCGGCTCGGCTTCGACTCCAAGATCGTGATCACGGGTGACATCACCCAGATCGACCTGCCCGGCGGCACCAAGAGCGGCCTGCGCCAGGTGCAGGAGATCCTGGAGGGCGTCACGGACGTCCATTTCTCGTACCTCACCAGCAGGGACGTCGTCCGGCACAAGCTGGTCGGCCGTATTGTCGACGCGTACGAGCAGTACGACAGCCGCAACGGAAAGTAAGACCCGGTAACAGCATGTCAATCGACGTCAACAACGAATCCGGCACGGAGGTCGACGAGCAGGCGATCCTCGACGTCGCCCGCTACGCCCTCACCCGGATGCGCATCCACCCGCTCTCCGAACTCTCGGTCATCGTTGTCGACGCCGATGCCATGGAGCAGCTCCACATCCAGTGGATGGACCTCCCCGGCCCCACCGACGTGATGTCCTTCCCCATGGACGAGCTGCGCCCGCCGGCCAAGGACGACGACGAGCCGCCGCAGGGCCTCCTCGGCGACATCGTCCTCTGCCCGGAGGTCGCGAAGAAGCAGGGCGAGGAGGCCCCGACCGGGCACTCCATGGACGAGGAGCTCCAGCTCCTGACCGTCCACGGAGTGCTCCACCTCCTCGGCTACGACCACGAGGAGCCCGACGAGAAGGCCGAGATGTTCGGCCTCCAGGCGGCGATCGTCGACGGCTGGCGCGCCGAGCGCGGCATCGAAGGGCCCTCCCCGGCTCCCACGTTCACGTGACCGGCCAGCTGATCGCCGCCGCGGTCCTGCTGCTCGTCGTCGCCTGGCTCGCCGCCTGCGCCGAGGCCGGCCTCGCCCGGACCACGCTGTTCCGGGCCGAGGAGGCCGCCCGGGCCGGGCGGCGGGGCAGCGCCCGGCTGATGGCCGTCGCGGCCGACCCCACCCGCTATCTCAACGTCGCGCTGCTGGTGCGCGTCGCCTGCGAGATGGCGGCGGGCGTCTTCGTCACCTACGTCTGCCTGAAGTCCTTCGACGCCACCTGGGAGGCGCTGACCGTCGCCATCGCGGTGATGGTCCTCGTCTCGTACGTGGCCGTCGGCGTCTCCCCGCGCACCATCGGCCGCCAGCACCCGCTGGGCACCGCCACGGCCGCGGCGTACGTCCTGCTGCCGCTCGCCCGGATCATGGGGCCCGTGCCCCGGCTGCTGATCCTCATCGGCAACGCCCTCACCCCCGGCAAGGGCTTCCGCATGGGCCCCTTCGCCTCCGAGGCGGAGCTGCGGGCCATGGTCGACCTGGCGGAACAGGAATCGCTCATCGAGGACGACGAGCGCCGCATGGTGCACTCCGTCTTCGAGCTCGGCGACACCCTCGTCCGCGAGGTCATGGTGCCGCGCACGGACCTGATCGTCATAGAGCGCGGCAAGACCATCCGCCAGGCGCTCACCCTCGCGCTGCGCTCCGGCTTCTCCCGGATCCCGGTGACGGGGGAGAACGAGGACGACGTGGTGGGCATCGTCTACCTCAAGGACCTCGTCCGCAAGACGCACATCAACCGTGACGCGGAGAGCGAGTTGGTCTCCACCGCGATGCGGCCGGCCGTCTTCGTCCCGGACACCAAGAACGCGGGCGACCTGCTGCGCGAGATGCAGCAGCAGCGCAACCACTGCGCGGTCGTCATCGACGAGTACGGCGGCACGGCCGGCATCGTCACCATCGAGGACATCCTCGAGGAGATCGTCGGTGAGATCACCGACGAGTACGACCGGGAGCTGCCGCCCGTCGAGGAGCTCGGCGACGACCGTTACCGGGTCACGGCCCGCCTCGACATCGGCGACCTCGGCGAGCTCTACGGCCTCGACGAGTTCGACGACGAGGACGTCGAGACGGTCGGCGGGCTGCTGGCCAAGTCGCTGGGCCGGGTGCCGATCGCCGGCGCGACGGCGGAGGTCCCGCTCTTCGAGCACGTCTCCGAACACGGCAAGGACCCCACGCTCACCGCTCTCCGGCTCACCGCGGAGGCGGCGGCGGGGCGGCGCAACCGCATCGTCACGGTGCTCGTGGAGCCGATCCGGGCCGAGCGGGGCCTCTTCCCGGAGGACTGAGGACTGAGCGGGGGAATCGTCCCGTTCGGGGGAATCCTCCCGCCGCTGGGCGGGAACCGTCCTGGAATGGCGGTTCTCAGAACTCTCGCGCGGCCGCTGCTGGCGTCGGCGTTCCTCAGCGCCGGCGCCCAGACCGTCCGCCGCCCGGAACTCCTCGCGCCGGTCGCGGCGCCCGTCGCGCTCGCCATCGCGGACTGGATCCCGTTCCTGCCGCGCGACGCGCGGGCGCTCGTGCGGCTGAACGGGGCGGTGCACCTCGGGGCGGGCGGGCTGCTCGCCCTGGGGATCCTCCCCAGGCTCTCCGCCCTGGCCCTCGCCACCAGCCTCGTCCCGACGACCCTGGCGGGTCACGCGTACTGGCGGGAGGAGGACGCGGGGAAGCGGATGCAGCACCGGGTGGCGTTCTTCGCGAACGTCTCGATTCTGGGGGGTTTGCTCATCACGGCCGCGGACCGTGGGTGAGGGTGCCCCGGCCCCGCCCTTTCACCGTTTCCTGGGGGCAAGCCCCCAGCCCCCCGGGGCTCCGGGGCGGAGCCTCGGGGAACGGTGAAAGGGCGGGACCGGGGCCTCACTCCGCCGCGACGGCGCGCCACCCCCGCCGGGGTATCCGGCGGTGCCGAACCTGCCCTCAGCGCGCTCGGCGCAAGCCGAACCACGTCGCGGCGGCCACCACCGCCACTACCGCCGCGTCGACGCCGACACCCACCCGGACGCCCCCGAGCGTCGCCGACGCGAACGAGTGGCCCGCGTCCCGCAGCACACTCACCCGCGCCGACGCCACCGCGCTCAGCAGCGGGATGCCGATCGTCAGGCCCACCTGCTGCGAGCTGGTCACCAGGCCCGTGGCCAGGCCCTGCTCCCCGTCCGGCAGCCCCGACGTCGCCGTCACGCCGTAGGCGACGATCGCCCACAGGTGGCCGACGCAGCCGAGCGAGGTGCCCGCCAGGGCGAGCCACGCGCCGGCCTGGCCGGCGCCCAGGCCCAGCAGGGCCGCCGTGCAGACGGCCTGCACCAGCAGACCGGTCACCAGCGTGGTGCGCGCACCGAAGCGGGCGATGATCCGGGGCGCGGTCACCCCGCCGAGCGCGGCCGCCAGGCCCGTCACACCGAAGATCAGGCCGGTGAGGACGGCCGACAGCTCCAGGACCTCCTGGAGGTACAGGGTGAGCAGGAAGATCACCGAGGACATCATCGCGAACGTGGTCAGCCCGGCCAGGTTCCCCCAGGCCACCGTCCGCCGCCGCAGCATCGGCAGGGACACCAGCGGCTCGGCCGCCCGCGACTCGACCACCACGAACGCCACCAGCAGGGCCGCGCCGGCGACCAGCGTCGCGATGACGTCCGCGCCGCCGAAGCCCCGCTGGGCGGCGGTCGACAGGGCGTAGATCAGCGCGAGCAGGCCGCCCGTCACCGTCACCGCGCCCGGGAGGTCCAGCCGGGGACGGTCCGCGCGCTTGGACTCGGTCAGCAGGCCCGGCGCGGCGAGGAGCACGCCGACGCCCGCCACCGCCAGCAGCCCCATCGTGGAGCGCCAGCCCAGCGAGTCGGTCATCACACCGCCGAGCACCATGCCGATGGTGAAGCCCAGGGACATCAGGGTGCCGCTGATGCCCAGCGCCCGCTCACGCCGCGGGCCCTCGGTGAAGGTCGTGGTCAGCAGGGACATCCCGGTCGGCACGATCACGGCCGCGCCCAGCCCCTGGAGGGCCCGCCCGGTCAGGAAGGTCGTCGGGTCCCAGGCGACGGTGGCCAGGGCGGAGGAGACGGTGAAGAGGACGAGCCCGGCCAGGAACAGCTTCCGGCGCCCGTAGAGGTCGGCGATCCGGCCGAAGAAGAGCAGGAAGCCGCCCGACGGCAGGGCGAACGCCGTGACCGCCCACTGGAGGTCGGCCTGGCCCATGCCCAGGTCGTCGCCGAGGACGGGCAGCGCCACGTTCAGGATGGAGAAGTCGAGGGCGACGATGAACTGCGCCGCGCACAGCACCATCAGGATCAGCTTGTCGCGGGTGGTCATGCGCGGGGTCGCCGCGACGGGGGTCGTCAGGGGAGGGGAGTCGATCGCCATGCGATCAGCCTCCGCCGGGAGGAACAAGCCTGGGGAGTGCGCGCTTATGGTGGTGGCCGCACCACCAGGCAAGGGGGAGAGCTTGACCGTCGCCACGCAGGAGAAGCCGCAGGAGAAGCCGCGCCGCCGTCAGGAGCTGCGCGAGTTCTTGATGAGCCGTCGGGCCAGGGTGTCACCGGCCGAGGCGGGGCTGCCCGACGGCGGGGGCCGCCGGCGGACGCCGGGGCTGCGCCGCGAGGAGGTCGCCGTCCTCGCCGGGGTGGGCGCCTCCTGGTACCAGTGGCTGGAGCAGGGCCGGGACATCACCGTCTCGCCGCAGGTCCTCGACGCGGTCGCGCGCGTGCTGCGGCTGGGCGGGGCCGAGCGGCGGCACCTGTACGTCCTCGCGGGGCTGAACCCGCCGCTGCCCGAGGCCGAGTACGACGCGGAGTACCTGTGCGACGGGCTGCGCCGGCTGATCGACGGCTGGCTGCCCTCCCCGGCGCACATCATGGACCCGTACTGGAACCTCGTCGCCTACAACGAGTCCGCCCGGGTCATCCTCGGATTCCGCCCGGAGAACCGGCAGAACTGCCTCATCGACTTCTTCACCGACCCCGTCTACCGCTCGCGCGCCGGGAACTGGGCGGAGAACGCCCCGCGCGTCGTCGCCTCCTACCGCGCCGCCTGCTCGGACCGGCCCGGCGACGAGGGCTTCGAGGAGGTGCTGGCCGAGGTCTCCGCCGCGAGCCCGGAGTTCACGGAGCTGTGGGCGCGCGGTGACGTGAGCCCGGCGGGCCTGGTGCGCAAGGCCCTCCACCACCCGCTCGTGGGCGACCTCCTCTTCGAGAGCGCCCAGTTGCGCGTCCCGGCCCGCCCGGATCTGACGATCGTGCTGCACAACCCCGTCGCCGGCACCGGCACGGCCGAGAGGGTGGCGTGGCTGACCTCGCCCGAGGGCCGGCGCGGCGCGATGTACTCGGTGGCCGGCTGAGGCGTGGCCGGCGGCCGGCCGAGGCCGCCCGGGGGAGCGTCCGGGGCCGCCCCTATGCTCCAGGCATGACGGATGCCCTGGATGCTGCCCTGGACCCCGAAGACCGCAAGCTGATCACGCTCGCCCGCGCCACCCGCGCCCGCAACGCCGTGCCCGAGGGCGCGGCCGTCCGTGACGAGACCGGCCGGACGTACGTCGCCGGGACGGTCGCCCTGGACTCGCTGCGGCTGAGCGCGCTCCGGACGGCCGTGGCCATGGCCGTGGCCAGCGGGGCGACGTCCCTGGAGGCCGCGGCTGTGGTCTCCGAGGCGGAGGCCGTCACCGACGAGGACCGCGCCGCCGTCCGCGACCTGGGCGGGCCCGCGACGCCCGTGCTGCTGGCGGGCCCGGACGGGACGCCGGGGCCGGTGGTCACGGCCGGCTGAGCGCCGCGCCCGGCCGCTGGTTCGAGCCCGCCGGGGGATCGGGGAGAATATGGGGCATGGATAGAGCTTCCTCCCCGTCCCCGGCCTCCCACCGCGCGGGCTTCGCGTGCTTCGTCGGCCGCCCCAACGCGGGCAAGTCGACCCTGACCAACGCACTGGTGGGGACGAAGGTCGCGATCACCTCCAACCGTCCGCAGACCACCCGGCACACCGTGCGCGGCATCGTGCACCGCCCGGACGCCCAGCTCGTCCTGGTGGACACGCCCGGTCTCCACAAGCCGCGCACCCTGCTGGGCGAGCGGCTCAACGACGTCGTCCGGACCACCTGGGCCGAGGTCGACGTGATCGGCTTCTGCCTGCCCGCCGACCAGAAGCTCGGCCCGGGTGACAAGTTCATCGCCAAGGAACTCGCGGCGATCAAGAAGACCCCGAAGATCGCGATCGTCACCAAGACGGACCTGGTCGACTCCAAGCAGCTCGCCGAGCAGCTGATCGCCATCCAGCAACTGGGCGAGGAGCTGGGCATCCAGTGGGCGCAGATCGTCCCGGTCTCGGCCGTCGGCGACAAGCAGGTCTCCCTGCTGGCCGACCTGATCGCGCCGATGCTGCCGGAGAGCCCGCCGCTCTACCCCGAGGGCGACCTCACCGACGAGCCCGAGCAGATCATGGTCGCCGAGCTGATCCGCGAGGCCGCCCTGGAGGGCGTCCGCGACGAGCTGCCGCACTCCATCGCCGTCGTGGTCGAGGAGATGCTGCCGCGCGAGGACCGGCCCAAGGACAGGCCGCTGCTGGACATCCACGCCAACGTCTACATCGAGCGACCCAGCCAGAAGGGCATCATCATCGGCCCCAAGGGCGCCCGCCTGAAGGAGGTCGGCATGAAGTCCCGCAAGCACATCGAGGCGCTGCTGGGCACGCCGGTCTTCCTGGACCTCCATGTGAAGGTCGCCAAGGACTGGCAGCGGGACCCCAAGCAGCTCCGGAAGCTGGGCTTCTAAGCGCTTTCCGAGCGCTGCGGTGCCGCGCCCCGTAAGGGGCGCGGGGAACTGCGCGATCAGCCCCCACCGGCCCGCAGATGCCGGACCGCTACGCCCCCTCCTTGAGCACCGTCTGGATCAGTTCGCGCTGGTCCTCGGAGAGGTGGGGGTCCGCGAGGTGGACCGAGCGGCCGTCCACGTTGATCTCGTAGTGGAAGCCGTCCGGGACGCCCCGGCCGTGGCCGGGGGCGTCCCGGCCCGGCGCCAGCGCGCGGTGGGCCAGGGCCTCCAGGTGCGTGGCGTCGGACCGGCCGCAGGTGTCCAGCTCGGCCCGACGCTCGATGCCGGCGAAACCGCCGGTACGGCAGATGACGATACGCATACCGTCATCCCTACCCCACGGCTCGCGGACATTCCTGATCCGCGCGGCCCGTATCGGGGGCCGACCGGCCCTACGACGCGGGGACGCCCACCTGGCTCCACGCCTTGAGCACGGCCTGGACGGCGTCCCCCTCGCCGTAAAGGGTCTTCGCCGTGGCCGCCGTCAGCCGGGCGAAGGCCGCGAAGTCGGCGTCGGAGGACAGCTGCCCGCCCGTCAGCGTGGCGTACCAGATGTTCCCCGCGCGCTCCCAGGCGTGCCCGCCGAGGGCGGTGGCCAGCAGGTAGAAGGCGTGGTTGGGGATGCCGGAGTTGATGTGCACACCGCCGTTGTCACGGTTGGTGCGCACGAACTGGTCCATGGTGGCGGGCTGCGGGTCCTTGCCGAGCTTGTCGTCGTCGTAGGCGGTGCCGGGCGCCTTCATCGAGCGCAGGGCCTGACCGGTGACGTCCGGGCCGAGGAGCCCCGCGCCGATCAGCCAGTCGGCCTGGTCGGTGGTCTGCCCGAGGGCGTACTGCTTGATCAGGGAGCCGAAAACGTCCGAGATGGACTCGTTGAGCGCGCCGGACTGGCCGTAGTACTCCAGGTTGGCGGTGTGCTGGGTCACCCCGTGGGTCAGCTCGTGGCCGATGACGTCCACGGGAAGGGTGAAGTCCAGGAAGAGATCGCCGTCCCCGTCGCCGAAGACCATCTGCTCGCCGTCCCAGAAGGCGTTGTCGTAGCTCTGGCCGTAGTGGACGGTGGCGTTCAGCGGCAGGCCTGCGCCGTCGATGGAGTGCCGGCCGTAGACCTTCAGATAGAGGTCGAACGTGGCGCCGAGGCCCGCGTGCGCCCGGTTGACCGTGGCGTCCTTGCTGGGCTTGTCGGCCTCGGAGTGCACCTTCGTGCCCGGCAGGGTCTCCACGTGCCCGGCGTCGAAGATCGTCCGCTGCGGCTTGTCGGAAAGAGCGCCCGCCGGGGAGCCCACGGTCGTCCGCGCGGCGGTGATCCGGCGTCGGGTGCGCAGGCTGCCGTCGTGCTCGAGGGTGCGGCGCGCGGGCTCGTGGTGCCGGGGGTCCTCGGACTGGGCCAGGCGGTCGAGTACGTGCGGCGGGACGATGCCGCAGAAGATCCCGTGCTTCTGGGTAGTCATGGGCCGAATCTGGCACCGGGTCCCCGCCTTGTCAGTGCCCGGTGCATGGATTAACACAAACGAGTGGCCGGATTCCGTGGCCGGGGTCGCGCGTCCCGCATGCTGAAACGCCCCTGCCCCGCCCCGCGCGACTCGGCTAACCTGCTGAGCACCATGCGTGACGTGCTGCTTCTTCTTAGCTGCCGCGGCGAGGGTCTGTAGCGAAGGCCGACCCCCTCCCCGCGGAGTCCGGTGCTGCGCACCCACCGATCAGCAGCAGCCCGCAGCCCCGTCGGCCGTCCCGCAAGGACATACCGAGGAGCCTTCCGCACCATGCCCCAGCAGCCTTCCGTATCCGTCGGCCGCCCCACGCCCGTCACCGCCGCCACCGTCACCCAGCGGCCGTCCGGGATGCCGGTCCACAAGTACCGCCCGTACGAGGCCGTGGAGATCCCCGGCCGCACCTGGCCGGACCGGCGGATCACCAAGGCGCCCCGCTGGCTGTCGACCGATCTGCGCGACGGCAACCAGGCGCTGATCGACCCCATGTCGCCCGCCCGCAAGCGCGAGATGTTCGATCTGCTGGTCCGCATGGGCTACAAGGAGATCGAGGTCGGCTTCCCCGCCTCCGGCGCCACGGACTTCGAGTTCGTCCGCTCGATCATCGAGGAGGACGCCATCCCCGAGGACGTGACGATCTCCGTCCTCACCCAGGCCCGCGAAGAGCTGATCGAGCGGACGGTGGAGTCCCTGCGCGGCGCCCACCGCGCCACCGTCCACCTCTACAACGCCACCGCGCCCGTCTTCCGCCGCGTGGTCTTCCGGGGCTCGCGCGAGCAGGTCAAGCAGATCGCCGTCGACGGCACCCGGCTGGTGATGGAGTACGCCGACAAGATCCTGGGCGACAGCACCGTCTTCGGCTACCAGTACAGCCCGGAGATCTTCACCGACACCGAGCTGGACTTCGCGCTGGAGGTCTGCGAGGGGGTCATGGACGTCTGGCAGCCCGAGGCGGGCCGCGAGATCATCCTGAACCTGCCGGCGACCGTGGAGCGCTCCACCCCCTCCACCCACGCCGACCGCTTCGAGTGGATGTCCCGGCACCTGTCCCGCCGCGAGCACATCTGCCTGTCCGTCCACCCCCACAACGACCGGGGCACCGCCGTCGCCGCCGCCGAACTGGCGATCATGGCCGGGGCGGACCGGATCGAGGGCTGCCTGTTCGGCCAGGGCGAGCGCACCGGCAACGTCGACCTGGTCACCCTGGGCATGAACCTCTTCTCCCAGGGCGTCGACCCGCAGATCGACTTCTCGCAGATCGACGAGGTCCGCCGGACCGCCGAGTACTGCAACCAGATGGAGGTCCACCCGCGCCACCCCTACGCGGGCGACCTCGTCTACACCTCCTTCTCCGGCTCCCACCAGGACGCCATCAAGAAGGGCTTCGAGGCGATGGAGGCCGACGCGGCCGCCGCCGGGAAGACCGTGGACGACATCGAGTGGGCGGTGCCCTACCTGCCCATCGACCCGAAGGACGTCGGCCGTTCGTACGAGGCGGTCATCCGCGTCAACTCCCAGTCCGGCAAGGGCGGCATCGCCTACGTCCTCAAGCACGACCACAAGCTGGACCTGCCGCGCCGGATGCAGATCGAGTTCTCGAAGATCATCCAGCTGAAGACCGACGCCGAGGGCGGCGAGGTCACCCCGCAGGAGATCTGGGCCGTCTTCCAGGACGAGTACCTGCCGGTGGACGGCAACGCCTGGGGCCGGATCGCGCTGCGCTCCACCCAGACCTCCACCACCAGCGACGGCACCGACGCGCTGACCGTCGAGGCGGTCGTGGACGGCGCGGAGACCGTCCTCACGGGCACGGGCAACGGTCCGATCTCGGCCTTCTTCGACGCGCTGGCCAGCATCGGGGTCGACGCCCGGCTGCTCGACTACACCGAGCACACGATGAGCGAGGGCGCGAGCGCCCAGGCCGCCTCGTACATCGAGTGCGTGATCGACGGAAAGGTGCTGTGGGGCATCGGCATCGACGGCAACACCACCCGGGCCTCGATCAAGGCCGTCGTCTCGGCGGTGAACCGCGCATACCGCCACTGACGGTCCGTAACCCCTGTCGCTCTGCGTCAACCTGGCGCCGGTGAAAACACCGCATCCGGTGGGCTCGCCGGCGCCTTGGGCCAGTACCCGCCCCAACTCGGCCGCAGGGGTACTGACGCGGCATCAACGATGTGGCTAACATCACGTCAACGCGGCGACCAGGCCGTGGCGTTATGGAGGTGCGCCGTGATGCACGCGCAAGGCCGACACAGCCCGGACCGGTGTGTGGTGGGCGTACGCACCGTATGGCGCACCGTCGGAGACGGCGAGTTCTTCTGCCCCGGTTGCGGTGGAGACCGCAATTACCACCGTCGCACGGGCCGGCGCCGCCTTGTCGCGTTCGGGGTGCCGCTGCTGCCGCGCGGCCCGGTCGGGCCCATCGTGGAGTGCACGGCCTGCCGCGGCCGCTACGCCATGGACGTCCTCGACCACCCGACCACGACCCGCTTCTCCGCGATGCTGCGCGACGCCGTGCACACGGTGGCCCTCGCGGTGCTGGCCGCGGGCGGCACCGAGGCCCGTACGGTCCGCCGCGCGGCGGTCGGCGCGGTCCGGGCGGCCGGCTTCGCCGACTGCAGCGAGGAACAGCTCGTCACTCTGATCGAGGCGCTCGCCGCGGACACCGGACGGCTGCCGGGGCGGTACGCGACGCCGCCGGGCGACGCGAGCCGTGACGGCTTCGACCCCTGCGGCACGGCCCTGGCCATCGAGCTCCACGAGGCCCTGGAGCCGCTGGCCCCGCACCTGGCGCCGGCGGGCCGTGAGCAGATCCTGCTCCAGGGCGCCCGGATCGCCCTGGCCGACGGCCCGTACCGGCCCGCCGAGCGGGAGGTGCTGGCGACGGTGGGGCGGGCGCTGCTGATCTGTCCCGAGGACACCGACCGGCTCCTCGCGGCGGCGCGCACACCGTCCTGAGGGTCTACTCCGTCCTGAAGGTCTACTTCTCGGGGACCGGCCTGCCGATCTGATCGAGCAGGCCGAAGCGGCGTACGAACCACGCGAAGTCGTGCGGGAGCGTCGCCGCCAGCTCCTCGCGGCGGCGCCACGCGCCGCGCTCCTCCAGCAGGGCCAGCGCCGCGCGGATGTGCTCCGGGAACTCCAGGGCGTGCAGCCGCACCATCTCCAGGATCATCGACTCCGGCAGATGGGCCGTGCCGAAGCGCAGACAGTTGTGGACCATCGCCGTGCGCGCCGCGCCGACGAAGGAGTCCACCTCCTCCCTGGGCTTGAACCGGTGGGTGATCTCGATGTCGGTGGTGTGCGCGATCTCGGCGCCGGCCCGCCACGCGCGCACGCTGAACTCGGGCTCGAAGCCGCCGTAGTGCACCATCCCCTCGTCGTAGCCGCCGAGCCGGTCGAAGAGCGCGCGTTCGACGACCGTGCCGGCCGAGGAGGCCACGTGCACATGGGGTGCCGGGCCGGGCGGGGCCGTGTTCCAGCGCGTGCCCATGTACGGGACGACGAGGCGGCAGCCGTGGCCGCGCCAGGCCGAGGCGCTGTCGGCGATGGTGACGGACAGGATCCGCCCCGGGGCGAGCAGCCGGGTGGCCGCGCGGTCCCAGCCGTCGGAGAAGCGGGTGTGGGCGTCCGTCACGAACAGGATCCGGCCCCGGGCGTGCCGGGCGGCGAGATTGCGGGCGGCGCCCACGCCGAGGTGCCGGCCGGAGCGGATGACCGTCGTACGGCGCCGGGCGGCGGCGTCGCCGACGCCCGGCCGCCGTTCAGGCGCCGAGCAGTCGTCGACGACGACGAACTCGACGCCGTCCGGCCCGGTGGCGGCGTCCAGGGCCGAGGCGATGGTCGCCCCGACCCTGTCGCCCTCGTCCCGCGCGGGCAGGACCACGCTGATCCCGGGCGGGGCGGCTATCACAGGCCGCGGCCCGCGGTGATGGTGATCGTGTGGAGGGTGATTGTCATGTAGGCGTCCGGTGCCTGGGGCACCAGCTGGCCGGCCCGCGCCAGCCGGTTGTGCTCCTCGGGGGACAGGCCGAAGCGCTCGGCGAGGGCGGGGGTGTCGTCGCACAGCTCACGCAGGGCGGTGGGGTCCTCCGCCACCGCCGTCATGATCTGCCGCAGTTTCCGGCTCATATCGGGTCCCTTCCTCTGTCGGATCCTTTGCTGGGTTCGGGATGACGGGCCGCCGCCAGCGGACGGTGGGCGGGAGCCGGTCGGCGTGGGCGCGTACGCGGTCGGCGTGCGGCAGCAGATCGCCGATCATCTGCCGCAGCTCCGCGCCGATGGGCGCCGATGGTTTGAAGCCGAGCTCCCGCAGCTTCTCGCTGTCGGGGTTGTAGCGGTGCGCCTCCGCCTCGTCGCGCGGATTGTCGACGGCGGCGATCCGGGCGTCGATCCCCAGCGCCCGCGCGGCGTCCCGGACCAGCTCGGCGAGCCGGCCGACGGACAGCACGTCGCGGAGCTGGTTGACGACGCGGTACTCGCCCGGGGCCGGCGGGTGCTCCAGGACGAGGGTGAGGCACTGGAGGCAGTCGGCCAGCGACAGCAGGCCGCGGCTCTGGGTGCCGTTGCCGTACGGGGTGATGGGCCGGCCGATGACCGCCTGACAGCAGAAACGATTGACCGCGGTGCCGAACGCCTCGTCGAAGTCCAGGCGGCTGTTGAGCCGGGGGTCGGCGGGCGGGCACCAGCTCCCGTAGACGACCCCCTGCATCACATCCGTCGCCGCGAGCCCCCACAGCCGGCAGGCGAAGCCGACGTTCTGCGAGTCGAAGACCTTGCTCCAGTGGTACCAGGAGCCCGCCTGCCGGGGGAACGGCAGCCGGTCGCGCCGGCCGCGGAACTCGACGTCGAAGAAGCCCTCGGGAATGTCCAGGTCGGGCGTGCCGTACTCGCCCATGGTGCCGAGCTTGACCAGATGGGCGCCGGGGCAGTGCTCGCGCATCGCGAACAGCAGGCTGAGGGTGCCGGAGACGTTGTTGCTCTGGACGAAGTCGGCGTGCCGGAAATCGATCATCGAGTACGGGGCGGAGGGACACTCCGCGAGGTGCACCACGGCATCGGGGCCGAAGGCCGCCAGGGCCCGGCCCAGCGCGGGGTGGTCCCGCAGGTCCAGGGGCGAGAACGGCAGGGGCTCGCCGCTCAGCTCACGGAACGCGGCGAGCCGCTCGTACACCGGGGCGATCGGCACGGCGCTGACCGAGCCCCGCTCACCGACCCAGGCCCGGCGCAGCAGCGCGTCGGCACCGGCGACGGTGTGCCCCCGGGCGGCCAGGTGCTGGGCGAGCGGCCAGCCGAGATATCCGTCGATCCCCGCGATGAACACACGCACGCGCCGGCACCCCCTCGTCTCTCCCCGGAGACGGGCCACGATGTCGTGGCTTCTCCTGCAAAGAGAGCACATATCGGTCGCAGACGGGAGGGATTTCACCACATCGTGTGTATTGCGGATCGGGGGTGGATGCCCCTGGGGCTCCGGAGGCGATGGCACCCGGCACATCGCCCGTACGGGAGAATGGCTCCATGAGTCTGTTCCGCGACGACGGCATCGTCCTTCGTACCCAGAAGCTGGGGGAAGCGGATCGCATCATCACCCTCCTCACCCGAGGCCACGGCCGGGTGCGGGCCGTGGCCCGGGGGGTGCGGCGCACCAAATCGAAGTTCGGGGCGCGGCTGGAGCCGTTCTCCCACGTCGACGTCCAGTTCTTCGCGCGCGGCGGCGAGCTCGTGGGACGCGGGCTGCCCCTGTGCACCCAGAGCGAGACCATCGCTCCGTACGGTGGCGCGATCGTCACCGACTACGCCCGCTACACCGCCGGCACCGCCATGCTGGAGACCGCCGAGCGCTTCACCGACCACGAGGGCGAGCCCGCCGTGCAGCAGTACCTGCTGCTCGTCGGCGCGCTGCGCACCCTCGCCTCCGGGGCCCACGCCCCCCACCTGGTGCTCGACGCGTTCCTGCTGCGCTCCCTCGCCGTCAACGGCTACGCGCCCAGCTTCGGCGCCTGCGCGAAGTGCGGCATGCCCGGGCCGAACCGGTTCTTCTCCGCGGCCGCCGGCGGTGTGGTGTGCGGGGAGTGCCGGGTGCCCGGATGCGTCGTACCCTCCTCGGAGTCGATCGAGCTCCTGGGCGCGCTGCTCACGGGTGACTGGGCGACGGCGGACGCCTGCGAGGCGCGCCACGTCCGGGAGGGCAGCGGGCTCGTGGCGGCCTATCTGCAATGGCATCTGGAGCGGGGGCTTCGCTCGCTCAGGTATGTCGAGAACTAAGCGAAACAGGGATCAAGGAGAAGTGGCACCCATGGTTGTACGCGGGATTCTGGGCCGGCCCCGACGCGAGTACCGCACCCCCGACCCGCACCCTTCGGGCGCCCGCCCCCCGAAGATCCCCGGCGAGCTCGTCCCCGAGCACGTGGCGATCGTCATGGACGGCAACGGCCGCTGGGCCAAGGAGCGCGGCCTGCCGCGCACCGAGGGCCACAAGGTCGGCGCCGAGCGCGTCCTCGACGTGCTCCAGGGCGCGATCGAGATGGGCGTGGGCAGCATCTCCCTCTACGCCTTCTCGACCGAGAACTGGAAGCGCTCCCCGGACGAGGTCCGCTTCCTGATGAACTTCAACCGCGACTTCATCCGCAAGACCCGCGACCAGCTCGACGAACTCGGCATCCGCGTGCGCTGGGTGGGCCGCATGCCCCGGCTCTGGCGCTCGGTGGCCAAGGAGCTCCAGATCGCGCAGGAGCAGACCAAGAAGAACGACAAGCTCACGCTGTACTTCTGCATGAACTACGGCGGTCGCGCCGAGATCGCCGACGCGGCGCAGGCGCTGGCGGAGGACGTGAAGGCGGGCCGCCTCGACCCGTCGAAGGTCAACGAGAAGACGCTGGCCAAGTACCTCTACTACCCGGACATGCCGGACGTCGACCTCTTCCTGCGCCCCTCCGGCGAGCAGCGCACCTCCAACTACCTGCTCTGGCAGAGCGCCTACGCCGAGCTGGTCTTCCAGGACGTCCTGTGGCCCGACTTCGACCGCCGCGACCTGTGGCGCGCCTGCCTGGAGTACGCCCAGCGCGACCGCCGCTTCGGCGGCGCGATCCCGAACGAGCAGCAGCTCCTCAAGGAGTCGTCGACCGGTGAGTGACACGGTGACGGCCGCCGGTTCGCTGACGTTCGAGTACGAGCTGACGGCCACCGACATCCGGTCCGGGCTGCACGGCCGCAACCGGGCCGTCCGCAGCGCGCGGTGGCAGAGGATCCTGCTGCCGGTCTGCACCGTGCTCATGGCGGTCGGCTTCATAGCGCCGCACGGCCCGGGCGCGGTGGCGGGCAAGGACTGGATCGCCCTGACGGTCATGACGGTCATGGTGACGCTGGTGCTGTTCCTGCCCACGATCCAGGCCCGGGCCCTCCACAAGACGGCGCGGCTCCAGGGCCCCACGCGTACGACGGTGGAGGCGGACGGGCTGTCCAGCGCGTCCGCCCATTCGTCCCAGCGCATGGCCTGGACGCTCTTCGGGCGCTACGTCGAGCGGGACGACGTCTTCGTGCTGATGAGCGCCGACAAGCGGAGCGGCTGCCTGATCATCCTCCCCAAGCGCGCCCTCACCGCGCCGGGCGACATCGACATGCTGCGCGCCATGCTGGACTCGCGGGTGCCGCGGGCGTAGGGCGGCGCCCCGCATAGGCGGCGCCATTGCCCCGGGCATCCTCGATGCCCGGGGCAGCGACGTAGTGTCATGGGATGTCAGAGATGAGTGGACCGTCTCGCGTTCCTGTGCGGACTGTGATGAAGCGTATTGCGCGCTGCGTCTTCGGCTACGTGCTCACCAACGCGGTTGTTTGGACGGCCGTCCAGGCGCTGGTTCCAGGAGCACTGGGTGAGCCAGCCTTATGGAGGCGTCCGTTCCGGGACTTGATTCTGTCGTGCCTCGCACCGGGCACGCTGATCCTCGTCGGAATCCCCTCGATCCTCATCGCACTCCTCATCGGGATCATCCGCACCAGGCTGGATCAGGCAGAGATCCGGTTCTTGGCGTTATTCCTGCTCGTGCTCCCGACCTGGTGGTTCTTCTTCGCGAACACGCCGGTCCTTCTGTGGAGCCAGCTCGTGGTCCAGGCCGTCTTCGCCCTGGCCGTCATGCCGGTCCGTCTCGTACCGCGGTGGTCCGGGGAATGACGCGCGTACGCGTCGGGCGCCTCCGGAACGTTCCGGAGGCGCCCGACGCGGAAGAGTCAGCTCAGCCCTTGGCCGCCGCCGCGCAGTCGCCGCAGGTGCCGAAGATCTCTATGGTGTGGGCGACGTCCACGAAGCCGTGTTCCTCGGCGATGGAGTCGGCCCACTTCTCGACGGCCGGGCCCTCGACCTCGACCGCCTTGCCGCAGGCACGGCAGACGAGGTGGTGGTGGTGTCCGCTGGAGCAGCGGCGGTAGACGGCCTCGCCCTCGCTGGTGCGCAGGACGTCGACCTCGCCGGCGTCGGCGAGGGACTGGAGGGTGCGGTACACCGTGGTCAGGCCGACGGAGGCGCCGCGGTGCCTGAGCATGTCGTGGAGCTCCTGCGCGCTGCGGAACTCGTCCACCTCGTCGAGCGCTGCCGCGACGGCGGCCCGCTGCTTGGTGGCTCGGCCGCGTACCGGGGGACCGGCGGTCGCCACAGTTGCCTCCTCAAGCTCGCCTGAACACTCATGACACTCGTGGCAACACTCCCACCGGGGGTGTTGCCACGACAATTGTGCCAGGCCCGGGGATCAGACCCGGACGTCGTCGGTGGCCGGCCCCGGGGTGGGCTCGTCCAGGGTGCAGCGCTCCTCGGCGACCGCCCGGTCCGCGCGTTTCCTCGCCAGGGGGGTGGCGAGCGCGGTGAGCGCGAGGAAGACGCCGATGGCCATGAGGACGATCGTCGCGCCCGAGGGGACGTCCACGTAGTACGAGGTGACCGTGCCCGAAAGGGTGACCAGGACGCCGATGGCCACGGCCATGGCGAAGGTCGTCGCGAAGCTGCGGGCGAGCTGCTGGGAGGCGGCCACGGGGATCACCATCAGCGCGCTGACCAGCAGCAGGCCGACGACGCGCATCGCGACGGTGACGGTCAGCGCGGCGGTGATCGCGATCAGCAGGTTCAGCACGCGCACCGGCAGGCCGGTGACGCGTGCGAACTCCTCGTCCTGGCAGATCGCGAACAGCTGCCGGCGCAGCCCGACCGTCGTGACGATCACGAACGCGGCCAGGACGCAGATCGCCACGATGTCCTGCTGCGAGACGGTGGTGATCGAGCCGAAGAGGTAGGTGGTCAGGTTGGCGTTGGAGCCGCCGGGGGCGAGGCTCATCAGCATCACGCCGCCCGCCATGCCGCCGTAGAAGAGCAGGGCGAGGGCGATGTCGCCGCGTGCCTTGCCGTAGGAGCGGATCAGCTCCATGATCACGGCGCCGACGACGCAGACGATCGTCGCGACCCACACCGGGCTGGTGTTGAGCAGGAAGCCCAGGCCCACCCCGGTGAGGGCGACATGGCCGATGCCGTCGCCCATCAGCGCCTGGCGGCGCTGGACGAGGTAGACGCCGATGGCGGGCGCGGTGACGCCCACCAGCAGTGCGGCGAGCAGCGCCCGCTGCATGAAGGCGAGTTCGAGAATGTCCATCAGCTCAGCAGCCCCGTTCTGATCGGTTCCGCGGACGGGTCGGCGTGCGGGTGCACATGGTCGTGGCCGGGGAGGGCGTGCTGGCCCACGGCCTTGGGGGGCGGGCCGTCGTGGACGACGCAGCCGTCGCGGAGCACCACCGCGCGGTCGATGAGCGGCTCCAGCGGGCCCAGCTCGTGGAGGACGAGCAGGACCGTGGCACCGCGGCCGACCTCCTCGCGCAGGGCGTTCGCCAGCACCTCCTGGCTGGCGAGGTCCACCCCGGCCATCGGCTCGTCCATGATCAGCAGCTCGGGTTCGCCGGCCAGCGCGCGGGCGATCAGCACCCGCTGGTGCTGGCCGCCGGAGAGGGCGTTCACGGAGTCCTTGATCCGGTCGGCCATGCCGACCAGCTCCAGCGCCTTGACCACGGCCTCGCGGTCGGCCCTGCGGGTCGGCCCGAGCTTCGTACGGGCCAGCCGGCCGGCGGAGACGACCTCGCGCACAGTCGCGGGGACCCCGCCGGCGGCGGTGGTGCGCTGGGGGACGTAGCCGACACGGGCCCAGTCGCGGAAGCGGCGGCGCGGGGTGCCGAAGAGCTCCAGCTCGCCGCCGGTCAGCGGCACCTGGCCCACGATGGCCCGGACGGCCGTGGACTTGCCGGAGCCGTTGGCGCCGAGCAGGGCGACGACCTCGCCGCGGCCCACGGTCAGGTCGACGCCGCGCAGGACGGGGCGCGAGCCCAGCGAGGCCGTGGCCCCGCGCAGGGATATGACAGGCCGCTCCATGGCTGCCGCCTCCTCACGATTCACTGTGCTCACTTGGTCCCCAGCGCCTTCCGCAGCGCGGCGAGGTTGGACTCCATGACCTCGAAGTAGTCGTGGCCCCTGGAGTCGTCCGTGATGCCCTCGAGCGGGTCGAGCACGTCCGTCTTCAGCTTCAGGTCCTTCGCCAGGGTCTTCGCCGTGGCGGGGTTGGCGAGCGTCTCGAAGAAGACCGTGCTGACGTGGTGGTCCTCGGCGAGCTTGTGGAGGTCTTTCATCCGGGCGGCGCTGGGCTCGGACTCGGGGTCGACGCCGCTGATCGCCTCCTCGGTCAGGCCGTAGCGCTCGGCGAGGTAGCCGAAGGCGGCGTGGGTGGTGATGAAGGTGTCCGAGGCCCGGTTCTTCAGGCCCTCGGCGAACTTCTTGTTCAGCGCGTCCAGCTTCGTCCCGAGCGCGGTGGCGTTCTTCTCATAGTCCGCCTTGTGGTCCGGATCCGCCTTGCCGAGCGTGGTGGCGACGCCCTTGGCGACCTCGGCGTACTTCACCGGGTCCAGCCAGATGTGGGGGTCGGCGCTGCCGTCCTCGTGGGCGTGGCCCTCGTGACCGTGCTCGTCACCGGACGAGTCCTCGTCACCGGACGAGCCGGAGTGGTTGTCGCCGGTGGTGTGGTGGTGGCCGTCGACCTCGTTGCCGTGCTTCTCCAGCGAGGTCAGGGAGGCCGCGTCGGCGATGTGCTTGTTTCCGGACTGCTTGATCGCCTCGTCGACGGCGGGCTGGAGGCCCTTGAGGTAGACGATCGCGCCCGCGTCGGCCAGCGAGCCGGTCTGCTTGGGGGTGAGCTCGAGATCGTGCGGTTCGACACCGGGCTTGGTCAGGCCGGTGACCTTCACATGGTCGCCGCCGATCTCCTTCGCCAGGAATTCCAGGGGGTAGAACGACGCTATGACCTGCAGCTTTCCATCCGCGGTCCGGCCGTCGGAGCTCATGGCCGAGCAGGCGGAGAGGGAGACCAGGCCGAGCGTCGCGGCGATGGCCACGGCGGCGCCGGTTATTCGGCGGCGGGAGCGAACGGGGCGGGTCGGACGTACGTTCATGACACTCATTTTCAACAAAAGTGGAAACGATTGTCAACAGCAGGGCGTCGGCAGCCCGGCTCGTCCGGTTGTGGCTGATTGGGTCAAGCCAAGGCCAGAGCCGATTTGATGAGAGGGGGTGGAGCGCCGGTAACCTGAATCATTCGCTGTTCGTCGTCGCAATGAAGAGAGCACCGTGGCCGCCGACAAGATCGACACCATCGTCAGCCTGAGCAAGCGCCGTGGCTTTGTCTATCCGTGCAGTGAGATCTACGGCGGCCAGCGCGCCGCCTGGGACTACGGTCCGCTCGGCGTGGAGCTCAAGGAGAACATCAAGCGCCAGTGGTGGCGCTACATGGTCACCTCGCGCGAGGACGTCGTCGGTATCGACTCGTCGGTGATCCTGGCCTCCGAGGTCTGGGTCGCCTCCGGCCACGTCGCGACCTTCAGCGACCCGCTGACCGAGTGCACCTCCTGCCACAAGCGCTACCGCGCCGACCACCTGGAGGAGGCCTACGAGGCGAAGCACGGCAAGCTGCCCGAGAACGGCCTGGCCGACATCAACTGCCCGAACTGCGGTAACAAGGGCCAGTTCACCGAGCCCAAGCAGTTCTCCGGCCTGCTCTCCACCCACCTCGGCCCCACCCAGGACTCCGGCTCGGTCGCCTACCTGCGCCCCGAGACCGCCCAGGGCATCTTCACCAACTTCGCCCAGGTCCAGCAGACCTCCCGGAAGAAGCCCCCGTTCGGCATCGCCCAGATGGGCAAGTCCTTCCGCAACGAGATCACGCCGGGCAACTTCATCTTCCGCACGCGCGAGTTCGAGCAGATGGAGATGGAGTTCTTCGTCAAGCCGGGCGAGGACGAGCAGTGGCAGGAGTACTGGATGCAGCAGCGCTGGAACTGGTACACCGGTCTCGGCCTGCGCGAGGAGAACATGCGGTGGTACGAGCACCCGAAGGAGAAGCTCTCCCACTACTCCAAGCGCACCGCTGA
Organism: Streptomyces luteoverticillatus; assembly: GCF_003970715.1. Lineage (NCBI taxonomy): Bacteria > Bacillati > Actinomycetota > Actinomycetes > Kitasatosporales > Streptomycetaceae > Streptomyces > Streptomyces luteoverticillatus. The sequence continues at coordinate 2,311,576 of NZ_CP034587.1, read as the reverse complement.
CATCGAGTACCGCTTCCAGTTCGGCGGCAGCGAGTGGGGTGAGCTCGAGGGCGTCGCCAACCGCACCGACTACGACCTCGGCGCCCACGCCAAGGCATCCGGCCAGGACCTGTCGTTCTTCGACCAGGAGGCCGGCGAGCGCTGGACCCCCTACGTCATCGAGCCCGCCGCCGGTGTCGGCCGCACGATGCTCGCCTTCCTCCTCGACGCCTACGTCGAGGACGAGGCCCCCAACGCCAAGGGCAAGCTGGAGAAGCGCACGGTGCTGCGCCTCGACCCGCGCCTGTCCCCGGTGAAGGTCGCGGTCCTCCCGCTCTCCCGCAACCCGGAGCTGTCCCCCAAGGCCAAGGGCCTCGCGGCGGACCTCCGCAAGAACTGGAACATCGAGTTCGACGACGCCGGCGCCATCGGCCGCCGCTACCGTCGCCAGGACGAGATCGGTACGCCGTTCTGCGTCACGGTCGACTTCGACACGCTCGAGGACAACGCGGTGACGGTGCGCGAGCGCGACACGATGAAGCAGGAGCGGGTCTCTCTCGACCAGATCGAGGGCTACCTCGCCAGCCGCCTCATCGGCTGCTGACACCCGGATTCTCCGGCCGAGGCCCCGGTTCCCCGCGCTGGCGGGGGCCGGGGCCTTCGCCTTGTCAGGCGGCCCAGTCGGAGGTGTCGAGCTCGCAGTCGAACGGCGCCGGGATGTGGACCTTGTCGCCCAGCTTCACCTGGTGGTGGGCCCGGTAACCGCTGTCCGGCGACGGGTCGGAGTACGCGGTGATCGACTCTGCCAGCACGTCCACGAGCACGTAGACAGGTACTCCGGCCTTGCCGTAGACCTCCACCTTGTCCTCACGGTCGGTGCTGGCCGTGGAACGGGAGGTCACCTCGCCCACCAGGGACAACGCGTCGCTGGGGGCGTAGATGCCCTTGGTTTTCAGGGCTGTCCATTCCAGCGCGTAGAAGTCGGGACCGTAGGACTGGTCCTGGGAAGGGAACTTGAAGAGCCGGGGATAGCCCCGCACGCGGTGACCGTCAGGCGCATGCGGGCTGAGCTGCTCGATGGCGCTCTCGATGATGTAGTCGTAGGCGCACTCCGACCACGGTGACACGACGACATTCCCCCCGACGATCTCCGTGCGATATCCGTCCGGGAGACGTGCATCGACTTGCTCAAGAACCTGGCACAGCTCCTCGAACCCCCCCACGGGTTCCTGGGGGCGGCTTATCGCCTGGGGCGGTGGTGTCTCGACCATGACTGCCATGATGCTCCTCCTTGGGTGAGTAAGCAGATCACCACACACCGTAGTGACCCCCACTGACAATCACCCCGCCTCCGGGCGATCCGCCCTCTCATCGCCACCCCCGCGCATACCGCGCCAGGGGCGCCGGGGGTGGCACTGGCTTCACCACCGGTTCGGGCAGCACCGCCATCGACCGGTTTGACCTGCGCGTTTACCGTTTGACGCATGCGAATTCCCCGACCGTTCCAGCAGCTTCTCCGCCCCTTCGAGGGTGCGGCTCGCTCCGTCGCCTTTCATGCTGTCGGGGCGCTGATCCAGTGCGGGGCGCTGTTCGCGCTCGCCGTGCCGTGGCTGGACGGGGGGCCGACGCGGGCGTCGAGTTGTCTGCTGGCGCTGGCGGGGATGATCGCCGTGGTCGGGGCGGCATCGCCGCTGCTGACCGGCGCCCAGCGGAAGCGGTTCCGGGCGCGGCTCGGGGTGGAGATTCCCGCGCCAGCGGCGGCCGGGGGCGTGAAGCGGTGGCTGCGGTCGGAGTCGGCCTGGCGACAGGTGCGGTACCACCTGGTGTTCGGGCCGCTGATCGCGGCGGGCGGGGTGTGCGTCCTGCTCCTGTGGGCGACCTCCCTCGTCGCCGCCACCGTCTATGTGTGGGTGTGGGCCGTTCCGCCGGAGTACCGGGTGGCCGAGGTGGGCTACGTCGTGCAGGGCGCCTACCTCACCGCCGCCGGGCTCGCCGGGCTCTACGGGTCCGCCTGGCTGTCCGGCGCGCTCGCCCGGCTCGACACCCGGGCGGCGCTCAAGCGTCTCGGGCCCAGCCGGGCCGAGCAGCTGGAGCGCCGGGTGGAGGAGGTCACCGAGGCCCGCGCCGGTGTCGTGGACGCCGCCGACGCCGAGCGCCGCCGCATCGAGCGGGACCTCCACGACGGCGCCCAGCAGCGGCTGGTGTCCCTCGCCGTCAACCTGGGCCTGGCCAAGGTGACGATGCCCGATCTGCCCGACGACGCCCGCAAGGTCATCGACGACGCCCACCGCGAGGCCAAGGAGGCCATCGCCGAGCTCCAGGACCTCGTGCGCGGGCTGCACCCCGCCGTCCTGGAGGACCGGGGACTGGACGCCGCGCTCTCCGGGCTCGCCGAACGGGCGCCGCTGCCCGTGCGGGTGAAGGTCGACCTCGCCTCCCGGCCCGCCCCGGCGGTCGAGGCCGTCGCCTACTTCGTCGTGTCCGAGGCGCTCGCCAACGTGGTCAAGCACGCCCAGGCGTCGAGGGCGGATGTCACCGTCGAACGCTTCGGGGGCATACTGCTGGTCGTCGTCTCCGACGACGGCGTGGGCGGTGCCGACCCCTCGGGCGGCACGGGACTGGCCGGGCTGGCCAAGCGCGTCGCGTCGGTCGACGGCACGTTCTCGTTCAGCAGCCCCGTCGGGGGCCCGACCGTTGTGACCGTGGAGCTGCCGTGCGCGCTGTGATCGCCGAGGATTCCGTCCTGCTCCGAGTGGGCCTGGTGAAGGTCCTGGAAACGGCCGGATTCGAAGTGGTCGCGGAAGCCGGCGACGGGGAGTCGGCGCTGGCCGCCGTGGAACTGCACCGTCCTGACCTGGTCGTCCTCGACGTGCGGATGCCGCCCGGCTACACGGATGAGGGCGTACGAGCCGCTCTTGTGATGCGCGAACGGTGGCCCGACACGGCGGTGCTGCTCCTCTCCCAGTACGTGGAGGAGCGCTACGCCACCGAGCTGCTGATCGGCGACACCGCGGGGTTCGGCTACCTCCTCAAGCAACGGGTCGCCGACGTCGAGGAGTTCATCGACGCCCTGCGGCGCGTGGCCGCGGGCGGCACCGCGCTCGACCCCCAGGTGGTCTCCCAGCTGCTGACGCGACGTCACAGCGACCCGCTGGACCGGCTGACGGCGCGCGAGCGGGAGGTCCTGACCGCCATGGCCGAGGGCCGCTCCAACGCGGGCATCGCCGAGCGGCTCGTCGTCAGCGAGAGCGCCGTGGCCAAGCACATCAACAGCATCCTGGCGAAGCTGGACCTGCCGAAGGCCGAGGCCGACCATCGGCGGGTTCTCGCCGTTCTGCGGTTCCTCGGGGTGGGGTGACCCCGCCCCCTTTCCGCGTGGGTGCGGCTACGCGTGGAGGCCGCGTACCACCAGGTCGCAGACCGCCTCGAAGGCGGTCTCGATCTCCGGCTGCGACCACTCCGCCGCGTACGCCGGGTCGTGGAAGCGGTTGCTCGCGTCCCAGACCGCGCGGGCGGCCGTCGTGGGCTCTACGGGCCTGAACTCGCCCTCTTCGACACCGCCTTCGATGATCCGGGCCAGCTGCTCGATCATCGTCGCGATGTGGCGCTCCACGGTGCTGCTGTTCTCGCCGACGAGCACCATGTACGTGGCGAACAGCTCCGGGTCGCCGCCCGCCTTGCGGCGCTTGGCCGCGAAGAGGGCGGCCAGCCAGTCGCGGAGCCGGCCCTCGGCCGGGCCCTCCGCGTCGGCCAGCGCCGACAGCTCGGCGTGCGACTGGTCGAGCCAGCGGCCGGTGACCGCCTCCCGCAGGGCGGCCTTGCTGCCGAAGTGGCGGTAGACGCTGCCATGGCTGACCCCCAGCGCGCGGGCCACGTCGACCACGGTGGCCTTGGCGGGGCCGTAGCGGCGCAGCACGTCCTCGGTGGCTTCGAGGATGCGGGCTTGTGTCAGCGGTTCGGGGGACATCGGAGGGCGGTGGTCCTTTCGGCTGGGGCGGGCCGGGGTGGGCGCCCATACGACGACCGTACCTGGCGTGCGTTGGCGGGTGCGGGCCGGTGGCCGGGTTGTGCCCACCCTCCCCCAGCTACCGCTGGGAGGTGCCCCCAGCCCTGCGGAACGCCTGCCCACAACCGGGTCCCTCAGTGCTCGCTGTCCAGGTGGGTCATCTGGGAGTCGGGGTAGCGGGCGCCGGCGGCGGAGCCGGCGGGGACGGCTTCTTCGATGGCGGCGAGGTCGTCCGTGCTCAGGGTGAGGTCCAGCGCGCCCAGGGCCTCCTGGAGGCGGTCGCGGCGGCGGGCGCCGACCAGCGGGACGATGTCCTCGCCGCGCGAGAGGACCCAGGCGATGGCGGTCTGCGCGACCGTCGCGCCCCGGCCCTCGGCGACCTTGCGGAGCGCGTCGACGAGGTCGAGGTTGCGCTGGAGGTTCTCGCCCTGGAAGCGCGGGCTCATGCCGCGGAAGTCGTTCGCGGCGAGCTGCCGGTCGCGGCCGAAGTGGCCGCTGATCAGGCCGCGTGAGAGCACGCCGTACGCGGTGACGCCGATGCCCAGCTCACGGCAGGTGGGCAGGATGCGCTCCTCGATGCCGCGCGAGAGCAGCGAGTACTCGATCTGGAGGTCGGCGATCGGGGCGACGGAGGCGGCCCGGCGGATGGTGTCCGCCCCGGCCTCCGACAGGCCGATGTGGCGGACGTGGCCGGCTTCGACGAGCTCGGCGATCGCGCCGACGGTCTCCTCGATCGGGACGTCCGGGTCCACACGGGCGATCCGGTAGACGTCGATGTGGTCGACGCCCAGCCGCTGGAGCGAGTAGGCGGCGAAGTTCTTCACGGCGGCGGGGCGGCCGTCGTAGCCGGACCAGCCGCCGTCCGGGTCGCGCAGGGCGCCGAACTTCACGCTGGTCAGCGCCTTCTCGCGGTGCGCGGCGGGCGCCGAGCGCAGGGCCTCGCCGATGAGCATCTCGTTGTGGCCCATGCCGTAGAAGTCACCCGTGTCCAGCAGGGTGACGCCCGCGTCGAGGGCGGCGTGGATGGTGGCGATCGATTCGGCGCGGTCGGCGTCGCCGTAGAGGGCGGACATGCCCATGCAGCCGAGGCCGAGGGCGGAGACCTGGGGACCGGTGGTGCCGAGAGTGCGGTGCAGCACGGGGACTCCTTCGGGGGAGGGAGGTGGAGCGGGGTACGCCAACCACAGTGACACATGGACTGACAGATTTCAATATCTGTCAGCCCATGTGTCACTTCCCTCGCGAAACCTTCGTCCCTACGCCACCGTGCGCGGCAAGCGCAGGCTCAGTCCCGCCGTGATCACCACCAGCACCAGCTGCACCCCCAGCGTGATCGCCAGCCCCTCCCGCATCCCCACACCCGGCGCCAGCGACAGGAACAGCGAGCCGAGCGTGGCCACGCCCAGCGCCATGAACGCCTGCTGCGTGGTGACCAGCACCCCGCCGCCCACCCCCGCATGCGCCACCGGCACCTCGCTGAGCACCAGCCGCATCGTGATCGGCATCAGCAGGCCCTGGCCCAGCCCCTGCACGGCCAGCCCCGGCGCCAGACCCAGCGCGCCCAGGCCGTCCCAGCCGAACCAGAACGTCGCGCCCACCGTGAGCAGCCCCAGCCCCTGGACGACCGCCCCCGCGGTCACCAGCCGCCGCCCGAACCGCGAGGCCAGCCGGGGGCCCGCCAGCGAGCCGATCAGGAAGGTCGCGCACATCGGCACCAGTGCCGCCCCGGCCGCCAGCGGGCCCAGCCGCAGCCCCTCCTGGAGCGCCACCGCGAGGACGAACATGAAGCCGCCCCAGCCGACGGAGAAGGGCACGATCACCGCCAGGCCGTCACGCACCGAGGGCACCCGCAGCAGCGACGGCGGCACCAGCGGGGTCCGCCCCGCGCGCTCCTCGCGCCGCTCCACGAGCACGAACGCCACCGCCGCGACCGGGAACGTCGCCAGCAGCAGCCACGACCACAGCGGCCAGCCCGTCGAGCGGCCCTCGGTCAGCGGGATCAGCAGCGACACCAGCGTCAGCGACAGCAGGACCGTGCCCCGCCCGTCCACCCGCGTCGGGTTCTCCGAGCGCGTCTCCGGCACCGAACGGACCGCGAGGAACAGCGCCACCGCCGCGATCGGCGCGTTGATCAGGAAGATCGACCGCCAGCCGGTGCCCAGCACGTCGACCGACACCAGCACGCCGCCGAGCACCTGCCCGACCGCGCTCACCACACCGGCCGTGCCGCTGTACCAGCTCAGCGCCCGCGTGCGCTGTTCGCCGCGCGTCGTGGCCTGGATGGTCGCCAGCACCTGCGGGAGCATCAGCGCCGCCGCCGCGCCCTGCGCGATCCGCGCCGCCACCAGCGTCCAGGCGTCCGGGGCCAGGCCGCACGCCACGGAGGTCACGCCGAAGGCGGCCGTGCCCCACAGGAAGAGCCTGCGCCGGCCCGCCATGTCGCCCAGCCGCCCGCCCAGCACGAGCAGGACCGCGTAGGCGACGCCGTAGCCGCCGACCACCATCTCCAGCAGCGCCGGGCCGGCGTCCAGGTCGTGGTCGATCGTCGGCAGGGCGACGTTGACGATGAAGAAGTCCAGGAACGGCAGCGCCGCTCCCAGGAGGACGGTCGTCAGGCCCAGCGGACTCAGGGCGGGCGAGGAGGACGGCACACGGGCGGAGGGGGAGTCGGGAGTCGTCGGGACGGAGACGGGGGCTATGCGCGGTTCACTCACGGATACGACGATGGCGGTGCCCGGAGCCTGGTACCAGAGTGTCCTTATCCTGGTATCGGCACTACCTGGAAACTGCCTGCGCGGGCCCGCACCCTGGGGTAATGACGACGATGACGTTCGAGCGCTCCGCCGTACTCGTTCCTACGGCGGACGACGTACGCCGCCAGGAGCTGGCGGCCTTTCTCCGCTCCCGCAGGGAGCGCATCACCCCCGAGCAGGTGGGGCTGCCGCGCGGCCCGCGCCGCCGCACGCCGGGCCTGCGCCGCGAGGAGGTGGCCCAGCTCGCCGCCGTGGGCGTCACCTGGTACACGTGGCTGGAGCAGGCCCGGGACATCCAGGTCTCCAGCCAGGTGCTGGACGCCCTCGCCCGGGCGCTGCTGCTCGACCGGGGCGAGCGCGGCCACCTGTTCGCCCTGGCCAACGCCGTCGACCCGCTGCCCGGCACCGACAGCGCAGGCATCACCCCCGCGCTGCGCGAGATGCTGGAGGCGCTCGAACCGCTGCCCGCGTGCGTGCAGAACGCCCGCTACGACATCCTGGCCCACAACCGCAGCTACGGCCGGCTCATGGGCGACCTGGACGCCCTGCCGCCGGAGAACCGCAACTGCCTGTGGCTGCACTTCACCGACCCCGTCTGGCGCGCCACCGCGCTCAACGGGGAGGAGGCCAGACGGGCCATGGCCGCCAAATTCCGCGCCGCCATGGCCGAGCACATCGCCGAGCCGGCCTGGAAGTGCCTGCTCAGGCGGCTGCTGGAGGCATCGGCGGACTTCCGCGAGCTCTGGGCGCGGCACGAGATCATGCCCGTCGACGACCACAAGGCGGCGATCCTCCAGCACAGCCGGGTGGGCCTGCTGCGACTGAACCACACCAGCCTGTGGACCGGGCCCAACCCCGGCACCCGGCTGATCACCTTCACCCCCGCCGACGAGGACACCCGCGCGGCGCTCCACCGGCTCCACGCCCTCGCGCTCGACGGGGAACGGGGCACCTGCGCCGAATGAGGGACAATGGACGGTCAGCCCGACCGTCCGCACCACTTCGAGGAAGCTCCCTCCATGACGCTCCAGATCGGTCCGCACTCCGTGCAGCCGCCGGTGGTCCTGGCCCCGATGGCGGGGATCACCAACGCTCCTTTCCGCACGCTGTGCCGTGAGTTCTCTGGCGGCAAGGGGCTCTTCGTCAGCGAGATGATCACCACGCGCGCGCTTGTCGAGCGCGACGCGAAGACGATGCGGCTGATCCACTTCGACGGGACCGAGAAGCCCCGCTCGATCCAGCTCTACGGCGTCGACCCGGTGACCGTCGGCAAGGCCGTCCGCATGATCGTGGACGAGGACCTGGCCGACCACATCGACCTCAACTTCGGCTGCCCCGTCCCCAAGGTCACCCGCAAGGGCGGCGGCTCCGCCCTGCCGTACAAGCGGAACCTGCTGCGCTCGATCCTCCGCGAGGCCGTCGGCAACGCCGGCGCTCTCCCGGTGACCATGAAGATGCGCAAGGGCATCGACGACGACCACCTCACCTTCCTCGACGCCGGCCGGATCGCCGTCGAGGAGGGCGTCACCGCCATCGCCCTCCACGGGCGCACCGCCGCCCAGCACTACAGCGGCACCGCCGACTGGGACGCCATCGCGCGCCTCAAGGAGGCCGTGCCGGAGATCCCGGTGCTGGGCAACGGGGACATCTGGTCGGCCGAGGACGCCGTGCGGATGATGCGCGAGACGGGCTGCGACGGCGTCGTCGTCGGCCGCGGCTGCCTGGGCCGGCCCTGGCTCTTCGGCGACCTCGTCGAGGCCTTCGAGGCGGCCGAGGAGGGCCGGGAGCCGTCGTACGCGCGGCCCACGCTCCGCGACGTGGCGGCGGTGATGGTGCGCCACGCCGGGCTGCTGGGGGAGTGGCTGGAGGACGAGCGGCGCGGGGTCATCGACTTCCGCAAGCACGTCGCCTGGTACACCAAGGGCTTCTCGGTGGGCTCGGAGCTCCGGAAGAAGCTGGCAATCGCCTCTTCTCTGGACGAAATGGGCGCTCTTTTGAGCGAGGCGGACCTGGATCAGCCCTGGCCGGTGGGTGCGGACGGGCCGCGCGGACGGACCTCCGGGCGCGACCGAGTGGTGCTTCCGGACGGCTGGCTCGATGACCCGTTCGATGGCGCAACCGTGGGTACGGAAGCGGAACTGGACACTTCCGGCGGCTGACGGGTCGGTGGACACGGCGTGATTCTCGCCACCTCTGATAGGTGACACGCTCAGATGAGCGGTCAAATCGGGGGTGCACCTTTCCAAGGGGTGGCACTGCGTGCCACCCCTTTTGGCTTCAAGTCCTGGTGGCACTCAGCGCCAGACGGCGGGAATCCTCGACGGGGCGTGATGGAGCGATGATTTTCGGTCATCATCACTTCAAGAGTTGAAGGAGGTGGGTCCAAACCTCAAATGAGCGCTCAACTTTCGATCTGCTGGCGGATGGGTGGTCACGCCCCCAAGTTGGCGGAGTAGACCTCCAAAACCGCCTTCGATCTGGGTACGCTCCCCGCCGTCAGGGCAGCCCACCCCCTTGCGTCCCGGGAGGCCCCAGTGAGGAGTCGAGTCCCGTGCCGGTAACCGAAGATCGCCAGAAGTTCGTCTACGACTTCACCGAGGGCAACAAGGAGCTCAAGGACCTGCTCGGCGGGAAGGGTGCCAACCTCGCCGAGATGACCAACCTCGGTCTGCCGGTGCCGCCCGGCTTCACCATCACCACCGAGGCCTGCAAGGTCTACCTGGAGGGTGGCGAGGAGCCCCCGTCCATGCGCGACGAGGTCACCGCCCACCTGGAGGCCCTCGAGGAGCGGATGGGCAAGAAGCTCGGCCAGGCCGACAACCCGCTGCTGGTCTCGGTCCGTTCGGGCGCCAAGTTCTCCATGCCCGGCATGATGGACACGGTCCTCAACATCGGCCTCTCCGACGAGTCCGTGGCCGGTCTCGCGGTCCAGGCCGGCGACGAGCGCTTCGCCTGGGACTCCTACCGCCGCCTCATCCAGATGTTCGGCAAGACCGTTCTCGGCGTCGACGGCGAGCTCTTCGAGGACGCGCTGGAGGAGGCCAAGCGGGCCAAGGGCGTCACCACCGACGTCGACCTCGCCGCCGAGGACCTCAAGGCCCTGGTCGCGCGCTTCAAGGACATCGTCGCCAAGGAGACCGGCCGGGACTTCCCGCAGGCCCCCCGCGAGCAGATGGACCTCGCCATAAGGGCGGTCTTCGACTCCTGGAACGGCGACCGCGCCAAGCTCTACCGCCGCCAGGAGCGCATCCCCGGCGACCTGGGCACGGCCGTCAACATCTGCTCCATGGTCTTCGGCAACCTCGGCCCCGACTCCGGCACCGGCGTCGCCTTCACCCGCGACCCCGCCAGCGGCCACCAGGGCGTCTACGGCGACTACCTGCAGAACGCCCAGGGCGAGGACGTCGTCGCGGGCATCCGCAACACCATGCCGCTCGCCGAGCTGGAGCGCATCGACAAGGCCTCCTACGACCAGCTCATGCAGATCATGGAGACCCTCGAGACGCACTACAAGGACCTGTGCGACATCGAGTTCACCATCGAGCGCGGCAAGCTGTGGATGCTGCAGACCCGCGTCGGCAAGCGCACCGCCGGTGCCGCCTTCCGTATCGCCACCCAGCTCGTGGACCAGGGCCTGATCGACGAGGCCGAGGCGCTCCAGCGCGTCACGGGCGCCCAGCTCGCGCAGCTGATGTTCCCGCGCTTCGACGAGAAGGCGAAGACCGAGCTGCTGGGCCGGGGCATCGCCGCCTCGCCGGGTGCCGCCGTGGGCCGGGCCGTCTTCGACTCGTACACCGCCGTCAAGTGGTCCCGCTCGGGCGAGAAGGTCATCCTGATCCGCCGCGAGACCAACCCCGACGACCTCGACGGCATGATCGCCTCGGAGGGCATCCTGACCTCGCGCGGCGGCAAGACCTCGCACGCCGCCGTCGTCGCCCGCGGCATGGGCAAGACCTGTGTCTGCGGCGCCGAGGAGCTGGAGGTCGACACCAAGCAGCGCAAGATGACCGCTCCCGGCGGCGTGGTCGTCCAGGAGGGCGACGTCGTCTCCATCGACGGCTCCAGCGGCAAGGTCTACCTGGGCGAGGTCCCCGTCGTCCCGTCCCCGGTCGTCGAGTACTTCGAGGGCCGCATGCACGCGGGCGCCGACGACGCGGACGAGCTGGTCCAGGCCGTGCACCGGATGATGGCCTACGCCGACCGCATGCGCCGGCTGCGCGTCCGCGCCAACGCCGACAACGCCGAGGACGCGCTGCGCGCCCGTCGCTTCGGCGCCCAGGGCATCGGCCTGTGCCGCACCGAGCACATGTTCCTCGGCGAGCGGCGCGAGATGGTCGAGCGGCTGATCCTGGCGGACACCGACACCGAGCGCGAGGAGGCACTCAGTGCCCTTCTCCCGCTGCAGAAGGCCGACTTCGTGGAGCTCTTCGAGGCCATGGACGGGCTCCCGGTCACCGTCCGCCTCCTCGACCCGCCGCTGCACGAGTTCCTGCCCGACATCACCGAGCTGTCGGTGCGCGTCGCGCTCGCCGAGGCCCGCGAGGACGCCAACGAGAACGACCTGCGCCTCCTCCAGGCCGTGCACAAGCTGCACGAGCAGAACCCGATGCTGGGTCTGCGCGGCGTCCGCCTCGGCCTGGTCATCCCCGGCCTGTTCGCCATGCAGGTCCGGGCGATCGCCGAGGCCGCGGCCGAGCGCAAGAACGCCAAGGGCGACCCGCGCGCCGAGATCATGATCCCGCTGGTGGGCACGGTCCAGGAGCTGGAGATCGTCCGCGAGGAGGCCGAGCGCGTCATCGCCGAGGTCGAGGCCGCGAGCGGCACCGGTCTCAAGCTGCCGCTGGGCACGATGATCGAGCTGCCGCGCGCCGCGCTGACGGCCGATCAGATCGCCGAGGCCGCCGAGTTCTTCTCCTTCGGCACCAACGACCTCACCCAGACCGTGTGGGGCTTCTCCCGCGACGACGTCGAGGCCAGCTTCTTCACGGCCTACCTGGAGAAGGGCATCTTCGGCGTCAGCCCCTTCGAGACCATCGACAAGGACGGCGTGGGCTCCCTCGTCCGCGCCGCCGCCAAGGCCGGCCGGGCCACCCGCCCCGACCTCAAGCTGGGCGTCTGCGGTGAGCACGGCGGCGACCCCGAGTCGGTGCACTTCTTCCACGAGGTGGGCCTGGACTACGTCTCCTGCTCCCCGTTCCGGATTCCGGTGGCGCGGCTTGAGGCCGGGCGCGCGGCGGCGCTGAACGGCAAGGGCGGCAGCGACAGCCGCTGACGACGGGCCGGTTGGCGACCGGCCGCACAAGCCCCGGAGCCGTCATTGGGATGACCTCGACCCTCAGACCCTCGACGGCTCCGGATCAACGGAGGGGCGGCACCCGTGCGGGGGGCCGCCCCTCCGGCATGCCGTGACGGTGGGGCGGGTGGGGGCGGGGCCGGTAACCCCCGCGTAACGGGCCCGTCAGGCCCGGGACATGGCGAAGGGGCGGCGCCCGTGCGGGAGCGCCGCCCCTCTTTACTCCCCCACCGGGAGTTGTTGCCGCCCGCATCGGCTCGGGCGGCAACTCGCGTACTCAGCGGCCGCTTTTTCGCTCGCCACCCCCCACGGGAACGAGCGGGGCGGCCCTGAGTGCGTGAATAGCATTTCGCTTCTGCGATGTTCGCCGCGAGTCCTTTCAACTGTGGCCAAAAGGGCGTGGTAACACCTCGTGTCGGTGTGCATACTCAGTGAGCGGGGGGTGGTGGCGGATGTCTCATGTGGGGGTTTGGTGCTGCGTGTCCATTTCACTGGACTCGATCTGGCCCGGTTGCGCCTGGCCGGCGACCCGGACGTGCTCTGGGAAACCGTATTGAGCCTGCACCGGCTGCGGGACAAACAAGGCGAGTCGATCTTTGGCGATTGGCGCTCGGAAACCCGTGCTCGGTTGAATGGTGAAACGCGGCTCCTGGCGCCGCTGGTTCCGCCCCGGGGATATTTCCCGGACTTCCTCACACCCCCCGAAGGGTTACTCGGACTCGAGTCCGGCATGGAAGCGCTGCGGGCCACCCCCGCCGACCGGGTGCACGACGAACTCGGCCGGCTCTCCACCGTCCGCACCCTGCCGGCTTGGATACGATCGCTCGCCGAGGGGGACTCCCGGGCGTTCGGGAAGCTGATCGGCGCCCTCCACGCCTACCACCAGGCGGCCATCGCCCCGTACTGGGCGCACATCCAGGCCCAGATCGAGGCGGACCGCGCCGTGCGCGGCCGGGCGCTGCTCGACGGCGGGGCCGACGCGCTGCTGTCCTCGCTGCCGCCGACGATGCGCTGGCAGGCGCCCGTGCTCGAGGTCGACTACCCCGTCGACCGCGATCTCCACCTGAACGGACGCGGGTTGGTGCTCCTGCCCTCGTTCTTCTGCCGCCGCACGCCGGTGACGCTCCAGAACACCGAGCTCACGCCGGTGCTGGTCTACCCGGCCCGGACGATGTCGGAGACGGCGCCCGTCGTCCCCGAGGCCCCGCGCTCGCTGGGCAAGCTGGTGGGCCACACGCGTTCGGCGGTACTCGGCTCCATAGGCGGCGGCTGCACGACGAGCGAACTGGCCCGCAGGGTGGGCGTGTCGGCCGCCTCGGCCAGCCAGCACGCGGGCGTCCTGCGCGAGGCCGGGCTGGTGCTGACGCTGCGCCACGGCAGCGCGGTGATGCACACCCTCACGCCGCTCGGCGCCGCGCTGCTGCGCGGCGGCCACCGCGGCCCGGGCCGCAACCGCGCTCAGTCGTCGATCTCCCAGCCGATTCCTCAGTCGTCGATCCCCGACCGTTCCACCCCGGCGACGATGTAGCGCTGGAGGAAGAGGAAGACCAGCAGCAGCGGCAGGATCGAGACCGCGGCCGCCACGAACAGCTCGTGGACGGTGACGGTCTGCGCGGTCGTGAAGGTCGACAGGGCCACCTGGACGGTCCACGAGCTCCGCCCCTGGCCGATGACCAGCGGCCACAGGAAGGAGTTCCACGCGCCGATGAACACGATGGTGCCCACCGCCGCGAACACCGGCCGGGAGTTGGGCACGACGACGCGCCAGTACGTGCGCCAGTGCCCCAGCCCGTCGACCTGCGCGGCGTCCTCCAGCTCCCGGGGGAAGCCCAGGAAGTACTGGCGGAAGACGAAGCACGCGAAGGCGCTGAAGAGCGTCGGCACGATCAGTCCCCGCAGCGAGGAGACCCACCCGAGCGAGGACACCAGCACGAACGACGGCACGAACGTCACCGCCGCCGGAACCATCAGGGTGCCCAGGATCGTGTAGAGGACGGCGTTCGCGTGCCGGTAGGGGATCCGGGCCAGCCCGTAGCCCGCGAGGGAGGCGAGCAGCAGGGTGCCGACCGTCGTCGCCACCGCGATCAGCGCCGAGTTCAGCAGGGCGTGCGCCATCGGCACGTCCGGGTCGGCGAACAGCTCCCGCACGTTCGACCAGCGCGGGTCGCGGGGGAACAGCGTCCAGCCGGGCGCGGTGATCTCCGCCTCGGAGGCGAGCCCGTTCCGCACGAGCAGATAGAACGGCAGCAGGAACAGCGCGGCGAGCGCGGTCAGCAGCGCCAGGCGCAGGGCGCGCCCCGCGCGGGCGAGGGCGTCGTGGGAGTCGTGCACGGCTACGCCTCCTCCGTGCGGCCCAGCCCCGCCCAGCGGGCCTGCACGATCGTGACGACGGCGATGACGAGCGCCAGGACCACCGCTCCCGCGCTGCCCAGGCCCAGGTCCTGACCCTGGCCGAGGGCGAGGTAGTAGAGGTGGACCAGCGGCGGGCGGGCGTAGGGCGGATAGCCGCGCGCGTCGGAGAGCAGGTTGTAGAACTCGTCGAACGCCTGGAAGGAGTTGATCACCAGGAGTAGGACCACGGCCACGGACGTCGCCCGCAGCGCCGGGAAGGTGATGTGGCGGAAGGTCTGCCAGCCGGGGCGGGCGCCGTCGAGCGCGGCCGCCTCGTAGAGCCGGGCCGGGATCCGCTGGAGCCCGGCCAGGAACAGCACCATGTAGAAGCCGGTCTGGAGCCAGAGCCGGACGGTGACGACGACCAGCCAGTACCAGGGCGGGTCGGGGGTCGCCAGCCAGGCGACGGGGTCGGCGCCGAACCAGCCGAGGACGGTGTTGGCCAGCCCGAAGCGGACGCCGTTGAACACCGACAGCTTCCACACCAGCGCGGCGACGACGTACGAGCATGCGGTGGGCAGGAAGAACACCGAGCGGAAGAACGCCTGGGCGACGCGCAGCCGGTTCACTGCCAGGGCCAGGCCGAGGGAGAGCGCGTAGGTGGCGGGGACGATGAAGGCGGTGAAGACCGCGAACGTCACGAGGGACGAGCGGAAGGCCGGATCGCCCAGCACCGTCGCGTAGTTGTCCAGGCCGACGAAGTCGGTGGGGGAGACGGTGTTGTGGGCGTCGAAGAAGCTCAGCCAGACGCTCCACAGCAGCGGTACGTAGGTGAAGAGCGCGAGCCCGGCCGCGAACGGGCCGACGAACACCCAGAACCAGAGGGCGCGGCTGTGTCCCCGCGGCATCTCAGCTCCCCTTCCGCACGCGCGTGAGCTCGGCCTCGGTCCTGCGGACCGCCGCTCTCAGCTGGGCGGCCGGGTCGGCGCCCTCCTGGATGACGCGGTGCAGCGCGTCCTGGTAGGCGACCTGGCTCGCGGGCGTCCACAGGAGGGGCTGCGCGTAGCCGTGGTCCTTGGTGAACCGCACCACCTCCGCCGCCGGGCCGGACGCCAGCCGGTCCGTCTTCGCGGCGAGGGAGGCGCGGGCGGGGATGTGGAAGCCGTAGGAGAGCGCGAAGTCGAGCTGGTGGTCGGCCCGTTCGACCCACAGCCACTTCACAAAGGCCTTGGCCGCGTCCCGGTGCCCGCTGCGGGAGTTCACAGCGGCCGCGTACGCCCCGACGGGCACGGCGGGCCGCCCGGCGGGACCGTCCGGTGGGAAGGGCAGGACACCGAAGTCGTCGCCGAGCTCCTTCTTGATCCGGGGCAGTGCCCACAGCCCGGACCACTGCATGGCCGTGAGCCCCTGGAGGAAAGCGGACGGGTCGGACCAGTCGGTGGGCGCGCCCAGCAGCAGCGACTTGTCGGCGTACAGCCGGTGGAGCTTGCCGAGGGTGCGGGCGGCGGCCGGGTCGTCGAAGCCGACCCGGCCGTCCGGGGTGACGAGGGACAGCCCGGCGGCGTACAGGGGCGTTCCGGCGAGGACGCCCGCGCCGCCGTCGTTGCCAAGGAAGAGGCCCTTCGTCTTCGTCTTCCGGTCGGTGAGCCGCGCGGCGGCGTCGATCAGTTCGTCGAGGGTGCGGGGTGGGCTCACGCCGGCGGCGGCGAGGAGGCTCTTGCGGTAGTAGAGCAGCTGGGTGTCGACGACTTGGGGGACGCCCCAGACGCGGCCGTCGTGGGTGCGGGGGGCGAGGACGGCGGGGAGGAAGTCGTCCCGGACGTTCCTGATCAGGTCGGTGACGTCGGTGACCTGGCCGCCCCGGATCTGGTCGAGGGTGGGCCCGGTGGTCTCGAAGACGTCGGGCCCGGAGTCGGTGAGCAGCGCGGCCGCGGTCTGCTGGTCGTAGTTGCCGGGTCGCCACTCGACGTGGACGTCGGCGCCCGGATACGCGGCCGCGTACCGGCCGACGGCCTGCCGGGTGCCCACCTCGCCGTACTGGTGGTACCACTGCGTCAGCCGCGTGCGGGAACCTTCGGCGCCGCGGCCGGTATTGGAGCCGCACGCGGTCGCCGCGGCAGCGGTGAGCGCGAGGCCGGTTCCACCGGCCATGAGCTGTCTGCGGCTGATCGGCATGACGACTCTCCCCCTCGCGGGTCGGGATCGCATGGACCAACGATCAGCGATGGAGGGGGATTACGACAGGGGGCGTGGGGTCAGCCGGGGAGCAGGTTGTCCGGAACGTCGCAGATCAGGTAGGGGATGCGGAGGGTGCACGCGTCGCAGGACTGGGCCGTCCATGTGCCCGAGTAGCTGCCGTCCTTGCCCTTTCCCTGGTACTTGCGCATGTTCTCCGGGACCTTGACGCCGTTCCGGACGTAGACCTGCTCGCTCATGCGCACATATTCCACCCGGCCCCACTTGCCTTGCTGGGCCACCTTTTCACGCAGACCGAGCAGAAGTTTCATTGCGGCGCATGGGGCGTTGATTCTGTCCACGGCCTTACGGCCTGCTTGATCGCGCCCCTGCGGTATCGGGATGTTGATTTTCTCACCCGTGACGGTCTTCCAGTCGATATCCCACTTTCTATCCTTCTGATCCGCTTCGGGGATCCTCGGGTGGACGATCTCCCAGCTTCCCTGCCGGTAGGAGATGTTGCTCAGGTGCCGTTTCTCAACCCATGACTTCGGACGTCCGCTGGAGGCGACGAGACAGTAGTCCTTGCCGGATACTCTCGCCTCCAGCACTCCGACCATGAACGCGTTTTTGTCGTCTCCCATGTCCGCCGGAGGGGCGGCCTGCAATGCGTCTCGCACCCTGCCTACGGCTTCCCGCAGTTTCGGGCTGTCCGGGAGTTCCGGGATGCCGTGGATGAGCTGACCCCCGACCTTCTTGTTCCTGAAGGTGTGGCACTTGGGGCACGTGAGCTCCCGGCTTCCGCCGTGCAGGAGATTGTCGGTGCGGTCCGGAGTCCGGGTCTGCTTGGGATTCTTGTGCTTCGTGTCGGGCATGCGCCTCGTCCTGGGGTCGTCGACTGGTCCGGCAGGCTCGCACGCTACGCGCGCGCGGGCGGGCGGGCGGCTTTTTTCGGACGGGCCGCCGCAGGAGTGTTTTCGGACTGTCATGCCCATGGAGAAGGGTGGGTCATGGCCGGTTTTCGCCGGAGAGTGGCCACAAAGCGCGGTACATCGCGACAAAACAGCCGACAGCATGACTGGCTCGAACATCGCCGACCAAGATCGCGGCACTGCTACCGTCCCGCCGGATTTTGTGTTTCGACACCCATGACGGCCCGTGCCCAGCGCGGCCAGAACGGTCGGGAGGGAATGCGTTGTGGCGATGACCGTCGACGAGCTCAAGGATTGGCTGTCCAAACTCACCCCGAAATCGGGGCTGGCTCTTCCGGACGACCTCCCCGACGAGTTGGGGGATCTCAAGGGCGCGGTCAACATCGGCGCCCTGGAGAAATGGTTCACCGTGAGCGCCGAGCTCTTGGACGTCGATACCGATCCCGCGAATCTACGGCTCAGCGGCACGATTTCCCCGGATACGCCGACAGTATCGCTGTGGTTCTTCGCCGAGAACGACGAACCCGCTGGCGGCGACGAAGTCATCGGCGTCCAGATCGCCCTGTCGCTGAGCGGAAACCCCCTTCTCGGGGCGCTGGCCGACATCGGTCTGCGCGATCTCATGCTGGTCTACGAGATCCGTATGCTCGACGGCGCCGCCGTCCGCAAGCTCTACGCGCAGGCGGACGTCGAATTATCGGAAAGCGACGCGCTCACCCTCACCTGCTCGGTCGATTTCGAAGCCGACCGCACGAGTTACGACTTCGTCATCGAGCCCGAGGAAGGCAAGCAGCTCCACATCGCCGAGGCGTTCTTCGGCCTGTTCGGCGTCACGCCCCCGCCCGTGCTCAAGGGCATCGAGCTCGAACGCCTCGTGCTGGGCTACGACCGGGGCGCGACCCCCGGATTCCGGGTCGAGGTCGACGCCGCCGTTCCGCTGGGGGACGTCGCCGCGGACTTCGGCGTCCAGGCCACGCTGACCAAGCGGACGGGCGAGGGCGAGGCCGGCTACGACCAGGAGTACGCCGCCCACCTGTCGCTGACCCTGCCCGCCCCCCAGGACACCGACCCCCGCGTCCTGAGCTTCACCGTCGAGGACGCCCAGCACGCGGACTTCTCCGCCACCTGGGAGGACACCAAGGGCGTCACCCTCGCCGACCTGGCCGCCCTGCTGGGCGTGCAGGACGCCGCGGCCGCCGACGTCCTGGACCGGCTCGGGAGGGTCAACAAGCTCGTCTTCGGCTACTCCGCCGCCCGCAAGACCATCGTGCTCGCCGCCGGCGGTGATCAGGACTCGCTCGTCGTCGTGTCGGACCGGCCGGACGTCAACAAGCCGAGGGCCTGGGCCGTCCGGGTCGGGGTGGCGCTGGAGGCCATGCTCTCGCAGGTGCCGCTGCTGCACGGGCAGATACCCGACGGGCAGGACGCCGGACTGCGCGGTCTGGGGGTGCTCGTCGCCTCCCAGGACCTGACCGCCGAGCGGATCGGCGAGCTCAACAAGGCGCTGTCCGCGAGCGGCGACGGCGCGCTGCCCATGCTGCCGGCCGACGGGCTTGTCGAGGGCCTGGCGTTCCTCGTCGACCTCCAGCTGCCCGGACGTTCCGAGAGCACCTCGCTCGTCGTGCGCGGCGGCACGGGCGGCAAGGGCGGTACCAAGACTCCCCCCGCGCCGCAGGCCCCCCAGGCGCCCCGGCTGATCCGCGAGGACGGCAGCCCTGTCGTGGCAGCGGCGGCCCCGGCCGCCGGCAGCCTTCCTCTCGTCGCCTGGGCCGACGTCCAGCGCTCCGTCGGCCCCCTGCGCCTGCGCCGGATCGGCGCCGGCCTCGCGGGCGAGACCGTCTGGGTGCTCTTCGACGCCTCCCTCGGCATGGCCGGGCTCGAACTCGGCGTCGACGGGCTCGGTGTGGGAGTGTCCCTCAAGAACGGCGCTCTGAGCTTCCGGCTCGACGGCATCAGCGTCGCCTACTCCCGCCCGCCCCTCGCGATCGCGGGCGGGCTGGTGTACAAGAGCGACGAGCGCTACGACCCGCTGGTCGAGGGCGTACTGGCCGTCTCCGCCGAGAAGTTCGGCATCACCGCCCTCGGCGCGTACGCGCGGGAGAAGAAGGACGGCGAGCCGTCCATGTTCCTGTTCGGCAAGGTGACCGGGGAGTTCGGCGGCCCCCCGCCTGTCCAGGTCACCGAGATCATGGCCGGATTCGGCTTCAACACCGATCTGCGGCTCCCCGAGGGCGACGAGGTCCTCCAGTTCCCGTTCCTCAAGGACATGACCACGCCCGAGCCGTCCTCGGACGCCGACCCCATGGACGTCCTCGCCACGCTCATGGGCAGCGGCGACGACGCCTGGGTGCGGCCCGAGACCGGGCAGCTGTGGTTCGCGGCCGGACTGGGCTTCAAGGTCTTCGAGTTCCTGGAAGGGCAGGCCCTGCTCGTCCTGGAGGTCGGCGACGACTTCGCCGTCGCCGTCCTGGGCACGGCGGACGCGCGCTTCCCCAAGGACGTGGGCCTGAAGGCGTACGCGCGGGCCCGGCTCGGCATCTCCGCCAAGTACCGCCAGAGCGAACGCACCCTGAAGATCGCCGCGCAGCTCGCGCCGGGCTCGTTCCTCATCGACGAGGCGTGCGTCCTGACCGGCGGCTTCGCGCTGTACACCTGGTTCGACGACGCCCACGCGGGCGACTTCGTCCTCACACTGGGTGGATACCACCCGGACTTCCCCGTCCCCGCGCACTACCCGACGGTGCCGAGGCTGGGCTTCAACTGGCCCGTCACCTCCGAGCTGACGATCAGCGGCGGCTCGTACTTCGCCCTCACCCCGGGCGCCGTCATGGCCGGTGGCGCGCTGGACGTGAACTTCCGCTCCGGCGACCTCCACGCCTGGCTGAAGGCCGGCGCCAACATGCTCATCGAGTGGGCCCCGTTCCACTTCGACATCGGCATCGAGGTCAGCATCGGCGTCAGCTTCGTCCTCGACCTGTGGCTGGTGCGCGAGACGATCAGCGTGGAGGTCGGCGCGTCGCTGCGGCTGTGGGGTCCGCCGACGGCCGGTGAGGTCACCGTCCATCTGTGGTTCATCTCGTTCACCATCTCCTTCGGCGACGGCAGCGCCAAGGACGGCCGCGCGGCCACCTGGGACGAGGTGCTCAAGCAACTGCCCGCCGCACAGGACGCCGTCCGGCTGATGCCGACCGCCGGCCTGTCTCCCACGCGCGCCAAGGACGCGCAGGGTGAGGAGCGGTGGGTCGTGGGCCCCGGCGCGTTCTCCTTCGCGGTCCGCACGGCCGTGCCCGTCTCCGAGCTGCGGCTCGGTGCGGGCAAGGACCCCAAGACCATCACCGGCCCCAAGGTCGACATCCGCCCCCGGCGCGACGACGGCAAGGACCTGGACTCGGTCCTCACCGTCACCCTGACCAAGGACACCGGCCCCGACCAGCCCGACCTCGGCACCTGGTACGCCGGTCCGGCCGCCGAGAACCGGGCGAGCCTGCCCGCCGCCCTGTGGGGCGAGTACCAGGGCGACCTCAAGGCCGACAGCGCGCAGCGGGTGGACGACCAGCTCATGGGCGTCGACCTGCGGCTCCCGCCGCCCACCGAGGGCGACACCCCCGGCCCGATCAAGGCCGGCGTGCTCGCGCACGACGACCGCAGGCCCGACGGGACGCTGCCGCTGCACGCGCCGGCGGCGGTCCGGCAGACCATCGCCGCCGAGACGGCCGTGGAGGCGGCCGCCGAGCTGTTCGCCGAACCGGTCCGTGACCTCCGCGACATGGGCGCCGCCACCGGCGCCATGTCCGGCACGCTCATCGACCAGTCCCGCGACCGGCTGTTCGCCGCGATGGGCTACCTGGGCGTCAGCCCCGCCACCAACGGCAGGCTGACCGCCGACGACACCCTGGTGGCGGGCGACGTCACGGCGCCGATCGCCGACACGGTCCCGGGCGAGCCGACCGTCAGCGAGCGGCTGTACGTGCTGGGCGCCGGGAAGACCGTCACCCCGGTCGACGCGCAGGGGCTGACCCCGTACGCGCCCCTCGCCCTTCAGCACGAGAACCCCACGCACCTGGCCGCCGGCCCGGACGGCAGCCGGATGTACGTCGTCGGCCGCCCGGAGCACGTCGACGTCTTCGACACCTCGGCCGACCAGCCCGACAAGGCGGTCGCCCTGGACGCGAGCGGGTTCGCCCTCGCGCAGAACGCGCGCGGAGCGTCGTACTCGCCCGACGGCAAGTGGGCCTACGTCACCTACCCGCAGCCGAATCAGTTGGTGATCCTCGACCTGAGCGGAGAAGTGCCGAAGAGGGTTCACGAGTACGGCACGATCACTCCCGACTGGCAGCAGGCGATCCCCGCCGAGGTGGCCGCCGCCCTCTCGCACGACGGGAAGCCCCTGGCGTACATCGCCCTGCCCGACCAGGGAACCGTGGTCAAGATCGATGTCTCCAGCGTGACCAACCCCACCCCGCTGGCCTGGCTGACCGCCGGCCCCGCGCCGACCCGCCTGGCCGTCGACCCCAAGGGCCGCTGGGTCTACGCGCTCAACGCGGGCAGGTCCACCGTCACGGTCGTCGACGTCACCGCCGCCACCGGCGACTCCGCCGCTGTGGTCACGACCCTGCGCACCGGCACCGATCCCAGCGCCCTGGTCGCCTCTCCGGACGGGACCCGGCTGTACGTGGCGAGCGCCACCGCCGGCACGGTCTCGGTCTTCGACACGACGGGCTCCTCGCCCGCCTCCACCGGGAAGCCCGTGGAACTGGGCGAGCCCGTGTGGGTCGGCCCGCAGCCCGTCGCGCTCGCCGTGTCCACCGCCGGTGACCGGCTCTACGCCGCCCTGGCGAAGGACCGGAAGCTCCGCGTCGTCGACGTGGCCGCGACCCCGCCCGTCCTGCTGCCCGACACGGTCACGCTCCCCGACGACCCGCTGGCGCTGGCCGTCACCGTCCCGGCCGCCGACAACTCACGAACCAAGGAAGGCGGTGCGGCGTGAGCCGGCCCGAGCACCTTTCCGCCCCCGGACCCGATCCCTCGCTGAACGTCGAGTTCCGCGACTCGCTCGTCCCGCAGATCACGGCGGGCGAGTACACGCTCACCGCGTACCAGACCCTCGCCGACGGCCCGGACGGCTACCTGCCGACCGCCGACAGGCCGGTGACCCGGCACATCGACGTCCGGGCTCCCCGCTTCGCCGTGGAGCCCGAGTGGGTGCACGGCGCCTACCCGCCGCCCGGCGCCACCGGCCTGTACGACGACGTGCTGCCGCACATCACGCTCGACCGGCCCACGCTCCCCTGGGAGCGGGAGGAGCACACCGGCACCGGCGGCGAACGCCTGCCCTGGCTCGCCCTCCTCGTCTTCGGCGAGGGTGAACTACCCGATGACCCGCACTGCCTGGGCCCGAGCCAGGACGACCAGCGCACCGTCGCCCAGCTCACCGGCCATGAGGACGGCGTCGTCCTGCCTGCCTTCGACACGACCACCGAGCCGATCGCGGACGACGAGCTGACGAGCGTGTGCCGTACCGTCCTCGTGCCCCGCGCCGTCTTCCACGCCGTCGCACCCGCCCAGGACGAACTGCCGCTCCTCACCCACGTCCGGCACGTCAACGAGCAGCACCAGGGCGTCACCCTCACCGAGGACACCATCCAGATCGGCGACTACGCCGTCGTCACCGGCAACCGGCTGCCCAGCCCCGGCGGCGGCCGCTACGTCGCCCACCTGGTGTCCCTGGAGGGCTGGCTGGACCGGCTGCCCGACGGGAGCGAGGGCAACGAGACGTACACCGGCCCGGACGAGCGGCTGCGGCTGATCTCCCTGTGGTCCTGGTCCTTCGAGA
This sequence comes from Streptomyces luteoverticillatus, assembly GCF_003970715.1. Lineage (NCBI taxonomy): Bacteria > Bacillati > Actinomycetota > Actinomycetes > Kitasatosporales > Streptomycetaceae > Streptomyces > Streptomyces luteoverticillatus. Next base: position 2,288,274 of record NZ_CP034587.1, on the reverse strand, counting down.
CCCTCACCGACAACGCCCCCGGCTTCGCCGCCCTCACCGAGTACTTCGTCGACACCGAGGGCGATGACGGGACCGAGCTGCTGCTGCGCGTCCCCGTGGGCGACCTCCCGCTGTCCGGCCCCGAACAGCAGGCGGTCGCCGACCGGCTGCGCGACGGGTACCTGCCCGTCTCGTGCCGTACGGAGTCGGGGCGCGCCACCTTCGGCTGGTACCGGGGGCCGCTCGTCGCGGAGCCCGTCAAGGAACAGGCCGAGCGGGACCGGCGGCGGTGCGCGGCCGAGGCCCTGATCCACCTGGAGCAGTACGGCGTCTTCGACGTCTCCCTCGCCACCGCCTTCACGGCGGGCCGGGGCGTGGCGCTCGCCGACCACCAGTTCGCCGCGGCCCTGCTGCGGCTGCGCGGCAAGGTGCGCACGGCGGCCGAGCAGGCCCTGAACCCGGCGCCCGCCGGGGGAGCCCGTGCCCGGATCGGGCACCTGGCCGCCAACGGGCTCGTCGGCCACCTCCGCGAGCTCCACCGGCAGCCCGTCCTCGCCTCCGCCGCCGCGAACGCGGCGCGCCCCGCGGTCACCCCGGTGGCCGGGGCGACCGCCCTGCCCGCCCTCGCCGACATCACCGTCGAGCGGCTGCGCACGGACGCCGACCTGCGCGACCGGCTGGACAAGGGCGTCGGGGACATCACCGGCGGCAGCGGCAAGCCCGAAGGCCCGGACGAGGACTTCACCGCCGTACGCGACTGGCTGCTGCGGCTGCGGAACCTCACGGGCGTCCCCTTCGCCCACCTCGTCCCCGACGCCCGCATGCTCCCGGCCGAGAGCCTGCGCTTCTTCCACGTGGACGCCGACTGGACGACCACCCTGGTCGAGGGCGCCCTGAGCGTCGGCCTCGCCCACCGCTTCGACTTCACCGGCGACGACCTGGTCTTCGGCCCCCAGGGCGCGCTGCCGGAGCCCACCGCGCCCGTCACGGGCCTGCTGCTGCGGTCCAAGCTGGTCAGCGGCTGGCCCGCGCTGGAGGTCCGCCCGTACGCGGCCCCGCACGAGACCGACGGCGAGACCCCGCTGCGCGTCCTGCGCCGGGAGGCGCTCGCCGAGGACGTGCTGCTCGTCCTCTTCGAGGGCGTACCGGGCCGGGTCGAGATCGCCGAGCCGCAGCAGGGCGTCCACTTCGGCATCGACGAACCGGACACCGGCCGTGCGACCGCGCCCCTGGACGACGGCATCATCCGGCTCCGGTCGGTCGTCGAGACGAAGACCGTGCACATCGGGCAGGAAACCGGGACCGCGTTCCCGTCGGATGGCAGCGGACTGCACGACTACGTACGCAAGCCGGGCGAGGGGAACCCCGACACCGTGCTGCGCATCCGCAAGCTCGCGAACGGGCTCGCCGGCGCGCTCGGCCTGCAACCACCCCTCAGCCCCGCCAGGTTCGCCATCCAGATGATCAACGCCGCCCAGCGCCGCACCTTCACCACCGCACCCGTCACGACAGGAGACCACCGCAATGGCTGACCGAGACGACACGCTCATCGTCCCGGTGACCGTGGACGCCCTGGTGGTCAACCAGACGCTCCGCCAGCAACCCGACGGGGGCTTCCGCCGCTGGCAGCCCAATTTCAACCTGCTGCGTCACAACCGCACCCCCGAGCCGGACCCCTTCACCAACGAGGTGCCGTGGAGCGCTGACGGGAAGGACGACACGGAGTACAAGAAGTACGACGGCGTGTACGTGCGCTGGGAGCTGCCAGAGGCGCTGCGCAGGGGCGCGGCCCGCACGGCGGGCGGGCGCACCGAGTTCCCGCTCGTCCCCAACCGCTGGCTGGTGGTCCGGTACGTCAAGGACCAGCCGCAGCGGCTGGCGGCCTGGGTGGTGGAGAGCGACTTCCTGGACCCGGAGAAGGGCACGTCCCGTTTCGTGCACCCGTTCAAGGCGGGTGTCCAGGACCCGTCGGTCACGCCGTTCCGCTCCACGGTCATCACGACGAAGGCCGGCCGGGCCCTCGACATCGGCCCGGGGCCGGACGGCGCGGCGTGGAGCGAGCCGGCCGGCTCCGACGCGTCCCGCAAGGAGCTGTTCCTGACGGCGGTCGGCCCGGGCCTGATGACCTTCCACGCCTACCAGCCGTACCACGAGAACGTCTTCTCCCTGCACGACCCGCTCACCGGCATCGACAAGGCCGACGCCGTCGACTACCAGGTCGTCGGCTGGTACTCGGACCCCGAGCAGGAGGAACTGCGCCGCCTGCTCACCCCGAAGGACGCGACGGTGGCGGGCGTGCTGGCCGGGCTCGGCTGGACGGTGGACGGCGGCCTGCCCGACGGCTGGACGCCCGGCAGCACCACCTACAGCGGCCGGGTCGCGGGCGTGGCCTGGGACCGGAACGGTGGGATCCCCGCGTCGGACCGCCCGGACAAGAGCGGCGTCACGATCGCGGTCGGCAGCAGCGCGGACGAGGCCCACACGGCCATGACGGCCCTGGCCCACGCCGCCCTGCCCGAGGATTCCGGCAATGCCCTCGCCCCCACCGACCACGCCCTGCTCCACGCGCTGAGCAGCGGTCTCACCGACACCCTGGACGGCCCGGACGGCGAGATCCGTACCGCGCAGGAGCTCCACAAGGGCTGGTTCGGCCAGGTGCCCGGCGGCTACGTCTGGCGGCTCGCCGACGCGACCGGCCAGGGCAACGCCTCCGGCGACCCGAAGTCCGTCACCTGGTCCGGGGCGGCTCCCGAGCAGGAGCGGTGGCTGGCGGGGCTCAACGCCCTCCAGGACGCCCACGACAAGAAGGCACGCGAACTCGCCTACCTCCAGCAGCGCCTGTACGCGCTGTGGTTCACGCACGGGCTGCCCATCATCCCGCGGCAGTACACGCGCGAGCAGCTGCGCGCCGAGATCGACCCGGCCAACCCGCAGGGCCTCGCCGCCGAGGTGGCCAGGCGGCAGACGGAGCTTGCGGAGGCGGAGCGCGCCGTCACCGCGTACAAGGCCACCCCGCCCGCCGGCTGCGAGCTGCGCCGGGAGGCCCTGCCCCCGTTCTGGCAGGTGACGGACCCGTCGGTGGTGCTGGCCGGGACGAAGGGGCACACGGCGGCGCACGCGGCGCTGTCGGGTGGCGCCAAGGCCGGGCTTCCGGTCCGGCTGCCCGGCCAGATCACGGGTGGTGTTCCTGTGGGCGGTGCGTTGCCCGCCCCCTTCGCCGGCCTCAAGGCCGACGGGCTGCCGCCCGTTGTGGCAGCACTTCTGGGCGAGTTCCTCGACCAGCTCGGGAGGAACGCGCTGCCGCAGTGGCGGCAGCCGTGGAAGCCGCTGCTGTACCAGTGGCAGGTCAGGCACTGGAACGTCCCATACGGGAACTGGGAGTTCGACGGCACCCGCTACCAGTGGCAGCGCGGCGAGGCCGACAAGGACCACACCCTCGACGTGACCGGGCGGCGCTTCCTCGTGCCCCTGCTCCAGCAGACCCTCGGCGGCGGCCTCGACCGCCACGGCGCCGGCGACGCCGCCGAGGACGCCGGGGACCTCGACCTGCTCTCGCAGAAGCTGGACGGCCTCACCGACCGGTTCGCCGGCCGCGACAAGGCACCCAACCTCAGCCCGCCCGGCGCGATCGGCGACCTCGTCGGCGACGCCCGGGGTCACCTGGCGCACAGGGGCCCTCTCCCGGTGCCGTTCGAGGGGTGGCAGCCGTCCGGGTTCTCCCAGATCCGGGCCGGGCAGTTCGCCATGGCCGCGCTGAGCGTCGTGGACGAGTTCGGGCAGGCCCTGGACGTCCTGCTGCCCGGCGACGCCGACTACCTCCGCCCCGTCGTGGGCGACAGCCTGCTGCCCGGCGAGAAGCACGCCGAGGACGTGCTGACGGAGCGCTTCGTCCAGCTGCCGCCGCGCCTCCTCCAGCCCGCCCGGCTGCGTTTCGACTTCGTCGACGAACGGCAGGACGACAAGCTCGTCGACCTGGAGGCCGGCACCACCCCGGTGTGCGCCTGGATCATCCCCAGCTACGTGGACCGCTCGCTGCTCTGCTACGCCCCCGACGGCACCCCGCTGGGCGAGCTGCGGCTGAAGCTGCGCGCGGACGCGTCCTCGCCCGACGGCGTCGGCACCGTCCTCGGCTGGGACGCGCTGCCGGACTCGTCCGTCCGGACGCTCGACGACCTGGCCACCGCGCGGCCGCAGTTGTACGCGTTCCTGCGGGAGCTCGTCGCCAAGGGCCCCGACGCCTTCGCCGACCTGCTGTCCACCGTCGACCGGGCGCTGACCGGCATCGACCCGGGCAACCCCTACGGCGACGAGGTGCTCGGCGCGCTGCTCGGCCGGCCGCTCGCCCTCGTCCGGGCTCGCCTCGGCTTCGAACTGGAGGGGCCGCCGGTCGCCGACCCCGGCTGGCAGTACGCGCTCGACTGGCGCACCCCGCTGGAGTGGGACGCGCACGGGACGACCGGGCAGGACGTGCCCGACCAGATCGCGCACGTCGCCTACCGGTGGCCTGTACGGCTCGGCAACGCCGGCCAGCAGGGCGACGGCCTGATCGGCTACTTCACCGAGACCGACTACTCGGCGTTCCACGCCGTGGCCACGCCGGACACCGAGACGCCGACGGGCTACGTGAGCGAGATCGGCGAGGCGAACTGGCCGCGCCTGGCGGCCGACTCCAAGGAGCACACCCACCTGACGCTGCTGCTCGACCCCCAGGCCGCCGTCCACGCCACGACCGACCTGCTGCCGGTCACCGACCTGCGGCTGCCGGCCCGCTTCACGCGCAACGCGATGGCGGCGCTGAAGCCGGCCCTGCGGCTGAGCCCGGTGCTGACCACCGCCCGCAAGCTGCCGGCCACCGCGCCGGCGGGCACGCCGGAGCCGCTGGCCCTGCCGTACCCCGCGTCGCCGCAGGGCACGTGGGACTGGGCGGAACTGGACCTCCCCGACGGGGAGACCACCGCCCGGTGGGAGCACCGGCCGATCGTCCAGACCGACCAGCACGCCCGCCTGGACGAGGACGGCCCGGTCGTCCGCACCGGCTTCCTGCGCCTGACCAACCCCTTCGACGGCGGTGCCGCCCAGTGACCTCTTCCCCGAAAGGAACCCCACCCGTGACCGATCCGGCCCCCCTCGGCCAGCCGCTGCTGGACTACGCCGTCATCGCCGAGCCGTTCCCGCTGTACGCGGCGACCGAAGGCGCCCCGCCCACGACGCTCCACATCGTCGTCTCCAACGGCGGCGCCGAGTCCGTCTACTGCCGGGAGATCATCTTCTCCCTCCCGCACGGCGACCTCGCCCAGAGCCTGGTCGACGGCGACAAGGACGGCGACGGCAGCGCGACCGGCTGGACCGTGGAGCAGCTCGACCCGGGCACGCCGGGCCTCGACATCGCCCTCCCGGAGGGCGACTACGAGCACTTCCGCGCCACCCACCAGGACGAGAAGGCGAAGGTGGACCGCTCCGGCATCACCATCACCCTCAATGGCCTGCGCATCAGCAAGGAGCCGGGCACGGCGCGGATCGAGATCCGCGAGACGGCCACGAAGAAGCTGGGCGACTGGCCGACGAGCCCGGGCTACACGACGTGCGCGCTCACGAAGTTCCCGGCGCCGGCGCCCACGGCGCGCGACGTCTACGACTTCCACGCCGAGAAGCCGGAGGCGGCGTCGGGCGGCGACGTCCACCTCACCTGGCGCGGCCCGTCGACGCTCGACTACACGATCTCGTACGGCTCGGGCGCGAAGGCGGCCGACGGGCAGAGCGACATCGTCCGCCAGAAGGACACCGTCAGCGACCTGAAGTGGGACGGGAAGATCACCCGTGACACGACCTTCTACCTGACGTACACCATCAACAAGGCCACGCACTGCCTGACGACGACGGTGACGGTGCCGGACCCGAGCCTGGCGGCGCTGCACGTGGAGGGTGACGCGACCGTCGACGGCTCGGCGACGGTCGGGTCGCTCACGGCGGTCGGTGCGGTCACGGCGGGCGGGGCGCTCACGGCGAAGGACGCGGTCACGGTGACGGGTGAGCTGACCGCGAAGGGTGCGCTCAGCGCCGAGAACACCGTGACCGCCGCCGGGCTGCTCTCCGCGAACGGCGACCTCACCGTCGGATACGGGGGTACGCAGAAACTGACCACCTCGGGCAACAGCGGGCTGGATGTCCAAGGCCCGCTCACTGCAGGGGGGAAGCTCACCGCCAATGGCGGTGCCGCCGTCTACAGCGAGATGTACCTTGAGGCGCCGACCGACATCCTCGGTCAGCGCTACCGGCGCACCTTCGACACCAATCAGCATACGTACGGGACGGCGCTCACAGACGGCATGCTGACGATGACGGTGTGCATCACGGACCACACGGGCGACAACGACAACATCGGATACCTTGCCCGCCTCTACTGCGATGTCGGTAACGCCGAGTACTGGGTGGATGCTCCGATCATGGCCCAGTCGGGTAAGAACGGACAGCGCCACCCGATGAGTGTCTTCGTCCGCAAGGGTCAGACGATCAGCGGTCGTGTCGACAACGTCGACGGCGACGTGGCCATGGACAAGGTGCGGGTGGAACTCGACTGGTTCCCGATCGGAAAGTCCCTCGACCTTCAGTAGCGGTAGCCGCACGCGCGTCACAGTGCCCCGGGCCAAAGAGTGCGGGCCTGCCGGTCACCGGCAGGCCCACCCCCTGCGCTCAACCCACCTGCGCCCCGATCCGGAACCGCAGCCGGCAGATCACCGCGTCCGTGTCCCGCCGCACCGCGTGGGCGACGACCGCGCCGCGCTGGTTCTGCAGCAGCCGCTGCCACAGCCGGGCGGGCTCGACCTCGGGTATCAGGACCGTCACCCGCGTGTCCGGGTGGCGGTCCGACAGGGCGCGGACGTAGTCGACGATCGGGCGGCCCAGGGCCCGTGTGGGCGCCGGAAGTTCGACCAGGTCGACGCCCGGCCGCCACAGTTCCCAATCCCGCCGCAGTGACTCCGCCGCCCGCCGGCCCTCCGTGTCCGGCTGGGTGACGGTGACGGCGACGACCTCGTCGCCCAGTGAGACCGCCGCCGTCAGCGCCTTGCTCGTCAGGCGGGAGAGCGACGACACCGGCACGACGACCACCGAGTGGCAGCGTCGCGGCGCCTCCGGGACGCGGCCCAGCTCCAGGCGCTCGCCGATCCGCTCGTACGCCCGGTGGACCACCTCGAAGGCCAGGACCAGCACCGGGAGCGCGACCACGATCAGCCAGGCGCCCTCCGCGAACTTCGTGGCCGTGACGACGATCGCCGAGACGCCCGTCAGCAGCGCGCCGAAGCCGTTGAGGACGGCCTTCCCCCGCCAGCCGGCGGAACGTTCCTCCCGCCAGTGCCGCACCATGCCGACCTGGCAGATGGTGAAGCCGACGAACACGCCGATCGCGAAGAGCGGCACGAGCGTGTTGACGTCGCCGCCGGAGAAGACCAGCAGCAGCGCGGAGACGGCGGCCAGCGCCAGCACGCCGTGCCGGTGGACCTGGCGGTCGGCCTTGAGGCCGAAGACGTGCGGCAGGTAGTTGTCGCGGGCCAGCAGGCCCATCAGGACCGGGAGCCCGCCGAAAGACGTGTTCGCGGCCAGCGCCAGCAGCACCACCGTCGCGAACTGCACCACATAGAACGCCCAGTTGTGGCCCAGGGAAGCGTCCGCGAGCTGGGCGAGGACGGTGACGCCCTCCACCGGCTGGAGGTGGAAGCGGCCGATCAGCACCGACAGGCCGATCAGCATGACCCCCAGCAGCGCGCCCAGGGCGACCTCCGTGCGCTGCGCCCGCCGGGTCGCGGGGGCGCGGAAGGACGGGACGGCGTTGGCGACGGCCTCGACGCCGGTGAGCGCGGAGCAGCCCGCCGCGAACGCCTTCAGCAGCAGGAGCGCGCCCACGGCGGTGGCGTTCCCGGCCAGCGCGGAGGCGTGCCCGGCGGCGGCCTCGGTGCTCGCGGGGGCGGAGCGGAAGAGCCCCACGACGACCACGGCGAGGATCGAGCCGACGAAGACGGCGGTTGGCACGATGAACGCCTTCGCGGAGTCCACGATGCCGCGCAGATTGACGCCCGTGACCAGGACGAGCACGGCCAGGCAGATCCACAGCCGGTCCGCGTAGAGGGAGGGGAAGGCCGAGGTGAGGGCGGCCACGCCGGCGGTGACCGACACCGCCACGTTCAGCACGTAGTCCAGGACCAGGGAGGCCGCCGTGAACAGGCTGGTGCGCCGGCCCAGGTGCCGCTTGGCGACCGCGTAGGAGCCGCCGCCGTCGGGGAACGCCGCGATGACCTGCCGGTAGGAGGCGACGAGCACGGCCAGCAGGGCGGCGATCGCCAGCGTGACCGGCAGCGTGAACCCGAGGCCGTGCGCCCCGGCCGCCGCCAGCACGAGGACGATCGACTCGGGCCCGTACGCCACCGACGCCATCGCGTCGAGCGACAGGGCCGCCAGGCCCTGGACGGCCGTCAGCCGGTGCCGGTCCTCGGCGGACCGCGTGGCGCCGGTATCGGGCGGCTCCTCGTCGGCACCGGTGGCGTTCTCCGAATTGGCCAGCATGGACATGCTTTGTCATACCTCCGTGGTGTCCGAGCGCTCAGCGTGCGCCCGCGCGAAGGAGGCCGCGACCGGCCTTGGCGGCGTCTTGGCGCGCCTTGGCGGTTTCCATACGGGTTATTGACGCGCGGGACGGGCGAGGCGTCAGGACCGCGCAAGGATTGGCCAAGGTCACGTCAGCACGCCGTCAACATCCCGCGCCACGCTCGGGGAGCGGTTCTAGCGTCAGGAGTATGGGACGGCGACAGACGTTACGAGCGCGGCACGGCGGCTACGTACGGCGGACGCCCGGGACGCCTGGGCGCGTACTCGCCCAGGACCTCGGCTGGCGACGCGAGGCCCGCTCCGCCTGGCTGTGCGGGCTGGCGCTCGGCGGGGCGCTGCTCCTCGCCGACGTCGCCCGGGGCAGCGTCACCTGGCCGCGCGGCGGCTGCTGGGCGGTCATCGGCGTGACGCTCGTCGCCGTGCTGTGGCCCCCGCGCGTCACGGCCGGCGCGAACTGGCTGGCGGTGCGGGGCCTGCTGCGCGAGCACCGGGTACGGACCGATCTGCTCACCAGAGTGCGCAGATCGGACGGCATGTCCCCGCGGCTGGTGCTGCGGGACGTGGCCGGCAACCGCGTGGAGTTCGACCCCAAGGTCCTCGCCGCGAACCCGCTGCTCTGGCACCACCTCGACACGGGCGCGCGCCGCGCCCGCGAGAGCGGTCTGCTGCGCGAGGGCGCGATGCCGCTGGGCGCGCTGGCGGACCGCATCGACGGCGAGGGCGCGCGCACGCTGCTGCGGTCGGCGGGGCTGGAGTAGAACCGGCGCCCCGGCCGTCAGGGGTACGTCACGCCCGTCAGCCGTTCCGACACCGCCCACAGGCCCGCGCTCGCCCGGTCGTCCCGCGTCCACCACGCCCGGACCGAGCGGGCCGGCGCGCCGCGCCACAGCTGGAGCCGCGGGCCGATGAAGTCGTCCTGCCGCACGCCCGCCGCCGTGGCGGCGTAGAGCGAGGGCAGCGCCCCGTCCTCCGCGCTCTGCGCGAGGAGACGGTTCAGTAGCTCGGCGCCACGCTCCATCCAGGCCCGGCCCTCCATGCGGGCGCCCGCTGTCTGGAGATTGGTCGACGCGTACCCAGGATGCGCGGCCACCGCCAGGACGGACCCGCCCTCGGCCGTCAGCCGGCGCGACAGCTCGTGCGTGAACAGCAGGTTGGCGCTCTTCGAGCGGCCGTAGGCGATCCAGCGCCGGTAGCGGTGGTCCATCTGCACATCGCGCGGATCGACCGTGCCGAAGAGGTGCAGCCCACTGGAGACGGTCACCACGCGCGCCCCGGGCCCGGCGGCGCGCAGCCGGGGCAGCAGCAGGCCCGTCAGCGCGAAGTGGCCGAGGTGGTTGGTGCCGAACTGCATCTCGAAGCCGTCCACGGTCCGGCGGTGCGGCAGCGCCATCACCCCGGCGTTGTTCACGAGCAGGTCGACGCGGTCCTCCGGCAGTTCCTTCACGAAGGCCCGCACCGACGACAGGTCGGCGAGGTCGAGCGTCGCCAACCGCAGGTCCGCACCCGGGACCTGATCTCGCATCAGCTGCTCGGCGGCCTTGCCGCGGGTGGTGTCCCGGCAGGCCAGCACCACCCTGGCCCCCCGCCGGGCCAGTTCCCGCGCGGTCACATAGCCGATGCCGCTGTTGGCGCCGGTCACCACGGCGGTGCGGCCGTTCTGGTCGGGGATGTCCTTCGCGCTCCAGCCAGTCATGGCGCCGACAGTACTCGTGCCACGGCCCGTGCGCCGGGGCGACGCCGGGGGGAATTCATCGGTCATTCGCACTACCGACCTTCCGGAAAGCTGCTCGGTGCGCTGCGATCCCGGTGGTTGCGGTTAGCCTGTCGACAGCCTTCCTGACGTGGTGGGGGTGCCTGTGCGTTTCCTCCGGTGGTCCAGGGTCCCTTGGGTCCGGGCCGTGCTCGCCGGCCTGTACGTCGTGGCGCTGGCGGCCGCCGTGCCCAGGGGGGCCGGTGGGCACGGCCGGGGCGGCAACTGGTCCAGCGAGGAGGCCCGCCGCTTCTGGGGGCCCACCCGGACGGCGGACACCGCCGACTCCACCGACGGCGCCGCCGCGAGCGGGGCCCGGCGGGTCACCGGCAGCGCGCGCCACTTCGACGGCGTGCCCTCCGTCGGCGTGCTCTTCTACGCCGGCGAGGACATGAAGGACCACCACTGCACGGCCAGCGTGGTGCACAGCCCGAAGGGCAACCTCATCGTCACCGCCGGGCACTGCGGCCTCGGTGAGGGCACCTCCTTCGTGCCGGACTACCAGCAGGGCGCGGGCTCCCAGCCGTACGGGGTGTGGACCGTGGACCGAGTCTTCACCGACCCCCGGCGCGACGACTACGGCGACGGCTCCGACCTGGACTTCGCCTTCGCCACGGTCAGACCCGACGGCCGGGGCCGCCAGATCGAACGGGTCACGGGCGCCAACCGGCTGATCCGCACGCCCGGCTTCACCGACCTGATCACCGTCATCGGCTATCCGAGCGCCGACAGCGACCCCGCCGACCAGGCCGTCCGGTGCGCGGCCCTGACCGCCCGGCTGGCGGGCCACAACCAGATGAGGATGCGCTGCGACGGCTTCTCCTCGGGCACCTCCGGCAGTCCCTGGCTCGTCCGCTTCAGCGAGAAGACCCGGACGGGCGACCTCGTCGGCGTCCTCGGCGGCCTCAACGGCGGCGGTCCCGACGGCGAGGACGCCGACCGCGTCTCCTACAGCCCCGTCAACGACGACGAGATCTTCCGGCTCTACCTGGACGCGATCAACGGGCGCGAGCCCAGGAGATGACGGGCCGGGGGTGACGGGAAGCCGCCAGTGACGGCGTTCCGGGAGCGGGCCGGGGCGGTGGTCGAGCACGGTGTCCTTCTTCGTAGCCGAACAGGCCGAACAGGCCGAACGGGTCGAACAGGGGGACAACCATGTCGAGGAGCTGGAGACCCGCCGCCGTCGCCACGGCGGTGCTGCTGGGACTGCTGATACCGGCCGGGACCGGCACCGCCCGCGCGGAGGACGACGCGGGCAAGCGCGTCCACGCGCGGGTGGTCGGCACGCTCGAGGGGGAGTCCGTCGCCCCCGCCGTCAACAGACACGGCGACGTCGCGTTCACGACCAAGCAGGGCGACCAGATGGTGTGGAACGCGACGACGGGGGAGCGCCGGACGCTCCAGAAGGTGCCGGACGCCGCCCCCTCCGACCTCACGGACGACGGCCGGGTCGTGGGCGCGCACCACACGGACGGCCTGATCCTGTGGGCCGCCGACGGCTCCGTGACCAGGATCGGGATTCCCCCCGGCCAGGTGGCGGTGCTCTACGGCTCGCCCCGGATCGGCGAGGACGGCACCGTGCTCCTCACGGCGTACCACCTCGTCCGGCCCGACCCCCGCCGCCCCCAGCCCGTCTACATGTCCTACCGGTGGACCCCCGGCGGGGGCTTCCAGCTGCTGGGCGCGGCGGGCGAGGGCACCACCGCCATGGCCGTGAACGACGCGGGCCTGATCGTCGGCAGCAGCGGGAACACCGCCGCCGCCTGGCACCCCGACGGCAGCGTCGAGACCTACGCGCCCACCCCGGGACACACCTCGCGGACCTGGGCGAGGGGCGTGAGCGACCGGGGCGTGCTCGTGGGCGGGCAGCAGCGCCCGGGCTCCGGCGGACGCGCCACCCCGACGCGCTGGGACGGCCCCGCCGAGCCGCAGGAGCTGACGGACCTGGGCTTCGGCGGAGAAGCCGCCGGGGTCAACAGCCGGGGCTGGATCACCGGCACCGTCCACACGTCGGCCACCGACTACCGCACCGTGCCCGTGGTGTGGGACCCGCACGGCGGCCCGCACCGCCTCGACGAACTGCTGGACGTGCCCGAAGGCGGCACGCTGGCCGACGTCGAGGCGATCAACGACCGCGATCAGCTGCTGGTGCGGATGTACACCGCGGACCGGAAGCCCCTGGACCAGGTGGTCCAGCTCCACTGACACCGCCGGTCAGGGCTACCGCCCCGCCGTCTCCAGGGCCCGCTCGACGCCCGGCTCGTGCGGGCCCAGGAAGGCCGGGCTGGGCCGGACGACGGCGTCCAGCGCGGCCTTGCCCGCGGCGAGGACCTCGCGGGCGCCGCCCGCCAGCCAGGTGACGTCGTGGTTCTCGCCCGCCCCCACGCCGTACGCGTCGATGCCGGCCGCCCCGCACAGCGCCACCGCGCGCCGTATGTGGAAGTCCTGGCTGACGAGGACCGCCCGGTCCACGCCGAAGACCCGCTTGGCGCGGGCGCACGAGTCCCAGGTGTCGAAACCGGCGAAGTCGCTGACGATCCGGTCGTCGGGCACCCCGCGCTTCGTCAGATAGGCGCGCATCGCGTCCGGTTCGTCGTAGTCGTCGCGGCTGTTGTCGCCTGTCACCAGCAGCACCCGGACCTTGCCCGCGCGGTACAGGCCCGCCGCCGTGTCCAGGCGGTGGGCCAGGTACGGGGACGGCTTGCCGCCCCACAGGCCCGCGCCGAAGACCATGGCGACCGGCGCCTCCGGGACGTCACGGGCGGTCCGCACCCGGGGCGTGCCCGCCGTGTGCACCCAGGTGACGGGCAGGAGCGCCAGCACACAGGCCGCCATCACGCCCCGCACCGCCCGCCGCCGGCCGGCGACGGTCGTGGGCAGCCGCAAGCGCGTCCCGCGCAGCCTCGTACCGCTCGTCACACCCATATGGACCTCCCCCGTATCGCGAAGCGCCAACGTCGCGGCGGAGCCGAAGGTTCCCGGGGCGCCCCCGCACCGCCGGCGGGACGCATCGCTGCTGTCACACCCTGGGGCTACCGTCGGGGGTATGAACGGCAGCGCAGCAGGGCCCGTGACAGAGCAGGACGGCATCGCCGGATACGACCCGGCCGACCTGGAGCGGTGGGCGCCCGAGCCCGACAAACGGCCGGGCCGCACCGCCTTCCAGCGCGACCGGGCGCGGGTGCTGCACTCGGCGGCCCTGCGCCGGCTGGCCGGCAAGACGCAGGTGGTCACGCCCGGCACCAGCGCCCGCGCCTGGGACGCCAGCCCCCGCACCCGGCTGACGCACTCCCTGGAGTGCGCCCAGGTCGGCCGGGAGCTGGGCGCGGCCCTCGGCTGCGACCCCGACCTGGTCGAGGTCGCCTGCCTCGCCCACGACCTCGGCCACCCGCCCTTCGGTCACAACGGCGAGCAGGCGCTCAACGAAGTCGCCGGACCCTGCGGCGGTTTCGAGGGCAACGCCCAGTCGCTGCGGCTGCTCACCCGCCTGGAGCCCAAGCGCTTCGTCACCGTCCCCACCACCGGCGAACTCGTCAGCGTCGGCCTCAACCTGACGCGCGCCGCCCTGGACGCCGCCACCAAGTACCCCTGGCCGCAGGGCGGCCACCCCACCGACCCGGCCTCCCCGAAGTTCGGCGTCTACACCGACGACACCCCCGTCTTCACCTGGCTGCGCCAGGGCGCCCCCGGCCACCGCCGCAGCTTCGAGGCCCAGGTCATGGACTGGGCGGACGACGTCGCCTACTCGGTGCACGACGTCGAGGACGGCCTCCACGCCGGCCACCTCGACCCCCACGTCCTCCACGCCGAGTCCGAGCGCCGCGAGATCTTCGCCGTCGCCGCCGGCCGCTACGCCCCGGGCGCCGCCCCCGACGAGCTGTCCGACGCCCTCGACCGGCTCCTGGAGCAGGAGTGGTGGCCGCATGGCTACGACGGCTCGGCCGTCTCCCAGGCCCGCCTGAAGGACGCGACGAGCCAGCTCATCGGCCGTTTCTGCCTCGCGGCGGAGGAGGCCACCCGGGCCGCCCACGGTCCCGGTCGGCTCACCCGGTACCGGGCCGAACTGGTCGTCCCCCGGGGCACCCGCCTGGAGTGCGCCGTGCTCAAGGCCGTCGCCGACCGCTATGTGATGCAGCGCGAGGACCAGGAGAAGCTCCGCGCCGAACAGCGCGTCGTCATCGCCGAGCTGGCCGAGGCGCTCGTGGCCCGCGCCCCCGACGGCCTCGACCCGCAGTTCCACTCCCTGTGGACCGAGGCGAAGGACGACGCCGGGCGGCTGCGCGCGGTCGTCGACCAGATCGCCGCCCTGACCGACAGCTCCGCCCGCTCCCTCCACGCCCGGCTCGTCGGCGGCGCCGGGGCCGGCCGGGCCGGGTCGTGACCCGCCCGACCCCTTGCGGGGGCCGCCCCGTCCGGGGTACTCCCTCTACCGGCGGCACGCGGGGTACGGCACGCTCGGCGGTGGCGCCTTCCGCGGTGGCGCGGTCCGCCCGGAGGCACGGCCCGCGGACGTGAGACCCGATGGCCGTACCACGCATGGCGTGGTACGGCGGCAGCGAGGAGGCAGCAAGTGGTGGACGCGAACCAGACGTTCGTCATCGTCGGAGGGGGACTGGCCGGCGCCAAGGCGGCGGAGACCCTCCGGCAGGAGGGATTCACCGGCCGGGTGATCCTCATCTGCGACGAACGCGAGCACCCCTACGAGCGGCCGCCGCTCTCCAAGGGGTACCTCACGGGCCGCGACGCCCGGGACAGCGTCTTCGTCCACAAGCCCGACTGGTACGCCAAAGCCGACGTCGAGCTCCATCTCGGCCAGCCCGCCGTCCACCTCGACCGGGCGGCCAAAACCGTGCGCCTGGGCGACGGCACCCTCGTCCACTACGACAAGCTGCTGCTGGCCACCGGCGCCGAGCCCCGCCGCCTCGACATCCCCGGCACCGGTCTCGCCGGCGTCCACCACCTGCGCCGCCTCGCCCACGCCGAGCGGCTGCGCGGCGTGCTGTCCTCCCTCGGCCGCGACAACGGCCACCTCGTGATCGCCGGAGCCGGCTGGATCGGCCTGGAGGTCGCCGCCGCCGCCCGCGGCTACGGCGCCGAGGTCACCGTCGTCGAGCCCGAGCCCACCCCGCTCCACACCGTCCTCGGCCCCGAGCTCGGCCAGCTCTTCACCGACCTCCACGCCGAGCACGGCGTCCGCTTCCACTTCGGCGCCCGCCTCGCCGAGATCGCCGGCCACGACGGCATGGTCCTGGCCGCCCGCACCGACGACGGCGAGGAGCACCCCGCCCACGACGTCCTCGCCGCCATCGGCGCCGCCCCCCGCACCGCCCTCGCCGAGGCCGCCGGCCTCGCCCTCGTCGACCGCGCCGACGGCGGCGGCATCGCCGTCGACGCCTCCCTGCGCACCTCCGACCCCGACATCTACGCGGCGGGCGACGTCGCCGCCGCCGAGCACCCCTGGCTCGGCACCCGGCTGCGCGTCGAGCACTGGGCCAACGCCCTGAACGAAGGCCCCGCCGCCGCCCGCGCCATGCTCGGCCAGGAGGTCTCCTACGACCGGGTCCCCTACTTCTTCTCCGACCAGTACGACGTCGGCATGGAGTACTCCGGCTACGCCCCACCGGGCTCCTACGACCAGGTCGTCTGCCGGGGCGACGTCGGAAAGCGCGAGTTCATCGCCTTCTGGCTCGCCGAGGGCCGGGTCCTCGCCGGGATGAACGTCAATGTGTGGGACGTCACCGAGGACATCCAGAAACTCATCCGCGCCGGTGCCCGCCCCGACCCCGACGCCCTCGCCGACCCCTCCGTGCCCCTGCGGTCCTTCGTTCCGTAGCCGAGCGGGCCCGCGCCGCCGTCGCCCGGCCGTAGAATTCACCGCGTGGCAGGCAGGATCAACGATGACGACGTGAAGGCGGTCCGGGACGCGATCCCGATCGACGCCGTCGTGTCCGAGTACCTCCAACTGCGCAACGCGGGCGGCGGCAACCTCAAGGGCCTCTGCCCCTTCCACGACGAGAAGTCCCCGTCCTTCCAGGTCAGCCCGGCCAAGGGCCTCTTCTACTGCTTCGGCTGCCAGGAGGGCGGGGACACCGTCGACTTCGTCATGAAGATCGACCACCTCTCCTTCGCCGAGACCATCGAGCGGCTGGCCTCCCAGGCCGGCATCACCCTGCGCTACGAGGAGGGCGGCTATACCCCGGGCCGCCAGCAGGGCGAGCGCATCCGCCTGGTCGAGGCCCACAAGATCGCCGCGAAGTTCTACCAGGACCAGCTGGCGAGCCCCGAGGCCGAGATCGGCCGGAAGTTCCTGGCGGGCCGCGGCTTCGACCAGGCCGCCGCCGAGCACTTCGGCGTCGGCTACAGCCCGGCCGGCTGGGACCACCTCACCCGCTTCCTGCGCGGCAAGGGCTTCTCCGACAAGGAGCTGCTGCTCTCCGGCCTCGCCCAGGACAGCCGCAGCGGCAAGCCCATCGACCGCTTCCGCGGCCGCCTGATGTGGCCCATCCGCGACATCACCGGCGAGGTCATCGGCTTCGGCGCCCGCAAGCTCCGCGACGACGACAACGGCCCGAAGTACCTCAACACCCCCGAGACGGCGATCTACAAGAAGTCGCACGTCCTCTACGGCATCGACCTCGCCAAGAAGGACATCGCGAAGACCAACCGCGCCGTCGTCGTCGAGGGCTACACCGACGTCATGGCCTGCCACCTGGCCGGCGTCACCACCGCCATCGCCACCTGCGGCACCGCCTTCGCGGGCGACCACATCAAGATCCTGCGGCGACTGCTGATGGACAACGCCGCCTCCGAGGTCGTCTTCACCTTCGACGGCGACGCCGCCGGCCAGAAGGCCGCCCTGCGCGCCTTCGAGGACGACCAGAAATTCGCCGCCGAGACCTCCATCGCCATCACCCCCGGCGGCATGGACCCCTGCGAGCTGCGCCTCGCCGAGGGCGACGCCGCCGTCGCGGCCCTCGTCGAGTCCCGCACCCCGCTGTTCGCCTTCGCCATCCGCCAGGGCGTCGCCCGCCACAACCTGGACACGGCCGAGGGCCGCGCCGCCGCCCTGGAAGCGGCCGCGCCCATCGTCGCGAACATCAAGAACAGCTCCATCCAGCACGAGTACGCCGTCCAGCTCGCGGGCATGCTCGGCATCCTCGACACCCAGTTCGTGGTGCGGCGCGTGGGCCAGCTCGCCCGCTGGGCCCGCGAGCGCGGGCAGCGGCCCGACGCCGCCCGTACGTCCGTCCGGCAGAGCGCGCCCCCGGCCGCCACGCCGGCGCCGCAGGCGCAGCGCGGGCCCGCGCTCAATCTGCGCAGCCCCGCCGCGCTCACCGAGCGCGAGCTGCTCAAGCTGGCGCTCCAGCACCCCCACCTGGTGGCCCCCGCCTTCGACGCGTACGGCGAGGACGAGTTCACCGCCGCGCCGTACGTGCTCGTGCGCCGCGCCGTCGAGGCGGCCGGGGGTGTCACCCACGCCGACGCGGGCTACCTCACGAAGGTGCGCGACGCGGCGCCCGACGACACCGTCCGGGCGCTGGTGACCGAGCTCGCCGTCGAGGCGATCCGCGCCAAGACCGTCGACGAGGGGTACGCGGGCGTCCAGCTCGTACAGGTCCGGCTGCGGGCCGTCGAGCGGCGCATCAAGGACGTCCAGGCGGGCCTCGTCCGCCTCGGCGACCGGCCGGATCCGGAGCACCTCGCCGCCGTCCAGAACGAGCTGTGGGTGCTCGAGCAGTACGGGCGGGCGCTGAAGGATCGCGGATCGGCGGCGCTGTAACACGGGCCCCGGCGGGGCCGCCGCGGACCGGCGCCGTAAGCGCCCGGTCACGGTCCGGGCTCAGAAAGTGAGCGCACGCCCCTCGTGGCGGGCACGCTCCGTGCCCCACACTGGTGGGCGGTGCCTCAAGGGGGCCCGGAGCGCGGCAGGTCCGGTGTGCCGGACCGGAATCCCCCCGATGTCCGACGCCGCGCCGGCTCCCCGGCCGCCGCCGCGCCCGACCGTTCCGCCGTACGCCCAGCCGCACGTCCAGCCGCTCGTTCTGCCGCCTCAGCAGCGATCACCTGGAGGTCGCCCCCGTGCAGACCCGGACCCCGACCCTGAAGGCCCCGGCCCACCCGCTACAGGCGGTGCCCCAGCAGGCCGAGCCACCAGCGTCCGAGACCCTGGCCCTCCCCGACGACCCCGCCCCGGAGCCGGTCCCCGAACGGGCCGAACGGGCCGCACGGGCCGACACCAGCGGCCCCTCCTCCGACCTCTTCCGCCAGTATCTGAGGGAGATCGGCCGGATCCCGCTGCTCTCCGCCGCCGAGGAGGTGGAGCTCGCCCGCCGGGTCGAGGCGGGCCTGTTCGCCGAGGAGAAGCTCGCCAGCACCCCCGACCTCGACACCCAGCTCGCCCTCGACCTCGACCGGCTGGTCGTCCTCGGCAGGATGGCCAAACGCCGTCTCATCGAGGCGAATCTGCGCCTCGTCGTCTCCGTCGCCAAGCGCTACATCGGCCGCGGGCTGACGATGCTCGACCTCGTCCAGGAGGGAAACCTCGGTCTCATCAGGGCGGTTGAGAAGTTCGACTACGCGCGCGGCTACAAGTTCTCGACGTACGCGACGTGGTGGATCCGCCAGGCGATGTCCCGGGCGCTGGCCGACCAGGCCCGCACCATCCGCGTCCCCGTCCACGTCGTCGAGCTGATCAACCGGGTGGTGCGCGTCCAGCGCCGCATGCTCCAGGAGCGCGGCTACGAGCCCACCGCCGAGGAGGTGGCCGTCACCCTCGACCTGTCCGAGGAACGCGTCAGCGAGGTCCTGCGGCTGGCCCAGGAGCCGGTGTCGCTGCACGCGCCCGTCGGCGAGGAGGACGACGTCGCCCTCGGCGACCTCATCGAGGACGGCGACGCGGCCTCGCCCGTGGAGTCGGCCGCCTTCCTGCTGCTGCGCGAGCACCTGGAGGCCGTGCTCTCCACCCTCGGCGAGCGCGAGCGCAAGGTCGTCCAGCTCCGCTACGGGCTCGTCGACGGCCGGCCGCGCACCCTGGAGGAGATCGGCCGGATCTTCGGCGTCACGCGCGAGCGCATCCGGCAGATCGAGTCCAAGACCCTCAACAAGCTGCGCGACCACGCCTTCGCGGACCAGTTGCGCGGCTACCTCGACTGAGCCGTCACTGGACGTGAGCCGTCACTGCACGGCGTCGAAGGCCCCGGGGTGGGTCTGCTCGCGCACCGTCGCGTACTGCTGGCGCACCGCCTGCCCGACCGCCAGGTCCTCGCCCGCCATGTCGAAGACCTGACTGGCCGCCGCGGGCCACAGCGGGGGCTGCTGCGGGGACAGCGCGCCCTGCTGGACGCCCAGCGCCCAGGCCGCCTGCCGGGCCGCGCCCAGCGCCGCGTAGTCGGCCGGCTGCGGCACGACGACCTGCGCCCCGAACAGCGACGGCGCGATCGCCTGCACGGCCGGCAGCTCCGCCGCCGCGCCCAGCAGGAACACCCGGCGCACCTCGACACCGCGCCCGCGCAGCACGTCCAGGGCGTCCGTGAGGCCGCACAGCATGCCCTCGAAGGCCGCCCGGGCCAGATGCTCGGGCTTCATGCTCTCGCGCCGCAGACCGGCCAGCGTGCCCGCCGTGTGGGGCAGGTGCGGGGTCCGCTCGCCCTCCAGGTACGGCAGCAGCACCAACCCGTAGGAGCCGGCGGAGGAGCGCAGGGCGAGCTCGGAGAGGCCCGGCAGGTCCGTGCCGAGCATCTCGGCGGTGCCGCGCAGGACCCGCACGGCGTTGAGCGTGTGGACGACGGGCAGGTGCATGCCGGTCGCATCGGCGAAGGACGTGATGGTGCCGGTGCCGTCCGCGAGCGCGGAGTGGTGGACGGCGAAGACGGAGCCCGAGGCGCCCAGCGAGACCACCGCGTCGCCCGGCCCCACGCCCAGCCCGAAGGCCGCCGCCATCGTCTCGCCCGTGCCGGCGGAGATCAGCAGGCCCTCGGGGGTGTGCCCGGCCGGCTCGGCGGGCGCCAGGACGTGCGGGAGCGCCGCCTGGCGGCCCAGGGCCAGCTCCACCAGATCGGGCCGCCACTCGCCGGTGGCCGCCGACCAGAAGCCGGTGCCGGAGGCGTCGCCGCGGTCGGTCGTACGCCGCAGGGGGCGGCCCAGCAGCTGCCAGACCAGCCAGTCGTGCGGCTGGAGGACCGCGGCCACCCGGGCCGCGGACTCCGGCTCGTTACGGGCCAGCCAGCGCAGCTTCGCCAGGGGCTGCCCGGCCTGCGGCACCGAGCCGACGGCCTCCGCCCACGCGGCCCGGCCGCCCAGGGCGTCGGTCAGCTCGGCGGCGGCGGACTGGACGCGCTTGTCGTTGCCGAGGAGGGCGGGGCGGACGAGGACGCCGCCCGCGTCCAGCGTCAGCAGCCCGTGCTGCTGCGCGGCGACGCCGATGGCCTGGACGCCCTCCAGTACTCCGCCGGTGGCCGCCTCGCCCAGCGAGATCAGCCACGCCTGCGGGTCACCCTCCGGAGCGGCCGCCGGATGGGGCGCGTAGCCCTGCCGTAGCACCGCTCCCGACTCCGCGTCGCAGACGACGACGCTCGTGCCCTCGGAGGAACTGCCCAACCCCGCGACTATGCCCATGCCGAGATGATGCCAAACCTTTTGGCCCCGCCGGCATCCGGACGGGCCATTCGGGGGTGCGCGTCAGGTGTTGCTCGTGCCCCAGTCGTCGTCGACGCCCTGGCCCCGCTCGCGGAGGGAGCGGATCCGCTCCCCGACGGAGCCGGGCAGCCGGTCCCCCACCTTGTCGACGGTCCGGGTGACCAGGGCCCGGCCGTTCACCGCGGCGGTCTCGGCGGTGTTGCGCACCGCCGGGTTCTGCGCGATCCGCCGCGCGCCCTTGCGCAGCTCCTCGTAGCGCTCGCGCCCGGCGCGCGCGCCGAGCACGTACCCGACAGCCGCGCCGGTGATGAAGGTCAGCCGGTAGCGCATCGCGCCCGTCCTTCCGTTGGTCCGCCGATCCCCGCCGCCAGCCGCCTACCCGGCCGGACCGAAGGTCACTCCCGGGGTCCGCGGGGATCCGATTGGCGGAGCACCCCCCTGCTTGCGCTAATGTATGTCTCGCAGCGAGCGCACGCCGCCCGGGAGACCGGTAGGGCGAGCATTCGAGGCAAACGCGACAATCCCCTGTAGCTCAATTGGCAGAGCAGCCGGCTGTTAACCGGCAGGTTACTGGTTCGAGTCCAGTCGGGGGAGCGCGATCCTCTATAGCTCAATTGGCAGAGCAGCCGACTGTTAATCGGCAGGTTACTGGTTCGAGTCCAGTTGGAGGAGCCATGAGATCAGGACCCCTCGGGGTCCTTTTTTCATGCCGGAAACCCCCGGAACCGGGAACCGGACGTGCGTGATCGAAGTCCTCATGGTCAGACCGATCACACGATACGGACCCACCGGGGCAGCAGATCGTATGAGCGGCTATGCTGCGGCAGACGGCGCGCACAGTTGTGCGCGACGCGCCGTGAACGGGGCGGTAGCTCAGCCGGTTAGAGCAGCGGACTCATAATCCGTCGGCCGTGGGTTCGAGTCCCACCCGCCCCACACGCGCGGCTCAGGTGAAGAAACGATCTCGCCTGCCGTTTCGACGCCCCGACCGGGATCTTCCGGGCGGGGCGCCGTGCTGTCCGGGGGCGGTACGGCCGGGTCGGCGCCGGAATAGGCCGCCGTCCCCTCCTGTTGCCGTGCGTGGGCCACACTGGCCCGGACACTGGCACGGACGCGACGGACAACCGGAAGCGGGTAGGCGCTCATGAGCAGCAGCACCGTGGAGCTCACCAAGGACAACTTCGACGAGGTCGTCTCCGGCAACGGATTCGTGCTCATCGACTTCTGGGCCGAGTGGTGCGGTCCCTGCCGCGGCTTCGCGCCCGTCTTCGAGCGGGCGGCCGAGCGCCACCAGGACCTGGTGTTCGCGAAGGTGGACACCGAGGCCCAGCCCGAGCTCGCGGCGACCTTCGAGATCCGGTCGATCCCCACGCTGATGATCGTGCGCGACAACATCGCCGTGTACGCCCAGCCCGGCGCGCTCCCGGAGGCCGCGCTGGAGGACATCATCAAGCAGGCGCGGGCCCTGGACATGGACGAGGTGCGGGCCTCGGTGGAGCAGGCCCGGGCCGAGGCCGAGGGGGCGGCGGCTCCCGGTACCGATGGCTGAGCTGCTGCTGATCCGGCACGGCGAGACGGCCTGGAGCCGGGACGGCCGGCACACCAGCTGGACGGACCTCCCGCTGACCGAGCGCGGCGAGCGGCAGGCCGAGGCGCTGCGGCCGGCGCTGGAGGGGCGCGACATCGCTCTGGTGCTCACCAGCCCGCTGGTCAGGGCCGTGCGCACGGCCGAGCTGGCGGGGCTGAAGGGCGCCGAGACCGAGCCTGATCTGCGGGAGTGGGACTACGGCGGCTACGAGGGCGTCACCACGGCCGACATCCAGCGGGACCGGCCGGGCTGGTTCCTCTTCGACGACGGGGTCGCGCCCGGCCCGCCCGAGCACCCCGGCGAGTCGCCGGAGGAGGTCGGCGCCCGCGCCGACCGGGTACTGGCCCGGATCGCCTCCCGCCTCGCGGACGGTGTCGCCGGTGACGTGGCGCTGGTCGCGCACGGGCACTTCCTGCGGGTGCTGACGGCTCGTAGGCTCGGCCTGCCGCCGTCGGCCGGCGCGCTGTTCCGGCTGGACACCGGCACGGTCAGCCGCATCGGCACCGAGCACGGCCGCCCGGCGCTGGTCGCCTGGAACGGGCGTGTCGGAGCCTGAGGGCGACCACCGGCCGCAGGATGATCGGGGCGATCGCCCCGAGGCTTGATATATGACCCTTACTTCATGGAGGAGACAGCGTGGCCACCAACCGCATCGCCACCACCGTCTGGCACGGTGAGCTGATCAAGGGCAACGGCGAGACCACCTTCGAGTCGTCCGGCATCGGGACGTACCCGGTCACCTGGGCCTCCCGCGCCGAGGAGGCCAACGGGAAGACCAGCCCCGAGGAGCTGATCGCGGCCGCCCACTCCAGCTGCTTCTCCATGGCCCTCTCCCACAGCCTGACCGGCGCGGGCACCCCGCCCACCCGGCTGGAGACCAAGGCCGAGGTGACCTTCCAGCCCGGCGAGGGCATCACCGGCATCCACCTCTCCGTCCGCGGCGAGGTGCCCGGCCTGGACGAGGAGGGCTTCGTCGCGGCGGCCGAGGACGCCAAGAAGAACTGCCCGGTCAGCCAGGCGCTCACCGGGACGACGATCACCCTGGACGCCGAGCTCGCCTGACGCCGGCTCGGCTATGGCGCCATCCTGGCGTGGACGATCAGGTCGCCCGCGCACGTGACCAGGCGGAGCGCCTTCTCCCGGGTCTCCGCGTAGACCTTTCGCGTGGGGAAGGCGCCCCCGGCGACCTTCTCGGTGCCGGTGACCGTGAAGTGGAGCACCTCGCCGTCGCCGCGCTCGACGTCGATCGCGTCGCCTTCCGCGATCCTGTGCAGGTCGCGGAAGACGGCCTTGCCGTCGTGGGCCGTGTCATGGCCGATGATCACGGCGGCGCCCCGGGTGCCGGGCCTGGCGCTGTCCCGGTACCAGCCGGCGGTCATGCTTTTCTCCGGCGGCGGGGTCTGCACGGTGTCGTCGCCGTTCCGGCCGAGCCGGATCAGCGGGCTGTCCACCCCGAGGGACGGGATGGCGACCCGGGACGGCTCCTCGGCCCGCGCCGGGCCCCCGATCGCCTTGCCGGTCCCGCCACCGGGCGCGCAGGCGCCGAGCAGCACGGCGGCCACCACGAGCAGCAGGGCCGTCAGGGAACGGGGCGTGGACGTGGGCATGCGCCCCAACCTAGGCCCCGCTCCGACGCCTCCGCCTCGGCCGAACGGCCATTCCGGGCCCGCCACGTGCGGGGTCCGGGCCCCGTAAGGGGCGCGGGGCAGTGTCGATATGCGGCTACCGCCGCGTGGGCGCGACAAGCCACGACGCGCCCGCGGATGGAGTGCCGTGCTGCGCCCGGGCTCTCGTGGTGGTGCGTCGGCTGCGGGCCGTCGGTGGCCGATCGCGCAGTTCCCCGCGCCCCTTACGGGGCCCGGCCATGGCCGGCGCTACGGGATCAACCGCTGCAGCAGCCCCCACGTGAACTCCGCCACATACTCCCCGCGCACCCCGGCCGCGTCCGGGGCCGTGAAGGCCAGCCGCCAGCGCGTCGGGGCCGTGCCCTCCATGGGGCGGGCGGGCGGGAAGGCGCGGGCTACCTCGTCCACCGTGCAGGACCAGGGCCGCAGCTCCTCGACCGTGCGCGGCTCCGGGCCCCGCGCCCCGGGGGCGCGGACCAGCCACTCGTTCCAGACCGCGCCGCCGGGGGCGCTCAGCACCTCGAAGCGCAGCCCGGGCCAGAGCGGCACCCGCCAGGTCGTCGCCTCGAAGGTCAGATCGCCGACGCGGCGCTCCCCGGTGCTCTCCGGCGGGCCCAGGACGGAGCGGTAGCGGGGCCCCGCGCCGCGGCCGCGCGGGGAGCGCGTCATGGCCTGCCAGCGGCGGTTGGCCTCGCGCATCTCGGCGCGCCCGACGCCCAGTTCGCGCAGCGCGTCCTCGACCAGCCCGGGCTGGTGGTCGGCCATCCGGCGCAGCAGCACGAGCTGGAACTCCAGGGGCCCGAAGGCGGCGACGGACCCGGGGGCGGGGTCGGAAGACGGTCTCATGCGTGCCATCGTGGCGCACCCGCCCCGCCCTTCGGCAACGCATCGGAAAACCTCGGCGAGTTGCCGGCCGCGGGCCCGGCCGCGGACCCGAAGTCCCCTTTTCGCGGAACCTTTACCTCCCGGCAGCCGTGAGACGGCCCGGAGGCCGCCCACGCCGAGGTCGCGGCCGGTACGGTCTGAGGCCATGACGGAACTCGACCCCCAGCGCACCGCACTCGTCCTCGTCGACCTCATGGAACGCCTCGTGGCGTTGCCCCTCGCCCCCCACCCCGGCGATGAAGTGGCTCGGAACGCGACGGAGTTGGCGCGTTCCTTCCGTAAGGCGGGGGCGCCGGTGGTGGTCGTCCGGGTGGAGCGGCCCGGTCTCGCCGAGCAGCCGCCCGGCAGCGGGCTGCTCGCGGGGGTCGCGGAGGCGGGCGACATCGAGATCGTCAAGCGGACCGTGGGCGCGTTCCACGGCACCGGGCTCGACGACCGGCTGCGCGAGCGCGGCGTGCGGACGCTGGTGCTCGCGGGGATCGCCACCAACCTCGGGGTGGAGTCGACCGGCCGGGCGGCCGCCGACCACGGCTACGAGCTCGTCTTCGTTGAGGACGCGATGAGCGCGCTGACGGCCGAGGAGCACCGGGCGTCGGTGGCGCTGGACATGCCGCGGCTGGGGACGGTCGTCACGGCGGCGGAGCTGCGGCTGTCCGCGTAGCCCTCGCCGGGCGGGCCGGGGCGGCCGGTGCCGGCGCTCGGGTCCCAGTGCCCCGGCGTGCCGCCGCGCGTCAGCCGGCCGTGCCGGCCGCCGGCGGCTCCTCGCCCAGCATCCGCTTCAGCAGGTCCCGCAGCGCGGCGCGCTCCTCCTCGGACAGCCCGGCCAGCGGCTCGCGCGCGAAGCGCAGCGACTCCCGCAGCCGGGCCGCCGTCAGCCGGCCCTCCTCCGTGGCCGCCGCGAGCTTGACCCGGCGGTCGTCCGGGTCCGGGCGGCGCTCGACCAGGTCCCGGGCCTCCAGCCGGTCGACGATCCCCGTGATGTTCGACGGCTCGCACTTCAGCTTCAGGGCGATCCGCCGCATCGGCAGCGGCTCCCGGGCCAGCAGGGCCAGGACCCGAGCCTGGGCGCCGGTGAGCGAGTGCCGGGCGGCCGCCTCCTCGTACTCCTCGTGGTAGCGCGCCACGACGGTGGCGATGAGGTCGACCACCTCGAGGGTCAGGGCGTCGTCGGCGGGCCGGGGAGGGGGTGTCATGAAGAACAGAATACCCGGTTGCTTGACATCATGAAATATCGAGGCACATGATTGGTTGAGGTTCTTAAGTAATTGGAGGGTTCGGTTCCCATGACCGCCACAGCCGCCCGCATCCCCGAGACCAGCCGCGAATGGCACCTGGTGGCCCGCCCCGTGGGCTGGCCGAAGCCGGAGGACTTCGCCCTGCGCGAGGCCGCCGTCCCCGAGGTCGGCGAGGGCCAGATCCTCGTCCGCAACATCCACCTGTCGGTGGACCCGTACATGCGCGGCCGCATGGACGAGCGCGAGTCCTACATCCCGCCGTACCAGCTCGACCGGCCGATGGACGGCGGCGCCGTCGGTGAGGTCCTGGCCTCCCGGGCCGAGGGCTACGAGGTGGGCGACCACGTCCTCCACGGCCTCGGCTGGCGCGAGTACGCGGTCGTCGACGCCGCCCGCACCGCCAAGGTCGACCCGAAGGTCGCCCCGCTCTCCGCCTACCTCGGCGTGCTGGGCATGCCCGGCATGACCGCCTACGCGGGCCTGCTGGAGGTCGCCTCCTTCAAGGAGGGCGACACCGTCTTCGTCTCCGGCGCCGCCGGCGCCGTCGGCAGCCTCGTCGGCCAGATCGCCCGGCTCAAGGGCGCCGCGCGCGTCATCGGCAGCGCGGGCTCGGACGAGAAGGTCCGGGTGCTGCGCGAGGAGTACGGCTACGACGCCGCGTTCAACTACAAGAACGGCCCGGTCGTCGACCAGCTGAAGGAGGCGGCCCCCGACGGCATCGACGTCTACTTCGACAACGTCGGCGGCGAGCACCTGGAGGCGGCGCTGAGCGCGCTCAACCTCCACGGCCGCGTCACCATCTGCGGCATGATCGCCCAGTACAACGCCACCGAGCCCGTGCCGGGCCCGCGCAACATGGTCAACATCCTGGCCAAGCGACTGCGCGTCCAGGGCATGATCGTCTCGGACCACGACGCGCTGCGCCCGCAGTTCGTCGAGGAGGTCGGCGGCTGGATCCGCTCCGGCGAGCTCAAGGTCCGCGAGACCGTCGTCGAGGGCATCGAGAACACCGCCGACGCGTTCCTCGGTCTCCTGCGCGGCGAGAACACCGGAAAGATGATCGTCACCCTCTGACGACACGGGCCGCCCCACCCCGGCGGCTACGATGTGCCGCCATGCGAGATCTTGTGACGGGCATGTCGTACCTGGTCAAGGGCCAGCGCTGGGTGGGGCGCAACCGCCGGCAGTGGGGCTTCGGGCTGCTGCCCGGGCTGATCACCCTGATCGGGTACGCGGCGGTGATGACCGTGCTCGTCCTCCGGGCCGATGACGTCGTCGACTGGGCGACGCCCTTCGCCGACGGCTGGGGCTCGCCCTGGCTCGGCCTCTTCCGCGGCGCGCTGACGGCGCTCTTCTTCGGCGGCTGCCTGCTGCTGGCGCTGCTCTCCTTCACGGCGGTGACGCTGCTCGTCGGACAGCCCTTCTACGAGGCGCTGTCCGAGCGGGTCGACCTGGCGGAGGGCGGCAGCGCGCCGTCGTCCGGGCTGCCGCTCTGGCGCGAGCTGTGGATCTCGGCCCGGGAGAGCCTCGCCGTGCTCGTCCGGGCGGCACTGTGGGGCGTCCTCTTCTTCGCCCTGGGCTTCGTGCCCTTCGTCGGCCAGACGGTGGTGCCGGCGATCGGCTTCTGCGTCTCCGGCTTCTTCCTGACAGAGGAACTCACCGCTGTCGCCCTTCAGCGGCGAAGGGTGGCGCTGAAGGAGCGGCTGGAACTGCTGCGCTCGCGCAAGCTGCTGGTGCTGGGCTTCGGAGTGCCGCTGACCCTGCTCTTCCTGCTGCCGCTCGTCGCGGTGTTCGTGATGCCGGGGGCCGTGGCGGGGGCGACGCTGCTGGCGCGGGACCTGATGGGGGAGACGGAGGAGGACGGCGGTGCGCCGGATGCCGGAGGGGCCGACGTCGTGTCGGCCCCTCCGGCATCCGAGTGGTGACTACTCCCGGCCCGCCGACGTGGAGGACATGTCCGGGTAGCGGTCGCCGGAGACCTTGGAGGCGATGGGCTCCAGGGCCGTGAGCTCGTCCGCCGTCAGGTCGAGGCGGGTGGCGCCGACGTTCTCCTCCAGGCGGGAGCGCTTGCGCGTGCCCGGGATCGGGACGACCGTCAGGTCCTCCACCCGCGCCCGGTGCTGCACCCACGCCAGCGCGACCTGGGCGAGCGTGACGCCCCGCGCCTCCGCGATCCGCCGCAGGGGCTCCAGCAGGGCGACGTTCGCCGACGCGTTGTCACCCGTGAAGCGCGGCTGCGTACGGCGCCAGTCGTCGGCCGACAGGTCCTTGTCGGCGTTCGCGAAAGCACCCGTCAGGAAGCCCCGGCCGAGCGGCGAGTACGGCACCAGGGCGACGCCCAGCTCGCGGGCCGTCGGGACGACGTTCTCCTCGATGTCCCGGCTGAAGAGCGACCACTCCGACTGCACGGCCGCGATCGGGTGCACGGCGTGCGCCTCGCGCAGCTCGCTGCCCGTGACCTCGCTCAGGCCCAGGTGCTTGACCTTGCCCTCCGCCACCAGCTCGGCCATCGTGCCCACCGACTCCGCCAGCGGCACGTCGGGGTCGCGGCGGTGCATGTAGTACAGGTCGATCTGCTCGACGCCCAGCCGCCGCAGGCTGCCCTCGACGGCCTCGCGGATGTACGGCGGGTCGTTGCGGATGACGCGGTCGGCGGGGTTCTCGGGATTGGCGTCGATGGCGAACTTCGTCGCCAGCACGACGTGTTCCCGGTTGGCCCGGATGAACGGGGCGATGAACTTCTCGTTCTCCCCGAACCCGTACATGTCGGCGGTGTCGTAGAGCGTGACGCCCAGCTCCAGGGCCCGCTCCAGCGTCGCCCGGGCCTCCGCCTCGTCCGTCGTCGGGCCGTAGGCGAAGCTCATGCCCATGCAGCCCAGGCCCTGGACGCCGACCTCGGGGCCGCCGTCGCCGAGGGTCACACGCGAGATCTTGTCGTTGCTCATCTTCCGTCATGCCCCTTCGGACGCCCGGCGGGCGTCGGCATAGATGTCGATCTTGTAGTCCAGTACTTCCAGCGTGCTGCGCAGCTCCGCGATACGCATCCGCACGTCGTCGCGGTGCGCGCTCAGCAGCCGTTCGCGCTCGGGAAAGGTGTGCTCGCCCTGGCGGACCAGTTCCGCGTAGCGGACCATGTCCGCCACCGGCATCCCGGTCAGCCGCAGCCGGCTCACCAGGTCCAGCCAGTCGAGGTCGCGGTCGGTGTAGCGGCGCTGCCCGGTGTGGGAGCGGTCGACGTGCGGCATCAGCCCGATCCGCTCGTACCAGCGGAGGGTGTGCGCGGACAGGCCCGCGTACTCGGCCACTTCACTGATCGTGTAGCGGTCCCGGCCCTCCGGGCGGCGCTGGCGCTCCAGGGCGAGCGGGGAGCAGAGGTCGTCCACGGCTCCGGCCGGCGCGCTCTCGGTCTCCATCAATGTCATTGCCGCTTCCCCCTTGCTCGCCCCGTGCGGTGCGTCCCCAACGCTAGAGAGTTGGAGTGCACTCGAAGCAAGCGGGATTCCGACGTGATCCGGCCCGATCCCGTGCCGCGTTAGGCTCCTTGCCATGGAAAGCCTGCGGATGATCGAGAACTGGCCCGTCAAGACCGCGGCGGCGGCGGTCGTGCGCGCCGACGGCACCATCGCGGGTGCGCACGGCCCGACCCGGCACCGTTTCCCGCTGGCCTCCGTCACCAAACCGCTGGCCGCGTACGCCGCGCTGATCGCCGTCGAGGAGGGCGCGATCGAGCTCGACGAGCCGGCCGGCCCGCCCGGTGCCACGGTGCGTCATCTCCTCGCCCACACCTCGGGCCTCGCCTTCGACGAGGACCGCTCCATGGCGGAGCCGGGCACCCGGCGGCTGTACTCCAACGCCGGCTTCGACGCCCTGGGCGACCACATCGCCAAGGCCACGGACATCCCCTTCGCCGAGTACCTGCGGCAGGCCGTGCTGGAGCCCCTCGGCATGACCTCCACGGACCTCCCCGGCTCGCCCGCCAAGGACGGCGTCTCGACGGTGGACGACCTGGCCCGGTTCGCCGCCGAGCTCCAGGCGCCGCGCCTGCTGTCGCGCACCACGCTGGACGAGGCGACGACGGTGGTCTTCCCCGGCGTGACGGGCGTCCTGCCCGGCTACGGGCACCAGCGGCCCAACGACTGGGGCCTCGGCTTCGAGATCCGGGACGGGAAGTCCCCGCACTGGACGGGCACGTCGTCCTCGCCGCGGACCTTCGGCCACTTCGGGCAGTCCGGCACGTTCCTGTGGGTCGACCCGGAGCTGGGGGCGGCTTGCGTCGCCCTCGCGGACCGCGCCTTCGGCTCCTGGGCCATCGAGGCGTGGCCCCTCCTGACGGAAGCGGTGATCAACGAACTCCGCGCGGGGTAATCGGGTGGGCGGGTGGGCGAAAACCCGGCGCGAAGCGCCGGGCTACCCGAAACGCGGCTCGGCGTGCATCTCCCACGCGAGCACTTCCGCGCGGGAGCCGATCGCCTCGACCGTAAGCCCGACCGCATCGGGCACCCGGATCGCGTCCCCTTCCCGCAGCACCTCGCCGGCGAGCCGCACAGCGCCCCGTACGACGTGCGCGTACAGCCATGGCGCGTCCGGCAATGCCGCGCGATCGCCGCTCCGGAGGCGCCGGACATGCAACACCGCCTCCGCCCGCCGCAAGGCGTACGGCGTCCCGTCGGCGATCCCCCGCACCACCTCGTACGACGGTTCGCCCCCGAATTCGGACGGCGTCAGCCACATCTGGACAAACCGCAGCGGAACGGACCCCGCGTTGCGCTCGGTGTGGCGGACGCCGGAGCCGGCGCTCAGCCGCTGGAGGTCGCCGGGGCGGACGGTGACGACCTGCCCCGTGGAGTCCTCGTGGGTGAGCTCGCCCTCGATCACCCAGGTGACGATCTCGACGTCCCGGTGCGGATGCTCGGCGAAGCCCGCGCCGCCCGCCAGCCGCTCCTCGTTGCAGGCCGCGAGCGGGCCGAACCGTACATTGTCGGGGTCGTAGAAGCCCGAGAAGGAGAAGGCGTGCCAGGTCTCGATCCCGGCCGCCGGATCGCCGCCGCGGAAGCGATCGGCGGCCCGCTGCACGTACGTCATCGGCCCACCGTAGCCCCGCCGGGAGCCCCGGAGGGGTCCCGGCGGCTCCGCATCGCACCCGAATAAGGCAGGCTTGTCCCCGTGCCCGAACCAGCCGCTCACCCCACGCACCCCCACAGCGCCACCCTCCGCAACCTGGAACAGTCCTCCGGGACGCTGGCCGCCGCGGCCATCGCCCGCATGGACGCCCAGTTGTCGTGGTACCGGGCGATGCCCCCGGAGAACCGGTCGTGGATCGGCCTGGTCGCCCAGGCCGGCATCGCGGCCTTCACCGAGTGGTTCCGGCACCCGGAGACCCCGCAGGCCATCAGCACGGACGTGTTCGGCACGGCCCCGCGCGAGCTGACCCGGGCGATCACGCTGCGGCAGACCGTGGAGATGGTCCGGACGACCATCGAGGTCATGGAGTCGGCCATCGACGAGGTGGCCGCCCCCGGCGACGAGAACGCGCTGCGCGAGGCGCTGCTGGTCTACGCCCGGGAGATCGCCTTCGCCACGGCCCAGGTGTACGCCCAGGCCGCCGAGGCGCGCGGCGCCTGGGACGCCCGGCTGGAGTCGCTGGTCGTCAATGCGGTGCTCTCGGGCGAGGCCGACGAGGGCGCCCTGTCACGGGCGGCCGCGCTGGGCTGGAACGCGCCGACGCATGTCGCGGTGGTGCTGGGCACGGCGCCCAACGGGGACAGCGAGCTGACCGTCGAGGCCATCCGCCGGGCCGCGCGCCACGCCAAGCTGCAGGTCCTCACGGGGGTGCTGGGCGACCGGCTGGTGGTGATCGCGGGCGGCTCCGACAATCCGCTGCAGGCGGCGAAGTCGCTGATCGGCCCGTTCGCGGCGGGCCCGGTGGTGGCCGGGCCGGTGGTGCCCGACCTGCTGGCGGCGACCAGGTCCGCGCAGGCCGCGGCCGCCGGCCTCAAGGCGTGCGCGGCCTGGCCGGACGCCCCCCGGCCGGTGCTGTCCGACGACCTCCTGCCGGAGCGGGCGATGGCCGGTGACCCGGCCGCCCGTGAGCAGCTGGTGGAGGAGATCTACAGACCGCTGGAGGAAGCGGGCTCGGCGCTGCTGGAGACGCTGAGCGTCTACCTGGAGCAGGCCAGCAGCCTGGAGGGCGCGGCGCGGATGTTGTTCGTCCATCCCAACACCGTGCGGTACCGGCTGCGACGTGTGACGGACGTCACCGGATGGTCACCCTCCGATGTCCGTTCGGCCTTCACGCTGCGCATCGCGCTGATCCTGGGGCGGCTGGCCGACGCGGAGTGACACACTTACGCTTTTGTTGAACGCCAACAATTCCCCTGACGGTTCTTGGTCCCTGTCCTCACGGGTGGGCGGAGCCGTCCACGAGAGAGAGTGTGAGGGTGCTCGTACTCGTCGCTCCCGGCCAGGGCGCTCAGACGCCCGGCTTCCTGACCCCCTGGCTCGACCTCCCCGGTGTCGCCGACCGCCTTCGCGCGTGGTCGGACGCCATCGACCTGGACCTTGTCCACTACGGCACGAACGCCGACGCCGACGAGATCCGTGACACCGCCGTGGCCCAGCCGCTGCTGGTGGCCTCCGCGCTGCTCTCGGCCGGGCAGCTCTTCCCGTCCGGCGCCGAGCTCGCCGCACGGGTGGGCGCCGTCGCCGGGCACAGCGTGGGCGAGCTCGCCGCCGCCGCGCTCACCGGTGTGCTCTCCGAGGAGGAGGCCATGCGGCTGGTGCGCAAGCGCGGGCTGGCCATGGCCGAGGCCGCCGCGGTCACCGAGACCGGGATGGCCGCCCTGCTGGGCGGCGAGGCGGACGTCGTCCTGCCGCACCTGGAGAAGCTGGGCCTGACCCCGGCGAACGTCAACGGCGCCGGCCAGATCGTGGCCGCCGGCACGGCGCAGCAGCTGGCGGCCCTGGCCGAGGACAAGCCCGAGGGCACCCGGCGCGTGGTGCCGCTCAAGGTGGCGGGCGCCTTCCACACCCACCACATGGCACCGGCCGTCTCGGCCCTGGAGTCGGCGGTCGCCGAGCTGGCCCCCGCCGCCCCCCACACCCGTTACGTCTCCAACAAGGACGGCGCCGTCGTGGCCGGCGGCCCCGAGGTCGTCGCGCGGCTGGTCGGCCAGGTGGCCAACCCGGTCCGCTGGGACCTGTGCATGGAGACCTTCAAGGAGCTGGGCGTCACGGCCATGATCGAGGCGGCGCCCGGTGGCACCCTCGTGGGGCTGGCGAAGCGCGCCCTGCCGGGTGTCACTACGCTCGCGCTCAAGACCCCGGACGACCTCGACGCCGCTCGCGCGCTCATCGCCGAGCACGCCGGCCTCGACGCCGCCCCGGCCGAATAAGGAGCCCGAGAAGCATGACCGCGAAGATCAAGCCCGCCAGGGGCGCCGCGTACGCGCGCATCATGGGCGTGGGCGGCTACCGTCCCGTGCGCGTGGTGCCGAACGAGGAGATCCTCAAGCACATCGACTCCTCGGACGAGTGGATCCGCTCGCGCTCGGGCATCGCCACCCGGCACTGGGCCGGACCGGAGGAGACCGTCAGCGCGATGTCCCTGGAGGCCGCCGGCAAGGCGATCGCCGACGCGGGCATCACCGCCGACCAGATCGGTGCCGTCATCGTCTCGACGGTGTCGCACTTCAAGCAGACCCCGGCCGTCGCGACCGAGATCGCCCACAAGGTGGGCGCGGGCAAGCCCGCCGCCTTCGACATCTCGGCCGGCTGCGCGGGCTTCGGCTACGGCCTGGCCATGGCCCGGGACATGGTGACCGGCGGCTCCGCCGAGCACGTCCTGGTCATCGGCGTCGAGCGGCTCTCGGACCTCACCGACCTGGAGGACCGCGCGACGGCCTTCCTGTTCGGCGACGGCGCCGGCGCCGTGGTCGTCGGCCCGTCCGCCGAGCCCGCCATCGGCCCGGTCGTCTGGGGCTCCGAGGGCGACAAGGCCGAGACGATCAAGCAGACCGTCGCCTGGGACGTCTACCGCGAGGAGACGGACGTCCGCTTCCCCGCCATCACCCAGGAGGGTCAGGCGGTGTTCCGCTGGGCCGTCTTCGAAATGGCGAAGATCGCCCAGCAGGCGCTGGACGAGGCGGGCGTCAGCCCCGAGGACCTGGACGTCTTCATTCCGCACCAGGCCAACATGCGGATCATCGATTCGATGGTGAAGACCCTCAAACTGCCGGAGAGCGTCACGGTCGCCCGTGACGTGGAGACCACGGGCAACACCTCCGCGGCCTCCATTCCGCTCGCCATGGAGCGGCTCCTGGCCACCGGCGCGGCGAAGAGCGGGGACACCGCGCTCCTCATCGGCTTCGGGGCGGGTCTCGTGTACGCCGCCACGGTCGTTACCCTCCCCTAGGCGAGATTCCCGGAACGGCACCCCGTGCCGGCCAGGACCTCACCGCCCCAGCAGTTCCCTTAATCAGCAGCACATCGCAATGCATAGAAGGAGCGCCACCATGGCCCACACCCAGGAGCAGATCCTCGAGGGTCTCGCCGAGATCGTCAACGAGATCGCGGGCATCCCGGTCGAGGACGTCAAGCTGGACAAGTCCTTCACCGACGACCTGGACGTCGACTCGCTGTCCATGGTCGAGGTCGTCGTCGCCGCCGAGGAGCGCTTCGAGGTCAAGATCCCGGACGAGGACGTCAAGGGCCTGAAGACCGTCGGCGACGCCGCCGGCTACATCCTGAAGCACCAGGCCTGACCGTAGCGTTCGTCGCCACCCCGGCGGTGGCGGTTCCAGCACCTCTACACGTGGAGACAGAATCCCGATGAACTCGACCAATCGCACCGTGGTCGTCACCGGTATCGGCGCAACCACACCGCTGGGTGGCGACAGCGCTTCGACCTGGGAGGGCCTGCTCGCCGGCCGCTCCGGCGTCAAGCCTCTGGAGAACGAGCGCTTCGCCGACCTCCCGGTCCGCATCGCCGCCCCCGTGGCGGTCGACCCCGCCGACGTCCTGCCCCGCCCCATGCTCCGCAAGCTGGACCGCTCGGCGCAGTTCGCGCTGATCGCGGCGCGCGAGGCCTGGGCCGACGCGGGCTTCACCGACAAGGCCGGCGACGACGCCGGCGTCACCCCCGAGCGGCTGGGCGCGGTCGTCGCCTCCGGCATCGGCGGCGTGACCACCCTGCTCGACCAGTACGACGTGCTCCGGGAGAAGGGCGCCCGCCGCGTCTCCCCGCACACCGTGCCGATGCTCATGCCCAACAGCCCCTCCGCCAACGTCGGCCTGGAGGTGAACGCCCGGGCGGGCGTCCACACCCCGGTCAGCGCCTGCGCGTCGGGCGCCGAGGCCATCGGCTACGCCTTCGAGATGATCCGCTCCGGCCGTGCCGACGTCGTCGTCGCCGGCGGCACCGAGGCGGCCATCCACCCGCTGCCCGTCGCGGCGTTCGCCAGCATGATGGCGATGTCGAAGAACAACGACGAGCCCGGCAAGGCCTCCCGCCCGTACGACAAGGCCCGTGACGGCTTCGTGCTCGGCGAGGGCGCCGGCATCGTCGTCCTGGAGTCGGCCGAGCACGCCGCGAAGCGCGGCGCCCGCGTCTACTGCGAGGTGCTGGGCCAGGGCCTGTCCGCCGACAGCCACCACATCGCGCAGCCGGAGCCCACGGGCCGCGGCATCGCCGCCGCCCTGCAGAACCTGCTCGACAGCAGCGACCTGAAGCCGGCGGAGGTCGTGCACCTCAACGCGCACGCCACCTCCACGCCGCAGGGCGACGCCGCCGAGATCAAGGCGCTGCGCAAGGTCCTGGGCGACGACCTCGACCACGTCGCGGTCTCCGCGACCAAGTCGATGACCGGCCACCTGCTCGGCGGCGCCGGCGGCATCGAGACGGTCGCGACCGTCCTCGCCCTGTACCACCGCACGGCCCCGCCGACCATCAACATCGACGAGCTGGACGAGGACATCGACGCGGACATCGTCCGCGGCGAGCCCCGCCCGCTGCCGCAGGGCACGATCGCGGCGATCAACAACTCGTTCGGCTTCGGCGGCCACAACGTGGTGCTGGCGCTGCGCACGGTCTGACGCTTACGTGGAAGGGCCCGTCCCGGCAGGGGCGGGCCCTTCCACGTTCGCTCACTTCGTGAGGCCGGTCACTTCGTGAAGCTGGCGAAGTACGAGGCCGCCATGTCCTCGTCGCCGTGGCCCGCTTCGATCGCCCGGCGGAAGCGCTCGGCGCCCGCCGCCGCGACGTCCAGGCGCACCCCGGCGGCCTCCCCGGCCGCGACGATCAGCCGCGCGTCCTTCTCGGCCGTGGTGGTCGCGAAGGACGGCGGGGTGAGGGCGTCGTCCCTCAGCAGCCCGGCCTTGGCGCGCAGATAGCCCATGTCGAGCGGGCCGCCCGCGACCGCGTCCAGGAAACGGGCCGGGTCCACGCCCAGCCCGTCGGCCAGCGCGAGGGCCTCGGCGGTGCCATGGGTGACGGCCAGCACCCAGCTGTTGATGACGAGTTTGAGCCGGGTCGCGGCGCCGCCCGCCGCGTCGTCGCCGACCCAGACGGTCCGGGAGCCGACGGCGTCGAAGACGGGCGCCAGAGTGTCGCGGATCTCCTCGGGCCCGGCGGCCAGCACCGTGAGCGTGCCCTCCTCGGCGGGCCGCCGGGTGCCCAGGACGGGGGCGTCGACCAGGACGAGCCCCTGCTCGCGGGCGAAGTCCGCGAGCACGGCCGTGCCGTCGAGCCCGGCGGTGGTGGACTGCGCCCAGACCGTCCCGGGGCGCAGGGCGGGGGCGGCGGCGCGCATCACGTCGAGGGCGGCCGGGCCGTCGTAGAGCATGGTGACGACCACATCGGCGCCGGTGACCGCCTCGGCGGGCGTCTCCACGACGGTGACACCGTGCGCGGCCAGCGGCTCGGCCTTGGCGTGACTGCGGTTCCAGGCGCGGACGGAGAGCCCGGCCCGGGCGAGATTGCGGGCCATGGCGAAGCCCATGATGCCGGTGCCGAGGACGGTGACGGTGGTGGGTGAGGTCATGCGTCGACGCTAGGGCCTGGAGCGGGCTCCAGGGCAAGAACTCCGCCGAACCGCGCTCACACCACCTGGTGCAGCCAGCGGACCGGCGCGCCCTCGCCCGCGTGACGGAAGGGTTCCAGCTCGTCGTCCCACGGCTTGCCGAGCAGCTTCTCGACCTCCGCCTGGAGGTCCGTCTCACCCCGGTCGGCGCGCGAGAGCGCGGCGCGGAGGCGGTCCTCGGGGATCAGGATGTCGCCGTGGATGCCGGTGACGGCGTGGAAGATGCCGAGGTCGGGGGTGGAGCTGTAGCGCTCGCCCTCGGCGGTGGGACAGGGTTCCGCCGTCACCTCGAAGCGCAGGAGGTGCCAGCCGCGCAGCGCGGAGGCGAGTCTGGAGGCGGTGCCGGCCTGGCCCTGCCAGGAGAGCTCGGAGCGCCAGGTGCCGGGGGAGGCGGGCTGCCGGATCCAGTCGAGGGTGACGCGCGTGCCGAGGACGCCGCCCACGGCCCATTCGACGTGCGGGCAGAGCGCTCGGGGCGCGGAGTGCACATACAGAACTCCACGTGTCGTCACCGGGTCCTCCAGTGCGGTTCGAGGGTGGCCTTCCCCAGCGGCCTCGCAGCCGAACCGGTCCCGCCCGGGACAGCAGCAGACATTCTGCCCCAATGGCCACTCCCGCACCAGCCCGCGAGGTTACCAACAGTAAACACCATCGGGAGCAATTCTCCTGAAAAGGGACAGGATGTGACGTGTTGTGATTTGGTGCCGCCGTGGACCGAAAGGCGGAGCGAAAGATGCCGGACCGACTCGATCACCCGGGAAGAAAAGCTACCGTGCGGGCGTGTCGCGGGCGTGACGTACCGTCGGTCCCGGACAGATATCACCCGGCCGGAGGGGAACACGAGCATGAACGTCGCACGGGGGAAGAGGCGAGGGGCGGTCGTCAAAGCCGCCGTCGCGGCGGTCTGCGCCACCCTGCTGGCCTCGGGCTGCGAGAGCGGCGCGGCCGCCGGTGCCGGCGGCGGCGAGCAGCCGGCCGCGGCCCCGGCCAAGCCCAAGCCCGTCCGCCCGGCCTGGAACCCCCGCCCCGCCTCCATCGCCTCCCTCGGCGACTCCATCACCCGTGGCTTCGACGCCTGTTCCATGCTCAAGGACTGCCCCGAGGCGTCCTGGGCCACCGGCACCTCCGTCGACAGCCTCGCCCGGCGGCTGCTGGCCTCGCCCGGGACGAGCAGCTGGAACCACGCCCGCACCGGCGCCCGGATGGCCGACCTGCCGGAGCAGATGCGCGCGGCCGTCGCCGAGAAGCCGCAGCTCGTCACCGTGCTCGTGGGGGCCAACGACGCCTGCCGCAAGAACGTGGACGACATGACCACCGTGGACGACTTCCGCGCCGACTTCGAGAAGTCCCTGCGGGAGCTGCGCACCGCCCTGCCCAAGTCCCAGGTGTACGTGGCCGGGGTGCCGGACCTGCGGCGGCTGTGGGCGGAGGGGCGCAAGAGCCTGATCGGCCCGGAGATCTGGAAGCTGGGCTCGGTCTGCCCGTCGATGCTGGCCGACGCCGGCTCCGACGACGCGGTGGCCGAGGCCCGGCGTGTGCGGGTGGAGCAGCGGGTCCTCGAGTACAACACGGTGCTCAAGAGCGTCTGCGAGCGCGACGGGCTGTGCCGCTTCGACGGCTCGGTCCACGGCTACGGCTTCACCGGCCAGGCGCTCAGCAAGTGGGACTGGTTCCACCCCAGCAAGCAGGGCCAGGGCGAACTGGCGGCCCTCGCCTACCGCACCATCACCGCCGCCGAGCCGCCCGCCGTATAGGACGCCGCACAGTACGCACGGCCCGGTCCGCCACCGGCGCGCCCGGCGCGGAACTCTCCGGCAC
This sequence comes from Streptomyces luteoverticillatus, assembly GCF_003970715.1. Classification (NCBI taxonomy): domain Bacteria; kingdom Bacillati; phylum Actinomycetota; class Actinomycetes; order Kitasatosporales; family Streptomycetaceae; genus Streptomyces; species Streptomyces luteoverticillatus. Next base: position 2,249,086 of record NZ_CP034587.1, on the reverse strand, counting down.
CGGGGCCCGTACCCTCGCCCCGGGCACCCGGTGCCGTCCGCGCCCGCGCGATGGCGCCCGGGCCGTGGCCGAAGACGGGCACGGGTGACCTCGACCGGCCCGTGCCGCCTTCCGCCCCGCACGTTATCCGATGAACGACCGCTTCTCATAAGCGAGTTCACCCGCGCGTGGAGGTCATCGCGTGGAGGTCGTCACTCGGTGCTCTCGCGATGGGCGTGGAGATCGATGTCGAGGATGCCCTCCCAGTCGGTGAGCTCCTCCATCAGCGGATGCGCCGATCCCTTGCCCTCCAGGCTCAGCACCACGCCCGCCTCCCTGACCTTGCCCCTGGGCCGTTCCGCGCCCTCCTCCGGCTCCGCCCGGGCGTGGACCTGGACGTCCGTGACCCGGAAGCCGCTCCGGGTGCACAGCTCCAGCACCCGGCCCAGCAGCCCCTTGCGGGTGCGGTAGGAAATGCTCAGCTCGACGTGCTCCAGCGCGGGCGTCGCGGCCAGCCTGCGGGTCGCCACCGGGAAGCCGCGCACCACCAGGAAGTGCACGGCGGCCGCCGCGCCGCCCAGCAGGGGCAGCCCACCGCCGCAGGCCATGCCGACGGCGCAGGTCAGCCAGATCGTGGCGGCCGTCGTCAGGCCGCGAACGGCGTCCCGCCGGACGAAGATCAGGCCACCACCGATGAAGCCGATGCCCGAGACGATCTGCGCGGCCACCCGGGAGCCGTCGAACTGGCCGGCCCCCGCGAACCCGTGGATCGAGACCTCCATGAACAGCGCGCTGCCCACGCCGACCAGCGTGTGGGTGCGCAGCCCCGCGCTCTTCTGCTGGAGCTCCCGCTCCAGCCCGATGAGCGAGGAGAGCAGCAGGGCGAGGCCCAACTCGATTAACTGGCGGGCGCCTTGCCCCTTCCCTGGATCGAACAGCGGGGCGGCGGCGGTTCTTCCGGCGGATATCAGCGGGTCCATGAGGAGCTGCACTGTGTCCATCGCGCCATTGTGGCGTGAAATCGCTGCTGCACGCAGTGAGTTGGCGCCCCTCTATCGCTCCATGCGGTCACGGTGATTACCTTCCGTCCCATGAGACCCCGTGACATATCCCGGACGCCGGGCCCGGGCCGGCTGGCCGTCCTCGGCGCCGTCCTGCTCGCCTGCTCCCCGCTCGCCCTCGCCGTCCCCGCCGGGGCCGCGCCCGCCGCCCCCGCGCTCACCGTGGAGGAGCAGCGGCTCTCCGGGGCCGTGCCGCAGGAGATCCTGCGCCGCAGCGGCTTCGACGACGTCGCCCCCGGCTTCGCCCGCGCCCTGGCCCGTACGCGCGGCGCCGCCGAGGCCGAGCGCCTGGCGGCCGCCGACGGCCGGCGGCTGTGGCGGCGGGCCGTGGACCGCGCCCAGGGGCGCGGCCCGGACGCCGGCGAGCTGAGCCGGGACGACGACCGGCCGCTGTACTGGGCCCGGCTGGGCATGACGCGGGCGCTGCGCGAGTGGCGGCCGGCGTTCCCGCTGCCCGAGCGGCGGCGCGCGGCCCTGGAGGCCGCCGTGGAGCGCGCCTCGCGCGGCCAGGACTCGATCGACCTCCCGGCGGGCGGCGCGGTGAAGCGCGTGCTGATCACCGGCTTCGACCCGTTCCAGCTGGACTCCGACATCCGCCGCTCCAACCCCTCCGGCGCGGCCGCGCTGGCCCTGGACGGCACCGTGATCGACACCCCGGCCGGCCCGGCGCGCGTGGAGGCGGCCGTCTTCCCGGTGCGCTGGGCGGACTTCGCCGACGGCACGGTCGAACGGACCCTGCTGCCGTACTTCCGGCCCGGCCCCCGGCAGGTGGACCTGTTCACCACCATCAGCCAGGGCCGCCCCGGCCGCTTCGACGTCGAGCGCACCAACGGCGCCTGGCGCGGCGGCTACCCGGACAACGCCCGGCTCTCCCGCACGGAGACCGTGCCGGTGCCGCCCGGCGTGCCGACCGTGACCCCGCAGCCGCAGTGGACGACCACGACCCTGCCGTACGCGGCCATCACGGCGGCCACGACCGGCCCGTTCCCCGTCCACGACAACACGTCCGTGACCGAGATCCCGGCGGGCGGCACGCAGCCCGTCGCACGGCCCGACGGCCCCACCCCGGGCTCGACCGCCCGCGCGGGCGGCGGGGGCGACTACCTCTCCAACGAGATCGCCTACCGCGCGACCCTGCTGCGCGACGCCGTGGGCCTGAAGGTCCCGGGCGGCCATCTCCACACCCCGGTGCTGAACTTCGGCGAGGGCAACACGGACCCCTCGACCGGGCAGGTCAGCGACCCCGCGTTCGTCCACGACCGGATGGCGATCACCGCGCAGATCCGGTCCGTGCTGGCGGTGGCCGTGGGAGCGACGGCCGGGTCATGATGTGCCCATGATCATCGCAGCAGCGCAGTTCACCGCCCGGCCGTGCGACGTCGCCGCCAACGTGACCCGCATGGCCGGAATGGTCGCCGAGGCGGGCGAGCGGGGCGCGGCCCTCGTCGTCCTCCCCGAGCTCGCCGTCACCGGCTACGAGCTCGACGCCATCACCGGCGACCCGGACCGGCTGACCTTCGCCCCTGACGACCCCCGGCTCGGCCCGCTGCGCGCGGCATGCCGGACGGCGGGCGTCGCGGCGGCGGTGAACTGCGCGGGCCGCGCCCCGGCCGGACCGACGATCAGCACCTTCGTGTACGGCCCCGACGGGGAGCTCCGCACCCGCTACGACAAGCGGCACGTGACGGACACGGAGGCCGCCGCGGGCTTCACGGCGGGCACGGAGGACGGCCGCTTCACGCTGGACGGAGTCACGTTCGGCCTCGCCATCTGCTTCGACGCCCACTTCCCCGACCTCGCGCGCCGGGCCGCCGCCGACGGCTGCGCCGTACTGCTGGCGAGCTCGCTCTACGGCCGGGGCGGCGGCGCCCGCGAACGGATGGAGATCTTCCCGGCCTTGGCCCGGACGAACAGGCTCCACGTCCTGCTGGCCAACCACGTGGGCCCGGCAGGCCCCTACGACGCGTGCGGCCTGAGCGCGGTGTGGGGCAGGGACGGGAGGTTGCTGGCGGAGGGTTCGGGCGAGGAAGAAGGACTCGTTCTGTCCACGATCGCCCCGTAAGGGGCGCGGGGAACTGCGCGAACGGCCCCCACCGGCCCGCAGCCGGGACGAACCCTCAGTGGCAGATGAACCGCCGCTCCCCACCCCGATGCTCCGTAATCGGAGACCGGCACCCCCGAGGACACGGCGCCGGCACAGCCGCCGAATTAACCCGCCGCTCCGGCGGGTGGACGCACACCGAGCAGTACCAAGAGGGCCGCTGGCCCGGCGTCACGTCCCACCACATGGCGTTGTGACAGCGATTGCAGCGCATACCGGCATCGTCGCGCGGACGATGCCGCCCCGTCCCGGCTTCGGCCGCGCGACCACCCGTACCGGGGACGGTCAGCCCTCGCCCGGGGTCACCAGCCCCGACTCGTAGGCGAAGATGACCGCCTGCGCGCGGTCCCGGAGGCTCAGCTTCCCCAGGACCCGTCCGACGTGCGTCTTGACCGTCTGCTCGGCCAGGACCAGCCGGTCCGCGATCTCCTGGTTGGACAGGCCCCGCGCGATCAGCTCCAGCACCTCCGTCTCCCGGGGCGTCAGCCCGCCGGGGCGGGCCGTGCCCGAACGGCGGCGGGGAGCCGGGCGCTTGGCGAAGTCCGCGATGAGCCGGCGGGTCACCGAGGGCGCCAGGAGCGCCTCGCCCGCGGCGACCACCCGCACCGCCGAGATGAGGTCGGCCGGCGGGGCGTCCTTGAGGAGGAAGCCGGAGGCGCCCGCGCGCAGCGCCTCGTAGACGTAGTCGTCGACGTCGAACGTCGTCAGCATCAGCACCTTGGGCCGGTGGACCACCCCTCGCGGCGGGTCGAGGATCTGCCGGGCCGCCTCCAGGCCGTCCATCTCCGGCATCCGGACGTCCATCAGCACCACGTCCGGGTGGGCGGAACGGCTCAGGGCCACGCCCTGCCGGCCGTCCGCCGCGTCGCCGACGACGTCGATGTCGGACTGGGCGGCCAGGAGCGCGGCGAAGCCCGCCCGCACCATGGCCTGGTCGTCGACGATGATCACCTTGATGGTCATGCGGTGGAGGATTCCTCTTCTGTGCTCAGCGGGAGCCGGGCCGCGACCCGGAAGCCGCCCTCCGGCAGGGGGCCGGTGTCGAGGGTGCCACCCACCAGGCGGACCCGCTCCCGCATCCCCACCAGACCGTGGCCCGTCCCGCCGGTCTCCAGCGGCGGAGTGTCCCGCTCCGGCGCCGCGTTGACGACGAGGACCACGAGGCCCGTCCCGTCGGGTTCCGGCGAGACCGAGACGCGGGTGGCCGCGCCCGGGGCGTGCCGGACGACGTTGGCCAGGGCCTCCTGCGTGATGCGGTAGGCGGACAGGTCCACGGCCTGCGGCAGCGCGGGGAGTCCGGGCATCGACAGCTCGACCGGCACCCCGGCCCGTACCGTCGCCTCGATCAGCTGCGGAATCCGCTCGACGCCGGGCTGCGGTGTCCGGTCGGCCGTGCCGGGGGCGCCGGCGGTGTCCTCGTTGCGCAGCACGCCCAGCAGCCGGCGCATCTCCGTCAGCGACTCCCGGGCCGTGGCGGCGATCGAGGCGAACTCCTCGCGGGCCGCGTCCGGGAGGCCCTCCACGCGGTACGGGGCGCTGTCCGCCTGCACGGTGATGACGGACATGTGGTGGGCGACGACGTCGTGGAGCTCCCGGGCGATGCGGGCGCGCTCCTCCAGCAGGGTGCGGCGGGACCGTTCGGCCTCGCTGATGGTCTCCTGCTCGGCCAGCGCCCGCTGGGTGACGGCCCGTTCGCGCAGCAGGCCGCCGATGACGAGCAGCACCCCGCCGATGACGAGCAGTGCCACCCAGGTGCCGTTGCTGCGCCCCGGGGCGATCATCTGGAAGACGACGCTGACGGCGCCCGTCAGCGTCCACACCGCGATCAGGGTGCGGTTGCGCTCGCGCAGGCCGACGGCGAGCAGGAGCAGCAGCATGCCGATGATGGCCATCGGCGTCCACGGCCAGGGCTGGGGGTGCGGGCCCGGCGGAAAGCCCAGGATGGCCGCCGCGCAGACCGTGTGGGCGGTGAAGGCGACCCCCCAGGCGACCAGCGGCCGCCGCACGGCGAACAGCAGCGGCAGTACCTGGAAGAGGCCGAGCACAAGCGCCAGGTCGGGGTTCAGGTGGTAGCCCTCGCCGAGGAACATGACCGTGACCGGCAGCAGGATGGCGACGAACACGATCGCCACGGCGTACGGCAGCCGCCGGACGAACCGGCGCGGGGAGTGGCCGAAGAGCGGGGTGGGCGGCCCGGCGGGGGTGAAGGTGTCACGCAGCCGGGCGAGCGGGGTCATGGGCGTGGTGGGCATGGCCCGACCAGCGTAGATCGGGAGCCTGCCGCCGGGCGTCACACCACGGTGCCGACCCCGGGGGCCGGGTCATACCGTGGTATCACGCGCTTCGGCAGCGCCCCGAAGGGGCGCGGGGAACTGCGCGACCAGCCACGACGCACCCGCGGATGACTCGCCGGACTTCCAGCGGAGCGCTAAAGCTCCGCCAGCAGCTGCGCCTTCTTCGTGCTGAACTCGATGTCGGTCAGCAGCCCCGCCTGGTGGAGCTCGCCCAGGTGCCGGATGCGCTCGGCGATGCCGCCGGGGTCGGGCCGGGCGGGCACGCGGTGCCGGCCGGGGGCGGCGGGCACCTTGGCCCGTACGGCGGCGAGGACGGCCGCCGCGAACGGCAGGGACTCGTGGACGAGCCCGTAGCCCATGCCGAAGGCCACGGCCGCCGGGTCCTGGTCGGGCTCGGGGCGGCGGTCCCCGTCGGTGCCGCGCAGCACCAGGCGGAGATGGCCGGCGGCGGCGTCGGGGGAGCGCCACTCGACGCCGGTCAGCTCATCGAGGGGGAAGTACTGGTCGCCGGCCTTCCACTTGGCGGACGAGGCGCCGGTCCAGAACCAGCGGAAGGAGACGGCCCGGCCGTCGAAGGACGCCTTGCCGTCGTAGGCCTTGAAGGTCAGCGGGGGTGCGGGCGCGGTCACCAGATGGCGCTCGGCGGGCTCCTGGGCGCGGGGTCCGAGCGCGTCGCGTATCCGCTCGGCGTAGTACTCGGCGAGGAGCTCGCGCTCGGCCGGGAGCACCAGCCGGTAGGGGTCGTTGCCCTCCTTGAGCTGGCCGTCGGCCACGTCGATCAGCGGATCGGCGCCGGGTCTGGGCACGGCGCGCAGCACCACCGTCCCGTGCCTCCCCGGGGCCGCTTCGACGGCCGCGAGCGCCTCGAAGGGGACGCGTCGCTCGCCGAGCGCCTGGAGCAGCTTCGGTGTGCGGATCCCCCGTTCGAAGCGGATGAGCACGGAGTCGGTGCCGAACTCCCAGACGGTGTGGAAACCGGCCAGCACATCACCCATGCCGCTCATCGTAAGCGGCGCCCGCCCGCCCGTCCCCCCTCGTGGCGCTACGCGCGTCAAGCCGGTCAGGCCGCGGCGGCGACGGCGTCCGGGCCCAGCCCGTCCGCGCAGCCACCGCTGTCCCTCGCGCACCGGACGGAGGCGGGGGCTCCGACGCCGATCCCGGCGAAGTTGGCGAGGCTGGTGGTGCCGGGCGCGAAGTAGCCGGTGTGGCCCTGGGCGTCGCCGGCGGACAGCACCCGTGCCCCGAAGCCCGCGGAGACCGGGTCGGCGCCGTGGCCGAGGCCGCCGACCTCCATGTGGGGCACGCCCTGGATCCAGTCGTCCGCGTCGCGCATCGCCCATATCCGGGCGGTGGTGGCCAGGTCGGAGACGCTCTGGGCGCGCATGCCGGGGCTGCCGGCCACGGCCACGTCGGTGACCCGGGCGGGGAGCTCGCGGGCGGCGACGCCGCACACCACCGAGCCGTAGCTGTGGCAGAACAGCGCGACCTTCGAGTCGCCGGGCAGCGACCGGACGAGCCGGCGCAGCCGCAGCGCGCCCTCGGCGGCGAGCTTGCCCGTGGCGGCGTCCATGCCGACGCCGACGGGCGAGGTGTAGTCGGCCCAGGCGATGACGGCCGTCCTGGTGGCGGGGCCGGCCTTCCGCTCGGCGGCGTAGAGGGAGCGGCCCATGCCGACGGGGGCGCTGTAGGCGCGCTGGGTCTTCTCGAACGTGAGCACATTGGTGTCGACGCCCGGGACCACCACGGAGACCCGCCGCGCCGCGTCGAGGTCGCCGAAGACCTCGGCGACCCGGCCGTCGCCGGCGGGGTCGAAGGCGAGGATCTGCCGGTCCGGGGCGAGCAGCGACTCGAAGCGGTGCATCCTGCGGCCGGCCTCGTAGCGGCCGGCGGGGGTCAGCCCGGCGTCGTGGCTGCGTTTCTCCTCGACCGCGCGGGCCTGGGAGAGCGCGGCGCGGTTGGCGCGGTAGCGCAGCTCGGTGGGGGCGCCGCCGAGGTTGCCGACGACGAGCGGATAGCGCTCCGCGAGCCGCTCGCGCTGGCCCGCGGTGAGCGTGGTGAAGAAACGGGACAGCGCCGACGGCTCCGCGTCGGGCGAGGGCAGCGGGCGGCCGCTGACGGAACCGTGCCGCCAGGCCTTGAGCGAGGCGGCCCGCGCGTCCTCCGCGCCCTTGTGGCTTCTGACCGCCGTCCAGCCGGTGGTCGCGAGCATCACGAACACCACGGCCAGCGCCAGCAGCGCGCGCCAGGCCGTGGTGGCGTTGGTCCAGGGGATGGAGGAGGAGCCGAGCTCCGGGAAGGAAGTCACCGCGGACCACCCTAGGAGAAATCCGCTTGCGTCCGGGAAGCCGGTGAGCTATCTCACGTTTGCATGGCCGTGATTGAGCGCACTCGTCCGCCTACCGCTCAAGAACGCCAGTTTTCCGCCAGTGCGGGACCGATCTGATCCAGATAGGCGGCCGTGCGCCGGCGGAACCCCTCCATGTCCCCGTCCAGCAGGTCGCCCCAGCGCTTGCCCACCTCGCGCATCACCCCGCTGAACGCCGCGACCAGGATGCGCGGCCGGGGGTCCTCCGCCGGCAGCCCCTCCCGGCGGGCGATCTCGTCGGTGAGCCGGTCCTCCAGCTCGGCCAGCCGGCGCAGATGGGCCGCGAGCAGCTGCGGGGTCTCCTGGATCATCCGGTACGTCCGGACGTAGAGCTCCAGCGGGACGACCGACTCGATGGCCTCCCCGATGCCGTCCCAGCACTCGACGACGGCCGAGCGCAGCGCGGTGAGCGGCGGCTCCGCCGCCGGGCGCGCGCACACGGCGGCCAGGATGTGCGACTCGATCGTCCGCTGGACGTCGAGGGCCACGTCCTCCTTGCCCGCGAAGTAGCGGAAGAAGGTGCGCTGCGAGACGTCCGCGGCGGCCGCGATCTCGTCGACCGTCGTGCCCTCGTACCCCCGGAGGGCGAACAGCTCCTGGGCGCACCGGACGAGGGCCTCGCGGGTGCGGCGCTTCTTGCGCTCACGCAGGCCCGTGGTGCTCTCGATCGTGTGCATGCCGCCTCTTTCCGGTGCGTTTTCGCTGCTCAGCATAGTTGTGGGCAAGATGACAGACTGCGCCTCTTGAAAGTGATTGTCGAGTGTCAGCGGCTGCCATAATCTCGGTGGCATGACTCGGACCCGTACCACCGTCGCCGAGGCGACGCCGGACCAGAAGCCCCGCGACGGCCTGAGCGGCTTACGGGGCCATCCCTGGCTGACCCTGCTCTCCGTCGCGATCGGCGTGATGATGGTCGCGCTCGACGGCACCATCGTCGCCATCGCCAACCCCGCCATCCAGAAGGACCTGGGCGCCTCGCTCGCCGACGTCCAATGGATCACCAATGCCTATCTCCTCGCCCTCGCCGTCGCCCTGATCACCGCGGGCAAGCTGGGTGACCGCTTCGGTCACCGGCAGGTCTTCCTCATCGGTACCACCGGATTCGCCCTCTCCTCCGGACTCATCGCCCTGTCGGGCAGCGTGTCGCTCGTCATCGCCCTCCGCGTGCTCCAGGGCCTGTGCGGCGCGCTGCTGATGCCGACGGCGCTCGGCCTGATCCGCGCGACCTTCCCCGCCGCGAAGCTCAACATGGCCATCGGCCTGTGGGGCATGGTCGTCGGCGCCTCCACGGCCGGCGGCCCGATCGTCGGCGGCCTGCTGGTCGAGCACGTCAACTGGCAGTCCGTCTTCTTCATCAACGTCCCCGTCGGGGCGCTGGCGTTGGCGCTCGGCTCGGTCTTCCTCGCCGGCCACCGGGTGAAGGACGCGCCCCGGTCCTTTGACATCCCCGGCATCGTCCTGCTGTCCGCCGCGATGTTCTGCCTGATCTGGGCCCTGATCAAGGCTCCCGCCTGGTCCTGGAGCGACGCCCGGACCGTGGTCTTCCTCGGCTCCTCGGCCGCCGCCTTCCTCCTCTTCGCCTTCTGGCAGACCCGCGGCCGCGAACCGCTGCTCCCGCTGAGCCTGTTCCGCTCCGTGCCGCTGGCCGCCGGGGTGGTCCTGATGGTGCTGATGGCCTTCGCCTTCATCGGCGGGCTGTTCTTCGTGACCTTCTACCTCCAGAACGTCCACGGGATGTCCCCGGTGGACGCGGGCACGCATCTGCTGCCGCTGACCGGGATGATGATCGTCGGATCGCCGCTGGCAGGCTTGCTCATCTCCCGGATCGGGCCGCGGATCCCGCTGATGGCGGGCATGATCAGCGCCGCCGTGGCCTGCTTCGGGCTGGCCACGCTGGACGCCGGCACCGGCACGCTCACGATGTCGCTGTGGTTCCTGCTGATGGGCGTGGGCCTCGCGCCGGTCATGGTCGGCGCGACGGAGGTGATCGTCGGCAACGCGCCCCTGCGGCACGCGGGCGTGGCCGGGGGGCTCCAGCAGTCGGCCATGCAGGTGGGCGGCTCGCTGGGCACGGCCGTCCTCGGCGCGGTGATGGCGTCCCGGGTCGAGCACCTCCTGCCGGAGAAGTGGACCGCGTCGGGCCTCCCGGCCCTGCGGCCCGAGCAACTCGCCCAGGCCGCCGACGCGGTCTCGGTCGGGGTGGCACCGGTGCCGGCGGGGACGCCGCCGCAGTACGCGGAGAAGATCTCCACCGTCGCGCATGACACGTTCGTGTCGGGGATGCAGGTGGGATTCCGGGTCGCCGGGTGCGTGGCGATCGCCGCGGCGCTGGTCGCGATCCTCACGAAGAGGGGGGAGAACGCGGGCCCTGCGGGGGCCGGGGCCGGGCACATCTGACTTCACCTATCAGGGCACGGATCGCCGGAAGCCCTTGGCCGTGGTGATCACGGGTCGTGAGACTTGTCGCACCATCGGACTGGGGGAGTGATCTCTGTGATGCGTGCTGTTGTCTTCGGGCTCGCCGCCGCTGCCGTTCTGGCCCTGGCGGGCGCGCCCGCCGCGGAGGCGCGGGGCGCGACAGGTGCCACGGGCGCCTGCGCGGCGGGGCAGTTGTGCCTGTGGCCCAAGCCGGGCTATCGGGGGGCCGTCCATGCCAGCGAGCTGGCGGGTATCGACATCGAGAGCTGCACGGCCCTGCCGGCCGGGGTGACGGGGGCGTCGCTCGTCAACCGGACGGGGCGGCCGGTGACGACGTACCAGAGCGCGACGTGCGCGGAGACGGGCGAGTTCGACACGTACCCGTCGGGGACGTGGACGCCCGAGTCGCCGTACGTCGTGCGGGCGTTCAAGGTGTGGGAACACTGACGTCCGCCGACGTCTGCGGGCCGTGTGCCCCCACAAACCGGCGAACGCCGGAGCCCCCGGCCGCTTCAAGCGGCCGGGGGCTCCGGCGTCATGTCGGCTGACCGTCAGCGCGAGCGATCAGGCGTCGCCGCCCGCGGCACCCGGGTCGGCCGCGGCCACGTCCAGGAGCTCGTAGCGGTCGATGGCCTGCTTCAGGGCGGAGCGGTCGATCTTGCCCTCCTTGGCGAGCTCGGTGAGCACCGCCAGGACGATCGACTGCGCGTCGATGTGGAAGAAGCGACGGGCCGCGCCACGCGTGTCCGCGAAGCCGAAGCCGTCGGCGCCCAGCGAGGTGTACGTGCCGGGCACCCAGCGCGCGATCTGGTCCGGGACGGCGCGCATCCAGTCGGACACGGCCACCTTCGGGCCCTCGACGCCGGCGAGCTTGCTCGTCACGTACGGGACGCGCTGGTCCTCCTCCGGGTGGAGCAGGTTGTGCTCCTCCACCGAGATGGCGTCGCGGCGCAGCTCGTTCCAGGAGGTCGCCGACCAGACGTCCGCCTTGACGTTCCACTCCTCGGCGAGGATGCGCTGGGCCTCGATCGCCCACGGCACGGCCACACCGGAGGCCATGATCTGCGCCGGGATGGCGCCCGCCTCGCCCTGCTTGAAGCGGTACAGACCCTTGAGGATGCCCTCGGCGTCCACGTTCTCCGGCTCGGCCGGGTGCTGGATCGGCTCGTTGTAGACGGTGAGGTAGTAGAAGATGTCTTCCGCGTTCTCGCCGTACATGCGGCGCAGACCGTCCTGGACGATGTGCGCGATCTCGAAGCCGAACGCCGGGTCGTACGCGACGACGGCCGGGTTGGTCGAGGCCAGCAGGTGCGAGTGACCGTCGGCGTGCTGGAGGCCCTCACCGGTCAGGGTGGTACGACCCGCCGTGGCGCCGAGGACGAAGCCGCGGGCCAGCTGGTCGGCCATCTGCCAGAACTGGTCGCCCGTGCGCTGGAACCCGAACATCGAGTAGAAGACGTAGATCGGGATCAGCGGCTCGCCGTGGGTGGCGTAGGCGGAACCGGCGGCGATCAGCGACGCGGTGCAGCCCGCCTCGGAGATGCCGTCGTGCAGCATCTGACCGGTCGGGGACTCCTTGTACGCGAGGAGCAGCTCGCGGTCCACGGCCTCGTACTGCTGGCCCAGCGGGTTGTAGATCTTCGCCGAGGGGAACAGCGAGTCCATGCCGAAGGTGCGGTACTCGTCGGGCGCGATCGGCACGAAGCGCTTGCCGATCTCCTTGTCCCGCATGAGGTCCTTGAGCAGGCGGACGAAGGCCATGGTGGTGGCGATCGACTGCTGGCCGGAGCCCTTCTTCGTCGGCGCGTAGGCCTTGTCGCCCGGCAGGACGAGCGGCTTGGAGCGGTCGACACGGGTGGGCACGTACCCGCCGAGCGCCTTGCGGCGGTCGTGCATGTACTGGATCTCTTCCGAGTCCTTGCCCGGGTGGTAGTACGGCGGCAGGCCGGACTCCAGCTCCTTGTCGGAGATCGGGATGTGGAGACGGTCACGGAAGCGCTTGAGGTCCTCGACCGTGAGCTTCTTCATCTGGTGGGTCGCGTTGCGGCCCTCGAAGTTCGGGCCGAGCGTCCAGCCCTTGACCGTCTGCGCGAGGATCACGGTCGGCTGGCCCTTGTGGGCCTTGGCCGCCGCGTAGGCCGCGTAGATCTTCTTGTGGTCGTGACCGCCACGGCCCAGGTGGAGGATCTGGTCGTCGGTCATGCCCTCGACCATCTTGCGGAGACGCTGGTCGTCGCCGAAGAAGTGCTCGCGGATGTACGCGCCGGTCTCGGTGGCGTACGTCTGGAACTGGCCGTCGGGGGTGCTGTTGAGCTTGTTGACCAGGACGCCGTCGCGGTCCTGGGCGAGCAGCGGGTCCCAGGAGCGGTCCCACACCAGCTTGATCACGTTCCAGCCGGCGCCGCGGAACTGCGACTCCAGCTCCTGCATGATCTTGCCGTTGCCGCGGACCGGGCCGTCGAGGCGCTGCAGGTTGCAGTTGACGACGAAGGTCAGGTTGTCCAGGCCCTCACGGGCGGCCAGGGACAGCTGGCCGAGCGACTCGGGCTCGTCCATCTCGCCGTCGCCCAGGTACGCCCAGACGTGGGACTTGGAGGTGTCGGCGATGCCGCGCGCCTCCATGTAGCGGTTCATGCGGGCCTGGTAGATCGCGCCGAGGGGGCCGAGGCCCATCGAGACGGTCGGGAACTCCCAGAAGTCCGGCATCAGACGCGGGTGGGGGTAGGACGACAGGCCGTAGGGGGCCTTCGACTTCTCCTGGCGGAACGCGTCGAGCTGCTGCTCGGACAGTCGGTCCAGCAGGAAGGCGCGGGCGTAGACACCGGGGGAGGCGTGGCCCTGGAAGAAGATCTGGTCGCCGCCGTCACCGCCGTCCTTGCCGCGGAAGAAGTGGTTGAAGCCCACGTCGTAGAGCGAGGCGGAGGAGGCGAAGGTGGCGATGTGACCGCCGACGCCGATGCCCGGGCGCTGGGCGCGGGAGACCATGACGGCCGCGTTCCAGCGGGTCGCGTTGAGGACCTTGCGCTCGATCTCCTCGTTGCCGGGGAAGAACGGCTCGTCCTTGGTCGCGATGGTGTTGACGTAGTCCGTGCTGCGCATCTCGGGCACGGCGACGCGCTTCTCACGTGCCCGCTCGATCAGACGAAGCATGAGGTAGCGGGCACGTTCCCGGCCCCGCTCGTCGACGGCAGCGTCGAGCGAGTCGAGCCATTCCTGGGTCTCTTCGGGATCGAAGTCCGGGACCTGGCTGGGAAGACCGCCAATGATGATCGGGTTGCGATCGGATCCGGAAGCCACGCTGTTCCTTCGCTGTTCGGTCGTGTCGCGGCCTGCGCGCGGGATGCTGCGCACGGGGTCAACACTGTCTTTGCTTATATGTCGCGCCGGCTCCCATCGTGGACCTCGGCGGCGCAAACGTCATCTCTACTGGGCGGTAACCACCGCATACGAGACGAATCGTCGAGGGTTGGTCGCCTGGGGCGGCCAAATCGCAACCATACGCCCCCGATGGGGGTCGCTCGCGTACGGCCGTTCGGACTCGACCCCTGTCATCGCAAGGAGTAACTTCGCAAACCCGGCAGAACGCTGTGGCGTGAATCACTCGCGCTTGTTGCCTCATGGTTGGAGTTGCCATGAGACGTCCGTGTCCGTCAACGTTTCGGCGGGCCTGGCGGCCGGGTACTTGCGCGATCGGTCCGGCACGTGTGGACTACGCCCAATGCCTCGCGTACGCGAGGAACACAAGACAATTTCTCGAAACATGACAGGAGGCAATCTGTGAGCGCGACCGCGGACCACGCGGAGGAGCGGACCAACCTTGCCGCGAGGCTGGGTTTCCAGTCCGGACAGGTGGTCCAGGAGCTCGGTTACGACGAGGACACCGAGCAGGATCTCCGTGAGGCCATCGAGGAGCACACCGGCACGGAGCTCGTCGACGAGGATTACGACGACGTCGCCGATGCCGTCCTGCTGTGGTTCCGCGATGAGGACGGCGACCTCACGGACGCGCTGGTGGATGCCATCGGCTTCCTGGAGGAGGACGGCATGATCTGCCTCCTGACCCCCAAGACGGGCCGTGACGGCTACGTCGAGCCGAGCGACATCACTGAGGCCGTGCAGACCGCCGGCCTCTCCCAGACCAAGCCCGTCAGCGTGGGCAAGGACTGGAACGGCAGCCGTCTGGTCACCCCGAAGGGCGCGAAGGCCGGCGGCCCCCGCCGCTAGTCCCAGCGGACCGACGTCCGGACATCGACGAGCCCCCGGCGACACCCGTCGCCGGGGGCTCGCCCGTTTCGCGCGTGGCAGAACACCCGGCGCACCCGGCATACCCGGCTCATGACGGCCGGGCGGGCAGTGAAAGACTGGGCCCGCCGACAGGCTCCGTCACCAGAGAGGTGTTACCCCCATGGCTATCGCCGCAGGCGACAAGGCGCCCGACTTCGCGCTCAAGAACCAGCACGGCGAGACCGTCCGGCTCTCCGACTTCCGCGGTGAGAAGAACGTCGTGCTGCTCTTCTACCCCTTCGCCTTCACCGGCGTGTGCACCGGCGAGCTGTGCGCCCTGCGCGACAACCTGCCCTCCTTCGCCAACGACGACGTGCAGCTGCTGGCCGTCTCCAACGACGCCCCCTTCAGCCTGCGCGTCTTCGCCGAGCAGGAGGGCCTGGAGTACCCGCTGCTCTCCGACTTCTGGCCGCACGGCGAGACCAGCCGCGCCTACGGCGTCTTCGACGAGGAGAAGGGCTGCGCGCTGCGCGGCACCTTCATCATCGACAAGGAGGGCGTCGTCCGCTGGACGATCGTCAACGGCCTGCCCGACGCGCGTGACCTGAACGAGTACACCAAGGCCCTCGCCGCGCTCTGACACCGCCGTTCGAGCATGTTTCCGAGCCGCCCGGGGCAACCCCTACAGGTGTCCCGGGCGTCTGAAGCGCAAGAGCCTGTTTACGGTGGGAACCGGTCACTAGGATCAAACCGTTGATCGGGTGCCATCGAACAACCGGGGGCGCGGGAAACGCCTGGCCCCCCGAACCAATGGAGGACTCGTGGGAGTCAGTCTCAGCAAGGGCGGCAACGTCTCCCTGACCAAGGCGGCCCCGAACCTGACGGCCGTCGTCGTCGGTCTCGGCTGGGACGCCCGGACCACCACCGGCACGGACTTCGACCTGGACGCCAGCGCGCTGCTCACCAACGAGCAGGGCAAGGTCGGCAACGACCAGAACTTCGTCTTCTTCAACAACCTCAAGAGCCCCGACGGCTCCGTCGAGCACCAGGGTGACAACCTCACCGGTGAGGGCGAGGGCGACGACGAGGTCATCAAGGTCAACCTGGCCGGCGTCCCCGCGGATGTTCACAAGATCGTCTTCCCGGTCTCCATCTACGATGCCGAGACCCGCCAGCAGAGCTTCGGTCAGGTGCGCAACGCCTACATCCGCGTGGTGAACCAGGCCGACAACACCGAGCTGGCCCGCTACGACCTCAGCGAGGACGCCTCGACCGAGACCGCCATGGTCTTCGGCGAGCTCTACCGCAACGGCGCCGAGTGGAAGTTCCGGGCCATCGGCCAGGGCTACGCCTCGGGTCTGCGCGGCATCGCCCAGGACTTCGGCGTCAACGTCTGACATCTTCGGACTCCGAGCCACGCGTTCCGGCGCCGCACCCCCCGAGCGGGAGTGCGGCGCCGGACGCGCACCGGCGAACATTTCAACGCGGGGAGGAAAAGACCATGGGTGTCACGCTCGCCAAGGGAGGCAATGTCTCCCTCTCCAAGGCCGCGCCGAATCTGACCAACGTCACCATCGGTCTCGGCTGGGACGCGCGCTCCACCACGGGGGCCCCCTTCGACCTGGACGCGAGCGCGCTGCTGTGCTCCGCGGGCCGGGTGCTGGGCGACGAGTTCTTCGTCTTCTACAACAACCTCAAGAGCCCCGACGGCTCCGTCGAACACACGGGTGACAATCTCACCGGTGAGGGCGAGGGCGACGACGAGTCCATCCTCGTCGACCTCACCAAGGTCCCGGCCACCTGCGACAAGATCGTCTTCCCGGTCTCCATCCACGAGGCCGATGTGCGCGGTCAGAGCTTCGGCCAGGTCAGCAACGCCTACATCCGGGTCGTCAACCAGGCCGACGGCTCCGAGCTGGCCCGCTACGACCTCAGCGAGGACGCCGCCGGCGAGACCGCGATGATCTTCGGCGAGGTCTACCGCTACGGCGGCGAATGGAAGTTCCGGGCCGTGGGGCAGGGGTACGCGTCGGGCCTTCGGGGTATCGCCCTAGACTTCGGGGTCAACGTTTCGTAAAGCCGCGTCCGCGCGGAGAGACCCGGACAACGAAGGATTGGGTGGCCAGTGCTCCTGAAAACCTTTGGTTGGTCGTTCGCCATCACGGCGGCCGGACTGGCCTTGGCAGGCGTTCTCTGGGGATGGCAGGGGCTGGCGGTCGTCGCGATCCTCTCCGTCCTGGAGATCTCGCTCTCGTTCGACAACGCGGTGATCAACGCCGGAATCCTCCGGAAGATGAACCCGTTCTGGCAGCGGATCTTCCTGACCGTGGGCATCCTCATCGCCGTCTTCGGCATGAGGCTCGTCTTCCCGGTCGTGATCGTCGCGATCACCGCCAAACTCGGCCCGATCGAAGCGGTCAAGGTCGCCATCCAGGACCACGACCGCTATGAACAGCTGGTCACCGGCGCTCACCCGGCCATCGCCGCCTTCGGCGGGATGTTCCTGCTGATGATCTTCCTGGACTTCATCTTCGAGGACCGGGACATCAAGTGGCTGGCGTGGCTGGAGAAGCCGCTGGCCCGGCTGGGCAAGCTGGAGACCCTCTCCATCGTCGTCGCCCTGGTCGTACTGCTGATCGCCGCGACCACCGTCGCCACCGGCGTCCCCGTGCACGGGGGCGAGGGCACGGTCGACAAGGCGTCCACGGTGCTCCTGGCCGGCATCGGCGGCCTGGTGACGTATCTGATCGTCGGCGGCGTCTCGGGCTTCTTCGAGGACCGCCTGGAGCAGGACGAGGAGGACGAGGACGGGGACGGCGTCCGGGACGCCGCGCCCGCGAAGCAGGGCCCGTCGGTCGTCGGGCTGGCCGGCAAGGCCGCCTTCTTCATGTTCCTCTACCTCGAGGTCATCGACGCCTCGTTCTCCTTCGACGGTGTCATCGGCGCCTTCGCCATCACCAACGACATCTTCATGATGGCGCTGGGTCTGGGCATCGGCGCGATGTACATCCGTTCGCTCACGGTCTTCCTCGTCCGCAAGGGCACCCTGGACGACTACGTGTACCTGGAGCACGGCGCCCACTACGCCATCGGCGCCCTGGCCGTGATCCTGCTGATCACCATCAAGCACGAGATCAACGACGTCATCACCGGCCTGGTCGGCGTGGTCCTGATCGGCCTGTCGTTCCTGTCCTCCGTGGTCCGCAACCGCCGGGAGGCGGCCGAGGGCGACGGCGCCGGTTCAAAGGCCGAGGTCTCCTCCGGGGTGTGACAGCGGCACATTTGAGGAACGCTCTCACCGGGGCGGTCACGAGGATCATCCTCGGGCCGCCCCGTGGCATGTGTGCTCAAAGTGGGGGTGCTCGGCAATGATCAGGGAGAAGTTCTTCGGTAACTGGGGGTATGCCGCCACACGCCAGTTCGACGTGAGCGGCACCAACGGCGCGGTCGAGCTGACCAAGCGCCGCCCCACGTTTTCGCTGACCAAACAGGGTGCCATCACCGGCAACCTGCGGGTCAACCTGTCCTGGCGGATGCGGACCTCGGACTTCGACGACCGCCGCCCCACCCTCGCCTCCTCGCTGCGCAACCCGCTGCGCAAGTTCACCCCCGAGGTGGTCCAGGCCCAGGGCCAGGCGATGGTCAACGTCGACCTCGACCTCGCCTGTATGTACGAGCTCCAGGACGGGTCGAAGGGCGTAGTCCAGCCGCTCGGCAACATACTGGGCAGCATCAACGCCCCGCCGTATATTCAGCTCAGCGGCGACGACCGCTTCGGGTCCGGGTCGGGCGAGACGATCTACATCAACATGGACCACCGCGATCAGTTCAAACGCCTGCTGGTCTTCGTCTACATCTATGACGGCACACCCGCGTTCGACCGTACCCACGCGATGGTGACGCTCTACCCGGGCAACGGCCCCCGGCTGGAGGTCTCGCTCCACGAGCGGGCCCCGGAGGCCCGGTCGTGCGCGGTGGTGCTGATCGAGAACGTCAAGGGCGAGATCCTCGTGCGGCGCGAGATGAAGTACGTCTACGGCTTCCAGTCCGAGCTCGACCGGCTGTACGGGTGGGGCCTTCAGTGGGGCCGGGGGTACAAGAGCAAGGTGTGAGCGTCAGCTACCGCTATCGGCCGGGGAGGAACTGCGGCCCCTGCGGGGGCAGCCGGAATGCCGGGTCGGGCACGGGCTGGTGCGGCGGGTAGCCGTAGGACGGCTGGGGCGACTGCTGCGACTGGTGCTGCTGCTGCGGATAGCCGTACGCGGGTGCGGGTGCGGTCGCGGGTGCCGGGATGGAGGGCGGGGCGGCGGGCGGCGGAGGATAGGCGTAGCCGCCGGAGGAGGACGCCGGGGGCGCGGCCGGCGCGGCCGACTGCGCGGCCGGCGGCTCGGGCCGGACCCCGTCGCCGGGTGTGGCCGGGGCGCCGTCCTCCTCCGGCTCGTCCACCGAGATGCCGAACTCCGTGGCCAGCCCCACCAGCCCCGAGGCGTAGCCCTGCCCGAGCGCGCGGAACTTCCAGCCGTCCCCGCGCCGGTAGAGCTCGCCGCAGAGCATCGCCGTCTCGTCGCCCGTCTCCGGCGTGACGTCGAAGCGGGCGATGGGCTCCGCGTCGGTGGAGCCCGCGCCGCTCCGCGCGGTGTCGTAGAGCAGCACGCACAGGTCCCGGACGAGCCCGAAGGGCCCGCCGTCGGCGGACGCGGCCAGCACCACGCGCGCCACGGACGGGTCGAGCGCCGTCAGATCCGCCTCGACCGAGTCCGTCGCCCCCTCCACCAGCCGCTTCTTGGGCAGATGGCGGACCAGGCCCGAGGGGTGGCGCGGCTGGTTGTAGAAGACGAAGTCCTCGTCCGAGCGCACCCGGCCCGCGTCCCCGAGCAGCAGGGCGGAGGCGTCCACGTCCGGGATGCCCGGGCCGGGTGTCCAGCGCAGCACGGCCCGCACGGTGGGGGCGTCCAGCGGGATGTTCGACCCCTTCAGCATGGCGTGCGTCATGTCCGCAATCCTGCCTTCCCGTGCCGGTCCGGGACAACGCAGGGGTCGTCGAGCGGAGAGTCGTGCCCCGGAGCGTTTACCTGAAGGAACTGTGCAGGTCATGCGCTTGTCCTGGACTTGGGGAACTCTTGACCCGTCCCCGGACGTACCATAATCGGCCACGCTTCCCTGTCGTTCGGCGCCGTTCGACCGGCGGGAAGGGGTCCACACCGTGGCATTCGGGGAGAACAATGAGGCATTTCGGATACCTGTCGCCCGCGGTGCGGAGTGGACTGTTCCATAGGGAGCCGGGCGAGTTCACCGCCGGTTCTCCCGTCCGTACGCTCTCCGTCGCCCTCGGCGCCACCCTCTACTGCCCCGCCACCCGGCCCTCCCTCGCCCTCGACGTGCGCAAACAGGCGCGGCGCGGCGTGGTCTCCATGGTCCTCTGCCTGGAGGACTCCATCGACGACGCGGACGTCGTCGGCGCCGAGGAGAACCTCGTCCGGCAGCTCACCGACCTCGCGGGGGCCGACCTCGGAGGGGCCGAGGAGGATCTCCCCCTGCTGTTCGTCCGCGTCCGCGAGCCCGCCCAGATAGGGGACCTCGTCCGCCGCCTCGGCCCGGCGGGCCGGTTGTTGTCCGGATTCGTACTGCCGAAGTTCACCGAGGACCGCGGCCTTCCGTTCCTGGAGGAGCTGACCGCCGCCGAAGCCGCCTCCGGGCGGCGGCTCTTCGCCATGCCCGTCCTGGAATCCCCCGACCTGCTCCACCTGGAGAGCCGCACCGAGACGCTGACGGGCATCGCCAGAACCGTCGAGAAGTACCGCGACCGCGTCCTCGCCCTGCGGCTCGGCGTCACCGACTTCTGCTCCGCCTACGGGCTGCGCCGCGCTCCCGACATGACCGCGTACGACGTCCAGCTCGTCGCCTCCGTCATAGCCGACGTCGTCAACGTCCTCGGCCGCGCCGACGGCAGCGGCTTCACCGTCACCGGCCCGGTCTGGGAGTACTTCCCGCAGCCCGAGCGGATGTTCAAGCCCCAGCTGCGCCGCAGCCCCTTCGCCGGCCCCGCCGAGGCGCTGCGCACGGCCCTCATCCAGCACGACATGGACGGCCTCCTGCGCGAGATCCAGCTCGACCGCGCCAACGGCCTCCAGGGCAAGACCTGCATCCACCCCTCCCACGTCGCCCCCGTCCACGCGCTCTCCGTCGTCAGCCACGAGGAGTACAGCGACGCGTGCGACATCCTGCGGCCCGACCGCGACGGCGGCGGCGTCCTGCGCTCCGCCTACACGAACAAGATGAACGAAGTGAAGCCGCACCGCGCCTGGGCCGAGCGGACGATGCTGCGCGCCGAGGTGTTCGGCGTCGCACGGGAGGACGTCAGCTTCGTGGAGCTGCTGGCGGCGGGGCTGCAGAGCGGATGAACGACGTGGATGACGTGAACGACGTGAAAGGCACGGACGAAGCTGTGATCTGGTCGGGACAGTGGGTCGCGGACCGGCTGGGTGTGGGGCTCGAAGGCGACGCCCGGCTGCCGGAGCTGTTGGGCCTGGCCCTGCGGCGCAACCCCAAGCGGGCGCACCTGCTGGTCTCCAACGTGCTGGGCAAGCACGTCCCCGCGTCCCCGGCGGCGGTCTACGAGGCGGGGGCCGGGCTCGGCCGCCGGGTCCGCGCGCTGCTGGGCGACGCGGACGCGGCCCGGGCCGTCGTCCTCGGCTACGCCGAGACGGCCACGGGCCTCGGCCACGCGGTCGCCGACGGCCTCGGCCTCGCCCCGTACCTCCACTCGACGCGGCGCGCCGTGCCCGGGGTCGCCTCCGTGGGCGGTTTCGAGGAGGAGCACAGCCACGCCACGTCGCATCTGCTGCTCCCGGAGGACCCGGCGTTCTTCACCGGCGACGGCCCGCTCGTCCTCGTCGACGACGAGTTCTCGACGGGCCGCACGGTCCTCAACACCATCGCCGCGTTGCACGCGCGGTTCCCGCGTGAGCGGTATGTGGTGGTGGCGCTGGTCGATATGCGGTCGGACGCCGACCGGGCCCGCCTGGCCGAGTTCGCGGAGCGGCTCGGCGCGCGGGTGGAACTCGTCGCCCTGGCGACGGGCACGGTGTCCCTCCCGGAGGGGGTGCTGGAACTGGGACGGGAGCTGGTGGCGCGGCACGAGGGGGAGGCCCCAGCCCCGCCCCGGACCCCGGGGGGTCCGGGGGGCTTGCCCCCGGGAAACGGGAAGGGGCGGGTCTGGGGCCTGTCTCCCGCCGCGACGGCGAGCGGCCCCCGTCGACGAGCCCGGCGGTGCCGACCCGCGTCGGGCTCCGCTGGCCCGCCGGCCTGCCCGACGGCGGCCGGCACGGCTTCACCCCCGCCCACCGGGCGCGCCTGGAAGCCGCGCTGCCGGGCATGGCGGCCCGCATCGGCGAAGCCCTCCCGCAGGGAGCGCGCCGCGTCCTCGTCCTCGGCACCGAGGAGCTGATGTACGCCCCCCTGCGCCTCGCGCGGGCACTGGAGAACGCGGACGCCTTCGAAGAGGTCCGGTTCTCGACCACCACCCGCTCACCCGTCCTCCCCGTCGACGACCCCGGCTACGCCATCCGCTCCCGCCTCACCTTCCCCGCCCACGACGCCCCCACCGACGGCCCGGGCGACCGCTACGCGTACAACGTCGCGGGCGACGGCGCCGGCGCCGGCTTCGACGCGGTCGTCGCCGTCGTCGACTCGACCGCCGACACCCCCGCCCTCCACGCCCCAGGCGGCCTTCTGGACCGCCTCGCCGGCCACACCCGGCACGTACTGCTCGCCGTGATCCCCTCCTACGTACCCCGACGACAGGTTCCCCCCATGCCGCTGCCCGACCCCCTCCGGGGCCCCGCGTTCTCCTCGTACGAGCCCGAGGACGTCGGCTGGCTCCTGCGGGACCTCTCCGACATGCGGCTGGAGGCGCCCACCGAGGAGCGGGAGGAGGCGATCCAGAGCGGAGGCGCGCACTACGCCGAGTCGCTGCCCGTGGAGTACCAGCCCAGCGAGCACTACCAGGCCCTCTACCACTCCGCGCTCGACGCCTCCGCGCGGCGGATCGCGCTCGCCGTCGGCACGGTCACCGAGACCGTGCTGGCCGAACGCTCGCCGCGCCCCGTCCTGGTGTCGCTGGCCCGCGCCGGCACGCCCGTCGGCGTGCTGATGCGCCGCTGGGCCCGGTACGCCCACGGCCTGGACGTACCCCACTACGCCGTCTCCATCGTGCGCGGCAAGGGCATCGATCCCAACGCCCTGCGCTGGCTGGCCGAGCACCACGACCCGGCCGACGTCGTCTTCGTCGACGGCTGGACCGGCAAGGGCGCCATCACCCGCGAACTCGCGGCGACGCTCGAAGACTTCCCGGGCTTCGACCCGCGCCTCGCCGTGCTCGCCGACCCCGGCCACTGCGTGACCACCTACGGCACCCGCGACGACTTCCTCGTCCCCTCCGCCTGCCTCAACTCCACCGTCTCCGGCCTGATATCCCGCACCGTCCTGCGCGACGACCTCGTCGGGCCGGGCGACTACCACGGCGCGAAGTTCTACCGTGAACTCGCCGGCGCCGACGTCTCGCGGGCCTTCGTCGACACCGTCGCCGCGCGCTTCGCCGACCCCGGCCTCCGCGACGACGTGACCCGCGCCGCCAAGGAGCTCGCGGCGGCCGACCGCACCCCCACCTGGGCCGGCTGGGCGGCCGTCGAGCGGATCAGTGAGGAGTACGGCATCCACGACGTGAACCTCGTCAAGCCCGGCGTCGGCGAGACCACGCGCGTCCTGCTGCGCCGCGTGCCCTGGAAGGTCCTCGCCGCACGCGGCGCGGGCGCCGACCTGGACCACGTACGGCTCCTGGCCGAACAGCGCGGCGTGCCCGTGGAGGAGGTGGACGGCCTGCCGTACAGCTGCGTCGGCCTGATCCACCCCCGCTACACCCGCTGCGCCACCGGCGCCGACGGCAAGGCGGCCACTGTCCGATGACCCTCCTCGTCGCCAGCGACCTCGACCGCACCCTGATCTACTCCACCTCCGCGCTGAGCCTGTCCATGCCGGACGCCGAGGCCCCGCGCCTGCTGTGCGTGGAGACGTACGAGAGCAGACCGCTGTCCTATATGACGGAGACGGCCGCCGGGCTCCTCGCCGAGCTGGCCCGCACCGTCACGTTCGTCCCCACCACCACCCGCACCCGCGAGCAGTACGAACGGATCAGCCTGCCCGGCCCCGCGCCGGAGTTCGCGATCTGCGCCAACGGCGGCGAGCTGCTCGTGGCGGGCGAGCCCGACGCCGGCTGGCGGGCCCGCGTGGAGCGCGCGCTGGCCGCCGAGTGCGCCACGCTCGCCGAGGTCCACGCGCACCTGCTGCGCGTCGCCGACCCGGCGTGGCTGCTCAAGGCGCGGACGGCGGCGGACCTCTTCGCCTACCTCGTCGTCGACCGGTCGCTGCTGCCCGCCGGCTGGCTCGAGGAGCTGACGGAGTGGGCCGGTGAGCGGGGCTGGACGGTCTCGCTCCAGGGCCGCAAGGTCTACGCCGTGCCGAAGCCGCTCACCAAGAGCGCGGCCGTCGCGGAGGTGGCCCGGCGCACCGGGGCGGCCGAGGTGCTCGCCGCCGGGGACTCGCTGCTGGACGCCGATCTGCTGCTGGCCGCCGACCGCGCCTGGCGGCCGGGCCACGGCGAGCTGTCCGACGTGGGCTGGACCGCGCCGCACGTCACCGCGCTGGAGACCCGGGGGGTCGCGGCGGGCGAGGAGATCGTCCGGGCGTTCCTGGAAGGGCGCGAGCGCTAGTCTCGCAACTACGTTTACAGATGAGGAGATCGCGTGTCCGAGACCAAGAACCCTCCGCTGAGCGCCGAGCTGTACACGTACGTCCTGGCACACAACCCGCCGCTCGACCCCGTCCAGCAGCGCCTGGTCGAGTCCACCCGCGCGCTGTTCCCCGACAACGCGATCAAACAGGTGCCCGCGGAGCAGGCGGCCCTGCTAGCCTTCCTCGTCCGGCTCACGGGCGCCCGGCACGTCGTGGAGGTCGGCACGTTCACCGGCCTGTCGGCCCTCGCGATGGCCCGGGCGCTGCCCGCCGACGGCAGGCTGATCACCCTGGACATCTCGGAGGAGTGGACGGCCCACGCCCGCGCGGCGTGGGCCGAGGCCGGGGTCGCCGACCGGATCGACCTGCGGATCGCCCCCGCGCTGGACTCGTTGCGCGCCCTGCCCGCCGAGCCGCACATCGACCTCGCCTTCCTCGACGCGAACAAGGACGGCTACATCGCCTACTGGGAGGAGCTCGTGCCCCGGCTCCGCCCGGGCGGGCTACTGATCGTCGACAACGTCCTGTTCTTCGGCACGGTCGTCGACCCGGAGGTGACCGGCGGACCGGGGGCGGCGGTACGGGAGTTCAACGCGCACGCGCTCGCGGACAAGCGGATGGAGTCGGTGATGCTCACGGTCGCGGACGGCGTGACGCTGGCGCGCCGCGTCTAGCGCGGCTCAGCCGCAGCAGCCGCCCCCACAGCATCCGCCGCCTCCACCGCCTCCGCTGGGGCGGGAGGCGGCCGAGGGGGCGGCGGAACCGGTCATGGCGACGGTGGACAGCAGCTTGACGGTGTCCGTGTGCCCGTCGGGGCAGGTGGCCGGGGCCGAGGACTCGGCCATGGGACGGGTCAGCTCGAAGGTGTCGCCGCAGGCCTTGCAGCGGTATTCGTAACGAGGCATGCGGGCAGCATAAGTCAGCGGTTCTCGCCCGGTCAGCGGTTCTCGCCCCGGCCCCGCTCCTCGCGGATCTCCTGGACGACCCGGGCGGCGGTGTCCCGCACGGCCTCCGTCTCGGTCAGGAAGTGCCACCAGTCCGGATGCCGGCCCTCCAGCCCGTCGACCGCCCGTTCCAGCCGGGCCACCGCGTCGTCGAGGGGACGGGCGTGCCGGGGGTCGGGGGTGCTGCGGCCGTCCATCGCCAGGCGCTGGGCGTCCCGGAGGGCGAAGCGGGTGCGCTCGACCTCCTTGCCGTGGTCGAGGGCCACCTCGTCCAGCCGCCGCAGCCGGTCGCCGGCGGCGGTGATCCCCTCGTCGGTGGTGCCCAGCAGCGCGCGCACGGTGGCCAGCAGCGCGGTGGCGTCCGCCCAGCGCTGCTCGTCCCGGGCGGTACGGGCGTCCGCGAGCTTCGCCTCGGCGGCGGCGACGGCCTGCCGAGCCTCGTCGGGCACCCGCTGGAGGTCCTGCCAGCAGGCGGCGCTGTAGCGGCGGCGGAGCTCGCTGAGGACCGGGCCGACGGTCTCCGCCCGGGTGGTCAGCGCCTGGGCGCGGGTGCGCAGGGAGACGAGCCGTTTGTCGAGGTCGGCGGCCCGTTGCGGCAGCCGTCCGGCCTCGTCGCGGATGGCCTCGGCCTCGCGTCGCACGTCCTCGGCGCGCTGCACGGTCCCCTGGACGCCGTGCCGGCCGGCGCCCTCGTTGAGCTTGGTCAGCTCGGGGCCGAGCGCGGCGAGCCGGGCGGCCAGGTCGTCGGCGCGCAGGCCCGTCGCCCGGGCGGCGTCCAGCGCCTCGCTCGCGGCGCGCAGCCCCTGGCGGGCCCGTTCCACGGCGGGGGCGACCTGCGCGAGTTGGTTCTCGGCCCGGGTCAGCAGGGAAGCCAGGCTCTCCCCGAACCGCTCCAGATCCCCCTTGACGCGCACCAGCTCGTCCTTGGCGCGGGTCAGCTCCCCGTGGGCGCGGGAGGCGGCGGAGGACTCCAGGTCGTCGCGGTCGAGGTCGTGGGAGTCGACGGTGGCGATATAGGCGGCCGAGACCTCGTCGATGCGCCGGCCGAACTCCTCGAAGTCGGCGACCGCCTTGCGGGCGGCGGGGGAGGAGTCGACGGCCGTGATCGTCTCGATGGTGATCCGCAGATCGCGCTGGGCGGTGTCCAGCTCGTAGAAGGCGGCTGCCGCCGCGTCCTTCGCGGCCTGCGCCTCCTCGCGGCGGCCCTCGCCGCGACCCCAGCCCCAGCGGCGGGTGCCGCCGCCGGCGAAGGCGGCGGGCGCGAGGGCCACGGCGGCGGGGAGCAGCAGGAGGGGCAGCAGCGCCGGCGCGAGGGCCGCACGGACCGTATCCGTCACCGTACGTGAGAACGTCGCCGTCACTTGCCCTCTCCCGATGGATCGCCCCAGGCCCGGGTGCCATTCTCCCACCCGGCCGGAGTGAGCACACGGGCCGGTCAGCCGGTGGCGCGGATGTCCACGGCGCCGTTGGAGCTGTGCGCGCGGACCGAGTGCCCGGAGGCGTCGTCACGGGGGACGCCGACCTTGACGCCGCCGGAGTCGCCGCGGGCGTCGACCTTGTAGCCGGTGCGGGGGAGGGTGACGCGGATGGCGCCGTTGTCGGTCTCGGCGTCGACGCTCTCGGGGGCCTTCGACGTGCTGATCGATATCTGCCCGTTGGAGGAGCCCGCCTTGATCCTCGGCGCGCCGACGTTCACGGCGGTGATCTCGCCGTTGGAAGTCTTCAGCTCCAGGGCGCCGTTGGAGTCGCGGACGTCGATGCTGCCGTTGTCGCTGTTGAGCGTCAGCGGGGTCTCGAAGCCACTGGCCTTGATCTCACCGTTGGCGTCGTCGACCTTGACGGAGACGCCGCGCGGCACCTCGATCCGGTGCTTGGCCTCGCAGCCCACGCTGATGCCGGTGCACTTCAGCCGCAGCTTCAGCGTGTCGCCCCGCATCTCCCACGACACCCCGGCCGACCCGCCCAGCGTCCACCCGTCGAACCACCGGGTGACCTTGATGTCCTTGCCGTCCTTGGCCACCGGTACGAGCTCGATCGCGGAGTTGTCGGAGTCGACCGTGAGCTGCTTTCCACCGATCGAGAACGTCCGCGTCTCGGGCGTGGCGTCCTCCGCGTTGCCCGTCCCGCACCCGGTGAGGCTCACCGCTGCGACGAGGGCCCCACCTCCGAGGACGGAAACGCGGACGGCGCGGCGGACGCGGGCATTCATGGGCTGTCTCCAGGGTCGGTGCGAGGGGTGGTGCGGGGTGCTGCTCACTGCTTCCTTGATCGTAGGTACGGGGCAGACGGTTCCGGGATCCCGCCCTCTACCGGATCGGGAGTGGGGTTAACCCCCCTATGCCTTGGGTTCGGCCTTGGGTTTGCGAGGACCAGGGTGGGGCAAGGTAGGCTGTCCTTTCGTGCCAGGGCGCATAGCTCAGCGGTAGAGCGCCGCTCTTACAAAGCGGATGTCGGCGGTTCAAATCCGTCTGTGCCCACGTTTGTGTGAAGGCCCCCAGTCGATGACGACTGGGGGCCTTCGGCGTCTCCACGACGGCTACCCGGCGGGATCGTGGGTGATCAGGTCTCCCGGCTGGCACCGGAGGACGTCGCAGATCCTCGACAGGGTCGAGAAGCGGATGGCCTTGGCCCGCCCGTTCTTGAGCACCGACAGGTTGACGACGGTGATGCCCACCTGCGCGGACAGTTCGGTGAGCGTCATGCCGCGCTCGGTGAGGATCCGGTCGAGGTGGATCCGGATCGAGTGGAGTTCCTCTTCGGGCATCAGATGGTCCCTTCGAGGTCCTCTCGCATTCGCACGCCCTGGCGCATGATCTTCCCCATTATCACCGCGGCGAGACCGGCGAGGACGCCCGCCAGCGAGCCGGAGACCTCCGGTCCGGAACCCACCATCGGCGCCATGCTCGCGACGAGCCAAGAATGCGACCAGCCGGCGACCAGCCCGGCCAGCGGCGTGCCCACGGCGACGAACCAGCCGAGGACGGAGAGCCGTTGCGCCACCGTGTCGGTGAACGGACCCTGCCGCACGACGGCCTTCATCAGCCGGGAGAAGAGCAGCAGCGCGAGGGAGGCGAACAGTAGCCAGGGCAGTTCGCCGCCGAGGTCGGCGGCGCGCTGGCCCACGGAGGGGCTGTCCTGACAGAGGCGCTCGGTGCTGGCGGAAGCCGTCACACCCTTGACGGTCGGCAGGCTGTCCGCCAGTGGGGCATTGCGCCAGAAATGCGTCTCCACGCAGACCGCCCCGTCGTCGAACATGTGCGTGACCCCCTTGCCGGCGAAGACGAGCCCGCTGAGTACCGCCAGCGCGAAGGTGATCGAGGTCAGGGTCCTCGTGAGTCGTGTGTTCATCGCGTCCACCCCTATCGTTTTTCGATATGCCGGAGACTAGAGGAGCATATCGATATTCGACAAGTCGGGGGTCGTCGAGGCCGCTCCGCGACCGGGTGGCACGATCAGTGGTGTAGCGGGCGAACAAGGAGGGGTCCGGTATGGAGGCGCGTCACAGGCCGAGGGCCTGGGTGCTGGGTGTCGCGGCGCTCGTCGCCTGGTTCCTCTACGTCACCTGGGTCGCCGCACCGTTCCTCGCCGTCGCGAGTGCGGTGGCTTCCGTGCGCGAGGTCCGCGCGGTCCGGCCGGACGGGGGCAGCCGGAAGGGGGCGGCCGCGGGTGTCGTGATGGCGGGGCTGGCCGTGATGGTCAGTTGTTTCGGGGTCTACGCGCTGGCGGGGATGGGCGGGTGAGACGGGCGGCCGCTCAGTGGCTGCCCACCGACGGCAGGAGGGGGCTGCCGTTGCGGTCCAGCCAGGCGCGGTACGTGGTGCTGGCCTCGGCGGCGGCCACGTAGGAGGCCATCAAGTCACCGTAGAGCGCGTCCAGTTCGCGCAGCGGTAAGGAGCCGTGGCGGGAGGCCAGGGAGAGCTGGGCGGTGAGCGGGTCGCCGGCGAGGGGGCGGATCACCGTGCCGGGCGCCGGGTCGGCGGTGGGCTGGCAGGGGCGTACGGCCTCGCCGGAGGCGACGAGGTCGGCGGCCGTGGTGTTGTCGCGGACGTGGACGAGGCGCGGGTCCAGGCCGGTGGCCGTGAAGACCCGGCGCAGGGCCGCGGCCTCCTCGTCCGCCGTCGGGTCGACGATCCAGGCGTCGTGGGCGAGCTCGGCGAGCCGGACCAGCGGCCGGGACGCCGCCGGATGCGCGGCGGACAGCGAGACGAAGCGCGGCTCGCCGGCGATCAGCACCCGTCGCTCCACCCCCGCCGGCACGTGCAGCGGGAAGCCCGCCGCCTCGTGGACGAACGCGACGTCCAGCTGATTGGTGGCGAGGAGCTGGAGCAGGGTGTTCGAGGACACCTCTATATGGATGGTCGTATCGGTGTCCGGCAGTCGCTGGTGGATCCGGCGCAGCCAGCCCGTCACCGCCCGGCTGCCGATGCTGCCGATGCGCAGCCGCAGGCCCCCGACGCCGCAGGCGGCCTCCCGCGCGGCGGTGACGAGCGCCGACATCTCCGCGATGATCGGCCGGGCCCGGGAGAGGACGGAATGGCCGAGGGGTGTGGGGCGACTTCCGGTCTGTCCCCGGGTGAACAGCAGCCCGCCGATGGTGCTCTCGATGCGGCGGAGCTGGGTGGTGAGCGAGGGCTGGGTCATGCCGAGCTGCACCGCGGCCTTCCGTACGCTCCCGGTGTCCGCGATGGCGCAAAGTGCACGGAGGTGCCTGACCTCAAGCTCCACGAGGGGGAGCATATCCGCGCCCCGTACGTCACACCAGACACATCCCGGACGCATTGGGGCAGTTGAACGGGGTGGTGCGGTGAGGGTGGCGGAGGATAGGCGATTGGATGGCGTTATGGCCAACTGGCATCATCCGCACCATTGATAACTCGTCAGAGACTCATGGGGAACAAGAGTTCACCCGGTGAACCCCTGCCGTCGCGTCCCACCTCGTGACGGCCGAAGCGGGTTCTCGGCATGAATGGAGTCCCCCACATGAATCGCTCCTCGATGGTGCTGTCGGCCGCGCTCGGCCTCGGCCTCGCCGCCGTGATGACCGCCGGACCGGCGGTGGCGGTCGACCACAGCTCCTCGCAGGCCAGCACGGCCGCGTCGCGGTCCGCCTACATCGGCTCGGCGGCCGAACAGGCCGACAACAAGGCGTTCTTCGACGCCGTGATGAAGTCCGCGAAGGCCAAGCAGGCCGCCAACCCGCAGCTGAGCGTCGTCACGGTCACCTACGACCCGAGCAGCGCGCCGAGCTTCGCGCAGGAGATAGCCAACAGCGCGCAGATCTGGAACAGCTCCGTCCGGAACGTCCAGCTGCGCGCCGGCTCCAACGCCGACTTCAGATACTACGAGGGCAACGACTCCCGCGGTTCGTACGCCAGCACCGACGGGCACGGCCGTGGTTACGTCTTCCTCGACTACCAGCAGAACGAGCAGTACGACTCCACCCGCGTCACCGCGCACGAGACCGGCCACGTCCTCGGTCTGCCGGACCACTACTCCGGCCCGTGCAGCGAGCTGATGTCCGGTGGCGGCCCCGGCCCCTCCTGCACCAACCCGTACCCGAACAGCACCGAGCGCAGCCGGGTGAACCAGCTCTGGGCGAACGGCCTGAAGGCCGGCGCGATCGACAAGGGTCTCACCAAGATCGTCCGCTGACCCCACGTCGTCGCATGCCCCACGTCGTCGCGTAGGGGAACAGACGCGGCCCGGCTCCTTCCCGGAGCCGGGCCGTGACGTTTTCGCCGGCGGAGGCGTGAGAGGGCGGACCGCTAGGAGGTCTGGGCCTCCGGCTCCTCCGGCCGGCGCATGAGGTAGACCGCCCCGGAGCCGGCCAGGAAGAGCGCGAACACCGACACCGCCGTGCTGAGCCAGCTCGCGCCCAGCCACTGCCCGCCGAAGTAGCCCAGGCTCACGCTGTACGCGGCCCACGTCAGGCCCGCCAGCGCGGACCAGGGGAGGAATTCGGCCACCCGGCGGTGCATCACGCCCGCGCCCAGGCTGACCACCGAGCGGCCGGCGGGCGCGAAGCGGGCGAGCACGACGAGCGGGCCGCCGCCGCGCAGCAGGGCCGCGCCCAGCCTGTCCTGGGCGGCGGTGAGGCGGCGGGAGCGGGCGATCGCGCGGTCGAAGCGGTCGCCGCCGCGCCAGGCGAGGCGGTAGGCGACCATGTCGCCCATCACCGAGGCCGTCGCGGCGCACAGCACCAGCGGGAACATGTCGGAGATGCTCGCGTGGCCATGGGCGGCGGCGTCACCCACGGCGCCCGCGGCCGAGCCCGCCGCGGCGGTGGCCGCGGTGATCACCAGCACCCCGCTGGGCAGCACGGGCAGGAAGACGTCCAGAAGGACGGACAAGCCGACGATCACGTATATCCACGGGGTTCCGGCCAAGGCCCCCAACTGCTCCAGCACGTCCTGATCTCCCGGTACGGTCCCCCGCCGCGACGTCGCAGGGGAGCGGCAGGGGCGGCCTTGACAACCGTACAGCGTACGCCTGAAGTGGCCGGGAAAAGAGCGTGGGGTGCGTGATGTTGTTCGCATCACGCACCCCACGGACATGTCGGGATGTGTCCGGTCCGGTACGGACCGCTCGGTTCCGCTCGGTTCCGCTTGCTCAGTCCCGCTTGCCGCGACCGAGGAAACGATCCACCGACAGCGCGCCCGGGCCGGTGAAGACCAGCAGCAGGAAGGCCCAGGCGAACATCGCGGAGGCCTCGCCGCCGTTCTGGATCGGCCACAGCGCCATGCTCTGGTGGACGTCGAAGTACGCGTACGCCATCGAGCCCGAGGCGATGAAGGCGGCGCTGCGGGTGCCGGCGCCCAGCAGTACGAGCACGCCCGCCACCAGCTGGATCACCGCGGCGTACCAGCCCGGCCAGGTGCCGGCCGGGATCGTGCCGCCGTGGCTGCCCGCGGCGCCGCCGAGGATGCCGAAGAGCGACGCGGCACCGTGGCAGGCGAAGAGCAGGCCGACGACGACGCGGAAGAGCGACAGCGCGTACGGCCGGGCGGCGTCGAGGCGAGCGGAGAGCGTGGACGCGGCCGCGGGGGAGGTGTTCGCGCCGGCCGTCGGGGACGCGGCGGTGGGCGTGGGGGACATGGGGTGGGCTCCTCGTATCAGGTCGTATCGGGGACGGGGAAACGACGAGGGCTTCAGGTTAGGAGGGCCTAATCAATACTTGCAAGTTCAATAATTAAGTTTTGGATGATGTCACATTTTCTTGATCAGGGAATAGGAAGCGGGCGGGGGCGGGCGCGGTGACCCAGGTCACCGCGCCCGCCCCCGTTGAGCGAGTCGGTCAGCAGCCGTTGAGGATGCCCGTCAGAGCGTTCTTCTCCGCGGAGTCGACGGACAGCTTGTACGTGTACTTCACGTCGACCCACATCTGCGCGTACGTACAGGCGTAGGACTTCAGCGGCGGCATCCACTTCGCCGGGTCCTTGTCGCCCTTCGCCCGGTTGACGCTGTTGGTCACCGCGACCAACTGCGGGTGGGTGAGGTCGTTGGCGAACGCCTGGCGCTGCGCGTTGGTCCACTGGCTCGCGCCCGAGCGCCACGCCTCCGCGAGCGGCACGAGGTGGTCGATGTCTATGTCGGAGGCGTCGTCCCAGGTCGCGCCGTCGTACGGCGAGACCCAGGTGCCCGCGACGGCGGCGCAGCGCTCGTCCTGCTCCACGTCCTTGCCGTCCCGCTGGAGGACGACCTCGCGGGTGTTGCACTCGCCGTGCTGGGTGATCCAGTGCGGGAACTTGGCGCGGCTGTAGCCGGTCATCGGCCCCTCGGAGGCGACCGTCAGCTTGCCCAGGTAGGCACGGGCGGTGGCGCCGTCGACCGGGGCGGGCGGCGCGGCCTGGGCCGCCGGTCCGTTCAGTACGAGCGTGCCGACCAGGGCGGCGAGGCCTGCCGCGACGGCGGAGCGACGCGCGTAGACGCTGGGCATGGGAACTCCCTTGAAGGTGGAGGGGGTACGGGCCGCTGGAGCGCGGCCAGCTTGCTGGTGGCGGAGGTACGGGGGGTGGTCGCCAGATGTCAGGATGGCGACGCGCGCATGTCAAAGCAAGGCTTTGCGGAAGGGAGTTGATGAGGAATCATCCATTCCGTGGACGCGAGGTTCTTGCCCGGCCTCCGGCGTGCCTGACACGCCAACAGCTACGGGCAGCACCGGGCGGTCGGCGCGCGGATCACCGACCGTAGGGTGGCGGCGTGCTCGTCGCCGCCGTTCTGCTGCCCGCCAACACCACGCTCGGGGTGGTGCGGGCCATCGCTCTCGCCGGGCTCCGCGCGGCCGTCCAGCTGGCCGTCGTCGCGTCGCTCATCGGCTGGGTGGTCCGGGCCGTGCCGCTGCTGGCGGGCTTCCTGCTGCTGATGTTCGCCGTCGCCGTCCGCACCGCCGGGCGCCGGATCACCGACGACCGCACGTGGTGGTGGGCGGCCGTCCCGATCGCGGCGGGCGTGCTGCCGGTCGTCCTCGCGCTGCTGCTGACCGGGCTCGTACCCGCCAAGGGCGTCGCCCTCATCCCCGTGACCGGCATCCTCATCGGCGGCGCCCTCACCGCCACCGTCCTGGCCGGCCGGCGCGCCCTGGACGAGCTGCGCACCCGGCACGGCGAGGTCGAGGCGGCCATGGCCCTGGGCTTCCTCCCCGCGAGGCCCGCCTGGAGATCGCCCGCCCGGCCGCCTCGGACGCCCTCCTGCCGGGCCTGGACCAGACCCGTACCGTGGGCCTGGTCACGCTGCCGGGCGCCTTCGTGGGAATGCTGCTGGGCGGCGCGTCCCCGCTGCTCGCGGGCGTGGTGCAGCTCTTCGTCCTGGTGGCGCTGCTGGCGGTGCAGGCGGTCGCGGTGGCGGTCGTCCTGGAGCTCGTCGCGCGCGGGCTGCTGAGCCGATCACGTACGCTGGGGGGAGCAGAAGGGGAGTAGCTCTTCGCCGGACCGTCGACATACTGCTGGGCCTCGCGCCCGGCCGGCGCCCGGAGGCCGTTCCGTCAGGGACGCGCCAGCGAGACCTTCGGCCGCAGTGTCCACGACGCTGCCGTGCCGAAGCGACCCCTGATTCCTTGACGCAGGTGCTGCTCGCGGTGCGGAGGCGTCATCTCCCACCGATGACAGAGGAAACCGTCCCTGTGTTCAGCTTCACCATCGCCGCCCTGGTCTTCGGCGTGATCTTCCTCGCCGAGCTCCCCGACAAGACGGCCCTGGCCTCCCTGATGCTCGGCACCCGCTACCGCGCCTCGTACGTCTTCGCGGGCGTCGCGGCGGCCTTCCTGGTCCACGTCGCCCTCGCCATCGCGGCCGGCAGCCTCCTCACCCTCCTCCCGCACCGCCTCCTCCAGGCCATCGTCGGCGTCCTCTTCCTCGCGGGCGCGGCGATGCTGCTGCTGAAGAAGGACGACGACGAGGAGGAGATCACGAAGCCCGCCGACCAGTCCTTCTGGAAGGTCTCCGGCGCGGGCTTCATGCTGATCCTCGTCGCGGAGTTCGGCGACCTCACCCAGATCATGACCGCCAACCTCGCCGCCCGCTACGACGACCCGGTGTCGGTGGGCGTGGGCGCGACGCTCGGTCTGTGGGCCGTGGCGGGCCTGGGCATCGCCGGCGGCAAGACCCTGATGCGCTACGTCCCGCTGACGCTGATCACGAAGATCGCGGCGCTGGTGATGCTGGCGCTGGCGGGGTTCAGCCTGTACGAGGCGGCGATGGGCTGACGCGTCAGCCGTCGCTCAGCAGGTTGGTGATCAGCTTCCGCAGCCGCCCCGCCCGGACGGTCTCCACGCCGTGGACGAGCTGGGCGCCGTAGACCACGGCGGTTCGGGCGGGCGGGGCGCTCGTCCAGCGGGTGCGGGGCACTTGGGCGAGCACGGCGGCGGCCTCGGGTCCTCCGTGGTGCGAAATCTCCCTCGCGAAGCGCGTGCCGGGCGTGAAAGCGCTGCCGGAACCGGCGGTCCGGTCGGTCCACAGCGCTTCGGATGAGGCGGTCTCGACGTAGAACGCCCCGTCCTGGTCGGCCTCCTGAAGGTGGAAGGCCACCCGCGCGACCCGCTGTCGCCGCCGGTTGGGTTCATCCACGCCGTGGAGGTGCGGCTCGATGCTGTCGCCGGGGCCGAGGTCGTGGTAGTCCCACGGGGTGGCGGTTGCCACGGACGGGAAGACACGCCGGATGGCGGGCAGCGCCCGCTCGACGCCGGCCGCCAGGATCTCCTGGACCTCGCCGGGCGCCACCAGCCCGTCACTGGGCCGGGCGGGCCGCCAGCCGGTGGCGACGAGGTGCTCGTCGAGGAGCTTGGTGAGTTCTGCTGTCTCATCGGGGGTCAGGAACCCCTCGACGGTCTGGACGGCCAGGGTCTCGGTCATGTGGATCACGATCGGACTCCTCTCGCGGCGCCTGATGCCCCCGTCGGCTCCGCATTCCAGTGCAGGGCACGCGGATTGGCAACCGCGCCGGAGCGCGCCCATGAAGCGCGGGGGCGCGTGGGCGGCGCGTGCGGGGGCGCGCGGGGCGTGTGGGCCTAGGTTCTGCCCGCGCTGCTCCGGCGATTGGCCTCGCGCAGCCGACGCAGGAGCTCACGACGGCGGTACGGCACGACTCCGCGGGCGTGCCCGCGTCCGGACGTCGTCGGCGCGTACAGCGCCATCCGCCCGGGCAGCTCCAACGCCTGTGCGAGCGGCCGGAAGTCGAGCACGCGGCGCGTGCCGCAGTGCGTACAAGTGGCTAGGCCGCCTGCGGCCGTCCAACTGCCTGCGGGGTGCGGGCAGTGCCGGGCGGGGGTTTCGGCGGCGGTCAGGGTGGCGGCCATCAGTGCGCCGCCCGCTGATGCCGCCCCATGGCTGCGGCCATCGCCTCGGCGCGCCGCCGGTCGCCTTGGCGGATGGCGTCGTAGCGCTTCTGCAGCTCTTCTCTAGAGACATCAATTGCTTCTGGAAAACCAGCTGCTGACCTGTGAGTGCCCCCACTGCCTGGCGGCGGAGCATCGCCCGTACGCTGTCAAGGGAGGAGAGGTGATCGCCCGATGGCCAACCAGGGCTCCGGCCGCCGGCCCAAGTACCAGCGCATCGCCGCCGATCTGCGGGCCGCGATCAAGGCGGGCGAGTACGGCCCGGGCGACCGGGTGCCCGGCGAGAACGAGTTGATGGCCGCGTACGACGTTGCCCGCATGACGGCCCGCCAGGCGCTCGGCGTGCTGCAGAGCGAGGGCATCACCGAGGCCCGCAAGGGCGCCGGAGTGTTCGTACGGTCCTTCCGGCCGCTCCGGCGCCGGGGAATTCAGCGGCTGGCCGCAGAGACCTGGGGATCCGGCCGTTCGATCTGGTCGACGGACATCGAGGACCGCGTCCTGGTCGTCGACCGCGTGGAGGTCGGCGAGCGGGCGGCGCCCGTTGGCGTGGCTGAAGTCTTGGGGCTGGAGCGGAACGCGGCGGTCTGCGTTCGGAGCCGACGCTTCGTCCTGGACGGCAAACCGGTTCAGCTCTCCGTCTCGTACCTGCCCGCCGAGCTCGTCGCCGGGTCCGCGATCACACGCGAGGACAGCGGCCCTGGCGGCACGTACGCGCGCCTCGCGGAGCTCGGCCACAAGCCCGTCCGGTTCCGTGAGAAGATCCGGACCCGGATGCCGTCCGCCGACGAGGCGGAACTGCTCAGCCTCTCCTCGGGCACGCCCGTCGTGCACATCTGCCGTACGGCGTTCGCCGATGGCGGCAGGGCCGTCGAGGTCAGCGACATGACGCTGGACTCCGCGTCGTACGTGCTGGAGTACGAGTTCGACGCGTAGCGTCAGCGAAACGCCTCCTCCGCCGGCCGGAATCCGAGAGATTTCGCATGGACAGAGGGGGGAGCGCTCATGACTTCGGGCCTCGGCAGGCGACGCGAGCTGCACGAGAACCGTGCCGCTTTCGACGCGCATGAACAGCAGCCGCATGCGCGGCACTTCGCGCGGTCGGCGGTGGGGTGCTGCCCTGTGTCCTATGGTGGCCGACATGGCAGACGCGCACGGTACGTCGCCCGTGGACCCGTCGCGGGCGGCCTACGTTTACATGCAGGTGGCGGACCACATAGCCGCTCGGGTGGCGGCGGGTGAGTTGCGTATCGGGGCCAGGCTGCCGGGGGAACGCGACCTGGCCGAGGCGTACGGCATCGCCATCGGCACGGCCCGCCGCGCCGTTCAGGAGCTGCGGAGCCGTGGGCTGCTGATCACCCTGCCTGCGAAGGGGACGTTCGTCACCGAGCAGCGGCCGGCGGGCCAGGCGTAGCGGCAGCGCGAATCGCACTCTTTCGGCAGCCGCAGGCTGTGATTGCCGCTGCCGTAAGACGTCCCTACGGCACTTCCCGTCGTACCAGCGCCCGCGCGAACGGTTCGCCCGTGCGGCGGGCGTGCCGGACGCACGCCGAGCCCGGCCGGTCAGTCGAAGCGGATGTGCTTCACGCCCGTCCACGCCCGGCGCAGGCGGCCCTTCACCGGGCCGTCCGTGTTCGGGGTGAGCCGGAGGCCCGTCGCGGTCGCGATCGTGTCGGCGACCCGGGGGATCGTGATGGCGTCGGTCCAGATGTGCTCGCCGAAATCGTCCGTGCGCAGCCGCTCCAGGCACTCGTCCAGCTTCGACACCGCGAAGGTCTCGCGCCGCAGGGACGCGCCGAGGCCGCGCTCGCGCAGCCGGCGCAGGACCGTTTCGCGGCGCGCGAGGAGCGCGAAGTGGCGGACGTCGTGGCCGTCGTCCCGGAGGCGGCCGACCGTCTCGGCGAAGTACGTGCTGTTGACGATCGTCATGGGGACGATCACCGGGCCGGCGGTGTGACGGTTCAGGGTCAGGTCCAGGACCTCGTACACCGCCTGGCGCCACACCGGCAGGTCCTGGAAATCGCCCCGCAGCGCCGGCGGCAGCATCCGGTGGAGGCCGAAGCCCGCGTGCTCGGGGTCGCAGACGACGCTGCCCGGGAGGCGGCGGTGGAGTTCGTGGGCTGTCTGGGTCTTGCCGCCCCCGAAGGGGCCGTTGATCCACAGGAGCATGCGCGCGAGCCTACGCCGGCCCCTTGCGTCAGCCCGTCGTGATCCGCAGGACGATCGCGCCGGCCGCGTCCGTCTCGACGCGTACCGCCGTGAGGTCCGGCACCGCCACGTCCGGGCCGTGGGCGGCCGCGCGTGGGCCGACGCCCACGACGCGCATGCCGGCCGCGCGGCCCGCCGCGATGCCCGCCTCGGAGTCCTCGAAGACGACGCAGTCCTGCGGGGCGAAGCCCAGCTCGGCCGCGCCCTTGAGGAAGCCCTCCGGGTCCGGCTTGCTGGCGCTGACGGACTCGGCCGTCACCCGCACCGCCGGCATGGGCAGGCCCGCCGCGCCCATGCGGGCGTCGGACAGGGCGCGGTCGGCGGAGGTGACCAGGGCGTGCGGGAGGCCGGCCAGCGCGGCCATGAAGGCGGGGGCGCCGGGGACAGGGACGACGCCGTCGACGTCGGCGGTCTCGGCGGCCAGCATCCGGCGGTTGTCCTCGTGGTTGAGCTCCATGGGGCGCTCGGGGAGGAGGACGGCCATGGTGGCGTAGCCCTGGCGGCCGTGGACGACCTTCATGACCTCGTCGCCGTCCAGGCCCTGCTCGTCCGCCCAGCCGCGCCAGCAGCGCTCGACGACCGCGTCGGAGTTGACGATCGTGCCGTCCATGTCCAGGAGGAGGGCTCGGGCCGTGAGAGTGGTCATGGGGCAGCTCCAGAGCGGCGCGCGGAAGAAGACAAGTGGCTCCACCCACCGGTCAGGGAGTGCGGGTGGAGCCACTTTGTTTCTCAACGATACAAAACGGACCCGGTCGAACGCCAACGGCCCTGGTCGGCGTGGTCCGACGGGCCGGATCGGGGCGGTCCGGGGGGTCGGATCGGGGTAGTTCCACGGGCCGGATCGGCCTAGTTCGACGGGCCGGAATCGCCCGTCCGGACGACCATGGGAGGAGCGCGATCCGAACCCGAGCGACCCGACTCCCGAGGAGCTGCCCATGGCCCAGGACGTCCCGGGCCCGGCCGGAGCGGCACAGGCCGCCCCCGGAGCGCCGTCCATACCCGGCGAGGGGCTGCCCAAGGGCGGCGTGCGCGTCGCGATCGGCGCGCTGCTGCTCGGCATGCTGCTGGCGGCCCTCGACCAGACGATCGTCTCCACCGCCCTGCCGACGATCGTCAGCGACCTCGGCGGCCTGGAGCACCTCTCCTGGGTCGTCACCGCCTACATGCTCGCGTCCACCGCCGCCACGCCCCTGTGGGGCAAGCTCGGCGACCAGTACGGGCGCAAGAAGCTCTTCCAGACGGCCATCGTCATCTTCCTCATCGGCTCCGCGCTCTGCGGCCTCGCCCGGAACATGCCCGAGCTGATCGGCTTCCGCGCCCTCCAGGGCCTGGGCGGCGGCGGGCTGATGGTGCTGTCGATGGCGATCGTCGGCGACATCGTGCCGCCCCGCGACCGGGGCCGCTACCAGGGCCTCTTCGGCGCCGTCTTCGGCGGTACGAGCGTGCTGGGCCCCCTGCTCGGCGGGCTCTTCGTGGACCACCTCAGCTGGCGCTGGGTGTTCTACGTCAACCTCCCCATCGGCGTCGTCGCCCTCGCCGTGATCGCCGCCGTCCTCCACATCCCCGTCAGCCGCGTCCCGCACCGCATCGACTACCTCGGCACCTTCCTCATCGCCGCCGTCGCCATCTGCCTGGTGCTGATGACCTCGCTCGGCGGGACGTCCTACCCCTGGTCGTCCTGGCGGATCATCGGGCTGGGCGTGGTGGGCGTGGTGCTGCTCCTGCCCTTCGTGCTCGTCGAGCGGCGCGCCGCCGAGCCCGTGCTGCCGCTGGGGCTGTTCCGGATCCACACCTTCGCGCTCTGCTCGGTGATCGGTTTCGTCGTCGGCTTCGCGATGTTCGGCTCCATGACCTACCTGCCGACGTTCCTCCAGGTCGTCCACGGCGTGTCGCCGACCCTCTCCGGGGTGCACATGCTGCCGATGGTGGCCGGCCTGCTGATCGCCTCCACCGGCTCCGGCCAGATCGTCAGCCGCACCGGGCACTACAAGGTCTTCCCCATCGCCGGGACCGCCGTGATGACCATCGGCCTGCTCCTCCTCCACCGGCTCGACCCGGCCGTCAGTACCGCGACCATGAGCGCGTACTTCTTCGTCTTCGGCTTCGGACTGGGCCTGGTCATGCAGGTCCTCGTGCTGATCGTGCAGAACTCCGTCGGCTACCAGGACCTCGGCGTCGCCACCTCCGGCGCCACGTTCTTCCGCTCCATCGGCGCGTCCTTCGGCGTCTCGATCTTCGGCACGATCTTCACCAGCAAGCTCGGCCCCCGGATCGCCGACGCCCTCGCCGGCGTCCCCCTGCCGCCCGGCGTCACCCCCGACGCCCTCAAGTCCGACCCCCGCGTCCTCCACCGGCTGCCGCCCGCCCAGCGCACCGGCGTCCTCGCCGCCTACTCCCAGTCGATCACCGACGTCTTCCTCTACGCCGTGCCGCCCGCCCTCCTCGCCTTCGCCCTCGCCTGGCTGCTCAGGGAGGAGCCGCTGCGCGGCAGCGTCACCGCGCCCGATACGAGCGAGGTCGTCGCCAGCAACCCCGTCGAGCGCTCCTCGCGCGACGAGGTCGCCCGCGCCCTCTCCCTCCTCGGCAGCCGCGAGGGCCGCCGCAAGGTCTACGAGAAGATCGGCCGGCGGGCCGGCGTCGACCTCGAACCCGCCGCCAACTGGCTGCTGCTGCGCATCAAACGCGACGGCCACGCCGAGCCCGCGATCCTCGCCGAACGCGTGGACATCCCCCTGCGCGTCGTCACCGAGGGCGCCCGCCAGCTGGAGATCCGGGAACTGGTCCGGCGCGAGGGGCTGGAGCTCGTCCTCACCGACGCGGGAGGGCGGGTGGCGGACGAACTCTTCCGCGCCCGCGAGCAGATGCTCGCGGAACTCCTGGGCGACTGGTGGACGGCCGCCGACCGCCCCCACGACCTGAGCTGCCTCGTCGAGGAGCTCAACCGCGAACTGTGCGGCTCCGACGCCGAACAACCGCGCGACGGCGGCGCGGCGGGCGCCAGACCCGACCACCGCAGGTGAGGACGACTACGCGGTCAGCTCCTTGCCGAGCCACACCTCCGAGTACGCGTCCCCCTTCTTGTACGGGGCGACGTCCCCGAAGCCGTGCCGCGCGTACAACGCCCGCGCCTCCACCAGATCCCGCCGGGTCTCCAGCACGATCCGCTCCGCGCCCCACGCGCGCGCCGTCTCCTCGGCCGCGCCCAGCAGCGCGGCGGAGCCGCCCAGACCGCGCCGGTCCGCCCGTACGTACATCCGGCACAACTCGGCCGTACGGGCGTCCAGCCGCCGCAGCCCCACGCACCCGGCCCGCTCCTCGCCGTACCGGGCCACCAGCAGCGTCCCTGGGTCGTCGCCGCGCATCTCGGCCAGATGCCGCTCGATCTCCTCGGGCGTGCACCGGCGCCCGTCGTGCAGCAGGTACCAGCGGTCGGCGACGTCGACGAGGTATTCCCGCAGCAGCGCGGCCGACTCGGGCGAGCCGACCGGCTGTGGGGAGACGTTCCAGATGGTCATGCGGCGGATGGTCGCACGCGGGAGGGCGGCCGATCAGCTTCTTTTCGACCCTGATCGGCTGCCGGTCAGCCCTGCTTCGGCGCGGCCTGCTGGACGACCTCGAACGACCACACCGTCGACCCCGTCGCGGCGGGCTTGTGCTTGGGGGCACCCTCGCCACCGGCCTGGCCGCCGCCCTGGTGGGCGGCCTTCATCGGGCCCTCCATCCACGCCTGGAAGTCCTCCTCGCTGCGCCAGCGCGTGTAGACGAGGTAGTCGTCCGTTCCTTCCAGCGGGCGCAGCAGCTCGAACCACTCGAAACCGTCGGCGCTCTCCACCGTGCCCGCGCGGGACGCGAACCGCTTCTCCAGGACCTCGCGCTGCTCGGCCGGGACGGTGAGGACATTGATCTTCACGATGCTCATGAGGCCATCCTGCACTGCCGTAGCCGCTCAGCGGTTCCCGCCCCCGCCTCCACCCCCGCCTCCGACTCCGCCCACGTCCGCCAGGACGCCGTCCAGCTGTTCCGCCGTCAGCGGCGGCGCGGGCAGGGCGGAGACGCCCTCCGCGCGCAGGCCGTCGAAGAGCAGGGCGAGGTAGCGGCGCCAGGAGCCGGGGGCCACGGCCGCGGCGGAGGGGACGCAGCGGCCCAGGGCGGCCAGGGCGAACAGCAGGTCCTCGGCGACCACGTCCGGCCGCATCGTGCCCTGTTCCTGCGCGCGGCGGACGAGCGCGCCCACCGTGGCGTGGTTGTGCTCGCGCAGCGCGGCCAGGGTAGGGCCCGCAGGGATGGTCGTCGTCATCAGCTCGATCGCGCCGCGGTCGGCGGCCAGGCCCTCGAAGATCCGCTCCATGTAGGCGGTCAGCGACGCGAAGGCGTCCTCACCCGCGCGGGCCCGCTCGCCCTCGCTCATGCTCGCGCCCAGGGACTCCCCGAACACCGCCTCGATCAGCGCCTCCCGGGTGGGGAAACGGCGGTACAGGGTGGCGTTGCCCACGCCCGCGCGCCGGGCGATCTCGTCCAGCGGGACCTCCAGGCCCTGCTCGGCGAAGAGCTCCCGGGCCGCCGCGACAAGGGCCTCGCGATTGCGCCGGGCGTCCGCCCGCAGGGCCGGGGGCCGCCGTTCACTGCTGCCACTGGTGCTCATGACCGCACCCTAATGGCCCCCGGGGCGTTGGACTCAGGCCACCGTCAGGAGGCCGCGGGACGTCCTGTGGACGATCCGCGCGAGTGCGTGGCGGCTGAGCGGCGGCTGAGTAAGGTCTCGAAGAGCCGACGCGAGTGACCGAGCTGGGTGACTGGAGGAGCGGC
Source organism: Streptomyces luteoverticillatus (assembly GCF_003970715.1). Taxonomy (NCBI): domain Bacteria; kingdom Bacillati; phylum Actinomycetota; class Actinomycetes; order Kitasatosporales; family Streptomycetaceae; genus Streptomyces; species Streptomyces luteoverticillatus. The sequence goes on along the minus strand of NZ_CP034587.1, from coordinate 2,206,072 downwards.
GGAGCGTGGCGGAAGCGGAGCGGGGCGGGCCGGTGGGTCCGCCGAGGGCGGGATCGCGGCCCGCCGTGACCCTGGCGGCGCTGTGGCTGCTCGCCGGGCTGCTGGCCGTGCGTCAGGCGGCGGCCGTACTGCGGCTCCCCCCGGAGCGCCGGCTCACCGACCTCGCCACCTGGGTCGGCGAGCACGGCGTCCTGCGCACGCACGGTTCCCTCCACGGCTCCCTCTACGAATCCGGCAGGTTCACCGGCACCCCCCTCGCCGGGCTCGTGCTCCGGCCCCTCACCGATGCCGCCGAACACAGCCTCGGCGTCGTCTGGACGCTGGGCACGCTGTCGCTCGTCGTCGCCGTCGCGCTTCTTGCCGCCCGGGTCTTTCCCGGCAGCGGACGGGTGTGCGGCGGCACCACGCCCGTCGCGGTCATCCTGACGGTGCTCTCCCTGCCCGTCCGCAACACCTTCACCCTCGGTCAGACCAGCATCCTCCCGGTGCTCCTCGTCCTCCTCGGCTGCTGCCCGCCCCGGATCGCCGACCGGCGCTCCGGCTGGACGGCCGGCGTCCTCGTCGGCCTCGCGGCGGCCCTCCAGCCCGCCGTCCTCCTCTTCGCCCCCCTGCTCTGGCTCACCGGCCGCCGTCGCGCCGCGATCGCCACCGGTGCCACCTTCGCCGTCTCCACGGCACTGGCCTGGACGGCCCTGCCGGACGACTCCTGGACGTACTGGGTCCACCACATCGCCGGAGCCGGTCTCGGCGAGCGGCCCGACGGCCTGGCCAACCAGTCGCTGCACGGCCTGCTCCTCCGCCTCGGCCTGCGCGGACCGCTGGAGCTCGGCCTCTACGGACTGCTGGCCGCCGCCGTCGTCACCGTCGGCCTGCGCCGGGCCGCCCGCTACGCCCGCGACGGGCAGCCGCTGCTCGCCACGGCCCTCACCGGCTGCGTCACGGTCGCCGTCGCGCCCACCGCCTGGCAGCACCAGCAGCTGTGGATCCTCTTCGCCGTCGCCGGCCGCGTCGGCAGGCGACGCGCCGACCGGCTCGCCTGGCCCGTGCTCGTCGTGCTCGTCATGACGCTGACCAGCACCGTGCTCGTCGCCCCGAACCCCGTCCTCGGGCCCGTCGGACAGCACGCGCCGCTGCTCGCCGCCCTCGCGGCCGCCTGCGCGGTGCCGTTCCTCTTCCGCTCCTCCGCCCTGTGGGACCGGCCCGTGCCCACCCCGGTCGCCGGGCCGCAGCGCGGCCGCTTCCGCTGGGTGCCGCTGCTGCGCTTCTTCAAGCGCGCCCTGAACCGCCCGAACCTCCTCCTGGAGCTGATGCTGATACGGGTCGGCTACTGGGCCTACTCCTACATCCGCGCCCAGGCCCCCGACTCACGCGCCCTCGCCGAGTCCCATGGCCGGCAGATCCTCGCCGTCGAGGAGTTCCTCCGCCTGGACGTCGAACACCGCGTCAACCACTTCGTGGCGGGGGTGGGATGGCTCGCGGACGGCATGGACTACTACTACGGCACCTTCCACTTCCTGGTGCCGATGTTGCTGCTGGGGTATCTGTACTGGCGCCGTCCGGCGACGTACCGCTGGGCGCGTACGGGGCTGGCCCTCGCGACGCTGGTGGCGCTGGCCGGCTTCTGGCTCTACCCGCTGGCACCGCCGCGCCTGATGCCCGGCCTCGGCTTCATCGACACCGCCAACGGCCCGCAGGACCTCGCCCACCCCGAGTTCGGCGCGCTGACCGAGCTGTCCAACCAGTACGCGGCGATGCCCTCGCTGCACATCGGCTGGTCGCTGTGGTGCGGGGTCGTGATCGCGGTCGTGGGACCGCGGACGTGGGTGAGGTGGCTGGGGATGCTGTATCCGCTGATGACGTTCACGGTCATCGTCGGGACGGCCAACCACTATGTGCTGGACGCGATGGGTGGGGCGGCCGTCGTTGCCGCGGGTTTTGGGGTGCAGTACGTCTTGACCGGGCCCGGGCGCCGTGCGCTGGCGGTGATTCCGGGGGCTCGGAAGGGGGACGAGGGTGGGGTGGCCCCCGAGCGGGCGCCCGTGCGGGTTGTGGGGTGAGACCCGGGGGCTGCGCCCCCGGGTGCCGTGCGCCGGTGCGGGCCGGTGGTCGCGTTGTGCCCACCCGTTCCGCATGGGGGCACCTCCCAGCGGTAGCTGGGGGAGGAACGATTGCCCACAACGTGCGGTTTCAGCCGCCCACCGTTATCTGGGATGACGGGTCCGTGACGTCCGTGATGTCGTAGGTCGCGTTGAGGACCGCCGTCGTCGCCGTCGTCGGGCAGCCGAAGCCGCCCTCGACCTTCACCGGTATCGCCACGTCCGTCACCACGAGCTGCGACGGCGTGCCGTTCACGAACACGGTGGGGATCGTCGCCGGCCCGTCCGGCCCGGCCGTCACCGTGCAGTTGGCCAGGCCGCTGGACTTGAGGACCATGCCCTGGGCGGGCGCGTTGAGCGTGGCCGTGATGGGGGAGCCGTTCTGCATCGAGACGGTCCAGGCACCGGACGTCGTGATGCTGATGTCCACGCCCGGCAGGCTGCCCGTGCAGTCGCCGTAGACCGGCGAGCTGATGGACGTCGTCACCGGGCCCGACGGGTTGTTGTTGCCCGGTGCGTCCGGTATGCGGTTGGTGTCGCCTGACGGCGTGGAGCCCGACGACGTACACGTGATGGTGATCGAGCCGGCCTTGAAGGTGGCCGAGCCGTTGAGCTTGGCCGCGAAGGTGTGGCCGGCGGGCTGGACGGTCGTCGAACCGGCGTCGGCGGCCCTGGCGGCCGCCGGGCCGCCGCCGGTGAGGGTGAGGCCCGCGGTGAGGGCGAGACCGGCGGTGACGGCTAAGAGGGGACGGGTGCGGCGGGGGATCACGGGGGCTCCTTCGGAGGGAGGAGGGGTGGTGGGAGCGGCTCTCGTGGGTGGGGCGCGTCCTCGTTGCCCGGGTGCGGGCCGTGGTCGCGTTGTGCCCACCCGTTCCGCCCTGCGGAACGATTGCCCACAACGGCTCAGGCGGCGGGCCCGTCCGGCGTCACCGGTTGCCACGCGAAGATCATCGCGCCGCCCACGATGCCGACGAGGGTGCCGAAGAGGAATCCGCCGAGGTTGGACATCACCAGCGCGGCCGTCGCGATCAGGACGGTGAGGATCCCGGCGAGGCTCCGGTACTGCGGGGCGAACCACGCGGTCAGACCCATGACGATCATGACGATGCCCATCAGGACCGACGGGATGCCCGCGATGCCCTGCTCCAGCATGACCTTCATCGGGGCGAGCGGGAGGGCGCAGATCTCCGTGCCCGCGACGACGGCCGCCAGGCCGCCCCAGAAGGGGCGCCCTTTGCGCCATCGCCGCCAGGTCGTCCACCCGCGGGCGAGCGACCCGGTGCCGTCCCGGCGCCCCGGCACGTCAGAAGCACTCATCCTTGCCGAGCTTGATCTTCAGGTCGAGGCCGGCGAGCTTGAACCGCCCGGCGTTGGTCGCCCAGGCCGTCTGCCGCACATCCGTCATCTTGATGGTCTTGGCCTGCTGGCCGAAGGCGTCCTGGAGGCCCTGCGCCGAGGCGGGACCCCTGTTGAGGGTCGACGCGTCACGGCCGAGCTCCATGTTCTCGAACTCGGCGTCGCCGGACATCTGGGTGGCGTCGATGAACAGGTCGGTGGCCTCGACGGTCTTCGCGCCCTGGCCGGCGTGGAGCTTGAGGGAGATGTCGCCGATCACCGGCAGGGTGGTCACCACCGACTGGCACAGGTCCTTGAGCTTGGCTTCCTTGATGGTGGTGACGGCCACCGGCAGCAGCTTGCCGCGAACGTTCTTGTCGATCCCGCCGTACTGGGCGAAGCCCGTGCCCGTCAGGCTGGACGCCCCGACCTTGAACTCCTGCCCGGAGACGGCGAACGAGGCGGCCAGCGCCCCGTCGGCGAGCGCGACGGCCAGCGCGGCCGTGGCGGCGAAGCCGGGCACGGCCAGGACGGCGAACCTCCGCCACCTGACACGACCCGTCGTCACCTGTCTTCCCTGATCGTCCTTCATACGGCTGCCCCCTGAACAATCCCGTGAGAGTGAGGTGAGGTGCGGTGCGTTGGGGAGGGCGCACAGCGATGCGCACAGCGGTGCGCTGCCGAAGCGCTCATGCGCCGTCCCTGAAGGTGTACCCGAGAGTAAGTCGGACCGCTGTACCTGACAAGGGGTCAGGTCTGGACCGATTTCCGTGCTGGAAAAGGGAGTTGATCGATCACTCGTAGCTGACGCGGAGCTCCTTGATGCCGTTCAGCCACGCCGAGCGGAGCCGGCGCGGCGCCCCGGCGAGCCGGATGCCGGGGAGGGTGTCGGCGACGGCGGCGAAGATCAGGTCGATCTCCAGTGCCGCCAGGGAGCGGCCCAGGCAGAAGTGCGGGCCCCCGCCGCCGAAACCCAGGTGGGGGTTGGGGTCACGGGTGATGTCGAAGGCCTCCGGGGCGTCGAAGACCTCGGGGTCGTGATTGGCGGAGGCGTAGAACAGGCCCACGCGCCGGCCCTCGCGGATCGCCGTGCCGCCCAGCTCGGTGTCGCGCGTCGCCGTGCGCTGGAAGGAGATCACCGGCGTCGCCCAGCGGACGATCTCCTCGGCGGTGGTGGCGGGCCGCTCCCGCTTGTAGAGCTCCCACTGCTCGGGGTGGGTGAGGAAGGCGTGCATGCCGTGGCTGATGGCGTTGCGCGTGGTCTCGTTGCCGGCGACGGCCAGCATCAGCACGAAGAAGCCGAACTCGTCGGAGCCCAGGCTGCCCTCGTCCTCGGCGGCCACCAGCCGGCTGACGATGTCCCGCGCGGGGTGGGCCGCGCGGGCGGCGGCGAGGTCCATCGCGTAGGCGATCAGCTCCATCGCGGAGCGGCTGCCGGTCTCCTCGGTGAGGGCGAGCTCGGGGTCGTCGTAGGCGATCATCCGGTTGGACCAGTCGAAGATCTTCGCCCGGTCGTGCTGGGGGACGCCGATGAGTTCCGCGATGGCCTGGAGGGGGAGTTCGCAGGCGATGTCGGTGACGAAGTCGCCGCTGCCGTGCTCCCGGGCGGCCGCGACGATCCGTCCGGCCCGCTCCCGCAGGGCCGACTCCAGGGCGCGGACCGCCCGGGGGTGAAGCCGCGCTGGACGATCCGGCGGACGCGGGTGTGCTCGGGCGGGTCCATGTTGAGCATCATCAGCCGCTGGGCGTCGATCCGCTCGCGCCGCATGCCGGGGTGGAAGCGGATGACGGAGGTATTGCGGGCGGAGGAGAAGTCCTCCGGCCGGGTGGACGCCTCCTTGACGTCCGCGTGCCGGGTGACGGCCCAGTAGCCGTCGTCGTCGAAGCCCGCGAGGCCGTGCGGCTGGGGGATCCAGGACACCGGGGCGGAGCGCCGCAGCAGGGCGAACTCCGGCAGCGGCACCCTACGGGCGTTGACGTCCGGATCGGTGAAGTCGAAGCCCTCGGGCAGCGCGGGACAGGACGACATGGCCACCACTCCAGTTCGGGGAGCCGCCGGGACGGCGGGCTAATGCTGATGGGCCATCAGAAACCTGTCGTCCGACGGTAGTGACGGGGCCGTGGACCGGCAAGCCACGCGACGCCATCCGATGCCATCCGACGCCATCTGTCGTACGCGCGGGGCGTGCGCGACCCTTGTGCGGCGGGGGCCGCGCTGAGGAGACTACCGACGGCAGCGGAAATGGAACGTGTACTCGTTTTTGCCGGGGGCGCCGGGACGCCCAGCGGACGCGCGAGGAGAGGACAGCCGGACATGGCCGCGGAACCCGTGATCGTCGAAGCCGTACGGACGCCCATCGGCAGGCGCGGCGGCGCGCTCGCCAACCTCCACCCCGCCTATCTGCTGGGCGAGACCTATCGCGAGGTCCTCGCCCGCACCGGCATCCAGCCCGACTGCGTCGAGCAGATCGTCGGCGGCACGGTCACCCACGCCGGGGAGCAGTCCATGAACCCGGCCCGCACCGCCTGGCTCGCCATGGGCCTGCCCTACGAGACCGCCGCCACCACCGTGGACGCCCAGTGCGGCTCGTCCCAGCAGGCCAACCACCTCGTCGCCAACATGATCGCGAGCGGGGTGATAGACATCGGCATCGGCTGCGGCGTCGAGGCCATGTCCCGGGTGCCGCTCGGCAGCGGCTCCAAGCACGGGCCCGGCCGGCCCTTCCCCGACGAGTGGAACGTCGACCTGCCCAACCAGTTCGAGGCCGCCGAGCGCATAGCCCGCCGGCGCGGCCTCACCCGCGAACGCGTCGACGCCCTCGGCCTGCTCTCCCAGGAGCGCGCGGCCCGCGCCTGGGCGGAGGAGCGCTTCAAGCGCGAGACCTTCTCCGTCCAGGTGCCCACCACGGAGGAGGAGCAGTACGCCGGGCAGGGCATGTGGCGCCTGGTCGACCGCGACGAGGGCCTGCGCGACACCAGCATGGAGGCACTGGCCGGGCTCAAGCCCGTCATGCCCACGGCCGTCCACACCGCGGGCAACTCCTCGCAGATATCCGACGGCGCGGCGGCGCTCCTCTGGGCCTCCAAACGGATGGCCCGGGCGCTGCGGCTGCGCCCCCGGGCCCGGATCGTCGCCCAGGCGCTCGTCGGCGCCGACCCCCACTTCCACCTGGACGGGCCCGTCGACGCGACCCGGGCCGTGCTGGGCCGGGCGGGGATGTCCTTACGGGACATCGACCTGGTGGAGATCAATGAGGCCTTCGCCTCGGTGGTGCTCTCCTGGGCGCAGGTCTTCGAGCAGGACCTGGAGAAGGTCAATGTCAACGGCGGCGCGATAGCGCTCGGCCACCCGGTCGGGGCGACGGGCGCCCGGCTGATCACGACGGCGCTGCACGAACTCGAGCGCCGGGAAGGCGAGTTCGCGCTGATCACGATGTGCGCGGGCGGGGCGCTGGCGACGGGGACGATCATTCAGCGGTTGTGACGGGGGCGCCGCCCCCGTCACAACCGCCGCCGGCACCGTCACCGGCACCGTCCGGCAGCGGCGCCCTCGCCCTAGTCCTCGTCCTCGCCGTCGTTCTCGTCCCCGGCCTCGTCCTCGTCCAGGCCTAGGAGGGTGATGGCCTCCGTCGGGCAGCAGCCGACCACGTCCTCGGCGGCCTCGATGTCCTCCGGCGAGGTCAGCCCGGACTTCAGCGCCTCGGCCAGGCCGTCGTCGCCCAGCCGGAACCGCTCCGGGTACATCGCCGCGCACAGACCGGCGCCGCCGCACACCTTCTTGTCGACCACGAGCCTCGGCGTCATCGCGCGCCGCCCTTCTCGCCGTCGGTGCCGTGGAGGTGGACGGGGAGCGAGTCCAGGCCGCGCAGCAGCCAGTTCTCGCTGTAGGTCACCTCGGCGCGGGGGACGGCCAGTGCCAGGTCCGGGAAGCGCTCGAAGATCGCCGGAATGGCGACCCCGGCCTCCACGCGCGCGAGCGCGGCGCCGAGGCAGTTGTGCAGCCCGTGGCCGAAACCGACGTGACGGGTGCCGACCCGGGTGATGTCGAGACGGTCGGGGTCGGTGAAGCGCCCGGGGTCGCGGTTGGCGGCCTGGAGCGCGGCGATCACGGGGGCGCCGGCCGGCAGCCGGCTGCCGGCGAACTCGAGGTCCTCCTTGGCGAAGCGGAAGAGGCCGACGGTCAGGGCCCCGTCGTAGCGGAGGAACTCCTCGACCGCGCCCGGGACGAGCTCGGGGTCGGACATCAGCAGCCGGCGCTGCCCGGGGTGGTCGAGGAGGGCGAGGACGGCCGAGCCGATGAGGTTCCGGGTGGTGTCCAGACCGGCCATGATCATCAGGGCGAGCATGGAGACCAGCTCGTCCCCGGTGAGGCGGTCGTTGCCGTCGCGGGCCTCGATGAAGACGGACATCAGGTCGTCGCCGAGCATCGTGCGCTTCTCGGCTATGAGTTCACGGCCGTACTCGGCGATGTCCTCGAAGGCGCGCTGGATCTTGTCCTTGTCGTCGTCCGGCCGGAAGGCCCGGTCGATCGCGTGGAGCATGTCGTTGTAGCGGGTCATGGGGATGCCGAGGATCTCCCCGATGACGGCGGCGGGGATGGCGCTCGCGTACTCCACGACGTCGGGGCGCTCCGACGCCGCCAGCGCGTCGAGCGAGGCGGCCACGATCCGCTCGGTGGGCTCGCGCCACTGGGCCACCCGGCGCGGGGTGAAGGCGCCCATGGCGAGCTTGCGCACCCGGGTGTGGTCCGGCGGGTCGAGCACCGTGAGGATCCGTGCCACCGGGGTGTCCGCGCCCATCACCATGCCCGAGTCCAGGAACTCGCGGTCGGCGTAGGCCGCCGCGTCATTGCTGAACCGGGGGTCCCCCAGCAGCGCGTGGACGTCCTCGAACCGGGTGACGATCCAGGTCCGCACGTCGCCGACGGGGAAACGGAACTCGTGGACCGGCGAGTTCTCGCGCAGCCACGCGAAGGCCGGGTAGGGGTTCTGGTAGTACTCGTAGCCGAACAGTGCGGTGGGCAGCGGGGATGCGGCCATCACTGATCTCCTTGACGAGACAGGGGTACGGTCACGGGTCATGGGTTACGGGTCACGCGGGCGGGCGCGCCGCCCTCGTGGGGGCGGCGCGCCTGGGAGTGCTCGGCGGTTCGGGTTACTTGACGAGGGTGAGGACCTGACTCGAGGCGCGCAAGCCCGACTCGAGGGCGCCCTCGATGAAGGCGCCGTGCCAGCCCTGGGCGATGTCGGCGCCCGCGAAGACGATCCGGCCGTGGGGCTGTTCGATCTGGGGGAAGAGCCCGGTCAGCTGGCCGGGGCGACGGAAGCCCCAGGCGCCGGCCGCCCACTTCTCGGTGCCCCATGCCATGGCGCGGGACTTGAGGACCTGGGCGCCCGGGATCCACAGCTGGACGGCCTCCTGGACCTTCACCGGGTTGTTGACGTCCAGCCCGGGGCCGGTGAACGCGATCATGAGCCGGCCGTCCGCGAGCTGCTTCTGCGGCACCATCATCAGGATCGGCGAGCCCTCGGGCGCGGTACCGGTGGTCGCGTCGATCTTGCCCTTGATGTGCAGCCACATCTTGGTGCCGTGCGGAACGCCGATGCCCTGGGTGGTGGCCTGGGCGTGTGCCTTGGGCAGGCCGGGCTCGAAGGTGATGTTCTTCCAGGCGTTGGTGGAGGTGGCCACGACGACCGCGGGGGCCTTGTAGCGGCGGCCGGAGGCGGTCCACACCGTGACCTTCCCCGTGCCGGGGTCGGAGATCCTGGTGACCGGCGAGTTCTTGACGACCGGGGTGAAGTTCTCCCGCAGCATGGCGTTGAGTATCGCGGTCATACCGCCGACGGGCCGGCGGCCGATGGTGTTGGTGTAGGCCTCGTACGTACCGCCGGAGAGCTGGTACCACTGGGCCATGCCGGTCAGCGAGCCGAGGGTGCTGGGGCCGCCGGAGTAGACGGAGGTCTCGCCGGTGAGCAGGTTGACCTCGGCCGGCGAGAGGTTCATCTGCTTGAGCCGGTCGGCCAGCGAGAGCGGGTCCACGGCGGCCAGCAGGTCCTTGCGGTACAGCGGCTCGGCCGGGCGCTCGAAGTATTTCTCGGAGCCCTTGTAGAACTCGGTCCACAGGGGGGTCACCAACTTGGCGGCCTCATCGGGCGTGACCGCCTTCAGCCCGGTGGAACCGGCGACGATGACGCGGTCCGGGATGGGGTCCCCGTAGGTGGTGATGTTGTACCGGGCGAGTTCTTTGTTGACCAGCTGGTGCTGGGGGGCGAGCCACTGGCCGCCGACCTCGATCTGTTCGCCGGCCCAGGTGTCCGTCCAGATGCGGCCGCCGACGCGGTCGGACGCCTCCAGGACCACGGTGGTCAGGCCCTTCGCGCCGAGCTCGCGCGCCACCATGGCCCCGGCGTACCCGGCGCCGATGATGACCACGTCGACCAGCGATTCCTCTTCGGCGTGGGCGATGCCCTGTCCGGCTGCGCCGAGGCCGGCTGTCAGCGCTCCGGCGCCGATGCCCTTGAGCAGCGATCGGCGCCCGAAACGGCGGTTGACGGCGTTGGCGATGGACGAATTCGCGCCATGAGAGTGCATGGAAGTCCTCTGATGTTTTGTCTGGCTGCGGGCCATCGGGTCGGTGTGATCGCCGACAGAACGTCCTGGCGAGCGAAACCCCAGGGTGTTCGGGCGCACTGCACCCGTCATCGTGTGCAGTGACTTTCCGGCGCGGCCCGATGGTCATTCGATGGGCGGGCGCCGGCCGCCTGATCGCCGTCCGTCATGGACGGCGACCACGCGGCAGAGTGCCCAGGCGGGCAGCCGATGGGAAAGGTCGCGTGGGGGCGAAAGGATTCGCCGGGCTGCCGTCAGAAAAGGCCGGGGATATTGAACAATCAGGCGCGGCAGGAGAGGAGCCGGACGTCGCCGGTCATGCGCGCGCAGCGGATCTGGTGCTGCTCACCGAAGGTGACATCGGTGTGGTTCCCTGCCACGTGAAGGAGTCGTCCCCGCCCGCACCGGGCGCGGCGCCACAGCCACTCGTGACCATTCTGGTCCCCCCGTATCAATCAGTGTGGCCCGGACTGCGTTGTGTCTCATTCAGGGCCTTGACGCGACTGTACTGAACGGCCTGCCATGACCTGGCATGTGCGGGGTCATCGGACGGTCAGCTCCCGCTCATCCATGGTGGGTGCAGGTAAGTGCCCATAAGTCGGACAGGGTTCGGGGAAAGCGCAAGCCGACGGGTGTCCGTCGGCTGAAGGGGCGGCCGCCCCGGGGTCACGCGTCCTCGAACGTCACCGGCGCTTCGAAGGCCGCGCGGCGGGTGGCCCGGCGCAGGGCCTTGAGGACGGCCGGGCCGAGGGTGAGCGAGGCGACCACGGTCACCAGGGCCCGGGGCAGGTCCCAGCCCAGGGACGTCGCCAGGCAGTAGGCGAGGAAACGGGAGAGGTTCTCCGGCAGCGGGTCGCCCGGTACGAAGGAGACGCCCGAGGCGAGTGCGCCGATGTACGGCCAGCCCTGAAGGTTCATCACCGTCCCGTAAGCGACGGACGCCACCGCCCCGTACCCCGCCAGCATCACCAGCTCGCGCCGCCCCCGTAGCCGGTCCGCCCCCGGCAGCAGCCCCGCGCCCATGGTCACCCACCCCATGGCCAGCATCTGGAACGGCATCCACGGCCCGACCCCGCCCGTCAGCAGGGCGGAGGCGAACATCGACAGGGCGCCCAGGACGAAGCCGAAGCCCGGGCCGAGCACCCGCCCGGACAGGACCATCAGGAAGAACATCGGCTCGATGCCGGCCGTCCCCGCGCCCAGCGGCCGCAGCGCGGCCCCGGCCGCCGCGAGGACGCCGAGCATCGCGACGGCCTTGGCGTCCAGCCCGGTGTCGGCGATCGTCGCCATGACCACGGCGAGCAGCAGCGGCAGCAGGGCGGCGAACAGCCAGGGGGCGTCCTGCGAATGGGCCAGCCCCGAGGCGGAGTCGGCGAGCAGCGGCCAGCCGAAGGCGGCCACGCCGATGAGGGTGATCAGGGCGAGGGCGATGACGGACCGCCGGCCGAGACGGATGGCGCGTGCCTGACGGGTGGCCCCCGTCCGGTCGGTGGCCGGCGCCTGGTGGGTGGCCCGCTCCTGGTGGTCGGTCACGCCCCCTCCAGGGCGTCGCGGACCTGCGGCACCGTCAGCCACGGCTGCGGCGCGAGGACCTTCGCGACCTGCGGCGCGAAGGCCGGGGAGGAGACCACGACCTCCGCCGTCGGGCCGTCCGCGACGACCTCGCCCTCCGCGAGGATCACCACCCGGTGAGCCAGCTCCGCCGCGAGCTCCACGTCGTGCGTGGCCAGTACGATGGCGTGGCCCTGGCCGGCCAGCCCGCGCAGGATCTCCACCAGCCGGGCCTTGGCCGCGTAGTCCAGACCGCGCGTCGGCTCGTCCAGGAGCAGCAGCGGCGGCCGCGCCGTCAGCACCACGGCGAGCGCGAGCGCCAGCCGCTGGCCCTCGGACAGATCGCGGGGGTGGGTGTCGTCCGCCACGTCCGGGAGCAGCCCGGACACCAGCGCCCGGCAGGTGCCGGGGGCGGCCTGCGCGTCGTGGTCGGCGGCCGCGCACTCCGCGGCGACCGTGTCCGCGTACAGCAGGTCGCGCGGCTCCTGCGGGACGAGGCCCACGTGCCGCAGCAGTTCACGCGGGCTCGTGCGCCGCGGCTCCACGCCGCCGACGCGTACCGCGCCCCGGTCGGGCACGTGCATACCGACGAGCGTCCGCAGGAGCGTGGACTTTCCCGCGCCGTTGCGGCCCATCAGGGCGACGGTCTCGCCGGCGCGGACGGACAGCTCGACGTCGCGGAGGGCGGGGACGCGGTCGTGGCGGACGGAGAGGCCGGTGACGGAAGCGGCGTCCTTCGTCATCGCCACCGCCTTCGGGACCGGCGGGGTCAGCGGCGCCAGCCGCTCCCGCAGGGACGCGGCCTTGCGGCGGGCGTCGCGCACGGACAGCGGCGGCGGGGACCAGCCGGCGATCCGGCCCAGGGCGACGACGGGCGGGTGGACGGGCGAGACGGCCATGATCTCGGTGGGGTCGCCGACGACGGGGGCCGCGCCGGGGCCGGGCAGCAGGATCACCTGGTCCGCGTACTGCACCACACGCTCCAGCCGGTGCTCGGCCAGCAGCACGGTGGTGCCCAGGTCGTGCACCAGGCGCTGGAGCACGGCCAGCACCTCCTCGGCGGCGGCCGGGTCCAGCGCGGACGTCGGCTCGTCCAGGACCAGCACCTTCGGGTGGGCGGTCAGCACCGAACCGATCGCGACGCGCTGCCGCTGGCCGCCGGAGAGGGTCGCGATGGGCCTGTCGCGGAGGCCGGCCAGCCCCAGCAGGTCGAGGGTCTCCTCGACGCGGCGGCGCATGGTGGCGGGCGGGACGCCGAGGGACTCCATGCCGTAGGCGAGCTCGTCCTCGACGGTGTCGGTCACGAAGTGCGCCAGCGGGTCCTGGCCCACCGTGCCGACCACGTCGGCGAGTTCACGGGGCCGGTGCGTACGGGTGTCCCGCCCGGCGACGGTGACCCTGCCGCGCAGGGTCCCCCCGGTGAAGTGCGGCACGAGCCCGCTCACGGTGCCCAGCAGCGTCGACTTGCCGACGCCGGAGGGGCCGACGAGGAGACACAGCTCGCCTTCGGGGACGGTGAGGTCGATGCCGGAGAGGGCGGCGTGTTCGGCGCCGTCGTAGGAGACCGAGACGTTCTCGAAGCGGATCACTGGGGTGTCTCCTTCCGGGTGGGGGCGGTTTCGGCACCGCCGGATTCGCTGTCGGTGGCTGATCGCCGCGGCGGCGGGAGGGGAGCCCCGGTCCCGCCCCTTCCCGTTTCCTGGGGGAGTGCCCCCAGACCCCCCGGAGCCGGGAGCCCTCGGGCCCGGCCTTCGGGGGCCGGGGCGGCAGCCCCGGGAAACTGGGGGCACCTCCCAGCGGTAGCTGGGGGAGAAAGGGCGGGACTGGGGCACCCCTCCGCCGCAGTGGCGCGCAACCCGCGCCGACCTGCCCGGCGGTGCCCAGCCGTCATCGTCGTCGCCCCCTCGCGGGAGGCGACCGGCGCCACAAACGCCGGCAGCAACCCGAGAAGCACCGACACCGCCGGCCAAACCGGCAACCCCGGCGCCGCCAGCGGTACCGCCGCCGGGTGGAGGGCGGCCGGCGCGTAGTCGCCCGCCCAGATCATCAGGGCCGCCACCGCCGCCCCCGACGCGGAGACCAGCCAGGCGCGGGCGCCCCAGCGGTCGGGGCGGTAGCGGGTCCGGACCGAGCGGCGCCCGCCGAGCCACAGACCGGCGAGGGCCGCGGCCAGCCCCGCGACCAGCACCGGCGCCCCGTAGCCCGCCCCGGTGTCACCCAGCAACCCGTACGTACCGGCGCACACGCCGAGCAGCCCGCCCAGGGTGAGCGCGCTCGTCGTGCGGCGCACGGCGGGCGGGACCTGCGCGGTACGGCCGTACCCCCGCGCGTCCATCGCGGCGGCCAGCGCCACCGACCGCTCCAGCGCGCCCTCCAGCACCGGCAGTCCCACCTGCAGGAGGGCCTTGAGCCCCCGGTCCGGGCGGCCGCGCAACCGGCGCGCGGCGCGTAGCCGCTGGACGTCCGCGACGAGGTTGGGCGCGAAGGTCATGGCGACGACCACCGCCACCCCGGCCTCGTAGAGCGCGCCCGGCAGGGACTTCAGCAGCCGCGCCGGGTTGGCGAGGGCGTTCGCCGCGCCCACGCAGATCAGCAGCGTGGCCAGCTTCATGCCGTCGGCGAGCGCGAAGACCAGCCCCTCGGCGGTCACCCGGCCACCGATCCGCACACCCCGCGCCCACTCCGGGAGCGGAATCTCCGGAAGGGTGAGGACCGTGTGCGTCCCGGGGACGGGCGAGCCGAGGATCACCGCGAAGACCAGCCTGATGGCGATGACGGCCAGCCCGAGCTTGAGGAACGCCCCGTACGAGCGGGCCCACGGCGCGTCCGTGCGCCGGGCCGCGACGACGTACCCGGCGACGCCCGTCAGCAGGGCGAGCAGCAGCATGTTCGTGGTGCGCGAGGCGGCCGTCGCCAGGCCCAGCGCCCACACCCACCACGCGCCGGCGTGCAGCGCGGAGGAACGGTCGGAGGAACGGTCCGTCATCCGCGACGACGCCGCCGGGTCTGCCACACCGCCGCCGCGCCGAGCACGGCCACGGCGGCGATGCCGCCGATGAGACCGACGGAGGGGCCGTCGTCGCCCTTGTCGTTCCCGCCGGCCTTCGGCTCCGCGGGCTTCTTCCCGGCGTCCGCCTTCTCGCCGCAGCCCGTCCTCGGGTATCCGGCGATCGCGCACAGCAGGGCGTTCGAGTCGTAGCGCAGCGGCTTGGCGACGGCGGCCAGCGCGTCGGCCGCGCTGCCGTCCGCGCCGACCTGCGCGCACGCCGAACGGGCGGCGGGCGGCGTCTCGCCGGCGGGGGCGTCGGCGGGGGTGCCGAAGTCGAGGACGACGGCGACGCGCTTGCCGCCGTCCTCGGCGGGCGTGCCGGCGCAGACCGCCGCGAAGTCCGCGGCGCCGCGCGGCCTGGCCGCGTCGGCGGAGTCCTTGCTGACGGCGAAGCGGAAGCCGACGACGGAGCCGTCGGCCGGGCGCAGCGTGGCCGGGCCCTGGGTCGCGTACGTCCAGGACCCGCCGGCGGCCGGTGCCTGCCAGAAGGACCAGTAGCGGTAGCCGTCCGCGTGCGCGGGGGCCGCGCCGAGCACGGCGGCCGCGCCGACGGACAGGGAGACGGACAGGGAGACGAACAGGGCCCGGGCCGCCGTCACAGCTGGTTCTTCTTCTTGCGGCCGCTGATCAGGAAGCCGACGCCGACGCTGGCGACGAAGAACACGGCGACGAACCACCAGGCGCCGAAGCCGCCGCCGTCGTCCTTCTTCTCGTCCTTCTTGGCCGGCGAGGCGTCGGAGGAGGACGGCTCCGGCTTGGGGCCGGTCTCGTTCAGCGCCGCCACCAGGTCGGTGCCGCCGAAGGAGCGCGGGTCGGCGCCCGCCGCGTGCGCGGCCAGGACGAGCTTGGCGAGGCGGCCGGGGTTGCCCTTGGCCCACTCGGCGGTCTTGCTGTCGGCGGACTCCAGCCACTTCAGCGGCTTGCGGGCGGCCTCCACGTGGCCGCCGGCCGCGAGGGCGAGGGCGGCGTCGGCGGTCGCGCCGGTGTCCGGGCCCTCGGGGGCGCCGGGCATGGACGACTTGAGGAAGCCGTTGTTCGCGTCGAGCTTCTTCGCCAGATAGCCGGCGACGGCCTCGGCGGCGTTCCACTGACCCGCGTCCGCGCCGTCGCCGCAGGCGGCGGGCTGGACGGGCCGGTCCGCGCCCTTGGCGGCGGGCACGAGGAAGCCCTTGCCGAGGACGGCCGTGGCGGCGGCCGTCGAGGCGAGGTCGTTGGCGGGCAGCTCACCGTTCTGCGGCATGTAACCGAAGGCGCCCGCCTGGTCCTTCTTCTCCTCCTTCTCCTGGCAGCGGATCTGGAAGGAGGACAGCGCGTCGAAGGGGGTCTTGCCGTCCTTGACGGCGGCCTTCGCCGGGTCCTGGCCGGCGGCGGCGAAGGCGCCGACGGCGATCGCGGTGGAGTTGGCGTCGCTGGGGTTACTGGGGCCCATGCCCCAGCCGCCGTCGGCGTTCTGGTGGGCCTTGAGCCAGTCGAGGCCCTTGGCGACGGCCCGGTCCCGGCCGCCGACGGCCGCCAGGCCCTGCACGGCGGCCGCCGTCGCGTCGGTGAACTCGCCCGCCTTCGCGTCGCACGGCGTCTTGGCGTCGGCCCGGAAGCCGGGGAAGCCGCCGTCGGCGCACTGCTGGCCGGTCAGCCAGTCCACGGCCTGCCCGGTGGGGGAGACCCCGGCCGCGTGCTGGGCGATGAAGGCCAGCGACTGCCGGAAGACACCGTCGAACTTCGGGTCGCCCGTGCCGTAGAGCCCCGGGGCGGCCGGGGAGGGCGAGGTGCCGTCGGCGAAGGCGGCGGGAGCCGTGGCCGTGCCCAGGACGGCCGCGGTGGCCAGGGCCGCGGCGCCGCGGCGCGCGAGGACGGCGAAGGAGGTGGCCATGAAAGCGGTGCCTCTCGGTGGATGACGGTGTCGGGCGGCCCCGCCGGAACGACGCCCCTGCCGGGGCAGGGCGTCGCCGACGTGTCGCTTTGGTGGGGGGCTGAACACTTTATCCGGCCCTCACCCGACCCTCACCCGGCCCCCGTGACCGCCATGGGCGGCCGGACCATGCAGTAAGGCAGCGCGATCCTTCACCGGATGGGCCTCCAAAGGCCCGTCGGAGCGAGGATTCCGCTGCCTTGTTACTCCTGAGGGGGTAAGAGGAGGGCCAGGCGTTTCCCCGGGTCCCCGCCATGGTCGCGTATGTGTTCGGGATTCCGGTGGCGACTTCCCTTGCCCTCCACAAGCGGAACTGCTATCTGAGCTGATGCAGCGTCAGATTCGATCCGATCCGGTCGTGTCCGGTCAGGCCCGGGAGGCCCCGCCATGAGCGACATCGTCGAGTACGGACAGCTCTACATCGGCGGCCGCTGGGCCGAGCCCGCCGCAGGAACCGGCGGGCCGGTCATCGAGGTCGTCTCGCCCCACACCGAGGCCGTCATCGGGCGCGTCCCGCACGCCGGGCGCATCGACGTGGACCGGGCCGTCGCGGCAGCGCGGAGCTCCTTCGACTCCGGCGTGTGGTCGGGGCTGCCGCTGGCGGAACGGATCGCCGTGGTCACCCGGATCAAGGACGGCATCGCCGCCCGCCACGAGGAGCTCGCCCGGCTGATCTCCGCGCAGAACGGCTCCCCCTACTCCTGGAGCGTCCTCGCGCAGGCGCTCGGCGCGGTGCTGGTCTGGGACAGCGCCATCGCCATCGCCCGGGACTTCCCCCACGAGGAGCGGCGCGCCGGGGCCCTGGGCCCGCTGCTGGTGCGGCGGGAGCCGGTGGGCGTCGTGGCGGCCGTGGTGCCGTGGAACGTGCCGCAGTTCGTGGCGGCGGCCAAGCTCGCGCCCGCCCTGCTGGCCGGCTGCTCGGTGGTGCTCAAGCCCGCGCCGGAGACGCCCCTGGACGCGTACGTCCTCGCGGAGATCGCCACCGCGTCCGGGCTGCCGGAAGGCGTGCTGTCCATCCTCCCGGGCGGCCGGGAGACCGGTGAGTACCTCGTCGGGCACCCCGGCGTCGACAAGGTCTCCTTCACCGGCTCCGTCGCGGCCGGCAAGCGCGTCATGGAGGTCGCCTCCCGCAACCTCACCCGCGTCACCCTGGAGCTGGGCGGCAAGTCCGCCGCGATCGTCCTGCCCGACGCCGACCTGGACGCCGCCGTCGCCGGCATCGTGCCCAGCGCCTGGATGAACAACGGCCAGGCCTGCGTCGCGCAGACCCGCGTCCTCGCCCCCCGCGCCCACTACGCCGAGCTCGCCGAGCGCCTCGCGGCAGCGGCCACCGCGCTGTTGGTCGGCGATCCGCTCGACCCCGCCACCCAGGTCGGCCCGCTGGTCGCGCGCCGCCAGCGCGAGCGGTCGCTCGACTACATCCGGCTCGGCCGCCTCGACGGCGCGTCCGTCCTGGCCGGCGGCGGCCGCCCCGCCGGGCTGCCGACGGGCTGGTACGTCGAGCCGACCCTCTTCGGCGACGTCACCAACACCATGCGGGTCGCCCGCGAGGAGATCTTCGGGCCCGTCGTCTGCCTGCTGCCCTACGACGACGAGGAAGAGGCGATCGCCATCGCCGACGACTCCGACTACGGGCTCTCCGGCAGCGTCTGGACCGCCGACCTCGAACGCGGCCTGGAGGTCGCCCGCCGGGTGCGCACGGGCACGTACTCCGTGAACACCTTCAGCCTCGACCTGTTCGGCCCCTTCGGCGGCTACAAGGACTCCGGACTGGGGAGGGAGGGCGGGCCCGAGGGTTACGCCGAGTACCTGGAGCAGAAGACCATCCACCTCCCGAAGGGGACGGGCGGTGGATGACCTCCGCTGGCACGTGACCGTCGACCGGACGCGGTGCGTCGGCTCGGGCCAGTGCGCGGGCATCGCCCCGGGGGCGTTCCGGCTGGACGAGCGCCGTCGCTCCCACCCGGTGGGGGAGTCGACGGCGCCATCCGAGGCGGTGCTCGGCGCGGCGGAGTGCTGCCCCGTGGAGGCCGTCACCATCCGGGTGCTCGGCACGGGGGAGGCGGTGTTCCCGCCGGAGGAGTAGCGCTCTCGGCTACAGGGAGCCGTTGATGACGCCTGAGCGGAAGGCGTTCCACTCGTCGGCGGTGTAGCGCAGGTCGGGCCGGTCGGGGTTCTTCGAGTCGCGGACGGCGACGCCCCCGCCGGGGAGGTCGGTTATCTCGACGCATGACTGGCCGCCATTGCTGTCGGGCGACTTGCGCCAGATGGCTCCTGAAAGATCGAGGCCGTAGAGGTCTTCCTTGCGGTCCATTTCTAGTCCTTCTGCATGATGGTTTTGATGATCTCGCGTGAGTCGTCCACGGGAAGCGCGGCGGCGACGATGCGCTCGAACGCCTTCTCGAAGATTCCTACGTGCTCCGTACCCTCGACGAACTGCCCACCCATCAAGTTCTCCGTGAGGACGACCGTCGGCCACGGAGCGGGGAATCGGACCACTTCGAACAGGCTGATCATGCCGGGGTGCGGTGTCATCGCCATGGGCATGAGCTGGATGGTGATGTTCGGCAGGGCGGCCATGTCCAGCAGATGTCGCAGTTGCTCGCGCATGAGGGACGGCTGGGACACGAAGCGCTGGTGCAGTACCGACTCGTGGATGACGGCCCAGAAGTTCAGTGGCGGCCTGCCGTCGCGGGCGGTGAGTACGGACTGGCGCGCCTTGCGGACCTCGACGAGGGCGTTGACTTCCTCTTGAGGGCGCCAGAACGATGAGGCGGCGATGAACTCCCGGGCATAGCCGCCTGTCTGCAGCAGGCCGGGAATCAGGTTCATGGAGCAGACGCGGGTGCTCTCGGCATCCGATTCCAGTGACAGATAGTCCTTGATGTGCGCGTCGACCACGCTTCCGTAGGTCGTCCACCAGCCCCTCTTGCCCGCGTCTCTGGCCAGGGCCTCGATCGCCATGAGGACGTCCGGCGCATCCACGCCGTAGACGCCGAGAAGCTTGGCGGCCTCGACTGGGCGGATGTGGATCTTGGCGTTCTCGATTCTGGAGAGCTTGCTGTTGTCCCATCCCATGAGGGCAGCGGCTTGCTCGATGGTGAGGCCGGTTTCGTTGCGAAAACGGCGGAGTGCTTCGCCGAGGCGTCGACGGCGGAGCGTGGGGACCAGCGGCACGGTCGGCATTCCTTTGTTTCGCCTTTCTGTCGACTACTGGGTTCCTGGGGAACTGAGTTGGGTCAGTTGGTGGGGCAACAGGGCTCATGGCCAAGTGGGTTGGGTGCTCTGGCATTCAATCTGGGTGCAGTCTGTCGCGACGTGGGTGTGCAAGTCGATAGAACAGACTTTCATTCTCTGGGGATTGGCGCCCCAATGTTGCACGGGCTCTGTGCGCAGGGGCATGCTGGCTGAGTCGAGGCGACACGCGTCACGCGATCGCTCGCCCGGCGACTTCCACTCGCATCCGCTCACACGGAGCTGCCGCATGCCCTACTTCCCCGGTACCGCCATGCCCCCGCCGCTTCCGCCCCTGCCGCGACCGACGCTTCAGCAGCGGCTCAAGGCCCGGCACCCGCTCGTCGTGGAACCGCCGGAGGCCGTCGTCGCCCCGGACGACGGTGACGGCGAGAAGCCGGACGCCGGAGACGCGACGTGAGGGGGCTCGTCAGGCTGGCCCGCCGCCTCCTGCGCCGGGCGAGCCGCCATAGGAGCGCCGAGACGGCGACCGCCCCCGTGATCGCCCCGCGCCCCTTCCCCGGCCTGCCGGCGGCACCCCCCGTACCCCACACCGGCGGCCCGCTCTCCTGGCCGACCCGGGAGGAGTGCGGTGTCTGCGCCCGCTACCGGAGCGCCGTCGACCAGGCCGAGGAGCTCGGCTACCCCGGACACGCCGCCTCGTACCGTAGGGCGTGGGAGCGGCACTGCAAGGAGATCCTCCACAGAGAGACCGTAGAGGCGGCCCCGGTCGGCCGAGGCCGCCCGTAGCCGTCGCGGAACGGGAGAACCCCGGCGAGACCTCATCTCGCCGGGGCCCGCCCCGGGCTCGGGGGCCGGTCAGGCGGCCTGGTGGCGCCAGGTGTCGAGGACGGCCCGGACCGCGCTGGACGCGGGTGGCGCGTCCGCTGCCGGATCGGTAGTCGAAGTGGCCGAGGTGGTCGTCGGCCGGACGGTGCGGCAGCAGGACCTTGCCGTCGTTATCCGCGCGCGGCGTCCCAGACCGCGCTGGTCCCGAAGTAGGAGTCGTACAGTTCCTGGACTTCGAGAAGGCTCTCCGGCGGTACCTTGCCGTAGCGGATGCGCTCGAGGTGGCGGAAGTATTCGAAGCGCTCCACCCCGGGCGTGATGATGACGAGCATGTCCGCGATCTCGCCGGGCGCGGCGGCGAAGGCATGCTGCGTGCCGGGCGGTACGACGACCACGTCTCCGCGCTCCGCGGTGACCACTTGATCGCCGGACAGCAGCTGGGCGGTGCCGTCGAGGACGTAGAACATCTCGGCGGACTTGCCGTGGTGGTGCGGACGGGCGCCGTTCGCGCCCTTGCCGAGGGTGACACGCATGCTGGAGAGCGCGCCACCCGTGGCGGAGCTGTCGACGAGCAGCTGGTTGGTCACCGGGCCGCCCGCGCCGGTCAATTCGGCGTCAGCGGCGCGTATGACGACGGTTTCGTCGAAGTCGGGGATGAAGAGAGACATTGCTTGCTCCTGAAATGTTGATCACGCCGAAACGTATGTCATGTGTCAGGTCGAAGGCCACGGTCACCAGGTCATCATGAACGGCCCCAGCTGCAGGCCGAACGAACTGTCCGGAAACGGCGGCAATAGGTGACCGCCGGGGGTCGCCTTGACCTGAAGCGCGATTGAGGTTCTAGCGTGTACTCCAGTTGATCATCTGACGACGGGGGGAAGACGCTCGTGATTCTCGTAACGGGAGCCACCGGGAATGTGGGAAGCGCGCTGCTCAAGGAGCTGCAGGCGTGTGGCGCCGGGCCGCTGAGAGGGCTCACCCGTGACGCCGCGAGGGCCGTGTTCCCCGAAGGGGTCGAGGCCGTTGAAGGTGACTTCGCGGACACGGCGTCATTGAAGCCCGCGTTGGACGGGGTGCGCTCGCTGTTCCTCGTGTCGCGTCTGGGCTCGGATGCCGACATCCTCGAGGCCGCCCGGCAGGCGGGTGTGGAGCACGTGGTGCTCGTGTCGTCCATTACCGTCCAGACCCATCCGCACCTCGGCCCCGCAGGCGAGAACCTGGCGGTCGAGCGACTCCTCAAGGACAGCGGCATGGCCTGGACGATCCTGCGGCCGACGCAATTCGCTTCGAATTCCTTGATGTGGGCGGCGTCGATCCGTGAACACGAGACGGTCCGCGCACCCTACGCGGACACCGGACTTCCCACGATCCACCCCGCGGACATCGCGTCGGTGGCACGGGTGGCGCTGACCGAGCCCGGCCACCACGGGCGGACGTATGCCCTGACCGGTCCGGAGCCGGTGACTGCCCGGCAGCAGGCCGAGGCCATCGCGGCAGTGCTGGGGCGGGAGGTGCCCTTTGCCGAGATCAGCCGGCAGGAGGCGCACGCCCGGATGGCCGCCGTCTTCGGGGACGAGGCCGCGGACGCGGTACTCGACGTCATGGGCGGGGACGTCAACGACGAGATACTGACGGTGCGCGACACGGTTTCACAGGTCACCGGCTCCCCGGCCAGACCGTTCCGGCAGTGGGCTGCGGAGAATGCCGCCGCCTTCCGTTGAACCCCCCGGGCCCCTGGGCCGACCTGCGTTCGCCCTGGTCCGTACATATGTTTACGCATGCGTTCCGCACTGCACGTTCATGACAGATGCGACTGTCCCGGCCCCCCGTGGCGTGGAAATCTCTTCCCGTCGCAGCTCAAGGGGGGCCGATGGAAAAGCGGTACGAGGTCTACTGCCTGGCCGACAGGCACTTCTACGAGATCCCGGACCGGCTGTCCCGCCCGGCCTCCGGTGCGGACGGCGGCCGGGTCGAGGACGCTTTGTTCGAAACCGCCCGGCGGCCCGTGCCCGAGGGGTGGACGAGCGGGCGCAACGGCGACTGGCTCCACCTCGCGCCCCTCGGCGCGGACGGACGGCAGCCCGCGCAAGGCTGGAAGATCCATGTGTCGGCCACGGCGGACGGCGCCGACAAGACCGCCGCCGACGTCTGGGACTACTGCGTCCCCCGGGGCATCCCGTTCAAGTTCGTCCCCGCGCCCCACCTGCTCCACCTCCGCAACAACAAGTACGCGCCCCGCGACGCCAGCGGAAAGTTCGTCACCATCTACCCCGCCGACGAGGACAGCCTGCGCACCGTCCTCACCGACCTGGAAGGGATCCTCGGCGGGCGCCCGGGCCCGTACATCCTCACCGACCTGCGCTGGCACGACGGGCCGCTGTACGTGCGCTACGGCGCCTTCGCCCGCCGCTACTGCGTCGACGCGCGCGGCAGCCTCGTGCCCGCCATCGAGGGCGCGGACGGCACGCTCGTCCCCGACCCGCGCGACCCCGCCTTCCAGGTGCCCGCGTGGGTGACCCTGCCTCCGTTCCTGGAGCCCCACCTGGCCGCCCGCAACGCGACCACCGTCGCCGACCTGCCCTACCGCATCGAGAAGGCCCTGCACTTCTCCAACGGCGGCGGCGTCTACCGGGGCACCGACACCCGCGACGGCTCGCGGGTCGTCCTCAAGGAGGCCCGCCCGCACGCCGGGCTCGCCGCCGACGGCGCCGACGCCATCGCCCGGCTGGAACGCGAGAAGGACGCCCTCGACCGGCTCGCCGGCCTCGGCGTCGCCCCCGGCGTCCGCGACTGGCTCACCATCGGCGACCACCGCTTCCTCGTCATGGACTTCGTCGAGGGCCGCCCCCTCAACTCCTTCTTCGGCGAACGCCACCCGCTGCTCGCCGCCGACCCCGACCCGGCCGCCGTCGCCGACTACACCGCCTGGGCCCTGCGGATCCACCGAGGGGTGGAACGAGCCGTCGAAGCCGTCCACTCCCGGGGCGTGGTCTTCAACGACCTCCACATGTTCAACATCATGGTCGGGCCCGACGAGGAGTCCGTCACCCTCATCGACTTCGAGGCCGCCGCGCCCGCCACCGAGGGCGGCCGGCAGATCGTCGCCCACCCCGGCTTCTTCGCCCCACCGGACCGCACCGGCACCGACGTCGACCGCTACGCCCTCGCCTGCCTGCGGATCGCGCTGTTCCTGCCCGTCACCACGCTCTTCGTCATCGACCGGGCGAAGGCCGCGCACCTCGCCGACATCATCGCCGAGCACTTCCCCGCCGTACCGCGGGAGTTCCTCGACGAGGCCGTCGCCGAGATCACGCGGGAGGCGTCCGGTGGTGCCGCCGCGCCGTCCGGTCCCGCCATGGTGGGCCCGGTGTCCGCCGGGCCCGTGGCGGCCACGGTCCTCCCCCCTACGGACGACTGGCCCGCCGCCCGCGACTCCATGGTCCGCGCCATCCTCGCCTCCGCCACACCCGAGCGCGACGACCGGCTCTTCCCCGGGGACATCGCCCAGTTCTCCGAGGGCGGCGGCCTCGGCCTCGCCCACGGCGCCGCCGGAGTCCTGTACGCGCTCGCCGAGACCGGCGCCGACCGCTACGAGCAGGGCGAACGCTGGCTGCTCGCCCACACCGACCCCGGCGCGACCCCGCCCGGCACCCCGCTCGGCCTCTACGACGGACTCGCGGGCGTCGCCCACGTCCTCCACCGCCTCGGCCACACCCGGCGCGCCCTCGACCTGACCGCCACCCTTCTCGGCGAGAAGTGGCAACGCCTCACGTCCGGTCTGCGCGGCGGGCTCGCCGGCATCGGCCTGCACCTCGACGATCTGGCGCGCACGACGGGCGAGCGCCACTTCCACGAACGCGCGGTGGAGGCGGCCCAGTTGCTGGCCGACCGGCTCGCCGCCGACGGTGGTCAGGGGCAGCGCGCCGGTCTGATGCGCGGCGCCACCGGCTCCGCCCTCCTCTTCCTCCGGCTGTACGAGCGCACCGGCGCGCCCGCCCTCCTCGACCTCGCAGGCAACGCCCTGCGCGCCGACCTCGCGCGCTGCGTCCGCACCGCCAACGGCGCCCTCGACGTCGACGAGGGCTGGCGGACCATGCCCTACCTCGGTGACGGCAGCGTCGGCATCGGCGCCGTCCTGGACGACTACCTCGCCCACGTCCCCGACCCGGACGAGGACCTCACCGAGGCCCGCGCCGCGATCCTGACCGCCGCCCGGTCCCGCTTCTACGCCCACCCCGGCCTCTTCCAGGGCCGCGCCGGAATGATCTGGCACCTCGGCCGCACGACGACGCCGGGGACCGCTTCGGCCGACCTGGCCGCCCAAGTGGCCGCCCTGGGCTGGTACGGCATCCCCTACCAGGGCGAACTTGCCTTCCCGGGCAGTCAGATGATGCGGCTGTCGATGGACCTCGCCACGGGCACGGCGGGCTGTCTGCTCGCGCTCGGCTCCCTCCAGGGCGACGCCGGGCTGCCCTTCCTCCCGCCCCCACGGGGGCCCCAGAGCCGGCTCCACCTCGTCGTGGAGTCGTGACCAACCGTTCCACCTGTTCACTTCCGTCCCCACGAAAGGAATCAGAACCATGGCGCTTCTCGACCTGCAGAACATGGAGTCCGACAGCCACGACGGTGGCCACGGCGGCGGCGGGCAGAGCACGGTCAGCCTGCTCTCGTGCATCAGCACGGCCAGCGTGCTGCTGTGCCTGTGACGACTCACGCTCGCGGGTGACCGCTCAGGGTGGGCCCTCCCCCGGAGGGAGGGCCCACCCGGGCCCGGGGCGAAGCCCTCGGGCCGCGGGGGCCGGGGCGGCAGCCCCGGGAAACGGCGAAAGGGCGGGACCGGGGCCCCACTCCGCCGCCACGGCGTCCAGCCACCCCCCTACCGGCCCGGCGGTGCCGGACCCACCCCCGGTACATGGAGGACGACCGCATGACCTCGACGGCACCGCACGAGGCGACGCGCCGCGGCGACCACCTCCTCCTCACCACCCTCCGCACCACCGCCCCCCGCACCACCGCCCTCGTCCTGATCGCCACCGCGAGCACGGGCGCCGCTCTGCTGCTGCCCGCCGTGCTCGGGCACACCCTCGACCTGCTGATCGGGGGGCACGGGCGCGACGGCACGACCCACCGCTGGGTCCTCCTGTGCGCCGCCCTCGTCTGCGTCCCCGCCGTCCTCGACGCGCTCGGCGAGTTCCTCACCGCCACCACCACCGCCCGCACCACCGCCCTGCTGCGCCGCGCCGCGCTCGGCCACGTCCTCGCGGCGGGCCCCCGGGCCGCGGCCCGGATGACGCCGGGCGACCTCGTCACCCGGCTCGTCGGCAACGCCGCCCAGGCCGGCACGGCCCCGGCGACCGTCGCCGGCACCGTCACCGCCGTCGTCGGCCCGGTCGGCGGCATCGTCGCGCTCGCCCTCCTCGACCCGTGGCTCGCCCTCGTGTTCCTCGCGGGCGCGCCGCTGCTCGTGCTGCTGCTGCGGACGTTCACCCGCGCCTCCACCGACAGCCTCGCCGGCTACCAGCGCCTGCAGGGCGAGCTCGCCGGGCGGCTGATGGAGGCCGTCGGCGGCGCCCGGACCA
This sequence comes from Streptomyces luteoverticillatus, assembly GCF_003970715.1. Classification (NCBI taxonomy): domain Bacteria; kingdom Bacillati; phylum Actinomycetota; class Actinomycetes; order Kitasatosporales; family Streptomycetaceae; genus Streptomyces; species Streptomyces luteoverticillatus. The sequence goes on along the minus strand of NZ_CP034587.1, from coordinate 2,179,921 downwards.
TCGCGGCCGCCGGCACGGCCGCCCGCGAACGGGACCGCGTCCTCGAACCTCTCCCCGGCCTCTCCCGCCACGGCCACCGCATGTGGCGGGTGCAGGGCCGCTCCTCCGCCCAGGCGACGGCCCTGGTGCCGCTGCTCCAGATCGCCGTCCTCGCCGTCGCCGGGCTGGAGCTGTCGCGGGGCAGGCTGAGCGTCGGCGACCTGCTGGCGGCGTCCCGCTACGCGGTCCTCGCGACGGGCGTCGGCATGCTCGTCGGGCACCTGGGGGCGCTGGTCCACGGGCGTACCGCCGCGCGCCGCCTGGCCGAGGTCCACGCCCTGCCGCCGACCGTGCACGGCACCCGGCGGCTGCCCGCCGACGGCGACGGGACGCTGCGGCTGCGCGGCGTCGGCGCCGAGCGCGGCGGGCGGACGGTGCTGCGCGGGGTGGACCTCGTCGTACCGGGCGGCTCGACGACGGCCGTCGTCGGCCGCTCCGGCACGGGCAAGTCCGTCCTCGCCGAACTGGCCGGCCGCCTCGCCGATCCCGACGCGGGCGAGATCACCCTCGACGGGGTCCCGCTGCGCGAGCTCGCCCACGACGAACTGCGCCGCCAGGTCGGCTACGCCTTCGCCCGCCCGGCGCTGCTCGGCGGCACGATCGGCGGGACGCTCGCCTTCGGCTCGTTCACGCCCCCGCCCGAGGCCGTCGTCGACGCCGCCCGCGCGGCGTGCGCGGACGACTTCGTACGGCGGCTGCCGGACGGCTACGACACGGCGTGCGCGGCCGCGCCCCTCTCCGGCGGCGAGGCCCAACGCCTCGGCCTCGCCCGCGCCTTCGCCCACGCGGGGCGGCTGCTGATCCTGGACGACGCGACGTCCAGCCTCGACTCGGTCACGGAGGCGCGGGTGGCCGACGCGCTGCTGCACGACGTCGCCGCCCGCACGCGGCTGATCGTCGCGCACCGGCTCGCGACGGCGGAACGGGCCGACCGCGTCGCCTGGCTGGACGGGGGGAGAGTGCGGGCCGTCGGCCCGCATGCGGAGCTGTGGCGGCGGCTGCCGGAGTACCGGGCGGTGTTCGAGGGGTGACGGGGTACCCACCCCACCCCCACCCCCACGGCGCGCAACCGAATCGGAGGTACCCGGCGGTGCCGAACCACCCGCTCCTGACCCACCTGTCAAAGCAGCGCCGCGTCCTCGCGGCCCTCGCCGCCTGGTCCGTCGTCGAGGCCGCCCACACCCTCACCACCGGCTACGCCCTCGCCCGCGCCCTCGACACCGGCTTCCTGGCCGGTCGCCCGGCCACCGGCCTGCTCTGGCTCGCGGCCGCCGCGCTCGCCGTCGTCGTCGGCGCCTACGGCACCGGGCGGACCTTCCGGGGGGTGGCCGCGCTGGTGGAGCCCTTCCGGGACGCGCTCGTCCGCCGCGTCGTGACCCGCGCGCTGGGAGACGGCGACGCCGCCGCCGTCTCCCGGCTCACCCACCAAGTGGAGATCGCCCGCGACACGTTCGCCGGCCTGGTGATGGTGACGCGCTCGTTCGTCTTCACGGCCGCCGGCGCCCTGGTGGGCCTGTTCCTGCTCGCGCCCGTCCTCCTCGCCGTCGTCGTACCGCCGCTCCTCCTCGGCCTCGGGCTGTTCCTCGCGACGCTGCGGCCGCTGGCCCGCCGCCAGGAGGCGTTCCTGGTCGCCGACGAGGCGCTGGCGCAGTCGTGCGGCGAGGCGTGCGCGGGCCTGCGCGACATCGCCGCGGGCGGCGGCGAGGCACGCGTACGGACGGACACGGGCGCGCTCGTCGAAGCCGAGCTCCGCGCCTCGACCGACCTCGCCCGCTGGTCCGTGGCGAGGGCGGCGGCCCTGGCCCTCGCGGGCCGCTTCCCCGTCGTGCCGCTGCTCGTCGCGACGCCCTGGCTGCTGGATCACGGGGTGACCGCGGGCGCGCTCGTCGGCGCGCTGGCATACCTGACGCAGTCGCTGCTGCCCGCGCTCCAGAGCCTCATCCACGGGCTGGGCGCGAGCGGTTCACGGCTGGCGGTGGTCGTCCGGAGGCTGACGGCGGCGGCCCCGGAGCCGACATCCACCACTGCTCCAGGGCCCACCACCGACCCCGCCGCCCCCGCCGTCGAACTGCGCCGCGTCACCTTCGGCTACGGCGCCCACGCCGAGCCCGTCGTCCGCGACCTCGACCTCACCCTTCCGCCCGGCACGCGGCTGGTCGTCGTCGGGCCGAGCGGCGTGGGCAAGTCCACGCTGGCGGGGCTGATCGCGGGGCTGCTGGAGCCGTCGTCCGGCGAGGTGCGGGTGGGCGGCGCGGCGGCGCGTGCCGAGGGGGCGGCGGCACGGCGCGTGCTCATCCCGCAGGAGGCGTACGTCTTCTCCGGCACCGTCGGCGACAACCTGCGCTACCTGCGCGACGACCCCGTCGGCGAGCGCGAGGTGCTGGCCGCCGCCGAGGCGATCGGCGCTGACGCGCTCGTCCGGCGGCTGGGCGGGCTGGACGCACCCGTGACGCCGGACGAGCTCTCGGCGGGGGAGCGGCAACTGATCGCGCTGGTCCGCGCGTACCTCTCGCCGGCCCCCGTGGCGCTGCTGGACGAGGCGGCCTGCCATCTGGACCCCGCCGCCGAGGCGCGCGCCGAGGGCGCCTTCGCGGCGCGCCCCGGCGGGACCCTCGTGGTCGTCGCGCACCGCGCGGGCTCGGCCCGGCGCGCGGATCGCGTGCTGGTCATGGACGGTCCCGGTACGGTCGCCGGCACGCACCGGGAGCTCATGGCGCGTTCGGCGCCGTACCGGGAGCTGATGGGCGGGGGACAGCGTTCCTCACACCCAGCCGGCGCCGCGCGAGATGCGGATCGCGTCCACCCGGTTGCGGGCCCCGGTCTTCCGGGTGATGGCGGCCATGTAGTTGCGCACGGTTCCGTTCGACAGGTGGAGGCTGCGCGCGATCTCGCCGACGGAGGCGCCCTCGGCGGCGAGTGAGAGCACGCTCAGCTCCCGCCGGGTCAGGGGTATCTCGGCCGCCTGGAGGAAGCCGAAGCCGAGGGTCTCGTCGATGTAGCGCTCGCCCTTCGCGACATGCCGTATGCCTTCGACCAGCCGGTCAGGAGAAGCGTTTTTGCTGAGGTAGCCCAGGGCGCCGGCCTCATAGGCGCGACGCAGCGGGCCGGGGCGTCCGGTGGTCGTCAGCGCCAGCAGGACGGGCCGGGCGGCGGCCCGTTCGCCGCCACCGCCTTCCGGACATCGCCCGTCCCCGGTCCGCGCCTCCCCCGCCCGGAGGTTCACGCACTCGACCGCGTCCGGGCTGTCCATGTCGGCCACGCACACATCGGGTCGTGTCGTACGGGCCGCGGTGGCCGCGCCCCGCCAGGAGGTCGAGAACACGTCCAGGTCCGGTTCTCTGCCGAGGAGTGCCGCCAGTGCCATGCGCAGCAGATAGGTGTCGTGTATCAGAAGGACCCGTATCACGGTCTGCCTCTCCCGCTCCGTGTGGCGAAAAGCCTCGGACACGCCAGTAAATTCATACCGGCGCGAGCCATCGCTCCGGGTGCAGTTACCCGCTACCCGGGGGGCGTAAGGGCGTAGGGGGCAGGTCGGGTCCGCCTCAACTCCGGGTGCCGTGCGCCTGGCGCGACGGCCCCGGGCCGATGAGGCGGCAGACCGTCTCGATGTCGATCCGCACCTGCGCGATGGACGCCCGCCCCGACAGCCAGGTGATCAGCGCCGAGTGCCAGGTGTGCTCGATGACGCGGACGGCCGACAGCTGGGCCGGGGTGGGCGGGCCCGCCGGGCCCATGGCGTCCAGGATGATGGTGGTGGTCAGCCGGGAGACCGTGTCCACCTCGGCGCTCACCGACCGGTCGGCGAAGGTCAGGGCGCGCACCATGGCGTCGGCCAGATGCGGTTCGCGCTGCATCGCGCGGAACGCCCGCATCAGGGTCTGCGCGACGCGCGCGGCCGGGTCGTCCTCCGTCGGGGGGCGCTCGCGCAGCGCGGCGTGGAGCTGCTCCAGCTGGTCGCGCATGATGGCGACGAGCAGATGGACCTTGGACGGGAAGTAGCGGTAGAGCGTGCCGAGGGCGACGCCCGAGGACTCGGCGACCTCCCGCATCTGGACGGCGTCGAAGCCGCCGCGGCTCGCCAGCCGGGTGGTGGCCTGGAGGATCCGGCGGCGCCGGGCCTCCTGACGCGCGGTCAGGGCAGGCGCGGACGAGGGCGGCGCGGGCGAGGGCGGCGCGGGCGAGGGCGGCGCGGGCGCGGCCGGGGCGGGCTCGAGGGGCGGCGCGGCCGACGTGGACTCCGCCGACGTGGGTTCCGTCGTCCTGGATTCCATCGTCATATGTCCCGTTTCATCGTGTCGTGCAACACTCCGTCCGGCGGCACCCGGGGGGCCTTGCCGGGGGCCTTGGACGGCACAGCATGACAGGGGTCGGGTCGTGGCGCGAATCACCCGGCGGTGCTCTTTCGGTCCCCTGACATCCCGGTAGATTCAAGCTTCTGACGACCCAGTCTGAAACTTGTTCTAGATTAGCGCGACCCGTTACGCTCCGGCGGAACAGCCAGCGAGAAGGAGGCCGGAGTGACCGCTGAGGCCACGGAGGCATCGGTCACGCGAGCCCGCAGCAGCCTCCCGGCCGGGGGCGACCCCGCGCGTGGCGATTCACCGCTGCGCATCGCGATGCTCACCTACAAGGGCAACCCCTTCTGCGGCGGCCAGGGCGTCTACGTCCGCCACCTCTCCCGCGAGCTCGCCCGCCTCGGCCACTCCGTCGAGGTCATCGGCGCCCAGCCCTACCCCGTCCTCGACGAGGGCGTCCCGCTCACCGAGCTCCCCAGCCTCGACCTCTACCGGCAGCCGGACCCCTTTCGCACCCCGGGCCGCGACGAGTACCGCGACTGGATCGACCTCCTGGAGGTCGGCACCATGTGGGCCGGACGCTTCCCCGAGCCGCTGACGTTCTCGCTGCGCGCCCGCCGCCACCTCGCCGCCCGGCGCGGCGACTTCGACGTCGTCCACGACAACCAGACCCTCGGCTACGGGCTCCTGGGCGGCCCCGGCGCCATCGGCGCGCCGCTCGTCACCACCGTCCACCACCCCATCACCGTCGACCGGCAGCTGGAGCTGGACGCCGCGAAGGACTGGAAGCGCCGGGCGTCCGTGCGCCGCTGGTACGCGTTCACCCGCATGCAGAAACGTGTCGCCAGGCGGCTGCCGTCCGTGCTGACCGTCTCCGGCTCCTCCCGCCAGGAGATCGTCGACCACCTCGGGGTGCGCCGGGACCGGGTCCACGTCGTCCACATCGGCGCCGACACCGATCTCTTCTCGCCGGATCCGGCCGTCGCCGAGGTGCCGGGGCGGATCGTCACCACCTCGAGCGCGGACGTCCCGCTCAAGGGCCTCGTCCACCTGATCGACGCGCTCGCCCCGGTCCGCGCCCGGCATCCGGACGCCCACCTGGTCGTCGTCGGCAAGCGTGCCGAGGACGGGCCGGTGGCGACGGCGATCCGCCGCCACGGCCTGGAGAACGCCGTCGAGTTCGTCAAGGGCATCACGGACGAGGAGCTCGTCGACCTCGTCCGCTCGGCGCAGGTCGCGTGCGTGCCGTCGCTGTACGAGGGGTTCTCGCTGCCGGCCGCCGAGGCCATGGCCACGGGCACCCCGCTGGTGGCCACGACCGGGGGAGCGATCCCCGAGGTCGCCGGGCCCGACGGCGAGACGTGCCTGGCGGTGCCGCCGGGCGACGCGGACGCGCTGGCCGCCGGGCTCTCCCGGCTCCTCGGCGACGCGGACCTGCGGCGGCGCCTGGGGGCGGCGGGACGGGAACGCGTCCTGGCCAGGTTCACCTGGCGGCAGGCGGCGATCGGGACGGCCGAGCACTATCGCGCGGCGATCGCGCGGGCCGGAGCGACGCCGGGCCGGTCGGGCACCGCCGGATGACGCCGGCGGGGGCCGGCCGGCGCCGCGGCGGTGGGGGCACCCCTCCCGCCGCAACGGCGCGCAACCACCGTCAACGTGCCCGGCGGTGCCGAACCCACGAGAAAGTGAACACTCCGTGCTGACCGTCGATTTCTCCCGCTTCCCGCTCGCCGCAGGCGACCGCGTCCTCGACCTCGGGTGCGGCGCGGGCCGCCACGCCTTCGAGTGCTACCGGCGCGGGGCCCGGGTCGTCGCCCTCGACCGCAACGCGGACGAGATCCGCGAGGTCGCCAAGTGGTTCGCCGCCATGAAGGAGGCCGGGGAGGCCCCCGAGGGCGCCACCGCCACCGCCATGGAGGGCGACGCCCTCGCCCTGCCCTTCCCCGACGCGAGCTTCGACGTCGTCATCATCTCCGAGGTCATGGAGCACATCCCGGACGACAAGGGCGTGCTCGCCGAGATGGTGCGCGTCCTCAAGCCCGGCGGCCGGATAGCCGTCACCGTGCCCCGCTACGGCCCGGAGAAGATCTGCTGGGCGCTCAGCGACGCGTACCACGAGGTCGAGGGCGGCCACATCCGCATCTACAAGGCCGACGAACTCCTCCGCAAGATGACCGAGGCCGGCCTCGAGCCCTACGGCACCCACCACGCCCACGGCCTCCACAGCCCCTACTGGTGGCTCAAGTGCGCCTTCGGCGTCGACAACGACAAGGTGCTGCCCGTCCGCGCGTACCACAAGCTGCTGGTCTGGGACATCATGAAGAAGCCCGCCGCCACGCGCGTCGCCGAGCAGCTGCTCAACCCCGTCATCGGCAAGAGCTTCGTCGCCTACGCGACCAAGCCGCACCTGCCCGAGGACGCCGCCAAGTGACCGCCTTCAGCGGCCCCGGCCGCACCGAACGCCTCGTCCTGCCGGGCGTCCTCACCGCCGAGGAGGCGGCCGGCACCGTCGCCGGCATCGCCGCCGTCCAGCGCCCGGACGGCGCCATACCGTGGTTCACCGGCCACCACCTCGACCCCTGGGACCACGTCGAGGCCGCCATGGCCCTGGACGCCGCCGGTGAGCGCTCCCGCGCCGAGGCCGCCTACCGCTGGCTCGCCGACCACCAGAACCCCGACGGCTCCTGGTACGCCGCCTACGCCGACGGCGACGCGGCGCGGCCCGCCGACCGCTCCCGCGAGACGAACTTCGTCGCCTACGTCGCCGTCGGCGTCTGGCACCACTACCTCTCCACCGGCGACGACGCCTTCCTCGACCGCATGTGGCCGACCGTCTTCGCCGCCGTCGAGTTCGTCCTGCGGCTCCAGCAGCCGGGCGGCCAGATCGGCTGGAAGCGGGAGGACGACGGCACGGACGTCACCGACGCCCTGCTCACCGGCTCCTCCTCCATCCACCAGGCGCTGCGCTGCGCGCTCGCCATCGCCGAGCACCGCGAGGAGCCGCAGCCGGACTGGGAGCTGGCCGCCGGCCTCCTGGCCCACGCCATACGCCACCACCCGGAGCGCTTCCTCGACAAGAGCCGCTACTCCATGGACTGGTACTACCCGGTCCTCGGCGGCGCCCTGACCGGCCCGGCGGCCAAGGAGCGCATCGAGGAGCGCTGGGACGACTTCGTCGTCCCGGGTCTCGGTGTCCGCTGCGTCGTCCCCAACCCCTGGGTCACCGGCGGCGAGAGCTGCGAACTGGCGCTGGCCCTGTGGGCGATGGGCGAGTCCGACCGCGCCGTGGACATCCTCCAGTGGATCCAGCACCTGCGCGCCGAGGATGGCATGTACTGGACGGGCTACGTCTTCGAGGACAAGGCGGTCTGGCCCGAGGAGCGCACGACGTGGACGGCCGGCTCCCTGCTGCTCGCCGTCGCCGCCCTCGGCGGCGACGAGGCGACGACGGCGGTCTTCGGCGGCGAGCGCCTGCCGTCCGGCCTGGAGCCCGACTGCTGCGACGGCTGACGGGCCGACGCCGGGGCCGGCCCGCTCGGTGTGCCGGACGAAATCTTTGACGCGGGCGGGGCCGGCGTGGGGGAGAACGCTGTCGGCACCGTTGGGCGTGAACCGGTGGCGGAACCGCACGGGGTGGGCGACCCTGAGGGGGACCACCCCCGGGAGGTATCCGTGTCCCAGCGCGCCCGCCGGGCGGCCGTCGCCCTGCTCCTGGCCTGTGGCCTGCTCCTGACCGGCACGGCCTGCGGCGGCGGCAAGACCGCGAAGAGCGGGACGCAGGGCGGCGAGCCCAGTCCCACCGCCACCGGCTCGGCGGAACGCCAGAAGTTCGCCAAGACCCGCTTCGTCACCAACGCGGGACTGGCCGCCGGCGCCACCTACCAGTGGATCGTCAAGCCCTTCCGGAACGGCGCCTTCAAGAAGGGCGCCGACGGCCGCACCGGCTCGCTGGTCAAGGCGGGCCTGGCCGGTACGTTCGCGTACAACCGGCTCAAGGCCGCCGTCAACAACGCCAAGGGCGACCCGACGCTCAGCAAGGCCCTGGCCCCGGTGACCGCCGGCATCGAGTCCCTCAAGGGGCTGGGGACCAAGCTCCGCAAGGGCGAGGCCGGGGACGCCGACATCAACGACTTCGACAAGGTCGTCACGAGCGTCAAGGACGCGGGCAGGAGCGCGGGCGCCCCGGTCACCGACAAGGTGCCGTCGTTCTCCGACGTCCAGAAGGGCGGAGGGAGCTGACGCCCGAACGGGCCCCCGCGCCCTGTGCGTTGTCATACCCCCGCCCTAAAGTGGCGTCATGACCCTTCTGAGCCATGACCGTTACTGTTCGGAGATCCTCGCCCAGACCGACCGGACGCGTGCCGTCCTGCGCGGCGTCCCCGTCGATACCGCTGTGCCCACATGCCCCGACTGGACCGTCGCCCAACTGGCGCGGCACCTCGGCCACGCCCACCGCTGGGCGGCGGGGCTGGTGCGTGACCGGATCGTCGACTTCACCCCGGACCCGTCCCTCGATTCCACCGCCGGGGCCGAGAATCTGGACGCCGCCGGGCTCGACGCGTGGCTGGCCGAGGGGGCCGAGGAAGTGGTCGCGGCGCTGCGGGAGGCGGGGCCCGACGTTCCGGTGTGGACGTTCGGGCGGGAGCGGACGTCGGGCTTCTGGGCTCGCCGGATGACGCACGAGACGGCGATGCACCGCGCCGACGCCGCCTCCGCCGCCGGTGCCCCGTTCACGATCGAGCAGGACGTCGCCGCGGACACCATCGACGAGTGGCTGGACATCATTACGTCGCCGCTCGCGATGGCCTGGAAGCCGCAGCTCAAGGAGCTGCTGGGGGACGGGCGCACCCTGCACCTCCACGCCACGGACACCCCGCCGGAGCTGAACGCCGAGTGGTTCATCGACGCCAGTGGCGAGAGCGTCGAGTGGCGCCGGGCGCACGAGAAGGCGGCCGTGGCCGTCCGGGGCCCGCTGACGGAGCTCCTGCGCGTGTTCTACCGGCGGCTCCCGGCCGACACCGGCCTGGTGGAGGTCATAGGCGACCGCGCGGTGCTGGAGCACTGGCTGGAGCGGGCCTCCTTCTGATGAGGGCCCGCCGATGAAGGTGAGGTCACGGCCGCGGCGGCCCGCCGTGTCCGCCCTGCTGGCGCTCCTGGCCGCCACCGCGTGCGTCGGCGGTGGCGGCCACGGCCCCCGCCCCGGCGCGGCCGGCGTGGGCGACCCCCTCTTCCCCCGCCTCGGCAACGGCGGCTACCACGTCCGCCACTACGGACTCACCCTCGACTACGACCCCGGCACCCGCCGCCTCGCGGCCACCGCCGTCATCAGCGCCCGCGCCACCCAGGACCTCTCCTCCTTCAACCTCGACCTCAAGGGCCTGACCGTCCGCGCCGCCCGCGTCGACGGAAAACCGGCCCGGACGCGCCGCGCCGGCGCCGAGCTGACGGTGCGCCCGGCCGCGCCGCTGCGGAAGGACGCCGCCTTCGAGACGGTCGTCGAGTACGGCGGCCGGCCGGAGGAGATCACCGACGCGGACGGCTCGACCGAGGGCTGGGTCTCCTCGGCGTCGGTCGACGGCGCGGTCGGCCTCGGCGAGCCGGCGGGCTCGACGGCCTGGTTCCCCGGCAACCACCACCCCTCCGACAAGGCCGCCTACGACATCGCCGTCACCGTCCCCGACGGCTACACCGCCGTCGCCAACGGCGAGCTCGCCCGGACGGAGCACAGGCCCGGCGGCCGGACCGCCTTCGTCTGGCACAGCGGGGAGCCCCTGGCGAGCTATCTGGCGACCGTCGCCGTCGGCCGGTTCACCGTGACGACCGGCAGGACGCCGCACGGGCTGCCGTACTACATCGCCGCCGCCCCCGAGGAGGCCGCGGCCGTGCCGGACATGGTGAAGCTGCTGCCCGAGGTCGTCGAGTGGGAGAGCGGGCTGTTCGGCCCGTACCCGTTCTCCTCGACGGGCGGGGTCGTCGACCACAACGCCCGGGTCGGCTACGCCCTGGAGACCCAGCCCAAGCCGTACTACCAGAGCGCCCCCGGCGCCACCACGATCGTCCACGAGCTGGCCCACCAGTGGTTCGGCAACGCGGTCACCCCGAGCACCTGGCGGGACGTCTGGCTCAACGAGGGCTTCGCCACCTACGCCGAATGGCTGTGGGAGGAGAAACGCGGCGGCCGTACGACGCGGGAGATCTTCACCGACTACTACGACGGCGAGGACCCGAACAGCAAGGGCCCCGGGGGCACGACCATCTGGGACTTCCCGCCCGACTCGCCCACCCCGCGCGACCTCACCGACCCGCCCGTCTACGGCCGGGGCGCGATGGCGCTCCAGAAGCTCCGGGAGGCGGTCGGCGACCGCGAGTTCTTCGGCATCCTCCGCGCCTGGGTCCAGGAGCACCGCTACGGGAACGCCGACACGAAGGCGTTCGTCCGGCTCTGCGAGAGCCGGACAGGGAGGGATCTGGGCGGTCTCTTCGACACCTGGCTCCACAAGAAGGGCAAACCCGCGCTCAGCGGATAGGCCGCCGGGCTCCGGGCGCCGGGCTCTGGCACGCCGGGCTCAGGAGTTCAGCTCGAATTCAGCTCGGCGAGGAGGGTGAGGGTGTCCGGGTCCCGGGTCGTCACCAGGAGGTCGGTGACCGGGCCCGCACGCCACAGCGCCAGCCGCTCGGCGATGCGCTCGCGCGGGCCGACCAGCGAGATCTCGTCGGCGAAGGCGTCGGGCACGGCCCCGACCGCCTCCTCCCGCCGCCCGGCGAGGAACAGCCGCTGGATCCGGCGCGCCTCCTCCGCGTACCCCATCCGGCCCATCAGGGCGGCGTGGAAGTTGCGGGTGGCGTGGCCCATGCCGCCGATGTAGAAGGCGAGCATGGCCTTCACCGGCCGCAGCCCCTCCGCGAGCTCCCCCGCCGGGCAGACGCGCACCTGCGCCATGGGGGCGACGAGGAAGCCCTTGGGTGCCTCGGCGAGGGCCTCGGCGTGGAGCCCGGTCCGGGTCGGCGACCAGTACAGGGGGAGCCAGCCGTCCGCGACGCGCGTGGTCTGGGCGATGTTGCGCGGGCCCTCGGCGCCCAGCAGGACCGGCAGGTCCGGGCGGAGGGGATGGGTGACGGACCGCAGCGGCTTGCCGAGCCCCGTCGCGCCGGGTCCCGGGTAGGGGAGGGGGTGGTAGCGCCCGTCGAGGGTCACCGGCGCGTCGCGGCGCAGCACCTGCCGGACGACCTCCACGTATTCACGGGTCGCGGTCAGCGGGCTGTCCGGGAACGGGCGCCCGTACCAGCCCTCCACCACCTGCGGCCCCGACAGCCCCAGGCCGAGCAGCAGCCGGCCGCCGGAGAGGTGGTCGAGGGTCAGGGCGTGCATCGCGGTGGCGGCGGGGGAGCGGGCGGCCATCTGGGCGACGGCGGTGCCGAGCCGGATGCGGCGGGTGTGGGCGGCGATCCACGTCAGCGGGGTGAAGGCGTCGGAGCCCCAGGACTCGGCGGTCCAGACGGAGTGGTAGCCGAGCCGCTCGGCGTGCCGGGCGAGCTCCACGTGCCGGGGGTCGGGGCGGCGGCCCCAGTAGCCGAGGGCGAGACCGAGCCGCATCGCGGACCTCCTCTGACGCACCGTCAGGCGAAGGACTTTAGGCCCGCTGAGCCTTGGTCACAAGGGGCGACAAGGCCGGAACGCGCGACGGCCCGCCGGGTGGAACCCGGCGGGCCGTACCTACGAACTCAAGGACCGGGAAATCAGCCGCGCTGAATGCCCGTCGTGTCCTGCAGCAGGCCGCGACGGCCGTCCTGCGTCTGGGCGACGATCGCGGGACCGCGCTGGTCGACCGCGAGGTACCAGGTGCCCGGCGCGAGCTCGCCGACCTGGTTCGAGGAGCCGTCCTCCGCGAACAGCGGCCGGTTCACCGGCACCGCGAACCAGAACGGGGCGAAGTCCGCGGCGGGCGCGCCCGGCTGACCGGCGGCGGGCTGCGCGGCGGCCGGCTGGGCCTGCTGCTGCGGCTGGGCCTGCGCCGGCTGAGCCTGCTGGGCCTGCTGCGGCTGGGCGGCCGGGCCGCCGAACGGCATGGTGGCCTGCGCGCCGTACGGGGACGGAGCCCCCGGCTGCGGAGCGCCGGCCGCCGGGCCCGGGTAGCCGTAGCCCGCGTGCGGCGGCTGAGCGCCGTACGGGGCGGGGGCCGCGGCCTGCGGCGCGGGCATCAGCGGGGCCTTGAGGGCGGGCGTGCGCGGCGTCAGCACCGCGACGGCCGCGAGCACGAGGTTGGCGATCAGCCCCAGGATCTGGCCGACACCGGGCGAGATCTGCTCCACGTCCGGGCCACCGAAGATCGTCCACAGCGAGGACCAGGCCGCGAACACGGCGAACGCCGTGCCCCACTGGTCGAGGCTGAGCCCGACGAGCTTGCGCCCCTCCGGCTGGAACCGGGCGGCGACGATCAGAGCGGCGGCGATGATTCCGGCGAGGAAGATCGACGGCAGTACGGGGAAGAGTTCAGGCTTCCAGCCGATCGGCTCCTTGGGGCAGCCGACCGTCGCCTGCCCGCAGTCGTACGAACGGAAGCTGAGGAACGAGGCGATGAACAGCAACACCGCTGCTCCGATCACCCCGCCGTCGCCTCGAGTGAGGGAGCGGATGTTCACCTAAAATCCTTTGTCAGTACTGTCAGTAATCGTCGCTGCGGGGGTGGCGGCCACCCATCGTAAGGGGAACCTATCGCCTGGACGGCCAGGGCGTCCTCTTCGTATCACCCTCGTGACACGGCCGTGGCCTGCCTGTTCGGGGGCCCGCGCTCCGGTCCTCCTTACCCGTGCAAGAAGTCCGTAATGCCGTCCGCGATCCCCTGCGCCGCCTTTTCGCGCCAGTTCCCGTCGGTGAGCAGAGCGGCGTCCTGCGCGTCGCGCATATTGCCGCACTCGATGAACACCTTGGGAATCGTCGACAGATTGAGACCGCCCAGATCCCCCCGGGTGTCGAGCCCGGTGCCGTGCCCGATGTAATTGGACGGCGCGCTGCCGGTCACCTTCACGAAGTTCCCCGCGACGCGCGCCCCCAGCTCCTTCGACGGCTCCACGATCGGGGCGGTGTCGGCCGCGCCGCCGCGCACCCGCGCGGGCAGGATCACATGGAAGCCGCGCTGGCCGGGCTCCGCGCCGTCCGCGTGGATGGACACGGCGGCGTCGCCGTGCGCCTTGTTGCCGATATCGGCGCGCTCGGTGACGCACGGCCCGTACGGCCGGTCGCCGTCGTGCGTCAGCACGACCTTGGCGCCCCGCGACTGGAGGATCGCGCGCAGCCGGTGCGCGACGTCGAGGCTGAAGGACGCTTCCGCGTAGCCGGAGTTGGTCTCGGTGCCGGTGGTGTCGCACTCCTTGTGGCCGGTGCCGATGTCGACCTGACGGTTGATCTCGGCGGAGTGCTCGGCGTTGTGGATGTTGTGGCCGGGGTCGACCACGACGACCTTGCCCCGCAGCGGACCGTCACCGGCGGGGGCGGGCTCGGGCGCCGAGCCTTTCGGCCCGTCGGAGGCCGGCTCGCTCTTGGCGGGCTGCGGCGCGGAGCTCGCGGGCGACGGGGACTGCGACGGTGAGGACGGCGGGGACTGCGAGCCCGGCGAGGACGACGAAGCGGCGGCCACGGGCTTCTTCCCGTCGTCACCGCCGCCCATCCCGACCGCACCACCGCCGCACCCGGCCAGCCCGGCCGCCAGGAGCACCACTGCCGGCCCGGCGACGAGGCGCCGGGCTATGGGGGAAACGCTGCCGTGGGACACGCGGGCGATGCTAGCGCCGCCGCTCAGTTTCCGAGACCCGTACGCCGCAGTACGCGCAGCGAGCGCGTCACGGAGACCTCGGTGAACGCGTCGGACGCGAGCGCCCGGAGATACACGCGGTACGGGGCCTGACCGCCGTCGGCGGGGTCGGGGAACACGTCGTGGATGACGAGCAGGCCGCCGGGCGCGACGTGCGGCGCCCAGCCCTCGTAGTCGGCGCCCGCGTGCTCGTCGGTGTGCCCGCCGTCGATGAAGACCAGGCCGAGCGGCGCCTGCCACACCTTCGCCACCTGGGGCGACCGCCCGACGACGGCGATGACGTGGTCCTCCAGGCCCGCCTTGTAGAGCGTCCTGCGGAACGTCGGCAGCGTGTCCATCCGGCCCACGCCCGGGTCGTCGTCCACGACGGACGGGTCGTGGTACTCCCAGCCGGGCTGCTGCTCCTCGCTGCCGCGGTGGTGGTCGACGGTCACCGCGACGGTGCCGCCTTCGCGGGCCGCGTCGGCGAGGAGGATCGTCGAACGGCCGCAGTACGTGCCCACTTCCAGCAGCGGCAACCCGAGCCGCCCCGCGTCCCGCGCGGCGGCGTACAGGGCGAGGCCCTCGTCCACCGGCATGAATCCCTTCGCGGCCTCGAAGGTGGCGAGTATGTCGGGCGTGGGTGCCATTGCGTGTCCGTCCCCGTTCTGAGTGTGCGGTGCAGGTTGCTGCTGGGGGCTATTTTCCCCGACCCCGCCCCTTCCCGTTTCCTGGGGCTCCGCCCCAGGCCCCGCGCCTCAAACGCCGGCGGGGCTGGATTGCGCCCGGACGGGCTGAATCAGCCCGTCCGGCGTTTGAGGACCGGGGGTCCGGGGGCGGAGCCCCGGGAAACGGTGAAAGGGCGGGACCGGGGCCTACAACCACCCGTTCTGACGGGCCGCGCGAACGGCCTCCATCCGGTTCCGCGTCTGCGTCTTCCCGATCGCCGCCGACAAATAATTCCGCACCGTCGCCGGCGAAAGGTGCACCTTCGCCGCGATGTCGGCGACCGTCGCCCCGTCCACCGCCGCCGTCAGCACGTCGCGTTCCCGCTGCGTCAGCGGATTCGGCCCCGCACTGAGCGCCGCCGCCGCCAGCGCCGGATCGATGACCCGCTCGCCCGCCAGCACCCGGCGGATCGCCGCCGCCAGGTCCTCGACCGGGCCGTCCTTGACCAGGAACCCCGACGCCCCCGCCTCCATCGCCCGCCGCAGATAGCCGGGACGGCCGAACGTGGTCAGTATCAGCACCCGGCACTCCGGGAGCCGGGTGCGGAGGTCGGCGGCGGCGTCGAGGCCGCTGCGGCCGGGGAGTTCGATGTCCAGCAGCGCGATGTCGGGGCGGGCCTCAAGGGCCTTGGGGACGATGTCGTCGCCGTTGCCGACCTGGGCGACGATCTCGAGGTCGTCCTCCAGCCCGAGCAGCAGCGCCAGCGCGCCCCGCATCATCCCCTGGTCCTCCGCCAGAAGCACCCTTGTCAGCTCGCTGCTCACGCGGCCCGCTCCTCTCCGTCGCTCTCGAGCCCGTCGTTCTCGTCCACCGGAAGCTCCGCCACCAGGCGGAACCCACGCTTCCCATCGGGGCCCGACGTCAGGGAGCCGCCACCGGCGGCCAGCCGCTCGGCCAGGCCCTTCAGACCGTTGCCGCCCGATCCGGGCACCCCGCCCGGCTCCGACCCTACGCCGTGCCCGTCGTCGCTGATCTCCAGATGAACCCGGTCCTCCGCCCCCCGGACCTCGATCACGCACCGCTGCGCCCTGCTGTGCCGGACGACGTTGGTGACCCCCTCCCGGACGACCCAGCCCAGCAGCGCCGCCGTCTGCGACGGCAGTGGCGGGCCCGACTGGCGGATGTCGGCCGTGATGCCGGACGCGTCGAGCACCGAACGGGCGCGGTCGAGCTCCGTGGTGAGGCTGCCCTCGCGGTAGCCGGTCACGGCCTCGCGGATCTCGGTGAGGGCCTGCCGGCCCACGGCCTCGATGTCGGCGGCCTGGCCCAGCGCGGCCTCCAGGTTCCGGGGGGCGAGCCGGCGCACGGCCTCCGCCTTGACCACGATCACGGACATGGTGTGGCCGAGCAGATCGTGGAGATCGCGGGAGAAACGCAGCCGCTCGCGCTCCACGGCCGAGCGGGCCAGCTCCTCGCGGGTCTCGCGGAGTTCGGCGACGGTCTCGAAGAGCCGCAGCACCGACGCCGTCACCATGCCGGACATGACGGAGCCGTAGCCCGTGATCATCGCGTTCTCGGCGCCGCTGTGCCAGCCGGCGATCACCCCCGCCGACCCCGCGATGCCCAGCACCGCGAAGGCCAGCGCCCGGTCGCCGCGCAGCACGATGCCCGCGGCCAGAGACAGTACGGGGAAGCACATCAGCCATTCGCCGCCGTACCCCAGCGACAGCGCGTAGGCGGTCACGGCCACGCCCAGGAGCAGCAGCCGGGGCGTCCGGGTGCCCAGCCGCGCCCGGTCCAGGCCGAGCACCACCGCCGCCGTGTAGAGGACGGCGAACACGGCGACGCCCAGGCCGCCCAGCCAGGGATGCGGGAACGCCCCCTTGGCGAGGTCCTGCACATCACCGGAAATCATCAACAGCCAGGGCAGGAACGCGAACTTGCCCGGCGGTTTGTGCCGCTCCATGTCGTCTTCGAGCGGGGCCCCCGTGGTCTTTCTCATGACCGGAATCCTAAGGAAGGGGTTAACGGAGGGTCAGGTCCGGATGTCCACGGTCGGCCATGACATTTGTCGCTCCCGTGTCGCCCGGTGTCTTCCGGCGTCAACGGGAATCGGCTATACATGAGGGCCCGTTGAGTAGAACGCGTTCTAGTCATCGGCCCTACGCATTCCGGACGGCGAAGGAGCGCACACCTCCATGCCCATCGACCCGGTCAAGGCGACCACCGCCGCACCCCGGACCGCCTCGCTCGCCTGGGACCACAAGGACGTCCTGCTCTACCACCTCGGCATCGGCGCGGGCTCGCACCAGGGCGGGCGGAGCCTCGCCACCGACCCCGGCGAACTGCGCTACACCCTGGAGAGCCGGCTCCACGTCCTCCCGAGCTTCGCGACGGTCGCCGGCGGCGGCCGCGCCGTGGCCGGCGCCCTGACCATGCCCGGCATCGACATCGACCTCGCCGCCGTCCTCCACGGCGGGCAGACCGTCACCCTCCACCGCCCCCTGCCCATCCGCGCCACCGGCGTCACCCAGACCTCGCGCGTCGCCGCCGTTTACGACAAGGGCAAGGCGGCCGTCATCGTGCTCCGCTCGGACACCGAGGACGACGACGGGCCCCTGTGGACCGGCGTCAGCGAGATCTTCGTCAAGGGCGAGGGCGGCTTCGGCGGCGAACGCGGCACCACCGAGCGCCTCCCCGCCCCGGACACCGAGCCCGGCCTCACCGTCGACCGGCACGTCCGCGAGGACCAGGCCCTCCTCTACCGCCTCTCCGGCGACTGGAACCCCCTCCACGCCGACCCCGAGTTCGCCCGGCTCGCCGGTTTCGACAAGCCGATCCTCCACGGCCTGTGCTCCTACGGCATCGTCCTCAAGGCCGTCGTGGACACCGTGCTCAGCGGCGACGTCGCCCGGGTGCGCTCCTACGTCACCCGCTTCGCCGGCGTCGTCTACCCCGGCGAGACCCTGCGCGTACGGATCTGGCGCGACACGCCGGGACCCGGCCGCGTCCAGGTCACGGCCGGGGTCGTCGAGCGCGACGACGCGCCCGTGCTGACCGACACGCTCGTCGAATACGCATGACCGTGTGACAGATACCGCACCCGTGAAGGGAGCACCGCCATGCGCGCCGCCGTACAGCACAAGACCGGGCAGGACACCCTCGACGTCCTCGACGGCGTCCAGACCGTGGGGTTCGGCCCCGGCAAGGTCAGAATCCGCGTCCGGGCCGCCGGACTGTGCCACTCCGACCTCTCCGCGATGTCCGGGGTCCTGCCCCAGCGCGCCCCCCTCGTCCCCGGCCACGAGGGCGCGGGCGACGTCGTGGAAGTGGGGGAGGGCGTCACCCACGTCCGGCCGGGCGACCGCGTCCTGATCTGCTGGCTGCCCCCCTGCGGCGACTGCGCCTCCTGCGCCCGCGGCCAGACCCACCTCTGCCTCGCGGGCCTCGCGGGCGCCGCCGCCCCCAACTTCCGGCACCGCTCCGAGGACCTCTACGGCTTCGCCGGCACCGGCACCTTCGCCGAGGAGGTCGTCGTCGGCGCGGGCTGCGCCGTGCCCATCCCCGACGACGTGCCCTACGAGATCGCCGCCCTCCTCGGCTGCGGCGTCACCACCGGGCTCGGCGCGGTGCTCAACACCGCCAAGGTGGAGCCCGGCGCGTCCGTCGCCGTCATCGGCTGCGGCGGCGTCGGCATCTCCGCCATCCAGGGCGCGAAGGTCTGCGGCGCGGCCCGGATCGTGGCCGTCGACCCGGTGGCCTCCCGCCGCGAGGCGGCCCTGCGCTTCGGCGCCACCGAGGCCGTCGCCCCCGAGGGCCTGACCGACGCCTCCTCACGCGTCACCTCCGGCGAGGGTTTCGACTACGTCTTCGAGGTCGTCGGCACCTCCGCCACCGCCCGCACCGCCTACGAGGCCACCCGGCGCGGCGGCACCCTCTGCGTCGTCGGCGCGGGCGCCCTCGACGACCACTTCCGGCTCAGCATGTTCGAGCTGTTCTTCGACGAGAAGCGGATCCTGCCCTCTTTGTACGGCGGCGGTGACGTCCGCCGCTCCTACGACCGCGCGATCGCCCTGTGGCGGGCGGGCCGCGTCGACCTGGAGGGCCTGATCACCCACCGCGTGCCGCTCGCCCGCGTCAACGACGCCATCGAGCAGATGCGCACGGGCGAGGCGCTGCGGACGTGGGTGATGCTGTGATGCCGCCGCGCCCGCTGCTCGGCAGGACGGCGATCGTCACCGGCGCCGGGCGCGGCCTCGGCCGGGCCGAGGCCCTGGAGCTGGCCCGGCACGGCGCGCGTGTCGTCGTCAACGACTACGGCCGCCCGGGCCGCGACGACACCGGGGCGCCGTCCGCCGCCCCCGCCGAGTCCGTCGTCGCGGAGATCCGCGCGGCGGGCGGCGAGGCCGTCGCCCACACCGGTGACGTCTCCGACTTCGACCAGGCCCGCGCACTCGTGGAGCTGGCCGTCGGCACGTACGGCTCGCTGGACGTCCTGGTCAACAACGCGGGCATCCTGCGGGACCGGATGGTCTTCTCGATGACGGAGGACGAATGGGACGCGGTCGTCCGCGTCCACCTCAAGGGCCACTTCAACACGATCCGCTTCGCCGCCGCGCACTGGCGCGACCGCTCCAAGGCGACGGGCGGCGCCCCGGTCCACGGTCGGATCGTCACCACCTCCTCCGAGGCCTTCCTGGCCGGCTCGCCCGGCCAGCCGAACTACGCGGCGGCCAAGGGCGGCATCGTCGGCCTGACCCTCTCGACGGCGTCGGCCCTGCGGAAGTACGGCGTCACCGCGAACGCGATCTGCCCGCGAGCGCGGACCCGGATGACGGAGGACGTCTTCGCCTCGGCCCCGGCCGCCGGGGCCGGTGGCGTCGACCCCCTCGCCCCGGAGCACGTGGCTCCGCTGGTCGCGTACCTGGCGTCACCGCCTGCGGCGGGCATCACGGGGCAGGTCTTCGTGGTCCACGGGGGAATGGTGGCGGTGATGGAGCGCCCGAGGGTGGCGGCCCGCTTCGGCACGAAGGGGGACGTCTTCACGATCGAGGAGCTGGACGGGTTGCTCACGCCGTTCTATGCGGGGCGCGACGCGGGCGAGGGCTTCGCGGCGGTGCTCCCCTGACCCACCCCCTCCGGCGGGGGTTCTAGGGGGCGGCAGCCCCCTAGGAAACGGTGAAAGGGCGGGACCGGGGCGCAGCAAAACGGCCGCCACCACGGCACCCGCGAGCGCGGGGCCGGGCGACGGCCGTACGGCCAATCGGTGAAACCGACGTCAGTCGGCCTCGCGCCGGTGCTTGCCATGCGCGGCACCAGCAACCGCGCTGTCGTCCGGCGACGCCGGACCACGGTGCCTGCCGGCACCAGTGCCGGCGCCGGCGGCTGCGGCCCGGGCGGCGGACGCGTCGAACGGGCGCGCCTCGGTCGTGTCGGTTCGGGCATCGGGCATGAGGAAAAGTCACTCCGTCGGATGGGGAAGCGTACGCATCGGGGGCCACGGCACCGCCTCACACGGCGTAACTCGTCGTAACACCACGTCAGACGCAACCGCCAACACGCCACCCAGCCACGGTCGTTGGAAAGACCGGCTACGGCCGCGCGACCCCCACCCGAAGTTTAACGGGGCCTTGATCAACGGGCCACCCGTCCCCTACGGTGTGTCCGCCTTGTGCCCCGTTACGGAGTACGCGCGCAGGGGGGCGCCTGCTGGAGCGGCGCCTGCTGCAACGGCGCCTGCTGCAGCGGCACGGGCCGCGGCGGCCGCGGCACCGGCACCGCGGTCATGGCCGACGCCGCCGACGGGTCGGAAAGCTCGTCGACGAGCTCATCGACCTCCTCCGGCATCGGCACCGGCACCAGCCCGCACGGCACCCGCGCCAGCCCGCACGGCACGCTCGCCGTCACGAACGGCAGCCGCAGCTCCCCGCTCGCCGTCCACAACCCGGCCCCGGCGAGCCAGCCGGTCGGGCCGGGGAAGCGGCGCAGCCGTTTGGCGGCCGCGCTCCACACGCCGACCCAGTCGCCGCCCGCCCCCTGGTCGACGCGGAACGCCACCGCGCAGTCCTCGGGGGCCAGGCCCTGGCCGGGCCGGGCGGCGAAGGGGGTGAGCTCGGCGTCGGCCGGCAGCAGGCATTCGGGGAAGCGCACGGGCCGGGCCGAGCCGAGCACGCCCCAGCCCAGCCGGTCGACGCCGGGCGCGTCGGAGCGGACGAGGAGCAGGCCGCTGTCGGGCTCGGCGAGGAGCAGGCGGTCGTTGCTCTTCTCGGTGATCTGGAGCAGCGGGCTGGTCTCGCCGCCCCGGCCGAGGTCGACGACGACGGCCTTGGTCAGGCCGTCCAGCTCGCGGTCCAGGGCGAGCAGCCGTCCGGAGCGGTCGAGCCAGGCGCCGCCCTCGCACCGTCCGGGCACGGTGGAGAGCAGCTCCGGGCCGCCGCTGCCGCCGCCGTGCACCCGCCAGAGGGTGGTCTGCGTCTCGCCGTGGACGAGCGCGTAGGCCGACCTGCCGTCGGGCGCGGGGGGCAGCAGGCACAGGTAGGGGCACTCGATGGCGCCGAGCGGCAGTTCGCCGGTGCCGGGCCCGGCGGGGTAGAGGAGCGACAGCGCGTACCGCTCGGCGACGCGGCGGCGGATGAGGACCCGGCCGTCGCTGAGCGGGAGCAGCTGGCTGTCGGGCTCCTCGGGCTGGGTGCCGGGCAGGGAGACCGCGTAGGGCTCGGGGCCGTCGAGGGTCCAGCGCTCGGGGAACCAGCCGTCGGTGCCGCGGCCGAGGGCGAGCCAGGCCGCGTACGAACCGTCCACCGTAACGGTGAACGCCGGGCGTCTCGGTTCCTCCGGCGGCGCGCTCCGCGGAAGGCTCTGCGGAGTGCTCTGGGGGCCGTGGGGAGCACAGACCGTCATGGGAAACGTCACCTCCGGCACAGAACGTAGTTATCCGGATTCCTGTGGAGCGTCACGACCCCGGGTGCTTCACCTGTATGGGTGGTTAGTTGTCCGGTTCGCCGGAGAAAAGGGGGTGGGTGTGCTTCCTGGAGGGCATGTGATTAAGGTAAGGCGATCCTAAGTACCTAGCCGGGAGGCCCCATGTCCCTCCGCCGCCGCGGCACCACGACCGCCGCCGCAGCCCTGTCCATAGCCGCCGCCCTCGCGCTCACCGCCTGCGGCGGCTCCTCCGGCGGCTCCTCGGAATCGGGCAAGGACGGTGGCGCCGGTTCGAAGGCGGTGTCCGAGAAGGGCAAGGACTTCGGCAAGGCCGCCGAGCAGACCGCGAAGATGGGCACGGACGCCGCCCCCGGCCAGTTCCCGCGCACGATCACCCACGCCCTGGGGAAGACGGAGCTCAAGCAGCGCCCCCAGCGCGTCGTCGTCCTCGACGTCGGCGAGCTCGACAACGTCGTCTCGCTCGGCCTCAAGCCCGTCGGCTGGGCCCCCAGCGAGGGCAGCAAGGGCATCCCCGACTACCTCAAGAAGGACGTCGGCGACCCCAAGAGCGTCGGCACCATCAACAACCTCAACCTCGAGGCGATCAACGAGCTCAAGCCCGACCTGATCCTCGGCAGCAAGCTCCGCGCCGAGAAGCACTACAAGGACCTCTCGAAGATCGCCCCCACCGTGTTCTCCGTCCGCCCGGGCTTCACCTGGAAGGAGAACTACCTCCTCAACGCCGCCGCCCTCGACAGGACCGTCGAGGCCAAGAAGCAGCTGGCGGACTACGAGGCCAAGGCGAAGAAGCTCGGCGCCGACCTCGGCGACAAGAAGCCGACGATCACCATGCTGCGCTACCTCCCGCAGTTCACCCGTCTGTACGCGCAGCAGTCGTTCATCGGCACGATCCTCAAGGACGCCGGCCTGCCCCGGCCCAAGAACCAGCAGGCCGACAAGCTCGCCGTGGAGATCAGCCCCGAGAACATCGACCAGGCCGACGCCGACTGGATCTTCACCGGCGTCTACGGCGACCCCGACAAGACCAAGCGCGACACAGCCGAGGACAACCCGCTCTGGAAGAGCCTCAAGGCGGTCAAGGACGGTCAGGCGAAGAACGTCCCCGACGAGACCTGGTACCTCGGCCTCGGTGTCACGGCGGCCAACAGCGTCCTCGACGATCTCCGCGGCTTCCTCGTGAAGAACTAGGCGAAGAAGTAGATGAAGGAGTGACCGGGGGCGAGAGCCACCCGCGTCAGCGAAGGCCGGGCACGGAGGAAGGTAGCCTTTCCTCCGTGCCCGTACTGTCTGAAGTCATCTCCGCCCTCGAAGCCCTCTGGCCCCCGGAGCGAGCCGAGCAGTGGGACGCCGTCGGTACGGTCTGCGGCGACCCCGACGCCGAGATCACCCGGGTCCTGTTCGCCGTCGACCCCGTCCAGGAAGTCGTCGACGAGGCCGTGGAGCTCGGCGCCGACCTGATCGTCGCCCACCACCCGCTCTATCTGCGCGGTACGACGACGGTCTCGGCCGGCACCTTCAAGGGCCGCGCCGTGCACACCCTGATCAAGAACGACATCGCGCTGCACGTCGCGCACACCAACGCCGACCGCGCCGACCCCGGCGTCTCCGACGCCCTCGCCGGCGCCCTCGACCTGCGCGTTGTCGCCCCCCTCGTGCCCGACCCGAGCGACCCCGACGGCCGCCGGGGCCTCGGCCGGATCTGCGAGCTCGACCCGCCGCTGACCCTGGCCGCCTTCGCCGAGCGCGCCGCCAAGCGGCTGCCCGCCACCGCCCAGGGCATCCGCGCCGCCGGCGACCCCGAGCAGCTCATCCGCACGGTCGCCGTCTGCGGCGGCTCCGGCGACTCCCTCTTCGAGGACGTACGGGCCGCCCGCGTCGACGCCTACGTCACCGCCGACCTGCGCCACCACCCGGCGTCCGACGCCCGGGCCGAGAGCCCGCTGGCACTCGTGGACGCCGCCCACTGGGCCACCGAATGGCCCTGGACCGAGCAGGCCGCCGCCCAGCTCGACGAGATCTCCGACCGCCACGGCTGGGGCCTGCGCACCCATGTCTCCCGTACGGTCACCGACCCCTGGACCGCCCACGCGGCGTCGTCCTCCCATCACCAGTAATCAGGAGCCCCCAAATCAACGCCGCGCCCGCCGACCAGATCCGCCTCCTCGACCTCCAGGCCCTGGACGTCCGCCTCACCCAGCTCGCCCACAAGCGCAAGAGCCTCCCCGAGCACGCCGAGATCGTCTCCCTCGAGGGCGACCTCGCCCAGCACCGCGACCTCCTCGTCGCCGCGCAGACCGAGGAGAGCGACTGCGCCCGCGAGCAGGCCAAGGCCGAGCAGGACGTCGACCAGGTCCGTCAGCGCGCCGCCCGTGACCAGCAGCGCCTGGACTCCGGCGCCGGCATGTCCCCCAAGGACCTGGAGAAGCTCCAGCACGAGATCGCCTCCCTCGCCAAGCGCCAGGGCGACCTGGAGGACGTCGTCCTCGAGGTCATGGAGCGCCGCGAGGCCGCCGCCGAGCGGGCCACCGAGCTGACCGGCCGCGTCGCCTCCGTCCAGGCCAAGGTCGACGACGCCGTCGCCCGCCGCGACGCCGCCACCGCGACCATCGACGCCGAGGTCGCCACCGTCACCAAGGAGCGCGAGGTCGTCGCCGGCTCCGTCCCGGCCGACCTCATCAAGCTCTACGACAAGGTCCGCGCCCGCTCCGGCGGCGTCGGCGCCGCCCGCCTCTACCAGCGCCGCTGCGAGGGCTGCCAGCTGGAGCTCGACATCACCGAGCTCAACGACGTCCGCAAGGCCGCCAAGGACGAGGTCGTCCGCTGCGAGAACTGCAGCCGCATCCTGGTCCGCACGTCCGACTCGGGCCTGTAAGCCGGCCATGCCCAACCGCTTCATCGTCGAGGCCGACGGCGGCTCCCGGGGCAACCCGGGCCCCGCCGGCTACGGCGCGGTCGTCCTCGACGCCGTCACCGGCGAGGCGCTCGCCGAGGCCGCCGAGTACATCGGCACGGCCACCAACAACGTCGCCGAGTACAAGGGCCTGATCGCCGGCCTGGAGGCCGCCCACGCCCTCGACCCCGACGCCGAGGTCCAGGTCCGGATGGACTCCAAGCTCGTCGTCGAGCAGATGTCCGGCCGCTGGAAGATCAAGCACCCCGACATGAAGCCGCTCGCCGCCCGGGCCCAGCGGGCCTTCCCGGCGGGCCGGGTCTCCTACCAGTGGATCCCGCGCGAGAAGAACAAGCACGCGGACCGGCTGGCCAACGAGGCCATGGACGCGGGCAAGGCGGGCCGCCAGTGGGAGCCGAGCCTCTCGTCGGCGGACCGGGGCACGTCCGGTGTCGCGGCCGCCCTGGAGATCCCCGCCGCCGAACCCCTCGCCGAGCCCAAGGCCGTCCCCGTCGGCTGGGCCGCCCCCGCCGACCTCGGCGCGCCCACCACGTTCGTCCTGCTCCGCCACGGCGAGACCGCCCTCACCCCGGAGAAGCGTTTCTCCGGTAGCGGCGGCACCGACCCGGAGCTGTCCCCCGCCGGCCGCCGCCAGGCCGAGGCGGCCGCCGCCGCGCTCGCCGCGCGCGGCACCATCCAGGCGATCGTCAGCTCCCCGATGCGCCGATGCCGGGAGACGGCGGAAGCCATCGGTGGTCGGCTCGGCCTGGACGTCCGCGTCGAGGAGGGCCTCCGCGAGGCCGACTTCGGCAGCTGGGAGGGCCTGACCTTCGCCGAGGCGCGCGAGCGCTTCCCCGAGGACCTCAACGCCTGGCTCGCCTCGACCAAGGCCGCTCCGACGGGCGGCGGCGAGAGCTTCGCGACGGTCGCCCGCCGCGTCTCCCTCTCCCGCGACAAGCTCATCGCCCGCTACGCGGGCCGCACGGTGCTGCTGGTCACCCACGTCACGCCGATCAAGACCCTCGTCCGGCTGGCACTGGGCGCCCCGCCCGAGTCCCTGTTCCGCATGGAACTCTCGGCGGCGTCCCTCTCGGCGGTGGCGTACTACGCGGACGGCAACGCGTCGCTGCGCCTGCTGAACGAGACGTCGCACCTGCGGTGACCCAGCCCTCCGGGCAACCACTCAGCCCCTCCGGCGTTTGAGGAGGAAACGGTGAAAGGGCGGGACCGGGGCCTCACCCCCCACCTGCCCCCTCACAGCCACCCTTCCTCCCAAGCGAGCTCCGCCGCTTCAAAACGCGTACGCGCGTTGAGTTTGTGCATGGCCGAAGACAGGTAGTTGCGCACGGTCCCTGGTGACAGACTGATCGACTGAGCGATCGCCGTGACAGCGTTCCCCCGCCGCGTGTGCAGCAGAACGTCGAGTTCCCGCGCGGTAAGCGGACACCCCGGCCGCGTCAGGGCCAGCGCCGCCACCTGCGGATCCACATACCGCTCCCCGGAATGCACCCCCCGCAGAATCCCCGCCAGCTTCGACGCGTCCGTGCTCTTCGGAACGTACCCGTGCACCCCCGCCGCGAGCGCGCGCCGCAGCGCCCCGGGCCGGGTGCACCGGGTGAGCAGGACGATCGGCACGTCCCCGGCCCGGCGGATGGTCCGGGCCGCCTCCGCCGCGTCCCGAGCGGGCGGTTCCAGGTCCAGGACGACCAGATCCGGTCGCTGTTCGGTCACCGCGCCGACGGCGTCGAGGCAGTCATCGGTCTGAGCGACGACACGGAAGTCGGCCTCCCGCTCCAGCAGCGCGGCCAGCGCTCCACGGCAGAGGGGCTCGTCGCCGGTGAGCACGACACGGATCGCGGAAGCGCAGGCGCGTGACATGTGTCAGACCCTCCCCGTGCGAACTCCCGGCCAACCGATGACTTCTCGCACTACTGAGCCAATTCCTCGACGTTCAAGCTGTGTTCGAACAAAACAGCAGCGAACGGGTTCGACAGGGAGGCATCAATGAGGTCCATGTTCAAGGGCAGGAAGTCCGCGCTGGCGGCGGGAGCCGCCGTGATCACCGCGGCGCTCACCGCGTTCGCACCGTCCGCCGGCGCGAGCGCGTCGTCGGCGCTGGACGGTCCCTTTCAGTTCCAGAACGTTGCGACGGGCAAGTGCCTGGACACCAACGGCTCGTCGATCTACCCGCACGAGTGCAACGGCGGCAACTACCAGCGCTGGTACAGAAACGTCGGCGGCGGCTACCAGCTGCAAAACGTGGCGACGGGCAAGTGTCTCGACACCAACGGCTCGTCGCTCTATCCCCACGACTGCAACGGCGGCAACTACCAGCGGTGGATCTTCAACGGCTACCCGTACCAGCTCAAGAACGTGGCGACGGGCAAGTGCCTGGACACCAACGGCTCGTCCATGTACCCGCACGACTGCAACGGCGGGAACTATCAGCGCTGGACCATCTGACCACCGATGGCCGGCCCGCGCCCCGCGATCACGCGGGGCGCGGCTTTGTCATGACGAGGCGAGGGTCGATCCGACCCGGTCGCAAGTGGGGCACTCCCAGCGGTCGGGCGCGCCCATGCGCGGCGGAATCATGTCGACGTCGCACTCCGGGCACCGCATGGTGATCGGCTCCACGTGCCCGCACGTCCCGCACACCCACAGCGGCCCCTCGGAGTCGTGCTGCCGCCAGGCCGTCCGCAGACACCGGGAACACCCGGTCGTGACGATCCCGGCCCCCCGGCTTATCACCGGGGGCTCGGGCGTCGTGTCGGCGTACTCGATGATCTGCGCCCGGAGCCGGTCATCGGTCGTATTGGCCATCCGGAGCAGATGTGCGACTCGCGAGCGTGCTTCGTCAACGAAATCGTTCATGGCGGCAGCAGGTTAGCGCGCCACCGGTTATGTGCAGTCCAGATGTTGTCAGTGAACCGCCCGTTGGTGTCTTCCCATGGCGGTGGCAGCGGCGGCCGCCGTGGTCATGTCCTTGTCCCTGATCGCCTGGGCGCGTCGCCGTTTGATCGCCGTGCACTCGGCACAACGGTTGTTGAGCAGCCGCCGCAGCCCGGCGACGATCTCCTGCGCCACGTCCACACGAAGCGGCGGGAACTGCACATATGCGCTGCCGTTCGCGGGTTCGCCGGCGGTGATGTGCAGCGCCCACCCGTGATCGCGGCAGACGCTCTGCAGCTCGCCCGCCGTCTGCGCGGAGAGCCGGCGTAGGTCGGCGTCGGAAGGGGGTGGGGAGGCGGAGTAGGTGAGAGGAACCATCGGTTTCCTTGATTTCGGCCGTTGAATCACGCCCATGTGGGTGACCAACTACTTGTTGTAGGGACAGAGTTGCGGACGCCTGCCTACGCTCTCAACGTTTCGCACGTGCCATGGGCAATCTGGAACAGGGGGAGGGCAGCGCGATGCGGCAAGGAGCCACGACGGCGGCGGTCTTCGGAGAGGTGCTCCGGCACCACCGGGAGGTCGCGGGGCTGACGCAGGAGGGCCTGGCGGTCAAGATCCCGTGCGATCGGTCGCTGGTCGCGAGGGTGGAGGTGGGCACGCGGGTTCCGCAACGGCACTTCGTGGTCGCTTGCGACCGCGTGCTGGGCACGGGGGAGATGTTCGCCAAGCTGTGGCGGAAGATCGACTGGTATCCGGCCGTCAGTCATCCGGACTGGTTCAAACGGCGGGTGGAGATGGAGGAGAAGGCGGTCGCGCTTCGCGAGTACCAGATCGATGTGGTGCCGGGCCTGTTGCAGACGGAGGAATATGCGCGAGCGCTGCTCTCGCAATTCTCCTCGGGACGCGAACTGGACGAACGGGTGACGGCTCGAATGAGTCGACAGCAGCGCTTCCTGGAGACCGACGGCCCGCTTCTGGTTGTGGTCCTGGACGAGAGCACCATTCGCAACGTCGTCGGGAACGCGGCAGTGATGCGCGACCAGTGCGCGCAGTTGCTGCTCGCGGGCGAGCGGACGAACATGGGGGTCCAGGTAGTGCCCTTCAGCGCGCAGCTGGCCAGGCCAAAGGGATCGATGTCGCTGATCAGCCTGCCCGACGGGCAGGACTGGGTGTACTCGGAATCCTTGGAAGCGGGCCATTTCATCAACGATCCGGCGATTACCGCGCGCTATACCAAGCTCTACGATGTGCTCAGGGCTGACTGCCTCTCAGGTCCCGACTCCGCCGCCTTGATCAGAGATGCAATGGAAGGGTATGAGCGCAATGGCAATGTGGCGCAAAAGCAGCTACAGCGGCAACGACGCAGGCAACTGCATAGAAATAGCCCCCGGTATCCCCGACTTCGTCCCCGTAAGGGACAGTAAGTGCCCCCAGGGCCCTGCCCTGATCTTTCCCACGGCCGCGTGGGCGGCGTTCGTGGCCTGCCTGGCAGCGCTACCCATCGCCCCCCGAGCCGCTCAACGCTGATAACCGCCGGTACCGCCGGCGCCGCCGCACTGTCACGAGACTGGACCGTTTCCCTCGGATCATCCGATCGTTGTCCCAGCATGCCGTTGACTGACGCCCAGGGGGAGTGGGCGATCACAGGCGGGGCGGGGAGATGGGATGGGTGCGTTCGAGACCCTGGAACCGGAAGACCCACGGCAGGTGGGGCGCTACCGGATCGTGGCGCGGCTCGGCAGCGGGGGGATGGGCCAGGTGTACCTGGCGCGCTCACCCGGCAGGCGTCTGCTCGCGGTGAAGGTGGTGCGGCCGGAGCTCGCGAGGGACGATGAGTTCCGGCGTCGTTTTGCCCGTGAGGTGGCCGCGGCCAAGCGGGTCAATGGGGCCTTCACCGCTGTGGTGGTCGACGCCGACCCGGACGGTTCCCCGGCCTGGCTGGCCACGGTCTATGTGCCGGGTGTTCCGCTGAACGAGGCGGTTGCCGCGCACGGCCCCTGGGCGGCGCGTTCGGTGCTCGCCCTAGGCGCAGGTCTGGCCGAGGCCCTGGAGGCGATCCACGCGGCCGGGGTCGTCCATCGTGATCTGAAACCTTCCAATGTGCTCCTGGCGGCCGATGGCCCCAGGGTGATCGATTTCGGTATCTCGGCGGCGGCCGACGCGAGCGTCCTGACCCGTACGGGGTCGGTGATCGGTACGCCCGGCTTCATGTCTCCCGAACAGCTCGTCGGACAGCCCATCGGCCCGGCGAGCGATGTGTTCGCCCTCGGTTCGGTTCTGGCCTATGTGGCCACCGGAGTCGGGCCGTTCGGCAGGGGTGCTCCGCACGCCCTGCACTACCGGGCCGTTCACGAGCAGCCCGACTTGGCTCCCCTGCCTCCCGAAGTGCGCGACATCGTGGCTGCCTGCCTGGCCAAACAGCCCCATCGGCGCCCCGCCTTGGCCGCCCTCCTGGACTGGTTGACCACCATGGACGGCAGCAATGAAGCCCCTACGCTGAGGCTCTCCGAACCCGGCTGGATGCCGGACTCCATCGCTCGGCTCGTCCGCGAACACACCTCTGCCCCGCTGCTCCACACCCCACCCCCGGCACTGCCGGGGACGCCGCCCGAGACACCTCGGCCCGTCCCCGGAACCCCGGCCTCCGTGCGGCCGAGCGCAGCCTCCCAGCCACCCGCCGAGCCGCCCGGTCCTACCGTCGCTCCGGAGCCCAAGGCGCATCCGGCGCCGGCCCCGGCCGGGGAACAGCACGAGCCTGTCCCGCGTCCGTCCGTCGGTGAGACCCACTCGGCGGAACAGCGGACGGATCCCGCGACCCCGTCACCCGGCCACCCCTCCGGTCGGCGGCCCCGCCTGTCCCGGCGTCTTGTCCTGCTCGGCCTCTCCGGCACCGCCTTGACCGCTGCCACCGTCCTGATCGCCTGGGAGACCCGCGACAGCGGCACGCCCAGCACCGATCCTGCCCCGGAACCCGGCGGAAAGAGCAGCCCCGACGGTGCCCCAGGTACACGACGCTGGTCCTTCGCCACAGGTAGCGGGGTGGACTCGTCACCGTCGGTGGCCGAGGGCATCGTCTACGTCGGGAGTAACGACGGGAAGCTGTATGCGGTGGACGCGGGTACCGGCAGGCAGCGTTGGGCCTTCCCCACCGATGACCATGTGGGCTCGTCGCCGACGGTGGCCAATGGTGTCGTCTACGTCGGAAGCCAGGACACGAAGGTGTACGCGGTGGATGCGATTACCGGCAGGCAGCGTTGGGCCTTCCCTACGACTGCCTCTGTGTACTCCTCACCCGTGGTGGCCGACGGCATCGTCTACGTCGGGAGCGGCGTCAAGCTTTACGCGATTGAGGCCGATACGGGGAAGCAACGTTGGGCCTCCTCCCTGGACGGGCTGGCGGCCTCGACGCCGATGGTGGTCGGCGGCATCGTCTATGCCGGAACCAGCTTCCAGCTGTGTGCTGTGGATGCGGATACCGGGAAGCAGCGTTGGGCCTTCCCCACGAGCGGAGGTGCGAGCTCGTCGGCGGCGGTGGCCGGGGGTGTCGTCTACGTCGCGGGCTGGGAGGGGAAGCTCTATGCGGTGGAGGCGGACACAGGGAAACAGCGGTGGACTTTCTCCACGAGTGGCCGCGTGTACTCGTCGCCGACGGTGGCTGACGGTGTCGTCTACGTCGGAGGAATGGATCACAAGCTGTACGCGGTTGGGGCGGACACCGGGAAGCCGCGCTGGACCTTGTCCGCGGGAAGCGAGGTGAGCTCGTCACCGACGGTAGCCGACGGCGTTGTCTACGTCGGAAGCACGGGCGGCAAGCTCTACGCGGTGAAGGCCGACACGGGGGAACTCCGCTGGGCCTTCTCGGCAGGCGCTGCTCTGATCTCGTCGCCCGTGGTGGCCCATGGTGTCGTCTACGTCGGAAGCAGGGACAAGAAGCTGTACGCCGTGTACGCGTGACAGCCGGTCACCGCCCCGTCCTCACCCCCGCAACCCCGCCGCCTCCCGGGAGAGTTCCTCCACCCGCCCCCAGTCGTGCGTACGCACCGCGTCCGCAGGCAGCATCCACGTACCGCCGACGCACCCCACGTTGGGGAGTGCGAGGTACTCGCGAGCCGACTCCGGCCCGATCCCGCCCGTGGGGCAGAAACGGGCGGTCGGCAGGGGCGCGGACAGTGACCGCAGGTAGTTGACGCCGCCCGCCGCCTCCGCCGGGAAGAACTTCATCTCGCGCACCCCGCGCTCCAGCAGCGCCAGCACCTCCGAGGCGGTGGCGACGCCCGGCAGGAAGGGAACGCCCATCGCCCGTAGGGCGTCCAGCAGCCGGTCCGTCCAGCCGGGGCTGACGAGAAAGCGCGCGCCCGCCTCGACGGCGGCCTCCGCCTGGGCCGGCCGCAGGACCGTTCCGGCGCCGACGATCGCCTCCGGTACCTCAGCGGAAATCGCACGGATCGCGTCGAGCGCGGTGTGGGTTCGTAGGGTCACCTCGATCACCGGCAGTCCTCCGGCCACCAGCGCCCGCGCGAGCGGTATCGCGTCGGCGGCGTCGTGGAGGACGACGACGGGGATGACGGGCGCGAGATCAAGGAGATCGGTCACGCCCGTCATCCTGCCGAGCGGGACCGTTCACCACAACGGACGTTGCACCACGCGCAACGGACCCGTCAGAGCTCGGTCACGATCACATCCAGAGCCTGCGGCTTACCCCGCTTCGCGGGGGCGTCGTCGCCCTCCACGACGTAGCCGAGCTCCCGCAGGGCACGCGCGAGGTCGGCCGGGGTGGCGGGGTCGAGCCCGGCGGTCAGGAGCTCGCGGACGAGCCGTCCCTTCGTGGCCTTGTTGAAGTGGCTGACAACCGTCCGCTTCTCCACGCCGCCGACGGTCTTGGAGTGGAGCACGCGAACCGTGGCGGTTCGCTCGGCGAGCTCGCCCTTGGGCTTCCAGGCGGTGGCGTAGGCGGCGGAGCGCAGGTCGAGGACGAGGCCGTCGCCGGCGGCCTCGGGCAGGACGTCGGCCATGGGGGCGCGCCAGTAGGCGCCGAGGGCGCCGAGGCCGGGGAGCTTGACGCCCATGGAGCAGCGGTAGGAGGGGATGGGGTCGGTGATCCGGACCGCGCCCCAGAGGCCGGAGAAGACGAGCAGGGAGCGCTCGGCGGCGCGGCGGGCGGGGGCGGTGAGGGTGGCGAGGCCGAGGGCGTCGTAGAGGACGCCGGTGTAGATCTCGCCGGCGGGGCGGGTGCCGGAGGTCCGCAGGGCGGCGTTCTTGGCGATCTCGCCGCGGAGGCCGGGGCTGAGGCCGAGGGTGTCGGCGGCCTTGTCCTGGTCGCCGGTGCAGAGGTCGACGAGCTCGGCCAGCACGGTCTCGCGGGCGGCCGTGAGACCGGGGAGCGAGAGCTTCCCGGTGTCCAGGGCGGGCCCGGTGCCGCCCGTGGCCTTGCCCTCGGACGGCGGCAGCAGCACGAGCACGGTCGATCTCCTTGGGTGAGCGTCTGGGGTGTCCGTGTCGCACCCTAACGCGGTGGAACGCGTGGTGATCGCCCCGGAGTGAACGGGCCTGGTGGCGGGCCGGTAGCATGGGGGCACGGCGGACGAGCCGGCCGGGCGGCCGCGTGGGACCTTCAGGGGTCTCCCGAGGAACGTCCGGGCTCCATACGGCAGGGTGGTGGGTAACGCCCACCCGGGGTGACCCGCGGGACAGTGCCACAGAAAACAGACCGCCGGGGATCTTCGGATTCCCGGTAAGGGTGAAACGGTGGTGTAAGAGACCACCAGCGCCTGGGGTGACCCAGGCGGCTAGGTAAACCCCACCCGGAGCAAGGTCAAGAGGGGCGGTCGCTTCACGGCGACGGCCCTGCGCGGACGATCGAGGGCTGCCCGCCCGAGTCCGCGGGTAGACCGCACGAGCCTGTCGGCAACGGCAGGCCTAGATGGATGGCCGCCGCCGCGGCTCCCGTAAGGGACCGCGCGCACAGAACCCGGCGTACAGGCCGACTCGTCCGCCCCTCCCTTCCTCCGGAGGTCGGCCAAAACGCATCTCCTCGGATCGGGAATCCGTATCCTGGGCTGCCTCTGGTGAGCTTGGGGCGTCCGAGGAGGAGAGCATGACCGCACAGCCCGAGCACGGTCCGCAGGACGGTTCGCCGCGTGACCGGGCGCAGATCCCGCGCCCGGAACGCAGCCCCGAAGCCATCCGCGCGGCTCTGGCTCGCGTCGCTCCGCACCGCCTGGGTGAGATGGAGAGACACAAGGAGGACGCCCTCGCCGCCGCCTTGCGGGACGGGAAGATCGGCCACCTTCAGCACTGGCTCGCCTGGTGGGCCGCCCAGGTCGAGATCGAGCGCCGCCCTGATCTCAGCCTTCGGCACCACAACGCCCTCGATGCCATCCACAACTCCACCAGCAAGGACGACGCGGCCTTCCGTAGAGGCATGGACGAACTCCTCGCGGTCAGGGAAGAGGCGAGGCGAGCGGTCTCGGCATGAGCTGGCGATGGGAGTACGACCCCAGCGAGGAACACGTCATCGGCGGGGCTCCGCCCGCTTTCGTCGCGGAGGTCGAGAAGAAGGCCGACGAAGTCGTCAGAGCGGCTGCGGCGTTCTACGTCGACGGCATCGGATATCAAGGGATGAGCCCGGCAGGGGAATGCGTCGACGTCCCCGGTGGATTCTTTGTCTGCATCGTCATTCCTCGGCACGAATGCGTCTATATCCACCAGGTGAACTATCTCTGACCGCAAGGGCCGAAAAGCCACCCAACCCCGCGCCACCCCGCGACCGCCCCATTGTGCGACCCACCCCCCACCGGTTGCATATGCCCCGACCGAAGCCGTTCCGGCTCGGGTTCCGGATTCCGGTGAACGTTCCGGTACGTACGAGGGGGAATCGTGCGCACATCCAGAGCGCGTTCAGGTAGAACAGGCAGAAGACAGGCCGCGAAGAGCGGCATAGCAGGGGCGGCAGCGCTGATCGGCGCGGCCGCCCTTGTCGTGTCGGTGGTGCCCGCCCAGGCCGTCGCCGCGCCGCCCACCCCGGGGCCCGCCGAGGTGGTGCCGGGGAAGGGGACCTCCACGCCCTCCCTGGTGGGCGGCATCCGCGAGGACGCCGGGGCGGCCGGCAGCGCCGCCGACGCGGCGACGCGGCACCTCGCGGAGAAGAAGAGTCGCTACCGCATCGACCGCCCGGACCGCGATCTCGCCCCCATCCGGGCCGTCACGAGCGGCACCGGCGAGACCGTACGGCTCCAGCAGAAGCACCACGGCGTCGACGTCCTCGGCGGGCAGTACGTCGTCCGGATGGAGAAGAAGAACGGCAAGCGCGTCGTCACCGGAACGTCCGGTAAATACTTCACAGCGCTCACCACCCCCACCACCCCCGACATAAGCGAGGAACTCGCTGTCGAGCGTGCCGTCGACGCCACGCTCGCCCAGCTCGACCGCGACGGCTTCGCCGTCGACACCGGCGACGAGGGCGACGCGCCGCCCCTCAGCGGCACCGCGCGCGGCCTCGTCGTGCTGCCCAAGGGGCCCGGGGTGCTCACCCACCACGTGACCGTCCGCGGCACCGACCCCGCCACCCGCCAGCCCGTGCTGCGCGAGGTGTACATCGACGCCCAGGCCGGATATCCCGTCCTGCAGTACAGCGGTATCAAGACATTCGGCACCGCCGGAGGCGGCGGCTCCGCGTCCGCAACCACGTCGAGGGTCGCCCCCGGCGCGCGGTCCCTCGCCGACGGCTCCGCCGTCAAGGGCTCCGGCGTCAAGTTCGACGGGACGACCGTCGAGCTCGACCTCACCCACGACGCCTCCAACAACCAGTACGTCATGCGCGACGCCGCCCGCATGCGCGACGGCAGCAAGGCATCGATCTCGACCTGGGACGCCCGCAAGAAGAGCGTCGACGAGGTGTCGAAGCAATGGCCCGCCGACGTCCTGGAGTTCAGGTCGGCGAACCCCGCCTTCGACAAGGAGGCCACCGAGGCCGGCGCCGTCGACGCGCACTGGGCGGCCGGGAAGGTCTACGACTACTACAAGTCCGTGCACGGCCGGGACAGCCTCGACGGCCGGGGCATGGCCATCGACTCCATGGTCGGCGTCACCCTGTACGGAACGCCGTACGTCAACGCCTTCTGGGACGGCGCCAAGATGGTGTACGGCGGCGGCGACGCGGAGTACCGCCCGTTCTCCGCGAGCCTGGACGTCGTCGGGCACGAGATGACGCACGGCGTCGTCGAGAACAGCGCCGACCTCGTCTACGCGGGCCAGTCCGGCGCCCTCAACGAGGCGATCGCCGACTACTTCGGCAACGCCATCGACACCGACGCGCACGGCATCGCCATGGACAGCCCCGAATCGGGCCTGCTGGGCGAGGGGCTGTGCCGCACGAAGTCGCCGCGCGCCTGCGCCACGCGGGACATGAACGACGGCAGGACGACCTCCAAGGGCTTCCTCGGCGTCGACTTCGCCACGGACAACGGCGGCGTCCACCTCAACTCCACCATCTTCTCCGGCGCGTTGTGGGACATCCGCAAGGACCTCAACCGCACCCTCGCCGACAGGATCGTCTACCGGGCGCTCACCGAGTACATGACCCCGCTGGACGGCTTCACCGAGGGCCGCAACGCCGTCATCGCCGCCGCGAAGGATCTGAAGGTCCCGGCGAAGGACCTGAACGCCGTCACGCGCGCGTTCAACGGCCACGGCATCGTCCCCGACTGGGAGCTGGCCATCGGCGTGGACACCGACCGGCTGCTGGGCCGGCTCAACACCGTGGACTCGCGCGTCGGCGCGGGCGGCGGCTGGTGGGTCGTCTCGAAGTCGAACGAGAGCGGAAGCGAGCCCTACTCGATCTGGGCCGGCCGCGCGGACGGCACCGGCGAGAAGCAGCTGATCAGCCCCAACGACGGCCGCTACCACGCCAACCCCGTCACCGACGGCAAGACGGTGGTCTGGGTGGCGTACGGACGCGGCGGCTACGACCTGCTGTCCCGGCCGCTGGCGGGCGGTCCCGTCAAGACGCTGACGCACAGCCGGTACGGGTTCCACCAGCAGGCGAAGGTGGACGGCGACGTCGTCGTCTTCGTCCAGCTCTTCCGGCGCGGCGTCTCGCAGCTGGGCTACCTGCGCAAGGGCGACAAGGAGCCGACCTGGGTCGACGACGGCGTCGGCCGCCGCGACGCGATCGGCCAGCACTCCCTGAAGGGCGGAAAGATCGCCTATGGCACGCGCGTCTACAAGGGGCACGGGAAGTACGAGTACTCCACCAAGGTCCTGGACCTCGCGTCCGGGAAGACGACCGTGATGCCGCAGCTCGGCACGCCCCTGGGCGTCGGCCAGACCGCCATCACGAGCCGTTACGTCTTCTGGACGGTGGACGAGGTCGCCGACCAGGGCCAGCGGGCCGTCCGGCGCGCGAACCTCGACGGCACGAACGTGATGGACATCAGCAAGGAACAGGGAGCGGACGCCCTGTACCCGGAGGGGCTGACGGCCTCCGAGGACGCGGTGACCGTCTCGTCGAGGACGCCCGGCACGCCGGGGCTCCGCAGCAACGAGGCCCTGCCCAAGCTCTGGCAGTTCTCCGCGGACGGCTCGCGCCGCGCCCGGATGTCCTGCAACCGCGGTGAGCAGGGCCTGCCCGCCGCGCTCTCCGGCACGCAGGTGGTGTGGACCGACTCCACCA
The DNA here is from genome assembly GCF_003970715.1 of Streptomyces luteoverticillatus. Taxonomy (NCBI): domain Bacteria; kingdom Bacillati; phylum Actinomycetota; class Actinomycetes; order Kitasatosporales; family Streptomycetaceae; genus Streptomyces; species Streptomyces luteoverticillatus. Next base: position 2,142,733 of record NZ_CP034587.1, on the reverse strand, counting down.
CCGGCTACGCCGACCTCGTGACCCGCAACCGGCCGGCGGGCAACTGCGGCTGACCGACGCGTACGGGGTGACGCCGCTGTGATCAGGGCGTCAACCCGGCGGAATGGGCTCCCGGCACCGATCGGTGCCGGGAGCTCGTCGTTTCCGTCGTCATCACCCGTAAGAGTGGAGATGTGAATCACGGTGGTGCCGCGCGTGACACGCTTCGATTCCCGTCGTTTCTCGTGTATACGCAGTGTCGAGAGGCCCTCCGCCGCCCATGGCGAGGGGCCTCTCGGGAGAACCGTCTATCGCGGCCCGGAGGTGTCTAGAGCTTGCTCTTCAGCCACTCACGGACCTCTCGGCCACCCCCCGTTTTGAGCAGCGTCGACGCGGTCGCGCCAATGACGCAAAGCCCTCCCATGAGTTTGAAGGTGATCATTACCCCTTCGCCCGCGCGAACCGTCCCCGTGGTCACGAGGACGAGGAACACGGTGACCCCGATGGCCACGATCCCGAAGGCGAGCCGAAAGGCCAGCCGCACCCATGTGGGTGATGCGTCGCCCGGGGCTGACTGCGCGTCATCCTGATCCTGCACGTGTCCGGCGGCATCCATAGCGCTCTCCCAATCTCCGCCTACTGCCGTGGCTCTGAGCGCTTCCGGGCAGTAAGCGGCTCGCGGGTGAGACCTCCGGTAGGTCTCGCTCCCGTGGGCGCCCGCCTGATCGCCATCGGGCGGGCGCCCGGTAAAACCAATGAGTCCGTTCAGCAGACCCAACGAGTCTGTTCTGGATGGGATGCGCGTGGTCATCTCATCGAATGAACGCCGGTCCGAGGCGTGATCCCGGCGGGCAGCGCGTTCGCTACCGGGAAGCGGATACCGGCCATGCCCCCGAGGGCCTACGCCGCCTCCTGCGGCTCGCACCCCGCGCCCGCGTACGGCCGGGCGTGCGGGCCACAGGAGGCGTTCATCACCGCCAGGCCCTGATCGTCGACGAACTTGGTGAACACCTGCTGGGCGTAGCCGAAGATCAGGGCCCAGGCGATGATCTGCCCGGACGAGTCCAGGGCGCTGAGGCCGGGCACGAAGTCGCCGCGCATCAGCAGCAGTCCCAGGAGCGCGGTCAGCGCCCCCATCGGCAGCTTCAGCAGCGCCAGCGCCACCGGCACGTTGTAGGGGGCGGACGTGCCCCGGATGTGGCGCAGGGACAGCGCGGCGGCCACCGACGCGGCCACGGTCCCGGTCATCTCGACCACGGGGTAGTCCCACTTCGACGCGGCCCGGCCGAACGCCTCGTCGAGGTCCTTCACGTCGGACGGCGGTTCCATGCCCGTCGGGCAGACGATGCCGATCCCCTCCGGCCGGAAGCACAGCGGCACCACGTCCGGCGCCCAGACGCCGAGCAGGGCGACCGCGAGCGCCATCACCGCCAGCCCCAGGCTGACGATCACCACGATGCGGACGAAGCCGAGCGCGCGGAGCTTCTCGCGCTGCAGGGCCTGCTGGGCGGTGACGACCGCGCCGACGAGCGCCGCGCGCCGGTCGGAGGTCAGCGGGGTTTCGCAGATCTCCCGGGCGATCTCCTCGGCCCGTTTCCTGCGTTCGTCGGTGACCGGCAGCTGTTCCCGGACGAGGGCCACCAGGCCGGGGATCAGCGCCTGGACGTCGGTCAGCGGGGCCATGCGCAGCATCAGGCCGTACGCCGCGTCGATGTGGACGTTCGCGACGGCGAGGTGCTTGTTCGGCCGGTGGCCGGGGTGGGCGCCGTGGTTGAGGGCGTCCTCCGCCGCCTGGAGCTCCGCGAACGCCTCGTCGGCCAGCGCCGGGGCCGCGGCCCGCACCTCGGTGTCGGCGTCCGCGAGCGCCCTGTCCTTCGCGATACGGACGCGCGCCCGGAGTTCGCCGATGCGCGAGCGGGCCCCTTCGCGGAGTTCCCAGGCGCCCTTCTCGAAGCGGCGCTGATGGTGTCGGTTCCCGGCCATAGCGGCGAATATCGCCCATCGTGGGGGGTGGGGTCGGCGCGATGCGGCCGGGTTAACCCCATTGGTCCATCGGGACCGCGCGCCCCTCGCGGCGCGCGGCTAGCGTGGTCGGGGACCCATCCTGCCGATCCCGAGCACCGCGCCTTGAAAGGGGCGGAACATGCCCTTCCTTGTATCGGCCGTCGCCGCTGCCCTGGCCGTCACCGCGCCTCTGAGTACGACGCCCCGCCACGACCCGAACGTTCACGGGCGGTTCGAGGCCGCCGGCAGCGGTACCCACCGGGCGGTGACGTTCGACAAGAAGGCGGTGCCCGAGAAGAGCCGGGTCGCCGTGGCGGAGCGGAAGGTCAAGGACGGGACGCGGATCGTGCTGAGGGTGCGGGGGATCCAGGCAGGCCGGACGTACGGGGCGCACGTCCATCAGAAGCCGTGCGGCAACGCGCCCGACGATTCCGGGGCGCACTACCAGAACGTCAAGGACCCCAAGTCCCCGTCGGTGGACCCGAAATACGCCAACCCGCAGAACGAGGCGTGGCTGGACTTCACCACCGACAAGCGCGGGAACGGCCGCTCGACCGCCACCGTGAAGTGGCGCTTCCGCGCCGGCGAGGCCCGTTCCGTCGTCATCCACGAGCACGCCACCGAGACCGCGCCCGGCAAGGCCGGGACGGCCGGGTCCCGGCTCGCCTGCGTGAACGTGCCGTTCGACTGAGGGATCAGGCGCGCTTCTCGTACGGGCTCGGCACCGGGAAGTAGCCCTCCAGGAACGGGGCTATGAGCGCGTCCGTGCGCGCCAGGTCCTCTGCCGTGGACACCGTGTCGTTGATGCAGAACACGTCCAGGTCGCGGTGGGCCAGCAGGCGGTTGAGGCGGCGCGAGGTGTTCTGGTGCGCCAGGTCCACGTAGACGTAGCGGAGGTCGGACGGTATCGCCCGGGCCTGGTGGTACGCGTAGTAGTGGTGGAGCGAGGAGGCCAGGGAGAGGTCCTCGGGGCTGCGGAAGCGCGCGGCGGCGGTGGCCGCGTGGGCCTCGGCGTAGCGCTCCTCCAGCTCGGTGAGGACGGCGCGGCTCAGCGCGTGGGGCACGTGCCGCATCTTCTGGGTGAAGGTGGTGGAGAACCCCTCCTCCACCAGCACCCGGTTGTTCTTCGCGGCCGCCGCCACCGGCGGGTCCTCGGGCCGGTGCTCGCCGAGGGGGACCAGCGCGGGGGAGGGGAAGAACTTCGTGAGGCCGTTGGAGAGGAAGAACGTCTGCGGGGTCAGCGGGTTGCCGAGGAAGACGTCGTCGTTGAAGTAGAGGAAGTGCTCCGACAGGCCCTCGATGTGGTGCAGCTGGCTCTCGATGGCGTGGGAGTTGAACGTCGGCAGGACGTCGGGGTCGGAGAAGATCTCCTTGTGGCTGACCACGCGGATCCCCGGGTGGGAGGTGTCCAGCCAGGACGGCGTCTGGTCGTCGGTGACCAGGAAGACGTTGCGCACCCACGGCGCGTACTGGTGGAGCGAGCGCAGCGAGTACTTCAGCTCGTCGCGGCTGATGTAGCGGGCGTCGTTCGCCGCCTCCTCGTGGAGCTCCTCGACGTGTCCGTCGGCGCCCTGCGCCTTGGCGCGGCGCGCGGCCCAGGCGGGGTCGCTGCCGTCCACCCAGGTGTAGACGACGTCGATGGGGAAGGTGATGTCCTGCGGCAGCCGGATCGTGAACTGCGGGCGGGTGCGGACCGTGGTCCGCTCGGGGCGCGGCGCGTACCCCAGCGAGCCGGTGAACAGCTCGACGGGGGCGTCCACCGACGCGTCGGCCTCGTCCGCCGGGACCTCCTCGACCACGCCGTTGCGGCGCGGCGCGACGAGCAGCGGCCCGTGCGGGCCGTCCTCGCGCGTCCAGTACTGGATGTCGCAGCCGTGCTCCTGCCCCAGGACCAGCGAGCCGTCGGCGGTGGTGCGGAACCAGGTCACGCGCGTGGCCGGGCTCTGCTCCACCTGGCGCCAGGTGCCCTGGACGAAGCCGGGAAGCGCCTGACCAGGGGTGTTCTCCCGGTTCACCGGGGCGACGTAACCGGGTATTCGGGCGCACAGCCGGGCCAGATGCTGGTGGACCTTGCGGCGGTCGGCGGCGGCGACCGCGACGACCGGGGCGGACTCGGTGGTCGCGGCCCGGACGCAGAAGTAGTCGATCCCGGCCTGCTCCAGCGCGGTGCACACCAGGTCCAGGGCGGCGGCGCGGGAGCCGTGCGGGGTGAGATCAGGGTCGACGAGCGCGATGTGGGCCTTGCCGTCGACGAGGACGACGCGCGGCTGCGCGGCCGCCGCTTCCTCGGATGTACCGGCGAATCGGCGCTGGAGCCGCTTGCCGCGCAACTTCTGGCGGCGCTGCTCCAGGTCGAGGGAGTCGGCCATGTGCTGCATCAGGGCACCGCGGGTCTCGACGGAGACCCGCTGGGCGATCGCGCGCCGGGCGCTCTCCGGCAGCAGCCGGCGGTAGGCCTTGACCAGGCCGGACTTCTCGGGGTTCGCCCCCGCTTCACCGGAGCGGGCGCGGAGGCGGAGGCCGGGGCGGTGGCGGGCGTGGCGTCGTCCGTGCGCTGGGCCGGGACGGAGCCGCCCGTGCCCGCGGCGGCCGGGGTCGAATGGTCGATAGTCAAGATCGCTTCAACCCCTCGGCCGCATCTAGGCGATGCGGCGCAACGCGTAAAACAACCAGTACGTCCAGTGACGACCGGCCCGGAAAAAGACAGAGACTCAAGTAATTACCAGAGCGCTCAACAGCGAGGCAATCGCAGGCCACCGCCCCGACGCCCCTCCGGAGCCGCCGGGGGGCGCCCGGGGACGACCCGCGCGCACCGCTCCCGACCGTGCCCCTCAAGGGATCCACGCCCGTCGGCCGCACTTGGTTGCCTCGTCGCCCTGTGGGGTATTTCACCACCCGGTAACGTCCCCGTAGAACCGGGGTGGTAGGGGAATTATCCGATTCCGCCCTCAGGGCCGGGCCCCGCCGACGTTTACTCTGAATGGGTGCACGCTCAGATCATGACCCCCGGCGGCCGCGAGGAGCGCCCGTGACCGCGCCCCGTCACGCCCTGCGCGTGATCAAGAAGTCGGCCCGTATCGCGCTGACCCGCAGCCCTGCCTGGAAGGTCGGCCAGACGGTCCGCCGCCGGGTGAACACCGGGCTCGCGACCGGCCGCGACACCTACGTCGACTCCGTCCTGATGCCCGCCTCCCAGGGCTCCGCGGCGCGCGTCCAGTACGCCGCCGTGCTCGACGGCCACACGCTGAACCTGCACGCGACGCTGCCCGCCGGCACCCTCCCCGAGGGCGACACCGGCACCACGGCCCACCTCGTCCTGCTCAGCGGCGCCACCCGCCTGCGCACCGAGGCCGCGCTGGGCCGCGAGGAGAACGGCGAGATCTCCGTGACCGCCACCGCCCTCCTCGGCGAGCGCCTAGGTGGCGTCCCCGTCACCCCCGGTCGCTGGCACCTCTCCCTGGAGCTGGAGCCCGCCCGGCACGAGGGCCGCGCCGCCCTGCGGCTGCGCCTCCTCGGCGACGGCGCCCCCAGCTACACCGGACCCACCCGCGCCCTGGCCACCTGCGCCGTCACGGGCCGCCGCCACCGCCTCGGCATCACCCCCGCCGGCCAGCTGCGGCTGACCGTCGCCCCGGCCCGGGCCCGCGCAGAGGTGCTGCGCGTCGAGCGCTCCTTCAGCGGCGTCGGCGTCCTCTTCGCGATCTACGGCTCCGGCACGTCCGTCGCCGACGGGGAACGCCCCGTCGTCGAGGTCGCCGAGCTCGACCGCAAGCACGCCCTCGACCGCCGGCCCGCCGAGCCGCTGCCCGGCGACCCGAGCGCCTGGCGGCTGACCGTGCCCCTGGCCAAGCTGGTCGACACCTCCCGCAAGCAGACCCTGACCCTGCGCCTGCCCCGCGGCACCCGCGGCGCCAAGCCGCTGGAGATCGGCCGTCGCGAGCACGACCTGCGCTCCCCGCGCCAGGTCGTCACCCCGCCCAAATTCACCGTACGGGCCGAGGACGGCACCTTCGTCCAGGTCAAGCCCCAGTACACCCGCCGCGGCGCGCTCCAGCTCGTCTGCACCCCGCGCACCCCCGTCGCAGGCTCCCACCAGTGACGCCGGGAAACCGCCACCGGACCGCCGCACACCACGAAGGCCGCACGTGAAAATCACCTTTCTGCTGACCTCCGCCGACACGATGGGCGGAACCGAACGCGCCACCATGACCCTCGCCGAGCTGCTGGCACGGCAGCACGACGTGGAGATCCTCAGCGTCTTCCGCACCGAGGACGAGGCGTTCTTCGACAGCGGTGCCGTGCGCGTCCGCCACCTCGTCGACGCCCGCGGCGACGCCCAGCGCCCCGTGCGGAGCGACGCGGCCTCCGGCTCCGACATGGCCGCCGCCCACCGGCGCCTGGCCGCCACCCCCAGCGAGCTGGTCCGCCCCGAGTGGGAGGCCGCCTTCAACCGCCTCGCCGACCTCGAGCTCACCGAGGCCCTCAGCACCATCGACACGGACGTGCTGGTCTCCACCACCCCGTCCCTCATGGCGTACATGGCCCAGCTCGCCCCCCGCCGGGTGCTCACCGTCCACCTCGACCACCGCGTCTCCGAGCTGCGCGGCGTCACCGGCGAGCCCCTGCGGATGTACACCTCGCACATCGACGCCCTGGTCTCCCTCACCAGCCGCACCCGCGACTGGTTCGCCGAGACCCTCGGCGCCTGCGCCCCCCGTCTGGCCACCATCGGCAACTCCCTGCCCGACGGCTTCCGCCCCCGCTCCACCCTGGAGACCCGCACGGTCGTCCTCGGCGCCCGCCTGGCCGGCGAGAAGCAGGTCGAGCACGCCATCCGCTCCTTCGCCACCGCCGCCGCCGACCGCCCCCGCTGGACCCTGCGCGTCCTCGGCGGCGGCCCGCGCATGCGCGCGCTGAAGAACCTCGCCGCCCACCTCGGCGTCGCCGACCAGGTCCAGCTCGTGGGCTCCACGGCCAACATGGCCGAGGAGTGGGCCAAGGCGTCCATCGCCATGCTCACCTCCCGCGTCGAGGCCTTCGGCCTCGTCCTCGTCGAGGCCCAGGCCGCCGGCGTGCCCGTCGTCGCCTACGACTGCCCCAACGGCCCCGGCGAGATCCTCACCGACGGCCGCGACGGCCTGCTCGTCCCGCTCGGCGAGGAGGGCGAGCTCGCCGACGCCCTCGCCCGGCTGATGGACGACGACGACCTCCGCCGCGAGATGGGCGCCGAGGCGCTGAAGAACTCCGCCCGCTTCACCGGCGGCCAGGTCACCCAGGAGTGGAACCGCCTCCTGGAGGAGCTCGCCCGGGACCGCGACGGCGGCGACCGCGACGCCGCCAAGGCCCGCCGCCGCGCCCTCCAGGCCGCCGCCGACGCCGAGGGCGGCATCGCCGGCGCGGCCGTCCCCAAGGGCGTCGACCGGCCGTTCTCCGACGTGGCCCACAAGGCCCAGGAAGTGCGCGTCGAAGCCGCGCGCCCCGACGTCAAGCGGGCCGGCGGCCAGATCTGCCTCGTCAAGGAGAACACCACCCCCTTCGAGGTGATGCAGGACAACCTCGACCTCGCCGTCGACGTCCTCGACGCGCTCGGTCTGGCCTACGCGCTCACCCCCACCGCCATGCTGCGGCACACCATCACCGTCGACGGAGCCGACCGCGACGCCTTCGTCGCCGACTTCGCCGAGCGCTACCGCGACGAGCCCGTCTACGCCGGCCTGCTCAACGACCGCGGCTCGGTGCTCCGCACCGTCCTCGCCTCCTTCCTCACCCCCGACGTCATCCCCGCCAACTGCAGCCGCATCCGCGTCTTCCGCCCCGTCCTCACCGGCGGCGGCCAGCTGCGCGTCAGCGGCGTCTACGGCTGCGACGTCGTCTTCTGGCAGGACACCGAGGACGACGAGACCACCGTCACCATCCCCGGCAACACCCGCTACGGCGCCACCCTGCCCCGCACCGAGCTGACCAAGGCCGCCGTCACCCGCATCGGCGAGCGCGACTACCGCACCCTCGACGCCTTCGCCAAGACCTTCGTCGACCAGGTCGACTTCCCCATCGACGTCGTCTACACCTGGGTCGACGGCACCGACCCCGAGTGGCTGGCCCGCAAGGAGCGGACGCAGGCCGAGCACGGCATCCTCGCCGCCGAGTCCGCCGGCAGCTCCGCCCGCTTCCGCAGCCGCGACGAGCTCCGCTACTCCCTGCGCTCGCTCGACCTCCACGCCCCCTGGGTGCGGAACATCTACCTGCTCACCGACGACCAGACCCCCGACTGGCTCGACACCGACCACCCCCGGGTGCGCGTCGTCAGCCACCGCGAGGCCTTCGGCGACACCGGCAAGCTGCCCTCCTTCAACTCGCACGCCATCGAGAGCCGCATCCACCGCATCGAGGGCATCGCCGAGCACATCCTCTACTTCAACGACGACGTCTTCCTCGGCCGCCCGATGAAGCCCGAGTCCTTCTTCCACGGGTCGGGCGCGGCCAAGTGCTTCATGTCGCCCACCGCGATCCCGGCCGGCGACCCCTCGCTCGACACCGACCTCGTCTTCGCCGCGGCCAAGAACAACCGCGCCCTGATCGAGAAGGAATTCGGCAAGACCGTCGCCAACACCTTCCTCCACACCCCCCACCCGCTGCGCCGCAGCACCCTGGAGGAGATGGAGGAGCGCTTCGCCGAGGAGATCGGGCTCACCGCGTCCGCGCAGTTCCGCGCCCGCACCGACCTCGCGATCGCCTCGTCGCTGCACCACTGGTACGGGCTCTTCACCGGCCGCAGCATGCCCGGAGCCATCAGCTCCGCGTTCGTGAACGTCGGTCTGCGCGAGCACCACGTCCGGCTGCACCGCATCCTGGCGACCCGTTCCCACGACGTGTTCTGCATCAACGACTACCACGACGGCGACGTCCCCGAGGACGAGCAGGCCGACGCGCTCGCGGTGTTCCTCGCGAGCTACTTCCCCGTCGCCTCGCAGTTCGAGAAGGGCTCCGAGCGCAACCGTCGCCTTGTCCACGGTGGTGAGTGAGGAGCATGGAAATGCGTGCCTTCCGCCGTAGAACGGTCCTGACCGGGCTCCTCGCCCTGGCCGTGGCCGGCTGCTCGACCGGTACGCCGCACTCGTCCTCCACCGCCCAGGGGGACGTCGCGGCCGACCGCTCGAACGGCGCGGTCACCACGCTCCAGATCGTCGCCCACCCGGACGACGACCTGTACTTCATGAACCCCGACGTCAACCAGTCGATCGGCGGTCAGCACCGCGTCGTCAGCGTCTACTTCACCAGCGGCGAGGCCAACGGCATCAACAAGGTGCCCGGTTCGAAGGACCAGCCCCGCAAGGACTTCGCCGGCTACGCGGGCGCCCGCCAGCAGGGCCTCCGCCAGGCGTACGCCTTCATGGCCACGGGCAACGCCCACGCCGAGTGGAAGCGCGGCACCCTGGACCTGCCGGGCGGCCTCAAGGCCGAGACCGACAGCCTGGCCGACAACCCCGCCGTGACGCTGGTCTTCCTCGGCGTCGCCCAGCACACCCAGGACCGGCCCGGCCAGCCCGACGTCCGCGTCCCCACCCTGTGGTCGAACCCCAAGGCCAAGAGCGAGAACCGGCTCGCCACCGGCTCCACCGTCACCGAGGCCCGCCCGCTCACCAAGGCCCAGGTCACCGACGCCCTCACCGGCGTGCTCGACCGCTTCAAGCCCACGCTCGTCCGCACCATGGACCTGGACCCCGACATGCAGGTCCACGACGAGGCGAACCGCCTCCACCACGACCAGCGCGGCTACTCCGACCACCCCGACCACACGGCCGTCGCCCAGTTCACCTACGCCGCGCTCCAGCGCTACAAGGGCCCGGGCAGCGGACGGCACTACGTCGTCGCCGCCTACCGCGGCTACTACAACGAGCGCTGGCAGCGGAATCTGCCCGTCTCCGTGGTGCGCCGCAAGGCCGACGTCCTCAACGTCTACGGCGGCGAGCCCGGTTCGTGCGGCTTCGCCGCGGGCTGCGGCGACTACGACGTCGGCAAGGACCGCTCCTACGGCACGGGCTGGATGCAGCGCACCAGCCCCCGCTACCCCGGCAACGCCACCTGGATGCTGCCCGGCCCCGACGGCCGCCTGGCCGCCTTCGGCGTCCTCGACCAGCAGGCCGCCATGTGGCAGGAGACCGCCCCCGGCAGCGGCACCTGGGACGGCCCCAAGCTCCTCGGCGGCGGCCAGCTGCTGCCCACGCTCACGGCGAGCCTCACCAAGGACGGCCGCTGGCAGCTCTTCGCCGAGCGCATCGCCGGCCTCGGCGTGAAGCCCGAGGAGAACCGCCGGGAGATCGTCACGACCGAACAGAGCGCCAAGGGCGGCTCGTTCGGCGCCTGGACCTCCCTCGGCAACCCCGAGCAGGACCCGGCCCGCGGCCGCCGCGTCGGCGCCCCCGTCGTCGCCCGCAACACCGACGGCTCCCTCCAGCTCTTCGCCCGCAACTGGGCCAAGGGCGTCGCCACCCGCCAGCAGCAGGCCGACGGCTCCTGGTCCCCGTGGACCGACCTGCCGGAGGCGGAGGTCCAGGAGGGCCTGACCGCGATCACCGACGCCAAGGGCCGCATCCACCTCTTCGGCGCGGGCCACGACACGGTCAGCCACTGGGAACAGCAGACCCCCGGCGGCCCCTTCTCCCTCGACCGCTCCAACCTCCCCGCCGCGGTCGACCCGCCGGCCGCCCTCGCCAAGCGCGACGGCTCGGTCCAACTGGTCTTCCGCGAGGCCAAGTCCACCAACATCGTCGCCTACCGCCTCCCCCCGGGCGGCGGCACCTGGCAGCGCGAGAACGTCGACCTGGCGGGCCGGGGCTTCGGCGCCCTGAGCGTGCTGGCCGCGCCGTCGGGCGACGGGACGATGATCGCGGCCCGCAACAACGACGGCTCCACCAGCCTCGCCGCGATCGGGACCGGCGGCAACCGGGCCCCGCGCTGGTCCACGGTGCCGGGCGCGGTCGTGGGGACGGCGGCGCTGGCGGGTTCCGCAGACAAGCCCTTGTTGGGGTGGCTCGGCCCGGACGGAAAGCTGCACAGCGCGCGGGTGAAGTAAACACGTGCGAAGGGGTCGGCCCCCACCTCGTCAGAGGTGGGGGCCGACCCCTTTGGATCACCACCCGTCCGTCAGCCGCATCGGCCTGCTGAAGTCCGCGTTGCCCCTGTTCACCCACTCCCGCAGGACGCCCGATTCGTTGTCGCGGGCCAGGAGGTGGGACGTGCCGCCGCCGTAGAAGGTGCCGGCTGTCGTTTCCGAGTAGTGCCAGCCGCCTGTCAGGGGCCTGGAAAGGTCGGGGCGGGTGAAGGTGCCGTCGCCGTCGCCCTTCCAGAGGTGGAGGTTGCCGGTGGGGTCCTTCGCCAGCAGGTCCGGTTTGCCGTCGGCGGTGAAGTCGCCTGCCGTGGTCTGGGTGTAGTTCCAGTCGCCCGACATCAATGTGGGTTCGCTCAGGGTGCCGCCTCGTTGGCCCGTCCAGCGGTAGAGGTTGCCCTTGGCGTCTCGGGCGATGAGGTCGGCTACGCCGTCGCCGTTGAAGTCAGCGGCTGCGGTCTGGGTGTAGTTCCAGTCGGTGCGGATCACCCGGCGGGGCTCGAAGGTGCCGTTTCCTCGGCCCGGCCACAAGTACAGGTTGCCGTCCGTGCCCTTGGCGATCAGGTCGGCCTTGCCGTCGCCTGTGAAGTCCGCCGCCTTCGTCTCCGTGAAGTGCCAGTCGTCGGTCATCGGGTGGGCCAGGTCGGGGCGGGTGAAGGTGCCGTCGCCCAGGCCCTTCCACATGTAGAGGTTGGCGTTCCTGTCGCGGGCGACGAAGTCGGCTGTGCCGTCCCCCGTGAAGTCGGCCGCTGCCATCTGCGAGAAGTTCGGGGTGAAAGGGACCGGCGGGACCGGGCCCGAGAGGGTGTCGGCGAGGACCTGGGTGCCGTTGTCGGTGAAGTGGAGCTTGTCCTCGTCGGCGCGGTAGGCCGTGAAGAGGCGGGCCAGGTCGAGCGGGTCGCGGGTGGCCGCGTCGAAATCGACGTACGCGTCGATGTCACGGGTGGTGCGGAGGTACGCGTTGACCTGTTGGCGCTCCGCTTCCTTTTCCGCGGTGAAGTTCCAGTTGCCCTTGAAGGGCGGGATCGTGGCCGCTGTGAAAGGGAGGCCCGCCGCGCGGGAGCGGTCGGCGAGCCGGCGGATGCCGGCGATGAGGTCGGTCGCCTTCGCGCCGTTGACGATGTCGTTGATGCCCTCGTAGAAGATGACGGACTTCACGTTCGGCACGGAGAGGACGTCCCGGTCGAAGCGTTCGAGGGCGCTCTCGCCGTAGGCGGTGCGGGTGCCCCGCGTGAGAATCCGGTTCGCCGAAATGCCTGCGTTCGCCACGCCCATCGGGCGGCCCTGGGCGCGGAGGGCGCGGGCGTAGGCGTCCGTCCAGCGGCGGTTCGAGGACCGTGTCGTCGCCGCCACGTCCGTCTGGGAGTCGCCGATCGCGACGACCGTTCCCACGCCGCTGTCGGCCGTCACGTCGAGGCCGCTGAGGAACGCCCAGTGCGTGTATTCCGAGCGGAAGTTCGCGCCCGTCGGCTCGTCGGTGTGGTCTGTTGTGTCCCCTGGCGCTGATATGTATGAGGTGGTCCAGGCATCGGGGTGGTACGGCGCCGCCTTCACCGGGTTCGGCAGGTGGACGCTGACGAGGAGGTCCTCGTCAGCCCTCACCGGGAAGGACGCCGCGTCGCTGTACACGCTCTGTCCGGGTGCCAGCACCACCTCCCGGCTGCCCCCGAACGTGAGCGTCACCGGCCTGTCGGCGGCGGACGAGCCGCTCGACTGGCGGGCGAGGGTGGCGTGCCCGATCGTCACCGGCTCCTGGCTGAACGTGTTGCTCAGCTGGATCCTCGCCGTACCGCCCCCGACGCTCGTGTGCACCACCATGCGCAGGGTCTGCCGGCCGGCCACGCCGGACTCGTCGGCGGGTGCGGCGGTGGTCAGCGCGGTGCCCCACGTCCGGGTCCAGGCCGGGGGCGGTGCGGCTGCCGCGGGGTGTGCCACGAGCGTTCCGCAGACGAGGAGGGCCGCCGCGGCCGCTCCCGCGTACCTGCCGCTCGACGACATGGGGTGTCTCATCCGTCCTGACTCCTTACCGCCAACAGATGGAGGGCATCGGCACTCGGTGCCGATGCCCTCCATCTCAACGCCTATTCAGGACATTTTACGAACGCGGCCACGCCGAGCGCGCGTCCGCCAGCGCGCCCTTGCCGTCACCCGCGTAGAGGTAGACCTTGCCGGGGCCGACGATCGTGCGGGCCCAGCGGGCGAGCAGGTCCGGCTTGCCGTCGCCGTCGAAGTCGCCGGCGAGCACGTTCTGCATGGTGCCCCAGGACTTGTCGCGCCACATGGAACGGGCGCCGTCGAACGAGCCCTTGCCGTTGCCGGCATAGAGGGCGAGGCCGCCGTCCTTGGAGCCCGCGACGATGTCGTCGTGGCCGTCGCCGTTGAAGTCACCGGTGACGATGAAGTTCTTGGTCCAGGACTTGTCGCGCCACATCTCGGTCTTCTTGCCGGTCAGCACGCCGTCGGCCCCGGACGGGTAGGCGAACAGCGAGCCGTCGTCCCACTGGGCGATGAGGCCGTCGCGCTGCCAGCCGTCACCCCGGTAGCGGGCGATGGCGGTCATCTTGCCCCAGGAGGTGTCGGTCCACATCTTCTTGGCGGAGGCGAGCTTGCCGTCGGGCTTCCCCGCGTAGAGGTGGAGGTTGCCGTCGGGGGCGACGGCGGCGATGTCGGTGATGCCGTCGCCGTTGAAGTCACCGGCGATGATCTGCTGCTTGCCGTCCCAGGACTTGTCGTACCAGAGGTCGCGGCCGTACTCGAGGGTGCCGTCGGGGCCCGCGTAGTAGGCCACCAGCGAGCCGTCCCTGAGCACGGCCGCGACGTCCGCGCGGCCGTCGCCGTTGAAGTCGCCGGAGGTCATGACGCCGGTGAACTGGTCGAGCTTGTTGAACAGGCGCAGCTGCTGGACCCAGCTGTTGACGTCGTCGACGCGGGTGGCGACGGCGCCGGTGCGGGTCTCGGTGTCGTCGCCGCCCCAGCAGCCCTTCTTCCAGGAGCCGGTGGCGACGCCGGCGAGCTCGACCGCGCCGTTCGTCTCGCGGAAGACCGGGCCGCCCATGTCGCCCTGGCAGAGCGAGGCGTCGGCGGGGGCCTTGGGGGCGAGGCCGACGGTCTTGGCGTCCACGGCGTCGGCGCCGAAGACGGCGGTGTTCAGGCGGGTGGGGGACCACTCGTCCTTGGTGCGGCCGTAGCCGGTGACGCGCAGGTCCTCGCCCTGCCGCGGCTGGGCGGTCGACACCTGGACGGGCGTGACGCCGGCGACCGGCTTGGCGAGCCGGACCGCGACCAGGTCACGGTCGGTGCGCGGGACGACCTCGGCGGCCTCGGTCACGGTGCCGCCCGTGCTCCCGAGGTCGGTACGGCCGACGGTGACCGTCGCCTTCAGCGCGGGCACGCCGGGGGTGACGTTGCCGCTCGCGTCGGCGAAGCAGGACGCGGCGGTGAGCACCCAGATCGGGTCGACCAGCGCACCCGTGCAGGCGCGCTTCCCGCCGCCGATGTCGAGCTTCGCGGTGAACGCGTACTGCCCGTCCTTGGCGGCGTCACCGACGACGGCGCTCGCCGGGGCGGCGACGGTCAGGGCGCCGGCGGCGACGGCGGTGGCGAGGGCGGCGGTCGTCCACGCGGTGCGTGAACGCTTCCCGGTTATCTGAGACAACTGTGCTCCTGAAACTACCCTGTGCGGGGTACGGATGACGGGACGTGAGGTCATCAGCCGACGAGCTGGACCTCGCCGAACGGGCCCCTGGTGGAGGGGATGGCGCCGGGCTCGACGCCGGGGTAGTAGCTGAGGTCGGTGGTGTCCCAGCGGACGAGGATGTCGTTGAGGGGGCCGCCGGGCTTGGTGAAGTTGCCGACGGTGATCTGGGCGGCGTGCGTCCAGTGGTAGCCGACGGGCGTGATCTGGACGCGGCCGTGGTCGCCCTTGGTGTCGCCGGTGGGGAAGACCTGGGTCTGGCCGTCGTTCCAGCGGATCATCAGGTCGGCGGTCTTGCCGCCGGTGAACTCGCCGGCGTTGATCTGGACGGCGTTCTTGAAGCCGTCGTTCTTCAGCGTGAGCTGGGTTTCCTTCTTCACGCCGTTGGCACCGGTGTCGGTGTACATCGACGTGGAGCCGTCCTCCCACAGCACGATGAGGTCATCGCGGAGGGCGTTGGCGGAGAAGCGGCCGGAGGTGATCAGGCGGGCGTGGGACCACCAGGAGCCGGGCTCGGCGAGGGTCTTCTCCTCGTGGAAGCCCTTCTCGTCGACGTGGGTGTACGTCGAAAGCTTGCCGTTGTTCCAGCGGACGGTCAGGCCGTCGGTGCCGCTGTCGGTGTACCGGCCGGCCGTGACCGCGACGGCGTTCTTCCAGTAGCTGCCCGCGCCCTCGAGCTGGATCTCACGGGTGAAGGGGTACTTCGGGTCGTTGTAGTCGGCGCCCTGGAAGAGGCTGGCGGAGCCGTCCTTCCACGCGACGAACAGGTCCATGCGGCGCTTGCCGGTGGGCTCGCCGGTGAAGTAGCCCGAGGCCAGGTGCACGGCGTCGCCCCAGCCGCGCCGCCCCAGCAGCGTGCGGGCGTACGTCTGCTGGACCCAGTCGGACAGGTCGTCGACGCGGGTGGCGACGGCGCCGGTGCGGGTCTGGGTGCCGTCGGTGCCCCAGCAGCCGTTCTGCCAGGAGGCGGTGGCGACGGCGACGAGCTCGGTGGTGCCGGTGGCCTCGCGGAGGACCGGGCCGCCCATGTCGCCCTTGCAGAGGGCGGCGTCGGAGGGGGCCTTGGCGGCGAGGTCGACGGTGGTGGCGGCGACGGAGCCGGCGCCGAAGGCGGCGGTGTTGAGGCGGGTGGGTGCCCACTCGTCCTTCGTGCGGCCGAACCCGGCGACCCGCAGGTCCTCGCCCTGCCGGGGCGCGGCGGTGCCCAGGGAGGCCGGGGCGATGCCGGTGACGGGCTTGGCGAGCTTCACCATGACCAGGTCGCGGTCGCCACGGGGCACGAGCTCGACGGCGTCGACGGTGGCGCCCCCCGTCGCCGTGAGGTCGGTGCGGCCGACGGTCACGGTGGTCCGCTGCTTGGGAGCGCCGGCGGTGATGCGGAAGCCCTGCGCGGGGTCGTCCGCGAAGCAGCTCGCGGCGGTGAGCACCCACTGGCTCTCCACCAGCGTGCCGGTGCAGGAACGCTTCCCGCCGATGTCGAGTTTCGCTGTGGAGGCGTACTGTCCGTCCTTGGCCGCGTCACCGACGACGGCGTGCGCGGGAACGGCCGTGAAGGCACCGGTCGCGACGGAACCGGCGATAAGCCCTGCTATCCACGCGACGCGCGGACCCTTGCCAGACATGTTGCTTTCCTTACGAACCTTGAGGCCATGAGGTCTTTGAGGAACAGCCGGTGGCGCGCTGATGCCGGCCAGCGCGCCACCGAGGCGAAGAAGGCGGCGCGTTGCTTACTTCTTCGCGACGATCTCGAGCAGCGTGAACTCACGGCCCTGCGGGTCGGCGCTCTCGCCGACCGGCGTCCACTTGTTCTTGTCGAGGTCGAAGGACTTCGACTCGTTGGAGGTCACCATGTTGACCTTGACCGCGTAGTCGTTGCCCTTGGCGCCGTAGACGGTCGGCAGCTCCAGGCTCAGGTAGCCGGAGGGGCCGTTGACCTTGAAGCAGAACTTGCCCTGGCCGACCTTGTCGCGCTCCTGCATGCCGCGCGAGTAGACCTCGATCAGGCCCGGGGAGCTGTCGCAGGTGGCGAGCATGATGTGCCCGTCACCGCTCTTCAGCTTGATGCCGCGCTCCTGGAAGATCTTGTCCGCCTGCGGGTACTCGAAGTCCTCGACGATGGGCGGCGGGGTGTCGGCGGCCATCGCGGCGTTGGCGCCGGTGATCGCGACACTGCTGGCGATGACGGCGGTGGCCAGCACGCGGGAAATAACCTTCATTGTTCCTTGCCTTCGTAATGAATGCGCTAAGAAATCGTCTGGTGTTCGGCAAAAATACGCGTGCGCGGTTACCGCACACATGCCTGTCCGGCAAGGAAACCGGGATGGTTGGTTCCGCTCTCCGCCGGACCGGGCGACCTATTGATATCACCTGGATCGGCGCGGCTTGAAGTGGAGTTGCATTCCCCGATGTGAAATCACAGATTCCGCTTTTTGGGTCGGCGGGAGGGGCGACCGGCCCTTGCGCGGTGTCAGCTGTCGGGGTGCCGCAGCGGGCGGCTGAACTGGGCGTTCCCCAGGTTGAACCAGGTGTGGAGCGCGCCCGTTTCCTTGCTTCGGCCGAGGAGATGGGCGATGCCGCCCTTGCGCAGGGCGACCGCCGAGAGCTCGGTGGACGTCCAGCCGCCGAGAACCTTTTCGGGGCCGGAGAAGGTTCCGTTACCGTTGCCCGTGAAGAGCTGGAGGTTTCCGGCGCCGTCCTCGGCAATGAGATCGGCCTTGCCGTCACCCGTGAAGTCACCCGCCGTGGTGCGGGTGAAATTCCACTTTTTGAGAACGGGCCGAACGGGCCCGAAGACGGTTTTCCGGTTGCCGGGCCAGAAGTACAGGCCGCCGTCGGTGCCACGGCCGAGGAGATCGGGAATTCCGTCGCCGTTGAAGTCGGCGGCGACGGTCTGGGCGACGGCCCAGCCGTCGAGGACCTTCTTGGGCTTGCCGAAGGTTCCGTTGCCACTGCCACTGATGAGCTGCAGGCTTCCGGCGCCGTCCTTCGCGATGAGGTCGTCATGGCCGTCACCGTTGAAGTCGCCGGCCACGACCTGGGTGTAGTTCCAGTCGCGCGCGACCGTCTTGGGGCCGCCGAAGGTCCCGTCGCCACGGCTGCTGTCGTCGACGTCCTTGTTGCCGGGCCGGAGTCGCAACTCACCATTGGCCTCGCGGGCGATGAGGTCGGGAATGCCGTCCCCGGTGAAGTCGGCGACGACGGTCTGCGTGGGAGCGTTGGATGTGGGCGCGGTGGGCGGGGCGGGGGAGTGGCTGGAGGCGATGGCGTCCGAGAGCGCCTGACTGCCGTTGTCGCTGAAATGCAGACGGTCGTCGCCACGGCCGTAATAGCCGGCGAAGAGCCGGGCGGGATTCAGCGGATCGCGCGTGGCCTGGTCGAAGTCCACGTGCGCGTCGATGTCCGAGGTGGTGCGGATGTAGTCATTGACCTCCTGTCGCACCTTGTCCTTCGCCGGGGTGTATCTCTCGAACCCCTTGAACGGGGGAATCGTGGCCACGGTGAAGGTGAGCCCCGCCGAGTGGGCGCGCGCGGCGAGCTGCCGGATCCCGGATATGACCTCCGGGGCGGACGAGCCGGCGAGGCCGATGTCGTTGATGCCTTCGTAGAGGAGGACGGACTTGACGTTGGGCACGGCCAGGACGTCACGATCGAACCGGTTGAGCGCACTCGGACCGGCCTCCGCCTGGTCGCCGTCGGCGAGCACCCGGTTCCCGGAGATACCGGCGTTGACGACGGTCATCGGCTTGTCCCGGTCCGTCGCCCGGAGTGCGCGCGCGTACGCGTCGGGCCAGCGGCGATTGCCGTCGGCGGTGGTGTGGGCGCCGTCGGTCTGGGAATCGCCGAGGAGAACGACGGTGCCGGCGCTGCTCGCCATGACGTCGACGCCGTCGAGAAAGGCCCAGTAGGGGAATTTGGCGGTGAAGCCGCTGTCCGCCGTATCCATGGTGCGGTCACCCGTGTCCCCGGCCGCGGATGTGTACGACGTCGTCAGCGCCCATTTGTGATAGGGCGCCGTACGAACGGGGTTGGGGAGATAAATGCTGACCAGCAGATTCTCGTCGGCGTTGACGGGGAACGCGGCCGCGTCACTGTAGACGCTCCCGCCGGGCGCGATGACGGTGCCCGGACGGCCGCCGAAGGTCAGGGCCATCGGGGCTGCCGCCGTGGCGGCACCGTGCGCCTGGCGGGCGATGGTGGCGCGCCCGATGGTCACGGGTTCCTTGCTGAAGGTGTTCACCAGGTGGATTCGGGAGGACACCCCGGCGACACCGGCGTGCACGACCATGCGCAGCGTCTGACGGCCGGTCACATTCGTTCGGTCGGACGGATAGGCCGTGGCCATGGCGGTGTTCCACGTCCGCGTCCAGGTGGGCGGGGCGGGCTTCTTCTCGACGGCTTCGGCTTCTGGGGTGGGGGTTCCGGACGACGGTACGAGTGTCCAGACCAGCCCCACGACTACGGTGACCGCTGTCACGACGGTCAAAGGAAGTCTCCAGCGCGACCGTCGGGCCCGTGCCCTGCGCCGCCCACGGCGGTGGCCTGCCATCGGTGCTCTCTCCTCCTGGGTGGGCGGGTCGCCCGGTGATGACCGACAACTGCGGGCCGTGGCCGACCCGTCGAGGTCGGCCACGGCCCGCAGTCAATATCGCTGTCGCGGGTGCATGGCCTCGGATGGAGGGAACCTGCGCGCTCGACAAATCCCGCTAGATCATAATCAGCGCGGACTGCCTCTCCATGACCAGATGCCCGTGTGGAGAGGGAATCGGCTCACCAACTTCCCATGAGGCGAAGCGGAGCACTGAACGTGGCGTTCCCCATGTTGAGCCACTCATGGAGTACGCCTGTCACCTCGCTCCTGCCGATCAGGTGGGCGGTGCCGCCTGCCCGGAACGGGATGGCCGCGGTCTCGGAGTAGCGCCAGTCGTCGAGCAGCTTGACCTTCCGATTGAAGTCGTGATTGCCGTTGCCGGCCCAGAGGTAGAGGGCACCGTCCTCGCCCTTGGCGACGATGTCGGGCTTGCCGTCGCCGTTGAAGTCGCCGGCGATGGTCTGCGTGAAGACCCAGCCGCGCGTTTGATGGGTGCCGGCGTCGATGCCACCGTGCCCGTCGCCCGCCCAGAAACGGAGGTTGCCATCCGCGTCGCGTGCGATGAGGTCGGCGGTGCCGTCTCCGCTGAAGTCACCTGCGGCGGTCTGCGTGTAGTTCCAACCGGCGCGCAGTTGCTTCTTCCTGCTGAAACCCCCGTTGCCATCGCCGGCCCAGAGGTAGAGGACGTTGTCCTCGCCCTTGGCGACGATGTCGGGCTTACCGTCGCCGGTGAAGTCACCGGCGGTGGTCTGGGTGAAATCCCAGCCGTCGGTCAGCTTCTTCTTCAGTTCGAAGGTACCGTCGCCGACGCTCTTCCGGTCGACGTCGCTGTTGCCGGTGTAGAGGTAGAGGGGCGAGTTCTTCTCGTTCTTGTCGCGGGCGATCACATCGGGGATGCCGTCACCGGTGAAGTCCGCGACAGTCGTCTGATCGAATCGTGCGGTCACGCGAGCGGGGACAGGGGCGGGGACGACGGCGTCGGAGAGGACCTGGGTGCCGTTGTCACCGAAGTGCAGACGGTCGTCGCCCCGGTTGTAGTAGGCGGCGTACAGCCGGGTCGGGTCGAGCGGGTCGCGCGTCACCCCGTCGAAGTCCACGTACGAGTCGATGTCGCGGGTCGTCCGGATGTACTCGTTGACCTGTTGCCGCGCTCGATCCTTGTTGGCGTCGTAGGAGTCGTACCCCCGGAAAGGCGGAATCGTGGCCGCGGTGAAGGTGATGCCCGCGGCATGGGCGCGGGTGGCGAGCTGCTTGATTCCGCCAATGAGGTCCGCGCTGGAGGTGCCTCTGGCGATGTCGTTGATGCCTTCGTAAAGGATCACGGACTTCACGCCGGGTTGCGCGAGGACGTCGCGGTCGAAACGATTGAGCGCGCTCTGACCGTAATCAGGGTGATCGGCCAGCAGAAGGTTCCCCGATATGCCCGCGTTGACGACGCCCATGGGCTTGTCCTGGGCCTGAAGGGCCCGCCCGTACGCGTCGGGCCAGCGCCGGTTGGCGTTGGGCGTGGTGTGGCCCCCGGACGTCTGCGAATCACCGAAGGCGACGGTGGTCCCTCCGCTGTTCGGCGCCACGACGTCGACGCCGCCGAGGAAGGCCCAGTAGGGGAAGTCGGGCCGGAGGTTTCCGTCACCGGTGTCGGCGGTGCGGTCCGTGGCGTCGCCGGGCGCGGACGTATAGGAAGTGGTCAGTGTGTGCCTGTGGAACGGGGCCGTGGCGACATTCTGCGGCAGGTAGATGCTGACCAGGAGGTCTTCGTCGGCCTTGACGGCGAACGGGGCCGGGTCGCTGTCGACGCTCCCGTCAGGGGCGAGCACGGTGCTCTGGCTGCCGTTGCCGAAGGTCAAGGTGACGGGAGCGTCGGCGGCCACGCCGTCCTTGGCCCGGCGGGCGATGGTGGCGTGCCCGATCGTCACCGGCTCCTTGTTGAAGGTGTTCACCAGATGGATGCGGGCGGCGGCACCGGCGATGCTGGTGTGCACAACCATGCGCAGGGTCTGCCGACCGCGTACCAGGGAGCCGTACCGATCGGATTTGTCCTTGCCGGGCGGCGCGGGCCACTCTGCGGGCGCGGCGATGTTCATGGCCGTGCCCCAGGTCCTGGTCCATGCGGGGGCGGTCGGCGCCGCCGGTGCCGCGGCTGCCGGCGGTGCGGTGGGTTTCGCCGATGTAGTGGGTGCCGCGGGTGTCGCCGAGGGAGCGGAAGCGGGGCCAGTACGGGGGGCGGCTTCCGCGCTGGTGGGGCCCAGCGCCGACGCCAGGCCGGCGCAGACGAGGGCGACGGCGGCCGTCGGTGCGGATATGCCCGTTGCGAAGGATCTCAGGCGGGACCGCCGGGCGCGGGTCTGGGATGTACGAGGGCGTGCCATGCGTGCTGTCTCCTTCTGCGGAGAGGGGAAAAAGACATTCGTGCGGGCAGCCGGAAGGGGACGTCGGCGCGGAATCGCCGACGTCCCCTTCCGTTGATGGCCGGGCTTACGAGCCTTCAGTGAGCTTGACGGGCCTGGGGAAGGTCCCGTTGCCGTTGCCCGCCCACAGCCAGATGTAGGGGGCTCCGGTCTTCTCGTCCTTGGCGATGAGGTCGGCCTTGCCGTCGCCGGTGAAGTCGCCGGCCGTGGTCTGGACGAAGTTCCAGTTGCCGGACGACAGCGTGGTGGGGCGGCTGAACGTGCCGTTCTTGCTGCCGGTCCACAGGAGCAGGTCCTTGTTGGCGCCGCGGGCGATGAGGTCGGAGACGCCGTCGCCGTTGAAGTCGGCGTTCACCGTCTGGGTGAACTCCCAGCCTCCGGTCAGCTGCTTCCGGGAGTTGAAGGTGCCGTCACCCTTGCCCGTCCACAGCCAGAGGACCTTGTCCTTGTCCATGGCGATCAGGTCACCCTTGCCGTCGGCGTTGAAGTCGCCAGCATTCAACTGGGTGTAGACGTAGTCGTTGTTCGTGATCGTGATGGCGCGGCTGAAGCCACCACCCTTGCTGCCCGACCAGCGGAACAGGTTGTTCTTCGCGTCGCGGGCGACGAGGTCCATGATCCCGTCGCCGTTGAGGTCGGCGCTCGCCGTCTCGGCGAAGTCCCAGCCGCCGGTGAGCAGGTGGGGAGCGGCGAAACGCCCACCCTTCTGGGCCACCCACACCGACAGCTCGCGGGACGCGTTGACGGTGTACAGGTCCGCCACGCCGTCGCCGTTGTAGTCCCCGGCGGCCACGACCGTCTGGTCGAGCGGCAGTCGGCTCGTGGTGGTGATGATCCAATCGCCGAGGTCGTCGACGCGGGCGTCGACCGCGTCCTTACGGGTCTCGGCCGGGTCGGTGCCGAAGCAGCCACCCTGCCAGGAACGGCTGTTGACGCCGACGAGCTCCTGACGACCGCCGACATCGCGGAACGCGGGGCCGCCCGTGTCGCCCTGGCAGATGACGGCGTCGGCCGACTTGCCGGTGAGGCCGAGCGAGGCGCCCTTGACGGAACCGACGGTGAAGGAGGCGTAGTGGAGGGCGTCGGGCACCCACTCGGTCTTCGTACGGCCGTAACCGGCGACGCGCAGTTCCTCGCCCTGGATCGGGGCGCTGCCGGCGATCGCCGCCGGGGTGACGCCGGCCACCGGCTTGGCCAGCTTGGCCAGCACCACGTCACGGTCGTCGCGCGGCACGAGCTGCACGACGTCGACCACGGTGCCGGTGTCCCGGGTGAGGTCGGTACGGCCGATGGTGGCGGTGGTCTTCAGCTTCGGCGCGCCCGCCGGGACCTTGGCGTCCTGGGCGGGGTTGTCAGCGAAGCAGCTGGTCGCGGTGATCAGCCACTGCTCGTCGACGAGCGCGGCGGTGCAGCTGCGCTCGCCGCCGATGTCGAGCTTGGCGGTGAACTGGAACGAGTCCTTGGCGGTCGCCCCCTCCACGGCCTGGGCCGGTGCCGAGGTCAGGACGGCAGCGGCTGCTGCGCCGGTCGCGACGAGCCCTCTTGTCCACGCGGTGCGCGAACGCTTGACAGACATGAATTTCCCCGAGGTATATCAGTACCCGGACCGGGCGGTCAGTCCCGGTCCGGTGAACAAGTTGCTTGTGTGGCTCAGCCGACGAGCTGGACCTCGCCAACGGGGCCCCGGTCCTTGGACGGGATGGCGTTGGGGGTCACGTTCGGGTAGTAGCTGAGGTCGGTGGTGTCCCAGCGGACGAGGATGTCGTTGAGGGGGCCGCCGGGCTTGGTGAAGTTGCCGACGGTGATCTGGGCGGCGTGCGTCCAGTGGTAGCCGACGGGGGTGATCTGGATGCGGCCGTGGTCGCCCTTGGTGTCGCCGGTGGGGAAGACCTGGGTCTGGCCGTCGTTCCAGCGGATCATGAGGTCGGCGGTCTTGCCGCCGGTGAACTCGCCTGCGTTGATCTGGACGGCGTTCTTGAAGCCGTCGTTCTTCAGCGTGAGCTGGGTTTCCTTCTTCACGCCGTTGGCACCGGTGTCGGTGTACATCGACGTGGAGCCGTCCTCCCACAGCACGATGAGGTCGTCGCGGAGGGCGTTGGCGGAGAAGCGGCCGGAGGTGATCAGGCGGGCGTGGGACCACCAGGAGCCGGGCTCGGCGAGGGTCTTCTCCTCGTGGAAGCCCTTCTCGTCGACGTGGGTGTACGTCGAGAGCTTGCCGTTGTTCCAGCGGACGGTCAGGCCGTCGGTGCCGCTGTCGGAGTACCGGCCAGCGGTGACGGCTTCGGCGTTCTTCCAGTAGCTACCCTTGCTCTCGAGCTTGTACTCGGCGGAGAAGGGGTACTTCGGGTCGTCGTGGTCGGCACCCTTGAAGAGGGATGCCTCGCCGTCCTCCCAGGCCACGAAGAGGTCCATGCGACGCTTGCTGTTGCTGGCCGGGTCACCGGTGAAGTAGCCGGAGGCGATGTGCTTCGCGTACTTCCAGTTCGAGCGCTTGAGCAGGTCACGCGAGGAAACGGACTGGATCCAGCCGGCGATGTCGTCGGTACGGGTGTCGAGGGCGCCCTTGCGGGTCTCGGCCTCGTGACCGAGACAGCCACCCATCCAAGAACGGCTGTTGACGCCGACGAGTTCGTATCGGCCGCCGACCTCACGGAAGGCCGGGGCGCCGGTGTCGCCTTCGCAGATGACGGCGTTGTCGGACTTTCCGGTGAGGTTGACCGAGCTGGCCTTGGCGGTGCCCACGGTGAACTGCCCGTAGTGCAGGCGGTCCGGCACCCACTCGTCCTTGGTACGGCCGTAGCCACTGACGAAGACGTCCTCGCCCTCCACGAGGGCGTTGAAGCCGAGGTTGACCGGGGCGATGCTGGTGACCGGCTTCTCGAGCTTGGCCATGACCAGGTCACGGTCGGCATGAGGGACGAGCTCGACGACGTTGGAGACCGTGCCGGCGTCACGGGTCAGGTCCGCGCGCCCGATGGTGGCGGTCGTCTTCAGCTTCGGCGCACCAGCGGCGACCTTGAAGCCTTGCTCGGGGTTGTCGGCAAAGCAGCTCGCCGCAGTGACCAGCCACTGCGACTCGACCAGGGCGCCGGAGCAGCTGCGCTCGCCACCGATGTCGAGCTTGGCGGTGAACGTGTACGAGCCGTCCTTGGCCGTCGCTCCCACAACAGCGTGGGCGGGAGCGGCGGTCAGCAGACCGGCCGTTACGGTGGATGCGAGAAGGCCAATGGCCCCTGTCGCGCGCCTGCGGCTGACGGACATTGTGCTTCTTCCTTAAGAGTTCAGAGATCGGCGAGGCGTGTGGAGCACCGTCACCCGGTGCTTCAGGACCGGGCGGTCGATCAGCCGGTGACGCGCAGCTCGACGAGGACGGTCGGAGCGCCCGGGCCGCCTTCCGTGGCCGGCTTGCCCTCGCCGACGCCCTTGAAGCCGTTCTTCGGGACATCGACGGTGTCCGTCGTGCCCTCTGCGGTCACCTTGGCGCGTACGGCGTAGTCCGCCGTCTTGATGTTGAAGGTCTCGGGGATCTCAAGGGCGAGATATCCGGACTTGCCATTGCCGGTGACCTTGAAGCAGTAACGTCCCTCAGCATTCTGGCGGGTTCCCACCACAATGTCCGTGGACGTCTTGCAGTCCGCGAGGAGAATGTGGCCGTCGCCCTTGCGGAGCACGATGCCCTTCTCCTTGAGGATCTTGTCCGCATTCGGGTAGGAGAAGGTCTCGACTGCGGTGGGCGGGGCGGCCTCGTCCGTCGGCGCGGGCGCGGGGGCGGCGACGGCGAAGGTGTAGCCGCCGGCGATAACCGAAGCGGTGCCGATAAAGCCGGCCAGCGCCATTTTGCGCGTGCGAGATATCACCAGGGTTGCCTTTCGAGCATGTAGGGCGACGGAAGGGCCCGCGCCTAAGGGTGAGATAAAACCAGGTGGGGAACCTATCATCCCCGCAAACTTTGCCTGCACTTGACGCTCCGTCGGGACTGCTTCCCTTGAGTTTCAGCGGCCTACCGTAGGTAATGGATTGACGCGTACGTGACAATATGTGTGCGGGGCGTCAGTTGTTTTGCGCTCAACAAGCCTCCTGTGACGGCCGGTTCCTCTGGCCGATCGTGTCCTGAGCGGTCGTCAGGCTGGCTATGCTCACCTTGCCGAAGTACGGCAGACTGCAAGAGTCGGAGAGATTCAAGTAGTGAGAGAAAACCTCTACTTGACGAGGAGTAACCGGAAGTGGTCGACTGGCGCGCGAGCCGTCAGCCTTGGACTTCTTCCCCTTACGCTCGTCGCGGGCCTGATCGGAGCAGCGCCCGCATTTGCGGATGGAGAAGACACCACGAGTCGTATTGCGACGACGGATCGTGGGCGAATAGTTGAGCTGTGGAAATCTGGCGGTCCTGGTGTAAAGGCGGCGGCGGAAGTCGCGCTCATGGGCACCGATGAGGATGTGCGCCGGTTCCTCGGCAGTGAGAAGGACATCGTCGAGCTGCACGACCAGCAGGTTGCCCTGACGCAGTTGGTGGGTGTCAGCGGTCGCGGAGTCCGCGAGGCAGCGCTGAAGGCGCTGAGCGGCAGCCAGCAGGACCTGCGCACCTTCTTCAAGGACGGCTGGCAGAAGCCGCTTGAGCAGGACTTGCAGGTTCGTGTCACGCAGATTATCGGTGCGGGTGGCCGTGGCGTGCAGATCGCGGGCAAGGCAGCGCTCGACGGCGGTCCCGAGAAGGTTCGGCAGTTCCTCAATGACGGCCAGTACACCGCTCGCGAGGCGGATGACCGAGTCGCATTGACGCAGGTCCTGGGAGGGGGAGGTCCCGCTACCCAGGCGGCTGCCAAGGTGGCGATGGACGGCACGCCTGAGGATGTGCGTGAATTCCTCGAGGTAGGCCAGTATGTAGCTGCTGCACGGGACCGGGAGCGTGCGTCTGTAGCGGAGTTGGCCGCTCAGGCAAAGGCCGCAGGTGCGCAGGCCAAGCGGCAGACAGAAGCCGCTCAGGAGGCATCGGCGCGTGCGGTCGAGGCGTCCAAGCTGGCCAAGGAAGCCGCTTTGAAGGCGGCGAAGGAGACCGAAGAAGCCCGTAAGGACTCCAAGCGAGCCGCGAACGCCGCCGACCGAGCGGCTCGTTCGGCGCGTGACGCGGCTTCAGCCGCTCAGGAGGCTATCAGCGCCGCGCGGGCGGCGAATCAGTCCGCGCGTATTGCTGCCGCAGCGGCATCGCAGGCAGCGGCAGCCGCCGCTGGCGCAGCCGAGGCGGCCTCGCGTGCGCGCGGCGCTGCTGCGGCTGCTGCTGCGGACGCGGGCGAGGCGGCTTCTGCCCGTAGGGCTGCGGAGGAAGCGCGAAATGCGGCCAAGGGAGCCCGGCTGGCTGCCCAGGCCGCTGAAATGGCTGGTGACGCAGCGAATGCGGCGATGGGTGCTGCGCACGCTGCTGCGTCAGCGGGTGCGAACGCCGACGCTGCGGCCAGCGCGGCCGGCCAAGCCAGCGATCTTGCCGATGCGGCAGGTATGCACTCGGACGAAGCTGCTGCTGCCGCTGCTTCAGCACGCCGTCATGCGCGCGAGGCATCCCGCGCTGCGGATGCTGCCGAAGCGCTCGCGAACGAATCAGCTGCTGCGGCATATGAGGCACGCGACGCGGCCAATGATGCAGCCGACCACGCTGAGAAGGCAGCGAAGTTCGCGGATGACGCGGCTGCGCACGCGGGTGAGGCAGCGAAGGCGGCCAAGGAATCGAAGGACCACGCGGACGCTGCCAAGGGAGCGGCTGACGCTGCCTCGAAGGCTGTTGCCACGGCCAAGAAGGTCTTTGCCCTGACTCGTAAGAGTGAGGAAGAGGAGCTCAGGACGCGCACTGCAGCGGGTATCGAAAAGGCCAAGGATCTCCGAGCAGCAGACGATGCCAGCAGGGCCAAGCTGGCAGCGTCTGAGAAAGAGGCCAAGGATCGAGCGGCGGAGGCTTCTCGCCTTGCCGCCGAGGCCGCCAAGCCCGATGCCGACGTCAAGCAGGTCGTGGAAAGCGGCCGGAAACTCGCTGTGCTCGCGATGAAGGCCGGTGCTCCTTGGAGTGGCGCCGCTGCTGAGATGGCTCTCGCAGGTCCCGATCAGGCCGTCGTCGATTACGTGCGCAGTGGCTGGAAGAAGGCCGCGGAGCGGGATGAACGGGCTCGGGTCGAGCGTCTGGCTGACGAGCCTCAGTCGTCTTCGGTCCGTACCGCTGCCATCAAGGCCCTGGCGGGTGACGCGCAGCAGGTCCATGCCTTTCTGGAGACTGGTGCGCACGAAGCTGCGGCCAATGACTATCGAGTCCGTGTCACCCAGATCGCGAGCTCCGGTAGCCGTGGGGTGAAGGATGCCGGGACTGCGGCGCTGAAGGAGAACACGCCGCAGAAGTTGGCGGAGTTCCTTACGGACGGGCAGTACAACGCTCGCACGGCTGATGAGCGGGTTCAAGCGACTCAGCTGGTTGGCAGTGGCGGCCCTGAGCTGAGGGCTGCGGCTCAGATTGCTCTCGAGGGTCCTCCGCAGCGGCTGCATCAGTTCATTGCCGTGGGCCAGTTCATGGCCAAGCGGAAGGACCAGCTCGCCGCCACGCACATCGCAGATGTGCAGCACTTGATTTCAGGGGCTGACGCTGTCGCAGCCGAGGCGCAGAAGAACGCGGCTCTGGCATACCGTGTGGCCGCTATCGCCAAGAAGGCGGCAGACGAGGCCAAGGACTGGGCGAAGAAGGCCGCCGATTCGGCGGACCTGGCGAAGAAGTACGCTGCCGATGCCAGTAAGTCGGCCAATGAGGCCGAAGCCTCAGCTGCTCAGGCCAGGGAATCGGCGAGGACCGCTCGCCAGGCGGAGGCTGATGCGATCCAGGCGGCGTCCGAGGCCATTGACTCCGCCGCACGTGCCCAAAGCTCGGCCAACTGGGCTCGGGCCTCTGCGGATGATGCCTGGACTTCTGCCGGCCGGGCGCGTTCTTCCGCCGAAACGGCGGGGAAGGACGCGGATGCAGCGTACAAGGCTGCGAACGAGGCCTTCGATGTTGCTGCCTACAAGCAGCAGCAAGAGGACGCGGCATGGCGTGCGGCTGTGGAAGCCTGGGAGAAGGATTACGGTCCGGATGAGGAAGTCCAGCGTGGCAAGAACGATGACTGGATGCCAGGCTGGCTGAGGAAGGGTACCGACGCCGTCGTTGGCTCCGCCAAAAAGGTGGGTAACTACGCTGAAGCGATTTTCACGAACCCTGATGTATGGGCTGGGGCGGGCGAAACCGCGCTGAGCATCTTCCTCATAGGTGGAGGCTCGGCTATTACCCTTGAAGGGGGCGCTACTTGCGTCGTTGCCGGCGCGGTAACCGTCGGGGTTGGCTGCGTGGCCCTCGGAGTACCGGTGATGGCCGTCGGGGGCACGGCGATTTACCGAGGTGCTGAAGGGGTAAGCGACGGAATCGGTCGTATCGATAATGGTCTGCGCACTGCATGGCGCGAGGCTGAGGCGAAGTCAAGCTCCGGGGGAAGCTCCGATGAGTGGCTGGCGCCGGACGCCCGTGAAAAGGTCCCGGACTCTCTGAAGAAATTCGAAGCGCGGAACAGGAAGGGTGTGGGCGTCCGCTGGAATGATGGGAAGGGTAACGGGGTCCGCATCGACAAGGGTGAAGCCAGTAACTCTCAAGAGTATCAGCAGGTCGACCATGTTGTCATCAACTATGGCGGTAAGGTCATCGGAAGGGATGGAAAGCCCATCAATGGATCGATCAAGGAAGATGCTTGGAATGCCCACATCCCGCTTGAAGAATGGCGCAAGTGGAGGTCGTGGAATCAGCCGTGAACGCCGAGCATAAGTCGGTTCAACTTCCGGATATGAGGGCGGAAGTCATCTCTGCGGTCCGAGCTCTTTCGGATCGTGA
Source organism: Streptomyces luteoverticillatus (assembly GCF_003970715.1). NCBI lineage: Bacteria > Bacillati > Actinomycetota > Actinomycetes > Kitasatosporales > Streptomycetaceae > Streptomyces > Streptomyces luteoverticillatus. The sequence goes on along the minus strand of NZ_CP034587.1, from coordinate 2,113,069 downwards.
ATACCAGCAACGTGTCTGGATTGATCGACAGTATCCAAGCCCTGGGTACTATGATGACTTCACTCTCAACGTGAACGTTCTGGATGATGCTGCAGTTCTGGACGATCCGAACTCGGCTGTCGGCTTCACGCTGGCGTCCGATGAGGAAGCGAGGGCGATGGCAGATCTCGCTGTTAGCATCAACGAGGTTCTTGCCGCTGTGGGAAGTGAGAGTCCTGACAGTGCTTTCTTGGGCTCCCCCTTGTGGGGGGATGTCCTGGATGCTGCTAAGAATGCTCTTCGGGTCCTGACGGCCTGATTGGATGTGGGCCCTGTCGAATTCATTCGGCGGGGCCTGTTCAATTCACTGAGGCAGTATTTTGTGTTGACGTGAGAATCGCCACCGCCCTTCGGTGAGATCGAGTTTGCCCAACTGCCTTTGCCGTGCCCTACGCCGCGCCGAACGTGAAGTTCGAGTGGCTCGTCGCCAATTGCGCTCCCTCCGGGCTGAAAGCCGTCACCTGGAGCTGCCAGTGGACCGGCGGGGTCGGGACTATGAAGGTGGGCTTCCAGTCCGTGCTGTCCCAGTTGAGGGCCGGGGTGCTGATGGTGCTGTCCTCGCTCATGGAGAGCTTGGTGGTGTCGTTGTACGTGTGCCACTTGATGTAGCCCGAGCGGCCCTTGAGGCCTGTCCAGGTCATCGTCACCTGGACCTTCGTCACCGTCGGGGTGACCGCGCCCAGGGGGACGATGCTCGTGATCCTGGCGGTGACGGGGGGCTGGGTGGGGGCTGTGGGTGGGGTGGTGCGTGGGGGCGTGGTGTTGAGTTCCGGGCGCGGCGGTGCCGGGGTGGTGGGGGAGGCCGTGGGGGTTGGCTTGTTCGGGGCGAAGGGGCCCTTCTGGAGCAGGACCGGGATCACCGCCGCCAGGACCACGGCGAGGCCGCCCGTCACCCAGTACGTCCAGACGCGAGGCCAGAAGGGGGTGTGCGCCGGTGGTCGAGGTGGGTCTCCGTCCGGGTTCACTTCGCCGTCCCCCTCGGATCCGGTGCCGTCTGCCGTCTCGTTCCGGGCGCTTCGTCCACCGCCCCCGCGCATCCGGACCGTACACCCGGAATCGGCCATTCAGGCGTGGGGCGGGCTCGGTTGGGGGCGCGCGTCGGCCGATGGCGCCCCCGGAACCGTGAAGCCGGTACTCAGGCGATTCGCGTCGCTGTACCGCTCACCCGCACCCTCCGGTCGCCCTCCCGCAGCTCCACCCCCAGCAGTCCCGGCCGTCCCATGTCCGCGCCCTGGTGGAGGGTGAGCCGGGCCGCCGCGCCCACCAGGCCGTGCTCCCGCAGGTACGCGCCCAGCGCGGCCGCCGCCGCGCCCGTCGCCGGGTCCTCCACGACACCGCCCACCGGGAACGGGTCCCGTACGTGGAAGACCGTCCCGCTCTCCCGCCACACCAGCTGGACCGTCGTCAGGTCATGGGCGCGCATCAGCGTCGCCAGGCGGTCGAAGTCGTAGTCCAGGTGTGAAAGTCGCTGCCTGGTGGCCGCCGCCAGGATGAGGTGACGCGCTCCCGCGTACGCGATGCGGATTGGGAAGGTCGGGTCCAGGTCCGTCGCCCGCCAGTCCAGGGCTGCCAGGGCTTCGGTCAGGGTCTCCGCCGGTACGTCTTCCATGTGCGGGTCCACGCTCGTCAGGGTGGCCCGGAGTTGCGCGTCCACCTCCACCGGCACCGTCCCCACCGGCGTCGCGAAGAGGAACTCGCCCGGACCTCGCCGTTCCGCCAGCGCGACCGCCGTCGCCACCGTCGCGTGGCCGCAGAACGACACCTCCGCCAGCGGGCTGAAGAAGCGCAGTGTGAACGCCCGGCCCGGCTCGCCCAGCCCCTCCGGCGGTGCCGTCAGGAACGCCGTCTCGCTGTAGCCCAGCTCCGCCGCGATCGCCAGCCGTGCCGAGTCGTCCAGGGCCGAGGCGTCCAGGACGACACCGGCGGGGTTGCCGCCGGAAGGGTCCGAGGAGAAGGCCGTGTAACGGAGGACGTCACCGGTAGCGGGGGAGTTCGTCTGTGTCTTCATGGGCAGGTCAACTTTTTGCCGCCGGCTCCCTATTCCGTATCGCACATCACCCCCGTAAGGGGCGATTGGCGGTTGTGGCCGTGACATCATGGAAGTAATTTGAAACTACAAGTATTCGGACTTCCATGGAGAGACAATGACGGACTCCGGCCGTTCCCAGGCCGTTGACGAGAGCACAGAGGGCACGGCCGGTCACATACGCGGCGACGAGCCGGAGGCGCGGATGCGCCGTGCCGGGCTGGTCATGACGCTCGTGCTCGGCGGGCTCACCGCCCTGCCGCCCCTCTCCATGGACATGTACCTCCCGGCGCTGCCCGAAGTCACCTCCGCCCTGGGTTCCCCGGCCGCCACCATCCAGCTCACCCTCACCGCCTGCCTCATGGGCATGGCGCTCGGCCAGCTGATCGTCGGGCCGATGAGCGACCGCTGGGGGCGCAGGCGGCCGCTGCTCGTGGGCATGGTCGTCTACGTCCTCGCCACCGCCGCCTGCGCCGTCGCGCCCACGACGGAGCTGCTGATCGGCTGCCGGCTGGCGCAGGGGCTCGCCGGGGCGGCCGGGATCGTCATCGCCCGGGCCGTCGTCCGCGACCTGTACGACGGCGTGGCCATGGCCCGCTTCTTCTCCACCCTCATGCTGATCTCCGGCGTCGCCCCCGTCGTCGCCCCGCTCATCGGCGGGCAGATTCTGCGGCTGACCGACTGGCGGGGTGTTTTCGTCGTCCTCACCGCTATCGGCGTCCTCCTCACGCTCGTCGTCTGGCGGCGGCTGGACGAGACCCTGCCGCCCGCCCGCCGCCAGGACGGCGGCCTCGGCCAGGCGCTGCGCACGATGCGCGGGCTCCTCGCCGACCGGGTCTTCACCGGTTACATGCTGGCGGGCGGCTTCGCCTTCGCCGCGCTCTTCGCCTACATCTCCGCCTCGCCCTTCGTCGTCCAGGACATCTACGGCGCCTCCCCGCAGACCTTCAGCCTGCTCTTCGGCCTCAACTCCATCGGGCTCGTCCTGGTCGGCCAGATCAACGGCAAGGTGCTCGTGGGACGTGTCAGCCTCGACAAGACGCTGGCCGTCGGCCTCGCCGTGATCACGCTCGCGGCCGGGGCCCTGCTGCTGATGACCTCCGGCGTGCTGGGCGAGGTGGGGCTCGTCCCGGTCTCCGCCGGGCTCTTCGTCCTGATGTCGGCCATGGGCCTGGCCATGCCCAACACCAACGCCCAGGCCCTGATGCGCTCCCGGGACGCCGCCGGGTCGGCGTCCGCGCTGCTGGGCACGTCCACGTTCCTGCTGGGCGCGATCGCCTCGCCGCTCGTCGGCATCGCGGGCGAGCACACGGCGGTGCCGATGGCGCTCGTGCAGCTCGGCTGCGCGCTCGCCGCGGTGGTCTGCTTCGTGGGGCTGTGCAGGCCCTGGCAACGGCGATCGGATGAGCTCACCGCATAGACTTCGCCAAATGCACGCCCCCGCACACGCGCCGACCGGCGAGGCGCCGGTCACCGGCGAGACCCTGCGCACCGCCCTCGCCGGACTCCTCGACGGCCTGCCGCCCAAGCAGGCCGCCCAGGCCGTCGAGCGGCTGATCGCCAACTACCGGGGGCGCACCCCCACCCACACCCCCGTCCTGCGCGACCGCTCCGACGTGGCCGCCTATGCCGCGTACCGCATGCCCGCGACCTTCGAGGCCGTGCGGTCCGCGCTGGAGGCCTTCCGCGACCGGCTGCCGGACTTCCACCCCGCCACCCACGTCGACGTCGGCGGCGGCACGGGCGCCGCGACCTGGGCGGTCGCCGCCGCCTGGCCGGGCGACGCACGGACGACCACCGTCCTGGACTGGGCCGAGCCCGCGCTCGCCCTCGGCGCCGAGCTGGCCGGAACGGTGCGGTCCGAGCCGGCGCTGAGCGGTGCGCGCTGGCAGCGCCGGGCCATCGACGCCGGCCTCGACCTGCCCGAGGGCACGGACCTGGTCACGGTCTCGTACGTGCTGGGCGAGCTCACCGAGGCCGACCGGCACGCGGTCACCGACGCCGCCGCGCGCGCGGCGCGGGCCGTCGTGATCGTCGAGCCGGGCACGCCCGAGGGGTATCTGCGGATCATCGAGGCGCGGGACCGGCTGATCGCGGCTGGTTTCCGGGTGGCCGCTCCTTGCCCGCACAGCGAGGCCTGCCCCATCGAGCGGGGAACGGACTGGTGCCACTTCTCGGCCCGCGTGAGCCGGTCGTCGCTGCACCGGCAGGTGAAGGGGGGATCGCTGCCCTACGAGGACGAGAAGTTCTCGTACGTGGCGGCGGTACGGGACATGGAGATTCCCCCGGCGCCCTCGCGGATCGTGCGGAAGCCGCAGATCCGCAAGGGCCAGGTGCTGCTGGAGCTGTGCACGCCCGGGGACGGGCTGGGACGGGAGACCGTCACCAAGCGGCACGGGTCGCTCTACCGCGCGGCGCGCGACGCGGAGTGGGGCGGGGAGTGGCCGCCGCCCGCTGAAGAGGATTAGGACGGGCCGACGGCCGGGCCCCGCGCGCAGCGGCGGGGCCCGGCCGTTGTCGTAGGCGCGTGGGACGATGAAGGCGTACGCAGCAGCCCGCCATCAGCAGGAGCCATGTCATGGACTACGCCCGGATGCGCGCCATCGCCGAGGAGCTGATGAGGCACGCTCCTGATCCCATCAAAGGCTTCGAGATCACCGGCGATGGGATCTACATGATGATGCCGCCGTCCAGGTTCCACGACTTCAACGTGATGCGCCTCAGCCGCCAGCTGGACCGGCAGTTGCCCGATGGGCTTGTGCCCTTCCCGGGTGGTGACATCGAGGATCCGTCGATGGGCAAGCTCCGGCGCCCGGACCTGATCGTCGTGTCGGACGAGGTGTTCGGCGAGGAGAACGAGCCGTTCAACCCGCGTGACCTCTCCCTGGCCGCCGAGGTCGTCTCACCGACCAATCACAGCAACGACTACACGGAGAAGATGGAGGAGTACCCGGCCATGGGCATCCCTCTGTACCTCCTGGTCGACCCCCGCAAGGGGACCGGGGCCGTGATGTCCGACCCCGGCTCCGGTCCCGATGGACGGCCCTGCTACCGCACGCGCCACGACTACGTCTTCGGCGACAAGATCGCCGTCGGCGAGTGGACGGTCGACACCTCCGAGTTCCGTACGTACGCCCCGTAAGGCTCTACCGCAGCTCCTGCGTGCAGCACTTCACGCTGCCGCCGCCCTTGAGGAGTTCGCCGAGGTCCATGCCGATCGGTTCGTAGCCTCTCGCTCGTAGGGGTTCGAAGAGGCCGACCGCCGCCTGGGGGAGCAGGACGTGCCTCCCGTCGCTCACCGCGTTGAGGCCCAGGGCCGCGGCGTCCTCCTCGGTCGCGATCAGCGCGTCGGGGAAGAGGCGCTCCAGGACCGCCCGGCTGCCGGCGGAGAAGGCGCCGGGGTAGTACATGACCTCGTCGGCGGCGTCGTCGAGGACGCACAGGGCCGTGTCCAGGTGGTAGTAGCGCGGCTCCACCAGGTCGAGGCCGATCACCGGGCGGCCGAAGAACTCCTGGGCCTCGGGGTGCGAGAGAGGGCTGCTGCGGAAGCCGCGTCCCGCGAGGAGCCAGGTGGCCGTGACGGCGAAGTCGCCCTCGCCCTCGTTGATGTGCTCCGGCTCGCGCACGGCCTCGTAGCCGTGGGCGCGGAACCACTCCCGGTGCGCCGCCGCCTCGGCCCAGCGCTCGGGGTGGGCGAAGCGGGCGCCGAGGACGCGACCGTCGACGACTGTGGCGCCGTTGGCGGCGAAGACCATGTCGGGCAGACCGGGGCGCGGGGCGAGTTCGTCGACGGTGTGGCCGAGGGCGCGGTAGCGGTCGCGGAGCTCCTCCCACTGCGCGAGGGCGAGCTGCAGGTCGACCGGCTTGCCCGGGTCCATCCAGGGGTTGATCGAATATGTGACCCGGTAGTACGTGGGCGGGCACATCAGATAGCGGCGCGGGGTGGATGCACGCGGGGATGTACGCAAGTCGCGCTCCTCACGGTGGTGTTGGGCACGCACGTGGATCGTGCGTGCCCAAATGGTCCACGCTGTGAGGGCTTCGCGCATGAACCGTACGGGTGGTTTACAAGCCGCCCGTTCACCTACTGGTGTCACCGCTCCGCTGCGCCTTGAGAGCGCGCAGCAGCTCGCGTTTCTGTGCGTTCGGGTCCGTGCTGCCGCCCGCCCCCCGGCCGCCCCTGCCGCCGCCCCGCAGAGAGGCGCGGGAGAGGTTGCTGCGGGTGCCGCCTACGCCGAGCATGCCGCGTGCGCCGCCTCGAGTCATGGTGTTCTCCCTCTCGTTACTGAATCCCGTTCTCGCGAGACGGTGCGTCTCGCTATGTGCTCTACTTTGGACGAGACGGTTCGTCTTGTCAATGGGGTGGGGGAGAGCCTTGACGCGAGGTGACTCCTCCCTCAACCGGCCCCGACGCGGCCGGTCTCACACCCCCCGGATGGGTCCGGCGGTCACACCAGGAGCAGGATGGTGGCAGCATTGACCGAAGACCGCGGTCGAAGTGAGGGGATAGATGGAACGCAAGAGCAGATTCTCCCAATGGCTGCGCCGCCCCAGGAGCGGAGCGGGCGGCGATACGGGCACGGGGGCGGCGATCGGAGCCGCCCGCGAGGAACTGCTCCTGGCCGCGGCCGCCGCCGGGTTCCCCCTGGCGCCCGCCGCGCACCCTTCGGGCTACGGCTGTTCCTGTGAACGCATCGGGTGTCCCACCCCCGGCCGGCACCCCGTCTCGTTCGCCTGGCAGACCCTCGCCTCGACCGACGCCGACAAGGTCACCAAATGGCTGCGCGGCCAGCCGGAGGCCAACTTCGTCACCGCCACCGGCATCGCCCACGACGTCCTCGACGTCCCCGCCGAGGCGGGCCGGCAGGCGCTGGACCGGCTGACGGCCGCCGGAGTGGAAGTCGGGCCCGTCGCCACCGTCGCCCCCGACCGCATGCTCTTCTTCACCGCCACCCGCGGCACCCCCGACGACGAGGACGAGTGGTGGCCCTGCGAGCTGGACTGCCATCCCGAGACGATGGACGAGCACCCGGGGCTGCGGTGGCACTGCCGGGGCAGCTATGTGCTGTTGCCGCCGTCCGTGCTGCCGGGGGAGGAGCGGGTGGGGTGGGTGTCCGGGTTCGGTTCGGACCGGCCGCTGCCGGATCCGCTTTCTTTGCTTGAGGCCTTGACCGATGCGTGTGCCGCGTATGCGGGGGAGCGGCAGGATGATCACGAGCCGGCTCATCCCTGGCCGATCGGGCGTTGAGGTGCGCTGAGGTGCGCTTGCGGCGCTGAGGCCGGTGGTCGGTTTGTGCCCACCCTCCCCCAGCTACCGCTGGGAGGTGCCCCCAGCCCTGCGGAACGATTGCCCACAAACCGGTTACTCCCCCGCGCCTCCGTCAAGGACTCGATTCTGTTGAGGAAGACGACCGGGCCCTTGCCGGGGATGGTGACCGCCGACTCCGAGACGCGCGTGTAGGTCACCGCCTGCTTGAGGTCGCCCTTCAGGAGCGCCTTCGTGCGGGGGTCGGTGATCTCCGGGCGGACGCCCGCGACCGCCGTGCGGCGCTCGCGGTGGTGTGCCGTGAAGAAGGCGAGCGCGCCGCCGTCCTTGGTGCGCAGGGCCGGGGCCGGGAAGCCCGGAGCCTTCTCCGGCGTGTCGATGTACTCGGCCCAGAACGTGGGCGTCCGGGCGAGCTTCGCGCGCTCCGCCCGGATCTGCGTGGTGGAGGTGCCGGGGGCGAAGACATTGCCCGCGCCCGAGCGCAGATAGTCCGTGTACGCCGTGCTGAGCGCCTCCGGCCGAACGGCCAGGGGGGCCTCGTTCGTCTCCGCCGCGGCCGGCACCGCCTGCGCGTAGCCGTCCTTGTCCAGCGCGAACTGCGGGACGCTCCCCTGGTTCAGCAGCGAGAGGTACGCGGCCTTCCACGGCCGGCCCGCGTCGGCGCGGGTGAAGACCAGCAGCCAGCGGTGCTGGTCACGGTTGCTGTGGGTGTCGGCGACGAAGAACTTCGGCCAGCCCGCCATCTTCGGGATCGTGAACCGCGCGTCGTCGAGGACGAGCGGCGGATAGCCCGGGTTGCCGCCCGGCGTCAGCGCGCGCTGCGCGGCCAGGTCGGCCCGGGCTATCTCGGCCGGCGCACCGGTCTCGACCCGGTCCACGAGGGCCGGGTCGAGCTTGCGGTACGCGTCGTTGTAGCCGTCGGTGAAACGGCGGAGGACCTTCTCGGCCTCAGCCTTCCCGCTCACCGCCGGGATGACCGCCCGTTCCCCGTGCACCGTCACGCACCCGGTCGCCGTCGCCGTCAGCAGCACCGGCACCACCGTCAGAATCGCCGCCCGACGTGGGAACACCCGACGCGGGAACACCCGATGCGGGAACCTCATCGCGCTTCGACTCCTCCGTGGCTGCTCGGGACGGCGCAACCCTACCCGTCCGCCCCGGAGCGAAGAACACCAGCAGGGTCGGCACCACATACAGCGCCCACACCCCCACCTGAAGCCACGTCGGGTCCGGCTGGAAGTTGAAGACGCCCTTCAGCAGCGTGCCGTACCAGCTGTCGACCGGGATCTGCTCGCTGATGTCGAAGGCCTTGTCCCCCAGGCCCGGCAGGACGTCGGCCTCCTGGAGGTCGTGGAAGCCGTAGGCGAGGACGCCCGCCGCGACCACGATCAGCATCCCGCCGGTCCACGTGAAGAACTTCGCCAGGTTGATCTTCAGCGCGCCACGGTAGAACAGCCAGCCCAGCACCACGGCCGTCAGCAGCCCCAGCAGCGCGCCGACCAGCGGCCGCACGCCGTCGTTCGTCGCCTGCACGGCCGTCCAGATGAACAGCGCCGTCTCCAGGCCCTCCCGGCCGACGGCCAGGAACGCCGTGACGACCAGCGCGCCCGTGCCCATCGCGAGCGCCGCGTCCAGTTTGCCGTGCAGCTCCTTCTTCAGGTGCCGCGCGGTGCGCCGCATCCAGAAGACCATCCAGGTCACCAGGCCGACGGCGATGACCGACAGGGTGCCGCCGAGCGCCTCCTGGGCCTTGAACGTCATCGTCTGCGAGCCGAACTGGAGCACGGCGCCGAAGCCCATGCTCAGCAGCACCGCCGCCGCGATGCCGGTCCACACCGGTCGCAGGGCGTCCCTGCGGCCGGTCTTGACCAGGTAGGCGACGAGGATGCAGACGACCAGGCTGGCCTCCAGGCCCTCGCGCAGGCCGATCAGGTAGTTGCCGAACACCCGGCATCTCCTCTCAGAAAGGGACCAGCGGTCAGGCGAAGAGGGCCTTGCCCCACCAGTCGCCCTTGTCCCGGACGCCCGGCGGGACGGCGAAGACCGCCGAGCCCACGTGCTGGATGTACTCGTTCAGCGCGTCGTTGCGCGCGAGGTTCGTCTGCAGCGGCACGAAGCCGTCCCGGACGTCGCGCTGGTACGCGATGAAGAACAGCCCCGCGTCGAGCCGGCCCAGGCCGTCCGTGCCGTCCGTGAAGGAGTAGCCGCGGCGCAGGATCGTCACACCGTTGTTGGAGTCCGGGTGCGCGAGACGCACGTGCGCGTCGGGCTTCATCGCCTTCAGCAGCGGCTCGTCGTGCTCGCGCTGCTTGCCCACGGGCGCGCCCTCGGACTTGTCGCGGCCGAAGACGTCCTCCTGCTCGGCCAGCGAGGTCCGGTCCCAGGTCTCGATGTGCATCCGGATGCGGCGCGCGACGAGGTAGGAGCCGCCGACCATCCAGCCGGGGCCGTCCTTCTCGCCCACCCACACGTGCTTGTCGAGACGGGCGGTGTCGTCGCCCGCGATGTTCCGGGTGCCGTCCTTGAAGCCCATCATGTTGCGGGGCGTCTGGGCGTCGGGCGTGGTCGAGGACGTCTTGCCGAAGCCCAGCTGCGACCAGCGGATCGACGCCCGGCCCATCGCGATCCGGGCGAGGTTGCGGATCGCGTGCACCGCGACCTGGGGGTCGTCGGCGCAGGCCTGGACGCACAGGTCGCCGCCGCTGCGCGCGGGGTCGAGGTTGTCCTTGGGGAAGACCGGCAGGTCGATCAGGGCCTGGGGCCGGCGGGCCTTCAGCCCGAAGCGGTCCTTGCCGTCCTTCTCGAACAGGCCGGGGCCGACGCCGAAGGTCAGGGTGAGCCGGGACGGCTTGAGGCCGAGGGCTTCGCCGGTGTCGTCCGGCGGCAGCTCCTCGTTGGCGCTGATCGCGCCCGCGCCGACCTCGTGCCCGGCGGTCATCGCCGCGGCGGCGGCCGTCCACTCCTGGAGCAGCTTGATCAGCGCGGCGCGGTCGGTCGTCGTCACGTCGAAGGAGGCGAAGTGCAGCCGGTCCTGGACGGGCGTGGAGATACCGGCCTGGTGGGCGCCGTGGAACGGCACCGCGTCACCGGTGGACGCGCTGGGGGAGGCGTCGTCGCCGACGCGCAGCGCGGCGGCCGTGCCGCCGGCCGCGGCGGCGCCGAGCGCGAGGCCCGCGCCGCCCCAGCCGAGCAGGGCGCGGCGCGAGGGAGCCGGGCGGGGGGCGGCTCCGGGGGTGGCCTCAGCCTTGCCGGTCGCCGCCTTGTCGGCCGCAGCCGGGGCGGTGACGCCACCGGTGGTCGCGGTGGCGTCGGAGGTCGTGGCGCTCGCGGCCGCCTCGTCGGCAGTCCTGCCGGTCGCCTCGCCGGCGACGCGGCCGTCCTTCGCGGCGGTCGTGGTGGCCTCGGCGCTCGTGGCGTCCGAGGTGGTGCCGGCAGGCTCCGCGGTCGCGGTGGCCTCGGTGTTCGGGGTGGCCTCCGCCGTCTTCGCGGCCTCCGCCGTCTCCGAAGGCTTCCGCTTCGAGGATTCCGTCATCGTCGTTCCCCCGCCTTACTTCGCGACCGCGGCGGCGAGCTTCGACAGCGGCTCGGACAGCGCGTTCACGGCGTCCGAGAGCTTCTTGCGGTCGTCCTTGCCCACGGTGTCGTACGACTTGAAGCCGTCACCGTCGCGGTAGTCGCCGAGCGCCTTCTTCACGGCGGCGAACTGCGCGTCCAGCGTCTTGACGAGGTCCGCGTCGTTCTTGGCGGCGACCGGCTTCAGCAGCTCGTACGCCTTCTCGGCGCCGTCGACGTTGGCCTCGAAGTCGACCAGGTCGGTGTGGCTGTAGCGCTCCTCCTCACCGGTGATCTTGTTCCGGTAGACCTCGTCGAGGAGCTCCTTGGCGCCGTTGGCCATGCTGGTCGGCGTGATCTCGGCGGTGCCGACGCGCTTGCGCCAGTCCTCGAGGTCCTTCATCAGCTGGTCGGCGAGGGTCTTGTCCTCGTCCGTGATGGCCTTGGCGTCCCAGAGCGACTTCTCCAGCTTGTGCCAGCCGGTCCACTTCTGGTCCTTCTCCAGGCCGTCCTCGCGGACGTCGACCTTCGGGTCGATGTCGCCGAAGGACTCGGCGACCGGCTCGGTGCGCTCCCAGCCGGTGCGGGAGGAGGCGTAGTTCTTCTTCGCCTCGTCCAGGTCGCCCTTCTTGACGGCGTCCACGAACTTCTGCGCGGCCGGGATGGTCTCGTCGGCCTGCTGCTGCACGTACTTGCGGTACTCGGCGACCGCCTTGTCCAGCGCCGGGTCGCTCTTCTTCTCCGCACCGCCACCGGTGACGGTGATCTTCTGGCGGATGCCGTCGCCCTTCATGCCGGGCTTGCAGGCGATTTCGTACGAACCCGCCTTTATCGTCGCCGTGATCTCCGCCTTGGTGCCCGGGCCTATGTTCTCGCGCTCGGTGACAATCCGGTCATCGGGGGCGTAGACATAAACCTCGGTGACCTTGGAGCCCTTGTTCTCCACATTGATCTTGACGTGCCCGGCCGGGAACGTGGTCTTGGAGACCTCGCACTTGTCGTCGGAGGCCGCCACATTGACGGCGCCGTCCGAGCTCTTCCCGTCGGACTTCTCGGCACAGCCGGACACGGCGGTCAGGGCCGCGACCGCCGCGATGGCGGTGACGGTGGAGGAGCGGAGGACTCGCATGTGGGCTCCAGGCTTGCTCGGAGAGGGCGGATATCGGCCATGGCTCGGTCATGGCCGAAAGCGCATGGCCGAATAAGGCCGCCCTAACTTATCTGAGGCTTGCCTACCCTGTTCCCCACTGGGTGCGTGATTCTGCTCTCACGAGGCAAAATCTCGGCCATCCCGCCTCGGCAACACCAAAGGTTCTCCCGTGCGTGGATGATCAATTACTTCGACCGGCTGCGAATAGACACGGCTCAGCAATTCGGGCGCGTAGACCCGGCCGGGCGGGCCGTCCGCCGCGATCCGGCCCTCGTGGAGCACGGCCACGCGGTCCGCGTGGGCGCCCGCGAGCCCGAGGTCGTGGAGGACGACGACCACCGCGGCCCCGGCGGCCGCGCGCTCCCGGCACACCCGCAGCACCAGCTCCTGGTGGCGCAGGTCCAGCGCGGCCGTCGGCTCGTCGAGCAGCAGCAGCGGGGTGCGCTGCGCGAGCACCCGGGCCAGCGCTACCCGGGCCCGTTCGCCGCCTGACAGCTCGGCGAACGGCCGGGAGGCGAATCCGGCCACCTCGGCGGCGGCCATCGCCTCCCGGACGGCCGAATCGTCCTCGTCCTCGGCGGGCGTACCGGCCCAGGGGGCCCGGCCCATCCGGACGACCTCCTCGACGGCGAACGGGAACGAGAGCTGAGCCGACTGCGGCAGCACGGCCCTGCGCAGGGCGAGTTCGCCGGCGCTCCATTCGTCCGACGGACGGCCGTCGATCCGCACCTCGCCGGACTCGGCGGGCAGGTCCTGGGCGAGCGCGGCGAGCAGCGTGGACTTGCCGGCGCCGTTCGGGCCGACGAGGGCGACGACTTCGCCGGCGGCGACGCGCAGATCGACCTCGGCCAGCACGGTACGGCCGCCGAGCCGCACCCGCAGGGCACGGACCTCGGCCCGTACGGTGCCGAGGGGGGCGGGGGAGGGGAGCCGCCGGGCGCGGCGGCGGAACGTCCGGAAGAGTGGCGTCCGGAAGAGTGCGTGCGTCACGCCCAGCCCCCCTGACTCCGTCGGGACTTCCGTAGCAGCCAGCTGTGCTTTCCCGGGGGGCAACCCCCGGACCCCCGGCCGGACACCCCCAGGGGCTGACGTCGATCTCGTGCGCGGACGCTCACGCCCAACCCCCCTGACTCCGTCGGGACTTCCGTAGCAGCCAGAAGAAGAACGGGCTGCCGAACAGCGCTGTCAGGACGCCCAGGGGCAGCTCCGCCGGCTGGGCGGCCGTGCGGGCCGCGAGGTCCGCCGCGACCAGGACGAGCGCGCCGCCCAGCGCGCTGCCCGGCACGAGGAAGCGGTGCCCCGGGCCCGCCGCCATGCGCAGCAGATGCGGCACCAGCAGCCCGACGAACGTGATGATGCCCGCGACGGCCACCGCCGCCGCCGTCAGCAGCGCGACCACCAGCACCAGCACCATCCGCAGCCGTTCGACGTCCACGCCCAGGTGCCGCGCCGGGCGTTCGCCCAGCGCCAGCAGGTCCAGCTTCCGGGCGTACCAGGGCGCGATCGCCAGCCCCGCCAGAGCGCACGGCAGGACGGCGAGCACCTTGGGCCAGGTCGCCTGGGCGAGGGAGCCGAGCTGCCAGAAGGTGATCTGCGTGATCTGCGCGTTGTCCGCGACGAAGACGCACAGCCCGATGAGCGCGCCCGCGAACGCGTTCACCGCGATGCCGGTGAGGATGAGCGTCACCACCTCCGTACGCCCACCCGACCGCGACAGCGCGTACACCAGCACCACCGTCACCAGCCCGCCCACGAACGCGCAGACCGTCACCGTCCACGTGCCGAAGAGGCTCAGGCCCAGCGAGATGGAGGCGACCGCGCCCACGGCCGCGCCCGACGAGATCCCGATGACTCCGGGCTCGGCGAGCGGATTGCCGAACACGCCCTGCGTCAGCGCCCCCGCGCACCCCAGCGACGCCCCGACCAGCAGCGCCAGCGCCACGCGCGGCAGCCGGACGTTCCACAGCACGCTCTCGCCCACGCGGTCGAGGGCCGCGCCCCCGAGCCCGGCGCGGTGCAGGATCGAGCCCAGCACGTCGCCGACGGGGATGTCGTAGGCGCCGAGTCCAGCGGAGAGGACGCAGAGGACGGCGAGGGCGACGGCCATCGCCCCGCCCAGCAGTACGGGGGTGGCAGTACGAACGCGCGGCACGGTTTCCTTGGCCGTGGCGGCGGTGGTAGCGGTCATGTCACGCCCCGCCCTTGTGGATCTGCTCGACGAGGGACTTGAGGACGGCGTCGGTGCGCGGGCCGAAGTTCAGCAGGACGCCGTCGTCGACGGAGGCGATCCGGCGGTCGAGCCCGGCCGGGGTCTGGCCGACGCCCGGGATCCTGAGCAGCCCGTCCACGCCGCCGACCGAGTCCAGGCCCTTGCTCATCACGAGGATCACATCGGGCGCGGCCTTGGCGAGGGCTTCGCTGGTGATGGGCGTGAAGTCCTTCTTCAGGCCCGAGTCCACGCCCGCGTCGACGCCGCCCGCCGCCTCGATGAGCGAGTCGGCCCCCGAGCCCGCGCCGCCGAGGAGGTAGACGGACGCCGAGCCGCGCAGGTAGAGGAAGGCGACGCGCGGCTTCTTCCCGTGGGGAACGCCTTGCCTCACCGCCTCGATACGGCTCTCCGCGCGCTCGCGGAGTTCCGCGCCCGCGGCGGGGACGCCGAGCGCGGCCGCCACCTTGTCGATCCGGGTGCCGACGTCGCCGAGCTTCTTCGCCGGGTCGAGGACGACGAGGGGGACGCCCGCCGCGCGGATCTGGCCGATGGCCTCGGCCGGGCCGGTGGTGGTCTCGGCGAGGACGAGCGTGGGCCGCAGCGAGAGCACGCTCTCCGCCGAGACGTCGTGCGCGCGCGTCACGACGGGCAGTCGGCGGGCCTGTTCGAAGGTGGCGGTGATGTCCCGGGCCACGACCCGGTCGCCGAGGCCGAGGCTGAAGACGATCTCGGAGAGCGAGCCGGACAGCGGAACGATCCGGTCGGCGCCGCCGATGGTGACGTCCCGGCCGTCGGCGGAGCGCACGCTGACGGGCAGTCGGGGCGTCGGCGCCGGCGTGAGCGGTTCGACGCGGTCGGCGGTCGAGGGCGCTCCCGATGCCCCCGACGGCTTTCCGGAATCCCCGCCCGCCGTGCCGCAGCCGGTGAGGACGACGGCCAGGGCGAGCAGGCCCGCGAGGGCGCCGACGAGCCTGCCGACGAGGCGTGGGACGCGCAACAGGGCTCCTGCCGAGTGCCGTTGAAACACGTTCCCGCCTTTCCGGTGCGGATTCCTCCGGATGGGCTGTCCACCCGCCGAGCTGTAGCTTAGGTTAGCCTTACCTTATTAGCCATTGCTCGAGAGGGGTTCCTCGATGCTGCCGTCCAGACCTGCCCGCGCGCCCGTCGTCGCGCTCCTAGTGGCACTGCTGACGGCCCTGCTGACGGCACTGCCGGTGGCCGCGACCGCGCTCGTCCCGGCCGCCCGCGCGGCGGACGGGCGCGCCGGGCGCGACGCGTCCGGAACGCGCGAGGCGCCCCGGGAGGTGTCCGGTGGCCGGCTCGACTGGGGGATCAAGTCCTCCTTCCAGAGCTATGTCACCGGGCCCATCGCGCAAGGCGGTTGGGAGCTCCAAGGCGGGGCGGCGACGATCGGCGGCAGCCGGTTCCGCTTCCACTCCGCCAAGGGCTCCCACGCACCCGGAAGCGGCGCCTTCGAGGCGGCCTTCTCCGGCGGCGTGCACTTCACCGGGCACCGCAAGCCGGACGGTTCCCACGAGCTGGACCTGACCATCAGCCGCCCCACCGTCCGCGTCGCGGGCGGCGCCGGAACCCTCTACGCCGACATGACGAGCAAGGCCAAGGGCACGGGCGAGGTCACGACCGCCACCCAGGTGCCGCTCGCCGCCCTCGACGTCTCCGGCGTCGACCTGCGCGGCGGCGGCACCCACGTCGGCCTCGCCGACGTCCCGGCCACCCTCACCGAGCAGGGCGCCAAGGCCTTCGCCGGCTACTACACCCAGGGCACGGCCCTCGACCCCGTCACCCTCTCCGCCGACGTCCTGGCGTCCGCCGACCGGGCGGCGTCACCGAGCGCGAGCGCGAGCCCGTCCACGGCACCGGAGGAAGAGCGGACGTCCAAGGGCGGGTTCACGGAGGCGGTCGTCGACTGGGGCGTGCGGCGCACGTTCCGCGAGTACGTCACGGGGTCCATCGCCCAGGGCTCCTGGAAGCTCGCCGACGGCGCCCAGGACGGCGGCGCGCTCTTCCGCTTCCCGCACGGCAAGGGCGCGTACGACGCGGGTTCTCTGGACGCCGCGTTCGCCGGCACCCTCCGATTCACCGGCAGGCACCTCGACCTCACCCTCGGCGGGGTCAGGGTCGCGGTGAAGGACGGCCGGGGCACGCTGTCGGCGGACGTGACCGGTGGCGGCCGTGCGGTCGCCAAGGGCGTACCGCTCGTCACCTTCGACGCCTCCCGGATCGAGGAGAAGGACGGGCTCGCCGCCGTCGCCGAGGCCCCGGCGAAGCTCACGGCCGAGGGGGCGAAGGCCTTCGGCGGGATGTACCAGGAGGGCACGGGCATGGATCCGGTCTCCCTGGCCGTGCCGCTGGACGCCAAGGCCGCGCTGCCGCCGCTGCCGGACCTCGGCAGCGGGGCGAGTGCCGCTCCGTCCCCGTCCCCGGCCGAGCCGCGTACGAAGTCCGCCGCTTCCTCGTCGGCGTCCGGCTCCGCTTCCTTCCCCGTGGTGCCCGTCGCGGCGGCCGCCGCCGTGGTCGTGGCGGCGGCGGTCGCCACCTTCCTGGTGACCCGCCGGCGCCGGGCGACGAGCCGCGCGACTCAGTAGAACTTCTCCCCTCCCCCGAACCCATCAGCACCCCCGACCGAGGAGACAACAGACCATGACCGTCGCCGCACGCCGACGCCCCCTCGCCCTCGCGGCCGCCGTCGCCACGGCCGCCGCGGCCCTGGGCGCCACCGCCCTGACCGCCCCGGCCGCCCACGCGGTGGACGGGCCGCCGCCGATGACGCTGAAGGACGGCACGCTGGGCTGGGGCCTGAAGAAGTCCTTCCGCGACTACGTCGAGGGCGGCTTCGCCAACGGCGCCATCAAGGTCACCGACGGCGCGCAGCGCGCCGGGGACGGTTCCTTCGCCTTCGCCGACGGCGCGGGCACGTACGACATGTCCACGCACGCGGTCAGCAGCACCTTCAAGGGCGGCGTGCGCTTCACCGGCCACGACGGCGAACTGGACATCACCTTCGCCGGCCTGAAGCTCGCGGGCGACGCGGGCGGCAAGACCGGCCGCATCACCGCCGACGTCACGAAGGACGGCGCGACCCAGGACGACGTGCCGATCGCCGCGCTGGACCTGGCGGCGGCGAAGCGCACCATGGGTGCGGGCGGCAAGGTCACGTTCGACGCGATACCCGCGACGCTGACGGCCGAGGGCGCGAAGGTCTTC
This sequence comes from Streptomyces luteoverticillatus, assembly GCF_003970715.1. NCBI lineage: Bacteria > Bacillati > Actinomycetota > Actinomycetes > Kitasatosporales > Streptomycetaceae > Streptomyces > Streptomyces luteoverticillatus. The sequence goes on along the minus strand of NZ_CP034587.1, from coordinate 2,095,602 downwards.
TCGTACCAGGGCCGTTCCATGTACAAGCAGGGCGCCGAGCTCGACAAGGCGACGTTCACGACGACGGCGGTGACGGCTGCCCGGCCGCAGCCCCAGCCGGACCCGAAGCCTGACGCTGACGCGAAGAAGCCGGATGCCGACGCGAAGAAGCCTGACGCGAAGAAGCCTGACGCGCAGAAGCCGGACGCGAAGCAGCCTGACGCGCAGAAGCCGGACGCGAAGCAGCCTGACGCGCAGAAGCCGGATGCCAAGCCGGCGGAAGGCGGCGGGGAGAAGAAGGGCGGCGGCGCCGTCAACGACGGCAGGCTCGACTGGGGTCTGAAGAAGTCCTTCCGCGACTACGTCACCGGCGGGTTCGCCCAGGGCAAGGCCGAGGTCTTCGGCGACGCCGTGAAGCTCGCCGACGGCTACCGCTTCACCAAGGCCGTCGGCACGTACGACGCGGCCGCGAACACGCTCGACGTCGCCTTCAAGGGAGAGGTCCGCTTCACGGGCCACGAGGGACAGCTGGACCTGCGGTTCAGCAACTTCAAGGTCAAGGCGTCCGGTTCCGGCGACGCCACGCTCAGCGCGGACGTGGCCGCCAAGGGCACGGTCACGCTCGCCAAGCTGAAGCTCGACGCGAACGCCCTCAAGGCGCGGGACGGGGTGGTCACCCTGTCCGCCGTACCGGCGACGCTGACCGCCGAGGGCGCGGGCGTCTTCTCGTACGAGGGCCGCGCCATGTACAAGGAGGGGACCGCGCTTGACCCGGTGAGCCTTGCCGTCACGGTCGGCAAGGACGCCGCGCTTCCGGCTGCCGGTGGTAAGGCGGCGGCCTCTGTCGCGGCTGGTACGCCCACCGGCGGCGGTGGTGGTGTCACCGGCGAGGAGGCTTCGCTCGCGGCGACGGGTGCCGGTGTGCCCACCGGGGCGCTGCTCGGCGGGGCGGGGGCGCTCGCGCTGGCGGGTGGGGCGGCGGTTTACGCGACGCGGCGGCGGTCGGCGCTTGCGAAGGGCTGACGCCCCTTCGCGCTGAAACGGCTCGCGCCCCCGGTTACGGTCACCGGGGGCGCGGGTTTCGTTTGCCTGTGCGGGCCGGTGGTGGGGTTGTGCCCACCCGTTCCGCCCTGCGGAACGCCTGCCCACAACGCGGCTCTACGCGCTCAGCGGGAATTCCTCGCCCAATTCCCTGAAGACCGCCGTGTTGAGTGCGAACGCGCGCTTGCACTCGTCGATGACGCGCTGCTTCTCCAGGTCGTCCAGCGGCAGGGCGTCGAGCAGCTCGCGGTACTCGCGCTTGAAGGCGGCCGGGTTGGGGATGCCCTCGAAGACGTAGAAGCGGACGCCGTCGCCCTTGCGGGCGAAGCCCCACGTCTTCTCGGCCGTGCCGCGGATGATCTGGCCGCCGGACAGGTCGCCCAGGTAGCGCGTGTAGTGGTGGGCGACATAGCCGGCGGGCCAGTCGCGGACGCACTCCTCGATCCGGGCCGCGTACGCCGCCGTCGCGGGCAGGGGCGTGATGCCCGTGCGCCAGCCGGGGCCGCCGAGGTGGGCCAGATCGCGCTCCAGCTCGGCGGAGCGCGTCAGCTCGGGCCGTATGAACGGACCGACCACGGGATCGTCGGCGAGGACGCCGGAGGCGGACTCCAGGGCCTGGTACACGAACCAGAGCTGCTCCGTGTAGCGGCGGTAGGCGGCCACCCCGAGGCGGCCGCCCAGCATGTCGCTCATGAACGACGAGTTCTCCGCTTCCGTGTGCTGCTCGTGCGAGGCGGTACGGATGAGCGTGGAGAACGGAGTCGTGGCGGGGGCGTCCAAGGTGGACCTCCGGTGACCGAGGGCGGAAGAAGCAGGGAGAAAACAGGCGGTAACGGGTGCGCCGGAGCGCGCGCTGCCACCGCCCATCCTCCCTACTTAGGCTTACCTAAGTCAATTGCTTCCCGACATGCTGTCGGTAAAATCCCGCTGCCACGTTACGGCAAGGTCAGGATCTCCGCACCCGATTCCGTCACAACGAGCGTGTGCTCGAACTGGGCCGTCCGCTTCCGGTCCTTGGTGACGACCGTCCAGCCGTCCTCCCACATGTCGTACTCGTGCGTGCCCAGCGTCAGCATCGGCTCGATCGTGAAGGTCATGCCCGGCTGGATGAGCGTGTCGTGGTGGGGGCTGTCGTAGTGGGGGACGATCAGGCCGGAGTGGAAGGACGAGTTGATGCCGTGCCCGGTGAAGTCGCGCACGACGCCGTAGCCGAAGCGCTTGGCGTACGACTCGATGACACGGCCGATGATGTTGATCCGGCGGCCCGGCTTGACGGCCTTGATCGCCCGGTTGAGCGCCTCGCGCGTGCGCTCGACGAGGAGGCGCGACTCCTCGTCCACGTCGCCGCAGAGGTAGGTGGCGTTGTTGTCGCCGTGCACACCGCCGATGTAGGCCGTCACGTCGAGATTGACGATGTCGCCGTCGCGCAGCACGGTCGAGTCGGGGATGCCGTGGCAGATGACCTCGTTGATCGAGGCGCACAGCGACTTGGGGAAGGCGCGGTAGCCGAGCGTGGACGGGTAGGCGCCGTGGTCGCACATGTACTCGTGCGCGACGCGGTCCAGCTCGTCGGTGGTGACGCCGGGGGCGATGTGCTTGGCCGCCTCCTCCATCGCCCGCGCGGCGATGCCGCCCGCGATCCGCATCTTCTCGATCGTCTCGGCGTCCTGGACCTCGGGGCCGTCGTACGGGGTCGGCGCCGGCTTCCCCACGTACTCGGGGCGCGGGATCGAGGCGGGAACGGGGCGGGTGGGGGAGAGTCTCCCCGGGACAAGAAGCGACTGGCCAGACATGTCTGCGAGTGTAGTTGCGATGGAACACACGCTGGAGGAGAGCTGATGGCACTGTTCAAGCGGCGCGCGGCCGGGAAACCGGGCGAGTGGTACTACTGCCTCAAGCACGGCACGGTCGAGGAGGGCCCGGAGTGCCGGGCGGCGGACCGCATGGGCCCGTACGGCTCGCGCGAGGAGGCGTCCCACGCGATGGAGACGGCGCGCCAGCGGGACGAGGAGTGGCGGGAGGATCCGCGCTGGAAGGACGAGGGGTAGCCCCTCGCCCACGTTCCCGCCTCCCGGGCGGGGGCGAAGCCCCTCGCCCCTCCGGGGGCCTGGGGGCTTGCCCCCGGGAAACGGTGGAAGGGCGGGACCGGGGCGCCCTCCCGCCGCGACGGCGGGCAACCCCCGCCGGGGAGTCCGGCGGTGCCGGACGGCCTCAGGCCGCCTCCGCCACCGCGCCCGGGCCGGCCGCCTCCGCCGCCTTGCGCCGCCGCATCGCCTCCGCGTGCGGATCCGTCCTCTGGTCGTAGGCCATCAGCTTCGGCAGGGACACCGCCAGCAGGCCCACCGCCGCCACGCACGCCAGGCCGCCCGCCCAGACGGACGTGCGGACGCCCGTCAGCGTCGCCATGCCGCCCGCGCGGACCTGGCCGAGCTGCGGGCCGACCGAGTAGGACAGCAGCTCGATGCCCGCGAGGCGGCCGCGCAGCTCGTCCGGGATGGTCTGGTCCCAGATCGCCGAGCGGAACAGACCGCTCACCGTGTCGCAGCCGCCCGCGACGGCCAGGAAGAACAGCACCGTCCAGATGTTGTCCAGCCACCCCGCCACCGCCATGGCCGCGCCCCAGCCCGCCGCCGCGAGGACGACCATCCGGCCGTGCCGGTGGACGCGGGAGACCCAGCCGCTGGTCAGGCTGACGGTCAGGGAGCCGACCGCGCCCGCCGCGTACATCAGGCCCAGCGCCCAGGGGGCGTGGAGCTCGTCCGCCAGGAACGGGAAGATCGCGGTGGGCATCGCGAAGAACATCGCCGCCAGGTCCACCGCGTACGTGCCGAGCAGCTCCTTGCGGCCCCACGCGTAGCGCGCGCCCTCCACGATGCCGCGCAGCGACGGCTTCTCGGCGTCGTGCGAGGCGGGGGAGGGGGAGAGCCCGGCGGTCAGCACCAGGGAGACGACGAAGGTGGCCACGTCCAGCCCGTAGGCCAGCGGCAGCCCGGCGAAGGCGATGACGATGCCCGCCAGGGAGGGGCCGACGATGGCCCCGAGCTGCCAGCGCATCGAGTTCAGCGCGATCGCGGCGGGCAACTGCTCGTGCGCCACGATCCGGGGGACGATCGCCTGGAGCGCCGGCCGCTGAAGTCCCGTGAGCGCGCTGACCAGCGCGGCCACCACGTACAGCGGCCAGATCATGGGATGCGGCAACAGCGTGTTGAGGAGCAGCATCGCGCTCAGGACGGCGAGCCCCGCCTCCGTCCACAGGATCAGCTTGCGGCGGTCCATGGCGTCGGCGAGCGCGCCGCCGTAGAGGCCGAAGACGATCAGGGGCACGAGCTCGACCGCGCCGACCGCGCCCACCGCGAGGGCCGAGCCGGTGAGCTCCTTGAGCTGGAGCGGCAGCGCGATGAAGGTCAGGAAGCTGCCGAAGACCGTGACGAGGCCCGCCAGCCACATGCGGCGGAAGTCCCGGGAGGAGTGCCAGGGGGTGAGGTCGGGCAGAAGCGCGCGTATCCGGCCGGGGGAGGCGTCGGATGACGTATCGGAGGGGTCTGAGGAGGGAGGGGGATGGTGCTCGGTCACGGGGCACCATGGTCCGGACCGCGCGCGCCCGGAGCAAACCGTTTTACCGCCCGCCGCCGGGGACGCGGGGCCCGCCGCCCGCGCGCGCCCCGCTCACCACCGGTGCGGCGGCGCCGACAGCTGGTCCACCAGCCGCGACAGCCGGTCGCGGAAGCGCCGCCCCCGCGCGCCCGGGAGCGGCCCGTTCTCCCCGGCGGCCGCGCTGACCAGGTGCTGCACCGTGTCGAGGTCCAGGCCCGCCGAGTCCGGCACGGTCAGCGCGTCATGGGCGAGCGAGCACAGGTCCCGGTGTGCCACGGGCTCCGGACCGCTGTCGGCCGTCCCGTCCAGGGCCAGTACCGTCGCCCCGCCGCGCCGGGCGTCGTGCACCCGTTCCAGCAGCCCCTCGCCGGCGCTCCCCTCCGCCACCACCAGCAGCGTCTCCCCGCGCCCCGCCGCCTCCAGCCTGCCCAGGCCCACCGACAGGTGTGCCGGCGCGCCGGGCGGCGGCCGGTGCCGGACGAGGGTGGGGGACAGCTCCGGCAGACCGGACCAGGCGGCCTCGTCGTCCAGGTGCGCGGCCAGGTGCCAGGGCTCGTAGTGGGCCGTCCCCACCAGCAGCAGTCCGCCGCCGTGCGCCCCGACCGAGCCGCGCAGCGTCCCCGCGAAGCGGCGGGTGTCGCGCAGCCACTCGGTCCCGGCCAGTGCCTCGCGCAGCAGCGCGACCCGTACGGCGTCCATGCGCCGCATCCTGCCCCAACCGCCTCACCGAAAAGCGGAGTTGGCAAATGGCTCACCCGTTCGGCCGCGGCGGGAGGCGGGCGTGACAGTATCGCTGTCATGACTACTTCTGAAGACGCCAAGAAGGTGCCCGCGAAGGACCCTTGGGACCTTCCCGATGTGTCCGGCCTGGTGGTCGGTGTCCTCGGCGGCACCGGTGACCAGGGGCGCGGTCTCGCCTACCGGCTGGCCAAGGCCGGCCAGCAGGTGATCATCGGCTCCCGCGCGGCCGAGCGCGCCCGGGCGGCGGCGGAGGAGCTGGGCCTGGGGATCGAGGGGCTCGACAACGCCGAGTGCGCGCGGCGCAGCGACATCGTGATCGTCGCGGTGCCGTGGGACGGCCACGCCAAGACCCTCGAGGCGCTGCGCGAGGAGCTCGCCGGCAAGCTCGTCGTCGACTGTGTGAACCCGCTCGGCTTCGACAAGCAGGGCGCCTACGCGCTCAAGCCGGAGGAGGGCAGCGCCGCCCAGCAGGCCGCCGCGCTGCTGCCGGAGTCGCGGGTGACCGCCGCCTTCCACCACCTGTCCGCCGTGCTGCTCTCCGACCCCGAGGTCGCGGAGATCGACACCGATGTGATGGTGCTGGGTGAGAAGCGGGCCGACACCGACGTCGTGCAGGCCCTCGCCGGCCGCATCCCCGGGATGCGCGGCGTCTACGCGGGCCGGCTGCGCAACGCCCACCAGGTCGAGTCGCTCGTCGCCAACCTGATCTCCGCCAACCGCCGCTACAAGGCGCACGCGGGCCTGCGCGTCACCGACGTCTGACAGCCGGTGTCACCGGGCGTCCGGCGTCCGGTGTCACCGGCGTCCGGCGGCCGGCGGGCATGGGGGACAATGACCGGGATCGTACGCACATGCGCCCCGGACCCGGAGTAGGAGCCGCCCCCATGCCCCGCCTCGCCCTCTACGCCCTCGCCGTCTGCGTCCTCGCCGTCGCCGCGGCCGTCGTCTCGTTCGCGCGGGGCAGCTGGCTCGGCGTCGTGTGGATCCTGCTGCTGGGCGTCTCGTCCAACATCGCCTGGTACTACGTGCGCAAGGCGAAGAACGACAAGGCCGCCGCGGCCGCCGCCGGGCGCTGACGCGCCCGGCGCAAGCCGCTGATCAGCCCAGGTCGAGCGCGTTCAGCGGCGGGATCTCCGGCGTCCCCTGCCAGAAGCGGAACAGCTCCTGGCCCCAGTAGGTGTCCCACTCCGTGATGCCCAGCGTCCGCAGGACCGCGTCGACCATGTCGAAGAACGCGTGGTTGACCTCGGGGATCCACAGGAAGCCGAAGACCGCGAGCAGCCCGAACGGCGCGAACGGCTCCACCTGCCGGCGCACCTTCGGCGACAGCCACGGCTCGATGATCCCGTAGCCGTCCAGGCCCGGCACCGGCAGCAGGTTCAGGATCGTGGCGGTGACCTCCAGCAGGGCCAGGAACGCCAGGGCGTAGCGGAAGTTGTCCGGGACGCCGTCCAGCGCGTGCAGCCAGAACGGGGCGGTGACCACGACCGCGAAGACGAGGTTCGTCAGCGGGCCGGCGGCGGAGATCAGGCTGTGCTTCCAGCGGCCCCGGATGCGGTGGCGCTCGATGAAGACGGCACCGCCCGGCAGACCGATCCCACCCATGATCACGAAGACCACCGGCAGCACGATGCTCAGCAGCGCGTGGGTGTACTTGAGCGGGTTGAGGGTGAGATAGCCCTTCGCCCCGATCGTGATGTCACCGCCGTGGAGGGCCGTGCGGGCGTGCGCGTACTCGTGGAGGCACAGCGAGACGATCCAGGCCGAGACGACGAAGAGGAAGACCGCGAAGCCCGGCGACGCCGAGTAGTCCGTCCACACCGCCCATATGGAGACCGCCATGATGGCGACGAGGGCGAGGAAGACAGGGCTCACTCGCCCTTCGCCACGGGTCGCTTGCGTTGCCATGCCTGTGCTCTCCTGAACTCGTGTGAACCCGTCCGAACCCGTCTGAACCCGGGAACTGAACCCGTCTGAACCCGGGAATTGTCCGGGCGTACGAACGTACCGGGTGACCGTACTCGGTGGGCCCGGGCCACGCGTAGTGGCCGACGGCTCGATCATGTACCGGACACGGGACAATGGGCCGGTGCGTTACGGCATCCTTGGCACCACCTCGGCCCACTCCGACGACGGCCGGCCCCTGGCCCTCGGCGGCTCCCGGCTGCGCGCGCTCCTGGCAGCGCTGGCCCTCCGCCCCGGCCGGATCCAGAGCGTGCCCGCGCTGGTCGACGCCGTCTGGGACGGCGAGCCACCCGCCGACGCGACGGGCGCCCTCCAGGCGCTCGTCGGACGGCTGCGCCGGGTCGTCGGCCGGGAGGCGGTGGCCTCCGCACCCGGCGGCTACCGGCTGTGCGCCGAGCCCGACGACGTCGACCTCCACCGCTTCGAGCGCCTCGCCGACGAGGGGGAACGGGCGCTCGCCGACGGCGACCCCGCGAAGGCGGCGGTCCTCCTCGACGACGCCCTCGCCCTCTGGCGCGGCCCGGCCCTCGCCGACCTGCCCGGCGCCGCCGGCCCGGCCGCCGCCCGGCCCGAGGCCCGCCGCCTCGCCGCCCGCCGTGCCCGGCTGGCCGCGACGGTGGCCCTGGGCGACGCGGCCGGGGCCCTGCCCGCCCTGGCCGAGCTGTGCGCCGAGTACCCGCTCGACGAGCCCCTCCACGCCCTCCGCCTGCGCGCGCTGCGCGCGGCGGGGCGGCCGGCGGAGGCGCTCGCCGCGTACGAGGCCGTGCGCCGGCACCTGGCCGATCGCCTAGGGACGGAACCGGGGCCCGAGCTGCGTGCGCTCCACGCGGAGCTGCTTTCGGGGTCGGAGCCTTCGGGGTCGGCCGAGGCCGGTTCGGCACCGCCGGTCACGAGCGTCGTGGCCGATCGCCGTGGCGGCGGGGAGGGTGCCCCGGTCCCGCCCCTTCCCGTTTCCCGGGGGCACGCCCCCGGCCCCCCGGAGGCCCGGGTCCGGGAAGGGGCGGCGAGCCCGGCGGTGCCGGACAAAGCGCATCGTGGCAACCTCCGCGCCCGCCTCACCTCCTTCGTCGGTCGCGAGGACGACATCGACCGCATCCGGGAGGATCTGACGCGGCACCGCCTGGTCACCCTCCTCGGCCCCGGTGGCGCCGGGAAGACCCGGCTGTCGCAGGAGGCCGCCGAGACCGCGGCCGGGCCGTGGCCCGACGGCGTGTGGCTCGCCGAGCTCGCGCCCGTCGACGACCCGGCCACCGTGCCCGAGGCGGTCCTCACCGCCCTCGGCGCCCGCGAGACCGTCGTGCGCGGCACCACCGCCGAGGGGCTGCGGGCGGCCACCGACGCCACCGCCCTCGACCCGCTGGCACGCGTCGCCGAGCACTGCGAGCGGCGCCGGATGCTGCTCGTCCTCGACAACTGCGAGCACGTGATCGACGCCGCCGCCCGGCTCGCCGAGACGCTCCTCGCCCAGTGCCCCGGCGTCACCGTGCTCGCCACGAGCCGCGAACCGCTCGCCGTCCCCGGCGAGCTGGTGCGTCCCGTGGAGCCGCTGCCCGACCCGGTCGCGCTGCGGCTGCTCGCCGACCGGGGCGCGGCCGCCCGGCCCGGCTTCCGGGTGGAGGACGACCCCGAGGCCTGCGCCGAGATCTGCCGCCGCCTGGACGGCCTGCCGCTCGCCATCGAACTGGCCGCCGCCCGGTTGCGCATGCTCACGCCGCGCATGCTCGCCGACCGGCTTGACGACCGCTTCCGGCTGCTGACCTCGGGCAGCCGTACCGTCCTGCCCCGCCAGCAGACCCTGCGCGCGGTCGTCGACTGGTCGTGGGACCTGCTGGACGACCCCGAGCGCGCGGTGCTGCGCCGGCTGTCCGTGTTCTCCGGCGGCTGCGGCCTGGACCAGGCCGAGGAGGTATGCGCGGACGGCACCGCCGTCACGGCCCCGGACGTGGCGGCGCTGCTCGGCTCGCTGGTCGACAAATCGCTGGTGGTGGCCGTTCCCACGGCGGACGGCGAGATGCGCTACCGGTTGCTGGAGACCGTCGGGGAGTACTCCGCCGAGCGGCTGGAGGAGGCCGGTGAACGGGCGGACGCCCAGCACCGGCACCTGGTGGCCTTCCGGGAACTCGCCCGTACCGCCGACCCGGCGCTGCGCGGCCCGGGGCAGCGCGCCTGGCTGGACCGGCTGGAGCTGGAGCACGACAACCTGCGCACCGCCCTGCGCCACGCCGTCGCCATGGGCGACGAGCAGGAGACGCTGTGCCTGGTGCTGTCCCTGGGCTGGTTCTGGCAGTTGCGCGACCACCGGGCCGACGCCCGGCACTGGGCCGACGTGGCGGCCGGGCTGGGCCCGGACCCGTTCGCCGAGCCCGTCCCGCTCGCTCAGCCGCTGTTCGAGTCCTGCACCGCCGAGCCTCCGCCGATGGTGGGGGAGGTCCTGCTGGAGGCGCGGCGCGGGGTAAGGCTGCTGTCGCTGGCCAACAACGAGTCGGACATGCGGGTGATGGCCACACCGGAGACGCAGCGGCGGCTGCGGGGCATCATCACCGCGTACGGCGAGGGGCAGCCGCAGAACTGCCGGGTGCCCGGGATGATGTGGTTCTTCGCGCTGTTGCTGACCGGCTCGGTCGACAATCTGTGCGCGGTCGCGGACCGGGCCGTGGAGAGCTGCCGTGAGCTCGGGTACACGTGGGAGCTCGCCAACACCCTCCAGCTGCGGGCCAAGCTGCTCAACGAGCAGCCCGAACGGGCCCTTCAGGGCACCCGGGACGCCGACGAGAGCCTGGAGATCTTCTCCCGGCTCGGTGACGACTGGGGGATCGCCGAGGCGCTGTCCAGCCGGGCGGAGGCCCACCAGCGGGAGGGCCGCTTCCACCGCGCCGCCGAGGACTACCGTGCCGCGATCGAGCGGGTGCGCGCCGTCGGCTCCGGAGGGGAAGTGCCGCACCTGAGCTCCCGGCTGACCGACGTGCTCCTGGAGGCCGGCGCCATCGACCCGGCGGAGGGGAGCGGCGGTACCGCGAGGCGCTGGAGGCGCTGGAGAAGGACCATCCCGACGCGGCCGCCTTCGTCCACATCCAGCTCGGCATCCTGCTCGCCCGCACGGGCCGCGCCGGCGAGGCGCGGCGGCACTTCGACCACATGGTCGGCGAGTTCGGGCACCGTCACCTGGCCCTCTTCGAGGGCATGATCCTGGGCCTGACCGCCTGGCTGGACACCCTGGAAGGCCGGCCGGAGGAGGCGCTGCCCAAGGTGCGCGAGGGGCTGGCGAAGATGGACGGCGATCCGCTGGTCAACCTGGTCGCCGCGCACCTGCCCTCGGTGCACCTGCTGACCGCCGCCTTCGCCCACGCGGAGACCGGCGGCCGGGAGCGCGCGCTGCTGGCGGCCCGGCTCCTGGGCGCCGCCGTGACGCAGCGGCCGGCCGGCCACTTCGTCATCGCGCACGAGCGGGAGATCCGGGAACGCACCGCGGAGCGGGCCCGCGCGGAGCTCGGCCCCGAGGCGTACGAGCACGCGTACGCCGAGGGCGCCCGTCTCTCCCCCACGGAGGCGGCCGCCCTCGTCTGACGCGACCCGTCGACGTGCCGTCAGGTCTTGCGGCGGAACTTCGACACCGCCAGCGGCGCGGTCACCAGCGTGATCGCCGCCGCCCAGGCCAGCGTCATCCACACCGAGTGGGCCACCGGACCGCCGTTGATCAGGTTGCGGGCGGCGTCGGCGAGGTTGGAGAGCGGGTTGTACTTGGTGAAGCCCTCCAGCCAGCCGGGCATCTTCGTCGTGGGGGCGAAGATGGAGCTGCCGAACTGCAGGGGCATGAGCACGAGCATGGCGACCCCCTGGACGGCCTGGGCCGTCTTCATGGTCAGACCCAGCAGGATGAAGATCCACATCAGTGAGGCGCCGAAGGCCATGGCGAGCGCCACGGCCGCCAGCAGGTGGAGCACCGAGGTGTGGACGGTCAGGCCGAGGGCGAAGCCCATCGCCAGCAGGATCGAGGTCGCGACGAGCATCCGGCCGGCCTCGACGACGATCTTCGCGATGAGGACGGAGGACCGGGCTATCGGCATCGTGCGGAAGCGGTCCATCACCCCCTTCTTGAAGTCGTCGTTGACGCCCGTGCCGACCGCCATGGCGATGTTCATGCCCATCATCGCCATCAGGCCCGGCACCAGGTAGTTCACGTACTCCTGCTCGTGGCCCTTGCCGGCGATGTTGCCGCCGAAGACATAGGTGAACAGCAGGATGAAGATGACCGGCATCAGGACGGCGTCGAACATCGACTCCGGGTCCGCCTTGATCTGCAGCATGTTGCGGCGCGCGAGCGCGCTGATGTGCCGCAGGTTGGCGCGCGGGCCGATCCGGCCGTCGTGGGTGGGCGCCGCCACGGGCGCGTCGATCGTCGCCGCGCTCATGCCGCGACCTCCTGGGGTGCGTCGGTGCGGATGGTGTCGTCGCCGCCGGTGGCGTCCGTGGGCTCGGCCCCGGTGGACGCCTTCTTGCCCGTCACCGCCAGGAACACCTCGTCCAGGCTGGGCAGATGGGTGCTGATCCCCGAGATGGCGAAGCCGCGCTCGCCCAGCAGCCCGACCACGGCGGTCAGCTGCTCGTCGCTGACGATCGGGACGTTGACCACGCCCTCCGCCTCGTCGGCGGTCGCGCCGGCGATCCCCGCCAGGCCGGCCAGCTCCACCGCCTCGGCCATCCGCGCCAGCTCGGCGCGGTCGGCCGGGCGTATCTGCAGGGTGCGGCCGCCGACCTTGGCCTTGAGCTCGTCGACCCGGCCGCCCGCGATCACTCGGCCCCGGTCGACGACCGTCAGCTCGTCGGCGAGCTGCTCGGCCTCCTCCATGTACTGGGTGGTGAGCAGGACGGTCGCGCCCTCGGCCACCATCCGCTGGACCTCGGTCCACACCTCGTTCCGCGTGCGCGGGTCGAGACCGGTGGTGGGCTCGTCCAGATAGAGGACCGACGGCTGCCCGATCATGGAGGCGGCCAGGTCGAGCCGGCGGCGCATACCGCCCGAGTACTGCATGGCGGGGCGCTTGGCGGCCTCCGTCAGCGAGAAGCGCTCCAGCATCTCCCCGGCCCGGCGGCGGGCGTCCTTGCGGGAGAGATCGAGCAGCCGCCCGATCATGTAGAGGTTCTCCACGCCGGAGAGCTTCTCGTCGACCGAGGCGTACTGGCCGGTCAGCCCGATGACCCGGCGCAGCTGCCGGGGCTGGGTCAGCACGTCGTACCCGGCGACCCGGGCGCTGCCGGCGTCCGGCCGGAGCAGCGTGGACAGGCATCTGACGAGCGTGGTCTTGCCGGCGCCGTTGGGGCCGAGGACACCGAGGACGGTGCCCTCGCGTACGTCCAGATCGACCCCGTCGAGAGCCTTGGTGGCACCGAAGTGCTTGACCAGGCCCCGCACTTCCACCGCGTTGCCGCCGCGGCGGGGGATGTCGTTTCGCGTCATGCCCACCAAGGTGCCAGGGGGCACTGACATCGGGCCGACAGCCTGTGGACGACGTCGGCGGCCCACCGACAGATCGCCGACAGGCCGCCTGTACCTCCTAGTGGACCTGGCGGGGCATCTCCTTAGTGGCTCCTTAGTGGAAGGAGTGCTCCTCCGCCGGGTACGCCCCGCCGACGACGTCCTCGGCGAACGCCTTCGCCGCGTCGCCGAGCGCCTCGCGGAGCTTCGCGTACTGCTTGACGAAGCGCGGCAGGCGGCCGGGCGTCATGCCGGCCATGTCCGTCCACACCAGGACCTGCGCGTCGCACTCCACGCCCGCGCCGATGCCGACCGTGGGGATGTGGAGGATGCGGGTGACCTCGGCGGCGAGCTCCGCCGGGACGAGCTCCAGGACGACCGCGAAGGCGCCCGCGTCCTGGACGGCCTTGGCGTCGCGCAGCAGCTGCTGGGCCGCCTCCTCGCCGCGGCCCTGGACCGGGTAGCCGCCATAGGCGTTGACGGACTGCGGGGTGAGGCCGATGTGGGCCATCACCGGGATGCCGGCCTGGACCAGCAGCTCGATCTGGTGGGCCGAGCGCTCGCCGCCCTCCAGCTTGACCGCGCCGACCCCGGCCTCCTTCACCAGCCGGGTGGCGCTGCGCAGCGCCTGGACCGGGCCCTCCTGGAACGAGCCGAAGGGCAGGTCGCCGACGATGAGGGCGCGCTTGGTGCCGCGTACGACGGCCGCCGACAGCAGGGTCATCTCGTCCATGGTGACGGGCACCGTGGACTCGTAGCCGAGGTGACAGTTGCCCATGGAGTCGCCGACGAGCATGACGGGTATGCCGGCCTCGTCGAAGACGGAGGCGGTCATCGCGTCGTAGGCGGTGAGCATGGGCCACTTCTCGCCGCGCTCCTTGGCGGCGGCGATGTCACGGACGGTGATGCGCCGGGAACTCGTACCGCCGTACAGCGCCTTATTGCTCTTCTGGCTGCTGTCGGGGGTCTTCAAGGCATGCGTCATTGCCGTGGCTCCTGTGTTCGTCGTCTCGAGGCGCCCTGACGGCGTCCCCGGATCACCTCCATGCTGACACGCGCCTCCCGGGGACGGTAGTGACCCCCCGGGAAACTTCTTGTACGACACATGCGGTGTGTTCCACCCCGCTCACGAGCGTAAAGACAGCGGCGTAAAGACTGCTCAATACGGAACGGGTCCGTCTCGAAATAACCGTAGGGTGAGCGCATGGCAACCCCCGGGGCCGCGCCGCCCCCCTCCCGCCGGGTCCCCGAGGCCGTCCACCGCAGACGCTGGGCGATCCTCGCCGTGCTGCTGCTCAGCCTGCTCATGGTCGTCCTGGGCAACTCCGTCCTCAACGTGGCGATGAAGACGATCGCCGCGCCCGCCCCCACCGGCCTTGGCGCCACCCAGAGCGAGCTGGAGTGGGCCATCAACGCCTACACGCTCGTCTTCGCCGGGATACTGTTCACGGCCGGCCTGCTGGGCGACCGGCTGGGCCGCAAGAAGGTCCTGCTCTTCGGCATGGTGGTGTTCGGCCTCGGCTCCGCCCTCGCCTCCATGGCGGGCTCGCCCGGCGAGCTGATCGCCTACCGGGCGGTGATGGGCTTCGGTGGCGCGTTCGTGATGCCCGCCACCCTCGCGATCATCATGAACGTCTTCGAGCGCGAGGAGCAGCCCAAGGCCATCGGCATCTGGGCGGGCGCGGTCGGGCTGGCCATCGCCATGGGGCCGATCGCCGGCGGCCTGCTGCTGAGCCGCTTCTGGTGGGGCTCGGTCTTCCTGATCAACATCCCGATCGTGGCGGTCGCCCTCGTCGCGATGACGATCCTCGTCCCCGACTCCAAGGACCCTCGCCCGGGCCGGCTCGACCCGCTCGGCGTGCTGCTGTCGGTCGTCGGGCTCGTCCTGCTGGTCTACGGCATCATCACGGGCGGCCGGCTCGCCGACTTCACCGTGCCCGAGGTCTACGGCACGGCGGCCGCCGGGCTGCTCGTACTGACCCTGTTCGTGCTGCACGAGCGGCGCAGCGAGCACCCCGCCCTCGACGTGCGCTACTTCCGCAATCCGGCCTTCTCCGCCGCGGTGACCTCGCTGGCGCTGGTCTTCTTCGCCTTGATGGGCGTCACGTTCCTCATGGTGTTCTACCTGCAGAGCGCCCGCGGCTACAGCCCGCTGCACAGCGGGCTGCTGATGCTGCCGCTGGCCGCCGCCCAGATGGTCTTCGCACCGCGCGCCCGGCTGGCCGTCGCCCGCTTCGGGGCCCGGGCGGTGTGCACCGGCGGCATGGTGACGGTAGCGATCACCATGGCGGGCTACGTCCTGCTGGACCGGGACGGGCCGGTCTGGCTGATGGAGGTGCTCTTCTTCTGCCAGGGCACCGCGATGGCCCACATCAGCCCGCCCGCCACCGTCTCGATCATGCAGTCGCTGCCCCGGGAGAAGGCCGGTTCCGGCTCCGCCGTGAACAACACGTTCCGGCAGCTCGGCGCCGCGCTCGGGGTGGCCGTCCTCGGCTCGCTCCTCTCCGCCGTCTACCGCTCGGGCATCCGCGACCGGCTCGACGCCGTACCCGGCCTGAGCGCGGACGCCCGGCACGCGGCGGGCGAGTCCATCGAGGCCACGCTGACCGCCGCCCGGCGGCTCGGCCCGGCCGGGCACGAGCTCGTCGGCCCGGCCCGCGACGCGTTCGTCCACGCCATGCACGTCACCGTCCTCGGCGCGAGCGCCGTCGCCCTGCTGGGCGCGCTCGTCGCCGCGCTCTTCCTGCCCGCCGGCCGGCCCGGCCGCCCCGGAGGGGGCGCGGCACCGCCGGGCGCGGCGGAGAAGACCGAAGAGGCGGAAGAGGGCGCGGGGGCGGGCCAGTGAGCGGCGCGTCCGTGAGCGGCGGGCCGGTGAGCGGGGGGCCAGTGAGTGGCGTGCCCGTCCCGGCGGAGCGGCGCGGGCGGCCGCGCAGCGCGGCCGTCGACCGGGCCGTCATCGAGACCGTGCTGCGGCTCCTCGAGGACGGCGTGACGGTCGCCGAGCTGTCCATGGAGCGGATAGCCCGCGAGGCGGGCGTCGGCAAGGCCACCGTCTACCGGCGCTGGGCGGGCAAGGAGGCGCTGATGCTCGACGTGCTGCGCTCCCTCGACGACAGCGCCCCCGAGCTCGCCGGGGGCCCGGCCCGCGACGACCTCGTCGCCCTGCTGGAGTTCCTGCGCCGGCGCGGCCTGGCCAAACGCTCCTCGGCCGTGCTGCGGACGGCCGTCGCGCAGGTCCGCGCCCACCCCCGGCTCTGGCAGGAGTACCACGACACGGTCGTCGCGGCCCGGCGCCGCGCCTTCCACGAGGTGCTGCGGCGCGGCATGGCGGCGGGGGAGATCCGGGCCGACCTCGACGTCGACCTCCTCACCGACCTCTTCGTCAGCCCCATGCTCTCCCGCGCGATCCTCCACGACTGGCAGGAGCTGCCGGAGGGGCTGGCCGAGCAGATCGTCGACGCGGTCCTGGAGGGTGTGCGCGCCAGCCCGGCGGACGGCCCAGGTGACTCGCCCGGGTCGTCCGGCCCCGCCGTTCCGGGCCGGAAGTCCTGATTCCGGGGGGTTCCGGGTGGCCTGGGACGTCCTCATGTGCCCGTTCTGTCACAGCATCCCGCGCCGGGCCCGCATCGCGGAACCCGGTGGGACCGGACGGTCGTCCTCCCACCCGACGCCCCGGCCAGGAGCGTTCCGGTCAGCCCCGCGTGCCATGATCACCTATCGTCCGGTACCGGGGGCGAGCAGCGATGGAGCAGTGAGGACAGCCGATGCCGCAGGCGCACATGGAGGAGACGGGCCTTGAGGGAGCGGGCCCCGCGCGGACCGATTCCGGGGCCCCGGCGCTCCAGAGCCGGCTGGACCGCTGGCGCCGCCAGTGGCAGGGCCCCGGCATCTGGCGGCGCGGCGTCGTGCTCGCCGTTCTCGCTGGCCTGCTGGGCCTGCTGATGCTGATCCACGCAGACCTGCCGAACAAGGTCGGCAACCTCGGCAGCCTCACCGAGACGTTCCTGCCGTGGCTGGGCCTGTTCGTCCCGGTGCTGCTGGCCCTGGCGCTGTGGCGCCGCTCGGCCACCGCCCTGATCGCCCTGCTGCTGCCCGCCGTCGCCTGGGTCAACCTCTTCGGCGGGTTGCTGACCGACAAGTCCGGCAAGGGCGGCAACTTCACCGTCGCCACCCACAACGTCAACGCCCAGAACCCCGACCCCGCCCGCACCGCCCGGGCCGTCGCCGCCTCCGGCGCCGACGTCGTGGCCCTGGAGGAGCTCAGCGACGCCTCGCGCTACGAGAAGGCGATGGCGGGCACGTACAAGTACCACTCCGTGCAGGGCACGGTCGGCGTGTGGAGCAAGTACCCGCTGACGGACGCCGGGCCGGTCGACATCAAGATGGGCTGGACCCGCGCGCTGCGCGCCACCGTCCAGACGCCGCAGGGCCCGGTGGCCGTCTACGTCGCCCACCTGCCCTCGGTGCGGGTCAAGTTCAACGCCGGCTTCACCGCCGGGCAGCGCGACAACAGCGCCCAGGCGCTCGGCCAGGCCATCGCCCACGAGCCGGTGAAGAAGGTCGTCCTCCTCGGCGACCTCAACGGCACCATGAACGACCGCTCCCTCGCCCCCGTCACCTCCCAGCTCCGCTCGGCCCAGGGCGCGGCCGGCGACGGCTTCGGCTTCAGCTGGCCCGCGAGCTTCCCGATGGCCCGCATCGACCAGATCATGGTGCGCGGCATGGACCCGGTCTCCGCGTGGACCCTGCCCGCGACGCCCAGCGACCACCTGCCGGTGGCGGCCCGCGTCAAGGTCTGAGGCACGGACGCACGCGGGCCCTTACCCTCCTGGGTAAGGGCCCGTGGTCGTACCCCGTAGGCTGGAAGGCTGCTCTACACCCTTCGCCCCCTTCCGCCCTCCGAAAGGCCTCTCATGCCCCTGGCGCTGCTGGCGCTCGCCGTCTCCGCCTTCGGCATCGGAACGACCGAGTTCGTGATGATGGGCCTGCTGCCCAACGTCGCGGACGACCTCGGCACCTCCGTCCCCACCGCCGGCTACCTGGTCTCCGCCTACGCCCTCGGCGTCGTCTTCGGCGCCCCCCTGCTCACCGCCCTCGGCGCGCGGATCCCGCGCAAGCGGATGCTGATCCTGCTCATGGCGGTCTTCACGGTCGGCAACCTCGCCTCGGCCCTGGCCCCCAACTTCGGGCTGCTCGTCGCGGGCCGCGTCCTGGCCGGACTGCCGCACGGCGCGTTCTTCGGCGTGGGCTCCGTGGTCGCCGCTCGTCTCGTCGGCGAGGGACGGCAGGCCCGGGCCGTCTCCATGATGTTCCTCGGCCTGACGGTCGCGAACATCGTCGGCGTCCCGGCCGCCACCCTCCTCGGGCAGCACCTGGGATGGCGCGCGACGTTCCTCGTCGTGGCCGCGATCGGCCTCGTGGCGATGGCCGCCCTCGCCCGGCTGATCCCCGAGCTGCCGCCCGAGCAGGGCGGGGGACTGGGCAAGGAGCTGCGCGCCCTGGGCGGCCGTCAGGTGCTGCTGGGCCTGCTGACCACGGTCTTCGGCTTCGCGGGCGTCTTCGCCGTCTACAGCTACCTGTCCGCGATGGCGGTGGAGGTCACCGGCTTCTCCGAAACCTCGGTCACGTTCGTGCTGGCACTCTTCGGCACCGGCATGACCCTGGGCGTCCTCGCGGCCGGCCCCCTCACCGACCGCGCCCCGCGCCCCACGCTCTACGGAGCCCTGGCCGGCCTCGCGGCGGTCCTCGTCGTCTTCGACTTCACCGTGCACGTGAAGTGGGCCGCGCCGGTGACGGTCGTCCTGCTCGGCGCCGCCGGTTCCCTGACCAGCACACCCCTGCAGATGCTCATCATGAACAAGGCCAAGGCCGCCCCCACCCTGGCCGCCGCCTCCAACCACTCGGCCTTCAACCTCGCCAACGCGGGCGGCGCGTGGCTCGGCGGCGTCGCCATCGCGGCGGGCTGGGGCTGGACCTCGCCGACGCTCGTGGGCGCGGCCCTGGCCGTGGTGGGCCTGGCGATCGCGGTCCTCGCGGGCTCCCTGGACCGGGGCGAGGGCTCGCGCGTGGTCGCGGGGGCACACTTGGAGCATGTGCCGCAGCATCAAGACGCTCAGACCGCCGGCCACACCCGAGCCCACTGAGGCCGACGTCCGCGCCGCCGCCCTCCAGTACGTCCGCAAGATCTCCGGCTTCCGGGCCCCCGCCGCCCACAACCGGGCAGTCTTCGACGAGGCCGTGGACGCGGTGGCGGAAGCGACGGAACGGCTGCTGGCCGGGCTGGTCGTGCGGGGGGCGAAGTGACCGCCCGGCCCCGGGCGGTCGTCACATCCGGGGCAGCTCTCCGCGCTCCAGGTACCGCGGGTGTGCCTGCCCTCTGGCGGTGATCGCCTGCTTCACCCGGCGCGCCAGCCGGGGGATCAGCAGCTCGTCGAGCGCGTCCGCCGGATGGAACTCCGAGGCCAGCAGCTCGTCGGACGCGAGCTTGATCGCGCCCACCTCGCCCGGCCGGAGCTCCCCGCCGTCGAAGACGTAAAGGACCTTGTCCCCCTCGGCCTCGCTCGGGGCCCAGTCCACGACAAGGAGTGAGCCGATGACCGGGGAGATGCCCAGCTCCTCCCGGACCTCCCGCCGGCAGGCGGCCAGAGGTGACTCACCTGCCTCGATGTAGCCCCCGGGGATCTCCCACTTGGGCTTGTACGAGGGGCGCACCAACAGCACGTGCCCTCGATCGTTGAAGAACAGCGCACCTGCCGCCATCCGAGGGCGGGCCATACGCAGTTCGTGATCGGTCTCGATCTCGGTCATGGGGCGAGCGTACGGAACCCGTCCTCGTTGATCAGCGCGGTGTGTGACACCCGACGCGACGTAGCCAGGGGAGGGCGACGATGCGTGGCATGACCGACCACCTCACGTTCGGCCGGCGCGTGAGCCTCTACCGAGAACGGCGGATGCTGTCCCAGCGGGAGCTCGGTGAGCTGGTCAACCGGACGGAAGACTGGGTCTACCGGGTGGAGTCCGACCGCATCCCGGTGAACAGCGTCAGGATACTGACGGACCTTGCCGACGCGTTGCGCGTCCACTTGGAAGATCTTCAGGGCTCTCCCACCCTGCTCGACGATCAGGATGATCACAAGGGCAGCGTTCCCGCGATCCGGGCTGCTCTCATGCAGTCCCGCCGACTGTCCGGTGACCTGTTCGACCGGCGGGAGGTGCCCCACCTCGCACGGGTCATGGCCGAGGTCGATCGCGCATGGGAGCTCTATCAGGCGTCGCGGTACGCCCGGCTCGGCGAAGTGCTGCCCGGCCTGCTCGCCGACGCGCGCCTCGCGGTGCACAGCAACGCCCGGGGCCCGCGGAACGCGGCGGCGCTGAGGCAGTTCGCCCTGGCCCTGCACGTGGCCGCGGTGTACCTGCGGAAGCTCGGTGAGACGAACCTCGCGTGGACCGCCATCGACCAGGGGGACATGGTGGCGAGTGAGCTCGGGGACCCCGGTGTGACACTGGCGCTGCGCCGCGGCGTCGCGCACGTGCAGCTGGGCGCCGGTCTTGCTCAGGAAGCGGCCGGAGTCACGCTGAACGCGGCCCAGGACCTCGTCGAGGGCTGGTGGAAGTCGTCGCCCGTCGCCCTGTCCCTCTACGGCACTCTGTTCCTCAACGGCGCGGTAGCGGCCGCCCGCATGCGGGACGACGGCCTGACGGACGAGATGCTGGACAAAGCACAGGCCGCCGCCGATCGGCTGGGCGGCAACCGGAACGAGATGTGGACCGCATTCGGTCCGGCCAATGTCCGGATTCACCAGCTGGCCACCGCACTGGAGACCGAGGACATCGCCACGGCGCTGGCGATGGTTTCGCGGCCGGATATGTGTCGGCTCGGGAGCGGCCTTCCCGTCGAACGACAAGCGCGGCTGCTCCTGGACATGGCGCGAACGTACGGTGAGGCGCGTCGGCCGGAGGAATCCGTGGACCATCTGAAGCGCGCCTTCAAGAAGGCGCCCGAGCAGATTCGCGCTCATGAGTTCGCGCGCGACCTCGCCCGGCGCCTGGCCAAGCAGACCCGTCAACGGGACGTCCACGAGCTCGCGGTCAGAATCGGAGCGGTGAGGTAGGAGGACCCGGAAATTTTTTCCGGGTCCTCGGTGGTGTGGGGCCCTACCGTCGCGGGCGTCACTCACTCGTGCTCCTGAAGGACGGTCGAGCCCATGAGCAGTGCTGCTGCGCTGAGCAGCTGCGGTATCGAGACACGGCGCGTACGACGCTGGGCGATACGTCCGCGTTCTGTCGGCCTGGCCCGTGATGAGCTGCGTGTGGCTCTGGTGGAGTGGGAGCTGACGGGGATCGAAGACTCGGCGGTGCTGATCCTTTCGGAGCTGGTCACGAACGCGGTCAGGCACGCCCGGGTGCCGGGCGGTCACTTCGACACCTCGTTCTGCCGGAGTACAGGCGGTGTGAGGCTCGCCGTGGACGACGCCGACGAACGCCACCCCGAGGCGCGTCCTCAGAGCGAAGCGGGCGGGCGTGGACTGGCGCTGATCGAGGCGCTCTCGGACCGCTGGGGCGTGAGAACCCGGCGAGGTGTCGGGAAGTCCGTCTGGGCCGTGGTCACGGTGCCGGGCGGGAGGTGGCTCTGATGCGTCTGCTGGCCTACATGCTGCGGCATGGCGACCTCATGGACCACGGCCGGGACCGGCGGGAAGTGTCAGAGATCCGCCGACGCGGTCACGACGTCATCGTTGTGTTCAAGGAAGGCGAGCCGGTGAGAGTCGGCCGTGAGGACTCGGTGACGGTGCGGCGCGGCTGGTCGTATGGGGACGGCCGTTGATGGCAGATCCCCGGACGGGCCGGCCACGCGGCCGGCCCGTCCGGGGGTTGATCAGGTCCTGCGGGTTCGATCAGGCCTCGCGCCAGCCGTTGGTGATGGGGAGGCGGCGGTCCTTGCCGAAGCCCTTCGGGGAGATCTTCGTGCCCGGCGGGTACTGGCGGCGCTTGTACTCCGCCGTGTCGACCAGGCGCAGGATCCGGGTGACGAGCTCGGGGTCGAAGCCCGCCGCGACGATGTCGGCGCGGCCCCGGTCGCGGTCGACGTAGAGCTCCAGGATGCGGTCGAGGACGTCGTAGTCCGGGAGCGAGTCCGTGTCCACCTGGCCGGGGCGCAGCTCGGCGCTCGGGGGCTTGGTGATGGAGTTCTCCGGGATCGGCGGGGTCTCGCCGCGCTCGGCGGCCGCCTGGTTGCGCCAGTTGGCGAGGCGGAAGATGCCCGTCTTGTAGACGTCCTTGATCGGGCCGTACGCGCCGACCGAGTCGCCGTAGAGCGTGGAGTAGCCGCAGGCCAGCTCGGACTTGTTGCCCGGGGCCAGGACGATGTGGCCCTCCTGGTTGGAGATCGCCATCAGCATCGTGCCGCGCAGCCGGGACTGGAGGTTCTCCTCGGCGAGGCCGGTCAGGCCGAGCGAGCCCATGTACGCGTCGAACATCGGGGCGATCGGCACGGTCCGGAAGTGGAGGCCCGTCCGGCGGGCGAGCTCCTCGGCGTCGGCGATCGAGTGCTCGGAGGAGTAGCGGGAGGGCATGGCCACGCCGTACACGTTGTCCGCGCCGACCGCGTCGCAGGCGATCGCGGCGACCAGCGCCGAGTCGATGCCGCCGGACAGGCCGATGAGGACGCTCCGGAAGCCGTTCTTCTCCGCGTACGCCCGCAGGCCCGCGACCAGCGCCGTGTAGACCTCCTCGTCGTCGCCCAGGTGGGGGGCGAGACCGCCGGTGAACTCCGGCTCGTAGGCGGGGAGCGGGTCGGCGGAGATCGTCACGTGCTCGACGCGCAGGCCGTCGTCGACGACGCCGGAGGGGACGGTCGCCGGGGCGGCCGGCAGGTCCAGGTCGAGGACGAGGCAGGTCTCCTCGAACTGCGGGGCGCGGGCGATGACCTCGCCGTCGCGGCCGACGACGATCGAGTCGCCGTCGAAGACCAGCTCGTCCTGGCCGCCGGTCGTCGCGAGGTAGGCGGTGACGCAGCCGGCCTCCTGGGCGCGCTTGCGCACCAGCTCCAGGCGGGTGTCGTCCTTCTCGCGCTCGTAGGGGGAGGCGTTGATGGAGAGCAGCAGCCCGGCCCCGGCGGAGCGCGCGGCGGGCACGCGGCCGCCCTCCTGCCAGAGGTCCTCGCAGATGGCCAGCGCCACGTCCACGCCGTGGACGCGCAGCACCGGCATCGTCTCGCCGGGCACGAAGTAGCGGAACTCGTCGAAGACGCCGTAGTTCGGCAGGTGGTGCTTGGCGTAGGTCAGCACGGCCTCGCCCCGGTGCAGCACGGCACCGGCGTTGCGCGGGGCTCCGGCGGGGCGGCCCAGGCGCGGGCGGGCCTCCTCGCTGCGGTCCAGGTAGCCGACGATCACGGGCAGCTCGCCCAGGCCCTCGGCCTGGAGGCGGGCGGCCAGCGCGCGCAGCGCGTCACGGCTGGCCGTGACGAAGGAGGAGCGCAGGGCGAGGTCCTCGACGGGGTACCCCGTCAGCGCCATCTCGGGAAACGCCACCAGGTGGGCGCCCTGCTCGGCGGAGCGCCGGGTCCAGTGGACGATCCGCTCGGCGTTCCCGGCGATGTCGCCGACGCGGGAGTCGATCTGGTTCAGGGCGAGACGAAGTTGAGCCACGCGCCTCAGTGTAATCGTCTGACTGACGCGATGTGGTGTGAGGGCGGCCACGGCGACTCGGGAGAGAAGCGTACCGATCTGGCCACGGAATGTGATCTTGTGACAAGCTGCGCGATCTGCCCATGGGGTGTCCTGCCGTGGGTTGGATGATGTTTTGTCAGCATTAATCCCTAGGAGACCCGTTGAGCACGCAGCCGCCGCCCGGCCCTTATCAGGGTGGTTACCCGCAACAGCAGCCCTATGGCGGCCAGCAGCCGCCGCAGTACGGCGGTCAGCAGCCTTATGGGGAGCAGCAGCAGCCTTATGGCGCGCAGCAGCCGCCCTACGGCGGCCAGCAGGCGTACGGCGGTCAGTCGCCCTACGGCGAGCAGCCGCCCTATGGCGGCCAGCCGCAGCCTTACGGCAGTCAGCCGCAGCCCTACGGCGGTCAGCCGCAGCCCTACGGTCAGCAGTCCTCCGGCTACGGCTACCCGCCCGCTGCCCAGCCCCCGGCCCCCTACGGGCAGCCGCAGGGCTCGGCCCACTTCGGCCTGGCGATGAAGCGCCGCAACGTCTTCGGCGTCTGGCTGGGCCTGCCGATCATCACCTTCGGGATCTATCTCCTGGTCTGGTACTACAAGATCCACAAGGAGATGGCGGAGTTCGACAGCCGCCGCAAGATCAGCCCGGGTGGCAGCCTGCTCACCATCATGTTCGGCGGCATCCTGATCGTTCCGCCGTTCGTGTCCATCTACAACACCGGCAAGCGCATCGCCGACGCCCAGCGCGCGGCTGGTCTCCAGCCCAGCTGCAGCGGTGGTCTCGGCCTGCTGCTCATCTTCCTCTTCGGTCTGTGGCCGCTGTACTACCAGGGCGAGCTCAACAAGATCGTCGACCACTACCAGGGGACCGCGCCCGGCATCCAGGTACCGCTCGCGGTCTGAGTCCGACCGAGGGGAGGGCCCGGTGCGGGCCCTCCCCTTTTTCCTGCCCTACGCGCGGTAGCCGAGGACCGTCATCATCCCCGACTCCGCGTGGTAGACGTTGTGGCAGTGGATCATCCACAGTCCCGGGTTGTCCGCGTCGAAGTCGACCTCCAGCCGCTTGCCCGGCAGCACGATGGCCGTGTCCTTGCGTGCCCCGCCGCCCGGCAGCGCGAACGTGTGCCCGTGCAGATGCATGGGGTGCCACATCGTGGTGGCGTTGACGAAGGCGATCCGCACCCGCTCGCCCGCCGCCACCGGCTGGCGGTACGAGGGCGAGTACGTCCGCCCGTTGATCGCCCAGTCGTACTTCGCCATCGAACCCGTCAGCTTCAGCGTGATCGTGCGGTCCGGCCGGCGCTCCTTGAGCGCGACCCCGCCGTCGGCCTTCAGCCGGTCCGCCGTCAGCGGGGCGCTCTCCAGCTCCCGGGGGCGTACGTCCGCCCCGGGCGCCGAACCGCCGCCCGTCCGCAGCAGGGCCAGCGCGGTGCGCTTCTTGCCCTCGGCCAGCGCGGTCAGCGGGAAGACGCCGTCCTTCACCTCCACCAGGACGTCGTAGCGCTCTCCCATACCGAGCAGGAGCGCGTCCGTCTGTATGTGCTCGACGGGGAAACCATCCGTATGGGTGACGGTCATCCGGTGATCACCGAGGGCGACGCGGAAGGCGGTGTCACCGCCCGCGTTGATCAACCGGATCCGGACCCGGTCGCCGGGCTTCGCGGTGAAGGTCTCCGGATTCTCCGGCGTCCGCCCGTTGACCAGGTAGTACGGGTAGGCGACATCGCCGGCGTCACCGCCGAGGACGTCACTGGTGGCACCCATCAGCATCCGGGGCGGGCCGGTGGGGGAGGGGGACGAGGCCCGTTCGGCGGACGTCATCGACATGTGCGACATGTCGTGGCCCCCGCCGTGGCTCATACCGCCTGAGCCATTGCTGCCCCCGCCGTGGTCCATGCCGCCCATCTCCATGCCCTTGGCGAGCTCCGCGAGCACCGCGTCCGGAGTGCTGCCGTCGACCCCGT
Organism: Streptomyces luteoverticillatus; assembly: GCF_003970715.1. Classification (NCBI taxonomy): domain Bacteria; kingdom Bacillati; phylum Actinomycetota; class Actinomycetes; order Kitasatosporales; family Streptomycetaceae; genus Streptomyces; species Streptomyces luteoverticillatus. The sequence continues at coordinate 2,070,179 of NZ_CP034587.1, read as the reverse complement.
CGACCCAGTCGTCGAGCACGACGACCCACTCCTTGTCGTACTTCAGCGGCTCCTTCGGGTCCTCCACGATCAGCGGCGCGTACAGCCCCCGGTCCTGCTGGGTGCCGGAGTGCGGGTGCAGCCAGTACGTGCCCGGGTGGGTGACCGCGAAGCGGTAGTCGTGCGACGCCCCCGCCGCGATCGGGCGCTGCGTCAGCCCCGGGACGCCGTCCATGTCGTTGCGCAGCGCCAGCCCGTGCCAGTGCACGGACGTGGGGACGGGCAGGTGGTTGGCGAGGGTGAGCGCGAGGGTGTCACCGGCCGTGACGCGGACCTCCCGGCCGGGCAGCGTGTCGCCGTAGGCCCAGCTCGCGACCGTACGGCCGCCCCCCAGGTCCAGCCGCGCGGGCGTCGCGGTGAGCCGCACCTGACGGACCGGCCCCGTGCCGCGCCGGGCCTCGGCGGCCGCCACCTCGCGGCCGTCGGGGGAGACGAATCCGCCGGGGGTGGCGGAGGGGGAGGGGCCGTCGCCGGTGCCCTTCGAGCAGGCGGCCAGCAGTCCGCTTCCGGCAGCGGCGATCCCCGCGCCGAGCACGGCGCGGCGGGTGGTTTTGCGCATGGGAGTGCACCTCTGTGGTGTCGGTGGTGTGCGTGATGACGAGCGCGTGCGCTGCCGCCGACGAGGCGGGCAGCGGAACGCGCGCCCCTATACGCGCAGCACCGACAACCGGGCGAGGGTCTTCTGTCGTGGCGGGGGCGGGACCGGCCACAGCGCGCGCGAGAACCACGCGCGGGCGGCCACCGGGCCCGTACCGGGCCGGTCGCGGAAGAAGCGGAGGAAGGTGGCCAGGGCGAGGGAGAGCAGGAAGGCCGTGGCCGACCCCGTGCCGAGCACGGCGAGGCACACCGACAGCGGATCCATGCCGCCGTGACCGCCGCCGTGGGGGGTGGACGCTGCCGGAACGGAAGCGCGGCTCTCCGGGGCGGCTTTCGGGGCGGGCGCGGTCCCGTGCGCACCCGGCATGGCCTGGTCGACCGGCGCCATCGCGTGCCCGCCGGGCGCCATCGCGTGCGTCCCCGCCTCGACCGCCGGTCCGTGGTCACGCGGGTGCCCGAGTGTGTGCATCGTCACGATGCCGAGCAGCAGCGCGGCGAACAGCAGCAGCCGGCCGCACCACGCGGCGACCCTCCGCCGTCCGTGCATCGCCCGCCTCCACAAGCCCGTTGACCTCCGCGCACCCTACCCCTCCGGGGTATCCGCCCTCCAGGCGGGCGGCGGAGCGAGCCGAGGGCGCGATGTGCGAACGACAGCTTGAAGGCCCGATTATGGGACGAAACCGCTTGATGCACGGCCCGAAGGACGCTCTCCCCAACATGACCATCACGGAACAGGTCCGGGACGAACGTCCCCAAACGGCTGCCCCCGCCACCGGAGCCGCGGAAGCCACCGGATCCGGCGCCACCCGTACGCAGTTCATCTCGTGGGCGACGCTCGCGATGATGACCACGGCCTCCGTGGCCAACCTCCGCCCGGCCCCCTCCATGGCCCTCTACGGCCTCGCCGCCGTCTTCCTCTACCTCCTCCCCGCCGTCGTCTTCCTGCTGCCGACCGCCCTGGTCTCGGCCGAGCTGGCCTCCGGCTGGACCGGCGGCATCCACCGGTGGGTGACCGAGGGCCTGGGCAAGCGGCTCGGATTCCTCGCGGTCTGGTGCCAGTTCGCGATGACCATCGCGTACTACCCCAGCCTGCTGGCCTACGTGGCGAGCACCTTCGCGTACGTCATCGACCCGTCCCTCGCGAACAACGGCCTCTACGTCGCGCTCGTCATCGTCGTCGTGTACTGGGCCGGGGTACTGATCTCCGCGCGCGGCACGAAGGCCGTGGCCGGGCTCTCCAGCGTGGGGCTGGTCGTCGGCACGCTGATCCCGGGCGTCGTGCTCGTCCTCCTCGGCATGGTCTTCCTCGCCCAGGGCAACCCGTCGGCCGCGCCCATGGACGGCGGCCACGTCCTGCCGCCGTGGACCGGGCTCGCCAGCCTCGTGCTGATCGTCGGCAACTTCCTGTCGTACGCGGGCATGGAGATGAACGCCGTGCACGTCGCCTCGCTGCGCGAGCCCGGCAAGGAGTACCCGCGCTCGGTCTTCGCCGCCACCGGACTCGTTCTGCTGATCTTCATCCTGCCCGCGCTGGCCATCAGCTGGGTGATGCCGGGCAAGGACCTGAGCCTGACGGCCGGTGTGATGCAGGCCTTCCAGGGCTTCTTCGACCACTTCCACGTGGGCTGGCTGACCAAGGTCGTCGGCGTCCTGCTCGTCGCCGCGGCGCTCGGCGGCATGCTCACCTGGCTGGCCGGGCCCTCGCAGGGCCTGCTGATGGTCGCCCGTCAGGAGGGCTATCTGCCGCCCGCCCTGCAGAAGCTCAACAAGAACGGCGTCCCGCGCAACATCATGGTCGCCCAGGGCGCCCTGACCACGCTGATCGCCCTGCTCTACGCCTTCATCCCCGACGTCTCCAGCGCGTACTGGATCTTCTCGGTGGTCACGACGCAGATCTACCTCGTCGTCTACCTGCTGATGTTCGCCGCCGCCCTCCGGCTGCGCCGCACCCGCCCCGACCAGCCGCGCGGCTTCAAGGTCCCGGCGCTGGGCCTCGTCGCGGGCGTGGGCTTCGCCGCCTCCGTGGGGGCCATGTTCATCGGCTTCGTGCCGCCGGAGCAGTTCGGCGGCCAGCCGCTGTGGCGCTATCTGCTCATCGTCGGCGGCGGGCTGCTGACGCTCGGCTTCCTCGTGCCGCTGGCCTTCCTCGCCCTCCGCAAGCCGCACTGGGTGACGGCCGGGCGACAGGAGGCCACCCCCGTCGAGTAGCTTGTCCGTGCTCTCCGAAGCGGGCCGCCGACGACCGCCGGCCCGCGGGGACGGACCGAGGGGGACTCGATGAGCGCTACGGGCGGCGACACGCACGGCACGGAACGGCCACCGGGACGGCCGCCGGGCCGGATGCTGCGGGTCGGCGGCGTGACCCTGCACGTGCTGCGTGAAGGGACGGGGCCCGTGTGCGTCCTCAGCGCCGGGCTCGGCATGGGCTGGTTCGACTGGGAGCCGGTCGTCCCCCTGCTCACCCCGCACCGCACGGTCGTCCGCTTCGACCGCCCCGGGCTCGGCTTCAGCGCGGCGCCGCTGGAACCCCCCACCGTCGCCGCCGAGGCCGCCCGGATGGCGGGCGTCCTCGACGCGCTCGGGCTGCCGGGCCCGGCCACGGTCGTCGGCCACTCCCTGGCCGGCTTCCACGCCGAGGCCTACGCCCGGATGTACCCGGAGCGCACGGCCGGGCTCGTCCTCGTCGACGCCAGCGTGGTGCCGGACGCCCGGCCCGTGCCCGCCCGCGAACTGCGCACCGCCGCCGCCCGGGTGCGCGGCCGGGCCCTCGCCGCCGCCGGACTGCCGCGCGCCCTCGGACCGGCCCTGCGCCGCCTCGCCGTCCGCGCCGCCTCCGTCACCCGCCACGACCCCGCCCCCGAGGACGTGGTGCGCCGGACGTACGGCACCGCGCGCGTGGCGCGCGCCATCGTCATGGAGAACGCCCGCTACCGCGACGTCGCCGCCGAACTCGAGGACCTCCGCGCCCACCACGGGCTGCCGCCCGTCCCCGTCACCGTCCTCGCCGCCTCCCCGGGCACCGGCTCCGCCGAGGAACGCCGCTGGCTGGAACGCCAGCGCGCCCTCGCCGACCGCCTCGACGCCCGCTTCGAGGCCGTGGCCCCGGCCGGCCACCTGCTGATGTACGACCGCCCCCAGGCCATCGCGGCAGCCGTGCTGGCGACCCCGTTCATACGGGCCTGAGGGGGCCTACGGGCCCGTTCGGCTCAGCGCACCCAGTCCTTGAGGGGCTCGGTGTCCAGCTCGATGCCGACCGGGTCGGGGAGGGCCAGCGGCTTGCCGAAGGGGACGGTCCGGGTCTGCTCGTAGCGGACGCCGTCGGGGTCGCTGTACACGACGGCCTCGCAGGTGTCCCGGTCGATCAGCAGATACACCGGGATCCCGGCCTCGGCATAGGCGCGGGGCTTCTCTGCCCGGTCGCGCCGGTCGGTGTCCGAGTCGTAGGAGGTGACCTCCACGACCATGAGCACGCCCTCGACGGAGGCCCACTCACCCTGGCCGACGAAGGCGTCGCTGGGCGCGAGAGTGCCGTCCGGGCGGGCATTCCCCTTGCGGTAGGCGGGGAGCTTCAGCCCCTGCTCGTGCAGGAACAGCTCCGGACGGGCCTGGATGCAGATACGCAACAGCCACTGGATGATGCGGCCGTGGTCGCCGTCCGGCACGGGCTTGACCCCCAGCTTCCCGTTGATGAACTCCAGGCGCACGCCTTCCACGGCGCGCGCGGCCAGGCGCGCGAACTCCTCGAACTCCTCGGGCAGCATCTGCGGCCGGTCGGAAATCGCGGTCATCAGGCGTCCTCCCTCGCTCCGTCTCGGACGATAGCGGACTACGTGCCGGTATGCGATCAGCAGCACTTTTCATATGGGCATAAGTACGATGCACTCGGGAAGCCGAAGGGGAAGCGGCGTCGTCCGGAAACCCACAGGTAACCCGGGGACGTGATACTCAAGGTCCAGCCCGTGCCGCACCCGGTGAAACGAGCCGTCTGACCTGCAAGGATAGGTTGCCATGGATAAGCAGCAGGAGTTCGTGCTCCGCACGCTCGAAGAGCGCGACATCCGGTTCGTCCGGCTGTGGTTCACCGATGTCCTCGGCTATCTGAAGTCCGTGGCCGTGGCCCCCGCCGAGCTCGAGCAGGCCTTCGATGAAGGCATCGGCTTCGACGGCTCGGCGATCGAGGGCTTCGCGCGGGTGTATGAATCGGACATGATCGCCAAGCCGGATCCGGGCACGTTCCAGATCCTGCCGTGGCGCGCCGAGGCCCCCGGCACCGCCCGGATGTTCTGCGACATCCTGATGCCGGACGGCTCCCCGTCGTACGCCGACCCGCGCTACGTCCTCAAGCGCATCCTGGCCAAGACCTCCGACCTCGGGTTCACCTTCTACACCCACCCCGAGATCGAGTTCTTCCTGCTCAAGGACAAGCCCGTCGACGGCACCCGCCCCGTGCCCGCCGACTCCTCCGGCTACTTCGACCACACCCCCACCGGCGTCGGCATGGACTTCCGCCGCCAGGCCATCACGATGCTCGAATCCATGGGCATCTCGGTCGAGTTCAGCCACCACGAGGGCGCCCCCGGCCAGCAGGAGATCGACCTGCGCTACGCCGACGCGCTCTCCACCGCCGACAACATCATGACCTTCCGCATCGTGATGAAGCAGGTGGCGCTGGAGCAGGGCGTCCACGCGACGTTCATGCCCAAGCCGTTCTCGGACTTCCCGGGCTCCGGCATGCACACCCACCTCTCCCTCTTCGAGGGCGACCGCAACGCCTTCCACGAGTCGGGCGCCGAGTACCAGCTGTCCAAGGTCGGCAAGTCCTTCATCGCCGGACTGCTCCGGCACGCGGGCGAGATCTCCGCCGTCACCAACCAGTGGGTGAACTCCTACAAGCGGATCTGGGGCGGCTCCCAGCGCACCGCCGGCGCCGGCGGCGAGGCCCCCTCGTACATCTGCTGGGGCCACAACAACCGCTCCGCGCTCATCCGCGTGCCCATGTACAAGCCCGGCAAGACCGGCTCCACCCGGGTCGAGGTCCGCTCCATCGACTCCGGCGCCAACCCCTACCTGACCTACGCCGTCCTCCTCGCGGCGGGTCTCAAGGGCATCGAGGAGGGGTACGAACTCCCCGCGGGCGCCGATGACGACGTGTGGGCGCTGTCCGACGCCGAGCGCCGGGCCATGGGGATCGAGCCGCTGCCGCAGAACCTCGGCGAGGCCATCGAGCTGATGGAACGCAGCGAACTGGTCGCCGAGACCCTGGGCGAGCACGTCTTCGACTTCTTCCTGCGCAACAAGAAGCAGGAATGGGAGGAGTACCGGTCGGAAGTGACCGCGTTCGAGCTGCGCAAGATGCTGCCGGTGCTCTGACCCCGGCCGGATCGAGAACCACTTCAAGGATCACCTCAAGACCCACCCTCAAGGACCACCAGCGAGAGGGCCAGCGATGACCGTGCCCGACGGGCGGCGGAGCAGTACCTACAGCCGGCTGCTGCGCTGCGGGTTCACCGCCGTGGCCGACGCCGAGCGGCTCCTGGGGACCCCCGCGCTGGGGCCCCTGGGCACCGGCCCGGTGCTGCTCGACGCCCTCGGCGCCACGGCCGACCCCGACCTCGCGCTGCGCGGGCTCGTCCGGCTCGCCGAATCCCTCGCCGCCCGGGACGACGCCGACCGGCAGGCCCTCCTCGACACCCTCGCCGCCGCCAAGCCGCTGCGCGACCGGCTGCTGGGCGTCCTCGGCACGTCCGAGGCGCTCGGCGACCACCTCGCCCGGCACCCCGGCGACTGGCACGCCCTCGACAGCTTCGAGGCCACCGACCTCCACCCCGCCGTCCCCGAGTTCGAATGGGCCCTCGCCGACGGCGCCCGCCGCGGCCGCGAGGCCGGGCTGTCACCCGCCGACGCCCTCCGCGCCGCCTACCGGCGCGCCCTCCTCGGCATAGCGGCCCGCGACGTCAGCGGCAGCACCGACGTCGCCGAGGCCGCCGCCGAACTCGCCGACCTGGCCACCGCCACCCTCCGCGCCGCCCTCGCGATCGCCACCGAGGAACAGCCGGCCGACGCCGCCGCCTGCCGGCTCGCCGTCATCGGCATGGGCAAGTGCGGCGGGCGCGAGCTCAACTACGTCTCCGACGTCGACGTCATCTTCGTCGCCGAGGCCCGCGACGGCACCGCCGAGGCCGACGCCCTGCGCTCCGCCACCCGCCTCGCCTCCCGGATGATGCGGATCTGCTCCGACGTCACCGCCGAGGGCACCATCTGGACCGTCGACGCCAACCTCCGTCCCGAGGGCCGCAACGGCCCCCTGGTGCGCACCCTGTCCAGCCACCTCGCCTACTACCAGCGCTGGGCCAAGACCTGGGAGTTCCAGGCCCTCCTCAAGGCCCGGCCCGTCGCCGGCGACCTCGTCCTCGGCCAGGACTACGTCGACACCCTCTCCCCCCTCGTCTGGCAGGCCGCCGAGCGCGACAACTTCGTCACCGACGTCCAGGAGATGCGCCGCCGCGTCGTCGACTCCATCCCCGCCGCCCAGGTCGACCGCGAGATCAAACTCGGCCCCGGCGGCCTGCGGGACGTCGAATTCGCCGTCCAGCTCCTCCAGTTGGTACACGGACGCAGCGACGCCACCCTGCGCTCCGGATCCACCCTCGACGCGCTCGCCGCCCTCGCCACCGGCGGCTACGTGGGCCGCGCCGACGCCAGACTCATGGGCGACGCCTACCGCTTCCTGCGCACCATGGAACACCGCATCCAGCTCCACCGGCTGCGCCGCACCCACCTCGTGCCCGACCGCGAGGACGACCTCCGCCGCCTGGGCCGCTCCCTGGCCCGTACGTACGAGTGGGCCCCCGGCAAGGAACCGGTCGCCGAATTCGGCAGACAGTGGAAGCTCCACGCCCGCGAGGTCCGCCGGCTCCACGAGAAACTCTTCTACCGGCCACTCCTCGACGCCGTCGCCCAGCTCGAACCCGGCGAGATCCGGCTCAGCCCCAAGGCCGCCGGCCAGCGCCTGGCCGCCCTCGGCTACGCCGACCCCGCCGCCGCCCTCCGCCACCTCGAGGCCCTCGCCTCCGGCGTCACCCGCAAGGCCGCCATCCAGCGGACCCTGCTGCCCGTGCTCCTGGGCTGGTTCGCCGACTCCGCCGACCCCGACGCCGGGCTGCTCAACTTCCACAAGGTCTCCGACGCCCTCGGCAGAACCCCCTGGTACCTGCGGCTGCTGCGCGACGAGGGCGCCGCCGCCGAGAACCTCGCCCGCGTCCTGTCCGCCGGCCGGCTCGCCCCCGACCTGCTGCTGCGCGCCCCCGAGGCCGTCGCCCTCCTCGGCGACTCCGGCGGCCTGCGCCCACGCGGCCGCGAAGCCCTGGAACAGGAGGTCCTCGCCGCCGTGAACCGCGCCGAGGACGCCGAGGCGGCCATCGTCGCGGTGCGCGGCGTCCGCCGCCGCGAACTGTTCCGCACCGCGGCCGCCGACATCATCGGCGCCTACGGGCGCGTCGACGCCGCCGCCCGCGCCCACGCCTCCGGCCAGCACGGCACCGGCTCGCGTGGCGCCGCCGAGACCGCCGGGAACGACCACGCCGCCCGCGCCGGCATCGTCGGCGACGCCGTCTCCGACCTCAACGCCGCCGCCGTCGCCGGCGCCCTGCGCGCGGCCGTCCGGGGCGAGTGGGGCGACACCCTCCCCACCCGGTTCGCGGTCATCGGCATGGGCCGCTTCGGCGGCCACGAGCAGGGCTACGGCTCCGACGCGGACGTCCTGTTCGTCCACGAGCCGCGCGAGGGCGTCTCCGACGAGGACGCCGCCAAGGCCGCCTTCGCCGTCGCCGGCGAGATGCGCCGGCTGCTCCAGCTCCCCACCACCGACCCGCCGCTGCTTGTCGACGCCGACCTGCGCCCCGAGGGCAAGTCCGGGCCGATCGTCCGCACCCTCGCCTCCTACGCCGCCTACTACCGCCGCTGGTCGCTGGTGTGGGAGAGCCAGGCCCTGCTGCGCGCCGAGCCCGTCGCGGGCGACGCCGACCTGGGCCGGCGGTTCATCGAGTTGATCGACCCGTTGCGCTACCCACCCGAGGGCCTCGGCGAGGACGCCGTCCGCGAGATCCGCCGCCTCAAGGCCCGCATGGAGTCCGAACGGCTCCCGCGCGGCGCCGACCCCACCACCCACACCAAGCTGGGGCGCGGCGGCCTGTCGGACGTCGAATGGACCGTCCAGCTGCTCCAGATGCGGCACGGCCACTCCGAGCCCGGCCTGCGCACCACCCGCACCCGCGACGCCCTCGCCGCCGCGTGCGCCGCCCGGCTGCTCACCGCCGAGGAGGCCCGCATCCTCGACGAGGCGTGGGTGCTCGCGACGAGCGTCCGCAACGCGGTGATGCTGGTGCGCGGCCGCCCCGGCGACACGTTCCCGGGCGAGGCCCGTGAACTGGCCGCGGTGGGCCGGTACCTGGGGTACCCGGCGGGGCACGGCGGGGAGATGCTGGACGACTACCGGCGGACGACGCGCCGGGCGCGTGCGGTGGTGGAGGACCTGTTCTACGGGGGGTAGGCGTTGCCACCGGACGCGTGGTTCACCTGCGGGCCGGTGGCCGCTACTTCCTGGTGGCCCGCCAGTACCGGTCCATGGCCTCACGGAAGGCGGTGTGCGACGGGTTCCGCTCGACGTGCGCGGCCGCCCAGCCGCGGGCTCCTTCGAAGCCGAACCGAAGACCCGAGTCCTTCGGCTTGAAGGGTGCGCGCTTCTTGCGGCACTCGTCGCCGGGGCGCACGTCTCCGCCGTCCACGAGGGTCTGTCCGGCGGATCAATGCCTGCGGCTGGTGAGCCGGGCAGTGATCCGCAAGCACGCTGCTGGGAACAGGGCGTCAGGATATGGAGAATTTGGCGACGTACTCGTCGAAGGGCTCGATGCCTACTTCTGCCCGGAGTTCGTTCATGCGCTCGGGCTCTTCACAGGGCCACGGAATCGGTGCCCCGTCCTTCACGCCGGCGATCTGAGTGCCGTAGACCTGCTTGCGACCCTCGTTGACCAGCGTGCGGTCGCGCAGGAAGGCCAGTTCGCGGGGGCTGGCCGAGCCCGCCGACACCGCCTGCCGCATCAGGCGGAGGGCGCGCCGCTGAACGTCGAGCTGCCGGTCGGCGTGCTGGGCGATCAGCCATGCTGCGCGTGAGGCTTCCTCGCCGACCAGTTCTGCCGTCGGCCAGCCGTACTCGTCCATGATCTCGCCCAGTCGGTCGCCGTGCCGGGCGGTCAGGCGCCGCCATGCCAGTTGCTCGGCGGGGTCGTCGCTGTTCGCGCGGACTGCGGACTGGTGATCGGCCGTGGCCATTTCCGCGAGCTCCACGGTCAGCGCGGCAACGTCGTGCGCCACTTTCAACTCCCAGATCAGATCAGTGGTTGTGCCTGTTGCCCGCAAGCCTAAAGGTGCAAATCAGGCGTAAAGATCATTCCGGAGAACGGTGACAGGTACCTTCCCGGACGGGGATAATGGATCTACCTCCGAAGCGTTGGCCTACGGCCCCGTGTTGCTCACGCACCGGTCTTCCACTTGCCGAAACGCGCGGGAAGAGCCCACCAGGGCGCCCCGACATGCTGCCGGAAGAGGGCTGATGCGGCCCCGGCCGTACTCATCGGGGCCGGGGAGTCAGCCGCAACCACGCGCCCCCACATGCAGCGCCAGCGCCGTGTTCGGTGCGACCGTCGCCGTGAAGCGGCCGTCCGCGCCCACCGTGACGCGACGCCCGCTCTGGACGTCGCAGTAGTCCCCGCCCGGCAGCGACGTCTGGAAGGCGCGGCTCACCGCGAACCCCTCGTGGTTGACCACCACGTACCCCTTGTCGCCCCGCCCGAAGGCGATCGCCTGGTAGCCGTTGTCCCACCACCCCGTCACCGGCGTGCCCCGCACCGCGTTGCGGAACGCCGCCATGTTGCGGATCTCCGGCCAGGCGTGCTGGCACTTCCAGCCGTCCTGCCAGCACGCTCCCACCGCGCCCCCGCGAGGCGGCCCCGCGTCGCGGTCGGTGAACTCGTAGCCGGAGTGGACGTCCGGCGAGCCGTACGGCCAGGCGAGCATGAAGACCTGAGCCAACGTGTAGTTCGCGCCGTCCTTGTAGGAGAGGGTGTCGCCGTTGCGCTCGGTGTCGTGGTTGTCGACGAAGACCGACGCCCTGTCGCTCGGCAGATAGGCCCAGCCCTCGCCGTAGTTCTTCAGGTAGGCCAGCCGTTCGCGCTGGAAGACGCGCTTGAGGTCGCGGGCGTAGCGGAACTCCTGGACGTCACCAGTACTGGTGTACTCCTCGGGCTGGACGGCCTCGCCGGCGCCGTGGATCGTCTCCTGCTTCCAGTAGACGTCCGGCCGGCTCAGCTTCGCCTTGATCGCGGCGAGGTCGGCGGCGGCGATGTGCTTGGCGGCGTCGACGCGGAAGCCGTCGGCGCCGAGGGAGAGCAGGTCCTCGAGGTAGCCGGCGATGGCGGTGCGGACGTGGTCGCTGCCGGTGTCGAGGTCGGCGAGGCCGACGAGCTCACAGTTCTGGACGTCCGCGCGGCTGGTGTAATCGCTGATGGGCTTGCGACAGGTGTGGAAGTCGGTGTCGTTGTAGAGACCGGGGTAGCCGTACTTGGTATACGACGTGCCGCCCGTGCCCACGCCCGCGCCCGCCGCCATGTGGTTGACGACGGCGTCGACGACGACCTTCACGCCCGCCGCGTGGCACGCGCGCGTCATCGCCGTGAAGGCGGCGCGGTCGCCGAGCCGGCCGGCGATCCGGTAGCCGACGGGCTGGTAGGACGTCCACCACTGGGGGCCCTGGACGTGCTCCTGGGGCGGGGAGACCTGGACGTATCCGTAGCCGGCGGGGCCGAGGGCGGCGGCGCACTCGCGGCCCACCGACGGGTAATCCCACTCGAAGAGGACAGCCGTGACGTCCTTCTCGCCCGGGGCGCTCGCCGCCGCCGGTGGGGCGCCGACGGTCGTTCCCGCCAGCAGGGTAGCCACGACGGTAAGGATTCTTCGGGCAATTCCGGGCATGCGGGTGGGAGGCACGGCGTCTCCTGGCGTGGGGGGTGGGGGCGGCAGTGCGGCGTACGACGACCCCGCGCGGCAAGCCGCCTTGCCCGTAAGGCCGCGAAGGTTCATGAAGGTTCTTGCAGCAAAGGTGCCCGCACGAGTGCAACCGCTTGCCGGTCGAGACCGTACGAGCCCCGGCCGCAACCGGTCAACCCTCTGGACACGGGATGGTTACAACCGCGAAATCTTGGGATTCCCTTCTTGCAAGGTCTTTCGCAAGAGATTGCAGCCTGTTAGCTTCCTCCTCAGCTCGGGCCGCCCTCCCCTCAGGCGGCCTCCCGGAAGAGGAGCATCCATATGCGAAGAGGCATATCGGTCGCCGCCGTTGTCGGTGCGCTGGCCCTGACCATGACCGCGTGCGGCAGTGGCGGCGACAACGGCGGTGACGGCTCCAAGGCGGCGAACGACCCGGGCGCCGTGAGCGGCACCATCACCTGGTGGGACACCTCCGACGCGACCAACGAGGCGCCGGCCTTCAAGAAGCTCGTCAAGGACTTCGAGGCCAAGTACCCGAAGATCAAGGTCGATTACGTCAACGTCCCCTTCGACCAGGCGCAGCAGAAGTTCAAGACGGCGGCCTCCACCGGCAAGGGCGCCCCGGACGTGCTCCGCTCCGACGTGGGCTGGACCCCGGGCTTCGCCCAGCTCGGCTACCTCAAGGACCTCACCGGCACGCCCGCTCTGGGCAACACCGGCGACTTCCTCGAAGGCCCGCTGAAGAACGCGGCTTACCAAGGCAAGACCTACGGCGTCCCCCAGGTCACCGACACCCTCGGGCTCCTCTACAACAAGGAGCTCTTCCAGAAGGCCGGCGTCGAGAAGGCCCCGGCGAACTGGCAGGAGGTGAAGGAGGCGGCCGCGAAGGTCAAGGAGAAGACGGGCGCCGAGGGCATCGGCCTCAGCCCCGACAGCTACTACTCGCTGCCCTTCCTCTACGGCGAGAACAGCGACATGGTCGACGCCGCCAAGAAGAAGATCACCATCGCGAACGCCGCGTCCCTCAAGGGCATCGAGACCGCCGTCGACCTGGTGAAGTCCGGCGCCGCCCCGAAGCCCGCCGGCACCGACGGCTACAACGCCCTCAAGACGGACTTCAAGAACGGCAAGCTGTCGATGCTGATCGACGGCCCCTGGGCGACCAAGGAGATCTTCGGCGGCGACGCCTACAAGTCCCGGGACAACCTGGGCATCGCCCCGATCCCGGCCGGCTCCACCGGTACGGCGGGCGCCCCGGTCGGCGGCCACAACCTCGTCGTCTACGCCGGGTCCAAGAACTTCGACGCCTCCTACCTCTTCACCCGGTTCATGACCGAGGCCGCCCAGCAGGAGAGCGTCTCCACCACCGTCGGCGTGCTGCCGACCCGCAAGTCGGCCTACACCCAGGCCGTGCTGGCCGACCCGGTGCGCAAGTCCTACTACGAGGCGCTGAGCAAGGCCCATCCGCGCCCGCCGATCCCGCAGGGCGGCGACCTCTTCACCGAGTGGCTCCAGCACTACACCAAGATCCTTACGCTCAAGGAGGAGCCCAAGGCGGGCCTGACGGCCACGGCCAAGGCCTGGCAGTCCGCGCTCCTCAAGGACTACGGGGTCGAGGAGTAGAGACCCCCATGGCTGCCACAGTCGTCACCCGGGTCAAGCGCTCCTTCGGCACGCACTGGTACGCGTGGGCGATGGTGCTGCCCGTCGTCATCGTCCTGGCGGTCCTCGTCGGGTATCCGCTGGGACGGGGCATCTACCTGTCCTTCACCGACGCCAACGAGGCCAACATCGGCCGGACGATCGGCGTCAACCACATCCCGTCGAGCTACCGGTTCGTCGGCCTCGACAACTACTGGAAGGTGCTCTCCGGCCAGGAGGGCCACTTCTACTCGCGGCTGGGCTGGACGGTCGTGTGGACGGCGTCCTGCGTGGTGCTCCACTACACCATCGGCCTGGGGCTGGCGCTGCTGCTCAACCGGCAGATGCGGTTCCGGACGCTGTACCGGGTGCTGCTGGTGCTGCCGTGGGCGGTGCCGGCGTTCGTCGCCACGTTCTCCTGGCGGCTGATGTTCAACGAGAAGTACGGCATCCTCAACTCCTTCATGACCACGCTGGGCCTGGACCCGGTCGACTGGCTCGGCGACAGCTTCCTGCAGAAGGTGTCGGCGGTCGCCGTCAACGTCTGGCTGGGCGTGCCGTTCATGATGGTGGCCATCCTGGGCGGCCTCCAGTCGATCCCCGCCGAGCTCCACGAGGCGGCCGAGATGGACGGCGCCACCCCGTGGCAGCGGTTCCGGCATGTGACGCTGCCGGGGCTGCGGGAGGTGAGCGGGACGGTGATCCTGCTCGGCGTCATCTGGACGTTCAACATGTTCCAGGTGATCTACCTGCTGATCGGCGCGGGGGCGAGCTCGGACAGCGAGATCCTGGTGACGTACTCCTACCGGCTCGCCTTCCAGGGCATCCGCGACTACGCGGGCTCGGCGACCTACGGGATCCTCATCCTCTCCCTCCTCCTGGTCTTCGCCGTCTTCTACCGCCGGACGCTCGCCCGACAGGAGGCCTCGCGATGACGAGCACCACAAGCAGCACCACAAGCACCACCCAGCGCGTCCGTCCCCGCGGCGAGCGCTCCCGGGCGGCCTCCGCCGGGCTGCACACCGCGCTGATCGTCGCCTCGGCCGTGGCGCTGTTCCCCGTCCTGTTCGTCGTCTTCGTCTCGCTGCGCGGCCGCGACGGCTGGCAGGAGCCCACCCGCCTCGTGGGCTTCAGCCTCGACAACTACACCCATGTGCTGGGCGAGACGAAGTTCCTGACGTGGTTCGGCAACTCCGTGGTCGTCGCCCTCGGGGCGACCGTCCTGGGCGTGCTCGTCGCGGCGAGCGCGGGGTACGCGGTCTCGCGGATGCGCTTCCCCGGCCACCGGCCGCTGATGTGGACGTTCCTCGTCGTGCAGATGTTCCCGATGGCGGTGCTGATCGTCCCGCTCTACAACCTCCTCGGGCAGCTGGAGCTCCTCGACTCCTACGCCGGCCTGATCGTCACCTACTGCTCGATCTCGGTGCCGTTCTGCGCGTGGATGCTCAAGGGCTACTTCGACACGATCCCCGCCGAGATCGACGAGGCGGGCCGGGTGGACGGGCTGACGCCCTTCGGCACGTTCTGGCGGCTGATCGTGCCGCTGGCCCGGCCGGGGCTGGCCGTCACCGCGTTCTACTCCTTCATCACGGCCTGGGGCGAGGTCGCCTTCGCCTCCCAGTTCATGAGCAGCGAGGAGCACTACACGCTCGCCGTGGGCCTGCAGACCTTCGTGGGCCAGCAGAAGGCCGAGTGGGGGCTGATGACGGCGGCGGCCGTGCTCATCACCGTCCCCGCCGGCGTGGTCTTCTTCCTCGCCCAGCGGCACCTGGTCGCCGGGCTCACCTCGGGCGGCACCAAGGGCTGACGCCCTCGGCCCGCCGGCCACCAGGTGAGCCCACGCGACGACGCACCCCGTACCGACAGCGACCCTACGAACCGATAGGACGTACATGACCCAGGACCTCGCGCCCTCCGTCCGCCCGGACGCCCATGCCGACGCCGACACCGCGCGGGCGGCGGACGGCTGGTGGCGCAGCGCCGTCATCTACCAGGTGTACGTGCGCTCGTTCGCCGACAGCGACGGCGACGGCATCGGCGACCTGCGCGGGATCCGCGAGCGGCTGCCGTACCTGGCGGGGCTGGGCGTGGACGCGCTGTGGCTGACGCCGTTCTACGCCTCGCCGCAGGCGGACGGGGGCTACGACGTCGCGGACTACCGGGCCGTGGACCCGCTGTTCGGGCAGCTGTCGGACGCGGACGACCTGGTGCGGGAGGCGCACCGGCTGGGCCTGCGGGTGATCGTCGACATCGTGCCCAACCACACGTCGGACCGGCACGCCTGGTTCGAGGAGGCGCTCGCGGACCGCCCGGGGGGGACGGCCCGCGAGCGCTACCACTTCCGGCCGGGCCGGGGCGCGGCCGGGGAACTCCCGCCGAACGACTGGGAGTCCGTCTTCGGCGGCCCGGCCTGGACCCGGACGACCGGTCCGGACGGTACCCCTGGCGAGTGGTACCTCCACCTGTTCGCGTCCGAGCAGCCGGACCTCAACTGGGAGAACCCGGAGGTCCGCGAGGAGTTCGCGTCCGTGCTGCGGTTCTGGCTGGACCTGGGCGTGGACGGCTTCCGCATCGACGTGGCGCACGGCATGGTCAAGGCGCCGGGGCTGCCGGACATCGGCCGCACCGAGCAGGCCAAGCTGATCGGCGCGCAGGTGCTGCCGTTCTTCGACCAGGACGGGGTGCACGAGATCCACCGGGACTGGCGGCGGCTGCTGGACTCCTACCCGGGCGAGCGGATCGGTGTGGCGGAGGCGTGGGCGCCGACGTCCGAGCGGCTCGCGCTGTACGTCCGGCCGGACGAGCTCCACCAGGCGTTCAACTTCCAGTTCCTGACCTGCGACTGGGACGCGGGTCAGATGCGGACGGTGATCGACGCGTCGCTGGAGGCGACGCGTTCGGTGGGGGCGCCCACCACCTGGGTGCTGTCCAACCACGACGTCGTGCGGCACCCCACGCGCTACGGCTCCGGCGACACCGGCCTGGGGCTGCGGCGGGCGCGGGCGGCGGCGCTGCTGATGCTGGCGCTGCCGGGCTCGGCCTACGTCTACCAGGGCGAGGAGCTGGGGCTGCCGGAGGTCGTGGAGCTGCCCGACGAGGTGCGCCAGGACCCGGCGTTCTTCCGGGGCGACGGCCAGGACGGGCTGCGCGACGGCTGCCGGGTGCCGCTGCCGTGGTCGGGCGAGGAGGCGCCGTACGGCTTCGGGCCCGGCGGCAGCTGGCTGCCGCAGCCCGCCGCGTGGGCGGAGCTGTCGGTGGAGGCGCAGTCGGGGGACCCCCGCTCGACGCTGGAGCTCTACCGCTCGGCGCTGGCCGTGCGACGGGAGCTGCCGGGGCTGGGCGACGGGGAGATGAC
The DNA here is from genome assembly GCF_003970715.1 of Streptomyces luteoverticillatus. Taxonomy (NCBI): domain Bacteria; kingdom Bacillati; phylum Actinomycetota; class Actinomycetes; order Kitasatosporales; family Streptomycetaceae; genus Streptomyces; species Streptomyces luteoverticillatus. The sequence goes on along the minus strand of NZ_CP034587.1, from coordinate 2,053,507 downwards.
CTGGCTGGACGCCCCCGAGGGGGTGCTGACGTTCTCCCGGCCGGGCTTCGTGTGCACGCTCAACACGCGCGGCGACGAGGTGACGCTCCCGGTGCCGGGCCGCCCGGTACTGGCGAGCACCGCCCTGGCCATTTCCATCCCGGAAGGTCGCTGTACGGGCGGTACGGTGCGGATCCCCTCGGATTCATGCGTGTGGTGGGCAGTCTGACATGCGACCGGTACAGTCACCTCCTGTGACCGCCCGGCTCTCCGACATCGCAGCCCAGGCGGGTGTCAGCGAAGCAACCGTCAGCCGCGTCCTCAACGGAAAGCCGGGGGTCGCCGCCTCCACCCGCGAGGGAGTGCTGGCCGCGCTCGACGTGCTCGGCTACGAGCGTCCGGTGCGGCTGCGGCAGCGCAGCGCGGGCCTGGTGGGACTGATCACCCCGGAGCTGGACAATCCCATCTTTCCGGCGTTCGCCCAGGTCATAGGGCAGGCGCTGACCCGCCAGGGCTATACGCCGGTACTGGCGACCCAGACGCCGGGCGGCTCCACGGAGGACGAGCTCACGGAGATGCTCGTCGACCGGGGCGTCGCCGGGATCATCTATGTCTCCGGGCTCCACGCGGACACGTCGGCGGACATGCAGCGCTACGCCCGGCTGCGGGCCCAGGGCGTGCCGTTCGTGCTGATCAACGGCTTCTCGGCGGAGGTCCGGGCGCCTTTCGTCTCCCCCGACGACCGGGCCGCCGTACAGCTGGCCGTCACCCATTTGGCCGCACTGGGCCACCGCCGGATAGGACTGGCCCTCGGGCCCCGCAGATACGTTCCCGTGCAGCGGAAGATCGAGGGCTTCCTGGACAGCATGCGGGAGCGGCTCGCCATGGGCCGGGAAGAGGCCGAGGAGCTGATCCAGCATTCGCTGTTCACTCTTGAGGGTGGTCAGGCGGCGGCCGCCGCGTTGATCGACCGGGGGTGCACGGCGGTGGTGTGCGCCAGCGACATGATGGCGCTGGGGGTGGTCCGGGCGGCGCGGCAGCGCGGTCTCGAAGTCCCGCGCGACATCTCGGTGGTGGGCTTCGACGACTCCCCGCTCATCGCGTTCACCGATCCGCCGCTGACCACGATCCGGCAGCCGGTCCAGTCGATGGGTCAGGCCGCGGTGCGCGCGTTGCTGGAGGAGGTCGGCGGGACGCCCGCGCCGTACGGCGAGTTCGTCTTCCTGCCCGAACTGGTCGTCAGGGGTTCCACGGCCTCGGCGCCGGGAGCGCGTACGTAACCCTCGTACAGCCGCCCGGCACGGGCCGCCCGAAGGAGGACGAACCGGGGCGTAGGTGGCGTGAACCGGACCGGGTGCCGATCTGCCGCCGAGCGCTATCTGGCAGACTCTTTCCCTATGGGTGAAGCGACAGCAAAGACCCTGGAAGGCCGCACGGCCGCCGCGCCACCCACCGAGGCGGGTGGCGCGACGGGCGCGGACCGGCCGCGGGCGAACCGCTTCCGGCTGCGGCGGCCCCGTGCGCCACGGCGCCCACGCCTGTGGTTCGAGGTACTGCTGATCGCGGTGAGTTACTGGACGTACTCGCTCGTCCGCAACGCCGTGCCGGAGCAGAGAGCCGCCGCGCTGCGCAACGCCGACTGGATCTGGCAGGCCGAGCAGAGCCTCCACATCGCCGTGGAGCACACGGTCAACCGGGCCGTGAATTCGGTGACGTGGCTGATCGTGGGCATGAACTACTACTACGCGACGCTCCACTTCGTGCTCACCATCGGCGTGCTGGTCTGGCTCTACCGCTGGCACCCCGGGCGATACGCGGCGGCCCGGCTGACGTTGTTCGCCACCACGGGTGTGGCCCTGCTCGGCTACTACCTGTATCCGCTCGCCCCGCCACGGCTGATGGAGGACCTCGGCTTCGTCGACACGGTCGTCGTCCACCACACCTGGGGCTCGATGGCCTCGGGCAACCTCGCGGACGTCTCCAACCAGTACGCGGCGATGCCCTCGATGCACATCGGCTGGTCGACCTGGTGCGGCGTCATCATCGCGTCGCTGGCGCGGCCGGTGTGGGTACGGGTGCTGGGCGTGCTCTACCCGGTGGCGACGCTGGTGGTGATCGTGTCGACCGCCAACCACTTCTGGCTGGACGCGGTGGGCGGCCTGCTCTGCCTGGCGCTCGGCCTCACCCTGTCCCGGGTGTGGTTCGGGGCGCTGCCGCACCGGCTGCCCCGCCATGTGGCGATCAAGGACGACCGGCGGGACGCTGGACCGGGCGGTCCGGGCGCGGGCAACGCCGCCGGCCGGGCACCGAGGCAACGCCGCCGGGCCCCCTCCCGTCCGGAACCGGTGGCACCGGGCGGCCGCCGCACCCGCACGACGGAACGGGTGCGCTAGGGGATCGAGCCGCCCGCTTGCCCACCAGCCCAGCGCAATTCGCCATTCAGGCCCTGGGGGAGGGGGGCGAAGCGCTGGCACAAGATGTACTGCTCAGAGTCCCCGGGTCCCCCGGGGGCTCTTTTCGTACCTCCGAACCGAAGGAGCACCCCTCCATGAGACCCCTGGCCGTCGTCCTCACGGCCCTGTTACCCCTCCTGGGGTCGGCCCCGGCCCACGCCGAGCCGCCCGCCCCGCAAAAACCCGACGCGAAAGTCCAGTGGCTCGACAGGCAAACCGTCGCCTGGCCCAAGAACCTCGGCGACCCCGCCCGCCCCCACCGCCTCGTCCATGAACGCGGAACGTTCACGCTCACCCTCCAGCGAGGTGGGCCCACCGCCGCCTACGACGCCTTCCACGTCGAGGCCACCCCGGAACAGGTGCGCACCGCGCTCCGCGGCCCCCTCACCGCCGAGACGGACGACGGCGTCCGCACCGGCGTCCAGATCCCCGGCGTCCTGGACGACCTCTACGCCCCCGCCGCCACCAAGGCCCACCTGGGCCCCGTCTTCCGCGACGGTCGCCCCACCCTCTCCGTCTGGGCGCCCACCGCCAAAACCGTGGCGCTCGAGCTCGACGGCCGTACGCTCCCCATGCGCCGCGACGCCGCCAGCGGCGTCTGGAGCGCCACCGGGCCCCGTTCCTGGGCCGGCAAGCCCTACCGCTACGCCGTCACCGTCCACGCCCCGACCATCGGTAAGACCGTCGTCAACCACGTCACCGACCCGTACTCCACCGCCCTCACCGCCGACTCCACCCGCAGCCTCGTCACCGACCTGTCGGCCCCCGCCTTCGCCCCGCCAGGCTGGGCAAACCTGCGCAAGCCCAAGCCCGTCCCCTTCCGGGACGCCCGCATACAGGAACTCCACGTCCGGGACTTCTCCCCGCGCGGCGATTACCTCGCCTTCACCGAGCCCGCCTCGCCCGGCATGCGCCACCTCAAGTCCCTCGCCGACGCCGGGACCTCCTACGTCCACCTGCTGCCCGTCTTCGACTTCGCGACCATTCCCGAGCGGCGCGCCGACCAGGCGACCCCGCCCTGCGACCTGGCCGCCTTCCCCGCCGAGTCCGAAGAGCAGCAGAAGTGCGTCGCCCGCACCGCCGCCCGCGACGCCTACAACTGGGGCTACGACCCGCTGCACTACACCGTCCCCGAGGGCTCCTACGCCTCCGACCCCGACGGGCCCCGGCGTACGGTCGAGTTCCGGCGGATGGTGCAGGGGCTGGCGGGCGCCGGGCTGCGCACGGTCATGGACGTCGTCTACAACCACACCGCCGCCTCCGGCCAGGACGAGCGGTCCGTCCTCGACCGGATCGTGCCCGGCTACTACCACCGGCTCCTCGACGACGGCTCCGTCGCCACCTCCACGTGCTGCGCCAACACCGCGCCCGAGCACGCCATGATGGGCAAGCTCGTCGTCGACTCGGTCGTCACCTGGGCGAAGGAGTACAAGGTCGACGGCTTCCGCTTCGACCTGATGGGACACCACCCCAAGGCCAACATCCTCGCCGTGCGCGCCGCCCTCGACACGCTGACGCCCGCCAGGGACGGCGTCGACGGCAAGTCCGTGATCCTCTACGGGGAGGGCTGGAACTTCGGCGAGGTCGCGAACGACGCCCGTTTCGTCCAGGCCACGCAGAAGAACATGGCCGGCACCGGCATCGCCACCTTCTCCGACCGCTCCCGCGACGCGATCCGCGGCGGCGGCCCCTTCGACGACGACCCCCGCGTCCAGGGCTTCGCCTCCGGGCTCTTCACCGACCCCAACGCCTCGCCCGCCAATGGATCGCCCGCCGAACAGCGGGCCCGGCTGCTGCACGCCCAGGACCTGATCAAGGTCGGCCTGACCGGCAACCTCGCCGCGTACCGCTTCACCGACACCACCGGCCGGTCCGTGCGCGGCGCCGACGTCGACTACAACGGCCAGCCCGCCGGATACGCCGCCGCGCCTGGCGACGCCCTGTCCTACGCCGACGCCCACGACAACGAGACCCTCTACGACGCCCTCGCCTACAAGCTGCCGCAGGCCACCACCCCTGACGACCGGGCCAGAACGCAGGTCCTCGCCCTGGCCGCCGCCACCCTCTCCCAGGGTCCGGCTCTCTCCCAGGCCGGTACGGACCTGCTGCGCTCCAAGTCCCTGGACCGCAACTCCTACGACAGCGGCGACTGGTTCAACGCGATCCACTGGAACTGCGCCGAGGGCAACGGCTTCGGCCGGGGCCTGCCGCCCGCCGCCGACAACGCCGCCAAGTGGCCGTACGCCCGCCCGCTGCTGGCAGACCCGGCCCTGCGGCCCGGCTGCGGACCCATTGCCGCCGCCTCGGCCGCCTACCGCGACCTGCTGCGCGTCCGCACCACCGAGAGGGCCTTCAGCCAGCCGACCGCCGAGGCCGTGCAGGCCGCGCTGTCCTTCCCGCTCTCCGGCAGGGACGAGACACCGGGCGTCATCACCATGCGCCTCGGCGATCTGGTCGTCGTCCTCAACGCCACCCCGCAGGAGCGCGCCCAGACGGTCCCGGCCCTCGCGGGCACCGGTTACCGCCTCCACCCGGTGCAGGCGCACGGCTCGGACCCCGTCGTGAAGTCCGCGTCCTACGCCACCGGAACGGGCACCTTCACCGTGCCCGGCCGTACGGTCGCGGTCTTCAGGGCACGGTAATACCGGTAGGGAGCAGGGCGGGTGCTCCGATCCCGGCCGTGAGCCGGACGAAGGGCTCGTCCACCGGCTCGTCCCCGAGGACCCGGACCAGCACCGCCGCCGTCTCCTCGTCGTACGCGGCGCTCACCGCGGTGAGCGCCGCGAAGGCGTGCACCAGTTGCCGCTCCAGCTCCGCGCGCGGGACGCGGCGGCCGTCCAGCCACAGCAGCGCGGTGCTCTCCGCCAGCGAGATCCACGACCGCAGCAGCAGCTCCAGCCGGGCGGACGGCTCCCGTACGCCCAGGTGCGTCAGCAGGTGGCCGTACGCGGCCTGCCGCACCCCGTCGATCATCGCGCAGGACGGGCCGGTGCCCGCCATCGCCGGGCCGCCGCGCAGCAGCGCGGCGAAGGCCGGCCCGTAGGTCTCCACGAAGTCGAAGAAGCGGCGCATCACCCGCGCCAGCCGGCCGCCGGACGGGCCCTCGCACGGCTCGGCGAGCCGTGCGGTCAGCTCGTCGGCGGCGTGGCGCAGCGCGGCCTCGTAGAGGCTCTGCTTGCAGGGGAAGTAGTGATAGACGAGCGGCCGGGAGATCCCGGCCGCGGTGGCGATGTCGTCGACGGAGACGGTGTCGGGCGGGCGGTGCCCGAACAGGTCGAGGGCGACCGCGATCAGTTGCTCACGGCGCTGCTCGACACCCATCCTGCGGCGTACCCCGGTCGTCATGGCGGTCATCCTAAACCGCCCCGTACCGGGGGCCGTTCGGCCCGGGCCGGACGGCTCAGCGCAGCTGCTCCAGTTTGCCGCCGTCCTCCAGACGGGCCGTCAGCTCGACCTGGGCGCCCTGGTGGGTGGGCGCGGCCAGGAGAGGGCCCCGGTCGCTGCCGTGCGCCCCGCCCGTCGCCGTGACGGAGGCGACGTCGCCACCGCCCGCCGCCAGCGCGTACCAGGTGCCGCCCGGGGACTTCCACAGGGCGCCCGCCAGGACGTGCGGTTCGCGGGCCCCGCAGGTGAGCGTGGACTCGGCGCGGCCGACGACCGAGGCGGGCGCGCCCGCCCGGCCGCCGGGGGCCAGGAACTGGGCCAGTACGCGGCTGCCCGCGCCGCGCCAGGTCTCGGCCCGGGTGCAGAACCACTCCGCGCTCCCGGCGGCCCCGGGGAGCGTCTGGGTGGCGAACTGCCAGGAGTTCACCGAGCGCACGCCCTGCCCCCGCACGGTCGTCAGCCGGCAGGCCGTGTGGGCCCAGGCCGCGCGGTCCTTGGCGCCGGTCGCGTCGTGCGGGGCGGCGGGGGAGCCCGCGGTGAGCCGGGTGGGGAGCAGTTCGCCGAGGTCGGTGACCAGGTGCTCGCCGAGGCGGAGGGCCGTCCAGGTGTGGCAGTCGCCCGCGCCGGCGGGGCTGGGCACGGAGTCGGTGACGCCGTCGGCGCCGCGGCGCAGCGGCTCGTCGGCGGCGCCGGGGGCGAGGAGGTCCCGTACGGCGGCGTCGGCGATCCAGGGCGCGGTCAGGTAGCGGACGTTGCCGTCGGTGCGGCCGACGACGAGCGCGGCGGCGCCGGCGGTGTCGGCCGCGTCGGCGCGGGCGAAGTCCAGGGCGGCCGCGCCGGTGTCGCCGTCCTTGGACTCGGCGTAGCGCACGACGCGCAGCCCGTCGTAGAGGAGGACGACCGTCGCCGCGTCGACCTCGCCGGCGTACAGCAGTTGCGGGGGGCCGGCGGCGGGCCCGGTGGCGGTGCCGGGTGTCGCGGTGATCTGCACGGAGGGGCCCGGCCGGGCCCAGACGGCCAGTGCCCGGCGCAGCAGTTCCTTGTCGCCGGTGCGGCCGCCGCGCGCGGGCCAGGAGGCGAAGCCGGGGCGGTCGGCGCTCTTCCACGCGGTGGGGGCGGCGGTGACCAGCCGGGCCGGGTCGAGGGCCTGGCCGGCGGCCGTGTTCTGCGCGTACGGGGGCGCGGCCGCGCCGTCGGGGCCCCAGCCGCCGTCGGGCAGGGCGATCAGCGTCCCGCACACCACGACGGCCGCGGCGGCGGCCAGGGCGGCCCTGGTGTGCTGGCGGCGGCGCATCAGGTCGGTGGGCCGGGCCTGGAGGGAGCACGGGTCGAACTCCACCGACTCCAGCAGCGAGGCGTCCCGGCTGCCGGGCGGGATCCGCACCCCGTCGGCCTCGGCCAGGGCCGCGCCCGGCTCCAGTACCCCGGCGGCGGCCAGCATCCGTACCACGTCGTCCTCGTCGGGCAATTCCAGCGCGCGCAGCACATAGGCGGCGCGGCCGGGCGCGGAGAGCGCGGCGAGCGCCTGGTCGAGGACGAGCTCGTCGGCGCCGCCCGAGCGCGGGAACAGCCGCAGCCCCCACACCTGCGGCAGCAGCGGCGGCAACTGCCCGGGGCGCGGCAGCCGGAACCGGCCGCGCGGGCGCGCGGCGGCCAGCGCGGAGTCCAGCACCCGCTGGCGGACGTAGGCGTATCCCGGGTCCTCCGGCGACCTCCGGGTGCCCCGGGGCCCCGGCAGGACGGTCTCCTCGTCCCGCGCGCCCGCCCTGCCCCGGGGCAGGGCCCGCTGGACGAGGGCGTGGGCGGTCAGCACGCGCCGGTTCCGGCCCAGCGACGGCGGCAGCACCAGGTAGGCGAGCCGTACCAGCCGCGGATAGTGCTCGATGAGCGCGGCCTCGGCCTGCTCGACGTCGACAGTGGGCGGGGCGGGGGGCCGGGAGGCCATTGCTTGCTGCTGCACGTAGGTAGAACGAGTGAATGATGCGATGGTCACTTCACCCGTCACCCGAGTGGGCGGCTCATCCGAGCGGGCCCTTCGGGTGGTTCGGCCGTGTTATCGGTCGGGCGCGTCATGGTTATCGGTCGGGCGCGTCACGCGACGCAGCGGGCCCGGATCCGGTCGACCGCCGAGTCCGGGATGCCGAGCCCGTCGCGCACGTACCCCGTCACGCCGCCGTACGTCCGGTGCATCTCCTCCAGCGCCACCGCCAGATAGCCGGGCCGCACGCCGAGGATGGCGTCGACGATGGCCGGGTCGCCGCCGGCGGCCGTGAAACGGTCGCTGACCGGTTTGAACGCCGCCCGGACCGCCGGTTCCACCGCCAGGTACTCCCGCTCGGCCGCCGCCTCGTCCGCCCCGAGCAGCAGCAGTATCAGCGTCGCCGCCCAGCCCGTGCGGTCCTTGCCCGCCGTGCAGTGGAAGAGCAGCGGCCCGCAGTCCGGCTCGGCGAGCGTGGTCAGCAGCAGCCGGAAGGCCTGGCAGGCGGACTCGGAGGAGACGAAGGAGCGGTAGACGTCGCTCATCACCTTTTCGGCCTTGCCGCCGCCCAGGTGCTCCTCGGCGGCGGCCGGGCTGCCCAGGACGTCCTCCAGCTTGCCGGGCACCTGCTCGCCGCCGCCCGGGTGGGTGGCGCCCGGCCCGGCGAAGACGTCCGCGACGATCAGACGGGCGCCCTCGGGCAGCCGGTCGGGCCGCTCGCGGCGCTCGTTCTCGCTGCGCAGGTCCACGACCGTGTGGATGCCGAGGGCGGCGACGGCGGGGTCGGCCACCACATCGAGGCGGTCGAGTCCTCCGGAGCGGAGCAGCAGCCCGGGGCGGACGGCGGAGTTGCCGACGAGCGCGATGCCGCCGAGGTCGCGGAGGTTCGTGATCGTCGAGGCATCGAACTGCTGGGGCATGGGCCGGTCTCCCTCATCCGCGTTTTGCGGCTTATCGCATTTTCTGCCCTCTTATTGTGAGGAACGCCGGCCGAGTCCGCGACGGCGGCCCCCGCCCAGCGCCGGGCCCAGCCCCAGGCCCAGCGTCAGCGCCAGCAGATGGCCCACGTCCGTGAAGGTCGTCCGGCCCCGCCCCTGAAGGCAGGGGCGGACACCGAGCGTGAGCAGCGCCGCGCACGCGGCCGTCCGGGCCGGGCCGCGCGGCAGGGCGGCGGCCAGGGCGCCCGCCACGGCGTTGAGGCCGTAGCTGACGCCCACGTCCGTCGCGGACCGCGTCCGGGGCCCGGCGCGCAGGCCGCGCAGCCCCGCGTAGACGAGGAGCGAGGCGCCCACGTGCCCGAAGGCGAACGCCCCCGCCGCCCACCACGCTCCGTAGGCGTACTCCGTGTACCCCAGCACGGCCAGCAGGAGCAGCGCGTACGGCAGCTCCATGGGGGCCTCGACGAGGAAGGCGCTGCCGGCCAGGGTGTCCCAGCGGCCCGCGTCGAGGTTGTCGACGTTGGTGGAGCACCGGCGCAGCAGGCGCTCCCGCGCCTCCGGCGTGAGCAGGCTCCGCACGGCGTACGCGCCCAACTGCACGCCCCCGACATAGGCGGGCGCCAGCCAGGGCAGCCCACGAGGGATCCGGGACACTTCCTCACCCCCGGTCGAGATAGGCCAGCACCGCCAGCACCCGGCGGTTGTCGTCGTCGGACACCGGAAGCCCGAGCTTCACGAAGATGTTGGACGTGTGCTTGGTGATCGCCCGCTCGGTCACCGTCAGCCGCTCGGCGATCGCCGTGTTGGACCGGCCCTGCGCCATCAGCTCCATCACCTCGCGCTCGCGCGGCGTGAGCCTCGCCATCGGCCGGTCCTTCTCACGCCGCGTCAGCAACTGGGAGATGACCTGCGGATCCATCGCGGTGCCGCCCGCCGCCACGCGCCGTACGGCGTCGACGAACTGCTCCGCGTCGAAGACCCGGTCCTTCAGCAGATAGCCGACGCCACCACTGCCGTCCGCGAGCAACTCCCGCGCGTACAACTGCTCCACGTGCTGCGACAGCACCAGAACCGGCAGCCCCGGGGTGGCGCGACGGGCGGCCAGAGCGCACTGGAGGCCCTCGTCGGTGAAGGACGGCGGCAGCCGCACGTCCACCACCGCCACGTCCGGCCGCTCCTCGGCCAGCGCCCGTGTCAGCTCCGGGCCGCTGGCCACCGCCGCCGCTATCTTGAAGCCGTATGCCTCCAGCAGCCGGACCAGACCGTCCCGCAGCAGGAACAGGTCCTCGGCGAGCACTACGCGCACGGGTCCTCCGCGAGCGTGAAGTCCTCGTAGTGGAAGCCGGGGGAGACCACGCAGGTCACCAGGGTCGGCTCGGTGCCCGCCGGCTCGGCCGCCTGCCACACCCCGCCGGGGACCAGCCCCTGCGGCAGCTCGCCCCGCTCGACGGCGGCGCCGAGGACGAACTCCTCGGCACCCGCCTCGTCGGGCTCCGGGCCGTCACCGCCCAGACGCAGCCGCAGCGGGCCGCCCCGGTGCCAGAGCCACAGCTCGTCCGAGCGGACCCGGTGCCAGCGGGAACGTTCACCCGGGTGGAGCAGGAAGTAGATGCCGGTCGCGTGGTGACGCGGGCCCGGGTAGCCCTCGGGCACGGTCGTACCGGGGGACCGCCAGGTCTCGCGGAACCAGCCGCCCTCGACGTGGGGTTCCAGGCCCAGGAGCGTGACGAGCTCGGACCGTTCGGTGAAGCTTTCGGAGGCTTCGGTCATGGGCTCACTCTCTCACCGGCCTCCGCCCGGCGGTCTCACCGGGTGAGCGCGCAGGGAATCTCCATCGTGACCATCGTCGGGCCGCCGCGCGGGCTGCTGACGGCCAGCACCCCGTCGAAGGCGCCCAGGCGGCGTTCGATGCCGCGCAGCCCCGTGCCGCCCGCCGCGTCGGCGCCACCGCGCCCGTTGTCGGTCACCGCGATCCGCAGGGTGCCCTCCACGTGCCGGACGTCCAGCCAGATCCGGTCGGCGCCCGAGTGCTTGGCCGCGTTGGTGAGGACCTCGCTGATCGCGAAGTACGCGGCCGACTCGACCGGTTCGGCGGCCCGGCCCGCCAGCTCCACGTCCACCTCGACGGCGAGCGGCAGCCGCAGCGCCAGGGCGCGCACGGCGTCCGCGAGCCCCCGCTCGGCCAGCACGGGCGGGTGGATGCCCCGGACGAGGTCGCGCAGCTCCGTGAGGGTCTCCGCCGTGCCGGCGCGGGCGGCCGCCAGCAGCCGCTTGGCCTCGGCGGGGTCGCGCTCGATCAGCGCCTCGACGGTGCCCAGGTTCATACCCATGGCGACGAGCCGGGCCTGCGCCCCGTCGTGGAGGTCGCGCTCGATGCGGCGCAGTTCGGCGGCGGAGCTGTCCACGGCCTCGTACCGGGTCTCGGTGAGCCGGTCGACGCGCCGGGCCAGCTCGGTCTCCCGGGTGGGCCGCAGGAAGGCCGAGGCCAGCCCGAAGTGGAAGCGCAGCAGACGCGGGTTGACGAAGAGCCCCAGGACGCCGAGGGCGAGGCCGAGGCCGGCCGCCATGTTCGCCGTCGTCTGGCCGGTGATGTGGATGAACGCGAACCACTCGTTGCCCCCGGCGTTCACGATCGGCTTCCACACGCCGAACGCCAGCACCGGCCCCCACACCGCGTACACCAGCAGCACGGCCGGGAGGATCGCGGTGAGCACGCCGCCCGTCATCTCGACCAGCAGCCACTGCGCGTCCCGCCAGGTGGTGCGGTCCTTGAGCAGGGCCAGGCACAGCTCGACCCGGCCGACGAACCCGCCCCTGACCGCGGGCGGCGGCCCGTAGGGCACCGGGATGCGCACCCCGGACCAGTCCAGGGCCTGGGCCCGGCACTGGTTGGCGTGGGCCCGGACGGCCTTCAGCATGAGCGGGGTCGTGAACAGCCCCACGCCCAGCACGATCAGGACGACCGATATCGCTGTGAACGCGAACAGCACGGTCGCCGTCACCGCCCCGGACACCGCCAGCCAGAATCCGCGCGCCCCGGCCAGCAGCCCTTCCCGGACCTTCATCGTTCGTTCTCCCCCACGGGTCGTTCCCACGGGCCGTGGATCCGGCCCGCGGGAACAAGTCTGCGGGGTCCGGCCGCGCCCGGTCACGGGGGCTGGGCGACGGCCGGGGGTGTACCTGGCACCACCCCCGGGGAGGAGGAGGTCAGAGGCCCGCCGGGGGCGCGTACTTGTAGCCGACGCGGCGGACGGTGACGATCGACGAGCGGTACTCGGCGCCCATCTTGCGGCGCAGCCGGGCGACATGGACGTCGACGGTCCGGCCGTCGCCCACGTGCCCGTAGCCCCACACGGTGGTCACCAACTGGTCGCGGGTGTGCACCCGGTGGGGGTGGGCGACGAAGTGGGCCAGCAGCTCGAACTCGAGGTAGGTCAGGTCCAGCGGGCGGCCCGCGACGCTCGCCGTCCGCTGCTCGGGGTCGATGCTCACCAGCGCGTCGCCCTCGGTGGCGGGGGCGGTGTCGGGAGCGGACCCGGGGGTGGTCTGTCCCGCCTGTCCCGCCAGTGCCGCCTGTCCGGCCTCGGCGTGCTCGGCCGGTACGAGGACCAGGTAGCCGATCATCGGCGGCCGGCCCGGCAGGGTGGGCAGCGTGTGCTGGGGCGCCGGCAGCCAGGTCGCCCCGGCGTGCAGCAGCTCGGCGACGGGCGGCACCTCGTCCGGGGCCACGGCCCGCAGCCGGTGGCGGCGGTCGGTACGGCCGGCCTGGGCGGGGATCTGCGGGGACGCGGTGAGGGTGCGGAGGTTCGTCATGGAGAGCTCAGCTCTTTCGCGCGAGAAGCCGTCGAGAGGACGTGCGTGGCGCGGGCCGCTTGGCCGGAAACGGTGCCGGCGGCTGACTTCGACGCGGGTCAGCGGGAGGAGTGGGCCTGCGCGGGAATCGCGCGACAACACACTCGGTCGAAATCGTGGTGCTGACGGGAAGGCCAGAACGGCTCGAGGTCGATGCGACCCGTCGCGGAGTTCTGGTAGCTGGCCATGCCCCCTATTGAAGCATGGCCGGCGGCGGGACAGGAGCCCTGAATGGTGTTACCTACGGAACGTTGACGATCTTCGGTGTCCGTCGCTGCGGTCAGCTCGCCGAGGCGACCACCGGGTAGTGATCACTGAGGTTGGTGTAGGTGTACTCCTTGCCCCAGCTGGAGACCGTCCAAGGCGCGGAGCTCTCCTTGATCACGGAGTTCGTCCAGCCCTGCGGTCGCACGTGACCCTTGCGGTGGAGGACGTAGTCGAGGTCCTCGCGGGGGTCGGTGGGGTAGCGGTAGGCCGCGATCGAGTTCTCCTTGGTGTCGAAGGAGTACGGGTGCCCGGTACGGCCGCCGTCCGCCGGGACCAGATCGGCGTCGGCGAGCATCGAGCCGTACTCCTCGCTCCGCGAGTCCACGTTCAGATCGCCCGCGACCATCACCTGCTCGTCCGCCGGGATGTTCTTCGCGTCGAGGAACGCGTCGATCTGCTTGAACTGCTTGGCGCGGTCGGCCTCCGCCTCGCCCGCCTTGCAGCCGCTGTCCGTCGACTGCGCGTGCGTCCCCACCAGGTGCACCTTCGTGCCGTTCACGTTCAGGACGACGTAGGCGAAGCCCTTGTTGGACCACCAGTCCGCACCGCACGCGTCCTTGTAGATCACCTGCTCCTTGCGGACGATCGGCCACTTGCTGAGCACGGTCACCCCGCCGTCCTCCGGGGTGGTGGTGGAGTAGGAGCCGCCGGTGGCGTCCCAGCCGTCCTTGCTCCGGCCGACGACGGGCGTCTGGTACGGGTAGCCCGCGGCTGCCCGGGCCTTCAGGTCGTCCGAGGCGGCGTTGTCGAAGGCCTCCTGGAGGACCACGACGTCGTTGCCCTGGAAGAAACCGGCGGCGGCTATCTCCTTGGCGCGGTGCTCCTGGCCCCAGTTGGGGTAGAGCTTCGTGCTCATGAGGAACGTGTTGTAGGTGAGCACTCTCAGCTGGGGCGTGGCGGTCGCCGCGTGAGCGGGTTGGGCCAGGACGGTGGTGAGCAGGGCGGCGGCGGACAGGGCGATGGATCCGGCGGTCTTCGTGAACGGCACTGCGACTCCCTCGACAGTCGTTGATCCTCTGGGCGGCAATGGCCCGGCACATCAGATCAGTTGCCGTTAGCACCCGATGGCGGGCAGGTTTCCGTCAGCCGACGCGCGGGACAAGACCCGTCGCCGCCGCGTCCCTCCTCCTCCGTACCCCCAGCAGAAGAGCCGCGGCGAGCACCCCGCCCGTCAGGAACGCGGCCGCCGCGAGCACCGCCGACAGCCGCAGACCGGCGGTGAACCCGCCCGCCGCCGTGGCCACCGTGCCGAACAGGGCCACCCCGGCCGCGCTGCCCACCTGCCGGGCGACGTTGAAGACCGCGGACGCCACGCCCGTACCGTCCGCCGGAGCCGCGTCGATGACGGCGGCGGTGGCGGCGAGCGCCGTCGTCGTCTGGCCCAGTCCCGTGGCGGCGAGCGCGAACAGCAGGGCGGGGTACGGCACGCCCGGCGAGACGACGAGCCAGCCCAGGAAGCCCGCCGCGCCCAGGAACAGCCCGGCGGCCATGGGCACGTACGGGCCCGTGCGCGCGGTCACCCGGCCCAGCAGGGGCGCCGCGATCAGGCCCATGCAGACCGAGGGCAGCAGGGCCAGGCCGGTCTCGAGGGCGTCGTAACCGCGCTCCTGGCGGAAGTAGAGGGTGGAGAGGAACAGCATGCCGTAGTAGCCGAAGCTGATCAGGAAGCCGATGGCGGCGGTGGCGGAGAACGCCTTCCGCCGGAACAGGGACGGCGGCAGCAGCGGCCGCCGGGCCGAGGTCGTTTTCCCGTTCTCCAGCCGGTGCTCCAGCCGGTGCTCCACGACGGCGAACGCGGCCAGTGCCAGCACGCCCGTCACGGCCGCCGCCAGCACCGGGGGAGCGGTCCAGCCGGCCGTCCCGGCTTCGTTGAGGGCCCCGGCCAGGGCGACGAGGCCGACGACGCCCAGCACCTGGCCGAGGGGGTCCATCCGCCCGGCTTCGGGGCCCTGGAGACCCCGGTAGGCAGGAATGTGACGCATGGTCAGGAGGATGGTGAGCCCGCCAACCGGCAGGTTCAGCCAGAACACCGCCCGCCAGTCCAGCCCCGCCACCAGCAGCCCGCCCACCACGGGACCCGCGCCGAAGGCGATCGAGGCGACGGCCCCCCACACCGTGACCGCCCGGGCCCGCGCGGCCCGGTCCGGATGGGCGGCCCGCAGCAGCGCCAGCGAGGCAGGCACCAGGAACGCCGCCCCCGCGCCCTGCGCCAGCCGCCCCGCCACCAGGGCGCCCGCCGTGGTGGCCAGCCCGCACGCGACCGACGCGGCGGTGAAGACGCCCAGCCCCCACAGGAACACCCGCCGGTGCCCGAACCGGTCGCCCAGCCCGCCGCCGAGGAGCAGCAGCCCCGCGAAGACGGTGCTGTAGCCGTCGACGCACCACTGGAGGGCGGCCGGCCCGGCGTGGAGCGAGGCGCCGATGTCGGGCACGGCCACGGTGACGACGGTGACGTCCAGCATCACCAGGAAGTAGCCGAGGCTGAGGGAGACGAGGGGAAGGGAAGTACGGAAGGAAGCTCTCACCGGACGAGTCTCGAGCCCGAACCCTTCGTCCCTCATCGAAGTGTGGCCGTCGTAGATTGGCCGCGTGACCGTGATCAACCACCAGCCCGATGTCGCCCGTGCCGCCGCCCTGATCGCGGACCCGTCCCGCGCCCGGATCCTCAAGGCGCTGTGCGACGGCCGTGCCCTGTCGGCGGGCGCCCTCGCCACCGAGGCGGGCGTGAGCGCCCCCACCGTCAGCGCCCACCTCGCCCGGCTCACGTCCGGCGGCCTGATCACGGCCGTCCACGAGGGCCGGCACCGCTACTACCGCCTCACCGGCCCCGACGTCGCCGGCGCGCTGGAGGCCCTCGCGCTCATCGCCCCGCCCCTGCCGGTGCGCTCGCTGCGCGAGAGCGGCGTCGCCAACGCCCTCCACCGCGCCCGCACCTGCTACGACCACCTGGCCGGCCACCTCGGCGTCACCCTGATGCGCGCCCTCCTCGACCGCGGCCTGCTCACCGGCCACGACGGCACCCACCACCCGGACACCGCCGTCCGCGACCGCCCCGCCGCCTACGGCCACGACGCCGCCTACCGGCTCACCGACCCCGGCCGCACCGCCCTGACCGCCTTCGGCGTGGACGTCGCGGGCCTGCCCCGGCGCCGCCCGGCCATCCGCTACTGCGTCGACTGGAGCGAGCACCAGCACCACCTCGCCGGCGCGCTGGGCGCCGCGCTCACGACCCGGCTCTTCGCCCTCGGCTGGCTCCGGCACGGGGCGAGCCCGCGCGTCGTCCACCTCACGGAGGCGGGGACGCGGGGGCTCGCGGACGCGTTCGGGGTGGTCGACCTGGCCGCGTGAGGACCTGGCCGCGCGTGAGGGCCCAGCCGCGCTAGGACCGGCCCGAGGACCGGCTCAGCGCCTCCCGGACGGCGTCCTCGGTACGTCCCACCACGGCCGTGCCGTCGTCGGCGGTGATGATCGGCCGCTGGATCAGCTTCGGATGCGCGGCCAGCGCCTCCGTCCACCGGTCGCGCGCCGCCGCGTCCCGGGGCCAGTCCTTGACGCCGAGCTCCTTGGCCTCGGCCTCCTGGGTCCGCGTGATGTCCCAGGGCTCCAGCCCCAGCCGCTTCAGCACAGCGCGGATCTCCTCGACGGTGGGCACGTCCTCGAGATAACGCCGGACGGAATAACCGGCTCCTTCGGCGTCGAGCAGCGACAGCGCGCTACGGCACTTCGAACAGGCGGGATTGATCCAGATCTCCATACCGCCGAGATTAGAGCCACCGGCCCCTACCGGCCGCCCACCCGCTCCACGCCCCGCCCCACCCGCTCGGCCAGGAACCCCTCCCACGTCCGCCGGCCCCTGACGGCCCCGTCGAGGGTCAGGTTCTCCCCGGCCCGGTACGCG
The DNA here is from genome assembly GCF_003970715.1 of Streptomyces luteoverticillatus. Lineage (NCBI taxonomy): Bacteria > Bacillati > Actinomycetota > Actinomycetes > Kitasatosporales > Streptomycetaceae > Streptomyces > Streptomyces luteoverticillatus. The sequence goes on along the minus strand of NZ_CP034587.1, from coordinate 2,036,758 downwards.
CGGCCGAGCCTGCCCGGCACCCGGACCGGCAGCATCGGCCGGCGCTTGCCCGCGGCCCGCAGATAGCCGCGGCTCAGCTCGGCCAGCTCGTAGACCTCCGGCCCGGCGAGGTCGGGCACCGCCCCGGCGGGCTCGCCGAGCGCCAGCTCCACGAGCCGGGCGGCCACCTCCCGCGCGTCGACCGGCTGCCAGCGCACCCCGCCGGGCGCCGGGACCACCGGCAGCTTGCCCATCGTCGTCACCACCTTCAGGGCCAGGTCGTGGAACTGGGCGGCCCGCAACGTCGTCCACGGCAGCCCGGACTCCGCCACCGCCCGCTCGGCCTCCAGCTTGGCCCTGAAGTAGCTCAGCGGCACCGTGTCCGCCCCGATGACGGAGATGTACACCAGGTGCCTCACCCCGGCCGCACGCGCGGCCCGCACCAGATTCCGGGTCGCCACGTCGTCCCCCTTGGCGCCACCCGCCAGGTGCAGCACGATCCCGGCCCCCTCGACGGCCGCCTCGACCCCCTCGTCCTTGAGCAGATCGCCGGTGACATACGTGACCCCGCCCCCGGACTCGCGCCCCTGCCGACTGAGCACCCGCACCTCACGACCGGCCTCCCGCAACAACGGCACGACCAGCCGCCCGAGCGTGCCTGTACCGCCGGTGACCAGGATGGTGGACGTCGTCATGGCTACTTCCTCGTTCGCTCGAGCGGTTCTTCCGTGGTCTTCACCGACATGACGCGCGGCGAGGAAGGAATGTGACAAGGGATGTGACAGGCGAGCGAAAAAAGGCCGTCGGCCGCGCCTTCCCTTCCGGGAAGACGCGGCCGACGGCCTGTGCTGTGTCGCGGCGGTTCTTAGATGTCGAAGTACATCTCGAACTCGTGCGGGTGCGGGCGCAGCTGGATCGGGGCGATCTCGTTGGTGCGCTTGTAGTCGATCCAGGTCTCGATCAGGTCGGAGGTGAAGACGCCACCGGCCTGGAGGTACTCGTTGTCCTGCTCCAGGGCCTCGAGGACGGCCGGGAGGGAGGTCGGGACCTGGGGGACGTTCGCGTGCTCGTCGGGGGCGAGCTCGTAGAGGTCCTTGTCGATCGGCTCGGCCGGCTCGATCTTGTTCTTGACGCCGTCGAGGCCGGCCAGGAGGAGGGCCGAGAAGGCGAGGTAGGGGTTCGAGGACGGGTCCGGGGCGCGGAACTCGACGCGCTTGGCCTTCGGGTTGGAGCCCGTGATCGGGATGCGCATCGCGGCGGAGCGGTTGCGCTGCGAGTAGACCAGGTTGACCGGGGCCTCGAAGCCGGGGACCAGGCGGTGGTAGGAGTTCACCGTGGGGTTGGTGAAGGCCAGCAGCGACGGGGCGTGCTTGAGGATGCCGCCGATGTAGTAGCGGGCGGTGTCCGAGAGGCCCGCGTAGCCCTGCTCGTCGTAGAAGAGGGGCTCGCCGCCCTGCCACAGGGACTGGTGGACGTGCATGCCGGAGCCGTTGTCACCGAAGATCGGCTTGGGCATGAAGGTCGCGGTCTTGCCGTTGCGCCAGGCGACGTTCTTCACGATGTACTTGAAGAGCATCAGGTCGTCGGCGGCGGCGAGCAGCGTGTTGAACTTGTAGTTGATCTCCGCCTGGCCGGCGGTGCCGACCTCGTGGTGCTGGCGCTCGACCTGCAGGCCGGCCTTGTCCAGCTCCAGGGAGATCTCGGCGCGCAGGTCGGCGAAGTGGTCGACCGGCGGGGCCGGGAAGTAGCCGCCCTTGTAGCGGACCTTGTAGCCGCGGTTGTCCTCCAGCGCACCGGTGTTCCAGGCGCCCGCCTCGGAGTCGATGTGGTAGAAGGACTGGTTCGCGCTGGTCTCGAAGCGGACGCTGTCGAAGACGTAGAACTCGGCCTCGGGGCCGAAGTACGCGGTGTCCGCGATGCCGGTGGAGGCGAGGTAGGCCTCGGCCTTCTTGGCGATGTTGCGCGGGTCGCGGCTGTACTGCTCACCCGTGATCGGGTCGTGGATGAAGAAGTTGATGTTCAGCGTCTTGTCACGGCGGAACGGGTCCATACGGGCCGTGGAGAGGTCCGCGCGCAGCGCCATGTCGGACTCGTGGATGGCCTGGAAGCCGCGGATCGAGGAGCCGTCGAAGGCCAGCTCCTCGTCGGGGTCGAACACCGAGGCCGGGATCGTGAAGTGCTGCATCACGCCCGGCAGGTCGCAGAAGCGGACGTCGACGAACTTGACGTCCTCATCCGAGATGAACTTCTTGGCCTCGTCGGCGTTCTGGAACATCCAAGTCCTCCTAGCCCGGCCGCTCGCGGTCGGGGATTGCTTCGGTGGCGCGTGTACCGCATGGACGCGCTGCCGCCGACCCTAGAGAGACGGGATTTCTCAAGGATGACCCATCTGTTTCGCCGAGGTTAACCGGTCTGGTGGCGGTCTTGTGGGGTACGCCGGGTAGCGGGCCGCTCCGAGGGGTCCGGGAGCGGGACCCGGGACCCGGGAAACGTATGCGGGCCCAGTACCGTGGACGGGTGGACAATAGGCAAGCAATCGGATCATGGCTCTCCGGGCCCCGCGCGGCCGCGGAGGACATGGGCATCGAATTCGGCCACCGGGGTGAGCGCCTCGGCCTGCCGGCGAGCGGGCCCGGCTCCGTCGCCCCGATCGGGCGGCGGTTCGGCGCCCTCGTCATCGACTGGGCGCTGTGCATGCTCATCGCCTACGCGTTCCTCGCCCAGGGGAACCAGCAGCGCGCCGGCAACTGGGCCCTGCTGATCTTCCTCGTGCTCAGCCTGCTCACCGTCGGCACGGTCGGTTGCACCCCCGGCAAGCGCCTCCTCGGGCTGCGCGTCATCTCCGAGGACGGCACGCGGCTGCCCCTGCCGCGCGTGCTGCTGCGCAGCGTGCTGCTCCTGCTCGTCATCCCCGCCGTCATCTGGGACCGCGACACGCGCGGTCTGCACGACCGGCTCGCCCGGGCCGTTCAGGTCCGGATCTGATCTCGTACATGTGAACGGGGGCGGCCGGAACCTTTCGGTTCCGGCCGCCCCCGTTCGTATGAGGTCGTATCTGTGCGGTCAGCGGCCCTTCGGCATCCGCATGCCCTTGCCCGGGATCGGGCCCTTCGGGATCGGCATGTTGCTCATCAGGTCGCCCAGCGCGCGGAGACGGTCGTTGACGGCCGTCACCTTCGCGCCCGGCAGCACGCGCGGCAGCTTGAGCAGGGTGGTGTGCAGCTTCTTCAGCGACACCTGGCCCTCGCCCTCACCCACGACGATGTCGTGTACCGGCACGTCCCCGACGATGCGCGACATGCGCTTCTTCTCGGCGGCCAGCAGGGCCTTCACCCGGTTCGGGTTGCCCTCGCCGACCAGCACGATGCCCGCCTTGCCGACGGCCCGGTGGACGACGTCCTGGCTGCGGTTCATCGCGACCGCGGGCGTCGTCGTCCAGCCGCCGCGACGGATGTTCTCCAGGACCGCTGCGGCGGCTCCCGGCTGGCCCTCCATCTGCCCGAAGGCAGCGCGCTCGGCGCGGCGTCCGAAGACGATCGCCATCGCGAGGAAGGCCAGCAGGAAGCCGAGGATGCCCAGGTAGACCGGGTGGTCGAGCCAGAAGCCGATGGCAAGGAGTACACCGAAGGTGACAATGCCCACAGCCGCGACGACAAGACCGACCTTCGAGTCGACCTTCTTGGTCATCTTGTAGGTCTGGGCGATCTGCTTCAGTCGCCCGGGGTTCTCGGATGTTTCCTTCCTCGCCATACGGCGCAGTTTACGTCGCCCGCGGGCCGGGGGCCGCCACGGCCTCCAGCACGTGCTGGGCCTCCCGCCGGTCCTTGGCGCGGCGGCGGTCCTCCAGCACGGCGGTCCACGCGTTGCGCCGCGCGGTGCGCTGGCCACCGCGCATCAGCAGCCGTTCCAGCGCGCGCAGGGCCCCGGTGACGGACGGGGGCCGTACGGAGAGCGTGGACGGCAGGGCGGAGGAGGCGCGTGTGGCGGTCGCGAAGACTGCGTTACCGGGCGCGGCCTGCATGTCGATGTCCCCTCGGAAGCGGAAGGATTCGGTGGCGTGGAGGGTGTCGTACTGCTGTGCGTGGTTCCATCGTCACCGAATGGTGTTACCAACGCATGACCTCTTGGTCAAACACCTATGAAACGTTGACGCGGCCCGTACCGTTCGCTTGCTTTCGCAAGGAACGGTACGGGCCGCGTCAGGGTCCGCTGCAGGGGCCGAACGGGTCGGCCGGCGGGCCGGGCGGGCCGGGCCGCCCGGGTCAGACCGCCTGGGTCGAGGCGGCCGCCTCGCGCTTCTCGATCGCCTGCTGGTGGAGGCGACCCGCGCGGTACGAGGAGCGGACGAGCGGGCCCGACATGACACCCGCGAAGCCGATCTCCTCGGCCTCCTCCTTGAGCTCCACGAACTCCTGCGGCTTCACCCAGCGCTCCACCGGGTGGTGGCGCACCGACGGGCGCAGGTACTGGGTGATCGTGATCAGATCGCAGCCCGCGTCGTGGAGGTCCTGGAGGGCCTCGCTGATCTCCTCGCGGGTCTCGCCCATGCCGAGGATCAGGTTGGACTTCGTCACCAGGCCGTAGTCGCGCGCGTCGGTGATGACCTTGAGCGAACGCTCGTAGCGGAAGCCCGGGCGGATGCGCTTGAAGATGCGCGGGACGGTCTCCACGTTGTGGGCGAAGACCTCGGGGCGGGACTCGAAGACCTGCTGGAGCAGCTCCGGCACCGCGTTGAAGTCCGGGGCGAGCAGCTCGACCTTGGTGTGGCCCGCCTCGCGGCCCGCGGTCTGCGCGTGGATCTGGCGCACGGTCTCGGCGTACAGCCAGGCGCCGCCGTCCTCGAGGTCGTCGCGGGCGACGCCGGTGATCGTGGCGTAGTTCAGGTCCATCGCGACCACGGACTCGCCCACGCGACGGGGCTCGTCGCGGTCGAGCGCCTGCGGCTTGCCGGTGTCGATCTGGCAGAAGTCACAGCGCCGGGTGCACTGGTCGCCGCCGATGAGGAACGTGGCCTCGCGGTCCTCCCAGCACTCGTAGATGTTGGGGCAGCCGGCCTCCTGGCACACCGTGTGCAGGCCCTCGCGCTTCACCAGGCCATGGAGTTCCTTGTACTCCGGGCCCATCTTCGCGCGGGTCTTGATCCACTCGGGCTTCCGCTCGATGGGGGTCTGGGCGTTCCGGACCTCCAAGCGCAGCATCTTGCGTCCGTCGGGTGCGACAGCGGACACGTCCGGCTCCCTATGACTTCGATTCCTCGGCGGACACCAGGGTACGCCCGTTATTTCCTGTGCTCTTCATTCTGCGCCCTGGGTAACCGATGGATCCCTGTGCGCATTCCCACGGAGGGGGCTCGGGTCAGCCCGCCGCGGCCGGTTCCATGGCCCGGGGGCTCGGGGCCTCCTCCGCCAGGACCTCCCGCAGGTGCTTCTCCACCAGCGGCACCACCTCGGCCACCGGTACCCGGCGCCCCAGCTCGTTCGACAGGGACGTCACTCCCGCGTCCCGGATGCCGCACGGGACGATCCGGTCGAACCAGGTGTTGTCGGGATCACAGTTGATCGCGAAGCCGTGCATCGTGACGCCCTTGGCGATCCGGATGCCGATCGCCGCCAGCTTGCGGTCCTCGCGGCGCTGGCCCGCGTTGGACGGGGCGTACTCCGGGCCGTTGAGGCGGGGGTCGAACTCCTCGTCCGTCAGCCGGGGGTCGAAGTCCAGGTTCAGACCGCCGATGGCCGGGCGCTGCTCCACGGGGTCGCCCAGTACCCAGACGCCGCTGCGGCCCTCGATCCGGGTCGTCTCCAGGCCGAGCTTGGCGCAGGCGCGGATCAGGGCCTCCTCCAGGCGGCGGACGTGCGCGATGACGTCCACCGGGCGGGGCAGCTTGAGGATCGGGTAGCCCACGAGCTGGCCGGGGCCATGCCAGGTGATCTTGCCGCCGCGGTCGACGTCGACGACCGGGGTGCCGTCCAGGGGGCGCTCGCTGTCCTCCGTGCGCCGTCCGGCCGTGTAGACCGCCGGGTGCTCCAGCAGCAGACAGGTGTCGGGGATCTCGTCCGCGAAGCGGGCCGCGTGGACCTCGCGCTGTTTCTGCCAGGCCTGCTGGTATTCGACCGCGTCCGCACCGAAGCCCAGGTGGACAAAGCGCAGCTCACTCACGGCAGCTCCTCCTCGAACCGGTTCCGAACCCGTTCCGGCCCGGTCTGGTGGTCTTGAGGGCGGCCCGCCGCGTGCCGTCGCGCCTCGCACGCCCGTGCCCACTGTACGACCGCGCCCGGCGGAGCCCGCAGTCGGCCGGGGTCCGGACGATCAGTCGGCCGGGGTCCGGACGATCTTCTCCGGGGGCCTTGGTCGCCTCTTTCCGGTATTCGGCCTGTCCTCACACGATCGGATGAATGCGGGGCGAAGGCGGCTTTCGGGGCGAGGAAGACCGCTAAGTTCACGCCGTTCCAGGAACAAAAGATCAGGGAGACCGGCAGGCTGATGACGGAACGACCCCCACAGCGCATCCCCAACCGTCAACTCGCCGCGCTCATCGCGGAGGCCGGCTTTTCCAATGCGGGCCTGGCCCGCCGCGTAGATCAGCTGGGGCTCGAACACGGCCTCGACCTGCGCTACGACAAAACGTCCGTCACGCGGTGGCTGCGCGGGCAGCAGCCGCGCGGGACCACGCCCGCGCTGATCGCCGAGGTGTTCACCCGGCGGCTCGGGCGGCGGCTGTCCGCCCAGGACCTCGGGCTGGACGCGTGCGCGCCCGTGTACGCCGGGCTGGAGTTCGCCGCCTCGCCGGAGGAGGCCATCGACATCGTCAGCGGCCTCTGGCGCAAGGACTCCGGGAGCCACACCGAACTACGGAAGATCGCGTTCACCCCGGCCGGGCTCGTGGTGCCGAGCCGCGACTGGCTGATCGGGCGCGCGGACGAACGGGTGGCGCGCGGCATGAGCCCCGCGCCCTCCGGTGAGGGCGCGCGCCTGCCGCTGCAGGCGCGCGGCGGGCAGCTGCCGCGCCAGCGGGCGGCGGAGCGCGCTCCCGGTGGCCGGGTCTCGATGGGCGACATCGCGGCCCTGCGGTCGGTGGGCGAGCTCTTCCGCACGATCGACCACGCCTACGGGGGCGGGCACGCCCGGCAGGCGTTGGTGCGGTACCTCGAGCACGAGACCGAGCCCATGCTGCGGGGCACTTATGGGGAGACCACCGGTCGGCGGCTGTTCGCCGCCGCTGCCGATCTGACTCGGCTGGCCGGGTGGACCTCCTACGACATCGCTGCTCATGGGCTTGCTCAGCGGTACTACGTTCAGGCGCTGCGGCTCGCCCAGGCGGCTGGGGACCGGGCGTACGGGAGCTATGTGCTCGTGACCATGAGCCGGCAGGCCGTCTATCTCGGACACGGGCGCGAGGCCGTGCAGCTGGCGCGGGTCGCTCAGCAGGGTGTCGGGTCCGGGGCGCCGCCCGTCGTGCAGTCGCTGCTGCACGCGGTGGAGGCGCGGGGGCACGGGGTGCTCGGCGAGGTACGGGCGTGCTCGGCCTCGCTGGCACGGGCGGAACGGGCCCTGGAGGGCTCGCGGGCGGGCGACGACGTGCCGTACTGGGTGCGGTTCTTCGACGAGGCGCAGTTGGCGGACGAATTCGCGCACTGTCACCGTGATCTGCAGCAGTACCGGGCGGCCGCGCAGCATGCGGAGCGGTCGTTGCAGTTGCGGTCGCCCGCGTACGCGCGGTCGCGGCTGTTCTGCCGGGTGGTGCTGGCGTCGGCGCGGCTGGGGCTGGGCGAGCTGGAACAGGCGTGCGCGCTGGGGGTGGAGGCGGCGCAGGCGGCGGCGGAGATGCGGTCGGTGCGGGCGCTGGAGTATGTGCGGGACTTCGAGCGGCGGCTGGAGCCTTATCGGGATGCGGCGCCGGTGCGGGGGTATCGGGAGAAGGTGGCCGGGCTGGTCTGACGTTCCGTCTGCCCGTCTGCCCGTCTGCCCGTCTGCCCGTCTGTCCGTCCGTGGGTCGGGGGCGGGGTGGGTCGGGGGCGGGGTGGGGCGGACGGGCCCTTACGGGGCTGAGCTCTTCGCGGTGCCTGCTATTGCGGTGAGGGTGCCCTGCAATCGCTCCAGCGGCGAAGAGCTCTTCACGCCCCTACCAGGGCCCGTCCGCCCCACCCCGCCCCCTCACGTCACCTCAGCCCGGGGCGGCCGGCCTGTTCGTTCCGGGTAATCGGGCGGGTGGGTGGGCTACGCCGCCCGTAGGGCTGGCGTGCCGTGGCCCGGGCGGATGCCCAGGTCGCGGAGGACCGCCTGGGCGGCGCGGCGCCCGGAGAAGAGGGCGCCCTGGACCGTGCTGGTGTCGCGGTGGTCGCCGCAGACGTAGAGCCCCGAGAGCAGCCGGACCTGGCGGCGGACGTCGTGGGGGGCCGGCATGGCCGGGACCGCGTCCGGGTCGTGGTGGGCGGCGAGGAGGTGCCAGGACGATGTGGAGGTGCCGTAGACGCGGGCCAGCTGGGCGCGTGCCAGGCGGTCCAGCTCGGGTGTCGGTGTCGCCGCCGACGGGCCCAGGACCGTCGAGGAGATCAGCGTGCGGCCCAGGGGCGCGCGGTCCGGGTCCACCTCGCTGGCGACCGTGGTGTGGGCCACCGGCCCCCGGCACGTCCCGGTGAGGATCAGTGAGGCGTCGCGCAGGGGCGGTTCGTCGGCCGTGTGGTGGAGGACCGTCACCGGGTGGAAATCGGGGAGCCGGAGGCCGGGGATCAGTTCGGCCGCCGCCCTCGCGCCCGTCGCCACGATGACGGAGCGGCAGGTGAACGTGCCGTGCCCGGCCGTGCCCACGGACGTCGTGCCGACGGAGACGGCCTCCACCCCCGTGCGGACCGTGCCGGGCGGGAGCTGGGCGGCCATCAGCTCGGGGATGACGCCGGAGCCCCCGGCGGGCAGGCAGAGCCGGCCGCGCGCGTAGCCGCGCAGCACCAGGTCGGCGCAGCGGCTGGACGTGGTGAGGTCCGGGTCGGAGAGCAGGGACGTCAGGAGGGGGCGCAGGAAGCCCTCCACCGTGCGGGTCGGCAGGCCCCGGGAGGTGAGGGTCGCCGACGTGGGACGGTCCGGCCGGGCCAGCATCCGGTCGATGGGCAGCGCGGCCAGGCGGGCCAGTGCCGCGCCGAGCCGCGCTTGATCGAGGCCGGCGCTCCGCGACGCGCGGGCCGCCGCGAAGGCGCGGGCGGTGGTGAAGGCGCGCTTGGCGCCGCGGAGTTCGCCGGTGCGGTGGTTGCGTCCGTCGGCGTGGACCAGCACCCCGGGGGTGAAGGGGCGCAGCTTGAGCGCCTCCAGGCCTGGGGTGCGGATCAGCTCCGGGAAGGAGGTGTTGAGCAGCTGGCCGGAGCGGTCCAGCAGGAACCCGTCGGCCTTGTCGGTCGTCATGCGGCCGCCGGTGCGGTGGGCCGTCTCCAGGACGGTGACCGTCACCCCCGCGGCGGTGAGCTGTTGAGCCGCGGAGAGGCCGGCCAGGCCGGCTCCCACGATGACGACGTCAGCGTGGTGTGCGGTGTGGCGTGCGCTGTCGAGCACGTGCCCTCCCGGGGTCGGTCCGCTCGCTGGGGGCCTGATGCCCCCAACGGGCGGCGGCAATGCGCGAGTTCGCCTCGACCGTAGAGAGAATTCCGGTCAATAACAGTCGCGCACGGGGCGAGCACGGTCGCACGGCGGTCGCACGGATGGGGTTCTTGAAGCTTGGAGCGGATGCGTCAGCTGTCGGTCAGCGCCGCGCGTACGGCGCTCTCGACGTCCGGGCAGGCGAAGCGGAAACCGGAGTCCAGCAGCCGGTCGGGCAGGGCACGGCAGCTGGCCAGCACTTCCGTGGCCATCTCGCCCAGGGCCAGCCTGAGCGCCGGAGCGGGCGCGGGCAGCAGTGCCGGACGCTTCAGCGCGCGCCCCACCGCCTCGGTCACCTCCCGGTTGGTGGCCGGATGGGGCGCCGTGAGGTTCACCGGGCCGGAGACGTCCGCGTCCAGGAGGTGCCGCAGGGCCGCGACGTGGTCCCGCAGGGCGATGAAGCTCCAGTACTGGCGGCCGTCGCCGAGCCGGCCGCCGAGGCCCGCCCGGAACAGCGGGAACAGCTTCGCCGCCGCCCCGCCGTGCCGGGAGAGGACGATCCCGGTGCGCAGCAGGACCGTCCGTACGCCCGCTTCCGTCGCCGTGCCGGCGGCGGCCTCCCAGTCCCGGCAGACCTCGGCGAGGAAACCGCTGCCGGGCGGGCTGTCCTCGTTCACCGGGCGGTCGCCCGTGTCGCCGTAGAAGCCGATCGCGCTGCCCGAGAGGAACACGCGGGGCGGGGTGGCGAGGGAGGCCAGCGCCTCGGCGAGCGCTCCCGTGCCGTGCACCCTGCTGTCGCGGATCTCCTTCTTGTACGCGGCGGTCCAGCGGTGCGCCGCCACTCCGGCGCCCGCCAGGTGGACGACGGCCTCGCAGCCGGACAGTTTCGCGGGGTCGACGAATTGCCGGCCGGGGTCCCACTCGGCCTCCCCGGGTCCCCGGGGCGCGCGGCGCACGAGCCGCACCACCTCATGGCCGTCCTGCTCCAGCGAACGGGTCAGCGCCGAGCCGATGAGGCCGGTCGACCCGGTGATCGCGACGCGCATCGTCACTCCCGGAAGCGGTCCCAGAGGGCGGGGAAGCGTTCGGCCAGCACGGCTTCGTCCTCCAGGTCGAAGGGGGCGCCCACCGGTTCGGGGGGCTGGGGCGGCAGGCCCAGGTCCGGCGTCTCCGCGCCGGTCAGCTGCTCGTACGCCTCGTCCGCAGCGTAGCCGAGGCCCTCGCCGTCCCCGTCGACCTCGTCGTCGAAGTCGTCCAGGAGCTCGGCCAGGCTGTCCGGATCGTGCACCGCGCCCTCGAAGACCTCCCTGCCCTGGCCGATCAGCCAGCACCGGAAGTAGTCGAACACGTCGTCGCTCGCCCCGTCGAGGAGGACGGCGGCGGCCCCCCACAGGTCCCAGAGGTAGGCGCGGTTGTAGCGCGCCTCGAAGTGCCGGGCGAAGTCCAGCACGGCGTCCGGATCGAGCTGCGTCAGCCGCTCGACCAGGAGGTCGGCCTGTTCCTCGGCGTCCCCGTCGGCGGCCTGACGAGTGCTGTCCATCAGCTCCCAGAACTCGGTCTCGTCCATCACGGCTCCAGCATCGGTCCTGCCGGGGGGCCACGCACCCGGAGGGGCTCGGATGCGGCCGTGTTGTTATCGGCGAGTACCGGGGAGGGTGATGCCGCGATGCGGTTTGTCCATCGGATACCCGACACAAGGTGTCCGGTATCGGTGCGAACGTCATGTCCGTCGCACGGAACGAGTGAGAGGACATGTTGTCGTGACCGCAGCGGAGAACGTTGTTCGTCCCCTTGACGGCAAGGTGGCGCTGGTCGCCGGGGCCACCCGGGGCGCGGGGCGGGCCATGGCCGTGGAGCTGGGGCGCGCGGGGGCCGTCGTCTACGCGACCGGGCGCACCACCCGCGACCGGCGCAGCGAGGTGGGCCGGCCCGAGACCATCGAGGAGACGGCCGAACTCGTCACGGCGGCCGGCGGCACGGGCATCGCCGTGCCGGTCGACCACCTGGAGCCGGAGCGGGTACGGGCGCTGGTCGAGCGCATCGACAGGGAGCACGGGCGCCTCGACGTCCTCGTCAACGACGTCTGGGGCGGGGACCACCTGCTCGAGTTCGACAAGAAGGTATGGGAGGTCAAGCTGGCGGACGGGCTGCGGATGCTCCGGCTCTCGCTCGACGCCCACGCCATCACCAGCCACTTCGCCGTCCCGCTGCTGATCCGGCGGCCCGGGGGACTGCTCGTGGAGATCACCGACGGCACGGAGGAGTCCAACCGGGCCTACCGGGGCAATCTCTTCTTCGACCTCGCCAAGTACGGCCCGATCCGGATGGCCTTCGGGCTCGCCCAGGAACTGAAGGAGTACGGCGGGACGGCGGTGTGCCTGACGCCGGGGTTCTTGCGGTCGGAGGAGATGCTCGATCACTTCGGCGTCACGGAGGGGACGTGGCGGGACGCGATCGGGAAGGAGCCGCATTTCGCGATCGCGGAGTCGCCGGTGTTCGTCGGGCGGGCGCTTGCCGCGGTGGCGTGTGACCCGGATCGTGCCCGTTGGAACGGGCGGTCTCTTTCCAGTGGGGAGCTGGCGAAGGTGTACGGGTTCACTGACGTGGACGGGTCGCGGCCGGATTGTGGCGCGTACTTTCGGGATGTGGTCTTCGGGGGAGTGGCCGCGTCCGCGGAGGATTACCGGTAGGGCGCCGTTGGCTTCGGGGTGCCCCCGTCGGCGCCCCCGCGCGGGGTTCCGGCGGCTTTCCGGGTTCCCCCAGTGGGGGTTGCCCGCGCCTTCGGCGCGGGTTCTACCCCACCCACCCGCCCGATTGCCCGGCACGGATTGCCCGGGTACGGGGCCGGCCCGGCTGGGGTGACGTGAGGGGGCGGGGTGGGGTGGATGGGCCCTGGTAGGGGCGTAAGGAGCTCTTCGCCGCTAGGGCCAAATACGGGGCAACCAGCACCGTGATACCAGGCACCGCGAAGAGGTCAGCCCCGTAAGGGCCCGTCCGCCCCACCCCGCCCCCGACCCACCCACCTACCCGTACAGCGCCGCCATCCGCGCCGCCGCCTCCGCGAAGCGAGCCCGCAGCTGAGGAGGCCCCAGCACCTCCACCTCCGGCCCCAGCGCCAGCAACTGCGCGTACGCCACTTCCAAGGACTCCACCGAAAGCGTCACGGTGGCGGCGCCCGCCGCCAGCGCCTCCTCCGCCGCCCTCCGGTCCGTCACATGCGGCAGCAACCGCGCACCCTCCCCCGTCAGCCGCACCTCCACCCGGTCGCGCAGGATCGAGCGGGCGAACTCCGCCGCCCGCTCCTCCCAGAAAGCCGGCAGGTCGAAGGACTCGGACCGCTCAAAGCGGGCCTCCCCGACCGCCACGGCCGTGAAGCGGTCCACCCGGTAGACCCGGAAGTCATCCTCAACGCGAGCCGCCAAATACCAGACCCCCGCCTTGAGGACCAACCCATAAGGCTCCAGCTCCCGCTCCACCTCCTCCCCGTCCCGCCGCCCGTAGCGGGCCGTCATCCGGCGGTCGTCCCAGACGGCGTCCGCGACGGCGGGCAGCAGCTCGGGCGGTTCGCCGGAGCGCCACCAGGCGGGGGCATCCAAATGAAAGCGCTGGGCCGCGCTCACAGGCGCGTCGCTGAGCGCGGGGACGAGCGCGGCGGCGACCTTCAGGCGCGCGGCCGACGCGGCGTCCGCCAGCCCCATGTCGCGCAGGGCGGCCGGCACGCCGGAGAGGAAGAGGGCCTCGGCCTCGGCCCGGCCCAGGCCGGTGAGCCGGGTGCGGTAGCCGCCGATGAGGCGGTAGCCCCCGGCGCGGCCGCGGTCCGCGTACACGGGCACCCCGGCCTCGGAGAGCGCGGTGACGTCCCGGGCGACGGTGCGCTCGGAGACCTCCAGCTCACGTGCCAGCTCACCGCCGGTCATCGACGGGCGGGACTGAAGGAGCAGGACAAGCTTGATCAGACGGGCCGCGCGCATGCGCCCATCATGCCGGGGCGCGACGACAGGAACCCGCGTGCCAGCCAGGGCAGCGGATTGAGCGCGCGAGGTCCTGTCGTCACCCCTGAGCCGTACCGCGACACAGGACAGGGCGGCGCGGTGCGGCTCCAGCGGGAGACGATACGCCTTTGATCGATGATCGATCAATCCTTGTGCGAAAGAAGATCAGAGAAGAAGATCAGATCTGCGGCGCGCAGCTCAGCACATGCCGCTTCAGCAGCTCCCCGATGCCCGGATCACGCTCCTGGAAGGCCCGGACGATCGCGGCGTGGTCCTCCGCGTGGGCCCGCGGCTCCGGGCTCAGCCAGCGGATCGACAGGGTCGTCCACACCTCGATGCCCAGGGACTCCCAGGTGTGGAGCAGCACGGAGTTCCCGGAGGCCCGCACGATCTCGCGGTGGAAGGCCACGGTGTGCCGCGCCTGGGCCTCGCTGTCGTGCGCGAGGTCGGCCGTCCGCAGGGCGGCCACCTCGTGCTCCAGCGCGGAGACGTCCCCGGCGAGGGCGTCCGCCGCCAGTTCGGCGGCGACGGCCTCCAGGCCCGCCCGGACGGGGTAGCTCTCCTTGAGGTCGGCGGCGGTGAGGTCGCGCACCCGGACGCCCTTGTTGGGGGCGGATTCGATCAGCCGCAGCGACTCCAGCTCCCGCAGCGCCTCGCGCACGGGCGTCTGGCTGACGAGCAGTTCGGCGGCGATCCGCCGCTCCACGATCCGCTCGCCCGGCTGCCAGCGGCCGCTGACGATCCCTTCGAGGATGTGCTCGCGGATCTGTTCGCGCAGCGAATGGACGACGGGGGGTGACATGGGTGGCTCCTCGGCGCGGTGGATCTGGGCCCATTATCCGGGCATGGCCGCTCATGCCGAAGGGCGCGGCCCCGGCTCGTACGGATACGAAGCCGGGGCCGCGCCCTTGGCACATGCAGCCGTGGGGGCTACCGGGATCAGAGACCGATCTCGGTCTCGAACTCGGCGGCCTCCAGGATCTGCTTGACCGCGGTCAGGTAGCGGGCGGCGTCGGCGCCGTCCACCAGACGGTGGTCGTAGGAGAGCGTCACGTACGTCATGTCGCGGACGCCGATGGTGGTGCCCTCCTCGGTCTCGATGACCACGGGGCGCTTGACCGTGGCACCGATGCCGAGGATCGCGACCTGGTTCGGCGGCACGATGACCGTGTCGAACAGCGCGCCGCGCGAGCCGGTGTTGCTGATCGTGAAGGTCGCGCCGGCCAGGTCGTCCGGGCTGATCTTGCTGGAGCGGACCTTGCCGGCCAGCTCGGCCGTCTTCTTCGCGATACCCGCGATGTTGAGGTCACCGGCACCCTTGATGACCGGGGTCATCAGGCCCTTCTCCGAGTCGACGGCGATGCCGACGTTCTCGGAGTCGAAGTAGGTGATGGTGCTCTCGTCCTCGTTGATCCGGGCGTTGATGACCGGGTGGGCCTTCAGCGCCTGGACGGCGGCCTTGACGAAGAACGGCATCGGGGAGAGCTTGACGCCCTCGCGGGCGGCGAAGCCGGCCTTGGCCTTCTCGCGCATCCGCATGATCTTGGTGATGTCCACCTCGATCACGGAGCTCAGCTGAGCCTGGCCGTGCAGCGCCTTCATCATGTTGTCGGCGATGACCTTGCGCATGCGCGGCATCTTGACCGTCTGACCGCGCAGCGGCGAGACCTCGAGGGCCGGGGCGGCCTTCGAGGCGGCAGCGGCAGGGCCCGCGGCAGTCACAGTGGCCGGGGCCGGCGCGGCCTTGGCGGCGGCGATGACGTCCTGCTTGCGGATGCGGCCACCGACGCCGGTGCCCGCGACGGAGCGCAGGTCGACGCCGGACTCGGCGGCGAGCTTGCGGACCAGCGGGGTGACGTAGGCGCCGTCCGTCGCCGGGGCGGCGACGGGAGCGGCAGCCGGAGCGGCCGGGGCGACCGGCGCGGGGGCCGGAGCCGGAGCAGCGGCAACCGGAGCCGGAGCGGCAGCCGGAGCAGCCGGGGCGGCGGCCGGGGCAGCCGGGGCAGCCGGGGCCGGAGCGGCGGCGGGAGCCGGAGCGGCGGCCGGGGCGGCGGCCGGAGCGGCCGGAGCGGCAGCGGCGGCGGCACCGGCGGCGCCGATGACGGCGAGCTTGGCGCCGACCTCGGCGGTCTCGTCCTCGGCGACGAGGATCTCGAGCAGGACACCCGAGGTGGGGGCCGGGATCTCGGTGTCGACCTTGTCGGTCGAGACCTCGAGCAGCGGCTCGTCCTCGGAGACCTCCTCGCCGACCTCCTTCAGCCAGCGGGTGACGGTGCCCTCGGTGACCGACTCGCCCAGCGCGGGCAGGACGACGTCGGTACCGGCGGCAGCGGCGGCCGGAGCGGCGGCGGGGGCCTCGGCGGCCGGAGCCGGCGCGGCGGGGGCCTCGGCCACGGGGGCCGGGGCGGGCTCGGCGGCCGGGGCCGGAGCCTCGGCGGCGGCCGGAGCCGGGGCAGCGGCGGGGGCGCCGGTGCCGTCGTCGATGACGGCCAGCTCGGAACCGACCTCGACCGTCTCGTCCTCGGCCACCTTGATGGAGGCGAGGATGCCGGAAGCGGGGGCCGGGATCTCGGTGTCGACCTTGTCGGTGGAGACCTCGAGCAGCGGCTCGTCGGCCTCCACGCGCTCACCCTCGGCCTTGAGCCAACGGGTGACGGTGCCCTCGGTCACGCTCTCGCCGAGCGCCGGCAGGGTTACGGAAACCGCCATGATTGCGGTTGCTCCTTACGAGTAGTGCGGATGGTGGTGCGCTCGGGACTCAGTCGTGCGAGTGCAGCGGCTTGCCGGCGAGAGCCAGGTGGGCCTCGCCCATGGCCTCGTTCTGCGTCGGGTGCGCGTGGATGAGCTGGGCGACCTCGGCGGGCAGCGCCTCCCAGTTGTAGATCAGCTGGGCTTCGCCCACCTGCTCACCCATGCGGTCGCCGACCATGTGGACGCCGACCACGGCACCGTCCCGCACCTGGACGAGCTTGATCTCGCCCGCGGTCTTCAGGATCTTGCTCTTGCCGTTGCCGGCGAGGTTGTACTTCAGGGTGACGACCTTGTCGGCGCCGTACAGCTCCTTGGCCTTCGCCTCGGTGATACCGACGGAAGCGACCTCGGGGTGGCAGTACGTGACGCGCGGCACGCCGTCGTAGTCGACCGGCACGGGGTTCTGCCCGGCCAGACGCTCCGCTACCAGGATGCCCTCGGCGAAGCCGACGTGCGCGAGCTGGAGGGTCGGGACGAGGTCACCGACGGCCGAGATGGTCGGCACGTTGGTGCGCATGTACTCGTCGACGAGGACGTAGCCGCGGTCCATCGCGACCCCGGCCTCCTCGTAGCCCAGGCCCTGGGAGACCGGGCCACGACCGACGGCGACGAGCAGCAGCTCGGCCTCGAAGGTCTTGCCGTTCTCCAGGGAGACCTTCACACCGTCGGCGGTGTACTCGACGCCGGAGAAGCGGGAGCCGAGCGCGAAGTTGATGCCGCGCTTGCGGAAGGCGCGCTCCAGCAGCTTGGAGCTGTTCTCGTCCTCGACCGGGACGAGGTGCGGCAGGGCCTCGACGATGGTGACGTCGGCGCCGAAGGACTTCCACGCGGAGGCGAACTCGACGCCGATGACGCCGCCGCCCAGCACGATCGCGGACTTCGGGACGCGGTCCAGGACCAGCGCGTGGTCCGAGGAGATGACGCGGTCGCCGTCGATGGTCAGGCCCGGCAGCGACTTCGGCGTGGAGCCGGTGGCCAGCAGGACGTGGCGGCCGGTGATGCGCTGGCCGTTGACGTCGACGGACGTGGGGGAGGACAGGCGGCCCTCACCGGTGATGTAGGTGACCTTGCGGGAGGCGACCAGGCCCTGCAGACCCTTGTACAGGCCCGAGATCACGTCGTCCTTGTACTTGTGGACGCCCGCGATGTCGATGCCCTCCAGGGAGGCCTTGACACCGAACTGCTCGGCCTCGCGAGCCTGGTCGGCGATCTCACCGGCGTGCAGCAGAGCCTTGGTGGGGATGCAGCCGCGGTGGAGGCAGGTGCCGCCCAGCTTGTCCTTCTCGATCAGGGCGACGTCGAGACCCAGCTGGGCTCCACGCAGGGCGGCGGCGTAACCACCGCTGCCGCCTCCGAGGATCACTAGGTCGAAAACGGTGCTGGCGTCGTTCGCCACGTCACGTCCTCCATGCATGGGTGCGCCGTCCGGTCGTCGGTGACCGGGCGGCGGCTGTCGTACGGCCGCTTTGCTTCGGCCCTGTGATGGGTGGGCCCTGTCCTGCCGGGACAACATCTTCGCACTTGTTGACGGAGGGCGGGACGCCGGGCCGGGCCTGAGTGACGACTGATGCGTCACCTTCGGGGGTTACCAGTGCGTAGAAATGTGAGTTTTCGCCCCGAGCGAACACTCGCCGGGAGAAAACGCGAGCGCCGGGGGAAAACACGACGCGGCCCCGGGACATTCCCGGGGCCGCGTCGCCTCGGCCCCCGAGGGGGCCTCAGCCGAGGTCGCCGTCGGCGGTGCGCTCCGCCAGCCGGACCAGGGTGCGGACGGCCGAGCCGGTGCCGCCCTTCGGGGTGTAGCCGTAGGGGGCCTTCTCGTGGAACGCCGGGCCCGCGATGTCCAGGTGCGCCCAGGTGATGCCCTCGCCCACGAACTCCTTCAGGAACAGGCCGGCCACCAGGCCGCCGCCCATGCGCTCGCCCATGTTGGCCATGTCGGCGATCGAGGAGTCCATGGACTTGCGCAGCTCGGCGGGGAGCGGCATCGGCCACGCCTGCTCGCCGACCTCCTCGGCGATCTCGTGGATCGCGGCGCGGAAGGCGTCGTCGTTGGCCATGACACCGAAGGTCCGGTCGCCCAGGGCGAGGACCATGGCGCCGGTGAGGGTGGCGACGTCCACGATCGCGTCCGGGTTCTCCTCGGAGGCGCGGGTCAGGGCGTCGGCCAGCACCAGGCGGCCCTCGGCGTCGGTGTTCAGCACCTCGACGGTCTTGCCGCTGTACATCTTCAGCACATCGCCCGGACGGGTGGCGGTGCCGGACGGCATGTTCTCCGCGAGGGCCAGCCAGCCCGTCACGTTGACCGCGAGGCCGAGCTTGGCGACGGCCACGACCGCGGCGAACACGGCGGCGGCGCCGCTCATGTCGCACTTCATGGTCTCGTTGTGGCCGGCCGGCTTCAGGGAGATGCCGCCCGAGTCGTAGGTGATGCCCTTGCCGACCAGGGCGAGGGTCTTCTCCGCCTTCGGGTGGGTGTAGGCGATGCGCACGAGGCGGGGCGGGTTGGCCGAGCCCTGGCCGACGCCCATGATGCCACCGTAGCCGCCCTTGAGCAGCGCCTTCTCGTCCAGCACCTCGACCTTGAGGCCGTGCTCCTTGGCGGCGGTCTGGGCCTCGGCCGCGAAGCTCTTGGGGAAGAGGTCGTTGGACGGGATGTTGATCAGGTCGCGGGCGCGGTTGACCTCGGCGGCCACGGCGGCGGCCCGTTCGACGGCGGCCTTGAAGGCCTTGTCGCGGGGCTTGGCGCCCAGGATCGCGGCCTCGGCCAGCGGCGCGCTCTTGTCGTTCTTGGCGGCCTCCTTCTTGCCGTCCGTGCCCCGGTACGACGTGAAGGAGTAGGCGCCCATGATCGCGCCCTCGCCGATGGCGGCGACGGACTCGGCGTCCTCGACGGGCAGGGCGAAGGCGGCCTTCTTGACGCCGGCCAGCGCGCGGGCGGCGGTGCCGGCCGCGCGGCGCAGCGCCTCCTCGGCGAAGCCCTCGTCCTCGCCGGGCAGTTCGCCGAGACCGACCGCCAGCACGACCGGGGCCTTCAGGCCGGACGGGGCGGGCAGCTTGGTGGCCTCACCCTCGCCGCCGGAGGCGCCGAGGGTCTCCAGGACGGCGGCCAGCTTGCCGTCGAACGCCTGGTCCACGGCTTCGGCGCCGGGCGCGACGACGGGGCCCTTCGGGCCCTTCGCCACACCGACGACAACGGCGTCCGCGCGCAGCGTCGCCGCACTGGAAGTGCTGAGAGTCAGAGCAGTCACGGTGGTGGGTGTCCCTACTTCCGTTGAATTCTCGGCCGATAGTGGTGGGCCGGCCGCACCCAGTGATCGTATGTGCCGTGCACGGACCGTCCGGCCCCGGGCCGCCCGGCACGCGAGAGCGTATCCCCGGCGGTCACGCCGGGCCCAGGGCCATGACGAGCAGGGCCGCCGTCGCGGCCGTCTCGGCGAGCGCCCCGAACACGTCGCCGGTGACCCCGCCGAACCGTCGCCGGCAGTGCCGCAGCAGGGCCTCGGCCGAGGCCAGGGCGAGGAGGACGGCCAGGGCGCAGCGCGCCGCGTCGTACGGGCCGAGGAGCGCGCCCGCCCCGGCAGCGGCGGCGGTGACGGCTACGGCGGTCGCGCAGGCGGCCGTCCGGGGGACGGCGCCGGCCACGGCGGCGCCCAGGCCCTCCGGGCGGGCGGCCGGTACGCCCGCGCGGGAGGCGAGGGTGAGGGCGCAGCGGGCCGCGAGGGCCGCCGTGAGCGCGGCGAGGGTGCCGCGTGCCGGGTCGCTCTCGTAGGCGCGGGCGAGGGCGGCGATCTGGCCGAGGAGGGCCAGCAGCAGGGTGATGACGCCGAACGGGCCGATGTCCGACTGCTTCATGATCCGCAGGGCGTCGGGGGCGGGTTTGCCGCTGCCCAGCCCGTCGGCGACGTCCGCGAGCCCGTCGAGGTGGAGGCCGCGGGTGAGCGCCGCCGGGACGGCGACGGCGGCGACGGCGGCGAGCAGCGGGCCGCCGCCCAGCCACAGGAGGGCCAGGCCCGTGGCGGCGGCGCAGCCGCCGACGGCCAGCCCGGCCAGGGGTGCCGCCAGCATGCCGCCGCGCGCGGCCGCGCGGTCCCAGCGGGTGAGGCGCACGGGGAGGGCGGTGAGGGTGCCGAAGGCGAAGCGCAGGGCGTCCCCGGCGGTGGCCCGGGCGGAGGTCGTGTCGGTCATCGCGGGCAGGGTATCCCGCACCCGACGGCAGTATTTTGCTGAAGGCGGGCGAAAATGCTGGTCAAGGCGGGTGCGGGAGCGAGCGGAGAGTCCGATGGGTCACTGGCTGGCACGCAACATCGTCGAGCCGGGCAAGCTGCCGCTGTTGTTGGCGCTCGGGGCGTTCGTGCTGACGTTCCTGGTCACCCGGGTCATCACCCGGCTGATCCGGGCGGGCAAGGGCCCGTTCCGCAACATCCGGCCGGGCGGGCTGCACGTCCATCACGTGGTGCCCGGCGTGGTGCTGATGGTGGTCGGCGGGTTCGCGGCGGTCGCCGAGGGCCGGCACGGTTTCGGGGCGGCGCTCGCGGCGGTGCTCTTCGGTATGGGCGCGGGGCTGGTGCTGGACGAGTTCGCGCTGATCCTCCACCTGGACGACGTGTACTGGACCGAGCAGGGCCGCAAGAGCGTGGAGATCGTGGTGCTGACGGCGGCGCTGGTGGCGCTGGTGCTCGCGGGTTTCTCCCCGTTCGGGGTGAACGAGCTGACGCCGGACGAGCTGCAGAACCGCACCATCGTGGTGACCAACACGCTGGCGAACTTTCTGCTGGCGCTGGTCTCCCTGGCCAAGGGCAAGCCCCGGCTGGCCCTCATCGGGGCGGTGGTGCCGCTGGTGGCGATCGTGGGCGCGGTGCGGCTGGCCCGGCCGGGCTCGCCGTGGGCCCGGCGCTTCTACCGGCGGCGGCCCCGGGCCCGCCGCCGGGCCCGGGTGCGCGCCTACCGGCACGACGCGCGCTGGGCGGCCGTGCGCATCAGGATTCACGACCTCCTGGCGGGCGCGCCGGATCGCTGAGCGCGTTAGCGGCGTGGGCGTCGGGCCGCCGGTCGCGCTCGCGGTGGGCGTCCCGGCGGGGCTTGCGGCGGCGGCGCAGCTCGTCCACGGCGCACATCGCCAGGACCACCGTCATGGCGGCGATGTGCTCCTTGCCCGCGAGGTTGGGCTTGACGATCACCTCGCCCGCCATGGCCGCCACCACCAGGCCGCAGGTGAACCAGGCCCGGTAGCGCCAGGAGACATAGATCGCGAGGCCCACGACGGCCGCCGAGGGGCCGGTGTCGATGACCTTGGCGGCCTCCGGCGGCAGCCCCAGCGGGGAGCCGGGGCCGAGGTCGACGCCCAGCCGGGCGTACATCGTCCCGGCGAGGGTGGCGGTGTAGGCCACGACCAGGGTGCGCCACTTGCCCAGGCACGCCTCGGCCAGGCCGAAGACGATCAGGATCTGGGCCAGCGCCCCCCACACCGGGAGGTCCAGCGCGGGCACGAAAAGCGACAGGGGAGTGCGCAGCAGCGCGATCCACCAGGGCAGCTGGGCCTGGACGGAGCCGAGCCGCTGGACGGGCTCGTAGCCCCAGGGCTGGTTCTGGATCACCTGGAAGACCGCCGTGAGGGCGACGGCCGTGAGCGTCATGGGCACGGCCGCGAGCCGCTCACGGGCGAACGTCCCCCGTACGGCCGCGTACAGCGGGCCCCATTCGGTGCGCGCGGCGCGGAGCAGCGCCGCGCGGGTCATCGCCGGCTCTCCAGGTGTTTGCGGTTGAGCCACTTGGGCAGGCCGGGCGCCTCCAGGAAGCCCTCGGCCCGGGCGGCGGCCACACCGATCCGCAGCAGGTCACTGCTCTTCTCGAACAGCATGAAACGAGGCTCCCAGATGGGCCGGTACTTCGCATTTGCTCGGTAGAGCGACTCGATCTGCCACCAGCGGGAGAAGAAGCTCAGCAGCGAGCGCCACATCCGCAGCACCGGGCCGGCGCCGAGCCGGGAGCCCCGTTCGAAGACGGACCGGAACATGGCGAAGTTCAGCGACACCTGGGTGACGCCGAGCTCCCTCGCCCGCTGGAGCAGCTCGATGACCATGAACTCCATCAGGCCGTTCTCGGAGTCCCGGTCACGGCGCATCAGGTCGAGCGAGAGGCCCTTGGGGCCCCAGGGCACGAAGCTCAGCACCGCGCGCAGCTCGCCCTCGCCGTCATGGCACTCCAGCATCACGCAGCGCCCGTCGTCCGGGTCGCCCAGGCGGCCCAGCGCCATGGAGAAGCCGCGTTCGGTCGCGCCGTCGCGCCAGTCGTCGGCGCGGCGCAGCAGCGTGGCCATCTCCTCCTCGGGGATGTCCTCGTGGCGGCGGATGGTGACGGTGTATCCGGCGCGCTTGACGCGGTTGTACGCCTGGCGGACGGTGCGCATGGCCCGGCCCTCCAGGGTGAACTCGGCGGTGTCGACGATCGCCTCGTCGCCGAGTTCGAGGGCGTCCAGGCCGTGCCGGGCGTAGATCGTGCCGCCCTCCTCGCTGGCGCCCATCACGGCGGGGATCCAGCCGTGCTCGCGGGCCTCGGCCAGCCAGGGCTCGATGGCGCCGGGCCAGGCCTCGGGGTCGCCGATGGGGTCGCCGGAGGCCAGCGAGACCCCGCCGACGACGCGGTAGGTGACGGCGGCCTTGCCGGAGGGGGACCACACGGCGCTCTTCTCGCGGCGCAGCGCGAAGTAGCCCAGCGAGTCGCGGTCGCCCCAGCGGCCGAGGAGCTCGCGCAGCCGGGACTCGTCCTCGGCGGTGAGCGGGTCGGTGGCGCGGCGGGAGCGGAAGGCCGCCCAGACCACCACGATCAGCAGGATCGTGCTCATCACGTTGATGGTGACGTCGACCCAGCCGGGCGTGGCGATGCCCGCGTAGCGGGAGTCGTCGGCGGCGATGGAGATCAGCCGCATCACGCCGTAGTGCCAGCGGTCCAGGAAGGTGGAGCGCTGCTCGTCCGTGGACTCGTTGGTGATCGTCACCAGCCCGGCCGCCAGCAGCGAGGTGACCAGCAGTCCGACCGCCGCGACGGCGCTCGCGAGCTTGGGGTTGGAGCGGTCGCCCTTGGCGTAGAACTCCCGGCGGCCCACCAGCAGGGCGAGGGTGAACAGGGCGGTGACGATCAGGGAGAACCAGTTCAGCGGGTGCCGGCGGAACTCGGGGAAGAACATCGCGAACGCCAGCACCAGCAGGAGCAGCCCGGCCAGCACCAGGTTGAGGATCCACGCCGCCCGCTTGCGCCGGCGCATGGTGATCGCCATGAACAGCGACACCACCGCCGGGGAGAAGCCTGCCGTCAGCAGGTAGGGCGTGAAGAACTCGTCGACGTTGTGCCTGCGGATGTCGGCGCCGAAGGACACCCAGACCGCGCCGAGCAGGTTGACGAACGTAACGGCACGCAGGTACCAGACGGCGAAGCCGGCGGCTCGCCGCCGCCGGGCCGCGCCGCGGTCGCTGTGGACGCCCTCATCCGGAGTCAAGCGGACTTCTCCCATGAAAAGTGAGCATATGGGGCACCGTCTGCGGAGGAATTCCGTGCGCTCACCGTGATCCGCCGGCCTGTCACGGCCGGCGTCAGGAGCGCTCGGGAAGCTCCGCCGCCAGGGCCGCGGCCGCCTGCACCAATGGCAGGGCGAGCAGCGCCCCTGTCCCCTCGCCCACTGTGACGCCCTGGTCGAGGAGAGGGTTGAGTGCCATCCGTTCCAGCGCCTTCGTCTGCGCCGGGTCGCCGCTGCCCTGACCCGCCAGCCACCAGTCCGGCGCCCGGAAGGCCACCCGCTGGCCCACCAGCGCGCACGCGGCCGAGACCACCCCGTCGAGGATCACCGGCGTCCGGCGCACCGCGCTCTGCAGCAGGAACCCGGTCATCGCGGCCAGGTCCGCGCCGCCCGTCGCGGCCAGCAGCGCCAGCTGATCGCCCAGCACCGGGCGGGCCCGGCGCAGCGCGTCCCGGATCGCGGCGCACTTGCGCATCCAGGCCAGGTCGTCGATGCCGAAGCCGCCCCGGCCGGTGACCACGGACGCGTCCGTGCCGCACAGCGCCCCGATCAGGGTGCCCGCCGCCGTCGTGCCGCCCACGCTCAGATCGCCCAGGACGACGAGGTCGGTGCCGGAGTCGGCCTCCTCGTCGGCGAGCGCCATGCCCGTGCGGAACGCCCGTTCGGCCTCCTCGGCACTCAGCGCGTCCTCGGTGTCGATCCGGCCCGAGCCGCGCCGCACCCGGTGCCGGGTGACCTCCTCGGGCAGCTCCGCCGGGTCGCAGTCCACCGCCATGTCGATCACGCGCAGGCCCACGCCGAAGCGGCGGGCCAGGATCGCGACGGTGCTCGTGCCGTCGAGGGTCGCCCGGACGAGCTCGGCCGCCCCGCCCTTCGGCCCGCCCGAAACGCCCAGGGACGCGATGCCGTGGTCGCCCGCGAACAGCAGCGCCTTGGGCCGCTCCACCGGCTTCACCGGCACCGTGCCCTGGGCGGCGGCCAGCCACTCGCCCAGCTCGTCCAGCCGCCCCAGCGCGCCGGGCCCGGGGCCCAGGCGCGCCCGCCGCGCCTCCGCGTCGCGCCGGGCGGCGGAGTCGGGGCGCTCGATCAGCGTGGCGAAGTCATCCAGATTCAGACCGCTCATCCGCGACACACTACCGTTCCTGTGCAAGTTGGCCAGTGCCGTCCAACTTGCCCTATTCCAGGCGTCGCTGGCCGGTGCCCGGCCGGGCCCGCCGGCGCCGGCCCCGCCGCAGGTCAGCCCGCCACCGGCCGCACCAGCCCCGACTCGTACGCGACGACCACGAGCTGCGCCCGGTCGCGCGCGCCGAGCTTGGCCATCGCCCGGTTGACGTGGGTCTTGACCGTCAGGGGGCTGACCGACAGCCGTCCCCCGATCTCCTCGTTGGACAGCCCTCCGGCCACGTGCGTCAGCACCTCCCGCTCGCGCCCGGTCAGCGCCGCCAGCCGCTCGGCGTGCTCCGCCGGGGGCCCGGCGGGGCCCACGCCCTGCGCCAGGAACGTCGCGATCAGCCCCTTCGTCGCCGTGGGGGACAGCAGGGCCTCGCCCGCCGCAGCGATCCTGATCGCCGCGAGCAGCTCGTCGGGCTCCGCGCCCTTGCCGAGGAACCCGGACGCGCCCGCGCGCAGCGACTCCACCACGTACTCGTCGACCTCGAACGTCGTCAGCATCACCACCCGCACGGCCGCCAGCGCCGGATCGGAGCAGATCTCCCGGGTCGCGGCCAGCCCGTCCGTGCCCGGCATCCGGATGTCCATCAGGACCACGTCGGGCGTGTGGGCGCGGGCGAGCTCCACCGCCCGGGCGCCGTCCGCCGCCTCGCCCACCACCCGCATGCCCGGCTCGGAGTCCACGAGCACCCGGAACGCGCTGCGCAGCAGCGCCTGGTCGTCGGCCAGGAGAACGGTGATCGGATCGCTCATGCGCTCACCCTAGGGGCGGGCTCGCCGGGGCCCGGCAGGGGCAGCACCGCGCACACCCGGAAGCCCGGCGTCCCCGGTCCGCGCGGGCCCGCCGCGCAGCTCCCGCCGAGCGCGACGGCCCGCTCCCGCATGCCCAGCAGCCCGTGCCCGCCCGCCTCCGCCGCCCCGCCCGCCGGGGGCGCCGCGGCCTCGGGGCGCTTCCCGCCGTCGTCCACCACGGTCAGTTCCAGGGCGTAACGGCCGCGGCGCAGCGTGACCTCGGCCCGCGCGCCGGGGCCCGCGTGCTTGTGGACATTGGTCAGCGCCTCCTGGAGCACCCGATAGGCCGTCAGATCGACGGCCCCGGGCAGCGCCCCCACGGCGGCCGCGGCCGCCTCCGCGCCCACGGCGCCGCCGGACGCGCCGGGCGGTGCCGGAACGGCGGCCACGTCGACGGACAGGCCCACCCGGGCGAAGCCCTCGACGAGCCGGCCGAGGTCGCCGAGGCCCGGCGCCGGCTCGGTGGGGGCCGCCGGGTCGCCGTACTGCCGCAGCAGGCCGACGGTCGCCCGGAGCTCGGCGAGCGCCGAGCGGCCGGCCTCCCGGACGTGCGCGAGGGCCTCCTTGGCCTGCTCGGGGCGGCTGTCCATGATGTGCGAGGCCACGCCCGCCTGGACGTTGACGAGCGCGATGTGATGGGCGACGACGTCGTGGAGCTCGCGGGCGATGCGCAGCCGCTCCTCGGCCACCCGGCGGCGGGCCTCCTCCTCACGGGTGCGCTCCGCCCGTACGGCCCGCTCCTCGATGGCCGCGACGAAGGCCCGGCGGCTGCGGACGGCGTCCCCCGCCGCGCCGGCCAGCCCGGTCCAGGCCATGAGGCCGAAATTCTCCTGCGCGTACCAAGGCGGGGCGCCCAGGAGCATCACCACGCCGGTGAGCGCGGTGACGGTCGTGACGACGGTCCGCAGCGCGGAGGGCCGCTCGCTGCGGACGGCCACCGTGTAGAGCGCGACCGCGGCGCTCATGGCGATCTGGGTGCGCGGGGGCCCGTCGCCCCGGGTGAGCACGACGGCCACGACCGTCAGCGCGCACGTCACCGCGAGGACCGTACGGGGCGCCCGGCGGCGTACCGCCAGCGCGCCGCAGGCGGCGGCGGACAGCAGCAGGAAGACGGCGCCCGGCGGATGCCGCTCGGCGCGCGGCGCCAGGAACGCGCCCACGACGACGAGGCATAAGACGAGGCCGGCGAGGAGGGTGTCGGCGGCGAGCGGGTGGCCGCTCAGCCAGCGGCGCGGACGGGCCAGGCCCGTGGCGGCGAGGGAGTTCATCGCGATCCCATCGGGGGCCGTCGCGGAGGATGAGGATACGGAAAGGGTGCGGAGACCGGCCGCGCCCCCGTCCCCGGAGGGAACGAGGGCGCGGAGGCATGCCGGAGTGCCGTGGAGGCGCGCCGCCCGGCGGGGGCGTCGGCGGACTCAGCCCGGGATCAGGCCGTCGTCGCTGAGCATGTCCCGGACCTCGTCGAGCGAGGCGTCGGGCGCGGGCAGGATCAGCTCGGAGGGCTCCAGCGCGTCGTCGGGCAGCGGAGTGCCCAGCCGGCGCACGGCGTCGAGCAGCGCTCCCAGCGTGCGCCGGAAGCCCTCCTCGTCGCCGCTCTCCATCTCCGCGAGCAGCTCGTCGTCCAGGCTGTTGAGCTCGGCGAAGTGGCTGTCGGCCAGTTTCACCTGGCCTTCCCCCATGATCCGTACGATCATGACGGTCTCCCTTGCTCGGTCGGCTCCCGTTGGGGGCGGATCGGCTCTTGTCGCTCAGCTCTTGTCGAAGCGCGGCCGGTCCTGGGGCTGGGCCTGCCGCTCCTGCCCCGGCGCCCCGCCCTCGATGGCCGGCTTGGCGGCCGTGCCGCCGGCCAGCTCGGCCTTCATCCGCTGAAGCTCGATCTCCACGTCGGAACCGCCCGAGAGCCGGTCCAGCTCGGCGGTGATGTCGTCCTTGGCCATGCCCGTCGGGTCGTCGAGCGCGCCGGAGGCCAGCAGCTCGTCGATGGCGCCCGCGCGGGCCTGCATCTGCGCGGTCTTGTCCTCGGCCCGCTGGATGGCCATGCCGACGTCGCCCATCTCCTCGGAGATGCCGGAGAACGCCTCGCCGATCCGCGTCTGCGCCTGGGCGGCCGTGTACGTCGCCTTGATGGTCTCCTTCTTCGTCCGGAAGGCGTCCACCTTGGCCTGGAGGCGCTGGGAGGCGAGCGTGAGCTTCTCCTCCTCGCCCTGGAGCGTCTGGTGCTGCGTCTCCAGATCGCTGACCTGCTGCTGCAGCGCGGCACGACGGGTCAGCGCCTCACGCGCCAGATCCTCCCGGCCGAGCGCCAGGGCCTTGCGGCCCTGCTCCTCCAGCTTTCCGGACTGGTTCTGGAGCTGATTGAGCTGGAGCTCCAGACGCTTGCGGGACGTGGCCACGTCGGCCACCCCGCGCCGCACCTTCTGCAGCAGCTCGAGCTGCTTCTGGTACGAGTAATCGAGGGTCTCGCGCGGATCCTCGGCCCGGTCCAGGGCCTTGTTGGCCTTCGCGCGGAAGATCATCCCCATCCGCTTCATGACACCGCTCATGGGCCTCGCGCGCCCCCTTCTGACCGACCTTGGCTCGGGCTTAGGCTCCGGCACATCTTTCAGAACCCACAGTACGGGCCCCACTTCCATTACCGCACCGTCCGGGCCCGGATGCGCTCCTCCTCCAGGACGATCAGGAAGCCGCCGCCTCACGCGCAAGGAGGAGTGGAAAACCCGGGGGAGGGGAGGCGCGCGAGCCGGGGCGCACGCCGGTCGTTGCCGGATCGTGCCCGCCCGGACCGCGATCGGGCCCCGGAAGCCCGTACCCTTGGGTCCCGTGTTCCGAAGCCGTTCGAAAGCGCAGGCCGCGACCCCCGAGGTGACCGCGGACCAGCCCAAGAAGCCCCGTGACCCGCAGGCGCCCAAGGGTCGCCCCACTCCCAAGCGCAGTGAGGCCAACTCCCAGCGCCGCACCCTGGCCGCCACCCCGGCCAACCGCAAGGAGGCCACCAAGCGCGCCCGCGAGGCGCGCCGCGCGGACATGGCCAAGCAGCGCGAGGCCCTGGCCAGCGGCGACGAGCGCTACCTGCCCGCCCGTGACAAGGGCCCGGTGCGCTCCTACGTCCGCGACTTCGTCGACGCGCGCTACTCGGTCGCCGAGTTCTTCCTGCCGCTGGCCGTGCTCATCCTCGTGCTGAGCATGATCAACCGCGGCGCCTTCCAGGCGTATGTGCTGCTCGCGTGGCTGGTGGTGATCGTCCTGATCGTCATCAACTCCGCGATCACCGGCATCACCCTCAAGCGTGCCCTCAAGCAGCGCTTCCCCGACGAGAACCTGCGCGGAGCCGTCCCCTACGGCCTCATGCGCACCCTGCAGATGCGCCGGCTGCGCCTGCCCAAGCCGAAGGTCAAGCGCGGGGAGAAGCGCTGAGCGCCTTCGCGTCGGGCTTCGGGGGCGGCACCGAAGGGTGGCCGAGCGGGCCCGGGGGGTTGCGGAACACCGTTCGTCAGGAACTGGTCGCCCGCCAGATCGACGAGCAGATAGCCGGCCGGTTCCCGGTCGGCCGTCGGCTGCGCGTCCTCGACGTCGGCCTCGGCCAGGGCACCCAGGCGCTGCGCCTGGCCCGTGCCGGCCACGAGGTCACCGGCCTGGAGTCGGACCCCGAGATGATCGCCGGGGTCCGCGCGGCGCTGGCGGGCGAGCCCGAGGGCATCCGGGAACGGGTGCGGCTGATAGAGGGCGACGGGCGGGACACGGGCGCGCACTTCCTGCCGGGCGCCTTCGACGTCGTGCTCTGCCACGGCGTCCTGATGTACGTACCGGAGCCGGACCCGCTGCTCGCGGCGCTGGCCCGGGTGCTCGCCCCGGGCGGGCTGCTCTCCCTGCTCGTCCGCAACGCGGACGCGCTGGCGATGCGGCCGGGCCTGTCCGGTGACTTCGCCACCGCGCTGCGGGCGTTCGACTCGCCCGCGTACACCGACCGCCTCGGCCTCGAGGTCCGCGCGGACCGCCGGGAGACGCTGACGGCGACACTGGCCGGGATCGGCGCGCCGCTGCGGGCCTGGTACGGGGTGCGGGTCTTCTCCGACCTGGCGGCGACGGCCCCCGCGGACCTCGACCAGCTACTGGCCGCGGAGGAACGCGCGGGCCGCACGGACCCGTACCGGGCGGTGGCGGCGCTGCTGCACCTGTGCGGGGTGCGGGGCGGCTGAGGTTTCCGGGGGCTTCGCCCCCGGATCCCCGAGAACCGTCAGCTCTCCGCCGCCGCGTGGAGACTCATCGGCGCCGCGTAGATCTCCGTGTCGTCCTCGAAGAGGCGGACCTGGTCCACGCCGCCGTCCAGCAGGGCGCGCCACTCCTCGCCGACCCAGGACTCCGCGTCCCCCTGCGTCGTGAACTCCTCCGGCTCCACCGGCGGCTCCGTCTCCGTCCCGTCGGCCTTCTCGAACCGCCACGTCCACGCCATGTCCGCCTCCTGGGCGATCGGGAACCTCTGTGGTCGCAGCCTAACGGTCACCGGTGACGCCCAGTAGTGATGGATCGCGCCGGGCCCGCCGACGCGAGACGATCAGGGGGTGGAACTGACTCTCCTCGGCACCGGGGCCCCCGAGGGCCTGCCGCGCCCCGACTGTCCCTGTGCCGCCTGCGCCTGTGCCGTGGGCGACGAGGCGCGGGCGGCGACGTCCCTGCTCGTCGACGGCGCGCTGCTGCTCGACCTCACCCCCGGGCCCGCCTTCGCCGCCGCCCGCGCCGGGCGGTCGATCGCCGGGGTGCGGCAGGTGCTGCTCTCCCACCCGCACGACGGGCCCGCCGTGGAGTTCCCGGCCGGGCTGCCCGCGCCGGTGCGGGTGCCGGACGGGCGCGAGCTGTCGGTGATCAGCGGGCACCGGGTCCGGGCGATGGCGCTGGACGCGCCGGGCACGGGGTACGAGGTGACGGCGCCGGACGGCGAACGGCTGCTCTACCTGCCGCCGGGCGCCGCGCCGGCCGGGCTGTCGCAGGCCACGCGGCCCGGCCCGTACGGGATGGTGCTGCTCGACGTGCTCGGGCGGCCCGACGCGCTGGCCCGGCTGCGGGAGACGGGGGCGGCGGGATCGACGACCGACGTCATCGGCGTCCACCTGGACCACGACGTGCCGCCCGGCCGGGAGCTCCACCGCCGGCTGGCGGCGGCGGGGGCGCGCACGGTGCCGGACGGCACCACGCTCGTCGTCGGCGACTACCACGCAGTACCGGACCTGCCCCGGCGGACGCTCGTCGTGGGCGGCGCCCGGTCGGGGAAGTCCGTGGAGGCCGAGCGGCGGCTGGAGTCCTTCCCCGAGGTCCTCTACGTGGCCACGAGCGGCACGCGCGAGGGCGACCAGGACTGGGCGGCGCGCGTCGCCCACCACCGCGAGCGCCGGCCGGGCTCCTGGCGCACGGTCGAGACCTGCGACCTCGTGCCGCTGCTGGCCGCCGACGGCCCCCCGATGCTGATCGACTGCCTGGCGCTGTGGCTGACCGACGCCATGGACTCCGTCGGCGCGTGGGACGACGCCACGTGGGCGAACGGCGGCGAGGAGGCCCTGGCCGGGCGGACGGCGGCGCTGGTCGCCGCGATACGGGCGACCCGGCGGACGGTGGTGCTCGTCAGCAACGAGGTGGGCTCGGGCGTGGTGCCCGCGACGGCGTCGGGGCGGCGCTTCCGCGACGAGCTCGGCCGGCTCAACGCGGCGGTCGGCGACGAGTGCGAGCACGTACTGCTGGTGGTGGCGGGGCAGGCGCTGCCCCTGCGGTGACAGGCGACAGCACGGCGGCCCCGCACCGGGAGGGTGCGGGGCCGTTCGTCGGAGTTGGAGCCCGGGCCGGTTACGGCAGCGCGAGCATCCGCTCCAGCGCCAGCTTCGAGTAGCGCGCGACCTCGGGGTCGACCTGGATGCGGTTGACGACCTTGCCCTCGGCGAGGGACTCCAGGGCCCACACCAGGTGCGGCAGGTCGATCCGGTTCATGGTCGAGCAGAAGCAGACCGTCTTGTCGAGGAAGACGATCTCCTTGCCCTCACTGGCGAAACGGTTCGCCAGGCGGCGGACGAGGTTCAGCTCGGTGCCGATGGCCCACTTGGAGCCCGCCGGGGCGGCCTCCAGCGTCTTGATGATGTACTCCGTCGAGCCCACGTAGTCGGCGGCGGCCACGACCTCGTGCTTGCACTCGGGGTGCACCAGGACGTTCACACCCGGGATGCGCTCGCGCACGTCGTCGACCGAGTCCAGGGAGAAGCGGCCGTGCACCGAGCAGTGCCCGCGCCACAGGATCATCTTCGCGGCGCGCAGCTCCTCGGCGGTCAGGCCGCCGTTCGGGCGGTGCGGGTTGTAGACGACGCAGTCCTCCAGCGACATCCCCATGTCGCGGACGGCGGTGTTGCGGCCCAGGTGCTGGTCGGGCAGGAAGAGGACCTTCTCACCCTGCTCGAAGGCCCAGGTCAGGGCGCGCTGGGCGTTGGAGGAGGTGCAGATGAGGCCGCCGTGCTCGCCGGTGAAGGCCTTGATGTCGGCGGAGGAGTTCATGTACGAGACCGGGACGGTCACGTCCGCGATGCCGGCCTCCGTCAGCACGTCCCAGCACTCGGCGACCTGCTCGGCGGTGGCCATGTCGGCCATCGAGCAGCCGGCGGCCAGGTCCGGCAGGACGACCTGCTGGGCGTCGGACGTCAGGATGTCCGCGGACTCGGCCATGAAGTGGACACCGCAGAAGACGATGTACTCGGCGTCGGGCCGGGCGGCCGCGTCGCGCGCGAGCTTGAAGGAGTCGCCGGTGACGTCCGCGAACTCGATGACCTCGTCGCGCTGGTAGTGGTGGCCGAGGACGAAGACCTTGTCCCCGAGCTTCGCCTTGGCCGCGCGGGCGCGCTCCACCAGGTCCGGGTCGGACGGCGCCGGCAGATCGCCGGGGCACTCCACGCCGCGCTCGCTCCGCGGGTCGGACTCGCGTCCGAGCAGCAGGAGGGCGAGGGGGGTGGGCTGGACATCCAAGGGCTGGGCGGTGGTCACGACACGCACCCTTTCTGTTCTGCGGACGGCTCTGCGAATGGCGCGTACGGACCTTCCCGCCGAGCCTTGTCGTCAATATGACGCTATCTATCATAACCGCTTCACGTCACTTTGACGATGGCCATCGCGTCGATGTGACGCATTCCCGTTCGGCCGACCGGTGTGCGAGCATGAAAGGCGGACATCACAGTCCACGCCCGGAATGAATCCGGGACCTCGGCGGTTGCTGGCGAGAGCAAGCAGTCCGCACCCGTACCGAACGACCCGGGAGTGAAGCAGATGTCCGTTCAGGACGAGAAGACCACGGTGAGCGACGGCATTCTCCTGTCCGACGCCGCTGCCGCGAAGGTCAAGACCCTGCTGGAGCAGGAGGGCCGCGACGACCTCGCCCTGCGCGTCGCCGTTCAGCCGGGCGGCTGCTCCGGTCTCCGTTACCAGCTCTTCTTCGACGAGCGCTCGCTCGACGGTGACGTCGTCAAGGACTTCGACGGCGTGAAGGTCGTCACCGACCGCATGAGCGCCCCGTACCTGGGCGGCGCCTCCATCGACTTCGTCGACACCATCGAGAAGCAGGGCTTCACGATCGACAACCCCAACGCCACCGGCTCCTGCGCCTGCGGCGACTCCTTCAGCTAAGCCTGACGCGAAGGGCGGCACCCCCGAGTCGGGGTGCCGCCCTTCGCCGTACCCGGCGCCGCGCTACTTCCGCTGCTGCTCCCGCACGGTCTCGCCGGACCCCAGGTCCACGACCTTGCGGTCGTCCAGCGGCCGGTCCAGCGACACCGTCGTGTCGAAGTGCTTGAGCATCATCACGCAGTACCGGCCCGGCTCCTTCTCCGCGCCCGTGACCTTCACCGTCACCGCCGCCCCGGACTCCTCCTTCGACGCCGCGTAGTCGCTGCACACCCCGCCCCAGAAGTGCAGGACCAGCTTCCGGCCGCCGTCCGTCGCGGTGTACGACTCCACGCGCATCACCCCGGACTTCGCCGGCCCGGACCCCGGCGTCGTGCCCGGCGAGCCCGGCGGGGGAGCGCTCTGCCGGGCGATGAACCTCGGGTCCACGGCCGGCTGGGCGATCGTGACCGTGTCGCCCTTGCCGCCGCCCGGCAGATCCGCCGTGAACAGCCACGAGGGCACCAGCGCCGGCCGCCCGCCCACGGACTGCGCGGACAGCCCCGGCACCGCGCCGCGCACGGTGACCGTCGCGGGCCCGTCCGGCTTCCCGCCCGGCTTCCCCTCGCAGGGCGCCGTCGCGTCGTCCTTGTACGGCACCGGCGTCGCGCAGCCGCCGACGGCCGGAGTGCCCGGCGCCGGGACCTTGTTGAGCTCGGCCAGCGCCCGGTCCGCGCTCAGCAGCGGATAGCTCGCGCCCTTCGCCGGGACCAGCAACCGTCCGCTGCCGCCGACCAGTTGCGCGTCCGACCCGACCCGCAGGCTGGTCTGCCAGCCGTAGGTGGGCAGGGAGTCCACCACCGGGTCGGCGGTGACGATCCGCACGGCCCCGTACGTCTTGCCGGCGTCCGTCCGCGCGCCCTCCAGGCCCAGGGCCTTGAGCACGGGCGCCGCCACGCTCTTCGCCTTGTCCTCGGACACGGGCTGCGAGGCGGCCGGGTCCGGGGGGAGGGACGGGACGCCGTCCCGGAAGGACGGGCAGCCCGGGGAGTCCGTGCCCTTCTTCGGGCCGGCGCCCGGCGGGTGCTCGCAGTGCGCCCCGCCCGGCACGCCGTAGCGCGAGTACGCCCAGTCGCCCGGGCCCTTCCGGCCGACCTGGAGCGTGGGGCCCGCCGCGTCGGGGGAGCCGCCGACCGTCCAGGTGTCCTGGACCAGCCGGGGCGTGCCCGGGACCCCGAGGGCCTTGGCGAGCGCCGCCACCTGCTCGGCGGTCACCTCGCGGTCGGCGACGCGCACGGCGCCGGTCCGCGGCCCGTCCGGCAGCTTTCCCTCCGCCCGGTAGCGCATCCCGTGGGGGTCCGGCTCGCCGGGCGCGATGCCCTGCGACGGGCCGCCGGAGCCGCTCGTCCGGCCGTAGCCGTCCAGCGCGAGCGGCGGGGGAGTGCCCCCGGTGTCGGCCGCCCGGGGTGGGGTGCCGCCGGCACCGCCCGTCGCCGTCGCCGCCCAGTACGCGCCTCCGCCACCCGCCAGCAGCACGGCCGCCGCCACCGACGCCACCGCCAGCGGCGAGTGCCTGCGCCGCCGATTCTCGGGGCCGCCGCCCGGACCGCCGCCCTCGGTGCTCACCACATCGCTCCTTCGCTCCGCTCAAAGTGATGTACAGCCACCTCCCCCGGGAGGGGGACGGCGCTTGGACGGAGCGCAGGAGCGAGCGGTTCCACCGAGTGGTTCGCCGGGAGGGCCCCGGTGGCCGTCTCAGTCGCCGTACTCGGACATTCCGTCCAGCAGCCGGGCGGAGCGGGCGGGCACAGAGACCCCGTGGATGAGCGAGATCGGCGTCCTCCCCACCCGCCGCGTCTCCCGGGAGGCGGGGGGAACGGTCCAGTCGCGTGCCATCCGTGCGCAGTCCTCGCGCAGTCCGGCCAGGGACTCCGGGTCGGGTGCGGAGACGTGCGGAGTGACGTCCTTCACAGTCTTCGGCATATCCGCACCGTACGCATGGGAGAGCCCGCGATGAAAGACCTACTATTAGGTAGATTTACGTACCGAGTGGCGGGAAGCGGACCTGGTCATCCGGCCGGAACCCGGTAGCGTGGTGTGGCTCTGCTTGAGAGCCGTCGTTCATGTCATCCACAGTTACCGCCCCCCAGGGAGCAGACCCGTCGTGCGTATCGCTGTCACCGGCTCCATCGCCACCGACCACCTGATGACCTTCCCCGGCCGTTTCGCCGATCAGCTCGTGGCGGACCAGCTGCACACGGTCTCCCTCTCCTTCCTCGTCGACGAGCTCGACGTCCGGCGCGGTGGCGTGGGCCCGAACATCTGCTTCGGCATGGGTCTGCTCGGTCTCAAGCCGGTCCTGGTGGGCGCCGCCGGCGCCGACTTCGCGGACTACCGCGCCTGGCTCGACCGCCACGGCGTCGACACCGCCTCCGTGCACATCTCCGAGGTCCTCCACACCGCCCGCTTCGTGTGCACCACGGACACCGACCACAACCAGATCGCGTCCTTCTACACCGGCGCGATGAGCGAGGCCCGGCAGATCGAGCTCCAGCCCGTCGCCGACCGCGTCGGCGGCCTGGACCTGGTCCTGATCGGCGCGGACGACCCCGAGGCGATGCTGCGCCACACCGAGGAGTGCCGCGCCCGCGCCATCCCCTTCGCGGCCGACCCCTCCCAGCAGCTCGCCCGCCTCGACGGCGACGACATCCGGGTGCTGATCGACGGCGCGGCATACCTCTTCACCAACGAGTACGAGAAGGCGCTCATCGAGTCCAAGACGGGCTGGACGGGCGAGGAGATCCTGGCCAAGGTCGGCACCCGCGTCACCACGCTGGGCGCCCAGGGCGTGCGCATCGAGCGCCTCGGCGAGCCGGTGATCGAGGTCGCCCCCGCCCAGGAGGAGGCCAAGGTCGACCCGACCGGCGTGGGCGACGCCTTCCGCGCGGGCTTCCTCGCGGGCGTCACCTGGGAGCTGTCGCTGGAGCGCGCGGCCCAGCTGGGCTGCATGCTCGCGACGCTCGTCATCGAGACGCTGGGCACGCAGGAGTACGAGCTGCGGCGCGGCCACTTCATGGAGCGGTTCGCGAAGGCGTACGGCCACGAGGCGGCGGCCGAAGTCCAGGCCCACCTGGCCTGACCCCTGTGGGGGGCTCCGCCCCCCACACCCCCGTTTCGCCCACCCGCCCGCCCGTTCACCCGGAAACGTCGATGCCGGGCAATCGGGCGGGCGGGTGGGCGAAACACCGCCGCGGTAGCGGCGGCGTCAGGCGCGGCGCCGCACCCGATACGCGACCCCGCGCTCAGCGGCCCGCTCCCCGACGTACTCCTGCCCCCGCATCTCGCACCACGCGGGGATGTCGAGCCGCGCGGCCTCGTCGTCCGACAGCACGGTGACGACGCCACCGACGGGCACATCCCCGATGACCTTCGCCAGCTCGATCACCGGAATCGGACACCGCTTCCCGAGCGAGTCGAGGACGAGCTCCTCGGCCGTACCGCCCGCCGAGGGCGCGGCATCGGACGGCGCACCAAGACGCTCGCGCACCGAAGCGACCACCCCCGGCAGGACGCCGAGGAACGCCTCCACGTCCTCCGAAGAAGCCCCCCGAGGCAGAGACACCCGCACGTTCCCCTCCGACAGCACCCCCATCGCCCGCAGCACATGGCTCGGCTCCAGCGTGCTGGAGGTGCATGACGACCCCGACGAGACCGAGAAACCCTCCCGGTCCAGCGCGTGCAGCAACGTTTCCCCGTCCACGTAGAGGCAGGAGAACGTCACCAGGTGCGGCAGCCGCCGCACCGGGTCGCCGACGATCTCCACGTCCGGGACGAGCTCGGGCACCCGGGCGCGGATCCGGTCGACCAGGGCCCGCAGCCGCGCGGCCTCCTCCGCCGCCTCCGCGCGCACGGCCCGCAGCGAGGCCGCGGCGGCGACGACCGCCGGGAGGTCGGGGAAGCCCGGGGCGCGGCCGGACTCCCGTTCGTCCACCGGTCCGCGTGCCGCGAACCGTACGCCCTTGCGCACGGCCAGCAGGCCCACCCCGGCCGGCCCGCCCCACTTGTGGGCGCTGGCGGTCAGCAGCGACCAGCCGGGGGCCACCGGGCCCCAGCCGAGCGACTGCGCGGCGTCCACCAGCAGCGGCACCCCCGCCTCCCGGCACGCCCCGGCGACCTCGGCGACGGGCTGCTCGGTGCCCACCTCGTGGTTGGCGGACTGGAGGGCCGCGAGCGCGGTGTCGGGGCGCAGGGCCGCCGCGTAGCCGGCGGGGTCGACGCGGCCGGATCGGTCCACGGGAACGCGGGTGACGCTGCCGCCCTCCGCCTCCAGCGCGTCGCCCGAATGGAGGACGGCGGAGTGCTCCACGGCCGACACCACCAGATGGCGGCCGGCCCGGCGGCGTCCGGCGAGCGCGCCGGCGATGCCGTCGTGGAGGGCGCGGGTACCCGAAGGAGTGAATGCGAGCTCGTCGGGCCGGCAGCCGACGGCCTCGGCCGAGGCCTCGCGCGCGGCGTCCAGCAGCAGCCGGGCGCGGCGGCCTTCGCGGTAGAGGCGGGCGGGGTCGGCCCAGCCCTCGTCGAGGGCGGCGAGCAGCGCCTGGCGGGCGACCGGGTGGAGGGGAGCGGCGGAAGCGGCGTCGAAGTAGGGCACAGATGAACGCTAACTCCGGGGACGGGCCACCCGCGGGGGCGTCCTCGGCTGCCCGTCGCGAGGGCCGTCGCCGGGGCCACCGGGAGTGCCGTCCACCCACCCCTCGCCGGAGCCGCCCGCAGGGCTCTGGGCTGCGCGGACGCCCTCTCCTGACGGTCCTCCAGATGGCCTCCGGAGCCCTGGATTCCACCCCTTCGGGGACCGGATCGGCGCGTTGGGCACCCTCCCCGCGCGACCCCAAATAGCGTCCAGTAGGGTTTGGTCCGCATAAACATCCAAACCCCTGCCCGCAGCGGGCCGGCGACCGACCAGCGAGACGGCCGCAGCCGGCCGCACGGGCGAGACTCTCGGGAAGGCGCTACGTGAGTCCCAACGGCTCCGACCGCTCGTCGCGGCGCCCGGTGCGGCGGAAGCTGCTGCAGGCGCTGGCCGCGGGCGCTGTCCTGGCGACCGCCACCGGTTGCACATCGAAGGACTTCCCCCGCCTCGGCATGCCAACGCCCGTCACGGAAGAGGCGCCGCGGATCCTCTCCCTCTGGCAGGGCTCCTGGGCCGCGGCTCTCGCGGTCGGTGTCCTGGTGTGGGGCCTGATTATCTGGAGCGTCATCTTCCACCGGCGCAGCAAGTCGAAGGTGGAGATCCCCACGCAGACCCGGTACAACATGCCCATCGAGGCGCTGTACACCGTGGTCCCCATCATCATCGTTTCGGTGCTCTTCTACTTCACCGCGCGTGATGAGAACAAGCTCCTGACGAACCCTGACAAGCCGCAGCACGTCGTGAACGTGGTCGGCTTCCAGTGGAGCTGGGCGTTCAACTACATCGAGAACGTCGACGGCAACACGGCCACCCCGGCGCAGCCGCTCCGTGAGAACAAGGAGCTCAACGCCATTCCCGACCGGTTCCTGAAGAAGGCGCCGCAGGGAGCGGAGGGTGTCTACGAGGTCGGCGTCCCCGGCGACCGCAACCCGCAGACCGGCAACCCGGGTCCGACCCTGTGGCTGCCCAAGGGTGAGACGGTCGAGTTCGTCCTCACTTCGCGGGACGTCATCCACTCCTTCTGGGTGGTGCCGTTCCTGATGAAGCAGGACGTCATTCCGGGCCACACCAACAGCTTCACGGTGACCCCCAACAAGGAGGGCACCTTCCTGGGCAAGTGTGCCGAGCTCTGCGGCCAGGACCACTCCCGGATGCTCTTCAACGTCAAGGTCGTCTCTCCCGAGCGGTACAAGGCGCACCTGAAGGAGCTGGCGGCCAAGGGCCAGACCGGTTACCAGCCGGCGGGCATCGCGCAGACGGATCACGCGAAGAACGCGGAGACCAAGAACAAGTGAGCATCCTCAACGAACCCCAGGGTGCCGCCGCCGCAACAGCCACGGCAGCACCGCCCGTACGCCAGAAGCAGCCCGGCAGTCAGGTGATCAAGTGGCTCACCACCACTGACCACAAGACCATCGGCACGATGTATCTGGTCACGTCGTTCGCGTTCTTCTGCATCGGCGGCCTGATGGCGCTCCTCATGCGCGCCGAGCTGGCCCGTCCGGGCACGCAGATCATGTCGAACGAGCAGTTCAACCAGGCGTTCACGATGCACGGCACGATCATGCTGCTGATGTTCGCGACGCCGCTGTTCGCCGGATTCGCGAACTGGATCATGCCGCTGCAGATCGGCGCGCCCGACGTGGCGTTCCCGCGGCTGAACATGTTCGCCTACTGGCTGTACCTGTTCGGCTCGCTGATCGCGGTGGCCGGCTTCCTCACCCCGCAGGGTGCGGCCGACTTCGGCTGGTTCGCCTACTCCCCGCTGTCGGACGCGGTCCGTTCGCCGGGTGTCGGCGCCGACATGTGGATCATGGGTCTGGCCTTCTCGGGCTTCGGCACGATCCTCGGTTCGGTCAACTTCATCACCACGATCATCTGCATGCGCGCGCCCGGCATGACGATGTTCCGCATGCCGATCTTCACCTGGAACGTGCTGCTGACCGGTGTGCTGGTCCTGCTCGCCTTCCCGGTGCTGGCCGCCGCGCTGTTCGCCCTGGAGGCGGACCGTAAATTCGGGGCCCAGGTATTCAGTGCGGAAAACGGTGGAGCACTGCTCTGGCAGCACCTCTTCTGGTTCTTCGGACACCCCGAGGTGTACATCATCGCGCTGCCGTTCTTCGGCATCATTTCCGAGGTCATTCCGGTGTTCTCCCGGAAGCCGATGTTCGGTTACTGGGGCCTCATCGCGGCGACGATTTCCATCGCCGGTCTTTCCGTGACCGTGTGGGCGCACCACATGTATGTCACCGGTGGCGTACTCCTGCCGTTCTTCTCCTTCATGACGTTCCTCATCGCGGTTCCGACCGGTGTGAAGTTCTTCAACTGGATCGGCACCATGTGGAAGGGCTCGCTGTCCTTCGAGACCCCGATGCTGTGGGCCGTCGGCTTCCTGATCACCTTCACCTTCGGTGGTCTGACCGGTGTCATCCTGGCCTCGCCGCCGATGGACTTCCACGTCTCGGACTCGTACTTCGTCGTCGCGCACTTCCACTACGTCATCTTCGGCACCGTGGTCTTCGCGATGTTCTCCGGCTTCCACTTCTGGTGGCCGAAGTTCACCGGCAAGATGCTGGACGAGCGCCTGGGCAAGATCACCTTCTGGACGCTGTTCGTGGGCTTCCACGGCACGTTCCTGGTGCAGCACTGGCTGGGTGCCGAGGGCATGCCGCGTCGTTACGCGGACTACCTCGCCTCCGACGGCTTCACCACGCTGAACACCATCTCGACCATCAGCTCCTTCCTGCTGGGCCTGTCGATCCTGCCGTTCTTCTACAACGTCTGGAAGACCGCCAAGTACGGCAAGAAGGTCGAGGTCGACGACCCGTGGGGCTACGGCCGCTCGCTGGAGTGGGCGACCTCCTGCCCGCCGCCGCGGCACAACTTCCTCACGCTGCCGCGCATCCGCTCCGAATCCCCCGCGTTCGACCTCCACCACCCGGAGATCGCGGCCCTGGAGCTCGAAGAGAACCTCGCGGGCGAGAAGGCCCTCGCGGGTGGCAAGGAGGCCGGCAAGTGAAGATCCAGGGCAAGATGTTCATCTGGCTCTCCGTCTTCATCCTCGCCATGGCGATCGTCTATGGCGTGTGGTCGAAGGAGACGGTCGGCACGACCGCGCTCTTCATGTCCTTCGGCCTGTGCATCATGGTCGGCTACTACCTGGCGTTCACCGCGCGCCGGGTGGACGCGGGTGCCCAGGACAACAAGGAGGCGGACGTCGCCGACGACGCCGGCGAGCTGGGCTTCTTCGCCCCGCACAGCTGGCAGCCGCTCTCCCTGGCGGTCGGTGGCGCCCTCGCCTTCATGAGCATCTGCTTCGGCTGGTGGCTCATGTACTTCTCGGCCCCGATCATCCTGATCGGCCTCTTCGGCTGGGTGTTCGAGTTCTACCGAGGCGAGAACCAGAACCAGTAGTTCCCGCGCAGTACACGACGGGCCCCGCGCACCTCACGGTGCGCGGGGCCCGTCGCGTCGTTCACCCGTGTGCGCCGTTCACCCGTGTGCACTCGCACCGGAAGCCGCGCGCGTCGATCCTTCCTACGGTGTGACCATGAGTCAGTCACCCCGACACGGCACGGTGCCCTTCTGGACCCTGCTGCTGTCCTCCGTGGCCCTGGTGGTGGTCACCGCGTGCGGCGGCTCGTCGAACCCGCTGGCCGACGAGCCCTACGACGCCACGGACGTCGGCCTGGCCGGCGGCGCCGGGGACGGCCAGAAGGCGGATCCCGGCAGGCCCGTCGAGGTGACCGCCGAGGGCGGCGACCGCATCACGGACGTGACCGTCACGGACGCCTCCGGCCGGCGCGTCAAGGGCGACCTGGACGCCGACGGCTCCCGCTGGCGCAGCACCGGCGCCCTGTCCGCCGGGGTGCGCTACACCGTGCGCGTCAGCACGGAGGACGAGGACGGGGCCCAGGGCCGCCGGACGATGGATTTCGAGACCAGCCGGGCCAACAGGGTGCTCCGGGTCGCGTTCGGCCCGCAGAACGGCACCTACGGCGTCGGGCAGCCCATCACCGCCGAGCTCAGCGAGCCCGTCCAGGACCCGGCCGCCCGCGCCGTCGTCGAACGCACCCTCAAGGTGGAGTCCGAACCCGCCGTCCAGGGCTCCTGGTACTGGGTGGACAACAAGACCCTCCACTACCGCCCGCAGGAGTACTGGCCCGCCCACGCCACCATCGACGTGCGCGCCACCCTGGAGGGCATCAAGGTCGGCAGCGGCCTCTACGGCGGCCCCGTCAAGGGCGTACGGCTCACCACCGGCGACCGGGTGGAGGCCGTCACCGACGCCAGCGCCCACTACATGACGGTCCTCAAGAACGGCCAGGAGCTCCGCTCCATCCCCGTGACCACCGGCAAGCCCGGCTACGCCACCCGCAACGGGGTCAAGGTCGTCCTGGGCCAGGAAGCCTTCGTACGGATGCGCGGCACCAGCATCGGCATCTCCGAGGGCAGTTCGGACGCCTACGACCTGCCCGTCTACTGGGCCACCCGGGTCACGTGGAGCGGCGAATACGTCCACGCCGCCCCCTGGTCCGAGGGCTCGCAGGGGGCGGACAACGTCAGCCACGGCTGCACGGGCATGAGCACCGCCAACGCCAAGTGGTTCTTCGACAACGTGCGCGTCGGCGACATCGTCAAGGTCGTGGGCAGCGCCGGGGCCACCATGACGCCCTTCGACAACGGCTTCGGCGACTGGAACATGCCCTGGAAGCAGTGGCGCGAGGGCAGCGCCCTGACCGCCGGGAAACGCGAGGGCACCGGCCCGGCCGACACGGCCCGGCTGCGCCCCCGCATCTAGCCCCGCGCGCCCGCGCCCGTCAGGCGTCCACCGACTGCCGCTGCCTCAGCAGCCCCGCCAGCGCCCCCGCCAGGGCCACCGGATCCACCGGATGGGTGACAGCCGCGTCGGCCCTGCTCCAGGTGGCCAGCCAGGCGTCCTGCGGACGGCCGATGAGCAGCAGCACCGGCGGGCAGCGGAACACCTCGTCCTTCAGCTGCCTGCACACCCCCATGCCGCCCGCGGGCGCCGTCTCGCCGTCCAGGACGCACACGTCCACCCGGTGCTCCTTCAGGGTCCGCAGGACCGCGGGCAGGGTCGCGCACTCCAGATAGCGCACCTCCGGCACGTCGGCGGCCGGCCGCCGCCCCGCGGCCAGCCGCACCTGCTCCCGCTTGCTCGCGTCGTCGCTGTAGACCAGCACCGTGGCGGTCGTCCGCATCGTTCCTCCATGCTCGTGGGCAGGCAGGGCTGTTGTGCGCGGATGCTACTCCGCGAAGACCGCCGAGCAGGAGGGGTCGACGGCTCCCGCGAGGCGCCCGAAGTGCCGCTTCCTCCCTTTGGGGGACCGGCCCAATGGGCCATACGAGCTGGCCATACGGTCTTGACACACCGAACGGCACCCCCCGGGGTGAGCGCGAGATAAGCGACCGACATAATGTCGGTCGTGGCGACAGCAACAGCAACAGATACCGGGCACGCGCACCCGTCGGTCAATCGACCGAACCTCACCAGCGTCGGAACCATCATCTGGCTGAGTTCCGAGCTGATGTTCTTCGCGGCCCTCTTCGCGATGTACTTCACCCTGCGATCGGTGACCGGCCCCGACCACTGGAAGGAAATGGCGTCCGCGCTGAACCTTCCGTTCTCGGCCACCAACACCACGATCCTGGTGCTCTCCTCCCTCACCTGCCAGCTCGGCGTCTTCGCCGCCGAGCGCGGTGACGTGAAGAAGCTGCGCATGTGGTTCGTGATCACCTTCGTGATGGGTGCCATCTTCATCGGCGGCCAGGTCTACGAGTACACCGCCCTGGTCAAGGAAGAGGGCCTCTCCCTCTCCTCGGACCCGTACGGCTCGGTCTTCTACCTGACGACCGGCTTCCACGGCCTGCACGTGACGGGCGGTCTCATCGCCTTCCTGCTGGTCCTGGGCAGGACGTACGCGGCCAAGAGGTTCACCCACCACCAGGCGACGGCGGCCATCGTCGTGTCCTACTACTGGCACTTCGTCGACGTGGTGTGGATCGGCCTCTTCGCCACGATCTACTTGATCAAGTAATCGGTCCTGTCCCGCACCGGACCAACAGTCCAGATCGACGCAGAAGATCCTGACACCGGGGTAATCCGTGAAAAAGCTCTCCGCACGACGACGCCATCCGCTGGCGGCGGTCGTCGTCCTACTCTTCGCGCTGGCGGTAACTGGGGGGCTGTACGCCGCGTTCGCGCCGGCCGACACGGCCAAGGCCGATGACAGCGCCCAGTCCCTCGCCATCGAGGAGGGCAAGAAGCTCTACTCCGTGGGCTGCGCAAGCTGCCACGGCACCGGCGGTCAGGGCACCACCGACGGGCCGAGCCTGGTCGGCGTGGGCGCCGCCGCCGTCGACTTCCAGGTCGCCACCGGCCGTATGCCGCTCCAGCAGCAGGGCGCCCAGGCGCCCCGCAAGAAGGCGATCTACTCCCAGGCCGAGATCGACCAGCTGGCCGCGTACATCGCCTCCCTCGGCGCGGGCCCGGCCCAGCCGACCAAGAGCCAGTACAGCCCGGAGGGCGCCGACATCGCGAAGGGCGGCGAGCTCTTCCGCACGAACTGCGCCCAGTGCCACAACTTCACCGGCAAGGGCGGCGCGCTCTCCAACGGCAAGTACGCCCCGTCGCTCGAGGGCGTCAACCCGAAGCACATCTACGAGGCCATGCAGACGGGCCCGCAGAACATGCCTTCCTTCCCCGACACCACCATGTCGGAGAAGAACAAGAAGGACATCATCGCGTACCTCGA
This sequence comes from Streptomyces luteoverticillatus, assembly GCF_003970715.1. Taxonomy (NCBI): domain Bacteria; kingdom Bacillati; phylum Actinomycetota; class Actinomycetes; order Kitasatosporales; family Streptomycetaceae; genus Streptomyces; species Streptomyces luteoverticillatus. Next base: position 1,991,911 of record NZ_CP034587.1, on the reverse strand, counting down.
CACGGTCAACAGCGACAAGACCAAGAGCCCGGGCGGTCTCGAGCTGGGCGGGCTCGGCCCGGTCAGCGAGGGTCTGTTCGCGTGGATCTTCGGTCTCGGCGCCCTGATCGCCGTCGCCATCTGGGTCGCGGCCCACACCGCTAAGGCCAAGAAGTCATGAGTAGCCAAGACATTCCTGAAGAGACCCTGCCCGCCGCGCAGGGCGACGCGCACGGTGCCGTAGCCACCGCCGACGACCCGTTCGCCGACCCGGGGCTGCCGCCGCACGAGCACCGCAAGCAGGACATCGACGAGCGGGCCGCCCAGCGCTCCGAGCGCGTGGTCGCGTTCCTGTTCCTGCTGTCCATGCTGGCCACGGTCGGCTTCATCGCCGCCTATGTGTCCCTCCCGGTCGACAAGAGCATCTACGTCTTCCCGATCGGTCACATCAGCGCCCTGAACTTCGCGCTGGGCCTGACCCTCGGCGTGGCGCTGTTCTGCATCGGCGCGGGCGCGGTCCACTGGGCCCGCACCCTGATGTCCGACGTCGAGCACGCCGACGAGCGGCACCCGATCGAGGCCTCCCCGGAGGTCAAGGCCAAGGTGCTGGCCGACTTCAAGGCGGGCGCCGAGGAGTCGACCTTCGGCCGCCGCAAGCTGCTGCGCAACACCATGTTCGGCGCGCTGGCCCTGGTGCCGCTCTCCGGTGTGATGCTGCTCCGCGACCTCGGTCCGCTGCCCGGCACCAAGCTGCGCAAGACCGCCTGGTCCGAGGGCAAGATGCTCATCAACCAGAACACGCTGCAGCCGCTGCGCCCGGAGGACGTCCAGGTCGGCTCCCTCACCTTCGCCATGCCCGAGGGCATGTCGGAGGAGGACCACGACTTCCAGAAGCAGATCGCCAAGGCCGCCCTGATGATCGTCCGGCTCCGCCCGGAGAACATCAAGGACAAGAAGTCCCTGGACTGGTCCGCCGACGGCATCGTCGCGTACTCCAAGATCTGCACCCACGTCGGCTGCCCGATCAGCCTCTACGAGCAGCAGACGCACCACGTGCTGTGCCCGTGCCACCAGTCGACCTTCGACCTCTCCGACGGCGGTCGAGTGATCTTCGGCCCGGCCGGCCACGCCCTTCCGCAGCTGCGGATCAAGGTCAATGACAAGGGCTACCTTGAGGCCATGGGCGACTTCTCCGAGCCCGTCGGTCCTGCGTACTGGGAGCGCGGATGAGTACTGCCACCACTGACAACCGCCGCAAGGCACCCGCGGGCGAGCGGGTCGCCGACTGGGCCGACGGCCGACTGGGCATCTACAGCCTGGCCAAGGTCAACATGCGGAAGATCTTCCCGGACCACTGGTCCTTCATGCTGGGTGAGGTCTGCCTCTACAGCTTCATGATCATCATCCTCACGGGTGTGTATCTGACGCTGTTCTTCCACCCCAGCATGAACGAGGTCGTCTACCACGGCTCGTACGTCCCCATGCAGGGCATGCGGATGTCCGAGGCGTTCAAGTCGACCATGGACATCAGCTTCGACGTCCGCGGTGGTCTGCTCATCCGGCAGATCCACCACTGGGCGGCGCTCATCTTCGTCGCGGCCATGCTCGTGCACATGATGCGCGTCTTCTTCACCGGCGCGTTCCGCAAGCCGCGTGAGGTCAACTGGGTCTTCGGCTTCCTGCTGCTGGTCCTCGGCATGTTCACCGGTTTCACCGGTTACTCGCTGCCGGACGACCTGCTCTCGGGCACCGGTGTCCGGTTCATGGAGGGAGCGATCCTCTCCATCCCGATCGTCGGCACCTACGTCTCGATGTTCCTGTTCGGGGGCGAGTTCCCCGGCTCGGACTTCGTGCCGCGGTTCTTCTCGATCCACGTCCTGCTGCTGCCGGGCGTCATGCTCGGCCTGCTGGTGGCGCACCTGATCCTGGTCTTCTACCACAAGCACACCCAGTTCCCCGGCCCCGGCCGGACGAACAACAACGTGGTCGGCATGCCGCTGCTGCCGGTCTACATGGCCAAGGCCGGAGGCTTCTTCTTCCTGGTCTTCGGTGTGATCGCGGCCATCGCCGGCCTCGCGTCGATCAACCCGATCTGGGCCATGGGCCCGTACCGCCCGGACCAGGTGTCCACCGGCGCCCAGCCCGACTGGTACATGGGCTTCTCCGAGGGCCTCATCCGTGTGATGCCGGGCTGGGAGATCAACCTGTGGGGCCACACGCTCGTCCTGGGCGTGTTCATCCCGCTGATGATCTTCCCGCTGGTGCTGGCCGCCATCGCCGTCTACCCGTTCATCGAGTCCTGGGTCACCGGCGACAAGCGTGAGCACCACCTGCTGGACCGCCCGCGCAACGCCCCGACGCGCACCGCGTTCGGTGTCGCCTGGCTGACCTGGTACCTGGTGCTGCTGGTCGGTGGTGGAAACGACCTGTGGGCCACCCACTTCCACCTGTCGATCAACGCCATCACCTGGTTCGTCCGGATCGGCTTCTTCGTCGGCCCGGTCCTCGCCTTCATCGCCACGCGCCGGATCTGCATGGGTCTCCAGCGCCGCGACAAGGAGAAGGTGCTGCACGGCCGCGAGTCGGGCATCATCAAGCGCCTGCCGCACGGTGAGTTCGTGGAGATCCACGAGCCGATCTCGCAGGAGCAGATGCACACCCTCACGGCGCACGAGCAGCCCAGGCCGCTCGAGCTGGAGCCGGAGGTCGACGAGAACGGCGTGGCGCGCAAGATCGGCGCCGGCCAGAAGCTCCGCGTGAAGCTCTCGAAGGGCTTCTACGGCGAGGGGACCCACATCCCCAAGGCCACCGCGGAGGAGTACCAGGAGATCACGAGCGGCCACGGCCACCACTGATCCCCACAGCTGATCGCTGATCGCCACGGCAGGAGCCCCGTCCAGTACTGGACGGGGCTCTTCGCCGTTCCCGGACGTGGATAGGCTGGACCGCGTAACGGGGGCCCAGGGCGGCCCCCACCAGGGACCGACCACCAGGAGTGTGGACCATGAACGTGACCCCGACAGGCGGCGAGCGCTCGGTGGCCCACACCTGGCCGGGCCTCCTGGACGCCCTGCTCGGCGGAGTGGACCTCGGCGCCGACGACACGGCCTGGGCCATGGACCGGATCATGCGCGGGGAGGCCACCGACGCCCAGATCGCGGGCTTCGCCGTCGCCCTGCGGGCCAAGGGCGAGACGGTCGCCGAGATCTCCGGCCTGGTCCGGGCGATGTACCGGCACGCCAATCTCATCGAGGTGCCCGGCCCGAGCGTCGACATCGTGGGCACCGGCGGCGACGGCGCCAAGACCGTCAACATCTCCACCATGTCCTCGATCGTCGTCGCGGGCGCCGGGGCGAAGGTCGTCAAGCACGGCAACCGCGCCGCGTCCTCCGCGAGCGGCGCCTCGGACGTCCTGGAGAAGCTCGGGGTCAATCTGGAGCTGACCCCGCGCCGGGTGGTGGAGGTGGCCGAGGAGGCCGGCATCACCTTCTGTTTCGCGGTGAAGTTCCACCCCGCCCTGCGGTATGTGGCCCCCGCCCGCCGTGAGCTGGGCATCCGCACGACCTTCAACGTCCTGGGCCCGCTGACCAACCCCGCGCGGGTCAAGGCCCAGGCGACCGGCGTCGCGGACGCCCGGATGGCGCCGATCCTGGCCGGGGTGCTGGCCGAACGCGGCTCCTCCGCGCTGGTCTTCCGCGGCGACGACGGGCTCGACGAGCTCACCACGACGGCCACCTCGCGGGTGTGGATCGTGGGGGACGGCCAGGTGCGGGAGGAGTCCTTCGACCCCCGGGACGTCGGCGTCGACCTGGTGCCCATCGAGGCGCTGCGGGGCGCCGACGCCTCGTACAACGCGGATGTGGCCCGCCGGCTGCTCGCCGGGGAGACCGGCCCGGTCCGGGACGCGGTGCTGCTCAACTCCGCCGCCGCGCTGGCCGCCCTGACGCCGACGGACGAGCCCCTCACGGAGCGGATCCGCGCCGGGATGGCGCGGGCGGCCGAGTCCATCGACTCGGGCGCGGCCCGGCGGGTGCTGGAGAAGTGGGTGGAGGCCAGCAACCGCTGAGTCTCCCCTCAAGGGCGCGGTCCGCATCGCGGACCGCGCCCTTGCGCATTCAAGATCCTGTGGCATGATGCTGCGCAGGTCACGAGTGACAGCGTTTCGGCCCCGGCTTGCTGTCCGGCAACCCTCCTTCCGTGGCGGGGTGCCCCGGGTGATGACCAGGCCGCAGGCAGACGTCTGCGGCAAGCGCGGATCCCTCGCCAGGGATCCTGGTTGTCGAGGGAGACCCTTCCGTGTTGCAGCGAATGCTCTAGGGCCGTTCCGGCCCCTTCTCCGGTACGCCTTCATCCATCACCCCTGCCGGGAGAATTCGCCATGTCCGCATGCCCTGTTGTCACTACCGTCGAGCCGCTGCCCGTCCTCGGTCACGACGTCCGCGTACCGCTCGTCACCGGGGGCGAGGTGACCTACGCCGCGCTCGACTACGCCGCCAGCGCACCGGCGTTGCGGCGGGTGTGGGACGACGTCGCCGCCTACGCGCCCTACTACGGCAGCGTCCACCGGGGCGCCGGGTACCTGTCGCAGCTGTCGACCGACCTGTTCGAAGGATGCCGGGCCACCGTCGCCGGCTTCCTCGGCTGCCGCGAGGGCGACCAGGTGGTCTTCACCCGCTCCACCACGGACTCGCTGAACCTGCTGGCGTCCGTACTGCCCGCCGGATGCCGGGTGTTCGTCTTCGAGACCGAGCACCACGCGGCCCTGCTGCCGTGGCGGGACGCCGAGGTCACCTACCTCGACGCCCCGCGTTCACCGGCGGAGGCCGTCGAGACGCTGGAGCGGGCGCTCGCCGACCGGGAGCCGTATGGCCCGGCGCTGGTCTGCGTGACCGGCGCGTCCAATGTGACCGGCGAGCTGTGGCCGGTACGGGAGCTGGCGGCGGCCGCGCACGCGCACGGCGCGCGCATCGTGCTGGACGCCGCCCAGTTGGCGCCGCACCACCCCGTGGACGTCGCCGGGTGGGACGTCGACTGGGTCGCCTTCTCCGGGCACAAGCTGTACGCGCCGTTCGGCGCCGGCGTCCTCGCGGGGCGGGCCGACTGGCTGCGGGAGGCCGAGCCGTATCTGGCGGGTGGCGGCGCCAGCCGCAGGGTGGCCCGCGACGCCGAGGGCGGCGTCGAGGTCGAGTGGCACGACACCGTGGCCCGGCACGAGGCCGGTTCGCCCAACGTCATCGGGGCCTACGCCATCGCCGCCGCCTGCAAGGCGCTCCAGGAGACCGGCTTCGACCGGCTGGTCGAGCGTGAACGGGAGCTGATCGCGCGGGTGCGGGCCGGGTTGGCGGACGTCCCGGGGGTGCGGGTGCTGTCGCTGTTCGGCGCGGACGCCCCGCGTGTGGGGGTGCTCTCGTTCGTCGTGGACGGCTGGAACAGCTCGCACTTCGCGGCGGCGCTCTCAGCGGAGTATGGGATCGGGGTGCGGGATGGGCTTTTCTGCGCGCATCCGCTCGTCCGCGTCCTGCTGGACGGCGATCGGGGGGCGCCCGGCGAGTGCGGGCCGTCCGACGGGCGGTCGCTGAATGCCATTCGGGTGAGCTTTGGGGCGGGGACGCCCGATGAGCACGTCGAGCGGTTCGTACGGGCTGTACGGGAGCTCGTCACCGAGGGGGCTCGGTGGAGCTACCGCACCGAGGGTGGGCGGTGCGTTGCGGTTCGGCCGCGGGTCGGCTTGGGCTGAGCGCGCCCACGCGGCGGAGCCGCATAGTGTCACAGCCCCGCGCCCCTTCGGGGCCCGGTTAGTTGTCGAGGCCGATCGCGAAGGCCGCTTCCAGGTCGTGCTGGGAGTACGTGCGGAACGCGATGTGGGTCTCCGTCGAGGCCACGCCCGGGACCTTGCTGATGCGGCCCGGGATGAGGTCCGCGAGGTCGTCGTGCCGGGCCACGCGGACCATCGCGATCAGGTCGGCCCCGCCGGTGACCGAGTAGACCTCGCTCACGCCCTCGATGGCGGCGATGTTCTCGGCGATCTCGGGAATCCGGTCCACGTCGGTCTTGATGAGCACGATCGAAGTGATCACGTCGGTTTGTCTCCTTCGGTGGACCTGGCTGCGCCCTTCACTCTAGCCGCAGGTGTGCGAAGCCCCCAGGCGTAGCCGAATCCGAGTGCGAATCCCACGACGTGGGCCAGATAGGCGACCCCGGGGCGCCCCGCGTCCGTCCCCGTCGCCAGCCACTGGAGCGCGAACCAGAACAGCAGTACGGCCCACGCGGGGAAGCGCAGCGGCAGGAAGAACAGGAACGGGAAGAGGCTGGTGACCCGCGCCCTGGGGAAGAGATAGAGGAACGCGCCGAGCACCCCGGAGATGGCTCCCGACGCGCCCACGAGCGTGCGTTCGGAGTGGGCGTGCACGGCCGCGTAGCCGAAGAGGGCGAGATAGCCGGTGAGGAGGTAGCAGCAGAGGAACGCGGCACGGCCCAGGTGGGCCTCGGTCATGGCGCCGAAGACGTAGAGGAAGAGCATGTTCCCCAGCAGATGCAGCCAGTTCCCGTGCACGAAGAGCGCGGTGAGCGGGGTGCGCAGAGCCCAGGGGGAGCCGTGGAGGAGCTCCTGCGGCACGACCCCCCAGTGCGCGAAGTAGTCGGTCTGGGCGGCCGGCAGTCCGGGTCCGGTGCCGTAGACCGGATTCAGGCCGGAGACGGGGCCGATCAGGAAGACCGCGCCGCAGACGGCCAGGATCGTCCAGGTCACCCACGGGGTGTCCGGGTGGCCCGGGCGCCCTGCCGTTTCGATCATGGCCAGATCATGGCGTACCGGGCGCAACCCGTGCAGAGCGCCTCGCCGGGCCGTCCGTGCGGGCCGCACGCCCCGCGCCCGGCAACCGGCAGGCCGTAGGGTTACGGGGAGCACCCCGCGGACCACAGACGAGGACGGACGACACGATGGGCGTTGTTCCCCAGCCGACAGCCGGGAACCGGTGGCGCTGCACCCTGTGCGGCAACCTCACGCGTTTCGACGTCACGCGGACGACCAAAGCCGTGGAGTTCGTGCACCTCGACCTGGCGGGGGAGCCCGCGGTGGAGGAGCGCGAGATCGTCAGTGAGACGATCGAGTCCGTGCGTTGCCGCTGGTGCAACGCCGTCGACCAGATCGAGCTGGTGGCCCGGCCGGGCGCCGATGCCTGACGAACGGGAGCGATAAGCGGTGGTGGAGCACACGGACGGCGTGGAGGCGGCCGGTGACGCCGGCGGGGCCGACGACGGCGTCAGCGAGGTGCTCGACCGTCCGCTGCCCGAAGGCATCCGGCGGCGGGTCATCGGGCTCGTCGCGGAGGCGTTCGGCGGGCTGACGGTCGCGGAACTGCCCGCCCAGTTGCGGCAGTATGCCCGGTTCACCCCCTCCCGCCGGGCCAAGTTCGCGGGGAACGCCATGGCCGCGGCCGTGGAGAGCGACTCGGCCTTCCGGCAGCGGATCTCCGCGCGGCTGCGGGAGACCGGTTCCGAGCTGGCGGAGGCCCTGGAGGCCGGTTCGCCGCCGGCGGCCGCCGATCCGGAGGACGTGGCCGCCATGGCGTTCGTGCTGCGGCCGGCCGGCTGGGTCAAGCTGGTCACGGCGGCGGGCGAGGAGGCGGCCCGGGCGAGCGCCGAGCGGGCCGACGAGGAGGCCCGGCACGAGCTGACGCGGCTGCGCGAGGAGCTGGCGGCGGCGCGGGCGGAGGCGAAGGCCGAGGCCGACCGGGTCCGGGCCGAGCTGGAGGCCGTCCGGCGGGACGCCGAGTCGTTGCACCGCAAGCTGCGCAGCGCGCAGAGCGATGTGCGGCGCGGCGAGGCGGCGCTGCGCAAGGCCCAGGGCGAGCTGGAGGCGTTGCGCGCCGAGGCCGCCGCCGAGAAGGCGGCGGCGCAGGGCGAGGCGCGCCGGGCCAAGGCCCGGCTCGCGGAGGCCGAGGCGGCCCTGGAGGCGAGCCGCCGGGCGACGCGCGAGGGTCGCAGCGTGGAGGACGTCCGGCTGCGGCTGCTGCTGGACACCGTGCTGGACGCGGCGCAGGGGCTGCGCCGCGAGCTGGCGCTGCCGCCGGTCTCGGTGCCGCCGGCGGACACGGTGGACGCGGTGCGGCCGGGCACGATGACGCCCCGGGACATCGCGACGCGGGCGCTGTCGGAGACGGATCCGGCGCTGCTGGACCAGTTGCTGGCGCTGCCTCAGACGCATCTGCTCGTCGACGGCTACAACGTCACCAAGACCGGCTATCCGACGATGCCGCTGGACAAGCAGCGGCTGCGGCTGCTGGGCGGGCTCGCGATGCTGGCCGCGCAGAGCGGCGCCGAGGTCACGTGCGTCTTCGACGGCGCGGAGCTGGCCGCCCCGGTGCTGCTGGCGCCGCCGCGCGGGGTGCGGGTGCTGTTCAGCAAGCCGGGTGTGACGGCGGACGAGCTGATCCGTCAGCTCGTGCGGGCCGAGCCGCCGGGCCGGCCGGTCGTGGTGGTCTCCACGGACCGCGAGGTGGCGGACGGGGTGGCCAAGGCGGGGGCGCGGCCGGTGGCATCGGCCTTGCTGCTCAAGCGACTTGCCCGCACCTGACCGTCAAGTGGTCATTACCGACTGTGTCAGGTTGGTAAAGGATGTACCGCTGACAAAGATTTTTCGCAAGAAAATTTGAACGGTGGCGACGGTGGTCACTAGGGTCATGCCTCGAACCTTCATTCGCGGAATCACTCGTTCGGGGTGTGCGGTGAAGGTCCCGCCGCGCCCCAGGAATTCGCGCGGCGGGCGGCCCAGAGTAGAAGGAGCTCGTCTCCGTGGCGTCCCACCGTCGTCCCAAGAAGCCGAGCCGCACTCGGGCCACCGTGCTGACCGCGACCGCGGCCATGGCCGTCGCCCTGTCCGCGCAGGCCGCGCACGCCGACACCAAGCTGTCGAAGTCCGAGGCCAAGGACCAGGTCGACAAGCTCTACGAAGAGGCCGAGCAGGCCACCGAGAAGTACAACGGGGCCAAGGAGCAGCACGACAAGCTGGAGAAGCAGGTCAGTGAGCTCCAGGACAAGGTCGCGCGCGGCCAGGACGAGTTCAACCGGATGCGCGGCGCCCTCGGCCTGATAGCCACCTCGCAGTACCGCACCGGCTCGATCGACCCCACGCTCCAGCTGCTCCTCACCTCGGACCCCGACACCTACCTGGACCGGGCCTCCCGGCTCAGCCAGCTGAGCGCCAAGCAGGCCGACACGCTCCGGCTGATGGCCGCCAAGCAGCGCGTCCTCAAGCAGGAGCGCGCGGCGGCCTCCTCCAAGCTCGCGGACCTGGAGTCCACCCGCAAGGCCGTGGAGCAGCACAAGGACGAGGTCCAGGGGAAGCTGGCCGACGCCCAGAAGGTGCTCAACCAGTTCTCCGAGAAGGAGCGTGCGGAGATCACCGGCGGGGACCAGAAGAGCGGTGGCGCCAAGTCCGGTGGCGACAGCGGCAAGAGCGGGGGCGACAGCGGCCGCGCCAACCGCTCGGAGACCCGCCCCAACATCCCCGCGGGCTCCGGCCACGCCGCCGCCGCCCTGGCCTACGCGCAGAGCCAGGAGGGCAAGCCCTACGAGTACGGCGCGACCGGTATGTCCACCTGGGACTGCTCCGGCCTCACCCAGTGGGCCTACGGCCAGGCCGGCGTCTCCCTCCCGCGCATCTCCCAGGACCAGGCCAACGCCGGCACCCGGATCTACGACCAGAGCCAGCTCAAGCCCGGCGACCTGGTCATCTTCTACGGCGACCAGCACCACGTCGGCCTCTACGCGGGCAACGGCCAGGTCTTCCACGCGCCCCGCACCGGCGCCTACGTGCGCTACGAGGCGATGGGCAACATGCCCTTCCAGTTCGGTGTGCGCGTCGGCTGATCCGACGTTCATCACTTCCGCCGCGCCATGCCGCCCTTTCGGGCGAATCGCGACTACGGCAAGTGACACCGCGCCCCGCCGATGACCTGCGTCTGTCGGCGGGGCGCCGTTTTTGCCGCCCGCGAGGTCTTTGAACCCGGGGTGAGCGCGCCGCTACTGTCTGGCGCGCGGTGCCCGGCCGTCGTCCGCCCGTCGACCGGGCGGCAGGGTCCGCACACAGTGGAAGGGAGTGCGGCACCCCGTGGCGTCCCATCGCCGTTCGCAGTCCGGTCTCACCCAGAGTGTCCGGGTCACCGTCCTGTCCGCCGCCATGGCCACCGCCGCGGCCGCCTTCTCGGCGGCCCCCGCGCTCGCCCGCCCCGGTGACCCCGCCGACGACTCCAAGACCCCCGGGACGGTGAAGGCGCGGCTCGACCAGCTCTACGAGCAGGCCGAGCAGGCCACGGAGAAGTTCAACGCGGCGGGGGAGCGTGCCGACGCCCTGCGGGAGCGCGTGGAACAGGTCGCCGACCGTGTGGCGCGCGGCCAGGAGAAGGTCAACCGGATGCGCGACGCCCTCGGGCTGATCGCCACCGCCCAGTACCGCCACGGCGCCGTGGACCCCGCCATCGAGCTCATCCTCTCCTCGGACCCCGATGGCTACCTCGACAAGGCCGCCACGCTCGACCGCGTCACGGGCCGTCAGGCCGGGCAGCTGCGTGCCCTGCTGGCCGCCCAGCGCACCCTGCGCCAGGAGCGCCAGGAGGCCGCCCGCACCCTCGCCGAGCTGGAGGACAGCCGCCGGGCGGTCGAGCGGCACAAACAGGAGGTCGAGGACAAGCTCGCCTCCGCCCGCCGGCTGCTCAACTCCCTGCCGGACGCCGCCCGCGAGGAGTACGCCCGCGCCTCGCGCTCCGAGGAGCGCTCGGGCGGCCCGCTGCGGACCGCCGCGGCCGCTCTGCCCTCCCTCGGCGACGTCTCCGCGGCCGTCGGCTCCGGCCGGGGCCTCGCCGCGGCCATGGCCGTCCGGCAGGCCGTCGGCTCGCCCTACGCCTGGGGCGCCACCGGGCCCGGCGCCTTCGACTGCTCCGGGCTGATGCAGTGGGCGTACGGCCGGGCCGGGGTGGGCCTGCCGCGCACCTCGCAGGCGCAGCGCAACGCCGGGCGGCACGTCTCGCTCTCCGAGGCCCGCCCCGGCGACCTGGTGATCTACCGCGACGACGCCAGCCACGTGGGGATGTACGTGGGCAACGGCCAGGTCGTCCACGCCCCCTACCCGGGGGCGCGGGTGCGCTACGACCGGGCCGACATGATGCCCATCTCGTCCGTCACCCGTCCCTGACGGCGGCCGCCCGCACGGTGCGTACGATGCGGGGGTGACGGACGGTGACGGTGGCAGCAGGGGGCTGGGGCGGCGGGCGGTGTGCGGGCTGGGCGCCGCCGGGCTGCTCGGGCTGTCCGTCGCGCTGGCCGGCTGCGGGCGCGGCGGGTCCGCGGCGGATCCCGAGCCGGACGAGGCGTCCGTGCGGCGGCTGCTCGACCGGTGGGCGGCGGCGGTGCGGCAGCGGGACGAGGCCGCCTACCTGGCCGTCATCGACCCCGCCGCCGACGGCTACCGCGCCGAGCGCCGCCTGGTCTTCGCCAACCTCGCCGCCGTGCCGCTGGCCTCCTGGGAGTACCGGCTGGTCCGGCTCGCGCGCGGCGCCGTCGCCGAGGCCGAGCTGCGCTACCGGCTCGCCGGCCACGACGCGGCCCCCGTCACCGCCCCGCTCCGGCTGACGCTGACGCGGCAGGACGGCCGCTGGTACGTGGCCGGGCAGGAGGCCCGGCACCCGGCGGGGCAGCTGTGGGAGCAGGGCCGGGTCACGGCCGTGCGGGGCGGGCGCAGCCTCGTCCTGGGCGTGGGCCAGGACGAGGGCCTGCTGCGCGCGGTGGCCGGCCTCGCGGACGCGGCGGTACCGGCGGTGGAGGCGGCGTGGGGCGGGCGCTGGGCACGACACGTCGTGGTCGAGGTGCCCGCTTCGCTGGAACGGATGGGCGCCCTTCTGGAGACGCCCGCCGCGAACTACCGGGGCATGGCGGCCGTGGCCACGGGTGACCGGGTCGTCGTCAATCCCGAGGCGTACGGGGAGCTCGCCGACTTCGGTCGGCGGATCGTGCTCACGCACGAGACGACGCACGTCGCGACGCGGGGGGTGACGACGGCGGCCACGCCGAAGTGGCTCTCCGAGGGCTTCGCGGACTGGGCCGCGTACCGGGGCACGGACCGCACGGCCCGGCAGGCCGCGCCGGAGCTCGCCGCGTCCGTCGACGCGGGCGACCTGCCGTCGGGGCTTCCCACGGACGGCGACTTCGCCTTCACCGGCGAGGCGGGGCGCTTGGCGCGCGCCTACGAGGGGGGCTGGCTGGCCTGCCGCATGATCGCGGAGGGGTGGGGGGAGGGGGCGCTCAGGGCGTTCTACCGGGAGGGGAGGGACGGGTTCCGTGGGGTGCTCGGGATCGGTCCCGAGGACTTCACGGCGAGGTGGAGGTCGTACGTGGCCGGGGCCTTTTGACGGTCCCCAATCCCGCCCCTCCCCGTTTCCCGGGGGCTCCGCCCCCGGCCCCCCGGTCCTCAAACGCCGGACGGGCTGATTGGTGCCCGGCTCATTAGCCCGGCACCAGCGCCGATTCCCGCTCGGCCGGCGGATCCGGCTCCCCCTCAGGCAGGTGGCCCTCGGTCACCGTCTCGCGCCACAGGCGCGAACACGCCACCACCGTCGCCGCGACCAGCAACCCGTTGCGCAACGTAAGCGTCGCCACCCCCAACTTGTCGCTCGCGACCACATGCGAGAACCAGATGGGAAACTCCAGCTGCGTCAGCGGCGCGGCCATCAGCACCAGCAGGATCGGCAGCCGCTGCCGGGGCGTCCCCATCGTGACGCACACCGCCGCCAGGCCGATCAGCCAGATCATGTACTGCGGGCTGATCACCCGGCTCGTCGTGGTGAAGAGCAGCACCGCCGCGAACGCCGCGTCGTACGGCGTCGTCGGCGTGAAGCGGCGGGCCCGCAGCCGCCACAGCAGCAGCCAGCCGAACGCCAGCACGCTCAGCCCCAGCGCCAGCGCGCTCACCGCGTGGACGTGCCGGCCGAGGAATTCCACCGAGCCGTAGTTGAGGCGTGCCTTGCCGTGCCAGCCGATGTGCCGGGCCAGGTGGAAGACCAGCGAGCCCAGGGACTCCACCTCGGTGCCCCGGTCGCGCTGGAAGGTCAGGAACGCCAGCGCACCCGGCATCGCGGCCGTGAAGAACATGCCCAGCACCCCCGCCGTCACCAGCGCCGCGCTCCAGACGGACCGGGTGGCACGGCCGCGCGGGGTGCCGATGACCAGCAGGACCGGCCAGATCTTGAGCAGCGCGCCGAAGCCCGTCAGAGCCCCCGCCAGCCGGGTGCGGCGGCCCACCGTCAGCAGGGCGGCGACGGCGACGGCGGTGACCATCACGTCGTAGCGGGCGTAGACGATCGGCCCGAGCAGCGGGACGCCCGTCACCCACACCCAGACGCCCAGCGGGCCGCGCCGGCCGTCGCGCGCCGCGTACAGCAGCATCCCCATGACGGCCGCGTCGGCCGCGAGGCAGAGGACGAAGAACGCCGGCGCGTAGTTGAGGAACGGCAGCAGTCCGGGGGCGAGCACGGCCAGCGCGGCGGCCGGCGGGTACTGCCAGGTCACGTCGTCGTACGGGAAGATGCCGCCGCGCAGCACGCCGTACCAGCCCTGGTAGATCACCTCGATGTCGACGGACACGTCCGAGCCGGGCATGTCCCACACCCGGAACACGCACATCATCAGAACGGCCCGGGTGACGGTCCACACCCCGATCGAGAGCCGCAGACCAGTGCCCGCCACCATCACTTCACCTCATCCCGCCGTAGGCATGTGGTAACTGAGAGGAATCATGCCGGTCGAGGGGGCCCGCGCGCGCGGCGACGCGGCGCGGTTGACGCCTGTTCGAACCCGGTACTGTCGGCGGCGATGGACAAGACCCTGATCGTCACGAACGACTTCCCGCCCCGCCCCGGCGGCATCCAGGCCTTCCTCCACAACATGGCGCTGCGTCTGGACCCGGCGAGCATCGTCGTCTACGCCTCCACCTGGAAGCGGAGCGAGGAGGGCCGCGAGGCCACCGCCCGCTTCGACGCCGAGCAGCCCTTCCCGGTGGTCCGCGACCGGACGACCATGCTGCTGCCCACGCCCCGGGTGACCCGGCGCGCGGCCGAGCTGCTGCGGGAGCACGGCTGTACGTCGGTGTGGTTCGGGGCGGCCGCGCCGCTGGGGCTGATGGCGCCCGCGCTGCGGCGGGCCGGGGCCCGCCGGCTGGTGGCCACCACCCATGGGCACGAGGCGGCGTGGGCCCAGTTGCCGGGCTCGCGGCAACTGCTGCGCAGAATCGGCGAAGGCGTCGACACGATCACCTATCTGGGGGAGTACACGCGGTCCCGGATCGCCTCCGCGCTGACGGACGAGGCGGCGGCCCGCATGGCGCAACTGCCGCCCGGCGTGGACGAGAAGACCTTCCACCCGGCATCCGGCGGCGCCGAGACCCGGGCGCGGCTCGGGCTCGCGGACCGGCCGGTCGTGGTGTGCGTCTCCCGGCTCGTCCCCCGCAAGGGCCAGGACACCCTGATCGAGGCCATGCCCCGGATCCTCGCGGCCGTGCCCGACGCGGTGCTGCTGATAGTCGGCGGCGGCCCCTACTCCGACGACCTGCGCGCGCTCGCCGCCAAGACCGGTGTCGCCCACGCGGTCCGCTTCACCGGGCCCGTCCCCTGGGAGGAGCTGCCCGCCCACTACGGCGCCGGCGACGTCTTCGCGATGCCCTGCCGTACGCGCCGGGGCGGCCTGGACGTCGAGGGGCTCGGCATCGTCTACCTGGAGGCGTCCGCGACGGGCCTGCCGGTGGTCGGCGGCGACTCGGGCGGCGCCCCGGACGCGGTGCTGGAGGGGGAGACGGGCTACGTCGTGCGCGGCGGCTCCGCCGAGGAGGCGGCCGACCGGATCGTCACCCTGCTGAACGACCCGGAGCTGCGCCGCCGCATGGGCGAACGCGGCCGGGCGTGGGTGGAGGAGCGCTGGCGTTGGGATCTGCTCGCCGAGCGGCTCAAGGAGCTTCTCTGACGGACAAACGGGTAAGGGGCTTGCGCCATTGCGCGAGCCCCTTACCCGTTGACGGCCGGTCAGCCGTGGTAGATCGCCTCGATCTCGTCCGCGAAGTCCTTCGCGACAACGTTCCGCTTGAGCTTCAGCGACGGCGTCACATGGCCGGAGGCCTCCGTGAACTGCGCGGGCAGGACGCGGAACTTGCGTACCGACTCGGCCTTGGAGACCGCCGCGTTGCCGTCGTCCACCGCCTTCTGCACATCCGCGAGCAGCTCCGGGTCGTCGGCCAGCTCGGCCGCCGTGAGCCCGGCGGGCTTGCCGTGCTGCTCCAGCCAGCGCGGCAGGAAGTCCTCGTCCAGGGTGACCAGCGCGCCCACGAACGGGCGGCCGTCGCCGACGACCATGCACTCGGCGATCAGCGCGTGCGCCCGGACGCGGTCCTCGATCACGGCGGGGGCGACGTTCTTGCCGCCGGCGGTGACGATGATCTCCTTCTTGCGGCCGGTGATACGCAGGAAGCCGTCCTCGTCGAGGGTGCCGAGGTCGCCGGTGTGGAACCAGCCGTCGGAGAGCGCCTCGGCCGTGGCCGCCTCGTTGTTCCAGTAGCCGGTGAACAGGTGCTCGCCGTGGAGCAGCACCTCGCCGTCGTCGGCGATCCGCACCACCGAGCCCGGCAGGGGCTGGCCGACCGTGCCGATCCTCGGCTTGTCCCAGGGGTTGAAGGCGGTGGCGGCGCACGTCTCCGTCAGGCCGTAGCCCTCCAGGACCGTGAAGCCGATGCCCCGGTAGAAGTGGCCCAGCCGCTCGCCCAGCGGGGCGCCGCCGGAGATCGCGTGGGTGGCGCGGCCGCCGAGGACCGCGCGCAGCTTGCTGTAGACCAGCTTGTCGAAGATCTTGTGCTTGAGCCGCAGGCCGAAGGAGGGGCCCGCCGCGGTGTCCAGCGCCCGGCTGTAGGCGATGGCCGTCTCGGCGGCCTTGTCGAAGACCTTGCCCTTGCCGTCGGCCTGCGCCTTGGCCCGGGCGCCGTTGTAGACCTTCTCGAAGACGCGCGGCACGCCGAGCACCAGCGTGGGGCGGAAGCCCTGGAGGTCGTCGGTGAGGTTGCGGATGTCGCTGACGAGACCCAGCCGGATCGGGGCCATCACCGAGGCGACCTCGACCAGGCGGCCGAAGACGTGGGCGGCGGGCAGGAACAGCAGCACGGACGACTCGCCCGTGTTGAACAGCGGCTTGAGCCGCTCGACGACGTTGCCGCACTCCGCGAAGAAGCTGCGGTGGGTGAGGACACAGCCCTTGGGGCGGCCCGTGGTGCCGGAGGTGTAGACGATGGTCGCGGGCGAGTCCGCGGTGGCCAGCGCGCTGCGCTCGTCCACCGCCTCGTCCGTCAGCGCCTCGCCCGCCGCCCGCAGCCGGTCCAGGGCGCCGCGCTCGATCTGCCAGATGTTGGCGAGGTCCGGCAGCCGGTCGCGCACGGACTCGACCGCCGCCTCGTGCGCCGGCGTCTCCACCAGGCAGGCGACGGCGCCGGAGTCGCCGAGGATCCACTGGATCTGCTCGGGGGAGCTCGTCTCGTAGACCGGCACGGTCACCGCGCCCGCGCTCCAGATGGCGAAGTCCAGCAGCGTCCACTCGTAGCGGGTGCGCGACAGCAGGCCGACCCGGTCGCCCGGCTCGATCCCCGCGGCCATCAGTCCCTTGGCGGCGGCTCGCACCTCGGCCAGGAAGCCCTCGGCGGTGACGTCCTCCCAGCGGTCGTCGACCTTGCGCCCTATGACGGCCACCTCGGGGTGGAGTGCGGCGTTCCGGCGGATGAGATCCGTCAGGTTGCCGTCGGCGGGGACCTCGTACAGGGCCGGAAGGCTGAACTCGCGCAAGACTGCTGCTCCTCGTCGGGCGCCGGCGCCGCCGCGTCTTCGAGGGGCGCTGCGTCGGCTGCGGTCCATTGATCAGGCAGGGGGGTGCTGGACAGCGTGGACTGCCCGGACGTTACCCACCAGTACGGATTTCGAATAGAGGGTCGTGCCCAGATGTTCCATGCGTCACATGCCACGGGACCGCTCCCCGCACCCTAGCCCCTAGGCCAGGTGACCGGGAAGTAACCGCAGGTCGGGACCCTTCCGGAGGCCCGGCCGCAACACCTAGGGTGATCCGTATGCGAGTCCATGTGGTCAGCGACGTGCACGGCAACGCCGAGGGGCTGGCGCGCGCCGGAGACGGCGCCGACGCCCTCGTCTGTCTCGGCGACCTGGTCCTCTTCCTCGACTACGCCGACCACTCGCGCGGCATCTTCCCCGAACTGTTCGGCGTCGAGGCCGCCGACCGGGTCGTCGAGCTGCGCACCGCCCGCCGCTTCGAGGAGGCCCGCGCCCTCTCCCGGTCGCTGTGGGAGGGCATCGACCGCGAGCGGGCCGTCGAGGAAGCGGTGCGCAAGCAGTACGCCGAGCTCTTCGCCGCCTTCCCCACCCCCACCTACGCCACCTACGGCAACGTGGACATCCCCACTCTCTGGCCGGAATTCGCCCGCCCCGGCACCACCGTCCTCGACGGCGAGCGCGTCGAGATCGGCGGCCTCGTCTTCGGCTTCGTCGGCGGCGGCCTCCGTTCCCCCATGCGCACCCCCTACGAGATCGACGACGAGGTCTACGCCGCCAAGCTCGCCGCCCTCGGCGAGGTCGACGTGCTCTGCTCCCACATCCCGCCCGACGTGCCCGAGCTCTGCTACGACACCGTCGCCCGCCGCTTCGAACGCGGCAGCGCGGCCCTGCTGGAGACCATCCGCGCCACCCGCCCCCGATACGCGCTCTTCGGCCATGTCCACCAGCCGCTGGCGCGCAGAATGCGCATCGGGGCGACCGAATGCGTCAACGTCGGCCACTTCGCCTCCACCGCGACACCCTGGGTGCTGGAGTGGTGACTCGCGGCGGGAGGTAGCCTTCACCGGCAGACCTTTCAGCTGACCATTCACCAGGGCGCGCACCGGTACGGAGGAGCCACACAGATGGCCGAACACACCAGCTCGAGCATCACGATCGAGGCGACGCCGGCAGAGGTCATGGCGGTCATCGCCGACTTCGGCCGCTACTCGGAGTGGACGGGCGAGGTCAAGCAGGCCGAGGTGCTCGAGACGGACGAGCAGGGCCGCGCCAGCAAGGTGCGCCTGGTCCTGGACGCCGGCGCCATCAAGGACGACCACACCCTCAACTACAGCTGGCCCTCGCCCGGCGTCGTCGAGTGGTCCCTGGACAAGTCCCAGATGCTGCGCCAGCTCGACGGCTCGTACAGCCTGGAGCCCGAGGCGGGCGGCAAGCACACCAAGGTGACCTACACCCTCACCGTCGACGTGAAGATCCCGATGCTCGGCATGATCAAGCGCAAGGCGGAGAAGGTCATCATCGACCGCGCCCTCGACGGCCTGAAGACCCGCGTCGAGAGCGGCGCCGCGTCCTGACGCCCTGACCCCCACGCATACTCCGCCCGGAAGGCTCTCCTTGCGCACGGTCCTCGTCACCGGTCCCGGCGGCGCGGGCCGCACCACCGTCGCGGCGGCCACCGCGCTGGCCGCCGCCCGCGCGGGACGCCGGACACTCCTGCTCACCAGCGACCGCGGCCCCGCCCCGGACGCCGTCCTCGGCACCACCCTCCCCACCGAGGGCGCCGACGACGGCCGGGGCGGACCGTGGGCACCGCCCGTGTCCGCCGCCCCCGGCCTGTGGGCCGCCCGCGTGGCCCCGGCCGCCCACTTCCGCGCCCTCGCCGGCGAACTCCAGGAGCGCGGCACCTCCGTCTTCGACCTCCTGGGCGCCACCCCCCTCGACCCCGAGGAGCTCACCGAACTCCCCGGCGCCGAACCCCTGGCCCTGCTCGCCGCCCTCCGGGCCGCCCACACCGAGCCGGACCGCTGGGACCTCCTCGTCGTCGACATGCCGCCCCTGCTGGAGACCGTGGCCCTGCTGGGCCTCCCCGAGCAGCTCGGCCGCTATCTGCGCCGCCTCCTGCCCCCCGAGCGCCAGGCCGCCCGCGCGCTGCGCCCCATGCTCGCCCAGCTCGCCGGCGTGCCCATGCCCGCCCAGCGGCTCTACGAGACCGCCGAACGCTTCCAGCGGGAGCTGACCGCCCTCCGCGACGTCCTGGACGCGCCCGGCACGACCGTACGGCTCGTCGCCGAACCAGGCCCGCAGGCCCTCGCCGCCCTCCGCGCCGCCCGCGCCGGGCTCGCCCTCCAGGGCTGCCGGATCGATTCGCTCGTGGCGAACCGGCTGCTGCCCGAGGACTCCACCGACCCCTGGCTGGCCGCGCTCGCCGCCGAGCGCCGCGGCGCCCACAAGACGCTGTGCGACGAGTTCCTCGCCGACGGCGTCACCGTGCGCGAACTGCCCCACCTCGGCCGCGCCCCCCAGGGCCTTGCGGACCTGGAGCTCCTCGCCGCCCGCGCCACCCTGCCCACCACGGACCGGCCGCCCGCCGAACCCTGGACCGTCGAGGACCGCCTCGCCGCCGACGGCATGCTGATCTGGCGGATCCCGCTGCCCGGCGCCACCCGCGAGGGCCTCGGCCTCGTCCGCCGGGGCGACGAACTCGTCGTCTCCGCCGGACCGTTCCGCCGCGTCCTCACCCTGCCCTCCGCGCTGCGCCGCTGCGGCGTCGCGGGGGCCGGGCTGCACGACGGCGAGCTGTGCGTGCGCTTCGTCCCCGACCCCGGCCTGTGGCCCCGGACGTCCTGAGCGGGACGCCCTGAACGGCCGGGCGTCGGTCGGGTAACGTCGAAGGAAAATCCAGCCAGCGGGAGTCCGTCATGAGCGAAGCCACCGAGCGCCCCGGCCCCGGCCAGGCGCCCGACCCCGACGCCTGGGAGCGGGCCTGCGCCGAGGACCTCGCCGCCGAGAACACCCGCCGCCGCGCGACCGGCGGACCGGGCGAGCAGCCCGGCAGCGCCGCCGAGGAACTGCGCAGACTCGTCGAGGCCGTGGCCGGCAAGGTCACCGACCGGCTGCCGCTCGCGGGCGCGGCCGCGCAGGGAGCCGTGCGCGAGATCGTCGAGACGGCCAAGGCGGCCGCCCTGCCCGTCATCGAGCGCAACCCCCAGGTCTTCGACCACCTGGCCGCCGCCGGCTCCGAACTGCTGGCCGCCTACCGCGCCGCCGTGACGGGACAGGAGGCGCGCTGGACCCGCGACGAACCGGCGCACGAGCCCCCCGCGCCGCGCGCGGAGTCGGGCGAGCCGCGCGAGGGCGAGGCGAAGAACGGGGGGAGCGAGCGCATCGACCTCGACTGATCCCGCCCTCCGGTACGGTTACTCCTGGCGGGGTTCGAGCGAAAAACCGAGGTACACATGGGACTCACCATCGGCGTCGACATCGGCGGCACGAAGATCGCGGCCGGCGTGGTCGACGAAGAGGGCTCGATCCTCGCGACGTGCAAAGTGCCGACCCCGGACACCCCCGAGGGCGTGATCGACGCGATCGCCGACGCGGTCCGCACGGTCAGCGAGGGCTTCGAGGTCGAGGCCGTCGGCATCGGCGCCGCCGGCTATGTGGACGACAAGCGGGCCACGGTCCTCTTCGCCCCGAACATCAACTGGCGGCACGAGGCGCTCAAGGACAAGGTCGAGCAGCGCGTCGGCCTCCCCGTCGTCGTCGAGAACGACGCCAACGCCGCCGCCTGGGGCGAGTACCGCTTCGGCGCCGGCCAGGGCCACGACGACGTCATCTGCATCACCCTCGGCACCGGCCTCGGCGGCGGCATCATCATCGGCAACAAGCTCCGCCGCGGCCGCTTCGGCGTGGCCGCCGAGTTCGGCCACATCCGTGTGGTGCCGGACGGCCTGCTCTGCGGCTGCGGCAGCCAGGGCTGCTGGGAGCAGTACGCGTCGGGCCGCGCGCTCGTCCGCTACGCCAAGCAGCGCGCCCAGGCCACCCCGGAGAACGCGGAGATCCTGCTGGGCCTCGGCGACGGCACCGTCGAGGGCATCGAGGGCAAGCACATCAGCGACGCCGCCCGCCAGGGCGACCCGGTCGCCATCGACTCCTTCCGCGAGCTCGCCCGCTGGGCCGGCGCGGGCCTGGCCGACCTGGCCTCGCTCTTCGACCCCTCGGCGTTCATCGTCGGCGGCGGCGTCTCCGACGAGGGCGACCTCGTCCTCGACCCGATCCGCAAGTCCTTCCGCCGCTGGCTCGTCGGCGGACAGTGGCGCCCCCACGCGCAGGTCCTCGCCGCGCAGTTGGGCGGCAAGGCCGGCCTGGTGGGAGCGGCCGACCTGGCCCGTCAGGGCTGAACCCTGGAGGAGAGTTCCTTGAGCGGAGGGGCGATGCTCGCGGACCTGCCGGAATCCTCGACCGAAGCGGACGCGTCCGTGGTCCGCGTGCTCTCCTACAACATCCGCTCCATGCGTGACGACGTCGCGGCGCTGTCCCGGATCATCCGGGCCTGTGCGCCCGACGTCGTCTGCGTTCAGGAGGCGCCGCGCTTCTTCCGCTGGCGCAAGGCGGCCGCCCGCCTCGCCCGGGAGTCGGAGCTGGTGTACGTCACCGGTGGCGGCACCGCCTCGGGGCCGATGATCCTCACCTCGCTGCGCGCCCATGTGGAGCACGCGGAGGACGTGCTGCTGCCCCGGCGCCGAGGGCTCCACCAACGGGGGCTGGCCACGGCCGTCCTGCGTTTCGGCCGGGCCCGGCTGGGCGTCGTCAGCTGCCACTTGAGCATCGACGCGGACGAGCGGTACGCGCAGGGGCGGCTGTTGCTGGAGCGGGTGGCGGGGCTGGGGGTGTCGCACGCCGTCGTGGCGGGCGACCTCAACGACCGGCCCGACGGGCGGACGTTCGGCCTGCTGGCGGGGGAACTCCAGGACGGATGGGCCGTCGAACCGTGGGGGCGCGAGCACACGACGCGGCTCGGGGACCCGCTCCAGCGGATCGACGCGGTCTTCGCGACCGGGGGCGTCGAGGTGCTGGGGTGCGGGGTGCCGATGGGGTTGCGCGGTGTCGCCGAGAGCGATCTGCGCGCCGCGACGGATCATCTGCCGGTGCTGGCGGCTTTGCGAGTGCCGGTCGGTTAGGCGGGAGAGGGGCCCCGGTCCCGCCCTTTCTCCCCCAGCTACCGCTGGGAGGTGCCCCCAGTTTCTTCCAGGGGCTCCGCCCCCGGGCCCCCGGTCCTCAAACGCCGGACGGGCCGAGTTGGACCCCCGTGTCAGACCACCGCTCCGCGGCCCGGGTCGTCGTCATCGTCCTCGTCGCCGTCCTTCATGCGCAGGACGAGCGTGGCGAAGCCGCCCAGGAAGCCGCCGACGCCCAGCGTCGTCACCCACCAGGTCAGCTCCTGGCGCAGCAGCACCATGATGAGCAGCAGCAAGGGGCCGCCGAGGACCGCGAGCCAGGCGAAGCGCGAGGTGACGTCGCCCGTGGGCAGGGGCGGGGGCTCCGGCGGGACGAAGTGGCCCTCGTCCGCCACCGGGGCGCCGGCGCCGGTGTCGGTGGGCCCGGGCTCCGGCTCCGGCGTGGTCCAGTCGCGGGGGCCGATACCCGGGGCGAAGACGACCGAGCCGCCCGGCCGCTCGGGCGCGGCCGGCGGGGGCTTCTCCTCGGGGCCGGCCCGGGCCGGGGCGGCTCCGGCGCGGCGTCCTTCGCCTCGTCCAGGTCGCCGGTCGCGGGCCAGCGGCCCTTCTCCGGGTCGGGCTGCTCGCCGTAGGCGGCGACGAGCTCGGCCCAGGCGCGGTCCTCGTCCAGGGGGTCGCGGCTGTCGTCGCGGTCGCGGTTCGCGTCGGGCTCAGCCATGGGACGCCGCCGCGGGGGAGCCGACGAGCCGGCTGATGAACGCGTGGGTCTCCTCGAAGATCGTCTCCGCGTCGTGGTCCAGGGTGGCCACGTGGTAGCTCTTCTCCAGCAGCCGCTCGGTGACGTCCAGGGAGGAGACCCGGGACAGGATGCGCGCCGAGTCGGCCGGCGGCACCACATGGTCCTGGGGGCTGCGCATCAGCAGCAAGGGCTGCGTCACCTGCGGCAGTTCGGTGTCGAGCTTCCGCAGGAAGCCGCGGAAGGAGTGCGCCGCGTGGAGCGGCACCCGGTCGTAACCGGTCTCCTCGATGCCCGGCTTGGCTATGTCGCTGGCGATGCCCTTGGTCGTCCGCACGAGGTGCCGCATCACCGGCAGGGTCCGGGCGGCCAGGCCGTGCACCTTGTTGGCGGGGTTGACCAGGACGACGCCGGAGACCGCCGCCCCGTGGCGGGCCGCGAGGCGCAGCGTCAGGGCGCCGCCCATGGACAGCCCGCAGACGAAGACCCGGGAGCACCGCTCCCGCAGCCTCCACAGCTCACGGTCGACCTCCGCGTACCAGTCCTGCCAGCCGGTGATCGCCATGTCCTGCCAGCGGGTGCCGTGCCCGGGCAGCAGGGGAAGCGAGACCGTCAGGCCCCGCTCCGCGAGATAATTGGCCCAGGGCCTTACGGACTGCGGGGAACCGGTGAAGCCGTGACACACAAGGACGCCGACCTCTCCGCCGTCATGGCGGAACGGCTCGGCTCCGGGGAGGAGCGGCACCGGGATCTCCGATCAAGGGAACGAGACAACGGACAACGAGAGGGTCTGGCCCTCAGCCTACGCGGAGCGCCGCACGGCGGGTAGGCAGGTTAAGGTCTCCTCGTCACACACAGGAGGTTCTCGGTTGTTCTACGGCGCAATGAAGCTGTCCATCGGCGGGTCGCTGAAGCTTGCCTTCCGGCCGTGGGTGGAGGGCTTGGAGAACATCCCGGCCGAGGGGCCCGCGATCCTCGCGAGCAACCACCTGTCGTTCTCGGACTCCTTCTTCCTTCCCGCGGTTCTGGACCGCAAGGTCACGTTCATCGCCAAGCAGGAATACTTCACCTCCCCCGGGGTCAAGGGGAAGCTGACGGCGGCGTTCTTCAAGGGCGTCGGCCAGCTCCCGGTCGACCGCTCCGGTGCCCGTGGTGCCGGTGAGGCCGCGATCAAGAGCGGTATCGAGGTGCTGGAGCGCGGTGAGCTCTTCGGCATCTACCCGGAGGGCACCCGTTCCCCGGACGGCCGTCTCTACCGCGGCAAGCCCGGTGGGCTCGCCCGGGTGGCGCTGGCCACCGGCGCGCCCGTGATCCCGGTCGCCATGATCGACACGGAGAAGGTGCAGCCGCCCGGGAAGGTCCTGCCGAAGATGATCCGGCCGGGCATCCGGATCGGAAAGCCGCTGGACTTCAGCCGTTACCACGGCATGGACGGCGACCGCTTCATCCTCCGCTCGGTGACCGACGAGGTCATGTACGAGATCATGAAGCTCTCCGGCCAGGAGTACGTCGACATCTACGCGACCGCCGCCAAGCGGCAGATCGCGGAGGAGGCGAAGCAGAAGGCCGAGGAGGAGAAGGCGGCCAAGGCCGCCGGCCTCGACAAGGCCGACTCGGCGGAGAAGACGGAGAAGACGGAGGACAAGCCCGAGGCGTAGCCGCCCGGGCCTCGGGGGTCACGTCACATGACACAGCGCACCGGCACCGGGCGCCCGCGTGCCGTGCGGATGTCGGTGGAGCTGCCGCTGTGGCGCGCCCTCACCGGCTACCGCGTCCTGACGCTGGGCTACGCGCTGGCCCTGTTCTGCGTCAACTACCACGAGTACGCCCACCCGCTCGGCGCGGCGCTCTACATGGGCGTACTCACCCTGTGGATGCTGCTGACCTGGAACAAGGTCTCGGCCCCCGAACGCTGCACCAGGTCCTTCCTGATCGCCGACCTGAGCATCGCGCTCGGCGGAGTCCTGCTCAGCGCCGTCGTCGACTCCGCCCAGCGCGTCGACGGAGGCGCGGCCACCCTCCCGTCCATCTGGACGGGCGGCGCGGTACTGGGCCTGGCCATCAAGGGCGGCTGGCGCTGGGCGGCCGTCGGCTCCACGCTGGTCGCCGCCGCCAATCTCGTCGAGCGCGGCCACCCGGCCCGGGACACCGTCCACAACGTGCTCCTGGTCTGGGTCTCCAGCATCGCCATCGGCTACATCGTCGAGGTCGCCCGCGCCAGTGAGCGCACCCTCGCCCGTGCCCTCCAGATCGAGGCGGCCACCCGGGAGCGCGAGCGCCTCGCCCGCGACATCCACGACAGCGTCCTCCAGGTCCTCGCCATGGTGCAGCGCCGTGGCGCCGCCCTCGGCGGCGAGGCGGCCGAGCTGGGCCGGCTGGCCGGCGAGCAGGAGATCGCCCTGCGCACCCTGGTCGCGGGCGGCCTGGTGCCCCCGCGGGGCACACCACGGCAGCTCGCCGAGGACGCCGAGCTCGTACGGTCCACGGGCACCCCGCCACGCCTCCCGGAGGGGCCCTGCGACCTGGGCGCGCTGCTCGCACCGCACGCGGGAGCCGCCGTCTCCTACGCCGGGCCCGGCACGCCCGTCCTTCTGGAGGCGGCCGCGGCGGCGGAGCTGGCGGCCGCCGTCGGCGCCGCCCTGGACAATGTCCGTGAGCACGCCGGGGACGGCGCGCGGGCCTGGATCCTGCTGGAGGACGAGCCGGACGCCGTGATCGTCACCGTGCGGGACGACGGGCCCGGCATCGCCGAGGGCCGGCTGGCGGCGGCCGAACGGGAGGGGCGCATGGGCGTCGCCCTGTCGATCCGCGGCAGACTGCGGGACCTGGGCGGCAGCGCCGAGCTGCTGTCCGTGCCCGGTCAGGGCACAGAAGTCGAATTGAGAGTCCCACGGGGGAGCGAGGCCGGGAAATGAGTGGCGAACAGACCGTGAAGGTCATGGTGGTCGACGACCACCCCATGTGGCGCGACGCCGTCGCCCGCGACCTGGCCGCCGCCGGGTACGACGTGGTGGCCACCGCCGGCGACGGCCCCCAGGCCGTGCGCCGGGCCCAGGCCGCCCTCCCCGACGTCCTGGTCCTCGACCTCAACCTGCCCGGCCTGCCCGGCGCGGCCGTCTGCAAGCAGCTCATCGCCGACCGGCCCGAGCTGCGCGTCCTGGTGCTCTCCGCGAGCGGCGAGCACGCCGACGTCCTGGAGGCCGTCAAGTCCGGCGCCACCGGCTACCTCCTGAAGTCCGCCAGTACGGAAGAGCTGCTGGACGCCGTCCGCCGCACGGCCGTCGGCGACCCCGTCTTCACCCCGGGCCTGGCCGGGCTGGTCCTCGGCGAGTACCGCAGGCTCGCCGCCGACCCCGCCCCGCCGCCCCCGACGAGCCCGGCGCGCCCCGGCTCACCGACCGCGAGACCGAGGTCCTCCGCCTCGTCGCCAAGGGACTGTCCTACAAGCAGATCGCCGAACGGCTGGTTATTTCCCACCGGACGGTGCAGAACCATGTGCAGAACACCTTGGGCAAGCTCCAGCTGCACAACCGCGTGGAGCTCGTCCGCTACGCGATAGAGCGAGGTCTCGACGACGCCTGACCGCGCGTTCCCGGCCGGGCGGCCCTTCGAGGCCCCCGGCGAACGGAAGGTGTGTCATGCGGATCGGAGTGCTCACCGGCGGCGGCGACTGCCCCGGCCTCAACGCGGTCATCCGCGCGATCGTCCGCAAGGGCGTCCAGGACCACGGTCACGACTTCATCGGCTTCAAGGACGGCTGGCGCGGCCCGCTCCACGGCTCCGCCGTCCCGCTCGGCATCCCGGCGGTCCGCGGCATCCTGCCGCGCGGCGGCACGATCCTCGGATCCTCCCGGACCAACCCCTTCAAGGAGCCCGACGGCGTCCGCCGCATCACGGAGAACCTCGCCGAGCACGGGGTGGACGCCCTGATCGCCATCGGCGGCGAGGACACCCTCGGCGTCGCGGCGCGGCTCAGTACCGAGTACGGCGTCCGCTGCGTCGGCGTGCCCAAGACCATCGACAACGACCTCTCCGCCACGGACTACACCTTCGGCTTCGACACCGCCGTCAACATCGCCACCGAGGCCATCGACCGCCTCCACACCACCGCCGAGTCCCATATGCGGGTCCTCGTGGTCGAGGTCATGGGCCGGCACGCGGGCTGGATCGCCCTCCACTCCGGCCTGGCGGGCGGCGCCAACGTCATCCTCGTCCCCGAGGTGCGCTTCGACGTCGACGAGGTCTGCGGCTGGGTCGCCTCCCGCTTCCGGGCCAGCTACGCGCCGATCGTCGTCGTCGCGGAGGGCGCCATGCCGCAGGACGGCGACCTGGTGCTCAAGAACGCCGCCACGCCCCTGGACTCCTTCGGCCACGTCCGGCTCTCCGGGGTGGGGGAGTGGCTGGCGAAGGAGATCGAGTCCCGCACGGGGAAGGAGGCACGGACGACCGTGCTGGGGCATGTGCAGCGGGGCGGCACGCCCAGTGCGTTCGATCGGTGGCTGGCGACGCGGTTCGGGTTGCATGCGATCGCCGCCGTGCGGGACGGGGACTTCGGGGTGATGGTCGCGCTTCGGGGGGCGGACATCGTGCGGGTGCCGTTGGGCGAGGCTACGGCACGGCTCAAGACCGTGCCGTTGCCTCTCTACGAGGAGGCCAAGACGTTCTTCGGCTGACCCGCCGTGGGGGGTTTCCGCGCCTTCGGCGCGGTCCTCCCCCACCCGCCCGCCCGATACCCACTCACGTCATGACGTTTCCGGGTAATCGGGCGGGCGGGTGGGCGAAACCCGCCGCGGTAGCGGCGGGCTACACGAGGACGGCGGTCAGCAGCTCGGCGACGATCGCCGACCCGTTCAGGGTCAGGACGGACTCCGGGTGGAATTGGACACCCGCGAAGCCGGGCCCCCGCAGCGCGTGGACATCCCCCGTCGCGGGGTCCCCGCACACCTCGACGCCCTCGGCGTCACCCCGTGCCGTGAACGTGTTGTAGAACCCCACCGTCTCCTCCCGCCCGAAGAAGTCGATCCGCTCCTGCGCCCCCTGGAACGGCACGTCCTTCCGGACGATCTCCAGCCCCAGCTCCGCCGCGATCAGCTCGTGCCCCAGGCACACGCCCAGCAGCCCGTGCCGGTGCCCCCGCAGCAGTTCCCCCGCCAGCCCGCGCAGCATCCGCATCTTCGGGTCGGCCGCGTCCGAGGGGTTGCCCGGCCCGGGTCCCAGCACCACCGGGCCCTCGTGGGCCAGCGCCGCGTCCCGCAGCCCGGGCTCGTCGTAGCGCCGCACCGACACCGTCAGTCCCGAGGTGCGCAGAAGGTGGGCGAGCATCGCCGTGAAGGTGTCCTCGCCGTCGACGACCAGAGCGTGCCCGCTCAGCGCGGGAGCGGAGTCGGCCCGGTGCATGCGCAGCCAGAAAGGCGCCAGGTCGGCTCGGCGCGCGTCCAGCGCGCTCCGTACGCGGGGGTCGTCGGCGAGCCGGACGTCCGGGGCCGTCGCCGGGCGTACCGGTCCTCGGCGCACGCCCAGGGCCGTCAGGACGCCCGCCGCCTTGGCGTGGGTCTCGGCGACCTCGCCGTGAGGGTCGGAGCGGCGCACCAGCGTCGCGCCGACGCCGACGCGGAGCCGGCCGTGCCGGTCGATGTCGGCGGTGCGGATGAGGATGGGCGAGTCCAGCGTCTGGGCGCCGCCCGCGTCCCGGCCGATGAGGGCGAGGGCGCCCGCGTAGTAGCCGCGGCCGTGGGGCTCGTGGCGCTCGATGACGCGACAGGCGTTCTGCACGGGCGAGCCGGTGACGGTCGCGGCGAACATCGTCTCGCGCAGCACGTCGCGCACGTCCAGCGAGGAGCGGCCGCGCAGCTCGTACTCGGTGTGGGCGAGGTGGGCCATCTCCCGCAGCCGGGGGCCGACGACGACGCCGCCCATGTCGCCGACGGTGCACATCATCTTCAGCTCCTCGTCGACGACCATCGAGAGCTCCTCCACCTCCTTGCGGTCGTGGAGGAAGCCGAGCAGGTCGTCGGCGGACGGGCCCCCGGCGGGATAGCGATAGGTGCCGCTGATGGGATTCATCACGACCGTGCCGCCCGCCATCCGCACGTGCACCTCGGGGCTGGCGCCCACCAGCGTGCGCTCTCCGGTGTGCACGACGTACGTCCAGTACGCGCCGCGCTCGCGGATGAGCAGCCGGCGGAAGAGGGCCAGCGCGTCGGCGGCCTGGAAGCCGTGGATCTCGCCCTCGAAGGTGCGGCGGATGACGAAATTGGCGCCCTCGCCCGTGCCGATCTCGTCCTCGACCACGCGCCGGACGATCTCGGCGTACTCCTCGTCGGCCACGTCGAAGGCCCCGCCCTCCACCCGCACCTCGTGCGTGGG
Organism: Streptomyces luteoverticillatus; assembly: GCF_003970715.1. Lineage (NCBI taxonomy): Bacteria > Bacillati > Actinomycetota > Actinomycetes > Kitasatosporales > Streptomycetaceae > Streptomyces > Streptomyces luteoverticillatus. Next base: position 1,962,794 of record NZ_CP034587.1, on the reverse strand, counting down.
GAGCGCGCCGAGGACCTCGTCCAGCGGCAGCTCGTGGGTCTCCTCCGGCCGCAGGACCAGCAGCGGGGTGCCGTCGTCGCGGACGTCGAAGCCGCGCTCGCGGATCTGGCGGAAGGGGACGAGCGCCAGCGCGTCGTGCACGGGCGCGCCGCCGGCGGGCGGTCCCGCCGGGAGGGGGATGCCGGTCAGGTGCTCGACCTCGGAGACCGGGCCGGTGAGCAGTTCGACGACGCCCTCGGGGTGCCCGGGGGCGCGGCGGTGGAGCAGGGCGAAGGGCGGGTGGCCTGCGGCGGTGAGCCGGGCGAGGAGGGCGGCGGTACGGGACGCGGCGCGGGACATGGGCGGGTTCCTTCCTGGTGGGGGAGGAACGGCCCGTCCGCGGCGCCTTCAGACGCCGAAGGCCGCCCCTCTGGGCGGCCTTCGCGAGAGCGCTGGTGGGTACGCGCGTCAGTGGGCCGCCGAAGGAGCGGTCCACCACCAGAGCTGGTTGGAGAGCACGTACATGGGCGGCACAGTACCCGACGACCGGCGGGGATGTCGTCGGTTTTCGGTGAATCCGTCTCAGTCCGTGTCTCAGAGTCCGGTCCGGCCCTTGGGTCGCCGTCGCGACCCCGTAATGTTGAGGGCGTGACCGTGAACGCTGAAATCCACGCCGGTGGCAACACCTGGCGCTCCCTGCCCGCGGCGCAGCAGCCTGACTGGCCGGACCAAGAGGCTCTGCGCGATGTGATCGCCGAGCTCGAGTCCTATCCGCCTCTCGTCTTCGCGGGCGAGTGCGACCAGCTGCGCCAGCGTCTGGGAGCCGTCGCCCGTGGAGAGGCGTTCCTGCTGCAGGGCGGCGACTGCGCCGAGGCCTTCGACGCCGTCGGCGCCGACCAGATCCGCAACAAGCTCAAGACGCTCCTGCAGATGGGCGCGGTGCTGACGTACGCCGGTTCGGTGCCGGTCGTGAAGGTCGGCCGCATCGCCGGCCAGTACAGCAAGCCGCGCTCGAAGCCGACCGAGACCCGCGACGGCGTGACCCTGCCGACCTACCGGGGCGACTCGGTCAACGGCTTCGCCTTCACCGCCGAGGCCCGTACGCCGGACCCGCAGCGGCTGAAGCGGATGTACCAGGCCTCGGCCTCCACGCTGAACCTGGTGCGCGCCTTCACCACCGGTGGCTACGCCGACCTGCGCCAGGTCCACGCCTGGAACCAGGACTTCGTGAAGTCCTCGCCCTCCGGCCAGCGCTACGAGCAGCTGGCCCGGGAGATCGATCGCGCGCTGAACTTCATGAACGCCTGCGGGGTGGACCCGGAGGAGTTCAAGACCGTCGAGTTCTACGCGTCGCACGAGGCGCTGGTGCTGGACTACGAGTCCGCGCTGACCCGTGTGGACTCGCGGACCGGGCAGCTGTACGACGTCTCGGGCCACATGGTCTGGATCGGTGAGCGCACCCGGCAGCTGGACGGGGCGCACATCGAGTTCGCCTCGAAGATCCGCAACCCGATCGGGGTGAAGCTCGGGCCGACGTCGACGCCCGAGGAGGCGCTCACCCTCATCGAGCGGCTCGACCCCGAGCGCGAGCCGGGCCGGCTGACGTTCATCACCCGGATGGGCGCGGACAAGGTCCGCGAGAAGCTCCCCACCCTGGTGGAGAAGGTCACGGCCTCCGGCGCCCAGGTGGCCTGGATCTGCGACCCGATGCACGGCAACACCTTCGAGGCGGCCTCGGGCCACAAGACCCGCCGCTTCGACGACGTGCTGGACGAGGTCAAGGGCTTCTTCGAGGTCCACAAGGGCCTCGGCACCCACCCGGGCGGCATCCACGTCGAGCTCACCGGTGACGACGTCACCGAGTGCGTGGGCGGCGGCGACGAGATCTTCGTCGACGACCTCCACCAGCGCTACGAGACGGCGTGCGACCCCCGCCTCAACCGCAGCCAGTCCCTGGACCTGGCGTTCCTCGTCGCCGAGATGTACCGCGACCAGTAAGAGGATCCATAGCGAGACGCCGTGGGGCGCGGATCTGCGTGATCCGCGCCCCACGGCGTTGTCTTTCGGCCACCCGGACGGGTAAGGTAAGGGTTACCTTATTGATCAATAAGGTAATGGGCCCTTCTCGTTCCCCGGCAAGGCGGTGACCGCGTGTACGTCTGCTCGTGCTTCGGCATCACGGAGCAGCAGGTGCGCGAGCACGCGGACAAGGGGGCGTGCACGCCCCGCAAGATAGCCTCCGCCTGCAAGGCCGGCACCGACTGCGGCAGCTGTGTGCGCCGCATCCAGGCCCTCCTCGGCCGGGGCGCGTGCCCGCGCCGGGAGCTGGCCGACCAGGGGGACGTCGACGTGCTGGGCGCCGAGGCGGCGCTCGTGTCGGCCCCCGAGGCCGTGGCGCCTGTCGCCGCCTAGTCGCTGCCGCCGTTCTCCTGCTCGATGAACTGGGCGATGTACAGCGGCTCACCGAGTTTCTCGATCAGTTCCAGCTGGGTGTCGAGATAATCGATGTGATCCTCCTCGTCCGCGAGGATCGACTCGAAGATGTTGGCCGAGGTGATGTCGCCCTTGGCCCGCATGACCTCCACCCCGCGCCGCAGCCGGTCGATGGCCTCGACCTCGACCTGGCGGTCGGCCTGGAACATCTCGGTGATCGTCTGGCCGATCCGGACGTGGAAGAGCCGCTGATAGTTGGGCAGCGCCTCCAGGAAGATGATCCGGTCGGTCAGGGTCTCCGCGTGCCGCATCTCGTCGAAGGACTCGGCGCGGGTATGTGAGGCGATCTTGGTCCAGCCGTGGTGTTCCTGGAGTTTGGCGTGCAGGAAGTACTGGTTGATGGCGGTCAGCTCGGCCGTCAGCTGTTCATTGAGGAACTCGATGACCTCGGGGTCTCCCTGCATCGCAGAGGCTCCTTCCCAGCAGGTGTCCAGCAGTTTGCGCGCATCCTCGCACCGCCCGGGGGAGCCGTCCAGTAAGTGCACACTTAGTGGGAGTTGCCCGGATATGGAGTGACGGGGCCCGCCGTGGGGCGTCCCCCGGTCATCAGCACCCCCACGGGTCTGACACCATTGAGCCATGGGGCTCTCGAAAAATACCGAAAGCCGCAAAGGGGAACATCTTCAGCTGCCTCCCGGGCAGCGGCTCCAGCGCGGATGGCCGGTGACGCACTACGGCCCGGTACCGAAGTTCAAGCCGGACCGCTGGGAGTTCCGTGTCTTCGGCTCGACCGCCGACGGGGACAAGCGCTGCTGGACGCATGACGAGTTCTCCGCGCTGCCGTACACGACGGTGGTGGCGGACCTCCACTGCGTCACGAAGTACAGCATGCTCGGAGCCGAGTGGGGCGGGGTCTCGACCCGGACGATCCTCGAACTGGCGCCGCCCGCGCCCGAGGTCACGCATGTGATGGTGTGGGCCGAGTACGGCTTCAGCTCGAATCTGCGGCTGTCCGACTTCGCCTCGGAACAGAGCATTTTCGCCACCCACAAGGACGGCGAACTCCTCACCGCCGAGCACGGCTTCCCCGTCCGGCTGGTCGTCCCGCACCTCTACGCCTGGAAGGGCCCCAAGTGGGTGCGCGGCGTGGAGTACATGACCGCGGACCGGCGGGGCTTCTGGGAGGAGCGGGGCTACCACAACGTCGGCGACCCCTGGCGTGAGCAGCGCTACTCCTACCAGGAGCTGCCGGGCGAGGGCCCGGAACTTTAGGGCTCCGCTCAGACCGGCTCGCGCAGTGCCTTCAGGAGGGCGACGTCGGCGGCGTGGCCCTCCTTGCCTCCGGGCGTCTCGATCGTCAGCGGCACGCCCGCCGTCTCCGGGTGCCGGAACAGCTCGGCGAAGGGCTCGGCGCCGATGTGGCCGGAACCGATGTTCTCGTGGCGGTCCTTGTGGGCGCCGACGACGTCCTTGGAGTCGTTGGCGTGAATCAGTCCCAGCCGCCCCGGGCCGGTCACGGCGACCAGCTCGTCGAGCGTCCGCTTCATCCCGCCGGGCTCCGCGAGGTCGTGCCCGGCCGCGAAGAGATGGCAGGTGTCGAGGCAGACGCCCAGCTTCGGGTGGTGCTCCAGCGCCTCGAAGTACGGGCCGAGGTCCTCGACCAGGGAGCAGAGCGAGGAGCCCTGCCCGGCCGTGGGCTCCAGCAGCAGCCGGGGATCGTCGTCGTGGGTGAGCTCCTCCAGCAGCGGCAGCAGCCGCTCGTGGACCTGCGCCAGCGCCTGCGCGCGAGCCCGCCCGCCGGTCGCCGAGCCGGTGTGGACGACGACGCCGAGCGCGCCGATCTCCCGGCCCCGGCGCAGTGAGTGCCGCAGCGAGTCCACGGACTTCTCGACGGTGGCCTCGGTGTGCGAGCCGAAATTGATCAGATAGGGGGCGTGGACGTAGGCCGGCACGCCCTCGGCGGCGCAGGCCGCCCGGAACTCCTCGTCCTGCCGGGGGTCGCCGGGCGGCGTCGCCCAGCCGCGCGGGTTGGCGACGAAGACCTGGACGGCCTCGGCGGCCAGCTCCCGCGCGTAGGCCAGGCCGACCTTGGCGAGCCCGCCGGCGACGGGCACATGGCCGCCGACGGGATTGCGCGCCGGCCCGGGCAGGAGGTCGTGGGTATCGCTCATGACGCTCAGAAACCGCTCTTCAGCTTGATGACGATGGTGTCGCCCTTGGCCGCCTGTGAGCCGCCCCGCACGGACTGGCTGTCGACGGAGTCCTGCGGGAAGAAGAACGGCCGGTCGACCTTCACCTGGAAGCCCGCGGCGGTCAGGATCTGCTTGGCCGCCGCCTCGCTCTTCCCGGTGACGTCCGGGACCGTGACCATCTCCTTGCCCTTGGAGATCGTGAGGGTGACGGTGTCGCCCTGGCCGGCCTTCTCGCCCTGGCCCGGGGACTGCTGGGCCACCGCGCCCTGCGGCTTGTCGGAGTACACCTGGGCATCCGCGACCTTGACGTCGAAACCGGCGTCCCGCAGCGTGGCGGTGGCGTCCGCCTGCGGCATGCCCGTCACGTTCGGCACGGGGATCTGCTTGCCCTTGCTGACGACGACGGCCACGGCCGAGTCGGGCCGCAGCTCGGTGCCCGGCTTCGGGTCGGTGGACAGGACCGCGTCCTTGGGGGTCTCGTCGCTGAACTGCCGGGTGACGTCCCCGACCGTCAGGCCCTGGCCCTCGATCTTCTTCTTCGCCTCGTCGAAGGGCAGCCCGGCGACATTGGGCACCTCGGCCTTCTGCGGGCCGCGCGAGACGGTGATGGTGACCTTGCCGGTGTTGCGGATGCGCTCGCCCGGCTTGGGGTCGGTGGCGATGACGTGGCCGCGCTCGACGGTGTCGCTGAACGCCTGCTGCGCCTTCACGCCGAGCCCGGCCTTGTCCAGCTCGGCCGTCGCCTTGTCCTGCGTCATGTCCAGGACCGCCGGGACGGAGGTGAACTGGCCGGAGTTGATGTACCAGACGCCGGTGCCCGCCAGTACGGCCAGCAGCGCGGCCGCGACCGCGAGGACCCAGCGGCGGGACAGCCCCGCCAGGGGGCCCCGGCGCGGGCCGGGAGCGGGCGCGTGCGCGTGTTCGGGGGCCGGTGGTGGGGGCGGCGGCGTCGCCGGGAGCTCCAGCCGGGTGGTGCGGTTGAGGGCGTCCTCCTGCGCGGGCAGCGGCGCGGCCGGGCGGGGGATCACGCTCGTACGGTCCTCGGAACCGGCCGGGGCGGGGGTCGCCGCCCTCGGCGGGACCAGGTCCAGCTGCTCGTCGGACAGGGCCGCGCGCGCCTGGCGGAGCTGCCCCAGCAGGCCGGCCGCGTCGGCCGGGCGCAGCCGCGGGTCCCGGGCCGTGGCCGAGGCCACCAGGGCGTCCAGCTCCGGCGCGAGCCCGGGGACGGCGGCCGACGGGGCCGGCACGTCCTCGTGGAGGTGCTGGTAGAGGACCTGCGCGGGGGTGCCGCCGCTGTGCGGCTTGGCGCCGGTCAGCATCTCGTACAGGACGACGCCACAGGCGTAGACGTCCGCGCGGGGATCGGCCGTGCCGTGCTCGATCTGCTCGGGCGCGAGGTAGGACACCGTGCCGAGGACGGCACCGGTGCTGCTCGTGGTGTTGTTGTCCACCGCCCGGACGAGCCCGAAGTCGGCGACCTTGACGCGGCCGTCGTCGCCGATGAGCACGTTCTCCGGCTTCATGTCCCGGTGCACCAGGCCCGCGAGGTGGGCCGCGCCCAGGGCGGCCAGCACGGGCTCGGCGATGTCGAGCGCGGCACGCGGGCCGAGGGCGCCGCGCTCGCGCAGGATGTCGCGGAGGGTGCAGCCCGCCACGTACTCCATCGCCAGGTAGACGTACGCGCCGTCCGTGCCCTGGTCGAAGACGCTCACCACGTTGGGGTGGTCGAGCCGGGCCACGGATTTGGCCTCGCGGATGAAACGTTCCACGAAGGCGGCGTCCGCGGCGAGCGAGGGGTGCATCACCTTCAGGGCGAGCACCCGGTCGAGCCGGGTGTCCAGGGCGCGGTAGACGGTGGCCATGCCGCCCACGGCGACTCGCGCCTCGACGCGGTAGCGGCCGTCGAGCAGCTGGTCGACAAGGGGGTCCGGCAGGGTCGTATCCACGGCACACGAGTCTACGAGGCGCGGCGCGGCACCCTGTATGGCCTGCGGCTCGGGCGGCTGTTCTGAAGCCGAACAGTGACAGGGCGCGCCGCTGGTTTGTGGGCAGGCGTTCCGCAGGGCGGAACGGGTGGGCACAAACCGGCCCACCGGCAGCGACCACCCCCGCCGGGGCGCAGCCCCGGCGTCAGGCGAACGCCGGTCTCTCCGGGTCGAGGGCCGCAAGGCCGTCCATCGAGGACGACGCCTCCGCGAAGTGGCGGCGGGGAATGCGCCCGGCGCGATGGGCCAACCGCCCCGCTTCCACCGCGTGCCGCATCGCCTCCGCCATGAGCACCGGCTCCTGCGCCCGCGTCACCGCCGACGCCAGCATCACCGCCGCGCACCCCAGCTCCATGGCCAGCGCCGCGTCCGACGCGGTGCCCGCGCCCGCGTCGAGGATCACCGGGACGGTGGCGCGCTCGGTGATCAGCTGGAAGTTGTGGGGGTTGCGGATGCCCAGGCCCGAGCCGATGGGCGCGCCCAGCGGCATGATCGCCGCGCAGCCGACGTCCTCCAGCTTCCGGGCCAGGACAGGGTCGTCGTTGGTGTACGGCAGCACCGTGAAGCCGTCGTCGACGAGGATCTCCGCCGCGTCCAGGAGCTCGATCGGGTCGGGCAGCAGGGTGCGCTCGTCGGCGATCACCTCCAGCTTGACCCAGTCCGTGCCGAGCGCCTCCCGGGCCAGCCGGGCGGTGAGGACCGCCTCGCCCGCCGTGAAGCAGCCCGCCGTGTTCGGCAGCACCCGGATGCCGTGCTTCTCCAGGACGGAGAGCACGGACCCCCGTACCGTCGCGTCCAGCCGCCGCATGGCGACCGTCGTCAGCTCCGTGCCGGAGGCGATGAGGGCGCGTTCCAGGACGTCCAGGCTGGGGGCACCACCGGTGCCCATGATCAGCCGGGAGGTGAACGGGGTGTCCGCGATGGTGAGCAGATCGTCCGCCATCTGTACTGATCAGCCTCCCTGCACCGCGGTGAGCACCTCGACGCGGTCGCCCTCGTCGAGGGCGGTCGCCGGCCACTGGCCCCGGGGGACCACGGCCTCGTTGACGGCGGCGGCGACCCCGCCGCGCGCCGTGGTGAGCGTCGCCACGAGCCCGTCGAGCGTCGTCCCCGCCGGGACGGCGCGCCGCTCGCCGTTGACGCTGATGATGTGCGTGGTCATGCGGGCTGCTCCTGGAGTACGGGGGTGGTGAAGCGTCGTGGGGAGAACGGGTGGGCCTCCTCGGGCAGCCGGCCGGTGGTCAGCACCTCGGCCATCACGTCCCCGGTGACGGGGGTGAGGAGCACGCCGTTGCGGTGGTGGCCGGTGGCCGCGTACAGGCCCGGCAGGGCGGTGGGGCCCAGCAGCGGGGCGTTGTCGGGAGAGCCGGGGCGCAGCCCGGCGAGGGTCTCCACGAGCGGCAGCTCGGTGATGCCGGGCACCAGCTCGTGGGCGTCGCGCAGCAGCTCGTAGACGCCCCCGGCCGTCACGGTCGTGTCCCAGCCCAGCTCCTCGGTCGTCGCCCCGACGACCAGTTCGCCGTTCTCGCGCGGGACGAGGTAGACGTGCCCGCCGCGCACCACGGCCCGCACGGTGCGGGAGAGGAACGGTCCACCCGCCGCCGTGTACGCCTCGGGCACGCGCAGCCGCAGGACCTGGCCCTTGACCGGGCGGACCGGCGGTACGACGTCCTCGGGCAGGCCCGCCAGCCGGCCGCTGAGGCTCCCGGCGGCCAGGACGGTCCGGTCGGCGGCGAGCCGGGTGCCGTCGGCGAGGAGCGCTCCCGTGGCCCGGTCGCCGGTCAGCAGCAGCCGTACCGCCTCCGAGCGGTGGAAGGCGACGCCCTCGCGCTCGCAGGCCACGAGCAGCGCCCGGGCGAGCCGCCGGGGGTCGGTCTGGTGGTCGCCGAGGGCGTGGAGCCCGCCGCGCACGCCCGGCGCGAGCATCGGCTCCAGCCGGCGGCACTCGCGCCCGGTCAGCCACTGGGATTCCAGGCCGCAGCGCTGCTGGAGGGCGTGGAGCTCCCGCAGATGGGCCCGGTCGTCGGCGTCCAGGGCGACCGCGAGCGTCCCGCAGGCGCGGTAGCCGGTGTCCTGGCCGCTGGCCTCCTCCAGCTCGGCCGTGAAGGCGGGGTAGCGCCGGGCGGAGGCCAGGTTGAGGGCGAGCAGGGTCTCCTCGCCGTAGTGGAGCTCGGTGACGGCGGCCAGCATCCCGGCGGCCACCCGGGCCGCGCCCCCGCCGGGCGCGGGGTCGGCCACGGCCACGCGCAGCCCCCGCTGAGCCGCGCGCCAGGCCGTGACCAGGCCGATCAGCCCGCCGCCGACCACCAGGACGTCGGGTGTCCGAGGGCCGGGGCCGAGATGGTGCGGGCGCGCGGGGCGCGCCCTGGTTCGATGTGCCGGTGTTCGATCCCCAGGGGTTCGATGCGCGTGCATGGGCGTCCAGCCCCTCCCTTCGCCGGCATGACCCGGATCAGGTTCGTACGGTCGGAGGCCGTCCAGCCTCCCTCTCAGCCCGGTCCGCCCGGGCTCCCGCGAGTGCTTGCAGCTTGCCACCCTAGTACGGCCCGAGGACCGCCCGGAAGGGCGGCCGGGCCCGGCCGGCGGGTCATATGGCCCCGCCGCGTCGTGACGTTGTGTCAGAGGTCTCCTCACGCGGTGCTCCGGCCTACCGGGGCGTCGGGCCTACAGTTGATCGTGTGAGCGAGGAGACGAACACCAGCAGTGACCGGCGCGTCGTGATCGTCGGCGCGGGCATGGCCGGGGTGCAGACCGCCATCGCCCTGCGCGAACAGGGCTGGCAGGGGGAGATCACCCTCCTGGGCGCCGAGCCCCACCAGCCCTACGACCGGCCGCCCCTGTCCAAGTCCGTGCTGCTCGGCAAGGCCGAGGGCTCCGCCTTCGCCGTGGACTTCGGCTCGCTCGGCATCGACCTGCGGCTCGGCCTCACGGCCACCGGCCTGCGCGCCGCCGAGCACGTCCTGGACACCGACGAGGGACCCCTCGGCTACGACGTCCTGGTCGTCGCCACCGGCGCCGAGCCCATCGGCCTGCCCGGCGCCGGGGACCTGCCCGGCGTCCACGTCCTGCGCACCGTCGACGACGCCGAGCGGCTGCGCCCCGTCCTCACCCGCCAGCAGGACATCGTCGCCGTCGGGGCGGGCTGGATCGGCGCCGAGTTCGCCACCGCCGCCCGCGAGGCGGGCTGCCGGGTGACGGTCGTCGAGGCCGCCGACCGGCCGCTCGCGGGCGCCATGCCCGCCGAGGTCGCCGCCCACATGGTCGACTGGTACGCCCACAGCGGCGCCCGGCTGCTGACCGGCGCCCGGGTCACGGCCGTCGAGCCCGGCGCGGTCGTCCTCGACGACGGCACCCGGCTGCCCGCCGACGCGGTCGTCGTCGGCATCGGGGCGCGCCCCGCCACGGGCTGGCTCGCGGGCTCGGGCGTCGAGCTGGCGGCGGACCGCTCCGTCGTCACCGACGACCGCCTGCGCACCTCCCTGCCGGACGTCTACGCGGTCGGCGACTGCGCCTCCTTCCCCTCGGCCCGCTACGGCGAGCGGCTGCTCGTCCACCACTGGGACAACGCCCTCCAGGGCCCCCGGACCGTCGCCGAGAACATCGTCCACGGCCCCGAGGAGGGCTCGGTCTACGACCCGGTGCCGTACTTCTGGTCCGAGCAGTTCGGCCGGTTCGTGCAGTACGCGGGGCACCACGCGGCCGCCGACGAGCTGGTCTGGCGCGGCGATCCGGCCAGTGCGGCCTGGACGGTGTGCTGGCTGCGCTCGGGCGTGCTGGTGGCCCTGCTGGCCGTGGGGCGGCCGCGCGATCTGGCCCAGGGGCGCAAGCTCATCGAGAAGGGCGCGGTCCTCGACCGGACCAGGGCGGCGGACGCGTCCGTTCCGCTGAAGGCCGCCGTGGTCTGAGGGGGCTGAGGCTGGTTCGGGGGGTGGTTCGAGGGGCCGGTGGGGTGGCCGGGGCCCGGCTCGGGTCAACCCGGCTACCGGCTGTCAGTCCCGGATGGCAGGCTAGTCCCGTGACCGAGATTGACGTGAAGATCGATGCGCTTGTACCCGCCTGGCTCAACCTCCCCGACATCGCGGAGATGCTGGGCATCGAGGTGACGCGTGTCCGGCAGCTGGTCAAGGAGGGCCAGCTGATCGCCGTACGCCGTGGCGAGAACCGTGTGCTCATGGTGCCCGCCGCCTTCATCGGCGAGGACAAGGTCGTCAAGGGCCTCGCCGGCACCCTGACGCTGCTCCGGGACGACGGCTTCAGCGACGAGGAAATGCTCGAGTGGCTGTTCACCCCCGACGAGACCCTGCCCGGCACCCCCGCCGACGCGCTGCGCGAGAATCGTGGCACGGAGGTGAAGCGTCGCGCCCAGGCGCTCGCCGTCTGACCCGTACGTAGCACCATCCGCACCACCAGCACCATCCGCAACGCCTGAGAACCACCGTCCGGTGTGCGGGCGCGAGGTCCTGCCCCCGCGCCCGCACGCCGCCCACCCGGGGGAGAAACACCCATGCCCGTCACCGCGCGCGAGCGGCTCGCCGAGGCCCGGCTGTACCTGTGCACCGACGCGCGCAAGCGCCAGGGCGACCTGCCGGAGTTCCTCGACGCGGTCCTCTCCTCCGGAGTGGACGTCGTCCAGCTCCGCGACAAGGGCATGGAGGCCGGGGAGGAGCTGGAGCATCTCGCCGTGTTCGCCGAGGCCGCCCGCCGCCACGGCAAGCTCTTCGCGGTCAACGACCGCGCCGACGTCGCCCACGCCGCCGCCTCCGACGTCCTCCACCTGGGCCAGGGCGATCTGCCCGTGCCCGCCGCCCGGGCGATCCTCGGCGACGAGGTGCTGATCGGCCGCTCGACGCACGCCGAGGCCGAGGTGGCCGCCGCCGTCGCCGAGCCCGGAGTGGACTACTTCTGCACCGGCCCCTGCTGGCCCACCCCCACCAAGCCCGGCCGCCACGCCCCCGGCCTCGGCCTCGTCCGCTACGCGGCCTCCCTCGCGCCCGCCCGGCCCTGGTTCGCCATCGGCGGCATCGACGCGGGCAACCTGGAGCAGGTGCTGGAGGCGGGCGCGCGCCGCGTGGTCGTGGTCCGCGCGATCACCGAGGCGGACGACCCCGGTGAGGCCGCCGCCCAGCTCGCCAAGCGCGTCCGCGCCCACGACGTGTGACCGTCTCCGCCCAGACCGTCTCCGCCCAGACCATCGCTGTCCAAGGAGTGGGACGGATCATGGACATCCGCCGGATCAAACGGGCATAACACCATTCTTGGTTGGGGTGCCCGGCGCGCCGCTGGTTAACTTGCCGGTATGGCCCTTGGCACTGCCTCCACCAGGACGGACCACGCGCGCACCGTCCGTGAGCTGCTCGCCTCCGGAGAGCGCTCGTACTCGTTCGAGTTCGCGGCCCCCAGGACGGAGAAGGGCGAGCGGACCCTGTGGGACGCCATCCGGCGGATCGAAGCCGTCGCCCCCACGTTCGTCTCCGTGACCTACGGCGCCGGCGGCTCCTCCCGTGAGGGCACGGTCCGCGCCACCGAACGCATCGCCACCGACACCACCCTCACCCCCGTCGCCCACCTCACGGCCGTCAACCACTCGGTCGCCGAACTGCGCAACGTCATCGGGCAGTACGCCGACGTGGGCATCCGCAACATGCTCGCGCTGCGCGGCGATCCGCCCGGCGACCCCATGGGCGAGTGGGTGCGTCACCCCGAGGGCGTCCGGTACGCCGCCGAGCTCGTCAGCCTCATCAAGGAGTCCGGCGACTTCTGCGTGGGCGTCGCCGCCTTCCCCGAGATGCACCCGCGCTCCACGGAATGGGAGTCGGACATCCGGCACTTCGTGGACAAGTGCCGGGCGGGCGCCGACTTCGCCATCACCCAGATGTTCTTCCACCCGGAGGACTATCTGCGGCTGCGCGACCGGGTCGCGGCGGCCGGCTGCGACACCCCGATCATTCCCGAAATCATGCCCGTCACGAACGTGCGGCAGATCGAACGGTTCGCACAGCTCAGCAACGCGGCGTTCCCCTCGGAGCTCGCTGAACGGATCCTCGCGGTCAAGGACGACACGGCCGCTGTACGCTCAATCGGGATCGAGTACGCGACGGACCTGTGTGCTCGGTTGATGGCCGAGGAGATTCCCGGGTTGCATTTCATTACCCTGAACCACTCCACGGCCACGTTGGAGATCTACCAGAACCTGGGACTGCACCAGCGGTCCTGACGGCCGGCCGGCGACGGCGGCCGTACGAGAGGGGCGTTGGATGGGCTGGACGGTCCTCTACATCGCGTTCGGCGTCGTCGCGCTCTGGCTGCTCGCCGAGGTGCTGCTGCAGTACAAGGCGCGGTTGCGCTGGCGGCTGCTCGCCTTCACCGGCTTCCTCGGCGTGGTCGCGGGCGTGATCGTGCCGTCCGTGGTCGTCATCGTCATCGGCGCCCTCGCCTTCGGGGTGGGGCAGACCTTTGTGACGCTCTCCTTCCGGCGCGGCTTCTCCCGGGGCTGGGCCCTGCGCCGGGGCGACGCCGCCGAGGGCGGCGACGGGCCGGACGGTGCCGGTGCGGGGCGGGGCGGACCGGCCGGTTCCGCCCCGGCGAAGTCCCGGGCGGCCGGCGGCCGCGCGGCAGGCCGCGCCGCCCGTCGCCGCAAGGGCGGCGGCGAGCGCGTCCCGGCACCGGCACCGGCATCGGCATCGGCCCCCGCCGGTCCGCCGCCGGTCGCCTCCGACATGACGCTGCCCGCCTCCGGCCCCGACGCCCTGACGACGATCACCGCCGGCGGGCCGGGCGCGCCGGGAATGCCGGACCCGATGCCGGGCGTCCCCCCGCAGCCGACCGCCGAACAGCCCCACCTCATGGGCCACGAGGCTCCGGCCGCGGCCGACTTCGGCCAGTACGGCGGCCAGCCCGCCCAGGGCGGCCAGTACGGCGGCGGCTTCGACTACGGGCAGGGCCAGGGCCAGGGCCAGTACGCGTCCTACTCCGACCCGTACATCGGCAACCGTCCGCCGTCCTACGAGACGTACGACGCCTACGGTCAGCAGCAGTCCTACCCCCACCAGCAGCAGTACGGTGTCGGCGCCTACTCGGCGGGCGCGTACGCCCCCCAGCAGTACGACACGGACACCCCGCCCGGCGGGGTCTGGGTGCCGCAGCAGCGCGACACCGACGCCGCCCCGGGCGCCCCGGCCCCGCACGCCCCGCACGAGCAGAACCCGCCGTACGGCCAGGGGTACGACGACCAGCGTTACCGCTACTGAGCGCTCCGCTGGAGGTCCGGCGAGTCATCCGCGGGTGCGTCGTGGCTGGTCGCGCAGTTCCCCGCGCCCCTTCGGGGCGCTGCTACTGGGAGCCGCGCCAGTCGGCCCCGGAGACGACCAGGCCCGCGACCATCGCCCCCGACATCCCGGCGTGCGCCAGCCCGCCGCCGGGGTGGGCGAAGCCGCCCACCAGATAGCACCCGGGCAGCCGGGTGAGATTGCCCGGCCGCAGGAACGCCCCCCGCGCCCCGGCCAGGACGGGCGCGGGCACCCCGCCGCCCTCGGCCCCGGTCGCCGCCTCCGTGTCGGCGGGGGTGCGGACCTCGCGCCACAGCACCCGCTCCGCCAGATCCGGGACCGCCGCCTTCGCGGACTCGACCACGCGCTCGGCGAAGGCGGCGACGGCCCGCTCGTCGCGCCAGTCGGCGCGCTCGCCGTGCGGTGCGACGGTGGCGGTCAGGGTCACGGCCTCGTGCCCGTCGCCGGGGACGGTGGCCGGGTCGTCGGGCCGGAGAACGGTCACGGTCGGGCGGTAGGCGCTCGCGGCGCCGGCGCCGAAGACCGCCTCCAGCTCGGCCGCGCGGTCACCGCCGTGGACGACCGTACGGTGCGCGGTGCCCTCGGGGCGGGCGCCGGAGAGCGCCAGGAACACGCTGAACCTGCCCGGGGGCACGGGCGCCGCTTGTGCGGTCTCCGCCGCTCCCGGGGCGATGGCCGCCAGCCGGGCGGGGGAGACCCCGGCCACCACCATGTCCGCCTCGGCCACGCTCCCGTCGGCCAGCCGCACCCCGGCCGCGCGCCCGTCCTTCTCCACGACGCCGACGACGTCCGAGCCGAAGCGGAACTCCACGCGCCGCGCCAGGCACCGCTCGTACAGCGCGTCCGCGAGGCCGCGCAGGCCGCCGGTCACGTACCAGCTGCCGAAGGTCTGCTCCAGGTACGGCAGGACCGTCGCGCTCCCGGGCGCCTCGCGCGGGTCGAGCCCGTAGGCGAGGGCGTGGCTCTCCAGCAGGGCGATCAGCCGCGGGTCCGTCAGCTCCCGCTCGGCGACGGACGCGAGCGTCACCGGCACCGGGCGGCGGAACAGCCCCTTGCGGTGAGGCAGCGCCGGATAAGGATCGCGGCCCAGCGCCTCGGCGCGCTCCGCGCGCAGCGGCTCCTCCAGCAGCGGCCGCCGCGTCGCGTCCCACACCTCGCGCGCCCGGTTGACCAGCTCGCTCCACCGCTCACCCGCGCCCGCCCCCACCGCCGCGTCGAGCGCGGCGACGACACCGGCCCGGGAGGCGTTGGGCAGCGTGAAGTCCGTGCCGTCGGGGAAGAGATGGCGGCTCGCCGGATCGACCTGGACGAGCCCGAGGCTCTGCTCCAGCGACTCCTTGCCGGTCTTGACGAACAGGTCGCGGTAGACGGCGGGGAGGTGGAGGAGGGCGGGGCCGGTGTCGAACGCGAAGCCGGCGCGGGTGAGGCGTCCGACGCCTCCGCCGTATGTGTCTGTTCGCTCGTACACCGTCACCCGGTGGCCCGCGACGGCCAGCCGCGCAGCGGCCGCCATCGCGCCCATGCCGGCGCCGATCACCACAATCTGTGCCATGGTTTCGACCTTATCGGGGCGGTGAGGCTGCCCCGGTCCCGCCCTTTCACCGTTTCCCGGGGCTCCGCCCCAGCCCCCGCGCCTCAAACGCCGGCGGGGCTGGATTTGCCGCCCGGACGGGCTGAATTCAGCCCGTCCGGCGTTTGAGGACCGGGGTCCGGGGCGGAGCCCCGGTTACGGGAAGGGGCGGGGCTGGGGCGAGAGACGCCGTTCGCGGCGGCGTCGCAGGAACGCCCGTACCCGCTTCCAGAGGAAGACGACCAGGCCGATGCCCGCCGCCAACAGCGCCGCCGCGATGACCGCCGCCGCCACCGGATGGAAGATCGCGAACACGATCAGCGCCGCGACCCCGAGGTCCTCCACCACGCTCAGCACGATGTTGCTCGCCGGCTCCGGTGACGTGTTGACCGCCATGCGCGTGCCCGTCTTCACCAGGTGGCTCAGCAGCGCGGCCGAGCCGCCCACCGCGCCCGCCGCGAGCTCGGGGAGGGAGCCGTTCTGGCCGGCGAGCAGCGCGCCCACCACGCCTCCGGCGATGGGCCTGATGACGGTGTGGACCGCGTCCCAGACCGTGTCCACGTACGGGATCTTGTCGGCGACGGCCTCGCAGAGGAAGAGCACGCCCGCCGCGATGAGGACGTCGGGGCGCTGGAGCGCCCCGGGCACGTCGTCGCTCACCCCCGTCGCGCCGAGCAGGCCGAGCAGCAGGACCACGGCGTAGGCGTTGACACCGCTGGCCCAGCCGCTTGTGAACACCAAGGGAAGCACCGACACGCGGATGATCGTAACCGCCGTCCCGAGGTCCCTGAGTACGCGTACTCAGGGACGGAGATGAGTACGCGCGCGGATGGGGCGCACCCCGTCCGGGAGGAAGAGTGGTGGTCGCGGAAGGGACCGCCGGAGCCGGCACCGCCGATACGGGGCGGCGGAACGGCGGACGGCGGACCCTGACGCGGACGGGGGAGGGTACGGGGGGAACGTGGGGGAACCACGGGGGAACGCCGGCCCGGTGCGGACCGAGGGGGATCGGGCCGCACCGGACCGGCGCACGTCCGCGCGCTAGCGGCCCGCGCCGCTCACCCGCCCCTGCAGCAGTCGCGACAGCGCCGAGTGCACCTCGTCGATCGACCGTTCCGGCTGGAACGACTGCCAGTCCAGCGCCGCCACCAGCACCATGCCGAACAGCGCCGACGCCGTCAGCGGGATGTCCAGCTCCGTGCTCAGCTCGCCCGTCGCGACCGCTTCGGTCAGGACGGCCTCGATGACGGCGATCGCCTTCTGCCGCACCTGCATCAGCGTCGACTGCCAGGCCCGGTTGGTGCGCCACAGCTCGGCCACGTAGAGCTGGGTGAGCGAGGGGTAGCGGGTGATGAAGTCCAGGCCGGCCCGGATCATCGCGTCCAGGGCGTCGACCCGGCTGCCGCCACGCTCGGCCGTCTCGTCGGCGGCGGCCTGGAGGGAGTCGGTCAGCAGCTCGATGCCGTGCCGCAGCAGCTCCTCGAAGAGCACGGTCTTGCTGGCGAAGTTGTAGTAGACCGTGCCCTTGGCGACTCCGGCGCGCTCGGCGATCTCGTCCACGGTGGTGGAGGAGAAACCCTGTTCGGCGATGAGGGTGACCGCTGCTTCGAAGAGCTTGCGCCGGGTGTTCTGCCGCCGTGTACCGCTGCTGTCCATGACGGTGATTCTCCCCGTACCGGCCGTGTCCGCGCTCACAGGCTCAGCTCCGGGTGCAGCCGGTCCACGGACCAGACCTGTTTGCCCCGCGCCGAGACGGCCGTCAGGGCCAGGGCGGCGGCCGTGAAGGCCGCCAGGACGCCGCACGCCTGCCAGACGGGGGCGAGCCCGCCGCCGGTGATGAGGTGGCGCAGCCCCTGCACGACGTAACTCATCGGCAGGAAGGGATGGATCGCGTTGAAGAAGCCGGGGCTGGTCTGCACCGGGTAGGTGCCGCCCGCCGAGGTCAGCTGGAGCATCAGCAGGGCGAGGACGAGGATGCGCCCGGCGGGCCCGAAGCGGGCGTTCAGCCACTGGACGACGGCCGCGAAGCACGCGACGACGAGGACGAGGAAGCCCGCCGTGCCCGCCGCCCGCACCGGTCGCAGGCCCAGCCCCCAGTGGAGGACGGCCAGCAGCGCGGCCGCCTGGAGGACGCCGATGGCGACGACGGGCAGCCAGCCCGCCACGGCGATCCGCCAGGCGGAGGCCCCGGCGGCCAGCGCCCGCCGGTTGAGGGGCTGGATCAGCATGTAGGCGACCATCGCGCCCACCCAGAGCGAGAGCGGGATGAAGTAGGGGGCGAATCCGGTGCCGTAGTCGGGGCCTTGTGGAGCGCCTTGGCGGCCAGGGCGACCGGGTCCGCCATCACCTCGGTGCGGGCGTCGCGGTCCTTCTTGCCGTAGTCGGGGATCTTCGCCGCGCCGTCGTGGAGGCCGCCCGCCAGCTTGGCGGAGCCGTCGGACAGCTTGACCATGCCGCCCTGGAGGGTGTCCGCGCCCTCGCGCAGCCTGCCGATGCCGTCGTCGAGGTCGGCGGCGCCCGTCCTGGCGGTGCCGAGCCCGTCGCGCAGCTTTCCGGTGCCCGCGCCGAGGCGGCCGGCGCCCTCGGCCACCTGCTGGGCGCCGTCGTTGAGGGCGTTGACCTTCCGCACGGCGCCGTCGATGTCCCGCGCCAGGTGCGGGGCCTCGTTGGCGAGCCGTTCGGCGGCGGCGCTCAGGGCGTCCAGCCGTCCGGGGAGCCGGTCGAGTTCGCCGTTCTCGTTCCGCACGAGGGCGTCGAGCTTTTCCGCGCCCTCGGCCGATTGCCGCGCGGCGAACACGGCCTTCTTCAGGGCCGGGCAGTAGTCGCCCGTCGTGGTGGCGCCGGTCCCGGTGGTGGTGCCGGTCGCGCACAGCTTGTCGTACGCGGCGGACAGGTCGTCCGCGCCGCGCCTCGCGGCCCTGGCGAGGGGTCCCGTCACGGCGGGGGAGGGCAGGTCGGCCAGGTGCTCGCGGACGGTGCGCGCCTCGCGGGCGACGCCCCGGGCGGCCTCCCCTATCTCGCCCGCGTGCTCCTTGACGAACGCGCCCTCCTTGCCGGCGACGCCGTTCACCTTGTCGGCCAGCTGCCGGGTGCCGTCCGCCACCCGTTCGGCGCCGCCCGCCAGTTGCCTTGCGGCGGAGTCCAGGGTGCCGGCGCCGTCGTGCAGCCGGTCCACGCCCTGCTCGAGCTCGCCGCTGCCGTGGCGGGCGCGGGTCAGGCCGTCCTTGAGGTCCCCGGCGCCCTTGCGGGCCTCGCCGATGCCCTCGCCGAGCCGGTCGGCGCCGCCCGCCGCCTCCTCGGTCTTGCCATGGAGGCCGGAGAAGGAGACGAAGATCTTGTCGTAGAAGGACCGTGACGTCCTGCGGGAGGCGGCCGCGCGGACCTCGGAGAAGACCGAGCGGGAGATCTGGCCGACGATGTAGTTGTTCGCGTCGTTCGTCCGGACCTGGAGCGCGCCGGTCACGGGGGAGCCGCCGGAACCGGAGCCGGAACTGGAGGCGAGCAGCTTGCTGAAATCGGCCGGGATGGTCAACGACAGGTAGTACGTCCCCTTCTCGACCCCCTTGCGGGCCTCGGCGGCGCTCGTCTCGTGCCACTGGAAGGACTTGGAGCCGCGCAGCCCCTTGACGATCGAGTCGCCCGCCGCCAGCCGCTCGCCGTCCACCGTCGTGCCCCGGTCGGCGTTGACCAGCGCCACCGGCACCTTGTCGAGCCGCCCGTAGGGATCCCAGAACGACCACAGGTACAACGCGCCGTAGAGCAGGGGCAGCAGGAGGAGGGCGACGAGCGCGGCGCGCGGCAGCCGGCCCCTTCCGAATCGTTTCAGCTCAAGGACGGCCAATTTCGGCGAGCGCATCCGCCGCTCCCTTCGGGGCCTGGGACAGGGTCCGGGCGGTGCTGACGATCAGCGCGTCGCCCGGCGGCGGCGCCTCCGCGCACACCGCGAGCACGGTCGTACCGGCCCCGGCGAGCGAGCGCAGCAGCGCCCACGCCTGCTCGCGTTCGGCGGCCGTGAGCTTGAGGTCGGTGTCGTCCACCGCGACGAGCCGGGGCGAGCCGACGAGCGCGAGGGCCAGCGACAGCCGCAACGCCTCCAGCCGCCCCAGGTCCCGTACGGCCGTGCCGGCGCCCTTGGGCAGCGCGGACACCTCCAGCCCGGCGGCCGCGAGCGCGGCCTCGGTACGGGCCGCCTCCCGCGCCGCCTTCTCCGCTTCGGGACGGAACAGCGCGCCGGGCGAGGCGCCGAACCTCCGCTGGAGCAGCGCGCGTTCCCGCAGGTGCTCGCCGACGGTCAGGGAGGGGTCGAGCTCGGCGACGCCGGGGACGTGCGCGAGCGCGCTCACGCGCCGGACTGCCGCCATCCGCCGGGGCAGGGCCAGGCCCGCGATCTCGGCGTGCCCGGCGGATGGCCGCATACGACCGGTGAGAGTGAGCAGGAGACAGGTGCGGCCTGAGCCGGAGGGGCCCTCGACGGCCACGAGCGAACCGGGCGGCGCGTCGATGTCCACCGCGCGGAACGCCCAGCCGCGCGGCCCCCGGACACCGAGGCCCGCCGCCGCGATCGCGGCTCCGTGCGGGGTGCCGTCCACAGGACCTCCCAGCAACCTTGGACTGACCGGTCAGTGCAAAATTATGCGGATCGCTCCCTTCCTCCGTCAACCCCGTTCCGGAACACGGGAGTTCGCGCAGGTCATGGCCGGTTCGCACCGATGCGGGAGGGCGCGTGGCGAGAGGTGCGGGGTGGCGCGGTCCGGCCCATTAGGCTGGTGCCGCCCGACGTCAGTCACCCGTAGTCGCCCGCCGAGGAGTCACCCGCCGTGTCAGACCCGCTGCGCCCCCGGGCGTCCCTCCGTACCGCCGTGGTCTGGGAGGTCCTCAAGGACGCCCTCGACCGCCGGGTCAAGGCCGCCGGCCGGGAGGCCCTGGACGTCCTCGACACCGGTGGCGGCTCCGGCAAGTTCGCGGTGCCCCTCGCCCGGCTCGGTCACCACGTCACCGTCGTCGACCCCAGCCCCAACGCGCTGTTCGCACTGGAGCGCAGGGCCGCCGAGGCCGGGGTCGCCGAGCGGGTGCGCGGCGTCCAGGGCGACGCCCA
Organism: Streptomyces luteoverticillatus; assembly: GCF_003970715.1. NCBI lineage: Bacteria > Bacillati > Actinomycetota > Actinomycetes > Kitasatosporales > Streptomycetaceae > Streptomyces > Streptomyces luteoverticillatus. The sequence goes on along the minus strand of NZ_CP034587.1, from coordinate 1,942,254 downwards.
CGGCCTGTTCGACGTCGTCGACCGCGACGCATTCGACGTCGTGCTCTGCCACGGCGTGCTGGAGTACGTCGACGACCCCGCCGACAGCGTCCGCAACGTCGTCGCGGCCCTCCGCCCCGGCGGCACCCTCAGCCTGCTCGCCGCCGGCCTCGGCGGCGCCGTGCTCGCCCGCGCCCTCGCCGGGCACTTCACCGAGGCCCACCAGGCCCTCGCCGACCCCTCCGGCCATTGGGGCGCCGGCGACCCGCTCACCCGCCGCTTCTCCGCCGAGCAGCTCTCCGGCCTCGTCGGCGACGCGGGCCTGGAGGTCTCCGCGGTGCACGGCGTGCGCGTCTTCGCCGACTTGGTGCCCGGTGTGCTCGTCGACCACGAGCCCGGCGCGCTGGACGCGCTGCTGCGGCTGGAGGCCGCCGCGGCCGAACTGCCGGCCTTCCACTCCATCGCCACGCAGCTGCACGTCCTGGCCGAGCGGGACTGACTCCACCCCCCGTCCCCGCCTCGTCCCCTGCCTCGTCCCCACCTCGGGCGGACCCCACCCGATCAGCTCGTTCGCCCCGTATGATCGGGGGACACCGTCCGGCATGGCCGATCGGCAGGCAGGGAATGTACGTCCCGACGGCATCGATCGCCACACCGGGGCCGGTGGCCGAATTGGCGCAGAGGGGCGGGTTTCACGGGGGCGATTCCCTGCCTATCCTGAAAGGGTCGCACCCGGTCGCCCCCCGCGACCGACGAGTAGGAGGACTCCGTGCCGCTCTCGGAGCACGAGCAGCGCATGCTCGAGCAGATGGAGCGAGCGCTGTACGCCGAAGATCCCAAGTTCGCCACAGCGCTCGAGGGCAGCGGCCTGCGCACGTACACCCGGCGACGGGTCTACCAGGCGGTCGCGGGTTTTCTGGTGGGCATCGCGCTCCTCATGGCCGGAATGGTCACTCAGCAGATCTGGATCAGCGTGGCGGGCTTCCTCGTCATGCTGGGCTGCGCCGTGCTCGCGGTGACGGGGTGGCGCAAGGCGCCGAGGCCCGGCGTCCGGCGCGTCGGCGGTCCCGGCGGTCCCGGTGGTCCGGGCATGGCACGGCGGCCGGTCGGCCGTCGGCGCGGCATGATGGACCGCATCGAGCAGCGGTGGCAGCGGCGACGGGACGAGCAGGGGCACTAGCCCGCGTTGTCTTTCCGTGTGGGGCCAGGACGGACGTCCTGGCCCCACACGTTTTACGGGCCGGAGGTTCCTGGGGCCTTACGGGCCGTCTTACGGGCCCGGGAAACCAGGCGCCGCAGGCGCGCCCTTGCCGCCGACCGGACACCCGCCCAGAACCCGGCGCACGCCCACACCACCCGCACCGCCGACCGGGGCGCCACCACGGCCCGCACTCGCGCCCGGCGCCCCGCCGAGGCCCGCAGGCCCGCCCGGGCGGCCTCGACGTCGGCGCCGGCGCCGGTCGTCCCGTCGGCGGGCGGCGACGGCGCGTACAGCATGTGCTCGACCGCCGTCGCCAGCCGCCCCACGGCCTCCGCGTGCGGTCCGGCCAGCCGCGCGTCCCGGACGATGCGGGCCGCCGCCATCCTGGGGGTCAGGGAGTCGTCCGGCGGGATGCCGTAGTCCCACGCGGAGTCGGTCAGCTCGCGCCAGGCGGCCAGCGGGCGCGGCCCGGCGCGGCCGTCGAGCCGCCGGGCACGGGCCCGTCTCCGCCACAGGTGGGGCAGCGCGGGCAGCAGGAGGGCGGCCAGCGCGGCCACGATCACGACGGCCAGGGTGAGCGGCGACGTACCGCCGGAGGCGTTGCCCACCTCCAGCCGCACGACGCCGCCGCAGCCGTCGACCTTCTTCAGCTCGGGCGGGCAGCCGCCGTCCGCCGAGGGCGCCGGCTGCGGCGCCCTGCTCCGGCCGGGCTCGGGGGCCGGGACGCCCGGGTCGGGGGCGGAAGGAGCCTGCGCGACCGTGTACTCGGGCGGGGTGCCCCGGCTCGGCGTGGGCTCGAACCGCGTCCACCCGGCGCCCTCGAAGTACAGCTCGGGCCAGGCGTGGGCGTCCTTGGTGCCGACCGACACCGTGCCGTCCGGCTGCGGGGTGCCCGGGGTGAAGCCGACCGCCACGCGCGCGGGGATGCCCAGCGTCCTCGCCATGGCCGCCATGGCGAAGGAGAAGTGGACGCAGAAGCCCTGCTTCTCCTCCAGGAAGCGCGCTATGGCGTCGGGGCCGCTGCCCGAACGCACCTCCGTGTCATAGCGGAAACCCCCGCTCGCGGCGAACCAATCCTGCAGCTTCACCGCCTGCTGGTAGGAGTCGGCCGCCCCCGCGGTCACCCTCCGGGCCGTGTCCGCCACGACCTTGGGCATCACGGACGGCACCCGCGTGTACTCGCGCAGCAGTTGCTCCGGGGGCGCGGGCGCGGCCGCGAGCTGAGCGGCCGTCGGCTCCACGAGCAGCCCCGCCACCTGATAGCGCACGCCCCGCGTGGTCTGGCCGTGGTCGCCGACCAGCGCCCGGCCCTCCGGCTCGTACCGCCACTGGCCCGGGACCCGTACCCGCTCGGCCGGATAGGGCAGGGGCAGATAGTTCTGGCCGTAGCCGTCGGAGGCCGCGACGGAGACCCCGACGCGGGCCGTACGGACCCCGGTGGTCAGGCCGGCGGGGGTGGGCAGCGGGTCGGGCACATCGGTGATGCGCCGCTCGGAGGCCCGCCATGACGCGCCGTCGAACCGGTCGAGGGCGACGATGCGCAGGTACAGATCCTGGACGGACGGCGCGGAGGTGCGGTAGCGCAGCAGCTCCCGGTTCTCCGGCTGGTTGAGGCTGTTCTGGAGCGACACCAGCGGGTTGACGGCGGAGATGGTGCCGCCGTCGGAGCCGGGGCCCTCGCCGCGCGCGGCCAGCAGCCCGCCGCCGATCGAGGGCAGCGCGACCGGGAGCGCCAGGGCGAGCCCCAGCGCGAGCGCCCCGATGCGCCGCCCGGTGCGCACCGGGGCCAGGGCCGGGCCGCCGCCCGCCGCGAGGCTCGCGGCGACGCCGGGCGGGGCGCCGGCGGCCCCGCCGCCGAACACCCTGCCCCAGCGCGCGAGCCGGTCCCGGCCCTCGGCCAGGAGCAGCAGCAGATAGCCCGCGGCCGCCATGAGGAACCACAGCCAGTCCGCGCTGCCCTTGGACAGCCCGGCGCCGACCGAGTAGAGCGCCAGCAGGGGCAGGCCCGCCGGGGCGGCGCCGCGGAAGGTGACCGCCAGGGCGTCCACCACCAGCCCGACCAGCAGTACGCCGCCGATCAGCAGCAGCCGGATGGACGTCGTCGCGGGCGCCGGGATGGCGTACCGCCCGACGTCGTCCACGCCGTCCTGCAGCAGCCGGCCGAACTCCTGGAAGGTGTCGGGGCCCGGCAGTATCCCGCCGACGGCCCGTCCGCGGGCGAAGACGAGCGTGAGCAGCAGCAGGACGACGAGGGCCTGCGCCGCGACCGTCAGCCACCGGGCCAGCGGCACGCGGCGGGCCGCCACGCCGACCGCCGTCTGGACGCACAGCAGCAGCGCGGCCTGGAGGATCCAGACGGTCCGCTCGACCAGCGGCAGCATCGCGCAGGCCGCCCCCAGAGTGGCCAGCACCCCGCACACCGCCAGCCGCGACCGCCCGCTCACGCCCGGCCCCCCGCCCCGCCGCCGGGGGCACCGCTGCCCGTCGCCCCGCCGCCTGCCGCGGCCGCCCGCGCCGGGTCGGCCGCCGTGCCGTCGGCCGCCGCCCCCGGGGCCGTCGCCGTGTCGTACCCGCCCGCGCCGTACCCATCGGCCAGGGCGGCGCCCGGCACGCCGTACGGGCCCGCGCCGTACGGGCCGCCCGCAGGGCCCGGTGCCCCCGCCAGCCGCCACAGGTCGGGCAGTGCCGTGCCGGGGGCGACGGGCAGGGCCGTCCAGCCCGCGTCGCGCAGGACGCGCAGGCGTTCGTCGGCCTCGTGGTGGGCCGGGTCGCCCTCGGGGGCGCCCGACCAGGTGGCCGTGGGCAGGACGAAGGCGACCGCGGTGCCGCCACGGGGGCGCATCCGGGCGGCCAGGGCCGCCTGTGACTCGTCCAGGTCGCCGAGGAACGCCACCAGCAGGCCCTCGCCGCCGGTACCGAGCAGCGCGTCGTGGGCGGGGGACAGGCCGGTGCCCTCGGAGTGGTCGATGACGGCGAGGGCGTCCAGCATCAGGCCGGCGGCGCCGGACGGGTCCGGTGAGGAGCTCGCGTAACCGCCGGAGGCCGCGTCGTGGCCCGGCAGCGCGCTGCCCGTGTCGGTCAGCAGCCGGACGGTGAAACCGCGCTCCATCAGGTGCGACGCCACCGAGGCCGCCCCCGAGACGGCCCACTCGAACGGCGAGCCGGGCCCCGCGCCCTCGTAGGCGACGGCCCGGGTATCCAGCAGCACCGTGCAGTGGGCGCGCCGGGGCCGCTCCTCGCGGCGGACCATCAGCTCGCCGTAGCGGGCGGTGGAGCGCCAGTGGACCCGGCGGAGATCGTCGCCGTGCCGGTAGCCGCGCGGAATGACATCGTCCTCCCCGGCCAGGGCGAGGACGCGGTAGCGGCCGTCGCCGTGGCCCGCCGCCTCGCCGCCGAGCCGCACCGGGGGCAGCCGGTCGACGCGCGGCACGACGGTCAGGGTGTCGTAGGCGCTGAAGCCCCGGGTCAGCTCGCACATCCCGAACGGGTCCGTCAGCCGCAGCTGGAGCGGGCCCAGGGGGTAGCGGCCGCGCAGATCGGCGCGGACCCGGTAGGAGACCTCGCGCCGCCCGCCCGGCTCCATCCGGTCCAGGACGAAGCGCGGGCGCGGGCCCAGGACATAGGGCACCCGGTCCTGGAGCATCAGCAGGCCGGTGGGGAGCCGCGAGACGTTGTCGACGCGCAGGCTCACCCGGGCCTCGGCGGAGGCGGGCACGCGCGCGGGCGTGAGCCGCCGGCTGCCGGTGACCCGGTGCCGGGTGAGGTGGAGCACCACCACGCACACCACGGGCAGCACGGCCAGCAGCAGCCCCACCCGCAGCAGATCCTCCTGGCCCAGCACATAGGCGCAGGCCGTCGCGGCGACGCCCGCCGCCAGGAAGGAGCGGCCCCTCGTGGTCAGCCCGCCGAACGCCGCCCACAGCCCGCCGCGGTCCTCCCCGTCGTGTGCCTCCCCGCTGCCGGGCGGGCCGCCCGGGGCGGGCATCACAGCCCCCGCGCGCCCGGCGGCTGCCGGCCGAACAGGTCGGGCAGCGGGGTGCGCCGCAGGATGTCCACGACGATCTGCTCGGCGGTGCGCCGGCCGAGCTGGGCCTGCGCCGTGGGCAGCAGCCGGTGGGCGAGCACCGGCACCGCCAGCGCCCGGACGTCGTCGGGCAGGGCGAACTCCCGCCCGGCCAGCGCCGCCGCGGCCTTCGCCGCCCGCAGCAGATGCAGCGTCGCGCGCGGCGACGCGCCGAGTCTGAGCTCGGGGTGCTGCCGGGTGGCGCCGACCACGTCCACCGCGTAGCGCAGCACGGGCTCGGCGACGTGCACCGCGCGCACCGCCTCGATCAGCTTGCCGATCTCGTGGGCGTGGGCGACGGGCTGGAGATCGTCCAGCGGGGAGAGCGCGCCGTGCGAGGCCAGCATCCGCAGCTCGGCCTCCGGCCCCGGGTAGCCGATGGACACCCGGGCCATGAAGCGGTCGCGCTGGGCCTCGGGCAGCGGGTACGTGCCCTCCATCTCGACCGGGTTCTGCGTGGCCACGACCATGAAGGGGCTGGGCAGCTCATAGGTGTGCCCGTCGATGGTGACCTGGCGCTCCTCCATCGACTCCAGCAGCGCCGACTGGGTCTTGGGCGAGGCGCGGTTGATCTCGTCGCCGATGACGATCTGCGCGAAGATCGCGCCGGGCTTGAACTCGAAGTCGCGGCGCTGCTGGTCGTAGACGCTCACGCCGGTGATGTCGGAGGGCAGCAGGTCCGGGGTGAACTGGATGCGCCGCACCGAGCAGTCGACGGACCGGGCCAGCGCCTTGGCGAGCATCGTCTTGCCCACGCCCGGCACGTCCTCGATCAGCAGGTGCCCCTCGGCGAGCAGCACGGTCAGCGCCAGCCGCACGACCTCCGGCTTGCCCTCGATCACGCTCTCCACCGAGCGGCGCACCCGCTCCGCGGTGGCGGTCAGCGCGGCGGCCGGCCCCGCCGCTCCGCCCGGCTCCGCCGGAGCGGGCGGACCCCCGTGGCTGGCTCGCTCGTCATACGTCGTCACCCGGCCCTCCTCGGCCCTTCACAGGGCCGGAAGGCCCGCCGGAAACTCCGGCGGCGCGTGGCCCGGCCCACCCCGCTGCGGCACCCGGGGCCGCGTGGCGGCCGGGCGTCCCTACGCATTCTGGCCGCCCGCACGGCGTGGCGTCACCGCCTGTGGACAACTGGTGCGGCGCGCGCCGCACCGGTCGTCCACAGGGCTTGCGGTCAGGGGCGCGGGTCGATCTCGCGCAGCAGGCCGGTCGTCACATCGAAGACGAAGCCCCGCACGTCGTCGCGGTGGGGCAGGAACGGGGAGGTCCGCACCCGCTGCATGGACTGGCGGACGTCCTGGTCGAGGTCCTTGAACGCCTCCACGGCCCACGCCGGCCGCTGGCCGACCTCGGCCTCGATGTCGTGCCGGAAGTCCTCGGTGAGGTCCAGCAGACCGCAGCCGGTGTGGTGGATCAGCACGACCGAGCGGGTGCCCAGGGCGCGCTGGCTGATGGTGAGGGAACGGATGATGTCGTCGGTGACGACGCCACCCGCGTTGCGGATGGTGTGGCAGTCGCCCAGCTCCAGGCCCAGGGCTGCGTGCAGGTCGAGACGGGCGTCCATGCACGCGACCACGGCGACCTTCAGCACGGGCCGGGCGTCCATGCCCGGGTCGGCGAACGCGGCCGCGTACCGGGCGTTGGCCTGTACCAGCCGGTCGGTGACAGTGGGCTCCGAGGTGCCCGTACGGCCCTGGCCGGAGCCGGGCGTGTGCGACGGTGACGCGGATATCGGCATAGGGATGAACGTAGCCGGTGACCGGCTCCGGCGCACGCGCGACCGTCCCTGACCAGGGCAGCGCCCGGTAACCGGACGCTCACCGGGCCCGCCCCGGTGCCCCGCCGGACCCCCTCGTCCCGCCGGGGATCCCGCCGGGCGGGCGGTGGGACGCGCACGCACCGGCCGGTTGATTGACCGCGGGGGCGAGTGGACTAAAGTGGCGCGAAGTGGGAGGCGTGACGCTCCCCGGAACGCTCCCCGGAACCGAAGAACCACCACGTGGCACGGTGCGTACGTACCCCTCGGCCTCCTCCCGCTCCCGGTCGCCCGGCGTCACTTCCCCGGCGCCGGAACGTCCGTTCCCCTTCGAGCGGGCGGGGACCCGGCGGTACGCCGCGCCGCGCCTCCCCGTATCTCAGAAGGGCGCATGAGCAGCAACGCGCGACACGTCCCCGTCATGCTCCAGCGCTGCCTGGACATGCTCGCCCCCGCGCTGACCGCGCCCGGAGCCGTCGTGGTCGACTGCACCCTCGGCGCCGGCGGGCACAGCGAGGCGTTGCTCAAGACCTTCCCCGACGCCCGGCTCGTCGCCCTCGACCGCGACCCCACGGCGCTCGCGCTCGCCGGCGAGCGGCTCGCCCCCTACGGCGACCGCGCCACGCTGGTGCGCGCGGTCTACCACGAGCTGCCCGAGGTGCTGGAGCGCCTGGGCATCCCCAAGGTCCAGGGCGTCCTCTTCGACCTCGGCGTCTCCTCCATGCAGCTCGACGAGGCCGACCGCGGCTTCGCCTACGCGCAGGACGCCCCGCTGGACATGCGCATGGACCAGACGACGGGCATGAGCGCCGCCGAGGTCCTCAACACCTACCCGCCGGGCGAGCTGGTGCGCATCCTGCGCCAGTACGGCGAGGAGAAGCAGGCCAAACGCATCGTCTCGGCCATCGTCCGCGAGCGGGCGAAGGAGCCCTTCAGCAACAGCGCCCGCCTCGTCGAGCTGATCCGCGACGCCCTTCCGCAGGCCGCCAAGCGCACCGGCGGCAACCCCGCCAAGCGCACCTTCCAGGCGCTGCGCATCGAGGTCAACGCCGAGCTGGCCAGCGTGGAGGCGGCCATCCCGGCCGCCGTCGCGTCCCTGGCCGTCGGTGGCCGGATCGCGGTGCTGTCCTACCAGTCGCTGGAGGACCGCATCGTCAAGGGCGTCTTCGCCGCCGGCGCCACGAGCACCGCGCCGCCCGGCCTGCCGGTGGTGCCCGAGCAGTACCAGCCGCGCCTGAAGCTGCTGACGCGCGGCGCGGAGCTGCCCACGGAGGAGGAGATCGCCGAGAACCGGCGGGCCGCCCCCGCCCGGCTGCGCGGCGCCGAGCGCATCCGCGAGGACATCCGGTGAGCCCGGCCGGACGCCGGGGCGGCCGCCTGGTGCGGCTGCTGCCCGCCGGACCCGCCGGGGCGAAGCGCACGCCGTTCGTCCTGCTGGTCGTGGTGCTCCTCGGTTCCGGCCTCATCTCGCTGCTGCTGCTGAACTCCTCCCTGAACCAGGGCTCCTTCGAGCTCAGCCGGCTCCAGCGCACCACCACCGAGCTGACCGACGAGCAGCAGGCGCTCCAGCAGGAGGTCGACCAGCTCGCCGCCCCGGACGCGCTGGAGCGCCGCGCCCGGGAGCTGGGCATGATCCCCGGCGGCAGCCCCGCCTTCCTGCTGCCCGACGGCACGGTCAAGGGCGCCCCCGCCCCGGCGACCACCGCCAACCCCGCCGACCCGGCGGCCTTCGCGCCCCCCGAGCCCCGGGGCCTGCCCCCGCTGGCCCCCGACCCCCTCGTCGCCCCGGCCCCGCCCGGGCCGCCGCCCGTCGTGCTCCGCGGCGGGGACGCGCCGTCGTCCCCGGCCGCGCAGGCCCCGGTGCCGGCCCGTCCCCAACCGGCCCTCCCCCCGGCCCCGGTGGGCGGGAACCCCCAACAGGTCAGGTAGGTGAGTCGTGACGGCGCCCAGGCAGCCCCGCCGCCCGGTTCCCGGGCCCGCGCGCCCCGTCGCCCGGCCGGCGCGCCCCCGCCCCGGTGACCGCTCCCTGCGGCTGGGCAACCCCCGGCCCCGGCTGCGGGCGATCGGCGTGGGCCTCACGCTCGTCCTGCTGGTCTTCACGGTCCGGCTGCTCCAGGTGCAGGCCGTCGACGCCAGCGCCTACGCGGCCCGCGCCAACGTCAACCGCTACATCCCGGTGATGCTGGCCGCCGAGCGCGGCGCCATCACCGACCGCACCGGCGTGGACCTGGCCACCACCGTCGACGCCTACGACATCACCGCCGCCCCCGACCTGCTCACCCCCGACCGGATCAGGACCGAGGGCGCGGCCGCGCGGGCCGCGAAGCTGCTGGCCCCCGTCCTCGGCGAGGACGCGGACGTGCTGGAGCAGAAGCTCACCGCCAACCCCAAGTCCAAGTACGTGGTGCTGGCCCGCCGGCAGACCCCGCAGGTCTGGAAGAAGATCTCGGAGCTGAAGAAGGCGCAGGCGGAGAAGGCCCGCCGCAAGGAGGGCGCCAACGTCCTGGCCGGGGTGAACCGCGAGTCGCACAGCAAGCGCGTCTACCCCAACGGCGACCTGGCCGCCGGCCTGCTCGGCTTCGTCAACGGCGACGGCCGGGGCAGCGGCGGCCTGGAGGCCCTGCTGGATACGACCCTCGCCGGCAAGAACGGCAAGCGCGTCTACGCCCAGTCCGGCGGCCGGCAGGTGCCCACCGGCGACCTGAAGGAACAGGCCGCCGTGCCCGGCTCCGACGTGGAGCTGACCATCGACCGCGACATCCAGTGGGCCGCCCAGAACGCCGTCGCCAAACAGGTGCGCGAGTCCGGCGCGGACCGGGGCTACGTCGTCGTCCAGGACACCCGCACCGGCCAGATCCTGGCCATGGCCAACGCCCCCGGCTACAACCCCAACGACCTGGAGCACGCCGACCGCTCCGCGCTGGGCAACGCCGCCCTCCAGGACGCCTACGAACCCGGCAGCGTCAGCAAGATCATGACGATGGCCGCCGTGCTGGAGGAGGGCGTCGCCACGCCCGACACCCATGTGGAGGTCCCCAACCGGCTGCCGCGCGCCGACCGCGCCTTCGCCGACGACGTGGACCACCCCACCTGGCACCTGACCCTCAACGGGGTGCTCGCCAAGTCCAGCAACATCGGCACGATCCTCGCCAGCGAGCAGCTGGGCAAGACCCGCGAGGAGGCCAACGAGGTCCTCTACACCTACCTCCGCAAGTTCGGCATCGGCCGCCCCACGGGCCTCGGCTTCCCCGGGGAGACGCCCGGCCTGCTGGCCCGGCCGGGGGAGTGGAAGTCCTCGCGGGCCTACACCATCCCCTTCGGCCAGGGCCTCTCCCTCAACGCCGTCCAGGCCGCCTCCGTCTACTCCACCATCGCGGCCGGCGGCGAGCGCGTACAGCCCTCCCTGGTGCGCGGCACCAAGGGGCCCGACGGCCGCTTCACCCCCGCCGACACCGCCCCGCGCACCCGCGTGATCAGCGAGAAGACCGCCCGGCAGCTGTCGGAGATGCTGGAGTCGGTCATCGACGACCAGGAGGGCACCGGCACCAAGGCCAAGATCCCCGGCTACCGGGTCGCGGGCAAGACCGGCACGTCCAACCGGGTGGACCCCACCACCGGCCGCTACCACGGCTACACCGCCTCCTTCGCCGGCTTCGCCCCCGCCGACCAGCCCCGGATCACCGTCTACTGCGCCATCCAGAACCCCACCAAGGGCAGCTACTTCGGCGGCCAGGTCTGCGGACCGGTCTTCAAGCAGGTCATGGAGTTCTCGCTGAAGACCCTCCAGGTGCCCCCGTCCGGCACCCGGCCGCCGCGGCTGCCGGTGAGCTACTAGCGAGCCGGGCCGGCCGTGACGACGATCACTCCCGACCCGGGGAACCATGGTCGGCGACGCCCCTCGCTTCGCGACGAGGCGGGTACGCCCGGTACGCTCACCGCCGTGCCCCACGCTGATCAGTCCCACACGACCTCCCAGGACGCGCCCGCCGTGTCCCCGGGAGCGCCCCGCCCCACCCGGGTCCGTCCCGTGCCCCTCGCGGAGCTGGCCGCTCAGCTGGGCATCGCCGCCCCCGAGGGCGCGGCGGACGTCGCGGTCACCGGGATCACCCACGACTCGCGCGCCGTCCGCCCGGGCGACGTCTACGCCGCCCTGCCCGGCGCCCGCTTCCACGGCGCGGACTTCGCCGCGCAGGCCGCGGGCCTCGGTGCCGCCGCCGTGCTGACCGACCCGGCGGGCGCCGAGCGCGCTGGCGCCACCGGCCTGCCCGTGCTGACCGTCGCCGCCCCGCGCGAGCGGATGGGCGCCCTGGCCGCCACGATCTACGGCGAGCCCGCCCGCGAGCTGCTGACCGTCGGCATCACCGGCACCTCCGGCAAGACCACCACCGCCTACCTGATCGAGGGCGGCCTGCGCGCCATGGGCGGCCCCACCGGCCTGATCGGCACCGTGGAGTCCCGGATCGGCGACGAGCGGGTCAAGTCGGAGCGCACCACCCCCGAGGCCACCGACCTCCAGGCGCTGTTCGCGGTGATGCGCGAGCGCGACGTCCGCTCGGTCGCCATGGAGGTCTCCAGCCACGCCCTGCGCCTGGGCCGCGTCGACGGCTGCGTCTTCGACGTCGCCGTCTTCAACAACCTCAGCCCCGAGCACATGGAGTTCCACTCGGGCATGGAGGACTACTTCGCCGCCAAGGCGGAGCTGTTCACCAAGGAGCGCAGCCGCCTCGGCGTGGTCAACGCCGACGACGAGTACGGCCGCCGCCTCGCCGCGGGCGAGTCCGAGGTCCCGGTGATCACCTTCTCCGCCGAGGGCCGCGCGGACGCCGACTGGCGCGCCGCCGACGTCGAGATCGGCCCGTTCGACTCCACGTTCACCGTGCTCGGCCCCGAGGGCGTCTCCGTGACGGCCCGGGCGCCGCTCGCCGGCCCGTTCAACGTCGCCAACGCCCTGGCCGCGATCGTCGCGCTCGTCGCCGCGGGCGCCGAGCCGCAGGCGGCCGCCGACAGCGTCGCGGCCGTCCCCGGCGTCCCCGGCCGGCTGGAGCGCGTGGACGCCGGCCAGCCCTACCTGGCCGTCGTCGACTACGCCCACAAGACGGACGCCGTCGAATCGGTTCTCCGCGCCCTGCGCGCGGTCGGCAGCGGCCGGGTCCACGCCGTCCTCGGCTGCGGCGGCGACCGCGACACCACCAAGCGCGCCCCCATGGGCCGCGCGCTGGCCCGCCTCGCCGACACGGCCGTACTGACCTCCGACAACCCCCGCTCCGAGGATCCCCTCGCGATCCTCGCCACCATGCTCGCGGGCGCCGCCGAGGTGCCCGCCGCCGAGCGCGGCACCGTCCTCCTGATGGAGGACCGCGCCGCCGCCATCGCCGCCGCCGTCGCCCGCGCCGAGCCCGGCGACACCGTCCTGGTCCTGGGCAAGGGCCACGAACAGGGCCAGGACATCGCCGGAGTGGTACGCCCCTTCGACGACCGCCAGGTGCTGCGCGAGGCCATCGAGCACCGTGACGCGGCCACCACGCACCGGAACGACCAGGGATGACCAACCGCCATGCGCGCACAACCCTCCCCCCGGCAGCTCCTCCGAACGGCAGGAGGTGACCTCCGGTGATCGCACTGTCCCTCGCCGAGGTCGCCGCGATCGTCGGCGGACAGCAGCACGACATACCGGACCCGGGGCTCATCGCCACCGGCCCGGTCGTGATCGACTCCCGTGAGGTGCGGCCCGGCAGCCTCTTCGCCGCGCTGCCCGGCGACCGCGTCGACGGCCACGACTACGCCGAGCGCGCCATCGCCTCCGGCGCGGCCGCCGTACTGGCCGCCCGGCCCGTCGGCGTACCCGCGATCGTCGTCCCCGACGTCGTCGAGGCGCTGGGCACCCTCGCCCGCGCCGTCGTGGAGCGGCTCGGCACCACCGTCGTCGCCCTCACCGGCTCGGCCGGCAAGACCAGCACCAAGGACCTGATCGCCCAGCTGCTGGAGCGCCTCGGCCCCACCGTCTGGACGCCCGGCAACTTCAACAACGAGATCGGCCTGCCGGTCACGGCCCTGATGGCCGGCGAGGACACCCGTCACCTCGTGCTGGAGATGGGCGCCCGCGGCATCGGCCACATCCGCTACCTCGCCGGGCTCACCCCGCCGCGCGTCGGCCTCGTCCTCAACGTCGGCACCGCCCACATCGGCGAGTTCGGCGGCCGCGAGGCGATCGCCGAGGCCAAGGGCGAGCTGGTCGAGGTGCTGCCCGCCGCCGCGGAGGGCGGCGTCGCCGTGCTCAACGCCGACGACCCCCTCGTCCGCGCCATGAACGCCCGCACCAAGGCCCGGGTGGTCCTCTTCGGCGAGGCCCCGGACGCGGACGTGCGCGCCGAGAACGTCCGGCTCGACGACTTCGGCCGGCCCTCCTTCACGCTTCACACACCCACCGGGTGCGCCGACGTGACCATGCGGCTGTACGGTGAGCACCACGTGTCGAACGCGCTCGCCGCGGCCGCCGTCGCCCATGAGCTGGGCATGCCCGTAGCGGAGGTCGCCGCCGCGCTCTCCGGGGCCGGTCAGCTCTCCCGCTGGCGCATGGAGGTCACCGAGCGCGCGGACGGCGTGACGATCGTCAACGACGCCTACAACGCGAACCCCGAATCCATGCGAGCGGCGCTGCGCGCGCTGGCCGCGATGGGCGAAGCCGCCCGGGCTAGGGGTGGACGGACGTGGGCAGTACTCGGTCGGATGGCCGAGCTGGGCGAGGAGTCACTCGCCGAGCACGACGCGGTCGGACGGCTGGTCGTCCGGCTCAATGTCGGCAAGCTCGTGGCAGTCGGGGGCAGGGAAGCGGCCTGGTTGCAGATGGGCGCCTATAACGAGGGTTCGTGGGGTGAGGAGTCGGTGCACGTGTCCGACGCGCAGGCGGCCGTCGACCTGTTGCGCAGTGAGCTGCGCCCGGGAGACGTCGTGCTGTTGAAGGCGTCCCGGTCGGCGGGGCTGGAGCGGGTGGCCGAGGCGCTGCTCGCGGTCGACGGCGAGGTCGCCGGCTGATGAACCAGATCCTCTTCGCGGGTGTCATCGGTCTGTTCCTGACCCTCATCGGCACCCCGCTGCTGATCAAGTTCCTCGCCCGCAAGGGCTACGGCCAGTTCATCCGCGACGACGGCCCGCGCGGCCACGCCGGGAAGAAGGGCACGCCCACCATGGGTGGCATCGCCTTCATCCTGGCCACGCTGATCGCGTATGCCGTCACCAAGGTGATCACCAGTCACTCGCCGACGACCTCGGGCCTGCTGGTGCTCTTCCTGACCGCCGGCATGGGCCTGGTCGGCTTCCTCGACGACTACATCAAGATCGTCAAGCAGCGCAGCCTCGGTCTGCGCGCCAAGGCGAAGATGGCCGGCCAGCTGATCGTCGGCATCGCCTTCGCCGTCCTCGCGCTGCAGTTCGCCGACACCCGGGGCCAGACCCCGGCGTCCACGCGGCTGTCCTTCACCCAGGACTTCGGCTGGTCCGTCGGCCCCGTGATCTTCGTGATCTGGGCACTGTTCATGATCCTCGCGATGTCGAACGGCGTGAACCTCACCGACGGACTCGACGGCCTGGCCACCGGCGCCTCCGTGATGGTCTTCGGCGCCTACGTCTTCATCGGCACCTGGCAGCACGGCCAGTGGTGCGGCAACTCGCTCACCGCCGGCGCCGCCTGTTACGAGGTGCGCGACCCGCTCGACCTCGCCGTGGTCGCCTCGGCCCTGATGGGCTCCTGCTTCGGCTTCCTGTGGTGGAACACCTCGCCCGCCAAGATCTTCATGGGCGACACCGGCTCGCTCGCCCTCGGCGGCGCCCTCGCGGGCCTGGCGATCTGCTCCCGCACGGAGCTGCTGCTCGCCCTCCTCGGCGGTCTGTTCGTCCTCATCACCATGTCCGTGGTGATCCAGGTCGGCTCGTTCCGCCTCACCGGGAAGCGCGTCTTCCGGATGGCCCCGCTCCAGCACCACTTCGAGCTCAAGGGGTGGAGCGAGGTCCTTGTGGTGGTCCGCTTCTGGATCATCCAGGGCCTGTGCGTGGCCGTCGGACTCGGAATCTTCTACGCCGGATGGTTGGCCATCAAGTGAGTACCGCGGAGTTCAGCGGCAAGCGCGTCACCGTCGCCGGCCTCGGTGTGAGCGGCGTCAGCGCCGCCCGCGCCCTGGCCGGCCTCGGCGCGAGCGTGACCGTCGTCGACGGCGGCGACAGCGAGGCCCTGCGCGAGCGCGCCGCCTCCCTGGAGACCGCCGGGATCACCGTCCGCCTGGGCGACGCGGCCACCCTGCCCGAGGGCACCGACCTCGTCGTCACCTCACCCGGCTGGCGGCCCGACAGCCCGCTCTTCGCGGCCGCCGCCGAGGCGGGCGTGGACGTCGTCGGCGACGTCGAGATCGCCTGGCGGCTGCGCGGCCCCGACGCCGCGCCCTGGCTGGCGATCACCGGCACCAACGGCAAGACCACCACCGTGCAGATGCTGGCCTCCATCCTGAAGGCCGCCGGGCTCCGCACGGCCGCCGTGGGCAACATCGGCACCCCGATCATCGACGTGGTGCTCGGCGACGAGCCCCACGACGTGCTCGCCGTCGAGCTCTCCAGCTACCAGCTGCACTGGGCGCCCTCGCTGCGCGCCCACTCCGCGGCCGTGCTCAACCTCGCCCCCGACCACCTCGACTGGCACGGCTCCATGCGCGCCTACGCCGCCGACAAGGGCCGGATCTACGAGGGCAACACGATCGCCTGCGTCTACAACGTCGAGGACCCGCGCACCGAGCGCCTGGTGGAGCAGGCCGACGTCGAGGAGGGCTGCCGCGCCATCGGCTTCACCCTCGGCGCCCCCGGCCCCTCCATGCTCGGCGTCGTCGAGGGCCTGCTCGTCGACCGCGCCTTCGTGGAGAACCGCCAGCAGCAGGCCCAGGAGCTCGCCGAGGTCTCCGACGTCCACCCGCCGGCGCCGCACAACATCGCCAACGCCCTGGCCGCCGCCGCCCTGGCCCGCGCCTTCGGCGTCGACGCCCGGGCCGTCCGCGACGGCCTGCGCGCCTTCCGGCCCGACGCCCACCGCATCGCCCACGTCGCCGACGTCGACGGCGTCGCCTACGTGGACGACTCCAAGGCCACCAACACCCACGCCGCCCAGGCGTCCCTCGCGGCGTACGAGTCGATCGTGTGGATCGCCGGCGGCCTCGCCAAGGGCGCCACCTTCGACGACCTGGTCGCCTCCGCCGCGAAGCGGCTGCGAGGAGCCGTCCTGATCGGGGCCGACCGGGCGCTGATCAGGGAAGCCCTGGCGCGACACGCCCCGGATGTGCCGGTGGTGGACCTCGACCGGACCGACACTGGGGCGATGGCCGAGGCGGTTCGCGAGGCGGCGCGGCTCGCCGGCCCGGGGGACACCGTCCTCATGGCCCCGGCCTGTGCGTCGATGGACATGTTCACCAACTACAACGAGCGCGGCGAGGCCTTCGCCGAGGCGGTGCGGGCCCTGACCGCCGGCCGCGGCACGGACGCGTAGCCCGCCGGTCCCCGCGGCCGGGCGCCGCGCCCGCCAGGAACCGACGAGCGCGGCGATCCGGCCCCGGCGACACGGCCGGACGCCGCGGGAGACCAGCGAAGGGGCGACCCGGATGCACGCGGACGACATGCTGACGCCGGCCGGCGTGTGGCGGGCCCTGCGCGGGCCCGCGGCGGGCTCCCGGTCCGTACGGGCGCCCCGCCCGCCGGCCCGTGGCGGGTCCGGGCGCGCTCCCGCGCCCCGGCGGCCCCCCGGCGGCCGGGGCGGCGGCCTGCGGGGCCTCCACGCCCGCGCCAGGCGCGCCTGGGACCGGCCGCTGACCGCGTACTACCTGGTGCTCGGCGGATCCCTGCTGATCATCGTGCTCGGTCTGGTGATGGTCTACTCCGCCTCCCAGATCAAGGCCCTCCAGAACGGCCTCGCCCCCAGCTACTTCTTCCGCAAGCAGCTGCTGGCCGCCGCCATCGGCACCGTCCTGCTGCTCGCGGCCGCCCGTACCCCGGTCCGGCTGCTGCGCGCCCTGGCCTACCCGCTGCTGGCCGTCTCGGTCTTCCTGCTCTGCCTCGTCCAGGTGCCCGGCATCGGCGAGACCATCAACGGCAACACCAACTGGATCGCGCTCGGCGGTCCTTTCCAGATGCAGCCCAGCGAGTTCGCCAAGCTCGCGCTCGTGCTGTGGGGCGCCGACCTGCTGGCCCGCAAGCACTCCAAGAAGCTCCTCACCCAGTGGAAGCACCTGCTGGTGCCGCTGGTCCCGGTCACCTTCCTGCTGCTGGGCCTGATCATGCTCGGCGGCGACATGGGCACCACCGTGGTCCTCACCGCCGTGCTGCTCGGCCTGCTGTGGGTGGCGGGCGCCCCCACCCGGCTCTTCTCCGGGGTGTTCGGTATCACCGCCGCCCTCGCCGTACTCTTCATCAAGACCAGTGCGAACCGGATGTCCCGGCTGGAGTGCATCGGGGCCACGGACCCGGGCGACCACGACCAGTGCTGGCAGGCCGTCCACGGCATCTACGCGCTGGCCAACGGCGGCTGGTTCGGTGCCGGACTCGGGGCGAGTGTGGAAAAATGGGGTGAACTACCCGAGCCCCACACCGACTTCATCTTCGCGATCACCGGCGAGGAGCTGGGTCTGGCGGGGACGCTGTCGGTACTCGCCCTGTTCGCGGCTCTAGGCTATGCGGGTATCCGCGTGGCCGGACGCACGGAGGACCCCTTCGTGAGGTACGCCGCGGGAGGTGTGACCACCTGGATCACGGCCCAGGCCGTGGTCAACATCGGTGCGGTGCTCGGTCTGCTGCCGATCGCCGGTGTCCCGCTCCCGCTGTTCTCCTACGGGGGGTCGGCCCTGCTGCCGACCATGTTCGCCATCGGACTGCTCATCGCCTTCGCACGCGACGAACCCGGTGCGCGGGCGGCGCTGGCCATGCGGCAGCCTGGGGTGAGATGGAAGACGATGAGACGGCGCGTCAAGAAGCGACCGTCCGGAGAGCGGTGAATTTCGGTGCATGTCGTACTCGCCGGCGGAGGAACCGCCGGACACATCGAGCCCGCGCTCGCCCTCGCGGACGCCCTGCGCAGGCAGGACCCGACCGTGGGGATCACAGCGCTCGGCACGGAGCGGGGCCTGGAGACCCGCCTGGTGCCCGAGCGGGGCTACGAGCTGGGGCTGATCCCCGCCGTACCGCTGCCCCGCAAGCCCACCCCGGAGCTGATCACCGTCCCCGGGCGGCTGCGCGGCACCATCAAGGCCGCCGAGCAGATCCTGGAGCGCACCAAGGCCGACTGCGTGGTCGGCTTCGGCGGCTACGTGGCGCTGCCCGGCTACCTGGCCGCCAAGCGGCGCGGTGTGCCGATCATCGTCCACGAGGCCAACGCCCGCCCCGGCCTGGCCAACAAGATCGGCTCGCGCTACGCCGCCGGCGTCGCGGTGTCCACCCCGGACAGCAAGCTGCGCAACGCCCGCTACGTGGGCATCCCGCTGCGCCGCACCATCGCGACCCTGGACCGGGCGGCCGTCCGCCCCGAGGCCCGGGCCGCCTTCGGGCTCGACCCCAACCTGCCCACGCTGCTGGTCTCCGGCGGCTCGCAGGGCGCCCGCCGGCTGAACGAGGTCGTCCAGACCGTCGTGCCGTTCCTCCAGCGCGCGGGCATCCAGGTGCTCCACGCGGTCGGTCCGAAGAACGAACTGCCGCGCGTCGACAACATGCCCGGAATGCCGCCCTATGTCCCGGTATCGTATGTAGACCGGATGGACCTCGCGTACGCCGCGGCCGACATGATGCTCTGCCGCGCGGGCGCGATGACCGTCGCGGAGCTGTCCGCCGTCGGCCTCCCGGCGGCCTACGTCCCGCTGCCCATCGGCAACGGCGAGCAGCGGCTCAACGCCCAGCCGCTCGTCAAGGCGGGCGGCGGCCTGCTGGTCGACGACGCCGAGCTCACCCCCGAGTGGGTGACGTCCAACGTCCTTCCGGTGCTGTCCGATCCGCACCGGCTGTACGACATGTCCCGGGCCGCCGCCGAGTTCGGCCGGCGCGACGCCGACGAGCTGCTGGTCGGCATGGTGTACGAGGCGATCGCCGCACACAGAGCGGGCTGACGGCCCGTAGGAGCAGGAGGCTGGGGAGCGTGGCCGGACCGACGACCGCCCGGCGTGGGGCGGCCAAGAACGGCAAGTCCAAGTCCTCCGGGACCGCGAGGTCTTCCGGGTCCGCCGGACAGACCAGGCGGCCCAAGCCGTCCCGGTCCCCGTCCTCCGGCACGCCCCGGCGGGGCCGCGCGCCCCGCCGGGGCGGCCCGGGCGGCCCCCGGGCCCGCCTCCGCCCCGGCGCGCGCGGACCGCTCCTCTGGGCGGTCGTCAGCCTGCTGTCCGGCGCCGCCGCCATCTGGGTGCTCTACGGCTCCGGCTGGCTGCGCGTCACCCGCGTGGAGGTCAGCGGCACCACGGTGCTGACGGCCGCACAGGTGAGCGAGGCGGCCCGGGTGCCGCTGGGCGACCCCCTGGCCTCCGTGGACGCCGACGCCATCGAGGAACGGCTGCTGACCCGGCTGAAGCGGATCGAGTCGGTGGACGTCGTACGTTCCTGGCCGCACACGATCGGTCTGAAAGTGACCGAACGCCGCCCCAAGGTCCTGCTCGAAAAGGGCGGGAAGTTTATTGAAATCGACGGCAGCGGAGTGCGGTTCGCCACAGTCGATCAAGCCGTGGCCGGGGTGCCCCGGCTCGTGGTGGAGGACTCCGGCTCGCCCGGCAACCGCCGGTTCGGCGTCGAACGGCTGGAGCGCGAGGCCGCCCGCGTCGCCGCCGACCTGCCCGCCGAGGTGCGCCGGGACACCCGCGCCATCCGGGTGCGCTCCTACGACTCCATCACCGTCGAGCTGACGGATGATCGGACGATCGCCTGGGGCAGTGGTGAGCGGGGCGAGGCGAAGGCCCGTACGCTCGTTGCGCTCCTCAAGGCGGCGGGGGGCGCGAAACACTTCGATGTGAGCGCCCCGGCGGCGCCCGCGGTGTCCGGGAGTTGACGTCGATCCCGGCTGGCCAGCACCCTGGTTGGCTACGGCTATGGGTGATCACATAGGGTGAAAAGAAAAACGGGAGGTTCGGCGTGTTCGTTGAAGCCGCGCCGCTTGTCGACTTAGTGTCCTGTTTCGGAGAACCCAGGGAACAGTGGCACCGGTAACCCTAAACTTCAACGTTAGGGTTCGGGTCGGCATTGAGAACCGCCCCCAGGCATACGTAACTCGAGGCGAGAGGCCTTCGACGTGGCAGCACCGCAGAACTACCTCGCAGTCATCAAGGTCGTCGGTATCGGCGGCGGTGGCGTGAACGCCATCAACCGGATGATCGAGGTCGGTCTCAAGGGCGTCGAGTTCATCGCGATCAACACCGATGCACAGGCCCTGCTGATGAGCGACGCCGACGTCAAGCTCGACGTCGGCCGGGAACTCACGCGTGGCCTCGGTGCCGGCGCGAACCCCGATGTCGGCCGCAAGGCGGCCGAGGACCACCGCGAGGAGATCGAGGAGGTCCTCAAGGGGGCCGACATGGTCTTCGTCACCGCCGGCGAGGGCGGCGGCACCGGCACCGGCGGCGCGCCCGTCGTGGCCAACATCGCCCGCTCGCTGGGCGCCCTGACGATCGGTGTGGTCACCCGACCGTTCACCTTCGAGGGCCGGCGCCGGGCGAACCAGGCCGAGGACGGCATCGCCAGCCTCCGCGACGAGGTGGACACGCTCATCGTCATCCCCAACGACCGGCTGCTGTCCATCTCGGACCGCCAGGTGAGCGTGCTCGACGCGTTCAAGTCGGCCGACCAGGTCCTGCTCTCCGGTGTCCAGGGCATCACCGACCTGATCACCACCCCCGGCCTGATCAACCTGGACTTCGCCGACGTCAAGTCGGTGATGTCCGAGGCGGGCTCGGCCCTCATGGGCATCGGCTCGGCCCGCGGCGACGACCGCGCCGTGGCCGCCGCCGAGATGGCGATCTCCTCGCCGCTGCTGGAGGCGTCCATCGACGGCGCCCGCGGTGTGCTGCTCTCCATCTCCGGTGGTTCCGACCTCGGTCTCTTCGAGATCAACGAGGCGGCCCAGCTGGTCAGCGAGGCCGCCCACCCCGAGGCCAACATCATCTTCGGTGCCGTCATCGACGACGCCCTGGGCGACGAGGTCCGGGTCACCGTCATCGCGGCCGGCTTCGACGGCGGTCAGCCGCCGGCCAAGGGCAGCCGCGACAAGGTGCTCGGCGGCTCGTCCTCCTACGGCTCCGGCCGCGAGGAGAGCCCGGTCGGCGCCGGCCGGCCGGCCACCGCGCCCGAGCCGTCCCGCCCGTCCTTCGGCGGCCTCGGCAGCGTGACCCCGCGCACCGAGGAGCCCGCGCCGGCCGAGCCGTCGCCGGTCGCCGAGGTCCCCCCGCCGCCGGTCAGCTCCCCGCAGGTGCCGCCGGCCCGGCCGTACCAGGACTCGACGGCCGAGGAACTGGACGTCCCCGACTTCCTGAAGTGACCGCACTTCACGGGAGCTCGCCCGAGGCGGCACCGCCTCGGGCGAACCGGTCCACCGGCGACCGGCCCTGAATCCGGACCAGCCCGAAGTGACACCGAAGAACCACTGAACGGCAGCGAGTGATAGGGCAACAGCACACAGTGCCCCCCGTAGAACACGTGGCACACGCGAGCGGCGCGCACTTCGCCTCCACCGACAGGTGGGGCGGGGTGAGCGCCGCTCCGTATGCGGAGCTCAACCTCGGCGGAGCGGTCGGTGACGACCCGGCCGCCGTGCGGACCAACCGGGCGCGGGCCGCCGAGGCCCTCGGCCTCGACCCGGCCGGCGTCGTCTGGATGAACCAGGTGCACGGCAAGGACGTCGCCGTCGTGGACGGACCGTGGCAAAAGGGGGAAACCCCGGCGGTGGACGCGGTGGTGACCACCCGTCGGGGCCTGGCCCTCGCGGTGCTCACCGCCGACTGCGTCCCGGTGCTCCTCGCCGACCCGGTCGCCGGGATCACGGGCGCCGCCCACGCCGGGCGCCCCGGGCTCGTCGCCGGAGTGGTCCCGGCGGTGGTGACGGAGATGCTCCGGCTCGGCGCCGAGCCGGACCGGATCGTCGGCCACATCGGACCCTCGGTCTGCGGCGGCTGCTACGAGGTGCCCGAGGCGATGCGCGCCGAGGTCGCCGAGGCGGCGCCGGAGTCCTGGGCCACCACCCGGCGGGGCACCCCCGCGGTGGACGTGGCGAACGGGGTCGCCGCCCAGCTCGGCCGAATGGGCGTCACCTCCGTGGGCAGATCGGACATCTGCACGATGGAGTCCGCCGACCACTTCTCCTACCGGCGCGAGCGGACCACGGGTCGGCTGGCCTCCTACGTATGGCTGGAGGAGCAGTCGTGACGGACCGCAAGGACCAGTTGGCCCACAGTCTCGCTCGGGTGGAGGAACGTATCTCCACCGCCTGTGCCTCGGCGGGCCGGCCGCGCGAGGAGGTGACCCTCATCGTGGTCACCAAGACCTACCCCGCGAGCGACGTCCGTCTCCTCGCGGAGCTGGGGGTCCGTCATGTAGGGGAGAACCGCGACCAGGACGCCGCCCCCAAGGCGGCGGAGTGCTCGGATCTGCCCCTTACCTGGCACTTCGTCGGACAGTTGCAGACAAACAAGGTCCGGTCGGTGGTGAATTACGCCGGTCTGGTGCACTCCATTGACCGGGACCGACTGGTCACCTCCCTGTCCCAGGCGGCCGCCCGGACCGGGCGGGAGACCGAGCTCGACTGCCTGATCCAGGTGGCGCTCGACGCGGAGTCGGGGGAGCGCGGGGCGCGGGGAGGTGTCGCGCCCGACGGCGTGGCGGCCCTGGCCGACGAGATCGCCGCGGCGGAAGGGCTGCGACCGGCGGGTTTGATGACGGTCGCTCCGCTCTCCGGCCCCTTCGCGGGCAGACCGCGGGCCGCCTTCGAGCGGCTGATGGAAATCTCAACGCACCTGCGCGCGGCTCATCCGACTGCGAACATGGTGTCAGCAGGGATGAGCGCGGATCTCGAGGACGCCGTTGCGGCCGGTGCGACACATGTACGTGTCGGCTCAGCGGTACTCGGAGTCCGACCCCGGCTCGGGTAACGTCGCCAGGAAGTCGGACCACAGCAGAAAATATGGTCATTCCCGCCAAAAGGCGGGCGGACCACGTGGATCCGGGCGCCGTTGACGGAGCCGATCCACCACAGAGCGGAGGATGCGGAGAATGGCCGGCGCGATGCGCAAGATGGCGGTCTACCTCGGCCTCGTGGAGGACGATGGGTACGACGGCCCGGGGTTCGACCCCGATGACGAGTTCGAACCCGAGCCGGAGCCGGACCGGCGCCGGCAGCAGCAACACCAGGCGCACACGGCACAACAGACGCAATCGGACGAACCGGTTCGAGTCGCCCAGCCGCCCGCACAGCGTGAACCGGCTCCGCTCGTAGCGGAACCGGGACGACCCGCCCGAATCGCCCCCGTGTCGTCCATCACACCCGAACGCCACTCTCTGGAGAAGAACGCACCGGTGATCATGCCCAAGGTTGTGTCCGAGCGGGAGCCCTACCGCATCACGACATTGCACCCCCGGACCTACAACGAGGCCCGTACCATCGGGGAACACTTCCGCGAGGGCACTCCGGTGATCATGAATCTCACCGAGATGGACGACACCGACGCGAAGCGACTTGTCGACTTCGCGGCCGGTCTGGTCTTCGGACTCCACGGCAGCATCGAGCGGGTGACACAGAAGGTGTTCCTGCTGTCGCCTGCTAACGTCGATGTCACGGCGGAGGACAAGGCCCGCATCGCAGAGGGTGGGTTCTTCAACCAGAGCTGAGACGCAACACCGGGCAATCCGGACAACGACCGGTCAGGTCGAGTACGAGCAAGGGGAGAGGG
Organism: Streptomyces luteoverticillatus; assembly: GCF_003970715.1. Taxonomy (NCBI): domain Bacteria; kingdom Bacillati; phylum Actinomycetota; class Actinomycetes; order Kitasatosporales; family Streptomycetaceae; genus Streptomyces; species Streptomyces luteoverticillatus. Next base: position 1,918,327 of record NZ_CP034587.1, on the reverse strand, counting down.
AAGCGCGAGATGGGCATCGCACAGCAGGTGATCTACATCGCGCTGTACTGCTTCCTGATCGTGCTGATCTTCCGGCTGGTGATGGACTACGTCTTCCAGTTCGCCCGCTCGTGGCAACCCGGTAAGGCGATGGTGGTCCTCCTGGAGGCCACCTACACTGTCACCGATCCGCCACTCAAGCTTCTGCGGCGGGTCATCCCGCCGCTGCGTCTCGGGGGCGTAGCGCTCGACCTGTCCTTCTTCGTACTGATGATCATCGTCTACATCCTGATCACCGTCGTGAGCCGGCTGTGAACGCGGCTGTGAACGATACGGTCTTGCCGATTGCCGACGACTACGTTGAGGTGAAGAAGAGATGCCGCTGAGCCCCGAGGACGTGCGGAACAAGCAGTTCACGACCGTCCGCCTCCGAGAAGGCTATGACGAGGACGAGGTCGACGCCTTTCTCGACGAGGTGGAGGCGGAACTGACCCGCCTGCTCCGGGAGAACGAGGACCTGCGCGCCAAGCTGGCCGCCGCGACGCGTGCCGCCGCGCAGAACCAGCAGCAGAACATGCGCAAGCCCGAGCCCCAGGACCAGCGACCCGGCGCTCCGGTGCCCGCCGCCATATCGGGCCCGCAGCCGGTACCGCCGAACCAGCAGCAGATGGGCGGCCCGCCGCAGCTTCCGGGCGGTGCCCCGCAGCTGCCGGCCGGTCCGGGCGGTCACGGCCACGGTCCCCAGGGTCCGCACGGTCCCGGCCCGATGGGACAGAACGGCCCGATGGGACAGAACGGTCCGATGGGGCAGAACGGCCCCATGGGTCAGAATGGACCGATGGGCCAGAACGGCCCGATGGGTGGCCCGATGGGCGGACCCATGGGACAGAACGGACCGATGGGGCAGAACCCCATGGGCCAGAACGGTCCGATGGGCCAGAACCCCATGGCGCAGAACGCCCCCATGGGCGCACCGCAGCTGCCGCAGCCGGGCCAGGGTCCGGGTGGCGACAGCGCGGCCCGTGTTCTCTCGCTCGCGCAGCAGACGGCCGACCAGGCGATCGCGGAGGCCCGTTCCGAGGCCAACAAGATCGTCGGCGAGGCGCGCAGCCGCGCCGAGGGTCTGGAGCGGGACGCCCGTGCCAAGGCGGACGCCCTGGAGCGGGACGCGCAGGAGAAGCACCGTGTCGCGATGGGCTCCCTGGAGTCCGCCCGCGCCACGCTGGAGCGCAAGGTCGAGGACCTGCGCGGCTTCGAGCGCGAGTACCGCACGCGCCTGAAGTCCTACCTGGAGAGCCAGCTGCGTCAGCTGGAGAACCAGGCGGACGACTCGCTGGCCCCGCCGCGCACCCCGGCCGCCGCGTCGCTGCCGCCGGCCCCCTCGATGAGCGGGTCGATGGCCTCGGCCGGCGCGGGCATGGGCGGTCACAGCATGGGCGGCAACCAGTCGATGGGCGCTCCCTCCGCGGGTGCCCCGTCGTACGGCGGTCAGCAGCAGATGTCGCCGGCCATGACGCAGCCGATGGCTCCGGTGCGGCCGCAGGGGCAGCAGCCGATGCAGGCGCCTTCGCCGATGCGTGGGTTCCTCATCGATGAGGACGACAACTGACGGTTGCTCTGCGAGCGGCTTATACGGGCCGGGGCCCCTGGAATTCCAGGGGCCCCGGCCCGTTTTTCCGCGCCTTCGGCGCGGGTTTCGCCCACCCGCCCGCCCGATTGCCCGGCACGGTCAGCCCGTCCGTACTCATGACGGTCCGGGCAATCGGGCGGGCGGGTGAACAGAACCCCCGGCGCGGTAGCGCCGGGGGGTTCTGTTCACCCGTCTGCTTACGCCTTACGGAGGCGGAACGTCAGTCCGAGCCCCTCGTCGGTGAAGGGCTCACCGTAAGAGCCATCCGCGTCGCCGGACGAGAAGTCCGTGGCGAGGACCTCGTCCGCGATGAGACCGGCGTGCTCGCCCAGCGCCGTGACGACCTCCTCGTCCGTGGAGACCCACCGCAGCGCGATGCGGTCCGCCACGTCCAGGCCGCTGTTCTTGCGCGCCTCCTGGATCAGCCGGATCGCGTCGCGGGCCAGGCCCGCGCGTCGCAGCTCGGGCGTGATCTCCAGGTCGAGCGCGACGGTCGCGCCCGAGTCGGAGGCCACGGACCAGCCCTCGCGGGGGGTCTCGGTGATGATGACCTCGTCCGGAGCGAGGGCGACGGTCTCACCGTCGACGACGACCGAGGCCGTCCCCTCGCGCAGGGCCAGCGACAGCGCCGCCGCGTCGGCGGCCGCGACCGCCTTCGCCACCGCCTGGACGCCCTTGCCGAAACGCTTGCCCAGCGCGCGGAAGTTCGCCTTGGCCGTGGTGTCGACGAGCGAACCGCCGACCTCCGAGAGGGAGGCGAGCGAGGAGACGTTCAGCTCCTCGGCGATCTGGGCGCGCAGCTCCTCGCCCAGCGTCTCGAAACCGGCCGCCGCGACCAGCGCGCGGGACAGCGGCTGGCGCGTCTTGACACCGGACTCGGCGCGCGTGGCACGACCCAGCTCGACCAGGCGGCGGACCAGCAGCATCTGCTGCGACAGCGCCGGGTCCATGAGGGAGGCGTCCGCGACGGGCCACGTGGCGAGGTGCACCGACTCCGGGGCCTGCGGGTCGACCGGGACGACCAGGTCCTGCCACACCCGCTCGGTGATGAACGGAGTGAGAGGGGCCATCAGCCGCGTGACGGTCTCGATGACCTCGTGCAGCGTGCGCAGCGCGGCCGCGTCGCCCTGCCAGAAGCGGCGGCGGGAGCGGCGGACGTACCAGTTGGAGAGGTCGTCGACGAAGGCGGAGAGCAGCTTGCCGGCGCGCTGGGTGTCGTAGGCCTCCAGGGCCTGGGTGACCTGGTCGACGAGCGTGTTGAGCTCGCCGAGCAGCCAACGGTCGATCAGCGGGCGGTCGGCCGCCGCCGGGTCCGACGCGCTGGGCGCCCAGCCGGACGTCCGGGCGTACAGGGCCTGGAAGGCGACGGTGTTCCAGTAGGTGAGGAGCGTCTTGCGCACCACCTCCTGGATCGTGCCGTGGCCCACGCGACGCGCGGCCCACGGGGAGCCGCCGGCCGCCATGAACCAGCGGACGGCGTCGGCGCCGTGCTGGTCCATCAGCGGGATGGGCTGGAGGATGTTGCCCAGGTGCTTGGACATCTTCCGGCCGTCCTCGGCGAGGATGTGGCCCAGGCAGACCACGTTCTCGTACGACGACTTGTCGAAGACGAGCGTGCCGACCGCCATCAGCGTGTAGAACCAGCCACGCGTCTGGTCGATGGCCTCGGAGATGAACTGCGCCGGGTAGCGCTGCTCGAAGAGCTCCTTGTTCTTGTAGGGGTAGCCCCACTGGGCGAACGGCATGGAGCCCGAGTCGTACCAGGCGTCGATGACCTCCGGCACGCGGACGGCGGTGTGCGAGCACCCCTCGGCCGTGCAGCCGAAGGTCACGTCGTCGATGTACGGACGGTGCGGGTCGAGGCCGCTCTGGTCGGTGCCGGTCAGCTCGGAGAGCTCGGCCAGCGAGCCGACGCAGGTGAGGTGGTTCTCCTCGCAGCGCCAGATGGGCAGCGGGGTGCCCCAGTAGCGGTTGCGGGAGAGCGCCCAGTCGATGTTGTTGTTCAGCCAGTCGCCGAAGCGGCCGTGCTTGACCGAGTCGGGGAACCAGTTGGTCTTCTCGTTCTCCTGGAGAAGCCGGTCCTTGACGGCGGTGGTGCGGATGTACCAGGACGGCTGCGCGTAGTAGAGGAGTGCGGTGTGGCAGCGCCAGCAGTGGGGGTAGCTGTGCTCGTAGGCGACGTGCCGGAAGAGCAGGCCGCGCTCGGTGAGGTCGGCGACGAGCTTCTCGTCGGCCTTCTTGAAGAACTCGCCGCCGACGAGGCCGAGGCTCTCCTCGAACGTGCCGTCGGGGCGGACCGGGTTGACGACCGGGAGGCCGTAGGCGCGGCAGGTCTTGAGGTCGTCCTCACCGAAGGCAGGGGCCTGGTGGACCAGACCGGTGCCGTCCTCGGTGGTGACGTACTCGGCGTTGACGACGAAGTGGGCGGCCTCGGGGAACTCGACCAGGTCGAACGGGCGACGGTAGGCCCAGCGCTCCATCTCACGGCCGGTGAAGGACTGGCCGGTGGCCGTCCAGCCCTCGCCGAGGGCCTTCTCCAGCAGCGGCTCGGCGACGACCAGCTTCTCGGTGCCGTCGGTGGCCACGACGTAGGTGACGTCGGGGTGCGCGGCGGCCGCGGTGTTGGAGACCAGCGTCCACGGGGTGGTCGTCCACACCAGCAGCGAGGCCTCGCCGGCGAGCGGGCCGGAGGTCAGCGGGAAGCGGACGAAGACGGAGGGGTCGACGACCGTCTCGTAGCCCTGCGCGAGCTCGTGGTCGGACAGGCCGGTGCCGCAGCGGGGGCACCAGGGGGCGACGCGGTGGTCCTGGACCAGCAGGCCCTTGTCGAAGATCTCCTTCAGCGACCACCAGACGGACTGGACGTAGTCCGGGTCCATGGTGCGGTAGGCGTCGTCCAGGTCGACCCAGTAGCCCATGCGGGTGGTGAGGTCGGCGAAGGCGTCGGTGTGACGGGTCACGGACTCGCGGCACTTGGCGTTGAACTCGGCGATGCCGTACGCCTCGATGTCCTGCTTGCCGGAGAAGCCGAGCTCCTTCTCGACGGCGAGCTCGACCGGCAGGCCGTGGCAGTCCCAGCCGGCCTTGCGGGCCACGTGGTAGCCCTGCATGGTGCGGAAGCGGGGGAAGACGTCCTTGAAGACGCGGGCTTCGATGTGGTGGGCGCCCGGCATGCCGTTGGCGGTGGGCGGGCCCTCGTAGAACACCCACTCGGGGCGGCCCTCGGACTGCTCGAGGGTGCGGGCGAAGGTCTTGTGCTCGCGCCAGAAGTCGAGCACCGCGTGCTCGAGGGCGGGCAGATCGACCTGTGCGGGTACCTGGCGGTACTGCGTCATCGGCTTCCTCCGGCGGAACGTCGTCGCACTGTCCGTCGGAGGGACGAGACGCGCAGCGCGCTCCCGCGGTACCACCCTCCTTGGCCGCAGACGCTTCGCGCGCCTCCGGCCCCCTCATTAGGGTCGCGACGCCGGTTCTACTGGCCCTCGTCGATCCGGGGGCGTTCTTCCGGCGGCTCCGGGCTGATCTTCACCCCGCGCACACCCCCGGGCTCGCACCGTCCCCGGATCGCTGATGGCTGCGTGCGGCGCTACTGGTCCCTTCCACGCCTTTCGCTGCGCCCAGTGTACGGGGCGGACGGCGCGACGGCCGACCGATTACGGGGCCGGAGGCGGGGCACGGGGGCGGAGACCGGCGAGCCCCGTTGCCGAGGGGGCCCGGGCGATTTATCGTTCCCGCACGATTTGCGCCCAAGATCATAAAATGTGAAGGGATCGCGGCCATGGCGGAGAAGTCGACGTCGACGAAGTCGGCTGCGCCTGCGCTTGCGGGAGAGACGGCGCCGGCCGCGAAGCGGGCCGGGAAGCCGGCCGCGTCGTCGGGCCGGAAGGCGAACGCCGCGCCCGCGGAGGGGAAGGCCGCCAAGGCGCGGAAGGCCGCGCCCGCGAAGAAGACGGCGAAAACGGCGAAGGCCGCGTCGGCCGAGGGCGCTGCGGCGCCTGCGAAGACCGCTGCCGCGAGGAGGGCCGCGAAGGCGGCACCGGCGGGGGCGGTCGCGAAGGCCGCCCCCGCGAAAAAGACCGCGCGGGCTTCGAAGGCGGCCCCCGCCACGAAGGCGGCACCGGCCGAGGCCGCCCCTGGGGCATCCGCGCCCAGCAAGAAGGCGACCTCGGCCAAGAAGGCAGCCCCCACCGGGGAGGGGAAGGCCGCCCCGGCCAAGAAGGCAGCGTCCTCAGCGAAGGGACGCGCCTCCGCGGTGAAGGCGGCCGCTGCCAAGAGTGGTGCCTCGGCCCGTGAGGCCACCCCCGCAGGCGGGACCGCCCCGGCCAAGAAGGCCGCGAAGGCCGCGAAGGCCGCCAAGGCGCGCACCTCCGGTGCGAAAGCCGCACCGGCGGCCGAGGCGCCTTCCGGCAGTGAGGCCGCCCCGGCCAAGAAGGCCGGGAAGAGGGCGGCCGCTCCGGCGAAGGGGCGCGCCTCCGCCGCCAAGGTGGCCCCCGCCAAGACACGCACCCCCGGCGCGAAAGCCACGCCGGCGGCGGCCGCCCCCGAGCGGGCCACCCCGCCCCGTAAGGCCGCCGGGCCCGGCGGCGGGGCCGCCAAGGGGGGCGCCCCGGCCAAAAAGCCGGGACGTGCGGGAGAAAGCGTCGCGGCGGGGAAGACTGCCACGGTGGCCACGGCCGCGGCGGCCCGGAAGGGCGGAGCCGCCGGGGTCACCGCACCAGCGAAGAAAGGCGGCCGGGCCCGGCAGGGCGCGGCCGCCGCCGATGAGCTCGCACCGGCGGCGACGGCGGTGTCCGCTGAGGAGACGGGAGCCAGGACGGTGGCTGCGAAGAAGACCATGGGGCAGGCCGCGAAGAAGGTGCCGGGAGCCCGCACGGGCACGGGCACGGGCACCGCCGCACCCGGCGAGCTCGCCGTGCGGCCGGGGGAGGAGCCCTGGTCGCCGGCGGAGGTGGCCGAGGCCCGTACCGAGCTGATGGGCGAGGTGATGCGGCTGCGCGCGGAGATCGAGGCCGCCCGGGCCGCGATCAGCGGCCTGATGCGCGACTCGGGCGACGGCGCCGGCGACGACCAGGCGGACACCGGGACCAAGAACATCACCCGGGAGCACGAACTGGCCCTCGCCGCCAACGCCCGGGAGATGCTGACGCAGACCGAGCGGGCGCTGGAGCGCCTGGACGCCGGTACGTACGGCCTCTGCGACAACTGCGGCAAAGCGATCGGCAAGGCCCGTATGCAGGCGTTTCCCCGGGCCACGCTGTGCGTGGAGTGCAAGCAGCGGCAGGAACGTCGCTGACCGGCCCCGCACCACGTGCCGTACCCTCGTCCTCAGCCAGCAGGGACGACATCCAGGGACTCACGTGACTGAGGCGGAACAGGCCGGACGGCCCACCGAGCCCACCGGGGCGACGGCGACGGCCGGTGAAGGGAGCGCGCCCAAGGGCCCGCGGCGCATCGGGACGCTGCTGGCCGTGGCCGCCTTCGCGTACCTCCTCGACCTGGGCAGCAAGCTCCTCGTGGTCGCCCAGCTGGAGCACCACGACCCCATCCGGGTGTTCGGCAGCTGGCTCCAGTTCGAGGTGATCCGCAACCGGGGCGCGGCCTTCGGCATCGGCGAGGCGATGACGATCGTCTTCACGGTCATCGCCGCCGCCGTGATCGTGGCGATCGCCCGGATCGCCCGCAAGCTCCACAGCATGCCGTGGGCGATCGCGCTCGGCCTGCTGCTGGGCGGCGCCTTCGGCAACCTCACCGACCGGCTGTTCCGCTCGCCCGGCGGCTTCCAGGGCGGCGTGGTGGACTTCATCGCGCCCGCCCACTTCGCGGTCTTCAACCTCGCCGACTCCGCGATCGTCTGCGGCGGCTTCCTGATCGTGATCCTCTCCTTCCGGGGCCTGGACCCGGACGGCACCGTCCACGAGGACTGAGCCCGGGCCGGGGGCCCCGGGCCGAGGCCCGGGGCGGGGTTGCCGCGTCCGTCCGTCATACTCGACGGGTGAGCACCATTCCCGAGATCCGCGCCCTCCCCGTTCCCGACGGCCTTGAGGGCGAGCGCGTCGACGCCGCGATCGTCCGCATGTTCGGTTTCTCCCGCACCAAGGCCGCCGAGCTCGCGGCCGCGGGCAAGGTCCAGCTCGACGGGGCCGCGGCCGGGAAGTCCGACCGGGTGACCGGCGGCGCCTGGCTCGAGGTCGAGATGCCCGCGCCGCCCGCGCCGGTGCGGATCGTCGCCGAGCCCGTCGAGGGCATGGAGATCATCCATGACGACGACGACATTGTCGTGATCGTCAAGCCGGTGGGCGTGGCCGCGCACCCCAGCCCCGGCTGGACGGGCCCCACCGTGATCGGCGGCCTCGCCGCCGCGGGCTACCGCATCTCCACCTCGGGCGCCGCCGAGCGCCAGGGCATCGTCCACCGCCTGGACGTCGGCACCTCGGGCCTGATGGTCGTCGCCAAGTCCGAGCGCGCCTACTCCCACCTCAAGCACCAGTTCCGCGAGCGGATCACCGACAAGCGCTACCACGCGCTGGTCCAGGGCCACCCGGACCCGATGAGCGGCACCATCGACGCCCCCATCGGCCGCCACCCCAACCACGACTACAAGTGGGCCGTCATCGCCGACGGCAAGGCGTCCGTGACCCACTACGACCTCATCGAGGCGTTCCGGGCCGCCAGCCTGCTCGACATCAAGCTGGAGACGGGCCGCACCCACCAGATCCGCGTCCACATGTCCGCCCACCGGCACCCCTGCGTCGGCGACATGACCTACGGCGCCGACCCCACCCTCGCCAAGCGGCTGAAGCTCACCCGCCAGTGGCTGCACGCCGTGCGCCTCGGCTTCGAGCACCCCTCGGACGGCCGCTGGGTCGAGTTCGAGAGCGAGTACCCGGAGGATCTGCGGTACGCCCTGGAGACGGTGCGCGCCGAGAGCGCGTAGCCGCCGGGATCAGGGAACAGCCCGGAGGGCGGGCCCGGGGCGGGTGAGGCAGGCTGGGGTAACGGCCCCGGCAGTCACACCCGCACCGACCCGCCCGGAGGGAATCCGTGGACCAGCTCGCCCTGCTGTTCGTCCTGCTGCTGGGAGCGCTGGTCACCGTGCCGCTGGGCGACCGGCTCGGGCTGCCGTCGCCGGTGCTGATGACGCTCGGCGGGATCGTCCTGGCGCTGCTGCCGTTCGTGCCGAACGTGAACATCGCGCCGGAGTTCATCCTCCCGCTGGTCCTGCCGCCCCTGCTCTACGCCTCCGCCCAGCGCACCTCCTGGCGGCAGTTCGCCGCCAACCGGCGGCCGATCTTCCTGCTCGCCGTCGCGCTGGTCTTCGTCACCACCGCCGCCGTCGCGGCCGTCGCCAACGCGATCGTGCCCGGGATCTCGCTGGCCGCCGCCGTGGCGCTGGGCGCGCTCGTCGCCCCGCCCGACCCCGTGGCCGCCACCGCCGTCGCGGGCTCCCTGGGGCTGCCCCGCCGCCTCGTCTCCATCCTGGAGGGCGAGGGGCTCTTCAACGACGTCACCGCCATCGTGCTCTACCACGTGGCCGTCGCGGCCGCCGTCAGCGGCAGCTTCTCGCTGCCGAGGGCGGCCGGTGAGCTGGTGTTCTCCGCCGTCGTGGCCGTGGGCGTCGGCCTGGCCCTCGGCTGGATCGCCAAGCGGCTGATGGACGTCCTCGGCGACCCCACGCTCCAGATCGGGCTCACCCTGCTGGTGCCGTTCGTCTCCTACGTCCTCGCCGAGGAGTTCAAGGGCTCCGGGGTGCTCGCGGTGCTGACCACCGCGCTGTTCCTCGCCGAGTTCGCGAGCGACGCCGACGACGTCCTGGGGCGGCTGGCCGGGCACACCTTCTGGGAGATCGTCGACACCCTCGTCACCGGCGTCGCCTTCGGCCTCGTCGGCCTCGAACTGCACAACGCCCTCAGCACCGCGTCCGGCCGCTGGGGCGAGATGCTCGGCATCGGCGGCGTCGTCATCGCCGTCGTGGTGGGCGTCCGCCTGGCGTGGCTGCTGCCCGCCGCCTGGCTGGCCAAGCGGCTCCACAAGGGCCGCGACATCGACGAGGAGATCCTCACCAGCTGGCGGGAGACCATCATCATGTGGTGGTCCGGGATGCGGGGCGTGGCCTCCGTGGCGCTCGCCCTGGCCATCCCGCTGACCACGGACGACAAGTCGCCCTTCCCCGCCCGCGGCGAGATCCTCTTCATCGCCTTCGCCGTCATCATCTCCACCCTCGTCGTCCAGGGCCTGACCCTGCCCCGGCTCGTCAGGCTGCTCGGCGTGCGCGCCGACTCCGACTGGACCCACGAGCTGGAGCGCCAGCTGGCCATCCGCGCCGCCAAGGCCGCCAAGCACCGGCTGCTGGAGATCGAACGTCAGGAGGAGCTCCCCGAGGACCTGGTCGAGATGCTCCACCGGCGCGCCTACGACATCGGCGCCCGCATCAGCCCCGAGATGGTCGACGACGAACGGCGCGAGGCCCACACCCAGCGCGTCCAGCGGCTGCGCACCATCCAGACCATCCACGCCGAGCTGCTCTCGGCCGCCCGGCACGCGGTCCTCGACGCGCGCAGCGAGCCGTGGATGGACCCGGAGGTGGTGGACCGGGTGCTGCGGCAGCTCGACATGCGCAGCCTGCGCGGGGCGTGAGCCCGCCGGTCTTCTACGTCGTCCCCGGCCCCGGCTACGTCGTCCCCGGCCCCGGCCCGATGTCCCCCGAGGTGGGCGGGGCCTGCCGACGATCCGGCGCCTCCTCCAGCCCCGGCGCGGGAGCGGTGTTGATCCGCGGCAGCGCGTACGGGTGCTCCCGGCGCAGCCAGGCGACCAGGGCCTCGCGGACCACGCAGCGCAGCGTCCAGATGTCGTCGGGGTCCTTGGCCGTGACCAGCGCCCGCACCTGGATGGTGGAGGGCGTGGTGTCGGTGACGACCAGGCTCCAGCCGCGCCCGTCCCACTCCGGGCACTCCTTGAGCACCTCGTGCAGCCGCTCGCGGATCAGGTCGATGGGGGCCGTGTGGTCCAGATGGAGGAAGACGGTGCCGGTCATCCGGGGATTGCTCCGCGACCAGTTCTCGAACGGCCTGCTGGTGAAGTACGACACCGGCATGGTGATACGCCGCTCGTCCCAGGTGGTCACCACCAGATAGGTGAGGGTGATCTCCTCGACGGTGCCCCACTGCCCGTCGACCACGACCGCGTCCCCGATGCGCACCATGTCGCCGAAGGCGATCTGGAGCCCGGCGAAGATATTGCCCAGCGTCGACTGGGCGGCTACGCCCGCGACGATGCCGATCACGCCGGCCGAGGCCAGCAGGGACGCCCCCGCCGCCCGCATCGCGGGGAACGTCAGCAGCATCGACGCCACCGCCACGACGGACACGGCCGCCGTGACGACCCGCTGGATCAGCGTCACCTGCGTCCGCACCCGGCGCACCCGGGCGGGGTCCTGCGCGCCCGCGGCGTAGCGCGCGTAGCCGGACTCCACGACGGCCGTCGCCACCCGCACCGCCAGCCAGGCGCACGCCGCGATCAAGATCAGCGTCAGTGCCTGTCCGACCGCGCCCCGGGACCCCTTCGGCAACTCCGCCGAGGGATAGCCGGCGCGCAGCAGCGCGGTGCACAGCACCAGCCGCACCGGCATCCGGCACCGCTCCAGCAGCCCCCACAACGGCGTCTCGGGATGCAGCGCCCCCACGCGGCGCACGGCCTGGTCGGCCGCCCACCCCGCGATGAAGGTGATCAGGACGGCCCCGCCGAGAACCGCGAGGGGACGCAGTATGTGCTCCATGGGCAGCACCTCCGCTCCTTCGAACGTAACTGGCTGGCACGATGGGGGCACGTGTTTCATGCCGTAAGGAAGTGACCTCCAGTGACGTCCCCTACCACGATTGTTCTATTCCATTCCGCATACGGCCTGCGGCCGGCCGTCCACGCCGCCGCCGACCGTCTGCGGGCCGCCGGGCACGAGGTGCACGTGCCCGACCTGTACGAGGGGCGCACGGCGGAGACCGTCGAGGACGGCATGGCCATCAAGGACGAGATCGGCCGCGAGGAACTCCTGCGGCGCGCGGTGACGGCGGTGGCGCCGTTGTCGGACCGCGGCCTGGTCTACGCGGGTTTCTCGCTCGGCGGCTCCATCGCCCAGAACCTGGCCATGGCCGACGAGAAGGCCCGCGGCCTGCTGCTCCTCCACGGCACGTCGGACCTCCCGGAGGACGCCTCCGTGAACGACCTGCCGGTCCAGCTCCACGTCGCGGACCCGGATCCGTTCGAGCCGCACGACTGGCTGAACGCGTGGTACCTGCGCATGGGCCGCGCGGGCGCGGACGTGGAGGTCCACCGCTACGCCGGCGCCGGCCACCTCTTCACGGACCCGGAGCTGGACGACTACGACGCGGAGGCGGCGGAGCGGACGTGGGCGGTCGCCCTGGCGTTCCTGGAGGAGGTCGCGGCGTAGTCGCCCGCGAATGGCCCCCGCCGTGGGTGGGGGCCGTTCGCGGTACGGCTCAGACGAGGCCGATCCCGGCCTGGGCCTTGATGGTGTCCACGGCGTCCTCGGTGAGCCATCGCAGGGGGACGACGGTCCAGCGGCGGCCTTTGCGCATGACGACGGCCTTGCCGTCCTTGGTGCGCCCGACGTGGACGAAGCCGTGGTCGCGCCGCAGGTCTTTCGCCAGGTTCTCGCCGTGGACCATCGCGCTACTTCCCTTCGCGCTCCTCGTCGTCGGCCATGCTGCTGTAGACGCTACCGTTCTGCGAGACCTGCGTGTCGGGGTCGGTGACCTGTTCCCGGTTCTCGTCCGGGTCCCAGTCGTCGTCCTGCTTACCCACGTTCGTGCTCCTTCCGGACTGTCAGGGTTGTGTCAGCGCGGACCTCATGTCCGCACGGCTCCGAGTGGTGCGTCCTGCTGTGTTCCGCGAGGGCGGCGTCCTTCGCCGGCCCCCCGCTCGTGATCAGGTCCACGCAGATCTCGCAGGTCACGTGACCGAGGGTCCCGACGGCCGACGTGTGCGGCAGGGAGATGACCGGAGCTCTGTAGGTGACCGGCATGCTGATGGGCAGGGGGATCATCAAGGCATCGCCTTCCGTCGCTTCTGCTGAGGACCTCAGCATTCGCCCGCCCTTGATCTCCGACTAGCGGCCCCGTGTAGGCCAGTTGTCGGCCAGACTGGGGCTGTGGGAGGGAACATCGGGGCCAACATCCGGCGCCTGCGCGAACAGCGCGGGTGGAGTCAGGCGCGCTTGGCCCGTGAGACGTGCAGTGCCGCCGGGATCGCCGGAGACCCGATCGGGCGTCAGGAGATCAGCCGGTACGAGACGGGGAAACGCACACCGCGTGAGTGGCTGCCGTTCCTCGCGGCTGCCCTGAAGGTCACGGTGGAGGCGGTCACCGGGCCTCCACCGGCTCTCGAACTGCCCGCACCGCCCCTGGCCGACTACCTGCCCGCCGGAGATCCACTGGCACCCCTGACCGCACGCGGCGGGCGCCGTATCGGTTCCGGCGCTGTGGCCGATCTCCGGCAGCGGGTGCACGGGCTGAGGCTGGCCGACGATGTGATCGCGGGTGGTGATCTCGTCCGGCCCGCGCTGCGGGAACTGCGTTCCGCCGTCAAGCTGTACCGCGAGACCAGCCACAGCGAAGAGGTGGGCGCCGAGCTGCTTTCCCAGATCGGCGAGTTGGCCCAGATCGCCGGATGGATCGCCAGTGACGCCGGACAGTACGGCGAAGCGGAGACGGTCTATCGCCTCGGTATCAGCGCCGCCCGGCAGGCAGGCGACTTGACTCTGACCGGGAACCTCGCCGGTTCACTCGCCTACCAGCTCAGCAATACCGGGCGGGAGGCCGAAGGACTGAGCCTGGCCCGCGCCGCCCTGGACGAGGCAGGGCCCGACGCTCCGCCGAAGGCACGGGCCCTGTACCTGGACCGCGTCGCATGGGCGGAGACCAGGATGGGGCACGCCCAGGCGGCCATGAGGGCCCTCGGTCGGGCCGGCGAGGCACTGGCCCAGGACACTGCCGGAGCCGAATCACCCGGTTACCTCTACTGGGTGGACACTGGCGAGCTCCTGGTCATGGAGGCCCGTGCCTACACGGAACTGCGCCGCCCTCTCCGGGCCGTCCCGCTGCTCCGTGACGTGCTCGGCCGGTACGACGCGACGCATACGCGGGAACTGGCTCTCTATCTGTCGTGGCTGGCCGTCGCCCTGATGGACGCGAACGAACCCGAGGAAGCGGCAGCCGTCGCGGAGCGCGTGGTCTCTCTGTCCGCCGGCATCGCCAGCGACCGGACGACGCGGAGGGTGCGGGTCGTGCTGGACCGTCTTGCCGAGTTCCGCGACGTGCCGGAGGTCAGGTCCGTGCTCGGTGGCGTGGCCTGACCGGGGCGCCGCCCCCGGACGTGGACTGCCCCGGGGGAGCGGCGCCCCGAAAAACCTCACCGCACCGGCGCGTCCACCCGCTCGATCCGCTGCGATCCCGAGCGCGTCGCATAGGACCGGGCCCACGACGTCGTCGCCTTCGGGTCCGTCTTGTCCGACAGGACGTAGTAGTCCATCTGCGCGCGGTCGGCCGTGACGTCGAGGACGCCGTAGCCGTGGCCGTCCATGTCGAGCCACTTCACGTGGCGGTTGGACGTCTTGATGGCGGCCGCCGCCGGCACGGACAGCGTGTGCGGGGCCACGTGGAGGAGGTCGTCGAGGTTGTCGGAGGACACCGACGTCACGACGAACTCCGTGGCGACGGACGACGACAGGGGATAAGTCGCGGCCTGCTTGGGGACGTCGTTGGCCCAGGCCATGTGGATGTCGCCGGTCAGGAAGACCGTGTTGCGGATGGAGCGCCGCTCCAGGTGGTCGATCAGTTCGCGGCGGTCCCCGGTGTAGCCGTCCCACTGGTCGGTGTTGACGGCGATGCCGCCCGCCGGGAGGCCCAGGAGTTTGGCGATGGGCTCCAGGAGGTGGGAGGGGAGGGCGCCGAAGGCGACCGGGGAGATCATGACGGGGTTGCCGACGAGGCGCCATGTGGTGTCGGAGCTCGCCAGGCCCTCCTTGAGCCAGTCGAGCTGGGCGCGGCCGGTGATGGTGCGGCCGGGTTCGTCGACCTTGCCGCTGCCGGGCTTGACCTGCTGGGAGCGGAAGGATCTCAGGTCCAGCAGGTGGAGGTCGGCGAGCTTGCCGAAGCGCAGCCGGCGGTAGGTGGTGCCCTCGACGGAGGGGCGTACGGGCATCCACTCGAAGTACGCCTGCTTGGCCGCCGCGACGCGGTCGGTCCAGGCGCCCTCCGCGCCCGGCGTGTGGTTCTCGGCGCCGCCGGACCAGGCGTCGTTGGCGAACTCGTGGTCGTCCCAGATGGCCACCGTCGGGTGGGCGTGGTGGACGGCCTGGAGGTCGGGGTCGGTCTTGTACTGGCCGTGGCGGGTGCGGTAGTCGGCCAGGGTGATGATCTCGTGGGTGGGGGCGTGGGGGCGGACCACGTACTTGGGCGTGGGGTATTCGCCGGTGCCGTACTCGTAGATGTAGTCGCCGAGGTGGAAGACCGCGTCCAGGTCCTTGCGGCCGGCGAGATGGCGGTACGCGGAGAAGTGGCCGGATTCCCAGTTGGAGCAGGACACCACGCCGAAGCGCAGCCCGGCCGTGGCCGCGTCGTGGGCGGGGGCGGTGCGGGTGCGGGCGGTGGGGGAGACGGCGTCCCCGGCGGTGAACCGGTAGAAGTAGCCGGTGGCCGGGCGCAGTCCGCGGACGTCCGCCTTGACGGTGTGGTCGTGGGCGGCGGTCGCGGTGACGGCGCCCCGGGCGACGACCCGGGTGAAGCCGGCGTCCTCGGCGACCTGCCAGGCGACGTCCACGGCCGGGCCGCGCCCGGAGCCCGGCACGGCATCGGGCGTCGGCGTGACGCGGGTCCAGAGCAGGATGCCGTCGGGCAGCGGGTCGCCGGAGGCGACGCCGTGGAGGAAGGCCGGGCGGGGCGGTCCCGGCGGGTCCGAGTCGGCGAGGGCCGCCGGGGCCGCGGCCAGCGGGAGCAGGGCGGCGGTCGTGGTGGCGGCGACGGCCGTGACGGCGGTGCGGCGGGATATGTGGTGGGATGTCACGGGCCGTCACTTTACTGCCCGGTAGAACCAGCGGTAAGTCCTGTGACAAGGGCTTCGGCGGACGATCACCGAGTGTTCGTCCGCCCGTCGCCTACCGCCGGTAGCTCCCTGTCCCTCTACCCCCCTACTTCGCGAGCGACGCGTCGACCAGCGACGTGAACGTCTTCGGGTCCTGCGGGGCCTGGCCGCGCTGGTCGCCCAGCACCTTGCCGTTGAGCTTCAGGCCGGGGGTGCCCTGGATGGGCTTGTTCGGGCCGACCTGCTTGTCGAAGGCGGCGGACACCTCCAGCGCCCACTTGTCGAAGGTGCCGTCCTTGACGTTCTTCTCGAAGGCGGCGTTGCCCTTGAGCGCGGGCACCTCCTGGGCGACGGAGATCAGCTTGCCGTCGTCGGAGAAGGCGTCGTCCCGCTCGTCGGGGTGGTTCTTGGCCGAGTAGAGCGCCTTCTTGTAGTCCAGGAACGCCTCCGGGCTCACATTGAGCGCCGCGCCCAGCGCGCTCAGGGCGTTCTTCGAGCCCGAACCCTTGATCATCGGGTTGCGGTCGAGGAAGGTGCCCACCTCGAACTGGGCCTTGTACTTGCCGTCCTTGATGTCCTTCTGGATGGTCTCGCCGACGGCCTGCTCGAAGCCGGAGCAGACCGGGCAGCGCATGTCCTCGAAGACCTCAAGGGTGTTCTTCGCGTCCTGCTTGCCGATGACGACCACCGTGCCCTTGTCGCCGGTGGTGTTGGCGGGCTGCCTGAACCCCCGGTCCTTGGCGGCGGTCTCCCAGTCCTCGCTGCTGACCTTGGTGTTCTTGCCGCCGTCGGTGGCCTTGGTGACGACCACGCCGATGCCGCCCGCCGCCGCGAGGACGGCGACGACGGCGCCGCCGATGAGGAGCTGACGGCGGGTCTTGTCGCGCTTCGCCTGCTTCTCGCGCTCGGCGCGCAGACGTTCGCGGGCGGCGGCCTTGTTCTGGGGGGTGTTGCTCATGACTCAGCTCCGTATGGGAAGAAAGCGGGACCGGTTGTCGTGCTGCGCTCAGGCGGATGCCATGAGCGGCGGCGGTCCCCGCCGTACGACGGAGTGGACGAGCAGGGGGAGCGTCCGGGCGGCCAGGGTGTCGCGGACGGGCCGGACGGGCGCCGTACCGGCAGGGCCGTACGACCGGAGCGCGGTGGCCGGCAGGAGCGGGTGGAAGGCGAGCGTGGCCAGCGCGCGCAGCAGCCGGGCCACGGCCACCTCGCCGCGCCGCAGCCAGGCGGCCGCGATCAGCCCGACCGTGACGTGCGCGGCGAGCAGCAGCCAGGGCGTCGCGGAATCCGTGGCGGCCGGTCCACCGGCCAGCGGTGAGCCGAACTGGCCGCCCCGGCAGACCAGGTCGACGCCCATCGAGTGGAGGGGGCCCGCGACCGGGCCGCCGGCCTGGCCGTAACAGGCGTGCTGGCCGGTGGTGAAGACGGTGTCGGCGGCCAGTTCCAGCGGGACCAGCAGGGCGGCTATCGGCCAGAAGCCGCGCTCGCGGCCGGCCAGCGCGTAGGCGACGGCGAAGAAGACGGCCGCCAGCACGGCGACCGTGGACAGCGGCAACGGGACGTGCGAGAGCAGCACATGGGCCGCCGCGGACAACGTGAGGCAGAGCGCGGTGAACAGCCCGGCGCGCATCGCCCTGAGCCGAACGCCCGTCCCCTCCATGAGGGCGAGTGTGCCACGGCCGCCACCGGCCTGTCTGGTCAAGATTCGGCATCGCCGAGGGGCGGGCCGGGCCCGCCCCTCGGGGGTGTGGAGTGCCCGTCCCGCTGTCAGGCGCCATCGGGATGATGCGAACACGTGTACTGGCGGTCGCTTGTTGAGGTGGCGGCTGTGGGATCTGGGTACATGTGTGCGGCGGTCGTGAGTATGGTCCGTCGAAGGGTTGGGAGGCCATGGCTCTCGGCTGGAGATCGTGGGGGCGAGATGGCGCAAGTGAAGGCGGCTGTAGAGGCCGGGCATGCGCGCTACACCTACCGGCTCCGCTTGTCGTCCGCCGCCTCCGCCGCCCTGGCGGCGGAGTGGGACCGGTGCCGGTGGGTGTGGAATGAATGTGTCGCCAAGTCCGCCGCCGTACACCTGCACAACAAGGCCACCGGTCGGAAGGCCACGTGCGGCCCGGCTCAACTCTGCAAGATGCTGACCGAGGCCCGTGCCCGTACGCCGTGGTTACGTGAGGGCTCGTCGGTTCCCCAGCAGCAGGTCATCCGCGACTTCGGCCGCTCCCGCGCCAAGGCGCAGAAGGACATCGCGGAGCGCGTGCCCGTGGCGCGCCGGGCAGGGATGCCGAAGTGGAAGACCAAGCACGAGGCGCTGCCGACCCTCAACTACACCCGGTGCGGGTTCCGGCTGAAGGGTGGCAGGCTGCATCTGGCCGGGGGCATTGTCGTCACGGTGGTGTGGTCGCGGGAACTGTCGGCCGAGCCGTCCTCGGTGCGCGTGTACCAGGACAGCATCGGGCACTGGTACTGCTCATTCGTCGTCCCCGCCCACATCCAGCCACTGCCGGAGACCGGCCGCGTACTCGGCGTCGACTGGGGCGTGAAAGAGACCGCGACCACCACGTCCGACGCGTACGACCTGCCGCACGCTGAGCATGGCCGGAAGTCCCGGGCGAAGCTGGGCCGGTATGACCGGATGATGGCCCGTCGCAAGCCGAAGAAGGGCCGGCTCGGATCGAAGGGCTACCGCGAGGCGAAGAAACTGCGGGCGAAGGCGCACAAGAAGGTCGCGAGGCAGCGTGAGGACACCGGCCGTAAGTGGGCCAGGAAGGTTGTCTGCGACCACGACGTCATCGCGGTCGAGGACTTCCGTCCGAGGTTCCTGGCCAGGAGCACCATGGCCCGCAAGGCCGCCGACGCCGCCATCGGTGCCACCAAGGCCGCTCTGATCGAGATGGGCCGCAAGCACGGGCGGGACATCCGCCTGGTACATCCCGCGCATACCACGATGGACTGCGCGCACTGCGATGCGAGAGCCAAGCACGCACTGCCGCTGGGAGAGCGCACCTACACCTGCACCACATGCGGAACCGTGACACCACGGGACAAGAATTCCGCACGCGTAATGCTCGTCCGGGCTGGTCTCAACCCGGCTGGTGCTGATGGTGGAAGACCTCCTGGAGCGCTGCTCCAGGAGGCGGCCTGAGCCAGGAATCCCCTCCCTACAGGGAGGGGAGGACTCAATTCAGCTGCGCGGCGACCAGCTCGCTGAACTTGTCGGCCGTGTTCGGGGCGCCCTCGCCGTAGGCGGACTTCACGCTCAGCTTCTTGCCGTCGAGCTTGATCGTGGGCGTGCCGGTGACGTCCTTGTGGCTGTCGAAGGAGTCGGACATCTCCAGGGCCCACTTGTCGTAGGTGCCCTCCTTGACGTCCTTCTCGAAGGCGGCGTTGCCCTTGAGCGCGGGGACCTGCTGGGCGACCTTCAGCAGGACGTCGTCCTTGGCGAAGTCGTCCTTGGTCTCCTCGGGGTGGTTGGCCTTGGAGTAGAGGGCCTTGTTGTAGGCGCTGAAGGCGTCGGTGCTCACGTTCAGCGCGGCGCCGAGGGCGCTGAGCGCGTTCTTCGAGCCGTCGCCGCGGATCTGCGGGTTGCGGTCGAGGAAGGTGCCGATGTGGTACGACACCTTGTACTTGCCGTCCTTGACGTCCTTGTCGATGGTGTCCCCGACGTTCTGCTCGAAGACGGAGCAGATCGGGCAGCGCATGTCCTGGTAGACCTCCAGGGTGTGCTTGGCGTCCTTCTTGCCGACGACGATCTCGGTGCCCTTGTCGCCGCCGGTGTTGGCGGGCTTGACGAGGGTCTTCTTCGCGGCGGCGGTCCAGGCGGAGTCGCTCTTCTTGCCCATCTGCGTCACCGCGACGCCGACGCCGGCGGCTATCGCCAGGACGCCGACGATCGCGCCGCCGACGAGGAGCTGGCGGCGCGTCTTGTCGCGCTTCGCCTGCTTCTCGCGCTCGGCGCGCAGCCGCTCGCGGGCGGACTGCTTGTTCTCCCAGTTGTTGCGCTTGCTCATGGTGGTCTTCTCCGTGGTACGTGTCGTGGCTGTCGGTCGCGTGCCGCCCGGGCCGCGCGGGTCCGTCCCGGGTGGACGGCCCGGCGGTCAGCAGGGCGAGGGCAGTGCGGCCGGCGGGCCGCGTCGTACGACGGAGTGCACCAGGAGGGGAGAGGTGTGCCGGGCGGGGGTCTCGTGACCGGACCGCACGGCCGGCGCGGGCCCGGAGCCGACGCGCGCGTCCAGCACCGCGGCGGCGAGCCGCAGCGGGCGGAAGGCGACGGCCGCCGTCGCGCGCAGCAGCCCGGCGAGCGCGGCCTCGCCGCGCCGCAGCCAGGCGGCGGCCAGCAGGCCCACGACGACGTGGCCGGCGAGCAGCAGCCAGGGGGCGGTGCCGGGGGCGGCCCAGCGGGCCAGCGGCCCGCCCATGCCGCCGTTGCACAGCCAGGTCAGCGCCCCGGCGGGGGCGGGGTGGCCGGGACGGCCGTAGCAGGTGTCCTGCCCGGCGGTGAAGAGCGCCGCGGCGCCCAGCTCCAGCGGGACGAGGAGGGCGGCGATGCGCCCGTAGCCGCGCTCGCGGCCCGCGAGGGCGTAGGCGAGCGCGAAGACGGCGGCGCCGGCCCCGGCGACGGTCGCGAGCGGCAGTGGCTTTCCGGACAGCAGGACATGCGAGGCCGCGGACAGCAGTACGCACAGCGCCGCGAAGAGCGCCGCGCGCAGTGCCCGCCACCGTGCCGCTGATATGTCCATGAGGGCCGAGTCTGTCATGCCGCGCGATAAACCTCGGCTAAAGCCCCGGAATGCGGCCGTTGCGGAACAGATCCACGAAGATCTGGTGGTCCGCGCGGGCCCGGGCGCCATAGGTGTGGGCGAAGTCCACGAGGAGCTCCGCGAAGCCCTCCTCGTCGGCGGCGATCACGGCGTCGATGGCACGCTCCGTGGAGAACGGCACCAGCGAGTGACCGCTCTGGTCGTCGGCGGCCGCGTGCATGGCTGCGGTGGCCCGGCCCAGGTCGGCGACGACGGCGGCGATCTCCACCGGGTCGTCGATGTCCGACCAGTCCAGGTCCACGGCGTAGGGCGAGACCTCGGCGACGAGCTGCCCGTGGCTGCGGCCGCCCTCCTGGAGCTCCGTCCAGCCCAGCCACGGGTCGGCGTGCGCCTGGAGCGCCCGCTGCGAGATCACCGTGCGGTGGCCCTCGTGGTGGAAGTACTGGCGCACCGCGGGGTCGGTGATGTGCCGGGAGACCGCCGGGGTCTGCGCCTGCTTCATGTAGATGACGACGTCGTTCTCCAGGGCGTCGCTGTTGCCCTCCAGGAGGATGTTGTACGAGGGCAGGCCGGCGCTGCCGATGCCGATGCCCCGGCGGCCCACGACGTCCTTGACGCGGTAGGAGTCCGGGCGGGCCAGGCTGGTGTCGGGGAGGGTCTCCAGGTAGCCGTCGAAGGCCGCGAGGATCTTGTAGCGGGTGGCGGCGTCCAGCTCGACGGTGCCGCCGCCGGGCAGGAAGCGCCGGTCGAAGTCCCGGACCTCCGTCATCGTGGCCAGCAGCCCGAAGCGGGTCAGCGAGCGGGCCTCGCGCAGGGCGCCGAGCAGCGGGCCGTCGGCGGTGTCCAGGGTGAAGGGCGGGATCTCGTCATCCTTGGCGCCGGTGGCCAGGGCGTGGATCCGCTCGCGGTAGGCGGCCGCGTAGATCCGCACCAGCTCGGAGATCTTCTCGTCGCTGAGCGCCTTGGCGTGGCCCAGCAGCGCCACGGAGGCGGCGAAGCGCTTGAGGTCCCAGGTGAAGGGGCCGACGTAGGCCTCGTCGAAGTCGTTGACGTTGAAGACGAGGCGGCCGTTGGCGTCCATGTACGTGCCGAAGTTCTCGGCGTGGAGGTCGCCGTGGATCCACACGCGGCCGGTGCGCTCGTCCAGGTAGGGGCCGGCGTCGCGCTCGTGGGCCAGGTCGGAGTAGAAGAGGCAGGCGGTGCCCCGGTAGAAGGCGAACGCGGAGGCGGCCATCTTCCGGAACTTCACGCGGAAGGCCGCCGGGTCGGCCGCCAGCAGCTCACCGAAGGCGGTGTCGAAGACGGCGAGGATCTCCTCGCCGCGCAGTGCGGCCCGCTCGTGCTCGGTCGCCATCGCGGGGTCCTCCTGGGGTGGGGCATGGAACGAACGTCAGTGCTGTGGTGCTCAACGCGTGAGGGTACCGGCGCGTGCCCCCGGCTGTCGGTGGGGGCCGGTAACCTTCGAGGTTGTCCCCGCCGACCCGCTGCCCCGCCCCCCCGGAGGTCGTCCACCGTGGCCAAGACGCCGTTCACGCACCTGCACGTCCACACCCAGTACTCGCTGCTGGACGGTGCCGCGCGGCTCAAGGACATGTTCAATGCCTGCAATGAGATGGGCATGACACACATCGCCATGTCCGATCACGGCAACCTCCACGGCGCCTACGACTTCTTCCACTCCGCCCAGAAGGCCGGGATCACCCCGATCATCGGCATCGAGGCGTACGTGGCCCCCGAGTCCCGGCGCAATAAGCGCAGGATCCAGTGGGGCCAGCCGCACCAGAAGCGGGACGACGTCTCCGGTTCGGGTGGTTACACCCACAAGACGATCTGGGCGGCCAACGCCACCGGTCTGCACAACCTCTTCCGGCTGTCCTCGGACGCCTACGCCGAGGGCTGGCTGACCAAGTGGCCCCGGATGGACAAGGAGACGATCAGCCAGTGGTCCGAGGGGCTGATCGCCTCCACCGGCTGCCCCTCCGGCGAGCTGCAGACCCGGCTGCGCCTCGGCCAGTTCGACGAGGCCCTGAAGTCCGCCTCCGAGTACCAGGACATCTTCGGCAAGGACCGGTACTTCCTGGAGCTGATGGACCACGGCATCGAGATCGAGCGCCGGGTCCGCGACGGCCTGCTGGAGATCGGCAAGAAGCTCGGCATCCCGCCCCTGGTCACCAACGACTCGCACTACACCTACGCGCACGAGGCGACCGCCCACGACGCCCTGCTGTGCATCCAGACCGGCAAGAACCTCTCCGACCCCGACCGCTTCCGCTTCGACGGCTCGGGCTACTACCTGAAGTCCACGGACGAGATGTACGCCATCGACTCCTCGGACGCCTGGCAGGAGGGGTGCGCCAACACCAAGCTGATCGCCGACCAGGTCGACACCGAGGGCATGTTCCAGTTCCGGAACCTGATGCCCAAGTTCGACATCCCCGAGGGCTACACCGAGGTCACCTGGTTCCGCGAGGAGACCATGCGGGGCATGCACCGCCGCTTCCCCGGCGGCATCCCCGAGGACCGCATGAAGCAGGTCGAGTACGAGATGGACACGATCATCTCGATGGGCTTCCCGGGCTACTTCCTCGTGGTCGCCGACTTCATCATGTGGGCCAAGAACCAGGGCATCGCGGTCGGCCCCGGCCGAGGCTCCGCGGCCGGCTCGATCGTCGCCTACGCCCTCGGCATCACCGACCTCGACCCCATCCCGCACGGCCTGATCTTCGAGCGGTTCCTGAACCCCGAGCGCATCTCCATGCCCGATGTCGACATCGACTTCGACGAGCGCAGGCGCGCCGAGGTGATCCGGTACGTCACCGAGAAGTACGGCTCGGACAAGGTCGCCATGATCGGCACCTACGGCACCATCAAGGCCAAGAACGCCATCAAGGACTCCGCGCGCGTCCTGGGCTACCCCTACGCCATGGGCGACCGCATCACCAAGGCGATGCCCGCCGACGTCCTCGGCAAGGGCATCCCCCTCTCCGGCATCACCGACCCCAAGCATCCGCGCTACAGCGAGGCCGGCGAGGTCCGCGCGATGTACGAGAACGAGCCGGACGTCAAGAAGGTCATCGACACCGCGATGGGCGTCGAGGGCCTGGTCCGGCAGATGGGCGTGCACGCGGCCGGCGTGATCATGTCCAGCGAGACGATCACCGACCACGTCCCCGTCTGGGTCCGGCACTCCGACGGTGTGACCATCACGCAGTGGGACTACCCGAGCTGTGAGTCGCTCGGCCTGCTGAAGATGGACTTCCTCGGCCTGCGCAACCTCACGATCATGGACGACGCCGTCAAGATGGTGAAGGCCAACAAGGGGATCGACATCGATCTCCTGAGCCTGCCGCTCGACGACCCCACGACCTTCGAGCTGCTCCAGCGCGGCGACACCCTCGGCGTCTTCCAGTTCGACGGCGGGCCCATGCGGTCCCTGCTGCGGCTGATGAAGCCCGACAACTTCGAAGACATCTCTGCCGTGTCCGCCCTGTACCGGCCGGGCCCGATGGGCATGAACTCGCACACGAACTACGCGCTGCGCAAGAACGGCCAGCAGGAGATCACCCCGATCCACCCGGAGCTGAAGGAGCCCCTCGAAGAGGTCCTCGGCGTCACCTACGGTCTGATCGTCTACCAGGAGCAGGTGCAGAAGGCCGCCCAGATCGTCGCCGGGTACTCGCTCGGCGAGGCCGACATCCTCCGCCGCGTCATGGGCAAGAAGAAGCCCGACGAGCTGGCGAAGAACTTCGTGTTCTTCAAGGAGGGCGCGACGAAGAAGGGCTTCTCCGACGAGGCCATCCAGGCCCTGTGGGACGTGCTGGTCCCCTTCGCCGGCTACGCCTTCAACAAGGCCCACTCCGCCGCGTACGGCCTGGTCTCGTACTGGACGGCCTACCTCAAGGCCAACCACCCCGCCGAGTACATGGCCGCCCTGCTGACCTCGGTCAAGGACGACAAGGACAAGTCCGCGACCTACCTCAACGAGTGCCGCCGCATGGGCATCAAGGTGCTCCCGCCGAACGTCAACGAGTCGGAGTCCAACTTCGCCGCCCAGGGCGACGACGTGATCCTCTTCGGCCTCACCGCCGTCCGCAACGTCGGCGCCAACGTCGTCGACTCGATCATCCGCTGCCGCAAGGCCAAGGGGAAGTACACCTCCTTCCCCGACTTCCTCGACAAGGTCGAGGCCGTCGTCTGCAACAAGCGCACGGTCGAATCTCTGATCAAGGCCGGTGCCTTCGACGAGATGGGGCACACCCGCAAGGGCCTCACCGCGCACTACGAACCGATGATCGACAACGTGGTCGCGGTCAAGCGCAAGGAGGCCGAGGGGCAGTTCGACCTCTTCGGCGGCATGGGCGAGGAGGACAGCGGCGAGCCGGGCTTCGGGCTGGACGTGGAGTTCTCCGACCTCGAGTGGGAGAAGTCCTACCTGCTCGCGCAGGAGCGCGAGATGCTCGGCCTCTACGTCTCCGACCACCCGCTCTTCGGCATCGAGCACGTCCTCAACGACAAGGCCGACGCCTCGATCTCCCAGCTCACCGGCGGTGAGCACGCGGACGGCGCCATCGTCACCATCGGCGGCATCATCTCCGGCCTCCAGCGCAAGATGACCAAGCAGGGCAACGCCTGGGCCATCGCCACCGTCGAGGATCTGGCCGGCTCCATCGACTGCATGTTCTTCCCCGCCACCTACCAGCTGGTCTCCACCCAGCTCGTCGAGGACGCCGTCGTCTTCGTCAAGGGACGCCTCGACAAGCGCGAGGACATCCCCCGGCTGGTGGCCATGGAGCTGATGGTCCCCGACCTCTCCAACGCCGGCACCAACGCCCCGGTGATCATCTCCATCCCCACGGTCAAGGTCACCCCGCCGCTGGTGGAGCGGCTGGGCCAGGTGCTCAGCCACCACCGGGGCTCCACCGAGGTGCGGATCAAGCTCCAGGGCGCCCGCAAGACGACCGTCCTCCGGCTCGACCGCCACCGGGTGACACCCGATCCGGCACTCTTCGGCGACCTGAAGCAGCTGCTCGGCCCGTCCTGCCTGGCCGGCTGAGCCATCGCGCGCGGATGAGGGGCGCGCCCGCTTCGGCGGGCGCGCCCCTCAAGCGCGTCCAAGCGCCGGTTCAGTTGTGACCGAACCGCTTCTGCTTACTCTTCCGGGCCATATCGCCCGGCGTGACCTGCGTCGCCCGCTGCTGGCTCTGGGCCTCCATCGACGACTTCTGGGCGTCCTGCTGGCCGCGCTCCGCGGCGCTGGACTTCTGCTGGCTCCGGTCCTGCTTCTTGTTCTTCGCCATGCTGCTGTGCCTCCGGATCGGGGTGACGACCCCCCACCGCTCACCCTTGCACGCCCCCACGAAGGACGCATTTCGGGTCATTACCTTCGGTGACAGGGTTACTTCTCCGCCGCCGCCCGTATCCGCCACGCCGAAGATCCAGTTCGGACTGATAACCCCCGCGCGGTCGGGCAGACTCCTGGCAAACCGAGGAGACCGGGGCACGGCCGTGCCGGGGGGCGACCGCACTTCCGAACTCAGACATCTGAACTCACGGAAAGAGGGTGGAACGTGGACCGCTGCGTCGTCCTGGTGGACGCCGGCTATCTGCTGGGCGCCGCCGCGAGCCTGCTGGCGGGGGAGCCCGCCAGGTCGCGCATCACCGTCGACCACGCGACCCTCATCCAGGGGCTGCGCGAACGCGCCGAAGCCGACACCCAGCGTCCGCTGCTGCGGATCTACTGGTTCGACGGCGCCCCCGACCGGGTCCCCCAGCCCGAGCACCGGCGGCTGCGCGTCATGTCCCGCGTCACGGTCCGGCTGGGCGCCCTGACCCGCACCGACGGCCGCTGGGCCCAGAAGGGCGTGGACGCGGCCATGCACGCCGAGCTCACCGAGCTCGCCCGCAACCGCGCCTGCTCGGACATCGTGCTCGTCACCGGCGACGGCGACCTGCTGCCCGGCCTGATGTCCGCCAAGGAACACGGCGTCGCCGTCCACCTCTGGGCCGTGCAGGCCGCCGACGGCGACTACAACCAGTCCGAGGACCTCGTCGCCGAGGCCGACGAGCGCCGCGTGCTGGACCGCACCTGGATCACCCGCGCCGTACGGCCCAAGGAGCTCACCGGCCCCTGCGCCCCGCCGCCCGCGCCCCGGCCCGAGATCGCGGCGATCCTCTCCGCCCCGCTGCCCGAGACCGCCGCGGCCGCTGCCGCAGCGGCCGCCTCCGGGCACGGCGGGGAGGGCCGCCCGGCCGCCGAGCGCAACGGCACCCGGCCCGCGACGACGGCCCCGGCGGGCGGCAACGACTCCCCCGCCACCCGCGGCGTGCCCACCCCGAAGGACCTCGCCGGCCTGGGGCGCGGCCCGGCGGGCACCCCGGCGCAGCCGGCCGGCGCCGCCATGGCGGGCCCCGGCCCGGGCGCCGGCCCGTCCCCGGCCAACGGGCAGCCCGGCGCCGGGGCGACGCCCAACGCGACCCTGCGCTGGTCCTCCGACAAGGGCTGGATCGACCGCGGCGGTGCCGGCAACGGCCTGGGCGAGTCCCCCGAGACGGCCTCCCTGCCCATGCTCGCCCAGCTCACCAGCGCGGAGCAGCGCTGGGCCGACCGCGAGGAGGACATCACCACCGTCGGCGGCGACCCCTTCGAGGTCGGCCAGGTCTTCGCCCGCCGCTGGGCCGAGCGCCTGACCGACTCCGTCCACCTTCAGCACCTGTCCACCGAATACCCCCGCATCCCCCACCGCATCGACGGCGAGCTCCTGCGCTACGCCGCCCGCTTCGGGCTCCTCGCCCACAAGGACGACCAGATCGACGAGCACGACCGCTACGCGATCCGGGCGGGCTTCTGGCGCGAGATCGACGCCCGGACGGCGGCGGAGCACGCGCAGGCGGGGGACTGACCCGTCGGCCGAGGACGGTTCGGTCACCGCCGGCACCCCAAAGCGAGCCGCAGGCGCCGAGGCGCGTACCCTCATAGCTCGTGAGAACGGTCGGGAAACAGGCGGAGCGTGCCGCGGGCGCCACGGTGTGCACCGTGCGGGGGCTCGTCAAGACCTACCCGGCCGCGCGCGGCCGTCGTGGCCGCCCGGGCCCGGATCCGGTCCGGGCCACCGACGGCATCGACCTCGACATCCGGCGCGGTGAGATCTTCGGCCTGCTCGGCCCCAACGGCGCCGGCAAGACCACGCTCGTCCGCCAGCTCACCGGACTGCTCCGCCCCGACGCCGGCAGCGTCGACCTCCTCGGCCACGACCTCGTCCGCCACCCCGAGCGCGCCGCGCGCCTCGTCGGCTACCTCGGCCAGGAGTCGACCGCCCTGGACGAGCTGACCGTGTCCCTGGCCGCCGAGACCACCGGCCGGCTGCGCGGCCTGGACCTGCGCACGGCCCGCGCCGAACGGGACGCCGTCCTCGACGAGCTGGGCCTCGCCCCCCTCGCCGACCGCCCGCTGAAGAAGCTCTCCGGCGGCCAGCGCCGCCTCGCCTGCTTCGCCGCCGCGCTGGTCGGCGACCGCCCCCTGCTCGTCCTGGACGAGCCGACCACCGGCATGGACCCCGTGGCCCGCCGGGCCGTGTGGGCCGCCGTGGACCGGCGCCGCGCCGAGCGCGGCACCACCGTGCTGCTCGTCACCCACAACGTCATCGAGGCCGAGACCGTGCTGGACCGGGTCGCGGTCCTGGAGCGCGGGCGGATCATCGCCTGTGACACCCCGTCGGGGCTCAAGGAGCTCGTCGGCGACGAGGTGCGCGTCGACCTGGTCTGGCGCACCGAGCCGCCGCTGGACGTGCCCGAGGTCGCCGCGCTGCGCGACGCCGCGCTGGAGACCGGCCGCCGCTGGTCGCTGCGGCTCGGCCCGGCGGAGGCGCGCGCCGCCGTCGCCGCGGTGACCGGCGGCCCCGCCTTCGCCGCGCTGGACGACTTCACGCTCGCCACGCCGAGCCTGGAGGACGTCTACCTCGCGCTGGGCGGCGGCCGGGCGCAGGGGCTGGTGAAGGCGTGACGAGGTCCGTAGCGAACAGGAGCTGTGCCGCGTGAGTGCCGTATCCGCAGAGGCGGTGTCCGGGACGGTCCGGGACCGGGGTGGGGACCGGCCCGGGGCCGGGGCCGAGGACGGCGCCGCCGCCCCGCTCGCGCCCGGGGCGCGGCTGCTGCCCGCGCTGGCGGCCGTCTACCGGGCGCAGCTCTCGCGCGCCCGCGTGGCGCGGATCCCGCTGCTGTTCGTGGCGACGTTCCAGTCCGTCGGCATCATGGTCATGATGCGTGGCGTCGTCGACGGCGGCGACGAGGCCCGGTCCGTCGTGGCCGGCTCCAGCGTCCTGGTCGTGGCGTTCGTCGCGCTCAACCTCCTCGCCCAGTACTTCGGCCAGTTGCGCGCCGGCGGCGGCCTCGACCACTACGCGACGCTGCCGGTGCCGCCCGCGGCGGTCGTGCTGGGGGCGGCCGGGGCGTACGCGTCCTTCACCGCGCCCGGCACCCTCGTCACGGCGGTGGTGGGCAGTGTGCTGTTCAAACTGCCGATGGCGCACCTGTGGGTGCTGGCTGCCGTGATCCCCGTCTCGGGCGCCGCCCTCGCCGGACTGGGCGCCGCCCTGGGGCTGCTCGCCCCACGCCAGGAGCTCGCCACGCTGGGCGGCCAATTGGGCATGTCGGCGGCGCTGCTGCTGGGCGTGCTGCCGGCCGCGCACATGCCGGCGCCGATCGCGTTCGCGCGGGATCTGCTGCCGTCGACCTACGGCGTGGAGGCGCTCGCCCGGTCGTTCGACGCGCACCCGGACTGGCTGCTGGTGCTGGCCGACCTCGGGGTGTGCGCGGCCGTCGGCGTCGTGTCGCTGGCCGCGGCCACCTGGGCCTACCGCCGGGCGGCGGTGCGGTGACGCGCCGCACCGACCCTCCTGGCGCCGGGGTGTCCACGCCGACCTGGCACGATGGCGGGGTGACCGCACCGCTGACTCCGCAGGACGACCCCTCCTCCGACGGCCGGACCCCCGAGCCCGCCCCCGACCGGCAGGACGACCAGGCCGACCAGGCTGATCAGGCCGACCAGGCGCGGGAGCAGGCCCGGGCGGAGGCGCGCGCCGAGCTGCGGCAGGGCGCGGTGATCCTGGCGGCGGTGACGCTGGCCGGTGTGCTGCTGGGTCTGCTGTGGGTGTGGCTGGCACCCCGGGTGCCGCTGATCTCCGACGGCAAGGCCGTCTACCTGAAGAACACCGAGGGCGAGCAGGCCATCGGCGCTGACGGCTGGTTCGGCCTGCTGGGGCTGGGCTTCGGCGTGCTGAGCGCGGCCCTGGTGTTCCTCTTCCGCCGCGCCGGCGGCATCGCGATCGTCGTGGGCCTGGCGGTCGGCTCGCTGCTGGCCTCGCTGGTCGCGTGGCGGCTCGGCATCCGGCTCGGCCCCACCGGCGACGTGGCCGCGCACGCCCTGGCCGTGGGCAAGGGCGTCGTCTTCGACGCGCCGCTGCGGCTGGGGGCGAAGGGGATGCTGCTGGCGTGGCCGCTGGCGGCGATGGCCACGCACCTCGGCCTGACGGCGTTGTTCGGGCCCAGGGATCCGGAACCGCCGGTGGTTCCCCACTGGCCGGAGCGGTAGCCCCAGCCCCGCCCTTTCACCGTTTCGTCCTCAAACGCCGGACGGGCTGAATTCAGCCCGTCCGGCGTTCGGCGCTACGCCGGCCGACGGCCGTGGTTGGCGCGGCCCTTCTTCA
Organism: Streptomyces luteoverticillatus; assembly: GCF_003970715.1. NCBI lineage: Bacteria > Bacillati > Actinomycetota > Actinomycetes > Kitasatosporales > Streptomycetaceae > Streptomyces > Streptomyces luteoverticillatus. The sequence goes on along the minus strand of NZ_CP034587.1, from coordinate 1,888,169 downwards.
GCCGCCAACGACGCTTACGGGTGCGCTTCGACATGGGCGTCCCCTCCCTGAGTCGGCCGCTCGCGCGGCGGCCGCCCCTTGGTCGTAGCGAGGCCCGGACCGTCCGTCAAGGCCGCGCGATCGCCGCCACCACCGCCCCCGTCAGCCCCGCCAGATCCTCCGGCGCGAGCTCCACCTCCAGCCCCCGCCGCCCCGCCGACACACAGATCGTGGCGTGCGCCCGCGCGGACGCGTCCAGCGCGGTCGGGAGGCGCTTGCGCTGCCCGAGCGGGGAGATGCCGCCCCGGACGTACCCGGTCGTGCGCTCGGCGGCGGCCGGGTCGGCCATCGCGGCGCGCTTGCCGCCGACGGCCGTGGCGAGCGCCTTGAGGTCGAGCGAGCCCGACACCGGTACGACGGCCACGGTCAGCGCGCCGTCGACCTCCGCGACGAGGGTCTTGAAGACCCGCCCGGGCTCCACCCCCAGCGCCTGCGCGGCCTCCTCGCCGTAGGAGGGCGTGGCCGGGTCGTGCTCGTAGGCGTGGACGGTGAAGGCGGCGCCGGCCTTCTCCAGGGCGACGATCGCGGGCGTCGAGCCCGCGCCCTGCCGTTTGCCGTTCTTCTTCGCCAAAACCTCGTCCTGTCGATCAGTTGGGGTCGATCAGTTGGGGCTGGTGGGCCGCCGGGTGAGCTCGACGGCGGGCAGCGAGGGGAGTTTGCCCATGACGGCCGTCTCGGCGCGCAGCAGCCGCAGCTCGTCCGCGAGCCGCGAGGCGGTGTCGGGCGCCTGGAGCAGCCGCTGCTTGGCCGGGGTGTCCAGCACGGCGGCCGCCGCGACCAGATAGGACAGCACCCGGGGCTCGCCCGGCAGCTCCGCGCGGCCCGCGAGCGAGGCGTCGTTCGCCCCGGCCAGCCGCTTCTGGTAGGCGCGGAAGGCCCGGACGACGCCCGAGGCGAGCACCCCGGCCCCCTCGCCCTGCCGCTCCTCGACGTGCTCGATCTCGGCGGTGAGGTACGGGCCCGAGGTGTCGACGGACAGCAGCCGGAAGCGGGTCGTGCCGGTGGCGAGGACCTCGTACGAGCCGTTGGGGCGCTTGCGGATGGTGGCCGCGTCGGCGACACAGCCCATGGGGAAGAAGGACGCGATCGGGTCGGGGCCGAAGCCGGAGGCGGGGCCCGGCTCGGGGCGGGCCTCCTCCGGGAGGCCCGGGGCGCTGGGGGCCACCTCGTGGCCGTCGCGGATGGCGACGACGCCGAAGCGGCGCGGTGTGTCCTCGGGCAGCTCCGCCAGGTCACGCATCAGCGTGCGGTACCGCCGCTCGAAGACGTTCAGCGGGAGCACGAGGCCCGGGAACAGCACCGAGTTCAGCGGGAACAGGGGAAGGCGCTCGGTGGTCACGGGCCGTAAGCCTAATGGCCGGGCGGCCCGGTGGAGCGGGGATTTCACCGGGGGCGGAGCGCCCCGGTGACGCGGGGCCCGCCGGGTCACTGCCGGCGCAGCAGCCGGGAGGCGCCCGCCGCGACCGTGGTGGCGAGGATCCAGCCGAGCAGGGTGAGGGCCGCGACCACCCACTGGGCGGCGCCGGCGGGCCGCCACGCGGTGCCCTGGCCGAGGTCGACGACGGGCAGCAGCAGGTCCAGGGTGTACAGCTCGGGGTTCCAGACCGGGCCCTCGCCCTCCTTGATCGGCGGCAGCGGCCGGTAGGAGAAGTAGCAGGCGCCGATCGCCCACAGCACGGCCATCCACACCGCCGCCCGGCCCGGCCGGTAGCCGTACGCCACCGTCCAGTCCTGGAGATGGCCCCAGGCCCGGCCCGCCGGGGGCAGCGTCTCGCGTCTGCGGCGCTGCTTGGCGAGGAGGACCGCCCGCGCGTCGGCGTCCTCGCCGCTGGCGCGCAGGGCGCCCGCCAGCCGCTCGTAGGGCTCCGGCGCGTACTCGGGGGTGGCCGCCGCCACCCAGTCCAGGCGGCGGGCGAGGGGGAAGGAGCCCATCGGGATCAGGTTCTCGTAGGCGAAGCCGGCCATGGCCAGCCCGCCGGGGCCGGGCCAGCTGTCGAAGCGGTCGACCAGGTTGACCACGCGCGCCCCGGAGAGCACCACCCGGCCGCGCTGCTGCCGCTCCCCGAGGAAGCGCAGCTCGGGCGTCTGCACCCGGCGCAGCGACAGCTCCTGGTCGGCCTCCATCACGAAGCGGGCCTCGCTGAGGTCCACGGCGTCGCCGAACCGCCCGTCGTCCAGCCGCGCCCCGCCCAGGCACTCGAAGCGCCGCTGCCGGGCGTTCTGCTCGGGGACGGAGGTGGCGATGCCGAACGGGGGAGTGGCGCCGCTGGTGTAGCGGGCGTAGCCGAGGCCCGCCGAGGTCAGGTAGAGGGTGCGCTCGACCTTCAGCTGCGGGGCGTTGAGCGCGCGGCGGCCGAAGGGGTTGTTGAGGGTGGAGCCGCGCAGGCTCAGCGAGGCGCCGATGGTCGCACCGCGCATGCTGAGCTCGCCGTGGGAGCGCATCATCTCGGCCTGGAGGTCCTGCCCCACGGTCATCCCGTCGGCGGCGATGGACAGCCCGCGCCGGTCGCGGCGCACCACCAGCTGGTTGAGGAGCAGGTCCGTGCCGATGTGGGCGTCCGTCAGCCGGATGCCGTGCTGGACGACGCAGCGCGGCAGATGGAGATCGCCCTCGGTGCGGATCCGGGCGGCCTCCACCCGGGGGATGGCGCAGCCGACCAGGCGCAGGGTGGAGAAGGTGCTCTCGGGCAGCAGCAGCTGCTGTTCGAACCGGCAGTTGTGGAGCTCGACGTAGGGCGTGACGGTGCCGCCGGAGAGGTCCAGGGTGCCGGTGATCCGTACGCCGTTGAGCTTGAGCGCGGCGACCCGGCCGGGGTGCGGCGGCGGCCCGCTGAGCAGCAGCCGGGCCACGACCCGGGCGCGGACGGTGCGCTCGGGGCCCCAGGGGTGCTGCCCGCTGGGGTCGTTGAGCTCGGGCCGCGGGCCGCGCAGGTCGAGGGTGGCGCCCTTGCGGAAGGCCTCCCACATGTCCCGCTCGGCGGTGGTCAGCTCGAGATCGGCGGGCGGTGCGCCCACGGCTCCCTCGGTCACGGTCTCCCCCTCTCACGGCCCGAACGTCCCTCTCGCGGCCCGAACGTCTTTCACGGCGGCGCGCGTACGTTCTGCAGCGCCCCGCGTACCCGCCCCATTCCCGCCGGGTGACCGTTCGAACACCGGCGGTGAGTGGCGATTGTCCGTCCACCGTCAGCCAAAGATCAACTCTTTGGCGGCATATCACTGGGTGGTACGGGGAGCGGTGCGACAGGACGGGTCTGAGACAATTGACGGCGTGATCTCCCGAATCGATCTGCGCGGCGACGCCTTCCCTGTAAATGGCATCGACCGCGACCTGCTGCCCCGTGCCGAGCTCGACGTCGAGGCCGCCCTGGAAAAGGTGCGGCCCATCTGCGACGACGTGCATCATCGCGGCACCGCGGCCCTGATCGACTACGCGGAGCGCTTCGACGGAGTGAAGATCGACCGGGTGCGGGTCCCCGCCGAGGCGATCAGCAAGGCCCTGGCGGAGCTCGAGCCGGCCGTGCGCGCCGCGCTGGAGGAGTCCATCCGCCGCGCCCGCCTCGTCCACCGCGAGCAGCGCCGCACCGACACCACCGTCCAGGTCGTGCCCGGCGGCACGGTCACCGAGCGCTGGGTGCCCGTCCGGCGCGTCGGCCTCTACGTTCCCGGCGGCCGGTCCGTCTACCCCTCGTCCGTCGTGATGAACGTCGTCCCGGCCCAGGAGGCCGGCGTCGGCTCCATGGCCGTCGCCTCCCCGCCCCAGGCCGACTTCGGCGGGCTGCCGCACCCCACGATCCTGGCCGCCTGCGCGCTGCTGGGCGTCGACGAGGTGTACGCGGCCGGCGGCGCCCAGGCCGTCGCCATGTTCGCCTACGGCACCGACGAGTGCCCCCGGGCCGACATGGTCACCGGCCCCGGCAACATCTGGGTCGCCGCCGCCAAGCGGCTGCTCAAGGGCCGTATCGGCATCGACGCCGAGGCCGGCCCCACCGAGATCGCCGTCCTCGCCGACGCCACCGCCGACCCGGCGCACGTCGCCGCCGACCTCATCAGCCAGGCCGAGCACGACCCGCTGGCCGCCTCCGTCCTCGTCACCGACTCCGAGGAGCTCGCGGACGCGGTCGAGAAGGAGCTCGCGGTCCAGGTCGCCGCCACCAAGCACGTCGAGGACCGAGTCCTCCCCGCGCTCGGCGGCCGCCAGTCCGGCATCGTGCTGGTCGACGGCATCGAGCAGGGCCTGGAGGTCGTGGACGCCTACGCCGCCGAGCACCTGGAGATCCAGACCGCCGACGCCGCCGCCGTGGCCGCCCGCGTCCGCAACGCCGGCGCGATCTTCGTCGGCGCGTACTCCCCGGTGTCCCTGGGCGACTACGCCGCCGGCTCCAACCACGTCCTGCCCACGGGCGGCTGCGCCTGCCACTCCTCCGGGCTGTCCGTCCAGTCCTTCCTGCGCGGCATCCACGTCGTGGACTACTCCCGCGAGGCGCTGGCCGACGTCGCGGGCCACGTGGTGACGCTCGCCGAGGCCGAGGACCTGCCCGCCCACGGCGCGGCGGTGAAGGCACGGTTCGACTGGAAGGTTCCGGAAGGCAAGTGACGCAAGTGACCGGAATCGACGATCTCCCCATCCGGGACGAACTGCGCGGCAAGTCCCCGTACGGCGCCCCCCAGCTCGACGTGCCCGTACGCCTGAACACCAACGAGAACCCCTACCCCCTCCCCGAGCCCCTCGTGGCCCGGATCGCCGAGCGCGTCGCCGAGGCCGCCCGGCACCTCAACCGCTACCCCGACCGGGACGCGGTCGAGCTCCGCACCGAGCTCGCCAAGTACCTCACCCGCACCACGGGCCACGAGGTCACCATGGGACACGTCTGGGCCGCCAACGGCTCCAACGAGGTCCTCCAGCAGCTCCTCCAGACCTTCGGCGGCCCCGGCCGCTCGGCCATGGGCTTCGAGCCCTCGTACTCGATGCACGCCCTGATCTCCCGGGGCACCGGCACCGGCTGGATCTCCGGCCCCCGCCGCGCGGACTTCACCATCGACGTGGACGCCGCCGAGGCCGCCATCGCCGAGCACCGGCCCGAGGTCGTCTTCATCTGCTCGCCGAACAACCCCACGGGCACGGCGGTCGACGAGGAGACGGTCCTGCGGCTGTACGAGGCCGCCCAGGCGGCCCGCCCCTCGCTGGTCGTCGTCGACGAGGCGTACGGCGAGTTCAGCCACCGCCCCTCGCTGCTGCCGCTGATCGAGGGCCGCCCGAACCTCGTCGTCTCCCGCACCATGTCCAAGGCCTTCGGCGCCGCCGGGCTGCGCCTCGGCTACCTCGCCGCGCACCCCGCCGTGGTCGACGCCGTCCAGCTCGTCCGGCTGCCGTACCACCTCTCGGCCGTCACCCAGGCCACGGCGCTCGCCGCCCTGGAGCACACGGACACGCTGCTCGGCTACGTCGAACAGCTCAAGGCCGAACGCGACCGCATCGTCACCGAGCTGCGCGCCATGGGCTGCGAGGTGACCGATTCCGACGCCAACTTCGTCCAGTTCGGGCGGTTCGACGACAGCCACGCCGCATGGCGGGCCATTCTCGACCACGGGGTCCTCGTACGGGACAACGGCGTCCCGGGGTGGCTGCGGGTGACCGCGGGCACGCCCGAGGAGAACGACGCCTTCCTGGACGCCGTACGCGCCATTCGCAAGGAGAACAACTGATGAGCCGCGTTGGGCGCGTCGAGCGCACCACCAAGGAGACCTCCGTCCTGGTCGAGATCGACCTCGACGGCACCGGGCAGGTCGACGTGTCGACCGGGGTCGGCTTCTTCGACCACATGCTCGACCAGCTCGGCCGCCACGGCCTGTTCGACCTCACCGTCAAGACCGACGGCGACCTCCACATCGACACCCACCACACCATCGAGGACACCGCCCTCGCGCTGGGCGCCGCCTTCAAGCAGGCCCTCGGCGACAAGGTGGGCATCTACCGCTTCGGCAACTGCACCGTGCCCCTGGACGAGTCCCTCGCCCAGGTCACCGTCGACCTCTCCGGCCGCCCCTACCTCGTGCACACCGAGCCCGAGAACATGGCGCCGATGATCGGCTCGTACGACACGACGATGACCCGGCACATCCTGGAGTCCTTCGTCGCCCAGGCGCAGATCGCCCTCCACGTCCACGTCCCGTACGGGCGCAACGCCCACCACATCGTGGAGTGCCAGTTCAAGGCCCTCGCCCGGGCCCTGCGCTACGCCAGCGAGCGCGACCCGCGCGCGGCCGGAATCCTCCCGTCGACGAAGGGCGCCCTCTAACCGTGAACGGCACGTCCACCGCGCTCATCCTCGTCGGCCTGTTCCTGGCCGGCGGCATCTACTCGTTCGTCAAGCAGGGCATGCCCAAGGGCGTGATCGTGCTGCTCGGCATAGGCGCGACCATGTGCCTGGCCGCCGGCGTGCTGCGTATCGAAGGACTGTGGTCATGAGCACCCCGAAGAAGGTCGTCGTCTTCGACTACGGCTTCGGCAACGTCCGCTCCGCCGAGCGGGCCCTCGCCCACGTCGGCGCGGACGTGGAGATCACCCGCGACTTCGACACGGCCATGAACGCCGACGGGCTCCTCGTCCCCGGCGTCGGCGCGTTCGACGCCTGCATGAAGGGGCTGCGCTCCGCGCGCGGCGACTGGATCGTCGGGCGCCGGCTGTCCGGCGGCCGCCCCGTCATGGGCATCTGCGTCGGCATGCAGATCCTCTTCGAGCGCGGCATCGAGCACGGCGTCGAGACCGAGGGCCTCGACGAGTGGCCCGGCACGGTCGAGCCGCTCAAGGCCGACGTCGTCCCCCACATGGGCTGGAACACCGTCACCCCGGCCGAGGGCTCCGCCCTCTTCGCCGGCCTCGACGCGGACACCCGCTACTACTTCGTGCACTCCTACGCCGTGCGCGAGTGGAAGCTGGAGGTCGGCAACGCCAACATCCGCGCCCCCAAGGTCACCTGGGCCACCCATGGCGAGCCGTTCGTCGCCGCCGTGGAGAACGGTCCCCTGTGGGCCACCCAGTTCCACCCCGAGAAGTCCGGCGACGCCGGAGCGGTTCTGCTCCGCAACTGGCTGGACACGCTGTGACCGCAGCACCCCGCCGTCGCCGCGCCGACGGCCGTGACACCCGGCCGGCTCCCTCATCCGTAAGGTCCACTTCATGACCCACCGCCTCGAACTCCTGCCCGCCGTCGACGTCCGCGGCGGCCAGGCCGTCCGTCTCGTCCATGGCGAGTCCGGCTCCGAGACGTCGTACGGCGACCCGCTTGCCGCCGCTCAGACCTGGCAGCGCGCGGGCGCCGAGTGGCTCCACCTCGTCGACCTGGACGCCGCCTTCGGCACCGGCGACAACCGCGCGCAGGTGGCCGAGGTCGCCCGCTCGATGGACATCAAGGTCGAGCTGTCCGGCGGCATCCGCGACGACGCCTCGCTCGCCGCCGCCCTCGCCACCGGCTGCACCCGCGTCAACCTCGGCACCGCCGCCCTGGAGACCCCCGAGTGGGTCGCCAAGGTCATCGCCGAGCACGGCGACCGCATCGCGGTCGGCCTGGACGTCCGCGGCACCACCCTCCGCGGCCGTGGCTGGACCCGCGACGGCGGCGACCTCTACGAGACCCTCGCCCGCCTCGACTCCGAGGGCTGCGCCCGCTACGTCGTCACCGACATCGCCAAGGACGGCACCCTCCAGGGCCCCAACCTGGAGCTGCTGAAGAACGTCTGCGCCGTCACCGACCGTCCGGTCGTGGCCTCCGGTGGCGTCTCCTCTCTTGACGATCTGCGCGCGATCGCCACCCTGGTACCTGAGGGCGTCGAAGGAGCGATCGTCGGAAAGGCCCTCTACGCCAAGGCGTTCACCTTGGAAGAGGCCCTGGAGGCAGTGTCCGTATGAGCGAAACCCCGGCCCGGCGGCACGTCCAGACGAACAGTCCTTGGGAAGCGGAGATCGGCTTCGCACGTGCCGTCGCGGTCGGGGACCGGGTGCATGTCGCGGGGACGATGCCGCTGGTGAACGGCGTCCTCCACGGCGAGGGCGACCCCTATGTGCAGGCCCGCACGGCTTTCGGCAACGCGCTCGCCGCGCTGAAGGAGTTCGGCCTCGGCACGGAGTCCGTCGTCCGCACCCGGATGTATCTCACCCACGCGCGGGACGTGGACGCGGTCGGCCGCGCCCACAAGGAGCTCTTCGACGCCGTCCGGCCCGCCGCGACCCTGGTCGTGGTCTCCGGCTTCGTCGACTCCCGCGTGCTGGTCGAAGTAGAAGTAGAAGCTTTCAGAGGAGCAACGGCGTGACCCTCGCGGTCCGAGTCATCCCCTGCCTGGACGTGGACAACGGCCGGGTCGTCAAGGGCGTCAATTTCCAGAACCTGCGCGACGCGGGCGACCCCGTCGAAATGGCCAGGATCTACGGGCAGGAAGGCGCCGACGAGCTGACCTTCCTCGACATCACGGCCTCCTCCGGCAACCGCGAGACCACCTACGACGTGGTGCGCCGCACCGCCGAGCAGGTCTTCATCCCGCTGACGGTCGGCGGCGGCGTCCGCACCGCCGAGGACGTCGACAAGCTGCTGCGCGCCGGCGCCGACAAGGTCGGCGTCAACACCGCCGCCATCGAGCGGCCCGAGCTCATCCGCGAGATCGCCGAGCGCTTCGGCCGCCAGGTCCTGGTCCTCTCCGTCGACGCCCGCCGCACGGCCGCCGGCTCCTTCGAGGTCACCACGCACGGCGGCCGCCGCGGCACCGGCATGGACGCCGTGGAGTGGGCCCACCGCGCCGCCGAGCTGGGCGCCGGCGAGATCCTGCTGAACTCCATGGACGCCGACGGCACCAAGGACGGCTACGACACGGAGATGATCACCGCCGTGCGCCGCCACGTCACCGTCCCCGTCATCGCCAGCGGCGGCGCGGGCCGCCTGGAGCACTTCGCCCCGGCGGTCGAGGCGGGCGCGGACGCGGTCCTGGCCGCGTCGGTCTTCCACTTCGGCGACCTGCGCATCGGGGACGTCAAGGAAGCCTTGAAGGGCGCGGGGCACCCGGTGCGCTGACTGAATTCAGCCCGTTGGGGGCACCTCCCAGCGGTAGCTGGGGGAGTTTGAGGACCGGGGGCTCGGGGGCGGAGCCCCCGAAAGAAACGGGAAGGGGCGGGACTGGGGCAGAAAAAGGCCCTAGTCCCGGATCAGCAAGAAGATCGCCCCCACCACCAACGCCAGCGCGATCGCCGCCACGCCATAAGCGACCCGATGCGCCCGCAAAACCGGCAGGTAGTGGTCCACCGCATACGCCCCCGGCCCGGCCAGCGCCAGCGAAGCCGCCGCCACGGCCACCAGCAGCGTGAACTCCACCCCGCTGGGCAGCAGGAATCCGCCCTCCCAGGTCACCCCCAGCGCGTTGACCATCGTCCCGAGCACCGCCGCCGCGGCCAGCGGTGTCAGCAGCCCCAGGAACAGCCCGGCCCCGCCGAGCGACTCACTGAGCCCGGCGATCACGGACATCGCCTTCGGCGCCGGATAACCGGCCTGCTTGAAGTACTGGGCCGTGCCGTCGATGCCCGCCCCGTCGAACCACCCGAAAAGCTTCTGCGTACCGTGCGTGACCATGATGATGCCGAGCATCATGCGCAGCAGCAGAAGCCCCAGGGAGTAGCCGGCCAGCGCTGACGACGGCTGGTCACGCCCCTGCCCGGCGAAGACGTGCGTCGTTCTGCTCCGAAAAGCCATGATCGGCACCTTCTTCCACCCTCGGTACCAGTGTCACCCCGGGTGTCAGGAGAAGCGAGCCTCGGATGCCTCCTACAGCCCCAGCGACGCCGCCCTCAGCTTGGCGATCGCCGTGTCCTCGCCCGCCAGCTCCACCCGCGCCGCGTCCTGCCGGCCGAAGGCGAACAGCAGCAGCTCGCCGGGCTCCCCGGTGACCGTCACCACGGGCGCGCCCTTCTGGGCGACCGCCGTCCGGCCGTCCGGGCGCCGCAGCACCAGGCCCACCGGCGACTTCCGGCCGACCAGCCGGGCGGTGCGCTCCAGCCGGCTCCACAGCGCGTCCGCGAAGACGGGGTCCGGCTCGCGGGGCGTCCAGTCCGGCTGGGCCCGGCGCACGTCCTCGGTGTGGACGAAGAACTCCACGGTGTTGGCCGCCTCGTCGACCTGCTTGAGGGCGAACGGCGAGGTACGCGGCGGCCCGGTGCGGATGAGCTGGATCAGCTCCTCGTACGGCTTGGCCGCGAATTCCGCCTGCACCCGTTCCAGCCGGCCGGCCAGTGGCTTGATCACGACGCCGGCGGCGGCGTCGGGCCGCCGCTCGCGCACCACGGTGTGGGCGGCGAGATCGCGGGCCCGCCAGCCCTCGCAGAGGGTGGGGGCGTCGGGGCCAACCGTCTCCAACAGATCGGCGAGGAGCAGACGTTCGCGCTGCGCATGGGTTGACATGGCGTCAGCCTACGACGCGGGGGACAATGGGGCCATGACCGGCAACACCCGCCCCCTGTCCAACCTCGACCCCGCCATCGCCGCCCGGCTCAAGCGGAGCGTCGACGGCCTGATCCCCGCCATCGCCCAGCAGTACGACACCGGTGAGGTGCTCATGCTCGGCTGGATGGACGACGAGGCCCTCCACCGCACGCTCACCACCGGCCGCTGCACGTACTGGAGCCGCAGCCGCCAGGAGTACTGGGTCAAGGGCGACACCTCGGGGCATCTGCAGCACGTCAAGTCCGTCGCCCTGGACTGCGACGCGGACACGATCCTGGTCAAGGTCGACCAGGTCGGCCCGGCCTGCCACACCGGCACCCGGACCTGTTTCGACGCGGACCTGCTGCCCCTGAACCGCTGAACCGGCGCAGCCAGTAGGCTCCGCGCCATGGCTGCCACGTCCGCACACGCTTCCCACGGCCCCGGCGGGGCCGACGGGGATGTCACCCCCGACGCGGGGACCTTCCGTACGCTCGCGAAGGACCGCCGGGTCATCCCCGTCACCCGCCGTTTCCTCGCCGACGGCGACACGCCCGTGGGCCTCTACCGCAAGCTCGCCGCCGAACGGCCCGGCACGTTCCTGCTGGAGTCCGCCGAGAACGGCCGCACCTGGTCCCGTTACTCCTTCATCGGCGTCCGCAGCGCGGCCACCCTGACCGTGCGCGACGGCGAGGCCCACTGGCTGGGCACCCCGCCCGTGGGCGTGCCGACCGACGGGGACCCGCTGGCCGCCCTGCGGGCCACCGTGGCGACGCTCCACACCCCCCGTGACCTCATCGAGGGCGAGGGGCTGCCGCCCTTCACCGGCGGCATGGTCGGCTATCTGGGCTACGACATCGTCCGCCGCCTGGAGAAGATCGGCGAGCATGGCGAGGACACCCTCGGACTGCCCGAGCTGACCATGCTCCTCACCTCGGACCTCGCCGTCCTCGACCACTGGAACGGCACGGTCCTGCTGATCGCCAACGCGATCAACCACGACAACCGCGAGACCGGCATCGACGAGGCGTACGCCGACGCCGTCGCCCGCCTCGACGCCATGGCCGCCGACCTGCGCCGCTCGGTGGACACCCGGCCCACCGCCCTGCCGGCCTCCGAGCTGCCCGAGTACACCGCCCGCTGGGGCGGCCCGGACTTCATGGCGGCCGTCGAGGACATCAAGGAGCGCATCCGCGCGGGGGAGGCCTTCCAGGTCGTGCCCTCGCAGCGGTTCGAGACCCCCTGCACGGCCTCCGCCCTCGACGTCTACCGGGTGCTGCGGGCCACCAACCCCAGCCCGTACATGTACCTCTTCCGCTTCCCGGACGGCGACGGGGGCGCGTTCGACGTGGTCGGCTCCAGCCCCGAGGCGCTGGTGAAGGTCGAGGACGGGCGCGCGCTGGTGCACCCCATCGCCGGCACCCGCCCGCGCGGTGCCACCCCGCAGGAGGACGCCGCCCTGGCCGAGGAGCTGCTGGCCGACCCCAAGGAGCGCGCCGAGCACCTGATGCTCGTCGACCTCGGCCGCAACGACCTGGGCCGCGTCTGCGAGCCCGGCAGCGTCGAGGTCGTCGACTTCATGTCGATCGAGCGCTACAGCCATGTGATGCACATCGTCTCCACCGTCACCGGCCGCCTGGCCCCGGGACGGACGGCCTTCGACGTCCTCACGGCCTGCTTCCCCGCCGGCACCCTGTCGGGCGCGCCCAAGCCGCGCGCGATGCAGATCATCGAGGAGCTGGAGCCGGCCCGCCGGGGCCTGTACGGGGGCTGCGTCGGCTACCTCGACTTCGCCGGGGACTCCGACACCGCCATCGCCATCCGCACCGCCCTCCTCCGCGACGGCACCGCCTACGTCCAGGCCGGCGCCGGCATCGTCGCCGACTCCGACCCGACAGCGGAAGACGCCGAATGCCGCCACAAGGCCGGCGCGGTCCTCAGAGCAGTCCACACGGCGAACCGGCTGTAGTAGCGGGGTGTGGGCAGGCGTTCCGCAGGGCGGAACGGGTGGGCACACCCACCCACGGCCCGCACCCGCCCACCGCCCCCGCCCTCGGACAAGGGATAGTGGTACCCGTGACCACAGCAGTACCCACTTCCCGCACCAACGGACGCAAGAGCGTCGCCGCCGCCCTCCTCCTGGGCGCCCTGGGCGCAGCCCTGGTCCTCCTGGCCACCGGCCGCACCTGGTCCGAAGGCGCCGCCGCCGCCGAACGCGGCATCAGCATGGCCCAGCAGGCCAGCGGCCAGGAGGTCACGGCCCTGCCCGGCGCCCTGGCGGTCGTCGGCCTCGCCGCGCTCGTCGCCGTCTTCGCCGTGCGCGGCGCGGCCCGCCGCCTCGTCGCCGGGCTGCTCGTGATGAGCGGCGCCGGAGTGGTGGGCGCGTCGGTCACCGGCCTGAGCGACACCACCGCTCTGGAGGAGAAGGCCGCCAAGGTCGCGGGCCTGACCCGGGCCTCCATCGCCGACGTCGGGCACACCGCCTGGCCGTGGGTCGCCGTCGCCGGCGGCGTCCTGCTCCTCCTGGCCGGGCTGCTCGCCCTGCGCTTCGGGCCGCAGTGGCCCGCCATGTCCGGCCGCTACGAGCGCGGCGACGCGCCCGCTCCGCGCCGCGCCAAGGCCCCCGCCGACCCGGACCGGCCCGAGGAGCTGTGGAAGGCCCTCGACCGGGGCGAGGACCCCACGGGCGGCCCCGCGCGATGACACGCCCGGCCGGACGCCAACCCCGGCGCACGGCCGCCCGGCACGTCGGGGACAATGGCCCCAGCGATCTCCGCGCCCCCGGGCGCGCCACAGCAACGAGGAGTCAACTCATGTCGGGTACCGACCACGGACACACCCCGGCCGCCTGGACCGGTGTCACCATCGCCTTCATCGGCTTCTGCATCGCGGGCGCGTTCGTCGTCATGGCCAAGCCCGTCGGTTTCTGGGCCGGCATGGTCGTCGTGGTCCTCGGCGGCGTCGTCGGCGGGGTCATGCGGATGATGGGCATGGGCCAGTCCCCCAAGAAGGCCCTGCAGACGCGGGCCGCCGAGACCGGGGCCTGATCCGTCCCGTCTCTTCGACGCCGAGACGCCGAGACGCCGAGGCGCGGCCCGGGCCCGTACGGGGTACCCCGTACGGATGCCCTGAGCTGCGCCTTCGTGCTATCGGGCGGAGACTGCGCGGTATGACGCGCGCCCCGCTCGAGCCTCTGCCGCGCCGCCTCGCCGCGCCGCTCGGCGTCGCCGCCGGGCTGGGCGCGGCCGTCACCTGGGTGGGCGTGGTGGACCCCAACCGTCCCGGCTCCTATCCGGCCTGCCCGTTACTGCGCTGGACGGGGCTGTACTGCCCCGGCTGCGGCGGCCTGCGCGGCCTCCACGCGCTGGCCCACGGCGACCTCGGCACGGCGCTCGGCGCGAACGTCCTGGCCGTCGCCGGGTACGCCGCGTTCGCCGTGCTCTGGACGCTGTGGCTGGTCCGGGCGGCCCGGACGGGAGGGGGCATGCCCGTCGTGTTCCGGCCGGAACACGGCTGGGCGCTGGCCGGGATCGTGCTGCTGTTCACGGTCGTACGCAATCTGCCGTGCGGCTCGGCACTCGTGCCGTAGATCCCACCCGTAAGCCGTACGTTCGGTGACGGACCCGCCCCGTCGGCGGCCCTGACCGGTTCTGATCGCCACGGATCGACACGGTCCGGTACGGACCGATCCTGATCGTTCGCGTACGGTGTACGTAACGTGAACACCGCGCGCGAGCCCCGCACCACACACCGTGCGCACCGGAGGACGTCCCTCCGGTCGTCCGATGGGCGGGATGCGCGTCAACCGGATGCGAAACCTTCGCCCTCCGGCAAGTACCATCGCAATTGCTTGATGTGGTGAAGTCGTGCCGCACCAGACCTGACCAGCCGATTCCGGAAGGGGGCCGCTCGCGTGAGTGTGCTCGACGAGATCATCGACGGAGTCCGCGCGGACCTCGCGGAGCGGCAGGCGCGCGTGAGCCTCGACGATCTCAAGGAGCGCGCGGCCAAGGCCCCGCAGGCCAAGGACGGCGCGGCCGCCCTCGGCGACGAGAACGTCAGCGTGATCTGCGAGGTCAAGCGGTCCAGCCCCTCCAAGGGTGCCCTCGCCGCCATCGCCGACCCGGCCGGCCTCGCCGCGGACTACGAGGCGGGCGGCGCGTCCGTCATCAGCGTCCTCACCGAGCAGCGCCGCTTCGGCGGCTCGCTCGCCGACCTGGAGGCCGTCCGCGCCCGGGTCGACATCCCGATCCTGCGCAAGGACTTCATCGTCACGGCCTACCAGCTGTGGGAGGCCCGCGCCTACGGCGCCGACCTGGCCCTGCTGATCGTCGCCGCGCTGGAGCAGGAGGCCCTCGTCTCCCTCATCGAGCGGGCCGAGTCCATCGGGCTCACGCCGCTGGTCGAGGTGCACGACGAGGAGGAGGTCCAGCGCGCCGTCGACGCCGGGGCCCGCATCATCGGCGTCAACGCCCGCAACCTCAAGACCCTCGAGGTGGACCGGGGCACCTTCGCCCGGGTGGCGCCCGAGATCCCCGACGGCATCATCAAGATCGCCGAGTCGGGCGTCCGCGGCCCCCACGACCTCATCGCCTACGCCAACGACGGCGCCGACGCCGTCCTCGTGGGCGAGTCCCTGGTCACCGGCCGCGACCCCCGGACGGCCGTGGCCGACCTGGTCGCCGCCGGCGCCCACCCTGCCCTGCGCCACGGACGGGGCTGACGAGCACGATGACCACCGGCCGCGCACGCCGCACGGGACCGGGCCGACGCCCGGCCCCCGCCGGCGTGCCCGCGGCCGGATCCGGGCGGCCGGGCCAGGGCCCGGACTCCCCGCAGTACTACTGCGCCGGGCTCGCGCGGGGCTGCCGCCCCCGCGGCTGCCGGGCGCCCGCGCGCCGCGTGCGCGGCCGCCGGGTGCGGTACCACATCGGCTGTGAGCCGGGTCAGATCAACGGGATGCGATGGCGTCGCGGCGTCCGGCCGTAACCTTCCGTCATCACCGGGCAGCGCGCCCCTAGGCGCGCCCGCGCCCGGAACTTCCGCACATCCCAGGAGTGCTCACATGTCCTCCGGCTTCTTCGTACCCGACCCCGAGGGCCAGGTGCCGAACGCGTCCGGCTACTTCGGCGCGTTCGGCGGCAAGTTCATCCCCGAGGCCCTCGTCGCCGCCGTCGACCAGGTCGCCGCCGAGTACGACAAGGCCAAGGCCGACCCGGCCTTCGCCGCCGAACTCGACGACCTGATGGTCAACTACGCGGGCCGCCCCAGCCCGCTCACCGAGGTGCCGCGCTTCGCCGAACACGCGGGCGGCGCCCGTGTCTTCCTCAAGCGCGAGGACCTCAACCACACCGGCTCCCACAAGATCAACAATGTGCTGGGCCAGGCGCTGCTCACCAAGCGCATGGGCAAGAGTCGTGTCATCGCCGAGACCGGCGCGGGCCAGCACGGCGTGGCGACGGCCACCGCCTGCGCCCTCTTCGGCCTGGAATGCACCATCTACATGGGCGAGGTCGACACCCAGCGGCAGGCGCTCAACGTCGCCCGGATGCGGATGCTCGGCGCCGAGGTCGTCTCCGTGAAGTCCGGCAGCCGCACGCTGAAGGACGCCATCAACGAGGCCTTCCGCGACTGGGTCGCCAACGTCGACCGCACCCACTACCTCTTCGGCACCGTCGCCGGACCCCACCCCTTCCCGGCCCTGGTCCGCGACTTCCACCGGGTCATCGGCGTCGAGGCCCGCCGCCAGATCCTCGAGCGCGCCGGCCGGCTCCCCGACGCCGCCGTCGCGTGCGTGGGCGGCGGCTCCAACGCCATCGGCCTCTTCCACGCCTTCCTGCCCGACGAGGGCGTCCGGCTGATCGGTTGCGAACCCGGCGGCCACGGCGTCGAGACCGGCGAGCACGCGGCCACCCTCACCGAGGGCACGCCCGGCATCCTTCACGGCTCGCGCTCCTACGTCCTGCAGGACGAGGACGGCCAGATCACCGAGCCGTACTCGATCTCCGCCGGCCTCGACTACCCCGGCATCGGCCCCGAGCACTCCTACCTCAAGGACATCGGCCGCGCCGAGTACCGGGCCGTCACCGACGCCCAGGCCATGGAGGCCCTGCGGCTCCTCTCGCGCACCGAGGGCATCATCCCGGCCATCGAGAGCGCCCACGCGCTCGCGGGCGCGCTGGAGGTCGGCCGCGAGTTGGGCGAGGACGGCCTGATCCTGGTGAACCTCTCCGGGCGGGGCGACAAGGACATGGACACCGCAGCCCGCTACTTCGGGCTGTACGACGAGGGGGCCAAGTGATGGCGGGCAACATCGAACTGCTGGGCTCGGTCCTGGCCGCGGCCAAGTCCGAGAACCGCGCCGCGCTGGTGGGTTACCTGCCGGCGGGTTTCCCCTCCGTGGAGGACGGCGTCCGGGCCGTCACGGCGATGCTCGACGGCGGCTGCGACATCGTCGAGGTCGGGCTGCCGCACAGTGACCCGGTCCTGGACGGCCCGGTCATCCAGACCGCCGACGACATCGCCCTGCGCGGCGGCATCAAGATCAAGGACGTCATCCGCACGGTCAAGGAGGCGCACGAGATCACGGGCGCCCCCGTCCTCGTCATGACCTACTGGAACCCGGTCGACGCCTACGGCGTGGAGCGCTTCGCCGCCGACCTGGCCGCCGCCGGGGGAGCGGGCTGCATCCTCCCCGACCTGCCGGTCGAGGAGTCCGAGACCTGGCGCAAGGCCGCTGAACAGCACGGCCTGGCCACGGTGTTCGTCGTCGCCCCGAGCAGCCGCGACGACCGCCTCGCCAAGATCACGGCGGCGGGCAGCGGCTTCGTCTACGCCGCCTCGCTGATGGGCGTCACGGGCACCCGCGAGTCGGTGGGCCGCGAGGCCCAGGACCTGGTGCGCCGCACCCGGTCCGTCACCGAACTGCCGGTCTGTGTCGGCCTCGGCGTCTCCAACGCCACGCAGGCCGAGGAGGTCGCCCAGTTCGCCGACGGCGTCATCGTCGGCTCGGCGTTCGTCAAGCGCCTGCTGGACGCGCCGGACCTGGAGTCGGGCATCGCGGCGGTCCGTTCCCTGGCGGGCGAACTGGCGGAGGGCGTACGCAAGCGCGCGTAACCCTCTCGAGGGTCACGTCCCCCTTTTGAAGGAAACGACGGCCGGGGGCGCGTATGACCGCGCCCCCGGTTCGTTGTACGGGGATGTGAGCCAGAAGAACAGCGACGGTAAGCGCAGCGCCCGCGAACGGCTGCAGGAACAGCGCCGGAAGGAAGAGTCCCGCGCCAAGCGCAAGCGGACCCTGATCGCGGTCGTCGCGGTGGCCGCCGTCCTGGGCGCCGGCGTGGGCATCGCGGCGCTGGTGGCGGGCTCCGGCGGCGGCAAGGACAACAAGCGCAAGACGGCCGGCCCCCTCCTCGCCCCCCAGGGCGCCATCGGCAAGGACAGCCTCGCCATCCCGGTCGGCAACCAGGCCGCCAAGGCGAACCTGGTCGTCTTCGAGGACTTCCGCTGCCCCGGCTGCGGCCAGTTCGAGAACGGCTTCCGCGACACCATCCACGAGCTGGAGGGCAAGGGCGAGCTGAAGGCCGAGTACACCCTGGTCACCCTCATCGACAAGAACCTCGGCGGCTCCGGCTCCCTGTACGCCGCCAACGCGGCGGCCTGCGCTCAGGACGCCGGGAAGTTCCTCGCGTACCACGACGAGCTCTACAAGAGCCAGCCACCGGAGACGGTCGACGCCTACGGCAAGAAGGCCAAACTCCTGGAGATCGCGAACAAGGTCCCGGGCCTCAACACCGCGTCCTTCCAGAAGTGCGTCGAGGACGGCCCCCACAACAGCTGGGTCCAGAAGTCCCAGGACACCTTCAGCAAGTCCGGCCACCGCGGCACCCCCACGGTCATCCTCAACGGCAAGAGCCTCTACGACGACCCGACCCACCCCCTGACGCCCCAGAAGCTCCGCGAACTGGTGGCGGCGGCGCAGAAGGGGTAGTGAGGGCGGCTCTCGCAGGGATTCAGCACGCCTCTACAGTTCTCCTCTGACCTGATGGAGCGTTGGACAAGAGAGCGTTGCGGTGATCCGAAGACCGTCCGAGAAGCCTTCCGAGAAGAACACCCCTCCGCAGTATCCCGAAGGCTGGCGGACCGGGCCCGCGTGGCGGGAGATGGATGGGCGGGCCGCGCGGCGGCGCCGGGTGCTCGGTGGGGTCGGGGTCGTCCTGGCCGTCGCCGTTGCCGCCACGGTCGTGGTCGATCCCGGTGGCGTCCGGTCCCGGATACCCGGTGGCTGGGGCAAGAAGAAGGAGACGACGGCGGCGGACACCGCTACGCTCGACCACCCCTTCGCCGGGTCGCCGGCCGAGGAGTACGCCGACGGCGCGGCGGGGATCGTGCCGCCCGAGGCGACGGCCGTGGGGGAGTCGTCCAAGGAGCAGGTCGCCTCGGCGCTGAAGCTGACCAAGGACTTCCTCGTCGACGCCAACCTCGACCCCGCGACCCTGCGTGGCGAGCGACCCGCCGCCGCGCTGGCCCTGCTCGATCCGGGGCAGGACGAGTTGGTCACCAAGGTGAACGAGGGACTCGCCAAGCCCGGCAAGGAGAACGACCCGCTCAGCTTCTTCAGCCGCTTCGACCCCGACGAGGTCCGCATGGTGGGCGGCACCGTCAAGACGCGGGGCCGGATGACCTTCGCCGAGCGCGAGGGCGGCGTCGTCGCCGTCCACGCCGACTACACCTTCGTCTACCCGTTGGCGAAGAAGGACAAGAAGTCCCGGCAGGTCGCGCGCACCATCGTGCGGCGGGTTCTGGACGTCGAGGTCCCCGATCCCGCCCGCTTCCGGGTGGAGCCCGGCAAGCTGGCCGTGCGCCGGCACGTGATGGACATCGGCAACACCACCTGCGAGGTCCACGACGGATTCATCCATCCGGAATTCCCCCGGATCGGACGTCACGGCGACGGGCGGGACGAGTCGGAGCGGTCCGGCCCCGCCGTCGACCCCTACGACAGCAGCCGCGACCTGGGAGCCCGTCACGACCAGTGCGGAACGGTCACCCGGACGTAAGCCCGCCCGCGAATCCAGCCCCGCGTTACCCAGACGTAGCCCCGGGTGGGGTGCCACCTGTGCGTTCCGGCAAGGTAGCGTCGGGGGTGCCATGAATCTCGCATACATCCCCAGCCCCTCGACCGGTGTCGTCCACCTCGGACCGATCCCGCTGCGCGGCTATGCCTTCTGCATCATCATCGGCGTCTTCGTCGCCGTCTGGCTCGGCAACAAGCGCTGGATCGCACGTGGCGGCCGGTCCGGGACGATCGCCGACATCGCCGTGTGGGCGGTGCCCTTCGGGCTCGTCGGCGGGCGGCTGTATCACGTGATCACGGACTACGAGCTGTACTTCGGCCCGGGCCGGGACTGGGTCGGCGCGTTCAAGATCTGGGAGGGCGGCCTCGGCATCTGGGGCGCCATCGCCCTCGGTGCCGTCGGCGCCTGGATCGGCTGCCGCCGACGCGGGATCCCGCTGCCGGCTTACGCGGACGCCATCGCGCCCGGCATCGCCGTGGCGCAGGCCATCGGCCGCTGGGGCAACTGGTTCAACCAGGAGCTCTACGGCCGGCCGACCGATCTGCCCTGGGCGCTGAAGATCGACCCGGACCCGGCGATCGGCAGGATCGGCGGCACGTACCACCCGACGTTCCTGTACGAGTCCCTGTGGTGCCTCGGCGTCGCGGCCCTCGTGATCTGGGCCGACCGGAAGTTCAAGCTGGGGCACGGGCGGGCGTTCGCGGTCTACGTCGCCGCGTACACCGTCGGCCGGTTCTGGACCGAGTACCTGCGGGTCGACACGGCCCACCACTTCCTGGGCCTGCGGCTCAACGGCTGGACCGCCATCCTGGTCTTCCTCGCCGCCGTCGCCTACTTCGTGATCTCCTCGAAGCGGGTCCCCGGGCGGGAGCTCGTCGTCGAGCCCGGTGCGGCCGAGGAGGCCGCCGCGGAGGGTGCGTCCAAGGAGGGTGCGTCCGAGGGCAGTGCCTCCGAGGACGGTGCCTCCAAGCCCGACCTCACCAAGCCCGCCGCCGACGCGAAGCCCGCGCCCGGCGCGGACAAACGCTGACACCCACACGCTTCACCTCAGCCCCCTGCGGCCCTCGCCGCAGGGGGCTTTTTGGTAAAGCCGCAGGTCAGCGAGGTAAGTTCGGCCTTCCTTGCTAGCGGATCATGCCCATTCGTGCGTACCTTCGACTCGTACGCGATACGCGACACGCGATACGCGAGAGGGAACGCGGCGACCCGTCCGCGTCCCTGGGGAAGGGAGCATCTGGAGACATGGCTGTCCTCGATACGGCCGCGGCAACGCACATAGCCCACCGCGACAATCACACCCACCGTGATGTGAACGGCGGCTGGCTGCGGCCCGCCGTGTTCGGGGCCATGGACGGACTGGTCTCCAACGTGGCCCTGATGACGGGCGTGGCCGGTGGTACCGCCTCGTCCAGCGCCATCGTGATCGCCGGCATGGCCGGGCTCGCGGCCGGCGCGTTCTCGATGGCCGCCGGTGAGTACACCTCCGTCGCCTCGCAGCGCGAGCTGGTCCTCGCCGAGCTGGACGTGGAGCGGCGCGAGCTGCGCAAGCACCCGGCGGACGAGCTGGAGGAGCTGGCCGCGCTCTACGAGTCGCGCGGCGTCGAGCCCGCGCTGGCCCGCGAGGTCGCGCGGCAGCTGTCGAAGGACCCGGAGCAGGCGCTGGAGATCCACGCCCGCGAGGAGCTCGGCATCGACCCGTCCGACCTCCCCTCGCCGCTCGTCGCCGCCGTCTCGTCGTTCGGCTCGTTCGCGCTGGGTGCCCTGCTGCCGCTGCTGCCGTACCTGCTCGGGGCCACCGAACTGTGGCCCGCCGTGCTGCTCGCGCTGGTCGGGCTGTTCGCCTGCGGCGCGGTCGTGGCCCGGGTGACGGCGCGGTCGTGGTGGTTCAGCGGGCTCCGGCAGCTGCTGCTCGGCGGCGCCGCGGCCGGTGTGACGTATCTCCTCGGTATTGCCTTCGGGACCGCCGTCGGGTAATTCTTATGCGCGCTGCCGTATAACGTGCGTGTTTCTCCCCGGTTTCATTTCCCCGGGGGCAGGGCACAATCCGGTAGCGCTGCGGGCAATGCCGCCCGTGCCGCACCGCTCTCGGGCGCGGCCGGGCCTGGTGATCCCAGGGAGCCCGGAGCGCCGCCCGAACCCCTTCGGTGTCCACATGATGGACCACCCCTTCCGCTCTTCGAGAAGCGACCCATCATGTAAGCCTGAACAACCTTCTTTCGCGAGGGCCAACGTCGTCCCTCGGCACATGCGTCACGACATGACTGCCAGACGACGACGGGAGCGCCGATGCGCCACGCATCCCACCCCGCCCACCAGGGGATGTACGACCCGCGGAACGAGCACGACGCCTGTGGCGTGGGCTTTGTCGCGACTCTCACCGGCGAGGCGAGCCATGAGCTCGTCGAGCAGGCGCTCACCGTCCTGCGCAACATGGAGCACCGCGGCGCCACCGGCTCCGACCCCGACACCGGGGACGGCGCCGGCATCCTGATGCAGATCCCCGACGCCTTCCTCCGCGAAAGCGTCGAGAGCGTCGAGGGCTTCACGCTCCCCGCCGCCAGCGCCTACGCCGTCGGCATCGCCTTCCTCCCGGCCGACGACGAGGAAGCAGCCACCGCCGTCTCGCACATCGAGACGATCGCCGCCGAGGAGGGCCTGACCGTCCTCGGCTGGCGCGCCGTCCCCGTCACCCCCGAGCTGCTCGGCGCCGACGCCCGCGCCACGATGCCCGCCTTCCGGCAGCTCTTCGTCACGGACGGCGTCAACGAGAACCTCGCCCTCGACCGCAAGGCCTTCGCCCTGCGCAAGCGCTCCGAGCGCGAGGCGGGCGTCTACTTCCCCTCGCTCTCCGCCCGCACCATCGTCTACAAGGGCATGCTCACCACCGGGCAGCTCGAGCCGTTCTTCCCGGACCTCTCCGACCGGCGCTGCGCCACCGCCATCGCGCTCGTCCACTCGCGGTTCTCCACCAACACCTTCCCGAGCTGGCCGCTCGCCCACCCCTACCGCTTCGTCGCCCACAACGGTGAGATCAACACCGTCAAGGGCAACCGCAACTGGATGGGGGCCCGCGAATCCCAGCTGGCCAGCGGGTTGTTCGGAGACAAGCCGCTGGAGCGGACCTTCCCCGTCTGCACCCCCGACGCCTCCGACTCCGCCTCCTTCGACGAGGTCCTGGAGCTGCTCCACCTCGGCGGCCGGTCGCTGCCGCACAGCGTCCTGATGATGATCCCGGAGGCCTGGGAGAACCACGCCTCCATGGACCCCGCCCGGCGCGCCTTCTACCAGTACCACTCCACCCTCATGGAGCCCTGGGACGGCCCGGCCTGCGTCACCTTCACCGACGGCACCGTCGTCGGCGCCGTTCTCGACCGCAACGGCCTGCGCCCCGGGCGCTACTGGGTCACCGACGACGGCCTCGTCGTCCTCTCCTCCGAGGTCGGCGTCCTCGACATCGACCCCGCCAAGGTCGTCCGCAAGGGCCGCCTCCAGCCCGGCAAGATGTTCCTCGTCGACACCGAGGCCCACCGCATCATCGAGGACGACGAGATCAAGGCCGCCCTCGCCGCCGAACAGCCCTACCAGGAGTGGCTGGAGGCCGGCCTCATCGACCTCGCCGACCTCCCCGAGCGCGAGCACATCGTCCACACCCACGCCTCCGTCACCCGCCGCCAGCAGACCTTCGGCTACACCGAGGAGGAGCTGCGCGTCATCCTCGCCCCGATGGCCAAGTCCGGCGCCGAACCCATCGGTTCCATGGGCACGGACTCGCCGATCGCCGCGCTCTCCGAGCGGCCGCGGCTGCTCTTCGACTACTTCACCCAGCTCTTCGCGCAGGTCACCAACCCCCCGCTGGACGCCATCCGCGAGGAGCTCGTCACCTCGCTGATCTCCTCCCTCGGGCCGCAGCGCAATCTGCTGGACCCCACCGCCGCGTCCTGTCGCAGCGTCACGCTGCCCTTCCCCGTCATCGACAACGACGAGCTCGCCAAGCTCATCCACATCAACGCCGACGGCGACCTGCCGGGCCTCAAGGCCGCGACGCTCTCCGGCCTCTACCGCGTCGCCGGGGGCGGCGAGGCGCTCGCCGCCCGCCTCGCGGCCATGTGCGCCGAGGCCGACGCGGCCATCGAGAACGGCGCCCGGCTCATCGTGCTCTCCGACCGGCACTCCGACGCCGAGCACGCCCCCATCCCGTCCCTGCTGCTCACCTCGGCCATCCACCACCACCTCATCCGCACCAAGCAGCGCACCCAGGTGGGCCTGCTGGTCGAGGCCGGTGACGTCCGCGAGGTCCACCACGTCGCGCTGCTCATCGGTTACGGCGCGGCGGCCGTCAACCCGTACCTTGCGATGGAGTCCGTCGAGGACCTCGTCCGCGCCGGTACGTTCCTGCCGGACATCGCCCCCGAGGACGCCATCCGCAACCTCATCAAGGCGCTGGGCAAGGGCGTCCTGAAGGTCATGTCCAAGATGGGCATCTCCACCGTCGCCTCCTACCGGGGCGCCCAGGTCTTCGAGGCCGTCGGCCTCGAGGAGTCCTTCGTCGACGCCTACTTCCACGGCACCGCCACCAAGATCGGCGGCGCCGGGCTGGACGTCGTCGCCCGTGAGGTCGCGGCACGCCACGCCAAGGCCTACCCCGCCACCGGCATCCCCGCCAGCCACCGCCGCCTGGAGATCGGCGGCGAGTACCAGTGGCGCCGCGAGGGCGAGCCGCACCTCTTCGACCCGGAGACCGTCTTCCGGCTCCAGCACTCCACCCGCGCCCGCCGCTACGACATCTTCAAGCAGTACACGCGGCGCGTGGACGAGCAGGCCGAGCGGCTGATGACCCTGCGCGGGCTGTTCTCCTTCAAGAGCGACCGCCCCTCGATCCCCCTCGACGAGGTCGAGCCCGTCAGCGAGATCGTCAAGCGCTTCTCCACCGGCGCCATGTCCTACGGCTCCATCTCCAAGGAGGCCCACGAGACCCTCGCCATCGCCATGAACCGGCTGGGCGCCAAGTCCAACACCGGTGAGGGCGGCGAGGACCCCGACCGCCTCTACGACCCCACGCGCCGCTCCAGCATCAAGCAGGTGGCCTCCGGCCGCTTCGGCGTCACCAGCGAATACCTCGTCCACGCCGACGACATCCAGATCAAGATGGCCCAGGGCGCCAAGCCCGGCGAGGGCGGCCAGCTGCCCGGCCACAAGGTCTACCCCTGGGTCGCGAAGACCCGCCACTCCACCCCCGGCGTCGGCCTGATCTCGCCGCCCCCGCACCACGACATCTACTCCATCGAGGACCTCGCCCAGCTCATCCACGACCTCAAGAACGCCAACCCCGCCGCCCGCATCCATGTGAAGCTGGTGTCCGAGGTCGGCGTCGGCACGGTCGCGGCGGGCGTCTCGAAGGCCCACGCCGACGTCGTCCTGATCTCCGGCCACGACGGCGGCACCGGCGCCTCCCCGCTGACCTCCCTCAAGCACGCGGGCGGCCCCTGGGAGCTCGGCCTCGCCGAGACACAGCAGACCCTCCTCCTCAACGGCCTGCGCGACCGCATCGTCGTCCAGACCGACGGCCAGCTCAAGACCGGCCGCGACGTCATGATCGCCGCCCTCCTCGGCGCCGAGGAGTTCGGCTTCGCCACCGCCCCCTCGTCGTCTCCGGCTGCGTCATGATGCGCGTCTGCCACCTGGACACCTGCCCCGTCGGCATCGCCACCCAGAACCCCGTCCTGCGCGAACGGTTCAGCGGCAAGGCCGAATTCGTCGTCAACTTCTTCGAGTTCATCGCCGAGGAGGTCCGCGAGCTCCTCGCCGAGCTGGGCTTCCGCACCCTCCAGGAGGCCGTCGGCCAGGCCGAGCTCCTCGACACCGCCCGCGCGGTGGGCCACTGGAAGGCCCAGGGCCTGGACCTGGCCCCGCTCCTCCACGTCCCCGACCTGCCCGCCGGCGCCGTGCGCCACCACACCACCGCCCAGGACCACGGCCTGGCCAAGGCGCTCGACAACCAGCTGATCAAGCTCGCCGCCGACGCCCTGAACACCGTCGGCGACGAGGCCCCCCAGCCCGTCCGCGCCCAGGTCGCCATCCGCAACGTCAACCGGACCGTCGGCACCATGCTCGGGCACGAGGTCACCAAGAAGTACGGCGGCGCGGGCCTGCCCGACGACACCATCGACATCACCTTCACCGGCTCCGCCGGCCAGTCCTTCGGCGCCTTCCTGCCGCGCGGCGTCACCCTGCGCCTGGAGGGCGACGCCAACGACTACGTCGGCAAGGGCCTCTCCGGCGGCCGCGTCGTCGTCCGCCCCGACCGCGGCGCCGACCACCTCGCCGAGTACTCCACCATCGCCGGCAACACCCTCGCCTACGGAGCCACCGGCGGCGAGATGTTCCTGCGCGGCAGCGTCGGCGAGCGCTTCTGCGTCCGCAACTCCGGCGCCACCGTCGTCTCCGAGGGCGTCGGCGACCACGGTTGCGAGTACATGACCGGCGGCCGCGCCGTCGTCCTCGGCCCCACCGGCCGTAACTTCGCGGCGGGCATGTCCGGCGGCGTCGCCTACGTCGTCGACCTCGACACCCGCAACGTCAACAAGGAACTGGCCGGAGCCGTCGAACCCCTCGACGACGCCGACCGCCGGTGGCTGCACGACGTGGTGCGCCGCCACCACGAGGAGACCGCCTCCACCGTCGCGGCCGGCCTCCTCGCCGACTGGGACACGGCGGCGAACCGCTTCCGCAAGGTCCTGCCCACCACCTACAAGGCAGTGCTCGCCGCCAAGGACGCCGCCGAGCTGGCCGGTCTGACCGAGACCGAGACCCACGAGAAGATGATGGAGGCGGCGACCCATGGCTGACCCGAAGGGCTTTCTGACCACCGACCGCGTCCTCGCCCGCACCCGCCCCACCACGGAACGGGTCCGCGACTGGAACGAGGTCTACGTCCCCGGCTCCCTCCTGCCCGTCATCAGCAAGCAGGCCGGCCGCTGCATGGACTGCGGCATCCCGTTCTGCCACAACGGCTGCCCCCTCGGGAACCTCATCCCCGAGTGGAACGACTACGCCTACCGCGACGACTGGCAGGCCGCCTCCGAGCGGCTCCACGCCACCAACAACTTCCCCGAGTTCACCGGCCGCCTCTGCCCCGCCCCCTGCGAGTCCGCCTGCGTGCTCGGCATCAACCAGGCGCCCGTCACCATCAAGAACGTCGAAGTCACCATCATCGACAAGGCCTGGGAATCCGGCGACGTCACCCCCCAGCCGCCCGAGCGGCTCTCCGGCAAGACCGTCGCCGTCATCGGCTCCGGCCCCGCCGGCCTCGCCGCCGCCCAGCAGCTCACCCGCGCCGGCCACACCGTCGCCGTCTACGAGCGCGCCGACCGCGTCGGCGGCCTGCTCCGCTACGGCATCCCCGAGTTCAAGATGGAGAAGCGGCACATCAACCGGCGCATCGAGCAGATGCGCGCGGAGGGCACCAAGTTCCGCACCGAGGTGGAGATCGGGCGCGACATCGACGCGGCCAAGCTGCGCCGACGCTACGACGCCGTCGTCATCGCCGCCGGCGCCACCACCTCCCGCGACCTGCCCGTGCCCGGCCGCGACCTCAAGGGCGTCCACTTCGCCATGGAGTACCTGCCCATGGCGAACAAGGTGCAGGAGGGCGACCTGACGGTCTCCCCGATCAGCGCCGAGGGCAAGCACGTCGTCGTCATCGGCGGCGGCGACACCGGAGCCGACTGCGTCGGCACCGCCCACCGGCAGGGCGCGGCCTCCGTCACCCAGCTGGAGATCATGCCCCGGCCGGGCGAGGAGCGGAACGCCAACCAGCCCTGGCCGACCTTCCCCATGCTCTACAAGGTCACCTCGGCCCACGAGGAGGGCGGCGAGCGCGTCTACTCCGTCTCCACCACCCGCTTCGAGGGCGACGAGGACGGCAACGTCCAGTGGCTCCACCTCGTGGAGGTCGAGTTCACCGACGGCAAGCTCCAGCAGAAGCCCGGCACCGAACGTCGCATCCCGGCCCAGCTCGTCACCCTCGCGATGGGTTTCACGGGAACGGACCGGCAGAACGGTCTCGTCGAACAGTTCGGCCTCGAACTGGACGACCGGGGGAACGTCGCACGCGACGCGGACTACGCCACCAACGTGCCGGGCGTCTTCGTCGCCGGTGACGCCGGCCGGGGCCAGTCCCTCATCGTCTGGGCGATCGCGGAAGGACGCTCCGCCGCGCGCGGCGTCGACCGCTACCTGACGGGTTCCAGCACGCTGCCCGCGCCGGTCCTCCCGACCGACCGCGCGCTGACGGCGTAACGGAACCGCACACCGGACGGGCCGACGACGACGTCGGCCCGTCCGGCGTTTGAGGACACAGCGCAGTAGCCCGTCCGGCGTTTGAGGACACAGCCCGTGGCCCGTCCGGTCATTCCGCCACGGTTACTCCGCCGGCTCCGCCGCGATGTCGCTGAACACCACCCGGGCGTCCTCCGTGTACGCCCCGATGCTGCCCCGCAAGTATGGGCGTTCCTTGTCCTCGTAGGCGACCAGGCCCTTCCCGTCGACGCTCACCTCCATGTGCGCGCCGCGCTGGGCCACCTTCACCCCCGACCACCGGCCGATCGGGAAGCCCTCCGCGCCCGTGGCCAGGAACCGCTGGCCACCGGGGTACGCCGGATCACGCTTGCCCAGCTCCCAGCCGTTGGGCTTGAGGGTGATGTAGTAGAAGTGCTCCGGGTCCGTGTACGCCCACACCAGCCACGGCACCTCCCAGGGATTGGGCTTGGGCGTGCGCAACTGGGCGACCGTGCGCATCCGGGCCTGGAGGTTCATGTCCCCGTACTCCCCGGTCGACACGATCAGCCCCGCGTGGGTCTCGCCCGGCTCCCGCGAGGGCTTGGGGGAGAGGGCCAGACCGTCGTGGCGGCCGATGTTCTCGCCGTGACCGTCGAAGACCGACCGCCACGGGCCGTGGACCGATCCCTCGGCCCACGGCCGGGCCGGCTCGCCGTCCTCGCCACCCCAGATCGCGTTCACCGCGAAGGCGAGCGCCGCCACCGCGGCGGCGCCGAACAGGGCGAGGGCGAGGAGCCGGTGAACTCTCGTCATGCCGTCGAGTATGACCCCGGACCGCCGGGCTGGGGGACGACCAGCGGCTCCGGCGTGGGCGCCGCGCCGGCGTCCGCGCCGAAGTCCTCGGCCAGCTGGGCCACGATGCGCTCGGTGGCGAGCCCGTCCCCGAAGGGGTTACCGGCCTTCGCCATCCGCGCGTACGCCTCCTCGTCGTCCAGCAGCTGCGTCGCGGCCTCCAGGATGGCCTGCGGTTCGGTGCCCACGAGCCGGGCCGCGCCCGCCTCCACCGCCTCGGGCCGCTCGGTGGTCGTGCGCAGCACCAGGGTGGGCTTGCCGAGGGTGGGGGCCTCCTCCTGGATGCCGCCGGAGTCGGTCAGGACGAGGTCGCAGCCGGCGAGCGTGGCGGAGAAGTCCACGTAGCCCAGCGGCTCGACGATCCGGACGGCCGGGTGGTCGGAGAGCTCCGGCAGCAGGGCCTCGCGGACGGCGGGGCTCTTGTGGAGCGGCAGGACGATCTCCACGTCGCCCCGGTCGGCGAGGCGGCGCAGGGTCCGGCCCATGGCGCGCATCTTGTCGCCCTGGTTCTCCCGGCGGTGGAGGGTGACCAGGACGTGCCGCAGGTCGCTGTGGAAGAGGTCGCGGCCGTTGCCCTGGTCCAGCACCCACAGCAGGTTGTCGATGACGGTGTTGCCGGTGACGAACACCTCGGCGGCCGGTACCCCCTCCGCGGTGAGGTGGCCGGCCGCCCGGGTCGTGGGCGCGAAGTGCCAGCGCGCCATGCGGCCTATGAGCCGGCGGTTGAGCTCCTCGGGGAAGGGGTTGTCCAGCACTCCGGTGCGCAGCCCGGCCTCCACGTGGGCGACGGGGATGTGCTCGTAGAAGGCGGCGAGGGCGCCGGTGAGGGCGGAGGTGGTGTCGCCCTGGACGACGACGAGGTCGGGCCGGTGGGCGCGGACGACGTCGCCGAGGCCGTCCACCAGCCGGGCGGTGAGCTTGGAGAGTTCCTGGCGGTCGCGCATCACGTCGAGTTCGACGCTCGCGGGGACCTGGAGGAGCTCCAGCATCTGGTGGAGCATCTCGCGGTGCTGGCCGGTGGTGACGACGACAGGTTCGAAGAGCGGGGAGGCGGCCATGGCGCGGGCCACGGGCGCGAGCTTGATGGCTTCAGGCCGCGTGCCCAGGACGAGCATGGCGCGCACGGGCGTGGTGATGACGGTCGGGGACATGGTTCTCCCTCGGAAGGTGCGTGCTTGACCGATGAGTGGAGATGAGTGGAGGAGCCGGCGCGCGTCAGGTGCGCGCGGTCTTGAGCCAGGTCTGCTTGCCCGTGAGCATGCGCCACAGGCCCCACCAGCCGGCCGCGAACCAGATGTAGCCGTAGATGACGAAGAGGTGGGAGAGGAGGACGGCGCGGACGAGTCCGAGCCCTCGCTCGCGTCGTGAGTAGACCCAGCCGTAGGCGTACGCGGCGGTGAAGGACAGGACGTACGGGCCGATGATCCACATGGGGGACACCAGCGGGCGTCCGGCCTCGACCGAGCCGACGACGGTGCCGCCGACCGCGACGACGAAGGACAGCGGCAGCAGCGAGGTGAGCAGGATCAGCACCGGGCTGGACAGGTGGTAGAGCAGGTCGACGGCGGCCTTGGTGGGCACCTCGCGCAGGATCATCGGCACCAGGCCGGCGGACTGCAGATGTCCCTGGAACCAGCGGGAGCGCTGGCGCACCAGCCGGCGGACGTCGAGCACGGCCTGCTGGCTGACCGCGGCGGTGGTGCAGTGGTGATTGGTCCAGCCGCGTGCGATCAGGCGCACTCCGAGATCGAGGTCCTCGGTCAGGGAGTCGCTCCAGGGACCGTTGCCGTCCTTCATCAGGGTGTCGAGGGCGGCGAGCCGCATGAACTGGCCGTTGCCGCCCATGCCGACGCTGCCGAAGTAGCGCCGGGCGGTCTGGAAGATGTCGCCGTAGATGACGAATTCCATGTCCTGGAGCCGTGCGAGGACGCCCTGGTGACGGTTGTACATGCGCACGCCGACCTGGGTGGCGCCGGTGCGCGGGTCGTCGAAGTAGGGGTCGACCGCCTGGACGATGTGGGGGTCGAGGCGGCCGTCGGCGTCCACGACGCAGACGATGACGTCGGCCGGGTCGCGGTCGGCGAGGATGCCGGATCCCCGCAGGTGGCGGATGCCCGCGTTGAGGGCGGCGCCCTTGCCCTTGCGGGCGTCGGGCAGGTGCCGCTGGAGGAGTTTGACCCGGTCGGGGTCGGCGGAGCGGGCGATGTCCGCGGTGCGGTCGTCGGAGGCGTCGTCGATGACGAGGGCCATGAAGTTCCCGGCCGGCAGCGAGGTGATCCGGGCCAGGCTCTCGCCGAGCACCTTTTCCTCGTTCAGACAGGCGAGGAGAAAGATGTAGAGGCGTTCGGCCCGGGGGCCGCGGTCACGGCGCACCCGTTGTCTGGACAGGATGAACAGGGTGGAGTTGTAGCAGCCCGCCATCACGATGATGGCGATGCTGGACCAGAGAAGAACCTCCGTGATCATGAACGTTCACCGGAGTTCCGGAGAACGAACCAGAATTTTGCCGAAAGAAGTGCTGCGGCTATCGCGCAGTAGAGCAGGAATCCGGCACCGGCCGCTTCCTGCAGTCCCCTGGCAAAGGGTATGCCCGGCAGAACTTCTGGGGCTGCCGTCAGTCCGGCCAAGGGCAGGACTGTCCCCAGAGCGGGTTTTCCGTACATGAGATCCCCCCGGATTGCGCCTCGTTCGTCGTTCCGAGGCGTGCGCAGGGAAGGTATCAGATGACTAGCAGCAATTAACCCTTCATGGTGAGAGATGTTGAATCGGAACAGAGAATTCTGTGGACCAACCGGTAGTTATGCCTGATCGCGTGGCGCATGTGACTGGTGGGATTGAAGGTCTGCACCAATTGGGCTGTCACTAATTGCACGGTCTGGACCATCGATGTCTATTGACACTCCTCTAACAGGGCACAAGAATCAGCCAACTGTCGGGCCTTCACATCCGCACGCACGCGTCATCGTCGGCGACGCCCCGGGTGAAGGACCGGCCAATAGCCGGCAAAGGCTGGTCAATCAGGGGGGAACAACAATGAAAAACAAGCGGGGGAGAGCACGGCTTTCCCGGGTCCCGCTCGTCCTGTCCGTCATCGCCGCCCTGCTGGGCGGTTTCGCTCTGTCGACGGGGGCCGAGGCCGCGATAGGCGGCGGCGGTGGCGGGAAGCCCCGCCCCTCCTACGGGCTCAAGGGGGTCGACAAAGCCTCGCTCTCCGGGTCCAGCACCAACGACCTCAAGGCGTGGGTCGCCGCCCGGCTCGCGAACGACCGCAAGCGCCGCGCCCACACGCTCACCATCACCCCGGCCAA
The DNA here is from genome assembly GCF_003970715.1 of Streptomyces luteoverticillatus. Classification (NCBI taxonomy): domain Bacteria; kingdom Bacillati; phylum Actinomycetota; class Actinomycetes; order Kitasatosporales; family Streptomycetaceae; genus Streptomyces; species Streptomyces luteoverticillatus. Next base: position 1,856,159 of record NZ_CP034587.1, on the reverse strand, counting down.
GGCCCCGGCGACGACGACCGTCAAGGCGGCGTCCTTCCAGACCCTCGCCGCCGCGGCCGGCCCCTCGGCCCTCGTCCTCTACGACAACACCGGGCCCTACGGCTACCTCGGTGAGCTCTACGCGATGGCGATCGCCAACCTCTCGGGCCACTTCGGCACCGTCACCTCCAAGCCCGTCTCCGCGTACACGGCGGGCATGGTGGAGCAGTACTCCGCCACCGTCTACGTCGGCTCGACGTACTACGGCGGGACGATCCCCGACGCCATCCCGGCCGCCTTCTACCAGGACGCGCTGAAGACCAGTAAGCCCATCGACTGGATCGGCGACAACATCTGGAACATGGCCAACGCCGTGGGCATCGAGACCTTCAAGCAGAAGTACGGCTGGGACCCCACCAACTCGTACTTCGACAACGGCGGCGGCGTCGGCAACATCACCCAGGTCGCGTACAAGAACCAGACGCTGACCCGGAAGATTCCCACGGGCTACGACGGCGGTGTGCTCCACCCGGCCATCTCCGGGGGCACCTACCCGCAGGTCACCACCCTCGCCACGGCCACGGACGCCAACACCGGGGCCACCAGCCCCTGGGCGATCCGCACGGGCAACCTCACCTACGTCGGGGAGATCCCCTTCACCTACGTCTCCGAGTCGGACCGTGTGATCGTCTTCGAGGACCTCCTCTTCGACGCCCTCGCCCCGGCCACCACCGAGCGCCACCGCGCGTTCGTGCGGCTGGAGGACATCAGCCCCAAGTCCGACCCGACGGAGCTGCGGGCGATGGCCGACTACCTGGCCTCGCAGAACATCCCCTATGGGATCAACGTCATCCCCGTCTACACCGACCCCAAGGGCGTCTACAACAACGGCAAGGCCGAGACGATCAGCCTCGCCCAGGCCCCGCAGGTCGTCTCCGCGCTGAAGTACATGCTCCAGCACGGCGCCGTCCTGATGAACCACGGCTACACCCACCAGTACAGCAACGTCAACAACCCCTACACCGGCGTCACGGGCGACGACTTCGAGTTCTTCCGCGCCCATGTCGACGCCAGCGACAACGTCATCTACGACGGGCCGCCCGCCGAGGACAACGCCGTCTGGGCCCAGAGCCGGGTCACCTCGGCCCTCGCCGCCTTCACCGCCGCGGGCTTCCCCAAGCCCACCCTCTGGACGACCCCGCACTACGCCGCCTCGGCCACCGACTACAAGGTCTTCGGACAGAACTACACGGCACGGCTGGAGCGTTCGCTGTACTTCGCCGGAACACTCAGCGGCGGAACGGTGAACCCCACCCGATACATCGGCCAGTTCTTCCCGTACTCGGTCAAGGACGTCTACGGTACGACCGTGCTCCCCGAGAACATCGGGAACTATGAGCCCGTGCCCTACAACAACCACCCGGCACGGCTCCCCGCCGACCTGATCGCCTCCGCCAAGGCCAATCTGGCGGTCCGCGACGGAGTGGCCAGCTTCTTCTACCACCCCTACTACGCCGTGGACCCGCTGAAGCAGACGATCGACGGCATCAAGGCCCTGGGCTACACCTTCGTCGGCCCGACGGCTCTCGCTCAGTGAACACGCGCTCAGTGAACAGGAGCACTTCCTAAGTGAACGTGATGAGGAGGACGGCCGCCACCCTGGCGACGGTGGCCGTCCTCCTCGTCGCCGGATGCTCGTCGTCCGGCGGCGAGGACGACCCCACCCCCGGCCCGTCCGCGAGCGACCGGAACGGCCGGCCCGACGACAGGAAGGTGAGCGGGTTGCGGGGCATGACGCTCCCCTCGTGGAACACCGACGACTACTCCCGCCCCCAGGCGGAAACGTATCTTCGGCAGATCGCCGCCACCGGCACCCGGTGGGTGACCTTCACCCCCACCTGGTACCAGGACCGCGTCACGGACTCGGCCATGCGCACCACGGGCGAGACGGCGAGCGACGACAGCCTGCGGCACATCATCCGGCTCGCGCACGACGCCGGGCTGAAGACCATGGTCAAGCCTCATGTCGACCTGACCAAGGGCGGCGACCGCGCCGAGATCAAGCCCAAGGACCGGGACGCCTGGTTCACGGCGTACGGACGCTTCATCACCCACTACGCCCAACTGGCCGCCGACAACGGTGTCGAGCAGTTCTCGGTCGGCACCGAGCTCGCGGGCACCTCGCGGGACGGCGAGCGCTGGGGGCGGACCATCGCCGCGATCCGCGAGCACTACAAGGGCCCGCTGACGTACGCCGCCAACTACGACGAGTACCAGAAGATCCCTTTCTGGAAGGACCTCGACGTCATCGGCATCGACGCCTACTGGCCGCTGGCCGACAAGGCCACCACCGACGCGGCCCGGCTGAGGTCGGCATGGCGGCCCATCGTGGACGAGCTCGCCGCGTTCTCGGACCGGCAGCACCGGAAGATCCTCTTCACCGAGGCGGGCTACGTCAGCCAGCGCGGCACGACCACGGCCCCGTACTCCTGGACCGTCAGCAAGCGCGACGGCGAGGCCGAGCAGGCGGCCGCCTACGAGGCCCTGTTGGCCGCCTTCGACGGCAAGCCCTGGTGGGCGGGGGTGTGCTGGTGGATGTGGGACGACTGGCCGGACAGCGGCGAGACCGCGAAACGGCTGGCGTACACGCCGCACGGAAAGCCGGCGGAGAAGGTCCTGAAGAAGTGGTGGGGCGAGCGATAACAGCGGGGGTCCGGGGGCGCGGCCCCCGGAAAATCTATGTGTCGCACTCGAGTTCCGTCCGGCACAACCCGCACCGCGCCCGCACGTGCCCCCGCACCGGCACCCGGATCCGCTGACAGCACGTGGGGCAGTCGAAGACGACCTTCGAGGGCTCCGTGCCCTCGAAGGCGTACCCCGCCTCCGCCGAGGCGGCCCGGGCGCGCCGGTCCCGCGCGTACCGGTGACGTCCCAGCCGCCCCGCCGCCGCCAGCGGCGGCCGCCGTTCGTCGCGCCGGGCCCGCTCGCGCCCCCGGGTGTACGCCTCGTACGCCTGCGGGCTGGTGAACCACGGCGACGGGTCCTCGCCGAAGACCAGCGCCCGTTTGGCCAGCACGTACCCGAACTCCTCCGGCGTGAGGTACCCGAGCTTCTGCGTGGCGGCCGAGGACTCGCGGTACGCGTCCAGCAGCAGCCACCCCGCCCCCAGGTACGCGGCGACGGTGTCGGTGAGGATCTCGTTGTCCCGGGTGCCGGGGAACTCGAGGCCGAGCCGGTGCAGATAGACGTGCGTGACCTCGTGGGAGAGGGCGGCGCCGATGTCCCTGCGGTGCTCCTTGAAGCGGGAGTTGAGCTCGATGAAGTACTCGGGCCCGGCCGCCAGCTCGACGCTCCCGGCGTGCCGCATGTCGCGGAAGCTGACGATCATCCGGGCGTCCGGCAGCCGCAGGTGCCGCACCATCTCGCGGGCCACCCGCTGCACGCCGAGGTACGGGTCCTCGTCGTCGGCGAAGGCCACGTCCACCGGGAGGACGCTGGCGGCGAAGGCGTGGACGCCGTCGTAGGAGAGCCGCCGGTAGAGCGCCGTGATCGCCGAGCGTACGGTCTCGGCGTGCGGGAATCCGTGCTGGATCGCGATGCCGTCCGAGCCCACGCGTGACCACCCCCTGAGGTTGGCGCTGCCCTTCCACTGTAGGGGCGGAACCGGGGCCTCGACTGTCCGAAAAGGCGGCTAGGTCGCAGCCGTCCCCCGGCCCGATAATCGCAACGCGCATTGTCATGAGCCCAACAAGGCTGGGTAGGGCCGTCCGGACCCGACGGGCCCGGCACCCCACCGCCCCCCGGCCCGCTCATCCGCGCGATGCGCACAACCTCCCACGAAAGGAAGAGCGTTGCGCAACCACCTCAAGGCGCTCAGGAGATGCACGGCCGCCGGCGCGGTCGCCCTCGCCGCGCTCAGCCTCCAGCCCGGCACCGCCCAGGCGGCGGACCCCGGCCCCGGTGTCGTCGGCGGCGTCCGCGCCGCGCAGGGCGAGTTCCCGTGGATGGTCCGGCTGTCCATGGGCTGCGGCGGTGCCCTCTACACCCGCCAGATCGTCCTCACCGCGGCGCACTGCGTCAGCGGCAGCGGCGCCAACACCTCCATCACCGCCACCGCGGGCGTCGTCGACCTGCAGTCCTCCCAGGCCGTCAAGGTCAAGTCCACCCAGGTCCTCCAGGCCCCCGGCTACAACGGCAAGGGCAAGGACTGGGCGCTGATCAAACTCGCCAGGCCCCTCGACCTGCCCACCCTCAAGATCGCCGGCACCACCGCCTACAACCAGGGCACCTTCACCGTCGCCGGCTGGGGCGCCGACCGCGAGGGCGGCAGCCAGCAGCGCTTCCTGCTCAAGGCCGACGTGCCCTACGTCGACGACGGCACCTGCCAGGGCGCCTACGGCGACAGCCTCACCCCCGGCGAGGAGATCTGCGCCGGCTTCATGGACACCGGTGGCGTGGACACCTGCCAGGGCGACTCCGGCGGCCCCATGTTCCGCAAGGACGACGGCGGCGCCTGGATCCAGGTCGGCATCGTCAGCTGGGGCAACGGCTGCGCCCGCCCCGGCTACCCCGGCGTCTACACCGAGGTGAGCACCTTCGCCCCGGACATCGCCTCCGCCGCCGCGAGCCTCGGCGGCTGAGCCGGTACCCGAACCGGTGACCGGACCCGCCCGGCCCGCACCGCGCGCCCGGCCGTACCACGCGCACCGCGCCCCGACCGTCCCACCCGGCCGGAACCGCGTGGTCCTCACCCGTACGCGCGGCCGTCCGCACCCGGACGGACCAGCGCCGGCGCGGGTTCCGGCAGCCGCCCCCGAGCCCGCCGAGCCGCACTTCGGGATGACACCGGAGGGTCCCCGTCATCCTTTCGGCCGAGACGAGAATGGTCGGACAGTCGACGTGTGGGGCGGATAAACGTCCGTAACGTAGGGACACGGCCGCCGGGACCGGCGGCCGGCCGAGCCGCCCGCCATGGAAAGGCACCCCGTGTCCGTCAAGTCCCGCCTCGCCGCCGCCACCGTCCTCGCCGCCGCCGTCGCGGCCGTGGCGTACCCGGCGGCGACCGCCGTCGCGGCGGACCGGGACGGCGACGTCATCGTCGTGGGCAAGCCCGCCGACGCCGCCCCCGCCGTGGCACCCGTACCCGCGCCCCCGGCCGCCGGCACGCCCGGCCGCGCCGACCACGACACCCGCCCGGGCCGCCCCGGCGCCACCGTCCGCCAGGTGCTCCTCCCCGACGGCAGCCGGGCCCGGCTGACCTCCGGCGACGGACCCGCCAGCGTCACCGTCACCCACGGCGGACAGCGCCACACCATCGACGCGAGCCGCCCCTCGGCCGAGCTCGACCGGATCCACCTGCGGATCATCGGCGCCGACACCACCCACCCCACCCTGCGCGCCCAACTGGAGGGCAGCCGGCTGCCCACCTACTACGACTTCGCCTCCGGCTCCCTTCGCCACACCCTCGACGGCACCGACCTCGACCGCCTCGCCGCCACCGGCGACACGATCAAGGACTACCGCAAGGCCCCCGCCGCCGGGCACACCACCCACGCCGCCCACCCCGGCGACACCCGGGCCAAGAGCTCCCAGTCCTCCCACTCCACCCACGACGTCCACGTCAAGGACCGGGGACACGCCAAGCCGCCCCACGACACCTCCGGCAACCCCGTCAAGCGCGTCGTCGAGGCCGGCCAGGTCATCAAGGCCAGCCACGACGCCGGAGAGGTCGGCACCCCCGTGATCGTCGGCGGCATCGCCCTGCTGGCCGCCGGCGGCGCCTACGGCGTCCGCGTCGCGCTGCGCCGCAACGGCCGCAGCGCCGACTGACCGGCCCTTCGGGAGGGGCACCGGCCGGGCGGACCGGGGGCGCTGCGGTTGCGGCGCCCCCGTACCCCCGGTGACATGGAGGGACCCGGCAGCGCGGCCACGGCTCCCCGAGCGACACCCCACTACGGCGACCCCACCGCGGCGACCGCGCCATGGCTTTTCCATGGCTCCTGCCGAGGCTTCCGAGGAGCGAGGGCACAGTATGTCGACCAGCGTGGTCATCGCGGACGACCAGGAGATGGTCCGCACCGGGTTCCGGATGATCCTGGAGAGCCAGCCCGACATCGAGGTCGTCGCCGATGTCGTCGACGGCGAGGCCGCCCTGGCCGCCGTCGACGAGCACGACCCCGACGTCCTCCTCCTCGACATCCGCATGCCCAAGATCGACGGACTGGAGGTCACCCGCCGGCTGTCCGCCCGCACAGCCGGGCACCCCGACCGCGCACAGCGCCCCCGCATCGTCATCGTCACCACCTTCGACCTCGACGAATACGTCCACACCGCGCTGCGCAACGGCGCCTCCGGCTTCCTGCTGAAGGACGCCAGCCCCGCCATGCTCGTCGAGGCCGTCCACGCCGCCGCCGTGGGCGACTCCCTGATCTCCCCGGCGATCACCGTCCGGCTGCTGCGCGACATGGCCCCCGGCGGCACGGGCGCGCCCCCCGCCGCCCGGCGGCCCTCCGAACCCCTCACCGACCGCGAGGCCGACGTCGTGCGCTGCCTCGCCCGCGGCGCCACCAACGCCGAGATCGCCGCCGAACTGTTCGTCTCCCTGTCCACGGTCAAGACCCACCTGGCCAACGTGCAGCTCAAGCTCGACGCCAGGAACCGCGTCGAGATCGCCGCCTGGGCCTGGGAGAGCGGGCTGGCCACGGGCGGCACATGAGCAGATGGGCCGGATGGGCCGTCCGGTACCCCCGGCGGGCCACAGTCGCCAAGGCCGCCCTGGGGACGGTCCTGCTCGGCCTCGTCGCCTTCGAGGGCAGCAGGCTGGCCAGCCAGCCGAGCACCCCGCATGCCGTCGTCCTCGCCTCCGGTGTCCTCGTCTGCCTCTGCGCCGTCCCCTACGGCTGGATCCCGCTGACCGTCCGCGCGAGCGTCGCGGTCACCGTCTCCCTGACCGCCTCAGCCGTCCTGATGATCGGCCGGCACCCCCGGATCGTGTGGGGCATGGGCGAGGACGTCGCCCTGCTCGTGCTGCTCACCGTCGTCGTCAGCCGCGCCACCGGCCGCGCCGCGGGCGTCCTCGGGCCGCTGCTCGCCGTCGCGATCGTCGCCGCGCCCATGCGCGACCTCAACCCCCAGTGGTTCACCGCGATCTTCTCCCTGCTGCTGGTGGTCGTCGGCACCTACTCCCTGCTGCTGCGCGGCCACGCCCGCCAGCGCGTCCGCGACCTGGCCGCCGTCCGCACCGCCGAACGGCTCGAACTCGCCCGTGAACTCCACGACCTCGTCGCCCACCACGTCACGGGCATCGCGGTGCAGGCCCAGGCCGCCCGCTTCACGGCCCTGGAGGGCCCCGCGGCGGCCGGCGCCTTCCAGCGCATCGAGACGTCGGCGAGCGAGGCGCTGGGCGCCATGCGCCGCCTGGTCGGCGTGCTGCGCGAGGGGGAGGCCGAGACCGAGCCCGTCGCCGGGCTGCCCGAGGTCCGCGCCCTGACCGAGGACTTCGCCCGGACGGGCCCGCCCGTCGCCCTGTACATCGAGCGGGGCATGGAGACCTGGATCCCGGCCGAGGTCGCGGCGGGCGTCCACCGCGTCGTCCGCGAGTCCCTCACCAACATCCGCAAGCACGCCGCCGACGCCACGGCCGTACGGATCGGGGTGCGCGGCGTCCCCTCGGGCGTCGAGCTGCGCATCGCGGACGACGGCGGGCGGGGCGCGCAGCTGCCGGAGAAGGCCCGGGGCGGCGGCTTCGGTCTCGTCGGGCTGGCCGAGCGCGCCAAGGCGATGGGCGGCTCGCTGCGGGCCGGGCCGGCGCCGGAGGGCGGCTGGCAGGTGACGGCGCTGTTCCCGGTGGACCGGGCGGCCCGGGCCGGGCAGGTGTGACGGTCCCTCGTCGGTGCGGTGGTGGCGTGGGCGTGTTCGCCGGGCGCTCAATCCGCCGACGGCGCAAAGCCTTGGGGCGGCCGGGGGCGCGTGCCTAGCGTGACCGTATGACGGCGATGACGATCGAAACCTCTCAAGTGACCCCCGATATCTGGATGATGACGTTCACCGCGGGCCAGGCCTACGCGGTGCGCCTGCCGGGCGCGGAGGGCTGGGCGCTGGTGGACACGGGGCTGCCGGGGCACGCGGAGCGCGTGCTGGACGAGCTGGCGAAGCTGGGCGCCCGCCCGGAGGACGTCCGGGACATCGTGCTGACCCACTCCCACCTGGACCACATGGGCTCGGCGGCCGAGCTGGCCGAGGCGACGGGGGCGAGGGTGCTGGCGGGCGCGGGGGACGCGGCCGTGATCCGGGGCGAGGTGCCGGAGCCGCCGCCGGTGCTGGAAGAGTGGGAGATCCCGCTGTTCGAGTCCGTGCAGGGGGGCCTCGCGGGCGTGCCGGCGCCGCGGCCGTGCCGGGTGGACCTGGAGCTGGGGGAGGGGGACGTCCTGGACTGGGGCGAGGAGGTCCGGGTCGTGCCGGTGCCGGGTCACACGGAAGGCAGCACGGCCCTGCATCTGACGCGCTCCGGGGTGCTGTTCACGGGTGACACCATCGCCAACGTCGGCCAGCTGATGCTGGGCGTCTTCAACGTCGACCGGCCCCGTGCCATCGCCTCCTTCCACCGTCAGTCGGCGCTGGGAGTTCAAACGGCCTGTTTCGGCCATGGCACGCCGATCGTGGGCGGGGCGGGGGAGGCCCTGAAGGCCGTGGCCGACAGTCTGACCGCATGAGGAAGCGGGGGCGCCACCGGCGCCCCCGCTCGTCACCCGTTCGTGGGTCAGATCTTCCAGACCTGGTCGGACCAGGCCGGGTTGCAGTCGTACTGAGCGGCCGGCGAGCCGTTCTCGCTGTCCCGGGAGAAGACGACCAGGCACCGCTTGCTGTAGGTGTTGCGGATCTGGTAGCCGCCGCTCGCGACCGGCACGAGGTCCCACACCTGGTCGGACCAGGCGGAGTTGCAGTCGTGCTGGGCGGCCGGCGAGCCGTTGTCCTGGCCGTTGGCGTAGACGACGAGGCAGCGCTTGCTGAGGGAGTTGCGGATCTGGTAGCCGCCGGTCGCGACGGACTCCAGCTCCCACACCTGGTCGCCGTAGGCCGGGTTGCAGTCGTACTGCGTGGCCGGAGCGCCGTTGTCCGGCGTCCGCCAGGACACCACCAGGCAGCGCTTGCTGAAGTCGTTCATCAGGGACGCCGTCTTCAGCCGGGCCTGCCGGACCCACGGGCCGAGGTCGTCCACGCGGGTCTCGGTGACGCCCTTGCGGGTCTCGGTGGAGCCGAGGCAGCCGGTCTGCCAGGAGGCGGTGCTGATGGCCGTCAGCTCGGCGCGGCCGTCCTTCTCCCGGAACGCCGGGCCGCCGCTGTCGCCCTTGCAGACGCTCGCGTCGGCCGGGGCCTTGGCGGCGAGGCCGATCGTGGTGCCCTGGACCGACGCGACGGTGAAGGCGGCCGAGTGGAGCCGGGAGGGCACCCACTCGTCCTTCGTCCGGCCGTAACCGGTGACGCGCAGCGCCTCGCCCTGGGCGGGCGCGGTCGCGCCGATGGCGATCGGGGCGACGTCGGTGACGGGCTCGGCCAGCTTGGCCAGGACGACGTCGCGGTCGTCCCGGGTGAGCAGCTCGGTGACCGCCACCGTGCGGCCCTTGTCGGTGCCGAGGTCGGTACGGCCGACCGTCACCGTGGTCTTGAGCTTGGGCGCCCCGGCGGCGGGCTTGGTGGTGCCGTCGGCGAAGCAGCCCGCCGCGGTCATCACCCAGCGCTGGTCCACCAGCGCGCCCGAGCAGCTCCGCTTGCCGTCGCCGATGTCCACCTTCGCGGTGAACGCGTAGGCGCCGTCGGCGACCGGGTCGCCGACGACGGCGTGCGCCGGCGCGGAGGTGAGCAGGCCGGCCGCGAGGGCGGCGGGAAGGAGAGCCGTGAGCCACGCGGCGCGCGGACGTCTGCCAGACATCATCTCGAGGTCCTTAGTGGGCGAAGTGCGGGAGAAGCTGGCACGGTCCGGACGGCCGGGACGATGATCCCAGAAGTGGATCAAGCTCGGCTAGACGGCGGAAACAAGTGATATGGCGCATTCCTTATCTTCGGGACGGCCTCGGGACGGCCTCGGGACGGCCTCGGGACGACCCCGGGACGACCTCGGGGCGTCTCAGGACGGCACCACCCCCTGCTGCCCGTAGCAGAGGCAGAAGGGATGCCCGGCCGGGTCGGCGAACACCACGAACCCGCGCTCCCGCCCGCCGCTGTCGTGCAGGAACGTCGCACCGAGCGCGACGACCTCCCGCTGGGCGCGCTCCACGTCCGCGCGGGTGTCGACGTCGAAGTCCAGGTGCATCTGCTGCGGATGCGCGGGGTCCGGCCACCGGGGCGGGACGTACTCGCCCTCCACCCGCTGGAAGGCGATCCGCTGCCGCGTGGCCGGATCGGTCAGCCACACCCAGCCGGGGTCGCTGTCGTCGGCGTCCACCCGCCAGCCGAGTACGGCGGAGTAGAAGCGCGCCAGGGCGAGCGGATCGGGACAGTCGACGACGACACACTGCAGTTTCGCGATCATGACGTCATGATGCCGCGCCGCCCGCGGAATTCCGCATCGTCTTTTCGACAGTCCAATTAGTCCAAGACGGCAACAGGCTTTGTCCATGGTCACCTTCGCCCCTGCCGTCACACAGTGACGGCGTGACAGAAGAAGCCACCGGCCCCAGCCGTCGCGCCGTCGTCGCCACCGCGGCCCTCGCGGGCATCGGCCTGAGGCCCGCCCGCGCGGCGGCGCGGGAGGCCGGTGAAGCCCTCCTGCGCTCCGAGACCCTGGACGTACGCGTCGACACGGCCTTCCCCCGGATCGTCTCCTACACCGACCGCGCCACCGGTGCCGTCCTCCACGGCCAGGAGGACCCCGTCGCCTCCCTGCTCGTCGACGAGACCGAGCACAGGCCGGACGTCACCGTGTCCCTCGCCGCCGACCGCGCCACCTACATCCTCACCCTTCCCGCCGGCACCCGCGTCGACGTCGAGATCCACGTCCACGGCTCCCGCGTCGACTGGCGCGTCACCCGGATCGCCGAGGCCCCCGGACTCCCCGTCGGCACCCTGCGAATCCCCGGCCTCGCCTTCCTCTCCGTCCGCAGCACCCAGCCCGGCGCGGAACTCCTCGCCGCCCGCCTCCAGCTGGACGCCGCCAAGAGCGGCGACACCCACATCCGCCCCACCCCCACCACACCGCCCGACGCCACACCCACCGGCTGCGCCTACGCCGTCGTCGCCACCGGCGAACTCGGCGGCGGCATCGAGACGAACACCGTCCACGACCGGCCCGACGCCGCCACCGCCTGGGAGAACGGCCGCTTCCGCCGACAGGTCCTCGCCCGCGACGGCTACACCAAGGCCCAGCTGACCTGCGGCCAGTGGACCCACCGCGCCGCCGGCGCCCCCGGCCACGACACCGAGCCCCTGCCGTACGTCCACGTCGTCGTCACCCGCGACCGCAACGGCGACGGGCGCGCCGACTGGCAGGACGCGGCCATCGCCACGCGCGACATCATGACCGAGCCGCTCGGCGCCGACGAGCAGCACCTGCGCGTCGTCCCCCACATCCCCTTCAACTTCGCCAGCCAGGCCACCAACCCGTTCCTCGCCGTCCTCGACAGCGTCAAGCGGATCCACCTCGCCACCGACGGGCTGCGGCAGTTCACCCTCCTGAAGGGTTACCAGTCCGAGGGCCACGACTCCGCCCACCCCGACTACGGTGGCAACTACAACACCCGAGCCGGCGGTCTCACCGACCTCAACACCCTGCTGCGCGCGGGAAAGCGCTGGAACAGCGACTTCGCCGTCCACGTCAACACCACCGAGTCCTACCCCGTCGCCCACGCCTTCTCCGAGACGCTCGTCGACAGGAACGACCCCCAATGGGACTGGCTCGACCAGTCCTACCGCATCGACGCCCGCCGCGACCTGCTCTCCGGCGACATCGTCCGCCGCTTCCGCCGGCTGCGCGAGGAGACCGACCCGGCACTCGACACCCTCTACATCGACGTCTTCCGCGAATCCGGCTGGACCTCCGACCGCCTCCAGCGCGAACTGCGCGCCCAGGGCTGGCGGATCACCACCGAATGGGGACACGGACTCGAACGCTCCAGCCTCTGGTCCCACTGGGCCACCGAGACCGACTACGGACCCGACACCTCACGCGGCGTCAACTCCCGGCTCATCCGCTTCATCCGCCACCACCAGAAGGACGTCTTCGCCGACAAATGGCCCCTCCTGGGCACCGCCCGGCTCGGCACCTTCGAAGGCTGGCAGGGCAAGGCCGACTGGACGGCCTTCCACCGCCTGATCTGGACCCACAACCTCCCCGCCAAATACCTCCAGGCACACCCGATCCTCACCTGGACCGACCACGAGATCACCTTCGCCGGCCCGGCCAGGACCTCCGTCTCGGACGCCGACGGCACCAGGACGATCACCACCGATGGACGCGTCGTCCTCCGCGGCGACACCTACCTCCTGCCCTGGGAACCCCGCCGCGCCACCGACCCCGGCAGGCTCTACCACTACAACCCGCACGGCGGCACCACCACCTGGACCCTGCCCCGCGCCTGGTCCGGGCTGCGCACCGTCGCCCTCCACCGCCTCACCGACCAGGGCCGCGCCGACACCCTCCGGCTGCCCGTAAGGGACGGCCGCGTCACCCTTCGGGCCGCCCCCGGCCGGCCCTACGTCCTGACCCGCCCGGACGAACGCCCGCGCCGCCGCGACCCCCGCTGGGGCGAGGGCACCCCGCTGCGCGACCCGTCCTTCACCTCCGGCACCCTCGACGCCTGGCAGGTCAGGGGCCCCGCCCGCGTCGAGCGCGGCGCCCTCGGCGACTGGGAACTGGTGATCGGCGCGGGGGAGGCGGCCACCGTCGGTCAGCGACTCGCCCGGCTGCGGCCCGGTACCTACGCGGCGTCCGCGCAGGTCGAGGTCGGCGCGGTCGCGGGGGAGCGGCGCCGGGCCGCGCTGAGCGTCCGCACGGCCGACGGGATCACCGCGGCGAACTGGACGGACACCTCCACGGCCGTCAACTTCGTGGCCGCCGACCGCAAGCACGGCACCCGCTTCCAGCGGATGTTCACCTGGTTCACCGTGCCGGAGGGCGGCGGGCCCGTGACCCTCGCCCTGACCGCCGGCCCCGGGCGGGCGCGGGTGCGGTTCGACGCCGTCCGCGTCGTGCCCGGCCGCAGGGCCGACGCCGAGGGCGCCCTCGTCCTCGAGGACTTCGAGAACGTACCCCAGGGCTGGGGCCCCTTCGTCAAGGGGGACGCGGGCGGGGCCACAGACCCGCGCACCCACATCGCCCAGCGGCACGCGCCTTACACCCAGCGCGGCTGGAACGGCAAGGCCGTCGACGACGTCATAGACGGCACCCAGTCGCTGAAGTCGCGCGGCGAGAACCCCGGGGTGGTCTACCGCACCGTCCCCCACACCGTGCGCTTCGCGCCGGGGCGCCGCCACCGGGTGTCCTTCCGCTACGAGAACGAGCGGGCGGGCCAGTACGCATGGGTGACGGCCGTCGACGAACCGGGAGCGCGCGAACTGGTCCGTACGCCCCTCCCCGTCGCCGTGCGACCGGCCACCTTCTCGTACGAGTTCACGGCACCGGATACGGGTGAGGCGTGGGTGGGACTGCGGAAAGTGGGGGACAACGGGACTGCTGAGTTCTGCCTGGACCGCTTCATCGTGCAGTTGGTAGGGCAATAAACCACCACGGGGTTCCGTCCCGTTGGCCACCGTCATCGGCCGGTGACCAGCGGGACGGACGCTCAGCCCCCGTCGTGGCCGGGCACTCCGCCCAGCCGGACCTCCGGCTCGCCCGGCCCCTCCAGCTCCAGCACCAGCACCTCGTTCGCCCCCTCGCGCAACACCGGCCCCGGAACGTACAGCGGACGACGCGGACCCCGGTCCCAGTAACGCCCCAGACAGAAACCGTTGACCCACACGAACCCCCGTACCCCGCCGGGCACCTCCAGCACCGCGTCCCCCGCCCCCACCACCCACAACGTCCCCCCGTACAGCCCCGGCCCCCCACCCGGCCCCGCCCGCCACGGCACCCGCGCCGACGCCCCGGGCTCCTCCAGCGCCGCCAGCCGCAGCCCCCGCGCCCGCACCCCGTGCACATACTGCCGCTCGTGCAGCAGCCCGCCCGTGATGCCCTTGGCCTCCCCGAGCCGCGGCCCGTAGTTCACCCGGCCCAGCGACTCCACCCACAGCTCCACCACGGCCGGCCCCGCGACCTCACCGATCAGCACCGGATCCGGGGTGCCCTCGACCACCGCCACCCGCGCCCCGTGCACGGTCACCACCGCGAGGTCGCGCAGCCCCAGCACCCACAACGGGGACGCCTTCCGGGGGCCCGGGATCTCGAAGCGGTACCGCACCAGCCCCCGGTCCACCCCCAGGTCCTCGAACACCGGCGGCAGGGCCGTCTCGCTCTCCGCGCCCCCCAGCGCGTCCACGACCCCGTCCAGCGGCGCCCACCGCTCCAGCCGCCTCACCACCGGAGCCCCCAGCACCGGCGGCGCGGGCGGCGGATCCGGCACCGGACCCGCCGCCCCGGCCGTCCCCTCGCGGAAGCCGGCCAGCACCTCACGGAACGCCCAGAACTTCGCCGTCGCCCGGCCGTACTCGTCCACCGGCGCGTCGTAGTCGTACGACGTCACCGTCGGCAGCAACGCACCCAGATGATCCTCACCGGCCCGGTTCGCCCCCGCCCAGCCACCGAAACTCGTCCCCCCGTGCGCCATGTAGAGGTTCACCGACGCCCCGCACTCCAGGACCTCCCGCAGCGCCCCCGCCGCGTCCTCCGCCCCCCGCACGGCCTCCTCCGCGCCCCAGTGCGTGAACCAGCCGCACCAGAACTCCATGCACATCAACGGACCACCCGGCCGGAACCGCCGCAGCACCCCGAACGCCTCACGCGCCCCCGCGCCGAAATTCACCGTCGCCGGCACGCCGGGCACCGAACCGCCCGACAGCATGTGCTCCTCCGGACCGTCCGACGTCACCAGCGGAACCGTCACCCCCAACGCCTTCCACCGTTGGACGAGCCACCGCAGATAAACCCGGTCGCTGCCGTACGACCCGTACTCGTTCTCCACCTGCAGCAGCACCACCGGACCACCCCGGTCCACCTGCCGCCCCACCACCTGCTCCGCCACCAGGGCCAGCCAGCCGTCCACCGCCCGCAGGAACCCCTCGTCCCGCGTCCGCACCCGTGACCCCAGCCCCCCGGTCACCCACGCCGGCAGCCCACCGTTCTCCCACTCCGCGCAGATGTACGGACCCGGCCGCACGATCGCGAACATCCCCGCCGCCGCCACCGCGTCCAGGAACCGCCCCAACGGCCCCATGTCCACCGGGCCGCCCTCGACCGGAGCATGCCAATTCCAGGGGACGTACGTCTCCACACACGTCAGCCCCATCGCCCGCAGCATCCCCAGCCGATGCGCCCACAGCCCCTCATGCACCCGGAAGTAATGCAGCGCCCCCGACAGCAGACGCACCGGCCGCCCGTCGAGCTCGAAATCCTCGTCCCCCACCACGAACCGCGGCACGAGCCCCGCCTCCCCACCCACCGCCCGGACAGCGCGAACGCCGACCATCCTCGCCCTCTGGCGGCGGCGAAGGCCATGGACAAAGATCAGCCCTGATTGGACACCCGGACACCCGGACACGCCATCCGGAGACCCGGGCACCCGACACCCGGACACCGACACCCGGCAGCCGCGGAGGGCGGACACGCGTGTACCACACCTGGATGCGCTACTTCACGCCCGGCCCCGTCCACCACCGGCTCGGCCTCGTCTGCCTCGGCGTCGGCCTCCAGCACGGCGCCCTCCCCACCGTCGGCCCCCGCACCCTCGACCACCACGTCGCCGTCGTCATCAGCGCCGGCACCGGCTGGTACCGCACCCCCGACCACCGCCTGACCACCGTCACCGCCCCCGCCCTCATCCAGCTCCTCCCCGGCGTCCCCCACCACTACGGCGCCGCCCCCGGACCCGGCTGGGACGAAAGCTTCGTCGACTTCACCGGCACCGCCGTCACCGCCTACACCGAACTCGGCTACATCGACCCCGACCGGCCCGTCCTCCCCCTCACCGACACCACCGCCGCCCGCGCCGCCATCACCCGCATCGCCCGCGCCGCCCGCCGCGGCAACCCCCACCTCGAAGTCGAGACCTCCGCCGCCGTCCACGAACTCCTCGTCGCCCTGCGCCGCTCCCGCGCCGACACCACCGGCGACACCGACCCCCTCCTCCACGCCCTCGCCCGCGACGCCTTCCTCCCCCTGACCGTCGCCCAGCACGCCGCCCGCCACGGCATGACCCCCGCCGAACTGCGCACCGCCGTCCGCCGCGGCGCCGGATGCAGCCCCAAGGACTACCTCCTCGGCATCCGCCTCGGCCGCGCCAAGGAACTCCTCGCCGCCACCGAGCTCCCCGTCGCCGCCGTCGCCCGCCGCGTCGGCTACACCGACCCCGCCTACTTCAGCCGCCTCTTCACCCGAAGGGTGGGCACCGCACCCGTCCGCTTCCGCGAACACCAGGGCCGAGCCATGCCGGGCGGCTGGAGCAGCACCGTCCCCGATCCGGAGCACCCACCGGTCATCGGACCACGCCCGTCCGCATAGGGTCGTCACCGTGGAGAAGAACAACAACGTCATCGACGAGTCCGTACGCGCCGAGCTGAGCCGGCTGCGCGACAGCATCGACAACATCGACGCGGCGGTGATCCACATGCTCGCCGAACGGTTCAAGTGCACCCAGCAGGTCGGTCACCTCAAGGCCGAGCACAAGATGCCGCCCGCCGACCCCTCCCGCGAGGCCCGCCAGATCGCCCGGCTGCGCGAGCTCGCCGAGAACGCCAAGCTCGACCCGGCCTTCGCCGAGAAGTTCCTGAACTTCATCATCGCCGAGGTCATCCGCCACCACGAGACCATCGCCCGCGCCTGACCACCCCCGGACCCGGCCGGGCCCGGCCCCGGGGACGACAAAAGACTCCCCGGGAACGACAAAAAGCTCCCGCGCCCCTACAGGGGCACGGGAGCCTTAAGGCCTATGGCTGGCTCCGCTGTCGTCAGCCGCGCGCTTCGCCCGCCGCGTCCGACGCCTTCGCCGTGCGCAGCTCGTCCAGGTAACGGTCGACGACGCCGCTCTGCCGGGCGTAGTCCGCCATCGGCTCGCCGACGATCCGGCCCGCCAGCTCCGTGGCCAGCGCGCCCACCTGCTCGCGCAGCTCGGCCTCGGCCACCGCGCGCTCGGCGTCGATCACCGCGTGACCCGCGGAGATGATCTCCTCGCGCTGACGCTGACCCTCGGCACGCAGCTCCGCGATGATCGCGTTGCCCTGCTCGAGGGACTCCTGGCGCAGCCGGGCGGCCTCGTGGCGGGCCTCCGCCAGCAGCTCCTGGTACTCGGCGTGGACCCGCGCCGCCTCGGCGCGCGTCTCCTCCGCCTCGTCCATCCGGCCCTCGGTGGCCTGCTCGCGCTCGACGAGGACCTTGTTGATCCGGGGAAGGATCGCCTTCGCCATCACGGCGAAGACGAGGAAGAACAGCACCAGGCCCAGAACGAGCGGGGCGAGGTCGGGCTTCAGGGGCCCTACGTCGAGAGCGAAAGTCATGGCCATGGTGTGCACATTACCTTGCGGCGCCGCCCCGTCCCGCCCCCGACCCCGCCGAACCCCGCCCGAGGGCCCCCGGCCGGCCCCGCCCCCCACACCCCAACTCGGCCCCGCCACAAGGCCCGGCCACCCAATACCCACCATCGGGCGAAACCTCCCGCACCCCGGGTCACGGCACGTGCACAGCCGGTAGCTTGGCCGGTCGGTGCTGCCCGTGCCCGTTTGAAACTCGTGGAAGGCCACTCGCCCCGATGACCACCCCCCAGACCCCCGCATCCGCCCCGGACCAACCCCTGGACCTCGTGGGCATCGGCATCGGCCCCTTCAACCTCTCCCTCGCCGCCCTCGCCCAGCCCCTTTCCGACCTCCGCGTCGCCTTCTACGACCAGAACCCCGCCTTCCACTGGCACCCCGGCCTGCTCATCGACGGCACCACCCTCCAGGTCCCCTACCTCGCGGACCTCGTCACCCTCGCCGACCCCACCAGCCCCTGGTCATTCCTGAACTACCTCAGGACCCGAGAGCGCCTCTACCCCTTCTACTTCTCCGAGCGCCAGCACATCCACCGCGCCGAATACGACGCCTACTGCCGCTGGGTCAGCCAGAACCTCCCCGGCCTCCACTTCAACCACCACATCGACGCCGTCCGCTGGAACCCCGAACGCGTCCTCTTCGAGATCGACTACACCCAGCTCGACCCCGAAGGCGAAGCCGACGCCCTCGGCCGCGCCTACACCCGCAACCTCGTCCTCGGCGTCGGCACCGCCCCCTACATCCCCGAACCCCTGCGCCCCCTCGCCGAAGCCCCCAACGTCCCCGTCACCCACTCCGCCGACTACCTCGACCACCGCGACAAGATCCTCGACGCCGAACACATCACCGTGATCGGCTCCGGCCAGTCCGGCGCGGAGATCTTCCTCGACCTCCTCCGCAGCCGCCCCGTCGGCCGCGAACGCCTCCACTGGCTCGCCCGCACCCCGGCCTTCGCGCCCATGGAGTACAGCAAGCTCGGCCTGGAGCACTTCACCCCCGACTACACCCACTACTTCCGCGCCCTGCCCGAACCCGTCCGCGACCAGGTCCTGCCCCAGCAATGGCAGCTCCACCAGGGCATCGACCGCCACACCATCGCCGACATCCAGGACGAGCTCTACCGCCGCAGCCTCCACGGCGGCTGGCCCGACGCCGTCCTCACCCCCGGAGTCTTCGTCCGCACCGCCGGCCGCGTCGGCACCACCCGCGTCGAACTCCACCTCGAACACACCCAGCAGGGCAGCCGCTCCCGCCTCACCACCGACGCCGTCGTCCTCGCCACCGGCTACCGCGAACGCCGCGTCGACACCCTCCTCGCCGCCCTCGACCCCTACATCCGCCGCGACTCCAACGGCCGCGCCCGCGTCGACGAACACCACCGGCTCGTCCTCGACCCCTCCGTCAAGGGCGCCATCCACGTCCAGAACGCCGAAACCCACACCCACGGCGTCGGCGCCCCCGACCTCGGACTCGCCGCCTGGCGCAGCGCCGTCATCCTCAACGCCCTCATCGGCCGCACGGCATACCCCCTGCCCCACCGCACGGCCTTCACCACCTTCGGCCTGGAGCCGCGGACCCAGCCACGGCCCCAGCACGCCGTCGGCGGCACCGGCTCAGGCGGCACCGCTTCAGGCGGCACCGGCTCAGGCGGTACCGGTTCAGAAAATCGGCACACCATCCCGCGTCAGCTTCCAGTCCACTGACGCGAACGCCCCCACATCAATGGAACCCTTGGCCTTCACCCAGCCGATGATCGTGTTACGGATCTCCTCGGAATTCGCCCACAGCTGCTTCGACCGCGCGACATGCGGGAAATTCCCGCCACCACTCGCCCGGTAATTGTTCACCGCCAGCACGAACTCCGCCGCGTCGTCGAGGGGCTTCCCCCGGAACGAAAGATTCACGATCCGCGAACCCGGCTCCTTCGCGATGTCGATCTCATAGGAGAGACCGCTCACCACGTCATAGTTGTAATCCGGAATCGACTCGGCGTTCGTCAGCTTCGCCGGGTCGACCGGAGCGCCGGGAGCCGTCCGCACGTAATAGTGCGCCGAGAATTCCAGATATGCCCGCAGCTGCGCACCGGTCAGCAGCCGCGCCTCCAGCGTGTTCTCGAACGGATACAGCCCCGCCACCTCGCGAATCGTCACCTTCCCCGCCGGAACCGACGCCGTCCGCGAGAAACACGACGCCTGCGACAGAACGGGGAGCGAGGCATAGGCCGTGCCGGCCAGAGCCGTCTTCACCGTCTCCGCCTGCACATGATTGATGAAATCGATGATCGGCGTGTCCTTGTACGCCGCCTCCGCCGCACTCATCACCGCCGACGACGTACCGATCACCTGATTCACATACGTCACGACCTTCCGGTGCTCCTTGACCAGCATCCCGGTGATCCGGCGGTCCTCCGCCACGGTGTTGGAATTCAGCACCTTCGCCGCGACGGACTCCACCTGCCAGCGGCCCCGCTCCCACACCAGACCGAAGTCGAACAACGTCAACCGCTGCCCCCACTTCAGCGGCTCCGAAAGCACCACCTGCTTACCGGACTCCTTGTTCGTCACCCGGTACTCGGGAATCTCCGTATGCGCATGCCCCACCAGAATCGCGTCGATACCCGGCACCCGCTCCGCCACCAGCGCAGCGGCGTTCTCCACATACGGCAACTGATCGCCGTACGACGACGTACCACTCGAACCCGAATGCGCCGCCACGATCACCACATCGGCACCCATGGACCGCAGCTTCGGCACCCACTTCGCCGCCTGCTCCTCCAGCCCCGGGAACACCATCTTCCCCTGCACATTCGCCTTGTCCCAGATCGCGATCCCCGGATTGGTCAGACCCAGAATCGCCACCCGCACATCACGACCGTGCGGAGTACACACCCGCTTGATCACATACGGACGGAACGCCGGCCGCAGCGACTTGGCATCCAGCGCGTTCGCCGCCAGCAGCGGAAAATCACACTGCTCCTCGAACTTCCGCAGCGTCGGAATGCCGTAATTGAACTCATGGTTGCCGACCGCCGCCGCGTCGTACCCGATCGCGTTCATCGCCCGCGCCATCGGATGCACCGGGCCACCCGCACCCGTGATCGGATCCACCTTCGCATAGTAGTACGAAAGCTGGGTGCCCTGAATCGTGTCACCCGCGTCGATCAGCAGAGTGTTCCGCCGGCCCTTCTCGGCCCGCACCTGCCCCACCAGCGTCGAAATCTTGGCAAGACCGACGTCATTGTGCGTCTTGTCGTCGAACTCGGCATCGGTGAAGTAATCCCAGTTGAAGACATTGCCGTGGAGGTCGGTCGTCCCCATCACGGTCAACGCGTACCGCTTCTTCCGGCGAGCACCCCCGCCCCCGGCGAGCCCCTCCGCCTCGGCCGGCGCGGCCCCCACGGCCCCCGCCAACGCCACACCGGCGCCCGTCACGGCCGTACGCTCCAGGAAATTCCTACGGTTGAGCGGCATATGTTCTGTTCTCCCCATTCATATCCAGAACCAACGCGCGTAGATTCTGACCCACCCCCCACACCCACCAACACCCTCAACCCCCTGCGATCCCCATCACCACGCGCCATCCCTCCCCGCCCCCACCTCCGCCTGAGACGCTGACCCCATGACCGATCTGCCCTACGGAACCCCCGACGCCCCCCGCGTCGCCGTCCGCGGCGAAGCCCGCCTCGAAGTCGACCCCGAGATCGCCCGCATCGGCATCACCGTCAGCGCCCGCGGCACCGACCGCCGCAACGCCCTCCAGGACCTCACCCGCCGCAACAACCAGGTCCTCGACCTCCTCAAGTCCTACGGCGACGCCGTCGAGAAGACCGAGACCGGAACCTTCAGCGTCACCCCCCAGCTCACCGACAAGGGCCGCCACGAACGCGTCCGCGCCTACCACGGCCACGTCCACATCACCGCCACCCTCGCCGACTTCACCGCCCTCGGCGAACTCGCCACCCGCCTCGCCGAACTCGAGCTCACCAGCGTCGACGGCCCCTGGTGGAGCCTCCGCCCCGACTCGCCCGCCCACGGCGAAGCCCGTCGGCAAGCCGTCCGCGAAGCCGTCCAGCGCGCCCGCGAATACGCCGCCGCCCTCGGCGCCGAACTCGCCGCCGTCGTCGAGATCGCCGACATCGGCGCCGAGAACACCGTCCCGGCCATGCCCGTCGCCCCCGGCGGCATGATGCGCTCGGCCGGCTACGGCGGAGCGCCCACGCCGCCGCCCGCGCTCGACCTCGAACCCCAGCGCCAGACCGTCTACGCCAGCGTCAACGCCCGCTTTACGATGACCCGCCCGACGCTCTAGGGAGCGGGCCGGGGACGCATGGGGGTGCTCATCAGAGCGCCCCCATGCACGTTTCACAAGGTGTCAACAAGCTTTTACCGAAAGGTCGTTGGCCAGTTGCGGAGGGCCAATTCTCTACCCACCGGTAGGTCATAAGGTCGTGCCATGCGCCGAGCGAAAATCGTCTGCACCCTTGGGCCCGCCACCGACTCGTACGAGCAGATCAAGGCACTCGTGGAAGCCGGCATGGACGTAGCCCGCTTCAACCTCAGCCACGGCACGTACGCCGACCACGAAGCGCGCTACCAGCGGGTACGCAAGGCAGCGGAGGAAACCGGCCGCAACGTCGCCGTACTCGCCGACCTTCAAGGCCCGAAGATCCGCCTGGGCCGATTCCGCGAAGGACCCGTACTCCTTGAACGCGGCGACGAATTCACCATCACCGTCGAAGACGTCGAAGGCGACCGCCACCAGTGCGGCACCACCTACAGCGGCCTCGCCTCCGATGTCGCCAAGGGCGAACGCGTCCTCGTCGACGACGGACGCGTCACCCTCGAAGTCGTCCAGGTCACCGGCCCCCGCGTCAAGACCCTCGTCCTCGAAGGAGGCATGGTCTCCGACCACAAGGGGCTCAACCTCCCCGGCGTCGCCGTCTCCGTCCCCGCCCTCTCCGAAAAGGACGTCGACGACCTCCGCTGGGCCATCAGGACCGGCGCCGACATCATCGCCCTCTCCTTCGTCCGCAGCGCGAGCGACATCGAGGACGCCCACCGCGTCATGGCCGAGGAAGGCCGCCACCTCCCCGTCATCGCCAAGATCGAAAAGCCCCAAGCCGTCGAGAACCTCGATGGCATCGTGGCCGCGTTCGACGGCATCATGGTCGCCCGCGGCGACCTCGGCGTCGAAATGCCCCTGGAATCCGTCCCCATCGTCCAGAAGCGCGCCATCAAACTCGCGAAGCGCAACGCCAAGCCGGTCATCGTCGCCACGCAGATGCTCGACTCGATGATCGAGGCCTCCCGCCCCACGCGCGCCGAGGCCTCCGACGTCGCCAACGCCGTCATCGACGGCACGGACGCGGTGATGCTCAGCGGCGAGACGAGCGTCGGGAAGTACCCCGTCGAGACGGTCCGCACGATGGGACGCATCGTCATCGCGGCGGAGGAGGACATCCTCGCGAAGGGCCTCCCGCCGCTGACCGAGCGCAGCAAGCCCCGCACCCAGGGCGGCGCCGTCGCCCGCGCGGCGGCCGAAATGGGCGACTTCCTCGGCGCGACGTTCCTTGTGGCCTTCACTCAATCCGGTGACACGGCTCGTCGGCTTTCGCGCTACCGCTCGCCGATCCCGCTCCTGGCGTTCACGCCGGAGCCGGCGACGCGGGCGATGCTCAACCTGACGTGGGGCGTGGAGACGTTCCTCGGCCCGGTGGTCGAGACGACGGACGAGATGGTCGACCAGGTGGACGAGTACCTGCTGAGGATCGGGCGCTGTCGCCAGGGCGACATGGTCATCATCACGGCGGGCTCCCCGCCGGCAATGGCGGGGACCACGAACCTGGTGCGGGTGCACCACATCGGGGAGGACGACGCGCCGAAGGAGTAAAGGAGTAGGGGTCAGTATTTCGGGCCTATGTGGGCGTCCATGAGGGCGACGGAGGCTTTGCGGGCGACGGAGACGTTCCAGGCGTTGGCCTGCTTCCAGCTGACGCCGAGTCTGTCGAGGGCGTCGGTGTACAGCCGCCGGATGTCCGCGGACTTGTTGGTGAAGAAGTAGCGCGGGTATTCGTAGCGCTTGGGCCGGCCCCGCACTGGTCGGGTGGCCCAGTTGGTGATGCGGCATCCGTCGGAGTGGACGAGGCCGCGTACGAACGCCCAAGGGTGCGTGTTCACGATCTGCTGCTGCCAGGGTTCGAGGTTGATCTCGCGCTCGTGCTTCTTGCCAGGGCCGTGCTGAGGGAAGAGGCACGCCCAGTGACGGCTGGTTCCGGCCACCGAGACGCAGCCCGCCTTCTGGACGACGCACACGCTGTTCTCCGGCCGCACGCCCTTCATCGCGTTGCGACAGGCCGTGATCAGCCCGGGCCACGCATTTGCGCAGGCGATGCGGAGGGCGTAGGTGCCGCTCGGCTGTCTGCTGACGCAGCCGTCGCCCAGGTAGAGGCCGAGCAGGTACGCGTACGCGGCGGGATCGTCGGGTGGTCGCGGCACGGGGCCGCAACGGCAGCAAGCCGACGCCGGGCGTGCGCGGGGTTCGATCCGGGTCTGCCATGAGCGGAGCGCGTACCGAGAAATCCCGGTCTCCTTGCTCACGGAGCTGAGGCTGCGGCCTTGATCGACGAGGGCAAGGGCTCGCTGACGGGTCTCGATGTCGTACATATCGACGAGAGTGGCCGCAGTGCCGCAGCGGAAGAAAGGATTCGAAGCTATGTTCACCGCAAGGGGTGAAGATCTCCAAGCGTCGGAAACGCTAGTGATCCTTCGAATCGAAGGTGAAGTGCCCCGGGTCGGATTCGAACCGACACTGTATGGGTTTTGAATCCATCGCCTGCTGCCAGTTGGGCTACCGGGGCCTTGTAATCCAAGGAGAGTCTATACCCCCTCGGTGCTCAAAACTACATGACGTAGGTAGGCTCATGCGAGCAGCACCTGCCCGTACCAAGGAGACCCGTGACCGCCGCCGAGCCCACGCCGCCCGTCGACGACGAGCCGCAGCACACCCCTCCGCACGTCACCCGTGTCGTGATCGCCGAGGACGAGGCCCTGATCCGTCTCGACCTCAAGGAGATGCTCGAGGAAGAGGGCTACTCCGTCGTCGGTGAGGCGGGCGACGGTGAGACCGCCGTGGCGCTGGCCCGCGAGCACAAGCCGGATCTGGTGATCCTCGATGTGAAGATGCCCGTCCTCGACGGGATCTCCGCCGCCGAGCGGATTGCGTCCGAGTCGATCGCCCCCGTGCTGATGCTCACCGCCTTCTCGCAGCGCGACCTCGTGGAGCGGGCCCGGGACGCCGGGGCCATGGCCTACCTCGTGAAGCCGTTCAGCAAGAGCGACGTCGTGCCCGCCATCGAGATGGCGGTCTCCCGCTTCACCGAGATGAAGGCGCTGGAGCAGGAGGTCGCCGACCTCGCGCAGCGGCTGGAGACGCGGAAGCTGGTGGACCGGGCGAAGAGCATCCTCCAGACCCAGTACGGGCTGACCGAGCCCGCCGCGTTCCGGTGGATCCAGAAGACGTCGATGGACCGTCGGTTGTCGATGCAGCAGGTGGCCGAGGCGGTCATCGAGGACGCCCGGGAGAAGAAGGCGGCCAAGGAGCAGTAGGCCTCGATGGCCATATGGAAGGGCCCGCGTCCGGTCTACCGGACGCGGGCCCTTCCGTATGGGCGAGGTCAGTCCTCGCCCAGGTACGCCTTGCGCACCGACTCGTCGTGGAGCAGCTCGGCCCCCGTTCCGGAGAGGACGATGCGGCCGGTCTCCATGACGTGCCCCCGGTCGGCGAGACCCAGCGCGGCCTGGGCGTTCTGTTCGACGAGGAGGATCGTCGTACCGCTCGCCTTGAGCTCGGCGATGGTGTCCATGATCTTCCGCATCATGATCGGGGAGAGGCCCATGGAGGGCTCGTCGAGCATGAGGAGCTTGGGGCGGGACATGAGGGCGCGGCCCATCGCCAGCATCTGTTGTTCGCCGCCGGAGAGGGTGCCGGCCGGCTGCCTGGCGCGTTCGCCGAGGATCGGGAAGAGCTCGTAGACGCGCCGGATGTCGTGGGCGATGCCGTCGCCGTCCTTGCGGAGGAACGCTCCGAGCTGGAGGTTCTCGGCGATGGTGAGGCGGGGGAAGATGTGGCGGCCTTCGGGGGAGTGGGCGAGGCCGAGGGCGACGACGCGGTGGGCGGGGATGCCGGTGAGGGGGCGGCCGTCGAAGCGGATGGTGCCGGAGCGGGGGGTGAGGAGGCCGGAGAGGGTGCGGAGGGTGGTGGTCTTGCCGGCTCCGTTGGTGCCGATGAGGGTGACGATCTGGCCGGTGTCGACGGTGAACGAGATGCCTTTGACGGCTTCGATCTTGCCGTAGGCGACGTGGAGGTCCTCGACTTCGAGGAGGGCGGTCATCGGTCGGTCTCCTCTGCGGCGTGGGCCTCGGCCGCCTGTACTTCCGCGGCTTCCGCCTCGCCCGGTGCGCCTTCGAAGGGAGTGCCGAGGTAGGCGGCGATGACGCGTTCGTCACGTTGGACGGTTTCCGGTGTGCCCTCCACCAGCTTCTCGCCTTGTACCAGCACGGCTACGTGGTCGCAGAGGTTGAAGATGAAGCGCATGTCGTGCTCGATGACGAGGACGGCGGTGCCCTGGTCGCGGATGGCGAGGACGAGTCCTTCGGTGTCGCGGGTCTCCTGGGGGTTCATTCCGGCGGTGGGTTCGTCGAGGAGGAGCAGGCCGGGGTCGCTGGCGAGGGCGCGGGCTATTTCGAGTCTGCGTTGTTCGCCGTAGGGGAGGTTGCGGGCGAGGTGGTCGCGCTTGGCGGCGAGTCCGGTGAAGGCGAGGAGTTCCATGGCGCGGTCCTCGGATGCCTTTTCGGCGCGGCGGAAGGCGGGGCCGCGGAGGAGGGCGGAGAGGAGGCCTTCTTTGGTGCGGGTGTGGCGGCCGACGAGGACGTTTTCGAGGACGGTCATATTGGCGAAGAGGCGGATGTTCTGGAAGGTGCGGGCGATGCCGGCCTGGGTGACGAGGTGGGGTTTGGGCGGGAGGACGGTGTCGCGGTAGGTGACGGTGCCTTCGGTGGGGGTGTAGAGGCCGGTGAGGCAGTTGAAGAAGGTGGTTTTTCCGGCGCCGTTGGGGCCGATCAGCCCGACGATCTGGTTCCGGTGGACGGTGAGGTCGACGGCTCGTACGGCGGTGAGTCCGCCGAAGCGCATGGTGACGCCGGTGGCGGTGAGGACGGGGGCGGTGGTTGCGGCGGCTGTGGTCGTCATGGTGGTTATGCCTCCGCCTTGGTGAGCCCGTTGCCGTTGCCGTTGCCGTTGCCGTTGCCGTCGGCGCCCGGGCCCGGGTCGGTCGAGGCTTCGTGGAACTCCAGCTGCCGGCGGCGGTTGGGGATGATCCCTTCGGGCCGGAAGCGCATGAGGAGGATGAGGGCGAGGCCGAAGGCGAGGAGCTGGTAGTCCTGGAGGAACTGGAGTTTGGCGGGGATGAGGTAGAGCAGCGCGGCGCCGAGGAGGGGGCCGGTGATGGTGCCCATGCCGCCGAGGATGACGGCGGCCAGCAGGAACGCGGAGTTGGGCGGTACGGGTCCGGCGAAGACGTATTGCTCGGGGACGACGGTGTAGGCGACGTGGGCCTGGACGGTGCCGGCTAGTCCGGCGAGGGTGGCGCCGAGGGCGAAGGCGATGAGTTTGAGGCGGAAGCCGTTGATGCCCATGGCGGTGGCGGCGGTCTCGTCCTCGCGGATGGCGACCCAGGCGCGGCCGATGCGGGAGTTTCCGGCGCGGCTGAAGACGAGGACGACGAGGGCGGTGAAGAAGAGCATCAGGAGGTAGTAGTTGGCGAACGGGGTGAGGGTGAGGCTGCCGAGGGAGTGTTTGGCGCCGAAGTCGTAGCCGAGGATGACGAGGTCGGGGATGTTGGGGATGCCGTTGGGGCCGTTGGTGAGTGAGGGGCCGGATTCTCCGTTGAGGTTGCCGACGGTGATGCGGAAGATCTCGCCGAAGCCGAGGGTGACGATGGCGAGGTAGTCGCCGCGGAGCCGGAGGGTGGGGGCGCCGATGACGACGCCGAAGACGAGAGAGGCGGCGGCGCCGGTGAGGACGGCGGCCCAGAAGGGGAAGTGGATGTGGAGGGTGGAGGCGGTGGAGCCGGAGACGAGGGCGGCGGTGTAGGCGCCGACGCCGAGGAACGCCACGTAGCCGAGGTCGAGGAGGCCGGCGAGGCCGACGACGACGTTCAGGCCGAGGGCGACGGTGGCGAAGATGAGGATGTTGACGATGATGAGGGTGTATTCGTCGGTGTCCTGGGTGAGAGGGAAGAGGACGGCGGTGACGAGGGCCGCGGTGAGGGTGACGCGGCGGTGCCGGTGGGTGAGGGCGGTGAGCCGGGCGCCCAGTCCGTCGGCGAAGAGGGCGGCGGTGGTGAAGCCGGTGAGCAGGAGGAAGCCGGTGAAGAGTTCGCCGTAGGCGGTGCCGATGCCGTAGGTGAGGACGTGGAGAGCGAGTCCGAACACGGCGGCGATGACGGCGATTTCGGCCCATGCGGGCAGGGCGCGGGCCGGTGGCAGGGGGCGTGCGGGGGTGTGGGGGAGGGCGAGGGCGCCCGTGAGGGTGGTGAGGGCGGCCGCTCCGGCGAGGTAGCCGCCGGGTTCGAGGTTGACGAGTCCGCCGAGGCGGGCGGCGATGGCGATGAGCGAGTACCAGGTGGTGGCCAGTGTGCCGGCGGCCAGGAGGAGGGCGGCGGTGTGGCGGCCGGAGGGGTTGAGCCAGCGGAGGCCGGGAAGGCCGGTGGGGCCGGCGGTGGCGAGGACTTGGGCCAGGGTGAGGGCCGCGCCGGTGAGGGTGAGGATCTGGAGGCCGCCGGGGTAGCCGGTGACGGTGAGGTTGCCGGGGAAGGCGCGGGTCCAGGTCCAGGGGAGGAAGGTGGAGAGGAGGGTGAGGAGTGCTCCGCCGGCCGTGAGGATCTTGGCGGTGGTGGCGGGCAGCGGGATGAGGGGCAGACCGAGCCGGGCGATGGCGCGGCGGCCGGTGCCGGCACCGGTGCCGGTGCCGGTGCGGTGGTGTTGTGGGGTCATGGGTCTCACGCCCGATCCGCGACGCGTTCGCCGAGCAGGCCCTGTGGCCGCACGAGGAGGACGACGATGAGCAGGACGAAGGCCCAGACGTCCTTCCAGCCTCCGCCGCCGAGCTGCTGCATTCCGGGGATGTGCTGGATGTAGGTGGTGGAGGCGGTCTCGGCGATGCCGAGGACGACGCCGCCGAGCATGGCGCCGTAGATGTTGCCGATGCCGCCGAGGACGGCGGCGGTGAAGGCCTTGAGGCCGAGGATGAAGCCCATCTCGAAGTTGATCTGTCCGGCGCGGAGTCCTTGGGCGACGGCGGCGACGGCCGCGAAGGCGCCGCCGATGGCGAAGGCGAGGACGATGATGCGGTCGGTGTCGATGCCCATGAGCCGGGCGGTGTCGGGGTCCTGGGCGGTGGCCTGCATGGCGCGTCCGGTGCGGCTCCGGGCGACGAAGAGGCCGAGGGCGAGCATGCACAGGGGTGCGGCGACGAGGACGAAGACATCGTCGCGCTGGAGGTGGACGTTGCCGGTGAGTTCGAAGGCGTCGCCGTGGAACTGCGGGAAGCTGCGGGATTTCTTGGCGTCGGGGTAGAAGGCCCAGACGAGTTGCTGGAGGGCGATGGACAGGCCGATCGCGGTGATGAGGGGGGCGAGGCGGGGGGCGTCGCGGAGGGGTCGGTAGGCGAAGCGTTCGGCGGCGGTGGCGACGGCGACGGAGGTGACGGCGCCGCCGAGGAGCATGAGGGGGAGGGCGGCGGTGAGGGGGACGGTGTCGGGGAGCCAGAGCCGGACGGTGAGGGCGCCGAAGCCTCCGATCATGACGATCTCGCCGTGGGCGAAGTTGATGAGCTGGACGATGCCGTAGACCATCGTGTAGCCGATGGCGATGAGGCCGTAGAGCGTTCCCAGTGCGAGTCCGCTGACCAGTGTCTGCGGCAGTTCGTGCACCGCGTGCCTCCCCGTGGGGTGTGGTGGGCGGTGCCGCGCGAGGGGTGCGCGGGTGCGGGTCCTTCGCGCGGGTGGCCCGGTCAGTCCTGGAAGGTGGCGCTCTTGAGGGATTTCCAGGCCCCGCCTACGACCTGGTAGACGGTGAGTTGTTTGTTGGTGGTGTCGCCGTACTGGTCGAAGGAGACTTTTCCTGTGACGCCGTCGAAGGAGACCTTGGACATGGCGCCGAGGACTTTGTCGCGGGCGTCGGCGGGGAATTTGCCGTTGTTGTCCTCGACGGTCTTCTTGACGGCCTGGACGATGGCCCAGGCGGCGTCGTAGGAGTATCCGCCGTAGGTGGCGTAGGCGTCCTTGTAGCCGGCGTCCTTGTAGCCCTGGACGAATTTCTTGGCGGAGTCGAGTTCTTCGACGGGGTAGCCGACGGAGGTGGCGAGGTCGCCGTCGTTGGGTTCGCCGGAGGCGGTGATGAAGCCGGGGTTGTAGATGCCGTCGCCGCCCATGAGGGGGATGCGGGCGCCGGCCTTCTTGACCTGGTCGGAGAGGAGGCCGGCTTCGGGGAACTGGCCGCCGAAGTAGACGGAGTCGGCCCCGGAGTTCTTGATCTTGTTGGCGATGCCGGAGAAGTCGGTCTCCTTGACGGTGAGGTGGTCGGTGCCGGCGATCTCGCCGCCGAGGCGTTTGAATTCCTCGGCGAAGATGGTGGCGAGGCCGACGCCGTAGGTCTGTTTGTCGTCGACGACGAAGGCCTTTTTCTTCTTGGCTTCCTTGTAGAGGTGCTGGGCGGCGAAGCGGCCCTGGATGATGTCGGTGGTGGCGGTGCGGAAATAGGTCTTGAAGGGACGGTTCTTCTCGCCCTTGGCCCAGTTGTCGCCCTGGGTGAGGGCGGGGTTGGTGTTGGCGGGGGAGACCAGGGTGAGGCCGGCTTTCTCGAAGACGCCCTGCATGGACTGGGCGACGCCGGAGTTCATGGGGCCGACGACGCCGAGGACGTTCTTGTCGGCGGCGAGTTTGGCGGCGTTCTGCTGTCCGGTGCCGGGGACGGCCTGGTCGTCGAGGGCGGTGGTCCGGAAGGTGACGCCCTTGACCTCGTTGTTCTTGTTGGCGGTGCGCACGGCGAGGTCGACGGAGTTCTTGATGCCCTGCCCGAAGGGGGAGAGCGAGCCGGTCAGCGGGGCGTCGACGCCGATGGTCACGGTGGTCTTCGCGCCGCCGTCGCCGGCGCCGTTGTCCTTGCCGTCCCCGGCGTCGCGTGATCCGCAAGCGGTGAGGGCGAGGGTTCCGGTGGTGAGCGCGGCGGTGAGGATGGTGAGGGAGCGGTGGCGCACGCTGGGTCCTTTCCCTGGCGCGGTGGCCTCTGGAGAGGTGCCGTGTCATTCGCCGGGCGGCTTCGGGCGCGGGGTGGGAAGGTGCTGTGCGGGATGGCTGCGGTGTGCTGGACGAACGGCCCGGCGGTCACGATGTGCCGCGACTGTAGGGGGTGGGCGCGGGGGTCGGGCAGAGGTGACGACGATGCTGTGACTTTCTTGTTATGACGGAGATCACACTCCGCTTTTCGGTCGTCGCCGGGTGCCGGGACGCGCGACGGCCGGCCACGGGGTTCCGTGGCCGGCCGTCGTCGTGGCGCGGGTGGGTCCGTCGGCTGTGCGTCAGCCTGCCGTCTGCTCGCGGATGACGCAGGTGAGGCGGGCGGAGCAGACGCGGCGGTCCTGCTCGTCGGTGATGGCGATCTCGTAGGTGGCGGAGGTGCGGCCGCGGTGGACGGGGGTGGCGACGCCGGTGACGAGGCCGGAGCGGACGCCGCGGTGGTGGGTGCAGTTGAGGTCGACGCCGACGGCGATCCGGGTGGGCCCGCCGTGGAGCATGGCGCCCACCGAGCCCAGGGTCTCGGCGAGGACGGCGGAGGCGCCGCCGTGCAGCAGGCCGTAGGGCTGGGTGTTGCCCTCGACGGGCATGGTGCCGACGACGCGTTCGGGGGAGGCCTCGACGACGGTGACGCTCATGCGCTCGCCCAGGTGGCCGGCGGAGAACAGGGCGTTGAGGTCGAGCCCGCTGTCGGCCCACTGGTCGAGGATGTCCTGCGGGAACGTGGTCTTGCTGTGCTCGCCCATGCGCTGCGGCTCCGATCGCCCGTGGTCATTGTGTTGTGAACGTTTTTTCAGCCGGACCGTCCTGTCGTCAACTGCCGTTAACGCCCGCTGTCCGCGGCTGCGGATGCGGCTGCGGATGCTGTTGCCGGCTCGAGCCGGATGACGACGGACTTGCTGGCGGGCGTGTTGCTGGTGTCGGCGGTGTGGTCGAGCGGTACGAGCACGTTGGTCTCGGGGTAGTACGCGGCCGCGCAGCCGCGCGTCGTGGGGTAGTGGACGACGCGGAAGCCGGGCGCGCGGCGTTCGGTGCCGTCGGTCCATTCGCTGACGAGGTCGGCGTACGCCCCGTCGGCGAGGCCGCGCTCGCGGGCGTCGTCGGGGTGGAGCAGGACGACGCGGCGGCCGTTCTTGATGCCGCGGTAGCGGTCGTCGAGGCCGTAGATGGTGGTGTTGTACTGGTCGTGCGAGCGCAGGGTCTGCAGCAGCAACCGCCCTTCGGGCACCCGCGGGTACTCGACGGGGGTGGCGCTGAAGTTGGCCTTGCCGGTCGCGGTGGGGAAGCGGCGGGCGTCGCGGGGGGCGTGGGGGAGGGTGAAGCCGCCGGGGCGGGCGACGCGGGCGTTGAAGTCCTCGAAGCCGGGGATGACGCGGGCGATGCGGTCGCGGATCGTCGCGTAGTCGCGTTCGAAGTCTTCCCAGGGCGTGGGGCTGGCCTCGCCGAGGGTGCGGCGGGCCAGGCGGCAGACGATGGCGGGCTCGGAGAGGAGCTGGGGGCTCGCGGGTTCGAGGCGGCCGCGGGAGGCGTGGACCATGCCCATGGAGTCCTCGACGGTGACGAACTGGTCGCCGGCCTGCTGGCGGTCGCGTTCGGTGCGGCCGAGGGTGGGGAGGATCAGGGCGCGGGCGCCGGTGATCACGTGGGAGCGGTTGAGCTTGGTGGAGACGTGGACGGTGAGCCGGGCGCGTCGGACGGCGGCTTCGGTGACGTCGGTGTCGGGTGTGGCGGAGACGAAGTTGCCGCCCATGGCGAAGAAGACCTTGGCCTGTCCGTCGCGCAGGGCGCGGATGGCGCGGACGACGTCGAGGCCGTGTTCGCGGGGCGGGGTGAAGCCGAATTCCTTCTCGAGGGCGTCGAGGAAGGCGGGGGCGGGGCGTTCGAAGATGCCCATCGTGCGGTCGCCCTGGACGTTGCTGTGGCCGCGGACGGGGCAGACGCCGGCGCCGGGGCGGCCGATGTTGCCGCGCAGGAGGAGGAAGTTGACGACTTCCTTGATGGTGGGGACGGCGTGCTTGTGCTGGGTGAGGCCCATGGCCCAGCAGACGATGACGCGCCGGGAGTCCAGGACCATGCGCAGGGCGGTTTCGATCTCCTCGCGGCGCAGTCCGGTGGCGTGGAGGGTCTCGTCCCAGTCGGCGGTGCGGGCGGCGTGGGCGAAGTCCTCGAAGCCGTGGGTGTGCTCGTCGACGAAGGCGGTGTCGACGGCGCCTTCGGTTTCGAGGATCAGGCGGTTGAGGAGGCGGAAGAGGGCCTGGTCGCCGCCGAGGCGGATCTGCAGGAAGAGGTCGGTGAGGGCGGTGCCGCCGGCGGCGAGGCCGCGGGCGTTCTGCGGGTTCTTGAAGCGTTCCAGGCCCGCTTCGGGGAGCGGGTTGACGGTGATGATCCGGGTGCCGCCGCGCTTGGCCTTCTCCAGGGCGCTGAGCATGCGGGGGTGGTTGGTGCCCGGGTTCTGGCCGGCGACGATGATCAGGTCGGCCTTGTAGAGGTCGTCCAGCAGGACGCTGCCCTTGCCGATGCCGATGGTCTCGGTGAGCGCGGAGCCGGAGGACTCGTGGCACATGTTGGAGCAGTCCGGCAGATTGTTGGTGCCGAACTCGCGGGCGAAGAGCTGGTAGAGGAAGGCGGCTTCGTTGCTGGTGCGGCCGGAGGTGTAGAAGACGGCTTCGTCGGGGGTGGCGAGGGCCTGGAGTTCCTCGGCGACGATGTCGAAGGCGCGTTCCCAGGTGACGGGTTCGTAGGTGGTGGCGCCCTCGGCGAGGTACATGGGGTGGGTGAGGCGGCCCTGCTGGCCGAGCCAGTAGCCGCTGCGTCCGGCGAGGTCGGCGACGGAGTGGGCGGCGAAGAAGTCCGGGGTGACGCGGCGGAGGGTGGCTTCCTCGGCGACGGCCTTGGCGCCGTTCTCGCAGAATTCGGCGGCGTGGCGCTTGTCGGGCTCGGGCCAGGCGCAGCCGGGGCAGTCGAAGCCGTTCTTCTGGTTGACCTTGAGGAGGGTCAGGGCGGTGCGGCGGACGCCCATCTGCTCGTGGGCCATGCGCAGTGAGTGGGCGATGGCGGGAAGCCCGGCGGCGGCGTGCTGCGGGGCGGTGACGCTGGGCGCGTCCTGGATGGGGTCATCCGTGGGCGGATTGCCTGCCATCGGTTTCCTCCTGTGGTAGCTTCCGCTTGTTCCGTAAGGGACCGGTTCGGGCTGGACCGCAACCCAATGGGTTGGAAGTCCGTCGCGTCGGCGGTGGACGGAGTCACCTCGCTCTCCCTTGTGCTGGGGAGCGGTTGATCCATCGTATGGATCTGATCGTGCCATGAGGCGCCCGGAGCGCTGCCGGACTGGGTCGAGCCTGACGGGTCGGTCGCGGCCCGGTGGCACTCCACTGTCAGTGGGCCGTGGCAGGATCGGGGGCGTGGCATCCAAGGCATCGAATACCCCGACCGAAGCGAACGACCCGACCGGCGACGCCGGGGGAGGCCGTCCCCGTCTGCTGTTGATGGACGGGCACTCCATGGCGTACCGGGCGTTCTTCGCGCTGCCCGCCGAGAACTTCACGACGTCGGCCGGTCAGACGACGAACGCGGTGTACGGCTTCGCGTCGATGCTGGCCAATACGCTGCGTGATGAGCGGCCCACGCATTTCGCGGTGGCGTTCGACGTGTCGCGGAAGACGTGGCGCTCGGAGGAGTACCCCGAGTACAAGGCGACGCGTTCGGCGACGCCGGACGAGTTCAAGGGTCAGGTGAAGCTGATCGGCGAGCTGCTGGACGCGATGAACGTGCGGCGTTTCGCGGTGGACGGCTTCGAGGCCGACGACGTCATCGCCACGCTGGCGACGGAGGCGGAGGCCGAGGGCTTCGAGGTCTCGATCGTCACGGGCGACCGTGATTCCTTCCAGCTGATCACCGACGCGGTCACGGTGCTGTACCCGACGAAGGGCGTCTCGGAGCTGACGCGCTTCACTCCGGAGAAGGTCCAGGAGAAGTACGGGCTGTCCCCGTCGCAGTATCCGGACTTCGCGGCGCTGCGCGGCGACCCGTCGGACAATCTGCCGGGCATCCCGGGTGTCGGTGAGAAGACGGCCACGAAGTGGATCAACCAGTTCGGTTCGTTCGCGGAGCTCGTCGAGCGGGTCGACGAGGTCAAGGGCAAGGCCGGGCAGAATCTGCGCGACCACCTGGAGGCGGTCAAGCTCAACCGCCGGCTGACCGAGATGGTGCGGGACGTGGCGCTGTCCACGCATCCGGACGATCTGGAGCGCCGGGCCTACGACCGGAACGCGCTGGTGACGTTCCTGGAGGGCCTGGAGATCCGCAACCAGGGTCTGCGGGACCGGCTGCTGGCGGCCGACCCGGGCGCCGACTCGGCCGAGGAGCCGGCCCCGGAGGCGGGCGCCGAGGTCGACGGCGTGGTGCTGGGCACGGGCGCTCTGGCGCCCTGGCTGGCCGAGCACGGTGCGGGCCCGCTGGGTGTGGCGATCACGGATTCGTGGGCGAAGGGCAGTGGCCGGGGCGCGGAGATCGCGCTGGCGACGGGCGAGGGCCCGGCCGCGTGGTTCGACCCGGCGGAGCTGGACGAGGCCGACGAGCGGGCGTTCGCCGCGTGGAGCGCGGACCCGGCGCGTCCGAAGGTGATGCACGACGCGAAGGCCGCGATGCGGGTCTTCGCCGATCACGGCTGGTCGGTCGAGGGCGTGACGATGGACACGGCGCTGGCCGCGTACCTGGTCAAGCCGGGGCGCCGGTCGTTCGCGCTGGACGCGCTGTCGGTGGAGTACCTGGGGCGCGAGCTGGCCACGGCCGCGGCCGGTGACGGCCAGCTGGCCTTCGGCGCCGACGAGCAGGCCGAGGCGGACGCGCTGATGGGCCGGGCCCGTACCGTTCTGGATCTGGGCGGCGCGTTCGCCGGGCGGGTCGAGGAGGTGGGCGCCGCGCGGCTGCTGGCCGATGTGGAGCTGCCGACGAGTGCCGTGCTGTCCGCGTGCGAGCGGGCGGGCATCGCCGCCGACCGGGGCTGGCTGGAGCGCATGGAGCAGCAGTTCGCCGCGGCCGTGCAGCAGGCGGTGGAGTCGGCGCATCTGGCGGCGGGCCGCGAGTTCAACCTGGGCTCGCCCAAGCAGCTCCAGGAGGTCCTCTTCGGCGAGCTGGGCCTGCCGAGGACGAAGAAGACCAAGACGGGCTTCACCACGGACGCGGACGCGCTGGCCTGGCTCGCCGCGCAGACGGACAACGAGCTGCCGGTGATCATGCTGCGGCACCGTGAGCAGTCCAAGCTGCGCTCCACGGTCGAGGGCCTGATCAAGGCGATCGCCGCCGACGGCCGGATCCACACCACGTTCAACCAGACCGTGGCGGCCACGGGCCGGCTGTCCTCCACCGACCCCAACCTCCAGAACATCCCGGTGCGGACGGACGAGGGCCGTGCCATCCGCCGGGGCTTCGTGGTCGGCGAGGGCTTCGAGTCGCTGATGACGGCCGACTACAGCCAGATCGAGCTGCGGGTGATGGCCCACCTCTCGGAGGACGAGGGCCTGATCGAGGCGTTCACCTCCGGTGAGGACCTCCACACGACGGTCGCCTCCCAGGTGTTCGGCGTCGCCAAGAGCGAGGTCGACCCCGAGATGCGCCGGAAGATCAAGGCGATGTCGTACGGCCTGGCGTACGGGCTGTCGGCGTTCGGGCTCTCGCAGCAGCTGAACATCATGCCGGACGAGGCGCGTCGTCTGATGGACACGTTCTTCGAGCGGTTCGGCGGCGTGCGCGATTACCTGCAGCGCGTCGTCGAGGAGGCCCGTGCCACGGGCTACACCGAGACGATGCTGGGCCGGCGCCGCTACCTGCCGGATCTCAACAGCGACAACCGGCAGCGGCGCGAGATGGCCGAGCGGATGGCGCTGAACGCCCCGATCCAGGGCACGGCCGCCGACATCGTCAAGATCGCGATGCTGCGGGTGGCCGAGTCCCTGGCGGCGGAGAAGCTCACCTCCCGGATGCTGCTCCAGGTGCACGACGAAATCGTGCTGGAGATCGCGCCGGGGGAGCGGGAGAAGGTGGAGGAGCTGGTCCGTCGCGAGATGGCCGGCGCCGTCGAGCTGCGCGCCCCGCTGGACGTGTCGGTGGGTGTCGGCGGGGACTGGGAGTCCGCCGCGCACTGACGCCCGCGCGTGCGATGTCCTACGGCCCGTTCCCGGCGATCGTTCGCCGGGGCGGGCCGTACGGCGTTGTTCTCTTCCGCGCCGGGCGTTGCTACCGTTCCCCCTCACCTGACGCCTCGTCAGGTGAGGGGAATCCGCCGGGAGGCTCCGCATGCGCGCACTGGCCGCCGCGGCCATCGGACTGGCCGCCGCCTTCGCCCTCGTCCTCGCCGTCACGGCCGTCGGCCCGCCCCGGGGCGAGACCTCCCCCGAGCCCCTGCTCACCTCCGCCCCCGCCCGGCCCTAGCGGAGCGGCCCCGCCATGCGCCGACGGGCGAGCCTCGTACTGCTGGCCTTCGCGGTCTTCTGCGCCGCGCTGTCACCCCTGCTGCGCTGGTACGCCTTCCCCCGCCTGGCCAAGGTCCCCGCCGGCCAGTACCGGACCGTCGTCATGGAGGCCGAGAACGCCACCCTCATCGACTACGACACCCTCAAGCCCCGCACCGTCCCCCGCCTCACCGTGGTCCAGACCCTCAAGGGCAACGTCGAGAAGGCCCGGGAGGTCGGCGCCGAGACCGGCCGCGACGTCGTCGTCTGGGACACCCTCTCCTACGCCGCCGGCCCGGACGGCGCCATGGTCTCCATGATCCCCGAGCGGTACGTCTTCGACGCCCACAGCCAGGAGCCCGTCCACGCGGGCGGCGAACACGTCGACGGCACCCCGGTGCGCCGCGACGGCATCGAGTTCAAATGGCCGTTCCTCGTCGAGAAACGCGACTACCGCTACTTCGACCTGATGACCCGCACCTCCGCGCCCATCCACTACAAGGGCACCCGCACCTTCCACGGCCTGGACGTCTACTACTTCGAGCAGACGATCCCCTGGACCAAGGTCGCCCTGCCCAGGAAGCTGCCGCTCGGCATCAGTCCCGACACCGTCCGGCAGCTCGGCCTGGAACGCTGGTACACCACCCGGCGCATGTTCTGGATCGACCCCGTCACCGGCGCCCCCGTCAACGGCGAGGAGATCCACCGCGAGGAGATGCGCTGGACCGGCGCCCCCGGCAAGGAACCGATCCCCGCCTTCTCCGGCCATGTGAAGATGCGCCCCGACCACGTCGACTCGACCGTCGCCCTCGTGGCCTCGCAACGGCAGCTGGTACTCCTGCTCACCAGCTACCTCCCCTGGGGCCTCCTCGGCCTCGGCGGCGTCCTGCTCGCGCTCTCCCTCGCCCTGGAGGCCCGAGATCGGCGTGCGGTCGCGGCGGACCGGGCACACGATGGAGGGAAACCCGAACGGGTGACCCCGAAAGAGGTCGCCTGAGCAGAGGAGGCCCGCCGTGAAGGATTCCCCGGAGGACGCGTCCACCCCGTCCCGCCCCAGCCGGCTCTACACCGGCGGCGAGCGGCCCTTCGACCCCGAGGACCTCGTCATGGCCTCCGGCCACGACGTGACCCCCGAACGCGTCGAGGCGGCCAGGCGCCACATAGAGGAAAAGGGAGCCGCCGCGCTGGAGCGGTACCTCCCCTGACGGCGAGGCCGGCGGACGGGACGCGTCACGCCCGGTCGTCCGCGAGGCGACGCGCTAGCGCCTAGCGCCTGGCGTTGGCGCGGCGCGTCGCGGTGGCCGTGGCCGGGTCCTCCGGCCAGGGGTGCCGCGGATACCGGCCGCGCAGCTCGGCCCGTACGGACCGGTAGCCGTCCCGCCAGAACGACGCCAGATCCGCGGTGACCGCCGCCGGACGCCCCGCCGGGGACAGCAGATGGACGAGGACGGGCACCCGCCCTCCCGCGACCCGGGGCGTCTCGTGCAACCCGAAGAGCTCCTGGAGCTTGACCGCCAGCACGGGCTGCTCACCGCCGTAGTCCACCCGGATCCGTGAGCCGCTCGGCACCTCGATGCGCTCCGGCGCCAGCTCGGCCAGCCGCACGGCGTCACCGCTCGCCCACGGCAGCAGCCGCTCCAGCGCCGCCCCCGCGTCCAGCCGCTCCAGATCCGCGCGCCTGCGGGCCCGGTCCAGCTCCACGCCCAGCCATTCGTCCGCCCGCGCCAGCAGCGCCTCGTCGGACACGTCCGGCCACGGCTCGCCCAGCTCACGGCGGAGGAACGCCAGCCGCTGCCGCAGCGCCGCCCCCTCCGCGCCCCACCGCAGCAGCCCCGGGCCCTCGCGGCGCAGCCCCTCCAGCAGCGCCGCCCGCACCAGCCCCCGATCCGGCGCGT
Organism: Streptomyces luteoverticillatus; assembly: GCF_003970715.1. NCBI lineage: Bacteria > Bacillati > Actinomycetota > Actinomycetes > Kitasatosporales > Streptomycetaceae > Streptomyces > Streptomyces luteoverticillatus. The sequence goes on along the minus strand of NZ_CP034587.1, from coordinate 1,816,815 downwards.
TCAGCACGCTCGCGGTCAGCTCCACCGCGCCCAGCCGGGCCACGCGCCGGGCCACGACGTCGCGCCGCTCCTCCGACCAGCGCACCTCCTCGCCCTCGTCGAGCAGCGACCCGGCGGCGGCCCGTGCCGTCTCCTCGTCGATCACCGCGCCCAGCCGCACCCGCGCCGACGCGGCGGCGACGGGCCGGTCCGCCACGGCCACCGCGAGCCAGGGCGCGGTGCGCAGCCGCGACCCGTCACCCAGCTCGGCGCCCGTGCCCGACACCATCAGGTACGAGGCCCCGCCGCGCAGCCGCGCCACGCGCTCGGGGAACGCGAGCGCGGCAATCAGGCCGGCGACGGCGTCGTCGGAGTCGCCGGTGCCGCTGGTGTCCGCGCGGGACGCGGCCGCGGCGGGCTCCTCGGAGACGCTCCGCAGCGCGCTCTCCAGCCTGCGCGCCTCCGCGCGCCAGCGGGCGCCGTAGGCGTCGTTCCCGCGCCGGGCGGAGCGCCACGCCGCCGCCAGATCGTCCCCGTACTCCCTCGGTGGTTCCTCGCTCAGCAGCGCCACGACCTCCGCCGCCCGGCGTGCGCCGACCTCGCGCGCGCCGTCCAGGAGGGCGCGCGCGAGCCGGGGGTGCACCCCCAGGCGCGCCATGCGCCGGCCCCGGTCGGTGGGCCGCCCGTCGGCGTCCACGGCGCCCGTGGCCGTCAGCACCGACCGCGCGGCCGCCAGGGCGCCGGCCGGCGGGGCGTCGAGCAGCGCGAGGCCGGTCGCGTCGGGATCGCCCCAGCAGGCGGCCTGCAGCGCGAACGCCGTCAGGTCCGCCACGGTGATCTCCGCCGCCGGGAACGCGGGCAGCCGCGTCTCGTCCGCCTCCGTCCAGCAGCGGTACACCGCCCCCGGGGCCTCGCGCCCCGCGCGGCCCGCCCGCTGCCGCCCGGACGCGCGGGACGCCCGTACGGTCGTCAGCGCGCTCAGCCCCCGGGCGTGGTCCATGCGCGGCTCCCGGGCCAGCCCGGCGTCCACCACGACCCGTACGCCCGGCACGGTCAGGCTCGACTCGGCCACCGAGGTCGCCAGCACCACGCGCCGCGTCCCGGTGCCGCCGGCCAGCACCGCGTCCTGCACGGCGGCCGGGGCCCGCCCGTGCACCTGGAGCACCTCGGCCCCGCCGGGTGCCCCGCCCAGCAGCCCCGCGACCCGGCCGATCTCGCCCACGCCGGGGAGGAAGCAGAGCACGTCGCCCTCCCGCTCGCGCAGCGCCCGCCGCACCACGGCGGCCACGTGCTCCAGCAGCGCCGGATCCACACGCATGCCGTGCGGCGGCCGTATCGCGCGCTCCGGCGGTGCCCACACCACCTCCACGGGGTGCGACACCCCCGCCGCCTCCACCACCGGCGCGCCGCCCAGCAGCCGCGCCCAGCCCTCGGCGTCCGTCGTCGCCGACGCGGCCACCAGCCGCAGCTCCGGGCGCAGCGCGGCCCGGACGTCCAGGAGGAAGGCGGCGGCGGTGTCGGCGTCCAGATGGCGTTCGTGGCACTCGTCGAGCACGACGACGTCGACGCCGGCGAGCTCCGGGTCGCGCTGGAGGCGCTGGAGCAGGACACCGGTGGTGACGACCTCCACCACGGTCGAGGGCCCGGCCCGGCGCTCGCCGCGCACGGTGAAGCCGACCTTCCCGCCGACCTCCTCGCCCAGCAGCCACGCCATCCGCCGCGCGGCGGCGCGCGCGGCGATCCGGCGGGGCTCGGCGACCAGGACGCGGCGCACCGGCCCGGAGCCGGTCAGCCCGGCCAGCGCCAGCGGCACGAGCGTCGTCTTCCCGGTCCCGGGCGGCGCGCACAGTACGGCCGCACCGTGCCCGTCCAGGGCCTCCCCCAGGGCAGGCAGCACGGACCGCACAGGCAGCTGAGCAAGAGCGTCATCACGGATCACGCCTCAAGTCTCACCCACCTACCGAGACGCCCCGTAAGGGGCGCGGGGCAGCGTCGATGTGCGGCTACCGCCGCGTGGGCGCGACCAGCCACCGACGGCCGGCAGCCGACAAACCGCCGTCTCCCGGAAGCCGCCCGCAGGGTCAGTCCCGCTCGCAGACGAAGATCGCCGTCCCCGGAATCAGATGCCCCCGCAGCGGGGACCAGCCACCCCACTCCTGCTGGTTCCACGCGGGCCACTCCGGCTCGACCAGGTCGACCAGCCGGAAGCCCGCGGCCACGACATCCCGCACCCGGTCCCCGACCGTCCGGTGGTGCTCCACGTACACCGCCCGGCCGGTCTCGTCCTGTTCCACGTACGGCGTGCGGTCGAAGTACGACGCGGCGACGGACAGCCCCTCGGGCCCGGGCTCGTCGGGGAACGCCCAGCGGATGGGGTGGGTCACCGAGAAGACCCAGCGGCCACCCGGTCGCAGTACCCGCCGCACCTCGCGCATCAGCCGCACCGGCTCGGCCACGAACGGCACCGCGCCGTACGCGGAGCAGGCCAGGTCGAAGGAGCCGTCCGCGAAGGGCAGGGCGCAGGCGTCGGCCTCCACGAGGGGGAAGTCCACGCCGATCCGCAGGGCGTGCTGGAGCTGCCGGTGGGAGAGGTCGAGGGCCACCGGGCGGGCGCCCCGCGCGGCCAGCCAGCGCGAGCACTGGGCGGCGCCGGCGCCGATCTCCAGGACGTCCCGGCCCTTGAGCGACTCCGCCGGGCCCAGCAGGGCGGCCTCCGCCTCGTCGAGGCCCTCGGGCCCCCAGACGAAGCGGTCGTCGCCGAGGAAGCCGCCGTGCTCGTTCTGGTACTCGTCGGCGTTCCGGTCCCACCAGCCGCGACTGGCCCGGCTGCTCTCGGCCTCGCCGGTCTCACGGCGGGTGGCCTCGGGCTCGTATTCTTGGGTCATCTGATCATCCCGGCGGTCGCGCCTGGGCCGTGTGCCGGCCGGCGGTGGGGTGGTCGGTCGGTGGTGCGCGGCGGGCTCGGAGGCGGGTCGACGCGTCACGGGGACCCGATCTTCGCAGGTTCCCCTCCGGAGCGTGCCGCCAAGGGGTCCGCAGGGCCGTCCGGGGGGTGGCGCGCCGGGGTGCTCCGGGACCCCCGTGGCCTCGCACAACCCGAGTTGTGCCGGATTTGCTGCGATTCATCCCGGGTGTGCGCCTTCGCGCATTGACCGTGTCCGGCTGCCCCCGTATGCTACAAGTTGCGCTGCGAGCCTGCGCGCCTCAGACCGAGCAGGCCGCGCTCGCACTTGTTGTATGTCCCCTCGGTTGTCGAGGCGCTCCCGGTCCGCCGGGCAAAAAGCTCTTCACGGAGAGTGCGCCTCCAAGGCTGTCCGGCTTCGGCAGTGTGTGATACGGGCTCTCGGCGTAGCAGTACCTACGACTTCAATGTCCGTACCGGAGCCCTTTCCCACATGACGAGCAGCACCGAGACCACCGCCACCACCCCGCAGGTTGCGGTCAACGACATCGGTAACGAGGAAGCCTTCCTCGCCGCGATCGACGAGACGATCAAGTACTTCAACGACGGCGACATCGTCGACGGCGTCATCGTGAAGGTCGACCGGGACGAGGTCCTGCTCGACATCGGTTACAAGACCGAGGGTGTCATCCCCTCCCGCGAGCTCTCGATCAAGCACGACGTCGACCCGAACGAGGTCGTCAAGGTCGGCGACGAGATCGAGGCCCTGGTTCTCCAGAAGGAGGACAAGGAAGGCCGCCTGATCCTCTCGAAGAAGCGCGCCCAGTACGAGCGCGCCTGGGGCACCATCGAGAAGATCAAGGAAGAGGACGGCATCGTCACCGGTACCGTCATCGAGGTCGTCAAGGGTGGTCTCATCCTCGACATCGGCCTCCGTGGCTTCCTGCCGGCCTCCCTGGTCGAGATGCGTCGTGTCCGCGACCTCCAGCCCTACGTGGGCAAGGAGCTCGAGGCCAAGATCATCGAGCTGGACAAGAACCGCAACAACGTGGTCCTGTCCCGCCGCGCCTGGCTGGAGCAGACCCAGAGCGAGGTCCGCCAGACCTTCCTCACCACCCTCCAGAAGGGTCAGGTGCGCTCCGGCGTCGTCTCCTCCATCGTCAACTTCGGTGCCTTCGTGGACCTGGGCGGCGTCGACGGTCTCGTCCACGTCTCCGAGCTGTCCTGGAAGCACATCGACCACCCGTCCGAGGTCGTCGAGGTCGGCCAGGAGGTCACGGTCGAGGTCCTGGACGTCGACATGGACCGCGAGCGCGTCTCCCTGTCGCTCAAGGCCACCCAGGAAGACCCGTGGCAGCAGTTCGCCCGGACCCACCAGATCGGTCAGGTCGTCCCGGGTAAGGTCACCAAGCTCGTTCCGTTCGGTGCGTTCGTGCGCGTCGACGAGGGCATCGAGGGCCTGGTCCACATCTCCGAGCTGGCCGAGCGCCACGTGGAGATCCCGGAGCAGGTCGTCCAGGTCAACGACGAGATCTTCGTCAAGGTCATCGACATCGACCTCGAGCGTCGTCGCATCAGCCTCTCGCTGAAGCAGGCCAACGAGTCCTTCGGTGCCGACCCGTCCGTGGTCGAGTTCGACCCGACCCTGTACGGCATGGCCGCGTCCTACGACGACCAGGGCAACTACATCTACCCCGAGGGCTTCGACCCCGAGGCCAACGACTGGCTGCCGGGTTACGAGAAGCAGCGCGAGGAGTGGGAGCGCCAGTACGCCGAGGCGCAGCAGCGCTTCGAGCAGCACCAGGCGCAGGTCATCAAGTCCCGCGAGGCGGACGCCGAGGCTGCCGCCGCCGGCGACCAGGACGCCGCGCAGGCCGCTCCGGCCGGTGGCTCGTACTCCTCGGAGTCGGCCGACACCTCCGGCGCCCTGGCGTCGGACGAGGCTCTCGCCGCCCTGCGCGAGAAGCTCGCCGGCGGCCAGAGCTGAGGCTCTGACCGACCGCGCTCGGCTGAATAGCTGACCGATGTAAGGCCCGCTCTCCTTGGAGAGCGGGCCTTACGCGCGTCTGCCGCCCCTTTTCACCCCGCGCCCTTTTCACCCCCGTGCTCCGGCCCGGACGGGAATGGTGGCGGTCCCCAAGAACGTTCTCCCTCAAGGAACATGAGGAGGAACGGTCACCGTGTTGGATCCGCAGGGTTTGTACGAATGGGAGCCCAAGGGGCTCGCCGTCGCCGACCTGGCTCTTGCCCAGGACACGGCCGGACTGGTCATGCTCTACCACTTCGAGGGCTACATCGACGCCGGTGAGACGGGCGAGCTGATCGTCAAGCGGCTGCTGGGCGACCTGCCGCACCAGGTCGTGGCCCGCTTCGACCACGACCGGCTCATCGACTACCGCGCGCGGCGCCCCCTGCTGACGTTCCAGCGCGACCGCTGGACCGCCTACGAGACGCCGAAGCTGGAGCTGTACCTGGTGCAGGACGCCACGGGCGCCCCGTTCCTCCTGCTCACCGGCCCCGAGCCGGATGTGGAGTGGGAGCGCTTCGCCGCCGCCGTACGCCTGCTCGTGGAGCGGCTCGGCGTACGGCTGTCCGTCAACTTCCACGGCATCCCCATGGGTGTCCCCCACACCCGGCCCGTCGGCATCACCCCCCACGGCAACCGCACCGACCTGATGCCCGGTCACCGCAGCTACTTCGACGAGGCCCAGGTGCCCGGCAGCGCCGAGTCGTTCGTCGAGTACCGCCTCGCGGAGGCCGGCCACGACGTCCTGGGCGTCGCCGCCCACGTCCCGCACTACGTCGCCCGCTCGTCCTACCCCGACGCGGCGCTGACGGCCCTGGAGGCGGTCACCGCCGCCACCGGGCTCGTCCTGCCCGACGCCGCGCACGCCCTGCGCACCGCGGCGCACCGCACCCAGGAGGAGATCGAGCGTCAGCTCGGCGAGGGCGACGAGGAGCTGATCACGCTCGTCCGGGGCCTTGAGCACCAGTACGACGCGGTGGCCGGGGCCGAGACCCGGGGCAACCTCGTCGCCGAGCCGGTCGAACTGCCCTCCGCCGATGAACTGGGCGCCGAATTCGAGCGATTCCTCGCCGACAGGGAGGGCGACGGCGGCCGCTGACACCCCGCCCGATAGCGTGGGGCCCATGCTGAAGGTGGGCCTCACGGGCGGGATCGGCGCGGGCAAGAGCGAGGTGTCGCGGCTCCTCGCGTCGTACGGAGCGGTCGTCGTCGACTCGGACCGCATCGCGCGGGAAGTGGTGGAGCCGGGCACGCCCGGACTGGCGGCGGTCGTCGCCGAGTTCGGGCCCGGCGTCCTCACCGCGGAGGGCGCCCTCGACCGGCCCGCGCTGGGCGCGATCGTCTTCGCCGACAAGGGCCGGCTCGCCGCCCTCAACGCCATCGTGCACCCCCTCGTGCGCGCCCGCTCGGCCGAGCTGGAATCCGCCGCCGGCCAGGACGCCGTCGTCGTCCACGACGTGCCCCTCCTCGCCGAGAACGGGCTCGCCCCCCTCTACGACCTGGTGGTCGTCATCGACGCCGGCACCGCGACCCGGCTGGACCGGCTCGTCCGGCTGCGCGGCATGACCCCCGACGAGGCCCGCGCCCGGATGGCGGCCCAGGCCACCCGCGAGGAGCGACTGGCCGTCGCGGACCTGGTCATCGACAACGACGGCCCGCTGGAGGCGCTGGAGCCCCAGGTCAGGGCCGTCTGGGAGCAACTGCGCGAGCGGGCGGCGGCGCTGTCCGACTGAGCCGTTCACCAGATCGGGTGAGGCCGTGCGCGCCCCGCCGGTGGGCGATGGCGCTCGGTGAGCCCTTGGTTATGGGCCTTCCGGGCTCGTGCCCCGTGGCCGATGGCCGCGCGTACCGGCGGCGGCACCCCTCTCCGCGTCGCTAGCGTGTCGCCCCGAACGGCGTCACCGTGCGGCTGCTCCGAGGGGGAACGACGACCATGGCCATGCCAGAACTGCTCGGCGCGAGCCCCTTCGCGCCCACTCCCCGGCCGAGCTTCAAGACCCGCCTCGGCGGGGTCTGCCTCGTCGCGGCCGGACTGCTGCTCATGGAGTTCACCGCCACGTCCGCGGTGAAGGCCGTCGGCTACGCGGACCACCAGGGGACCATGACCATCGGCCACTGCCGGGTCACCCGGAAGGGCAGCGGCCACGAGGGCACCAGCTGCGACGGCGTGTTCCGCCCCGTGGACGGCGGCGCGGTGCGCACGGACGCGGAGATCGACGGCTCGTACGTTCCCGGCGAGCGGGTGAAGGTGTACCGGGAATGGGGCACCTACTCGCTGGTCAGCCCGCGCGCGTTCTGGGGGTGGCTGATCCTGCTCTTCATGGCGCTTCCGGTCATGGCCCACGGGGTTCTGATCACCGTCGCCGGATTCCACCCCAGGACCGCCGGCCAGTTCAAGGCGGTGCGGGAAATGCTGCGCCGGGCCATGGTGGCCGAACACGTCCGGTGGCTGCGCCGGGTGGGAGGCGTGGGCATGCTGGCCTGCTTCCTGATGGCGTGCGTATCGCCGTGAGGCCCGTTCGGGCCTCCGCGTTCAATTCGGCCTCCGCGTTCAATTCGACCTCCGAGTTCGTTTCGAAAGGGAAAGGGCTGCCGTGTCCGGGCGACTTCGGGTGGAGACGGAACGGTTGGAGGAATTCTCCCGGCAGGTGGGCCGGGGCGCGGAGGACGCCTCGGAAATGACCTCCTACACCAGAGGATTCACCTCGTTCGACTTCATGGAACACGGGCTGCTGGGATTACTCGCGGGGCATCACGCCGACGTACGGGACACCGTCCTGCGCACCCTCGACCGGCTGACCGCCGTGCTCCGGGAATCGGCGCGGGAACTGGACGCCGCCGCCTCGTACTACCGGCGCACGGATCTCGCGGTCGCCACCGAGACGGACGCGGCCTACGGCCGGGCGAGGCGCTGACCCGGACATGGACTCCGCCGACATGGGCTTCGCCGACATGGCCGAGCCGACCCGCCACCTCACCCCGCCCCGCGAGCCCGCGGAGTTCGTCCATCCGCTGAAACCCGTCAACGACGTCGGGGATTTCCTCAGCCCGGCCGGATGGTTCCTGAAACTGGCCGAGCTGATGGTGCCGGGCGACCCGATGGAATACGCGAAGCACGCCCTCGCCGGGGACTGGGAGTCGTACGCGCGCTGCGCCGACGTCTGGCGGAATCTGGGCCGTTCCTGCGACGACCTCGCCCGGAACCTCGGCTCCGGCACCGGCGCCGTCCGCGCGACCTGGCAGGGGAACGCGGCCGACGCCGCGCACGGCTACTTCGACGCCCTGCGCAAGAACCTGGAGGACGCGCGGGACGCCCTGTACGCGATCGACGACGAATACCGGGAGATCGCCCGCTCGGTGGCGTACACCGGCGAGGCCGTGGCCGCGTGCATCAGCGCGATCCTGGACGCGCTCATCACCGTCTCCATCGCCGTCGCGGCCTCCGCCGCCTCCGGATGGACCGGATGGGGCGCCGCGATGGGGTACGCGCTCGGCGCCGCCGAGGCGAAGACCATCCTCACGGAATGGGCCGCGATGACCAATCTCCTCAACGCGGCGCAGGTGGCCATGAACGTCAGCTGTGCGGCGATCGGGCGGACCGGTGGCGAGATCGCGGCCTCGCTCGGTGCCTTTCCGCTGCCGCGTACGGGTTACGACCACCCGGCCGTCTGACGCCGAACGGAAGAAAGCCGGAACGGAAGAAAGCCGGAATGGAAGAAGGGGCCGGGCGATGCCGGAACAGCACGTCGGATTCGAGGAATTCGTGACCCCGGGCCGCGACCGGGCCCGGGCCCGCGTCGTTCACGAGGCGCTCCGGCACCTCGCCGGCGGCAGCGGTGGTGAGGTCCTGCGGGAGATGGCCCAGGAGGTCCTCTCCGGCCGGATGCGCCTCCACGAGGCGGTACGGGTCGGCGCGTACTCGGAAGCGCTCACCGAGAGCGTCGAGACCGCCCAGGCGGCCTGGGAGCGCCTCTCACCGGAGGAGCGGGAGCGGGGGACGGCCGAGGCCCGCCGCTTCCTGGCGGCCCGCGCCGAGCCACCGGGCTCTTGAGACTTTCCGGGGGCTAGGGCTCCCCTTTTCCCTCTCCGGGGTGGTTTGTGTTCCTGACGGCCTCATACGGCGGGACGTCCCGGCCGGGCTGGTAGTGCGGCCCCTGCCGGATGTGCCGGATGATCACGACGAGGTCGATCACGGTCACGAGCATCACCACCCCGCACGCGATCGCCCACCCCGGCCGCCCCGCCAGCGCGAAGAACGCCGTCCCGGCGGCCGTCCACACCAGCCCGAAGGACGCCAGCCCGAACCGCAGCCGCAGCGGGCTGCGCGCCGTCATGGGTTCGTTGCCCGTACGCATGGCGCACCATCTCCCGCTTCCAGGATCCCTCGGGAGCGGGCCTCAGAACAGCGGCTCCGGAAGGACGCCCTCCAGCGACAGCAGGACCCGCTTGGCCTCCAGGCCGGGGCCGAAGCCGCCCAGGCCGCCGTCGCTCCCGATGACGCGGTGGCAGGGGACCACGATGGGCAGCGGATTGCTTCCCATGGCCGTGCCCACCGCGCGGGCCGCGCCGGGGTCGCCCAGGCGGGTGGCGAGGTCCTGGTAGGCGACGACGGTGCCGTAGGGGACGTGGGCGAGGAGCTCGCGCAGGGTGCGGCGGTTGAAGCCGGAGCTGAGGGACCAGTCCAGGGGCACGGAGAAGGCGCGGAGGCGGCCCGCGAAGTAGTCCCGGAGCTGGTCCGCGGCCTCGGCGAGGACGTCGTGGCAGGCGGAGGGCGCCGCCGCGGGGGCGGTGCCCAGGTGCCGTTCCAGCTGGGACAGGGTCCGCTCGGCCGTGCCGGCGTCGGCGTGGAAGACGACGGTCAGCAGGCCGTCCGGGGTCGCGGCGAGGCCCAGGGGACCGACGGGTGAGTCGGTCGTCGACCAGGCCCAGGCCCGGGGGCCGGGCGGCAGGGGGCGCTCGGAGTCCGTCACGCCCTCCAGCCTAGAGCGTGGCGGGGCGCCCCCTGCCGGGGCCCCGGACCCCGGCAGGCGTCGTCTCAGACGGCGTCGTCGAGGGGCGCGTCCTCGCCGGCGGGGGCGTCGGCCGGGTCCGGGCCGGGCCGGTCGTCGTTCAGGAAGGACGGGTCGTCCGCGTCGTCGTCCAGGGCGGCGGCGATGACGTGGGGGGCGTTGGTGATGATGCCGTCCACGCCCATCCGGGCCAGGCCGACCGCCTTGTCCTCGTCGTCGACGGTCCACGCGCAGACCTCGAGACGCCGCCCGTGCGGCCCCTTGAGGGCGTGGGCCGCGTCGATCCAGTCGGCGGTGATCCGGGTGTGGTCCGGGTTGATCTGGTCGGCGAACGCGGCGTACGAGGGGAGGTCGGCGGCCTTCGGGGCGCCCAGGAAGCCCTTCTTGAGATCGGGGCGGAGCTTGTGCAGCGTCTTCAGGGACGGCGCGCTGAAGCTCTGGACGACCAGCGCCTCGTCGATGTGCCGCCGGTCCAGCCAGCCGGAGCGGCGCAGCTCGGCCACTATTTGCCGCTCGATCCCCGGGTAGAGCTCAGGTGCCTTCACCTCCAGCAGCAGCTTCTGGTGGTTGTCGTCGACCCGGCGCAGATAGCGGTCGAGCGTGGGCACCCGTTCGCCGGTGAAACGGCTGTCGTACCAGCTGCCGGCGTCCAGCTTCTCGATCTCGTCGAGCGTGAAGTCCCCGACCTTCCAGGGGGCGCGTCCGGGGTAGCGCCGCTTGGCGTCCGTGGTGCGGTCCAGGGTGGTGTCGTGCATGACGATCAGGGCGCCGTCCTTGGTGCGCTGGACGTCGTTCTCCACCCAGACGGTGCCCAGCCGGGCCGCTCTGTCGATCGAGGCCAGGGTGTTCTCCGGCGCCTCGACGGGCACCCCGCGGTGACCGATGACGACGGGGGCGGCCGGGCCCTCGGCGGCGGTGGGCGCGGGCGCCGCGGCGACCCCGGGGGCGGGCACGCAGGCGAGCGTCGAGAGGGACAGACCGGCGAGCACACCGGTCACGGCGGAGGCGATGCGGATGCGCATGGGGGCTCCTCGCGGCGTCCGGGGCCGGGACGCCCGTCGCGCCACCGGCCCTCGCGTACGGAACGTCGTACCTGGTGCACGGAAAGTGGTACAGCAAACGTGTACGTGATCGCGAGCGCCGGGGCAGCCGGAGCCGGAGAGCCTTTGCCCACATTTCGCCCGGCGTTCGCCCCGTGACCGGCGGGAAAACAGGGGTGGCGGGCCGGGGGCGAGGCCGTTGTCAGTGGTGGGCCGTACGGTGGTCTCATGCGGCCCGTATCCAAGATCGAACGCAAGGTGGCGCCCTTCGAGGTCGTCAGCCCCTTCCAGCCCAGCGGTGATCAGCCGACGGCCATCGCGGAGCTGGAGCGGCGCATCCGCGCGGGCGAGAAGGACGTCGTCCTCCTCGGCGCGACCGGCACCGGCAAGTCGGCCACCACCGCGTGGATGATCGAGAAGCTGCAGCGGCCCACGCTCGTCATGGCGCCCAACAAGACCCTCGCGGCCCAGCTCGCCAACGAGTTCCGCGAGCTCCTGCCCAACAACGCCGTCGAGTACTTCGTCTCGTACTACGACTACTACCAGCCCGAGGCGTACGTCCCGCAGTCGGACACCTACATCGAGAAGGACTCCTCGATCAACGAGGAGGTCGAGCGGCTGCGCCACTCCGCCACGAACTCGCTGCTCACCCGGCGTGACGTCATCGTCGTGGCATCGGTCTCCTGCATCTACGGCCTGGGCACGCCGCAGGAGTATGTGGACCGCATGGTGCCGCTGAAGGTCGGCCAGGAGATCGACCGCGACACGCTGCTGCGCCGCTTCGTCGAGATCCAGTACACGCGCAACGACCTGGCCTTCACCCGGGGCACCTTCCGCGTGCGCGGCGACACCATCGAGATCTTCCCGGTCTACGAGGAACTGGCCGTCCGCATCGAGATGTTCGGCGACGAGATCGAGGCGCTCTCCACGCTTCACCCGCTCACCGGCGAGGTCATCTCCGACGACGAGGAGCTCTACGTCTTCCCCGCCAGCCACTACATCGCCGGCGCGGAGCGGATGGAGAAGGCCATCGCGGGCATCGAGCGCGAGCTGGAGGAGCGCCTCGCCCAGCTGGAGAAGCAGGGCAAGCTCCTGGAGGCCCAGCGGCTGCGTATGCGCACCACCTACGACATCGAGATGATGCGCCAGGTCGGCTCCTGCTCGGGCATCGAGAACTACTCGCTGCACATGGACGACCGCGAGGCCGGCTCCCCGCCCAACACCCTCCTCGACTACTTCCCCGAGGACTTCCTCCTCGTCATCGACGAGTCGCACGTCACCGTCCCGCAGATCGGCGCGATGTACGAGGGCGACGCGTCCCGCAAGCGCACGCTCGTCGAGCACGGCTTCCGCCTGCCGTCCGCCATGGACAACCGCCCGCTGAAGTGGGAGGAGTTCACCGAGCGCATCGGCCAGACCGTCTACCTCTCCGCGACGCCCGGCCCGTACGAGCTCTCGCGTGGCGACGGCTTCGTCGAGCAGATCATCCGTCCCACCGGTCTCGTCGACCCCGAGGTCGTCGTCAAGCCGACCGAGGGCCAGATCGACGACCTGGTCCACGAGATCCGCACCCGCACCGAGCGCGACGAGCGCGTCCTCGTGACCACCCTCACCAAGAAGATGGCCGAGGACCTCACCGACTACTTCCTGGAGCTCGGCATCCAGGTGCGCTACCTCCACAGCGACGTCGACACGCTGCGCCGCGTCGAGCTGCTGCGCGAGCTGCGCGCCGGCGAGTTCGACGTCCTGGTCGGCATCAACCTGCTGCGCGAGGGCCTCGACCTGCCCGAGGTGTCGCTGGTGGCCATCCTGGACGCCGACAAGGAGGGCTTCCTGCGCTCCGGGACGTCCCTGATCCAGACCATCGGCCGCGCGGCGCGCAATGTCTCCGGACAGGTCCATATGTACGCCGACAAGGTCACTCCCGCGATGGAGAAAGCCATCGACGAGACCAACCGCCGCCGCGAGAAGCAGATCGCCTACAACAAGGAGCGGGGCATCGACCCACAGCCGCTCCGCAAGAAGATCGGTGACATCGTCGCCTCCCTCGCCCGCGAGGAGCTCGACACCGAGGAGCTGCTGGGCACGGGCTACCGCAAGGCAGGCAAGGCCGGCAAGGACCAGGCGAAGGCCCCCGTCCCGACGGCCCCGGCTGGCAAGGGGAAGAGCAAGGCCAAGGGCAAGGCGGGCAAGGCCGAGGCGGCGGTGCTCACGGACCGCCCTGCCACGGAACTGGCCCAGCTCATCGAGGACATGACCGACCGTATGCGCGCCGCCGCGGCGGAGCTCCAGTTCGAGGTCGCGGCGCGGCTGCGCGACGAGGTGGGCGAGCTGAAGAAGGAGCTGCGGCAGATGCGCGAGGCGGGGCTGGCCTGACGAGGGGTCCGGTCCGACGAGGGGGGGCCGGCCCGACGAACGGGCCGGCTCGACCAGGGGCGCGACAGCATAGCCCAGCCGGTCCGACCTGGTACGGAGCATGTTGCAAGACCGCCACAAACCCTTCCCGGACGCGTACGCGGCCGTCGCGTGTGCATAGGGTCGTATGTGAAGACGGCCGTACGGAACACGTGCGGCCACGGGGGCACAGCCAACGAGAGAGGGACTGCGCGTGACGGTCAACTTGTCCAAGGGCCAGGGCATCAGCCTTCAGAAGGCCGACGGGGGCACCCTGACCGCGGTACGGATGGGGCTGGGCTGGCAGGCGGCCCCCCGCCGCGGGCTGTTCGGGACGCGGACGAAGGAGATCGACCTCGACGCCTCGGCGGTGCTCTTCGCCGACAAGCAGCCGGTCGACGTGGCCTTCTTCCAGCAGCTCGTCAGCAAGGACGGCTCGGTGCGCCACACCGGCGACAACCTTGTCGGCGGCGCGGGCCAGGGCGGTGACGACGAGTCGATCCTCGTCGACCTCCAGCGCGTCCCGGTGCACGTCAACCAGATCGTGTTCACGGTGAACTCGTTCACCGGCCAGACCTTCGCCGAGGTCCGCAACGCCTTCTGCCGCCTGGTCGACGAGACCACCGGCCAGGAGCTCGCCCGCTACACCCTGGACGGCGGCGGCCCGTACACCGCGCAGATCATGGCCAAGGTCCACCGCGTGGGCAACGGCTGGCAGATGACGGCCATCGGCACCCCGGCCAACGGCCGGACGTTCCAGGACCTGCTGGCGGAGATCCAGGCCGTCCTGTGACCGCCCCCGGCGGACGCGGGCGGCACGACAGGACGAGCACGGCATAGGACGAGCACGACACAGGGGGAAACGGCGATGACGGCCGAGCTGGTGCGGGGGCAGAACCACTCGCTGCCCGGTACGCGACTGGAGATCCGGGTCTCGGCGGGCCACCCGGTGGTGGCGGGCGCGACGCTCGGTGACGCGGACGGCAGGGTGACCGACGCCCAGTGGGTCGCGCACCCCGCCTCGCCGCGACTTCCCGGGCTGGAGGTGTCCGGGCAGGCCGCCGCCGAGCACCGGCTGGCGGTCGACCTGGACGCCGTCCCGGAGTCCGCCCACCGGCTCGCCGTAGTGCTCGCTCTCCCGTCCGTGGCGTCGGCCCCGGCGCGCTTCGGCGCGATCGCGGCCCCCTTCCTCGCCGTGACGGGCACGGACGGCACGGAGATCGCCAGCTACACGGTCACCGGACTGGACGCCGAGTCGGCGGTCGTCGCCCTCGAGCTCTACCGCCGGCAGGGCGCGTGGAAGGTGCGCGCGGTCGGCCAGGGGTACGCGGGAGGGCTGGCCGCGATGCTCCACGACCAGGGCCTGCCGGGGGCGGCGGAGCTGGCCGCCGGCATCGAGGAAGCGGTCGCCCGGGGGATGGCCCGCGCGGTCCAGGCACCGCTTGTACGGGTGGAGTCCGCGCGTGCGGAGTCCGCTCAGGCGGAGGCCGTCCGTGGCGGGCCTGCTCGCGCCGAGGCGGCCCACGTGGAGCCCGCGCACGCTGAGCACGCTCGGGTTGAGCCTGCGCACGCCGAGCCCGCTCAGGTCGAGCCCGCGTCCGGCGACGGCGCGCCCGGCGTGGCCGGCGCGCCCGAGCCCGCCGTCACGCAGGACCGGGCGGCGGTGGGGGCGCAGGCGGCCCCGGCCTCCTCCGGGCCCATCAGCTACCGGCATCCACGCCGCCAGAGTGGCCCGCAGGACTCGGCGGCGGGCCCGGAACAGCCGGCCTCGGCGCCACAGGCCCCGGCACCGGCACCGGCGCCGACACCTCCCGCTCCGGACGGGGTCGGTCCGGACCGGGTCGCCACGGCCGACGGGCCGGGGGCGGCCGGGCCCGTCGCGGGCGACGCCACCGGCTGGTCCATGGACGAGCGGCTCTACAACCAGGTCTGGGGCATGTTCGAGGACCTGACCCGGACGGTCGCCGCCTACCGCAGCGCGGTCGACTTCGCGGAGTCCCGCCTGGAGCGGGAGCTGGACCAGGTCCTCTCCGACCCCGCCACCCGCGTCGGCCCGGCGGCGGACACGGCCCGCGAGGAGGCCCGCGCACGCCACGCCGAGCTGGTCGACCAGGCGCGGGCCGTGCTCGACCGGGACCTCGCCCAGCTCGTCGCGGAGGCCGAGGTCGTCGAGCACGCCCTGCCGCCCGCCTACGCCCGCTGGGACAGCCCCGTCTGGCAGGGCTACCAGGTTCCGCTGTCGGCCCCGATGGCGCTGCGGCTGGGCGATCTGCACCTGCCGGAGCGCCCGGGCCTGCGCATCCCCATGCTGGTGCGGCTGCCGCTGGAGCGCGGCCTGTGGATCGACGCCGGCCGGGCCGGCGGCCCGGCCGCGGGCGTGCCCGACTCGGCCGAACTGCGCAGGCTCGCCGTGGACTGCGCGGTCGCGCACGCCGTGCGGCTGCTGGCCGTCCACCCCGTGGGGGACTACACGCTCCACGTCATCGACCCGGCCGGCGCGGCGGGCCCGGCTCTGGCGCCGCTGTTGGAGAGCGGGGCGCTGAAGGAGCCGCCGCCCGCCGGGGCGCGCGGCGTGTCGGACGTGCTGGCGCGCCTGACACGCCGGGTCGACCTGGTGCAGATGGCGGTGCGCAACCGCGCCCTGGACTCGCTGCCCCCGGACCTCGACACGGGCGAGCAGCTCCTGATCGTCAACGACTTCCCGCACGGCTTCGACGACCGTGCCGTCACCCAGCTGCGCTACCTGGCGGACGAGGGGCCGTCCGTGGGCGTCCACCTGCTGATGGTGGCCGACCGGGACGACGCGCGGGCCTACGGGCCCGTCCTCGACCCGCTGTGGCGGTCGCTGCTGAGGATCACGCCGGTGCCGGACGACCACCTCGCCGACCCGTGGGTCGGGCACGCCTGGACGTACGAGCCGTCGCGGGTGCCCGCGGGGAGCGATGTCGTGGGTCAGGTGCTTCGTCAGGTCGGCCGGTCGCGGCGCGCGTACGGTATCTGACCCCTCCCGCCCGGAACCCTTCCCCCCTGGGACCCCTCCCACATAGGCCCTGACCTGCGGACTTGGGTGTCTCTTTACTATTCCTTGGTTCTTCCTGTACTGTTCTGAGGACTGCCGTACGCCCGTACGACGTGCCGGAGGAACAGTGGACGTCTCCTTGACCCTCTGGGTGCTGACCATCCTCGGTCTGTGCGCCCTCGTCGCCGCCGACTTCTTCATCGGGGGCCGCAAGCCCCATGAGGTCTCCCTCAAGGAGGCCGGGGTCTGGACGGCGGTCTGGATGGCCCTGGCCGGGCTCTTCGGGCTGGGGCTCCTGCTCTTCGGGGGCGGACAGCCCGCCGGCGAGTTCTTCGCGGGCTTCATCACTGAGAAGTCGCTGAGCGTCGACAATCTCTTCGTCTTCGTCCTGATCATGGCGAAGTTCTCCGTGCCGTCGATCTATCAGCAGCGAGTGCTCATGGTCGGCGTGCTCATCGCCCTGGTGCTGCGGGCCGTCTTCATCGGCGCCGGCGCCGCGATCATCGCCAACTTCTCCTGGATCTTC
The DNA here is from genome assembly GCF_003970715.1 of Streptomyces luteoverticillatus. Taxonomy (NCBI): domain Bacteria; kingdom Bacillati; phylum Actinomycetota; class Actinomycetes; order Kitasatosporales; family Streptomycetaceae; genus Streptomyces; species Streptomyces luteoverticillatus. The sequence goes on along the minus strand of NZ_CP034587.1, from coordinate 1,799,920 downwards.
TATCTCTTCGGCGCCTTCCTGATCTGGACGGCCTGGAAGCTGATCCAGGAGGCGCGGGGCGGCGAGGAGGAGGAAGAGTTCGAGGAGAACCGCTTCCTGAAGCTGGTCGAGCGCCGCTTCCCCTCCACCGACCGCTACCACGGCACCAAGCTGTTCATCGTGGAGAACGGCAAGCGGCTGATGACCCCGATGCTGATCGTCATGCTGGCGATCGGTACGACGGACGTGCTCTTCGCCCTCGACTCCATACCGGCGATCTTCGGCCTCACCCAGGACCCGTACATCGTCTTCACCGCCAACGCCTTCGCGCTCATGGGCCTGCGGCAGCTGTACTTCCTGATAGGCGGGCTGCTGAGGAAGCTGGTCCACCTCTCCTACGGCCTGTCCGTGATCCTCGGCTTCATCGGCGTCAAGCTGGTGCTGCACGCCCTGCACGAGAGCGGCGTCGCGGTCCCCGAGATCAGCATCCCGGTCTCCCTCGGCGTCATCTGCGCGGTGCTGGTCGTCACCACGATCACCAGCCTGCGTGCGTCGGCCAACTTGGCCAACTCGGCCAAGGAGTCGGCGGAGATACCGGAGGCCCGCTCCCCGGAGGGGGAGCGGGACAAGGAGAACGCCCGCGCCTGACGGCCGGGACGGACTCGGGCTGGGACGGCTCAGGCCGGGGCGGGGTCGGTGGCCGGGCGGGAGGCGATCGTGGCGGGGCGGGTCTCGGGCAGCAGCACGAAGCAGCCCAGGCTCAGCAGGGCGATGCCGGTGAGATAGGCGGCGACGCCCCAGGGCGGCCCGCCCGAGCCGGCCGTCGCCGTCGCCACCAGCGGGGTGACGGCCCCGCCGAGCACTCCGGCGAGGTTGTAGCCGACGGAGGCGCCGGTGCAGCGCACCCTGGCGTCGTAGAGCTCGGGCACATACGCGCCGACCACGCCGAAGGCGGTGATGAAGGCCAGCATCGCGACGACGAAGCCCAGCAGCATCAGCGCGGGGCGGCCGGTGCGCAGCAGGGCCATGAGGGGGAACATCCACAGGGCCACGGCGGTGCAGCCGGTCAGGCACAGGGTGCGGCGGCCGAAGCGGTCGCCGAGGAGGGCGACGACGGGGGTGGCCGCGCCGGAGACGGCGACCGACGCCATGACGCAGCCGAGCATGAGCGTGCGGTCGATGCCGAGGCGCTCGGTGCCGTAGGACAGGGACCAGGTGGTGACCGTGTAGAAGACGGAATAGCCGATGGACAGGCCGCCGGCGGTGAGCAGGACGAGCCGCCAGTGGCCGCGGACGACCTCGGCGAAGGGGAGGGACGCGCGGCTCTCGTTCTCGGCGAGCGCCTGGAAGTCCGGGGTCTCCGCCAGTTGGGTGCGCAGCAGCAGGCCGGCCGCGGCCAGGACGCCCGCCGCCCAGAACGGCACGCGCCAGCCCCAGGACAGGAACGAGTCGTCGGGGAGGGTGGCCGAAAGGGTCAGGGTGATGCCGTTGGCCAGCAGGAATCCCACGGACGGGCCGGTCTGCGGGAAGCTCGACCACAGCGCGCGGCGATGGGCGGGGGCGTGTTCGGCGGTGAGCAGTACGGCGCCGCCCCATTCGCCACCGACTCCCAGGCCCTGGAGGAAGCGCAGGACGAGCAGGAGCAGCGGGGCGGCCATGCCGATCCGCTGGTAGGTGGGGACGAAGCCGACGGCGACGGTCGCGAGGCCTGTCAGCAGCAGGGAGAAGACGAGTACGGGGCGGCGGCCCAGCCGGTCGCCGATGTGGCCGAAGAGCACCGAGCCCAGGGGGCGGGCGATGAAGCCGACGCCGAAGGTGCCGAAGGCGGCGAGGGTGCCGACGAGGGGGGAGACGGTGGGGAAGAACAACGGGCCCAGGACGAGGGCGGCCGCGGTGCCGTAGGCGAAGAAGTCGTAGAACTCGATGGTGGTTCCGACCATGGACGCCACCGCGAGGCGGAGCATGGCCGGAGGACGGTCGCGATTCATGTACTGCCCAACTTCCCCTCGGGGCGGGGGAAACGGGGCGTGCGGGGGCGTTGCCGGGGGCGCGCCGGAAGGGCGCCGTCCGCCTGGTGTGCGGACGGCGCGCTACCGTCGGTCCGTCATTGGCGGCGGGTCCGGCCGCCGGGCGTCACCAGCCGCGCTCGCGCCACTCCGCGAGGTGCGGGCGCTCGGTGCCCAGGGTGGTGTCGTTGCCGTGGCCCGGGTAGACCCAGGTCTCGTCGGCGAGCTCGCCGAAGATCTTGGTCTCGACGTCGTCGATGAGGCTGGCGAACGCCTTGGGGTCGTCGTGGGTGTTGCCCACGCCGCCGGGGAAGAGGCAGTCGCCGGTGAACACATGGGCGTGGCCGTGCGGGTCGTCGTAGACGAGCGCGATGCTGCCCGGGGTGTGGCCGACCAGGTGACGGGCCGTCAGCTCCACCCGTCCTACGCGGATGACGTCCCCGTCGTCGACGAGCACGTCGGTCGGTACCGGGATGCCCTCGGCGTCCTCGCGGCCGGCGTAGGTGCGGGCGCCCGTGGCGTCCACGACCTCGCGCAGCGCGCCCCAGTGGTCGGCGTGCTGATGGGTGGTCACCACGGAGGCGATGCCGCTGTCGCCGATCAGGGTGAGCAGGGTGTGGGGCTCGGCGGCGGCGTCGATCAGCAACTGCTCGTCCGTCGCGCGGCAGCGCAGCAGATAAGCGTTGTTGTTCATGGGTCCGACCGCGACCTTGGAGATCATCAGATCGGCCAACTCGTGTACGTCCGCAGGTCCGCCGACCTCTACCGCTCCGCTGTACATCATGGTCGACAGCCTATAGCGCGGGCAGAACGGGCAGCGGAGCGCCACCTGTTTCGAGCTGCGCGCCGTCCCGGCGGCCCGCCAGCCAGCCCAGCAGCGCGGGGGCCGTGCCGGTCACGGTGAGGGGCTCGCCCTCCGCGCGGCCGGAGGTCCAGGTGCCGCCGTCGGTGGAGACCAGCCGGAGCGCCGGGACGTCGGCGTTGCCGGAGAAGCGGTCCGCGAGGAAGGCGATCTCGCGGGTGGTGAAGCCGGCGGGCAGGTCCTCCAGCTCGTAGCCGATGCCGAGGTCGACGTGGTGGAGCTCGACCTCGATCAGCCGGCGGAAGGGGATGTTGGCGGCGGCATCGGTCACGCCGTTGCGCAAGGTGACGGTGCGGTTCCAGTCGGCGGGGGTGTGCGCCGTGTCCAGGAAGCGGGCGGCCGCCGATCGCAGGTCGTCGAGCTGGGCGGTCAGCTCGCGGGGCGCGCCGTTGTCGATGTCGGCGTCGCGGGCCTCGGCGCTCGCGTACATGGGACGGCCCTCCAGCACGTTCACCAGGGCGTCCGCGTTGCGCGCGAGGTGGGCCAGGACGTGGCCCCGGGTCCAGCCGGGCAGCCGTGACGCCTGGGCCACGGCGGCGTTGTCCAGGGTGCCGGCGGCGGTGAGCAGCCGGTCGGTCGCCTCACGTACAGCGTTCAGGTCGTGCACATGATCAGTCATGGCGCCGACGATAGCCCCGCCACTCCTTCGGGTGAAGGAGGTCGATCCGGCCCGTAAATCGAATGTGCGTGCTATAGGCTCGTGGGTGGCATCGCTGACGACTTTCGTGCGGCCCCTGGTTGTCAGACCTCCCCCGTACTCTGGATCGGGGGCGAGGATCAGCCCCCTTCAGCTCTCCAGAGCCGACTCTCAAGAAAGGTGCCGACTGGCGTGGCAGACCGTCTCATCGTCCGTGGCGCTCGCGAGCACAACCTCAAGAACGTCTCGCTCGACCTCCCGCGCGACTCCCTGATCGTCTTCACCGGGCTCTCGGGGTCGGGCAAGTCCTCCCTCGCGTTCGACACGATCTTCGCCGAGGGCCAGCGCCGCTACGTGGAGTCGCTCTCCTCCTACGCCCGGCAGTTCCTCGGGCAGATGGACAAGCCCGATGTGGACTTCATCGAGGGCCTCTCCCCGGCGGTCTCCATCGACCAGAAGTCGACCTCGCGCAACCCGCGCTCGACGGTCGGCACCATCACCGAGGTCTACGACTACCTCCGGCTGCTCTTCGCCCGGATCGGCAAGCCCCACTGCCCCGAGTGCGCGCGCCCCATCTCCCGGCAGTCGCCCCAGGCGATCGTGGACCGGGTGCTGGAGCTGCCCGAGGGCAGCCGCTTCCAGGTGCTCTCGCCGCTGGTGCGCGAGCGCAAGGGCGAGTTCGTCGATCTCTTCTCCGACCTGCAGACCAAGGGCTACAGCCGGGCCCGGGTCGACGGGCAGACGATCCAGCTCACCGACCCGCCGAAGCTGAAGAAGCAGGAGAAGCACACCATCGAGGTGGTCGTCGACCGCCTCACCGTCAAGGACAGCGCCAAGCGCCGGCTGACCGACTCCGTCGAGACCGCGCTGGGGCTCTCCGGCGGCATGGTCGTCCTCGACTTCGTCGACCTCGCCGAGGACGACCCCGAGCGTGAGCGGATGTTCTCCGAGCACCTCTACTGCCCGTACGACGATCTGTCCTTCGAGGAGCTGGAGCCGCGCTCCTTCTCCTTCAACTCGCCCTTCGGCGCCTGCCCCGAGTGCACGGGCATCGGCACGCGCATGGAGGTCGACCCCGAGCTGATCGTCCCCGACGAGGACAAGTCCCTCGACGAGGGCGCCATCAGCCCCTGGTCGCACGGCCACACCAAGGAATACTTCGGCCGTCTGGTCGGCGCGCTCGCCGACGCGCTGGGCTTCCGCACCGACATCCCCTGGGCCGGGCTGCCCCAGCGGGCCAAGAAGGCCCTGCTCCACGGCCACAAGACCCAGATCGAGGTGCGCTACCGCAACCGTTACGGCCGCGAGCGCGCCTACACCACCGCCTTCGAGGGCGCGGTGCCGTTCGTCAAGCGGCGCCACTCCGAGGCGGAGAGCGACACCAGCCGTGAGCGCTTCGAGGGCTACATGCGCGAGGTGCACTGCCCCACGTGCGAGGGCACGCGGCTCAAGCCCATCGTCCTCGCGGTCACCGTGCAGGGCCGGTCCATCGCGGAGGTCTCCGCGATGTCGATCAGCGAGTGCGCGGACTTCCTGCGCGACATGAAGCTCACCGGCCGTGAGAAGAAGATCGCCGAGCGGGTGCTCAAGGAGGTCAACGAGCGCCTGAGGTTCCTCGTCGATGTCGGCCTGGACTACCTCTCGCTCAACCGCGCCGCGGGCACCCTCTCCGGCGGCGAGGCCCAGCGCATCCGGCTGGCCACGCAGATCGGCTCCGGCCTCGTCGGCGTGCTCTACGTCCTGGACGAGCCCTCCATCGGCCTCCACCAGCGCGACAACCACCGGCTGATCGAGACCCTCGTCCGCCTGCGCGACATGGGCAACACCCTGATCGTCGTCGAGCACGACGAGGACACCATCAAGGTCGCCGACTGGGTCGTCGACATCGGCCCCGGCGCCGGTGAGCACGGCGGCAAGGTCGTCCACAGCGGACCCCTCAAGGAACTGCTGGCCACCGAGGCGTCGATGACCGGCCAGTACCTGTCCGGCAAGAGGTCCATCGCCCTTCCCGACGTCCGCCGCCCCGTGGACCCCGGCCGCAAGCTCACTGTGCGCGGCGCCCGGGAGAACAACCTGCGCGACATCGACGTGTCGTTCCCCTTGGGCGTGCTCACGGCCGTCACCGGTGTCTCCGGCTCCGGCAAGTCCACGCTGGTCAACGACATCCTCTACACCCACCTGGCGCGCGAGCTGAACGCCGCCCGGGCGGTTCCGGGCCGGCACACGCGCGTGGAGGGCGACGACCTCGTCGACAAGGTCGTCCACGTCGACCAGTCGCCCATCGGCCGGACGCCGCGCTCGAACCCCGCCACGTACACCGGCGTCTTCGACCACGTCCGCAAGCTCTTCGCGGAGACGATGGAGGCCAAGGTCCGCGGCTACCTGCCGGGCCGCTTCTCCTTCAACGTCAAGGGCGGCCGCTGCGAGAACTGCGCGGGCGACGGCACCATCAAGATCGAGATGAACTTCCTGCCGGACGTGTACGTGCCGTGCGAGGTCTGCCACGGCGCGCGCTACAACCGGGAGACCCTGGAGGTCCACTACAAGGGCAAGTCCATCGCCGAGGTGCTGGACATGCCCATCGAGGAGGCCCTCGAGTTCTTCGAGGCCGTGCCGACGATCGCTCGCCACCTGCGCACGCTCCACGAGGTGGGGCTCGGCTACGTCCGCCTGGGGCAGTCGGCGCCGACCCTCTCCGGCGGCGAGGCCCAGCGCGTCAAGCTCGCCAGCGAGCTGCAGAAGCGGTCGACCGGACGGACGGTGTACGTCCTGGACGAGCCGACGACCGGTCTGCACTTCGAGGACATCAGCAAGCTGATCAGCGTGCTGTCCGGGCTGGTCGACAAGGGCAACACGGTCATCGTCATCGAGCACAACCTCGACGTGATCAAGACCGCCGACTGGGTCGTCGACATGGGCCCCGAGGGCGGCTCCGGCGGCGGCCTCGTCGTCGCGGAGGGCACGCCCGAGGAGGTGGCGGCGGTACCGGCCAGCCACACGGGCAAGTTCCTGCGCGACATGCTCGGGGATCGCGTGAGTGACGCGTCGGTGCCGGCGCGGAAGCCCGCGAAGCGGGCGCCTGCGAAGAAGGCGCCCGCGAAGAAGGCGGCGTCCGCGGCGAAGAAGACCGTGGCGGCGAAGTCCGCTGCCGCGAAGAAGACGGTCTCGGCGAGGACGACGGCCGCTACCGCGAAGAAGACGGCGGCCCGGAAGAAGGCCTGAGGCGGTTCGGCACCGCCGGACCCCGCCGCGATGGCTGACCGCCGTCGCGGCGGGGGAGGGGTGCCCCGGTCCCGCCCTTTCACCGTTTCCTCCAGGGGCTCCGCCCCCGGCCCCCCGGACCGCCGCCGGTATCGTCGCTATGCCATCCCCGTACCACCGCTGGAGCTCCCTATGACATCCCCCTCCGCCTCCTCCGCGTCCCGTCGTACCGTGCTGCGCGGAGCCGCTCTGGTGGGGGCCGCCGGGGTCGGTGCCGCCGCCTGCGCCGGGGGTACGGGTGCCAAGGGGCCTGCCACTCCCACCGCGCCCGTCGACCTGGGGGCGGCCGGGGAGATCCCCGTCGGCGGCGCGCGGCTCTACCGGGAGCAGAAGCTCGTCGTCTCGCGGTCCGCCGAGGGGGAGTACAAGGCGTTCAGCGCGGTGTGCACCCACGCGGGCTGCGTCGTCACCAAGGTCGAGAACGGCAAGATCAGCTGCCCCTGCCACGGCAGCACGTTCGACGCCGCCACCGGCAAGGTCCTCCAGGGCCCGGCCGGCGCGCCCCTGCCCGCCGTCCCCGTCAAGGCCGACGGCGGCAAGCTGATCGCCGGACCTTCTGCCTGACCGCCCAGGCCCGCCCCCTGGCTGTTACGACCAGTCCCAGGCGATCCCCACTATCCCCGGCCGGATCCCCTGCTCCACCAGGTGCACCTCCCGGTGCCGTCCCGCCAGGGTCAGCTCCTGCTGGCCGGAGCGCGGCGCCCCCGCCGCGCTCTGGCTGAAGCGGCGGCACCGCACCGGCAGCGCGGCCTCGTCGAAGCGGACCCGCAGCACGTACTGCCCGCCCGCGAAGCTGAACCCCCGCACGTACTCGCCGCTCGGGCCGCCCGTGCCGTCGTCGAAGCCGTAGCCGAAGACATGGGTGTCCCCGGCGCGCAGCCGGGCGTCGAAGAGCAGCTCGGCGACGATGACGCCCGCCGCCGCATGCCACCGGACCCGGCCCAGCCGGCAGTTCTCACCGGCCCGTACGGTCATCCGGCCGGGGTCGCAGCCCTCGTCGCCGTGGTGGATGGCCACATAGCGGTCCACGCCGTCGCGGTGCGCCCGCACCACGTGGTGCGAGTCGCGGGCGCGCATCTCGCGCCCCGCGCCGATGGACACCCGCTCCAGATGGCAGACGGTGTGGAGGCCGCCGTCCTCCGGCGACTCCAGCTCCGCCAGCAGCCGCTCCAGGGCCCGGGACTCCTCCACCAGCGAGCGGTACGAACGCGCGGCCGGCCGGTCCGGCGTCGTGCCCGCCGGCGCCGGGTCGGCGAGTAACCCGGTCAGGGCCCGTTCCGGCAGGTCGAGCACGTCCTCCAGCAGCCGCACGGCCCGCAGGGACTCCGGCCGCCGGGGTCTGCGGACGCCCTGCTGCCAGTAGCTCAGGGTCGTCACCCCCACCTTCACCCCGCGCTGCGCCAGCCGGTGCTGCACCCGGTGCAGTGCCAGCCCGCGCACCGACAGCGCCGTGCGCAGCGCCAGGTGGAAGGGGCCCGACCGCAGTGCCCGGGCCAGCTCGGCCTCGAGCCCGGACCCGGCAACGCCTGTGCTGATGCGCGTCATTCCGCTCGCTCCTCCGTCCGCGCTCTCCCGCTGTGAAGCCCCCGTGCGCCTGTGAATATTCACGATCGGCACGTGCCTCGGCCATGCCTCGGCGTGCGGCTTTCCTACTGGACGGCCACGAGCCGTTCACATCCGGCGGGATTCGTTCACATCCGGGCCTCAGGCCGTATTGAAGCCGGTTGACCAGCCCCCGACAACACCCGATGCTCCTCACACGCGTCCGGACGCGCTCCTCCATCAGCACCCCCCACCCCACGGGAGGAACGCGAAATGTCCCGTGCTTCGGCATCGGCAACCATAGAAAAGCCCCGCATACGCGGCAGACGGCTGTCCCTGACGGCCCTGATCGCCGCCGTCCTGTTCGCCGTCCCCACCACGGCGAGCGCGGCGAGCAGCGAACAGCACGCGCTGCGGGCGACGAACAGACTGAACATCGGCATGCAGGCACAGCAGAAGACCAACTGGTGCTGGGCCGCCTCCGGCAACACCATCGCCACCTGGTTCGGCCGCAACTACAGCCAGAACCAGTTCTGCAACGCCGCCTTCAACCGCTCCCAGGGCTCCACGTGCCCCAACAACCAGGCCACGCTGGGCAATGTGCAGAACGCCCTCGACTGGGCCGGCATCAACGAGGGCCGGTATGTCAACGGCTGGCTGCGCTACTCGACCGTCAAGTCCGAGATCGACGCGGGCCGTCCGGTCGAGACCCGCATCCAGTGGCAGTCCGGCGGCGGCCATATGCACGTCCTCTACGGGTACGACGACGCGAACAGCATGGTCTACTGGGGCGACCCCTGGCCCTCCAGCAACCGCTACAACTGGGCGTCGCACGACTGGTACGTGAACAACAACCAGTTCTCCTGGACCCATTCGCTCTACGGGATCGGGGCGTGAGGGCCATGACCGACCGGTACACATCGAGGAACGCCGCCCGCGTGGCCGCCGCCGGCGCCCTGACCGCCGCGCTGCTGGGGCTCGCCCCGCTCGCCCACGCCGCGCCGCCCCCGGCCGTCCCCGCGCCGCCGCCGGCCGCCGGGGTCGCCGAGGCCCACGACGCGGCCGCCGCGCCCGGCACCCTGGCCACGCTCTCCCGCTTCTTCGCCCGTGACGGCGCGAACCGGGACGGCGCGGCCCGCGACGGCGCGCTCGCGAAGACCGACGCGCGCCCGAGGATCGACGGCGCGACCGTCCCCGTCTACACGCTCGACCCCGAGTTCGTGGCCGGCAAGGAAGGCGCCCCGATCGCCCGGCTGGACTTCCTCGCCAGCACCGCCGTCTCGGCCGACGGACAGAAGGCGTCGGTGTGGACCGCGCGCACCGGGAACACCTGGAGCGTCGTCAACATCGCCACCGGCGACGACGAGACCCGCTACGCGGCCGCCGGCGCCCGCAAGCTCAGCGGCGGCACGGTCTTCCGCGAGCCGCAGATCAACGCCTGGTACGTCCAGCGCGGCGACCGCGTCCTGCCCCTCGACGAGGACGCCGTGCGGGCGGTCGGCGAGCAGGGCACCACGGTCGGCGCCTACCGGGACCGGGTGCGCAAGGCCTACGGCGCCAAGCTGCCGGGCTCGGCCTACGACAGGAAGGGCGTGGCCGGCGGCTACGACGCGAAGGGCGAATCGGCGTCCGTCGCAGCGGGGACCGATGCGGACCGGTCGGTGACCGCGGCACCGGAAGGTGACGGCGGCTCCTCGATCGCGGCCCCCGCCGCGACGGCCGGCGGGGCGGCGGCCCTGGCCCTCGGGCTGGGGGTCGTGGCGGTGCGCAGGCACAGGCTGCGGCGCCGCTGACGGCACCCCCACGGGGTCCGTCCCCCGCTCACGCTCCGGCCCCGGCGGCCACCACCGCCGGGGCCGGAGTCGTGCCCTCCCCAGGGCCGCCAGGGGCCCTGAACGGGGCGCCCGGACGGCAGGGTCGGACCGGTGGCCGGACGGTGGAGTTGTCAGTGCCCGCAAGTAGGGTGTGTGACATGGCCGACCCCAGCAGCTACCGACCCAAGCCGGGACAGATCCCCGACTCGCCGGGGGTGTACAAGTTCCGCGACGAGCACGGCCGGGTGATCTACGTCGGGAAGGCGAAGAGCCTCCGCCAGCGGCTCTCGTCGTACTTCCAGGACCTCGCAGGGCTGCATCCGCGCACCCGCACCATGGTCACCACGGCCGCGTCCGTGGAGTGGACCGTGGTCTCCACCGAGGTCGAGGCGCTCCAGCTGGAGTACTCCTGGATCAAGGAGTACGACCCCCGCTTCAATGTGAAGTACCGGGACGACAAGAGCTACCCCTCCCTCGCGGTCACGCTCAACGAGGAGTTCCCCCGGGTCCAGGTCATGCGCGGCCCCAAGAAGAAGGGCGTGCGCTACTTCGGCCCGTACGCCCACGCCTGGGCCATCCGGGAGACCGTGGACCTGATGCTGCGCGTCTTCCCCGTGCGCACGTGCTCCGCCGGGGTGTTCAAGCGCTCCCACCAGATCGGCCGCCCCTGCCTCCTCGGCTACATCGGCAAGTGCTCCGCCCCCTGCGTCGGCCGCGTCACCCCCGAGGAGCACCGCGAACTGGCCGAGGAATTCTGCGACTTCATGGCCGGGCGTACCGGCGCGTACATCCGCCGTTTGGAACAGCGGATGCATGATGCCGCCGAGGAGATGGAGTACGAGAAGGCGGCCCGGCTGCGGGACGACATAGAGGCGCTCCGCCGCGCCATGGAGAAGAACGCCGTCGTCCTGGCCGACGCCACCGACGCCGACCTGATCGCGGTCGCCGAGGACGAGCTCGAAGCGGCCGTGCAGATCTTCCACGTGCGCGGCGGCCGGGTGCGCGGCCAGCGCGGCTGGGTCACCGACAAGGTCGAGGCCGTCGACACGGCGGGCCTCGTCGAGCACGCCCTCCAGCAGCTCTACGGCGAGGAGAGCGGCGACGCCGTCCCCAAGGAGGTCCTCGTCCCCGCCCTGCCGGATCCGGTGGAGCCCGTCGCCCAGTGGCTCACCGGCCGCCGCGGCTCCCGCGTGGACCTGCGCATCCCCCAGCGCGGCGACAAGAAGGACCTGATGGCCACCGTCCAGCGCAACGCCCAGCAGGCGCTCGCGCTGCACAAGACCAAGCGCGCCTCCGACCTCACCACCCGCTCCCGGGCCCTGGAGGAGATCACCGAGGCCCTCGGCCTGGATTCGGCGCCGCTGCGCATCGAGTGCTTCGACATCTCCCACCTCCAGGGACAGGACGTCGTGGCGTCCATGGTCGTCTTCGAGGACGGCCTGGCCCGCAAGAGCGAGTACCGCCGCTTCCAGATCAAGAGCTTCGAGGGCCAGGACGACGTCCGATCGATGCACGAGGTCGTGGGCCGCCGCTTCCGCCGCTATCTGCGGGAGAGCCTGAAGACGGGGGAGTGGGCCGAGGAGGCCCCGGGCGACGGGCCCGGCGGCGAGGTCCCCGCCGGGAACGACGACCGGCCCAAGCGCTTCGCCTACCCGCCGCAGCTCGTCGTGGTCGACGGCGGGCAGCCGCAGGTGGCCGCCGCCCAGCGGGCCCTGGACGAGCTCGGGGTCACCGACGTAGCCGTGTGCGGCCTCGCCAAGCGGCTGGAGGAGGTCTGGCTGCCCGGCGAGGACGACCCGGTCGTCCTGCCCCGCACCAGCGAGGGCCTCTACCTCCTGCAGCGCGTCCGCGACGAGGCCCACCGCTTCGCGATCGCCTACCAGCGCGGCAAGCGCTCCCGAAGCATGAAGGCCGGACCGCTCGACGCGGTCCCCGGCCTGGGCGAGACCCGCAAACAGGCGCTGCTCAAGCACTTCGGCTCGGTCAAGCGGCTGCGCGCCGCGACGGTCGACGAGATCTGCGCGGCGCCCGGCATCGGCCGCAAGACGGCCGAGACCGTCGCCGCGGCGCTGGCCGCGACGGCACCACCCGCCCCGGCCGTCAACACGGCCACGGGCGAGATCATGGACGACGCGGAGGAATGATGGACCTGACCGCACAGGACGGACCCGGCGGACCGCGCCCGGACCGGCGTGGTCCGTCGTCCGGGCCGCACGCCCGGGAAGGCCTCAGTATGGAAGGGAAGACGACGCCGGTGGCGCCGTCGGCAGAACGGGGGAAGACAGAATGAACGTGACCGACCGGGACGGAGCACAGGTGAGTACGGGCACGACGGTGGACGCGACCGGCGAGACGGCGGGCATCCCCGAGCTGGTCATCATTTCCGGCATGTCGGGGGCGGGCCGCAGCACCGCCGCCAAGTGTCTGGAGGACCTCGGCTGGTTCGTCGTGGACAACCTGCCGCCCGCCCTGATCCCCACCATGGTGGACCTCGGCGCCCGCTCCCAGGGCAATGTGGCCCGCATCGCCGTCGTCGTGGACGTCCGCGGCCGGCGCTTCTTCGACAACCTCCGCGAGTCGCTCGCCGACCTGGAGGCCAAGAAGGTCAAGCGCCGGGTGATCTTCCTGGAGGCGTCCGACGACGCCCTGGTGCGCCGCTTCGAGTCCGTGCGCCGCCCCCACCCCCTCCAGGGCTCGGGCCGCATCGTCGACGGCATCGCCGCCGAGCGCGACCTGCTGCGCGAGCTGCGCGGCGACGCCGACCTCGTCATCGACACCTCCAGCCTCAACGTCCACGAGCTGCGCGCCAAGCTGGACGCCCAGTTCGCCGGCGAGGAGGAGCCGGAGCTGCGGGCCACCGTCATGTCCTTCGGCTACAAGTACGGCCTGCCCGTCGACGCCGACCTCGTCGTCGACTGCCGCTTCCTGCCCAACCCCCACTGGGTGCCCGAGCTGCGCCCCTTCACCGGCCTCAACGAGGAGGTGTCCGGCTACGTCTTCAACCAGCCCGGCGCCAAGGAGTTCCTCGACCGCTACACCGAGCTCCTCCAGCTCATCGCCGCCGGCTACCGCCGCGAGGGCAAGCGCTATGTGACGATCGCGGTCGGCTGCACCGGCGGCAAGCACCGCTCCGTCGCCATGTCCGAGAAGCTCGCCCACCGTCTCGTCTCGGAGGGCGTCGAGACCGTCGTCGTCCACCGGGACATGGGGCGCGAGTGACCGGCCGGACCTTCCGGATGCGTCGCGTCCGCAAGCTGGTGCCCGGCCGCGCGAGCGGCCGGGCCGAGCGCCGTGCCTACCGGGGCGCCCAGCCCAAGGTCGTCGCCCTCGGCGGCGGCCACGGCCTGTCGGCCTCCCTCGCCGCGCTGCGCCGGATCACCGGCGATCTGACCGCCGTCGTCACCGTCGCCGACGACGGCGGCTCCAGCGGCCGGCTCCGCGACGAGCTGGGCGTGCTGCCCCCCGGCGATCTCCGCAAGGCCCTCGCGGCGCTCTGCGGCGACGACGAATGGGGCCGCACGTGGGCCCGGGTGGTCAAGCACCGCTTCGAGAGCCGGGGCGAGCTCCACGGCCACGCCGTGGGCAATCTGCTGATCGTCGCCCTGTGGGAGCAGCTGGGCGACCACGTCCAGGCGCTGGACCTGGTCGGCAAGCTGCTGGGCGCCCAAGGCCGGGTGCTGCCGATGTCGGCGGTCCCCCTGGAGCTCCAGGCGCTGGTCAGGGGCCACGACCCGGCCGCCCCCGACGACATCACCACCGTGTGCGGCCAGGCCACCGTGGCGCTCACCCCGGGCGAGGTGCAGTCCGTGCACGTCGTCCCGGAGGACCCGCCGGCGGTGCCCGAGGCCGTGGCGGCCGTGCTGGACGCGGACTGGGTGGTGCTCGGCCCGGGCTCCTGGTTCTCCTCCGTCATCCCCCACCTGCTGGTGCCCGAGCTGCTGGACGCGCTCCAGGAGACCAAGGCCCGCCGGGTGCTCTCACTGAACCTCGCCCCGCAACCCGGGGAAACCGATGGCTTCTCCCCGCAGCGTCATTTGGAGGTTTTGGCCCGACACGCCCCTAAACTCGCCCTGGACGTGGTGCTGGCCGACGAGGCCGCCGTGCCCGACCGGGACAGCCTCGAGGACGCCGCCAAGCGGCTCGGGGCCACGGTCGAGCTGGCGCCGGTCGCCTCGCCCGACGGCTCCCCGACACACGACCCGGAGCTGTTGGCCGCCGCGTACGACCGTATTTTTCGGATGCATGGAAGGATCGGCCCATGGCGATGACGGCAGCGGTGAAGGACGAAATCTCCCGGCTCCCCGTCACCCGGACCTGCTGCCGGAAAGCCGAGGTCTCGGCGGTCCTGCGCTTCGCCGGCGGGCTGCACCTCGTCAGCGGGCGCATCGTGATCGAGGCGGAGCTGGACACCGGGATCGCGGCCAGGCGGCTCCGCAAGGACATCCTGGAGATCTTCGGGCACGCCTCCGACCTGGTGGTCATGGCCCCGGGCGGGCTCCGCAGAGGCAGCCGGTACGTGGTGCGGGTGGTGGCGGGCGGTGACCAGCTGGCGCGCCAGACCGGCCTGGTCGACGGCCGCGGCCGCCCGATCCGCGGGCTGCCCCCGCAGGTCGTCTCCGGGGCCACCTGTGACGCCGAGGCCGCCTGGCGCGGCGCCTTCCTGGCCCACGGCTCCCTCACCGAGCCCGGCCGGTCCTCCTCCCTGGAGGTGACCTGCCCCGGCCCGGAGGCGGCGCTGGCGCTGGTCGGCGCGGCCCGCCGGCTCCAGATCGCGGCCAAGGCCCGCGAGGTGCGCGGGGTGGACCGGGTCGTCGTCCGCGACGGCGACGCGATCGGCGCGCTGCTGACCCGGCTCGGCGCCCATGAGTCCGTGCTGGCCTGGGAGGAGCGGCGGATGCGCCGCGAGGTGCGGGCCACCGCCAACCGGCTGGCCAATTTCGACGACGCCAACCTGCGCCGCTCGGCGCGGGCGGCCGTCGCCGCGGGCGCCCGGGTGCAGCGGGCGCTGGAGATCCTCGGCGAGGAGGTCCCCGAGCACCTCGCGGCCGCCGGCCGGCTGCGGATGGAGCACAAGCAGGCCTCCCTGGAGGAGCTCGGCGCGCTCGCCGACCCGCCGCTGACCAAGGACGCCGTCGCCGGCCGGATCCGCCGGCTGCTGGCCATGGCCGACAAGCGCGCCCAGGACCTGGGCATCCCCGGCACCGAGTCGAACCTCTCCGACCTGTCGGACCTCTCGGAGGAGATGGCCGAGGGCATGGTCGGCTGACCGGCCCGCCGTCACCCCGACGCCGCCCCCGCTCACCCGCAAGGATGGCGGGGGCGGCGCGCTGTCCGGACGGGCGGAAAACGCGTTGTTGACATGATCATGTGGACTCACAAGCCTGGCGTCCGTGCATCGACGTGACAGACAACGGCAAGGGGGGCTCATGAGACGTAGAACGAGAACTGCCCTCGCGGCGGCCACGCTGTTATGCGGCGGCGGCCTCGCGGCGGCACCCTTCGCCCAGGCGGCACCACCCGCCACAGCGGCGTCACCCACCACGGCAGCACCGCCCACCGGCTCCGACACCCTGACCGCGTGGACCGCCCGGGTCACCGGCGCCCAGGTCCCGCTCCTCCTCCGGGCCGGCGTCGACGGCCATGAACTGGGCCGGCGCGTCGCCGACGGCGAGAAGGCGCCCGTCGAGGTCGTCCTCACCGCCGCACAGGCCGAGGAACTGCGCCGCCAGGGCGTCGACATCACCGAGAAGCGCGTGCGCGGCCGTCAAGGGCTGGGCGCCACGGGCGACGGGGTCTTCCGCCCGTACAGCGGGAAGAACGGCCTCCAGCAGGAGATCACCGACACCGCCCGCACCCACCCCGGCCTCACCAAGGTCGTCAGCATCGGCAAGACCGTACGGGGCCAGGACATCCTCGCCCTCAAGGTCGCCAAGGACGCCACCGCACGCCACGACGGCGACCGGCCCGCCGTGCTCTACATGTCCAACCAGCACGCCCGTGAGTGGATCACCCCGGAGATGACCCGGCGGCTGATGCACCACTACCTCGACCGCTACGGCAAGGACGACCGGATCACGAAGCTCGTGGACTCCACCGAACTGTGGTTCGTCCTCTCCGCCAACCCCGACGGCTACGACTACACCTTCCAGAGCCCGGCCACCCGTCTGTGGCGCAAGAACCTCCGGGACAACGACGGCGACGGAAAGATCACCTCGGCCGACGGCGTCGACCTCAACCGCAACTTCCCCTACAAGTGGGGCTACGACAACGAGGGTTCCTCCCCGCGCCCTTCCTCCGGGACGTACCGAGGGCCCGCCGCCGCCTCCGAACCGGAGACCAAGGCGCTGGACTCCTTCGAGAAGGAACACCGCTTCACCTACGCCGTCAACTACCACTCCGCCGCCGAACTCCTGCTCTACGGCGTCGGTTGGCAAGTGGCCACCCCCACCCCCGACGACGTCCTGTACAAGGCGCTCGCCGGCACCCCCGAGAAGTCCGCGATACCCGGCTACCGGCCCCAGGTCTCCTCGGAGCTCTACACCACCAACGGCGAGGCGGACGGCCACGCGGCCAACGTCAACGGCACCATGATGTTCACCCCGGAGATGTCGACCTGTGAGACCGTCTCGCGGATCGACCCCAACGACCGCTGGGACCCGGCCGACTGCCGCTCCTCCTTCAACTTCCCCGACGACGAGAAGCTGATCCAGCAGGAGTTCACCAAGAACATCCCCTTCGCCCTCTCCGTCGCCGAGTCCGCGCGCCACGCCGACCGGCCCTCCTCCTCGGTCGGCCTCGACGCCCCCGACCTCACCCCGCACGCCTTCACCACGTCCCACGCCCGTGACGGCGAGCAGACCGTCGCCGTCACCGCCCGCAAGAGCCTCAGCGGCATCCGCGCCCACTACAGCGTCGACGGCGAGCCCGAGACCGCCGTGCCCGTCAAGGCCTGGGACGGCGGCGACCGTTACGGCGGCGAGGACAACCTCCGCTTCGACCAGTACCGCGCCACGCTCCAGGGCGCCCACCCCGGCTCCACCGTCCGCGTCCGGTTCAGCGGACAGACGCGCGACGGGCACGGGACCGCCAGCGAGCCGTTCACCTTCACCGTGGCCGACACCCCGCGCGCCGACACCCTCGTCGTCGCCGACGAAGGCGCCGGCGGCGCCTCCAAGCACGCCCCGGACCACGTCAAGGCCCTCACCGACAACGGCCGCAAGGCCACCGTCTGGGACGTCGCCACCCAGGGCGCGCCGCCCGCGCTGGGCGTGCTCAGCCACTACGACACCGTCCTGTGGAACTCCGGGGACGCCCGCCCCGACGGCGCGACCCTCCTCGCCGTGCGCGACTTCGTCAACGAGGGCGGCAAACTGATCGCCGCGGGCACCCAGGCGGGCGGCGAGTCCCGGGTCGGCGACGCCGACACCGACGACTTCGCCCAGTACTACCTGGGCGCGGGCGCTCGCACCTCGTTCGCCCAGGCCACGCGCTTCACCGGCGCCGGTGAGCTCACGGGCACCACGGCCACCCTCGGTACCGGCGGGAACCCGTCGGCACTCGCCGGGGCCTACCGCCCGATCTCCGACGAGCTGCCGCCCGACACCTTCCCGCAGTTCCGTAGTGCCAGGGCCGGTGAGTACGGCTCGCCGGTGACGCAGAGTGACGGATCGGGGGCGCCGGACCGCGGTGCCGCGGCCGTCACCACCCGGGACACCGTCCTGCTGGGCTTCGGTCTTGAACGCGTGTCCGACCCCCGCGAGCGGGCCGGGCTGATCGGCGCCGCACTGCGCGCCATCGGCGGTTGACCTGCAGCTGAGCGCGATTGAGCACGCCTGAGCGCGCCCGACGGCCCCCGCCGCCAATGTCACGTACCTCCCCTGTTAGAGGTAGGGTCGGTGATGGTCGGGGACATCCCAATACAGCCGCCGGGCAGTCCCGGCACACCAACGAGGAGATCGGTTCGTGACGATCCGCGTAGGCATCAACGGCTTTGGCCGTATCGGTCGTAACTACTTCCGTGCGCTCCTGGAGCAGGGTGCGGACATCGAGATCGTCGGTGTCAACGACCTGACCGACAACGCCACCCTGGTGCACCTGCTGAAGTACGACTCGATCCTGGGTCGTCTGAAGCAGGAGGTCAGCCACACCGACGACACGATCACCGTCGGCAACATGACCTTCAAGACGATGGCCGAGCGCGACCCGGCCGCCCTTCCCTGGGGCGAGCTCGGCGCCGACATCGTCATCGAGTCCACCGGCATCTTCACCAAGCGCGAGGACGCGGCCAAGCACCTGGCCGCCGGCGCGAAGAAGGTCCTCATCTCGGCTCCGGCCAAGAACGAGGACATCACCATCGTGATGGGCGTCAACCAGGAGAAGTACGACGCGGCCAACCACCACGTCATCTCCAACGCCTCCTGCACCACCAACTGCGTGGCGCCGATGGCCAAGGTTCTCGACGAGACCTTCGGCATCGTCAAGGGCATGATGACGACGGTCCACGCGTACACCAACGACCAGCGCATCCTGGACTTCCCGCACTCCGACCTGCGTCGCGCCCGCGCCGCCGCGGAGAACATCATCCCGACCTCGACGGGTGCCGCCAAGGCCACCGCCCTGGTCCTCCCGCAGCTCAAGGGCAAGCTGGACGGCATCGCCATGCGCGTCCCGGTCCCGACCGGCTCGGTCACCGACCTGGTCCTGGAGCTCGACCGCGAGGTCACCAAGGACGAGATCAACGCCGCCTTCCAGAAGGCCGCCGAGGGCGAGCTGAAGGGCATCCTCGAGTACACCGAGGACGCGATCGTCTCCTCCGACATCGTCAACTGGCCGGCCTCCTGCACCTTCGACTCGCAGCTGACGATGGTCCAGGGCAAGCAGGTCAAGGTCGTCGGCTGGTACGACAACGAGTGGGGCTACTCCAACCGCCTGGTGGACCTGACGGTCTTCGTCGGCGGCCAGCTCTGACCTTCGCCTGACCGGCAGTCCGCACTACTGTCACCAGGCACCGAGTGTGGGGATGGGGCTCGCACGACGCGACGGCGCGTCGTACGGGCCCCGTCTTATGACTAACGAAGTCACGGAGTCACTGCATGAAGACGATCGATGAACTGATCGACGGCGGCATCGAGGGGAAGCGGGTCTTCGTCCGCGCCGACCTGAACGTGCCGCTCGAGGGCAGCACCATCACCGACGACGGCCGCATCCGCGCCGTCGCCCCGACCATCGCCAAGCTCGCCGCCGCGGGCGCCAAGGTGATCGTCGCCTCCCACCTGGGCCGTCCCAAGGGCGCCCCGGACCCCAAGTTCTCCCTCGCCCCGGCCGCGACGCGGCTCGGCGAGATCCTGGGCAAGAACGTCTCGTTCGCCACCGACACGGTCGGTGACAGCGCGAAGGCCACCGTCGCCGCACTGGCGAACGGCGAGGTCACGCTGCTGGAGAACCTCCGTTTCAACGCGGGCGAGACCAGCAAGGACGACGCCGAGCGCGGCGCCTTCGCCGACGAGCTCGCGTCGCTCGCCGACCTCTACGTCGGCGACGGCTTCGGTGCCGTGCACCGCAAGCACGCCTCGGTCTTCGACCTCCCCAAGCGGCTCCCGCACGCCGCCGGCGACCTGATCGCCACCGAGGTCGGCGTCCTGAAGAAGCTCACCGCCGAGGTCCAGCGCCCCTACGTGGTCGTGCTGGGCGGCGCCAAGGTCTCCGACAAGCTGGGTGTCATCGACAACCTGCTGAAGAAGGCCGACCGCATCCTCATCGGCGGCGGCATGTCGTACACCTTCCTGGCCGCCAAGGGCCACGAGGTCGGCATCTCGCTGCTCCAGGAGGACCAGAAGGGCAAGTGCCTGGAGTACCTGGCGGAGGCCGAGAAGCGGGGCGTCGAGTTCGTCCTGCCGGTCGACGTGCTGGTCTCGGCCGACTTCCCCGACCTGAAGACGAAGGCCCCGGCCAACCCCGAGGTCGTCGCCACGGACGCCATGCCCGCCGACAAGGAGGGCCTGGACATCGGCCCGAAGACGCGTGAGCTCTACGCGGCCAAGCTGGCCGACGCGGGCACCGTCTTCTGGAACGGTCCGATGGGCGTCTTCGAGCACCCCGACTACGCCAACGGCACCAAGGCCGTCGCCCAGGCCCTGCTGGACTCGGACGGGTTCACCGTCGTCGGTGGTGGCGACTCGGCCGCGGCCGTGCGCATCCTGGGCTTCGACGAGAACGCTTTCGGCCACATTTCGACCGGTGGCGGCGCCAGCCTCGAGTACCTCGAGGGCAAGACGCTCCCCGGCCTCGCCGCACTGGAGGACTGAACCACCGTGAGTGCACGCACCCCGCTGATGGCGGGCAACTGGAAGATGAACCTCAACCACCTCGAGGCCATCGCCCACGTCCAGAAGCTCGCCTTCACCCTCGCGGACAAGGACTACGACGCCGTAGACGTGGCCGTCCTGCCGCCCTTCACCGACCTCCGCTCGGTGCAGACCCTGGTCGACGGCGACAAGCTGAAGATCACGTACGGCGCTCAGGACATCTCGGCGTACGACTCCGGCGCGTACACCGGTGAGATCTCCGGTGGCATGCTCGCCAAGCTCAAGTGCTCCTTCGTCGCGGTGGGCCACTCCGAGCGCCGCCAGTACCACGGCGAGTCGGACGAGCTCTGCAACGCCAAGGTGAAGGCCGCCTTCAAGCACGGCATCACCCCGATCCTCTGCGTCGGCGAGGGCCTGGACGTCCGCAAGGCGGGCAACCAGGTCGCCTACACCCTGGCGCAGGTCGAGGGCGGCCTCGCGGACATCCCGGCCGAGCAGGCCGCGACGATCGTGATCGCCTACGAGCCCGTCTGGGCCATCGGAACCGGCGAGGTCGCCACGCCCGAGGACGCCCAGGAGGTCTGCGGGGCCATCCGCGGCCGTCTGGCCGAGCTGTACGACCAGGAGCTGGCCGACAAGGTCCGCATCCAGTACGGCGGCTCCGTGAAGTCCGGCAACATCGCGGCGATCATGGCGCAGCCCGATGTCGACGGCGCCCTGATCGGCGGGGCCTCGCTGGACGCGGACGAGTTCGTCAAGATCGTCCGCTTCGCCGACCAGTAGCGGCTATGACGGCGGCCCCCCGCCGTCGTACCCTGTCGGGGCCGGGACCGGCGTGAATACGCCGCTGCCCGGCCCCGTAGCGTTTTTCCATCCAGTCAGTCCGAGAGAGTTGGTCCAGCCGTGGTCATCGGGTTCTCGATCGCCCTCATCGTCTTCAGCTTGCTGCTGATGATGCTGGTGCTCATGCACAAGGGGAAGGGCGGCGGCCTGTCCGACATGTTCGGCGGTGGCATGCAGTCCTCCGTCGGCGGTTCCTCGGTCGCCGAGCGCAACCTCGACCGGATCACTATCGTGATCGGTCTGCTCTGGTTCGCGTGCATCGTCACGCTGGGCGTGCTGATGAAGGTCGGCAGCTGACGCTCCGTCGCGGACGCGGCCTATGATTGAGGGCGCGTCCTCGCGGCCGGGCTGTAACTCCTGCCACTGGACGCGCGTTGGGCCTTACGTAGACTGAGGCGCCCGCAGCGGAGCGGACTGTCGACCCCGCGGCGCAGCCGCTGTTCGGCACAGTGCAGCACCATCACGCAGGGAGTTACGACCGTGGCAAGTGGCAACGCGATCCGAGGAAGCCGGGTCGGGGCGGGGCCCATGGGAGAGGCGGAGCGGGGCGAATCGGCACCCCGACTGCGGATCTCCTTCTGGTGCTCCAACGGGCACGAGACGCAGCCGAGCTTCGCCAGCGACGCCCAGGTGCCCGACACCTGGGACTGCCCCCGCTGTGGCTTCCCGGCCGGCCAGGACCGGGACAACCCACCGGACCCGCCGCGCACGGAGCCGTACAAGACCCACCTCGCCTATGTGCGCGAGCGGCGTAGCGACGCCGATGGCGAGGCCATCCTCGCCGAGGCGCTCGCCAAGCTCCGTGGGGAGATCTAGCGCGACGAAGCGGCCCGGCCGGACACCTCCAGAAGGTGTCCGGCCGGGCCGCTCGTCGTTTGCGCCGGGAATCGACGGCTGATCAATTAGGTTGGAGACAGCGGGGAAATTACGAGGAGAAGTGGACCGATGCCCGAGATGAACGCAGAGAGCCGCACCAGGCTGGACCGCACTCCCGAGTGGAACGCGCTCGCCAAGCACCGTGACGAGCTGGGGGAGGTGCACCTGCGGGAGCTGTTCGCCGACGACCCGGGCCGGGCCGACAAGTACACCGTCTCCGTCGGCGACCTCCATCTCGACTACTCGAAGCACCTGGTCACCGACGAGACCCTGCGGCTGCTGCGCGAACTGGCGGCGTCGGCCGACGTCGCCGGCCTGCGGGACGCGATGTTCCGCGGCGAGCGGATCAACACCACCGAGGACCGCGCGGTGCTCCACACCGCCCTGCGCGCACCGGAGTCGGCCGTCATCGAGGTCGACGGCGAGAACGTCGTGCCCGCCGTGCACGCGGTCCTGCGGAAGATGCAGATCTTCACCGACCGGGTCCGTTCGGGTGAGTGGAAGGGCCACACCGGAAAGCGCATCAAGAACGTCGTCAACATCGGCATCGGCGGATCCGACCTCGGACCGGCGATGGCGTACGAGGCGCTGCGCGCCTTCACCGCCCGCGACATGACGTTCCGTTTCGTCTCCAACGTGGACGGCGCCGACCTCCACGAGGCGGTCCGCGACCTCGACGCCGCCGAGACGCTCTTCATCGTGGCCTCCAAGACCTTCACCACGATCGAGACCATCACCAACGCCACCTCCGCGCGGAACTGGCTCCTCACCGAGCTGCGCGCCGGTGAGGACGCGGTCGCCAAGCACTTCGTCGCGCTGTCCACGAACGCGGAGAAGGTCGCCGACTTCGGCATCGACACGGCCAACATGTTCGAGTTCTGGGACTGGGTCGGCGGTCGTTACTCGTACGACTCCGCCATCGGCCTCTCCCTGATGCTCGCCATCGGCGGCGACCGCTTCCGCGAGATGCTCGCCGGTTTCCACCTGGTCGACGAGCACTTCCGGTGCGCGCCACCGGAGGAGAACGTGCCGCTGCTGCTGGGCCTGCTGGGCGTCTGGTACGGCAACTTCCACGGCGCGCAGTCGCACGCGGTGCTGCCCTACAGTCACTACCTGTCGAAGTTCGCGGCCTACCTCCAGCAGCTGGACATGGAGTCCAACGGCAAGTCGGTGGACCGTGACGGGCAGCCCGTCAGCTGGGAGACGGGCCCGGTCGTCTGGGGCACCCCGGGCACCAACGGCCAGCACGCGTATTACCAGTTGATCCACCAGGGCACGAAGCTCATCCCGGCGGACCTGATCGGCTTCGCCCGGCCGGTGGAGGACCTCCAGCCCGGTCTGGTCGCCCAGCACGACCTGCTGATGGCCAACCTCTTCGCCCAGGGCCAGGCCCTCGCCTTCGGCAAGACCCCCGAGGAGGTCGCGGCGGAGGGCGTCCCGGCGGAGCTCGTCCCCCACAAGACGTTCAAGGGCAACCACCCGACGACGACGATCCTCGCGAGCGAGCTGACGCCGTCGGTGCTCGGTCAGCTCATCGCGCTGTACGAGCACAAGGTCTTCGTCCAGGGCGCGATCTGGAACATCGACTCCTTCGACCAGTGGGGCGTCGAGCTCGGCAAGGTCCTCGCGAAGCGGGTGGAGCCGGCGCTGACGGAGGGGGCGGACGTGCCCGGACTCGACGCGTCGACGGCGGGGCTCGTCGCCCGGTACCGGGAGCTTCGCGGGCGCTGACGCGCCCTCGGCCGACCGCTGCCGCGACCACATACGGCGATGGCCCGCCCCCCTTCCGGGGAGCGGGCCATCGCCGTATCCAGTGGGTGCCCGTCAGGGCGACGCCGGGGGGTACAGGTCGCGGGGGAGGCGGGCCGCCGCGGCCTGGTCCAGGAGCCAGAGCGTACGGCGCGAACCGTACGCGCCGGCGGCCGGCGCCTGCACCTCGCCCGCACCGCTCAGGGCCATGGCCACCGCCCCGGCCTTGTCCTCGCCCGCCGCCAGCAGCCAGACCTCCCGGGCCGCCCGGATCGCCGGGAGGGTCAGGGAGACCCGCGTCGGCGGGGGCTTCGGCGCGCCGTGGACGCCGATGACCGCCCGCTCCGTCTCCCGGACGCCCGGAAGCTCCGGGAAGAGGGAGGCGACGTGGGTGTCGGGGCCGACGCCCAGCAGCAGGACGTCGAAGGCCGGCACGGGGCCATGGTCCTCCGGGCGGGCCGCGGCGGCGAGCTCGGCCGCGTAGGCCTCCGCCGCCGCGTCCGCGTCGTCGTACGTGCCGTCCGCCGCGGGCATGAAGTGCACCCGCTTCGGGTCCAGCGGCACCGCGTCCAGCAGGGCCTCACGGGCCTGCGTGGCGTTGCGCTCGGGGTCGCCCTCCGGGAGGAAGCGCTCGTCGCCCCACCACAGGTCCAGCCGGGACCAGTCGACCGCGTCCCGGGCGGGCGCCTCGGCGAGGGCCGCGAGCAGCCCGTTGCCGTTGCGCCCACCGGTGAGGACGACGGACGCGGAGCCGCGGGCGGCCTGGGCGTCCACGATCTTCGTGATCAGCCGGGCCGCCGCGGCCTGGGCCATCAGCTCCTTGTCCCGGTGCACGACGATCTGGGGCGTGCTCACTTCTTCGCCGCCTTCTTGCCCTGCCCCTGGGCCTGACCCTGGTTCTGGGCCTGGCCCTGGGAGGGCGCGGAGGGCTTGGGCGCGGCGGAGTCCTGCCCGTCCGGCTTCGGCGCCGCCGGCGCCTGGTTCAGCCGGTCCACGCCGTACTTGACCGAGGACGCGTAGATGTCGTCCGGGTCCAGCCGGCGCAGCTCCTCCGCGAGGAGCTCGGCCGTGTCGCGGCGCTTGAGCGCCACGGCCCGGTCGGGCTGGCCGCGCATGGAGAGCGTGGCCAGGGAGCCGTCGGGACGGTCCAGGGTGACGACGCCCGTCTTGGTCTCCAGACGGACGGCCGTGAGGCCGGGGCCGTTCGAGACCGAGCGCGTCACCGGCGCCCCGAGGCGGTCGGCCAGCCACATGGCCAGCAGCTCGCCGCTGGGGTTGTAGGGCTCGCCCTCGACGTCGGCCGAGGTGATCTCGATGCCGGGCTGCTGGTCCAGGGCGGCCGCGAGCATGGAGCGCCACGGCGTGATCCGGGTCCAGGCCAGGTCGGTGTCGCCGGGCGCGTAGTGCGCGGCGCGGGCCGACAGCTCGGCGACGGGGTCCTCGGCGGTGTAGGCGTCGGTGACCCGGCGCTGGCCGAGCGCGCCGAGGGGGTCCTTGGCCGGGTTGGCCGGGGAGCCGACCGGCCACCAGACCACCACGGGGGCGTCCGGCAGCAGCAGCGGCAGCACGACCGACTGGGCGTGGTCTATGACCTCGCCGTACAGCCGCAGCACCACCGTCTCGCCGGCGCCGGCGTCCACGCCCACCCGTACCTCGGCGTCGAGGCGGGCCTGGGCGCGCTCGCGCGGCGAGCGGCTGACGCGCTTGATGACGACGAGCTTGCGCGAGGGGTGCTCGCGGGAGGCGTTGTTGGCCGCCTTGAGCGCGTCGTAGGCGTGCTCCTCGTCGGTGACGATGACCAGGGTCAGCACCATGCCGATGGCGGGGGTGCCGATGGCCCGGCGGCCCTGGACCAGCGCGTTGTTGATCTTGCTGGCCGTGGTGTCCGTAAGGTCGATCTTCATGGCCGACGCCAGCTCCGTCCGTCTCGTGCGAGCATCTCGTCCGCCTCGACCGGCCCCCAGGTGCCGGCCGGGTACTGCGCGGGCTTGCCGTTCTTGTCCCAGTACTCCTCGATCGGGTCGAGGATCTCCCAGGAGAGCTCGACCTCCTTCAGGCGCGGGAAGAGGTTCGACTCGCCGAGCAGGACGTCGAGGATGAGCCGCTCGTACGCCTCGGGGCTGGACTCGGTGAAGGACTCGCCGTAGGCGAAGTCCATCGAGACGTCCCGGACCTCCATCGAGGTGCCCGGCACCTTCGAGCCGAAGCGCACGGTCACGCCCTCGTCCGGCTGCACCCGGATGACCAGGGCGTTCTGCCCCAGCTCCTCGGTGGCGGTCTGGTCGAAGGGGGAGTAGGGGGCGCGCTGGAAGACGACCGCGATCTCGGTGACGCGGCGGCCCAGCCGCTTGCCGGTGCGCAGGTAGAAGGGGACGCCCGCCCAGCGGCGGTTGTCGATCTCCAGCTTGATCGCGGCGTAGGTGTCGGTCTTCGACTTGGGGTCGGTGCCGTCCTCCTCGAGGTAGCCGACGACCTCCTCGCCACCCTGCCAGCCGTGGGTGTACTGGCCGCGCACCGTCTCCTTGCCGAGGTCCTTGGGCAGCGAGACCGCGCCCAGCACCTTGGTCTTCTCCGCGGCCACCGCGTCGGCGTCGAAGGAGGCGGGCTCCTCCATCGCGGTCAGCGCCAGCAGCTGGAGGAGGTGGTTCTGGATGACGTCACGGGCGGCGCCGATGCCGTCGTAGTAGCCGGCGCGGCCGCCGATGCCGATGTCCTCGGCCATGGTGATCTGCACGTGGTCGACGAAGGACCGGTTCCAGATCGGCTCGAAGAGGGTGTTGGCGAACCGCAGCGCCAGGATGTTCTGGACCGTCTCCTTGCCGAGGTAGTGGTCGATGCGGAAGACCGCCTCGGCCGGGAACACCTCGTGGACGATCCGGTTGAGCTCCTGGGCGCTCTTCAGGTCGTGACCGAAGGGCTTCTCGATGACGGCGCGCCGCCAGGAGCCGGCCTTCTGGTCGGCCAGGCCGTGCTTCTTCAGCTGCTGGACGACCTTGGGGAAGAACTTCG
This sequence comes from Streptomyces luteoverticillatus, assembly GCF_003970715.1. Taxonomy (NCBI): domain Bacteria; kingdom Bacillati; phylum Actinomycetota; class Actinomycetes; order Kitasatosporales; family Streptomycetaceae; genus Streptomyces; species Streptomyces luteoverticillatus. Next base: position 1,773,038 of record NZ_CP034587.1, on the reverse strand, counting down.
GCGGGACGGACAGGTAGAAGGCGAAGTTGCCGCCCGTGCCCTGCGCCTTGTCGAGCTCCTCGATGGTGGAGCGCAGTGTGTCGAAGGCGTCGTCGTCGTCGAAGTCGCCCGAGACGAACCGGCAGCCCTGGACCAGCTGCTGCCAGACCTCCTCGCGGAAGGGGGTGCGCGCGTGCTCCTTGACGGCGTCGTGCACCACCTGGGCGAAGTCCTCGTCCGCCCACTGCCGGCGGGCGAAACCGATCAGGGAGAAGCCCGGCGGCAGGAGGCCGCGGTTGGCCAGGTCGTAGACCGCGGGCATCAGCTTTTTACGGGACAAATCGCCCGTGACGCCAAAGATGACCAGGCCCGACGGCCCCGCGATACGCGGGAGCCGTCGGTCCAGAGCGTCACGCAGCGGATTGCTGCTGCTCAATTCATGCCTCCGGAGCGAGGCGCTTGAGCTCCGCCTCAGTGGACTTCAGCAGGTCGTTCCACGAGGCCTCGAACTTCTCGACGCCCTCGTCCTCCAGCAGCTGGACGACCTCGTCGTACGAGACGCCCAGCTTCGCGAGCGCGTCGAGCTCGGCCTTGGCCTGCTCGTACGTGCCGCGCACCGTGTCACCGGTGATCCGACCGTGGTCGGCGGTGGCCTCCAGGGTGGCCTCCGGCATGGTGTTCACCGTGTTCGGCGCCACCAGGTCGTCCACGTACAGCGTGTCCTTGTAGGCCGGGTCCTTGACGCCGGTCGAGGCCCACAGGGCGCGCTGCTTGTTGGCGCCGGCCTTCTCCAGGGCCAGCCAGCGGTCCGAGGAGAAGACCTCCTCGTACGCCTGGTAGGCCAGGCGGGCGTTGGCCAGGGCGGCCTTGCCGCGCAGTTCCTTGGCCTCGGCGGTGCCCATCGCGTCCAGTCGCTTGTCGATCTCGGTGTCCACGCGGGACACGAAGAAGGACGCGACCGAGTGGATCAGGGAGAGGTCCTGGCCCGCGGCCTTGGCCTTCTCCAGACCGGTCAGGTAGGCGTCCATGACCGCGCGGTAGCGCTCGAGGGAGAAGATCAGCGTGACGTTGACGCTGATGCCCTTGCCGATCACCTCGGCGATGGCCGGCAGGCCCGCCTTGGTGGCCGGGATCTTGATCAGGGTGTTGGGGCGGTCCACCAGCCAGGCCAGCTGCTTGGCCTCGGCGACCGTGGCGGTCGTGTTGTGCGCCAGGCGCGGGTCGACCTCGATGGAGACCCGGCCGTCCTGACCGCCGGTGGCGTCGAAGACCGGGCGCAGGATGTCGGCGGCGTCACGGACGTCCGCCGTCGTGATCATGCGGATGGCCTCTTCGACGGTGACCTTGCGGGCGGCGAGGTCGGCGAGCTGCTGCTCGTAGCCCTCACCGCTGGAGATCGCCTTCTGGAAGATCGACGGGTTGGTCGTGACACCCACCACGTGGCTCTGGTCGATGAGCTCGGCCAGGTTGCCGGACGTGATGCGCTTGCGGGACAGGTCGTCCAGCCAGATCGCGACGCCTTCGTCGGAGAGGCGCTTGAGTGCGTCTGTCATGGGTTCTGCATCTCCTACAGGTTGTATACGGGCGCCGTCAGCGACGGGCGGCGTCGGCGATCGACTCGCGGGCGGCCTCGACCACGGCGTCCGAGGTCAGGCCGAACTCGCGGTAGAGCACCTTGTAGTCGGCGGAGGCGCCGAAGTGCTCCAGCGAGACGATCCGGCCGGCCTCGCCGACGTAGCGGTACCAGGTCAGGCCGATGCCGGCCTCGACGGCCACCCGGGCCTTGACGTCCGGCAGCAGCACGCCGTCGCGGTACGCCTGGTCCTGCTCCTCGAACCACTCGACGGACGGCATCGAGACCACGCGGGTCGGGACGCCGTCGGCCTGGAGCGCCTCGCGGGCCTCGACGGCCAGCTGGACCTCGGAACCGGTGGCGATCAGGATCACCTGCGGACGGCCGCCCTCGGCGTCGAACAGGACGTAGCCGCCCTTGGCCGTGCCCTCGTTGGCCTCGTACGTCGGGACGTTCTGGCGGGTGAGGGCCAGACCGTGCGGCGCGGGCTTGGTGGTGTGCCGCTTGACGATCTCGCGCCAGGCGATGGCCGTCTCGTTGGCGTCGGCCGGGCGGACCATGTTCAGGCCCGGGATGGCGCGCAGCGCGGCCATGTGCTCGACCGGCTGGTGGGTCGGGCCGTCCTCGCCGAGACCGATGGAGTCGTGCGTCCACACGTAGGTGACCGGCAGCTTCATCAGCGCGGCCAGGCGCACGGCCGGGCGCATGTAGTCGGAGAACACCAGGAAGGTGCCGCCGTACACGCGGGTGTTGCCGTGCAGCGCGATGCCGTTCATGGTCGAGCCCATGGCGTGCTCGCGGATGCCGAAGTGGATCGTGCGGCCGTACGGGTTCGCCTCCGGGAGGGGGTTGCCCTCGGGGAGGAAGGACGACGTCGCGTCGATCGTGGTGTTGTTCGAGCCGGCGAGGTCGGCGGAGCCGCCCCACAGCTCGGGGATCACGCCGCCCAGCGCCTTGAGGACCTCGCCGGACGCCTTGCGGGTCGCGACGTCCTTGCCGGCCGGGAAGACCGGCAGGGCCTTCTCCCAGCCGTCGGGCAGCTCGCCCGCGACGATGCGGTCGAAGTCGGCGGCGCGCTCCGGGTTGGCCTCGCGCCAGACCTGGACCTGCTTGTCCCAGGCGGCCCGGGCCGCGCGGCCGCGGTCGACGACCTGGCGGGCGTGCGCCAGGACCTCGTCCTCGACCTGGAAGTGCTGCTCGGGGTCGAAGCCCATGACCTTCTTGGTCGCGGCGACCTCGGCCTCGCCGAGCGCCGAGCCGTGGGACGCCTCGGTGTTCTGGGCGTTCGGGGCCGGCCAGGCGATGATCGTGCGGGCCGCGATGATCGACGGGCGCTCGGTCTCGGCCTTGGCGGCCTGGAAGGCCGCGTACAGCGCCTTGATGTCGAAGTCGCCGTTGGCGCCCTGCTCGATGCGCTGGACGTGCCAGCCGTAGGCCTCGTAGCGCTTGAGGACGTCCTCGGAGAAGGCGGTCTCGGTGTCGCCCTCGATCGAGATGTGGTTGTCGTCGTACAGGGCGACGAGGTTGCCCAGCTTCTGGTGACCGGCCAGCGAGGACGCCTCGGCGGAGATGCCCTCCTCCAGGTCGCCGTCGGAGACGATCGCCCAGACGGTGTGGTCGAAGGGGGACTCGCCCTTCGGGGCCTCCGGGTCGAACAGGCCGCGCTCGTAGCGGGCGGCCATGGCCATGCCCACCGCGTTGGCGATGCCCTGGCCCAGCGGGCCGGTGGTGGTCTCCACACCGACGGTGTGGCCGTGCTCCGGGTGGCCCGGGGTCTTGCTGTCCCAGGTGCGGAAGGCCTTGAGGTCCCCGAGCTCCAGCCCGTAACCCGACAGGAAGAGCTGGGTGTACAGGGTCAGGCTGGTGTGGCCCGGGGAGAGGACGAACCGGTCCCGGCCGACCCAGCCGGCGTCACTCGGGTCGTGCCGCATCAGCTTCTGGAAGAGCAGGTAGGCGGCGGGAGCCAGGCTCATGGCCGTGCCCGGATGGCCGTTGCCGACCTTCTGCACGGAGTCCATGGCCAGGACGCGGGCGGTATCGACTGCCCTCTGGTCCAGTTCGGTCCATTCGAGGTCTGTGGTGGTCGGCTTGGTGCTCACCCTCGGATCAGGGCTCCTCTCCACATATGCGGTCTGCCGGGGGCGGTATGTTCCGCCACGACGCGGCGCTGACGAGCCTACCCCCGCCTGGACGGGCGTTTTTTCGACTCACAGTCGTGCTGCGCGGCTCTCATTTGATCGTCGAGTTCCGGTCGAGTGATCCTCGATCATCTGATCGCCGACCCGGGCAACCTCACCCGGACGGGATTCATTCCCGCCCCGCTGCGGGGGCCTCCACTCCAGCCTGCCGGGCCCGGCGCCCGCCCGCCTCCCGGAGGGGACCGTTCTGCCGGGTTCGGCCCCGTTCGGCCTGGTGGGCCCGGCGCCTCAACACGACCCCACCCCGGCGGAGGCCCCGCTGTCCCCTGCGTCTAGAGTGGCGTAGTACGCGCAAGCCTTTACCCGGGATTCACGCCCGGACGAGCTTGCTGGCCTTATCTCTCTCAGGGGTGTGCGTGACGGCCGTCGAATCCCGTCCTGCGGGGGTGCTCACAGAGAGCCCTGGTCACCGGCCGTTCGGGGCCCGGGTCAAGGGTTTCGTGGCACTGACGAAGCCGCGCGTCATCGAGCTGCTGCTGATGACGACGGTGCCGGTGATGTTCCTCGCGGCCGAGGGCGTCCCGGACCTGTGGCTGGTGCTGGCCACCTGCGTCGGCGGCTACCTGTCCGCCGGTGGCGCGGGTGCGTTCAACATGTACTACGACCGCGACATCGACGCGTTGATGGACCGTACGTCCCAGCGTCCGCTGGTCACGGGCATGGTGTCGCCCCTCGAGTGCCTGGTCTTCGCCAGTGCGCTGACCGTCGGCTCGACGATCTGGTTCTGGTTCCTGGTCAACCCTCTGTCGGCGATGCTCTCGCTCGGTGCCAACGCGTTCTACGTCGTCGTCTACACGATGATCCTCAAGCGGCGTACGGCACAGAACATCGTCTGGGGCGGCATCGCGGGCTGCCTGCCGGTCATCATCGGCTGGTCCGCGGTGAAGAACGAGGTCTCCTGGGCCTCCCTGATCCTCTTCCTCGTCATCTTCTTCTGGACGCCGCCGCACTACTGGCCGCTGTCGATGAAGGTGAAGGACGACTACGAGCGCGTCGGCGTGCCGATGCTGCCGGTCATCGCGGGCAACAAGGCCGTGGCCAAGCAGATCGTCCTCTACAGCTGGGTGATGGTCGGCGTGTCGCTGCTGCTCCAGCCGCTGGGGTACACCGGCTGGTTCTACACGGCCGTCGCCGTGCTGTGCGGCGCCTTCTGGCTGAAGGAGGCCCACGCCCTTCAGGCACGCGCCAAGGCCGGCATCACGGGCGCGAAGCTCAAGGAGATGCGGCTCTTCCACTGGTCGATCACGTATGTGTCGCTGCTGTTCACGGCGGTCGCGATCGACCCGTTCCTCCGGTAGGACCGCGGACCGTCCGATGGGCGGCGCGTGGTGGCCAAAGCCACCCGCGCCGCCCATCGCCGTTTGTGCTACCCGTCGGTAGCATCCTGGCCATGGCAGACGACACCAAGCAGGCAGCGGCCGACGCCCCGCGGGCCGACAACAAGCGGGCGGCCAAGCTGGCCAAGCAGATCACGGCCTTCGCCAAGAGCCACGGCGGTGGCGCCGAAGGCCAGCTCGCGCACATCGCGCGCGGCAGCACCCGGATCGCCCTCGTCGGCGCCAACGGCGAGTGGGGCAACCTCGTCGCCCGCGACATGGAGACCGCGCGGGAGGCGGCCAGGCTCGCCGGGATCACCCTCCACGACGACTTCGACGGGGAGCTGGCCGCCAAGGTCCGCACGGGCCCCTACGAGTGGTCCCGCATGGCCGGCATCCAGATCGGCGGGCCGAGGAACCCCGGCGATAACTGACGGCCCCCTCGTCCGTTAGACCCACCGGGAGCGGCGCCCCGGCGCCGCGCGGTGGGGACCGGCGAGGAGGGGGCGCGATGGACGGCAGGATGGACGGCGGTATACCGCCGCTCGTCGACCAGTACAGCCACGGCGCCGTCCACGCGGACCTGGGGCTCGGGGAGTTCGAGACCCACCTGGCCGAGGCCGCCGGGTCCACCGGGCCCGCACCACCCGGCACCACCTTCTTCGACAGCCGCGCCGGCCTGGCCGTGCGCCGCTGGTGCCCGCCCCTGCTGGGGCTGGAGCCGCACTGCGCGCCCGTGAGCTATCTGGCCCGCCGCCGCGAACTGGGCGCCTACCGCGCCGGCCGTCTCCTGCTGCGCGGCGCGGGCATCGGGACGTTCCTGCTGGAGGCGGGCGCCACCGGCACCCTCACCTCGCCGGACGAACTGGCCCACGCCGCCGAGGGCCGCGCCCACGAGGTCGTCCGGCTCGAACCGCTGGCCGCCCGGATCGCCGACACGACCGGAGGTCTGGACGCTGGTTTGGACGCCTTCCTCGCGTATACGGCCGAAGCGCTCTACGCGGCCTCCGGCAGTGCCACTGCCTTCGCCACCGGCATCACCTTCTGCGACGACAGCCCCCCGGACGCCGCCGAGGTGCGCGAGGCCGCCGGACGCTGGCTGCGCACCCGCCGCACGGGCGACCGGCCGGACGACCCCGTGCTCATCCGCCATCTGCTGTGGAGCGCGGTCGCCACGGGCCTGCCCGTCCAACTGCACTGCGCACGGCCCCAGCGGCTGGCCGGCTTCCTGCGGGCCACCGCGAGCCGGGGCGTGGACCTGGTGCTCCTCGCGGACCCCTGGCACCGGCGGCAGGCGGCCCAGCTGGCCGCCGCCTTCCCGCACGTCTACGCGGACGTCGGGGCCCGGCCGGAGGAGACGCTGCGCGAGGCGCCGTTCGGCAAGCTGCTGTTCTCGACCGGGGCGCGGGCCCTGGCGGAGCTCTATGTGGTGGCCGCCCGGCTGTTCACGCGCGCCATGGACAAGCTGATGCGCGACTGGGTGGCCGACGGCTGGTGCCGGGCGGCGGAGGCGGCACGGATCGCCTCCCTCGTCGCGGCCGGCACCGCGCGCAGGGTCTACCGGCTGGACGCGGCAGCCGTCTGAAGCGCCTCGTGCTCACCGGCGGGAGCGGGCAGCACCGGCGCCTCGCCGCGCTCGCGCAGCGACAGGAAGACCCGCAGCACGGCGATCCACATCAGGCACGAGCCGAGCATGTGGGCGCCGACGACGACCTCGGGCGAGTCGTTGAAGTACTGCACATAGCCGATCGCGCCCTGCAGCATGATCACGACGAACAGCTCGACGACCTTGCGGCGCGGCCCCTCGGGGGACTTCACGGCCCGCAGCGCGAACCACAGCGCCACGGTGAGGCCGACGACGATGTAGACGAAGTCGACGTGCAGCTGGGTGACCTCGTGCCAGTCCAGCGGGATGCGGTGGACGTCCTTGGAGGCGTCGCCCGCGTGCCTGCCCGAGCCGGTGACCACCGTGCCCGCCACGATCAGCAGCGCGCTCGCGACGACCAGCACCCAGCCGAGCTGCCGCACCGGACGGGCCACCACGTCGCGCGGCTCGTCGTCGCCCTCACGGGTCCGCAGCCACATGATCGTGGCCACCGTCAGCAGCGAGGTGGCCGCCAGGAAGTGCGCGGCGACGATGTACGGGTTGAGGCCCGTCAGCACGGTGATGCCACCGATGATGCCGTTGCTCGCGACGATCCAGAACTGCGCCCAGCCCAGCCGCGTCAGGCTGCGGCGGCGCGGGGCACGCGCGCGTGCCGCCACGATCGCCACACCGACCACCGCGCACAGCACGTACGTCAGCATGCGGTTGGTGAACTCGATGACGCCGTTGATGCCCATCGCGGGCGTGGGCGTCAGGCTGTCCTCGGTACAGGTCGGCCACGTCGGGCAGCCCAGCCCGGACTGGGTGAGCCGCACCGCGCCGCCCGTGACGACGATGATCACGGACATGACCACGCAGGCGAGCGCGGCCCGCTCGACGAAGCGGGCGGAGGGCTGCCAGCGGTCGGCGACGAGCTGGAGGGGGTTCAGCGTTTTCGGCACGAAGTCATCGTAAGGGGGTGCTTGTGCACGGATTCACGAGGGTCCCGCGTGCCCCGGCCGCGTCCTACTCCCAGCGGAAGAACCGCGCCGCCGCGCCCAGGCCCAGGACGGCCCACACGCCGAGGATGCCGAGGTCGGCCCAGGGCATGCCCGCGCCGTCGCGCAGCACGTCGCGCAGGCCGCCGGAGAGTGCCGAGATGGGCAGCGCCTCCAGTGCCGAGCGGACGGCGCCCGGGAACTTCTCCAGCGGGACGATCACCCCGCCGCCGACCAGCAGCAGCAGGAAGACCAGGTTGGCCGCCGCGAGCGTCGCCTCGGCCTTGAGCGTCCCGGCCATCAGCAGGCCGAGCCCCGAGAACGCGGCCGTCCCCAGGACAAGCAGCAGGACGACGGCGAACGGGTTGCCGTGCGGCGACCAGCCGAGCGAGAACGCGACGGCCGTCAGCAGCACGATCTGCAGGACCTCGGTGACCAGCACGGCGGCCGTCTTCGCGGCCATCAGCCCCCAGCGCGGCAGGGGAGACGCGCCGAGCCGCTTGAGCACGCCGTAGCGGCGCTCGAAGCCCGTCGCGATGGCCTGCCCGGTGAAGGCCGTGGACATCACGGCGAGTGCCAGGACGCCCGGTGTCAGGAAGTCGACGGCCTTGCCGTCACCCGTGTCAATGATGTCGACGGCGCTGAAGAGCACCAGCAGGAGCGTGGGGATGACCACGGTCAGCAGCAGCTGCTCGCCGTTGCGCAGCAGCATCCGGGTCTCCAGCGCGGCCTGCGCGCGGATCATCCGCGACAGCGGCGCGGCCCCGGGCCGCGGGGCGAAGGTGCCGGTGGCGGTCATGCGCGCAGCTCCCTACCAGTCAGTTCCAAGAAGACGTCCTCGAGCGTGTGCCGCTCGACCGTTATGCGGTCCGGCATGACCCCGTGCTGGGCGCACCAGGTCGTCACCGTCGCGAGGAGCTGCGGGTCGACCGTGCCGTTGACGCGGTACGAGCCGGGGGCCGGCTCGGCGGCGGCGGAGTCGGCGGGCAGCGCCTTGAGGAGCGAGGCGAGGTCCAGGCCGGGCCGGCCGCTGAAGCGCAGGGTGTTCTCGGCGCCGCCCTTGCAGAGCCGCTCCGGGCTGCCCTGGGCGATGACCTTGCCGCCGTCGATGATGGCGACGTCGTCGGCGAGCTGTTCCGCCTCGTCCATGTAGTGGGTGGTCAGGACGACCGTGACGCCGTCGGCGCGCAGCTCGCGCACCAGGTCCCAGGTGGCGCGGCGGGCCTGCGGGTCCAGGCCGGCCGTCGGCTCGTCGAGGAAGACCAGCTCGGGGCGGCCGACGACGGCCATGGCGAGCGAGAGGCGCTGCTGCTGGCCGCCGGAGAGCCTGCGGTACGCCGTACGGCCGCACTCGCCCAGCCCGAGGCGCTCGATCAGCATGCCCACGTCCAGGGGATGGGCGTGGAGGGACGCGGTGTGGCGCAGCATCTCCTCGGCGCGGGCGCCCGCGTAGACGCCGCCGCTCTGGAGCATCACGCCGACGCGGGGGCGCAGGCCGGCGGCGTCGGCGAGGGGGTCCAGGCCGAGGACGCGGACGGTGCCGGCGTCGGGCCGCCGGTAGCCCTCGCAGGTCTCGATGGTGGTGGTCTTGCCGGCGCCGTTGGGGCCGAGGACGGCGGTCACGCCGCCGCGTGCGACGGTCAGGTCGAGGCCGTTCACCGCGGTCTTCGTCCCGTACCGCTTGACCAGGCCGTGGACCTCGACCGCGGGCTCTTCATGCATGCGGGGAAGTGTACGGAGGGCCGGGCGGAACGGACCCCGGCGGGGGGCGCGGTTAGGTGACCCTAAGTGACCAAAGCCACCGTTCCGTGACCCGGTGGAGCTTGTCGGTCTTCGGGTAATTACGCAACAATGGTGTTGTGAAATACGCGGGCGAGGCTTCACAGGGCCCCGTGGCCGAGGTGGCCGCCGGGTCGCGCCCGGCCCTGCCCGCGCCGTCGCGGGAGGCGCCGGCTCCCGAGCAGCGCGCTCACGACGAGCAGCACGGCACCCGCAATCGCGTCGCCCGGTCCATCCTCGATCACGGGCCCTCCACCGCCGCCGAGCTGGCCGTGCGGCTGGAGCTGACCTCCGCCGCCGTCCGCCGCCACCTCGACACCCTCGTCACCGACGGTGTCGTCGAGGCCCGTGAGAAGCGCGTCTACGGGGCGCGCACCCGCGGCCGGCCCGCCAAGGTCTTCGCCCTCACCGACTGCGGCCGGGACGCCTTCGACCAGGCCTACGACAAGCTCGCGCAGGACGCCCTGCGCTGGATCGCCCAGTCCGCCGGAGGCGGCGAGATGGGCGAGGCCGCCGTCGCCGCGTTCGCCCGGGCCCGGATGGCCGCCCAGGCCGAGGGGTACCGCGAGGCCCTGGCGGCCGCCGCCCCCGAGGACCGCGCGGAGGTACTCGCCCGGGCATTGACCGCGGACGGGTACGCTGCTACGGCGCGTAGCGCACCGGTCGGCGAACAGCTTTGCCAGCACCACTGCCCGGTCGCCCATGTCGCCGAGCAGTTCCCGCAGCTGTGCGAGGCGGAGACCGAGGTCTTCTCCCGCCTGCTCGGGACACATGTGCAGCGTCTTGCCACCATCGCCCACGGCGACGGGGTGTGCACGACGTTCATCCCCAAAAAGACCACCACCGCATCCACCAGCACGGCCGGGAGGAACCCCGCATGACTCTCCCCACGGAGACTGCCCACCCTGAGCTCGAGGGCCTGGGCACGTACGAATACGGCTGGGCCGACTCCGACGAGGCCGGCGCCGCGGCCAAGCGCGGCCTCTCCGAGGAGGTCGTCCGCGACATCTCGGCCAAGAAGTCCGAGCCCGAGTGGATGCTCAAGCTCCGCCTGAAGGGCCTGCGGCTCTTCGACAAGAAGCCCATGCCGACCTGGGGCTCCGACCTCTCCGGTATCGACTTCGACAACATCAAGTACTTCGTGCGCTCCACCGAGAAGCAGGCCGCTTCCTGGGAGGACCTGCCGGAGGACATCAAGAACACCTACGACAAGCTGGGCATCCCCGAGGCCGAGAAGCAGCGCCTGGTCGCCGGTGTCGCCGCCCAGTACGAGTCCGAGGTCGTCTACCACCAGATCCGCGAGGACCTGGAGGAGCAGGGCGTCATCTTCCTGGACACCGACACCGCCCTGAAGGAGCACCCCGAGCTCTTCCAGGAGTACTTCGGCACGGTGATCCCGGTCGGCGACAACAAGTTCGCCTCCCTGAACACCGCCGTGTGGTCCGGCGGCTCGTTCATCTACGTCCCGAAGGGTGTCCACGTCGACATCCCGCTGCAGGCCTACTTCCGTATCAACACGGAGAACATGGGCCAGTTCGAGCGGACGCTGATCATCGTCGACGAGGACGCCTACGTCCACTACGTCGAGGGCTGCACCGCCCCGATCTACTCCTCCGACTCGCTGCACAGCGCCGTCGTGGAGATCATCGTCAAGAAGGGCGGCCGCTGCCGCTACACGACCATCCAGAACTGGTCGAACAACGTCTACAACCTGGTCACCAAGCGCGCCGTGGCCTACGAGGGCGCGACCATGGAGTGGGTCGACGGCAACATCGGCTCCAAGGTGACGATGAAGTACCCGGCCGTCTACCTGATGGGCGAGCACGCCAAGGGCGAGACCCTGTCCATCGCCTTCTCCGGCGAGGGCCAGCACCAGGACGCCGGCGCCAAGATGGTCCACATGGCGCCGAACACCTCCTCCAACATCGTCTCCAAGTCGGTGGCGCGAGGCGGCGGCCGCACCTCCTACCGCGGCCTCATCGAGATCGGCGAGGGCGCCCACGGCTCCAAGTCGAACGTGCTCTGCGACGCCCTGCTGGTGGACACCATCTCCCGGTCGGACACCTACCCCTACGTCGACGTCCGCGAGGACGACGTCTCCATGGGCCACGAGGCGACCGTCTCCAAGGTCAGCGACGACCAGCTCTTCTACCTGATGAGCCGCGGCCTGTCCGAGGACGAGGCCATGGCCATGATCGTGCGCGGCTTCGTCGAGCCGATCGCCCGCGAGCTGCCCATGGAGTACGCGCTGGAGCTCAACCGGCTGATCGAGCTGCAGATGGAAGGCGCGGTCGGCTAGCCCCGCCACCGCCCCCCGCAGCGAACCCTTTGTGACAGGAAGAGAGCACGACGACAGCCATGGCTGACAACACTCCCGCCGGCAGCACGACCGACGGCGCCATCCAGGTGGGCGGCCCCCGGCAGCCCATCGACGCCCGGGTGAGCGCGCCCGCCTCCTTCGACGTCGCGGACTTCCCCGTGCCCCACGGCCGTGAGGAGGAGTGGCGCTTCACCCCGCTGGCCCGCCTGCGCGGTCTGCACGACGGCACGGCGGTGGCGGACGGCGCCGGCGTCAAGGTCGAGGTCGAGGCCCCCGAGGGCGTGACCGTGGAGACCGTCGGCCGGGACGACGCCCGGCTGGGCCGCTCCGGCAAGCCGGTCGACCGGGTCGCCGCCCAGGCGTACAGCTCCTTCGAGAAGGCCTCGGTCGTCTCGATCCCCAAGGACACCGTGCTCGCCGAGCCCGTGCGGATCTCCGTGCGCGGCGAGGGCGGGGTGGCCTTCGGCCACCAGGTCGTCGAGATCGGCGCCTTCGCCGAGGCCGTCGTCGTCATCGACCACACCGGTGACGCCACCCTCGCCGCCAACGTCGAGTACCTCGTCGGCGACGGCGCCAAGCTCACCGTCGTCTCCGTCCAGGACTGGGACGACACCGCCGTCCACGCCGCCCAGCACACCGCGCTGGTCGGCCGCGACGCCTCCTTCAAGTCCGTGATCGTCACCTTCGGCGGCGACCTGGTCCGTCTCCACCCCCGGGTCGTCTACGGCGCCCCCGGCGGCGAGGCCGAGCTCTACGGCCTGTACTTCACCGACAACGGCCAGCACCAGGAGCACCGCCTCTTCGTCGACCACGACACCCCGCACTGCCGCAGCAACGTCGTCTACAAGGGCGCGCTGCAGGGCAAGGACGCCCACGCGGTCTGGATCGGCGACGTCCTCATCCGCGCGGAGGCCGAGGGCACCGACACCTACGAGCTCAACCGCAACCTCGTCCTCACCGACGGCGCCCGCGTCGACTCCGTGCCCAACCTGGAGATCGAGACCGGTGAGATCGTCGGCGCCGGCCACGCCTCGGCGACCGGCCGCTTCGACGACGAGCAGCTCTTCTACCTGATGGCCCGCGGCATCCCGGAGCACGAGGCCCGCCGCCTGGTCGTGCGCGGCTTCTTCGCCGAGCTCGTCCAGCAGATCGGCATCCCCGAGCTGGAGGAGCGCCTCATCGCCAAGATCGAGGCAGAGCTGGAGGCGGCGGTCGCATGAGCGAGTTCGTGAAGGTGGCCTCCCTCGGCGAGCTCGAGGAGGACACGCCCAAGCGCGTCGAGGTCGACGGCACCCCGGTGTCCCTCGTCCGCACCGAGGGCGAGGTGTTCGCGATCAACGACATCTGCTCCCACGCGAACGTCTCCCTCTCCGAGGGCGAGGTGGAGAACTGCCACATCGAGTGCTGGCTCCACGGCTCCAGCTTCGACCTGCGCACCGGCAAGCCCGACTGCCTCCCCGCGACGCAGCCCGTCCCCGTTTACCCCGTCAAGATCGAAGGGGACGACGTGCTCGTCTCCGTCACCCAGGAGTCCTGAGTTCCCCATGGCAACGCTTGAGATCCACGACCTCCACGTCTCCGTCGAAGCCGAGAACGGCCCCCGGGAGATCCTCAAGGGCGTCGACCTGACCGTGAAGCAGGGCGAGACCCACGCCATCATGGGCCCCAACGGCTCCGGCAAGTCCACCCTGGCCTACTCGCTGGCCGGCCACCCCAAGTACACGATCACCGGCGGCACCGTCACCCTCGACGGCGAGGACGTCCTGGAGATGTCCGTCGACGAGCGCGCCCGCGCCGGTGTCTTCCTCGCCATGCAGTACCCGGTCGAGGTCCCCGGCGTCTCGGTCTCCAACTTCCTGCGCACCTCCGCCACCGCCGTCCGCGGCGAGGCCCCCAAGCTGCGCACCTGGGTGAAGGAGGTCAAGGAGGCCATGGCGCGTCTCCAGATGGACCCCGCCTTCGCCGAGCGCAACGTCAACGAGGGCTTCTCCGGCGGTGAGAAGAAGCGCCACGAGATCCTCCAGCTGGAGCTCCTCAAGCCGAAGATCGCGATCCTCGACGAGACCGACTCCGGCCTGGACGTCGACGCCCTGCGCATCGTCTCCGAGGGCGTCAACCGCGTCCGCGAGACCGGTGAGGTCGGCACCCTGCTGATCACCCACTACACGCGCATTCTGCGCTACATCAAGCCCGACTTCGTCCACGTCTTCGCGAACGGCCGCGTCGTCGAGTCCGGCGGCGCCGAGCTCGCCGACAAGCTGGAGAACGAGGGCTACGAGGCGTACGTGAAGGGTGGCGTAACGGCGTGACGATACTGCTGCCGGGCCTCCTCGACACCGACGCGATCCGCAAGGACTTCCCGATCCTGGACCGCGTGGTCCACGAGGGGAAGAAGCTGGTCTACCTGGACAACGCGGCCACCTCCCAGAAGCCGCGCCAGGTCCTGGACGTGATCAACGCCCACTACGAGCGGCACAACGCCAATGTCCACCGCGGCGTGCACGTGCTCGCCGAGGAGGCCACGGCGCTGTACGAAGGCGCCCGCGACAAGGTGGCGGCCTTCATCAACGCCCCGAGCCGCGACGAGGTGATCTTCACCAAGAACGCCTCCGAGTCGCTCAACCTCGTGGCGAACATGCTCGGCTGGGCGGACGAGCCCTACCGCGTCGACCACGACACCGAGATCGTCATCACGGAGATGGAGCACCACTCCAACATCGTGCCGTGGCAGCTGCTCTCGCAGCGCACGGGCGCGAAGCTGAAGTGGTTCGGCCTCACCGACGACGGCCGCCTCGACCTGTCGAACATCGACCAGGTCATCACCGAGAAGACCAAGGTCGTCTCCTTCGTCCTGGTCTCCAACATCCTGGGCACGGTCAACCCGGTCGAGGCGATCGTCCGCCGCGCCCAGGAGGTCGGCGCGCTCGTCGTCATTGACGCCTCCCAGGCCGCCCCGCACATGCCGCTGGACGTCCAGGCGCTCCAGGCCGACTTCGTGGCCTTCACCGGCCACAAGATGTGCGGCCCGGACGGCATCGGCGTCCTGTGGGGCCGCCAGGAGCTGCTGGAGGACCTCCCGCCGTTCCTCGGCGGCGGCGAGATGATCGAGACCGTCTCGATGCACTCCTCCACCTACGCCCCCGCGCCCCACAAGTTCGAGGCCGGTACGCCCCCGATCGCCCAGGCCGTCGGCCTCGGCGCCGCGGTGGACTACCTCACCTCGATCGGCATGGAGAACATCGCCCGCCACGAGCACGTGATCACGGAATACGCGATCCGCCGGCTCCAGGAGGTCCCCGACCTCCGCATCATCGGCCCCACCACGGCCGAGGACCGCGGCGCGGCCGTCTCCTTCACGCTCGGCGACATCCACCCGCACGACGTGGGCCAGGTCCTCGACGAGCAGGGCATCGCGGTCCGGGTCGGCCACCACTGCGCCCGCCCCGTCTGCCTGCGCTACGGAATTCCGGCGACCACGCGAGCGTCGTTCTACCTGTACTCCACCCCCGCTGAGGTCGACGCGCTGATCGAGGGCCTGGAGCACGTACGGAACTTCTTCGGGTGACAAGGGCTGACTGTGAAGCTTGATTCGATGTACCAGGACGTGATCCTGGACCACTACAAGAATCCCCACGGGCGCGGTCTGCGGGACGGCGACGCCGAGGTCCACCACACCAACCCCACCTGCGGCGACGAGATCACGCTGCGCGTGCGGATGTCCGGTGAGACGATCGAGGACGTCTCCTACGAGGGCCAGGGCTGCTCCATCAGCCAGGCGAGCGCCTCGGTGCTCAACGAGCTGCTGGTCGGCAAGGACCTCGACGAGGCCCGCCGGATCCAGGAGACCTTCCTGGAGCTGATGCAGTCCAAGGGCCGGCTGGAGCCCGACGACGCCATGGAGGAGGTGCTGGAGGACGCGGTCGCGTTCGCCGGCGTCTCCAAGTACCCCGCACGCGTCAAGTGCGCCCTGCTGAGCTGGATGGCGTGGAAGGACGCGACCGCCCAGGCGGTGGGCGAAGGACCCGAGAACACGGCGAGGAAGACCGCATGAGCGACAAAGCAGACGCGACGACCGAGGAAGCGACCGGCGAGGTGACCACCAAGCCGGCCACCGAGGAGGAGGTCCGCGAGGCCCTCTACGACGTGGTCGACCCCGAGCTGGGCATCGACGTCGTCAACCTCGGCCTGATCTACGGCATCCACATCGACGACGCCAACATCGCCACCCTCGACATGACGCTGACGTCCGCGGCCTGCCCGCTGACCGACGTCATCGAGGACCAGGCGAAGTCCGCGACCGACGGCATCGTCAACGAGCTCCGGATCAACTGGGTCTGGATGCCGCCGTGGGGCCCGGACAAGATCACCGACGAGGGCCGCGAGCAGCTCCGCGCGCTGGGCTTCAACGTCTGAGTCCGAGCGACGTCTGAGCGACACGCTTCAAGAGCGCGACGCGCTTCAAGACAGCAACAGCCCGCCTTCCTGACCCTTCAGGAGGCGGGCTGTTGCTGTGTGGCGCAGTGGATGCCGCCCCCGCCCTCGGCGAGGGTGGGGATCTCCACGGTGCGTACGTCGCGCCCCGGGTGGAGGGAGCCGATGATGGCGGCCGCCTCCTCGTCGGCGCGGCGGTCACCGAAGCTCGGGACGATCACGGCGCCGTTCGCCACGTAATAATTCACGTAGGAGCCCAGGAAGTCCTCGCCCCGCTGGCCCAGGGCGGCCGGGTCGGGCTCCGGGAGCTCGATGATCTCCAGGGCGCGCCCCCGGGCGTCGGTGGCCGACTCCAGGGCCGCACGGGCCTCGTCGTACACCCGCGTCCACACGTCGGGCGCCGCGCCGGCGGGCGGGCGGCTGAGGAGCACGGTGGCGGGCCCGGCGAAGCGGGCGAGGGCGTCGACGTGGCAGTCGGTGATGTCCTCGCCGCGTACGCCCGGAAGCCAGATCACCTTCCGGACGCCGAGCAGTCCGGCGAGATCCCGCTCGACGGCGTCGCGGGTCCGGCCCGGGTTGCGGTTGTCGTTGACCAGCGAGCTCTCGGTGACGAGCAGCGTGCCGTCGCCGTCGGTCTCCAGGGAGCCGCCCTCGGCGACGAGAGGGGCCTCGATCCGTGGGACGCCGAGCAGCTCCAGCAGACGCCGGGCCACCAGGCCGTCCCGCGCGTGCTTCTGCTTGCCGCCCCAGCCGTTGAAGCCGAAGTCGACGCCCCGGAGCGTCCCGTCCCCGCCGGTGACGAACACCGGCCCGGAGTCGCGCAGCCAGAGGTCGTCCACGGGCAGCTCCACGACCTCCACCGCGCCGCCGCACGCCCGCCGGGCGCCCGCCGCGTCCTTCGGCGACGCGAGCAGCACGACCGGCTCGTGGTCGGCGATCGTCCGGGCGATCGCGGCGATGTCCTCGCGGACGGCGGCCGTCCACTCGCCCCAGACGGGGCCGGCCGGGGGCCAGCCCATGAACGTCGCCGCGTGCGGCCGCGTCTCGGACGGCAAGTGAGGCATCGTCGGGTTTCCCTGGCGTCGGCGGCATGGATCCTTGACGATTCTCCGTCAGAGACCGCCCGTGTACAGCAGCCGGTTGGGCGTGCCCGGCTTGATGTCCGTCACCACGTCCTTCGTGGACTGCGAGATGAGCCAGTTGACGACCGTCGCCGAGCTCGCGGCGGGGTTCTGCGCCTTGTACAGCGCTGCGACGCCCGTGACGAACGGGGTGGCCTGCGAGGTGCCGCTCTTGGTGGTGGTGCCGCCGCCCACCCGCAGCGAGAGGATCTCGTCGCCCGGGGCGAGGATCCGCGCGCACGGCCCGTAGCTGGTGAAGTCCGTCATCTGGTCCATGCGGTTCGTCGCGCCCACGGCCAGGGCCTGGAGGGCGGCGGCAGGGGAGTGGTTGCAGGCGTTGTCGTTGGAGTTGCCGGCCGCGACCAGCGGCGGCGTCCCCTTGGCGGCCACGCTGTTGGCGGCGTTGTCCATGGCCTGCGACGTCGGGCCGACGAGCGAGGCGTTGAGGACGGAGGCGGGCGGCGCGCTCGTGGACACGTACTCGAAGCCGGACACGATGGCCGAGGTCGTGCCCCGCCCGGCGCAGTCCAGCACCCGCACGCTGACCAGCGACGCCCGGCGCGCCACGCCGTACGTCGCGCTGCCCACCACCCCCGCCACGTGCGTGCCGTGGCCGCTGCCGGTGGCGCAGTCCCGGGCGTCGCCGCCCGCGGTCACCTCGTCGACGCCCTTGCGGGCCCGGCCGCCGAAGTCGGGGTGGGAGTAGTCGATACCGGTGTCCATGATGTAGGCCGTGACGCCCTCACCGGTGCCGTTGACGGTGAACCGGCCATCCAGGGGCAGGGTGCGCTGGTCCACGCGGTCCAGGCCCCAGGAGTCCGTCGCCGCCCGGGGGCGTATGGACGGGGGGCCCTCGGCCGCCTGCGCGTAGACCGCGTCCTCCTCGACGGCCTCGACCTCCGGGGAGCTGCGCACGGCCTCCAGCTGCTGCGGGGTGAGCCGGGCGGCGAAGCCGGTCAGGGTGTGGGTGTAGATGCGGTCCGGGACGACGCCCAGCACGCTCGTCAGCGTGCGCGGGCTGGCGCCCTTGCGCAGGGTGACGATGTAGTGCCCGGGCACCGGCTCGCCGGCCGTCCTGCGCAGCGGCGCCGGGTGCGCCGAGCGCCCGGGGCCGGGGCGGTGGTCGGCCGCCGCGAGCGGGGTGGCGGCGGTGAGCGGGAGGGCCAGGACCAGGGCCGTGGTCAGGCAGCGCCGGAGCTGTCTCATGCGGCATCCGTTCACGACGGGACGGTGGACAGTGGAGCGGGCGGGATCGCCCACTCCACTGGATATGCCGGTTCATCCGGGCGGGCGACGCGAGCGCGGCCGACCGGCTGGCGGGGCTGCGCCATCCGCGTGACCGGTGTGTGGCGGGCCGGTAAGGGGTGCGGGCGGTGCGGCCGGTTCGCCTTGGGCGGGCCCGTCCGGTTAGGTTTCCGGACATGACCGATGCTGTTGTTTCCCGTACCACCGGCGCCGTCGCCGCCGGCCTCGCCACCGTCGCCGCGGACGGTACCGTCCTCGACACCTGGTTCCCGGCCCCCGAGCTGACCGACGCCCCCGGCCCGGCCGGCACCGAGCGGCTGACCGCCGAGCGGGCCGCGGAGCTGCTCGGCGAGGGCGTCCTCAAGGCGGTGGGCCCGGACCCGCGCCGCGGGGTCGAGGTCGTCGCCGTCCGCACGGTCATCGCCTCGCTCGACGACAAGCCGGCCGACGCGCACGACGCCTACCTGCGGCTGCACCTGCTCTCCCACCGTCTGGTCAAGCCGCACGGCCAGAACCTCGACGGCGTCTTCGGCCTGCTCGCGAACGTCGCCTGGACCTCGCTGGGCCCGGTCCCCGTCGACCAGGTCGAGGCCGCGCGCCTGAACGCCCGCGCCGAGGGCCTCCACCTCCAGGTGACGAGCGTGGACAAGTTCCCGCGCATGACCGACTACGTGGTCCCCTCCGGCGTCCGCATCGCCGACGCCGACCGGGTCCGCCTGGGCGCCCACCTGGGCTCCGGCACGACCGTCATGCACGAGGGCTTCGTCAACTTCAACGCCGGCACGCTCGGCACGTCCATGGTCGAGGGCCGGATCAGCGCGGGCGTCGTCGTCGGCGACGGCACCGACATCGGCGGCGGCGCCTCCACCATGGGCACCCTGTCCGGTGGCGGCAAGCAGATCATCTCCATCGGCGAGCGCTGCCTGCTCGGCGCCGAGTCGGGCATCGGCATCGCGCTGGGCGACGAGTGCGTCGTCGAGGCGGGCCTCTACGTCACCGCCGGCACCCGGGTCACGATGCCGGACGGCGAGATCGTCAAGGCCCTGACGCTGTCGGGCGCCGACAATATCCTCTTCCGCCGCAACTCCACCACGGGCGCCGTCGAGGCCCGCCCGTACAAGAGCACGTGGGGCGGGCTCAACGAGATCCTGCACAGCAACGACTGACGTGAGCGGGGGCGGGGTTCACCACCCCGCCCCTTGCTGGGCGTAGTTACCGCCCGTCCGCGCCGGTCGCCTCCTCGTACGCCTCCAGCAGCGCCTCGGTGCGTTCCTGCGTCGCCGCGCGCAGCGGCGCCCGCACCGGCCCGGCCGGGAGGCCCAGCGCTCCCAGCAGGGCCTTCGCCGTGACCGTGCCGGGCAGTCCCGCGCCCATCATCTGCTCCACCAAGGGCAGGACGCGCTGGTGGAGCCGGGTCGCCTCCGCGTTCTCGCCGCGGTCGAACGCGTCCAGCACGGCGGCCAGCGCCGGGCCCGCGACATTGGCCACGGTGCTGACATAGCCCGTTCCTCCCACCGCCCGCAGCGGAAGGCTGAGCTCCTCGCAGCCGGAGTAGTAGGCGAGGCCCGTCGCCGCGATCACCTTCGAGCTGCCGAGCAGGTCGTACGCGCAGTCCTTGACCCCGGCGATGCGCGGGTGCTCGGCCAGTCGCAGCATGGTGTCGGGCTCGATGCGGGTGCCCGTGCGGCCCGGGATGTCGTAGAGCATCACCGGGACGCCCACCGCGTCGGCCACCGTGCGGAAGTGCTCCGCGATGTCCTCCTGCGGCGGCCTGCTGTAGTACGGGGTGACCACCAGGACGCCGTGGGCGCCGGCCCGTTCGGCGGCCCGGGCCAGTTCGACGGTGTGCCGGGTGTCGGCCGACCCCACCCCGGCCGTGATCCGGGCGCGGTCGCCCACGGCCTCGGCGACGGCCGTGACGAGAGCGGTCTTCTCCGCGTCGGTGGTGGTCGGCGACTCGCCGGTGGTGCCGCTGAGGACGAGGCCGTCGCAGCCGCCCTCCGTGACGAGGTGGCCGGCGAGCCGCTGCGCGCCGTCGAGGTCGAGTGCGCCGTCGGCGGTGAACGGGGTCACCATCGCACAGACCGTACGGCCGAAGGGCTCGGTGGTGGTTGACATGGCGTCACGCTCCGGGTTTCAGGTGCCTCCCCGGATTCTGGGCCCTTCGACCGTACAGGTCTATTTAAATGTTCTGAGCGAATCGCTCAAGCGATGCTACGGCTTCCAGCGCAGCACCTGCGGGTCGTGGTCGCTCGCCTGGTCGGCGAACTCGGCGTTGATGTGGACGATGTCGTAGTCCACGCGGCTCACATGGCGGCTGGTGAGGATGTGGTCCAGCACCTGGGAGTTGCCCTGGAAGACATAGCCGTACCGTTCCTTCGCGGGGAGCCTGGTGACCTGGTCGGTCAGGGCGCCGCCGGCGGTGAGGGCCTTGAGGGCCGGGGAGAACTGGTAGTCGTTGAGGTCGCCCGCGACGATCACGTTGGCGTTCCGGTCGGCGGCGAGGAGCTGCTTGACGAAGCCGTTGACGAGCTTCGCCTGCTGGAGCCGCTGGACCTCCGACGAACGGGCCGGGGGCTGGAAGCGGCTGTCGAGGCCCTGGTCGCCGCCCTTGGAGTTGAAGTGGTTGGCGACGACGAAGACGTCCTTGCCCCGGAAGGAGAACTGGCCGGCCAGCGGCTTGCGGCTGTTGGTCCAGGCGGCGTCGTCCGGCGCGACGCGGCCGGGGGAGGCGGAGAGGCCGGCCTTGCCGCCCTCGCGGACGACCTTCACGGCCGTGGTGGAGTCACCGCCGGGGACGTCCTTGAAGGAGACCCGGGCGGGGTTGAAGAGGAAGGCGGTGCGGATGTTGCCGCCCGGCTGGCCGCCGTCCTTGCCGTCGACGGGGTCGATCTGCCGCCACAGGTACTTGGGGCCGCCCGCGGCGGCGATGGCGTCGGTGAGCTTCGTCAGCGTCTGTGTGGCGTCCACGACGCCGCCGTTGGTCGTGCCGTCGTTGTCCTGGACCTCCTCCAGGGCGACGATGTCGGGCGAGGCGAGGTTGGTCACCAGGGCGCCGGCGAGGCGGTCGAACTTCGCCTGCGGGGTCTTGGGGGAGAGGTTCTCCACGTTGTACGTGGCGACGGCCAGCTCGTCGTTCCGCTGCTTGCGCGTGGTCTCGCGCTGGAGCTTGTGGTCGGCGAGCGCGCCGAGTTCGGTGGCCTGGATGGTGTAGCCGCCGTGGTTGTCGTAGTCGAGCGGGCCCGCCGTGGTCCCGGAGAGCTCGTCACCGACGTTCGCGACCGGGAAGGGGTGCTGGGCGTAGGGGAGCAGGGAGGCGATCTTCACCCGGCCGGCGTTGGGGTCGCCGTAGGAGCCGTAGAGGGTGCCGCCGCGCGCGGTGCGGTCGTGCCGGGGCGCCGCGGTGACCCACAGGTCCTTGTACTCGCTGGTGGCGCCGACGACGGGGGCGTCGACGACCTCGACCCGCATGCCCTCCAGGGACTCCAGGCGGTCCAGCGCGTAGCGGCGGGGCTTCAGCGGCAGCGACTCGATGGACCCGCCGTGCGCGTCGGGCGCGTAGCGGGCGGGGATGGCGGCCGCGTTCAGCCGGACGGCGGCGGGCAGGGCGTTGCCGGAGGACTTCACGGTCACGGTGGGCTTGGTCAGCTGGGTGACCGACTGGCCGCCCGCCGCCTCGCCGCCGGGGTAGTACTCGGTGACGGTGCCCGAGACGAGCACGGAGTCGCCGACGGCGACGGCCGGGGCGGTCGCCCCGGTGAAGACGAAGATCGCCTCGCTGGTGGCCTCGTCGCGGTCCGGGTTCGGGTCCTGGACCCAGAAGCCGCGGGCGGAGCCGAAGTTCTTCACGGCCGTGACGACACCCGGCATGTCCGTGACCTGCTTGCCGGCGAACGGCGAGATACGCGTGGTGCCCTGGATGTCATGGACGCGGACACCGGCGTCGGCGGCGCTCGCGGACTGGGCCGGGGCGATCAGCCCGGCCGCGAGCGCGCCGGCTATGAGGGAGCCGACGGTCGCGGCACGGCGGCGGTGGGACAGCACAAAGTCCTCCGGTGGGAACGATGAGGGGGCGACCGGGTTGCCGATCGGATGAGATCACATGCCGTCATCCGAGCAACGAGTGATCTACGCGCGTCAATGTCCGCTGATTTCCAGCCAGTTGTCAAGGGTTCGGGGGCAACCCGTGGACGAACCGCCGGTAACGGCCCCCGCGACGCGCGAGCCGGCGCGGAAAACCCGTCTAAGGTGGGGCACTGCGCGCCCGGGACCGCGGCGCGGCCGTCACGACGAGGAGATGCCCCCCTGATGTCAGGAGACCGCCCGACCATGCCGCCGGTGCGGCTCCCCTCCGACGCGGAGCTCGCACGCGACGCGCTGTCCGCGCCGCTGTTCGCCCGCGCCGCGAAGCTCGCCCGCTGGGCCGGCGAGGGCACCCCGGTCGGCGCGGGCGGCGAGCTCCTCGCCGGGCAGCTGAAGACGGCGACCGGGCTCCTCGGCCTGGACGACGACGAGGACGGCCCCGCCTACGCGGCCGAGGCCTGGCAGCTGGCGCTCGATGTGGGCCTGGTCGAATTCACCGAGTCCCCCGACGAGTCCGCCGACGCCTCCCCGGACGAGCCCCAGGGCACGGCCGTCGCCGGCGAGGAGCTGGCCACGCTCACCTCCGGCAGCCCCCAGGACATCCTCGACCTGTGGCTCGGCGGCCTGGAGACCGTCCTGGCCGACGCCGCCGCGCCCGACCTGGGCGACCTCGTCGAGCAGCTCTCCGAGGGCGGCGACGGCGACCTCGACCTCGACGCGATCGACTGGAACCCCGAGGAGGAGGCCGACTTCCTCGACGGCGTCCTCGGCAACCTCTACCTGCTGACCGCGCTCGACGAGGGCTCGCCCGACCGCCCCGTCCCGCTGCCCGCGCTCGCCGCCTCCATGATCGTCCCGGATGACATGGACGAGCCCACGGACGACGTCCTCGAAGAGGTCTCCGACGCGATGATGCGCCTGGACGACCAGTTCCGGATCCTCGCGCCGACCGGCCTGGTGCGCTACCAGCCGGTCGACGAGGCCCTGATCGAGGTCGTCGACGGCGAGGGCCACATCCGGGAGTCCGTCGACGGCGTGACCTCCGACCTGCCCGAGGAGGAGGACGTCAGCCGCTACGGCATGGTGGCCCTCACCCCCCTCGGCCTCTTCGCCGTACGGTCCCGCATGCTCGACGCCGGCATCGACGCCCCGGCCGTCGGCGACCTCGCCGACTCCCCCGCCGACGATCTCCTCGCGGCGCTCCCCGGCCACCCCGGCTTCGCCGTCCGCGCCGAGGCCGAGCTGTGGCTCGCCCGCCGCACGCCGCTCGACGCGGCCCGCGAGCTGCTCGCCGCCGCGCGCGGCGCGGACGACGAGGCGCCGGCGCGCCGCCTCATGTGCCAGCAGACGCTGTCCCTCGTCGGCGCCGACGCCGAGCCCGCGCTCCGCGAGGTCCTCGACGACCTCCAGCTCGGCGGCCTCGCCCGCGTCTGGCTCGCCGAGCACGGCGCGACGGACGTCCCGCCGCCCGGCGAGGACATGATCTTCTGGCTCACCGTCGACACGATCGCCGCCCGCCTCGACACGGAGGCCGACGACCCGGAGGAGCTCCGTGAGCTCGTCGAGAGCCTGGTGAGCGGGCACAGCGGCTTCTTCGACGCGCTCTGGCGGGTGGAGCACCCGGCGACGGCGGACGTTCTTGAGGCGATGGGTCGCCTGCACCCCGACAAGGCGACGGCGAAGGCCGCCCGCAAGGCGGCCTTCAAGGCCCGCTCCCGGGGCTGACCCTTCCCATGCCGGGGGCGCCGGGCGCTTCCCGCGCGGGGGTCCGCCGACTTTCCGGCTGCCCGCCGTGGGGGTGCCCGCGCCTTCGGCGCGGGTTTCGCCCACCCGCCCGCCCGATTGCCCGGCACGGATTGCCCGGGTAGGGGGCCGGCCTGGCTGGGGTGACGTGAGGGGGCGGGGTGGGGCGGACGGGCCCTGGTAGGGGCGTAAGGAGCTCTTCGCCGCTGGAGCAAAATTCGGGGCACCCAGCACCGAAGTGGCAGGGGCCGCGAAGAGGTCAGCCCCGTAAGGGCCCGTCCGCCCCACCCCGCCCCCGACCCACCACCCACCACCCACCACCGCCCCACGGGAATCCCGCGCACCCCCCAGCGTTGACCTGTACGTGACGTACAAGCTCTCCGTACTCGACCGCTCCCGCACCCGCCTGCACGAGGAGCCGAGCAAGGCGCTGCGCGACACCGTGGCGTTCGCCCAGCAGGTCGAGGACCTCGGCTACCACCGCTTCTGGGTGTCGGAACACCACAGCGTCCCCGGCGTCGCCGGCTCCGCCCCCACCGTCCTCGCAGCCGCCGTCGCCGCCGCGACCTCCCGCATCCGCGTCGGCACCGGCGGTGTGATGCTGCCCAACCACCGCCCCCTCGTGGTCGCCGAGCAGTTCGGCGTCCTCGCCTCCCTCTTCCCCGGCCGGATCGACATGGGCCTCGGCCGCTCGGTCGGCTTCACGGACGGCATCCGGAGGGCCCTGGGTGTGGAGAAGGAGGCGATGGGCGACTTCGAGGACCGGCTGGCGGAGCTGGCGCGCTGGTTCACGGGCGCGGGAGAACCTACCCCGTACCCCGGGGTGCACGCCCTGCCCGCCGAGGGCCTCCGGCCCCCGCTGTTCGTACTCGCCAACGAAGCGGGCGCCGACGTGGCGGCCAGAGCCGGCGCGGCACTGGTCATCGGCGGCCTCAAGGGCGAAGGGGCGATGGCGGCCGCCGTCGAGCGCTACCGGGCGGGCTTCGTCCCCTCCGCATGGCGGGAGAAGCCCTACGTGATGGTCGCGGGGAACGTGGCCGTCGCGGAGACGAGGGACGCGGCCCGCCGGCTGCTCGTCCCCGAGGCGTGGGCCCTGGCCCACTCACGGACGCACGGGGCGTTCCCGCCCCTGCGCCCGGCCGAGGAGATCGAGGGGAAACTGATCCCCTCGATGTCACAGCGGGAGCGCGGCCTCTACGACGCCGCGCTGCGCGGCCACATCCACGGCACCGAGGGCGATGTGACAGCCGCCCTCGACTCCCTCGTGGCCCGCACCGGCGCCGACGAGGTCCTGGTCACGACCAGTTCGTACGACCGGGATGCGCTGCTGGACTCCTACCGGCGGCTGGCCACGGCGACGAGGGCTACAGCGCCTGCGCCGCCGGCTTCACCAGATCCCGCACCGTCTTGGCCTTGACGAAGTCGCCCAGGGCCGTCATCTCCCACTCGCCCGAGTACTGGCGGATGAACTTGCACATCAGGACGCCCGTCTGGGCCTCGGCGCCGGTCAGGTCGAACCGGACCAGCTCCTCGCCGGTCTGGGCGTCCAGCAGGCGGCAGTAGGCCTTGGCCACCTCGGTGAACTTCTGGCCGTTGAAGGAGCTGACGGTGAAGACGAGGCCCGTCACCTCGGGCGGCAGGCCGCCCATGTGCACGGTGATGGTCTCGTCGTCGCCGGAGCCCTCGCCGGTGAGGTTGTCGCCGGAGTGCTGGATGACGCCGTTGAGGATCTGGAGCCGGCCGAAGTAGCAGGCGTCGATCATGTTGCGGTCGGGGCCGTAGGCGATGACCGAGGCGTCGAGGTCGATGGCCCGGCCGTTCCAGGCGGGCTCCCAGCCGAGGCCCATCTTGACCGAACGGGTCAGCGGCTGACCGCCCTTGACCAGGGAGACGGTCTCGTTCTTCCGGAGGCTCACCCGGCCCTTGTCCAGGTTGATCTTCCCGGGGACGACGGGCGGGGCGGCCGGGACCGGCGGCACGACGGGGGCCGCCACGGCGGGTGCGACGGCGGGCGCGACGGGCGTCGGCGCGGGCGCCGGCGCCGACGGCTCGTCCACGCTCACGCCGAAGTCCGTGGCGATGCCCGCCAGACCGTTGGCGTACCCCTGACCCACCGCGCGGAGCTTCCACGCGCCGTTGCGCCGGTAGAGCTCCACGACCACCAGTGCCGTCTCCGTGTTCAGCCGGGGCGGGGTGAACGTGGCGATCACCGCGCTGTCGTCGGCGCCGCGCACGGTCGCCGTCGGCTCGGTGCCCGCGAAGGTGGCGCCCTGGGCGTCCGGGCTCGCGGTGACCACGATCTTGTCGATGCCGGCGGGCACGGCCGCCGTGTCGACGACGATCGCGTCGGGCGTGGCGCCGGAGGCGGCGCGGTGCGTCACACCGGGGGCGCTGGGCTGGTTGTAGAAGACGAAGTCGTCGTCGGAGCGCACCTTGCCGTCGGCGGTGAGCAGCAGGCCCGAAACGTCGAGCCGCACGGGGGCGGTGACGTCCACCGTCACACGAGTGACGGAGAGCGGGATGTTCGAGCCGGGTGTCATAGCGGTCATGTACGAGGTAACGAGCCATGACCCTTTGCGGTTCCATGACCCGGGGGTCGAATCGGGCCGGGAATATTCGAACGCGGTCGGAGGCTGTGCAACCCGTCAATCGACTTTGATCATGGGGGAGCACATGTCGAGCAATGGCATTGCACAGGGAACCGTCGCCGAGGGCTTCGAGCCCGTGCGCGAGGCGTTCGAGGCCACGCTGGCGCAGGAGCGCGCCGGGCACTCGGCGCAGCTGGCGGCGTATGTGGACGGCCGGCGGGTCGTGGACCTGTGGGGCGGCCCGGAGATCACGGGGGAGTCGCTCACCGGCGTGTTCTCGTCCAGCAAGGGCGCGGCGCACCTCGTCGTGGCCCTGCTCGTCCAGGACGGCACGCTGGACCTGGACGAGGAAGTCCGCCACTACTGGCCCGAGTTCGGCTCGGCGGGCAAGGAGCACGTCACCCTGCGCGACCTGCTGGCCCACCGCGCGGGTGTCGTGGGCGTCGAGGGCGGGTTCCCTCTCAAGGAGCTGGCCGACGACCGGCTCATCGCCGAGCGGCTGGCGGGCCTGCGCCCGTTCTGGCGCCCGGGCACGGCCTTCGGCTACCACGCGCTGGTGATCGGCGCCCTGACCGGCGAGGTCGTCCGCCGGGCCACGGGGCAGACGCTCCAGGAGGTGTACGAGGCCCGGATCCGCGCCCCGTACGGCCTGGACTTCTACCTCGGCCTGCCCGAGGAGCAGGAGCACCGCTGGCTCTCCACCCAGCCGATGGATCCGACCCCCGAGCAGAAGCGGGAGTTGGCGCAGGGCGTCGTCGGGCCCGACAGCCTCCAGGGCATAGCCTTCAACGCCGGTGACCCGCAGTTCGCGAACGGCATCCAGTCCATGCCCAACTTCCGCGAGGTGCGGGCCGGGGGGCAGGCCTCCGCCGGTGGTGTGGCCTCCGCGCGGGGGCTGGCCGGGATGTACGCGGCGGCGATCAGTGAGGTCGACGGGAAGGCGCCGCTGCTCAC
The DNA here is from genome assembly GCF_003970715.1 of Streptomyces luteoverticillatus. Taxonomy (NCBI): domain Bacteria; kingdom Bacillati; phylum Actinomycetota; class Actinomycetes; order Kitasatosporales; family Streptomycetaceae; genus Streptomyces; species Streptomyces luteoverticillatus. Next base: position 1,745,125 of record NZ_CP034587.1, on the reverse strand, counting down.
GCCGGAGACGGCCGCCCGTTTCGCGGAGGTCCACTCCTTCGGGCCCGACCTGGCGCTGGGCGGCATGACGCACGCGTTCGGTCTGGGCTTCGCCGCGACGAGCGTGGACTATCCCTTCCTGGGGGCGCGTTCCTTCGGGCACGGCGGTGCGGCGGGGTCGCAGGCCTTTGCCGACCCGAGCGTCGGTCTGGCCTTCGGCTACAACCGCCGCCGCTTCGCGTACCCGGGGGGTGCGGCGCCGGAGGCGGGGGTGCTGGCGAAGGTGGTGCGCGACTGCGTCGTCCGCGGCTGACGCGTTGTGTCGTGGGTCGGGGGCGGGGTGGGGCGGACGGGCCCTTACGTCACCCCAGCCCCCTGGCCGAGCGATCCGTTTCCGGGCAATCGGGCGGGCGGGTGGGCGAATCCCGCGCCGAAGGCGCGGGACCGTCAGCCGGGGCTGACGAAGCCGCATTCGTAGGCGGCGATGACCGCCTGCGTACGGTCCCGTACGCCGAGCTTGGCGAGAACGCCCGCCACGTGCGTCTTGACCGTGGCGGGCCCCAGCACCATCCGCGCGGCGATCTCCGCGTTGGACAGGCCGGTGGCCAGCAGCCGCAGCACCTCCGCCTCACGCTCGGACAGCTGCTCCCGCAGCGCCGCCGCCCTGTCGTCGCTCCGGGGCGCCGCGTGGGCGGCGGCCAGGGCGCGTACGGCGGCGGGGAAGAGCAGCGAGTCGCTGCGCGCCACGAGCTTCACGGCCTGGACGAGTTCGTCGGCGCCCGCGCGTTTGAGGAGGAAGCCGGACGCCCCGGCGCGCAGCGCGTCGTAGACGTAGGCGTCGTTCTCGAAGGTGGTGACGACGATGACGCGCGGCGGGTCGTCCGTCCCGGCCAGGATCCGCTCGGTGGCGCGGATGCCGTCGACCTCGGGCATCCGGACGTCCATCAGTACGACGTCGGGCCGCAGCGCGCGCACCACCGACACCGCTTCGGAGCCCGTGGTCGCCTCGCCGACGACCTCGACGCCCGGCTCGGCGCCGAGGATGGCCCGCAGGGCGGTGCGGACGAGGTGTTCGTCGTCCGCGAGGACGACACGTATCGGCTCGGTCGTCGTCATCGCGCCTCACCCCGCAGCGGCAGCCGGGCCGAAAGGCGCCATACGCCGTCGTGTTCGCCGGCCTCGCTGGTGCCGCGCAGCAGCCGGGCGCGCTCGGCGATGCCGGTGAGGCCGCGGCCGCCGCCGGGACGGGGGACACCGGCCCGGACACCGGGTTTCACGGGGTTCTCCACAAGGATCTCCAAGGTGTCGTCGTGCACGGCGACGCGCAGCCGCACGGGCACGCCGCCCGCGTGCCGCAGGGCGTTGCCGAGACCTTCCTGCACGATCCGGTAGGCCTCGCGGGAGGGCACCGGGGGGATCTTCTCCAGGCCGCCGGGCGGCAGGGCGCACTCGACCGTGCCGCCCGCCGCGCGGGTACGTTCCAGCAGGCCGCCGACGTCGGCCAGGGTGGGCGCCGGGGCGGTGGGGGAGGAGCCGTCCTCGCGCAGCAGTCCCAGCACCGCGTCGAGTTCGCCGACCGCCTCGCGCGCGGCCTCCTCGATCGCGGCCAGGGCCTGCCGGGCGAACTCGGGGTCGTGGTCCAGGACCCGGCGCGCGGCGCTCGCCTGGAGGCTCACCGCGCTCAGCGCGTGCCCGACCGAGTCGTGGAGTTCGCGCGCCAGCCGGTTGCGCAGGGCCAGCCGGTGGGCGTGCTCCTCGGCCGCCGCGAGCCGGTCCGCCGGCGTGGGGCCCAGCAGGACGGGCGCCCAGCGCGCCAGCAGCGAGCCCGCCGCCCAGGACGTGCCGGCGACCAGCGCCAGCAGCGCGCACCCGGCCACGGGCGCGAGCAGCACGCCCGGCCCGGTGAAGACGCGCAGCCAGGCGACCTCGGCGAGCTTGCCCGGCCCGTCCAGGAAGGGCAGGACGATCAGGTACAGCGCCGCCGGCGGCGTGGCCAGCGACATCCCGCTCACGACGGCTCCCGCCGCCAGGTGCAGCGCGCACCACGCGGCCGTCCGGCCCCGGGCGGCCCACGACCGGCCCGGCTCCAGGGCCAGCTCCTCCCGGGGCACCCCGCACAGAACCCGGGCCGCCTCGCCCTCGAATGGCCGGACGAGCGGATGCAGCGCCGTGACGGCCACCGGGCCGAGCGCGAGGAAGAGCACGCCGAACTGCCGGACGAGGGAGGAGGAGAAGAGGATGTTGCCGTCCGGCCGGAACAGCGACACGAGTGTGTTCGTCAGCAGATAGAACGGCATCGACAGGGCGCCGCCGAGCAGCAGATGCACCCACCGTAACCGGGCACGTCGGCCCAGTGCCGCGCTCATCGGGCGCCGGAGCGCGGCCGTCACCATCACGCGCACAGGGTAGATCACTTGGGGGACGGGGCTTTGGTGCGCCCCTACCTCGTACAGTGCCTGCATGGACGACGGCGCGGTGCTGCACATCAAGGGACGGATACTCGTCGGACCGGACCCGCTGGACGGGGTGCGCGACGAGCTGTGGGTGGTGGGCGGGCGGATCACCTTCGACCGGCCGGCCGGGGCGCGGGACGTCACCACCGTCGAGGGGTGGGTGCTCCCCGGTCTGGTGGACGCCCACTGCCACGTGGGGCTCGACGCGCACGGCGCGGTCGACGAGGCGACGACCGAGAAGCAGGCCCTGACCGAGCGCCACGCGGGCGCGCTGCTGCTGCGCGACGCCGGCTCGCCGTCGGACACCCGCTGGATCGACGAGCGCGAGGACCTGCCGCGCGTCATCCGCGCGGGCCGGCACATCGCCCGCACCCGCCGTTACATCCGCAACTACGCGCATGAGATCGAGCCCGAGGACCTGGTGGCCTATGTGGCGCGCGAGGCGCGGCGCGGGGACGGCTGGGTGAAGCTGGTGGGCGACTGGATCGACCGGGAGACGGGCGACCTGGGCGCCTGCTGGCCGCGCGGCGCGGTCGAGGCCGCCATCGCCGAGGCCCACCGGCTGGGCGCCCGGGTCACGGCCCACTGCTTCGCCGAGGAGACCCTCGCCCCGCTCGTGGAGGCGGGGATCGACTGTATCGAGCACGCCACGGGGCTCACCGAGGAGACGATCCCGCTCTTCGCCGAGCGGGGCGTGGCCATCGTCCCGACGCTGGTCAACATCGCCACCTTCCCCCGGCTCGCCGACGGCGGCGAGGGCAAGTTCCCGCGCTGGGCGGACCACATGCGCCGGCTGCACGCGCGCCGCTACGCGACCGTGGGCGCCGCTTACGACGCGGGAATCCCCGTCTACGTCGGCACCGACGCGGGAGGTTCGCTGCCGCACGGCCTGGTCGGGCAGGAGGTCGAGGAACTGGTCAAGGCGGGCATCCCGGCGGCGGCCGCGCTGTCGGCGGCCACGTGGGGGGCACGGGCGTGGCTGGGACGGCCGGGCCTGGAGGAGGGCGCCCCGGCGGACCTCGTCGTCTACGACGCCGACCCGCGCGCGGACGTACGGGTGCTCGGCGCGCCGAGCAGGGTGGTGCTGCGGGGGCGCGTGGTGGCCTGAGCCGGTGAGCCGACCTGTGGGCTGATCGGGTGGGCCGAGCCTGGGCTTGGTGTGCCGTGCGGTACCCCTGCGGCCGTTGGCTCGAATACGAGCGCGAAACCCACCCTTTGGAGTGAACTGGCGGTAGAGCGCCGCCCGTTCACCCTCACGGCCCCGAACATTGCGGAGTCAAGCCGTCAGCGCGCGATGTCCCCCATTGGCGCGCCGGCGGCTCCTTTCTCCCGTGGGGGTTCCACACACGTGTTCAGCACCACCAGCTCTTCCTTCGGCATGCCCGCGCACCGGTTCGCCGCCCTGGCCGCGACGGTCACCGCGACCGCGCTCACCCTGGGCGCCGCGTCCGTGCCCGCGAGCGCCACCGACGCCGGATCCGGCTCCGGGACCGGCCGGGCCGACGCGACCGTCCTGCGGACCGGGCTCGACGTCTCCGTGCTCGGCAAGGCCGCGCACGTCCCCGTCGAGGCCGCCCTCAACGACGTCCACGCGCCCGCCGACGCCTCGAAGACCGCGCTCACCGTCACCCTCGACGGCATCGAGGGCGGCAAGGCCGTCGACATCCTGCGCGCCGAGGCCGCCACCTCCCGCGCCACGGCCGACCGCCGGGCCGCCAAGGGCTACGCCAATCTCGTCCACGCCAAGGTGCATCTGCCCGGCCTGCCCCTGCGCTCGCTCATCGAGATCCAGCAGGTCACCTCCGAGGCCGTCTGCGAGGCGGGCGCGAAGCCGAAGGCCACCGCCAACCTGTTGGGCTCGGTCTCCGTGCTCGGCAAGAAGGTCACGCTCACGCCGAACGGCCCGACCAAGGTGACCGTGCCGGGGGTGGGCGACGTGCGGCTGGACCTGTCGAAGACCGTCACCACCTCCCGCACCGCCGCCGCCACCGCGCTCGACCTCGACGTGTCCGTCGACCCGCTGGCGCTGGGCGTGGCCAAGGTGGTGGGCAAGGTGACGCTGGTACGGGCCTCCTGCGAGTCCCCGGCGGACCGGCCCTCCGACCCGGTGAAGCCCAAGGACGACGGCCCGGGCGCGCCCGCGAAGACCGGCACCGGCACGGAGGCGAAGCAGGCGTCCGCCGAACGGACCACCGAACCGGCCGGCCACGACCTCGCCGAGACCGGCGGCGGCTCCGCCACCCCGTACCTCGCCGCCGCTGCCGGGCTGCTGGTCGTCGGGGGAGGGGGCGCGCTCATCGCCGCGCGCCGCCGCAAGGAGAGCCGGCGGGAGGAGGGCCAGGGCTGAGCGGGCGGCCCGGACCACCGGCAGCCGGACCATCAGGTGACGGCCGGGTGGTCGCACGCCCGGGGGCGCTCAGCGCGTCGCCCGTGCCTCGGCCAGGCCGTTGCCGGCGGTCCCGCCACCGCCCGTTCCGGCCGTTCCGGCTCCGGATCCGGCGCGGTCGGCGCCGTGGCCGTCCGTCCCGTCCGTCGCGGCGGACCGGCCGCTCAGGTCGTCCAGCGCGGTCCGCAGGGCCGTGACGAAGCGGTCCGACGTCGCGCGGTCCCGGACCGCGAGGCGGAGGTAGTCCGGGCCCAGCCCCGGGAACGTGTCGCCCCGGCGCACCGCGAAGCCGAGGCCGCGCAGCCGCGACCGCACCGCCGCCGCCCCCGGCAGCCGGACCAGGACGAACGGCCCGGCCGCCGGGCCCTGCACGGTCAGCTCCGGGAACTCCGCGAGCCGGGCCAGCAGATGGGCCCGGTCGGCGGCGGTCACATGCGCCGCGAGCGCGGCCTCGGCCATCGCGCGCGGCGCGCTGCACGCCTCCGCCGCCACCAGCGCCGGTGACGAGACCGGCCACAGCGGCTGGGCCCGTTCCAGCATGGCCACGGTGTCGGGCGCGGCGAGCACATAGCCGACGCGCAGCCCCGCCAGGCCCCAGGTCTTGGTGAGGCTGCGCAGCACGACGAGCCCCGGCAGGTCGGTGCGGGAGGCCAGCGACTCCCGTTCGACCGGCACCGCGTCCATGAACGCCTCGTCCACCACCAGGATCCGGCCCGGCCGCGCCAGCCGGGCCAGGGTACTGGCCGGGTGGAGCACGGAGGTGGGGTTGGTGGGGTTGCCGACGACCACCAGGTCCGCGTCCCCGGGCACCGCGCGCGGGTCGAGCCGGAACCCGTCCTCCGGGGTCAGTACGACGCGCTCCACCGTGTGCCCGGCGTCCCGCAGGGCCGCCTCCGGCTCGGTGAACTGCGGGTGCACCACCACGGCCCGGCGCACCGGCAGGGCCCGCGCCAGCAGGACGAACGCCTCCGCCGCCCCCGCCGTCAGCAGCACCCGCTCCTCCGGCAGCCCGTGCCGCGCGGCGACGGCCCGCCGGGCGGCCCGCCCGTCCGGGTACGCCGCGAGCGTGCCCAGGGACTCCGCGATCCGCTCCCGCAGCCACTCCGGGGGCGTCCCGGTCCGCACATTGACGGCGAGGTCGGTCAACTCGGCGCCCATGCCGCGTACTTCCACGTCCCCGTGGTGCCGGAGGTCGGGCTCGGCGGTCGGCGCGTGAGCGGCGCGCGCGGATTGCGATATGTGCATGAAATCAGACGGTACAGGCGATCGCGCACGTCGCTCGCGCGGACTTCCGCTTCCCCACGAGAAGGACGGCCCCCGGCCCGGCCGACAGGAGGGCCGCCGCCTCCGCGACGCTCGCCACGCCCACCGCCGCGCGGGCGGCGTCGGAGGGGTGGGGCACGGGCTGGGCGGCGAGGGCGCCGGGGCCGTACGCGGTCAGGGGCACCCCCAGGCGGCGGGCCGCCGCGCGCAGCCCGGGCTCGTCCGCCTTGACGTCGATGGTCGCGAGGGCGGCGATCGCGGCGCCGCCGGCGCCTGCCTCCTCGATGGTCCGTTCGACGAGTGACACCACTTCGTCGCGGGACACGCCCCGGCAGCCGCCGACGCCGATGTGGAGCGCGCCCCTCATCGCCGGGCGCGCGCGACGAGGCGGGACGCCGTGCCGGGGGCGCCCGCCCAGTGGGTGTGCAGGTAGGAGGCGTGCACGCCGCCCTGGACGAAGCCCTCCACCTGACGGCGGGGGTGGGTGAACCCCCACGCGGGGGTGGCGCCCGCCGCCGGCTCGATCACCGTGCGGTGGAACTCGTGGCCCCGGACGCGGGTGCCCGCGGCGGCCAGCGGGTTGTCGGCGATCGCGACGGCGTCGCGGTAGCCGAGCGTGAGCCGCTCCGACATCCGGGCGTCGGCGTCGAGGACGCCGCACATCGGCTTGCCGTCGAGGGTGCGGGCCAGGTAGAGCAGGCCCGCGCACTCGGCGGCGATCGGGGCGCCCGAGCGGGCCAGCTCCGCTACGGCCGTGCGCAGGGGTTCGTTGGCGGAGAGCTCCGCGGCGTACATCTCGGGGAAGCCGCCGCCGATGACGATGGCCGACGTGTCGGCCGGAAGCGATTCGTCCCGCAGCGGGTCGAAGGTGACGACCTTCGCGCCCGCGGCTCGGAGCAACTCCGTGTGCTCGGCGTACGAGAACGTGAACGCCGGACCGCCGGCGACGGCGATCACGGGGGCACCGTTCGGGTGCGGCCCGGTGGTCGCGTTGTGCCCACCCGTTCCGCCCTGCGGAACGCCTGCCCACAACGCGGCTGCGGGGTCCCACGGCTCCTCCGGCAGTGGTGGGGCGCTGTGGGCCAGGGCTAGGAGGGCCTTCAGGTCGCAGCCTTCGCGGACGCGCGCGGCGAATTCCGCCACCGCCTCCACCGCGTCCGCGCGCCGCTCGGCCACGGGGATCAGGCCCAGGTGGCGGGACGGCGTGTGCACCTGCCCGGCGCGTCGTACCGCGCCCAGCACCGCCACCCCCGACTCCTCCAGCGCCTCCCGCAGCAGCGCCTCGTGGCGGTCCGAGCCGACCTTGTTGAGGATGACGCCCGCGACCCGGACCTCCGGGTCCCAGGAGGCGAAGCCGTGCACCAGCGCCGCCACCGACCGCGACTGCGACGACGCGTCGACGACGAGTACCACCGGCGCCCGCAGGAGCTTCGCCACATGGGCCGTCGAGGCCAGTTCTCCCTGCCCGGCCGCGCCGTCGTACAGGCCCATGACGCCCTCGACGACCGCCACGTCGCAGCCCGCCGACCCGTGGAGGAACAGCGGGGCCACGCGCTCCGGGCCGCACATGTAGGCGTCGAGGTTGCGGCCCGGGCGGCCGGTCGCCAGGGCGTGGTAGCCCGGGTCGATGTAGTCGGGGCCCACCTTGTGGGGGGACACCGCGAGCCCCGCGTCCGCGAAGGCCCGCATCAGGCCGGTGGCCACCGTGGTCTTGCCACTGCCGGAGGCCGGCGCGGCGATGACCAGGCGGGGGACGTGCGTACTCACCACTCGATGCCCCGCTGGCCCTTCTGGCCGGCGTCCATCGGGTGCTTGACCTTGGACATGTCCGTCACCAGATCCGCGAACTCCAGCAGCTTCTCCGGGGCGTTGCGGCCGGTGATGACGACGTGCTGGGTGCCGGGGCGGTCCCGCAGCACCTCGACCACCTCGTCCGTGTCGATCCAGCCCCAGTGCATCGGGTACGCGAACTCGTCCAGTACGTAGAGCCGGTACGTCTCCGCCGCCAGGTCGCGCTTGACCTGTTCCCAGCCCTCGCGCGCCTTCTCCTCATTACTGAGTTCGGAATCGCGCTGGATCCAGGACCAGCCCTCGCCCATCTTGTGCCAGTCCACCGTGCCGCCCTCGCCGGAGGCGCCCAGCACGCGCAGCGCGTTCTCCTCGCCGACCTTCCACTTCGCGGACTTCACGAACTGGAACACCCCGATCGGCCAGCCCTGGTTCCAGGCGCGCAGCGCCAGCCCGAAGGCCGCCGTCGACTTGCCCTTGCCGATGCCGGTGTGGACGAGGACCAGCGGCCGGTTGCGGCGCTGACGTGTGGTGAGCCCGTCGTCGGGTACGACGGTCGGCTGTCCCTTGGGCATTACGCGGCCCTCCGTGAGTCGGTGTTCCGTACGGTGCGTACCAGCGCGGAGACATTCTCCGCGCGCAGATCGTCGAGGGTCACGACCGGCCCGCCGAGCGCCCGGCCCAGCTCCCCCGCCAGGCCGAGCCGCACCGGCCCGGCCTCGCAGTCCACGACCACCGACGCGATGCCCGAGCCCGCGAGCAGCCCGGCCGCGCGCGCGGCGCGCGCCAGCGGCTCCACGCCGCCCGTCGCCCGCCCGTCGGTCACGACGACCAGCAGCGGACGGCGCGACGGATCGCGCATCCGCTCCACGCGCAGCACCTCGTGGGCCTGGAGCAGGCCCGCCGCCAGCGGCGTCCGGCCACCCGTCGGCAGCTTCTCCAGCCGGGCCGCGCCCGCCTCCACGGACGACGTCGGCGGCAGCGCCACCGCCGCGCCGGAGCCCCGGAACGTCACCATCCCGATCTTGTCGCGGCGCTGGTAGGCGTCCATCAGCAGGGAGAGCACCGCGCCCTTGACCGCGCTCATCCGCTTGCGGGCCGCCATGGAGCCGGAGGCGTCCACGACGAACAGCACCAGGTTTCCCTCGCGCCCCTCGCGCACGGCCTCGCGCAGGTCGTCGCGCCGGACGACCAGCCCGGGACCGCCCCGGCCCCGCGCCCGCTGGTGCGGGGCGGCGGCCTGGACGGTCGCGGCGAGGTGCAGCTTCGACAGCGTGCCCCCGCGCGGCCGGCGCGCCCCCGTCGTCCGGCCGTGCGCCGTGAGCGCGCGCGAGCGGCGCCCGTCGGCGCCCTCGCCGAGGCCGGGGACGGTGAACCGTCGCGTCCGGAACGGCTCCGAGGCGGCCACAGCCGGGGCCTCCCCGCCGTCCTCGCGCCCGCCTGCGGCCGATGCCTCCTGCCGGGCGGGCTCGTGCCCGGGCTCCTGTCGCTGCGGCGGTACGTCGTCCGTGGTGGCGGCGGCCGGTCCGTCGCCCGCGTCCTGCGGGGGCTGACCACCGCCGTCCGGGCCGCCACCCGGGCCGCCACCCGGGCCGTCATCCGGGCCTTCCGGGCCCTCGGGCCCGTCACCGTCCGGCTCAGGACCGTCCGGCTCCGGCTCCGGGTCCTCGTCCTCGAACCCGGCGAGGATCTCGTCCAGCCTGTCCTCGTCCAGACCGGGCGCGTCGAAGGGGTTCCGGCGGCGCCGGTGCGGCAGCGACAGCAGTGCCGCCTGCCGTACGTCCGCCGTCGTGACATCCGTTCGCCCCGCCCACGCGGCCAGTGCGGCGGAGGTGCGCGCTGTCACGATGTCCGCGCGCATCCCGTCCACCTCGAACCCCGCGCACACCGCCGCGATCCGGCGCAGCGCGCCGTCCCCGAGCCGTACGCCCGGCAGCAGCGCCCGCGCGGCCGCGATGCGCTCGCGCAGCGCGTCCTCCTCAGGCGCCCACTTGGCGGCGAAGGCCGCCGGATCCTCGTCGAAGGCGAGACGTCGGCGCACGACCTCGACGCGCTCCTCGGTCTCGCGCGAGGCCGCGACCTCGACGGTCAGTCCGAAGCGGTCGAGGAGCTGCGGCCGCAGCTCGCCCTCCTCGGGGTTCATGGTGCCCACGAGGAGGAAGCGGGAGGCGTGGCGCACGGAGACGCCCTCGCGCTCGACGGAGGAGACACCGGTCGCCGCCGCGTCCAGCAGGCTGTCCACGAGGTGGTCGCCCAGCAGGTTGACCTCGTCGACGTAGAGCACGCCCCGGTGCGCGGCGGCCAGCAGGCCGGGCTCGAACGCCTTGACGCCCTCGCCCAGCGCCCGCTCGATGTCGAGCGAGCCGACGAGGCGGTCCTCGGACGCGCCGACGGGCAGCTCGACCATCCGCGCGGGGCGCACGGCACAGTCGCCGCCCGTGTGGGGACCGTCCGGGCAGTGCGGGTCCGGGGCCGCCGGGTCGCAGGAGAACCGGCAGCCCGTGACGGTCACGACCTCGGGCAGCAGCACCGCCAGGGCCCGGACGGTGGTGGTCTTCGCGGTGCCCTTCTCGCCGCGCACGAGGACACCGCCGATCGACGGCGAGATCGCGTTGAGCAGGAGGCCCAGCCGCATGTCGTCCATGCCGACGATCGCGGTGAACGGATAGGTGGACGAGGACATCAGCGGTTGCCTCCCTGGAGGGAACGGGTCAGTGGCGGCGCCCCGGGCGGTATGAACGGCAGTCCGCCCGGCACCCCGTCCTCGATCAGGCGCAGCAGCGCGTCCGTGTCCGCGTGCTCCTCGACGAGGTCGCCCAGCCGGTCGAGTTGTTCCTCCCGCAGCGCCCCGAACGACGTGTCGGGCGCGGGGACGAACGCCCGTCCCGCCGCTGCCGCGACCCGGCGCAGGAACGCCCGGCGGAAGCCGTCGCTCTCCAGCGAGCCGTGCCAGTGCGTGCCCCACACCGCGCCCACCCGGCAGCCGTCGAGGCTGTGTCCTTGGTCATCAGAGATGAACGCCTCGTCCCCGCCCAGCACCTCGGCCACCCCGTGGTGGATCTCGTAGCCCTCCACGTGCTCGCCCAGGGCCTCGCCGACCGGGCGGGTCAGGGTCTTCTCCACCGCGAACCGCACGCGCACCGGCAGCAGGCCCAGGCCCTCGACCGTGCCGGCCCTCGACTCGACGTCGTCGTCGATGCGCTCGCCCAGCAGCTGGTAGCCGCCGCAGATGCCCAGCACCGGGCGGCCCTCCGCCGCCCGCCGCGCGAGCGCGTCGGCGAGCCCGCGTTCGCGCAGCCACGCGAGCGCCCGTACCGTGCCGCGCGTGCCCGGTACGACGACCAGGTCGGCGTCGGCGAGCTCCTCGGGGCGGTCCACGAACCGCACGACGACGCCCGGTTCGGCGGCCAGCGCGTCGACGTCCGTGAAGTTCGACATCAGCGGCACCGCGCACACGGCGACCCGCAGGACGTCCGCGCCGTGCGGCGGGGCGACCACGGACTCGCGGACCGCGCCGCGCAGGGACACGCGCAGGCCGTCCTCCTCGTCGATGCCCAGGCCGTGGGCGAACGGCAGCACGCCGAACGTCCGCCGGCCCGTCAGGTCGCGCAGCATCTCCAGGCCCGGCTCCAGCAGGCTCACGTCGCCCCGGAACTTGTTGACCACGTAACCCGCTATCAGCTCCTGGTCCTCGGGGGAGAGCAGCGCTGTCGTACCGAAGAAGGAGGCGAAGACACCGCCCCGGTCGATGTCGCCGACGACGACCACGGGCAGGCGCGCGGCGCGGGCGATGCCCATGTTGACGATGTCGGAGCGGCGCAGGTTGATCTCGGCGGGGCTGCCGGCGCCCTCGCAGATCACGGCGTCGTGGGTGCGCCGCAGCTCGGCCAGGCACTCCGTCACCGTGCCGAACAACTGCTCCTGGCGCCCCGCGTGGTAGCCCCGGGCGCTGAGCTCGCCCACCGGCTTGCCCATGAGGACGACCTGGCTGCTGCGGTCGCCGCCGGGCTTGAGCAGCACCGGGTTCATGAGCGCGCTCGGCTCGACGCGGGCGGCGGCGGCCTGCATGGCCTGCGCGCGCCCTATCTCCGCGCCGTCGCGCGTCACGAACGAGTTGAGGGACATGTTCTGCGCCTTGAACGGCGCGACCTTGACCCCCTTGCGGACCAGCCAGCGGCAGATGCCGGCCGTGACCACGCTCTTGCCCGCGTCCGAGGTGGTCCCGGCCACCAGCAGGCCCCCGCCCGGCGGGCCCGTGCGCCCGCTCCTGTCGGCTGTCACCGAGACTGTCACCGATTCCTCCCCGCGTTCCTGAACAGGCTGCCCACCGTACGAGCCGAAACCGCCGCCCCCAGGGCCAGCAGCGACACCCGGCGCGAGAGCCGGACCGCGCGCTCGATGTCCGCCGTCCGCACCGGACGGTTCTCCTCGCCCAGCACCGGGCGGTGCTCGACGCGTCCCGCGTAGGCGAGGGTGCCGCCCAGCCGCACGCCCAGGGCCCCGGCGAAGGCGGCCTCGACCGGCCCGGCGTTGGGGCTGGGGTGGCGGGAGGCGTCGCGCCGGGCCACGCGCAGCGCGCCGCGCGGGTCGGGCCCGGCGAGGACCGTGAGCGCGGCGGTCAGCCGGGCGCCCGGCCAGCCGACGACGTCGTCGAGCCGGGCCGACGCCCAGCCGAACCGCCGGAGCCGGGGCGACTTGTGACCCACCATGGCGTCCAGGGTGTTGACCGCCCGGAAGCCCACGAGTCCGGGCACGCCCCCCAGGGCGCCCCAGACGAGGGCGCCCACGACGGCGTCGGAGGTGTTCTCGGCGACGGACTCCACCACGGCCCGGGCGATCGCTTGCGCGTCCAGCGCCTGCGGGTCGCGGCCGCACAGGTGCGGCAGCCGCTCCCGGGCGACCTCCACGTCCCCGGCGGCCAGCGCGCCGCCGATGGCCCGGGCCTCCCGGCCCAGGGACGTGCCGCCCAGGACGGACCACGTGGCGGCGGCGGTCAGCGCGATCTCGGCCGCGCGGTGGCGTCGCGCGGCGCGGGCCAGCAGCCCGGCCCCGGCGACCGCGCCTCCGGCGCAGACCAGGGTGTGGAGCGTGCCGTAGCCCCGGTGGTCGCGCCACAGCCGGCGCTCGATGGACTGCGCGGCCCGTCCGAACGCGGCGACGGGATGGCCGCGGCGGGGGTCGCCGAGGAGCAGATCGCAGGCGAAGCCGAGGGCGGCGCCGTACGCGAAGGAGAAGCGATCGCGGCCGGGCATGGCGAAGCGGTGTCCTCACTCAGGGTCCGCGCCCTGGCTCGACGTGACGGCGACCAGAGTCTCCTGGCTCCCGGATCCGCGCCGCCCCCGGCCTTCCGGCTCGCGCCGTGGCCATCGAATGGGGGGACACTCCCCGGTGACAGTGGCGGGACCGCGCCGGATTCGCACCGGCTTCCTCTGCTGTCGCCGTTTGGCTCCGGAAGTCCACCACGCGGCGGGAAGGGGCGTCAACTCGCCCTGACCTGCGCCCCGGCCGTCGCCACGGGGGAGGGGCGGCGCCCCGTCACCCCACCCGTTCCGCCCGGTGCCGCACGGCCCGCAGCCGCACCTCCGCCGGGAGGCGCGTCAGCCCGGCCGACATCCGCGCGTGGCGCAGGACTTCCTCGCACAGTCGCGCCAACGCCACCCCCGGTGCCCCGCGCGCCCCCAGTGTCAGGACGATCCGTGCCCGGGGCGCCGTCCGTCGTCCCGACAGCGCGACGGCCGCCCGTTCCACCCCCGGCAGCTCCTCGGCCTCCGCCTCCATCACCTCCTCCAGCGCCCGCCCCCGCACCGACGCCACCTCTCCGCCGCCGCTGTGGACCACCACCTCGCGCAGCCGGCCCCTGCGAGCCTGGGCCGCGAGCCACCACGCGGACAGCAGGACGACGACGGCCAGGGCGGCGATGACCACCGGCCACCACCAGCCCCTGGCGCGCCACCTCCGCAGGTCCGTGCCGGGCAGCAGCACGTCGTCCGGGCCGGCGAACGGCCAGGCCGACGGCAGCTCGAAGCCCCAGCGGCGCGGCAGGTCCAGCGCGCCGATCAGCACGGCGGCGCCGAGCGCCACCAGCAGCGCCCCGGCGAGCCCGGTCAGCAGCCGGTTGACGGTCCTCAGCATCGCGAGAACCGCCCCGAGCACTGTGAAAACGACCCCGGGCACCGTGAGGACCGCCCCGGGCACCGCTCGAACCACCCCACCCCGGTCACCTCTTCGCCGGGCGTCGTACGTGCACGGACAGGGACGGCTCCCGGGCGAGCCCCAACTCCCGGACGCCCTCCGCCAGTACGGTGTTCACATCCGTCCGCACCTCGTCCAGGTCCCGGAAGTGGGAGCGGGCCCGGGCGCGGACCACACGCCGGCCCACGTCGACGCGGACGGCCTGGACACCGGAGACCTCCATCACCCGGTCGCGCAGCATCAGGGCCGCCGCCCCGCGCTCCAGCCCGGCCCGGACCCCGTCGTCGCCTGTGCCGTCCGCGCGGCGCATCGGCAGCACTCCGCGCAGGCCCGGGGTGAGGGCGAGGACGAGCAGCCAGCAGCCGGCGAGAACGACCACCACCGCGCCGGCGACCACCAGCCCGTCGCCGAGGTGACGGGTCGCCAGCTCATGGGCGAGGCGCCGGCGCCAGGCCATGGCGGGGCGGCCGGCGCGGACGGCGGCGACGTCGTAGAGGAAGAACCCGGCGACGGTCAGGGTCACCGCCGCGACCAGCGCGGCGGGCAGCCTGCGCGGGGACCGGAAGCGGGGGACACGACCGCCCGCGACGACCGGGGGAGCCCCGGCCGTCTTCTCCAGTGACACGGGACCGCTCATCGCACCCGCACCCCCGACAGCCGGCCGGTGTGCGCGGAGTGCAGCCGCTCTACCGTGATCAGCACCTCGGGCACCTCCATGCCCGTCAGTTCCCCGACGCGCTGGGCGATCCGCTCGCGCACGGCGCGGCAGCGGGCGCCGATGTCGGCGGGGTAGTCCAGCTCCACGAGGACCCGCACCCGGGCGGAGCCGTCATGGACGACGACGCTGGCGCGCGGGGGCGCGTGGTCCTCGGCGGGGGCCGTGGCGCCCAGCGCCTCCAGGGCCGCCCTGGAGGCGATCTTCGCGACGACACGGTCGGCGATCCGGGTGGCCCCGCGCTCGGCGGGCACCACCGCGCGTCCTCCCCCACGCCCTACCTCCCGCGCCGGTCGCGGTCGCGCGGACGCAGCAACCGGGAGAACTCGCCCGGCTCCACATCGCCGTCCAGGAGCCGCCCGCCCACGAAGCCCACGATGCCCAGCGCCGCGACCAGCAGAAAGGCGCCGAACCCCCCGAAGTAGCCGGCGAATCCGAGAGCCATGCCGGCGATCATGCCGGCCACGGCCATGCTCATCACGCGCTCCTCACTGGAGCCTGGGCTCCGGCTCTTCCTCTTCCTCGTCCGGCAGCTTGACGTCGGTCACGGCGATGTTGACCTCGACGACCTCCAGGCCCGCCATCCGTTCCACCGCCGAGATGACGTTTTCCCGCACCGCGTGGGCGACATCCGCGATGGCGACGCCGTACACCACGACGATCTCCAGATCGAGGGCCGTCTGGACCTCGCCGACCTCCGCCTTCACCCCCCGGGCGACGGACCGTCCGCCGGGCACCCGGTCGCGGACGGCCCCGAAGGTGCGGGACAGTCCGCTGCCCAGGGCGTGGACGCCGACCACGTCGCGGGCCGCGAGCCCGGCGATCTTCTCCACGACGCCGTCGGCGATGGTGGTGCGGCCCCGCTCGGCGGGAGCGGGCAGCTCCCTGCCCGGGCCGAGGTGCCGGCTCGGGGCGGGTCCGGACTTCTGACCGGTCTGGTGGGGCTGACTCGATGTGTCGGTCATCGGCGCTCGCCTCTCTTCCCGTCACTAGCCACCATAGGCGGGGTCGCCGCGTCCCGCTCGGGTGACGGTGGGCGAGTCCGGGTCGCCGCCGGTCAGCGGGACGGGGTGCGCGAGGCGCGCGTCGTCACTCCCCGAGGCCCGCGAGGTCGCGCAGCCGGCGCGCCTGCGCCGCGCGCTCCGCGACGCGCTGCTCCTCGTACGTACGGCCGAGCGCGCCGCGCAGCAGGGCCTTGGTCTCGACGACCGCGTCGCGCGGGGCCGCCAGCAGGGCGGCCGTGAGGTCGGCGGTGGCGGCGGGGAGCTCCGCGAGGGGGACGACCACATTGGCCAGGCCGATGCGCTCGGCCTCGGCGGCGTGGACGAAGCGGCCCGTGGCGCAGATCTCCAGCGCCCGGGCGTAGCCCACCAGCGACACCAGCGGATGAGTGCCCGTCAGGTCGGGCACCAGGCCCAGGCTGGTCTCGCGCATGGCGAACTGCGCGTCCTCGGCACAGACGCGCAGGTCGCAGGCGAGGGCCAACTGGAAGCCCGCGCCGATGGCATGGCCCTGGACGGCGGCTATGGAGACGACGTCGGCGCGCCGCCACCAGGTGAACGCCTCCTGGTACGCGGCGATCTCGGCGTCCAGCGCCTCGTCGCCGCCGCGTGCCAGATCCAGGAAGGACGGCTCGCCGTCGAAGCCCTCGGGCGTGAACGCCTGCCGGTCGAGGCCGGCGGAGAAGGACTTGCCCTCGCCCTGGAGCACCACGATCCGCACGGTGCCCGGCAGCCGCCGTCCCGCCTCGGTCAGCGCCCGCCAGAGCGCGGGCGACTGAGCGTTGCGCTTGGCGGGGTTGGTGAGGGTGACGGTGGCCACCGCGTCATCGACGCTGAGCCGTACGCCGTCCTGGTCGAACAAGGTGTCGCTGGCAGTCATGGGGGCCTCCGAATTGCCCGCAGTCACATTGGTTGACTGCACAGTAACCACCCGGACGGCCGGTCGGCCGACCGGGTGGGACTGTCCTGACCGCTGTTCTCACAAGGTGCGCGGCGTCAGACCGAGGCGGCCTTCTTGCCGCGCGTCGCTCCACCGCGGCCCCGCAGGACCACGCCGGATTCGCTGAGCATCCGGTGGACGAAGCCATAGGAGCGACCGGTCTCTTCGGCCAGCGCCCTGATGCTCGCACCGGAGTCGTACTTCTTCTTCAGGTCTGCCGCGAGCTTTTCGCGCGCGGCGCCGGTCACCCGGCTGCCCTTCTTCAGAGTCTCGGCCACCCGTGCCTCCTCATGGGAGATGCGCCTCTTGTCTCTCATGATCACCCCTAGGCGGCCTCCTGGCCACCCATTCGGCAAGGTCCATAAGAAGTCCAAGGGAACGGACGTCCGTGTTTTCCGGCCGCGACAGGCCCTGGAGCAGGCAATTCCACATGATCCGGCTCGTACGGCCGTACGGGTGGCGGGGCGAATCGGCAGGTCAGACAGGGCCCCGGCACGCGCGGCGCGAACGGCGCCCGGCATCCCGCACAGCGCGTGCGCCGGTGCGACGGACGGTGACGAAGTACGAGCCGCCCTCACACAGATGGTGGATCACGCCTCGGCCGAATGATCTGGACCGCACTGATCAAGAGCGGCCCGGGCCGGTCAGGCGAGCGCCACCAGGTCCGCGTAGTCCGGGCCCCACAGGTCCTCGACACCGTCCGGGAGCAGGATGATCCGCTCCGGCTCCAGCGCGTCCACGGCGCCCTCGTCGTGCGTCACCAGCACCACGGCGCCCTTGTAGGTGCGCAGCGCGCCGAGGATCTCCTCGCGGCTGGCCGGGTCGAGGTTGTTGGTGGGCTCGTCGAGGAGGAGGACGTTGGCGGAGGAGACGACGAGCGTGGCCAGCGCCAGCCGCGTCTTCTCACCGCCGGAGAGCACGCCCGCCGGCTTGTCGACGTCGTCGCCGGAGAACAGGAAGGAGCCCAGCACCTTGCGGACCTCGACCAGGTCGAGGTCGGGCGCGGAGGAGCGCATGTTCTCCAGGACCGAGCGGTCCGGGTCCAGCGTCTCGTGCTCCTGGGCGTAGTAGCCAAGCTTCAGCCCGTGACCGGGGGTGACCTGGCCGGTGTCGGGCTTCTCGGCGCCCGCGAGCAGCCGCAGCAGGGTGGTCTTGCCGGCGCCGTTGAGGCCGAGGATGACGACGCGGGAGCCCTTGTCGATGGCCAGGTCGACGTCGGTGAAGATCTCCAGCGAGCCGTAGGACTTGGACAGGCCCTCGGCGGTGAGCGGGGTCTTGCCGCAGGGCGCCGGCTCGGGGAAGCGGAGCTTGGCGACCTTGTCGGAGACGCGCACCGCGTCCAGGCCCGACAGGAGCCTCTCGGCGCGCTTGGCCATGTTCTGCGCGGCCACGGTCTTGGTGGCCTTGGCGCGCATCTTGTCGGCCTGCGAATTGAGCGCGGCGGCCTTCTTCTCGGCGTTCTGCCGCTCGCGCTTGCGGCGCTTCTCGTCGGCCTCGCGCTGCTGCTGGTAGAGCTTCCAGCCCATGTTGTAGACGTCGATGACCGAGCGGTTGGCGTCCAGGTAGAAGACCTTGTTGACGACCGTCTCGACGAGGTCGACGTCGTGGGAGATCACGATGAAGCCGCCGCGGTAGGACTTGAGGTAGTCCCGCAGCCAGGCGATCGAGTCGGCGTCAAGGTGGTTGGTGGGCTCGTCCAGGAGCAGGGTGTCGGCGTCCGAGAAGAGGATCCGGGCCAGCTCCACGCGGCGGCGCTGACCACCGGAGAGGGTGTGCAGCGGCTGGGTGAGGATGCGGTCCGGCAGACCGAGGCTGGCGGCGATCGTCGCGGCCTCCGCCTCGGCGGCGTAACCGCCCTTGGTCAGGAACTCCGTCTCCAGGCGCTCGTACTTCTTCATGGCCTTCTCGCGGGTGGCGCCCTTGCCGTTCGCCATCCGGTCCTCGTTCTCCCGCATCTTGCGCAGGACGAGGTCGAGGCCGCGCGCCGAGAGGATGCGGTCGCGGGCGAGCACGTCCAGATCGCCGGTGCGGGGGTCCTGCGGGAGGTAGCCGACCTCGCCGGAGCGGGCGATGGTGCCCGCGGCGGGGATGCCCTCACCGGCGAGGCACTTGGTGAGGGTCGTCTTGCCCGCGCCGTTGCGGCCGACCAGGCCGACACGGTCGCCCTTGGCGATGCGGAACGAGGCGGACTCGATGAGGACGCGTGCGCCGGCGCGCAGCTCGATGCCGGAAGCGGTGATCACGGGGGGTTCTACTCCTGTGCGGTGATGGACGGCGGAAGGACGGACTCGGTCGCTATGACGCCGTCTAATGCGCGAGGAGGAATGCCATACGGACCAGTCTAACGGGGGCGCGCAAGCCGATTCGCGGGGTCGCCCGCCACGCCGGACGAGCCGGAGAGCGCGGCGTGGGGGCGATTCGCCGATACTCGGGGTGGACAGCCCTTACCGGTGAGCGGTGGAGCCGAGAGGCGGTGGGCACGTGCAGTTCGACGACGACGCGGACCTCGACACCTCGCAGGTGCAGGACCAGCGGGGCGGCGGAATCCCGGGCGGTGGCCTGACCATCGGCGGTGGCATCGTGGGGCTGATCGCGCTGGCCCTGGGCCTCTTCTTCGGCATCGGCCCGAACGAGCTCGGGCTGAGCTCCCAGGGGCCGGGCACCACGCCCTCGCCCAGCACCGACCAGCAGGTCTCCCGGACCTGCCGCACCGGCAAGGACGCCAACACCCGCCAGGACTGCCGCGTCGTCGCGATCGTCAACAGCGCCCAGTCGTTCTGGAGCCAGGAGCTCCCCCGCCACTCCCTGACCTACACGCCCGCCTCCACGGTGCTCTTCACCGGCCGGGTGAACACCGCCTGCGGGGCCGCCACCTCGGCGGTCGGCCCGTTCTACTGCCCCGGCGACCGCAAGGTCTACCTGGACCTGGGCTTCTTCGACGAGCTGAAGACGAAGTTCGGCGCGAGCGGCGGCCCCTTCGCCCAGGCGTACGTCGTCGCCCACGAGTACGGGCACCACATCCAGAACCTCCAGGGCACCCTCTCCCGCGCCCAGGACCGGCTCACCGGCGCGGGCAGCAACTCGGTCAAGGTCGAGCTCCAGGCCGACTGCTACGCCGGGGTCTGGGCCAAGCACGCGACGAGCACCCCGGAGAAGTCCACCGGCCGCCCGCTGATCAAGCAGCTGACCACGGCCGACATCGACGACGGGCTCTCCGCGGCGGCCGCGGTGGGGGACGACCGCATCCAGGAGAAGTTCCAGGGGCGCGTCACCCCGAGAGCTGGACCCACGGCTCGGCCGCCCAGCGCCGGCAGTGGTTCACCACCGGCTACACCACGGGCGACATGGCCCGCTGCGACACCTTCCGCTGATCCCCCCTGGAGGAGGGAACGCCATGGCACAACCGCGCATCGCGGCGCCGGCCATCAGCCCGGCGCTGCTCTACCACGACGCGAAGGCGGCGATCCGCCTGCTCACGGAGGCCTTCGGCTTCCTCGAGAGCGCGCTCTACGAGAGCGAGGACGGCACCGTCCTCCACGCCGAGCTCGTCTACGGCAACGGCATCGTGATGATCGGCTCCAAGGGCCGGGGCGGTGTCTTCGACGAGGCCATGGCGGGCGGCGGCCCCTCCGGCGTCTACGTCGTCGTCGAGGACACCGACGCCCACCACCGGCGGGCCGTCGAGCACGGCGCGGAGATCGTCATGCCCCCGACGGACCAGGAGTACGGCTCCCGGGACTACATGGCCCGGGACGCCGAGGGCAACGTCTGGAGCTTCGGCACGTACGCCCCGAAGGGGACGGGGCTCACGGGCTGAATTCAGCCCGTCCGGCGTTTGAGGACCGGGGTCCGGGGCGGAGCCCCGGGAAACGGTGAAATGGGGGCACCTCCCAGCGGTAGCTGGGGGAGGGACCGGGGCCCTCCCTACGCACCCCCCGTGTGCACCTGGAACGCGGCCCGCCGCACGGCCTTCGCCAAGGCCGGATCCGGATGCGCCGCCGCAAGCGCGACGAGCACCTGAACCGTCCGTGGGTGCCCCACGGCCCGCACCTCCTCCAGCAACCCCGGCACGGTCCCCTGCACCGCCGAGTCCAGATGCCGCACCAGCAGCCGCCCCTCCCCGTGGTCCGCGACCGCGGCCGCCGTGTCCACCCACAGCCAGGTCGCCTCCTCCCGGCTGAGCACCTCGGCGGCCTCCTCCGGGTCGTGCCCCTCGTGCTCGGCGAGCCACAGCAGGGCGTACGGGCGCAGCACCGGCTCCTCGGCCGCCGCGCGGACCGCCGGCTCGGCGGGGGCGCCCACCGCGCGCAGGGCCTCGAAGGCCTGGCCGCGCACCATCGCGTCGTCGCCCCGGGCGGCGTCCAGCAGCTCCGTGACGGCGCTGCGCACGGGCCGGGCGGCGAGCCAGGCGCGGTACTCGGCGCGGGCGGGGCCGGGGGTGAGGTCGGCGCAGCCGCGCAGCATGGCCTCGGCGGACAGCTCGATGTTCCCGGCGGGGCTCTGGGCGGCCACGCAGATCTGCTCGAGCTTGACCCACACCGCCCAGTTCCCGAGCGGCGTGAGCAGGGCCTCGGCGCGGGGGCCGGTGTCGCCGCGCATGACGAGCGCGCCGACGGAGGCGAGCCCTTCGAGGGCCCAGTCCAGCAGCCCCGGCAGGGGGTCGCCGGCGGTGGGGGCGGGCGGGACGGCGGGGCAGGCGCCCGCCGGGACCGGCGCGTCGTAGGGGATCTCGCAGCGCTCGGCGCGGATCTCGGCCACCCGCTGCTGGAGGAGGTCGAGGAGCATCGCCACGGAGACGGGCCCGGCCGACAGGTGCATGACGGACAGCAGCTGGGGGGCGGCCTCGACGACCTCGGCCGCGACGGTGGAGTCGGTGCCGGGGGGCTCGGGGTGGGCGAGGGACCAGGCGTCGAAGAGCGCGACCCAGCCGCGCAGCACGGCGCTGTCGTCCCGCTCCCAGGCGGTCAGCCGCCAGCCGGGACGGGCGGTGCCACCGTGGAGCTCCAGCAGCCCGGCGAGCCGGGCCCGGTCCCATTCGGTGCGCACCGAGACGGGGGGCAGGTCCAGGGCGGCCGCGGCGCGCTCGGCCGCGCCGTCGGCGAGGCAGCCGCCGGAGCCCGGCCGCAGGGTCGTGCCCCGGGAGCACTCGTCGGCCGCCCAGCGGGCCAGGCGGACCGCGCCGGCCAGCCAGGCTCTCGCCTGACGGGCGAGTTCCGGCCGGGCCGGGGTGCCGGCGGGCGGGCGGGGCGCCGGACGGGCGCCCCGGTTCGCCACGGCCCGGCGGGCGGCGGTGATCGGCTGTCGGGGAACGAGTCTGAGCCGGGAGTCGCGCGGAGTACGGGACGTCACAGGAGCAGTCTTGCCGTTCACGCTCCGAAAACCCAATCGGAATCAACTATCCAGCCGTCGGCGACCCGTGGTGGGACGTCATGCGGGGGGTGCGTGAACAGGGCGAGCGCCCTGTTCACGCCCTACATCAGGGGGATCAGGAAGCGCCGCAGGGCCTCCTCGTAGCCCGTGGGATCGACGTTCCAGGAGGCCGCGTGACCCGCCCCGCGAACGGTGCGCAGCGTTATCAGTTCCGGCCGCCGGGCGGCGAGTTCACGGGAATGGAGGAGGGGCGCGACGGGGTCGTCGGTGCCGTGGACGACGAGGGCGGGGACGTCCAGCAGGGTGGGGTCGGCGGCGGTGAGCAGGCCCTCGGGGGCCAGACCGGTGCGTCCCTCGGTCGCCCGGACCGCAAGCGGAATGAGCGCGGCCGGGAGCCGGTGGGCGGCCAGGGCGCCCAGCGCGGCGGGCCAGTCGAGGAGCGGCGCGTCCAGGACGACGCCCGCGACCCGGTCGCTCAGCGCGGAGCCCGTGTCCCGCAGGGCGGTGAGCAGCGCCATCGTCGCGCCCGTGGACCAGCCGTACAGGACGACGCGGCGGGCGCCGTTGCGGAGGGCGTAGCGGATGGCGGCATCCAGATCCCGCCACTCCCGGGCGCCGAAGTGGCTGATTCCGTGCGATGGGCGGGGCGCGCCGGGGTCGCCCCGGTAGGCGAGGGCGAGGACGGGGAGGCGCTGCCGGTGGAGGAAGGGCAGCACGGTCAGGGTGTGTTCCCGGGTGGTGCCCAGGCCGTGGACGGCGAGGACCCAGGTGTCGCGGGCGCCGGGCACGAACCAGGCGGGCAGGGGGCCCAGCTCGCCGGGCACGTCCACGTCGGCGTGGTCAATGCCGAGGGCGTCGCGCGGGTTGCCGCGGTGGGTCTGCGGGGTGAGCCAGACCCGGTCGCCGGGGGCGGGGGCGCCGTGGGTGACGCGTTCCAGGCGCCGGACCACGCAGTCGTGGGGGTGCGAGACGTCGGCGACGACGTCCCCGACGACGGCGTGCAGCCCCCGGCCGGCCAGGCCGTAGGTGCCGGGGCGCAGCGTGGCCGGGGCGCGGGTGAGCGTGATCGCGCCGGGGGCGGCGCCGGTGCCGGGGGTGACGTCGTGGACGGTGAGCCGGTGCTCGCCCGGCGGCGGGTGCCCGGGCACGGTCCGCAGGGCGGCGTCGCCGGCGTACCGCCCGGCCGCCACGGCGGCGGCCCCGGCTCCGATCAGCGTGGTGGCGGCGACGGCCGCCGCTCTCTTCAAACCCATCCCCTCCAGTCTGGTCCCGTGCGGGCCGCCGGGCGACTCGGCTCAGCCGGGCTGTCCGTATCCCCGGTACTTGGCGGTGACTTCGTCCAGTTGCGCGGGCGCGAGGAGGGTGGGGGCGCGTCCGGGGACGGCGGAGGCGGTGAGCCAGACGCGGCACATCCACTCCAGCTGGGCGGTGCGGTCGTAGGCCGCCTCCAGGGTGGCGCCGTGGGTGAGGGTGCCGTGGTTGCGCAGCAGGCAGCCGGTGCGGCCGTCGAGGGCCCGGAGCGTGTGGGCGGCGAGCTCGTCGGTGCCGTAGAGGGCGTAGGGGGCGACGCGGACGGGTCCGCCGAGGGCGGCGGCCATGTAGTGGATCGGCGGCACCTCGTCGACGAGCGTGGAGACGGCGGTGGCGTGCGTGGCGTGGGTGTGGACGATCGCGGCGGCGTCGGTGGCGCGGTAGACGGCGAGGTGCATGGGCAGTTCGCTGGTGGGGGCGAGCTCGCCGAGCACCTGGCGGCCGTCCAGGTCGACGCCGACTGCGTCGCCGGGTCCGAGCCGGTCGTAGGGGACCCCGCTGGGCGTGACAAGGACCACGTCGCCGACCCTTGCGGAGACGTTGCCGGAGGTGCCGACGACCAGGCCGTCGGCCGTGCTCCTGCGGGCCGTGGCCACGACATCCGCCCAGGTCCGGCTGATGTCGTCGGGTGCGGCGGGGGTCCGCTCACCGGTCTTCATGATCTTCGCCTCCGGGTGGTCTCATCGGTATGCCCGAGCCAGTTCACCTTCCGTTCACCCGGAGTCCCTACGGTCGCCGCGTACTGACCTTCGAATCTGATTGCCTGGGTGAATGGAAAACATCACGCTTCTCATCGGGATCGTGATCGTCACGGCCTTGGTGTTCGACTTTACGAACGGCTTCCACGACACGGCCAACGCCATGGCCACCACCATCTCGACCGGAGCGCTCAAGCCCAAGACCGCCGTGGCCATGTCGGCCGTCCTCAACCTGGTCGGGGCGTTCCTGTCCGTCGAGGTCGCGAAGACGATCTCCGGTGGCATCATCGACGAGAGCGCCGGCATCAGACCAGAGGTGATTTTCGCCGGACTGGTCGGCGCGATCGTCTGGAACCTTCTGACGTGGCTGGCGGGCCTGCCCTCCAGCTCCTCGCACGCCCTGTTCGGCGGTCTGATCGGCGCCACCGTCGCGTCCGTCGGCTTCGACGCGGTCAACGCCGACAAGGTCGTCATGAAGGTCCTCATCCCCGCGGTCGCCGCCCCGATCGTGGCGGGCATCGCCGCCTGGGCCGCCACCCGCCTGACGTTCCGGCTGACCAAGGGCCGTGACGAGGCGGACACCGCGAAGGGCTACCGCGCGGGCCAGATCGCCTCGGCCGCCCTGGTCTCCCTCGCCCACGGCACCAACGACGCCCAGAAGACCATGGGTGTCATCACCCTGGCCCTGGTCACCGGCGGCGTCGTCGCCCCGCACTCCGACCCGCCGCTGTGGGTCGTCGTCTCCGCGGGCCTGGCCATCGCGCTCGGTACGTACCTGGGCGGCTGGCGCATCATCCAGACGCTCGGCAAGGGCCTCGCCGACATCAAGCCGGCGCAGGGCTTCGCCGCCCAGACCGGCGCGGCGACCGTCATCCTCGCCTCCTCGCACATCGGCTTCGCGCTCTCCACCACCCAGGTCTGCTCCGGCTCGATCATGGGCTCCGGCCTGGGCCGCAAGGGCGGCGTGGTGCGCTGGTCGACGGCCGGCCGCATGGTCGCCGCGTGGGGCCTGACCCTCCCGGCCGCGGGCCTCGTCGCCGCCGGCGCCGCGCTCCTGGCCGACCAGGGCGACTGGGGCATCGCCGCGGTCGCCGTCCTCGGCCTCGGGGTCTCCGGCGCCATCTGGGCGGCCTCGCGCCGCAAGCCGGTCACCCACGACAACGTCAACGACCTCAACACGCCGCAGGGTCTCCCCGAGGAGCCCGTCGGCGTGGTCACGGCCGCCCTGCAGGCCGTCGCCCCGCCGCCGGCCGGCCCCTCGGCCCCGGTCACCACCCCGGCCGCCCCGGCCACCCCCGCCGCCGCGACGACCGGCTGACGCCGGGCAACGGAGGAAGAACCACCATGCACATCGACTGGGCAGCTCTCGGCCAGGTCTTCGGCGTCAGCCTCGTGGTCACCGTCGGCCTCGTGGGCGTCTTCACGCTCGGCATCCTCGGCACGTCCCGCAAGCCGGCGACCACGTCGGCCACGACCGAGGGCGGCACCACCGCCCTGACCCGCACGGGCGCGTACGCGTGCTTCGCCCTGTGCGCGGCGGCGGTGGGCTACGGGATCTTTCTGATCGTCGCCTGACGCGACCCCGCGCACCGCTTACCACCGCGCGAGCGCACGAAGCGCCGGTCCGGCACCGCCGGACCGGCGCTTCGCCGTTTCCTCAGAACCCGTGCCGGGCGCCGCCGTCCACCGGGAGCATCACGCCCGTCACATACGACGCCGCCGGCGACAGCAGGAACGCGGCCGTGCGGCCGAACTCGTCCGGCTCGCCGTACCGGCCCAGCGGGATCGTCGCCGAGCGGCGGGCGCGGGCGGTTTCCGGGTCGCCGGCCAGGGCGTCGAGCTCGCGCATGCGGTCCGTGGCGATGCGGCCCGGCAGGAGGCCGACGACGCGGATGCCGCGCGGGGCGACCTCGGCCGAGAGGGACTTGGCGAAGCCCGCGAGGCCCGGGCGGAGGCCGTTGGAGATCGTCAGGCCGGGGATCGGCTCGTGCACCGACGCCGAGAGGACGAAGCCGATCACGCCGCCCTCGCCGAGCGCGGCGGCCGACGCGCGGGCCAGCCGGACCGCGCCGAGGAAGACGGATTCGAAGGCGGCCCGCCACTGGGCGTCGTCGTTGTCGGCGGCCGAGCCGGGCGGTGGGCCGCCGACGCTGATGAGCACGCCGTCCAGGCGGCCGAAGCGCTCCCGGGCGGTGTCCAGGAGCCGCTCGGCCGAGGCGGGGTCGGCGTTGTCGGCGGCCACGCCGACGGCGCCCGCGCCGAGTTCCCCGGCCGCCGCCTCGGCCGTCTTCGCGTCCCGCCCGGAGATCACCACGCGGGCCCCGTCGGCGACCAGCGCGCGGGCGGTGGCGAAGCCCAGGCCGCGGCTCGCGCCGGTCAGTACGTACACCCGGTCCTCAAGTCCAAGATCCATGGCGTCAGTCTGCCGTGCCGTGCCCCGTCAGCAGAAGGGCCGTGCCCACCAGACCGATGTGACTGAAGGCCTGGGGGAAGTTGCCGAGCTGCCGGCCGGCCTCGGGGTCGTACTCCTCGGCGAGCAGGCCGACGTCGTTGCGCACGGCGAGGAGCCGCTCGAAGAGCTCGCGGGCCTCCTTCGTCCGGCCGGTCAGGAACAGCGCGTCGGCCAGCCAGAACGAGCAGGCCAGGAAGGCGCCCTCGCCGCCGGGCAGGCCGTCCACGGGCTCGCACTCGACGCTGTAGCGGCGGACGAGGCCGTGGTGCAGCAGCTCGCGCCGGACCGTGTCGACCGTCGAGACGACGCGCGGGTCGTCCGGCGGCAGGAAGCCGACGCGGGGGATGAGGAGCGTGGCCGCGTCGAGCTCCCGCGAACCGTAGTACTGCGTGAACGTGCCGCGCTCGGCGTCGTAGCCCCGCTCGCAGACCTCCCGGTGGATCTCCTCGCGCAGGACCCGCCAGCCGTCGAGGTCGCCGCGGAGCGACGGGTCCTCCTCCAGGGTGCGCACCGCGCGGTCGGCGGCGACCCAGGCCATCACCTTGGAGTGGGTGAAGTGCCGGCGCGGGCCGCGGACCTCCCACAGCCCCGAGTCGGGCTCGCGCCAGTGGTCCCTGAGGAACTCCAGGAAGCAGCGCTGGATGTTCCACGCGTGCGGCCGGTCGCCCAGGCCGCCGCGCCGCGCGGCGTGGAAGGAGTCGATGACCTCGCCGTAGACGTCGAGCTGCAGCTGGCCCGCCGCCAGGTTGCCGACCCGGACCGGGTGGGACCGCTCGTAGCCGGGCAGCCAGTCCAGCTCCGACTCGGGCAGCCGGCGCTCGCCCGCCAGGCCGTACATGGTCTGCAGGTCGGCGGGGTCGCCGGCGACCGCGCGCAGCAGCCAGTCGCGCCACGCCCCGGCCTCGTCCTCGTAGCCGAGCGCGAGCAGCGTCTCCAGGGTGAGGGTGGAGTCGCGCAGCCAGCAGTAGCGGTAGTCCCAGTTGCGCACGCCGCCGATCTCCTCGGGCAGCGAGGTGGTGGGGGCGGCGACGATCCCGCCGGTGGGCTCGTAGGTGAGGGCCTTGAGGGTGAGCAGGGAGCGCAGCACGGCCTCGCGGTACGGGCCCCGCAGCGAGCAGCGGCCGGCCCACGCGCGCCAGTCGGCCAGGCACGCGTCCCGGGCGTCGTGGGGGTCGACGAGCGCGGGGCGCGGCTCGTGGGAGGGGTGCCAGGTCAGGACGAACGCGACCTTCTGCCCGGCCTCCACCGTGAACTCGGAGCGGGTGCTGAAGTCCCGGCCGAAGGTGGACACGGGGGGCTCGCTGCGCAGCCAGACGGAGTCCGGTCCGGCGACGGCGACGTGGTGGTCGTCGTCGCGGCGCATCCAGGGGACGACCGCGCCGTGGCCGAACCGCAGCCGCAGCACGCCCAGCATCTCGACGGACCCGCTGACGCCCTCGACGATCCGGACGAGGTCGGGGGCGCGGTCGCGCTGCGGCATGAAGTCGGTGACCTTGACGGTGCCGGCGTCGGTCTCCCAGACGGACTCCAGGACGAGGGAGTCGCCGGCGTAGGAGCGGTGGGCGCACTCGCCGGCGCCCACGGGCGCCAGCCGCCAGTGGCCGTGGTCCTCGCCGCCGAGCAGCGCGGCGAAGCAGGCGGCCGAGTCGAAGCGGGGCAGGCAGAGCCAGTCGACGGAGCCGTTCCGGCCGACGAGGGCGGCGGTCTGGAGATCGCCGATGAGCGCGTAGTCCTCGATGAGTGCTGACACGCGGGGCGTCCTTCCCCGGCCCCGCGCGGGCTAGTCCGGAGACGCGGCTGTCCGGGCGACCTCGCCGCCGTCCGCGGTAGCGGAGGCGGCTGCGGCGGCGGCCGCCGCGTCGGCGGCGCGGTCGCGGCGCTCGCGCCGGACCAGGATGAACCAGCCGACCGGCACGAACGCGCTGAACAGCCACCACTGGACGGCATACGCCATGTGGTTGCCGATGCTGCTGTGGTCCGGGTCGGGCACGGGCTGGGGCTGCCCGCTGTCACCGGCGGGGGAGACGAGCTCGACATAGCCGCCGATGACCGGGCGGTGCAGCTCCTTGGCCTGGCGCTCGCTGTTGATGAGCATGATCATGCGGGGCGGCAGGCCCTTGGTGTCCTTGATGCCGCTGCCCGGTGTCTCGTCGGCGCGCAGCCGGCCCATGACCGTGACCTTGCCGGAGGGCGCGGCGGGGACGGCCGGGAACGCCAGCTGGCCGCTGTCGGCGGGAATCCAGCCACGGTTGACGAGGAGCGCCGTGCCGTTGTCCAGCACCAGCGGCGTGATCACCATGAAGCCGGACTTGCCCGACTCGTCCGTGCGATAGCGGACGACGACCTCGCCCTTGGTGTCGAAGGTGCCGGTCGCGGTGACCCTGCGCCAGACGTTCTCCTGCGGGACCTCGCGGCCGGGGGCGCTCAGCGTGCCGACGGGCACGGGGGCGTACGCCAGGCTGTGGGCGACCAGGTCGTTGCGCGCGACCCGCTGCTCATGGCGGTGGAGCTGCCAGAAGCCCAGTTTGATCATCGCCGGAATGAGGGCGAGCCCCACGAGCGTGAGGATCACCCACTGCCGGGTCAGCAGGAAGCGGTACACGCGTTTGACGGTACCTGGTGGGGTTCGCCCCCCTTGCGACGGGGGCCCGGCCCCCGGCTCAGGCGCCGCCCTCCGCCGGGGTGACGTGCGACAGGAGCTGGACGAACGCGGCCTCGTCGATCACGGGCGTGCCGAACGAGCGGGCCTTGACGACCTTGGAGGTGGGGGAGCCCGGGTCGTTGGTCACCAGCACGCTCGTGAGCCGCGAGATGCTCGTGGCCACGTGGAGACCCGCCTCGACGGCCCGGTCCTCCAGCAGCTCCCGGTCGATGGAGGTGTCCCCGGAGAACGCCACCCGCATCCCCTGCTTGAGCTGCCCGCCCGGCGTGTACCGGCCCGGGTTGGGATAGGGGCACGCCGGGCGCTTCCGGCTCGCCCGCCAGGTGCCGGCGCCGTTCCGGTAGGACGGCTGATAACCGACCCTCGCCGAGTACGCGGGCGCGGCCGCCGGGCCGTCGGACCACTCGGTCAGCGGCTGGCAGGCCAGCAGCGGCAGCCGCAGCCCCGCCCCCGCCGCCAGGTGGAGGCTCGGCCGGAACGCCTCGGCCAGCACCCGGGCGTCGTCCAGCGCGTGGTGGGCGCGCTGCTGTACGACGCCGTAGTGGGCGGCGAGCGACTCCAGCTTGTGGTTCGGCAGGGGGAGCTTCAGCTCCTTCGACAGCGCGATGGTGCACAGCCGCTGCCGCACCGGGGCGGTGGCGCCGGCCCGGGCGTACTCCCGGGCGATCATCGACCAGTCGAAGGCCGCGTTGTGCGCGACGAGGACCCGGCCGTCGAGCCGCTTCGCGAACTCGCCGGCGATGTCCTGGAACAGCGGCGCGTCCGCGAGCACTTCGGACGTCAGCCCGTGGATCCACACCGGACCGGGGTCGCGCAGCGGGTTGACCAGCGTGTACCACTGGTCCTCCACCTGTCCCCGGGCGTCCAGCTGGTAGACCGCGGCCGACACTATCCGGTCGTCCCGGGCGAGCCCGGTGGTCTCCACGTCGACGACCGCGTACCCGTCGGGATACGCGGCAGGCCACGGGGTGGGCGATGCGGCGGCGGTGCGGTCTTCGAGCATGGTCCAAGAGCTTACGGGCCACCGCTGACAACGCGGGATCCGGCCGGTCCCGGCGCCGGGATCAGGCCAGCTCCGCCAGCAGCCCGGCGGCCGTCACCCGCTCCGTCCCCGCGCACGCGTCGACGGCACCGGGGAAGAGCCGGTAGACCGTGCCGGTCGCGCCGACCGGCGACATCCCGTCCCCCTCGACGAACGCGAGGAAGACGCGCCGACCGTCCGCGTCCGCCCCGCCGGCCGGCTCCCGCGACTCCGGCGCGCCCAGCGCTCGCAGCCGCGCGGCGAAGGCGGCGACGTCCTCGCCGTCCCGGCGTCGGTAGTGCCACAGCTCGACGCGGGCGCCACCATCGGTGGCGGGTCCGGGCGGGCACGTGACGTCCGTGCCCATGCTGCCGTCGCCCGAGCCGTCCGCACCCGGGCGGTCCGTGCCCGGCTCGTCCGCGCTCGCGCGTCCCGGGTTCCGGCCGTCAGCGCCCGGCTCGTCCACGCCGGAGGCGTCCACGCGGCGGACGACGATCGTCTCGTCGCATCGTGCCGCCGCGTGCCAGCAACCCACGTCCCACAACGTCACCCGGGCCCCGCCCGTGAAGTGGTTCCACAGGTCCCGCGCGAGAGCGCCCATCGCGTTCCCGTGGCGGCCGAGGTCGTGGACACCGCTGTCACCCGGAAGGTGGACATCGGTCCACAGCGCGCGTCCGTCCGCCAGGTCCACGATCATCGGCGCGCAGATCCGCGACTCCCCCGCCAGGTCGAAGCGCTGCCGCACCGCCCGGGGGTCGTACGTCGCGTCCCGCTCCCCGGCGCCGGAGACGGTCATGAATCCCGCGAAGGCGTCCGGCAGCTCGTCGAAGGGCACGTCGTTGTAGCTGAAGACCACCGGCACGGCATAGCGCGCCCCGGCCTCGGCGAGCGCCGGCAGGTCCAGGTCGACGTACTCGGTCGCGCCGTCCGGCGGCGGCGCCGACGTCAGGTCGCCGGAGTGCACGGCGGCGTCGCCCCCGTACCGCAGCCGCGTGTAGTCGCACAGCCCGACCGCCCGCCACTGCTCGTCGAAGAACGCCACCGACAGATCGAGGTCCACCCGCGTGCCTTCGGGCTCCGTCCAGTGCAGGAACAGCCGCAGCACCCCGCCCCCGGGCAGCCGCAGCTCGCTGCCGCGCGGCACCGCGACGAGCGACGCCGCCGAGGACCGCTCGGCGAACGGCGCCGCCAGCGCCGCCAGCCCCGGGTCCAGCACGGCGAGCCCGTAGCGGGACGCGGCACCGAGCCGCCGCACCACCTCGGCCTCCAGCAGCCCGGCGACCCGGGCCACCAGCGGCGCGGGCAGCGGCGGCCGGACGTCGTCCACGCCCTGGGCGCGGCCCACCCGGCCCCGGGGGAAGAACACCCGCCGCGACGACGGCAGATGCCGCCCCCGCAGCGCGCCCAGCGCCCCGAGCAGCGGACCGGGACCCACCGAAGGCAGCCCGCGCTCCAGCGCCGCGCCCAGCTCCGGCGCGAGCTCCTCGCCCCCGTACACCCGCAGCAACTGATCGAGCCGCCGCACCAGCTCACCCGGCCGCCGCGCCAGCAGCGCCACCGCCCCGGCGGCGTCCCCGTGACGCAGGGCCTCCTCGACCCGCCCGGCCCAGGTGCGCGCGACGATCCGGGCACCCCGAACCACCACCGCCTCCGGGTGCTCCGCCGCCGTCCGCAGCAGCGCCTCGCTCAGCGCCCCTGTGCCCGAGACGTCCGTGCCCCGCAGCGCCGCGAAGGCCAGTGCCGCTCGCGGGTGCCGCGCGTGGCCCTCGAACGGGTGGAGGAGCTCCACCGCGCGTTTCCACGCCTCCGGGTGCCGGAGCAGGTCCTCGACGAGCGAGGGCGGCGCGAATCCGTCGAGGACGGCAAGCAGTTCGCGCCGCAGCCCGCGCGGCATCCCCCGCAGCCGGGGCGCCGACAGCAGATCCGCCTCGCCGCCGGACCACACCCACAGCAGGCGCAGCACGTCCGTGGCGGTCGTCAGCAGCTCCGGAAGCCGTTCCCGGACGGCCGTCACCGTCGCGGGGCCGCCGTCGCGCAGCAGCGTGCCGAACACCAGCGCCCTGGTCTCGCGCACGGGAACGCCGTCGGGCAGCCAGCCCAGGCCACCGGGCTCGGCGTGCGCCAGGAGGACCTTGACGTCGTCGCGCTCCCGCGGGGAGAGCGGCGTGGCGCGGGCCAGCAGCCCGGCCAGCTCGGCGGCCGCGTCCGCCGTCCGCGAGGTGCCCAGCACGAGCAGCCGCAGCGGCCCTTCGGGGAACGACCGCCCGCCACCGATTTCGGCGGACTCGGCGAGCCGCAGGAAGGGATCCGTACGGTCCACGCGCCGGTGGCACAACGGGCAGCCCGTGTAGTCCGCGCCGTCCCAGCAGGAGCGGCACACCAGGTGCGCGCACGGCGAGACGGGCAGCACGGCCCCGACCGTGCCGCACAGCACGCACGGCTGCTCCGGCCGCTGCAGCAGCAGGCTGAAGACGCGGTCGACGAAGAGGGCGTCCGTGTCCTTGGGTACCGATCGGGGGAAGCCGCGGAAGAGCGGCATGTGGGTACGGTCGGCGCCGAGCTGCGCGTCGATCGCGTGGAGCAGGCTCCGCCCGGTGTCGGCGAGGGCCCGCGCCCCGGCCCCCGCCAGCGCCGTGCGCAGCGGCTCGGTCAGCGCGTGCCCGCGGTCCAGCAACTCGCCCTCCAGCGCGGTCAGCCCGGCCGCGACGGCGGGGTCGCTCACCGCGGCGGGCGGCGACGGCTCGTGGTCGACGTAGACGGTCCGGGCACGGCGGAGCAGCACGGCGTGGAGTGTGGACACGAAGAGGATCCCCCTGAGAAAAGCGCGAGCGGGGGCGGAGAGTGGGCGCGCTCGGAATTCGTTTGCAGAACGAGCGAGAAGGAAGCACACCGCGGAGCCGCCCCCGCACGTCGATTCTAGGCGGGGGCCGATCAAGGGAGCCAGCCCTTTTCCCAGCTGCGGTACCCGTTGGTAACAACCCCTAGCGGCACGCCCTCCGGCGCGCTTATGGTGCGGCCATGCCGCACCTACCCGACGTGGTCCTGTGGTCCATACCCGCCTTCGTCCTGCTCACCGCACTGGAGTTGGTGAGCTACCGGCTGCATCCCGACGACCGCTCCGAGGGCTACGAGGCCAAGGACGCGGCGACCAGCATCGGCATGGGACTGGGCAGCCTCCTCTTCGACGCGCTGTGGAAGATCCCGATCGTCGCGATCTACACGGCCCTCTACGAACTCACCCCCCTGCGTGTGCCCGTGCTGTGGTGGACGCTGCCGCTGACGCTGCTCGCGCAGGACTTCTTCTACTACTGGTCCCACCGGGGCCACCACGTCGTACGGATCCTGTGGGCCTGTCACGTGGTGCACCACTCCAGCCGCAAGTTCAACCTCACCACCGCGCTGCGCCAGCCGTGGACCTCCCTGACGGTGTGGCCGTTCTACGTGCCGATGGTGCTCGCCGGGGTGCACCCGGCGGCGGTTGCGTTCTGCTCGTCGGCCAACCTCGTCTACCAGTTCTGGGTGCACACCGAGCGGGTCGGCAGGCTGCCCCGGCCCTTCGAGTACGTGCTGAACACGCCCTCGCACCACCGGGTCCACCACGCCTCGCAAGGCGGCTACCTGGACCGCAACTTCGGCGGCATCCTCATCGTCTGGGACCGGATGTTCGGGTCCTTCGTGCCGGAGGGCGAGCGTCCGGTCTACGGGCTGACCAAGAACATCCACACGTACAACCCGCTGCGCGTGGCCACCCACGAGTACGCGGCCATCGGGCGCGACGTGAAGGCGGCGCGGAGCTGGCGGGAGCGGTTCGGGCGCGTCTTCCGGGGGCCCGGCTGGCAGCCGGACCGACCGGCCGGGGGACGGACGACACCAGCGGCGGTCCCCGAGCGGGTCGCGTGAACTGGGAACGCGTGAACCGGGACCGCGCCGCCACGGCGGCGCTGGCCGCCTTCGGCGCCACCGCGGTGGTCCACCTGAGCGCCCTGCTCGCGGGCGCCACGCTCCTCGCCCACGTCACCAAGCCCGCGCTGATGCCGCTGCTGGCCGCCCACGTCCTGCTGCGCGGCGGGCCGCCCCTGCTCGCGGGCGCGCTGTTCCTCGGCTGCGGGGGCGACACCCTGCTGCAGGTGGGCGGGGGCACCGTCTTCCTGCTGGGCATGGGGTCCTTCGCCGCCGGGCACGTCTGCTACCTGCTGCTCTTCGCCCGGCACGGCAGCCCCGGCGGCGCCCGGACGTACCGGCTGGCGGCCCTCTACGCCGCCGCGTGGCTCACCGTGGTCGTCCTGCTGTGGCCCGGTCTGGACGGGGAGCTGCGGGTCCCGGTCGCGTTCTACAGCCTGCTGCTGACGGCGATGGCGCTCGGCGCCACCCGAGCCCGGCTGCTGTCCGGGGCGGGCGGGGCGCTGTTCCTGCTGTCGGACACGCTCCTCGCGAGCGGGCTGGCGGAGTGGCCGCAGGCGCCCGCGCCCCAGTTCTGGGTGATGCTCACGTATATCGCCGCGCAGTGGCTGCTGACCCAGGGGGTGCTGCTGTGCCACGGCGGACACCACGTGTGTACGGAAGAAGAGGCCGGCCGGTCGCCGGCCGGCCCCTCCACCCGGCGCGGGTCAGGTCAGTCCCGGACCGCTGCCAGGGCGTCGACGATGCCGAAGCCGTAGAAGCCGTTCACGTGCTCGGTACCGGCGCAGGTGGCCTTCCACTTGCCGGTGCCGTCGGGGTCGTACGCGGCCGTGGGGCAGCCCGGGTTGTTCGCCTGGGCCTTCATCAGCCACTGGATCTCCTGCGGGCTGGACTTGGGGTGGGCGCTCTTCAGCAGCGCCGCCACGCCGGCCACGTGGGGGCTGGCCATCGAGGTGCCCTGGAGGTACGCCCAGTCGCCGCCCGGCATCGTGGAGAGGATGCGGCCGTCCTTGGCCGGCAGCTCGGGCACCTGGAGGATGTCACCGCCGGGGGCGGCGACGTCGACGGAGTTCAGCCCGTAGCTGGAGTAGAACGACTTCTCGCCGCGCACACCGGTCGCGGAGACGGTGATGACGCCCGGCAGCTGCGAGGGGACGTCGAGGCAGACCTTGGGGTCTATCTTCCGGGGCAGCGGCTTGGAGTCGTTCGGGCTGGAGGCGTCGGCTATCTCCTTGGACGCCAGGTCGAAGTTGGAGTTGCCCGCCGCGGCGACGTTGACCACGCCCTTGTCCTGGGCGTA
The DNA here is from genome assembly GCF_003970715.1 of Streptomyces luteoverticillatus. Taxonomy (NCBI): domain Bacteria; kingdom Bacillati; phylum Actinomycetota; class Actinomycetes; order Kitasatosporales; family Streptomycetaceae; genus Streptomyces; species Streptomyces luteoverticillatus. Next base: position 1,709,694 of record NZ_CP034587.1, on the reverse strand, counting down.
CTGCGCGGCCCGGCCGACCGCGTCGGCTATCGCCTTCTGGTCCGCGTGGTCCGGGCAGTTGAACATCCATGGGTCCACGTAGTAGCTGTTGTTCGTCACCCCGGCGCCGTGGTCGGCGGCGAAGACGAAGGCGCAGACGACGCTCTCGGCGTAGAAGAAGGCGTTGTCGTCCGGGGTGCTCACCTTGATGGCGGAGACCTTCGCGCCGGGGGCGACACCCGCGACGCCCACGCCGTTGCGGGCCGCGGCGATCGTGCCGGCGACGTGCGTGCCGTGGTAGTCCTTGGCCGGGTTGTGGGGCCGCCACGCGCCGGGGCTGGTGTCGGCCTTGCCGGTGACGCAGCTGGCCGACTTGTCGGCGGCGAAGTTCGGGGCGAGGTCGGGGTGGGTGTCGTCCACGCCGGTGTCGATGACCGCGACGGTCACCTTCCGGCTGCCCGGGTTGATCTTCGCGGCCTTGTCCGCGCCGATCGCGCCGAGGTCCCACTGGAGGCCCTCCAGCGGCTCCTTGCCGGCCGCCGCGTCGCGGGCCGCCGCCAGCGCGCCCTCCTTGGTGAGCTTGAGCTTCTCCGGCTTGCCGTAGTCGGTCGTGGCGGCCGACCGCAGCGGCGCGGTGCGCGTGGCGCCCGCCGAGGCCACCCCCGGCACCGAGCGCAGCGTCTCCGCGAAGTGCGGGTTCTTCGAGTGGGCGACGATCACGCCGATCTTGTCGTACGAGACCAGGATCGTGCCCCCGGCTCGTTCGATCGACCGCTTCACCAGCCCCGTCGTGGGCGCGCCCGGCTTGATGTTGACGACGTACGAGAGCAGCGGGCCGTCCGTGGTGACGGCGGCCTTCGCGGGAACGCCGGCCGAGGGGGCGGCCGATGCCGCGCCCGGCAGGAAGCCGAGGGAGGCGGTGAGCGCCAGACCGAGCGGGGCCGCCAGCAGGGCGCGGCGTCGTCTGAGTCGCAGATGAGCCATGGAGTTCTCCACATCATCCGGAAATCCGCCCGTGCGCACGGGTGTGCGGGGGCGGGGTGTGACGAGTGAAGCTAGCGCCGATCAGCGGGCCCGGGCAATGAATTCCTCAAGAATGCCGGTGGAGCCGAGGGCTCCGGGAGTGTCAACGCGACGCCTTTCCATGGCAGTCGGCCGTATGAAGGGCAAGGACTGTCGCATACTGCGGTGTCGCTCTACGATGCGTGATCCCAGTCACAGGCTCGGCTCGCGCCCCCGCACCCACTCGTTCAGGAGAGGCCGTGGACTCAGAAGAGGCCGTGGGTATCCCACCGACCGCACCCGACGGGCCGGTCGAGCCGGCTCGCCCCACCATCCCCGCCCAGCCGGACAACTTCCTCGACGTGCAGTCGAGCGCCGAGTTCGGCGAACTGCGCAGCGCGCACCGCTCGTTCGCCTTCCCGCTCACCGTCGCCTTCGTCAGCTGGTACCTGCTCTACGTCCTGCTGTCCAACTACGCCGGCGGGTTCATGGACACCATCGTCGTCGGCAACATCAACATCGCCCTCGTGTTCGGGCTGGCGCAGTTCCTGACCACCTTCCTGATCGCCTGGTGGTACGCCCGCCACGCGGAAGCGAATATCGATCCCAAGGTCGAGGCCCTCAAGGCCCGTCTGGAGGCGGGCGAATGACGCCACGCACCACCGTCCTGACCGCCGCCGCCCACCCGCTGGCTGCCGGCGGCGCGAGCGAGCACCGCACCCTGATCATCACGCTCTTCTCGGTCTTCGTCGCCGCCACCCTCGGCATCACCGTCTGGGCGGGCCGGCAGACCAGGGACGCCACCGACTTCTACGCCGGCGGCCGCTCCTTCACCGGCTTCCAGAACGGCCTGGCCATCTCCGGCGACTACATGTCCGCCGCCTCCTTCCTGGGCATCGCCGGGGCTATCTCCCTCTACGGCTACGACGGGTTCCTCTACTCCATCGGCTTCCTCGTCGCCTGGCTGGTCGCCCTGCTGCTCGTCGCCGAGCCGCTGCGCAACTCCGGCCGCTTCACCATGGCCGACGTCCTCGCCCACCGGCTCAAGCAGCGGCCCGTGCGCACCGCCGCCGGCACCTCCACCATCGTCGTGTCGATCTTCTACCTGCTCGCCCAGATGGTCGGCGCGGGCGCGCTGGTGGCCCTGCTCCTGGGCGCCACCGGCGAGGGGGCCCGGCGCTGGATCATCGTCCTCGTCGGCCTGGTGATGGTCCTCTACGTGACCATCGGCGGGATGAAGGGCACCACCTGGGTGCAGATCGTCAAGGCGGTCATGCTGATCGCGGGCACCCTGCTGATCACCTTCCTGGTGCTCAACAAGTTCCACTGGAACCTCTCCACCCTCCTCGGCCGCGCCGCCGACGCCAGCGGCAAGGGCCGGGCCTTCCTCGAACCCGGCCTCCAGTACGGCAAGGACGGCACCTCCAAGCTCAACTTCGTCTCGCTCGGCCTGGCGCTCGTCCTCGGCACCGCCGGACTGCCGCACATCCTCATCCGCTTCTACACCGTGCCCACCGCCCGGGCCGCCCGTAAGTCGGTGAACTGGGCCATCGGCATCATCGGCGCGTTCTACCTGATGACCATCGCCCTGGGCTTCGGGGCCGCGGCCCTGGTCGGCCCCAAGGCGATCATCGCCTCGAACGAGTCGGGCAACACCGCGGCGCCGCTGCTCGCCCAGCAGGTCGGCGGGGGAGCGGGCTCCACCGGCGGGGCGATCCTGCTGGCCGTGATCTCCGCGGTCGCCTTCGCGACCATCCTCGCCGTCGTCGCCGGGCTGACCCTGGCCTCCTCGGCCTCCTTCGCCCACGACCTGTGGGCCAACGTCATCCGCAGGGGACGCACGAGCGAGAAGGAGGAGATCCTCACCGCCAAGCTCGCCGCGGTCGTCATCGGCGCCGTCGCCATCGCCCTGGGCATCTTCGCCCACCGGCTCAACGCGGCCGCCCTGGTCGCCCTGGCCTTCGCCGTCGCCGCCTCCGCGAACCTGCCGACGATCCTCTACAGCCTGTTCTGGAAGCGCTTCACCACCCAGGGCGCCCTGTGGTCGATCTACGGCGGGCTGATCTCCTCCGTCACCCTGGTGATCCTCTCCCCGGTCGTCTCCGGCAACCCCAAGGCGCTCTTCCCGGGCATGAGCTTCGACTACTTCCCGCTCGGCAACCCCGGTCTGGTCTCCATCCCCCTGGGCTTCGCCCTCGGCTGGCTGGGCTCCCTGCTCTCCAAGCCGGCCCCCGACCAGGAGAAGAAGTACGCCGAACTCGAGGTCCGCTCCCTGACGGGCTACGGGGCGCACTGACCCCGCCCCCTTCGAAAGGCCCCGGCCCCTTCGAAAGGCCCCGGCTTCGAAAGGCCACGGCCCCTCCCGCGCGCGATCGCGTACGCTGCGACGAGCGAACGAACGTTCAAGTCCGGCGGGAGGGGCCGCACCGTGCTCACTGACACATACGGCCGTACCGCCACTGACCTGCGGGTCTCCCTGACCGACCGGTGCAACCTCCGCTGCGTCTACTGCATGCCCGAAGAGGGCCTGCAGTGGCTCGCCAAGCCCGACCTGCTCACCGACGACGAGATCGTCCGCCTGGTCTCCGTGGCCGTCAGCGCCCTCGGCGTCACCGAGGTCCGCTTCACCGGCGGAGAGCCCCTGCTGCGCCCCGGCCTCGTCTCCATCGTCGAACGCTGCGCCGCCCTCGCGCCCCGCCCCCGGCTCTCGCTGACCACCAACGGCATCGGCCTGGCCCGTACCGCGCGGGCCCTGGCGGCCGCCGGGCTGGACCGGGTCAACGTCTCCCTCGACACCCTGCGCCCCGAGGTCTTCATCGCCCTGACCCGCCGCAAGCGCCACCAGGACGTCCTCGACGGCCTGGCCGCCGCCCACGCCGCCGGCCTCGCCCCCGTCAAGGTCAACGCCGTGCTGATGCCCGGCCACAACGACGACGAGGCCCCCGACCTGCTGGCCTGGGCCATCGAGCACGGCTACGAACTGCGCTTCATCGAGCAGATGCCGCTCGACGCCCAGCACGGCTGGAAGCGCGACGGCATGATCACGGCCGGGGAGATCCTGGCGAGCCTGCGCACCCGCTTCACCCTCACCCCCGAGGGGGAGGACGCCCGGGGCTCCGCACCCGCCGAGCGCTGGACCGTCGACGGCGGCCCCGCCCGTGTCGGCGTCATCGCCTCGGTGACCCGGCCCTTCTGCGCCGCCTGCGACCGCACCCGGCTGACCGCCGACGGACAGGTGCGCACCTGCCTGTTCGCCACCGAGGAGTCGGACCTGCGCGGGGCGCTGCGCTCGGGCGCCACGGACGAGGAGATCGCCGGGCTGTGGCGGACGGCCATGTGGGGCAAGAAGGCGGGCTCGGGCATCGACGACCCGTCGTTCCTCCAGCCCGTGCGCCCGATGTCGGCGATCGGCGGCTGACGTCGTCGACCGGCGGCCGGGTCAGCGACCGGCTGCCGACGCCTCCCACTCCGCCAGCGTCACCACGTCCTTCAGGAACCCGCGCAGGGAGAGGAAGTTGGACAGGTGCTCACGGTGTTCGTCACAGGCCAGCCAGGTCTTGCGGCGCTCGGGGGTGTGGAGCTTGGGGTTGTTCCACGCCAGCACCCAGACGGCGTCGGCCCGACAGCCCTTGGCGGAGCAGATCACGGCGCTCTCGGGGGAGTTCGGGGAGGAATTCGGGGAGTTCACCCCTCGACTCTACGTGGCCGGACACGGCGACGCCGGGCAGCCACGGGGGGAGCCGCCCGGCGTCGGTCTGTCGCTCCGACGGGGGATGCGGAGCGCCTACGAAGTATGTCACGGGGGGCCCGGAACGGGGCACCGATCCACATGATTGATCTGAGGTTTTCTTGAGCTTGTCGCACCGCCCGGCCGGCCGTCGCCCGGAACCGGAGGGTCAGCCGTTGTCGCGCCCCTGATCGGGCCGGCCCGGCCGTCCCGCTTCCGCGACGGGTTCCGCGGGCGCGCCCGAGGGCCGCTCCGGAGCCCCGCCCAGCATCGGGCGCGTCGGCGCCGGTATGAACGTACCGGGCAGCGAAGGGGCGTTCTCCCGGCCCGCGTTGGCGATGACGACGGCCACATAGGGCAGCAGCGCGCCCAGGACCAGCGTGCCCATCGCCACGTAACGCTCGATGTTCCACAGGATCACGGTGAGCACCACCGAGAGCGTCCGGATGCCCATCGAGACGACGTACCGGCGCTGCCGCCCGCGCACGTCCTCCGCGAGGCCCTGGCGGGCCCCGGTGATCCGGAAGACCTCCGCGCTGCCCAGCTTCCGCATCACGTTCCACCACCCGACTGCCGCACCGACTCGCTCGGTCCCGTACGTACACAACGTTACGCCGCGGCCTCCCGGCGGACGAGACCGGGTCGGTCGCGGGGCGGCTCACCGATGGGCGCCCGAAGTGCGCATACGGCGTACGGGCGGATCCGACGTGCGCCGTAGGAGGGACGGCCCCAGAATGGCGGAGCACCCATGTCGCTCCGCACGAGGAGGCGAGATGAACTGGCTGTGGGCAATCGTCGTCGGACTCGTCCTGGGCCTGATCGCCAAGGCGATCATCCCCGGAAAGCAGCAGATCCCCCTCTGGCTCACGATCCTCCTCGGCCTGGCCGGCGCCCTGCTCGGCAACTGGCTGGCGAGTGTGCTGGGCGTCCGCCACACCTCTGGCATCGACTGGATCCGGCACCTGCTCCAGCTGCTGGGAGCGGTGATCCTGGTAGCGATCGGTGACCGGCTGTGGGTCGGCGTCCGGGGGGACAGGCGCGGCAGGGTCGGCTGAGCGGACGCGAAGGCCGGCAGAACGAGGATGGCCGGTGCGCGGAACCGCGCACCGGCCACCCGTTTCGCTCAGGGCCGCCTACCGACAGGGCCGCTTACAGACCGCGCAGCTCGGCGATCTTCCGGCCGGCCTTCAGGTAGACGGTCGCCTCCCGGCCGGCCAGCAGCTCACGGGCCACCTCGCCCAGCGGCCGGATGGCCTCGGCCTCCGGCAGCACCACGGCCTCCTGGCCCTCGGCGGTCTCGAAGACCAGCCGCAGACCGTTCTGCTTGGCCACCCGGCGGGCGGCCGAGGCGCTCGGCTGGAAGCCCAGCACCTTGCTGAGCACGGCCGTGGCCGGCTCCTCGCCGTGCTCGGCCAGCTCCACCACCGGCGTCTCCACGTCGGTGAAGTTCTTCTTGGAGAACTGCGCGACGAAGCCCGCACGGGCCGCCATCGCCGCCTCCATGCCGTACAGCGCGGCCACGACCTCACCCGCGAGGATCTTCTTCAGGTCCATCGGGTGCAGCGACTTCTCCTCGACGCGGGAGAGGACCTGCGCGATCTCCGCGTCCGTCCACTCCGTCCACGCCTTGAGGTACGGCTCCATCAGCCGGTCCGGCACCGACATGATCTTGCCGAAGACGTCGTCGGCGGACGCCGACAGCCCCACGTAGTTGCCCTTGGACTTGGACATCTTCGCGCCGGTGCCGTCCGTGCCCTCGATCAGCGGCATGGTGACGACCAGCTGCGGCTTCTGGCCGTGCGCCTCCATGAGCTTCCGGCCCATCTGGAGGTTGAGCAGCTGGTCGGCGCCGCCGAGCTCGACGTCGCAGTTCAGCGCCACCGAGTCCAGGCCCTGCGCGATCGGGTACAGCATCTCCGTCATGGTCAGGCCGGAGCCCGCCGCGAGCCGGTTGCGGAAGTCCTCGCGCTGGAGCAGCTGCGAGACCGGCACCTGCGCCAGCAGACCCAGCAGCTCAGGGAAGGTGTACGGCGCCAGCCACTCGCTGTTCTGCCGGAAGCTGACCCGGTCGAAGTCGAAGAACGGGCGGACCTGCTCCCGGTAGCTCGCCAGGTTGTGTGCGATGTCCTCGTCGGTCAGCGGCGGGCGCTCGGCCGTACGGCCCGTCGGGTCGCCGATCTTGGCCGTGAAGTCACCGATGATCAGCGTGACGTCGTGGCCCAGCCGCTGGAACCGGCTGAGGATGATCAGCGGCACCGCGTGGCCCAGGTGGACGTCCGTGGCCGTCGGGTCGATGCCCAGCTTGATGTGGAGGCCCTTGCCCTCGGCCTGCCGCGCCTCGATGCGCTCGGCCAGCTTGGCCACGCCCGGCAGCACCTCGACCGTACGCGAGGCGATCAGCTCGGCCTGGTCCTTCGGCGCGAGGTCCGACAGGTCCAGATAGCGCCGCGCCTTCGTCTCCGTGAGCAGCTGCTCCACGGCCGAGTCGGTGGAGAGGTCCTGCGCCAGCAGAGCGCTGGCGCGCGCGACGGAGTCGCCGAGGCGTGTCATCGTGGCGTTCCTGTAGTGGTTGTCGGACAAAGGACAGGACGAGTCTATTTGCTCGGCGCGAATCACCACCAACGCGATTCCCCGCCGCTCAGACGCCCCGGCTGACCGAACTCATGTTGAAGTCCGGAATCCGCAGCGCCGGCATGGCCGCCCGGGTGAAGTAGTCGCCCCACTCGCGCGGCAGCGTCGGCTCGGTGCGCCCCGCCTCGGTCGCCCGGGACAGCAGCCCCACCGGGGACTCGTTGAACCGGAAGTTGTTGACCTCCCCGACGACCTCGCCCTTCTCCACCAGATACACCCCGTCCCGGGTCAGGCCCGTGAGCAGCAGCGACGCCGGGTCCACCTCGCGGATGTACCACAGGCACGTCAGCAGCAGGGCGGGACCGTCATGGCCGCTCGCGGCGACCATCTCCGTCAGCGACCGGGTGCCGCCCGCGTCCAGGATCAGGTTGTCGGTGTACGGGGTGACGGGCAGGCCCGTCAGCTCCGCGCTGTGCCGCGTGGTCAGCAGGTGCTCCAGCACGCCGTCGCGGATCCAGTCGGTCGCGGCGATCGGCAGGCCGTTGTCGAAGACCGACGCGTCGTCGCCGGAGCTGCCCGTCAGCACGAACGGGGCGCACTCCAGCCCCGGCGCGTACGGGTCGCTGCGCAGCGTCAGCGGCAGCCCCGACAGCTTCTCGCCGACCCGGGTGCCGCCACCCGCCTTGGAGAAGACCGTGCGGCCCTCGGCCGCGTCCCGGGCCGCCGCCGACCACTGCTGGTAGACCAGCAGATCGGCCACGGCGGAGGGCGGCAGCAGCGTCTCGTACCGCCCGGCGGGCAGCTCGACCCTGCGGCCCGCCCACGCCAGCCGCTCGGCGAGCTCGGCGTCCAGCGCGCGCGGATCGACGTCCGTGAAGTCACGCGTGGCCCGCCCCGCCCACGCCGACCGGGTCCGGTCCGGGGACTTGGCGTTGAGCTCCAGCGTGCCGGTGGGCTGGTCGTGGCGCAGCCGCAGCCCGGTGGAGGTGCCCAGATAGCTGGAGACGACCTCGTGGTGGGCGAACCCGTACAGCTCCCGCCCCTCCGCGCGCGCCCGCGCGAACGCCTCCCCGAGCGCGGGGGCGAAGCCGTCGAAGACGGCGGACGAGGTCTCCGCGGGCGCCCCCGTGAACTCCGGCGCCTCCTGCACGCCCGCCACCAGCGGCTGCGCGTCCTCGGCGGGCCCGGCCTCCCGCGCCGCCGCCTCCGCCGCCCGCACCAGCGGCTCCAGGTCGGCGGCGGTGACCGCCGACCGGGAGACGACCCCGGACGCGGTGCCCCGGGCGCCGTCGATGGTCGCGACGACCGTGACGTCCCGGCCACGGGTGACCCCGTTGGTCGTCAGGGCGTTCCCGGCCCAGCGCAGATTGGCGGTGGAGCGCTCGCCCGCGATCACGACACAACCGTCGGCCCGGGACAGCTCCAGGGCGCGCTCGACGATCTCGTGGGGCTTGTGCTGGCGAGGACTCATCGACTGGCCTCCTGCGTCGTATTGCTGTTCTTCCCCGGGGGATAACCCCCGGACCCCCAGCCGGATCCGTGCGTACCGCTCATCGACCGGCCTCCTGCGTCGTATTAAGGATGTTGACGCCCCGGAACAGGGCCGACGGGCAGCCGTGCGAGACCGCGGCGACCTGCCCCGGCTGCGCCTTGCCGCAGTTGAACGCCCCGCCCAGGACATACGTGTCCGGGCCGCCGACCGCCTCCATGGACCCCCAGAAGTCGGTGGTGGTCGCCTGGTAGGCGACGTCCTTCAGCTGCCCGGCCAGCCGGCCGTTCTCGATCCTGAAGAAGCGCTGACCCGTGAACTGGAAGTTGTACCTCTGCATATCAATGGACCACGACCGGTCGCCCACCACATAGATGCCGCGCTCCACCCCGGAGATGAGCTCCTCCGTCGACGGCCCGTCCGCCGCCGGGCGCAGGGAGACGTTCGCCATCCGCTGCACGGGCACGTGCGAGGGCGAGTCCGCGTACGCGCAGCCGTTGGAGCGGGCGAGGCCGGTGAGGCGGGCGATGCGGCGGTCGGTCTGGTAGCCGGTCAGGACGCCGTCCTTGACCAGGTCCCAGGACTGGGCGGCCACGCCCTCGTCGTCGTAGCCGATGGTGGCCAGGCCGTGCTCGGCGGTCCGGTCCCCGGTCACGTTCATGATCTCGGAACCGTACTTCAGGGTGCCCAGCAGATCGGGCGTGGCGAAGGACGTGCCCGCGTACGCGGCCTCGTAGCCCAGCGCGCGGTCCAGCTCGGTGGCGTGGCCGATGGACTCGTGGATGGTCAGCCACAGATTGCTCGGGTCGACCACCAGGTCGTACGTCCCCGCGGTGACGCTCGGCGCGCGCATCTTCTCGGCCAGCAGGGCGGGGATCCCGGCGAGCTCGGCGTCCCAGTCCCAGCCGCCGGCGCCCGTCAGGTACTCCCAGCCGCGCCCGGCGGGCGGGGCCAGGGTGCGCATGGAGTCGAAGCCGCCGGTCCCGGGGTCCACGGCCACGGCCGTCAGCTGGGGGTGGAGCCGCACCCGCTGCTGGGTGGTCGTGGTGCCGGCGGTGTCCGCGTAGAACTTGTTCTCGTGGACGGTCACCAGCGACGCGTCCGCGTGCGCCACGCCCTCCGCCGCCAGCAGCCGCTCGCTCCACTCGGCGAGCAGCCCGGTCTTCTCGGCGTCCGGCACGTCGAAGGGGTCGATCTCATAGGACGACACCCACGTCCGCTCCGCGTGCACCGGCTCGTCGGCGAGCTCGACCCTCTCGTCCGACCCCGCCGCCGCGATCACCTTCGCGGACAGCTTCGCCATCGCCACCGCCTGCGAGGCCACCCGCGCCGCGGCGTCCATCGTCAGCTCCACACCGGAGGCGAAACCCCACGTCCCGCCGTGGACCACCCGTACCGCGTACCCTAGATCCGTGGCGTCCGAAGAACCCGCGGGCCGGGCGTCCCGCAACCGCCACGAGGCGCTGCGCACCCGCTCGAAGCGGAAGTCCGCGTGCTCGGCTCCCAGGGCCCGCGCCCGCGCGAGGGCCGCGTCGGCGAGGGGGCGCAGCGGCAGCGCGAGGAATGACGGATCGATCTCATGCGGCACGGTCCACGCTCCTTCTCGGTGTGTCTCGCAGTGAACCATGCCGTTAAGGTGTCGTGGCCTGCCACCTCGTTACCCACCGGCAGCACCCGCCATGCGAGAGGAACCCCAAGCGCAGTGTCCGCCATACGTGAAGACGCCGCCCCCGACGCGGACGGCGGCACGGACCGCGACGCGGACCGGAACGCGGACCGCGCCGCGCTCAAGGGCGACTGCGGGAACTGCTTCGGGCTGTGCTGCGTGGCCCTGCCCTTCGCGCGCTCGGCGGACTTCGCCCGCGACAAGGACGCCGGCAAGCCCTGCGGCAACCTCCAGCGGGATTTCAGCTGCGGCATCCACGCCCGGCTGCGCGACAAGGGCTACCAGGGCTGCACCGTCTACGACTGCTTCGGCGCGGGCCAGAAGGTCTCCCAGGTCACCTTCGGCGGCCGCGACTGGCGCGCCGCCCCCGAGACCTCACGGACGATGTTCGAGGTCTTCCCGGCGATGCGGCACCTCCACGAGCTGCTGTGGTACCTCACCGAGGCCCTCACCCTGAAGGACGCCCGCCCCGTCCACGCCGACCTGCGGCGCCTGCTGGCGGAGACCGAGCGCCTCACCGAGGGCGACGCCGCCTCGCTGGCCGCCCTCGACGTGGGGGAGCACCGCCAGAGGGTGAACGTGCTGCTGCTGCGCACCAGCGAACTCGTCCGGGCCAAGGGCGGCCGCAAGGCGAAGAACCACCGGGGCGCGGACCTCATGGGCCGCCGGCTGCGCCGCGCGGACCTGCGCTGCGCCAATCTGCGCGGGGCCTATCTGATCGCCGCCGACCTCTCCGGCGCCGACCTGCGGGACGCCGACATGATCGGCGCGGACCTCCGCGACGCGGATCTGTCCGGCGCCGACCTCACCGGCGCCTTCTTCCTCACCCAGCCGCAGCTCAACGCCGCCCGCGGCGACGCGGCCACCAGGCTGCCCGCCGGGCTCGCCCGACCGGGCCACTGGTCGGTGTAGCCCGTCCGGGGACTGTAGAGATCCAACAGTGACCACCGGCCGCCGCTGTCGCAGGTCGCTTCTCACTTCCATGACCACTACCGCTACGTTCGGTGTAGTCCGGCAGATCCATGGATACGACATCGGAAGGGTGATCCTTTGAGCCGCTCGGTTCTCGTCACCGGAGGTAACCGGGGCATCGGCCTCGCCATCGCGCGCGCCTTCGCCGAAGCGGGCGACAAGGTCGCCATCACCTACCGCTCGGGCGAGCCGCCCACCGCCCTCGTGAATCTGGGGTGCCTGGCCGTGAAGTGCGACATCACCGACCCCGAGCAGGTCGAGCAGGCGTACAAGGAGATCGAGGAGAAGCAGGGCGCGGTCGAGGTGCTGGTGGCCAACGCCGGCGTCACCCGAGACCAGCTGCTGCTGCGGATGTCGGAGGAGGACTTCACCTCGGTGGTGGAGACCAACCTCACCGGCACCTTCCGCGTCGTCAAGCGCGCCTCGAAGGCCATGCTGCGCGCCCGTAAGGGCCGTGTCGTCCTGATCTCGTCGGTCGTGGGCCTGATGGGCTCGCCGGGCCAGGCGAACTACGCCGCCTCCAAGGCCGGCCTCGTCGGCTTCGCCCGCTCGCTCGCCCGTGAGCTGGGCTCCCGCAACATCACCGTCAACGTCGTCGCGCCCGGCTTCGTGGACACCGACATGACCCGTGTGCTCACCGACGAGCAGCGCGCGGGCATCGTCGGCAACGTCCCGCTGGGCCGCTACGCGCAGCCCGAGGAGATCGCCGCCTCGGTCCGCTTCCTCGCCTCCGAGGACGCCGCATACATCACCGGAGCCGTCATTCCTGTCGACGGCGGATTGGGCATGGGTCACTGATCGCCATGAGTGGAATCCTCGCAGGCAAGCGCATCCTCGTCACGGGTGTCCTCACCGAGTCGTCGATCGCCTTCCAGGCCGCGAAGGTCGCCCAGAACGAGGGCGCCGAGGTCATCCTCACCGGCTTCGGCCGGCTCTCGCTCGTCGAGCGCATCGCCAAGCGCCTGCCGAAGCCCGCGCCGGTCATCGAGCTGGACGTCACCAACCAGGAGCACCTCGACGGCCTGGCCGACAAGGTGCGCGAGCACGTCGACGGCATCGACGGCATCGTCCACTCCATCGCCTTCGGCCCGCAGGGCGCCTTCAACTTCCTGGAGGCGAGCTGGGAGGACGTCTCCACGGCCGTCCAGGTCTCGGCGTACTCCTACAAGTCGCTGGCGATGGCCCTGCTGCCGCTGATGCGCGAGGGCTCCTCGGTCGTGGGCCTGACCTTCGACGCGCAGATCGCGTGGCCGAAGTACGACTGGATGGGCGTGGCCAAGGCCGCCCTCGAGGGCACCAACCGCTACCTGGCCCGCGACCTCGGCCCCAAGGGCATCCGCTGCAACCTGGTCTCGGCCGGCCCGATCAAGTCGATGGCCGCCAAGTCCATCCCGGGCTTCGAGGAGCTCGCGGACGTGTGGAACCACCGCGCCCCCATCGGCTGGGACCTGGCCGACCCGGAGCCGGCCGGCCGCGGCGTCGTCGGCATGCTGTCGGACTTCTTCCCGCGCACGACGGGTGAGATCGTCCACGTCGACGGTGGCGTGCACATGATGGGTGCCTGACGCCCATACGCCTCACCGATGCCCGTTCCGGCCCACCCGCCGGGGCGGGCATCGCGCGTCTCCCGGGTCGTGCGGCGCGACGCCCGCCCGCACACTGGGGGAGGAGGGAGGTGGACCGGCATGAGCCCCCCGATACGGCGTGCGGCGGTGCTGCTGTTCGCCACCCTCGCCCTGCTGGGCACCACGGCGATCGCCCCCGCGCCGCCGACGCCCCGCGAGGCCGAGTGCCACACCCGCCTCCACGGCTCCCACGCTGTCACCCACTGCTTCAACGGCAACGCCACCCCCGACCGCGTCCAGCTGCACGTCGAGTGCGTCCACTGGTGGGATCCCGGGATGGACACGGCCCCCGTCACCGTCGGGCCCGCCCGGCATGTCGTCCTCGCCCAGCGCTGCTGGCTGGGCATCCGCCGGGCCTGGGTCACCCACGCACCCGGGTGACCGGGGGTTCGGCGCGGGTGGGACACTTGTCCTCATGCCGGTCCTCGAAGAGAACCCCAATCCCAAGAACGGCCAGAAGGCCCTGCTGACGATCCTCGGCGTGATGCTCGGCATCACCGTCGTCATCAGCGTGATCGCCACCCTCGCCTCCCCCTGACGTCATGGGCCCGACGCCGCCGTCCGCCCGGCCGGGGTGGGGCTGGCCCCACCATCCCCTAGGGGGTGGAGGTCAGGGTCGATTGGGTGGAAGGCCGGATGGGGGAAGGTGGCAGGTCTCCGTAGGTTCGTAGTACGCCGCGACGGCGCGGCGCACCCGACCTCCCAGGAGACCCCATGCCCGCCGGCCCGCAGCTCCCCGCCGCCGTGTCCCGGCGGAACCGGACCAGGCTGACCTGGTGGGCCGTGGCCCTGCCCACCGCCGCGTTCGCGGTCTTCCTCCTCCTGCTGACGTTCCTGCTGACCGCCTCGCCCGCCTCGGCGGACGGCCCCTCCGACGCCGGCGCGTCAGGGGGCGGCGCGGTCGCGCAAGTGATGCGCTTCGCGTGGTTCGCCATGGAGTATCTGGCGCCGTGAGCGCCCGCGCGTCGAAGGACGCCGCCCGGAGGGGGCGAGCCCGTCAACACCCCGCGCCTCGCCGCGCGTTTCATGCGAAGCTGGACGACATGAGCTCCGACCCGACCCGCAGGATCGTCATTCTCCGGCATGCCAAGGCCGAGTGGTCCGACGGCGACGACCACGAACGTCCCCTCGCGGACCGCGGCCGCAAGGACGCCCCGGTCGCCGGCCGCTGGCTCGCCGGCTCCGGTGTCACCCCCGAACTGGCCCTCTGCTCGACCGCCGCGCGCACCCGCGAGACCTGGAAGCTCGCCGTCTCCGAGCTGCCCGAGCGCCCCCGTACGGTCTACGAGGAGCGGCTGTACGAGGCGTCCCTCGGCGAGCTGATCGCCCTGCTCAACGAGGTCTCCGACGAGGTGGCCGACCTGGTGCTCATCGGGCACAACCCCGGGATGCACGCCCTGGCCGACGCCCTCGCGGGTGAGGCCGACGGCGATCTCCTCGCCCGGATGAACCGTTCGGGCTTCCCCACCGCCGCGGTCGCGGTGCTGACCTTCAGCGGGTCCTGGAAGTCCGTGGAGCACGGCGTGGGACGGCTCGTCGCCTTCTGGGCGCCCCACGCCTGACGGCGGCCCGCCGAAACGCCTGACGTCCCCCGGCCCGGCCCCCCGGTGCCCGGCCCGGCGGCCATCACTCGTGGGTGTTGGCCGCCTCGACCTCTTCGCGGGTGACGCCCAGCAGATACAGCACCGTGTCCAGGAACGGCACGTTCACGGCCGTGTGCGCCGCCTCCCGCACCAGGGGCTTGGCGTTGAACGCCACCCCGAGCCCGGCCGCGTTGAGCATGTCCAGGTCGTTGGCGCCGTCGCCGATCGCGACCGTCTGCGCCAGCGGGACTCCCGCCTCCGCCGCGAACCGGCGCAGCAGCCGGGCCTTGCCCTCCCGGTCCACGATCTCCCCGGTGACCCGGCCGGTCAGCTTGCCGTCGACGATCTCCAGCGTGTTGGCGGAGGCGAAGTCCAGCCCCAGCCGCTCCCGCAGATCGTCCGTGACCTGCGTGAACCCGCCCGAGACCACACCCACCTGGAAGCCCAGCCGCTTCAGCGTCCTGATCAGCGTGCGGGCGCCCGGCGTCAGCCGGACCTCCGCCCGCACCTTCTCCACCACCGACGCGTCCAGCCCCGCCAGCAGGGCCACCCGCTCGTGGAGGGACTCCTCGAAGTCCAGCTCGCCCCGCATCGCCCGCGTGGTCACCTCGGCCACCTCGGCCTCACAGCCCGCGTGGGCCGCGAACAGCTCGATGACCTCGTCCTGGATGAGCGTGGAGTCCACGTCCATCACGACCAGCCGCTGCGCCCGGCGCTGAAGCCCGGCGGCCACCACGGCCACATCCACGCCCAGCGCCGCCGACTCGGTGGCCAGCGTGGTGCGCAGCTTCTCGGTGTCCGTGCCCGAGACGGCGAACTCCACGGCCGTCACGGGGTACTTGGCGAGCCGGAAGATACGGTCGATGTTGCCGCCGGTGTCGGTGATGCGGGCCGCGATGGCGGCGGTCGACTCGGCGGTCAGCGGGTGCCCCAGCACGGTGACGTGGGAACGGCCGACACCACGCGGCCTGTTGTCGCCCAGACCGGAGATGATCTCCGTCTGGAGGTGCATCGACTCCGCCCAGCTGTGCACGGTGGCCCGGAGCCCGCCCTCGGTGGCTCCGCCGCCGACGGGTGCGGTGACCAGGGCGCACAGCGTGATCCGCCCCCGGGTGACGATCTGCTCGATGTCTATGACGTCGACGGCGAAGGCGGCGAGGGTGTCGAAGAGGCCGGCCGTGATGCCCGGCCGGTCCTTTCCGAAGATCTTCACAAGGAGAGTGGGGACATCATCGCCGGTGGCGACGGCGGCAGCGGGGATCTGCGATGCGCTCATGGTGGTCCTACGGTATCCGCACACCTGTCCCGGCTGACAACTCAGCCCGCCCCCGCCGCCCCCACGGCGGCTCCCCGGTGGGCTCCTACGGGCGTCGCCACGGCGCGGGAGGCGGCTCGTCCGGCGGTGGTACGGGCGACGACCCGTACCGGTACGGCGAGCTCGGCCGCCGCCGGGGCGGTGGCGGCACCTGTGGACGGCTGGTCTGCGTCGGCGCGGTGAAGGGGTCCTGCCCGCCGGAGTCCCCGGAGGGGCCGGGCGCACCGGGCGCCCCGCCGGGAGGCCCCCGCCCGCGGAGGCATCCCCAGGCGGCCGCAGGTACGGGTTGGTGTCCGGGCGCGAGGGCCGGTATCCCGGCGAGGGAGCGTACGGCCCCGGAACGTACGCCAGGTCGGGGTAGCTGCGTCCCTCGCCCGGGTGGCTTTCCTCGGGGCGCCGGGCGCGCGCGTGGGCCGAGGCCCGCCGTCCCGCCGCCCCCGTCGCGTACGTCAGGAGCCCGCCGAACGCCCCCGCGCCCAGTCCCCACACGGCCCCCAGGGCCAGGGCGAGGGGCACGCTGCCGGACAGCTCCAGCCCCGCCCCCAGGGCGTCGACGCCCAGCACCGACAGGCTGGCGTCCGCCTTGACCCGCGTCGCCAGCACCAGCAGTGGCAGCGCCACGGCCGTGGCCACCCCCAGCGCCAGCCCGCACCGCCACGCGTACGCCCCCGGCCCCGCCCCGTCCCGGGGCGTACGGGCCCCGGTCAGCACCCCGGCCGTCAGCATCAGCAGCACACAGCCCACCGGCAGCAGCCACACCAGCGGTTCCAGGTCGGCGATCCGGCCCACCGTCACCGACTGGTCCGTGCCGGCGCGCAGCAGTTCGTCCAGCGGATGCGGCAGCACCTGGAGCAGCGACCCCTTCGCCGTGCCCCGCAGGGGGACGAACAGTCCCAGCGGCACCCCCAGCCACACCCCGTTCGGCGCCCCGAGCACGGCCGCGCCCAGCACCCGCCGGGGGTGGTCGTCGCCCGCCGCCGCGACCCCGGCGGCCGCCAGGCCCGCGACGACCGCCAGCACCAGCACCGAGCGCAGCGCCGAGGCCGCCGGGCGGACCGCGCGGTGGGCCGCCTGCCAGCGGCGGGGGAGCGGGGCCCGGCGGGCGGACAGCAGCGTCACCAGCAGGACGCCCAGCACCCACACCAGGCCGCCGAGCAGCGAGGCCCCGGGCCGCACCGTGAAGCCCACCGACGCCTTGGCCTGCGCCAGATCCCCGAGCCGGCCGGGGAGGCCGCCCCCGATGTCCCCGATGTCGCCCAGCCCGGGGATCCGCGTGGTGCCGCCGCCCGTGGAGCCGAGGCCCAGACCGCCGCCGTCGAAGGTGACGGTGGAGGAGGCCGCCCACACGAGCCCGCCCAGGACCAGGAGGAACAGCAGGGCCACCGCGGCCGCCCGCGCGAGGAGCTCGGCCCCCCGCACCGCGGGCCCCAGCGGCCGCAGCGACCGGGCGAACACCATCCCCAGCAACAACGCCCCCACCAGACTGACGCCCAGTGGCGCGATGTCGATGGTGGTGTGCGCCCCGGCGCCCGTGAGCCCGAATGCTTCGACCGAGCCCGAGGGAGTGATGGAGCCGCCGACCGCGAGGACGACCACCGCCGCCGTCAGCGAGCCCAGCGACCCGGCCGCGTCCGCGCCCAGCAGATGCAGCCCCGCCGCCGCGACTCCCGCCATGGCGAGAAAGGCCCAGCTCACCGCGGCTATCGCGGTGAGTACGAGGTCGGCGCCGCGCGCCGCGCGGCTGCCGCTGGTCAACGTCATCACGGCCCCCCGGTCCCTACCAGTCGCCCCGGAAGCGGACGATCCGCGACGATCCCGCGCATCCCTGGGCGGTTACTACTGTCAGGGCGCGTTTCGCATCGGTCAACGGCGCCTGTTACAGGGCCGGTACACGGTCGTGAGGCTCCCGACTTTTGGTTGGGGGACTGCGCCTGAAATAGTTCCTCCCGATGTTCGCCATCCCTAGACTCCCCCGTGCAGGGGGCTCATCGGGGGACAAATAGTGGGGCATGGAGTGCCGGAACTCGTACTGGAATTGAACGGACAGACCTGGACGCTGGACCCGTCCCGGTCGTACACCCTCGGGCGCGACCCGCAGGGTGACATGGTCCTGGAGGACGCCCGCGTCTCCTGGCGACACGCCACCGTCCGGTGGGGCGGCCACGGCTGGCTCATCGAGGACCACGGCAGCACCAACGGCACCTATGTGCAGGGCCAGCGCGTCCACCAGATGGAAATCGGCCCCGGTGCGGCCGTCCACCTGGGCAACGCGACGGACGGCCCGCGGCTGAACCTCTCCGCCGCCGCCCCGGCCGCCCCCGCCGCGCCGGCCGCCGACATCTACAGCGCGCAGACGGCGATGGCCCCGGCGGTCCAGCCGGGCCAGCCCCCGCAGCAGTACCAGCAGCCGGGCGCCCAGGGCTGGGGGCACCAGCCTCCGCAGCAGTACCAGCAGCACCAGCAGGTACCGCAGCAGGGCGGCTGGCAGCAGCCATACGCGCAGCAGGCCGCCCAGCCGCAGGGCCAGGCGCCCGGCGCCGGCGGCGGCGAGAGCCCGACCCGCTTCCACCAGGTGGCCGTCGGCCGGGTGATGCGCATCGGTCGTGCCCTCGACAACGACCTGGTCGTCTCCGACCTCCAGGTCTCCCGTCACCACGCCGAGTTCCGGGCCACCCCCGGCGGCTTTGAGATCGTCGACCTCGGCTCCCACAACGGCACGTACGTCAACGGTCAGCCGGTCCGGCAGCAGCTGATCGGCCCCCAGGACACCGTCGGTGTCGGTCACTCGACCTTCCGGCTGGTCGGCGACCGTCTCGAGGAGTTCGTCGACACCGGTGACGTCTCCTTCTCGGCCCGCCATCTGACGGTGACGGTCGACGGCGGAAAGCAGATCCTCAAGGACGTCTCCTTCGGCGTCCCCGAGAAGTCGCTGATCGCCGTCATCGGCCCCTCCGGCTCCGGAAAGTCCACCCTCCTCAAGGCGCTCACCGGCTACCGGCCCGCCAACCAGGGTGACGTCCTCTACGACAACCGGAATCTGTACAAGCAGTTCGCCGAGCTCCGGCAGCGCATCGGCCTGGTCCCGCAGGACGACATCCTCCACAAGGAGCTCACGGTCCGTAAGGCCCTGCGCTACGCGGCCAAGCTCCGGTTCCCCGGCGACACCGCGGCCTCCGAGCGCGAGGCCCGTATCGACGAGGTGCTGCGCGAGCTCAAGCTCGACATCCACAAGGACAAGAAGGTCACCGCCCTCTCCGGCGGCCAGCGCAAGCGTGTCTCGGTCGCCCTGGAGCTGCTGACCAAGCCGTCGCTGATCTTCCTCGACGAGCCCACGTCGGGCCTCGACCCGGGCATGGACCGCGACGTCATGCAGCTGCTGCGCGGCCTCGCGGACGACGGCCGCACGGTCCTGGTGGTCACCCACTCCGTGGCCGAGCTGGCGCTCTGCGACAAGCTGCTGGTGATGGCCCCGGGCGGTTCGGTGGCCTACTTCGGCCCGCCGGAGGAGGCGCTCAACTTCTTCGGCTACGAGACCTGGGCCGACGTCTTCTCGGCGTTCGAGAACTACCGCGACTACGACTGGGCGGGCCGCTGGAAGGGCTCGCAGCACTACCAGATGTACGCGGCCGACATTGACGCCGTCGCCCCGCAGTCCGTCCACGTCCAGCCGCAGGTGGTCCGCCCGCCGGTGCCGCAGAGCTGGGGCTCCCAGCTGTGGACGCTGATGCGCCGCTACTGCTCGGTCATCGCCTCCGACCGCGGTTTCCTGGCCCTGATGCTGCTCCTCCCCGCCGTCCTCGGCGGCGTGAGCACCGTCATCCCGTCCGACTACGGACTGGGCGCCCCCGCGCCGCGCCACTTCAACCAGGACGCCGGCACGATCATGCTGATCCTCGCGGTCGGCGCGTGCTTCTCCGGAGCGGCCAACTCCGTCCGCGAGCTGATCAAGGAACGGGTCATCTACGAACGGGAGCGGGCCGTCGGTCTGTCCCGCTCGGCGTACCTGATGTCCAAGGTCGTCGTCCTCGGTGCGATCACCGCGGTGCAGGGCGTCCTCATCTGCGCGATCGGCTTCTCGGTCCGCAAGCTGCCCGAGCACGGCGTCATCATCAAGGCCCTGCCCGCCGCCGAGCTCTGCCTGGTGATCATCGCTCTGGGCTTCACCTCGATGATGATCGGCCTCGTGATCTCCTCGCTGGTGAAGACCTCCGAGAAGACCATGCCGCTGCTGGTGATGTTCGCGATCGTCCAGGTCGTCTTCACGGGCATCATGTTCAAGATCTACGACTCGCCCGGCATCGAGCAGGTCGCCTGGCTGATGCCCTCCCGCTGGGCCATCGGCGCGGCCGGCGCCACGCTGGACCTGTCGCACATCATGGCGCCCATGGACAAGAACGACCCCAAGAACCTCGACCCGCTGTGGGAGCACTCGGCGGGGATCTGGGGCCTGGACATGATCGCGCTCATCGCCATCGGCGTGGTCTGCGGCATCGCGGTCGCCCGTCTGCTGCGCCGCCACGAGCCGGAGGTCATGCGCAAGTGACGGCCTGCCCGTGAACACGCCGAAGGGCGGCACCCCGCACGGGGGTGCCGCCCTTCGGCGTAGCGGTGTCCTCCGGCCGTCAGTAGGCGGAGTTCACGTTGTCCATCGAGCCGTACACCTTGGCCGCGTAGTTGCAGGCGGCGGTGATGTTGGCGACCGGGTCGTAGATGTTCCAGGAGGTGCCCTCGACGTGGTACGCCTTGAAGGTCGGGTCGATCACCTGGAGCAGGCCCTTGGAGGGGATGCCGGCGGCGGCGTTGGAGTCCCAGTTGTTGATGGCGTTGGGGTTGCCCGTGGACTCCCGCATGATGTTGCGGTAGATGCCGTTGTAGCTGCCCGGGATGCCCTTGGCCTTCATGATGTCCAGGGATTCCTTGATCCAGCCGTCCAGGTTGTTGGCGTAGACCTTGGGGGCGGGCGCGGCGGGAGCGGCGGCGGCCGCGACCGGCTTGCGCTCCTCGGACCGGCTGGCGGCCTCCTTCTCGGCGCGCTCCTTGTCGGCCTTCGCCTTGGCCTGGGCCTCCGCCTCGGCCTTCTTCTTGCTCTCGGCGTCCTTCTTGGCCTGCTCGGCCGCGCGGTCCGCCTGCTTGTTCAGCTCGGCCTGCTGGGTCTCGCCGAAGGCGGAGGCGTTCCACGCCACCGGCTTCACCGCCTGGGACTGCTCGGCGTCGGCGGAACCGTTCGGCACGACCGCGAACGCCAGAGCGGCGACACCGGCCGCGGCGATCCCGGCCGCGGAGAACGTGTGGACCTTGGTCAGGCGGGTATAGCCAGAGATGGGAGAACGCATGCTGAGCTGAACCTCTTCCGATCGCGTGAGTCGCACCGGCCCGTCCTGGCGCGCTGAGAGCGCCGTTCCTCGGTTCGCGGCGCCGTGCGACGGAGCAAATTCTTAGCGGCAGCAAAATGCCCTGGCAAAGGTGTGACGTACTAAGCCGCTTCGTTGCGGCGCCCTTCGCGGGGCCGGGGCCAAAGGCCCTGCCACCTGCTCGAACCGTTCCTTATGGGCGTCTTATCCGTCCACTAGGGCGCTTCGTACGTGATGTGCGTCCCATGAGCGGGCTCACACCGGGAGTGCTCGTTCCTCACCCGGTGTGGCCGCTTCCCTGCGGAGTGTTTGCGATCAGAAACGTTGCTTTGGGGTGCCCTCGACCCGGCCTGGGGTCAGATCTCCACGAGCACCTGGTCCAGGCTCTTGCGCACCAGGTCCGGCACCTCGCAGTCCGCCGCCGGGTAGCCCACGGGGATCACCGCGAACGCCTTCTCGTTCACCGGCCGCCCCAGCACCTCCGACAGGAACCGCATCGGGCTCGGCGTGTGCACCAGCGCCGCCAGCCCCGACAGATGCAGCGCGGACAGCAGCATCCCGACCGCGATGCCGACCGACTCGTCCACGTAGTAGTGCTTGCGCCGGCTGCCGTCCTCGCCGAGCCAGTAGCGCTGCTGGAAGACCACGATCAGCGCGGGCGCGTCCGTCAGATGCGGCTTGACCTCGTCCGTCCCCAGCGGACGCAGCGCCGCCAGCCACTCCTCGCCCAGCCGCCCCGCGTAGGAGACGCGCTCCTCTTCCTCCGCCGCCTCCCGGATGCGCCGCCGCACCTCCGGGTCCTTCACCAGGACGAACGTCCACGGCTGCTGATGCGCCCCCGAGGGCGCGGTGGCCGCGCACGCGATCGCGTCCCTGACCACCTGATCCGGGACGGGATCGGCCGAGAACCGCCGCACGGTCCGTCGCTCCGCCATCCGCTCCCGCAACTCCGCCGCCCGCCCGACCGACTCCTCGGCCCCCATCCGCACGGGCCGGTACGGCACGGCCCGGTAGGGCTCGCCGTGGGTGGGGGTCCACTGTCGTATTGGTATAGACATGAGGGGAGCGTGCCCCCGGGCCGACCGGCCTAAGCCGGACGACCGAGACCCGGCCGCCCCGAGGCCGATCCCCCGGGCGGGCGCCCTGTATACGGTGACCCCATGACCCATGGCCCCCGCTCCGGCCTCACCGCCGTAAGCACTGCCCTGCTCGCCATGAGCCGCCATCTGGAGGTGCGCGACGTCCTCAAGACGATCGTCGTCTCCGCCCGGGAGCTCCTCGACGCCGAGTACGCCGCCCTCGGCGTCCCCGACGACCACGGCGGCTTCGCCCAGTTCGTCGTCGACGGCGTCAGCGACGACCAGTGGAAGGCCATCGGCCCGCTGCCCCGCCAGCACGGCATCCTCGCCGCCATGCTCAAGGACGCCACCCCCCAGCGCCTCGCCGACGTCCGCCTGGACCACCGCTTCGAGGGCTGGCCCGACGCCCACCCCGACATGAGCGACTTCATCGGGATGCCCGTCGCCGACGGCGACGAGATCCTGGGTGCCCTCTTCCTGGCCAACAAGAGGTGCCCCAAGCCCGCCGGCGGCTGCGGCTTCACCGCCGAGGACGAGGAACTGCTGAGCGTCCTCGCCCAGCACGCCGCCATAGCCCTCACCAACGCCCGCCTCTACGAGCGCAGCCGCGAGCTGACCATCGCCGGGGAGCGGGCCCGCCTCGCCCACGAGCTCCACGACGCCGTCTCCCAGAAGCTCTTCTCCCTGCGGCTGACCGCCCAGGCCGCGGCCGCCCTCGTCGACCGCGACCCGGCCCGCGCCAAGGGCGAGCTCCACCAGGTCGCCCGGCTCGCCGCCGAGGCCGCCGACGAGCTGCGCGCCGCCGTCGTGGAGCTGCGCCCGGCGGGGCTCGACGAGGACGGCCTCGTCGCCACCCTGCGCACCCAGGTCAAGGTCCTCGACCGCGCCCAGGCCGCCGCCAAGGTCACCTTCGCCGCCCAGGGCGTACGGGCCCTGCCGGCCGCCCAGGAGGAGGCGCTGCTGCGGGTGGCCCAGGAGGCCCTCCACAACGCCCTGCGCCACTCCGGGGCGCGGACCGTGGACGTCAGCCTCACGCGCCGGGGCCACGGCGCCGCCCTGCGCGTGACCGACGACGGGCAGGGCTTCGACCCCTCCGCCGTGCGCAGGGCCGGCCGGCACCTGGGCCTGGTCTCCATGCGGGACCGCGCGAACGGGGTCGGCGGCGGCCTGACCGTGGATTCCGCGCCCGGAAAGGGCACGACGATCGAAATGGAGGTGCCCGGTGGCTGAGAGCCGCGCGATCCGGGTGCTGCTGGTGGACGACCACCAGGTGGTCCGCAGGGGACTGCGCACCTTTCTGGAGGTCCAGGACGACATCGAGGTCGTCGGGGAGGCCGCGGACGGCGCCGAGGGCGTCGAGCGGGCCGAGGAGCTGCGACCGGACGTCGTCCTCATGGACGTGAAGATGCCCGGCATGGACGGTATCGAAGCGCTGCGCAGGCTCCGGGAGCTCGACAACCCCGCCCGGGTGCTGGTCGTCACCAGCTTCACCGAGCAGCGCACCGTCATCCCCGCCCTGCGGGCGGGCGCGGCCGGCTACGTCTACAAGGACGTGGACCCGGACGCCCTCGCCGGCGCCATCCGGTCCGTGCACGCTGGGCACGTCCTGCTCCAGCCGGAGGTGGCGGACGCCCTGCTGTCGCAGGACGAGGGCGGCGGCGGGGGCCAGGGGAGAGGCAACGGGCTCACCGAGCGGGAGCGCGAGGTGCTGGCCCTGATCGCGGACGGGCGGTCCAACCGGGAGATCGCCCGGGCGCTCGTCCTGTCCGAGAAGACCGTCAAGACCCACGTGTCGAACATCCTGATGAAGCTGGACCTCGCCGACCGGACGCAGGCGGCGCTGTGGGCCGTCCGACGTGGGATCGGAGCCTGAGGAGCGCCGGCCCCGGGCGGTAGCGGAACGTCGCGTTCTGATCAGAGATTCATGCGGTCGTGTGATAACCCATCCGCACCAGCAACCCGAATGGCCCTGGCCCGTTTTCCATGACGTAACCGCGGCGGGAGCCGTGGCGACGCTCTGGCAAAACACTCAGGAAGGTCATAGGAAGAGTGAAGAACATCAAGAAGGCCGCTGCTGTCACGCTCGCCGTCGGCGGTCTCGCCCTCGCCGGCGCCGGTGCCGCCTCCGCCCACGGGGGCCACGGCGCGCACGGTGTGGCGGAGAAGTCGCCCGGCGTCGCCTCCGGCAACGTCGTCCAGGTCCCGGTCGAGATCCCGGTCAACTTCTGCGGCAACACCATCGACGTCGTCGGCGTCCTGAACCCGGCCGCGGGCAACCTCTGCGTCAACGAGTAATCAGCTCGTCGCTCCACCCTCGCCACCTCGTAGGCAGGTCGGCTCCGCATCCGGCGGAGCCGACATCCGGGTGGTGGTCAATCGTCCGAAAGAGGGCAAACACCGTCGATGGCCGTGCCGTCGGCGGTGCATTGGCGTTCATAGGTGTGCAGGGCCCCATGGCAGGGGCCGACCAGGTCAGTCATCAGAAGGAAGAGCACCTATGAACAGTGCCAAGAAGGCCGCCCTCGCTCTTGCCGCGGCCGGCGTCGCCCTCGGCGCCTCCGTCGTCCCCGCCGCCGCCACCGACGACGGATTCGACGGAGCGCTGGCTTCCGGTGTCGCCAAGGGGTCACCGGGTGTCATCTCGGGCAACGTCATCCAGATCCCGATCCAGATCCCGATCAACCTCTGCGGCAACACCATCGACATCGTCGGCCTCCTGAACCCGACGTTCGGCAACACCTGCATCAACGGTCCCGTCGGCGAAGAGCACCACATGACCGAAGAACACCACTTCAGCGAGCACAACAGCCACCACCACGGCGGCGGCCACCACGACCGCGACTGACCCACAGCGTGCGGCGAGGCCCCGCGGACCCCTCGGTCCGCGGGGCCTCGCCGTCGTCCGGGCGAATCAGCGGGGGAGGGGTCAGTGCCGCCGGCGGTCCCGCTCCTCCACCATCGCGTTGTACGCGGCCACCCGCGCCCGCCGGGCCGTACGCTCCACCGGCCGCAGCGCCGCCGCCCGCGCCGCGATCTCCGACGCGCTCACCGCGCCACCGTGCTCACGCCCCTGGGCGTCCCCCGGCTCGTAGGCGATCCCGATCAGCGCCCCGATCCGCTGCGCCAGCTCCAGCACCCGCGCCGCCCGCGGCGGATACCCCGGCGCCAGCACCTCCCGGCTGCTCTCGGCCCGCGCCCGGTACGCCTCCAGGGCCGCCCGGGCCACCGGCCCGGAGCCGGCCACGTCCAGCCGGGTCAGCACCTCGGTCGCCTCGCGCAGCGCCTCGGCCAGCTCCCGCTCGGCCTCCGACAGCGACGGCACATCGGCGGGCGGCGCGTCCCGCACGGCCAGGCAGTGCCACACCACCTCGACGTGGACATTGCCCTCGGGCCCCGCTTCGTACACCTCCGGCACCAGCCCCAGCGCCGTCCCCGGGACGACGACCGCCTCCTCGGCCTCCATGGCCCGGGCGTTGAACTCCGGCGGGCCGCTGAGCCCCAGCGGGTGCCCCGGCACCGGCAGCGCCAGCCGCAGTCCCGTCGCCCCCAGCGCCCTCAGCCGGCCCAGCGCGAGGGTGAGTCCCACCGGCCCGGACTCCCCGGGCAAACCGACGACACGGTGGACCGCGTCACTTCCGGTGATGTGGTGTGCGGCGTCATCGGGGGCGGCAAATCCGGCAAGGAGGGCATTTCCCCACGCCGTGAGCCGTCCTGAGCGATTCTCATCGAGCATGGCCCCCAGCCTAGGGACTGCCATCGGTAACCGGTGGCGTAGGTTTTTCCCAGGGGACTGCGCCGACAGGCGCAAGCGACGAAGCGACTGCAATGGGAGACAACGCGCTCATGAGCGATGTGCTGGAACTGGTGGACGTATCCGTGGTCCGCGAGGGCCGGGCTCTGGTGGACCAGGTCTCCTGGTCGGTCAAGGAAGGCGAGCGCTGGGTGATCCTCGGCCCCAACGGCGCCGGCAAGACCACCCTTCTCAATGTCGCCTCCAGCTATCTCTTCCCCACCAAGGGCACCGCCCGGATCCTCGGTGAGAAGCTCGGCTCGGTCGACGTCTTCGAGCTCCGCCCGCGCATCGGCATGGCCGGCATCGCCCTGGCCGACAAGCTGCCGCGCAGCCAGACCGTCCTCCAGACGGTCCTCACCGCCGCCTACGGCATGACCGCCGGCTGGCACGAGAACTACGAGGAGGTCGACGAGCAGCGCGCCCGCGCCTTCCTCGACGTCCTCGGCATGACCGAGTTCCTCGACCGCAAGTTCGGCACCCTCTCCGAGGGCGAGCGCAAGCGCACCCTCATCGCCCGCGCGATGATGACCGACCCCGAGCTGCTGATGCTCGACGAGCCCGCCGCCGGCCTGGACCTCGGCGGCCGCGAGGACCTCGTCCGCCGCCTGGGCCGGCTCGCCCGCGACCCGCTCGCCCCCTCGATGGTCATGGTCACCCACCACGTCGAGGAGATCGCCCCCGGCTTCACCCACGTCCTGATGATCCGCCAGGGCAAGGTGCTGGCCGCCGGCCCCATCGAGCTGGAGCTGACCTCTCGCAACCTCTCCCACTGCTTCGGCCTGCCGCTGGTGGTCGAGCAGCGCGGCGACCGCTGGACGGCCCAGGGCCTCCCGATGGCCTAAGGGAGCTCGAGCTCCTTCCACACGCCCTGTCCGCCGGGCGGCCACCCCCCTACCATGACCATGTGGACACATGGGTGTGGTGGCTCGTGGCCGCCGTCGGACTGGGAATTCCGCTGGTCGTGACCGCCATGCCGGAGTTCGGCATGCTCGCGGTCGGGGCCGTCGCGGCCGCGATCACCGCGGCCGCCTTCCACGCGGGCGCGGTGGCCCAATTCGTGGTCTTCGCCGTCGTCTCCGTCGCTCTCATCGCCGTCGTCCGCCCGATCGCCAACCGCCAGCGCGCCCGCCGCGGCGAGACGGCGATGGGCATCGACGCGCTCAGGGGCCGGCAGGCCGTCGTCCTCGAACGGGTCGACGGCGCCGGCGGCCGCATCAAGCTCGCGGGCGAGATCTGGTCCGCCCGCTCCCTCCACGCCGACCGCTCCTACGAGGTGGGCCAGCAGGTCGACGTCGTCGAGATCGACGGCGCCACGGCCGTCGTCATCTGACCGTAGGCCGGAACCGGCCGCATCCGACGAGCTGGGCCCAACGCCTGCACGCGGGCCCCCGGTTCTGGAAGACTGATCAAGACCATTGCGGCCACGCACTGGTCACGACCCACGAGACCCACGACAGCGGCACGGGGAGCTGAGCCACGATGGAACCGATCATCATCGTCCTGATCATCCTGGTGGTGCTCGTCTTCATCGCCCTCATGAAGACGGTGCAGGTCATCCCGCAGGCCAGCGCCGCCATCGTGGAGCGCTTCGGCCGCTACACCCGGACCCTCAACGCGGGCCTGAACATCGTCGTCCCGTTCATCGACTCCATCCGCAACCGCATCGACCTCCGCGAACAGGTCGTCCCGTTCCCGCCGCAGCCGGTGATCACCCAGGACAACCTGGTCGTCAACATCGACACGGTCATCTACTACCAGGTGACCGACGCCCGCGCCGCGACCTACGAGGTCTCCAGCTTCATCCAGGCCATCGAACAGCTCACCGTCACCACCCTGCGCAACATCATCGGCGGCATGGACCTGGAGCGGACCCTCACCTCCCGCGAGGAGATCAACGCGGCCCTGCGCGGCGTCCTCGACGAGGCCACCGGCAAGTGGGGCATCCGCGTCAACCGCGTCGAGCTCAAGGCCATCGAGCCCCCCACCTCCATCCAGGACTCGATGGAGAAGCAGATGCGCGCCGACCGGGACAAGCGCGCCGCGATCCTCACCGCCGAGGGCATCCGGCAGTCGCAGATCCTCACGGCGGAGGGCGAGAAGCAGTCCGCGATCCTCCGCGCCGAGGGCGAGGCCCGGGCCGCCGCCCTCCGCGCCGAGGGCGAGGCCCAGGCGATCCGCACGGTCTTCGAGTCCATCCACGCCGGTGACGCCGACGAGAAGCTGCTCGCCTACCAGTACCTCCAGATGCTCCCGAAGATCGCCGAGGGCGACGCCAACAAGCTCTGGATCGTCCCCAGCGAGATCGGCGACGCGCTCAAGGGCCTCAGCGGCGCCGTCGGCAGCTTCGGCGCCCCGGGCGGCGGAGGCGGCGGCGCCCCCAAGGTCACCAAGGAGAGCCCGCGCCGCGAGCAGCCCCCGATCGACTGAACGATCCGGTTCGACTGAACGATCGACATCGTTCAAGTGCGACGATCGGCCGGGACTCTCCCTCCCCATGCATGATCCATTCATGCATGATCAGTGCGGCCCCCCGACCCCCTCAGGGCGGGGAGGCGACACACTGAAGCGAAGGAGATGGCCTTGTCCATCTGGGAAGCACTCGCGGTCCTCGCCGCCGGCGTCGGCGCGGGCACCATCAACGCGATCGTCGGCAGCGGCACCCTCTTCACCTTTCCGGTGCTCCTCGCCACCGGCCTGCCACCCGTCACCGCCAACGTCTCGAACACCATCGGCCTCGTCACCGGCAACATCAGCGGCGCCGTCGGCTACCGCCGCGAGCTCCGCGGCCAGCGCGCCCGCGTCATCCGCTTCGGCATCACCGCGCTGATCGGCGGCCTCACCGGAGCCGTCCTGCTGCTCGCCCTCCCGTCGAAGGCCTTCGACGCGATCGTCCCCGCGCTCATCGCCCTCGCCCTGGTGCTCGTCGTCCTCCAGCCCCGGCTCGCCCGGGCCCTCGCCCGCCGCCGCGAGCGCAACGGCACCGAGGCCCCCACCGACGGCGGCCCCGCCCTCCTGGCCGGACTCCTCCTGGCCAGCGCCTACGGCGGCTACTTCGGCGCGGCCCAGGGCGTCATGTACCTCTCCCTCATGGGCCTGCTGCTCCACGACGACCTCCAGCGCGTCAACGCCCTCAAGAACACCATCGGTGTCGTCGTCAACGGCGTCGCCGCGCTCTTCTTCGTCTTCGTCGCCGACGTCGACTGGACGGCCGTCCTCCTGATCGCCGCAGGCTCCACCATCGGCGGCCTGATAGGCGCGAAGGTCGGCCGCAGGCTCTCACCCACGGTCCTGCGAGGCGTCATCGTCGTCGTGGGCGCCGTCGCGATCGCGCAGATGCTGCTCAGGTAGGACGGCCAGGCAGCCGGAGACCAGGCAGCCGGAGAAAAGAGAACGCTCCGGGCCCTTCCCCCGTGAACAACACCGGGCCCGGAGCGTTACAGCAGCAGGCGCGGCCGCCCGGCTGACGAGCCGGACTCCGGCAGGCGGCCGGCGCACCAGCGCCCCACCGCCCCCGCCACTGCGGTACCCACTGCCCGACGGCCGCATGCGAAGCCGTCAGTCAAGCACCACTACTCTGCGATCCCCGCCCGCCCGGCGCAACGGAATTTCCGGTCGCCGCCCCCGCGTGACGGGGCGTGGGAACGTCAGCCGGCGGCCGGAACCTCGTACTCACCGATCAGCTGCGCCCGCCCCAGCGCGTGGAAGCGCAGGTGGAAGCCGACCACGGCCGGCGAGGCGTCCTCGTCCGGGCCCAGCTTCTCCCGGTCCACCGCGTACACCGTGAAGACGTACCGGTGCGGACCGTCCCCGGCCGGCGGCGCCGCGCCGCCGAAGTCACGGGTGCCGTAGTCGTTGCGCGCGTGCACGGCGCCCGCGGGCAGCCCCTTCATCCCGCCGCTGCCCGCACCGGCCGGCAGCTCGGTGACGTCGGCCGGGATGTCGAAGACGACCCAGTGCCAGAAACCGCTGCCGGTCGGCGCGTCCGGGTCGTAGCACGTCACCGCGAAGCTCTTCGTTCCCTCGGGGGCGCCCTCCCAGCGCAGGTGCGGCGACACATTGCCACCGGCGAGGACCTGATCGTCCTTCAGCCCCGCCCCGGACGTCACGTCATCGCTCACCACGGGGAACGAAGGTACCGGCGGATGAAAATCGTGGGGGAGCGGCCGACGCTTCAGCTCGGACACCAGGACACCTCCAGTACGCGCGGACAGCTGAAAACGCCAGCCTAGCGACGCCCGCACCACCGGCACTGCGACCATATGGAGTGTGCTTCATGTACTTCGACACATCGGACGACGGCAGAGCCGCCTCATGCGCGCCCTGACCCTCCTGCTGGCAGCCCTGCCACTGCTGTTGCTTCCCGCCTGCTCCTCGTCGGGAAGCCAGAAGGCCGCGAAACCCCGGACCCCCGCCGCCACGACGCCACCACCGGGCTCCGCGCCCGCCTGGGCGAAGGGCATGAAGACCGTCACCGAGGACAAGCTGCCGCCCGAGGCACGCCGTACCCTCGAACTCATCGCCAAGGGCGGCCCCTTCCCGTACGACAAGGACGGCACCGTCTTCGGCAACTACGAGAACCGGCTGCCCAAGCAGACCCGCGGCTACTACCACGAGTACACCGTCCCCACCCCCGGCGCCCGCAACCGCGGCGCCAGACGCGTCATCACCGGCGAGCACTCCGAGCGCTACTACACCGGCGACCACTACCAGACCTTCGAAGCGGTGGTGCACCCATGACCCGTCCGCTGCCCGCCCCAGGGCTCCCCGGCATCCTCAACGGAACGATCCCCCCGGGCATCTACCACCTGCCCCCCACCGAAGCCCCCACGGACGTCATGGCCCGCGCCGCCGAGGCCGACTGGCGGGGCGCCAGACTCCAGCTCTCCGGAGTCCACGACAAGGCCGCCTTCCTCGACCGGTGCGCGACGGACCTGGAGTTCCCCGACTACTTCGGCCGCAACTGGGACGCCCTCGCCGACTGCCTCACGGACCTGTCGTGGTGGGGCTCCGGCAAGTTCCGCGGCTATCTGCTGCTCGCCGAGGACTGGGAGACCTTCCGCAAGGCGGCACCGGGCGACGCCCGGACGGCGGAGACGGTGCTCGACGACGCCGTCGGCCACTGGGCGGGCACGGACTCGCCACTGGTCGTCCTGCTGGGCTGACCGAGGGCCGTCGCGCCGGGCCGGAACCGGATCCGGTTCCGGCCCGGCCCCGGCTCAGAGCCAGTTCCGCTTGCCGCCCACCTCGGCGAGCCACTGGTGGAGGTAGGCCGCCCAGTCGGTCCGCTCGTACGCGTGCAGGTCGACCGTGAACGAGCGGTAGGTGTCACTGCCCGAGCTGAACAGCCCCGGCTTCTTGTCCATCTCCAGCACGACGTCCATCTCGCGGTCGTCCGCGACGAACGACAGCTCCACCTCGTTCAGCCCCCGGTACTCGGCGGGCGCGTGGAACTCGATCTCCTGGTAGAAGGGCAGCCGCTGCCGCGTGCCACTGATGCGGCCGCGCTCGAGATCGGCGGACTTGAAGGAGAAGCCGAGCCGGCCGAAGGCGTCGAGGATCGCCTGCTGGGCGGGGAGCGGGTGGACGTTCACCGGATCGAGGTCGCTCGAGTCCACGGCGCGGGCGATGGCGAGGTGAGTGGTCACCCCCACGTTCATCCCGGTGAGGTGCCGGCCCAGGAACATGGTGACCGGCGTCTCCCAGGGGATCTCCAGCCCGAACGGCACCACGTGCGCCGAGGCCGCCTGTACTTCGAAGGCCCCGCCCAGCTGGACGCGGGTGAACTCCACGTCCTGCTTGTACTCGCCGTCGTTCCCCTCGACCTCGACCCGCGCCTGGAGCCCCACGGACAGCCCCTCGATCCGCTGCGGCACCGAACCGCCCTGGATGCGCACCTCGCCCTGCACCACGCCGCCGGGCACGACGTTCTCCTCGAACAGCACCGTCTCGACCGAGGCCCCGCCCGCGCCCAGGCTCGCCATCAGTTTCTTGAACACCATCGCGCTCATCCTCCCCGGACCCGGCCGCCGGGCCCTTCCACTA
>NZ_CP034587.1:0-1672500 GCF_003970715.1 Streptomyces luteoverticillatus | reverse complement strand
TCTGAGCTGGGGGTGGCCGCAGAGACCAGCGAGAAGCGACTGTTTACTAAAAACACAGGTCCGTGCGAAGCCGTAAGGCGATGTATACGGACTGACGCCTGCCCGGTGCTGGAACGTTAAGGGGACCGGTTAGCTCCATTTCGGTGGGGCGAAGCTGAGAACTTAAGCGCCAGTAAACGGCGGTGGTAACTATAACCATCCTA
The DNA here is from genome assembly GCF_003970715.1 of Streptomyces luteoverticillatus. Lineage (NCBI taxonomy): Bacteria > Bacillati > Actinomycetota > Actinomycetes > Kitasatosporales > Streptomycetaceae > Streptomyces > Streptomyces luteoverticillatus. Next base: position 1,672,297 of record NZ_CP034587.1, on the reverse strand, counting down.
AGGTAGCGAAATTCCTTGTCGGGTAAGTTCCGACCTGCACGAATGGCGTAACGACTTCTCGACTGTCTCAACCATAGGCCCGGTGAAATTGCACTACGAGTAAAGATGCTCGTTTCGCGCAGCAGGACGGAAAGACCCCGGGACCTTTACTATAGCTTGATATTGGTGTTCGGTTCGGCTTGTGTAGGATAGGTGGGAGACTGTGAAGCATGCACGCCAGTGTGTGTGGAGTCGTCGTTGAAATACCACTCTGGTCGTGCTGGATGTCTAACCTGGGTCCGTGATCCGGATCAGGGACAGTGTCTGGTGGGTAGTTTAACTGGGGCGGTTGCCTCCTAAAGGGTAACGGAGGCGCCCAAAGGTTCCCTCAGCCTGGTTGGCAATCAGGTGTTGAGTGTAAGTGCACAAGGGAGCTTGACTGTGAGACCGACGGGTCGAGCAGGGACGAAAGTCGGGACTAGTGATCCGGCGGTGGCTTGTGGAAGCGCCGTCGCTCAACGGATAAAAGGTACCCCGGGGATAACAGGCTGATCTTCCCCAAGAGTCCATATCGACGGGATGGTTTGGCACCTCGATGTCGGCTCGTCGCATCCTGGGGCTGGAGTCGGTCCCAAGGGTTGGGCTGTTCGCCCATTAAAGCGGTACGCGAGCTGGGTTTAGAACGTCGTGAGACAGTTCGGTCCCTATCCGCTGTGCGCGTAGGAGTCTTGAGAAGGGCTGTCCCTAGTACGAGAGGACCGGGACGGACGAACCTCTGGTGTGCCAGTTGTCCTGCCAAGGGCATGGCTGGTTGGCTACGTTCGGGAGGGATAACCGCTGAAAGCATCTAAGCGGGAAGCCTGCTTCGAGATGAGGACTCCCACCCACTTGATGGGGTAAGGCTCCCAGTAGACGACTGGGTTGATAGGCCAGGTGTGGAAGACCGGTAACGGTTGGAGCTGACTGGTACTAATAGGCCGAGGGCTTGTCCTCAGTTGCTCGCGTCCACTGTGTGGTTCCCGGGTTGCGAACAGCTTCGCACCGGTTGAACCAGTAACACCTTTAATTGAAGAGTGTGCTTGTTCGCTAGAACCCGATAGGGTTTCGGTGGTCATAGCGTTAGGGAAACGCCCGGTTACATTCCGAACCCGGAAGCTAAGCCTTTCAGCGCCGATGGTACTGCAGGGGGGACCCTGTGGGAGAGTAGGACGCCGCCGAACAATCTTTCAAGGACCCTTGGTCCCAGCGTTCACGCTGGGACCAAGGGTCCTTTTTGTTTTTCTCCGAAGCGCGCCTGCCATCAGGGTGCGTAAGAATGACTGCGGTACCTGAAGACAGGAGTCACGTCGATGTCCACCAACTCTCCCGACGGTCGCTCGGGCGGCGAGCCGCGTCGCGGTGGAGGGCCCCGCGGCCCGCGCGGCGGCGGTTTCGGTCGCCGTGACGACCGCGCCGGCGGCGGTTTCCGCCGTGACGACCGTGGTCCCCGTCGTGACGATGACCGTGGTGGCTTCCGCCCCCGCGATGACCGTCGTGACGACCGTCCGTCCTTCCGTCGCGACGAGCGCCGTGACGACCGCGGCCCGCGCCGCGATGACGACCGTGGCGGCTTCCGCCGCGACGAGCGCCGCGATGACCGCCCCGGCGGCACCGGCGGCGGCTTCCGCCGCGATGACCGTGGTGGTCGTCCCGGTGGCGGTGGCGGCTTCGGCCGTCGCGACGACGACCGTGGCGGTTTCCGTCGCGATGAGCGCCGCGATGACCGTGGTCCCCGTCGTGACGACGACCGTGGCGGCTTCCGTCGCGACGACCGTCGCGATGACCGCCCGTCCTTCCGTCGCGACGACCGCCGTGACGACCGCGGCCCCCGTCGTGACGACGAGCGCGGTGGCTTCCGCCGTGACGAGCGCCGCGATGACCGTGGCCCGCGCCGTGATGACGACCGTGGCGGTTTCCGTCGTGACGACCGCGCCGGCGGCACCGGCGGCGGCTTCCGCCGCGATGACCGTGGTCCTCGTCGTGACGACGACCGTGGCGGCTTCCGTCGCGACGACCGTCGCGATGACCGCCCGTCCTTCCGTCGTGACGACGAGCGCGGCGGCTTCCGTCGCGACGAGCGCCGTGACGACCGTGGCCCGCGCCGTGATGACGACCGTGGCGGTTTCCGTCGCGATGAGCGTCGCGATGAGCGTCGCGATGACCGCCCGTCCTTCCGCCGGGACGAGCGTCGCGATGACCGTGGTCCTCGTCGTGACGACGACCGTGGCGGCTTCCGCCGTGACGACCGTCGTGACGACCGCCCGTCCTTCCGTCGCGACGAGCGCCGTGACGACCGCGGCCCCCGCCGCGATGACGACCGTGGCGGCTTCCGCCGCGACGACCGCGCCGGCGGCACTGGCGGCGGTTTCCGCCGCGACGACCGCGGCCCGCGTCGTGACGATGACCGCGGTGGCTTCCGTCGCGACGACCGTGGTCCCCGCCGCGACGACGACCGTGGCCCCCGTCGTTCCTTCCGTGACGACCGCCAGGGCGGCGGCTACCGCGGCCGTGACGAGCGTTCCGGTGGCTACGGCCGCCGTGACGACCGGGACCGGGACCGTGGTGACCGCGAGCCGGTGAAGCGGCTGCCGATCCCCGAGGACGTGACCGGCGACGAGATCGACGCCGACGTGCGGCAGGAGCTGATGAGCCTGCCCAAGACGCTCGCCGAGGACGTCGCCCGCAACCTCGTCATGGTCGCCAACCTGCTCGACGAGGAGCCCGAGCAGGCGTACGCCTACTCCCGCGTCGCCCTGCGGCTCGCCTCCCGCGTCGCCGCCGTGCGCGAGGCCGCCGGCTTCGCCTCGTACGCGACCGGCAAGTACTCCGAGGCCCTCGCCGAGTTCCGCGCCGCGCGCCGGATGACCGGTTCCGTCGAGCTGTGGCCGATCATGGCCGACTGCGAGCGCGGCCTGGGCCGCCCGGAGCGTGCCCTGGCCATGGCCGGTGAGCCCGAGGTCCAGAAGCTGGACAAGGCGGGTCAGGTCGAGATGCGCCTGGTCGCCGCCGGCGCCCGCAAGGACATGGGCCAGGCCGAGGCCGCCGTGGTCACGCTCCAGAGCCCCGAGCTGGCGTCGAACGCCGTCCAGCCCTGGACCGCGCGCCTGCGGTACGCCTACGCCGACGCGCTGCTCGAGGTCGGTCGTGAGACCGAGGCCCGCGAGTGGTTCGCCAAGGCGCTCGAGGCGGACCAGGGCGGCACGACCAACGCCTCCGACCGGCTCGCCGAGCTGGACGGCGTGGAGTTCACGGACGCCCTCGAGGAGGACGCCGAGAACGAGGTTCAGGCCGAGGCCGAGGCCGAGGTCGAGGTCAAGGACGAGGTGGCCGAGCCCGCCGAGGCCAAGGACGAGGTCCAGGCCGAGGCCAAGGACGTCGACGAGGCCGAGCCCGCCAAGGACGTCAAGGACGAGGAGTCCGGCAGCCAGGGCTGATCACTGACGTGATCGACAAGGAGGGCGGTACCCCCGGGATCCCGGGGGTACCGCCCTCCTCGCGTATCCGCTCAGTTCAGGGCCAGGCTCCGCAGCACCAGGCCCGTCGCCGGCTTGGGGCCGAACGACGTCGACTTGCGCGGCATCGTCACGCCCTGCTCGGCGAGCTCGCGCACGACGTCCTCGTGGACGGGGTGCATCAGCACGGCCGTCCCCTCGTGGCGCACGGCCTGCCGGACGGCCGCCGACGTGTCGTGGATGTAGCCGATGTGCTCCGGGTCGTCCGGCACGTTCCAGATGTGTTCCAGCAGCAGCGAGTGGAGCACCGTCGCGTCCAGTTCGCGCCAGGCCCGGGGCCGGTCGGCGGGGACGGTCCGCGCGAGCAGGGCCGGGTCCGGGTGGTCCAGGAGGTGGAAGCGGCCGTCGCCGGCGAGGACGAAGGCGTTGCCCGGTCCGGCGGCGGCCTCCGCGAGGGCGGCGAGGGCGTCCTCCAGCGGGCCGTCGATCGTACGGACGCGGAAGGCGCCGCCCAGCGCCTCCAGGGCCGTGTGGACGGGGAGCTTGTGCAGCAGCCGGTGGATGGCCCGTACGCGCAGGGGGTAGCGGGCGGTGTCCACGAGGAGGACGAGGCCGAAGTCCCAGGGGCCGGGTGCGGGTTGCTCGGCATGCAGGCGCAGGTAGGTGGCCCAGCGGTGGTGGCCGTCGGCGATGAGGGCGTGCCGGTGGGAGAGGTCCTCGTCGATGAGGGCGAGGTCCCGGGCGTCGGTGATCGACCACAGGCGGTGGGCGTAGCCGTCGTCCGTCGTGGTGGAGAGCAGGGGGTCCGTGAGGATCACCCGCTCGATGACGGCCGCCGTGCTCTCGGTGCCGTCGTCGTCGCCCCGGTGGGAGTCGTCGCCCCGGTAGGAGAAGAGCAGGGGCTCCAGGTTGGCGGCGGTGTCGCGCATCAGCGCGGCGCGGTCCTCGATGATGTGCGGCATGACGTCCTCGTGGGGCAGGACGACGCCCTCCTCGCGCGGGGTGAGCCGAAGGGCCCCGATGAGGCCGCGCTGGAGTATGCCCTCGCCGCGCTGCTCGTAGACGTAGAGCGCGGGTTCGGGGTCGGGGGCGAGCACCCGTTCGTCCTGCCAGCGGCGCAGGGTGTCCGCGGCCTGGCGGTGCCGGTCGGCGGCGGTGGCGGCCTGGGGGAGGATGAGCCGGACGATGTTGTACGGGTCCGCGGTCTCCAGGAGGCGCAGGCCGTCGGGGCGGACGACGACGTCGTACGGCGGGGAGGTCACCGCCGCGAGACTGCCCACTCGTTCGGGAACGTAGCGCAGTCCTCGGAAGGGCGCGAGCCGGAGCCCGCGTTCTGCGGATTCGCCGGTGCCGTGGCCTGGAGTGCTCATTGTGAAATGTTATGTCCCAGGGCCGGATCGGCAATGATCCGGGAAGAGACATGCAGCACAGACACGCAGTACATACGCGGTACAGAGGAGCGATCACAGCATGAACGACAGCGTCCGGACCCGGCCCGACGGCAGCGAGCGGCCGCTGAGCACGGCCTACGACACGGCCCTGCTGGACCTCGACGGCGTGGTCTACGCCGGTGGTGAGGCGATCGCGCACGCCGTGGAGTCGCTCGGCACGGCGCGGGACGGCGGAATGCACCTGGCGTACGTGACGAACAACGCGGCGCGGACGCCGGGGACCGTGGCCGGGCATCTGACGGAGCTGGGCATTCCGGCGGAGCCGGGCGACGTGATCACCTCGGCGCAGGCGGTGGCGCGGCTGATGTCCGATCAGTTGCCGTCCGGCTCCCGGGTGTTGGTGATCGGCGCGGAGGGGCTGCGGGTCGCGCTGCGGGAGCGCGGGCTGGTGCCGGTGGAGTCGCTGGACGACGATCCGGCCGCTGTCGTGCAGGGGTACGGCGGGCCGGACATGCCGTGGTCGCGGCTGATGGAGGCGTCGTACGCGGTGGCGCGGGGACTGCCGTGGTTCGCCTCGAACACGGACCTGACCATTCCGAGCGCGCGGGGTATCGCGCCGGGGAACGGCTCCGCGGTGGAGGTCGTGAAGATAGCCACGGGGGCCGAGCCGCAGGTGGCGGGGAAGCCGCAGCCGCCGATGCACCGCGAGACGATTCTGCGGACCGGGGCGGAGCGGCCGCTGGTGGTCGGCGACCGGCTCGACACGGACATCGAGGGGGCGTTCGTCGGCGGTGTGGACTCGCTGCTCGTGCTGACCGGGGTCACGACGGCCGCGACGCTGCTCGCGGCGCGGCCGGAGCACCGGCCGACGTTCGTGGCGGAGGATCTGCGGGGCTTGCTGGAGCCGCAGCCCTCGGTTTCCGGCTCCGCCGGTGAGGGGTTCCGCTGTGGCGGGTGGACGGCGTCCGTCCAGGACGGTGAGCTCGCGCTCGAGGGCGAGGGTGAGCGGATCGACGCGTTGCGGGCGCTGTGCGCCGCCGCGTGGACGGCGGCGGGCGAGGGCTCCTGCGCTCTCGACGCGGGGAAGGCGCTGGCGCGGCTGGGCTGGTAGCGCGGTCGGGGGCGAGGGCGAAGCCCCTCGCCCCCCGATCCCGGCCCTGGATCCCCTCAGCCCGTGAGTTCCGCCAGGAGGTCTTCCTCCGTGGCGCCCCGGCGCCAGTAGCCGGTGAAGGTGATCGCGCGGCGGTCGATGCCGCGGTCGCCCACGAGGTGGCGGCGGAGGGCGCGGACGGTGCCGGATTCGCCGGCGATCCAGGCGTAGGGGGTGCCCGGGGGCAGGTCCGCGGCGCGGACGGCGTCCAGGGTGGGTGCCTCGCGGTGGCTGTTGCCGCGGATCAGCCAGGTGATGTCCGCGTCGGCCTCCGTCTTGAGGTCCTGGACGTCGTCCGGGTGGCCGACCTCGATCCAGACGCGGGCCGGGGTGCCCGCCGGGAGCCAGGCGAGGATGCCCGCGACGGCGGGCAGCGCGGATTCGTCGGCCGTGAGCAGCACCCAGTCCGTGCCCGTCGGCGGCTGGAAGTCGGCGCCGCCGTTGTCCTCGGCCACCGGGCCCAGGACGGCGACGCGGTCGCCGGGGCGGGCCGTGCGGGACCAGAGCGACGCGGGCCCGCCGCGGTGCCCGTCGCCGTCCCCGTGCTGGACGAAGTCGATGTCCAGTTCATCCGGGTCGTGGCGCAGCTCGCGCACGGTGTACGAGCGCATGACGGCCCGGACCGCCGGGTCCTGGCGGCGCCACTCCGCGTACCAGCCGGTGCCCAGGTCGTCCGGCAGGACGGGGGCGTCCTGGCCGGGCTGGGGCAGGAAGAGCTTGAAGCGCTGGTCGCGGCCGTCGGTGACCATGTCGCCGAGGCGGTCCCCGCCCAGGGTGACGCGGACGAGGGAGGGGCTGACCCGCTCGGTCCGTATGACGTGGAGGTCGAACCAGCGGTAGGGCGGCGGGGGAGGGGCGTCGCTCATGGTGGAGGCGGTCCTTTTCCGTGGGCAGGGTCAGGAGGTCTTCTTGGCCTTCTCGATGGCCGCGGCGAGGCCTTCGAGGAGCGGCGCGCAGCCGGCGTAGGAGAAGCGGGGCTCGCTGAGCCAGGGGGTGACCTGGCCGGCCTTGACGGCGGGGAGCCGTTCCCAGGTGGGCTTGGCCGCGAGGTCCTTGGGCTGGAGGGCGGAGGTGCGGCTGTCCAGCAGGATCACGTCGGGCCGGTACTTGTCGGCGTTCTCCCAGCTGAGGCTCTCGAAGTAGCCGCCCTGGTCGGTCTTCTCGGGGACGACGAAGTCGACGCCGAGCTCGCGGAAGTACATGAGGTCGGCGTTGACGGCCGGGTTGGAGACGTAGAACAGGTCGGCGCTGCCGGAGGCGGCCATGACCTTGACGGGGTTGCCCTTGGCGGCCTTGCGCAGGGTCTCGGCGGCCTTCTCGAAGCGGGCCTTGGCGTCGGTGACCTTGCGGTCCTTCAGGTCCGCGCCGAGGGATTCGGCGAGGGCCGCGTAGCGCTTGACGGTCTCCAGCATGGGGACGCGGGAGGCGGTGAGGGCGACGCTGGGGGCGAGGGCCAGGATCTTCTTCTTGCTGTCGTCGGGCACGTACCAGAGGGCGTCCGGCTCGTACATGTTGGTGACGAGCAGGTCGGGGTTCAGGCCCGCGTACTTCTCGACGTTGAACTCGCCCCAGGCGTTGCCGAGGATAGTGAGCTTGTCGACGGCGAGGTCGCCGGCCTGGGGGTCGGGCTTGCCGTCCTTGAGCTTGGTGGGGCCGAAGACGCCGACGCATTCGACGCCGAAGTCGTGGAGGGCGGCCGCGGTGCCGGTGAAGGCGACGATGCGGCGCGGCGTCCGGTCCTTCCTGACGGTCTGTCCGCGGTCGTCCTTGAAGGTCCAGGGCCCCTTCTTGCCGGCCGCCTGCCCGCTCTCCTCACCGGAGTCCGACGATCCGCCGCCCCCGCAGGCGGTGAGGAGGGCGCCGAGGCCCAGGGCGCCGCCGGCGGCCAGGAGGCCTCGGCGGGAGAGGTTCGCGATGCGGGGGGTGCTCATGGGTGGTGTTTCTCTCCGTGAGGATCAAGAATGTGAGGGTAGGCTAACCTAACCAGGTGTTGGTTGACACTTCTCCTCAAACCAGTAACGCCCCCCGAACCGCCGCCGCCCCCGAGGCCGTGCCCCGTGGCAGAGGCGCCCGGCGCCTCGCCGGGCTGGTCGTCTCGACGGGCGTGCTCCTGCTGGTCGTCGTCGCGTCCCTGGCCGTCGGCGCCAAGCAGATCCCCGTCGACCAGGTCTGGCACGGGCTGTTCCACTACACCGGCGCCGACGCCGACGTGGTCGTCCGCGACGTCCGCGTCCCCCGCACCGCCCTCGGACTGCTCGTCGGCGCCGGACTCGGCCTCGCCGGCACGGTGATGCAGGCCCTCACCCGCAACCCCCTCGCCGACCCCGGGCTGTTCGGCATCAACGCCGGGGCCGCGGCCGCCGTCGTCTCCGGCGTCAGCTTTCTCGGCGTCACCTCGCTCACCGGCTATGTGTGGTTCGCCTTCCTGGGCGCCGCCGCCGTCTCCGTCGTGGTGTACGCGCTGGGCGGCAGCCGGAGCGCCACGCCCGTACGCCTCGCCCTCGCCGGCACCGCCGTGACGGCCGCGCTCAACGGCTACGTCTACGCGGTGCAGCTGATGGACACCGCCGCCCTGGACCGGATGCGCTTCTGGACCGTCGGCTCCCTGGCCTCCGCCAACGCCACCGTCGTCCGGCAGGTCGCCCCCTTCGTCGTCGTCGGCATCGTGCTCGCCCTGCTCCTGGCACGGCCGCTCAACGCCATGGCCCTCGGCGACGACCAGGCCCGCGCCCTGGGCACCCGGCTGACCGCGACCCGCGTCCTCGCCCTGCTCACCGTCACCCTCCTGTGCGGCGCGGCGACCGCCGCCTGCGGGCCCGTCGTCTTCATCGGCCTGATGGTGCCGCACGTCGTCCGCTCGTTCACCGGCCCCGACCTGCGCTGGGTCCTGCCCTACGCGGCCGTCCTCGCGCCCGTGCTGCTCCTCGGCTCGGACATCGTCGGCCGGATCCTCACCCGCCCCTCCGAACTCCAGGTCGGCATCGTCACCGCGCTGATCGGCGGACCCGTCTTCATCCACCTCGTACGCCGCCGGAGGATGGCCCAGCTGTGAGCTCCACCGAAACGTCCCGTGCCGTACGGGCGCTGCGCACCCGTGGCGGTCTCTCCGTGCGCGTCGCGCCGCGCGCCGTGCTCGTCGTGGCCCTGCTGCTGGCCGCCGCGCTCGCCGCCTCCGTCGCCCTCATCGGCACCGGCGACTACCCCATGTCCTTCGCCGACGTCCTCCGCACCCTCACGGGCGGCGGGACCGCCGCGCAGGAGTTCATCGTCCACGACCTGCGGCTGCCGCGCGTCCTCGTCGGCCTCCTGGTCGGCACCGCCCTCGGGCTGGCCGGCGCCGTCTTCCAGTCCGTCTCCCGCAACCCGCTCGGCAGCCCCGACGTGATCGGCCTCGGTCAGGGCTCCTCCGTGGGCGCGCTCACCGTCATCGTCCTCTTCCACGGCGACCCCACGGCCGTCGCCGCCGGAGCCGTCGCCGGCGGACTGCTCTCCGGCGCCGCGATCTACGCCCTGGCCTGGCAGCGCGGCGTCCACGGCTACCGGTTCGTCCTCGTCGGCATCGCCATGTCCGCCGTCCTCGTCGCCGTCATCGGCTACCTGCTCACCAAGGCCAACCTCACCGACGCCGCCCGCGCCACCGTCTGGATGGTCGGCTCCCTCAACGGCCGCGACTGGAGCCAGGTCTGGCCCCTGCTCGGCGTCTGCGCCGTGCTCGTCCCCGCCGTGCTCGGCCACGGGCGGAGCCTGCGCATGCTGGAGATGGGCGACGACTCCGCCTACGCGCTCGGCGTGCCCGTCGAACGGACCCGGCTGGTCACCATGGGCGCCGCCGTCCTGCTCACCGCCGTCGCCACGGCCGCCGCCGGACCCATCTCCTTCGTCGCCCTCGCCGCGCCCCAGCTGGCCCGGCGCCTCACCCGCTCACCGGGCCCCAACCTCACCGCCGCCGCCTGCACCGGTGCGGCCCTGCTGGTCGGCGCCGACTGGGCCGCGCAACGCCTCTTCGGCGCCGACCAACTGCCCGTCGGCGCGCTCACCGGCATGCTCGGCGGCTGCTATCTGCTGTGGCTGCTCCACACCGAGCGCCGGGCGGGACGGGTATGAGCACGTACGAACGCAACGGAGAGAACACCATGAGCCGGCTGTCCGCCGAATCCGTCACCCTCGCCTACGACGGGCGGGTCATCGCGGAGGACCTCTCCGTCGCCGTCCCCGACAACTCCTTCACCGTCATCGTCGGCCCCAACGCCTGCGGCAAGTCCACCCTGCTGCGCGCCCTGTCCCGGATGCTCAAGCCGCGGGCCGGCTCCGTCCTGCTCGACGGCGCCGCCATCGGCTCGTACCCCGCCCGCAAGGTCGCCCGTACGCTCGGCCTCCTGCCGCAGTCCTCGGTCGCGCCCGACGGCATCACCGTCGCCGACCTCGTCGCCCGCGGCCGCCACCCCCACCAGGGGCTGCTGCGGCAGTGGTCGCCCGAGGACGAACGGATCGTCCAGGAGTCGATGGCCGCCACCGGCGTCGCCGCCCTCGCCGACCGGTACGTCGACGAACTCTCCGGCGGCCAGCGCCAGCGCGTGTGGATCGCCATGGCCCTCGCCCAGCGCACCCCGCTGCTGCTCCTCGACGAGCCGACGACGTTCCTCGACATCCAGCACCAGATCGAGATCCTCGACCTGTGCGCCGAGCTCCACGAGAACCAGGGCCGGACCCTTGTGGCCGTTCTGCACGACCTCAACCACGCCGCCCGCTACGCCACCCACCTGATCGCCATGCGCGACGGGCGCGTCGTCGCGGAGGGGGCGCCCGGCGACATCGTGACGGCCGAGCTCGTGGAACGGGTCTTCGGGCTGCGCTGCCAGGTCATCGACGACCCGCAGACCGGTACCCCGCTCGTCGTGCCGGCGGCGCGGCGCCCGGTCACGGCAGGGGTTACAGGATCGAGCGCAGCCGCAGCACGTCCCGCAGGCCCGCCTTCAGCCTGACCCGGCCACCGGCCCACGCCCGCGCGAAGTTCAGCTTTCCGTCGACCAGGGCCACCAGATCGTCCCCGGTCATCTCCAGCGCGATCTCCGCCCGCCGCTCCGGGACGCCCTCGACGGTCCACACCTCCCTGAGGTGGCCCTCCCGGAGGTGGCCCACGAAGGTGACGCCGAGGTCCGTCACATGGCAGCTGAGCGAGCGGTCGGGCGCGGCGGCGGCCCGGAGCTCGCCGCCCGCTCCCGCGAGGTTCTCCGCCAGCCGGTCGAGTGCGCCCAGGCACTCATCGATCGTCGCCATCGCCATGGACGGTACCCCAGGCGGCCGGGAACGCAGGAGTAACACCCGCGACCGGGTAGCGTCGGGTTCATGACCGACTCGACACCGCTTCCTCTGGAGGCACTGGAGGCCCTGGAGGCCCGTGGGGCTCTGGAGACTCCGGGAGCTCTGGGGGATCCGGAGCCCCCCGCGGCCCCGGAGACCCGGGAGCCTCAGCCGCTCGGCGTCGAGCGCGCCCCCACCGGCGACCCCGGCGTCGACGCCCACCTGGCCCGGCTCGCGGACGCCGACCACCTCGACGCGAGCGGTCACCTCGCGGTGTACGAGGATGTACACCAGGGGCTGCGCGACGCGCTCGGCGCGCTCGACCGGCCCCCGGGGCCGCCGCCCGGCCCCGCACGTCCGTACGACAACAGGAGCTGAACCGCCCGTGGCAGTGACCCGCCGCCGACTCGACGCGGAGCTGGTGCGCCGCAAGCTGGCCCGTTCCCGCGAGCACGCGAGCCAGCTGATCGCCGCCGGCCGGGTGACCGTCGGAGGGACGACGGCGACCAAGGCCGCCACCCAGGTGGAGACCGCCGCCGCCATCGTCGTCACCCAGGACGACAGCGACCCGGACTACGTCTCGCGCGGCGGCCACAAGCTCGCCGGCGCGCTGGCCGCCTTCGTGCCGCTCGGCCTGAAGGTCGAGGGGCGCCGCGCGCTCGACGCCGGCGCCTCCACCGGCGGGTTCACCGATGTGCTGCTGCGGTCCGGTGCCGCGCACGTCGTCGCCGTCGACGTCGGTTACGGGCAGCTCGCCTGGTCCCTGCAGAGCGATGAGCGCGTCACCGTGAAGGACCGTACGAACGTACGTGAATTGACGCTGGAGCAGATCGATGGCGAGCCGGTTGATCTGGTTGTCGGTGATCTGTCCTTCATTCCGCTGGGGCTGGTGCTGCCGGCGCTTGTGCGGTGCTCCGCGCCCGACGCGGACCTGGTCCTCATGGTCAAGCCGCAGTTCGAGGTCGGCAAGGAACGCCTCGGCGCCGGCGGCGTGGTGCGCAGCGCCGAGCTGCGGGCCGAGGCGGTGCGCGCGGTCGCCGGGCGCGCGGCCGAGCTCGGACTCGGCGTACTCGGGGTTACCGCGAGCCCGCTGCCCGGGCCGTCCGGCAACGTCGAGTACTTTCTGTGGCTGCGCGCCGGTGCGCCTCAACTGGACCCGGCGGACGTTGACCGTGCAGTGGCGGAGGGGCCCCGTTGACCACTTCAGAAGCACCATCCGGACGTACCGTTTTTCTGCTCGCCCACACCGGGCGGCCAGCGGCGATTCGCAGCGCGGAGCTTGTGGTTCAGGGGCTGTTGCGGTGCGGCATCGGTGTGCGGGTGCTCGCCGAGGAGGCCGCGGATCTGCCGCTGCCGGCCGCGGTGGAGCGTGTCGAGGCCGGGCCGGGGTGCGGCGACGTTCTGGCGGGCTGTGAGCTGCTGGTCGTGCTCGGCGGCGATGGCACGTTGCTGCGTGGCGCGGAGTTCGCACGGCGTTCCGGGGTGCCCATGCTGGGCGTCAACCTCGGGCGGGTCGGCTTCCTCGCGGAGGCCGAGCGGGACGACCTCGACAAGGTTGTGGACCGGGTCGTCACTTGCGACTACGAGGTCGAGGAGCGGATGACCCTCGATGTGCTGGTCCGTACGGACGGGCGCGTCGTGCACCGTGACTGGGCGCTGAACGAGGCGTCGGTGGAGAAGGCGGCGCGGGAGCGGCTGCTGGAGGTTGTGACGGAGGTGGATGGGCGGCCGGTTTCCCGTTTTGGTGGGGACGGGGTGGTGTGTGCCACGCCTACCGGGTCGACCGCTTATGCCTTCTCCGCCGGTGGGCCCGTGGTGTGGCCCGAGGTGGAGGCGCTGCTGATGGTGCCCATCAGCGCGCATGCCCTTTTTGCCAAGCCGCTGGTGACGGCTCCGGACTCGGTGCTGGCGGTGGAGGTGCAGCCGCAGACGCCGAAGGGTGTGCTGTGGTGCGACGGGCGGCGGAGTGTGGAGCTGCCGGCGGGTGCGCGTGTCGAGGTGCGGCGGGGTGCGGTGCCGGTGCGGTTGGCGCGTTTGCACCACGCGTCGTTCACGGACCGGCTGGTGGCGAAGTTCGCGCTGCCGGTCGCGGGGTGGCGGGGGGCGCCGCACTAGGTGGGTGGGTGCGTTGTGGGTCGGGGGCGGGGTGGGGTGGACGGGCCCTTACGGGGCTGAGCTCTTCGCGGTGCCTGCCACTTTGGTACGGGGTGCCCCGTATTTTGCTCCAGCGGCGAAGAGCTCCTTACGCCCCTACCAGGGCCCATCCACCCCACCCCGCCCCCTCACGTCACCCCAGCCCCCTGGCCGAGCGATCCATGCCGGGCAATCGGGCGGGCGGGTGGGCGAAACCCGCGCCGAAGGCGCGGGAAACCCCCACGGCGGGCAGCCGGAACGCTACGGGCGCCCCGCCGGTGCCAGCCGGCGCCGGGCCTCGGCGAGGGCCGAGTCCCGGCCCGCCGCGAACTCCGCGTCGGTGAACACCGGCACACGGACGTGCGGGGCGATCCCCTCCCCGTCATACGCCCGCCCCGTGCCGGCGTCGCGGAACACCTCGTTCGGCAGCCCGAACCGCCAGTCGTTGGGCAACCGCCGCTCGAGGACGTCGGAGAACGACCCGTTGGTGTTCTGCCCGATCCGTACCACTCCCGGCGCGCGGCCCATCAGCGCCTGCGTCGTCGTCTCGCCGGCGCTGATCGTCAGTCGCCCGGTGAGGAGCGCGACCGGCCCGGTGTAGACCGGGCCGTGGTGCGGCAGCACCCGTACCGGTTCGGCCGGCGTGAACCTTGCCGGGTCCTCGGCGTCGTCGCGCGCCTGCTTGAGGTAGGCCGTGTAGGGGCGGTCAGTGAGGCGCTCGGCCACGCGCAGGCCCAGGCGGTCCGAACCGCCGCCGTTGAAGCGGAGGTCGAGGACCAGGCCGCGCAGGGACCGCACCCGCCGGTCGGTGAAGACGGCGTCCAGCGCGCGGTCGAGTTCGGCGGCGTCCGCCTCGAAGGTGTGGTCGTCGGTGTAGTTGACGAAGCCGGTCAGGCGCAGATAGCCGGTGCCGTCCGGTAGGTCGGCGAAGGCTATCTTGCCCTTGCCGTGGCCCTGTCCCCACTGGTGGACAGCTCCCACTTGGGCGGTGATCGACGCGTCGATCTTTTTGATCAGTTCTGCGGAGGGGAACGGCGTGTCCGCGCGGTGGCCGCCGAAGCAGTTGTCCGGCTTCGCGCCGCAGTCGCCCCGGGTCACGTATGTGTGGCCGTCGTGCAGCGGCTCGATCATCTTCGTCAGGATCGTGAACAGTTCGTCGTCTGTGGTTCGGTTGGTTATTTGTGGGCGGTAGTGGTTGCGCGTTGCCTGCCAGTCGATGCCTTTCATGGCGAAGAAGGGGTAGTTCTCCTTGTATGTCTGCCAGAAGGTGTCGAAGACCGCCCTGGGGTTCTTCGCGGGGCTCGGGTCGGCGCAGGCGGCGGGCAGGGCGGCTACGCGCCGCAGGGTGCGGTGGCCAGCGCTGCCGGCGTAGCCGAGCCGGGCCCGGCCCGGGCCCGCCGGTTCGAGCGTGGCCGTGCCGGCGGTCAGCTCCGTGACCTCGCCGGGCAGACAGCCCGTCCCCGCCGTCTCGTACTCGCGCATCCGCCGGCCCCCGTCCTCGACGGAGACGACCGTGCCGTAGCCGTCCATCCGCCACACGCCGTCGAGGGACCCCGTGGCGGAGGCGGGCGTGACGGAGACGGTGACGGTGGTGAGGGCGGCGGCGGAAGTCAGGAGGAAGGCCGTGGCACGACGGCGGCGTTCCGTTGTGATCATGCTTTCAGCCTGATGCCCCAAGGGTTCCCGGCGCGATGGGGCCGTCACCCGGACCGGTGGTGGGGACATCCCCAGGAGGGTTGGTGGGGGAGGCCGTCGCGAGGGGGCCCCGGAACCTCGTATGGTCGTATCCGTGTTGGAGGAGATGCGGATCCGGTCCTTGGGCGTCATTGACGACGCGGTGGTCGAGCTGTCGCCCGGTTTCACGGCGGTGACCGGCGAGACCGGTGCCGGCAAGACCATGGTCGTCACCAGCCTCGGGCTGCTGCTCGGCGGGCGCGCCGACCCCGCGCTGGTGCGGGTGGGCGCCAAGGCGGCCGTGGTCGAGGGGCGGCTCGCCGTGGCCGGGGGTTCCTCCGTGGCCGTGCGCGCCGAGGAAGCCGGCGCCGAGCTGGACGACGGGACGTTGCTCGTCAGCCGTACCCTCTCCGCCGAGGGGCGTTCGCGTGCCCACCTCGGCGGGCGGAGCGTGCCCGTGGGCCTGCTGGGCGAGCTGGCCGACGACCTGGTGGCCGTCCACGGGCAGACCGACCAGCAGGGGCTCATGCGGCCCGCCCGGCAGCGGCAGGCCCTCGACCGGTACGCCGGTGATGCCGTGGCCGCCCCGCTGGCCAAGTACGCCGATGCGTACCGGCGGCTGCGGGCCGTCTCCGCCGAGCTGGGCGAGATCACCGAGCGGGCGCGGGAGCGTGCTCAGGAGGCCGATCTGCTGCGCTTCGGGCTCGACGAGATCGCCGCGACCGAGCCCCTGCCCGGCGAGGACGCCGAGCTCGCCGCCGAGGCCGAGCGGCTCGGCCACGCCGAGTCTCTCGCCTCCGCCGCCACCGCCGCGCACGCCGCGCTCGCGGGCGACCCCGAGGACCCCGAGGGCGTCGACGCCGGCACCCTCGTCGCGGGCGCCCACCGGGCCCTCGCCGCCGTGCGTGCCCACGACCCGGCCCTCGCCGCGCTGGCCGACCGGCTCGGCGAGCTCGGCATCCTCCTCGCCGATGTGGCGGGCGAGCTCGCCTCGTACGCCTCCGGCCTGGACGCCGACCCCCGCCGCCTCGCCACCGTCGAGGAGCGCCGCGCCTCGCTCGCCCACCTCACCCGCAAGTACGGCGAGGACATCGCCGGGGTCCTGGCCTGGGCCCGGACCAGCGCCGACCGGCTCGCCGAGCTCGACGGCGACGACGACCGCATCGGCGAGCTCACCGCCGAGCGCGACGCGCTCCGCGCCGAACTCGGCGGGCTCGCCCAGGAGCTGACCGACGCCCGGACCGAGGCGGCGAAGCGATTCGCCGACGCGGTCACCGCCGAGCTCGCCTCGCTCGCCATGCCGCACGCCCGGGTGACCTTCGCCATCCGGCAGAACGAGACGGCCGACCCCGAGGCGGGCATCGAGGTGGGCGGGCGCGCCGTCGCCTACGGCCCGCACGGCGCCGACGACGTCGAACTCCTGCTGGCTCCCCATCCCGGGGCGCAGCCCCGGCCCATCGCCAAGGGCGCCTCCGGTGGTGAGCTCTCCCGGGTGATGCTCGCCGTCGAGGTCGTCTTCGCGGGCTCCGACCCCGTGCCGACGTACCTTTTCGACGAGGTCGACGCCGGTGTCGGCGGCAAGGCCGCCGTCGAGGTCGGCCGGCGGCTGGCCAAGCTGGCGCGCACCGCCCAGGTCGTGGTCGTCACCCACCTCCCGCAGGTGGCCGCGTTCGCCGACCGCCACCTCGTCGTGGAGAAGACCGTCGACGGCGCCGTCACCCGCAGCGGGGTGAAGGCCATGGAGGGCGAGGACCGCATCCGCGAGCTCTCCCGGATGCTGGCCGGCCAGGAGGACTCCCAGCTGGCCCGGGCACACGCGGAGGAACTGCTCCAGGCGGCCCGCGCGGGAAGCTGAGCACCGGGGCCGGGTAGGTTGGGACGCGCCAGAACGATCTTCAGGAGCGCCATGACTGCCCGGCCCCGCGTCCTCTATGTCACCGACCTCGCCTACGAGGCCAAGGGGCGGCGGTACTGCGACGAGGACATCTTCCTCACCTCCCGGCTCCGCGCGGACTTCGACATCGCCCTGTGCCACCCCGGGGACGCGCCCGCCCTCATGGACGCCTTCGACGCCGTCGTCGTCCGCAACAGCGGACCCGTGCTCACCCACCAGGAGCAGTACGACGCCTTCCGCGCCCGCGCCCTCGAGACCGGCAAGCCCGTCCACAACCAGCTGACCGGCAAGGCCGACATGCGCGGCAAGCGGTACCTGCTCGACCTGACCGCCGCCGGGTACCCCGTCATCCCGACCGTCGACCGCGCCGAGGACCTCCACCGCCTGCCCGAGGCCGCCGGGTACGTGCTCAAGCCCAAGGCGGGCGCGGACTCCATCGGGCTGCGCTTCGTCCCCCGCGTCGAGCCGGCCGACCTGACCGGCGACGTCCTCGCCCAGCCGCGCATCGACTTCGCCTACGAGGTGTCGTTCTACTTCGTCGACCACGACTTCCAGTACGCGCTGTACGCGCCCCACCCCGACCGCCGCTGGGCCCTCGAACGCTACGAGCCCACGGCCGAGGACCTGGACTTCGCCCGGCGCTTCATCGACTGGAACGACATCGAGCACGGCATCCAGCGCGTCGACGCCTGCCGCACGCCCGAAGGCGGCCTCCTCCTCGTCGAGCTGGAGGACCTCAACCCCTACCTCTCCCTGGACCTCCTCGACGCCCCGACCCGGGAAGCCTTCGTCGACCGGTTCGCCAAGTCCCTCCACGGCCTGCTCGCGTGATCGGCGCACTGGCCACGGCCGCCACGACGGCCCGGGGAACGTACGAGGCCCTGCGCCGCACCCGCCCCGGCGGGCCCGCCGTGTGGGACCGCGTGAACCACGCCGGCCGCACCGTGACCCTCTGCGCCGGACCGGCGGCCGCGCTCGGCACGGCGGCCGCCACCGCCGCCGCCCGCGCCCTGCCGGCCCGGCACCGGTGGGCCGGCGCGCTGACCGTGCTGGCGGCCGGGGCCTGCGGGGCGTACGACGACGTCGCCGGGGACGACCGGCGCGGCTTCCGCGCCCACCTGTCGGCGCTGCGCCGGGGCGAGGTCACCAGCGGCGCGGTCAAACTCCTCGGCATCGGCGCGGCGGGCCTCGCCGCCGGGGCGGCGCTCAAGGAGCGGCCCCTCGACCGGCTGCTGGCCGGAGTGGTGATCGCCGGTTCGGCCCACGCGGTCAACCTGCTGGACGTCCGCCCCGCCCGGGCCGCCGGCGCGACGCTGGCGCTCGGCGTGGGCGGACTGCTGCGCGGCGGCCCCGGCGCCGCCCTGGCCGCCGCGCCCGTGGGCGCGGCGGCGGCCCTGCTGGCCGACGACGCGGCCGGGCGCACGATGCTGGGCGACAGCGGCGCGCACGCGCTCGGCGCGGGGCTGGGCCTGGCCGTCGTGGGGGCCAACGGCCGTGCGGGGCTGGCCCTCCACGCCGCCGTACTGGTGGCCGCGACCATCGCGGCCGACGTACGGAATCCCCAAAGCGGGTGAATCCGGGGAACTACGGGCGAGGTAGGACGGGCCGACCTCGTGCCAGTGGTGCCCCGACACCGGCGGGGGCTGGCATCCTGGCCTGAGCACCTCGCCGTACGCCCCGCCCGACGTCGACTCAGGAGCTTCCCCCGCGTGAGCAGTACACCCGTTCCCTCGCACGGGCGGCCGCCGCTGCACGCCGTTCAGGTCCTGGGCAGCGGGAGCGCGGGCAGCGGGGCGCACGTGCGGTCGCTGGCGGGCGGACTGGTGGCCCGGGGCCTGCGGGTGACGGTGTGCGGGCCGTCGACGACGGGGGAGCGGTACGGAATCCCGGAGTCGGGGGCGGCCTTCTCCCCGCTGGACCCGGAGGCGAGCGCCCAGGCGGTGGCGGGGATCCGCGCCGCGAGCGAGGGCGCCGACGTGGTGCACGCGCACGGGCTGCGCTCCGGGACGCTCGCGGCGCTGGCCCTGCGCGGGCGGCCCACGCCGCTGGTGGTCACCTGGCACGCGCGGGCCCGCACGGAGGGGTTCCTGCTCCGGCTGATGGAGCGCCAGGCCGCGCGGGGCGCGGCGGTGCTGCTCGGCGCCACGCCCGACCTCGTCGACCGGGCCCGGCGGCGCGGCGCGCGCGACGCCCGCCTCGCGCCGGTGGCCCTGCCGGCGCCGCGCCGGGCGCCGCCGCCGACCGAGGACGACGAGTACCTGCGCTTCAAGGCCCGCGCCGAGCTGGGCGCGGTGGCCCGACCCCTGCTCGTCACCGTCGGCCGCCTGGAGGCGGACCAGGGCCACGGCCCCCTCCTGGACGCCGCCCGGCTCTGGCGGGACCTCGACCCCGAACCCCTGCTCATCATGGCGGGCGAGGGCGCCGAACGGTCCGCTCTTCAGCGGCGCATCACGGAGGAGGAGCTTCCGGTGCTGCTCGTGGGGCGGCGGGACGACGTCCCCGAGCTGCTGGCGGCGGCGGACGTGGCGATCCTGCCCAGCCGCTGGGAGGGCAGCTCCCTGCTGGCGCAGGAGGCGCTGCTGGCGGGGGTTCCGCTGGTCGCCACGTCGGTGGGGGGTGTCCCCGATTTCGTCGGGGACGCGGCCGAATTGGTCCCTTACGGGAACGCGGATGCCCTGGCGGGGGCGGTCTCCCGCCTCCTGGGGGACCCACTGCGATGCGCGAAGCTTGCCGCGGCGGGGAGGGTGCGGGCGGCGGGGTGGCCGTCGGAGGACGACACGGTGGCGCACGTCCTCGCCGTCTACGACGAGCTCAGCGCCCGGTAGTTCCGGGCGCCCGAAGCGTTCCGGCTGCCCGCCGTGGGGGTTTCCGCGCCTTCGGCGCGGTTCTACCCCACCCGCCCGCCCGATTGCCCGGCACGGGTTGCCCCGGGTAAGGGGCGGGTGGGGTGGGGCGGGCACAAACCGGCGGCGCCCCCGGGGTGGTGACGTGAGGGGGCGGGGTGGGGTGGACGGGCCCTGGTAGGGGCGTGAAGAGCTCTTCGCCGCTGGAGCCAATTGCAGGGCACCGACACCGCAATAGCAGGCACCGCGAAGAGCTCAGCCCCGTAAGGGCCCGTCCACCCCACCCCGCCCCCGACCACCCACATGCCCCCGCGCCCGCAACGCCAGCCCCAGTGCCAGCGCCGTCTCCGGATCCTCCAGGTCCACCCCCAGCAGCCGCCCGATCCGGCCCAGCCGGTCGTACAGCGTCTGCCGGTTCACATGCAGCTCCCGTGCCGTCTCCGCCTTTCGCCCGCCACAGGCGAGATACGCCTCCAACGTCGGCAGCAGCTCGTGGCCCAGGAGCGGCCCGATGACCCGGTCCACGAACGCCGCCAGCTCCCCGTCGCCGTGCGACCGCAGCCGCCACAGCAGGACGTCGATCGCCAGCCGCCGCACGTCGTGCCACGGACGGCCCGAACGGTCAGAACGCGCCGCCTCCGCCGCCTCCGCCGCGTGCCGCAGCTCCGCCCCCGCCGTCGCCCACGTCGCCGTCCCGCCCACGACCACCACCGGCGGCCGCAGCCCCGCCCGCGCCGCCCCCGCCCGCAGCGCCGCCGCCACCCGCCCCGCCACGGCCTCCCGTTCGTCCTCCCCCTCCCCGCGCAACCCCACGAGCAGCGGCACCCGCCCCTCCGGCAACCGGACGCCCACCAGCACCGGCGCCCCCACCCCCGCCAGCTCCTGCCGCACCGCGCCGGCCAGCGCGGACCAGCCGTCGGCCGGTACGAGCTCGCCACTCACCCGCATCACGACCGGGAGCAGCGGCCCCGGCCCCGGCCGGAACCCCAGGACACGCGCCTGGGCGGGGGCGTCCGCGACCTCCAGCCGCCCCTCGGCGAGGTCGGTGAGGAAGTCGCCGCGCCCGCGCGCCGCCAGCTCCTCCTCCTGCCGGGCCTGGAGCAGGACGACCGCCAGCAACCCGGCGGCCCGGTCGGCGGCGATCCGGTGGACGGGGGCGAGCGGCGCGTTCACCGGCAGGACGGACAGCCGGGCCCGCACGGCGGGACCGTGCCCGGGGACGTCCACGACGACGCCGCCGGGCAGCCCGGCGGCCCCCAGCCCGTCCCAGACCTGGAGGGGCTCGGCGGCCCCCGGCGGCGCGGGGGAGGGCCCGGCGGCGTACAGCAGCCGCCCTTCCGGGGTCTGGAGGAAGACGGGGTTGCCGGCGAAGTCGGCGAAGAGCCGCAGCACTTCGGGGACGCCACCCCCGCCGAGCAGCACCTCCGTGCAGCGCCGGTGGACGTCCTCGGCCCGCCGCAGCAGCGCGTAGTGCTCGTTGACGAGCTCGGTGTGGATCTCCTCGGTGACCGCCACGAACGGCACCTCCCGGTGCAGCTGCACCAGCGGCAGCCCGCAGGAGCGGGCGGTGTCCACGACGGCGGCGGGAAGGGTCGGCAGGCGCGAACCGAGCTCGACGACGAGCGCCGCGATGTCCCGCTCGGCGAGCCGCCGTACGAAGGCCCGCTGCTCGGCGGGGCGGCCGCCGAGCCCGAGGCCGGTGGTCAGCAGCAGCTCGCCGCCCTTGAGCAGGTCGGCGATGTGGGGCACCTCGCCCGCGTGGACCCAGCGCACCGGCCGGTGGAGCCGGTCGCCGGCCGCCATCACCTCGGGCAGGCCCCGGCGCAGGGCGGGCAGCTCCAGGGCACGGGCCACGGTGACGGCCCCCTGGACGCTCGCGGGGGCGTTCCCCAGGACGTTCCCCAGGGTGTTCCCCGGGACGTCTCCCGGGGCGGCGGAGGACGGAGCGTACGGTTCCATGGCGGGAATTTATGCCACGACTGCGAGGGCCCGGCGCCCCTACCCTGTCCCGCATGACGTCAGCCGCCGAATCCCGCTCCTCAGCCGCCCCGGGCATACCCGGCAGACCCGACCTCGCGGCGGTGCAGCGCCATACCGTCCGTGTCCTGATGACGGCTCAGGTCGTCGCCGGGATCGGCATGGGCTCGATGCTCTCCTCGGGCGGCCTGCTGGTGGAGCACCTCACGGGCTCCCGCTCGGTGGCGGGCCTCGCCACGACGCTCACCACGCTGGGCGCCGCGCTGATGTCCGTACCGCTGGCGGCCCTCTCCCGGGCCCGGGGCCGGCGGGCCGGGCTGGGCGCGGGCTGGCTGGTGGCGGCGGTCGGCGCGGTGATCGTGCCGGTGGGGGCCGGGCTGGGGCTGCTGGGGCCGACGCTGCTGGGGATGCTGCTCATCGGCGCGGCCTCGGCCGCGAACCTCCAGTCCCGCTACGCGGCCACCGACCTCGCGGGGCCGGACGCGCGGGCGGGGGCGCTCTCGCTGGTCGTGTGGGCCACGACGGCGGGCAGTGTGCTGGGCCCGAACCTGAGCGGGCCGGGGGAGGCGGTGGCCCGCCCGCTGGGCCTGCCGGACGCGGCGGGGACGTTCGTCTTCTCGGTGGTGGCGTTCCTCGCGGGCTGGGCGGTGATCCACAAGGGACTGCGCCCGGACCCGCTGCTGCTGACGCGCGCGACGCCCGCACCCGGAACGACCGAAGGTGGCGAGACGCGCCGCTTCCGCACCCGGATGCGTGAGGCCACCCGCCACGTCCTCGCGTCGCCCGCGGCCCTGACGGGTCTCGGCGCGCTGGTCGTCGGGCATGCCGTGATGGTGTCGGTGATGACGATGACGCCGGTCCACCTGGCCCATCACGGGGCCTCCCTGAGCGTGGTCGGCTTCACGATCAGCCTCCACATCCTGGGCATGTACGGGCTGTCCCCGCTGGTGGGCCGGGCGGCCGACCGGCTGGGCCGGATACCGGTGATCCTTGCCGGGCAGGTGGTCTTCACGGCGGCCACGGTGCTGGCGGGGACGTCGGGCGGCCGGCAGTGGCCGGTGACGGCCGGGCTGTTCCTGCTGGGTGTGGGGTGGTCGTGTGCGACGGTCGCCGGGTCGGCGCTGCTCAGCGAGTCGGTGGCGGGGGAGCACCGCTCCGAGGTGCAGGGCCTGTCGGACATGCTGATGAACCTGGTGGGGGCGGCGGGGGCGGCGCTGTCCGGGGTGGTGCTGGCGGGGTACGGGTATGGCGGGCTCAACGTCGCTGCGGGGGCGCTCGTGCTGCCGGTGAGCGGGTTGCTCGTGCTGGCACTCCGGCGGCGCCGCTGAGCGCTCGGCTGCGGGCCCGCTGTGGCCGATCGCGCAGTTCCCCGCGCCCCTTAGGGGCGCGGGTACCGCACTGTCAGCCGCCGAACGCGCTCGATGCCGTCAGCCTCAGCGCCGTGTCGATCAGCGGCACGTGGCTGAAGGCCTGCGGGAAGTTGCCCACCTGCCGCTGGAGGCGCGGGTCCCACTCCTCCGCCAGCAGCCCCAGGTCGTTCCGCAGGGCGAGCAGCTTCTCGAAGAGCTGGCGGGCCTCGTCGACCCGGCCGATCATCGCGAGGTCGTCCGCGAGCCAGAACGAGCAGGCCAGGAACGCGCCCTCGTCGCCCTCCAGCCCGTCCACCCCCGCCTCGTGCCCCGCCGTCGGGTAGCGCAGCACGAACCCGTCCGGGGTGGACAGCTCCCGCTGGATCGCCTCGATGGTGCCGATGACGCGCTTGTCGTCGGGTGGCAGGAAGCCCATCTGGGGGATGAGCAGCAGGGAGGCGTCTAGCTCCCGGGAGCCGTAGGACTGGGTGAAGGTGTTGCGCTCCTTGTCGTAGCCCTTCTCGCAGACGTCCCGGTGGATGTCGTCGCGCAGCTCGCGCCACCGCTCCAGGGGGCCGTCGACGTCGCCGGACTCGATGAGCTTGATGGTCCGGTCGACGGCGACCCACGCCATGACCTTGGAGTGGACGAAGTGCCGGCGGGGGCCGCGGACCTCCCAGATGCCCTCGTCGGGCTCGTTCCAGTGGTCCTCCAGATAGCCGATGAGGCGCAGCTGGAGCACCGAGGCGTAGTCGTTGCGGGCGAGCCCGGTCATATGGGCCAGGTGGAGGGCCTCGGTGACCTCGCCGTAGACGTCCAGCTGGAGCTGTCCGGCGGCGCCGTTGCCCACCCGCACCGGGGTGGAGTTCTCGTAGCCCGGCAGCCAGGGCAGCTCAGCCTCGCCGAGCTCGCGCTCCCCGGCGATGCCGTACATGATCTGGAGGTTCTCGGGGTCCCCGGCGACCGCGCGCAGCAGCCACTCGCGCCAGGCGCGGGCCTCCTCGCGGTAGCCGGTGCGCAGCAGCGAGGAGAGGGTGATGGCGGCGTCGCGCAGCCAGGTGTAGCGGTAGTCCCAGTTGCGGACGCCGCCGATCTCCTCGGGCAGCGAGGTGGTCGGGGCGGCGACGATGCCGCCCGTGGGGGCGTACGTCAGCGCCTTGAGGGTGATCAGCGAGCGGACCACGGCGTCCCGGTAGGGGCCGTGGTACGTACAGTGGCCGACCCACTCCCGCCAGAACTCCTCGGTGGCCGCGAGCGAGCCCTCCGGGTCGGGGAGGGCGGGCGGCTCGCCGTGGGAGGGCTGCCAGCTGATGGTGAAGGCGATGCGCTCGCCGGGGGAGACGGTGAAGTCGGAGTAGGTGGTCAGGTCCTTGCCGAAGGTGTCGGCGGTGGTGTCCAGCCACACGGAGTCGGGGCCCGCGACGGCCACCGTGCGCTCGCCGCGCTTGTGCACCCAGGGCACCACGCGCCCGTAGGAGAACCGCATCCGCAGGGCGGAGCGCATCGGCACCCGGCCGCTGACGCCCTCGACGATGCGGATCAGCTGGGGGGCGCCGTCGCGCGGCGGCATGAAGTCGATGATCCGGACGGTGCCGCGCGGGGTGTCCCACTCGGATTCGAGCACGAGGGAGTCCCCCCGGTACCGGCGGCGGTCGGCGACCGGCGGCGCGGCCCCCGAGGGGTGGGCCGGGCCGATCCGCCAGAAGCCGTGTTCCTCCGTGCCGAGGAGCCCGGCGAAGGCCGCGTGCGAATCGAAGCGGGGCAGGCACAGCCAGTCGGCCGTACCGTCCCGGCAGATCAGTGCGGCGGTCTGCATATCGCCGATGAGTGCGTAATCCTCGATACGCCCGGCCACGGTCATCTCCAGTCGAACGGCATCCAGGACCCCTGGGGGTCGAACGGCAACCAGGACCCCATCCCCATGGTGGGGTCCGTATGACGGTGAAGCGATCTTCGACGAGCTCTTGTTCCGGAGGTGAGGGTGCCTTCCAGCGGTAGCTGGGAGGGGCGCCCGGGTGGTGCCGCGCCGGCCGGCTCGCTGCGTGTGTCCGAGCAGGATACGACGCGGAGTTGGGACACGCGCGACGGTTCGCGGGGGAACATGTGCCGAATGGGTGGCCCGGTGCGCGCCGGGCGCGCGGCCCGTGGCGGGCTCCCGAGGCGCGCGGTGACACAGCGCCCACAGAGGCGTCGCGCCCCGTCACGACGGGCCTCGGGCGATGTCGCCGGACGCGTCACCGGACGCGTCCGGGCCCGGGCGCTGATACCCTGGTACCCCGTGGACCGGTGGGTGCAAGACCCCCCAACCGCAGCGACGGCACCCCCGGAATCGACCGGGTGATCGCCGGTACGCACCTTCACCTCGCGACCACGGGAGCCCCCCTTTGGCCATTGCCGCAAAGCCCACGACGACCAAGCACCTCTTCGTCACCGGGGGTGTCGCCTCCTCGCTCGGCAAGGGCCTGACGGCCTCCAGCCTGGGCGCGCTGCTCAAGGCGCGGGGCCTGCGGGTGACGATGCAGAAGCTCGACCCGTACCTGAACGTCGACCCGGGCACGATGAACCCGTTCCAGCACGGTGAGGTGTTCGTCACCAACGACGGCGCCGAGACCGACCTGGACATCGGCCACTACGAGCGCTTCCTCGACGTCGACCTGGACGGCTCGGCCAACGTGACCACCGGCCAGGTGTACTCCACGGTGATCGCCAAGGAGCGCCGCGGCGAGTACCTGGGCGACACGGTGCAGGTGATCCCCCACATCACCAACGAGATCAAGCACCGCATCCGCCGCATGGCCACCGAGGACGTCGACGTCGTCATCACCGAGGTCGGCGGCACGGTCGGCGACATCGAGTCGCTGCCGTTCCTGGAGACCGTCCGCCAGGTGCGCCACGAGGTCGGCCGGGACAACGTCTTCGTCGTCCACATCTCGCTGCTGCCCTACATCGGCCCCTCCGGCGAGCTGAAGACCAAGCCCACCCAGCACTCGGTGGCCGCGCTGCGCAACATCGGCATCCAGCCCGACGCGATCGTGCTGCGCGCCGACCGCGAGGTGCCCACCGCGATCAAGCGCAAGATCTCGCTGATGTGCGACGTGGACGAGGCCGCGGTGGTCGCCGCGATCGACGCCCCGTCGATCTACGACATCCCCAAGGTGCTCCACGCCGAGGGCCTGGACGCGTACGTCGTGCGCAAGCTGGACCTGCCCTTCCGCGATGTGAACTGGACCCAGTGGGAGGACCTGCTGGACCGCGTCCACAACCCCTCCCACGAGGTGACCGTCGCGCTGGTCGGCAAGTACATCGACCTGCCCGACGCCTACCTGTCGGTGACCGAGGCCATCCGCGCGGGCGGTTTCGCCAACCGCGCCAAGGTCAAGATCAAGTGGGTGACCTCGGACGACTGCAAGACCCCCGAGGGCGCCGCCGGCCAGCTCTCCGACGTGGACGCCATCTGCGTCCCCGGCGGCTTCGGCGACCGCGGTGTCAACGGCAAGGTCGGCGCGATCACCTACGCCCGTGAGAACAAGATCCCGCTGCTGGGTCTCTGCCTGGGCCTGCAGTGCGTGGTCGTCGAGGCCGCCCGCAACCTGGCCGGCATCGAGGGCGCCAACTCCACCGAGTTCGACCCCGCCACCGCCCACCCGGTCATCTCCACGATGGCCGAGCAGATGGACATCGTCGCCGGTGAGGGCGACATGGGCGGCACGATGCGCCTGGGCATGTACCCGGCCAAGCTCGCCGAGGGCTCCATCGTCCGCGAGGTCTACGGCGACGCCGCCTACGTGGAGGAGCGCCACCGCCACCGCTACGAGGTGAACAACGCCTACCGCGCGGAGCTCGAGAAGAAGGCCGGCATCGTCTTCTCCGGCACCTCCCCGGACAACAAGCTCGTCGAGTACGTCGAGTACCCGCGCGAGATCCACCCCTACCTGGTGGCCACCCAGGCCCACCCGGAGCTGCGCTCCCGCCCGACCCGCCCCCACCCGCTCTTCGCGGGCCTGGTGAAGGCGGCCGTCGAGCGCCGGCAGCAGGGCTGATCCGCCCGGCCTATACGGTTGACCGGGGTGAGCGCCTCTCGCACGAGAGGCGCCCGCCCCGGTTTCCGTATTCCTGGAGGACGTAACCATGGCGCACGAGTCCGTCGACGAGCCCATCAAGGACACCGCCGAGGAGTGGCGGGTCACCGCCAGCGAGACCCCGTTCACCGGCAACAAGACCGGCGTCCGCACGGACACCGTCGTCATGCCCGACGGCTCCACGGCCAAGCGCGACTACCAGACGCACCCCGGCTCGGTCGCCGTCCTCGCCCTCGACGAGCAGGACCGGGTGCTCGTCCTCAACCAGTACCGCCACCCCGTCCGGC
The DNA here is from genome assembly GCF_003970715.1 of Streptomyces luteoverticillatus. Taxonomy (NCBI): domain Bacteria; kingdom Bacillati; phylum Actinomycetota; class Actinomycetes; order Kitasatosporales; family Streptomycetaceae; genus Streptomyces; species Streptomyces luteoverticillatus. The sequence goes on along the minus strand of NZ_CP034587.1, from coordinate 1,644,749 downwards.
AGCGGCTGTGGGAGATCCCGGCCGGCCTGCTGGACGTCCCCGGGGAGAACCCGCTGCGCGCCGCGCAGCGCGAGCTCTACGAGGAGGCCCACGTCAAGGCCGAGGACTGGCGGGTGCTGACCGACGTCTACACCACGCCGGGCGGCTGCGACGAGGCCGTGCGGATCTTCCTGGCGCGCGGGCTGTCCGACGTCGAGGGCGAGCGCTTCGCCGTCGAGCACGAGGAACTCGACATGGAGGTCGCGCGGATTCCGCTGGCGCTGCTGGCGCGCGGCGTCCTCAAGGGCGAGCTGCACAACAACTGCCTGGTCGTCGGCGTCCTGTCGGCCATGGCCGCGCTCGCGGGCGACGGGCTGGAGGCGCTGCGCCCGGCCGACGCCCCCTGGCCGGCCCGCCCGTTCGAGGCCTGAGCCCCCCTCACGGAGCTCCCTGCGGTCCGACCATCAGGCAACCCGAATAGGTGATCTTCAACAACGCGGTACCGCGTTACCCGGAGTGCGGTGGGTGGTGAACTAGGCTCGACGCGTCCCCCACCGCGGCCGCGGCGGGGGTTGAGCGTGCAGCAGGTTCCCGTGCGTGCGGGTCGGGGAATCCCCCACCGCGGGCAGGGGAAGGGAGTGGACCCGTGGCGGAGCGGACGGTGGAGACCGGCGGACCGGCGGTGGTCCCGCCCGAGCGGCGGCCAGTCGGCCCCGCCCCCGTGGTGAGCCCCCGTCAGCGGCCCACCCGCACACCCTCCTTCACGACCCAGCGCACCGAGCTGTTCGTCGGCCGGCAGCGCGAGCTCAAGGAGCTGCGCGCCGACATCGTGCGCGCGGGCCTCGACACCCTCTCCGGCCGCAAGAAGCCGCGCGGCCGGGTGCTGCTCATCGCCGGACGGCCCGGCTCCGGCCGGACCGCCCTCGCCGAGGAGCTCGCCCGGCAGCTCGCCGTGGACTACCCGGACGGAGTACTGCGCGCCCGGCTGACGGGCGCCGACGGGGCGCCCGTGCCCACCGAGCGGACCGCGCGCGCCCTGCTGGCCGAGCTCGGCGCGCCCGTACCGGCCGGCGCCGAGGAGGACCAGCTCACCCAGGCCCTGCGCGACGCCCTCCACGGGCGGCGGGTGCTGCTCGTCCTGGACGACGCGGCGGGCGCCGAACAGGTGGACCCGCTGCTGCCCGACGAGCCCGAGTGCCTCATCGTGGCCGTCTCCCGGGGCCCGCTGACCGGCGTGCCGGACGTCCGGCCCTGCGCCCTGGGCGGCCTGGACACCCCGGCGGCCGTCGAACTGCTGGAGTGGTTCGCCGGCCCCACCCGGATCACCTGCGACCCGGTGGCCGCGAAGACGGTCGTCGAGGAGTGCGGCGGCCAGCCCGCCGCGCTGGTGCTGGTCGGCGGATGGCTCGCCGCCCAGCCCAAGACGACGGTCGTCGACGCGGCCAAGCGGCTGCGCGAGCTGCCGCCCGCCGACGGCCACGACAAGGGCGGCCGGCTGCTGGCCCGGGCCTTCTGGCTCGCCTACGAGGCCCTGCCCGCGCCCACCGCCCGGCTGCTCCACCTGCTCGCGCTGGCCCCCGCCGGGCTGGCCGACGCCCACACCGCCTCCGCGCTCGCGGGCACCTCCCTGACCACCGCCCAGTCCGTGCTGGAGGACCTGACCGCCCGGGGCCTGCTGCGCCTGGAGACGCCCGGGGAGGGCCCGGAAGGGCTGCCTCCGCAGTACCGGGTGCCGACCTGCCTGGCGCCCCTGCTCGGCACACTGCTGCACGCCCAGGAGCGGCCCGGCGAGATCGAGCTGGCCCGGGCGCGGATGCTGGAGCGGACCGTCCGCCAGCTCCACTCCTGCCGCGCCACCACCGAGCGGAACGATCCGGCGGTCCGCCGCAGGATCGAGCAGCTGCCCCGGCCGCTGCGCTTCCCCTCCCGCCGCGCCGCCGAGGAGTGGCTGCTGGCCCGGCTGCCCGCGCTGCTCGCGGCGGCCCGGCTGGCGGTGGAGGACGGCCGGCTGGACACCCTCGCCCGGCGGCTGGTCTCCGCCCTGACCCGCGCCCTGACGGCGCATCTGGGGCCGGAGGCGGCGGCGCCCGAGCTCTACGGGCTGCACCAGCTCGTCCTGGACGTGGCCCGGCGCTGCGAGATGCCGCTGGAGAAGGCCGCCGCGCTGCTGAACCTCGGCGACCTCGACGCCCGGGCCGGCCGGACGCCGGAGGCGCTGGACCGCTACCGCCAGGCCCTCGCGTCGGCGCGCGAGGCCGGGGACCCGTACGCCACCAGCCGGGCGCTGGAGTCCATCGGGGCCGCGCACCAGGAGCTGGGCGATTTCCAGCGGGCCGCCGACTGGTACCGGCGCGGTCTGGAGCTGCGGCTGACGCGGGGCGAACTGGCGGACGAGGCGCGGCTGTACGGGCGGCTGGGCACGGTCCACGGCTACGCGGGCCAGTGGCCGGAGGCCCTGCGCGACTGGCGCGCGGCGGCTGCCGCCCACCGCAGGCTGCGCGACCACGCCGGGCACGCCCGGGCGCTGGGCGAGGCCGCCCGGGCGCAGGAGCACACGGGCCGGCCGCGCGAGGCGGCGCGCACCGCGCTGGAGGCGGTGGAGTCCGCGCAGGCCGCCGGGGACGCCCGCCTGGAGGCGGCGCTGCGGCTGCTGCTGGCGGAGACCCTGGAGCGGCTGGGCGACGCGGCGGGGGCGCTGCGGCACCGGGGCTGTGCGGAGCGGCTGCTGGACGGGCCGGGCGCGCCCGGCCCCGCCGGTGGTCCGGGGGCTTCGGACGAGGGGGTGGAGCCACCCGGGGTCCAGTAGGGGGTACCGCAGGGTAACGGATCTTCTACCTAAGAAATCAGTGGCGCATCGCGCAAAGATTGGTGCATTGCAAGGCTAGACAACGCGCAATCCTTCAATAGACTGGCTGGGCCGCGTTCGACGCGGTCTGCTCTGGTGTGCCCGGCATATCAGGATTAGCCTGTCATTCTCTGATTCAAGGACCGTGATCGACGTGAAGGTCGGCATCCCCCGCGAGGTCAAGAACAACGAATTCCGCGTGGCCATCACCCCCGCGGGCGTGCTCGAGCTGGTGCGCAACGGCCACCAGGTCTTCGTCGAGAAGGGGGCCGGTACCGGCTCCTCCATCACCGACGCCGAGTACGTCGCGGCCGGCGCGGCCATCCTGGACTCGGCCGACGAGGTCTGGGCCACGGCCGACCTGCTGCTGAAGGTCAAGGAGCCCATCGCCGAGGAGTACCACCGCCTCCGCAAGGGCCAGACGCTCTTCACCTACCTCCACCTGGCCGCCTCCCGCGAGTGCACGGACGCGCTGCTGGAGTCCGGCACCACCGCCATCGCGTACGAGACGGTCGAGCTCGCCAACCGCGCGCTGCCGCTGCTCGCCCCGATGTCCGAGGTCGCGGGCCGGCTGGCCCCGCAGGTCGGCGCCTACCACCTGATGCGCTCGGTCGGCGGCCGCGGCGTGCTCCCGGGCGGCGTCCCGGGCACCCACGCGGGCAAGGCCGTCGTCATCGGCGGCGGCGTCTCCGGCTGGAACGCCGCGCAGATCGCCGTCGGCATGGGCTTCCACGTGACCCTGCTCGACCGCGACATCAACAAGCTCCGCGAGGCGGACAAGGTCTTCGGCACCAAGGTGCAGACCGTCGTCTCCAACGCCTACGAGCTGGAGAAGGCCGTCGTCGAGGCCGACCTCGTCATCGGCGCCGTCCTCATCCCGGGCGCCAAGGCCCCCAAGCTGGTCACCAACGAGCTCGTCGCCAAGATGAAGCCCGGAAGTGTACTTGTCGACATTGCGATCGACCAGGGCGGCTGCTTCGAGGACTCGCGTCCCACCACCCACGCGGAGCCGACCTTCCAGGTCCACGACTCCGTCTTCTACTGCGTCGCCAACATGCCGGGCGCGGTGCCGAACACCTCCACCTACGCGCTCACCAACGCCACGCTGCCCTACATCGTGGAGCTGGCGAACCGCGGCTGGCAGGAGGCGCTGCGTCGCGACGCCGCGCTCGCCAAGGGTCTCAACACGCATGAGGGTCAGGTCGTTTACGGCCCGGTCGCCGAGGCGCACGGACTGCCGCACGTCGAACTGAGCACCCTGCTCGGCTGACCGTAAAGCAGCCGATCGGCGAAGAGCACATACCCGGCCGGGCCTTGCGCAGCAAGGCCCGGCCGGGGTGTTTCGCCATGGTTTGACCCGCCCGTGATTCTTCCGGGTTATCCGCCGCACACCCTTGACAGAAGGGTGTTCGATTGCCGACACATCGTGCCGTCTCCGGCGGATTGTGTTGCTGCGGACCGCCGACACGCCATAGAGTCGCCAACCGTCGGCATGGTGCCACGCTGACGTATCTAGATGTTTCCTGGTCACCAAGGAGGTAGGACGACTTGTGAATGAGTCGACATTTGCTCCCGGGGGTGGTCACCCAGGAATGTCTGCGCTGGGCCAGAGTCCCGTGGGACTCCACGCTGTCGGCTCCGTCGCTGTCCACACCTACTCAGCACTCGCAGCGCACCAGGACATCCAGAGCATGACGACAGCCCACCAGAGCATGGACGGTCACCACATGAACGCCATGGCCGGCGACGGGGCGGAGTCCACCCGTCTCGCCGACTACGAGAACGTTCCCGAGGGGCACTTCTACGACCCCGACGCGGAGTACGAGCCCGACCCCGAGTACGCGGCCACCCTCGCGCCGGACGCCGCCCGCCAGCGCCGCGAGCGCATCGGCCCCACCGGGCGTCCCCTGCCGTACTTCCCGATCCCCGGACCGCTGGCCGACCACGGCCCGGCCAAGATCATCGCCATGTGCAACCAGAAGGGCGGGGTCGGCAAGACCACCTCGACCATCAACCTGGGCGCGGCGCTGGCGGAGTACGGCCGCCGGGTGCTCCTCGTCGACTTCGACCCGCAGGGCGCGCTCTCCGTGGGCCTCGGAGTCAACCCGATGGAGCTGGACCTGACGGTCTACAACCTGCTCATGGAGCGGGGCATGCAGGCCGACGAGGTCCTGCTGAAGACGGCGGTCCCCAACATGGACCTGCTGCCCAGCAATATCGATTTGTCAGCGGCCGAGGTCCAGCTGGTCAGCGAGGTGGCCCGCGAGTCCACCCTCCAGCGGGCCCTGAAGCCCCTGATGGCCGACTACGACTACATCGTGATCGACTGTCAGCCCTCGCTCGGTCTGCTCACCGTCAACGCCCTGACGGCGGCTCACAAGGTGATCGTCCCCCTGGAGTGCGAGTTCTTCGCGCTGCGCGGTGTCGCCCTGCTCACCGAGACCATCGAGAAGGTCCAGGAGCGGCTCAACCCGGACCTGGAGCTCGACGGCATCCTCGCCACGATGTACGACTCACGCACCGTGCACAGCCGCGAGGTCCTCGCCCGGGTGGTCGAGGCGTTCGACGACCACGTGTACCACACGGTCATCGGCCGTACGGTCCGCTTCCCCGAGACCACGGTCGCGGGCGAGCCCATCACCACCTACGCGTCCAACTCCGTGGGTGCCGCCGCGTACCGCCAGCTGGCCAGGGAGGTGCTCGCCCGTTGTCACGCCGAGTGAGCCTGCCCGGCGCCGACGAACTGTTCCGCACCACCGGCGGGATGGGCCTCCAGGCCTCCTCCCCGCGCCGCAAGGCGAACGGCGAGACGCCGCCGAGGGTGCCGGGCCCGGGTGACGCGCCCGACGGCGAGCGGCCGGGGAAGACGACCGCCGCCGTCCCCGAGGGCCGCACCGCCGCCGTGCCGCCGGCCGCGGCGGGCCAGGAGCCGGAGGCCGAGCGGCGCACCGCCGCCCCCCAGCCCCCGGCCGCCCGCAACACGGTCGAGCCCGCCGCCGCCCAGCCCAAGCGCCGCGGCCGCGCGTCCGGACGCCGCCCCAGCGGCCGGGAGCGGCACGACGAGAAGATCACCGTCTATGTCTCCGCCGAGGAGCTCATGGACCTCGAACACGCCCGGCTGGTGCTGCGCGGCGAGCACGGGCTCGCCGTCGACCGGGGCCGGATCGTCCGGGAGGCCGTCGCGGTCGTCCTGGCCGACCTGGAGCAGCGCGGCGACGCGAGCATCCTCGTACGGCGCCTGCGCGGCCGCTGAGCGGTTCCGCTGCGCTAGCCTCGCTGATCACGGCCTGTACGGCCCGCTCCGCCCCACCCTGGAAACCCGATGCCCGCAGCCGCCTCCTCTCCGGCCCGCCGACCCCTGGGCCCCGGCCCGGGCCCCCGGCCCGAGCCGGCACGCCCCGGCGGCGCCACCACCCCCGACGAACGTCTCGCGGCAGAGCCCGCCGCGTCGGAGACCCCCGCCGGAGGCGAGGGGCGGTTCACCGTTCGGCTGGCGAATTTCGAGGGGCCCTTCGATCTGCTGCTGCAGCTGATCGCCAAGCACAAGCTCGACGTCACCGAGGTGGCCCTGTCCAAGGTCACCGACGAGTTCATGGCGCACCTCCGTGCCATGGGCCCCGACTTCGATCTCGACCAGACCACGGAGTTCCTGGTCGTCGCGGCGACGCTCCTCGACCTCAAGGCGGCGCGGCTGCTGCCCGCCGCCGAGGTCGAGGACGAGGCCGACCTCGCCCTGCTGGAGGCCCGCGACCTGCTCTTCGCCCGGCTGCTCCAGTACCGGGCGTACAAGCGCATCGCGGAGATCTTCAGCGGCCGGCTGGCCCATGAGGGCCGCCGCCACCCCCGTACGGTCGGCCTGGAGCCGCACCACGCGGAGCTGCTGCCCGAGGTCGTCCTCGGCATCGGCCCCGAGCGGCTGGCCGAGCTGGCCGCGAAGGCCATGCGGCCCAAGCCCCCGCCGCAGGTCTACGTCGACCACATCCACGCGCCCCTGGTCAGCGTCCGGGAGCAGGCCGAGGTCGTCGTGGCCCGGCTCAGGACGTCCGGCGAGGCGACCTTCGCCCAGCTCACCGCCGACGCCGCGGACACCCTCACCGTCGTGGCGCGCTTCCTGGCCCTGCTGGAGCTCTACCGCGAGAAGGCCGTCGCCCTGGACCAGGGCGAGGCTCTGGGGGCCCTGACGGTCCGCTGGACGGGCGGCACGGCCGACGCCGCCCCGCTGGTGACCGACGAGTTCGACCGCGAGCCGGAGACCGATCCGGAGACCGGTTCCGAGACCGGCCCGGAGACCGACCCGGAGACCGACCCGGAGGAGAGCGCACGGTGACCGAGAGCACGACGTACCCCGAGGGCCTGGCGGGGCTCGCCCTGAAGCCCGCGCTGGAGGCCGTCCTGATGGTCGTCGACGAGCCGGCCACCGACGAGCACCTCGCGAAGGTCCTCGACCGGCCCCGCCGCGAGATCGCCGACGCGCTGCGCGAGCTGGCCGACGAGTACACGATCCAGGGGCGCGGCTTCGAGCTGCGCCAGGTCGCGGGCGGCTGGCGCTTCTTCACCCGTCCCGAGTACGCCGACGCCGTCGAGGCCTTCGTCCTCGACGGCCAGCAGGCCCGGCTCACCCAGGCCGCGCTGGAGACTCTGGCCGTGGTCGCGTACCGTCAGCCGGTCAGCCGTTCGCGGGTCTCGGCCGTACGCGGAGTGAACTGCGACGGCGTCATGCGCACCCTTCTCCAGCGGGGCCTGGTGGAGGAGGCGGGGACGGAACCCGAAACAGGTGCGATCCTGTACAGGACGACGAACTACTTTCTGGAGCGGATGGGCCTGCGCGGCCTGGACGAGCTCCCCGAGCTCGCCCCGTTCCTCCCCGAGGCCGAAGCGGTCGAGGGCGACTCCCCGGAAGGGGTGCCGTCATTCGATCCGGATGCCCCGGACACCGAAGCGGACGACAAGACGGAACTTTGATGCGAAGCAGCGGCAGGAACAGCGGAAGCGGCGACCGGGACAACCGGGGTGCCCGAGGAGGGTCCCCCCGTCCGGGGTCCGGTGGCGGGCGCCCGGGCGGCGGCCGCTCCGGTGGCGGACGCCCCGAGAGCGGCGGCCGCTCCGGCGGCGGCTACGGCGGTGGCGGCTACGGCGGCCGCTCCGAGGGCGGGCGCTACGACGGCGGTCGCGGCGGGGACCGTCGTGACGACCGCCGCGACGACCGTCGTGACGACCGGCAGCAGGAGCGTCCGCGCCGTCCGCGCCCCGAGGAGCGCCGCTACGACGTGGGTCCCGACGCCGAGCGCACTCGTGGCGGCGCCACCAGCGGCCGTCAGAGCGGCCCCACGAGCGGCCGCGGCGCGGCGGCCCGCGGCGGTGCCAAGGGCGGCCCCAAGCGGAGCTCCACGGCCGGCTCCGGCGGCCGCAGCAGCGGGCCCGCCCGCGGCCACGGCTACGCCCCCGCCCGCCCGCGCGAGCTCGACGCCAAGATCGAGGAGCGCAACCGGGAGCGGCACAACAAGCCGCAGGTGAAGACGCCCAAGACCTTCCCCGGCGCCGAGCAGGAGGGCGAGCGCCTGCAGAAGGTGCTGGCCCGTGCCGGCATGGGCTCGCGCCGCGCCTGCGAAGAGCTGATCGAGATGGCCCGCGTCGAGGTCAACGGCCAGATCGTCACCGAGCAGGGCCTGCGCGTCGACCCGGAGAAGGACGAGATCAAGGTCGACGGCCTGACGGTCGCCACCCAGTCGTACCTGTTCTTCGCGCTGAACAAGCCGGCCGGCGTCGTCTCCACCATGGAGGACCCGGACGGCCGCCAGTGCCTCGGCGACTACGTCACCAACCGCGAGACCCGCCTGTTCCACGTGGGCCGGCTCGACACGGAGACCGAGGGCATCATCCTGCTCACCAACCACGGTGAGCTGGCCCATCGCCTCACGCACCCCAAGTACGGCGTGCAGAAGACGTACCTGGCCGCCATCACGGGCCCGCTGCCGCGCGACATCGGCAAGCAGCTCAAGAGCGGCATCCAGCTGGAGGACGGCTGGGCCCGCGCGGACAACTTCCGCGTCATCCAGCAGACCGGCAAGAACTACCTCGTCGAGGTCACCCTCCACGAGGGCCGCAAGCACATCGTCCGCCGCATGCTCGCCGAGGCGGGCTTCCCGGTCGAGAAGCTCGTCCGCACCTCCTTCGGCCCCATCGCCCTGGGCGACCAGAAGTCGGGCTGGCTGCGCCGCCTGACCAACACCGAGGTCGGCATGCTGATGCGCGAGGTCGACCTGTAGGTCGCGTTTTCCCGGGGCTCCGCCCCGGACCCCGGTCCTCGAACGCCGGACGGGCTGACAAGGTCAGCCCGTCCGGCGTTCGGCGTCACCGGGAGGTCAGGACCACACCGTCAGGCCCGTCGCCCGCCCCTCCTCGTCGCGCTGGATCTCCATCATTCCCTCGACCGCGTCACGCGTGATCCGGCCGAAGACGTGCGGGAAAAGGGTGCCGGGGGCCACGCCGGGCGGCGGGGCGGGGTCGGCGGCCTCCCAGCGGACCATCACGTCCAGCTTGTGCTCGTCGATCAGCAGCACCATCAGCGGCCCCGGCACCTCGCGGTAGAACGCCGTCGCCACGGCCAGCGTGGTCTCCTCGTCGGGCGAGCAGTGGACGAAGCCCTCCTCGGAGAGGGAGGCGGGGGAGTAGGGGCGGTCGGGCACGGCGAGCCAGTCGTCCAGGGGCACCACGTGATAGATCATGGACATCGTTCTACCCGACGCGACGATCCCGATCATGCCGGCCCGGCCGCCCCACTAGGCTGGGGGCGTGAGAACCGCCCTCGTCATCGGAACCGGACTGATCGGCACGTCCGCCGCCCTCGCCCTCGCGGGCCGCGGTGTGCGGGTGCACCTGATGGACCACGACCCCGCCCAGGCCCGTACGGCCGCGGCGCGCGGCGCCGGCACGGACCAGGCGCCCGACGGGCCCGTGGACCTGGCCATCGTGGCCGTGCCCCCGCGCACGTCGCGGCGACCCTCGACGGGGCGATCCGGGGCGGTCTCGCCCGGGCCTATCTCGACGTCGCCAGCGTCAAGGGCGGCCCCCGCCGCGAGCTGGAGGCGCTCGGCTGCGACCTCAGCGGCTATCTGGGCACCCACCCGATGGCCGGCCGGGAGCGCTCCGGGCCCATGGCGGCCATCGCCGACCTGTTCGAGGGCCGGCCCTGGGTGCTCACCCCGACCCGCGAGACCGACACCGAGGTCCTCAACCTCGCCCTCGAGCTGGTCGCCCTGTGCCGCGCGGTGCCCGTCGTGATGGACGCCGACGCCCACGACCGGGCCGTCGCGCTGGTCTCCCACACCCCGCAGCTGATCTCCAGCATGGTCGCCGCCCGGCTGCGCGGCGCCGACGACACGGCCGTGCGGCTGTGCGGCCAGGGCATCCGCGACGTCACCCGGATCGCCGCCTCCGACCCCCGGATGTGGCTCGACATCCTCTCGGCGAACCCCGGCCCGGTGGCCGACGTCCTCGCGGGCGTCGCCGCCGACCTCGACGAGACCGTACGGGCGCTGCGCGCCCTGGAGTCCGCCGACGAGGACAAGCGGGCGGGCGGCGTGGCCGGCATCGAGGACGTGCTGCGGCGCGGCAACGACGGCCGGGCCCGGGTGCCGGGCAAGCACGGCGCGGCCCCGGCCACCTACGAGACGGTGATCGTCCTCATCGGCGACCAGCCCGGCGAGCTGGCCCGGATCTTCGCGGACGCGGGCCGCGCGGGCGTCAACATCGAGGACGTCCGCATCGAGCACGCCACGGGCCAGCAGTCGGGTCTGATCCAGCTGATGGTCGAGCCCTCCGCCGCGGCGGCCCTGGCCGCGACGCTGCGCGACCGGGGCTGGGCGGTCCGCCAGTAGGGCCCGTGCGGCCCGGGGGCCGTAGGGCGGCGCGGGGCGGTCCGGCGAGCCAGTAACCTTGAGTGAGCCATCAAGGCGATCCGCCAGGAAACGCCCCGTGTACGAGGAAGGTGCCCAACACCGTGGAAACCGCCGCCCGGACCGCTCCGGCAGCAGTCGTCGTCGGCATCGACGGCCCCTCCGGCACGGGCAAGTCCAGCACGTCCAAGGCCGTGGCCGCCAAGCTGGGCCTGCGCTACCTGGACACCGGCGCCCAGTACCGGGCGATCACCTGGTGGATGCTGAGCAACGGCATCGATGTGAACGACCCGGCCGCCGTGGCCGACGCCGCGGGCAAGCCGGAGATCGTCTCCGGTACCGACCCCTCCGCGCCCACGATCACGGTCGACGGCGCGGACGCCTCGGCGCCCATCCGCACCCAGGAGGTCACCGGGGCCGTCAGCGCGGTCAGCGCCGTGCCCGAGGTGCGCACCCGGATGACCGAGCTGCAGCGCGCCATCGCCGCCGAGGCGCCTTACGGCATCGTCGTAGAGGGCCGGGACATCGGCACCACCGTGCTCCCGGACGCCGACGTCAAGATCTTCCTCACCGCCTCCCCGGAGGCGCGTGCCGCCCGCCGCAGCGGTGAGCTCAAGGGCAAGGAGGCCGTCGACCTGGCCGCCACCCGGGCCGCCCTGGTCAAGCGGGACGCGGCCGACTCCGGCCGGAAGACGTCCCCGCTGGCGAAGGCCGCCGACGCCGTCGAGGTGGACACCACCGAACTGACGTTGGAGCAGGTCATCGAGTGCGTGGTGACCCTGGTGGAGGAGAAGCGGTCGGCGTGACCTCCTCCGGTGCCGCCGTCGGGCGGCGGATCGGCATCGGCCTGATGTACGGGCTGTGGAAGCCCCGGGTGCTGGGCGCCTGGCGGGTGCCCGCCGCCGGGCCCTGCATACTGGCCGTCAACCACACCCACAACGTCGACGGTCCGATGATCATGGGCACGGCCCCCCGGCCCGTGCACTTCCTGATCAAGAAGGAAGCGTTCGTGGGCCCGCTCGGCCCCTTCCTGCGTGGCATCGGCCAGCTGGAGGTCGACCGCTCGGGCACCGACCGGACGGCCATCACCGGCGCGCTGGGCGTGCTGGAGGACGGCGGGGTCCTGGGCATCTTCCCCGAGGGCACCCGGGGCGAGGGCGACTTCGCCTCGCTCCGCGCGGGCCTGGCCTACTTCGCCGTACGGTCGGGCGCGCCGATCGTCCCGGTGGCGGTGCTGGGCAGTGGCGAGCGGAAGAGCCGGGCCGTGCGGGGGCTGCCGCCCCTGCGCAGCCGCGTCGACGTGGTCTTCGGAGACCCGTTCGAGGCGGGCGACGGCAGCGGCAGGCGCACCCGCAAGGCGCTGGACGAGGCGACCACGCGCATCCAGGAGCGCCTCGGCGCCCACCTGGCGGACGCCAAGCGGCTGACCGGCCGCTGACCGAGACTTGAAGTAGCGGGCCGTAAGGGTCCGCCGACGATACAGAAGAACGAGGAACGGACTTCATGGACGACCAGATCCACACCGGCGACGAGCACGGTGAGCTTGGCGACGCCGAGTACGCGGAGTTCATGGAGCTCGCGGCGCAGGAGGGCTTCGACGCCGACGAGATCGAGGGCGCGCTCGGCGAGGCCGGCCACGGCCCGCTGCCCGTGCTCGCCGTCGTCGGTCGCCCCAACGTCGGCAAGTCGACGCTGGTGAACCGCATCATCGGCCGCCGCGAGGCCGTCGTCGAGGACAAGCCCGGCGTCACCCGCGACCGCGTCACCTACGAGGCCGAGTGGGCCGGCCGCCGCTTCAAGGTCGTCGACACCGGCGGCTGGGAGCAGGACGTCCTCGGCATCGACGCGTCCGTCGCCGCCCAGGCGGAGTACGCGATCGAGGCCGCCGACGCCGTGGTCTTCGTCGTGGACGCCACCGTCGGCGCCACCGACACCGACGAGGCCGTCGTCAAGCTGCTGCGCCGCGCGGGCAAGCCCGTCGTGCTGTGCGCCAACAAGGTCGACGGTCCCTCCTCCGAGGCCGACGCCGCCATGCTGTGGTCGCTGGGCCTGGGCGAGCCGATGCCGGTCTCCGCGCTGCACGGCCGTGGCACCGGCGACATGCTGGACGAGGTCCTCAAGGCGCTGCCCGAGGCCCCGGCCCAGACCTTCGGCGGGGTGCTCGGCGGGCCGCGCCGCATCGCGCTGATCGGCCGTCCGAACGTCGGCAAGTCCTCCCTGCTGAACAAGGTCGCGGGCGAGGAGCGGGTCGTCGTCAACGAGCTGGCCGGCACCACCCGTGACCCGGTCGACGAGCTGATCGAGCTGGGCGGCACCACCTGGAAGTTCGTGGACACGGCGGGCATCCGCAAGCGCGTCCACCTCCAGGAGGGCGCCGACTACTACGCCTCCCTGCGGACGGCGGCCGCCGTCGAGAAGGCCGAGGTCGCGGTCATCCTGATCGACGCGAGCGAGAACATCTCGGTCCAGGACCAGCGCATCATCACCATGGCCGTCGAGGCCGGCCGTGCCGTGGTCATCGCCTACAACAAGTGGGACAACCTCGACGAGGAGCGCCGCTACTACCTGGAGCGGGAGATCGAGACCGAGCTCCAGCAGGTCGCGTGGGCGCCGCGGGTGAACGTCTCGGCCCGTACCGGCCGGCACATGGAGAAGCTCGTCCCGGCGATCGAGACGGCGCTGGCGGGCTGGGAGACCCGGGTCCCCACCGGCCGCCTGAACGCCTTCCTCGGTGAGCTCGTCGCGGCCCACCCGCACCCGATCCGGGGCGGCAAGCAGCCGCGCATCCTCTTCGGTACGCAGGCGGGCACCAAGCCGCCGCGCTTCGTGCTCTTCGCCTCCGGCTTCCTGGAGGCCGGCTACCGCCGCTTCGTCGAGCGCCGACTGCGTGAGGAGTTCGGCTTCGAGGGCACACCGATCCACATCTCGGTGCGGGTGCGCGAGAAGCGCGGCAAGAAGAAGTAACGCCGGGTGCCCCGGAGCGGCTGGGGGTCCGGGGGTCACCCCCCGGGTGGGCACAGCAGCGAGAAGCGCGGCAAGAAGAAGTAACGCGGAGCACGCCGGGGCGGCTCGGCGCCCGGGGCTTCTGGGTCAGAAGCCCCGGCCGCGGCCGTCCCGCTGCCCCGGGGGCAGCGCGGGCAGCTGACCACCGCGCTGCCGTCCGTAGTACGAATCCCAGACCGCGTTGTACCCCGAGGATCCGGGGTACGCGGCCGGGCCGGTGAGCTGACCCGCGTAGCCGTAGGTGCCGCGGTGGCCGAAGGCCTTGAAGGTCAGCTCCTCCTCGCCGGAGCGGTCACCGGGCAGGGCCCGGAAGGCCCGCCGGTATTCGGAGCAGAGGGCGTCGAAGATCGGGGTGACCGAGGTGGGGTGACTCTCCGAGGAGGCGTCGCGGGGTGGCCGCATGCCGGGGATGTGGTTGTACGAGGTCCGGGCGGGTTCGTATGAGTACACATCCCTGCCAACGACCTCAAGGCCCGTCGGATGCGGTCCACGCGGCGAATGGATGGCGGGGAGCGTCCCGCCCGGGTGGACTACAGGATAAAAGTCCTGGTTTACCGGGGAGCGCGACTCCGGCTCGTCCGCCTCGGACCCGTTCACGCGCCCCCCGTTCATGTGCCCGCGAGCGGCATGGCCGCCCCCACCAGACGCCCGGCCGCCGCGGCCCGGTCCAGTGCCTCCCGCAGCAGGTCCTCCCGGGGCTGGGAGCCGATCGTCCCCGCCGGGGCGCAGTAGACCAGCACCCGGCGCGTCTTGTTGACGGCCGCCCGCCAGCCGTCGGCGACCTGCATCGCCTGGTGCGCCTGCCACCACGCCTGGGGCGCGGTACCGCCGGCCGGCGGCTGGAGGACCGCGTGCAGCCGGCCCATGGCGAGCAGCACCGACCAGCCCGGCAGCGCCGCCGGGGCCTGCTCGACGTCGGCGACCGGGGCGAAGCCCTGCTCGTGGAGCAGCTCCAGGAAGACGTCCACCGGCCCGGAGGTGCCCGGGCGGGCGATCGGCCCCAGCGGCTCGACCACCAGCGCCGGCTGCACCTCGCCGCCGACCAGCACCAGTCCGCTCGTCACCCCGAGCTCGGCCTGGAGCGGCATCTCGCGGCGGACGGCCGTCCCCTCGCCGCCCTCGGCCGTGATGGACGCGACGGCGCCCTGGAGCTGCGCCTCGGCGACCGGGACGACCTGGGAGGGAATGCAACTGGCGTGGGCGAAGGCCAGCACGGCCGTCTCCTCGCCGACGAACAGCACGGTGCTGGTGGGCACCTGGCCGGTGTGGCCGGGGGTACGGCAGGAGGTGCAGTCGTACACATCCGGGGCG
The DNA here is from genome assembly GCF_003970715.1 of Streptomyces luteoverticillatus. NCBI lineage: Bacteria > Bacillati > Actinomycetota > Actinomycetes > Kitasatosporales > Streptomycetaceae > Streptomyces > Streptomyces luteoverticillatus. Next base: position 1,629,716 of record NZ_CP034587.1, on the reverse strand, counting down.
TTCTCGCCGCCGAGCAGTCGCTCCGCCTCTTCGTCGCCGATCTCGGCACGTACCTCGTCGCTGACATCGAGCATGCGCGGCACGGGGGCTCCTCGAAACCTAGGTAGGTCGGTTGTTCTCATCGCAGGGCGCGGTCGAACCGGGCGGTTCCCGGCTCGTAAGGAGACAACGGAGGATCCATGGCATGGGTCACGCTCCGGAAAAGTTCCCGGGCGCGGCTACCGATGGGGCAACGCTTGCGGCACGACTTGGCGATCAAGGCCAACCCCCGGCCCCCGCCCACGGTCTAACCTCTCGGTAGAGGCGGGCCCGGGGCGGATCCGCGGCATACGGCGGCATGGGGACGAATGCGCATCTCATTCCTGATCCACAACGCGTACGGGATCGGCGGCACGGTCCGTACCACCTCCACCCTCGCCGGCACCCTCGCCGAGCAGCACGACGTGGAGATCGTCTCCGTCTTCCGGCACCGCGAGGAGCCCGCCCTCGCCCCCGGCGGCAAGGTGCGGCTGAGGCACCTGGTGGACCTGCGCAGAGGCGGCCCCGGCTACGAGGGCGACGACCCGGACCACGGGCGCCCCGCCGTCGTCTTCCCCGCCGCCGAGGGACGCCACGGGCAGTACAGCGCCCTGACGGACCGCCGGATCGCCGAGCACCTGCGCCGCCTGGACTGCGACGTGGTCGTCGGCACCCGGCCCGGCCTCAACGTCCACATCGCCCAGCAGGCCCGGCGCGGCCCGGTCCGCGTGGGCCAGGAACACCTGACGCTCGGCACCCACTCCGAGCGGCTCAAGCGCGTGCTGCGGACGCACTATCCGCGCCTCGACGCCGTCACCACCGTCACCGAGGCGGACGCGCGCACCTACCGGCGGCTGATGCGGCTGCCCGGCGTGCGCGTCGAGGCGGTGCCCAACGGGGTGCCCGCCCCGGCGGTCGCGCCCGCCGACGGCAGTGGGAAGTGGGTGATCGCGGCCGGGCGGCTGGCCCCCGCCAAGCGCTACGACGTGCTCGTCCGCGCCTTCGCCCTGGTCGTGGCCGAGCGCCCTGACTGGCGGCTGCGGGTCTACGGCGCCGGAGCCGAGCGCCCCAGGCTGCGGGCACTGATCGAGAAGCTCGGCCTCTACAACCACGTCTACCTCATGGGCCCCGCCAACCCCCTGGAGGCCGAGTGGGTCAAGGGCTCCATCGGCGCGGTCACCTCCAGCCTGGAGTCCTTCGGCATGACGATCGTGGAGGCGATGCGCTGCGGGCTGCCGGTGGTTGCCACCGACTGCCCGCACGGCCCCGGCGAGATCATCACCGACGGCGCCGACGGCCTGCTGGTGCCCGTCGGGAGGACCGAGGCCATCGCCGCCGCCCTGCTGCGGCTGATCGGCGACGACGAGCTGCGCCGGCGCATGGGCGCGGCGGCGCTGGCGAGCTCGGCACGCTTCGACCCCGCGGCCGTCGCCGCCCGCTACGAGACCCTCTTCGCCGGGCTGCGCACCCGCGGCGGCCTCCGGGGCGGGCTCCACCGCACCCGGGGCGCCCTGCTCAGCACGGCCTTCCAGGCCAAGGACCGCGGCCGCTCCGCCCTGCGGAAAGTACGCGCCGCATGACGCCGACGCCGACCCATCCCACCGTGCCCGCGCGGGCCGATGACCGCCCCGCCCCGACCACCACTTCCGAGGAGTGCGTCATCGTGTCTGCCCCTCCCCTGTCCGCCGGCGCGGGGAACCCCAGCGCCGACTGCATCGCGGACTCCGCGGGCGGGCTCACCTTCGACCTCGACGCCCCCGGCCGCGCCGCCGACGCCCACTGGTCCGCCGCGCTCGTGCTGCGGCTGCGCGGAGGTGAGGAGGACGAGGAGGTCCGGCTGCCCCTCACCCCCAACGGGACCGGCCGGCTGCGGGCCGTGCTGCCCAGCACCGTCGCCCTGCCCGAGGGCCGCTGGGACGTCCATCTGGACTGCGGCGAGGAGACCCCGCGCCGGCTGCTCCCCGGCCTCGCCGATCTGCGCTCCCTGATCGACCGCCGGCCCGGCCCCAGCACCTCCCCGCTGGCCGTGCGCATCCCCTACGCCACCAAGCACGGCAACCTCTCGCTGCGCAGCTGGCAGCGCGCCCCCCACGCGGAGGCCGGGGACGTGCTCGTCGACCCCGACGGCATAACCGTCCGGGGCACCCTCCACCGGGTGGAGGACCCCGGGGCCTGGCTGGCGGGCGCGGTCGTGGAGGCCCGCTGCCGGCGGGCGGGCCTGACCGTCACGGTCCCGCTCACCGCCGCCGAGGGGCAGGACTTCGCCTTCGCCCTGCCCTTCGCCGGGCTGTGCGAGGAGTGGCGGGGCGGCCCGCAGGTGTGGGACCTGTGGCTGCGCGGACCGGAGGGCACCCCGGTCCGCCTGGCCCGCATCCTGGACGACGTCGCCGACAAGAAGCACGTCTTCGTCTACCCGGCGCGGGACGTGACCGCCCCGCATGCCCCTGCCCAGGCGGGCCCGTACTACACCGCCGACAACGACCTCTCGGTGCGCGTCGTCGAGCGCCCGCCCGCGGCCGGCCGGTAGCGGCCGGGCTCAGCCGGTGGACTCGGCCGCGGCGTGCGGCTGTTCCGGCCGGACGGTCTCCGGGTGGTGGAGGTCGAAGGCCGGGGACTCGGAGCGGATGCGCGGCAGCGTGAGGAAGTTGTGCCGGGGCGGCGGGCAGGAGGTCGCCCACTCCAGTGAGCGCCCGTAGCCCCAGGGGTCGTCCACCTCGATCTTCTTGCCGTACCTGGCGGTCTTCCAGATGTTGTGGAAGAACGGCAGGTTGGACAGGCCCAGCAGGAACGCCCCGATGGAGGAGACGGTGTTGAGCGCGGTGAAGCCGTCGGCCGCCAGGTAGTCGGCGTAGCGGCGGGGCATCCCCTCGGCGCCCAGCCAGTGCTGGACGAGGAAGGTGAGGTGGAAGCCGGTGAACAGGGTCCAGAAGTGCATCTTCCCCAGCCGTTCGTCCAGCATCTTCCCGGTGAGCTTCGGCCACCAGAAGTAGAAGCCGGCGAACGTCGCGAAGACCACCGTGCCGAAGACCACGTAGTGGAAGTGGGCGACGACGAAGTAGGTGTCGGTGACGTGGAAGTCCAGCGGCGGCGAGGCGAGGATCACCCCGGTCAGACCGCCGAAGAGGAAGCTCACCAGGAAGCCCACCGCCCACAGCATGGGCGTCTCGAAGGACAGCGAGCCCTTCCACATCGTGCCGATCCAGTTGAAGAACTTCACCCCGGTCGGCACCGCGATCAGGAACGACATGAAGGAGAAGAAGGGCAGCAGCACCGCGCCGGTGGCGAACATGTGGTGCGCCCAGACCACCACCGACAGGGCCGTGATGGTCATGGTGGCGCCCACCAGCGTCAGATAGCCGAAGATCGGCTTGCGGGAGAACACCGGGATGATCTCGGTGATGATGCCGAAGAACGGCAGCGCGATGATGTAGACCTCTGGGTGGCCGAAGAACCAGAACAGGTGCTGCCACAGCAGCGCCCCGCCCCACTGGGGCTCGAAGACCAGGGCCCCGAACCGCCGGTCCGCCTCCAGGCTGAGCAGCGCCGCCGCCAGCACGGGGAAGGCGAGGAGGATGAGGATCGAGGTGAAGAGCACATTCCAGGTGAAGACCGGCATCCGGAACATCGTCATCCCGGGGGCGCGCATCCCGATGATCGTGGTCAGGAAGTTGACCGCGCCGAGGATGGTGCCGAAGCCGGAGAGGGCCAGCCCCATGATCCACATGTCGGCGCCCATGCCCGGTGAGCGCACCGCGCTGTTCAGCGGGGCGTAGGCGGTCCAGCCGAAGGCGGCGCCGCCCTCGGGCATCAGCAGGCTGGAGACCACGATCAGCCCGCCGAAGAGATAGAGCCAGTAGGCGAACATGTTCAGCCGGGGGAAGGCCACGTCCGGCGAGCCGATCTGCAGCGGCATGATCGCATTGGCGAAGCCGGCGAAGGCCGGGGTGGCGAACAGCAGCAGCATGATCGTGCCGTGCGCGGTGAACGCCTCGTTGAACTGCTCGTTGGTCATCAGCTGGAGCCCGGGGCGGGCCAGCTCGGCCCGCATCAGCATGGCGAGCAGCCCGCCGATGAGGAAGAAGCCGAACGATGTGATCAGGTACAGGTTCCCGATCTTCTTGTGGTCGGTGGTCGTCAGCCAGTCCACGATGATCCGGCCGGGGCTGCGCTCCCCGGCCGGCCCGGCCGGTCCGGCCGCGGCGGCCTGCGCGGTGTCGGTCCCCATCCGTGCCCCCTCGCCTGTGGTGCTCTCGGATACGCGAGTGTCCTCGCGGGCACCCGCCATGATGCTCCGGCGGCGCCGCGCGCGCGAGGGTGCCTCCTCACCGGAACGTTCCGGAACGTGGAATTCCGAGGGCTCTCGCGCCGATAGGGACGTACCCCGGGTAATTCCCGTGGATCAATGCCGGGCAGGGGCGCGGGACGGGAATTCACCGGGGCGCCGGGGGAGTTGCCGGAGGGGCGTCCGGGAAGAAGTGGTGAATTCACCGGCGAGTTTTTGTGGAGGCATCGCGAGGGAAAAGGAACACCCCGTGGGGGTGAGGGAATTCGGCGCAAACCCCCTCGGGGTCACTGTGACAGAAGTGTGACCAGTGGCGGACCCGGCGGCGACGGGAGGCTGGGCGACGCCCCGCCCGGACGCCTACGGTGACTGCCATGGCAACCCTCCCCGGACTCCCCGCCGATCCCGACGACGACCCCGACGCCTACGTCGGCCTGCCCACCGACGAAGCCACCGCCCGGGCGCTTGCCCAGGGCTGGACGGACGTACGGACGCTGCCACCCGGCGCGATCGTCACCATGGAGTACCGCGCCGGCCGGCTGAACCTCGAGGTCGAGCACGGCACCGTACGGCGCTGCTGGAAGGGCTGACGGCCGGACGCGCGAAAGGCGGCCCCGAACGTGCGCGAAGGCGGCCCCGGAAGAGTTCCGGGGCCGCCTTCGCGGTGTGCGTGACCGGTCTCCGCCCGCGGGCTCAGGCCCGGCCGCGCCCGGCCGACGGGCCGAACGACGTGCCGCGCGGCATCCGGTCGGCGTGCGGCGGCCTTCGGCTGCCGGCCGGGGTGACCGGGCTCCGCTCGGAGCGGACCGTGTGCGGCCGGGGCGCCAGATGCGCTCTGCCCTCGGCGACCCGGGCGGCCGACCCGCCGCCCGAGCGGCTGCCGGCGCCCACGGGCTCGCGGACCGGCAGCTCGTCGTCGGCCGGGGCACGCGGCGCGCCCAGCGGCACGGACGCCGCGACCGGCGCGGGGACGGGCGCGGTGAGCAGCCGGCCGCTGCGCAGCCGCAGCCAGACGCCCAGCAGCCAGCCCTCGGCACGGGCCATCAGCGGCTCGAACCAGGGCAGGGCCAGCAGCACCAGCAGACCGGCGGTCCAGCCCAGGGTGACGTCGCTCATCCAGTGCGTGCCCAGGTAGACCGTGGTCATCCCGACGCCGAGCGCCAGCATCGCGGCGCAGACCGAGGAGATCCGCCGGGTGCGCGGCGTGGTGGCCAGATAGGCGAGGACGCCCCAGGTCACCACCGCGTTCGCGGTGTGGCCCGAGGGGAATATGTCGCCGCCGGCGAACATCTCGTTCGAGCCGACGGCGGTGGCGTAGTGCGGACCGAGCCGGCCCATGCCGATCTTGGCGGCGCCCACCGTCGCGTTGAGCAGCAGCAGCGACGTGCCCAGCACCAGCAGCGGGCGCAGGGTCTTCTGCTTGTACGTACACCAGCCGAGCCAGGCCGCGACGGCCACGGCGGTCGGGCCGCGCTGGCCCAGGACCACGAAGTAGTCGAGGAAGGCGTGGATCTCCGGCCACTGCTTGTAGGGCCGGAAGAGCATGACCTGCCAGTCGAAGCGCACCGGCCAGGACGTGGTGAGCACGCCGACCACGATCGCCACGTAGACCACGGAGGTCGCCACGAAGATGCCCAGACGGGTCCGGGTCATCCGCGGCCGCACGGGTTGGGAGCGCTCCTCCGCAGGGACGAGCTCGTCGTTGGTACGCACTCAATCGACGTTACATTGCGTGACAGGAGGGTTCGGCCGATCGAGGCTCTTTGTGATGACGATGTGATGTGGAATGCGTCTCAATCGTGGTGCGCCGCATGTTTGAAACGGCGGAATAAGAATCGGCTAAAGAAGTCCCGAGCGGCTTTGGTCAAAGCCTGGCGAGGCATTAATTCCTTTTCGTGGGACCCCGTTTATCGGTGTGTGGCCGAGGGGTTCCGCGCCGTTTCCCGGCGGGCCGCCGGGCCGCCCGGGAATTACGATCATGGCGGGCCGGAACCGTGCAGCCAGAACGCGCCATAGGCCGCCGACGCAAGCGCGACAGCCGTCATCACCGGCACCGCGCGTACCGTGCGTAGCCGGGCCAGGGCCACCGCCAGCGGCAGCAGCAGGGGAAAGGCGGGCAGCATCAGCCGTGGCTTGGACCCGAAGTACCCCTTGGCCGTGAGCGCCAGCAGCAGCACCGTGCCCGTATAGACGAGCAGCGGCAGCGGCTGCCCCTGCCGCACTCCGGCCAGATACAGCCGGATCACCAGGGCCACCCCGAGCAGCAGCGCCACCCCCGCCGGCCAGGCCGGGCCCGTCAGCCGCTCCCAGATGAACGAGCCGAAGGCCAGTCCACCGTCGAAACCATTGCCCCAGCCGCCCTGGACATCGAGATAACCGGTGACGGAACCGGTGCGCACCCCCACCCAGGCGACATACGCCAGCCAGCCCAGCGGCGCGAGCACCACCCCCGGCAGCACCCGGCCGAACGGCGGCGCCTCGCCCCGGCGGCGGGCCCGGACCAGCACCACCGCCGCGGTCAGCCAGACCGCCGCCACCACGGCGGCGCCCACCGGCCGGGTCAGCCCGGCCAGCGCCGCCAGCGCGCCCGCCCACGCCCACCGGCCGGTCAGCACGCAGTACAGACCCCATGCCGCCAGCGCCGTGAACAGCGACTCCGAATACGCCATCGATTCGACGACGCCCACCGGCAGCGCCGCCCACAGCACCGCCAGCGCCACCCCGGCCCGCCGCCCGTATCGCAGCGCGCCGACCGCGAAGATCCCCCACGCGGCGGCGAGCGAGGCGACCGCCGAGACCACCAGACCCGCGTCCCCCGCCGACAGCGGGAAGATCGCCGACAGCGACCGCTCCAGCCAGGGCAGCAGCGGGAAGAACGCCAGATCGGAGTGGACCTTGCCGCCCGCCAGCTGGAGCGTGTAGCCGTAGCCCTGCTCGGCGATGCGCGCGTACCAGATCGAGTCCCAGCGCGCCGAGAGCAGATGACGCGCCTCCTTGCCGTCCGCCGGCCCCCATAGCGCCAGCGCCACCACGCCCAGCACGCGCACCGCCGCGTAGAGCAGCAGCGCGGGCGCAGCCCGGCGCAGCGCGGCACGGACCCGAACGGCAAGGGGTCGCGCGGGCCGGCCGCCGACGGGGACGCCGACGGATATGCCGGTGGGCCCGTCGCCGGATATGCCGGCGGAGGCGGGGGCCCGGGAGACGGAGGAGGCGCGAACGGTCACCGATCGATTGTCCCAGCCCGGGGACGTGAGAGGGGCCACGTGGGTTCCGTCGGGGTTCGCGTACGCTGTCGACTCACTCGCCCCCTGATACCGCCGGGGCTCATTGGTCCCCAACTGGTTTCCCCGGCCCCATGGCCGCGAGCGCATGACACGGAGGTGTGTGGATGTCCGGGACGACCACCGCCGGCCCCAGAAGGCCGGTCGGCGTTCCCCGGCAGCGGCTCCGGCCGCGCCGCGCGGAAGGGCCGGGTGCCGCCTCGTCGAGCCGGTGGACCGTGCTCGTCGTCCTCTGCGTCAGCCTGCTCCTGGTCGCCGTCGACGCCACCGTGCTGCACGTCGCGGTCCCGGCCGTCACGGAGGACCTGCGCCCGGGCGCGATACAGCTGCTGTGGATCGTCGACGTCTACCCCCTCGTCTGCGCCTCGCTGCTCATCCTCTTCGGCACCCTCGGCGACCGGGTCGGCCGCCGCCGGGTGCTGCTCCTCGGCTACACCCTCTTCGGCGTGGCCTCCGGGCTCGCCGCCGTCGCACCGACACCGGAGATCCTGATCGCCGCCCGGGCGCTGCTCGGCGCCGGCGGCGCGATGATCATGCCGGCGACGCTCTCGATCCTCCGGCAGGTCTTCCCCGACCGCCGGGAGCGGGCCCTGGCCATCGGCGTGTGGAGCGCGGTGGCAGCGGTGGGCGCGGCCGTCGGGCCGCTGCTCGGCGGATTCCTGCTGGAACACTTCTGGTGGGGCTCCGTCTTCCTCATCAACATCCCGCTCATGGCCGTCAGCCTCCCCGTCGGCCGCTGGCTGCTGCCCGAGTCGACCGGCGACCACGACGGTCCGTGGGACGTCCTCGGCGCGCTGATGGCGGCGTTCGGCCTGTTCGGCGTCGTCTACGGGGTCAAGCGGGTGGGCGGCGCGGAGGCGCTCTCGCTCGGCACGATCGTCCCGGCGGCGGTCGGTGCCGCCCTGCTCGTCCTCTTCGTCCGGCGGCAGCGGCGCCGTGCCCACCCGCTCGTCGACCTGACGCTGTTCACGCGGCCCGCCTTCGGCACGTCCGTCGGCTGCATCGTGCTGGCCATGCTGGCGCTGGTCGGGCTGGAACTCATCGCCGCGCAGTACCTCCAGCTCGTCCTCGGCCTCACCCCGCTCGAGACGGGCCTGCGCCTGCTGCCCCTCACCCTCGCCGCGATGGCCGCCGGCCTGGCCGGCTCGCGGGTGCTCCAGCGGTTCGGGCCGCGCGCGATGGTCTCGGCGGGCTTCGTGCTCACCGCGATGGCGGTGCTCTCACTGACCGTCATGGGCCCGGAGGACCGCCCCTACGCGCTGATCGCCGGCTTCGTCCTGCTCGGCTTCGGCCTGGAGACCACGCTCTTCGGAGCGTACGAGTCGATGCTGAGCGAGGCCCCCGCGCGGGCGGCGGGCGGCGCGGCCGCGATCGGCGAGACGTCGTACCAGCTCGGCGCGGGCATCGGCATCGCGCTCCTCGGCAGCGTCATGAACGCGGCGTACGCGCCGGGCGTCGACGCCGTCCCCGGCGTCCCGAGCGCGGCGGGCCGGGCCGCGAGCCACTCGCTGGGCGAGGCGTACGAAGTCGCCGCCCGCCTCGACGGCCCGGCCGGCACGGCCCTGCGCGCGGCGGCCCGCGACGCGTTCGTGCACGGCCTGCACGTGACGCTCGCGGTGAGCGCGGGGCTGCTCGCGCTGGGAGCGGTGGCGGCACTGCGGCTGCCGAGGGGTCTGGAGCCGACGGAGGGCTGAGGCCCGGCGGTGCCGAACCCACCCCGGCCAGGTCTGGACGCCGGGGGTTACCCACCCGTAGCGTTCTGGGGAAGCGATGATCACCCCGAACCGAGCCGGAGGCTGACCGTGTTCGATCCACATGATCCGCTCGGCATCGACGACCTGCTCACCGACGAGGACCGGGCCATCCGGGACTCCGTCAGGAGCTGGGCGCGCGACCGTGTGCTGCCGCATATCGCGGAGTGGTACGAGAGCGGCGAGGTCCCCGTGCGCGAGCTCGCCCGGGAGCTGGGCGCCATGGGCGCCCTCGGCATGCAGCTCACCGGCTACGGCTGCGCGGGCGCGAGCGCCGTGCAGTACGGGCTGGCGTGTCTGGAGGTGGAGGCGGCCGACTCCGGCATCCGTTCCCTCGTCTCCGTGCAGGGTTCCCTCGCGATGTACGCCATCCACCGCTTCGGCTCCGAGGAGCAGAAGCGGCGCTGGCTGCCCGGGATGGCGGCCGGCGAGATCATCGGCTGCTTCGGGCTGACCGAGCCCGACCACGGCTCGGACCCGGGCGGGATGCGCACGTACGCCAAGCGCGACGCCGGCGGCGACTGGCTGCTGACGGGCCGCAAGATGTGGATCACCAACGGCTCGGTGGCCGGCGTCGCGGTCGTCTGGGCCCGGACGGACGAGGGCATCAGGGGATTCGTCGTCCCCACCGACAGCCCCGGCTTCTCCGCGCCCGAGATCAAGCACAAGTGGTCGCTGCGCGCCTCCGTCACCAGCGAGCTGGTCCTGGACGAGGTGCGGCTGCCCGCCGACGCGGTGCTGCCCGAGGCGAAGGGGCTGGGCGGCCCCCTCGGCTGTCTCAACCACGCCCGGTACGGCATCGTCTGGGGCGCGATGGGTGCCGCGCGCACCTGCTTCGAGACGGCCCTGGACTACGCGCGCACGCGCGAGCAGTTCGGCCGGCCCATCGGCGGCTTCCAGCTCACCCAGGCCAAGCTGGCCGACATGGCGCTGGAGCTCCACAAGGGCGTACTGCTGGCCCACCATCTGGGACAGCGGATGGACGCGGGGCGGCTGCGGCCGGAGCAGGTGAGCTTCGGAAAGCTCAACAACGTGCGGGAGGCGATCGAGATCTGCCGTACCGCCCGGACGGTCCTGGGCGCCAACGGGATCTCGCTCGAGTACCCCGTGATGCGCCACGCCACGAACCTGGAGTCGGTGCTGACCTACGAGGGCACCGTGGAGATGCACCAGCTGGTGCTGGGCAAGGCGCTCACCGGCCTCGACGCGTTCCGGTGAGCCCCTGCCCGGGCTCGTCTCATATCAGCTCTGATTGAAGAAGCCGCCCTGCGCGCGGCCCCCCTCCCCGCTGACGACCTTGTAGTCGGCGGGGGTGAGCAGGAAGACCCTGTTCGCCACGCGTTCGATCGAGCCGCGCAGGCCGAAGGTCAACCCGGCCGCGAAGTCCACCACCCGCTTGGCGTCGCTGGGCTCCATGCCCGTGAGGTTGACGATGACCGGTACGCCATCCCGGAACAGTTCGCCGATGCCCCGGGCGTCCCGGAAGCCGTCCGGGGTGACCGTGGCGATACGGGTGCCCTGTTCCTGCGCGACCTCGTCGGCCACGCGGACCTTGGGGTTGGTCACCCAGGAGTCGCCGGGCTCGGTCCCCTCGTCCGAGTCCTCTTCGTAGCCGCCGTAGTAGCGCTCGTCATCGCTGTCGTCGACGAGGCCAAGCCACGCACTCGCCTTGCGCACCGATCCCATGGACGCCTCCTCTCACACGCGGTGTGTTCCGCCCGCTCCTCTATGGTCGTCCATGATGCGGATGATGTGCCAAGTGGATGGCGGCCATGCGGGGATTTCGTGACGCATCTGGTGCAAAGTGGGTGGCGGTGCGTCAGAAACTCCTATGAGCCGACCTTAGGCGCCGGACCTGGGCATATGCGGCATGGACCGGAGTGGACGGCCTCCGGCCCAGCTCGATTGTCCCCGCTGACTAGGATGCCCGGGCACATCGACACCACACACGGGGACACGTTTTGTTCGGGATCATCAGGCCATGCCGTCACAGACTCTCGGAGCGCATGCGAGCGGAGTGGATGGCGCATCTCTGCGGGCTCTGTCTGGCGTTGAGGGGCGATCACGGGCAATTCGCTCGAATAGCAACCAATTATGACGGTCTCGTCATATCGGTGCTGGTCGAGGCGCAGTCCACGGAGACAAAGGAGTCCGGAGCCTGGCGGCGCACCGCCGGGCCCTGCCCGTTGCGCGGGATGCGCTCCGCGTCCGTGGCCCACGGCGAGGGCGCCCGGCTGGCCGCCACGGTCTCGCTCGTCCTGGCCTCCGCGAAGATGCGCGACCATGTCGCCGACGGCGACGGGCTGTTGGCGCGCCGCCCGGTCGCGGCGGCCGCGCGCGGCATCGCCGCCCGCTGGGAGGGGGCGGGTGCCCGTACGGGGGCGGAACTCGGCTTCGACACGGCCGTTCTGGTCGACGCCGTCGAACGGCAGGCGGGCGTCGAGGCGCTGGCCGGTCCGGGCACCCCGCTGCTGGAGGTCACCGAGCCCACCGAGACGGCCACCGCCATGGCCTTCGGGTACACGGCCGTGCTCGCGGGCAGGCCCGCCAACCGGCCGGCCCTGGAGGAGGCGGGCCGGCTCTTCGGTCGGCTCGCCCATCTCCTCGACGCCGTCGAGGACCTGGACGAGGACGCCCGCACCGGGTCCTGGAACCCCATCACCGCCACCGGCACCGGCCTCGACGAGGCGCGGCGGCTGTGCGACGACGCGGTGCGCGGGGTGCGGCTGGCGCTGCGGGACGTGGAGTTCGGCGGCAAGTCCCAGGGCAGGCTGGCCCACCTCCTGCTGGCGCACGAGCTGGAACGTTCCGTGGACCGGGCGTTCGCGACCGGCGGCTGCGCGACCCACGGGCACACCGCCGACGGGCACACGGCGGGGCACGCGCACGCCGCGCCCGAAGGTGCCTTCGGGGCGCCGCCCGTGATGCCGCCGACCGCGCCGCCGGAGCCGCCGAGGGGCGGCCGTCGGCGACGGCGGGGGCTCATCGCGGGCTGCGCGGTCTGGACCGGCATGTTCTGCACCGGCCAGATCTGCTGCAAGGACCCCTACGAGGACCCCTGGACCGGGGAGCCGCGCGAGGGCTGGTGTGCCAAGTGCTGTGACAACTGTGATGGTGGCGATTGCGGCGACTGTGGTGACTGCTGCAATTGCTGTGACTGTTGCAGCAAGTGCTGCGATGGATGCGACTGCTGTGACGGTTGCGACTGCGGCTGTGACTGCTGAACCTCACGGACCGAAGGTGCGGTGCGTGGACGTGCGAGGGGAGGGTGCGGCAGAACTGCCGCGCTGGTGAAGGCAGCGGGCGCCGGGGCGCGCGGGCGCCACGGCGCGCGTCGTGTCTCGGCGGTACGAGGACGCGCGGTCAGCTCGTACAGGAGGCGGACCACACCCGGCCGAAGTCGATGTGGTCGCGGGTGACGAGCCGCTGCCCAGGACGCATGAGGTAAGTGGAGCAGCCATCCGGTTGTTCCGTCAACCGAGTTGAGACGAGCTGCCCACACTGTGGACGCCGTTCTGGACAGGGTTGACAGCGCACCGAGGCCCCGGCTTAGCCTCGACATCCGGCCGTGCTGAGGGGCGCGTCCGGATGAAGGCGGCACCATCCCGTGTTCGATCACCGCATCCACGGAGCCTTCGCATGCCCGCGCACCCGCGCCCCCTTTCCCACCCGCGCCCCGTCCCCTCCCTCGTCGTCATCGGCGCGGGCCCGCGCGGCACCGGCCTCGTCGAGCGCATCGCCGCCAACGCCCCCGAACTCCTCGCGGGCGCCCGCCTCGACCTCCACCTCGTCGACCCCCACCCACCGGGCGGCGGCCGGGTCTGGCGGCACGACCAGTCCCCGCTGCTGTGGATGAACTCCATGGCCGAGGACGTCACGATGTACACCGACGACTCCGTCGAATGCGCCGGCCCGGTCCGTCACGGCCCCTCGCTCGCCGAGTGGGCGGCCCGCGTCCGCGACGGTGCCGAAACGATCCGCCTCGATCCCGGAACGGCCGCCGAGGCCCGGGAGCTGACGCCCCGGAGCTTCGCCGGCCGACGGCTCCAGAGCGCCTACCTGTCCTGGGTGTACGACCGCGCGGTCGCCACCCTGCCCGCCGGGATCACCGTCCACGAGCACCGCCGCCGGGCCGTGCGGCTCTCCGGACCCCGCGACGGCCGGCAGCGGGTATGGCTGGAGGGCCGGAGGCAGCCGCTCCTCGCCGACGCCGTCGTCCTCGCCCTCGGCCACCTCGACGCCGACCCCGGCCCCGGGGAACAGGCCCTCGCCTCCTTCGCCACCGACCACGGACTGACCTACCTGCCGCCCGAGTTCACCGCCGACAGCGACCTGGACGCGCTGCGCCCCGGCGAGCCCGTCCTCGTGCGCGGCTTCGGCCTCGCCTTCGTCGACCTCATGGCCTTGCTGACCGAGGGCAGAGGGGGCCGGTTCACCACCGACACCAAGGGCGTGCTCACCTACCACCCCTCCGGGCGCGAGCCCGTCCTCCACGTCGGATCCCGGCGCGGCGTCCCCTACCGCGCCAAGCTGAGCTACGGCTGGCACGGCGAACCGCCCCCGCTGCCGCGCTTCCTGGGCCCCGCCGAGATCGAGGAGCTGCGCGCCCGCCCCGGCCGGCTCGACTACCACCGCGACATCCGGCCGCTGGTGGAGAAGGAACTCGGCTTCGCCCACTACCACCGGCTGTTCACCGCCCACCCGGCGCGGACGGCCGTCGACTGGCAGGTCTTCGAGGAGAAGTACGCCGTCTGCGCACCCGGCAGCGCCGAACTCGACGCGCTGGTCTCCGCGTCCGTGCCCGACCCCGCCGACCGGCTCGACCTGGAGGGCCTCGACCGCCCGCTCGCCGGGCTGCGCTTCCCCGACGGGGAGGCCCTCCAGGAGGGTCTGCGCGCCCACATCGAGGCCGACCTCGCCCGCCGCCACAACCCCTGCCACAGCCCGGACCTCGCCGTCTTCCTCGGACTGCTCTCCGTCTACGGGCAGCTCGCCCCGCTCGGCGACATCGGCACGGAGTGGCACGGCTTCTTCAGCTACCTCGCCTCCGGGCCGCCCGGCCCCCGGCTGCGGCAACTGCTCGCGCTCTCCCGCGCGGGGACCGTCCGGTTCCTCGGCGCCGACACGGCCTACGAGACGGACGCGGAACGCGGGGTGTTCCGGGCGCGGAGCGTCAGCGCGCCCGGCCTCGGCGTCGAGGCGCGGGCGCTGGTGGAGGCGCGGTTGCCCGAGCCGTCCGTCGACCGGTCGCGTGACCCGCTGCTGCGGGGGCTGCGGGGAGAGGTGCGGGTCACCCCCGCCGGGCTGCTCGCCGTCCATCCCGAGGACGGGCGGGTCCTCGGGGCCGACGGGGTGCCGCATCCTCGGCGGTTCGCGCTCGGGCCGCATACGGACGCGCGGTCCTCGGGTGCGTTCGCGCGGCCGGGGACGAACGCGCCTGCCTTTCGGCAGAACGACGCCGCTGCGCGGGCGCTGTTGCGGCTCCTGGGCTGAGGCCGGTCCGCGTCCGCGGGTCGGTTGTGCCCACCCTCCCCCAGCTACCGCTGGGGGTGCCCCCAGCCTTGCGGAACGCCTGCCCACAACCTGTTGGAGGTTTTTCCCTATGCCTGAACCCACCCGTCCGCTTCATCTCTCCGTCGCTCTCGACCGCGCCGGTACCTACGCCGCCGAGCCCTACGTCGACGCCGCCCGGCTCGCCGAGCGGGGGCGGTTCGACTTCGTCACGCTCGGCGACTCGTTCGGGCCGCCCGGGCGGGGGCGGGGGCGGCTCGACGCGCTCGCCGTGCTCGCCCGGGTCGCGCCCGCCACGGAGCGGATCGGGCTCGTGCCCACCGTCACCACCACCCACACCGAGCCGTTCCACGTCTCCTCCGCCCTGGCCACCCTCGACTGGGCGAGCCGGGGCCGCGCCGGCTGGACCGTCGAGGTGTCCACGGACGACCGCGAGGCGGCGGCCTTCGGGCGGCGCGAGGCGCCGGACGCCTGGGCCGCCTGGCGCGAGGCCGAGGCCGTCGCCGACGTCGTCGCCCGGCTGTGGGACAGCTGGGAGGACGACGCCGAGATACGGGACGTCCCCACCGGGCGTTTCATCGACCGCGACAAGCTCCACCACGTCGACTTCGAGGGTCCCGGCTTCAGCGTGCGCGGCCCCTCCATCGTGCCCCGGCCGCCGCAGGGCCGCCCCGTGGTCGCCGTCGACGCCACCGCGCCGGCCGCCCAGGCCACCGCCGCCCGCCACGCGGACGTCGCCTACGTCCGCGTCGGGAACCCGGACGACCCCCGGGCCGCCCACGCCGTCCGCGCCGCGCGCGGCGACTTACGGCAGCGCGCCCGGGCCCACGGCCGCGACCCCGGCGGCCACGACGGCCGGCTCGTCGTGCTCGCCTCGCTGCCGGTCGCGCTCCACGCGGCCGCCGACGCGGTCGCGCTCGCCGACCTCGTCGACCGCTGGTACACCGATGGCGTCGCCGACGGCTTCCACTTCCGCCCCCGGGACCCCGACCGGGACCTCGCGCTGCTCGTCGACGGCACCGTGCCCGTCCTCCAGCACCGGGGCCTGCTGCGCGGCTTCTACCCCGGCTCCACCCTCCGCGAGCACCTGTGTCTGGCCCGCCCCGCCAATCGCTACGCCACCGTCAGGGAGATCCCTGTCGGGGAGACCACCGTCAGGGAGACCGCATGACCATCCGCAAGCGGATGCACCTCGCCGCGCACTTCCCCGGCGTCAACAACACCACCGTCTGGTCCGACCCCAGGGCGGGCAGCCAGATCGACTTCTCCTCCTTCGAGCACCTCGCGCGCGTCGCCGAGCGCGGGCTCTTCGACTTCTTCTTCCTCGCCGAGGGCCTGCGGCTGCGCGAGCACAAGGGGCGGCTGCACGACCTGGACGTCGTCGGCCGGCCCGAGTCGGTCACCGTGCTGAACGCGCTGGCCGCCGTCACCGAGCGGCTGGGCCTCGCCGCCACCGTCAACGCCACCTTCAACGAGCCCTACGAACTCGCCCGGCGCCTCGCCTCCCTCGACCACCTCAGCGGCGGGCGCGCGGCCTGGAACGTCGTCACCTCCTCCGACGCCTTCACCGGCGAGAACTTCCGGCGCGGCGGCTACCTCGACCGGGCCGACCGCTACACCCGGGCCGCCGAGTTCGTCGCCACGGCCAGGGAGATCTGGGACTCCTGGACCCCCGACGGCACTCCGCGTCCCTTCTCCCACCACGGACGGCACTTCTCCGTCTCCGGTACCTTCGACGTGCCCCGGAGCCCGCAGGGTCACCCCGTGGTGATCCAGGCGGGGGACTCCGAGGAGGGCCGGGAGTTCGCCGCGTCCGCCGCCGACGTCATCTTCACCCGGCACGGCACCCTGGAGGCGGGCCGCGCCTTCTACGCCGACGTCAAGGGGCGGCTGGCGGCGTACGGGCGGCGGCCCGAGGAGCTGAAGATCATGCCCGGGGTCACCTTCGTGCTGGGCGACACCGCCGCCGAGGCGCAGGAGAAAGCGGACGTCATCCGCGAACAGCAGGTCTCCCCGCAGACCGCGATCCTCACCCTGGAACAGGTCTGGGGCCGCGACCTGTCGGCCTACGACCCCGACGGGCCGCTGCCCGACGTCGACCCCGACCCGCAAGGACGGCTGACCCAGGGCCGGGTGCCGCTGGGCGATCCGTTCGCCGTCGCCGCCAAGTGGCGCGCCCTGTCGGAGGCCAAGGGCCTGTCCATCCGGCAGACCGTGATCGAGGCGACCGGGCGGCAGTCCTTCATCGGCACGCCGCGACAAGTGGCCGCGCGAATGGAGGAGTTCGTCACCGAGGAGGCCGCGGACGGCTTCATCCTCGTTCCCCATCTCACCCCCGGCGGGCTCGACGACTTCGTCGAGCGGGTCGTCCCCCTGCTCCAGGAGCGTGGCGCGTTCCGCACGGAGTACTCGGGGTCGACACTCCGGGACCACCTCGGGCTTCCGCTGCCCGTATGGAAGGGTTGACCGCCATGAGCACGAGTGACGCGCGACAGCGGTGGAAAGAGTGGCGCGAGGAGCGCGCCGAGGCGGCCTCGGCCCCCTACGGCCCGCTCTCCCTGACGGGGACGTACTGGCTGTCCGAGCTCCCGGAGGGGCGAATCCCGGCCACTCCCGGGCGCTGGACCGAGGCCCCGGACGGCGCCGGAGTCCTGCTGACGGCCTCCGCCGGCGACGGGCTCACCCTGGACGGGCGGCCGTTCGAGGGCGCCACGGTGCTCACCGCCGACGCCGGGCCGGGCCCGGCCCGGGTCGCGCACGGGGAGCGGAAGCTGGTCGTGCTGTGCCGCGAAGGGCAGTGGGCGGTCCGGGTGTTCGACCCGGCCGCCCCGGGCCGCCGGGCGTTCGCCGGGATCGACGCCTTCGAGTACGACGCGAGCTGGGTGCTGCCCGGGGTGTTCCGCCCGTACGACCGTGACCGGACGGTCGCGGTGGAGAACGCCGACGGGCGGACGCGCGGGCTGGGCGTCGCCGGTGAACTGGCCTTCGTCAAGGACGGGGAGGAGTACGCGCTGCGGGTCTCGGCGGAGGCCGACGGCTCGCTGTGGGCCGTCATCGCGGACGGCACCAGCGGCGCGTCCAGCTATCGCTTCCGCTTCCTCAAGCCCGGGGTGCCGGACGCCGAGGGGCGGCTGACCGTCGACTTCAACCGGGCGCTGCTGCCGCCGTGCGCCTTCGCCGAGCACTTCATCTGCCCCTTCCCGCCACCGGGCAACCGGCTGCCCTTCGACGTCCCGGCGGGGGAGCGGAACCTCCTCGCCCACTGACGCGTCGAAGCTTCCGGACAAGACCGGGCGACGGCCCCGGCGGCCGGGGAGCCGCCGGGGCGCTTCGTGGTGCGCGGGGGCGCGTCCGAAAGGAGCCCTTGCGCCATGCCGCCGATGGCCCGAATACTCCCGAACAGCGCTTGTCAGGGGCACGGCGAAAGTGGAATCCGGTGTGCCTTTTTGGCTGCGCCTCACGGGTCCGCGCCCACCACGTGGATCCCCGACCCCCCTCGGGAGGAAGAACGTGAGGATCAAGCGCACCACCCCCCGCAGGCTCCTGGCCGTGACGACCAGCCTTCTGGCCGCCTCCGCCCTCGTCACCGGCGTCGCCCGGGCCGAGCCCGGCGCGTCGGCCACCTCGTCCGCCTTGTCCGCCGCCCGGCTGGCCTCGCTGAGCACGGCCGTGGAGTCCGCCGACGTCCCCGGCACCGCCTGGGTCGTCGACCGGGCCGCCGGATCCGTCGTGGTCACCGCCGACTCCACCGTCTCCGACGAGGCCATCGCGAGCATCAGACGCTCGGCCGGGGACGACGCCGACGCGATACGCGTCGAGCGCACCCCCGGCACCTTCCGGAAGCTGCTCGCCGGCGGCGACGCGATCTACGCGCCCACCTGGCGCTGCTCGGTCGGCTTCAACGTGCGCAAGGGCAACACCTACTACTTCCTGACCGCCGGCCACTGCACCCAGGGCAAGCCGCAGTACTACGCCAACTCCAGCCACACCACGAGCATCGGCCCCACCACCGGCACCAGCTTCCCGGGCAACGACTACGGCATCGTCCAGTACGCCAACGGCTCGATCCCGCACCCCAGCGCGGTCGACCTCTACAACGGCGGATCGCAGCGCATCACCACCGCCGGCAACGCCACCGTCGGCCAGCGCGTCCAGCGCAGCGGCTCCACGACCGGGGTCCACGGCGGCACCGTCACCGGCCTGAACGCCACGGTCAACTACGGCAACGGCCAGGTCGTCCGCGGCCTGATCAAGACCAACGTCTGCGCCGAGCCGGGCGACAGCGGCGGCGCGCTCTTCGCCGGCTCCACCGCCCTCGGCCTCACCTCCGGCGGCAGCGGCAACTGCTCCTCCGGCGGCACGACCTTCTTCCAGCCGGTCACCCAGGCGCTCGGCGCCTATGGGGTGAGCGTCTTCTGACCCACCCGCCCGGCACTCCTCCAGACGCCTGACCGCGAGCGCGCTCCGCCCTTCCCCACGCCTGCGGCCGGCAGCACACGAGCCCCCGGCCCCTGGGCCGGGGGCTCGACCACACCCGGGCGCGGGCATACCGTGGAGATGTATCACCCGACGGTAACGGCAGGGGGTCATGATGCTCGAAGACCTCGTGGCGGCGGCGGTGGCCGCCGGGTCGGCCGGGGCGGTGTACCTGGCCGCGTCGTCCCGGGTGGTCAAGCAGTACGAGCGCGGTGTGGTGCTCCGGCTGGGCCGGCTGCTGCCGAACGTCCGGCAGCCGGGATACACCATGATCGTTCCGGGCGTCGACCGGCTGCGCAAGGTGAACATGCAGATCGTCACGATGCCCGTCCCGGCCCAGGAGGGCATCACCCGCGACAACGTCACCGTCCGGGTGGACGCGGTCGTCTACTTCAAGGTCGTCAACCCCGCCGAGGCCGTGATCGCGGTCGAGGACTACCGCTTCGCCGTCTCGCAGATGGCCCAGACCTCGCTGCGCTCGATCATCGGCAAGAGCGACCTGGACGATCTGCTCTCCAACCGGGAGAAGCTCAACCAGGGGCTGGAGCTGATGCTCGACAGCCCGGCCATCGGCTGGGGCGTGCAGATCGACCGGGTCGAGATCAAGGACGTCTCGCTGCCGGAGACGATGAAGCGCTCGATGTCGCGCCAGGCGGAGGCCGAGCGCGAGCGCCGGGCCCGGGTGATCAACGCGGACGCGGAGCTGCTGGCGTCGAAGAAGCTCGCGGAGGCGGCGGGGACGATGGCCGCGCAGCCCGCCGCGCTGCAACTCCGGTTGCTCCAGACGATCGTGGCGGTGGCGGCGGAGAAGAACTCGACGCTCGTGCTGCCGTTCCCGGTGGAGCTGCTGCGGTTCCTGGAACGGGCGGGGGCGCCTGCGGAGCCGGAGGCTCCGGAAGCTTCGGATGCGCCGGAGGAGGATGCTGGTCCGGATACCGGTGACGGGGAGGCCGGTATCGGACACGCGTAGGGGTGCTGGCCCCGGTCCCGCCCTTTCTCCCCCAGCTACCGCTGGGAGGTGCCCCCAGTCCCAGGGGCTCCGCCCCCGGACCCCCGGTCCTCAAACGCCGGACGGGCTTACTGGGGGGCGCGCGCATGGAAATGCGCGCTTCTGAAATTCGCCCTTGTGCACTCCCTCGCCCGATCGGGACACTCGACGGACCAACTTGGCATGGACGCGACCTCCTCTCTCGGGGGTGCGGCTGTGTCGTTCGTCCTCCGGGCCCGGGTGCCGCATCCCGACCCTGGGCTCAACCCCCCACTGGAGGTGCCGAGTTGAAGATCCGTCGGGTGTCCGTGCGCGCCGTGCCGGCCGTCGCGGCGGCCGCCGCCCTCGCCGTGATGACGCTCGTCCCGCAGCAGGCCCAGGCCTCGCCGGGGCCGCTCGTCCCCACCGCCGCCCTCGCGGGGCTCACCGCGCTGACGGCCGCGGGGTCGTACTACGACGAGGAGACCGGGCGGCTCGTGGTCAACGTGCTCGGGCGGGACGCCGAGGAGATCGTCCGGGCGGCGGGCGCGCTGCCCAGGCAGGCCCGGTTCTCCCAGGCGCGGCTGGACGCGACCCGGCGGGTGCTGGACGACCGGGCGGCGATCCCCGGTACCGCGTGGGTGACGGATCCCAGAGTCGACCGGGTCGTCGTGACCGCCGACAGCACGGTCAAGGGGGAGCGGCTGGCCCGGCTGAACGAGGTCACCTCGAAACTCGGCGACACCGTGACCGTGCGGAGAATCGGCACCCGGCTCACCCGGATGATCGCCGGCGGCGACGCGATCCGGGGTGGCTCCGCCCGCTGTTCGCTGGGCTTCAACGTCGTCAAGGACGGACAGCCGTATCTGCTGACCGCCGGGCATTGCGGCAACGTCGTGGCGAACTGGTCGGCGGAGAAGGGCGGGCCGGTGGTCGCCACCACCCAGACCTCCGTCTTCCCCGGCCACGACTACTCCCTCGCGAAATACATGCCCGGCGTCGAGCACCCCAGCGCGGTGACCCTCAACGGCCGCCAGGCCCAGCCCATCACCCATGCCGCACCCGCCTACAACGGCGAGTCCGTGCGGCGCAGCGGCTCCACCACCGGGGTGCGCGGCGGGCGGGTCACCGGCGTCGACGCGACCGTCAACTACCAGGAGGGCCAGGTCACCGGGCTGATCGAGACGACGGTGTGCGCCGAGCCCGGCGACAGCGGCGGCCCCCTGTTCGACGGCGACGCGGCGATCGGCCTGACCTCGGGCGGCAGCGGGGACTGCAAGGCCCCGGGTGCGAAGACGTACTACCAGCCGGTGCCGGGGGCGCTGGCGGCCACCGGGGCGGCCATCGGCTGACCCCGCCACGGACCGCGGCCCCCGGACACACCTCCACGGTGTCCGGGGGCCGCTTTTCGCGCGAGGGCGCGCTCCGGTCGGAGCCGGGGCCGGATTTTCCGGCTCGGGCTCAGAACTCGAAGACCGTGCCCTTGCCCGCCTTCATTTCGCACGGGTTGGCGAACGTGTGCTCGAAGCTGACCCTGCGGCCTTCCCAGACGCCTTCGGCGGTGACGGTGGAGGGGTTCCACTCCCGCGTGCACATGGTGCCGTCCTTGATCTTGACGAGCTTGTCGAAGTCGCCGTTGCTCAGGCGCAGCTGGGCGCAGGCGCCGCTCGTGTTCGGGTGGCTGCCCGCGGCCTTCGGCGTACAGGTGAGCGTCACCGCGCGCTGAACGCCCGCGGTCGCCGCCGAGTCGCCCTGGCCGATGGTGAGTACGAGCGCTGAGGGCGCGTACAGACTCTGCGTCTGCGCCGCGGGTATCGGCGAGGGCGAGGCGGTCGCCGTCGTTCCCGCTCCCGCCAGGCTGCCCAGCGCGAGCGCGGCTCCCAGCGCGATCCCCCCAGTGATGTACCGCATTCCGAACACTCCCTTGTTCGTCGGTGCAGATAACGGACGGCAGTCTGGCCCAACTCGTGCATGAACGCACCCTGGGCGAGCACTTTCGGTCGTCGTCCGAAAGCGCTGTGTAGTGGAGTGTGATGGCCGGATCTCATGCGGGGAGGCCCTCCTCGGCGGCGCCACGGGAGTGCCGGGTGAAGAAGCGAGTCCGGATCGGCGGGATATGGAGGGATTTAATGTTTCAGCAACATTGACCAGCGAGGATGCCTTGTTTTCATCGATGGAACACCAAGACGACCTTTGGAATTGTTGTCCGTGACCCACTGAGCCGAAGAATCCAATGATCCCCGGCTCGCCTCGGGCGGCCCTCACCGCCCGGCCGAAAAGGGGCTCGCCCCGTGACCGCGCGGCCGCCACACCGAGTCCGGAGCGTCGCAGCAATGGCCGAAGACCACTCAGACCGACCGTTCGGTCTGTCGTCCGGCGGGGGCCGTGACGGCCGTCAGTCGGTGGGGATCTCATGCCCGCGCCGGAACGTCGCGGAGAGCAGCGTGGCCGCCGTGCCCGCCACGGCCCACGCGGAGAGCACCAGCAGTGGGCCGGTGAGCGCGTTGCCCCGGAAGTAGGCGATGGAGCGGGCCGACCAGGTGCCCGCGCCCGGGGGGAGGGCCGGGCCGATGGCCCGCCAGAAGGGCGGCAGCAGGGGGTAGGGGTAGGCGCCGCCCGCGCTGGGGTTGCCCAGGACCACGACGATCGCGATCGCCAGCCCGATGCCGACGACGCCCGCCAGCCCCTGGAGGGCCAGCGTCAGGGAACCGACGGCGAAGACGACCAGCGCGCCCAGTCCCCACAGGCCGAGGATCCCGCCCGGCAGCGCGCCCAGGACCGGGCCCGCGATCACCGTGCCGAGCAGGCCCGCCGTCAGCGCGTAGACGGCGAGCGCGGCCAGCCGGATGACGGCCCGGTGGACGTTCGCGGGGCGGGCGCCCGCGCTGATGGCGAGGATCGCGGCGCACAGATAGCCGCCCACGCACCAGCCCACCACCAGGTAGAACGCGCTGAGGCCACGGGCGTCGCCGGCGGCGGCCGGCGCGGTGTCGACGACCCGCAGGGCGCGCCCCTCGGCCCGTTCGGCGCGGGTCATGACCGCCTCGGCGGCCTGCGCGAGCGAGGCGCCCGCGCCACCGGCGACGAGCAGGGTGTCGGTGGTGCCGCGCGGGTGGACGACCAGCGCCGCGTCCAGGTCCCGGGCGCCGATCTCCTCGCGGGCCCGCGCCTCGTCGGGGACCGTGCGCGGGTCCAGGGGGTGACCGGGCAGCGCGTCGAGCTTCTTCACCAGCTGGTCGCCGAGCGGCCCGGGCGCGACCACGCCGATCACGATGTCCTTGGGCTTCGGGCTGTGAAAGGCGCCGACGTAAGAGGCGACGAAGGCGAGCTGGAGCACCAGCACGCCGATCACCAGGACTGCCGCCCGGCCCGTCACGGCGTCCCGGACCTCCTGGACGAAGCGGGCGCCGCCGCCGGGTGTGCTGACCATGCCCCGAGCCTGCGGGGTCCGGGCGGCGGGCGCAGTCGGTGCGGTCCGGGCGGGTGACGAGAGTGCGCGTTCGCACTCGTGTTCGCACGAACGTTCGAGTAGTGGTTTATGGTGGAGACGGGAGGGGCGAAAAGAATCGGCCAAGGGGAGGGTGACGCGAGCGGCAGGAGGTGCGATGGCGGCGGCATTCCGGGCGACCCCTGGATCCGGGTTCACACACCTGCGCGTCGCGTCCGGCTTCTCGGCGCGCTACGGGGCCGCACACCCCGAGCGGCTGGCCGAGCGGGCCGCCGAGCGCGGCATGGACGCCCTCGCCCTCACCGACCGCGACAGCCTCGCCGGCGCGGTCCGGTTCGCCAAGGCCGCGGCCGGGGCGGGCGTACGCCCGCTGTTCGGCGTGGACCTGGCCGTCTCCGGACCGCTCCCCGCCGACGGCCCCACCGTGCGGCACCGCGCCCCCGCCCGCGGCGGCGCCTTCGTCGACGAGTCCGCGCCCCGCGCGGTCTTCCTCGCCCGCGACGGCGCGCCCGCCTGGGCCGCGCTGTGCGGGCTGGTCTCCGCCGCCCACGTCAGCGGCGCCGAGCGGCCCGAGGTGCCCCGGGAGGAGCTGGCCCGCGCCGCCACCGGCATCCGCGCCCCGCTGACCGTCCTGCTCGGACCGGACTCGGAGACCGGCCGCGCGCTCGCCGCCGGACGCCCCGACCGCGCCGCACGACTGCTGCGGCCCTGGCGCGAAATGTTCGGTGACGGGCTGCGGCTGGAGGCCGTCTGGCACGGCCGCACCGGCACCGGACCCGGCTCGCTGCGGCTCGCCGCCCGTACCGTCGGCTTCGCCGCCGACCAGGGCGTGCGCGCCGTCCTCAGCAACGCCGTCCGCTACGCCGACCCCGGCCAGGGGCCCGTCGCCGACGTCCTCGACGCCGCCCGCCGGCTGGTGCCCACAGGCCGCCGTCCCGAGGCCCTCGACAGCGGCGAACGCTGGCTCAAGGACCCGGCCGCCATGACGGCCGCCGCCGCGCGGATCGCGGAGGCCGCCGGCCTCGGCCGGGCCGGCGCCCACCGGCTGCTCGCCACCACCGAGGACACCGCGGCCGAGTGCCTCGTCGACCCCCAGGACCACCTGGGCCTGGGCTCCGTCCACTTCCCCGAGCCCCACCTCGTCGGCACCGGCCCCCGCACCTCCGCCCGCGTGCTGCGCTCCCGCTGCGCCGCCGCCCTGGTGCGGCGCGACCGCGACCGCGACCGCCGCTACTGGGACCGGCTGGACGACGAGCTGCGCATCGTCGAACAGCGCGGCCTCGCCTCCTACTTCCTCACCGTCGCCCAGGTCGTCGACGACACCCGCGCCCTCGGCATCCGGGTCACGGCACGGGGCTCCGGCGCGGGCTCCCTCGTCAACCACCTGCTCGGCATCGCCCACGCCGACCCCGTCGAACACGGCCTGCTGATGGAGCGCTTCCTGTCCACGCGGCGGACCGCGCTCCCCGACATCGACATCGACGTCGAGTCCGCCCGACGCCTGGACGTCTACCGCGCGATCTTCGACCGCTTCGGCGCGGAGCGCGTCGCCACCGTCGCCATGCCCGAGACCTACCGGATCCGCCACGCCGTACGGGACGTGGGCGCCGCCCTCGGCATGGCACCGGACGTCGTGGACCGGCTCGCCAAGTCCTTCCCCCACATCCGCGCCCGCGACGCTCGCGCCGCGCTCGCCGAGTTGCCCGAGCTGCGCGAGATCGCCGCCGGGCCCCTCGGGCCCGGCAACACCCGGCTGTGGGAGCTGGTCGAGGCGCTGGACGCGCTGCCGCGCGGGGTCGCCATGCACCCGTGCGGGGTGCTGCTCTCGGACGCCACGCTGCGCGCCCGCACCCCCGTCGTGCCCACCAGCGGCGAGGGGTTCGCGATGTCGCAGTTCGACAAGGACGACGTGGAGGACCTCGGTCTGCTCAAGCTCGATGTGCTGGGCGTGCGGATGCAGTCCGCCATGGCGCACGCCGTCGGGGAGCTCGAACGGGCCACCGGGCGCCGGATCGACCTCGACGACCCCGCGCAGGTGCCGCCCGGCGACCGGCGGACGTACGCGCTGATCCGCTCCACCGAGACCCTCGGCTGCTTCCAGATCGAGTCGCCGGGACAGCGGGACCTGATCGGACGGCTGCAGCCCTCGACCTTCCACGACCTCGTCGTCGACATCTCGCTCTTCCGGCCCGGCCCGGTCGCCGCCGACATGGTCCGGCCCTTCATCGAGGCCCGCCACGGCCGCGCCCCCGCGCGCTACCCCCACCCCGACCTGAAGGAGGCGCTGGCCGAAACCCATGGCGTGGTCGTCTTCCACGAGCAGATCATCGAAATCCTGCGGATCATGACCGGTTGCGACCGGGGCTGTGCCGACGAGACGCGCCGCGCGCTCTCCGATCCGGCGCGGGTCGGCCGCGTACGGGACTGGTTCGCCTCGGCGGCGGAAGCGCGCGGGTACGCGCCGGACGCCGTCCGCCGCACCTGGGAGATCGTCGAGGCGTTCGGCAGCTACGGCTTCTGCAAGGCGCACGCCGTGGCGTTCGCCGTGCCGACGTACCAGTCGGCCTGGCTCAAGGCCCACCACCCGGCGGCCTTCTACGCCGGGCTGCTCACCCACGACCCGGGGATGTACCCCAAGCGGCTGCTGCTCGCCGACGCGCGGCGGCGCGGGGTGCCGATCCTGCCGCTGGATGTGAACCGCTCGGGAACGGCCTATTCGATCGAACTGGTGTCCGATGGCGTCTCCGGTGATGGCGTGCTGGGGGTGCGGCTCGCGCTCTCCGAAGTGCAGGGCATCAGCGAGGCCGAGGCGCGCCGGATCGTCGCCGGGCGCCCGTACACCTCGCTCCAGGACCTCTGGCAGCGCGCCCGTCCGGGGCGGCCCGTGACCGAACGGCTGGCCCGGGTCGGGGCGCTGGACGCCTTCGGCGCCAACCGCCGGGACCTGCTGCTGCACATCGCCGAACTCCACCGCGGCGGGCGGCGGGTGTCCGCCGCCCAGCCCACGCTGATCGACAGCGCCCGCACCGAGCCCGCCGGCCTGCCCGACCTGGACGCGGCCGAACGGCTCGGCGCCGAGCTGTCCGTCCTCGGCATGGACGCCTCCCGCCACCTGATGACCGATCACCGTGCCTTCCTGACCGAGCTGGGCGCCATCCCGGCCCGGCGGCTGCGCGACGCCCGCCACGGCGAGACCGTTCTGGTGGCGGGCGCCAAGGCCGCCACGCAGACACCTCCGGTGCGGTCGGGGCGACGGGTCATCTTCACCACCCTCGACGACGGCACGGGCCTGGTGGACTGCGCCTTCTTCGACGACAGCCACGCCGCGTGCGCGCACGTCGTCTTCCACTCCTGGTTGCTGCTCGTCCGCGGCGTGGTCCAGCGGCGGGGGCCGCGCAGCCTGAGTGTGGTGGGGGCGGCGGCGTGGGATCTGGGGGAGCTGGCGGCGCTCCGCGCGGAGGGCGGGCTGGGGGCGGTGGCCACCGTTCTGGCAGCGCCGGCCGCGCCGGGAGGGCCTGTTGGCCGGCGCATCCGGCTGTCCAACGGCTATGCGATGCATCCGTGGGCGGATCTGCAACCGGCGGGTGAGGGCGCCCCGACGGGGCGGAAGCTGTGGCACGCGAGTTCGGGGAGTGCGGGATGAGTGTGCGAGGGGTGGTGCGGGCCGGTGGCAGGGTTGTGCCCACCCGTTCCGCCCTGCGGAACGATTGCCCACAACCGGGTGTGCGGACGACCGTCCTGTACGTGCACTTCCACGCACCCGAAGGCGCCCTCGGCGAGGAGGCGTACGACGGTCTGCTCGCGCTGCTCGCCGAGGTGACGCCCGTCGTGGAGGCCCTGCCTCCCGACGCCGCGCTCGCGGAAGTGCGCGGCGCCGTGCGCTACTTCGGGCACGACCCGGCCGAGCTCGCCACCCTGCTGCGCGTCCGCGCGCTCGCGCGCTACGGCGCCGACTGCACCATCGGCATCGCGAACAACCCCACCCTCGCGAGGATGGTCGCCCGCGACGGCCCGCCCGGCGCCGTCCGTACCCTCCCCGACGGCCCGGACGCCG
The DNA here is from genome assembly GCF_003970715.1 of Streptomyces luteoverticillatus. Classification (NCBI taxonomy): domain Bacteria; kingdom Bacillati; phylum Actinomycetota; class Actinomycetes; order Kitasatosporales; family Streptomycetaceae; genus Streptomyces; species Streptomyces luteoverticillatus. Next base: position 1,601,928 of record NZ_CP034587.1, on the reverse strand, counting down.
TCGCAGGCTTCATGGCCCGCAAGCCGGTCGCCGCGCTGCCCGGCGTGGGGCCCGCCACCGCCCGTGCGCTCTGCGCGTACGGGCTCGACAGCGTCGGCCGGGTCGCGGAGGCGCCGCTCCACACCCTGGAGCGGATCCTCGGCGCGGCCGCCGGGCGGCGGGTCCACGAGCGGGCGCGGGGCATCGACCCGACGCCCGTCACCCCGGACGCCCGGGCGCGGTCGATGGGGGCGGAGCACCGCTTCGCCACCGACGAGCTGGACCCCGACCACCGGCGCCGCGCGCTGCTCGCGCTCGCCGACGGGCTGGGGGCCCGGCTGCGGGGGAGCGGCCAGGTCGCCCAGGGGCTGAAGCTCACCGTCCGCTACGCGGACGGCTCGTCGAGCACCCGCGCCAAGTCCTTCGCCGAACCGACCGCGCACTCGCCCGACCTGATCGCCGCGGCGTACGCGCTGCACGCAGCGCTCGCCCTGCAGCGGGCCAGGGTGCGGGCCGTGACGCTGCGCGCGGAGCGGCTGCGCGACGGGGGCGCCGCCGCGCACCAGCTGTCGTTCGACCCCGCCGACGAGAAGGCGCGGCGCGTCGAGGCCGTGATCGACCGGGCGCGGGCGCGCTTCGGCCCGGGGGTGGTGGGCCCCGCCGCGGCCCTGGACCGGCATGACGACGTGGCGTGATGGCGCGGCATGGCGACATGGCGCGACTTGGGCAAGTCATGGCGATCTTTGTGATTTTGCTTGACGCAAGCAAAGATCCCCCGCAATCTACCCGCAAGTAAGTTAACGACTTTTTCACGCGCCCGTAACAGCTGTTGCCGGCGCTGTTCGGCGTACCCACCCACCCCCCACCCGCGAGGAGTTCAGATGAAGCAGCGTCGCAGCGTCTGGAGAGCCGTCAGATCCCTGCTGCCCGCGCTCGGCCTGGCCGTGGCGGCGGTCGCGATGCCCACCACCGCGTCCGCCGCCACGGCCTCGTCGTCCGCCGTCGGCAGCACCGGCACCGTCAGCAGCGGCTGGAACGACGACTCGTGCAGGCCCTCCGCCGCCCACCCCCGCCCCGTCGTCCTCGTCCACGGCACCCTGGAGAACGGCACCAACAACTGGTGGTCCTTCGCGCCCTACCTGACCGCGCGCGGCTACTGCGTCTTCTCCTTCGACTACGGCAAGATCGGCGTCCCCGGCATGTACGGCCTCGGCCCGGCCGAGAAGTCCGCCGGTGAGCTGGCGCAGTACGTGGACAAGGTGCTGGCGGTCACCGGTGCGGCCAAGGTGGACATCGTCGGCCACTCGCAGGGCGGCATGCTGCCCCGCTACTACCTGAAGTTCCTGGGCGGCGCCCCCAAGGTGAACGCCCTCGTCGGCATCGCGCCCAACAACCACGGCACCACCCTCTCCGGGATCGCCAAGCTCCTGGACGTCGTCCCCGGCGCCCGGAAGGTCATCAGCGGCACCGCCGCGGGCCTGACCGACCAGGTCGCCGGCTCGGACTTCATGAAGAAGCTCAACGAGGGCGGCGACACCGTCCCCGGCGTCCGCTACACCGTCATCGCGACCCGCTACGACGAGGTCGTCACCCCCTACCGGTCCGGGTTCCTCGACGGTCCCAATGTGCGCAACGTGCTGGTGCAGGACCTCTGCCCGGTCGACATCTCCATGCACCTGACGCTCGGCACCATCGACCGCGTCGCCTTCCACGAGGCCGCCAACGCCCTCGACCCCGAGCACGCCACCCCGGCCACCTGCGCGTCGATGGTGAGCTGACCGGGATCGGCCGACCGGGATTATTCGCTCGCTTCACGTCCCGTCCTGGGAGAGGCTGCGGCCGAACGGGCAAGCTGGACGGACGTGAAGCGGGTGGATGCTGTGAGCGAGACGTACACGGTGGGCGGCGAGGTGACCGTCGCCCTGGTGAAGGCGGGCCGGACGAAGGTGCGTTACCCCGCCACCGTCGTATACGAGGACGGCACGCGCGTCGTCGTCCGGGCGGCCTGGGCGGGGGCGGGGGACCGGGACTTCGGGTTCGTGCGCTTCGAGGCGGGCGATGTGTTCACCGAGCACTACTGGCGCGACCGCTGGTACGCCGTCAAGGAGGTGCGCGACGCGGGCGGGTCGCTCAAGGGCTGGTACTGCGACGTCACCCGGCCCGCCGTCACCGGGCCGGAGGGCCCGGTCGTCGAGGACCTGGACCTCGACCTGTGGGTCGCGGCGGACGGCTCGGCCGTTCTGAGGCTGGACGAGGACGAGTTCGCCGCGAGCGGCCTCGACGGCCGTGACCCGGCCGCCGCCGACGCCGCGCGGGCGGCGCTCGACGAGCTGGAGGAGCTGGCCCGCGCGGGCTCGCTCACAGACCTGCTGGGCGGTGTCGTGGCAGGGTGAGGCCATGACCGAGCACAGCAGACCCGCCCCCGTCCCCGCCCTCGACCTCATCCTGGCCGTCGTCGACCCCGGCAGCTGGCGCAGTTGGGACCGGCCCGTCCCGCTGACCACGCGGGACGCCGACTACCGCGCCGACCTCCTGGCCGCGCGGGAGCGGACCGGGCTCGACGAGTCCGTCATCACCGGCGAGGGGCTGGTGCGGGGGCGCCGAGTGGCGCTGGTGGCCTGCGAGTTCCGCTTCCTGGGCGGGTCGATCGGCGTGGACGCGGGGGAGCGGCTGGTCCGGGCCGTGGAGCGGGCGACGGAGGAGGGGCTGCCGTTGCTGGCGGCGCCGGCCTCGGGCGGCACCCGGATGCAGGAGGGCACGATCGCCTTCCTCCAGATGGTGAAGGTCGCCGCCGCGATCACCGACCACAAGGCCGCCGGGCTGCCCTACCTCGTCCATCTGCGGCACCCCACGACCGGCGGCGTGCTGGCCTCCTGGGGCTCGCTCGGCCATCTCACCGCCGCCGAACCGGGCGCCCTCATCGGCTTCCTGGGCCCGCGCGTCCACGAGGCGCTGTACGGCGAGGAGTTCCCGCCGGGCGTCCAGGTCGCCGAGAACCTGCTGGCGAACGGGCTGGTGGACGCGGTGCTCCCGGCCGGGAGCCTGGCGGAGGTCGCCGCGCGGGCGTTGTCCGTGCTGTGCGCGGACGGGACCACGGACGCCACAGCGGAAGCCGATGTCCCGGAGCCGCCCGCCCCGGCCGTCGCGCCCTCCGCCGAGGAGTCCATCCGCGCCTCCCGCCGCCCCGGGCGCCCCGGCGTACGGGAGTTCCTGAAAGCGGCCGCCACCGACGTCACCCTGCTCAGCGGCACGGGCGCGGGGGAGCGCGACCCCGGGCTGCTGCTGGCGCTGGCCCGCGTCGGCGGTACCCCGTGCGTCGTGCTCGGGCACGACCGGGGCAGCCACCCCGACCTCAACGCCGGCCAGGCGCTCGGGCCCGCCGGGCTGCGGGCCGCCCGGCGCGGGATGCGGATCGCGGCGGAACTGGACCTTCCGTTGCTCACGGTGGTGGACACCGCCGGGGCCGCGCTCTCCCGCGAGGCGGAGGAGGGCGGGCTCGCCGGCGAGATCGCCCGCTGCCTGGCCGACCTGGTGAACCTGCCCGCGCCGACGCTGTGCCTGCTGCTGGGCCAGGGGGCCGGCGGCGCGGCCCTCGCCCTGCTGCCGGCGGACCGGGTGGTGGCGGCCCGGCACGCCTGGCTCTCCCCGCTGCCGCCCGAGGGCGCCTCGGCGATCCTCTACCGCACCACGGACCGGGCGTACGAGATCGCCGGACGGCAGGGCGTGCGCTCCGCCGACCTCTTGGCGAACGGGATCGTGGACCGCATCGTGGAGGAGGAAGACGGCGAGGGCGGCGCGGAGGAAGGGGACTTCCTGGTGACGCTCGGCCGGGTGATCGGAGCGGAGATGGCCGCTCTCACGGCGCGCGACGAGGGGGAACGGCGTACGGCGCGACGTGGGCGCTACCGGCGCCTCGGCGCGCAGGGCGGCACCGCCTCGTAGGACGCCCTGCCGCGCCGCGCGTGTGCGGGGGTTTGGCCGTCATAGTTGATGGATACAACTACCCCCGCATCCAGCGAAAGGGGTACCCGTACATGTGCGGCATCACCGGATGGATCTCCTACGACCAGGACCTCACCACCCCCCAAGCCTCCGCCACCCTCGACGCCATGACCCGGACCATGGCCTGCCGCGGCCCCGACGCCGGCGGCGTCTGGCTGGACACCCACGCCGCCCTGGGCCACCGCCGCCTCGCCGTCATCGACATCGAGGGCGGCAAACAGCCCATGCTCGTCAAGGAGGGTGATGGCCGCACCCTGCTCGCCCTCACCTACAGCGGCGAGGTCTACAACTACCGCGAACTGCGCGCTCAGTTGGAAAGCCACGGCCATATATTCCGCACCAGCAGCGACACCGAGGTCGTCCTCCACGCCTACCTCGAATGGGGCGAGGCCTTCACCGAACGCCTCAACGGCATGTACGCCTTCGCCTTATGGGACCCGCGCACCGAAGAACTCCTCCTGGTCCGCGACCGCATGGGCATTAAGCCGCTCTACTACCACCCCACCCCCGACGGGGTGCTCTTCGGTTCCGAGCCCAAGGCCATCCTCGCCCACCCCGCCGTCCGGCCCGTCGTCGACGCCGACGGCCTCGCCGAGATGCTGGCCTTCACCAAGACCCCCGGCCACGCCGGCTACCACGGCATGTACGAACTGCGCCCCGGCCACACCGCGCGCGTCCGCCGCCAGGGCCTGATCGTCCGCCCCTACTGGCAGCTGGAGGCCAAGGAGCACACCGACGACACGGACATCACCGTCCGCCACGTCCGCGAGCTGCTCGACGACATCGTCACCCGCCAGCTCATCGCCGACGTGCCGCTGTGCACCCTGCTCTCCGGCGGGCTCGACTCCTCCGCCATCACCGCCCTCGCCGCCAAGGGCCTCACGGAGGGCGGCCACGGACCGGTGCGCTCCTTCTCCGTGGACTTCACCGGCCACACCGAGAACTTCAAGGCCGACCTGCTCCGCCCCACCCCCGACGGCCCCTACGCCCATGCCCTCGCCGAGCACGTCCGCTCCCACCACAGCGACATCGTCCTCGACACGGCCGCCCTGATGGACCGCGCCAACCGCGACGCCATCGTGCGGGCCCGCGACCTGCCCACGGCCGGCTTCGGCGACGGGGACGTCTCGCTCTACCTTCTCTTCAAGGCCATCCGCGAACAGTCCACGGTCGCGCTGTCGGGAGAGTCGGCGGACGAGGTCTTCGGCGGCTACCGCTGGTTCCACGACCCCGAGTGCGTCCAGGCCGACACCTTCCCCTGGCTCACCGCGGGCGTCGCCGACACCTTCTCCGGACCCGCCAGCGGCGGCCGGACCGCGCTCCTCGACAAGAGCCTCCTCGGCAAGCTCGACCTGCCCGGCCACGAGCGGCAGCGCTACCAGGAGGCCATCGCCGAAGTGCCCCGGCTGCCCGGCGAGAGCGGCCTCGAGCGCCGGATGCGCGAGATCAGCTACCTCCACCTCACGCGCTTCGTCCAGCTCCTGCTCGACCGCAAGGACCGCGCCAGCATGGCCGTCGGCCTCGAGGTGCGCGTCCCCTTCTGCGACCACCGGCTCGTCGAGTACGTCTTCAACACCCCCTGGGCCATGAAGACCTTCGACGGCCGCGAGAAGTCCCTGCTGCGCGCCGCCACCCGCGACCTCCTCCCGGACGTCGTCGCCGACCGCGTCAAGAGCCCCTACCCCAGCACCCAGGACCCCCGCTACGCCGACGCCCTGCGCACCGCGCTCGGCGGTCTCCTGGCCGACAAGGACGCGCCCGTACGCCCGTTGCTCGACACCCCGGCCGTCGCCGAGTCGCTGGACGAGCGAGCCGGTGAATCGTTCCGGACCGCCACCGAAGTGGTCCTCAACCTCAACACGTGGCTGACCGAGTACGGCACGGAGTTGCGCCTCTAAGGTTCGGCAGTGCCCCGAAGGGGCGCGGGGCTGCGACACCATGCGGCTCCGCCGCGCGGGCGCGACCAGCCACGACGCACCCGCAGATGACGTACCGCACTCCCCGCGGAGCGACTGGCGCACAATGGACCCACCGTAGTTCTCACCAGGAGACCCAACCGTGGCCTTGCAGATGACCGTCGACCAGGACGCCGCCGAGCCCCCGTACGAGCAGATCCGGGCCGGCATCGCCGAGCGCGCCCGCGCGGGGGAGCTCCCGGTCGGCTACAAGCTGCCGACCGTCCGCGGCTTCGCCGAGGAGCTGGGGCTGGCGGCGAACACGGTCGCCAAGGCGTACCGGGCGCTGGAGGCGGACGGGGTCATCGAGACCCGGGGGCGGAACGGCACGTTCATCGCCGCCCCCGGTGACACGGCCGCCCGCGAGGCCGCCGCGGCGGCGGTCGCCTTCGCCCAGCGCGCCCACCGGCTGGGGCTGGACCACGACGCGGCGCTGGCGGCGGCGGCCGAAGCGCTCCGCGCGGTGTACGGGGACTGAGCCCGGGCGGGCCCGCCCCGGCGGGCTGTGGGCCATCCGGATGAATATGGCCCGCCAGCCCCCGGCATTCTGTGGTTCGACGGGACGCCGGAGGCCAACCGCAGCACGATACGTCCGGGACCAACGGGCGGACCGGGCAAGGAGTGTCGTGAGAGGAATCGTGCGGGCGGCGACCGTCGCCGGGGCGTGCGGCCTGGTGCTGTCCGGCACCGGGGCCACAAGCGCGGAGGCGCAGACGCAGACCACGCCGGGCTCGCTGCTGTCCGCCGTGGTGGGCGCCGATCTCGGCACTGTCGCCGAGACGGTGTCCGGCGTGGTCTGCAACAACAGGCTGGCCGACTTCCACTACAACTCGCCGGTGTCCCGGTCGCCGCACCCTTGCGTCAACGGTCCCGTCCAGAGCGGAAACAGCGAGAACAGCAACAACTTCATCAACCACGGCAACCCCGTGGACAGCGGGAACATCGAGACCGCCGCCGGCTCCACCAACAGCCTCAACGACGTCAAGGGCGCGCAGAGCAACAGCGGCAACGACATCGCCCAGCAGGCCTTCCGCTAGCGATGGTGGCCGGCGCCCCCACGAGCTGCCGCTGGTGGTTGGAGCTGCCCGCCGCCGCGCCCGTGCCGGAGGAGCCGGAGGTCACGGAGCCGCTGTTGTCCGCGGGGCTGCCGCTGTCGCTGGGATTCCCGGTGATGTGGACGTTCTGCGAGTTGCTGCTGTTGCCACTGTTGACGGGCCCGTTGACACAGGCCCGGGCGCGGCCCTCGCAGCTGAATCCGGCGTGGAAGCGGACGACCGTGTCGCCGTCGGCGCTGAACGGCCCGTCGCCCCAGGCCATGGCGGGCGAGGCCACGCCCCCGGCCAGAAACAGGCCGGTCAGACCGGCGGTCGCCATCCTCAGAGGACTGATGCTCTTCACTGTGTGGTCCTGACCCTCGGCGGTTGATCAATCCCACTTGCTACCAGCAGCGCTGGTGCGGGCCAAGCCGAAGAAGCGCGCCGCCTCGCGCGTTCACCCGCTCGCCGCGAACCAGATCGCGAGCGACACCAGGACGACCAGGGACGCCGCCAGCTGGAGCCACGCGCCGCCGGACAGCGCGTTCTCCGGGCGCTGCCCGTGGAGGGACAGATCGAGGGTCTTCGTCCGCAGCTCCGACCAGCGCCCGACGAAGCCCAGCACGAACACCAGGACCAAGGCGGTATAGATCGGAAGCAGTACTTCCAGCGGGATGTCCTTCACCTTGGCGGACGTCACGCCGATCGCCGCCATCGCCACGGGCGTGAGGGCCATCCGGATCCGCGTGCCCATGGTCGGCATCAGCGGAACGAAGATCACCAGAAAGAGCACCGTCGCGCCGATGGCTATGCCCCACCAGGCGGACAGGGATACATGGGGAGCTTGCACGTCACTTCCTAGCCCTGTGGGGCCCTCGCCGAGGGCCCCACAGTCACTTGTCACCGACCGGTCAGCTCTCGCTCACCGGTTTTCCCGCGGAGCTCACCAGCTCCAGTCGTTGGTAAAGATACCGATGATGGGCGAGACGGCCTCGTGGGCCACCTCCACGCCCTTCGACAGCGCCCGGCCACCCTTCGTGGCCAGGGATATCCCCGCCTTGGCCGCCGATCCCACACCGCTGGAGATCAGGCCGACGGCGGTACCGGCGACGCTGGACATGAACTGGTCACTGGTCCAGCCGTAGCCCACGCCCGCGTAGAGGGAGCTGGCCACGCCGAACGCCACCGAGGCCAGGCCCAGGATGGGCGCGGCCGGGGCGGTGACACCGAAGCACAGGGAACCCACCGCGAGGGCGGCCGCCCCCGTGCTGGCCCAGCTCAGGTACTTGGAGTAGTCGCACGCCATCTGGTTCTTGCAAGGGTTGTCGTCCTTGCCGCCCGAGCCGGAGTCCTTGGCCGGGGTCTTGATGGTGTCGTTGTCCGGGCTGTCGGCCGGGTTGACCTTGTTCTGCGCGTTCTGCCGGGCCTGCTCCGCCGCCCGGGCGGCCGCCGCGGCCTGCTCCTGCCGGGCCTTCTCCACCGAGATGGCCTTGGCCTCGTCCGACGCGGCACGGGCCGCCGCAGCGTCCTTGCCGGCCGCCGTGGCCGACGCGCTGGCGCGGTCCGCCGACGCCTGGGCGCTCGCCGCGGAGTTCACGGCCTGCATGGCGGATTCGGAGGCCTGGTTGGCCGAGTAGTTGGCCTGACGGCTGGCCTGGCGGGCGGTCGCCGCGGCGGCGGCGGCCTTCTTCGCGGACTCGGCGGCCGAGGCCGCCGAGTTGTCGGCCTCCTGGGCCTTGTTCCGCGCCTCGTCGGCGTAGCCCTGGGCCTGCTTGGCCGAGTTCTTGGCCTTGTCGGCCCACTCGGCGGCCTCCTTGGCCTTGTGCTGGGCGTTGTTGGCGATCTCGGACGCCAGCGCCGCGTTCTGGCTGGCGTCGGCCGAGTTGCGCGCGGCGGTGGCGATCAGCGACCGGACGTAGGAGACGTGGCTGGCGGTGTCCGCGTCGAGCTGCGCCGCCTTGTACTGCTCCTTGGAGACGAAGTCCCGCTGCATCCAGGACGGGCCGGACAGGGCGACCTCGGCGGTCGCCTTGACGTTGGGACCGCCCGAGCTCATGATCCGGAACGTCTCGACCCGGTCGTCCTCCATGACCGCGTCACGGTAGCCGCTGACGATGAACGTGCTCAGCGCCTTCACGCTGCCGTCGCTCAGCGCCTTGTCACCGGCGGCCTTGACGGCCTTGCCCGCGCCGTTCATGAGCTTGAGGGTCTGGACGCGGTAGTCCTCGACCTGGACGTTGTAGGCGTCCTCGGTGAGGAACTTCTGCACCTGGGCCGGGTCCCGGCCCTCCAGGGTCTTCTGGGCCGCGCCCGCGAGGGCGGGGCCGCCCATCCTCGCCAGGTAGACGACCTTCTCGCGGTCGTCGAGCTGGCCGGACCGCTCGTAGTCCGACTTCACCCAGCCGACCACGGACTCGTCGGAGCCGCCCAGGGCGGCCTCGGCGGAGGAGCGGGTCCAGGAGCCGGTGCTCTTCAGCAGCGTGACGGCGGCCTTGCGCCCCAGCTGGGCGGCGGCCTTGGTGTCCTTCGTCGCGGCGGCCTTGGCCAGCAGGTCCTTGGTGGCCGCGTCGGTGGCGGAGGCCTGCGTGCGCAGGGTCTCGGCCTGCTGACGGTCCTCGTCGTCGGCGGCCTTGATGGCCTGGGCCTCGATGATGCCCTGCTGCTTGTCGGCCTCCAGCTTTGCGGCCTCCGTGTCGCGGGCGAGCTTCTCGACCTTGTTGGCCTGGTCCACCGCGTCGGCGGCCGTCTTGGCCGCGTCGATGGCGTTGTTGGCGTGCTCGGTGGCCTTGTTGGCCCAGTCCTGCGCCTTGCCGGCCTCGTCGGCGGCCTTCTCGGCCGCGGCGGCGGCCTTCTCCGCGTGGTCGGCGGCACGGTTGGCCGCGTCGTGCGCGTCGTGCGCGGCGGAGGCGGCCTGGCCTGCCAGCGACTGGGCGCGGCCGGCCGCGGCGGTCGCGGTGTCGGCCGCGTTCCGGGCGACGTTGGCGGCCCGGCGGGCACGGGCGGCCTGCTCCTGGGCCACGCCGGCGGAGGCGCTGGCGTCCGCCGAGGCGGCGGCCGCGTCGGCGGCGTTCTGCGCGGCACGGGCGGCGGCGGCACCGGAGGCCCCCGCCTGGGCGCTGGCGTTGGCCGCGTACTCGGCGGCCGACGCGGCGGTACGGGCGCCCTTGGCCGCGTCGCGGGCGGCCTCGGCGGCCCGACGCGCGTTTCCGGCCTCGGCGGCGTTCCCGGCGGCAGCGGCGGCGGCGTTGTAGGCGCGCGAGGCGGCCTGACCGGCGGCGGCAGCGGCGGCGGCCGCGGCCTGGGCGGCGTTGGCGGCGGTACGGGCGGCGGAGATGGCCGTATTGGACGCCTGGATGGCGGTCCGGGCCGCGTCGGCGGCGCCCTCGGCGGCCTTGGCGGCCCGGTTGGCGGCGTTCCCGGCGTCCTCAAGGCTGTCCTTGGCGGCGGCGGCCTCCTTGGCGGCCTTGAGCGCGGCCTCCTTGGCCTTCGCCGCGGCCTGCTCGGCGCGGGCACCGGCCTCCTTGGCCGCCTCGGTCTCGGCCTTGGCCCGCTTGCCCGCCTGCTCGGCCACCTGGGCCAGCGAGGCGACCGTCGCGCTCTCCTGGTCCCGGCTGCGGGCCAGGTACTGCCCGGTCTCCAGGAACTCCCGGCGGTCCTGCGCGGTGCCGTTCATGGCGCGGTCACCGAGCTTCTTCACCTCGGTGCCGCCGGCCTGCATGATCTTCAGGACCTGGACCCGGTCGTCCTCCTCCTGGGCCGTGAAGCGGCCCTTGCTGAGGAAGGCGTCCAGAGCGGTGGCGGAGCCGTCGTCCAGGGCCTTCTGGCCCGCGTCGCGGACGGCCTTCTCGCCGTTGTTCATCGCCGTCAGCACGGCGACCCGGCGGTCGTCGTCCAGCGGATTCTTGTAGCCGTTCTTGACGAACGCGTGGATGTCCGCGTCGGTCCCGCTCAGCGCCTTGGAAGCGGCGTCGCGCACGCCCTGCCCCGAGGCGCTCATCATCTTGAGGACGGCGAACCGCTCGTCCTCGGCGGTCGCCCGGTCGAGCCCCTTCTGGAGGAAGGCCCGCACGTCGTCATCCGACCCGACCAATGCCTTGGCCGCGGCGTCCTTGGTCGCGATGCCCCCCAGGCGATACGCGTCGACCACCTGCGCCCGCGCGTCCACCGGAAGCGGCGGGCCGTCCGGATCCGCCGGGACGGCCTGGGCCACGGTGGTGCCGAACACCGTTGCGGCCAGCGTCAGGGAGGTGAGGGCGAGAAGTCTCTTCGGTCTCTTGCTGGTCATATCCCCTCAAATTCCGCCGGGTTTGATTGACAACCCGTCATGAAGCGACAGATGCCGCCACATCGGCGTGATCGTAGGGGCGGAATGCAGATTCCGGATCTTGCGGGGAGGGGCCGCCGGAGTGTCCCAGGGGGCGTCTGACCAGTCACGCGCAGGGCGCGCGGCCCTGTTTTCCGGGCCGCGCGCCCTGCGCATGTGTGCGATCTTTTATGGTTTGTTTACGGGAGTTCGGGGATTTCGATAGATGGTTCCGGAAGGGGAATCTCCTATTCCTAGCCGCGCAGCGAATCCGTGAACGTTGACCATGCGCGGGTCTCGAATATCAGCGCCGGGTAGTTGGGATTCTTGCTGTCACGGACCGGGACGATGCCGGTGTTGCCGCCCGCGAGGTTCTGGGCGACCTCGACGCACTGGCCTCCGGTGCCGGAGCTGTGGCTGGACGTGGTCCAGTCCGCGCCCGACAGGTCAGGTGCCTTGCTCATGTGTCCATTCCTCCATCACCTTGCGGATCAGTGCCTGGGATGCGTCCGGGGAGAGCGCATCGGCACGCAGTCGGTCGAAGTACAGCCTTGCGTGGGCCACCTCCTCGGCGTCGTCGACGATCTGGCCGGTGTCCATGTCTTCCTGGTACAGCACGTCGGACTCGTCCGTGCCGAACTCCAGGATCGTGAACGGCATGTGCCATGCCGGTGTCCCCGACGCGAAGGGGAGGACCTGCAGTGTGAGGGTGGATGCCGGACTGCTCTGGTCGAGAAGATGCGCCAGCTGATCCGCCATGACGCGCGGGCTCCCGATCGGGCGTCGTAGGCACGACTCGTCCAGGACGACCCACAGCAGCGGAGGGTTGTCGGCCTGCAAGACCTGCTGGCGGTTGATCCGTCGCGCGACCTTCTCGGCGGATACTTCCAGGGAGTCGCAGGGGTGCGCCTTGCGGAAGATCGCGTGCGCGTAGTCCTTCGTCTGCAGCAGACCCATGATGAAGGTTGAGTCGAAGTCGAGGATCGCCGTGGCACGCCGCTCCAGCTTCTTGAACGGCTCGAACCAGTCGGCGAACGCCCCCTGGACGATCCGCCGCCGCAACCGCGCGAACGTCTCCGGCGTACCGAACACCGCATCGCACGACCTGGCGAACTCCGCGCTGGCGAGCCTCTCGCCCGCCTCCACCTTGGCCACGTACTGCTGACCGTACTGCGCGGCCTTTCCCAGCTCCCGCTGGCTCATGCCCTTCAGGGTGCGCCACGCGCGCACCTCCATGCCGAAGTACTCGGCCCCGGTCTCCAGCTTGTCGTCGGCCATCGTTCCCCACCCCACTACGCATAGGCGTCGCTCCAGCCCTGTTGAGCCTAGGGACGGAGCGCGACCCTGGGGGCGCAAGCAGTGAACGTCGCTCGCGTGGGTGAGCGACCGCCTAACAAAGGTTCGCCCGCATGCCCCATACCCCCGAACAAACCAGCGAAGCGTCCCTCGGCCTCAAGAGGGGCGACCTCGTCCTGGACACCGCGACCGGCCGCGTGGGCGAGGTCATGGACAACCGGTGGAACCGGTATCAGCTCCGCCCGCTCGGCGGGGGCCGGGAATGGCACGCCAACCCGCTCAACCTCGTCTCGCCCCGCATGAACGGGCCGCGCTGCCCGGAGTGCCGGCGCATCAAGTCCGCCTACTACGCCGCCTCCCACGACGGCGACCGCGAGGCCGCCGCCCGCTGGACCACCGAGATGGGGCTGCACCAACGGGCGGCCCATCCGTAAGCCCGCCCTACAGGTACAGCCCCGAATCCGCTGTCCCGTCCGGCTGCCCCGGAACCGAAGCCGGAACGGTCCCGCGTCGCAGGGCGAAGAGTTCCGCGAGCGTGGCGCCGTTCCGGCCCACGCCCTCCTCGCGGCCGAGCCAGCGGACGGACTCCGTCCGGGTCAACGGGCCCACCTCGATCCGGGCCAGGCAGCGGCCTGGTCGTACCACCGCCGGGTGGAGGCGCTCCAGGTCCTCGTTGGTGGTGACGCCCACGAGGACGTTGCGGCCCTGGCCCAGCAGACCGTCCGTCAGGTTCAGCAGCCGTGACAGCGCCTGGCCCGCCGCGTGGCGGGCCTCGCCGCGGATCAGCTCGTCGCAGTCCTCCAGGAGCAGCAGCCGCCAGCGGCCGCCGCCCTCCGTGCCGTCGTCCTCGCCGATGGCGATGTCCATCAGGTAGCCGACGTCGTTGAGGAGGCGCTCGGGTCCAGGACGCAGTCGACCTGGCACCAGTCCCGCCAGGAACGGGCCAGCGTGCGCAGCGCGGACGTCTTGCCCGTGCCGGGCGGGCCGTGGAGCAGGAGGAGGCGGCCCGCGATGTCGTCGGGGGTCACCTTCATGAGGCGGTCCATCGCGTCGGCCACCGGGGCGGTGTAGTTGGCGCGGACCTCCTCCCACGTGCCGGCCGAGATGGCGCGGGTCGTGCGGTGGGGCCGCGCCGGGGGGAGAGGTACCAGAAGCCCATGGAGACGTGGTCGGGCGTGGGCTCGGGTTCGTCCTCGGCGTCCGCGACCGCCTGCTTCAGCACTTCCTGGGCCAGCTCGTCGCTGACGGCCGTCACCGTCACGTCGGCGCTGCGCTGCCAGCGCGACACCAGCAACGACCAGCCGTCGCCCTCGGCGAGGACCGCGCCGCGGTCGTCGTCCCGCGCGGAGCGCACCACCCGGGCCGCGGGCGGCAGCAGCGTCGCGCCGGACCGGACCCGTTCCACCGAGTGGCCGCGCGCGTAAGGCTGTTCACCCCGGCCGAAGGGGCCGAGGAAGAGGGCGTCCATGACGTCGGCCGGGGAGTCGCTGTCCACTTGGATACCGATGGGCGGTGAATCGACGGCCGGGGAAAGGGGGCGCTCGGCACTGCGGTCGGCACACATGCGCCCCATGATCCGGCACGGATCACCCCGGCGCACCCGGGTTTTCGCCGGTTCCGCGCCCGCCTGCGCCGAACGCGCCGCAGACCGATTCCGCCCCCGTTACCCTTTCCGTGATGGGACGTCATGGTGGAGGTCGGGCGTTGCAGCGGGCGAGGGGGTGGCGGCCCGGCGGGCCGTCGCGACGGCGGCGGATCGCCGCGCTGCTCGCGGGCGCGCTCCTCGCCCTGGCCGCCCTGGTCACCGCGAGCGTGGAGGCCTGGCGGTCTGGGGACGGGCCCCCGGCCGCGCCCGCCGGCTCGGCGGCCTGGGTGGGCTGGGGCTTCACCCACACCCAGTACAGCGCCGACCTCGGCCAGGACGACGCGAAGGCCACTGCCGAGAAGACCATCGCCCGCGTCCCCCTGCCGCAGAACCAGCACATCATGGGCTGGGGAGTCGACAACCCCGAACCCAGACCGGGCACATACAACTTCAGCGACCTCGACCGGCGGGTGGAGCTCATGCGGAAGACGGGCACCACGCCCGTGCTCACCCTGTGCTGCGCCCCCGACTGGATGAAGGGCGGCGGGTACCGCACCGACTGGTCCCAGAAGTCCCTGGAGAAGGCCCCCGACCGTGCCCACTACAAGGACTTCGCCGCGCTCGCGGGGAGGATCGCCAAACGCTACCCGGACGTACGGCACTTCATCGTCTGGAACGAGTTCAAGGGCTTCTACGACGATTCCAGGAACCGCTGGGACTACGAGGGGTACACCGAGCTCTACAACCTCGTCTACAAGGCGGTGAAGAAACAGAACAGCAAGGCCCTCGTGGGCGGTCCGTACGTGGTGATGGACAGTGAGGCCCCCGGCACCGGTTCCTACGACTCGAGAGTGAGCGGCGACTGGGGGTCGGTGGACCAGCGGGCGGTCGACGCGCTGGAGTACTGGACCGAGCACAAGGAGGGGGCGGACTTCGCCGTCGTCGACGGCGCCGGCTACACCCGCACGGGCAGCAGGCCCGTGCCCGACGAGTTCCGGGCCTCGCGGAAGTTCACCGACGTCACGGAGTGGGTGCGCAAGATCACCGGGCTGCCGGTGTGGTGGGCCGAGTGGTACGTCGAGCCCGCCGACGAGAGCGACGCCCGCAAGACCTGGACCGAGCCCCACCGCGTCGCCGTCCAGGCCACCGCGATGATGCGGATCGCCGAGGCGAACGCGGCCGCGGCCTTCTACTGGAACCCCGAGGAGGAGAGTGCCGACTGCCCCGGCTGCCTCTGGCGCAGCACCCAACTCGCGGACGGCGGCGGGCCGATGCCCATGCTGGACCTGCTGACCCGCTTCGCGAAGGAGTTCCCGCCCGGCACGGGACTGCGCCGCATAGACGTCGGCGGGGCGGACGCGGCGGCGGTGCAGGTGATCGGCGCGGGTAAGACCGTACTCGCCGTCAATAGCCTCGACCGGAAGATCACGGCCCGGGTCGACGGCCAGAACGTCGACTTCGGCCCCTACGAAGTCCGCTGGCTCTGACCCGTTGCCCGGCACCACCCCCAACGGCAACACTGAAGCGGCGTCAACCGAACGAAAGGGAGACCTCATGCCTGAAAACCCGGCTCAGGCGCTGGTCATCGTCGACGCGGAGAACAACTACTACGTCCTGCCCCGGGAGGTCGTCGAGACCGCCAGGGCCGCCCCCGAGGCCGCGGAGACCATCCGTGAGCACCTGCGCGACACCGCCCACGTCCCCCTCGCCGACGGCTACTCCTTCGCCGGGGTGCTTTGTCTGACCCCGAGCACGAGATGGCCCACTACACCCCCGAAGCCTCCTGGCCGGTCGCCACCACCCCCTCGTGATGGCCACCACCCCCCGGAGCGACGACACCCGCGACGACACCCGGAGCGACGGCATCCGGATCGCCGCCGCCCGATTACCGGGCCCCGCCGACCGGCGGGCCTTCACCGCGCGCGGCTGCCTGGCCGTCGAAGGGCTCTGGGACGACCGGTGCGCCGCCGCGCTGGCGCACGAGGCAGGGCGGCTGCTGCCCCGCGGCCGCCGTGCGGGCCCCGACGGGCCGGAGCGGCCCAGCCGGCAGGCGGTCGCCGCCGACGCCCCGCTGCTGGCCCGGCTCCACCGCGCCCTCGTCCCCCTGGCGCGGGCCCTCGCCGGGCGCCTCCTCGTGCCCACCTGCGCCTGGTACAACTACTACGAACAGCACGACGGCATCTGGCTCCACATCGACATCGACGCCTCCGAACTCGCCCTGCTCACCACGGTGCTGGGCGAAGTCGGCCCGCTGCACCTCCACCCCGCGCTGCGCGGACGCACCCAGGACCAGCTCGACGCACTCCAACGCGACCCGGACTGGGACCGCCACAGCGGTACCGCCGTCCGCTACCCCCGGCGCGGGGTACTGGCCCAGCTGGGGCGGGCCGTGCCGCACCACCGGCCCGGGCGGCCCCTGGCCCGGCCGGGAGCGGTCGCCGCCCTCCACTACCGCTCACCGTTCTAGCCCCGACCGGTTCTGGCCCTCCCGCACGGAAGAGGCACTCGTGACGCACGCCCCGGTCCCCGTCCTCCCGCACCCCGCCCCCGTCACCCCCGCCGCGCGACGGTCCTACGCCGACCACGGCTTCGTCCACCTCCCCGGACTGTGGGACCGCGCGCTGGCCGACGGGATCGCCCGGGAGGGCCGGGAGCGGTGGCCGCACGCCGAGATCCCCCGGCACGGCCCCCGCACCCCCGTCACCGCCCGCCGGATCACCCGCCGGGGCACCCCCGCCGCGAGCGGCCCGCTGCTGGCCCGGACGCACCTGGCGCTGACGGGGACGGCCCGGGCGCTCACCGGCCGGCTCCTCGTCCCGACCTTCGCCGCCTACGGCTACTACGAGGACGACGACGAGGTCTTCCTCCACATCGACACCGAACAGTGCGACCTGACCCTGCTGACCACGGCCTTCGGGGACGTCGGCCCCCTCCACGTCCACCCCGGCCTGATCGGCAGCACCATGGAACGGCTCGGCGAGCTGGAGAGCGACCCCGCCTGGGACCGCGCCGGCGGCATCAGCGTCGGCTACCCCGACACGGGCGTGACCGCGCTGAACGGGCACGTCCTGCCCCACCACCGCCCGGGCCGCCCCCGCCCGGGACTGCATGCGGTGGCAGCACTCTGCTACCGCTCGCTGTTCTGATCCAGGAGGGACCTGCTACGACAACGTCGCCATCCGCCACACCAAGGACCCCAGCACCACCAACAACAGCGGCAGCGCGAACCAGAAGGAGCCCTGAAGCCACCGCAGCTGTCGCACCCCCGGCCCCGCCGCCACCCGCACCAGCTCGCGCACGGTCAGGAGCACCAGCAGCACCGCCGCCGCGAGCGCCCCGGCCACGGTGACGGGCGTCCATGTCACCCGGGGCCCCACCGGGCCGGGCGCGGGCTCGGGGACCTCGCCCGCCGGGCGGTCCTTGAGCTCGTAGAGCACCGCGTCGTCGTTGCCGAACACCCGGCGCAGCTCCGGCCGCCCGTCCAGGGCCCGGCGCACCCGGGGGTCCCAGTCGGAGGCGTAGCCCGCGCTGAGCTCGAGGTAGTCGGACTGGCCCTTGTTCACCACGAGCAGGGAGCCCGGCCCGGCCTTGCGCAACGCCTCCACCAGGTCGGAGACCCGGCCCGGGTCGCGCGGGGCGAGCGTGGGCTCGTACCGGACGCGCTCCATGTCACGCGCCCCCCACGGCAGGGCGGGGGTGACGTTGTTGACCGGGTCGCTGCTGGTCCACAGCAGCCGTACGGTCGGCCGGTCGTGGGCGTGGACGTAGTCCATGGCGGCGACCTCGCCGGGCCGCACCCGTTCGAAGGACTCGTTGCCCCAACGAGCCACCAGGAACCCCAGGACGAGCACCAGCCCCGCGAGCAGCGCGGCCAGCGCTCCCCGGTGCGCCCGGCGGGGGGCGGCGGCCGGGCGCGGGAAGAGCGCGAGCGCGGCCAGGGCGCAGGCGCCGGGGAGCGCGAACAGGAAGACGCGCAGGGCGACTTCGCCGCCGTAGGACTGCATGCCGAAGGCGAGGAACGGCACACAGGTCAGGAGCAGCAGCGACAGGTCGCCGATGCCCGCGCGGCGCCGACGCCACCAGCCGAGCGCGGCGAGCCCCAGTACCGTGGCCGCCATCGCGACCCGTACGTAGAGCACCATCTTGTGGGTCGCGCTGCCGCCCTCGATCCGGCCGGAGACGGACGAGGAGAGGTTGCCGCCCAGGGAGCCGAGCCCGCCGAAGAGCTCGTCGAAGTGGCCCGACCAGTACGGCTCCGCCAGGAACCCCACCCACACCGCCAGCATCACCCCGCACAGCAGGGGCAGCCCGGTGGTGGTGAGCCGACGGGCCAGTACCAGCGCGGTGAGGACGCCGAGCATCACGAACGGGGTGAGCTGGTGGCTGGCGACCGACGCGGCGAACAGGGCGACGACCAGGCCCAGCAGCACGGCGGCCGGGCCCCGGCCGAGGGGCAGGACCTCGCGCTCGCCCGGCAGCAGCCGGCCGCGCAGCTGACCGGGCCAGCGGAACCACAGCAGCAGCACGGCCACGAACAGCAGATAGAAGAGGTAGTTGAGGGACTGGGGGGAGAAGTAGTCCTGCCCCACCCAGCCGCTCAGGGCGAACAGCCACAGCGCCGCCCACTTCGCCCGCCAGCCCGCCCGGACCACCCGCATCAGCAGCAGCATCGGCGCCAGGCTCACCAGCTGCACGGCCAGGGGCCACCAGCGCAGCACCTCGGTCAGATCGCTCACTCCGCAGGCGCGGGCGGCGAACGCGGCCAGGGCGAAGAAGCCCGGCCAGCTCCAGCGGGCGTCCAGGTCGGGCGCGGCCGTGCCGGTGCGGTCGATGTAGTCCAGGAAGCCCAGGTGCTGCCAGGCCGTGGCGAAGCGCGGGGGGCCCTCCAGCACGGCGGGCACCGCGTGGAGGGACACCACCGTCGCCACCAGCACCGCCAGCAGCAGCCACCGGCGGCGCTCAGGCAGCCACAGCGCCGCCGCGAAGGCCGCCACCAGCAGCCCGGCCCCCAGCAGCGTGGCCACCGGCAGCACGGACACCAGCCCGAAGCCGCCCATGTCGTCCAGATCGACCCGGCCCACGGCCGTCAGCGGCACCCAGTACAGCGCCAGCGCGGCGACGAGCAGCAGCGCGATCCCGGCCTCGGGCGTACGCAAGCGGGCGTACAGCCACTCGGCGCCGAAGCCCAGGGGCGGCAGCGGGGCGCTCCCGGGCTTCTCCATGACCGGAAGGCCTTCTGCCGGGCGGACGTCGGGCCGGCGCTCTAGATGATCTATGTCGAGCCGGACACCCAGCGGCAGCGTGTCGGGGTCGAGCGCGGACCGCAGCGCCCAGCCCGTGCCGAACCGCCCCTTGGCCGGCGGGCCCTCCTCGCTGTGCCGGTCGCCGCGCCGGTCGCCGGGCCCGTCGCCCTGCCGGTCGTCGCGCCGTTCGCCGCGCGGCGCCAGGTCGGCCAGGTCCCCGTCGGGCGCCGGGGGCTCGACCGGCGTCCGTTCCGCCGCCGGCGCGGCCTTGAGGACGCCGCGCAGCTTCACCGCCGCGATGGAGACGATCACCGTGAGGCTGCAGATCTCCGCCACACCCGCGCCCGTCAGCCCCATCCGGGGGAGCAGCAGCAACGTCAGCCCCAGGACCAGCACGCACAACAGGCCCTGGAGATAGGCGAGCCCGGCCGTCCGGCTCTGGGCCCGCAGCACCGCGAAGTACACCTCCATCACCACGCGCAGCGCCGCCCCCACCGCGAACCAGCGCAACAGCGGAGTGGCCGCGTCCGCGTACCCCCGGCCGAAGACGTGGAGGATGTACGGCGCGAAGAGGAACAGCAGCACGCACACCGGCACCATGATCTTGGCCATCCGGCGCAGCGCCGCCCGGCAGTTCTCCGCCAGCCGGGCCGGGTCGTGCGAGCCCTCCACGGTCAGCGAGGCGCCCATGTTGATGGCCAGCAGATTGACCGTGCCGCCGATGGTGGAGGTGATGTAGAAGTACGCGTTGTCGGCGGAGTCGATCTGCGCGGCGACGATCACCGGCACCAGATAGACCACGGCCAGCGAGAACAGCGAGCCCGTGTAGTCCCCGGCGAGGAAACGGCCGATCTCCCGGGCGGAGACCGGCCGGGCGCTCTCCGCGGTCGCCCTGATGTGCGCGGGCACCAGCCTCCGGAACACCAGCCAGCCCAGCGGCACCACCGACACCGCGATGGAGACCACCCAGGAGACGAACACCCCGGCGACCGGCAGCGCCGCCGCCAGCGCCACCAGCAGCGCCAGCTTCACCGCCGAGAAGACCGTGTTGCCCACCGGCACCCAGAACGCGCTGCGCAGCCCGGTCAGCACCCCGTCCTGGAGGGTGAGGAGCGACCACGCCACCACCGCGGCGACGAACCCCAGGCCGCGCAGCGGGCCGTGGAGGAACTGGTAGGACGGCCCCCACAGGCCGAGCGAGAGCAGGAAGACGCCCGCCGCGACCGCGACGAACACGGAACTGCCCGCGTAGGTGGCGAGGACGAGCCGTCCCGTGCGCCGCCCGGCGACCGGGATGAAACGGGCCAGGGCCCCGGTCAGGGTGACGGCCGTCAGCCCGGCGATGAGCTTCATCGCGGCGATGGCCGCCGAGCCCTGGCCGACCGACTCCTCGGTGTAGTAGTGGGCGGCCACCAGCCAGAAGCCCACACCGAGGACGGCGCTGATGCCCGTGTTGAGCATCAGCGCGAAGGCGTTGCGGAACAGCGGACTGCTGACGCCCCGCCCGGGCAACCGCAGTCGCCGGGCTGTCGGCTCCACGGCTCTTTCCTCGGTTCGATCCTCGATCCGGGCGGACGTGTCAGACACGGGCTTCGGTCGCTTTCCTGTTCCTGACGGTGTTCCTGACGGCGCGTTCTCCGGTGAGGTGGTGGCGGCCCGCGCCGACGAGGCCGCGGCCCCTGCGGAGCACGGCGTAGCCCTTGGTCAGTGCCCGGTCCCGGGCGAACAGCCGGCCGATCCCCTGCCCCTCGACGAGCCGTTCGAACTCCTCGATGCCGGTGGAGCGGCGCACGGTCACCCGCTCCAGGGCGTACGGGCCCTGGGCGCGCCGGGCCAGGGCGTTCCCCACGGCGAGCGAGATCCCGAACCCGGCCGCGCGCACGGTATCGCGCACCCGGCGGCTGGAGTAGCCGTAGGGATAGGCGAACGACTCGGGTGGGTGACCCAGTTCGGCCGTGAGTACGTCCCGGCAGTGCCGGATCTCGTACCACAGAGGCTCGTCGCGCAGCTGGTCGAGCTGGGGGTGGGTGTGGCTGTGCCCGCCGATCTCCATGCCCGCCGCGGCCAGCTCGCGGACCTGGTCCCAGCTCAGCATCAGGTCCAGGGCGCCCCCGGTCTCGTGGGCGCCGCCACGCAGCCAGCCCGTCGAGGCGAACAGGGTGGCGGGGAAGCCGTGTTCGGACAGGGCGGGGAGGGCGTAGCGGTGGACGCCCTCGTAGCCGTCGTCGAAGGTGATCAGCAGGGGTCTGGGCGGCAGCGGGCCGCCGCCGCGCCAGGCGGCGGCCAGCCGCGCGGTGGTCACCGGGGTGAAGCCGTGGTCGGCCAGCACCCGCATCTGCTCGGCGAACGCCTCGGGCGCCACGGAGAGCCCGTACGCGGCCCGGGCCGGCGCGTGGGCCACCGCGTGATACATCAGGATCGGCACCGGCCCACCACTCATCCGCCGGCCCCCTCGCACGCGGATGCGCCGTCCGGCGCGCGCCTTCCACCCGGCGCTCCCGACGGGCCGTCCGGCGCCCACCTTCCGTCCGCCACCTCGTCGTCCGTCGGCGCCTCCAGCTTCGCCACGGCGAAGCTGGAGGCGCCCCGGCGCGCCCGCAGGGTGCCCAGGGCGTAGCCGCCCGCCGCCGCGGCGACCCCGGCGACGATGGCCCCGGCCCGGCCCGCGCCGCCCGGGCGGCCCAGCAGCGCGTCGCGCAGGCCGCGCGCGACGCCGGCCGGCAGGACGCGCGTGGTGTAGCGGCGCTCGCTGGCGAGGCCCTCGCGGGTGCCCACGCTGCGGGCCACCAGGGCCTTGGAGAGGCCCTCGGCGTACGCCCGGGTGCGGAAGTAGCGGAAGCGCTCGCGGGCCGGCGGCACCCGGTGGTGGATCACCGAGCGGTCGTCGATGAGCAGCACCGCGTCCGGCAGCGCCCGGGTGAGCCGGATGCACAGCTCCGTCTCCTCCCCGCCCAGCGGCAGCCGCTGCCCGTCCCGCCCGATACCGCTGGCGAAGCCGCCGACGGCCTCCAGGCCGGACCTCCGGAACGAGGCGTTCCCGCCGAGGACGTTGCGGACGGCCACCCGGCCCGGCGGCAGCCCCCGGTAGCTGCAGCCGACCACCCAGTCGAACTCCTCCGGAAACCACGCGGGGCGGCGGCGGGAGGCCCAGACGGGCTGGGTCCGGCCGCCCACCGCCATCACCCGGGGATCGGCGTAGCCCTCGGCGAAGTGCAGCAGCCAGTCCCGCTCGGCCACCGCGTCGTCGTCGAGGAAGGCGATCACCTCGCCGGCGGCGGCCGCGACCCCGGTGTTGCGGCCCGCCGACAGCCCGCGCGGGCCGGCGTTGGCGAGCACGCGCACCCGCTGGGCGCCCTCCTCCGCCCCCGCGCCGTCGTCGCCGTAGGTCTTGGCCAGCCGGCGCAGCAGCGCGGGGTTGTGGTCGACCACGAGCAGGGTCTCCAGCGCGGGATAGGACTGGTCGCGCACCGAGGCCACCGCGGCGAGGATGTCGCCCCAGCGGTCCTCGGTGTAGACACAGATGACCACCGACACCTCGGGCGCGCCGGTCCGTACGTCGGGCACTGGGCTCAAGACACGTCCCCGCGGTTGGCCGCGGGCGCCAGCGCCAGCGGGCGGCGCCGCCGGGACCGCCGGCCGGTGCCGCGCTCATGGAGGATCACCTTCAGCACGCGGATGCCGTCGCGCACGGCGCGCAGATTGCTCGTGCCGTGTATGCGGACGAACTCATGGCTGGGAATCTCCTGGACCCGCAGGCCGGCCTTGACCACTCTGATGTTCATCAGGGTCTCCACCTCGAACCCGGCGCAGTCCAGGGCGATCTCGTCCAGGCAGCGCTTCCAGAACGCGTTGTACCCGTAGCACAGGTCGGTGTACCGGGCGCCGAACTTGTGGTTGACCATGGACGTCAGCACCCGGTTGCCCAGCTTGCGGATCAGCGTCATGTCGTCGGTGCCGCCGCCGTTGGCGAAACGGGAGCCCTTGGCGAAATCGGCCCCGCCGACCAGCGCGGAGACATAGCTGACGATCTCCCCGCCGTCGGCCGAGCCGTCCGCGTCGACCATGACGATGATCTCGCCCGTGCAGGCGGCGAAGCCGGTGATCAAGGCGTCGCCCTTGCCCTTGCCCAGTTGCTCGACGACCTTGACGCCCGGATGGAGATCGCGGGCGACGCGGACGGTGTCATCGGTGGAATTGCCGTCGACCAGGACCACTTCGTGAATCCAGTCGGGAAGCGTCTTGAAGACGTAAGGAAGGTTCTCCGCCTCGTTCATGGCGGGAATGACGACGCTCACCGGTGGCGCTATCGCGAAGTGCGAGGTCACCGGCCGGTAGCGGCCGGATGTCTCCGGATCCTCTTCACTGGCCGCCGGCCGAAGGAACGCACTCATGTGTCTTCTTTCCCTCTCGTCCGGTGGACCGCCTGCCCCAGCGGTCCGATCGTGTGTCCGGTTCGAAAAGGGGGTACTCGACCTGGCCCCGAACGGCAGGAAACACCGAACAGGGAGGGCGAGTTGGCAAATACGCCGTGCCGCGCGGCACGCGACTCGGCACAGCGGAACGGCCGAGCGCGGCACCCCCTGCCGCGCCCCGCGCCGGTCACCATCGCGACGCTGTGAAGCCCTCCCCGGAGCCGCTTAGAGAAGATGGGCCGATGCGGGTAGATGTACGACGGTATTGAAGCTTGAGTCCGTATGGCAAGAGGTGGGGCGGAGGCTCCTCCTTTGGTGTTATTTGCGCCTATGCAACCATTCGCAGGGACTTAACTATTGACGCCGTGTCCATGGCGGGCGGTTCCCTGGCCCGCCGCTCCCTGGCCCGCCGCCCGGATCCGTCCCATGCGCCGCAGCAGCCGGTCGGCCTGCTCGAAGAGCTCCGGCCGCGCCAGCACCGAGTTGCGCAGCGCCCGCAGTGGCGCCCGCCGGGCCCGGTAGCCCAGCGCCACCGGGTGCCGGCGGGTCACCCAGCCCTCGGAGACGCTGAGCTCGCGGGTCTTGAGCGAGTCCTTGTACGCCTTGCCGCCCCGCCCCAGGTCCAGGTAGGCCAGCCCCTGCGCCGCGGCCCCCTCGGCCATCCGCATGTGGAGTATCAGGCCGGGGGAGTAGCGGGAGAACTCCGGGTCGTACGCCGGGAACCAGCACGCCAGCACCGTGGACGAGCGCAGCCCGAAGTGGGCCGCGACCGGCCGCCCGGCCGCGTAGAGCACCGACAGCAACCCGGCGAAGGACTCCGTGCGAGTGTGGAACAGCTGCTCGACGAGGTGGGCTATCCACGGGCGCGCGAACCGGTCCGCACGCCCTGTTCTTCGGTACTGCGCCGACTTCCAGCCGGTCAGCACGCGCAGCATCGCCGGGTCGCGCTCGTCGTGGACGTAGCGCACCTCGCCCACGTCCCGGCCGAGCCGGCGCTCCTTGGCGAGCGTGGTGCGGGTGAACTTGGGCGACTGCTTGCGCAGCGCCGCGAGATACCGCTCGTACCCCTGGTCGACGTCGATGACCGGTGAGGCGAAGGAGCCCGAGGCCGCCACCTCGAAGGGCTTCTGGCCCTCGATCAGGTGGTCGAACTCCCACATGGACAGGCCGCAGGCGAGCAGCAGCTCCCGGGTGTCCCACTGGAAGCCGGGGCGGTGCACCAGCCCCTGGGCGTCCGAGACCCCCAGCCCGATGGCCCGTCCCACCCCCATCGAGGTGCGCTGGAAGGGGAAGAACGCCACCGGCTCGCCCTCCTCCCGTACCACCGCGATCCGGATGCCCCGCCGGCAGCGCCCCACCGCGAGGGCGAACTCCGGAGCGAGGAAAGGATTCGCGAGCTGCGGTGAGCCGTCCTCGACGGCCCGCGCCTGCATCGCCGACCACGCCGCCCGGTCGGCCGCCGTGAGCTCGCCGGGCCGGTACACGCTGATGTCCACGTCACGAAGCCCGACTTCTCGTGGCGCGGCCCCGATGGCGCCGCGCGTGTGCCAGCAGGAACGCGAGGAGCAGGAGGACCCCGCTGACGGCCGCCACCGCGACCACGCCGCCCCGGACCGTCCAGGCGTGCAGCGCGAGCATGGTCTGGGCCACCAGCAGATCGACCGCGACCGCCCCGCCGACGGCCACCACAGCCCGGCTGAGGGGGTCGAGCCCCCGCAGCGGGGCGGCCACGGCGCAGGCGGGCGCCACGATGAGGAAGAACAGGGCGAACGGGGCGCGCAGCGGCGAGGTCACATCGGCGAGCGCCAGCGCGCCGCCCACCCCCGCGATGGCCGCCGCCACGCCCGCCGTTACCGGTAGCCAGTCCCGGGCGGCCGGACCCCCGTCGCGGCCGCTTCCCCCGTCCGTTCCCCCCGCGCCTCCCCTGCCGTCACGTTCCGCCGGGTCGTCCAGTCCGGTGAGATCAGTGAAGCTCTGCATTGGCGACTTTGCCCCCCGAAGCGCCGGATGCCGGGCTTCAATGTCGCGCAATCGGCAAAGGCCCGTCAAGATGTGAAGGCCATGCGAAACAGCCCCCGACGGTCCTGACCGCCACAACCGGAGGCTGTCCGTCAGATGAACTGTGGGCGACGTGGTCCGCCTGCCGTACAGGGCGTCAACTGATCGCCGTCAAGCATGGGTTGACAGTTTCACCGCGATTCCACTTTTGGCATGGACACTTCCAGCGACATGGGGTCGCTGCTACCACGGAGGTGGCAGAAACCCCTGCTAGGGAGGTTCCATGAAACTGTCCCGGTTCGCGGGTGCCCTATCCGCGCTGGCCCTCACCGCCGCCCTCGCCCTCAGTGGGGCCGGCGCCGCGCATTCTGCCGAACGCGCGTCAACCCCCGCCTACACAGCCCTCGGTGACTCCTACTCGTCCGGTCTCGGCGCCGGTAGCTACGACTCCGCCAGCGGTGACTGCAAGCGCAGCACCAAGGCCTACGCGGCCCTCTGGGCCGCCGCCCACAAACCGTCCAGATTCGATTTCAAGGCCTGCTCCGGCGCCCGTACGGGTGATGTTCTCAGCGGTCAGCTCGGCTCGCTGAACAGCTCCACCGGGCTCGTCAGCATCACCGTCGGCGGCAACGACGCGGGCTTCTCGGACACCATGACCACCTGCGTCCTGGGCTCCGACTCCTCCTGCCTGAGCCGCATCGACCAGGCCCGCGCCTACATCCGCGACGAGCTGCCCGACAAGCTCGACGACGTCTACTCCGCCATCAGCGACCGCGCGCCCCACGCCCAGGTCGTCGTCCTCGGCTACCCGCGCTTCTACCACCTCGGCGGCACGTGCCTCGGCCTCAGCGACACCAAGCGCAAGGCCATCAACGGGGCGGCGGACCTCATCAACTCCGTCACCGCCAAACGCGCGGCCGACCACGGCTTCGCCTTCGGCGACGTCGCGGCCACGTTCACCGGACACGAGCTGTGCTCGGGCAGCGCGTGGCTGAACAGCGTGACGTTCCCCATCAACGAGTCGTACCACCCGACGGCGTCGGGCCAGTCACGCGGCTACCTGCCGGTGTTCACGGCGGGGGCGTGACGATTTGCCGGAGGGGCTGATAAGTCAGCCCCTCCGGCGTTTGAGGAGCGGGGTCCGGGGCGGAGCCCCGGGAAACGGTGAAAGGGCGGGACAGGGGCCTCAACCGCTCGTACCGCCGTACCCACCGCCGGGATAGCCGGACGGACTGGCCGACGCCGACGGGGACGAGCTGCCCGACGACGAGGGCGACGCCTTCTGACACGCAACCGTGAACGGAACGTGCCGCGAGACACCCACCCCCTTCACCTCCAGCGCGATCCAGTCCTTCTCCGGATCCCCCGCCCGGTGCGCGGTGTCCGTGTGGGAGAGGACCTTGCTCCGCTCCCCGGCGCCGATGCGCGCCGTCCGCCAGCCGCCGTCCGTGACGTTCCCGCTGCCCGTCACCCAGCGGTAGGTGACGTCGGTGGGGGAACGGTCCACCGCGATGGCGGCCTGGAAGGCGGGGGCGGCGTCGCCCGGAGGCGGGCAGGGCCCGGAGTAGCGGTCGCGCAGGGCGACGAGGGTGACGGTGATGGTCACGGCGGACGAGCCGCCGGGCGACCCCGAGGAGCCGGACGTGGCGGGCGGCGAAGCGGCGGCCGACGACGCCGTACGCCCGCTGTCCCGCGGCGAGGGCGCCGCCCCCGCGTTCTTGTCGCTCCCCGAGGACGTGCTCCCGCCCCCGCCGTCCGACCCGCCGCCGCCACTGTTCGAGGTGAGGGCCCACACCAGCCCGCCCACGGCGAGCAGCGCGACCAGCGCGCCCGTGGCCAGCGCCACCCGCTTCCCGGCCCGCCGCTCGGGCATCGCACCGGACGGCCCGGGCGGCGGCACCGGCACCGGCTGGGTAGGCGCCCCGGACGAACCGGCCGCGCCCGCCGCCACGGTCGGCGCGTACGCACCCCCACCCGGCTCCACCCGCGGCACACTCCCCGCCGCCACCGTCCGCAGCATCCGCTCCGCCTCCGCCGCCCCGAGCCGCTGCGCCGGGTCCTTGCGCAGCAGCCCGTCCAGGACGGGCGTGAGCGGCCCGGCCCGGCGCGGCGGCGGGAGCTCGGCGTCGACGACGGCCCGCAGCGTGCTGAGCGGGGTGTCCTGGCGGAAGGGCGAGTAGCCCTCCACGGCCGCGTAGAGCATCACCCCGAGCGACCAGAGGTCGGACTCGGGCCCGGGCGGGTGCCCCAGCGCGCGTTCCGGGGCGAGGTACTCGGGGGAGCCGACCAGCTGGCCCGTCGCCGTCAGCGCCGAGCTGCCCTCGATCATCGCGATGCCGAAGTCGGAGAGGACGACACGCCCGTCGTTGGCGATGAGTACGTTTCCCGGTTTCACGTCGCGGTGGAGTACGCCCACCGCGTGCGCGCCCCGGAGCGCGGCGAGCACCTGCACTCCGATCTGCGCCGCCCGTACCGGGGCGATGGGCCCCTCGGCCAGGAGGACCTCCGCGAAGGAGAGGCCGCGCACCAGCTCCATGACGATCCAGGGCCGGCCCTCCTCGGTGACCACGTCGTGGACGGTGACGACGTTGCGGTGGGAGATCCGGGCCGCCGCGCGGCCCTCGCGTTCCAGCCGGGCGTAGAGCTGCCGCACGTCGGGGGCGGGCAGTCCGGCGGGCGCCCGGACCTCCTTGACCGCCACTTCCCGGCCCAGCACCTCGTCGCGGGCGCGCCATACCACGCCCATGCCGCCCTGCCCGAGCTCG
Organism: Streptomyces luteoverticillatus; assembly: GCF_003970715.1. Classification (NCBI taxonomy): domain Bacteria; kingdom Bacillati; phylum Actinomycetota; class Actinomycetes; order Kitasatosporales; family Streptomycetaceae; genus Streptomyces; species Streptomyces luteoverticillatus. The sequence goes on along the minus strand of NZ_CP034587.1, from coordinate 1,573,356 downwards.
CCCAGCAGCCGGTAACGGCCCGCCAGCACCCGTCCGGCGCCGGAACCCGTGTCCATGCGTCCGTCCCTCCCCCGAGAGCAATTCGGGGTGAATGTACCGCAACGGAGCGTGATTGCCCCCTGTTCGGTACCGTATTGTCCTGTTCAACTCGCTGTCGGTAACGGCAGGTTCACGACAGGTCTGTCAACGCCCTTGACGGGGTGGTGAATCGGCCCCGCCGATGCGCGGGTGACGCGATGGGGCGATAGGGTTACCCTGCCTGGGCCGGGTGCCTCGTACGGGTGGGGAGTGTCGAATGGATCAGATAGCGATGCGGAGCAGGCCGCGTGTGCCTGCCATCAGCTACGGAAGCGGTGCGTCGAGCGCGCGCCTGGATCGTCATCTCGCGGTGCTCGGCGGGCCCGCCCTGCCGCAGCGTGAGGTCGAGGGCGCGACGGTGCTGATGCGCGAGATCACCTCGCGTGACCACGTCCGCGCCGGTCGCAGCAAGAGCCGGAGCCGTGCCGCCCGGGTGTCCCTGTTCGCCCCGCTGCGGCGGCTGCGCCGTTCGCTCTTCGGCAGCCGTAGCACCACCTCTCACGCCTGACCCCCGGCCCCGGCCCGTTCCCGCACGGCCCGTCCCGCAAGGCCCGCCCTTTCCCCGGGGCCGGTCGGTCGGCAGCGGCAGCACCCTCGGCATCCCCCGACGCCTTTCGGCCCGCCGCCCTCCCCGGACGTTCGCACAATCTCCTCAGTGCGCGTCGAGGGTGACGGTGAAGGAGAAACGGTCCCCCCGGTAGTGGATGCGGGCGATGTCGACGGCCCGCCCGTCCTCGTCGTAGGTGACGCCCGTGTAGTGGAGGATCGGGCTGAGCAGCGGCACCTGGAGCAGCCGGGCCGTCTCCGGGTCGGCCAGCCGCGCCTCGACGGTGTCCGTGATCCGGCTGATCCGCACCCCCACCACGTCGCGCAGCACCTTGGTCATGGGCCAGCGGGCGAGGTCCGCGACGTCGATGTGCTCGGCCACCTCCGGGCGGACCAGGTTCTCCGCCCAGTTCGTCGGCTCGCCCGACGCCTCGTCATGACGCAGCCGCCGGTAGGCGACCGCCTCGTCCAGGCCGGGGAAGTACTCGGCCAGCTCGGCCGGGACCGGCGCCGGGCCGTGGCCGAGAACGGCCGTGTGCTCGCCGGACTGCTGGGCGACGATCGTGTCCACCGAGCCCAGCAGCCGTACGGGCGAGGCGCGCCGGGCGCTCGGCTCGATGAACGTGCCCCTTCGGCGGTGCCGGGTGATGAGCCCCTCCGTCTCCAGCTCCTTGAGCGCCTGCCGCATGGTCAGCACGCTGACGCCGTAGTGGGCCGCGAGGGCGTCTTCGGTGGGCAGGCGCAGCGGGTCGTCCGGGCGCCGGCCCAGTATCGAGGCGCGCAACGACTGTGACACCTGGTACCAGAGCGGCAGCTTGCGGTTGAGCGCGAGGGAGTCGGGGGCGAAGGTCACGGGGGCTCCGGGTCCGGCAACGGGGGTGTCACTGACGGAAATGACGCTCCAGACCCTGCCACACCCGGTCGTATCCCGTCTGCAGGTGGTCGGCCTCGGCGGCCTGCGGCGAGAGCGTGATAGGCCAGCGGGTCTCGAACATGAAGGCCAGACCGTCGTCGATCTTCTGGGGTGCCAGCTCGGCCGCGCTGGCCCGCTCGAAGGTCTCCCGGTCCGGTCCGTGCGCGGACATCATGTTGTGGAGCGAGCCGCCGCCGGGGACGAAGCCCCCTTCTCCGGCGGTCTTGGCGTCGTAGGCGCCCTCGATGAGGCCCATGTACTCGCTCATCACGTTCCGGTGGAAGTAGGGCGGCCGGAAGGTGTCCTCACCGACCAGCCAGCGCGGCGCGAAGACGACGAAGTCCACGCCGGCCAGCCCCGGGGTGTCGGAGGGCGAGGTGAGCACGGTGAAGATGGACGGGTCCGGGTGGTCGTAGCTTATGGAGCCCAGCACATTGAACCGGCGCAGGTCGTAGACGTACGGCACGTGGTTGCCGTGCCAGGCGACGACGTCCAGCGGGGAGTGGCCGTACGTCGCCGACCAGAGGTTGCCGCAGAACTTGTTGATCACCTCCACGGGGCCCTCGACGTCCTCGTAGGCGGCGACCGGGGCCAGGAAGTCACGGGCGTTCGCCAGCCCGTTGGCGCCGATCGGGCCGAGATCGGGGAGGACGAAGGGCTGCCCGTAGTTCTCGCAGACGTAGCCGCGTGCGTCGGCGTCCAGGAGCTCCACCCGGAAGCGGACGCCGCGCGGGATCAGGGCCACGTGGCCGGGCTCGGCACGCAGCAGCCCCAGCTCGGTGCGCAGCAGCAGCCCGCCCCGCTCGGGCACGATCAGCAGCTCCCCGTCGGAGTCGCTGAAGACGCGGTCGGTCATGGAGGCGTTCGCCGCGTACAGGTGGACGGCCATGCCGGCACGCTGGGTGACGTCCCCGTTGCCGCCCAGGGTCCACAGGCCGGCGAGGAAGTCCGTGCCCTCCGGCGGCTCGGGCAGCGGGTTCCAGCGCAGCCGGTTGGGGTCGGGGACCGTCTCGGTGAAGGGCGCCGTGCGCAGGGCCCCGTTGCTTGTGCGGGTGAAGCGCGGGTGCGCGGCGGAGGGCCGGATCCGGTACAGCCAGGACCGGCGGTTCTGCGCGCGGGGCTCGGTGAAGGCGCTGCCGCTCAGCTGCTCCGCGTAGAGGCCGAGGGGGGCCCGCTGCGGTGCGTTGCGGCCCAGGGGCAGGGCGCCTGGGAGGGCCTCGCTGCTGTGCTCGTTGCCGAAGCCGGGGGAGTAGACCAGCGCCTCCGCGGTCTTCCGCGCCCGCTCATTGCCCGTACCGCTCATCGCGTGCTCCCACTGCCGATGGATTCCTATGGGAGACCGTAGGATTCCCGGGCCGGGCGCGTCAATGGACCGGTCGCGGGCACGCGGAAGAACCGGGCGCCGCGGGGGCGCCCGGACGCGGGAGTGCCATGATCAGCCGGCCCGCTCCGCCCGCCACTGCGGCGACGGCAGGTGGATCAGCAGCAGGACGATCCCGGCCAGCGAGAAGATCCGCGTCGCCGCCTGCAGCCCGTTCCACTTCGTGGACTGCCACATCGCGAACCACTCCCCGCCGATGGCGATGAAACCCAGCCCGAAGAGCAGCATGAGCATCAGCAGCCCCAGCGTGGTGGCCCGCCGGGCGGGCGCGAAGCCCTGGGCGGCCACCCCGCCGCGCCGCAGCCCCCGCACCCACAGGCCCGTGGCCGCGAGCAGCACGAGCGCCGCCAGCGTCTCCCAGACGATGATGGTCACATAGGCGATGTTCTGGAGCGTGGCGTCGGTGACGGCCCGCCACATCAGATCCCGGTCCTGGAACGTCGTGTCCATGGCCAGGACATGGCGGACGAATTCCTGGTTGGTACCGAAGTCGGTGACATTGCCGAAGGCGACGAGCGTGATGTAGACCGCGATCGTGGCGGTCAGCGCCGTGGCCGCCACCGGCAGGGTGCGCTCGGCGGTCATGGGGTCATGCATGCCCGTCCGGCCGGGCCGCTACGCGCCGGCTGTCCGGGCCGTCCGGCCTAAGCGCTCGCTCAGGCCCGGGGGTATGGTGTTCGTCCTTCCGGCACGGTACGGCAAGGCACGGTACGGCACGGCAAGGCAGAGCGAGTCGAGGCGAGGGGTCCCGCGCGGGCCCGGAGAGCGGGGCACCGAGATGGGCGCGGAGACGTCACGGACCGAGGAGTGGGCCGACGTCACGCCCGACGCGGCGCGCCGGCTGCTGGCCGCCGGCGTGGCGGCCTTCGCCGAGCGCGGCTACCACGCGACCACCACCCGCGACATCGCGGGCCGCGCCGGGATGAGCCCCGCCGCGCTCTACATCCACTACCGGACCAAGGAAGAGCTGCTCTACCGCATCAGCGGGGTCGGGCACCGGCTCGCCCTCGACATCCTGTGCCGGGCCCGCGACGGCGCGGGCACCCCGGCCGAGCGCCTCGCCGAGGCCGTTCGCCGCTTCGTCCGCTGGCACGCCGAGCACCACACCACCGCGCGCGTCGTCCAGTACGAGCTCGGCGCGCTCGGCGAGGAGCACCGCGCCGAGATCGTCGCGCTGCGCCGGGAGACCGACGCCGCCGTCCGCTCGATCATCGAGGACGGCGTCGCCTCGGGCGACTTCGACGTCCCCGACGTCCGCGGCACCGCCCTCGCCGTGCTCTCCCTGTGCGTCGACGTCGCCCGCTGGTTCAACGCGGCGGGCGGGCGCACGCCCGCCGAGGTCGGCGACCTCTACGCGGACCTGGTGCTGCGCATGGCCGGCCACCCCGGCCACCCCGGCCATCCCGGCCACCCCGAGCCTTCGCCACGACCGGCCTGACAGTGGTGTCACGTACAGTCTGAGCCGTGCCGCAGATTACGAAGAAGATTTGCGAGCTGACTGTCGGTCAGCTCTCGGCGCGCAGTGGCGCCGCCGTCTCCGCGCTCCACTTCTACGAGACCAAGGGCCTGATCAGCAGCAGGCGCACCTCGGGCAACCAGCGCCGCTACGACCGGGACGCGCTGCGCCGCGTCGCCTTCATCCGCGCGGCCCAGCGCGTCGGCATCCCGCTCGCCACGATCCGCGAGGCGCTGGCCGGGCTGCCCGACGGGCGCACGCCCAACCGGGCCGACTGGGCCCGGCTGTCCGAGGCGTGGCGGGTCGAACTGGACGCGCGGATAGCGCAGCTGGGCAAGTTGCGCGACAGCCTGGAGGACTGCATCGGCTGCGGCTGTCTCTCCCTCGACCGGTGCGCGCTGTCCAACCCGGACGACCGTTTCGGCAGCGTGGGCACCGGTTCGATGCTCTACGGCCAGCGCGACGCGGGCTGATACAGGGCACTGATCGCGCGCCCGAGGGCGGTCCACGCTCCCCGGAGCGGTCCGGGGAGCGCGCTCACACCCCGCGTACCGCCCGGCGAAGGCCCGTCGGCGCGCCGCGACCAGCGCCGCCGGCGTGAGCACCGAGACGGGCACCACGATGCCGCAGTCGGCACAGACGGGGCCTTCCAGCGGGTAGCGCTCCAGGTCCGTCTGCCACTCGATGCGCTCCTGCGCGCACACCGGGCAGGCTTCGCCGGGCGCGGACTCCATCGCCGCGATCACGCGGCGCAGCACGTCCGCGAGCCGGGCGTCCGGGGTGAGGTCGGGGGAGGCACAGGGCACGATGTCACAGCCGCCCCAGGTGTTGCGGTACCAGTCGTCGATGGCGCTGGGCTGGCGGATGCCGTGGTGCTTCTCCCGGCGGCGCCGGCCCGCGAACCGGGCCTCGTACGCCAGCCAGACCTCGCGGGCCTCCTCCAGTTCGACGAGTGCGGCGATCAGCAGTGCGGGGTCGGGGGCCCGGTCGTCGGGGGCGAGGCCGGCGCGGGCGCACAGATGGCGCCAGGTCGCCCGGTGCCCGTAGGGGGCGAAGCGTTCGAGGCATTTGCGCAGGGATGTCCTGCGCAGCGCGATGGTGTTCCGTGGATTTCGCACTTCTCGGGCTAGTGCTCTGAAACCTGCCACTGCATCCCACCTCCGGCGGCGCGGACTCGGATCGACATGGAAGGGACGTAACGCACGGCCGATCGGATCCATCGGATTTTCGGATCCCGGCCCGCGTCACGGCGCCGACTCCGCTCTGCTACCCCCATCGGGCGGACAGATGTGGGCCATCACGAAGGTGGCGGATCCCGGTGCCCTGCTCAGCGCACCAGGCGCCCGGCCAGCAGGACGAGCCGGGCCAGCTCCCGGTGACAGATGTCGCTGTGGGCGCCGGTCGGCGGGCCGCCGCGCCGCACGACCGCCGAGACGTCGACGTTCACACAGCCGCCGGTCGGCAACGGGCCGGTCAGGGCCCGGTCGAGGACGAGTGCCGCGGTGCCGGACACGGCCTGGACGCCGTCGTGACCCATGGCGCCCCAGCGGGGGTCGCCGATGCCCAGGGGGTCCAGGCCGAGGAGCGAGTCCATGTCCCCGGAGACCCGGGAGGCCAGCGGATAGAGCAGGCCCAGCGCCTGGTCGTGGCTCGAATGGCAGCAGACCACCGGGCCGTCGACCCGGTGCTGGAGCTCCTTGAGCGCCCCGCCGTGGGCGGGCGCGAAGGGCAGCCCGGGCGCGAAGGCGTAGTGCGAGAAGGCGCCTTGGAGCAGGGTGACGGAGCACACGCACCGCGCGCGCTCCGGCAGGCCGCGCAGCGCGAACGCGACGAGCCGTCCCCCGAAGCTGTGCCCCACCAGATGTATTCGCAGGCCGTGGCAGGTGTCGGCAACTTGGCCGAGGAGCCGCCCGAGCCCCGCCTCTCCCACCGTTCCCGCGCGTCGCTTCATCTCCCAGTAGGCCGCCTGGCGCAGCATCTCCAGCGCGCCGCCCCACAACCGCTCCAGCGCGCCCGACAGCTCGGAGCGCGCGAGCCCGGCGAGGGCCAGGACGTCCGCGAAGCGCGCGCACACCCGCTCGGGGCTGCCGGTGAACATCGCGGGCTCGTCGGGCTCGCCCGCGCCCGGGTCCAGGTCGTGGACGTGCGGATCGGCGCCGGAGCCCGTCCCCCGGTCGCCCCGGCCCCGGGCGACCAGGCCGCGCGTGAGCGTCGCGAACTCCGCGAGCCGCGCCGGGTCCGCCGGCCGCCGCTCCAGCAGCTCGGCCAGCCGGTCGAGCACGGCCTCGCTGCCCGGGAAGACGGCGGCCAGCCCGGCCAGCGTGCCCGGGTCCAGCAGGGGGCCGGCCGCCGCTGCGGGGGGCCGCTCGGAGGGGAAGTCGGGTATGGGCTCGTCCGTGAACCGCATGGAAGGCCAGATCACGCCCCCGTAGCCGAGACGCACGGGGCCACCGGTGGCGGAGGGGGCGGGGGAGTCGGCGAGCACGGCGGGGAAGGGGGCGAAGAAGCGCTCGTAGAGGGCGGTGGCCATGGAGCGGGTGTTGTTCCAGCCGTGGGCGAAGACCACCAGATCGGTGATCCCCTTCTCCGCCACCCCCCTCACCAGGGCCTCCCGTTCGCCGGGGGCCATGTCCCCCTCGGCGTCGAACATCAGCTCCCAGTACGGCTGCACACTTATGACGGCCACGGCGTCCCCCTGCCAGGTCAGTTCGCGCGCATCGTCCTGCCGTCAAGAAGGTGTGTCCAGCCTTCCTCGGGCCTCTTCACCCGTTCGTGAGCAGCACTTCGACCCCTTGTCCCTCGTGCAGGTGAACGAACCCGGGCAACTCCCCACGCACCCCCGGCCCCGGGTGGCAAGATCCTCGACAGGGGGCCGCGCACGCGGCGCGGTACCGCACGCGGCGGAAGGCGGTGGTGGCCGATGCACAGCAGGACGGCGACGGCGGGAGCGACGGAGAGCGGCATCAGACCCGTGCCGCAGCGCCTGCTGGCCGCCGCCACCCGGCTCTTCGCCGAGCGGGGCTACGACCGCACGTCCGTCCAGGAGATCGTCGTGGCCGCGGGCGTCACCAAGGGCGCCCTGTACCACTACTTCGGCTCGAAGGACGACCTGCTGCACGAGGTGTACGGACGGGTCCTGCGGCTCCAGCTGGAGCGGCTGGACGCCCTCGCCGACGCCGACGCGCCCGTCGAGCGCCGGCTGAGGGACGCGGCGGCCGACGTGGTGGTGACGACCCTGGAGAACCTCGACGACACCACGATCTTCTTCCGCTCGATGCACCACCTCTCGCCCGACAAGCTCAAGCAGGTGCGCGCCGAACGGCGCCGCTACCACGAGCGGTTCCGGGCCCTGGTGGAGGAGGGACAGCGCACGGGCGTCTTCAGCCGGGCCACGCCCGCCGACCTCGTGGTGGACTACCACTTCGGCTCCGTCCACCACCTGGGCAGCTGGTACCGGCCGGACGGCGCGCTCAGCGCGCGGGCGGTCGCCGACCACCTCGCGGACCTGCTGCTGAGGGCGCTGCGCCCGTAGCCGCCCCGGTACCGCGCACCGTGCACCGGCTCGTTCCGCCCGGAGGACAACCGGGCTCCGGGTATCCGGGCGGAACGAGCCTGCCGGGGGGGCTACGCGTACCGCTTGAGCTCGCGCCGGGCCAGCGACCGCCGGTGCACCTCGTCCGGCCCGTCGGCCAGCCGCAGGGTCCGCGCCGCGGCCCACAGCTCCGCCAGCGGGAAGTCCTGGCTCACCCCGCCCGCGCCGTGGAGCTGGACCGCCTTGTCGATGATCTCCGTCACCGTCCGCGGTGTCGCGATCTTGATGGCCTGGATCTCGGTGTGGGCGCCCCGGTTGCCCACCGTGTCCATCAGCCAGGCCGTCTTGAGCACCAGCAGCCGCAACTGCTCCACCGCGACGCGCGAATCCGCGATCCACTCCTGGACCACGCCCTGCGTCGCGAGCGGCTTGCCGAAGGCCGTACGGGACACCGCCCGCCGGCACATCAGCTCGATCGCCCGCTCCGCCATGCCGATCAGCCGCATGCAGTGGTGGATGCGCCCCGGGCCCAGCCGGGCCTGGGCGATGGCGAAACCGCCGCCCTCCTCGCCGACCAGATGGTCCGCGGGGACCCGCACCCCGTCGAAGACGACCTCCGCGTGGCCGCCGTGGTAGTGGTCCTCGTAGCCGTAGACCCGCATGGCGCGCCGGACCTCGACGCCCGGGGTGTCACGGGGGACCAGGACCATCGACTGCTGCCGTCGGATGTCGGCGCCCTCGGGGGCGGTCTTGCCCATGACGATGAAGACCCGGCAATCGGGGTGCAGCGCCCCGGAGATGTACCACTTGCGGCCGGTGATGACGTAAGCGTCGCCGTCCCGCTCGATACGCGTCTCGATGTTGGTGGCGTCGGACGAGGCCACGTCCGGCTCGGTCATCGCGAACGCCGAACGGATCTCGCCCGCGAGCAGCGGCTCCAGCCAGCGCTTCCGCTGCTCCTCGGTGCCGAACTGGGCCAGCACCTCCATGTTCCCGGTGTCGGGCGCCGCGCAGTTGAGGGCGGTGGGGGCCAGCTGCGGACTGCGGCCGGTGATTTCGGCGAGCGGCGCGTACTGGAGATTGGTGAGCCCGGCGCCGTACCGCTCATCGGGCAAGAAGAGGTTCCACAGCCCCCGCCGCCGCGCCTCCGCCTTCAGCTCCTCGACGACCGGCGGCACCTCCCACGGCGAGGCGAGCGCGGCCCGCTGCTCCTCGGCGACGGCCTCCGCCGGGTACACGTGCTCGTCCATGAAGGCGAGCAGTCGGGCCCGCAGTTCCTCGGTGCGGGCGTCGAATGCGAAGTCCATGCCGCTCAGCCCTTCCGGAGGGTGGTGAGGCCGTTGTCGATGAAGAGCGGGACGAGCTCGCCGATGCGGTCGAAGCCCGCGCCGACCGTCCGCCCGAGGGTGTGGCGGTAGTGGATGCCCTCCAGGATCACGGCGAGCTTGAAGTACGCGAAGGCCGTGTACCAGGGCAGGGCGGAGACGTCGCGGCCGGAGCGGGCGGCGTAGCGCTCCACGAGCTCGGCCGGGTCCGGGTGCCCGGGGGCGCTGCCCGTGGCGGCGACGGGCGAGCCGGGCACGGGCCGCTGCTCGCCGTACATGACCAGCAGCCCGAGGTCGGTGAGCGGATCGCCGAGCGTGGACATCTCCCAGTCCAGGACGGCCTGTACGGTGTCGTCGGCGCTGACCAGGACGTTGTCGAGCCGGTAGTCGCCGTGGATCACGGTGGGCGCGGGGGAGCCCGGCAGGTTCTTCGCCAGCGTGGCGCGCAACTCGTCGATGCCCGGCAGCTCTCGGCTGCGGGACGCCTCCAACTGGGTGCCCCACCGGCGCAACTGCCGCTCCAGGAAGCCCTCCGGGCGCCCGAAGTCCCCCAGCCCCACCGCCGCCGGGTCCACGGCGTGGAGCTCCACGAGCGTGTCGACGAGCGCCAGCGCCACCTGCCGCGTCCGGGCCGGGCCGATCGCGGCGAGCTGCTCCACCGTGCGGTAGGGCGTGCCGGGGACGAACTCCATCACGTAGAACGGCGCCCCGAGCACCTCCTCGTCCTCGCACAGCAGCAGCGCCTCCGGCACCGGCACGGGCGTGTCGCGCAGCGCGCTGATCACCCGGTGCTCGCGGGCCATGTCGTGGGCGGTGGCGAGCACATGACCCAGCGGCGGCCTGCGCACCACCCAGGCGCCGCCGGAGCCGTCCCGCACCGCGTACGTGAGGTTGGACCGCCCCCTTCGATCAGCTCGGCCTCCAACGGCCCGGCCGCCAGTCCCGGCCGTTCCCGCTCCAGATAACCGCGCAACCGCTGTGGATCGAGCCCCGGCGGGGGACTGGCCTTGCTCATCGCGTGCTCCTTCGGGGGAGTTCCCTGCTGACGCCGATCATGATGCCGACCGGTCGGTATGCCGTCCAGGGTGCGCCCCGAAGCGCTACGCGTGGCAGGCGATCGGCACTCCGCCGTTCATCGTCGTCATGTCGCCCAGGACCGGCAGGAGGTCCAGCGGCGTCCCCAGCGGGAGCCCGTCCAGTTCGGCGTAGGCGCGGTGGAGGTTGGCGACCAGGCGCTCGCTCTCGCGCAGGGTCGCGAACTCGCCGAGGTCGGCCTCGCGGGCGGCCTCCAGGGGGGTGCGGCCGGCGGCGTGGGAGGTGCGGGCGAGGTCCTCGACGTAGCGGAGGTAGCGCTCGACGGTGTCGTAGACGGAAGGGTCGGTGACCCGGCCGTGGCCCGGTACGACCACGCTCGCGTCCAGCCCGCGCAGGATCTCCACGGCGCGCAGGGAACCGCTGAGGGAGCCCATCATGAGGAAGGGCGTCCCGCCGTTGAAGATCAGGTCGCCGGTGAACACGACGCCCCGGCCGGGGAGATGGACGATGGTGTCGCCGACAGTGTGGGCCGGGCCCGGGTGGAGGAGACGCACCTCGGTGTCGCCGACGTGGAGGGTCAGCTCGTCGGTGTAGGTGAGCGTGGGCGGGGTGACCTCGACGTGCCCGTAGTCGACCTCGGGCCAGGCGAGGTGGAGCTGGAGGCCCGCCGCGAGGGTCTCGCGGCGGCAGTCGGCGTGGCCGATGATCGTCGCCTGCGGGGTGAACACGCAGTTGCCGTAGGTGTGGTCGCCGTGGTGGTGGGTGTTCACGACGGTGTTCGGCAGCGGCGCTCCGCTCGCGACGACGGCCTCGCGCAGCAGCTTCGCCCGCCGCTCGGTGGCGGCCGTGTCGATGAGCAGGGTCCGCTCGCCGTCGGTCACGAACCCCGCGTTGTTCAGGCACCAGCCGCCGTCGGGCTGGATGTAGGCGGTCACGCCCGGGGCGAGCGGGACGGTGTACGGCTCGGTGCCTTCCGCATCGGTGGTGGTCGGTGTCGTGTTCACGCTGGTCATGCGCTGGCCTCCCTCGCCGTCCGCCGCGGTGGTGGGCGGATCGGACCGCCCGTCAGAATACGGGCGGGCGGAGGCCGGCGGTCCGGCGAACGCCGGTCAGGCGCGGTGTCCGGTCGGGCGCGGTGTTCAGGCGCGGTGTTCGAGCCCGGGCCGCAGCCGGTCCAGGAGCCCGTAGAGCGTGGTGCGCTCCGCCTCGTCCAGCGCGTCGAGCGCGCTGTGGGTGGCCTGCATCTCGGCCCGTACCCGGCGGATCGTCTCGTGGCCCTCGTCGGTGGCCACGACGTTCTTCACCCGGCGGTCGGACGGGTCGGGCTCGCGGCGGACGAGGCCGCGCGCCTCCAGCCGGTCGACGATGCCGGTGACGTTGGAGGCGTCGCAGACCAGCAGCGTGGCCAGCCCGCGCATCGGGACCGGGCCCTTGAGCTGGGCGAGCAGCTTGGCCTGGACGGAGGTGAGGCCGTGGCGGGCGGCGGCCGCCGCGAAGTCCTGCCACTGCGCGGTGCCGAGCGCCGCCACCAGCTCCAGGAGCTGGGCCTTGGACGGGGGCTGGGAGGTCGTGCCGGTCATGACTCAAGTGTACTCAAAGAGCTTGAAGGCTTAAATCATTAACTTGACTACCTGAAGTATCGGGTCTAGCGTGCTCTGGTTGCTTGACGATCTCAAGCATCAACATCGTGAAGTAACAGGCAGCACGCCCGTAAGGAACCCCTCCCGCCCATGACCTCCCCAGCGTCCACCGCCCCCGCCACGCAGCGGAACGAGACGGTGATCGTCTTCGCCCTGAGCCTGGCCGCCATGGTCGTCTCGATGATGCAGACCCTGGTGGTGCCGATCCTCGGCCTCATCCAGAAGGACCTCCACACCTCGTCCGCGAACGTCAGCTGGGTCACCACCGCGACCCTGCTCTCCGCCGCCGTCTTCACCCCGCTGCTCGGCCGCTTCGGCGACCAGCACGGCAAGAAGAAGACCCTGGTGGCCGTCCTGGTCGTCATGGTCGCGGGCTCCGTCCTCGCGGCCGTCACCCACTCCCTGCTCTGGCTCATCGTCGGCCGCGTCCTCCAGGGCGCCGCCACCGCGATCTTCCCGCTGGCGCTCTCCGTGCTCCGCGAGGAGGTCCGCCCGGCCCGGCTGCCCGGCGCGATGGCCATGGTCAGCGGCACCCTCGCCTTCGGCAGCGGCCTGGCGCTCGTCGCCACCGGCCTGCTGACCTCCGGCGACGACCCCGACTACCGCAGCGCCTTCTGGCTGGCCACCGGCCTCGCCGCGCTCGCCCTCATCGCCGTGGCCACCCTCGTCCCCGCCACCCGGCAGACGACCGGCGGCCGCACCGACGTCGTCGGCGCGCTGACCCTGGCCGCGACCCTCGTCCTGCTCCTGCTGCCCATCACCCAGGGCCACGAGTGGGGCTGGGCCTCCGCCCGGACGATCGGCTGCTTCGCCGGCGCCGCGGCGATGGCCGCGATATGGACGCTCGTCGAGCGCAAGGTGCGCGAGCCGCTCGTCGACATGCGGATGTTCGCCCACCCGCCGGTGCTCTTCGCCAACCTCGCCGGCCTGCTCGTCGGCTTCGGCTCCTTCGCCCTCTTCATCGGCGTCTCCTACCTGGTGCAGATGCCCTCGAAGATCGCCGGATACGGCTTCGACGCGACCGTCCTGCGCGCCTCCGTCGAGTTCCTGCTGCCCAGCACCGTCGTCTCGCTGCTCGCCGCGCCCGTCGGCGGCCAGCTCGTCCGCCACAAGGGCCCCCGTCTGGTCCTGCTGCTGGCCTCGATCATCGGCACCGCCGGATTCGTGTGGATCGCGCTCGACCACGAGCACGCCTACGCCGTGATCGCCGCTGGCATGTGCGTCGGCGCGGCCATCAGCTTCGGCTACGCGGCCATGCCCGCCGTGATCGTCGCCAGCGTCCCCCACCACCAGACCGGCATCGCCAACGGCATCAACTCCATCTCCCGCTCCACCGGCAGCGCCATCGGCAGCGCGATGATCACCACGGTCCTCGCCTCCAAGAGCGTCGAGCACCTGCCGCCGGGCGCGCCCAAGCTGCCCGCCGAGAGTCAGTTCACCCTCACCTTCGTGATCGCGGGCACCGCGTTCCTCCTGGTCGCGGCCGTGGCCGGGCTGGGCCTGCGAAAGATCCGCGCCCTGGGCGACACCGCGGTGGCGGCCCCGGCCCCGGCGGCCGAGGCTGGGACCACCGCACCCGTCACCCGCTGACCCCTACGACGACCCCTACGACACCCCGAGAAGGAGCGAGTGCCATGAAGGCTGTCAGCTACCGGGCCTACGGCGGCCCCGAGGTCCTCGAGTACCGCGACGACCTGCCCCGCCCGAAGGTCGGCCCGGACTCCGTCCTGGTCAAGGTCAAGGCGGCGGCCGTCAACCCCGTCGACTGGAAGGCCCGCGAGGGCTACCTCGACGGCATGCTCCAGCCCGTCTTCCCGGTCGTGCCCGGCTGGGACGTCTCGGGTGTCGTCGTCGGCCTCGGCGCGGACACCCCGGAGTTCCAGGAGGGCGACGAGGTCATCGGCTACGTCCGCGAGGACTTCCTCTCCCGGGGCACCTTCGCCGAGTACGTCGCCGCCCCCGTGCGCACCCTGGCCCTCAAGCCGGCCGGCCTCACCTTCGAGGAGGGCGCCGCCCTGCCGCTGGCGGGGCTGACCGCCCTCCAGTCGCTGCGCGCGGTACGGGCGGGCGAGGGCGACACCGTGCTGATCCATGGCGCCTCCGGGGGTGTGGGCTCCATGGCCGTCCAGCTCGCGCGCCGGCTCGGCGCCCGCGTCATCGGCACGGCGAGCGAGCGCAACCACGACTACCTGCGCGGCCTGGGCGCCGAGCCCGTCACCTACGGCGACGGCCTCGCCGAGCGCGTCCGGGCCCTGGCGCCCGGCGGTGTGGACGCCGTGCTCGACCTCGTCGGCGGCGGCGCCGTCGCGACCTCGCCCGCCGTCACCGCCCACGGCGCCCGCCTGGTCTCCATCGCCGACCCGGCCGTCACCGAGCTCGGCGGCCGGATCCTGTGGGTCCGCCCCGACCCGGCCGACCTGACGGAACTGGGCCGGCTGGCGGGGGAGGGCGCCCTCAAGGTCGAGGTGGCCGAGGTCTTCCCCCTGGAGCGGACGGCGGACGCGCACCGGCTGAGCGCGGAGGGGCACACGAGGGGGAAGATCGTGGTGACGATCTAGGGTTTCTTGTCCTCGGCGGAGTCCCGGTGCTCGCGCAGGCGCACATACGCCTCCAACCCGTCCGGCACCCACTCCCACTCGTCCAGCAGCGCTTCCACCCGCTCCTCGGGGAGGAAGTCCCACCAGGCGACTTCCTCCTCCTGCGGCGAGACCGGAAGCTCGCAGCGGACCTCGTACACCGCCGACCACCACCCGCCCCCCGCCCCCCGGTAGAGGAAGCGGAACAGCGGCGTGGGCGCCGGGAGGCCGCTGACCCCCAGCTCCTCCTCCGCCTCCCGCAGCGCGGCCTCGTCGTACGACTCGCCCGCCCCGACCACCCCGCCGACGAACATGTCGTACCGCGAGGGGAAGACCAGCTTCCGGTCGGTCCGGCGGTGGACGAACAGCCGCCCCCGCGCGTCGCGCGCCTGGACGAACACGCACCGGTGGAGCAGCCCCTCGGCGTACACCGCGCCGCGCGGCGCCTGCCCCACGACCCGGTCGTGTTCGTCGACGATGTCCAGCACCTCATCCGCCCCGAGCGGCGGCCGCTGATCGCTCATGGCCCCATCCAATCAAGTGGGGCGGTCGCCGTCAGTGCGGCTGCAGGTCCCGGACCCGGCCCGCCTCCGCCATACCCGACGGCATCGCCGGATGCCGGCCGATCAGCACGATGCCGCACACGATCGCCACCAGCCCCGCCGCCTGTACGGCCAGCGCCGCCGGCGTCGTCCGCAACTGGTCGCCCATGAACCCCACCCCGCACGCGATCCCCGCCAGCGGCTGCGCCGCCGTCAGCGCGGGCAGCGACATCCGCAGCGGAGCCGTCTCGAAGGCGCTCTGCACCAGCACCAGCGCCGTCACCCCGAGCGCCAGCACCGCGTAGGGCTGCCAGCCGGTGACGAGCTCCCGCCAGCCGCCGTGGGTGAACCGGGTGCCGCTCACCCGCGTCAGCGCGTCCTGCACGCCGTACAGCAGCCCGGCCGCGACCGCCAGCAGGGCCGCCTCCGTGCTCATCCGCACCCGCTTGGAGACCGCCGCCAGCAGCAGCGCGGTGCCCACCATGATCCCGACGATCAGCCAGTGCCGCAGGGGATCGGTGACCGTCCGCCCGCCGTGCGGGCGCCCGGCGATCACGAAGGCCGCCACGCCGCCCGCCAGCAGCCACAGCCCGCCCCAGCCGCTGCGGCCGAGCGGCTGCTTGGTCTGCCAGCGGGAGAGAGCCATGGCGAACAGCAGGTTCGTCGCCATCAGCGGGTCGACCAGCGACACCTCGCCCCGGCTCAGCGCGATGGCGCCCAGGGCCATCCCGCAGACCATCAGCGCGATGCCCGCCAGCCAGCGCGGCATCCGGGCGAGGTCCAGCAGCAGCCGGAGGGAGAGGAAGTCGCTCATGGGCGCCCGCTGCGCGGCGTTCTGCTGGAGGACGAACCCCACGCCCAGACAGCACGCCGCACCCAGGGCGACTGCGAAGACCATCACGTCGCGCACCTCAAGACCTCGCGGTCGTAGGAGACTTGACAGCAGAACGATAGCCGCCTCATGGGCGGGCCGAAGGTCGAGTACCCCCCTTTCGGCCGTTCATCCGGGCCGGGGGCCGACGACATTGAACTGCCGTTCCTCGCACTGATGTGCGACAAGGGGGTGGCGGGGCGGGGGCTGCGGGCAACTGGAGCCGACCGCACCTTATTTGACGTGATGTCAGCATCGGTGACCGCCCTTGACGCGGAGCAGTGACTACCGGTTTGCTGTGCGTGATCGGAAAGAAGGAAGAGGGGACGTACGCCGTGGAGGAAGCCCGCTGATGACGCCCCCACCCCCCTTGGGCCGCCACCGGAACAAGGACGGGCTGACCTTCGACCCCGCCCTCGACGACACCGAGCTCGCCACCGTCCGCGACGCCCTGGCCCGCGGCCGCTGGGCCGACGCCCGGCAGCTCCTCGCCCGCACCGGCGACGACTGGGACCGCCGGGGCCACCGCCTCGTCGTCCTCGCCGAGGCCCCCACCAGCGCCACCTGGGCCCGCGACTGGCTGCTCGCCGAGCCCGACAGCCCCGACGCCGCCACCCTCCTCGCCTGCGCCGGCGTCCTCCGCTGCCTCGCCGGCAAGGAGACCCCCGAGACCGCCCACGCGCTGTGCCTGGCCGCCGCCCGGCTGGCCCCCCGCGACCCCACCCCCTGGCTGGCCGTCCTCATCCTGGCCCGGCGCACCGGCACCGCCGACGAGCGCGTCCGCGCCTTCGACCAGGTCCGCGCCCGCCACCGCGACCACCACCACGCCCACCACCTCATGGCCGCCTGCCTGGCCGAGCGCCAGGAGGGCGACCGCGACGACCCCCTCCACGAGGTGTACGACTTCGCCGCCTGGGCCGCCGAGCAGGCACCCGCCGACTCGCCCCTGGCCGTCCTGCCCGTCGTCGCCCACGCCGAGCGCTACCGCGCCCTCGCCCGCGCCGGGCTGGAGCCGGGCGACCCCGCCCGGTCCGCGCACTGGACCACGCGCCGGGCCCGCCAGGTGATGAAGGCCGCCTTCGACTGGTGGCTGGAATGGGACATCGACGAGGACACCGCGGACGGCACCGACACCACGACCGCCGCCACCGCCCACCCCCGGCGCAAGGTCGACCTGAACTACCTCGCCCACGCCAAGCTCCACGAGGGCCGCCTCGCCGAGGCCGCCGCCCTCCTCACCCGCATCGGCCCGCACGTCACCCGGGTCCCCTGGACCTACCCGGACCGGGACCCCGCCGCGGCCTTCCGGGCCGCCCGCCGCACCGCGCTCGGCGCGACATGACCCCCGGTGCCGCACCCCCGGCACCCTCGCGTCCCCCGTACCCCTCGTACCCTTCGCCCCCCCCGCGCTCCCCACCGGAAGGACCCTCCCGCATGTCGACCGGCACCACGCGCGAGATCAGCACCTTCAAGGGCCCGGAGAGACGCCTGCGCGCCGGCCGCATCGGAGTCGCGGGCCTGCTGCTGTCGGTCGTCGCCGCCAGCGCCCCCCTGGTGGTCACCGCGGGCGTCATGCCCACCACCTACGGCACGATGGGCATCGTCGGACAGCCCCTGCTCTTCGTCGGCGTCGGCATCGTCCTGACCCTCTTCAGCGTCGGCTACGCGGAGATGAGCCGCCACGTCCACAACGCCGGCGCCTTCTACGCCTACATCGCCCGCGGCCTCGGCGGCACGGTCGGCGCCGCCGCCTCCGTCGTCGCCCTCGTCGCCTACAGCGCCATGCAGTTCGCCATCTACGGCATCTTCGGCCACGAGTTCTCCGGCCTCCTCCGCCGGCACCTCGGCGTCGACCTCGACTGGTGGGTCCCCGCCCTCGCCGCCGTGGCCGTCGTCGGCGTCCTCGGCTGGCTCAAGCTGGACCTCAACGTCAAGGTCCTCGGCGCCCTGCTGCTCGTCGAGTGCGCCATGGTCGTCGCCTTCGACATCACCTGCCTCGGCCGCCCCGGCCCCGAAGGCGTCTCCCTCCGCGCCTTCGACCCCACCACCCTCGCCGGCGCCGGGCTCGGCACCGCGCTCTGCTTCACCATCGCCGCCTTCGTCGGCTTCGAACAGGCCGCCGTCTACGCCGAGGAGGCCAACCGCCCCCAGATCGTCGTCGCCCGCGTGACCTTCCTCGCCGCCGCCTTCGTCGCGCTCTTCTACGCCCTCGGCTCCTGGGCCCTGACCGTCGCCACCGGCCCCTCGCGCATCGTCGCCGCCTCCCGCGAGAAGGGGACCGACCTCCTCTTCACCCTCACCGAGGACCGCCTCGGCACCACCTTCACCGACCTGACGCACCTCTTCTACGTGACCGGCATGTTCGCCGCGATGCTGAGCTTCCACAACGTCGTCGCCCGCTACGCCTTCGCCATGGGCCGCGACGGACTCCTCCCCGCCTCCCTCGGCCGCACCTCGGGCGCCAGCGGCGCGCCCGCCTACGGATCGCTGCTCCAGAGCGTCGTCTCGCTGCTGGCCGTGGCCGTCTTCGCCGTCACCGACGACCGCCCGCAGGGCGACCCCACCGCGCCCGTCATCCGGCTCTTCACCTGGATGGGCAACGTCGGGGCGCTCGGCGTCATCCTCCTCATGGCCACGGCCAGCGCCGCCGTCATCGTCTTCTTCGTCCGGCGCGGCGCCGGCCGCGCCCAGGCCCCCCGGCTGGCCGCCTCCGCCGCGGCCTGCGCGGCCCTGCTCGGCATCGTCGGCTACGCGGTCAAGGACTTCCACGTCCTCGTCGGCGCCACGGCGGGCTCGGCCCTCGGCTGGATCCTGCCGGGCATCATCGGCGCGGCCGTCGTCCTCGGCGTGATCCACGGACTGGTGCTCCGGGCGGTACGGCCCGACGTCCACGCCCGGATAGGGCTGGGCAACGAGGCGTTCCAGCTGGAGAAGGCGGCGGCGTCGGCCAGGAGTTCCTCATGACCGGTAGGGCTGACCGGTAGGGCGCCGGTCAGCCCTCGAGTGCCTTGCCCACCCGCCGGGAGACCGTGAACTCGTACAGGTCGAGCACCCCCGGCGGCTCCGCCAGCCCCGGCCCGCCGGCGCGGACCCACGCGGCGATGTCCGCCAGCGCCTCGTCGTCGTTGACCAGCCCCAGCCACACGGGCCGCCCCCCGGCCGCCCGGCCCGCCGCCGACGGCTGCACCACGATCACATTCGCCTGATCGCACACATCCAGACACTCCGACGCCCGCACCTGCGCCGCCCCGTCCAGGGCCTCCCGCAGCCGGGGTATCTGCCCGGCGTGATCGACCCCGGGGACCTTCGCGGGGTCGCCGCAGCAGCAGCCGCGACAGACCGTGATCCGGCAGGGGGCGGCGGAGGCGGGCCGAGCGGCCTTCTTGGTGATCATCGGGCGATGATACGCACGCGGATGCGAACGTGCCCGGACGGCGAAAAAACCCCGGCCATCGGCCGGGGTCTCCCGTGTTCCTGCTGGTGTCCGAGGGGGGACTTGAACCCCCACGCCCGATAAAGGGCACTAGCACCTCAAGCTAGCGCGTCTGCCATTCCGCCACCCGGACCGGGTGTTTGTCTCTGCGGGGTGTTCCCCGCGGCGACATGGAAAACAATACCAAACATTCGAGGTGCTCGATCACCACCGATCACCCACCGTCCGTACCCGTCCGCACCCGCCCGCTCGGTGATCGTTGCGGCTGCATGTCGGCGGTATTGCGGCCTTGGGCTGGGGGAACGGGAGGGGGAGGATGGCTGTCGACCCAGAACCACGAGGAGGCAGCGTGAGCGAGTCGAAGCCGGCCCGGGCCGGCAACGCGAGGAGCGGCGAGGAGGAGGTCGTCGACCTCTGCCGCGATCTGATCCGGATCGACACCAGCAACTACGGCGACCACTCCGGGCCCGGTGAGCGGCTCGCCGCCGAGTACGTGGCCGAGAAGCTGGCCGAGGTGGGGCTGGAGCCGCGGATCATCGAGTCGCACAAGGGCCGGGCCTCGACGGTGGCGCGGATCGAGGGCGAGGACCCGTCCCGGCCGGCGCTTCTCATCCACGGCCACACCGACGTCGTGCCCGCCAACGCGGCGGACTGGACCTACGACCCCTTCGCGGGCGAGATCGCGGACGGCTGCCTGTGGGGGCGCGGCGCGGTCGACATGAAGGACATGGACGCGATGACGCTGGCGGTCGTCCGCGACCGGCTGCGGTCGGGCCGCAAGCCGCCCCGCGACATCGTGCTGGCCTTCCTCGCCGACGAGGAGGCGGGCGGCACCTACGGCGCCCGTTACCTGGTCGACAAGCACCCCGAGCTCTTCGAGGGCGTGACCGAGGCGATCGGCGAGGTCGGCGGCTTCTCCTTCACGGTCAACGAGAACCTGCGGCTCTACCTGGTCGAGACCGCCCAGAAGGGCATGCACTGGATGCGGCTCACCGTGGACGGCACGGCGGGCCACGGTTCCATGACCAACAAGGACAACGCGATCACCGAGCTCTGCGAGGCGGTCGCCCGGCTGGGGCGGCACGAGTTCCCGGTGCGGGTCACCAAGACCGTCCGGTCCTTCCTCGACGAGCTGTCGGACGCCCTGGGCACCCCGCTGGACCCGGAGGACATGGAGGCGACGCTCACCAAGCTCGGCGGCATCGCCAAGATGATCGGCACCACCCTGCGCAACACCGCCGCCCCGACGATGCTCGGCGCCGGCTACAAGGTCAACGTCATCCCCGGTCAGGCCGTCGCGCACGTGGACGGAAGGTTCCTGCCGGGCCACGAGCAGGAGTTCCTCGCGGACCTCGACCGGATCCTCGGGCCGCGGGTGAAGCGGGAGGACGTCCACGCGGACAAGGCGCTGGAGACCAGCTTCGACGGCCGGCTCGTCGACGCGATGCAGTCGGCGCTGAAGGCCGAGGACCCCATCGCGCGCGCCGTGCCCTACATGCTCTCCGGCGGCACCGACGCCAAGTCCTTCGACGACCTCGGCATCCGCTGCTTCGGCTTCGCGCCGCTCAAGCTGCCGCCGGAGCTGGACTTCGCCGGGATGTTCCACGGCGTGGACGAGCGGGTGCCCGTCGACGGCCTGAAATTCGGTGTGCGCGTGCTCGACCGCTTCCTGGACCAGTGCTGAGCCCCTTGCCGAATCCCTGTCAGACCGCGCATATTCGGCGCATCCGTAACCGGAAAGAGTGAACGCAGAGGCGGTTACGTAGCCCCATTCCCTCCTCGTCGTTACAGGTGTGCGGTCCGCGGCTGGGACCGCATTGCCAACTAGGAGGAATCAATGCTCAAGAAGGTCGTCGCCGCCGCGGCTGCCACTGGTGGTCTCGTCCTCGCGGGTGCCGGTATGGCCGCCGCCAGCGGCGGAGCCCAGGGTGCGGCTGTGAACAGCCCCGGCGTCGTCTCGGGCAACGTCGTCCAGGTGCCCGTCGAGGTGCCGGTCAACGTGTGCGGTAACACGATCAACGTCGTCGGGCTGCTCAACCCTGCCACGGGCAACGTCTGCGTCAACAAGTGACGTTCTGTCCGGTCCCGTAAGGGATTGAACCAGGGTGGCTCCGGGGTACGTGGCACGTACTCCGGAGCCGTTGGGCTTTCGACTGGGTCATTCCGGGCGCGGGAAGACGAACGTTCCGCGCATTCGGCATGGCAAAAGCAGAGGGGCAAGACGAAAAATGCGACAGGTCACCAAGAAGGGCCTGCTCTCCGTAGCGGCGGCGAGCGGAGTGCTCGCCGTGACCGGCGGCTACGCGATGGCGGACTCGGGTGCCAACGGCGCTTCGGCGCACTCCCCGGGCGTCGCGTCCGGGAACACCGTCCAGGTTCCGGTCCACGTGCCGGTGAACGCCTGCGGTAACACCGTGAACGTGATCGGGCTGCTCAACCCGGCCACGGGCAACCGGTGTTTCAACGGCGGCGGCGGGCACGCCCACAAGGGCAACGGTCACGGCAGCAACGGGCACGGCAGTGGCCACGGCGGCGCGCTCGCGCAGGGCGTGAGCGAGGACTCGCCCGGCGTGGCGTCCGGCAACACCGTGCAGGCACCGGTCAGCGTCCCGGTCAACGCCTGCGGCAACAGCGTCGACGTCGTGGGCATCGGCAACCCGGCCACGGGTAACACCTGCGTCAACGACGGCCACGGCGACTCCGGCCACGACTGGACGCCGCCGCGCGGCGACCACCCGGGTCACCCCGGGCACCCCGGGAACCCGGGCAAGCCGGGTCACCCCGGTGAGCACAACCCCGGTGGGCACCACAACCCGCCCACCGAGCACAAGCCGGGCCACCAGCCGCCGGCCGGTGACCACCACAACGGTCCCGGCACCCACGCGCAGACCCCGGCGCACCACACCCAGCCGGCCATGGAGGTGAAGGACGCGCACCGCGCTCCCGCCGTCCTCGCCGAGCACCGTCCGGCCACGGTCGCCCAGAAGGCCGCCGAGCTCGCGCACACCGGCGCGGGCCAGCTCGGCGCGGCCGGCGCGGCCAGCGCGGGTCTGCTGGTCGGCGGCGCGATGCTCTACCGTCGCTCGCGCGGCGCCCAGGGCTGATCCCGTCCCACCGACGGAAACGGAAGGGAGCGGGCCCCGCGATCGCGGGACCCGCTCCCTTCGCCTTCCCTCCCCGCCACGGTCCGGCTCACGGCCTCGCCGTCACCACGTGGCGCGGAGCTGACGGATGATCCTGCGCCGCAACCGCACCTTGCGGCTGCCGTCCGGATAGAGACGTAGTCGGTCCAACTCCCAGTGTCCGTACTCGGCATGGTCGGTCAGCAAGCGTGTGGCCGCCTTCCGGGAGACCCCCCGGGGCACATACACATCGCAGAATTCGTATTCCGGCATCGCATCTATTGTGCGGGAACGGGCCCGGTGCGGATAGCGTCTGCACTATGTCTGATGCTGCGCAGCCAACCGCTGCCGAGGTACGGGCCGCCGCCGAGGCGGTCAAAGCCGCTCTGGACCGCCACCTCGAGGCCGTCGAACGCCGATCGGGGGAGGACGACCCGGCCGTCTACGCCGCGTTCAACGAGCTGGCCGCGACAGCCGAGGCCTATGACGAGCTCCTCTACGACGCCTACGACGAGGTCACTCCCTTCGAGATCCCCGGCGACGACGCGCTGCCCGCCTACGCCGGGCCCGAGGAGCCCAGCGCGCTGAGCGTGCTGATCCGCAGGGACTACGCGGTGGCCGAGCCCCAGCGGCTGCTCGCCCAGGCGAGGCGCGTCGCGGACCTCGACCCGGACGTGGACGCGGACCTGCGCGCGGGAACGGCCGGCGTGCACACGGCACTCGGAGTGATCTTCGAGGAGTACGAGGCCGACGAGATCGCCTCCCGCCACAAGGAGTTCGGCCTGGTCGAGGGCGACTCCACGCTGTGGGTGACCGCGGCGGAGGAGCTTACCGACCCGGGGGAGTGGCTGTCGGCCCCCTTCGACCAGCCCGACCCGCAGGCGGTCGTCTGCCGCTTCGACGTGAGTGCCGTCTTCGATGAGGACGGCGACGACGGCGATGACGGTGACGGCGACGAGGACGGGGGCCTCGACGAGGACGACCTCGACGACGACCTGGAGGCGGAGGGCGCGGACGCCGGGACGCCGGAGAGGGACGAGGGCGCCGGGCGGGCACCGGGACGCTGACGCGCCGCGGGCCCCGGGAGAACCGGGGCCCGCTGTCGTCATCCGGTCAGCTGTCGGCCGGCCGCGTCTGCGCCTCCAGCAGTGGCCTGAGCCGGGTGGTCCGCTCCTTCGCCGGCACCTCGGCGACCGCGCGGGGCAGGGCCTGCTCCACGCCCTGCACGACCGACAGATGCCGCTCGCCCCGGCTGAACGCCGTGTAGACCCAGGACCGGGTGAGCGTCGGGGCGGCGTCGCCGGGCAGTACGACGACGGCCGTCGGCCAGCGCGTACCGGCCGCCTGATGGGCGGTCACGGCCCAGCCGTGACGCACCTCGTCGCCGACGCGCTCGCGCGGTACGACGACGGGGGTGCCGCCGCAGTCCAGCCGCAGGCCCTCGGCGTCCGCCGACACCACCGTGCCGGGGACCATGCGGCCGGGCGCGGGCACGTAGGCGACGCGATCGCCCGGGTCGAAGCCGCCGAAGCGGCCGGGGCCCGGGTTGAGCCGCTCCTTGAGGGCCGCGTTGAGCGCGCGGGTCCCGGCGGGGCCGCCATGGCCCGGGGTGATCACCTGGGCGGCGCCCGGCTCGACGCCGAACGCGCGGGGCACGGAGTCGGCGACGAGCTGCACCGTGCGGTGCACGGCCTCGGCCGGCTCCCGCACCGGGACGATCACGACCTCCTTGCCGGGGGCGGCCACCTGGTTGAGCTCGCCGACGCCGATGCCGGAGACGAGCTCGCCGATCGGGCCCGGGTCCGGGGTGCGCGAGACGACTGCCGGGCAGGCGCGGGCCGCCAGCACGTCCGCGAAGACGCGGCCCGGCCCGGCCGACCACAGCACGCCCGGATCGCCGCTGAGCACCAGCCGGGTGCCGTCCGCGAGCGACTCGACCAGCAGCGCGGCGGTTTCCACGTCCAGTTGGGGGGCGTCCAGGACGGCCAGCACGTCGAGCGCCAGGGCGCCGTCCGCGTCCCGCCCCGGGCCCTCCTGGCCCGACAGCAGGCCGGCCACGGTGACGGCGTCGGCCACGCCGAGCTCCGTCAGCCGGCGCCTGCCGTCCTCGGTGTGGGCGGCGGCCCAGGCCCGCAGGCCCATTCCGGCGGCGGCCGTGACCAGGGCGGCGGGCTCGGCGCGGGCGGCCTCGCCGCCGCTGTGCGTCACGAGGCCGGCGGCCGCGACCGCACGGATCAGCTCGGCGGCCGAGGGGGAGGGGGCGGCCTCCGCCGCGGCGGCCCAGTCGGGGGCGGGCTCGGGGCCGGGCCCGGGGGCGGCGTTGACGAGCCGCGCGAGGCCGTCGGCGAGGCTCTCCTCGGCCATGGCGTACCGGTCGAGCCCGAGCAGCAGCCGCACCGGCTCCCCGGCGTCCTCTTCGCCCTCCTCCTCGCCCTCCTGCTCGTCCTCCGGGCCTTCCCGGAACACCAGCACGGTGCCCTCGGCGAGGACGTCGCGCAGCGCGTCCTCCGCGTCGGGGACGGAGCGCCGGGAGAGTTCGGCGAGCACGGCCGAGGACTCGAGCACGGTGTGCCCGGCGAGGGCGGCGCGCTCCAGGAACCGGGCCACCAGGGCCCGCGCCCGGCGCTCGTCGCCGGGCCCGCACGCGTCGCCGAGCAGCGCCCGCGCGAACCCGTCGGCCTGCTCGGGCTGCACGGCCGGTACGGCCAGCAGCCGCCACGGGTCCTCGCGGAGCTCCTCGGCGGCGTGCTCGCCGAGCGCCTCGGCGACCTGACCGGCGAGCGCCTCGGGCGCCCCTCCGGCGGCGAGCACCTCGGTGAGCCCGGCGCTGGGCGCGACGGGGGCCGCCGCGCGCACGGGCCGCGCCACGGCGCCGGGCCCGGCCATGGCCGGCCCGGCGGCGGCCGCAGCGGGCGCGGGGCGCCGGGCGGCGGGCTTCGGCTTCGGCTCGTTGAAGAACGACGCCGCGTCCCGCTCCCCGCTCTCCACGGCCCGCACCGCCGCGGCCAACGCCTCGGCGACAGCGGACCGTGCCTTCCCGGCGGGGACGTCATCCCCACGCGGGGCGTTGACCGGCTCCGCGCCCGACGCGTCGTCGGACGCGCCCGGCTCGGCCCGCTCCCCGCCGGGCTGCCCGGCGCCGTCGCGCGCGGGCGCGCCCGCCGCCGAACCCTGCGGCTCGCCGCCGCCGGCGGGTTCCCCGCCTGCGGGCCGGGCGCTGTCGCCCGCGACGGCCGCCGGGCCTTCCTCCGGGCCCGCCCCGGCGGAATCAGGCGTACCCGCCGTGGGCGCTCCGCGCTCCGCGCGAGAAGGCTTCGGCTCGGCCTCGCCGGTGGGGCGATCGGTACTCACAGCGTGCTCCAGTCCTGGTCCGGGTAGCGGTGCACGGGCGCCGACACGTCGTCGAGCGCACGGCAGATCTCGTCCGGAAGCGTAAGGGTCTCCACTGACAACGCCGCTCCGAGCTGCTGCGCCGTGCGCGCGCCGAGGAGCGGGGCGACGACGCCGGGGCGGTCGCGGACCCACGCCAGGGCCACGTGGAGGGGCGTCGTGGCGAGGCCGTCCGCCGCCGTGCGCACCGCGTCGACGATCCGCCGCGCCGGGTCGTCCAGGTACGGGGCGACGAAGGCGGCGAGGTACTCGGAGGCGCCGCGCGAGTCGGCGGGGGTGGCGTGGCGGTACTTGCCCGTCAGCACGCCCCGGCCGAGCGGGGAGGAGGGCAGGATGCCGACGCCCAGGTCGAGCGCGGCGGGCAGCACCTCCCGTTCGATGCCGCGCTGGAGCAGCGAGTACTCCATCTGCGCGCACGCCAGCCGCGTCCGCGCCCCCGGCGCGGCGAGCTGCCAGGTCGCGGCCCGGGCGAGCTGCCAGCCGCTGAAGCCCACGACCCCCGCGTAGCGGGCCCGTCCGCTGCTGACCGCGAGGTCGACGGCCTGGAGCGTCTCCTCGATCGGGGTCGTCGTGTCGAAGGCGTGGATCTGCCAGATGTCGACGTAGTCCGTGCCGAGCCGGTCCAGCGAGGCGTCGAGCGCCGCGAGGAGGTGGCCGCGCGAGCAGTCGACGCGCCGCGCCGGGTCCAGGACGCTGCCCGCCTTGGTCGCGATGACCAGGTCGCGGCGCGGCACGAGGTCGTCCATGAGCCGCCCGAGCAGATACTCCGCGCCCCCGTCCGCGTAGACGTCGGCGGTGTCGACGAGCGTGCCGCCCGCGCCCCAGAAGGTCTTGAGCTGCTCGGCCGCGTCGCGCTCCCCCGTGTCCCGGCCCCAGGTGAGGGTGCCCAGCCCGAGGCGGGACACCCGTAGGCCCGTACGGCCGAGATGCCTTTGTTCCATGGTCGCTGAGAGTACTGGCCGGGCACCCCGCCGACGTCATCCCGCCACGGCCCCCGCCCGGCCGACCGGTGACGCGGCCCGGGTCCGCGCGCTAGAGTCCCGGCAACGACGACGTTACTGATGAGTAAGGGGCGTGGACATGGGCCGGATGAAGCTCGGGATCAACCTCGGCTACTGGGGGGCCGGGATGGACGCCGACAACCTCGCGGTCGCCCGCGAGGCCGACCGGCTGGGCTACGCGGTCTGCTGGGCCGCCGAGGCCTACGGCTCGGACGCGCCCACCGTGCTGTCCTGGGTCGCGGCGCAGACCGAGCGCATCGACGTCGGCTCGGCGATCTTCCAGATCCCGGCCCGTACGCCCACGATGACGGCGATGACCGCCGCCACCCTGGACTCCCTCTCCGGCGGCCGCTTCCGCCTCGGCCTCGGCGTCTCCGGCCCGCAGGTCTCCGAGGGCTGGTACGGCGTGAAGTTCGACAAGCCGCTCGCCCGCACCCGCGAGTACGTCGAGATCATCCGCAAGGCCATGGCCCGCGAGCGCGTCTCCCACGAGGGCGAGCACTGGACGCTGCCGCTGCCCGGCGGCCCGGGCAAGCCCATCAAGCTCACCGTCCACCCCGTGCGCGAGCACATCCCGCTGTACATCGCCGCGATCGGCCCGAAGAACCTGGAGCAGACCGGCGAGATCGCCGACGGCGCCCTGGTGATCTTCTTCGCCCCCGAGCACGCCGAGGAGACCACCCTCGGCGCCCTGCGCGCGGGCCGCGAGAAGGCGGGCAAGACCCTCGAGGGCTTCGACCTCGTCCCGACCGTGCCCATGGCCGTCGGCGAGGACGTCGACGCCCTCGCCGACGTCTTCCGCCCCTACACCGCCCTCTACGTGGGCGGCATGGGCAGCGCCAAGCAGAACTTCTACAACAAGCTGGCGCGTCGCATGGGCTACGAGAAGGAGGCCGCCGAGATCCAGGAGAAGTACCTCTCCGGCGACAAGGCGGGCGCCGCCGCGGCCGTCCCCCGGCAGCTGATCGACTCCACCACCCTGCTGGGCCCCGTGGAGCGCATCGCCGACCGGATGCAGGCCTACGCGGACGCCGGGGTCACCACCCTGTCGCTCGCCCCGGCCGGCTTCACCCTCGACGAGCGGATCACCGCCCTGCGCACCGGCGTCGAGGCCCTGGAGCGCGCCGGGCTCGCATAGCACTCCGTACGGACGAAAGAAGTCCGCGGCCGTGGTGGGGGCTCGGGGGTCGTCTTCCCCGCCACGGCCGACACCGAACACAACGCCCGGGCGCCCACGGGGTTACGCGCCGGGGCGATCCGGAATCTTTAACCGCCGTCCTTCGTTCGGCCGAGCCGTCGGGGTCCCCTGATTGCCGCCTCCCGGGCACCGCACTTGACTGGGGTGCCTACGGAGGTGAGGCCGATGCTCACGGCCAGGAACGGCCTGCTGCGCCGCCGCGGCCTCGAACCCTGCACCGTGCCGGCCGACACCGACTACACGATGCTCCTCGAACGCCGCGGCATCGGGCTCCCGCACACGAAGCTCCGCGCCGACGAGCCGCTCACCGAACGGGACATCATCACGTACCTGGCCCACAGCCGGGTCACCGAGCAGCGCGCGGCCGACCAGATGGACATGCTCGCCCGCCACTTCGCCGGCCACCCCGAGATCGGCGCCGCCGTCCGCGTCATCCACGACCTCCTCCGGCGCAGCGCCCTCGCCGAGATCGCCGTCCACCGCGACGTCGGCCTCGCCGTCATGACGCGCATGGGCCGCATCCTGCGCTGGCCTGCGGCCAAGTCGGCGGCGCTCACGGCGGGCATCCACGCCCTGTACGCCTACGAGCGCCTGGGCGGCTGGCGCCGGATGGTCACCCTGCGGGTGCCGGAGCGCCGCGACGCCCTGGGCGGCCCGGTGACGACGGCCCCGGAGTTCGTCCGGACCACCGGAGCCTCATAGCCACCGGAGCCTCATAGCCACCGGGGCCGGGGCCCGTCCCTCACAGCCACCCGCGCCGTTTGAACAGCCGGTACAGCCAAGCGACCAGCCCCGCCATCAGGGCCACCACCACCGGATAGCCCCACGGCTGCCGCAGCTCCGGCATGTGGGTGAAGTTCATCCCGTAGACCCCGGCGATCATCGTCGGTACGGCCGCCATCGCCGCCCACGCCGAGATCTTGCGCATGTCGTCGTTCTGCTGGACCCCCATCTGCGCGAGATGCGCGGAAAGAATGTCCGAAAGCAGCCGGTCCAGGCCCTCCACCGACTCGTTCGCCCGCGCCAGATGGTCGCTCACGTCACGGAAGAACGGCCAGGACTTCTCGTCCACGAACGGCAGTTCCGTCCCCGACAGCCGCGCCATCGGCTCGACGAGCGGCAGCATCGCCCGGCGGAACTCCACGACCTGGCGCTTGAAGGAGTAGATCCGCGACGCCGTGTGCCGCACGTCCTCGCCCAGCGGCGCGAACACCTCGGCCTCCAGCTCGTCCAGATCCGCGTGGAGGAGGATCGCCACGTCCGTGTAGTGGTCCACGACCGCGTCGCACACCGCGTACAGCACCGCCGTCGGCCCGTGCCGCAGCATGCCCGGATCCCGCTCCAGCCGCCGCCGCACCTCGCCCAGCGGGCTGCCCTCGCCGTGCCGGACGGTCACCACGAAACAGTTCCCGATGAAGACCATCACCTCGTCCGTGGTCACCGTGTCCCGCGCGTCGTCGTAGACCACGGGCTTGAGGACCAGGAACAGCGAGTCGTCGTAGACCTCCAGCTTCGGCCGCTGATGGGCGTTGAGCGCGTCCTCCACGGCCAGCGGATGCAGCCCGAACTCGCTCGTGACCAGGTCGAACTCCTTCTCGGTGGGCTCGTACAGCCCGATCCAGACGAACGACTCGCCCTCCGCCCGGGCCGCCTCCAGCGCGTCCGACAGCTCGGCCGGGCCCTCGGCGCGCTCCCCGTGCCGGTAGATGGCGCAATCCACGATCACGCAAGCCATTCTGCCGCTCATCCGTCCGCCGTACACCCGTCGCGGCCCGGACGGTGGTCGTAGGCTGACGGTCATGCCCACGCTGATCCTCGTCCGGCACGGCCGGTCGACCGCCAACACCGGGGGAGTGCTCGCCGGGCGGATGCCCGGAGTGGCCCTGGACGAACGCGGCACGGTCCAGGCCGCCGCCCTCCCGGCCCGCCTCGCGGACGTGCCGCTCGCCGCCGCCGTCACCAGCCCGCTGCTGCGCTGCCGTGAGACGCTCGCCCCCCTGCTCGCCACCCGCCCCGGGCTGCCGCTCCACACCGACGAGCGGATCACCGAGTGCCACTACGGCGACTGGTCCGGCCGCAAACTCACCGAGCTGACCGGCGAACCGCTGTGGGAGGTCGTCCAGCGCCACCCCTCCTCCGCCGCCTTCCCCGGCGGCGAGTCCCTGCGCGCCATGCAGACGCGCGCCGTGGACGCCGTCCAGGGGTGGAACGAGCGCGTCGAGCGCGAGCACGGCGACGACGCGGCCTATCTGATGTGCACCCACGGCGATGTGATCAAGGCCATCGTCGCCGACGCCCTGGGCCTCCACCTCGACCAGTTCCAGCGGATCACCGCCGACCCCTGCTCGGTCACCGCCATCCGCTACACCCGGCTGCGCCCCTACCTGCTGCGCCTCGGCGACACCGGAGACCTCGCGGCACTCGCCCCCCGACCGGCCGCCCCGGGCGGCGAGGGCGCGGACGCGGCGGTCGGGGGTGGTGCGGGAGCACCGTGATCGTCGCGAGCAGTAGGGTGGTGACGCGGGAACCCCGGGGCCACCGCCCCGCGCCCGCGACCGGAACGCAAACCCGCAAGTGACCTCCGAACCCCATGGAGCAGGACGTTGTCCCGTCAGGTGTTCCTCTATGACCCACCGGACCGCTTCGTCGCCGGTACGGTCGGGCTGCCGGGCCGCCGCACCTTCTTCCTCCAGGCCAGCGCGGCCGGCCGCGTCACCAGCGTGGCGCTGGAGAAGGCCCAGGTGGAAGCCCTCGCCGAGCGCATCGACGAGCTGCTGGACGAGGTCGTCCGGCGCACCGGCGGCAACGCCCCGGTGCCCGCCGTGGCCCCCGTCGAGCTCGCCGACTCCGCCCCGCTGGACACCCCCGTCGAGGAGGAGTTCCGCGTCGGCACCATGGCCCTGGCCTGGGACGGCGACGGCGAACGCATGGTGGTGGAGGCCCAGGCCCTCGTCGAGCTGGAGGCCGGCACCGACGAGGACCTCGCCGAGGCCGAGGAGCGGCTGCTGCAGGACGAGCTGAACGGCCCGCCCATGCTCCGCGTCCGGCTGACCGGCACCATGGCCCGCGCCTTCGCCAAGCGCGCGCTCGAAGTCGTCAACGCGGGCCGGCCGCCCTGCCCGCTGTGCAGCCTGCCGCTCGACCCGGAGGGACACGTATGCCCGCGCCAGAACGGATACCGCCGGGGAGCGTGACCCCGCACGAGCTCCTGGCCAAGGGCGAGCTGACGGTCCGGGGCCGGGTCCGCGAGGCGTCCAACGCGGTCCTGTACTGCACGGTCGAGTACGAGGGCGTCAGCGCCGCCTGCGTCTACAAGCCCGTCGCGGGGGAGCGGCCCCTGTGGGACTTCCCCGACGGCACCCTCGCCCAGCGCGAGGTCGCCGCGTACGAGCTCTCCGAGGCCATGGGCTGGGGCCTGGTCCCGCCCACCGTGCTGCGCGACGGGCCCTACGGCGAGGGCATGTGCCAGCTGTGGATAGAGGCCTCGGCCGACGAGGAGGCCCTCCTCGCCCTCGTGGAGGGCGAGGAACCCGGCCCCGGCTGGAAGGCCGTGGGCTTCGCGGAGGTGGGCGAGGACCGCACCGCGCTGCTCGTCCACGCCGACGACGAACGGCTGCGGCGGCTGGCCGTCCTCGACGCGGTGATCAACAACGGTGACCGCAAGGGCGGCCACCTGCTGCCCGCCCCCGGCGGCCGGCTCTACGCCATCGACCACGGCGTGACGTTCAACGCGGACGACAAACTCCGCACGCTGCTGTGGGGATGGGCGGGAGAACCGCTGCCGGAGGAGGCGCTGGAGGCGCTGCGCCGGCTGTCGGCCGACCTGGAGGAGGGCCGGCCGCTGGCCTCCCGTCTCGCGGAACTGATCACTCCGGCGGAGATCGAGGCGCTGCGGGGCCGGGTGGCGGACCTGCTGCGGACGCGGCGCCACCGTGAACCGAGCGGGCAGTGGCCGGCGATTCCCTGGCCACCTGTGTGATCTCCGGTGTGCTCCTCGGTGTGCTCCCCGGTGTGATCTTTACGGGCCGGCGCATGGGAATACACATGTGGGAAGCCGCGCGCAAGAACGGGACTTCGGCCAACTGCGGGATCCGGGTTCGTATCCGGAACCCTCATCCGGTTACGCTCAGGACATGCATGCCTGGCCCGCTTCTGAGGTTCCCGCCCTGCCCGGCAGTGGCCGCGACCTCCGGATCCACGACACCGCGACCGGTGAGCGGCTGACTCTCGCCCCCGGTCCCGTCGCCCGTATCTACGTGTGCGGCATCACGCCGTACGACGCCACCCACATGGGGCACGCGGCGACCTACAACGCGTTCGACCTCGTGCAGCGCGTGTGGCTCGACACCAAGCGGCAGGTGCACTACGTCCAGAACGTCACCGACGTGGACGACCCGCTGCTGGAGCGGGCCGTGCGCGACGGCGAGGACTGGACCGCGCTCGCCGAGCGCGAGACCGCCCTCTTCCGCGAGGACATGACCGCCCTGCGGATGCTCCCGCCGCGCCACTACGTGGGCGCCGTCGAGTCGATACCCAAGATCGTCCCGCTGGTGGAGCGGCTGCGCGACGCCGGTGCCGCCTACGAGCTCGAGGGCGACATCTACTTCTCCGTCGCCTCCGACCCCGCCTTCGGCGGCGTCTCCCACCTCGACGCCGAGGCGATGCGCCTGCTGTCCGCCGAGCGCGGCGGCGACCCGGACCGCCCGGGCAAGAAGAACCCGCTCGACCCGATGCTGTGGATGGCCGCCCGCCCGGGCGAGCCCAGCTGGGACGGTGCCTCGCTCGGCCCCGGACGGCCCGGCTGGCACATCGAGTGCGTCGCCATCGCCCTGGAGCACCTGGGCATGGGCTTCGACGTCCAGGGCGGCGGCTCCGACCTGGTCTTCCCGCACCACGAGATGGGCGCCTCGCACGCCCAGGCCCTCACCGGCGAGCACCCCTTCGCCAAGGCGTACGTCCACGCCGGCATGGTGGCCCTCGACGGCGAGAAGATGTCGAAGTCCAAGGGCAACCTGGTCTTCGTCTCCGCGCTCCGCCGCGAGGGCGTCGACCCGGCCGCCATCCGCCTCACGCTGCTCGCCCACCACTACCGCGCCGACTGGGAGTGGACGGACGACGTCCTGACCGAGGCCCTGGAGCGCCTGGACCGCTGGCGCGCCGCCGTCTCGCGCCCGGACGGCCCGTCCGCCGACGCGCTGGTGGCGGAGATCCGCGAGGCCCTCGCGGACGACCTCGACTCCCCGGCCGCCCTGGCCGCCGTCGACCGCTGGGCCGCCGCCCAGGCCGCCGACGGCGGTACGGACGAGGGGGCGCCGGGCCTGGTGTCCCGCGCGGTCGACGCGCTGCTGGGCGTGGCGCTCTGACCGGCTGAGTCCGACCGTCCTTCAGGGGCGCTCCGCGGCGACGCGGGGCGCCCCTTCGTCGTCTCGTCGTCCATAAGTCCATGTGCGCGATGCGCGAGTCCATGGTGACGCCCGTGACGGGTGCGTTAAGCACGCGGGCATGAGGCATCGATTACGTCTGAGAACGGCGGTGGCGGGCGCGCTCCTGGGCCTGGCGGCGGCGATGGCCGGCCCGGCGGAGCCCGTGAACGCCACCGTGAGCGGGCGGACGGTCGGCGACATCACGGCCTTCTCGACCGCCGGACCCGTCTTCCACTTCCGCGCGGGCGAGGCGGCGGCACGGGTGAGCTTCGTGGCGGCCGACACCTTCCGCATCGAGCTGGCGCCCGACGGCACCTTCACCGACCCGGCGGGCAAGGACATCGTCCAGCGGCAGGGTCCGCCCCCGGCGACCCGCTGGCGGGACCGGGGCGACCGCTACGAGCTGAGCACGTCGGCGGTCACCCTGCGCGCGTACAAGAAGCCCCTGCGC
Source organism: Streptomyces luteoverticillatus (assembly GCF_003970715.1). NCBI lineage: Bacteria > Bacillati > Actinomycetota > Actinomycetes > Kitasatosporales > Streptomycetaceae > Streptomyces > Streptomyces luteoverticillatus. Next base: position 1,539,443 of record NZ_CP034587.1, on the reverse strand, counting down.
TTCGCCCTCCACCGCGCCGACGGAAGCCGCCTGTGGTCCGAGACCAAGGGCATCTCCTGGACGGACGACACCACCACCCAGAGCCTCGCGCGCGGCGCCGACGAGCAGTTCTACGGCGCCGGAATGCAGAACGGGCGCGGCAGCACCTCGCACCGGGGAAAGACCGTCGAGGTGGGTGTCGACTACAACTGGAACGACGGGGGACACCCGAACTCCGTCCCGTTCTACCTCTCCTCGGCGGGCTACGGCGTCTACCGCAACACCTACGCCCCCGGCACGTACTCCTTCACCGACCCGGTGACCACGAGCGAGAAGGAACGCCGCTTCGACGCGTACTACTTCGCGGGGAATTCACCGAAGGCCGTCATCGGCGGGTACACCAGGCTCACCGGCCGGCCCTTCCTGCCGCCGCTGTACGGCCTGGAGATCGGCGACTCGGACTGCTACCTGCACAACAAGAACCGGGGCGAGCGGCGCACGCTGGACGCCCTGAAAGTCGCCGACGGATACGTCGACCACGACATGCCGCTCGGCTGGATGCTCGTCAACGACGGCTACGGCTGCGGCTACGAGAAGCTGCCCGAGGTCAACAAGGGGCTCGGCGACCGCCGGATGAAAATGGGCCTGTGGACCGAGGACGGCCTCGGAAAACTCGCCGACCAGGTGAAGGCCGGCCAGCGCGTCGCCAAACTCGACGTCGCCTGGGTCGGCGACGGCTACAAATTCGCCCTCGACGGCTGCAAGGACGCCTACAAGGGTATCGAGGACAACAGCGACGCCCGCGGCTTCACCTGGGCCCCCGAGAGCTGGTCCGGCGCCCAGCGCTGCGGAGTGCAGTGGTCCGGCGACCAGAAGGGCTCCTGGGACTACATCCGCTGGCAGATCCCGACCTACGCGGGCGCGACGATGTCGGGACTCGCCTATACGACGGGCGACGTGGACGGAATCTTCGGCGGCAGCCCCAAGACATACGTCCGCGACCTCCAGTGGAAGGCGTTCCTGCCCGCCGTGATGACGATGGACGGCTGGGCGCCGAGCGACAAACAGCCCTGGCGGTACGGCGATCCGTACACCTCCATCAACCGCAAATACCTGAAACTGAAGGAATCCCTGCTGCCGTACATGTACTCCTACGCGGCGGAGGCGACCCGCACGGGCGTCGGCCCGGTGCGCCCGCTGGCGCTGGAATACCCGGACGACCCGAAGGCGGCGTCGGACGCGGCGAAATACGAATTCCTGACGGGTGAGTACTTCCTGGTGGCTCCCGTCCACGAGGACGCGGACGTCAGGAACGGCATCTACCTCCCCAAGGGAAAGTGGACCGACTACTGGACGGGCCGCGTCTACGAAGGCCCGACGACCCTGAACGGCTACCGCGCGCCCCTGGACACCCTCCCCCTCTTCGTGAAGGCGGGCGCGAACATCCCCATGTGGCCCGGCATCCGCTCCGCCGAGGACCGCACGGCGGATTCCCCCATGGCCTGGGACGTCTACCCGCAGGGCACGTCCTCCTTCACTCTCTACGAGGACGACGGCGTGACCCGAGCCCACCGCGAGGGCGCCTACGCGGAACAGAAACTGACGGCCCGAGTTCGGGAGGAGGGTGACATCACCCTGTCCCTGGACGCGTCGCGGGGCGATTTCCGCGGCAAACAGACGTCCCGCCCGTACGACTTCACGGTCCACATGGGCAAGGCGCCGCGTGCGGCCTCCCTGGACGGCCGGGAACTCCCGAGGCTGGAATCGAAGGCGGCCTTCGAGGCGGCCGAGACCGGCTGGTGGTACGACGCCGGGGACCGGGGCGGCGTGGCGCGGGTCAAGACGGGGACGCGGGCGACGGATCGTTCCTTTACGTTGGCGCTGACGAACTCCGCTGATTCAGGCGGATTCGCTGGCCGATAGGCGACAGGTGGCCGGGCCCTCCGTTCGGAGGGCCTGACCACCGGTGGGTGAAAACGCGCGTCGTACGCGGAACTGTTCGAGAATGAGCGGCAGGGGGCCGTGAACGTGCCCGCAAGGAGAACCCCATGCCCCGTGTCCTGGACGGTAAGACCGCCATCGTGACCGGTGGGTCCGCGAATCTCGGGGCGCGGTTCGCCGCCGCGCTCGCCGAGGACGGCGCCAATGTGATGGTGCACTACAACAGCGACTCCAAACGGGACCAGGCCGAGGACGTGGCCCGGCAGCTCGCCGGGCGTGGGGTGAAGGCCGCCACCCGGCAGGGTGATCTCACCCGGGTCGAGGAGGTGACGGGGCTCGTCGACGCGACGATCGACACGTTCGGGCAGTGGGACATCCTCGTCAACACCGCCGGGATGATCGTCCGCAAGCCCATCGCGGAGTTCACCGAGGACGAGTGGGAGCGGATGTTCGCGATCAACGCGAAGATCCCGTTCTTCCTGATGAAGGAGGCGGCCACGAAGATGGCCGACCACGGGCGGGTTCTCAACCTCATCACGACGATCGTGGGCGTCACCGCCCCCACCTACGGCGGCTACGCCGGCAGCAAGAGCCCCGTCGAGCACTACACCAAGTCGCTCGCGAAGGAGATCGGCGGGCGCGGGATCACCGTCAACTGCGTGGCGCCCGGGCCGCTCAAGACCAGCTTCTTCTATCCGGCCGAGACCGACGAGAACATCGCCTGGCTCAAGAGCATGAGTGTCAACGGCGACATCGGCGACCCCGACGACGTCGTGCCCGTCGTCCGGTTCCTGGTCTCGCCCGAGGCCAAATGGGTGACGGCGCAGACCCTCTTCGTCAATGGAGGGCTGGTCGGGACGGCCAGCTGAAGAATACGCGAGCCAACTCTTGCTCGGCCGAGCAAGCACGCGCTACGTTTTGCTCATGCGAGCAAGAAGTAGTGCGGACAAGCAGGACGATCAGAAGGGCTCGTCCCGGACGTTCACCGAGGCGGCGCGGCGGGCCCAGATCGTGGGGGCCGCCATCGAGGTCATCGCCGAAGTGGGGTACACCAAGGCGACGTTCACCCGGATCGCCAAGCAGGCGGGGCTGAGCAGCACGGGGATGATCTCGTACCACTTCGCCGGCAAGGACGACCTCATGCGGGAGGTCGTCGCCGAGGTCTTCCGCGTGGCGGACGGGTACATGGTCCCGAGGATCGAGGCGCAGCCGACGGGCGCCGGGCGGCTCCGCGCCTACATCGAGTCGAACATCGAGCTCATCGGCGAGTTCCCGAAGCACCTCCCCGCCGCGGTCGAGGTGCTGGCCAATCTCCGGGGCGAGGACGACTCGATGCGGGAGTTCTGCGCCGCGATGGACTCGCTCGTGGACATGCACACCCACTTGATCCGCGAGTCGCAGAAGGCCGGCGAATTCGGGGAGTTCGACCCGCGCGTGATGGCCCTCGCCATCCGCGGGGCCATCGACAGCGTGGTGACCCGCGCCGCCAAGGACCCGGACTTCGACGCCGTCGCCTGCGGACGGGAGCTCGCCGATCTGTTCGACCGTGCCACCAGGAAAGACAACAGGTAAGGAAAACGGGGGGAATGATGGGAACCGAAGCAGCAGCACAGGTAAGTCAGGAGACGGCCCCGGCGCGGACGCCGGCACAGAAGACCGCCGCCCTCCGCAAGCTCCTCGTCCTCCAGCTCGTCTTCGAGCTTGCCCTGCCGCTCGGCGGCTACTACGGGCTGCGCGCCGCCGGCGTGAGCCAGTGGGCGGCGCTGGCGATCGGCAGCCTCCTGGCTCTGCCGTGGCTCGTCCACGGGATGGTCAAGCGCCGCCGGGTGGAGGTCATGGCCGTCTTCACGCTGACGCTGATGGTCGTCGGGGCGCTGATGTCCATGGTGACCGGCGATCCGCGCACGCTCCTCGTCCGGGACAGCTGGCTCGCCGCCCTCGCCGGGTTCTGGGTGCTCGGAACGCTCCTGACCCGGCGCCCGTTCATGATGACGATGGCCCAGGCGATCGTCGTGGCGAAGATCGGCGAGACCGGCTGGCGCGAGTGGGAGGCACGCTGGGAGACGGAGGCCCCGTTCCGCCGGGCCATCCGGGTGATCACCGCCGTGTGGGGCACCGTGCTCACCCTGGACGCGGGCGTCCGCGTCGTCCTCGCCTGCACCGCGCCCGTCGATCTGGTGCCGACCCTGAGCACCGTCCAGTGGCTGGTGGTCCTCGCCGGGCTGCTCGTCTTCCACAACCGGTACATCACCCGCCACGGGCTGAAGGTCTAGGGGGAACACATGGACACAGACGTCATCGTCGTCGGCGCCGGGCCCACCGGGCTGACCGTCGCCAACGAACTGGGCCTCGCCGGCGTCCGCGCCGTCGTCCTGGAACGGCTGCCCGAGCGCACCGGCCAGTCCAAGGCGCTCAACCTCCAGCCCCGCACCGCCGAGATGCTGGACATGCGCGGCTGGCTGGACCCCGTCCTCGACCGGGCCGTCACCACCCTCCCCGGCGGCCACTTCGCCGGGATTCCCCTCGACTACACGGCGCTCGACACCGCCTACCCGTACCAGGTGGGCATTCCGCAGGCCCGGGTCGAGGAGTTCCTGGAGGCGCACCTCGCCACGTACGGCATCCCCGTGCTGCGCGGCCACGAGCTCGCCGGGCTCACCCAGGACGCCGACGGCGTCACCGCGACCGTCACCGGGCCGGACGGGACCGGGCGGCGGCTGCGCGCCGCGTACCTCGTCGGCGCGGACGGCGGCCGCAGCCGGGTCCGCAAGGAGCTCGGCGTGGGCTTCCCCGGCCGGGACGGCCGCTACTCCCTCGTCGTCGCCGACATCGTGCTCGCCGACGACAGCGCCCTGCCCACGGACTGGCGGCTGCCGAACCCCGACGAGGACGACGGCGACGTGTTCCTGATCCCGCTCGGCGACGGCGTCCACCGCTTCCTCTTCGCGGGCCCCGAACAGCAGAAGCACGACAAGGACGACCCGGTCACCGACGACGAGGTCCGGGCGGCGCTGGCGACCGCCAAGCGCTTCCGGCCCCAACTCCTGGAGGTGCGCTGGGCGTCGCGGTTCACCGACGCCGCCCGGCAGGCCGAGCGCTACGTCAGCGGCCGGGTCGCGCTCGCCGGCGACGCCGCGCACGTCCACCTCCCGGCGGGCGGCCAGGGCATGAACCTGGGCGTGCAGGACGCCTTCAACCTCGGCTGGAAACTCGCCGCCGCCGTCCGGGGACGGGGACAGGGACGGACGCCCGAACGGCTCCTGGACACCTACCACTCCGAACGGCACCCCGTCGGCGCGGACGTCCTGGCCAACACCCGCGCCCAGGGCGTCATGATGTGGCCGGACGACGACGTGCGCGCCCTGCGCGGCATCCTCGGCGGCCTCCTGGCGATGCCCGAGGCGAACCGGCGGATCGCCGGCATGATCTCCGGCATCGACATCCGCTACGACATGCCGGGCGCCCCCGGCCACCCGCTGCTGGGCGCACGGCTGCCCGTCCGCCTCACAGCGGGACGAGGCGCCCTGCTCGGCCCCGACGGCGGGGCGGCGCTGCCATGGGCCGGGCGCGTCGACATGGGGCCCGCGCCCGAGGGCGTCGCCGGGACGGTGCTGGTCCGGCCCGACGGGTACGTGTGCTGGGCCGGGCCGGCCGGGGACGGCGCGTCGCTCCGCGCGGCGCTGGAGCGGTGGTTCGGGCCGGGGGATTGAACCCCTGCTTACCGAGCCCTACTTCAGGAATGCCACCTCCGGGTACGCCGCCGACGGCCGCTCCAGCAGCGGCCTCGGCACGCCGCGCAGGTGCCGGTCGAAGAACGCGCTCACGTACGCCCGCGTGAGCGCCGTCGCCCGGTCGGCCTTCAGGGTGCCGAAGGCCACGGGCGCGTCCTTCGGGTCGACGGTCGACGGCAGGCCGAAGCGCTCCACCAGCCACGGCCCGTCGGTGAAGGTCAGATGGCCGCCCTGGCCCACGTCGAGCCAGCGCTTCCAGCCCGTCAGGTGGCGCCAGGTCTGCTCCCAGTCCTTCCGGTTCTCCTTGTCGCCGGCCCGCTGGGCGCCCAGGAGCAGGACCGGGCGGTTCAGGTCCTTGGACGGCTCGGCGAAGAAGTTGCCGTCCATGTTCACGGCCGCCTTCACCCGCCGGTCGGTGCGCGCGGCCTCCACGGCGCTCGCCCCGCCGATCGAGTGCCCGGCCACGCCGATGCGGTCGCGGTCGACGCGCAGACCGCTGCCGGGGGCCGTCAGCCGGTCGAGGACGAAGGAGATGTCCTTGGCGCGGTTGGGGACGATGGAGCCCGCGTCGGGCTTCGCGCACAGCAGGCAGTCCTCCATGCGGCCGCCGGGGAACTCCACCGGGGCCTCATAGGTGTGGTCGACCGCGGCCACGGCGTACCCGCGCGAGGCCAGGTCCTCGCCCAGCGCGGTGAGCGTGAGGCGGCTCATCCCGAAGCCGGGGGAGAGGACGACGAGCGGTCGCGCCTTCGGGGCGACCGGCGCGTTGAGGGTCGCGTGGGTCCGCACGCCGGCGGCGTCCTCGCTCCCGAGGAACTTCTTCGCCAACTCCTTCGACACGTACGGCGCCTTGGGGCCGGCGGAGGGGAGCGCCGGGTACCACAGCGTCACCATGAGCTCGCGGTGGCCCGCGCTCGGCTTCCACGGGTCGGGGCGCGAGGTGTCGACCAGGTGCAGCGACTTCGTGCCGATCGGCGCCCGCGTTGCCGGCGCGGGCACCTCAGCGGGGGAGGCGGTGGCGGGGCGGGGCGCCGCGACGGCGGCGGACGGTATCTGCGGGGCGGCGAAGGCGGTCAGCAGCGCGGCCGCCAGGAGCGACCTGCGTGTAGTGATCATCGACATGATTGTCACGCTAGGCCGCGCGGTCGCTCCCGGCGTCCTCCTCAGGGGCGAGACGGCCCCCCATTCAGGGGGCCGCCCCTACCCCTACCGCGCGTTGAAGTACTTCGCCTCCGGGTGGTGGATCACGATCGCGTCCGTCGACTGCTCCGGGTGCAGCTGGAACTCCTCCGACAGGTGCACCCCGATCCGCTCCGGCTCCAGCAGGGCCGCGATCTTCGCGCGGTCCTCCAGGTCGGGGCAGGCGCCGTAGCCCAGGGAGAAGCGGGCGCCCCGGTACTTCAGGGCGAACATGTCCTCGACGTCGTCCGGGTCCTCGCCCCCGAAGCCCAGCTCCGCCCGGACGCGCGCGTGCCAGTACTCGGCCAGGGCCTCCGCCAGTTGCACCGACAGGCCGTGGAGCTCCAGGTAGTCGCGGTAGGAGTCCGAGGCGAAGAGCTTCGCCGTCGCCTCGCCGATCCGCGAGCCGACCGTGACGACCTGGAGGCCGACCACGTCCCGCTCGCCGCTCTCCTCCGGGCGGAAGAAGTCCGCCAGGCACAGCCGCCGGCCGCGCCGCTGGCGCGGGAAGGTGAAGCGGGTGCGCTCGGTGCCGTCGTCGTGGAGGAGGATGAGGTCGTCGCCCTTGCTCACGCACGGGAAGTAGCCGTGGACGACGGCCGCCTCCAGCAGGTTCTCCGTGTGGAGCTTGTCCAGCCAGCCGCGCAGCCGGGGGCGGCCCTCCGTCTCGACGAGCTCCTCGTACGTCGGGCCGCCCGTGCGGGACTGCTTCAGGCCCCACTGGCCCTTGAAGAGCGCGCCCTCGTCCAGCCAGGACGCGTAGTCCTTCAGCGGGATGCCCTTGACGACGCGCGTGCCCCAGAACGGCGGCTCGGGGACGCGGTTGTCCACCGCCACGTCCGAGCGGACGGCGCCCTCGGGCTCGTCCACCTCCAGTACCGCGGTGTCCCTCCTCGCCACGCGCCGCTGCTTGAGCTCCGGCAGCGTCGCGCCCGGCACTCCGCGCTTGACGGCGATGAGCGCGTCCATCAGGCGCAGGCCCTCGAAGGCGTCCCGGGCGTAGCGGACCTCGCCCTCGTAGATCTCGTGGAGGTCCTGTTCGACGTAGGCGCGGGTCAGGGCCGCCCCGCCGAGGATCACCGGGTAGGTGGCCGCCAGCTTGCGCTGGTTCAGCTCCTCCAGGTTCTCCTTCATGATCACGGTGGACTTCACCAGCAGGCCGGACATGCCGATGACGTCGGCGCGGTGCTCCTCGGCGGCCTCGACGATGGCGGAGACCGGCTGCTTGATGCCGAGGTTGACGACGTTGTAGCCGTTGTTGGACAGGATGATGTCGACGAGGTTCTTGCCGATGTCGTGGACGTCGCCGCGCACCGTGGCCAGGACGATCGTGCCCTTGCCCTCGGCGTCGGACTTCTCCATGTGCGGTTCGAGGAAGGCGACGGCGTTCTTCATCACCTCGGCCGACTGGAGCACGAACGGCAGCTGCATCTGGCCGGAGCCGAAGAGCTCGCCGACGACCTTCATGCCGGCCAGCAGCGTCTCGTTGACGATGTCGAGGGCGGGGCGGGTCTCCAGGGCCTCGTCGAGGTCGGCCTCCAGGCCGTTCTTCTCGCCGTCGATGATGCGGCGCTGGAGCCGCTCCTCCAGCGGCAGGGCCGCCAGCTCCTCGGCCTTGCCGGCCTTGAGGGACTTGGCGGTGGCGCCCTCGAACAGCGCCATCAGCTTCTGCAGCGGGTCGTAGCCCTCGGCGCGGCGGTCGTAGATCAGGTCGAGGGCGGTGGTGACCTGCTCCTCGTCGAAGCGGGCGATCGGCAGGATCTTGCTCGCGTGGACGATCGCCGAGTCCAGGCCCGCCTTCACGCACTCGTCCAGGAAGACGGAGTTGAGCAGGATGCGGGCGGCCGGGTTGAGGCCGAAGGAGATGTTCGACAGGCCCAGGGTCGTCTGTACGGCCGGGTGGCGGCGCTTGAGCTCGCGGATCGCCTCGATGGTGGCGATGCCGTCCTTGCGGGACTCCTCCTGGCCGGTGCAGATGGTGAAGGTCAGGCAGTCGATGAGGATGTCGTCCTCGAGGATGCCCCAGGTGCCGGTCAGGTCGGCGATGAGCCGCTCGGCGATCTCCACCTTCTTCTCCGGGGTGCGGGCCTGGCCCTCCTCGTCGATGGTGAGCGCGATGAGCGCGGCTCCGTGCTCCCGCGCGAGCCGGGTGACCTGGGCGAAGCGGGACCCGGGGCCGTCGCCGTCCTCGTAGTTGACGGAGTTGATCACCGCGCGGCCGCCGAGCTTCTCCAGGCCCGCCCGGATGACGCCGACCTCGGTGGAGTCCAGCACGACCGGCAGGGTGGAGGCGGTGGCGAAGCGGCCGGCCAGCTCCTCCATGTCGGCGACGCCGTCGCGGCCGACGTAGTCCACGCACAGGTCGAGCATGTGCGCGCCCTCGCGGATCTGCTCGCGGGCCATCTCCACGCAGTCGTCCCAGCGGCCGTCCAGCATGGCCTCGCGGAACTTCTTCGAGCCGTTGGCGTTGGTGCGCTCGCCGATGGCCAGGTACGAGGTGTCCTGGCGGAACGGGACCGTCTGGTAGAGGGACGCGGCGCCGGGCTCGGGGCGCGGGGCCCGCTCGGGCGGGGCGATGCCGCGGACCCGGTCGACGACCTGCCGCAGGTGCTCGGGGGTCGTCCCGCAGCAGCCGCCGACCAGGGACAGGCCGTAGTCGCGGACGAAGTTCTCCTGGGCGTCCGCCAGGCCCTCGGGGCCGAGCGGGAAGTGGGCGCCGTCCTTGGTGAGGACCGGCAGGCCCGCGTTCGGCATGCACAGCAGCGGGATGCGGGAGTGGCGGGTGAGATAGCGGAGGTGCTCGCTCATCTCGGCGGGCCCGGTCGAGCAGTTCAGGCCGATCATGTCGATGCCGAGCGGCTCCAGGGCGGTCAGCGCGGCGCCGATCTCGGAGCCGAGCAGCATGGTGCCGGTCGTCTCGAAGGCCATCGAGACCAGCAGCGGCACCTCGACGCCGGTGGCCTCCATGGCCCGGCGGGCGCCCAGGATGGACGACTTGGTCTGCAGGAGGTCCTGGGTGGTCTCGACGATCAGGGCGTCGGCGCCCCCGGCGAGCAGGCCCTCCGCGTTGGCCTGGAAGCCGTCGCGGAGCGTGGTGTAGCCGATGTGGCCGAGGGTGGGCAGCTTGGTGCCGGGGCCGATGGAGCCGAGGACCCAGCGCTGGCGGCCGTCGTCGGCCGCGAACCCGTCCGCCACCTCGCGGGCGATGCGGGCGCCCGCCTCGGACAGCTCGTACACGCGGTCCGCGACGTCGTACTCGGCCATGGCCGTGTGGTTGGCGCCGAACGTGTTCGTCTCGACGCAGTCGACGCCCACGGAGAAATACGCCTCGTGGACGGAGCGGACGATGTCCGGACGGGTGATGTTCAGGATCTCGTTGCAGCCTTCGAGCTGCTGGAAGTCCTCGAGGGTGGGGTCCTGCGCCTGGAGCATCGTGCCCATCGCCCCGTCGGCCACCACCACTCGGGTGGCGAGGGCCTCGCGCAGTTGCGCGATTCGGGCGGAACGGACGGTCGATGGCGTAAGCGAGGCCATGGATGTGCTCCCGGGTGTGCGACGGCTGTCGGCTTTGCGCCCCCGCTGAAGGGGGCGCACGCCGCAAGCGTAGCCGTCGGGACGCCTGTAGGCCGAGGGGCGTCCACGGTCTGGACCATTCGCCGGCTGGTCGGCCCGATCCGGGCCCGCGGCCGGATTCGGTCGTACGTACGCTCTCGGCGATCATGGTCTGGCCTGCTGTCGGGTATCCCCTGGTCGGCATCGGCCGATAGTGTTCAGCATTGCCGAACGGATACAAACGGATACAGCCGGGCGGCGCGGGTGTGTGAGGAGGGTGCTCGATGGCACGGACCATCCAGTCACTGGAACGGGCGGCGGCGATGCTGCGGCTGCTCGCGGGTGGTGAGCGACGGCTCGGCCTGTCCGACGTCGCCTCCGCGCTGGGGCTGGCGAAGGGCACCGCCCACGGCATCCTGCGCACGCTCCAGCAGGAGGGCTTCGTCGAGCAGGACCCCGCCTCGGGGCGCTACCAGCTCGGCGCCGAGCTGCTGCGGCTGGGCAACAGCTACCTGGACGTCCACGAACTGCGGGCACGCGCCCTGGTCTGGGCGGACGACCTGGCCCGCTCCAGCGGCGAGAGCGTCTATCTCGGCGTCCTCCACCAGCAGGGCGTCCTGATCATCCACCACGTCTTCCGGCCCGACGACAGCCGCCAGGTGCTCGAGGTCGGCGCGATGCAGCCGCTGCACAGCACGGCGCTGGGCAAGGTGCTGTGCGCCTACGACCCGGTGGCGCACGCCGAGGTCGCCGACGCCGAGCGCGAGGCGTTCACGCCGAGCACGGTGACGGCCATGCCCGACCTGGAGGGCGTGCTGGACCTGACCCGGGCCCGCGGCTGGGCGTCGGACGTCGAGGAGACCTGGGCGGGCGTGGCCTCGCTCGCCGCCCCCATCCACGACCGGCGCCGGATGCCGGTCGGCGCGGTGGGCATCACGGGAGCCGTCGAGCGCGTCTGCGAGGCGGGCGAGCTCCAGGCCCGGCTGGTCGCGGCGGTGCGCGACTGCGCCCGCGCCGTCTCGCGCGATCTGGGCGCCGGCCGCTTCTGAAGATCGCTTTCCCAAAAGGGGTCGCACTCGTGTTCGCGGCCCCGGGAAAACGGTCCGTCCGGTTCGCTGAAACGTTTCGGAAGGGCTTCTTCGAGGCCACCGAGACCGGGTCGTTACCGGTCGGTATCCGAACGTAAATTTACGGCCAGTTGGCCGAGAGTTTCCGGTCACAGAGGCCTTGACGTGCCCTTAACCGTGCAGAAAACTGCCGTGCATCGGTCGGCATTGTCGAACACCTACCGACAATATTCGCTATGGTGTGCAGTGCCACGGGACCGATCGCCGCCCTCACGGAGGGCTCGGACCGCCGGAAACCCGCGGTTCGTCTTCCCCTGGACGAAGGACAAAGGAGTCGCGGGTGTCCAGCTCCGACATCTTCACCGGTGAGTTCATCGGTACCGCAGTTCTGATTCTGCTCGGCGGTGGCGTGTGCGCCGCCGTCACCCTGAAGCGTTCCAAGGCCCGGAACGCCGGCTGGCTGGCCATCACGTTCGGCTGGGGCTTCGCCGTCCTGGCCGGCGCGTACATCGGCTCGAAGTCCGGCGCGCACCTCAACCCGGCCGTCACCCTCGGCCTCGCCTTCGACGGCGCGGTCTCGTGGAGTGACGTCCCGCTCTACATCGGCTCCCAGCTGCTGGGCGCGATGACGGGCGCGACGCTGGTGTGGCTGGCCTACTACGGTCAGTTCCAGGCCCACCTCACCGACCCGGAGATCGTCACCTCCCTCAACCCCCGTGAGGGCATGGTCGACCAGACCGCCGAGCCGGAGGCCGGCCCGGTCCTGGGCATCTTCTCCACCGGTCCCGAGGTCCGCAACGCGGTGCAGAACCTGGTCACCGAGATCATCGCCACGACGGTGCTGGTGCTCTTCATCCTCACCATGGGCCTGACCAAGGGCCTGGCCGTCAGCGGCACGGGCACCCTGATGGTCGCCCTGCTCGTCGTCGGCATCGGTCTCTCGCTCGGCGGCCCGACGGGCTACGCCATCAACCCCGCCCGCGACCTCGGCCCGCGCATCGTGCACGCGCTGCTCCCGCTGCCCAACAAGGGCGGTTCAGACTGGGGCTACGCGTGGGTCCCGGTGGTCGGCCCGATCATCGGCGCCGCCCTCGCCGCAGGCATCCACAAGATCGCGTTCTGAGCAGCACCCGCCGAGACCCTTCCGACTTCAGGAGCACACCCCCAATGACCGAGACCACCGGCACCCACGCCCAGGGCCCGTTCATCGCCGCGATCGACCAGGGCACCACCTCGTCCCGCTGCATCGTCTTCGACCGCGACGGACGCATCGTCTCCGTCGACCAGAAGGAGCACGAGCAGATCTTCCCCAAGCCGGGCTGGGTCGAGCACGACGCCAAGGAGATCTGGACCAACGTCCAGGAGGTCGTCGCCGGCGCCGTCGAGAAGGCGGGCATCACCGCCGCCGACGTCAAGGCCATCGGCATCACCAACCAGCGTGAGACCACGCTGATGTGGGACAAGAACACCGGCGAGCCGGTCTACAACGCCATCGTCTGGCAGGACACCCGCACCGACGCCCTCTGCAAGGAGCTCGGCCGCAACGTCGGCCAGGACCGCTTCCGCCGCGAGACGGGCCTCCCGCTGGCCTCCTACTTCTCCGGCCCCAAGGTCCGCTGGCTGCTGGACAACGTCGAGGGCCTGCGCGAGCGCGCCGAGGCCGGCGACATCCTCTTCGGCACCATGGACTCCTGGGTCATCTGGAACCTCACCGGCGGTGCGGAGGGCGGCGCCCACGTCACGGACGTCACCAACGCCTCCCGCACCATGCTGATGAACCTCCGCTCCCTGGAGTGGGACGAGCGCATCCTCTCCTCCATGGAGATCCCGGCCGCCGTGCTGCCGGAGATCCGCTCCTCCGCCGAGGTCTACGGCACCGCCAAGGGCGGCGCCCTCGCCGGCGTCCCCGTCGCCTCCGCGCTCGGCGACCAGCAGGCGGCCCTCTTCGGCCAGACCTGCTTCGAGCAGGGCGAGGCCAAGTCCACCTACGGCACCGGCACCTTCATGCTGATGAACACCGGTGACGAGCCCGTCCAGTCCTACAACGGCCTGCTGACCACCGTCGGCTACCGCATCGGGAACGAGAAGCCCGTCTACGCCCTCGAGGGCTCCATCGCCGTCACCGGCTCCCTCGTGCAGTGGATGCGCGACCAGATGGGCCTCATCAAGAGCGCGGCCGAGATCGAGACGCTCGCCAGCTCCGTCGAGGACAACGGCGGCGCCTACTTCGTGCCGGCCTTCTCCGGCCTGTTCGCCCCCTACTGGCGCTCCGACGCGCGCGGTGTGATCGCGGGCCTGACCCGCTACGTCACCAAGGCGCACATCGCCCGCGCCGTGCTCGAGGCCACCGCCTGGCAGACCCGCGAGATCACCGACGCCATGACCAAGGACTCCGGCGTCGAGCTCACCGCGCTCAAGGTCGACGGCGGCATGACCTCCAACAACTTGCTGATGCAGACCCTCTCGGACTTCCTGGACGCCCCCGTGGTGCGCCCGATGGTCGCCGAGACGACCTGCCTCGGCGCGGCCTACGCCGCCGGCCTGGCCGTCGGCTTCTGGCCGGACACCGACGCACTGCGCGCCAACTGGCGCCGGGCCGCCGAGTGGACCCCCCGCATGGACGCGGACACGCGTGACCGCGAGTACAAGAGCTGGCTCAAGGCCGTCGAGCGGACCATGGGCTGGATCGAGGACGAGGAGTAATCATGACAACCCCGCAGAGCGTTCCGACCCTGGGAACGCACCCGGCTGCCGGTGCCAACCCGGGCCGAGCCGAGACCCGGGAGAGACTGTCCAAGGCGACGTACGACCTCCTGGTGATCGGTGGCGGCATCCTGGGCACCTCGGTGGCCTGGCACGCCGCGCAGTCCGGACTGCGGGTCGCGATGGTGGACGCCGGTGACTTCGCCGGCGCCACCTCCTCCGCGTCCTCCAAGCTCGTCCACGGCGGTCTGCGCTACCTGCAGACCGGCGCGGTCAAGCTGGTCGCGGAGAACCACCACGAGCGCCGGGTGCTGGCCAAGGACGTGGCCCCGCACCTGGTCAACCCGCTCACCTTCTACCTGCCCGTCTACAAGGGCGGCCCGGTGGGCGCGGCCAAGCTCGGCGCCGGTGTGTTCGCCTACTCGGCGCTGTCCGCCTTCGGCGACGGCGTCGGCAAGGTCATCACCCCGGCCAAGGCCAAGGCCGACAACCCCGGCCTGCGCACGGACAACCTCAAGGCCGTGGCGGTCTACTACGACCACCAGATGAACGACTCCCGCGTCGCCGTCATGACGGTCCGCGCGGCCGTCGAGTCCGGCGCGGTCGTCCTCAACCACGCCGAGGTCACCGGCCTGCGCTTCACCCACGGCAAGGTGACCGGCGCGGAGCTCAAGGACCGTGTCGACGGCACGGAGTTCGGCATCGACGCGCGCGTCGTCCTCAACGCCACCGGCCCGTGGGTGGACCACCTGCGCAAGCTGGAAGACAAGGGCGCCGCGCCGTCGATCCGCCTCTCCAAGGGCGCGCACATCGTGATGAAGCGCAAGTCGCCGTGGAAGGCCGCCATGGCCACCCCGATCGACAAGTACCGCATCACCTTCGCCCTCCCGTGGGAGGACCAGCTCCTCCTGGGCACCACCGACACCCAGTACGAGGGCGACCCGGCGGACGTCCGCGCCACCGAGGAGGACATCCAGCAGATCCTCGACGAGGCCGCGTTCTCCATCCAGGACGCCGACCTCGACCGCGACCTGATGACGTACGCCTTCGCCGGCCTGCGCGTGCTGCCCGGCGGCCCGGGCGACGTCGCCCAGGCCAAGCGCGAGACGGTCGTCTCCGAGGGCAAGGGCGGCATGCTCTCCGTCGCCGGCGGCAAGTGGACGACCTACCGCCACATCGGCCGTACGGTCATGAAGAAGCTCGCCCAGGTGCCCGGCAGCCCGCTGACCGAGGACATGGAGCCCATCTCCAGCCTGGTCCGCCGCACCCCGCTGCCCGGTGTCGCCAACCCCAACGCGGTCGCCCACCGCCTGCTCGTGGACCGCGAGCCCGGCAGCCGCATGGACCCGCTGACCGCCCGTCACCTCGCCACCCACTACGGCTCGCTGTCCTTCGACATCGCCCGCCTGGTCAACGAGAACCCCGAGCTCGGCGAGCGGATCCACGAGGACGGCCCGGAGATCTGGGCCCAGGTCGTCTACGCCCGCGACCACGAGTGGGCCGAGACGGTCGACGACGTGCTGCGCCGCCGCACCACCCTGACCATCCGCGGCCTCGACAACGAGGACGTCCGCGCCAAGGTCAAGGACATACTGGGCGACAAGCGCTGACGCGCGAACGCCCCGGAACGGGGAGCGGTGCCCGGCACCGCTCCCCGTTCCCGTGTGTCCGCACATATGCGCGGAAACGGGCAACCACCGCCCGCTCCGGCACGTCCCCTGAAGGGAAGAGGGGGACGAACACCATGAACGCCACAGCACCGGAACAGGCCGCGCCGGCCACCAGGAAGACCACCGCGCGCCGCGGCCCACGCTGGCGCCGCGTCACCCTGCGGGTGGCGCTGGGGCTGGTCCTGCTCGTCCTCGTACCGGTCGTCGCGGCCGGCAGCGCGCTGCGCGCCTCCTACGCCGGGGCGCCCGCCGACGACGCCGTCACCCGGGGCAAGGACGCCCTCTGGCTCGGCCACGCCTGGCTCGACGGCCGCAAGAACGACGCCGACCTCGCCCGGCTCCGCCGCAAGGTCGCCGGCACCGGCATCCACGACCTCTACGTCCACGCCGGACCGCTGGAGCACGACGGCACCCTGCCCGCCCCGGCGTACCGCAACGCCGGCTGGCTCCTCGCCGCCGTCCACCGGGAACTGCCCGGCGTCCGGGTCCAGGCGTGGCTGGGCGACAAGCTCGTCCGCCAGGGCGAGGGCGGTGGCCTGTGGCTGGGCTCGCCGGCCGCCCGCGACGCCGTCGTCGCCAGCGCCCGGCAGGTGATGCGGGCCGGATTCCAGGGCGTCCACCTGGACGTCGAACCCGTGCGCACCGGCGACCACGACTTCCTCACCCTGCTGGACTCCCTGCGCCCGGCGGTGCGTTCGGAAGGCGGACCGCTGTCCGTCGCCGCCCAGCAGATCGACCCGCTGCCCTCCATGCACTCCGCGTCGGGCGCGCTGGGCAGCCCCAAGTGGTGGACCCAGAGCTATTTCGGCGACGTCGCCCGCCGCGTCGACCAGATCGCCGTCATGTCCTACGACACCGCGCTGCCCTGGGAGAACCTCTACGGCGGCTACGTCGCCCAGCAGACCAGGCTCGCCCTCCAGGCCACCCCGGCCGGCACGGACCTGCTGATGGGCGTGCCCTTCTACCACACGGACAACCTGGGCCATCAGAGCCGGGCGGAGACCGCCGCGGCCGCCGTGCGCGGCGCCCGGCTGGGGCTCGGCCGCGAGGACCGCCACCGGCGGAACTTCGGGCTGGCGCTGTACGTGGACTTCGCGGCGACCGACGCCGACTGGCACGCCTACCGGGCCGGATGGGGAGCACGTGGCTGAAAGTCCCTCCCCCTCGGGGGCTGCGAAGGGGGGCCGCCGAAGTCGTAGGCTTGGGGCACACGCAAGACGAACGCAACTGCACGGAACGGCAACCGGCGGTGGCACGGGCGGTGCCCGTGGACCCCGGTCGGAAGGAGGCGCTGGGTGATCGAGCTTGAGGGGGTTCCCGAGCTGATCGACCCGGTCATGATCTGTGCCTTCGAGGGCTGGAACGACGCCGGGGACGCCGCCTCCAGCGCCGTGGCGCACCTCGACCGGGAGTGGAAGGGCGAGGTCTTCGCCGCGCTCGACGCCGAGGACTACTACGACTTCCAGGTCAACCGGCCCACGATCTGGCTGGACGGGGGCATCCGTAAGATCACCTGGCCGACCACGCGGCTGTCCGTGGTGCGCGCCTCCGGTGGCGCCCCGCGCGACCTCGTGCTGGTGCGCGGCATCGAACCCAGCATGCGCTGGCGGTCCTTCTGCAACGAGATCCTGGGCTTCGCCCACGAGCTGGGCGTGGAGATGGTGGTGATCCTGGGCTCGCTGCTCGGCGACACCCCCCACACCCGGCCGGTGCCGGTCAGCGGGGTCACCTCCGACCCGGACCTGGCCCGCACCCTGGATCTGGAGGAGTCCCGCTACGAGGGCCCGACCGGGATCGTCGGCGTTCTCCAGGAGGCGTGCACCCACGCGGGCGTCCCGGCGGTCAGCCTCTGGGCGGCCGTGCCGCACTACGTCTCCCAGCCGCCCAACCCCAAGGCGACCCTGGCGCTCCTCAACCGCCTGGAGGACCTGATCGACCTGCGCGTCCCGCAGGGCGAGCTGCCGGAGGACGCCCGTGCCTGGCAGCTGGGCGTCGACCAGCTGGCGGCCGAGGACAGCGAGGTCGCCGAGTACGTCCAGTCCCTGGAGGAGGCGCGGGACACCGCCGATCTGCCGGAGGCCTCCGGAGAGGCCATCGCCCGGGAGTTCGAGCGCTATCTGCGCCGCCGCGACGGCCAGCCGGGGCCCGGCCAGCCGGGCGGGGTCGCGGCCGAGCCGGGCCTCACCGAGGGCGGCCGGGACGCCTCCTACCTCCGGGACACGGCCAGCGGGCGGACCCGGCCGCCGCGCCCGCCCGCCAAGGACGAGGAGGGCGATACCGCCGGGGCCCCCGAGGAGGGCGCCGACGGTACGGAGGGCGACGGCTGAGGCGCCCGTCCCCGGCGGGGCGCGCCGTCCGCCGCCGGGCCCGTGGGGCCGGGTCGACGGAGGAATTCGCGGGTTATCGACGCGACGCGCCGCAATGATCCGCCGTACACTTGTCTGCCCGGTGAAGGCCGGTTCGCCACCCGAGGAAGGGTGGGGGGCCGGCCTTCTCGTCCCCCCAGGAGGTGTGCGGATGACCAGCAGTCTTCCCGCGGTCGACACGCGCTCGGCATCGGCCCTGCAGGCGGTCCTGCTCGACATGGACGGCACGCTGGTCGACACCGAGGGCTTCTGGTGGGAGGTGGAGACGGCGGTCTTCGCCGAGCTCGGCCACCAGCTGCTCGAGGAGTGGCGCGAGGTGGTCGTCGGCGGCCCGATGGCGCGCAGCGCCGCCTTCCTGATCAAGGCGACGGGCGCGAGAATCGCCGTCGCCGAGCTCAGCGCGCTGCTGAACACGCGCTTCGCCCAGATGATCGGCCAGGGCGTGCCGCTGATGCCGGGCGCCCGGCGGCTGCTCGCCGAGCTGGCCGCCCACGGGGTGCCGACGGCCCTGGTCTCGGCCTCCCACCGGGAGATCATCGACCGGGTGCTCCACAGCCTGGGCCCGCAGCACTTCACCCTGACCGTGGCCGGCGACGAGCTGGCGCGCACCAAGCCCCACCCGGACCCGTATCTGCTGGCCGCCGCGCGGCTGGGCGCGGACCCGGCGCGCTGCGCGGTCGTCGAGGACACCATGACGGGCGTGACCGCCGCCGAGGCGGCGGGCTGCCGGGTGGTGGCGGTGCCCTCGGTGGCGCCGATCCCGGCCGCCGCGGGCCGTACGGTCGTGGGCTCCCTGGAAGAAGTCGATCTCTCTTTTCTGCGCGGATTGATCAAGCTCTGAAACTCTGGGCGCTTGAACGATTGTTTTCCGTGACGAATGCGCTGGCCGAATTCCCCCGGCCGCCGAAGTCGTCACGGAAGTGACGTTGGTCACCGGATCGAGAGCCTCCGGGGGCTTCCCCACGCCCCCGGAAGCGCTTTCGGGCGGGCTGAAGCGCACCCTTGTGTCCGGATAGATCATCCCGTGCCGGAATCGTTCCGGCGTCCGGATATCGGACATCCGTCTTTCGTTATCGCGGTGTGATATCGCCTCGAGTTCACCCTGTTCCGGCGGCACCGGCCATGCGCACTAATCTCTTCGCGAGAACTTCACGGCTGCCCGTATGACCGCCCATCCGGTATCGGTAGGGTCCGGGCAACCGAACGCACCACAGGGAGAACCCCAGACAATGAACCGCAAGACGTTGGTCCTGCCGACCGTGGCAGGCCTGCTGGCGCCCGTGCTCGTCGCCTGTGGCGGAAGCGCGGGATCCGGCGGCGGCAAGGCCATCGTCGTCGGCACCACCGACCGGTTCGAGCAGACCACCGACGCGCCCGCGCCCTTCGACCCGGCCGCCGCGTACGACGTCGGCGTGTGGAACGTCCTCCACAGCGGTTTCCAGACGCTGCTGCGCCTGCCGCGCTCGGGCACCGGGCCGGTCGCCGACGCGGCCGAGAAGTGCTCCTTCGGCGACCGCAACAGCGAGCAGTTCCGCTGCACGCTGCGCAAGGGCCTGAAGTTCACCAACGGGCACGCGCTCACCGCCGAGGACGTCAAGTTCTCCATCGACCGCGCGCGGCGGATCAACTTCGAGAACGGCCCGGTCTCCCTGCTGAGCAACATCGACAAGGTCGAGACCCCCAGCGAGCTCGAGGTCGTCTTCCACCTCAAGACGCCGGACGCCACCTTCCCGCAGAAGATAGCCACCCCGGCCGCCGCCATCGTCGACAGCGAGTCCTACGCCAAGGACAAGCTGGACGACGGCTTCAAGGTGGTCGGCTCCGGCCCGTACGCCATCGACGCCGAGGTCAAGGACGATCGCGTCACCAAGATCACCTTCACCCGGAACGACGACTACCAGGGCCCGCTGAAGCTGCAGAACGACAAGGTCGAGATGCGCTTCTTCGACGACTCCGCGTCGATGGAGAAGGCCCTCAAGGCCGGCGACATCGACGTGATGAACCGCGCCCTGCTGCCCGAGCAGATCGACCGCCTGCGCACCGCCGCCGACCAGGGCGTCCAGCTGCACGAGTCGCCCGGCGCCGAGACCAGCTTCCTGGCCTTCAACACCGAGGACTCCACGGTCAAGAACAAGGCCGTCCGCCAGGCCATGGCCCAGCTCGTCGACCGCCAGGCGCTGACCCGCGACGACTACCACCGCACGAACGAGCCGCTGTACTCCATCGTGCCCACCGGCGTCGCCGGCCACCAGAACTCCTTCTCCAACAAGTACGGCGAGCCCAGCGTGGAGAAGGCCAAGGCCATCCTGCGCGCCGCCAACGTCACCTCGTCGGTGCCGCTCGTCCTCACCTACGCCACGGACCACTACGGCGAGGCCACCGAGAAGTCCTTCAAGTCGCTCCAGAAGCAGCTCAACGACAGCGGTCTGTTCGACGTCAAGCTCCAGGGCGTGAAGTGGGCGGACTTCCGCCCCGAGGCCGCCAAGGGCAAGTACGCCGTCTACGGCATCGGCTGGTTCCCCGACTTCCCGGACCCGGACAACTTCGTCGACCCGTTCGTCGGCAAGGACAACTTCCTCGGGTCGCCCTACAAGAACTCGAAGATCATCAACGAGCTCATCCCGCAGTCCCGGCTGTCCTCGCAGCGCGACGCCGCGGCCCGGTTCTTCCAGCAGGC
Organism: Streptomyces luteoverticillatus; assembly: GCF_003970715.1. NCBI lineage: Bacteria > Bacillati > Actinomycetota > Actinomycetes > Kitasatosporales > Streptomycetaceae > Streptomyces > Streptomyces luteoverticillatus. The sequence continues at coordinate 1,518,578 of NZ_CP034587.1, read as the reverse complement.
CCAGGACATCGTCGCCGACGACGTCCCGGTGCTCCCGCTGTGGCAGGGCAAGCAGTACGTCGCGGCCCGGAACAAGATCACCGGCGCGGAGTGGGCCCTCAACGCGGCCGCCGAACTCCAGCCGTGGGAGCTCGGGCGCGGCGTGTAACGCCCCGCACCGGCCGGCCACCCCGGATCACCGACGGCTCCATCGCACCACCTGCATCACCAGTTCCACCTGCTCCATCTGCTCCACAGAACGCGTTACAGCTCAAGACATCCCGTCAGCGAACCAAGAACTGTGAGGAATGCGCACGTGAGGAAACGTGACCAGTGGCTCGCCGCCCCGCTTGGCGCGGGGCTTGCCGCCGCCCTGCTGAGCGGGTGCGGTTCGGACGACGGCACGGCGGCCGGCACCGGTGAGTCGGTGGTCATGGGGATGTCGGACGAGGTGCAAGCCACCGACCCGGCCTCCGGTTACGACCCCGGTTCCTGGCTGCTCTTCAACAACGTCTTCCAGTCGCTGATGAGCTTCCCCAAGGGCGGCACCACGCCCGTGCCGGACGCCGCCAAGAGCTGCAAGTTCAAGGACGAGAACAGCACCGTCTACCAGTGCGAGCTCCAGGACGGCCTGAAGTTCAGCAACGGTGACGAACTCACCTCCGAGGACGTCGCCTTCTCCTTCCGCCGCACCCTGAAGATCAACGACAAGGACGGTCCGGCGTCCACGATGCTCTCCACCATCGGGGGCATCAAGACGCCGGACAAGTCCACCGTCGTCTTCCAGCTCAAGCGCCCGGACGCCACCTTCCCGCTGAAGATAGCCTCCGGCGCCGGGTCGATCGTCGACCACAAGGAGTACCCGGCGGACAAGCTCCGCACCGACGGCAAGGCCATGGGCTCCGGCGTCTACAAGCTGGACTCCTACGACAAGTCCAAGGCCGTCTTCAAGGTCAACGGCTCCTACAAGGGCCCCGCCGTCGTGCAGAACAGCGGCATGACCCTCAAGCTCTTCCACGGCGACCAGGAAGCGCTGAAGGCCGCCGTCCAGAAGGGCGACGTCGACCTCGCCTACCGAGGCCTCGCCATCAAGGACATCGCCGACCTCGAGGCCACGTCCAACGAGAAGGGCGCGGTCAAGGTCGTCGAGGGCAACAGCGCCGAGGTCCAGCACCTGGTCTTCAACACCAAGGACCCGGTGGTCGGCAAGGTCGGCGTGCGCAAGGCCATCGCCTACCTCATCGACCGCAGCACCCTCGTCCGCGACGTCTACAAGCGCACCGCCGAACCGCTGTACTCGGTCGTGCCCAGCGGCATCACCGCCCACAAGACGCCGTTCTTCGACGTCTACGGCGACCGCCCGCAGCCCGACAAGGCCAAGGCGGCCCTCAGCTCCGCGGGTGTCAGTGGCAAGGTCAAGCTCACCCTGTGGGCCACCCCCGTCCGTTACGGCCCGGGCACCGTCGCCGAGTTCAAGGCGATCGCCGACCAGCTGAACGCCAGCGGCCTGTTCGAGGCCGACGTCCAGAGCGTGCCGATCGAGCAGTACGAGAAGGACATCGCGGCCGGCAAGTACGCCGTCTACGTCAAGGGCTGGGTCCCCGACTACCCGGACCCCGACAACTTCACCGCGCCGTTCTTCGGCGAGCAGAACGTCCTCGCCAACAACTACCAGTCGAAGGACATCTCCGGCATCCTCCCGGCCACCGCCGCCCAGGGCAGCCGCGCGGCGACCGTCAGCGACTTCGCCAAGCTCCAGAACGCCGTGGCCCAGGACGTGCCCGTCCTCCCGCTGTGGCAGGGCAAGCAGTACGCCGTCGCCAACGAGCGGATCTCGGGCCTCCAGTGGACCCTGGACGCCTCGACCGTGTTCCGGTTCTGGGAGATCAGCAAGGGCGGCAAGGGCTGACCCGTCCTCGCGCCGGAACGAGGAGCGCCCCGGCGCACGATCCGATCGTGCGCCGGGGCGCTCCTCGTTCCGGCGCGAGGCTTACTGGGCGCCGGGGCGCACCAGACCGCTCTCGTACGCGTAGACCGCGGCCTGCACCCGGTCACGCAGGCCCAGCTTCGTCAGCACATGACCCACATGCGTCTTGACCGTCGTCTCGCTGACGAACAGATCCGCGGCGATCTCCGCGTTGGACAGCCCACGGGCCACCAGTTTCAGCACCTCGACCTCACGGTCCGTCAGCGTGTGGAGGGTGTCCGGCAGCGGCTCCTCGCCCGACGGCAGATGCCCGGCGTACTTGTCCAGCAGCCGGCGCGTGATGCTCGGGGCCAGCATGGCCTCACCGCCCGCCACCACCCGGATCGCCTGGACCAGCTCATGGGCCGGCGCGTCCTTCAGCAGGAAGCCGCTCGCCCCCGCGCGCAGCGCCTCCACCACGTACTCGTCCAGATCGAACGTGGTCAGCACCAGCACCTTCGCCGGGCCGTTCCGCTCCGGGCCGGTGATCTGCCGGGTGGCCTCCACACCGTCCATGCGGGGCATCCGGATGTCCATCAGCACCACATCGGGCTGGAGCGCCCGCACCTGTTCGAGCGCCTGCAGACCGTCCCCGGCCTCCCCGACGACCGCCAGGTCCTGCTCGGCCTCCAGGATCATGCGGAAGCCGGTGCGCAGCAGCGGCTGGTCGTCGACCAATAGGACGCGGATCGCCACAGGAACTCTCCTTCGTTAGACCTCGTCCATTCTGCCCTGCGAGCCCTCCCCGGAGGCAGCCGGACCGTCGCCCGCCGCGCGCGGGGCGGGGACGACCGGCAGCGGGTACGGCGGGGGAGTGCCGCCGAACTCCGGGCACACCGCCTGGTGGTCGCACCAGCCGCACAGCTTGGTGGGCCGGGGCCGCCAGTCGCCCGTCTCCGTGGCCAGCGAGATCGCCTCCCACAGGGCGCGCAGCTTGCGCTCCACCGCCAGCAGCTCCGCCTCGACCGGGTCGTACGTCAGCACGTCCCCGCTGCCCAGGTAGACCAGCTGGAGCCGGCGCGGGATCCGCCCGCGCAGCCGCCAGATCACCAGCGCGTAGAACATCATCTGGAACAGCGGCGTCTCCCGGAACCGCGGCGCCGGGGCCTTGCCCGTCTTGTAGTCCACGATCCGCACGTCACCGGACGGCGTCACATCCACCCGGTCGACGATGCCGCGCAGCGTCAGGCCCGACGGGCCCGCGTCCGCCAGCACAGTCTCCACGAACAGCTCGCGCTCGGCCGGCTCCAGCCGCGTCGGGTCCTCCAGCGTGAACCAGCGCTCGACCAGCCGCTCCGCGTCCGCCAGCCACGTGCCCAGCCGGTCCTCGTCGTGCGAGCCGTCCTCCCGGGTGAACAGCTCCGCCAGCTCCGGCTTCGCCGCCAGCAGCCGCTCCCACTCGCCCGGCACCAGCCCCCGGGCCCGGGGAACCGTGCGCTCGGCCGCCGGGGCGTCGAAGAGCCGCTCCAGCACCGCGTGCACCACCGTGCCCCGGGTGGCCGCGGCGCTGGGCTTCTCCGGCAGCCGGTCGATCACCCGGAAGCGGTAGAGCAGCGGGCACTGCATGAAATCGGCCGCACGGGACGGCGACAGCGAGGCCGGCCGGGCGGCGCCGGCCCGCCCGGCGGAGTTCTCGGAGGCGGTATCCATGACACAGACCCTACGGCCCGTAACCGACAGTCGGCCGCATACCATCGACGGTAGGGCCCGTCACACTGCATGATCGGGAGAACACACCGGCCCCGGACCAGGGCCGGACAGGACGAGGGGACACCGTGGACGACAGCGGGCAGGGCCGATCCGGCGCGGGGGGCGCCGACCACCAGGCCGGGCCCGGTGACCGCGGGCCGCGCCGCCCACCGGAGACGGGCGGCGGGATCCTCATGGGCCGGCCCTTCGGCGTGCCCGTCTACGTCGCCCCCAGCTGGTTCCTCGTCGCCGGCCTGATCACCTGGGTCTTCGGCGGCCAGCTCGACCGGGTCCTCCCCGAGCTCGGCGGCGTCCGCTACCTCGTCGCCCTGTTCTTCGCCGTCGCCTTCTACGCCTCCGTGCTCGTCCACGAGCTGGCCCACACGGTCGCCGCCCTGCGCTTCAAGCTCCCCGTGCGCCGCATCCAGCTCCAGTTCTTCGGCGGCGTCTCCGAGATCGAGAAGGAGAGCGAGACCCCCGGCCGGGAATTCGTCCTCGCCTTCGTCGGCCCCCTGCTCTCCCTGATCCTCGCCGGCGTCTTCTACCTCGCCATGCTCGCCGTCGAACCCGGCACCGTCCCCGGCGTCCTGCTCGCCGGGCTGATGATCTCCAACCTCCTGGTCGCGGCCTTCAACCTCCTGCCCGGCCTGCCCCTCGACGGCGGCCGGATGCTCCGCGCCGTCGTCTGGAAGATCAGCGGCAAACCCATGACCGGCACCGTCGCCGCCGCCTGGGTCGGCCGCGCCCTCGCCGTCGCCGTCCTCGTCGGCCTGCCCCTGCTCACCCACGGCGGCGACACCGAGGACCTCGGCGGCGTCGACACCCTCACCGACGCCCTGCTCGCCGCCATCCTCGCCGCGATCATCTGGACCGGCGCCGGCAACAGCCTGCGCATGGCCCGCCTGCGCGAACACCTCCCCGAGCTGCGCGCCCGCACCCTCACCCGGCGCGCCGTGCCCGTCGAGGCCGCCACCCCGCTCTCCGAGGCCCTGCGCCGCGCCAACGAGGCGGGGGCCCGCGCCCTCGTCGTCGTCGACGGGCAGGGCACCCCCAGGGCGCTCGTCCGCGAGGCCGCCATCGGCGGCGTCCCCGAACACCGCCGCCCCTGGGTCGCCACCGGCTCGCTCGCCCAGGACCTCACCGACGGCATGCGGGTCTCCGCCGACCTCTCCGGCGAGGAGCTCCTGGAAGTGCTGCGCGCCACACCGGCGTCCGAGTACCTGGTGACCGAGGAGACCGGCGAGGTCTACGGCGTGCTCTCGGCCGCGGACGTGGAGCGGGCGTTCGTGGCGGCGATGGCCCGGCCGTCGACCTGACCGTTGCCGGACGGACTATGAGCCCGTCCGGCGCTTGAGGACGACGCGCGTCAGCGCGGGCCCCGGGGGGCGAGCTCCCGGAAACAGCCCGTGGTGCCGGGCCCCTTCCGGGCCCGGTACGCTGGTCACATGTCCGAACCGACCGGTGCCGCCCGCCGTCGCGGGCCCTTCCAGGTCGGGGACCAGGTCCAGCTCACCGACCCCAAGGGTCGCCACTACACGTTCACGCTCGAAGCCGGGAAGAATTTCCACACCCACAAGGGTTCCTTCCCCCACGACGAGCTGATCGGCGCTCCCGAGGGCAGTGTTGTCCGCACCACGGGGAACGTCGCGTACCTCGCGCTGCGTCCCCTGCTCCCCGACTACGTCCTGTCCATGCCCCGCGGCGCCGCCGTGGTCTACCCCAAGGACGCGGGGCAGATCCTGGCCTTCGCCGACATCTTCGCCGGCGCGCGCGTCGTCGAGGCGGGAGTGGGCTCCGGCTCGCTCAGCGCCTTCCTGCTGCGCGCCATCGGCGACCAGGGCATGCTGCACTCCTACGAGCGCCGTGAGGACTTCGCCGACATCGCGAAGGCGAACGTCGAGCGCTACTTCGGCGGCCCGCACCCCGCGTGGCAGCTGACCGTCGGCGACCTCCAGGACAACCTGTCCGACACGGACGTCGACCGCGTGATCCTCGACATGCTCGCACCCTGGGAGTGCCTGGAGGCCGTCTCCAAGGCGCTCGTCCCCGGCGGCATCCTCTGCTGCTACGTGGCGACCACCACCCAGCTGGCGCGGACCGTGGAGTCCATCCGCGAGATCGGCTGCTTCGCCGAGCCCCAGCCCTGGGAGTCGATGATCCGCAACTGGCACGTGGAGGGCCTCGCGGTCCGCCCCGACCACCGGATGATCGGCCACACCGGCTTCCTCGTCACCGCCCGCCGCCTCGCCGACGGCGTGGAGCCCCCGATGCGCCGCCGCCGCCCCGCCAAGGGCGCCTACGGCGAGGACTACGAGGGCCCCAACAAGGGCTGACCCGCCCGTACGAACCACCAGTGCGCCGCCGCCGTGCTCCGCTCCCCGCGGAACTCGGCGGCGGCGCACGTGCGTTGGGTGACGCTCAGGGCCCCGCCCGCCGTTCACCGGCCCACGGCCGTGTGGCACGATGCGGACGATCCCGGTCCCCGCAGCCCTCGGCAGGAGTCAGCGCGCGTGCAGCCCCCGGCAGGTCCCGACCGTCCCGACGCCTCCGCTCCCCTCCCGCACACCCGGTCCCGCCCGGCGCACTGGCTGGCCACCGCCGCCGCCCTGGCCGCGGTGATCCTGGGCGCCGCCCTGACCGGCCCCGGCGACGCCACGGCCGGCGCCACCGCTCCCGCGAAGGCCCCGGCGAGCTCGTCGGCCGCCGCCCCGGACCCGGGCGCCGCGCGCTATCCCGTCGACTGCGGCCCCACCCGCCCCGAGGTGGTCCGGAGCGCCACCGCCGACCTGGACGGGGACGGGCGGCCCGAGACGGCCGTCGAGGTGCGCTGCGGCTCCGGCGGGGGCACCCGGCCCAGCGGCGTGTACGTCCTCGCCGCCCCGGCCGCCCCGGGCGCGGCACCCCGGGTCGTGGCGACCCTGGTGGACCCCAAGGAGGGAATGAGCGTCACCGGCCTCGACGCGACCGGCCGGACGGTTTCGGCCACTCTCCTCGGCTATTCCGGCACCGGCGTGCCCCGCTGCTGCCCGGACCTGCGCAGGGCGGTCAAGTGGCGGTGGCGGGACGGCCAGTTCGTCCTGACCGCACCACCGGTCGCGGAGAGCGTCTGAGCCGTCACATGAGGTGACGATGCGTTATTCGGCGTCCGGGCCGAAGACCTCGACCTTGTCGGCGACGCGGCGTACGTGGATGCAGTCGCCGGGGCACTCGTTCGCCGAGTCCCGGACGTCGTTGAGCAGCGTCAGCGGTACGGGGGTGGTGGCACCCTTGTCCTGGAGAAGCTCGTCGTCGGCGCTCTTCACATAGGCGAGACCGTCGATGTCGAGCTCGAAGACCTCGGGGGCGTACTGGGCGCAGATGCCGTCGCCGGTGCAGAGGTCCTGGTCGATCCAGACTTCGAGCTCTTCTTCCTGCGCGGTCATCTCGCCTGCCGTTTCCTGCGTTCGTGAATCAATTGGAGCCAGCCCTGACGGGTGTTGACCGAGTCGACGATACAACCGCCCGCTTTCCGATGTTGATGGGTGGGTATCCCCCTCACGTGAGGACGTGCGCAAGGGTGAAGATCGGACACACTCCGACCGGGTTTGTGATCTAGGGGTTTCAACCTGCACCGGCCCAGGTAGGGTCAGGAAGCGTCCAGCTCCCCTTGGAGGAGGTGAGGACCGTGGCAGCCCACGACGACGACATGAACCGCGGCATCCGGCCGGGACGAGGGTCTGACGACCCCGCGGGCCAGGTTGCCTATCTCGAGCAGGAGATCGCCGTCCTGCGACGCAAGCTCGCCGACTCTCCGCGTCACACGAGGATTCTCGAGGAGCGGATCGTCGAGCTCCAGACGAACCTGGCCGGCGTCTCCGCGCAGAACGAACGGCTCGCGAACACCCTCCGTGAGGCCCGCGACCAGATCGTGGCCCTCAAGGAGGAGGTCGACCGCCTGGCCCAGCCCCCCGCCGGCTTCGGCGTCTTCCTCTCGGCCAACGAGGACGGCACGGCCGACATCTTCACCGGAGGCCGCAAACTCCGGGTGAACGCGTCCCCGAGCGTCGACGTCGAGGACCTCCGGCCCGGCCAGGAGGTCATGCTCAACGAGGCGCTCAACATCGTCGACGCCATGGCCTTCGAGCGCCACGGCGACATCGTCACCCTCAAGGAGATCCTCGAGGACGGCGAACGCGCCCTGGTCATCGGGCACACCGACGAGGAGCGGGTGGTGCGGCTCGCCGAGCCCCTGCTGGACACCACCATCCGCCCCGGCGACGCCCTCCTGCTGGAGACCCGCTCCGGCTACGTCTACGAGGTCATCCCCAAGAGCGAGGTCGAGGAGCTCGTCCTCGAAGAGGTCCCGGACATCGACTACACGAAGATCGGCGGCCTGGGCAACCAGATCGAGCTGATCCGCGACGCCGTCGAGCTCCCCTACCTCTACCCCGACCTCTTCAAGGAGCACGAACTGCGCCCGCCCAAGGGCGTCCTGCTCTACGGCCCTCCCGGCTGCGGCAAGACCCTCATCGCCAAGGCCGTCGCCAACTCCCTTGCGAAGAAGGTCGCCGAGGTCACCGGAAAGCCCGCCGGGAAGAGCTTCTTCCTCAACATCAAGGGCCCCGAGCTGCTCAACAAGTACGTCGGCGAGACCGAGCGGCACATCCGGCTGATCTTCCAGCGCGCCCGGGAGAAGGCCGGCGAGGGCACCCCCGTGATCGTCTTCTTCGACGAGATGGACTCCCTCTTCCGCACCCGCGGCTCCGGCGTCAGCTCGGACGTCGAGAACACCATCGTCCCCCAGCTGCTCTCCGAGATCGACGGCGTCGAGGGCCTGGAGAACGTCATCGTCATCGGCGCCTCCAACCGCGAGGACATGATCGATCCCGCGATCCTGCGCCCCGGCCGCCTCGATGTGAAGATCAAGATCGAGCGCCCGGACGCGGAGGCCGCCAAGGACATCTTCTCGAAGTACCTGACCGAGACCCTCCCGCTGCACGCCGACGACCTCGCCGAGCACGGCGGGGACGCCAGGGTCACCGTCGAGGGCATGATCCAGTCGGTCGTCGAGCAGATGTACGCCGAATCCGAGGAGAACCGCTTCCTGGAGGTCACCTACGCCAACGGTGACAAGGAAGTCCTCTACTTCAAGGACTTCAACTCCGGAGCGATGATCCAGAACATCGTGGACCGGGCCAAGAAAATGGCCATCAAGGCCTTCCTGGACCACAACCAGAAGGGCCTGCGCGTCTCCCACCTGCTCGCCGCCTGCGTCGACGAGTTCAAGGAGAACGAGGACCTGCCCAACACCACCAACCCGGACGACTGGGCCCGGATCTCCGGAAAGAAGGGCGAGCGGATCGTCTTCATCCGCACCCTCGTCACCGGAAAGCAGGGCGCGGACACCGGCCGCTCCATCGACACCGTGGCCAATACCGGCCAGTATCTGTAACACCGCCGTCCGGCTGCGGATGTCCCTGTTGCTGTGCCTTCCCCGCCCACTCAAGGGCGGGGAAGGAGCAGGGCGTCCGCAGCCGGACGCGTTTTGCACCATGCGTTGCACCACTCGTGGGACGCGGACCATGCCGCCGTCCGCGCGGGGCACCAACCCCAGCAATGACTGTAATGATCTCCCCAGCGCCGCAAAGCCGTTCTAGGCTCTTCGGTGGTACCACCGCGAAGCGCAGTGGGGGATCGGGGACCGTACACGGACCGGAAGCGCAGCGGTACTTGAGCGCCGACCCCACCCGGGGGCGCCGCCGGGCAAGGAGGGCCGCATGACCGTACGGCGAGTAATGGGCATCGAGACGGAGTACGGGATCTCCGTCCCCGGTCACCCGAACGCCAATGCCATGCTCACCTCGTCCCAGATCGTCAACGCCTACGCGGCCGCGATGCACCGGGCACGCCGTGCCCGCTGGGACTTCGAGGAGGAGAACCCGCTGAGGGACGCCCGTGGCTTCGACCTCGCCCGCGAGGCCGCGGACGCCAGCCAGCTCACGGACGAGGACATCGGCCTGGCCAATGTCATCCTCACCAATGGCGCTCGGCTCTACGTAGACCACGCCCACCCGGAATACAGCTCACCGGAGATCACCAATCCCCGGGACGCCGTCCTGTGGGACAAGGCGGGCGAGCGCATCATGGCGGAGGCGGCCGAACGCGCCGCCCAGCTGCCCGGCGCCCAGCCCATCCACCTCTACAAGAACAACACCGACAACAAGGGCGCCTCCTACGGCACCCATGAGAACTACCTGATGAAGCGGGAGACCCCCTTCTCGGACATCGTCCGCCACCTGACCCCGTTCTTCGTCTCCCGCCAGGTCGTCACCGGCGCCGGCCGCGTCGGCATCGGCCAGGACGGCCACGAGCACGGCTTCCAGATCAGCCAGCGCGCGGACTATTTCGAGGTCGAGGTCGGGCTGGAGACCACCCTCAAGCGGCCCATCATCAACACCCGCGACGAGCCCCACGCCGACGCCGAGAAGTACCGCCGGCTCCATGTGATCATCGGCGACGCCAATCTCTCCGAGATCTCCACCTACCTCAAGCTCGGCACCACCGCCCTGGTGCTCTCCATGATCGAGGACGGCTTCATCGCCGCCGATCTCGCCGTCGACCAGCCCGTCCGCACCCTCCACCAGGTGAGCCACGACCCCTCCCTGCGCCGGCTGATCACCCTGCGCAGCGGCCGCACACTCACAGCGGTGCAGCTCCAGATGGAGTACTTCGAGCTGGCGCGCAAATACGTCGAGGACCGCTTCGGCGTGGACGCCGACGAGCAGACCAAGGACGTCCTCTCCCGCTGGGAGGACGTCCTGGGCCGGCTGGAGCGGGATCCGATGAGCCTGTCCGGGGAGCTGGACTGGGTGGCCAAGCTGGAGCTGCTGGAGGGCTACCGCCGCCGCGACGGCCTCGACTGGTCCGCGGCCCGGCTGCAGCTCGTGGACCTCCAGTACGCGGACGTCCGCGCCGACAAGGGCCTGTACAACCGCCTCGTGGCCCGCGGCAAGATGCGCAGGCTCCTGGACGAGACCGACGTCGCCCGCGCCCGCACCGCCCCGCCCGAGGACACCCGGGCCTACTTCCGGGGCCGCTGCCTGGAGCAGTACGCCGACGACGTCGCCGCCGCCTCCTGGGACTCCGTGATCTTCGACCTGCCGGGCCGCGACTCCCTCCAGCGCGTCCCCACCCTGGAGCCGCTGCGGGGCACCCGCAACCACGTCAAGGAGCTCCTGGACCGCTGTCGCACGGCCGAGGACCTGGTCCGGGTGCTGTCGGGCGGCTGACCGGGGTCTGAGGACCGGGGGAAACGGGAATCATCCCGGTGGCTCCGGGACGTTGTAGCAAGTGCAGGGCCGATCCCCGACCCTGCTTGTAGGGTCGGATCTTGAACGTCTCGTGTACGTGTACGTCGAAACCGAGCGGGGTGAGGGGTATGGCGACCAAGGACACCGGCGGCGGACAGCAGAAGGCCACGCGTGCGACGGAGGAGGTCGAGGAGCAGGCGCAGGACGCGCAGGTCTCCGAGGACCTCAAGGAGCGCCAGGAGAAGCTGTCGGACGACGTGGACTCCGTGCTGGACGAAATCGATGATGTGCTCGAGGAGAACGCCGAGGACTTCGTGCGTTCGTTCGTGCAAAAGGGCGGGCAGTAGGGCCGGTGATCCGTCCCGTGCCCGCCGGGGCACGGGACGGAGGGCTGGGAGGCCCGGGGGTATGGTCCGTGCAGTATTTCAAGATCTCTTCGAAGGATTCGTGTGGAAGCCAACTTTTCTGGCACAGGGCGTCTGCCGGCTCCCTTCCTGACGCCGGGCTCGTCGTCCTTCATGGACTTCCTGGCGCAGCACCAGCCCGAGATGCTGCCGCGCAACCGGCAGCTGCCGACGCAGGGCGTCATCGAGGCGCCGCACGGCACGACGATCGTCGCCGCGTCGTTCCCCGGGGGAGTGGTGCTGGCCGGTGACCGGCGGGCCACGATGGGCAATGTCATCGCGCAGCGGGACATCGAGAAGGTCTTCCCGGCCGACGAGTACTCGGCCGTGGGCATCGCCGGCACGGCCGGGCTGGCGGTGGAGATGGTCAAGCTGTTCCAGCTGGAGCTGGAGCACTTCGAGAAGGTCGAAGGCGTCTCGCTCTCCCTGGAGGGCAAGGCGAACCGCCTGTCGACGATGATCCGCAGCAACCTCGGCATGGCCATGCAGGGCCTGGCCGTGGTGCCGCTCTTCGCCGGCTGGGACGTGGACCGGCAGAAGGGCCGCATCTTCTCCTACGACGTCACCGGCGGGCGCTCCGAGGAGCACGGCTACGCGGCCACGGGCTCCGGCTCGCTGTTCGCGCGCGGTGCGCTGAAGAAGCTGTTCCGTGACGACCTCACGGAGGGGCAGGCCGCCACGCTCGTCGTCCAGGCGCTCTACGACGCCGCCGACGACGACTCGGCGACCGGCGGTCCCGACCTCGCGCGCCGTATCTACCCGATCGTCATCGTCATCACCGACGAGGGCTTCCGGAGGCTCACCGAGGCGGAGAGCTCGGAGATCGTCCGGGCCATCCACGAGCGCCGGCTCGAGGAGCCGGACGGCCCGCGCGCCGCTCTGCTGTGACGCTCCGAGCGATCCTCTGAGCTCCTGATGTCCTCGTCACCCACAGAAAGGGACGGATAGCGGTGTCGACGCCGTTCTATGTCTCACCCCAGCAGGCCATGGCCGACCGCGCCGAGTACGCCCGCAAGGGCATCGCGCGCGGCCGCAGCGTCGTGGTCCTCCAGTACAACGATGGCGTTGTCTTCGTCGCCGAGAACCCGTCCCGCGCGCTGCACAAGGTCAGCGAGATCTACGACCGGATCGCGTTCGCGGCGGTCGGCAAGTACAACGAGTTCGAGAACCTGCGCATCGGCGGTGTCCGCTACGCCGACCTGCGCGGCTACACGTACGACCGTGACGACGTCACCGCTCGCGGCCTGGCGAACGTCTACGCGCAGACGCTTGGCACGATCTTCTCCAGCGCCGGCGAGAAGCCGTATGAGGTGGAGCTGATCGTCGCCGAGGTGGGGGCCGCCCCCGAGGACGACCAGATCTACCGGCTCCCGCACGACGGCTCGATCGTCGACGAGCACGGCTCGGTCGCGGTCGGCGGCAACGCGGACCAGATCAGCAGCTATCTCGACCAGCGGCACCGGGACGGGATGACGCTGTCGGAGGCGCTCAAGCTCGCCGTCGAGTCGCTCGCGCGCGACACGAACGGGAGCGAGCGGACGCTGACGGCCGAGCAGCTCGAGGTCGCGGTGCTGGACCGGAAGCGGCCGCAGCAGCGGAAGTTCAAGCGGTTGCTGGGGCGGCAGCTCCAGAGGCTGCTGGACGAGGGGTCGGGCTCGGCGGAGTCCACCTCGGACTCGGAGGAGTCCTCTTCGGAGTCCTCTTCGGAGGAGTAGCGTCCGCGCGGTGTCCCTAACGCCGGACGGGCCGCGTCGATTCGCGGCCCGTCCGGCGTTAGAGGGCCGGTCACGGGGCGGCGGCCGTCCCCGACGACGCCCGCGTCACCAGTTCCACCGGCAGTGACGTCGCGGCCGGCGCCCGGCCGTCCAGGACGGCCACGAGCGCCCGCATGCCCGCTTCCCCCACCGCCTCCGCCGGCAGCCGCACTGTCGTGAGCTCCGGCTCCAGGGCGCTCGCGAGCGGCAGGTCGTCGAAGCCGGTCACCGAGACGTCGTCCGGCACGCGGAGCCCCAGTCGTCGCGCCGCCTTGCAGGCGCCCGCCGCGAGGACGTCGCCGTCGCAGATCAGGGCGGTCGGCCGGGCGTCCGGCCCGCCCGGTGCGGTCAGGGCGCGTGCGGCGGCCAGGCGGCCGGAGGCCACGTCGAGGGCGGCGGGCTCGGTCCGCAGCACCGTCCCGGCCGTGCCCCGGAGGGCCTCGGCGAGGGCCCGGGCCCGGACGCGGAAGGTCCAGGAGTCGATGTCGGCCGCGATGTGCGCGAAGCGCCGGTGGCCGAGGGCCAGCAGATGCTCCGTCACCTGACGCATGCCGTCGGCGATGTCGAGGTTGACGGTGGCCGGGGCGTCGGTGCGTCCGGGTTCGCTGTCGAGCATCACCAGGGGGAGGCCGCCCTCGCGGAGGTCGGCCAGGGCCTCGGCCGCGATCGAGGAGGCGATCACGCCGTCCAGCGTCGCGCGCGCGGAGGCGAAGGGGTCGCGGGCGGGCCCGGTGCCCTCCGGGGAGGGGTAGAGGACCACGCCCATGTCGTGCTCGGCGGCGGCGCGGGCCGCGCCCGTGTAGACGCGGGCGAAGAATTCGTTGGTGAGGGCCGGGACGACCAGCAGGGCCGTCCGCGCGCGGCCGAGCCGCAGGCTGCGGGCGGTGAGGTTGGGCCGGTAGCCCAGCTCGCGGGCGGCGGTGCGCACCGCCTCGGCGGTCCGCTCGGAGACCCTTCCGCGCCATTTCTCGCCCATGACCAGGGAGACCGTGGCCTGCGAGACCCCCGCCGCCCGGGCCACGTCCCGGCTGGTGGCCCGGGCGGTCGCCGCGTGCCGTCCCCGGACGGTCGGCCACCGTTCGCCCCCGCCGCCCCGTTCGCCCCCGCGTCCCTCGCGCTCCCCGCTCTGGACCTCCGTCACCGCTGCCGCGCCCCTCTCCGCTGCCGCTGTCACCACGCGGGTTGGACCCGCGAGCTCCGATCATGGTACGTATGACTCTTCTAGTTATACGTAAAACCGGGATCGCTCGGTCAAAAACGATCGGTCAAGGACGAGAGGCGGACAATGGCGGCGGCGGGCGGCGGTTACGTCGACATGCTCAAGACACGGCACGCGGCGCGACTGCTGACCGGAACCCTGGTGGGCCGGCTGCCCAACGCCACGGCCGCGCTGGCGATCGTCCTGTTCGTGCGCGCCGAGGGTGGCAGCTACACCCTCGCCGGCGCGCTCTCCGCGGTCTACGGCGTGGCCAACGCCGTCGGCCAGCCGCTGCTCGGCCGGGCCGTCGACCTCTACGGCCAGCCCCGTGTCATCCTGCCCTCGGCCGTGATGACCGCGCTGGGCATGGCGGCCTTCACCGTCGTCGGCCTGGACCCGGTGCCCCTCTCCTACGCGGCCATGATCGTGGCCGGCTTCTTCGCGCCGCCGCTCGAGGGCGGGCTGCGGGCCCTGTGGCCCTCGGTCCTGAAGAACGAGGACGATCTCCACGCCGCCTACTCCCTGGACGCGATAGCCCAGGAGCTGATCTACGTGGTCGGCCCGCTGATCGTCACCCGGATCGTCGCGATCTGGTCCGAGACCGCCGCGCTGAACGCCCTTCACCTGATGGGCGTCATCGGCGCCCTCGCGGTCGTCACCTCGCCGCCCTCCCGCACCTGGCGCAGCGAGCCCCGCGAGGCGCACTGGCTGGGGGCGCTCCGCTCCCGGGGGCTGCTGGTGCTGCTGGGCACCTTCTTCTGCATAGGTTCCGCGCTCGGCTCCATAGCCGTCGCCGCGGTCTCCTACGGCGACGCGAACGGCGGCGGCAACGTGGCCGGCTGGCTGCTGTCGGCCCTGGGCGTCGGCGCCCTGATCGGCGGTTCCATCCACGGTGCCCGGCAGTGGCCCGGCACCCCCGAGCAGCGTCTGCGGGTGCTCGTCGGCGGGCTGGCGCTGTTCTACGTGCCGCTGCTGCTGGTGCCGGGCGCCGTGGCGATGACGGTTCTCGCCGGCGTGGCGGGCCTCTTCCTCGCGCCCTGTCTGGCCACCGCCTTCGTGGTCGTGGACCGGCACGCGCCGCGGGGCACGGTGACCGAGGCGTTCTCCTGGCTGGTGACGTCCTTCGGCGTCGGCGCGGCGATCGGTACGGCCTTCGTGGGGCCGGCGGTCCAGTCCGGCGGCGCCCGTGCGGGATTCCTCGTCGCGGTGGGCAGCGGTGTCGCGGCCCTGCTGGTGATCGTCGCCTTCCGGGCGTCCCTGCGGGCCCCCGAGAAGCCGTCCACCGTCGTGGCCCGGTCGGAAAATGATCGGAACGGTGCGGTCGAACCCGGTTTCAGCGCAGGGCATCAGGCGTAATGTTCAGGCATGGACCGCCGCATTTTCGGGCTGGAGAACGAGTACGGCGTCACGTGCACTTTCAGAGGACAGCGCCGGCTGTCCCCTGACGAAGTGGCGCGGTACCTCTTCCGCCGTGTCGTTTCCTGGGGCCGCAGCAGCAATGTCTTCCTGCGCAATGGCGCGCGTCTCTACCTGGATGTGGGATCGCACCCGGAGTACGCCACTCCGGAGTGCGACAGCGTGACCGAGCTGGTCACCCACGACAAGGCGGGCGAGCGCATTCTCGAGGGTCTGCTGGTCGACGCCGAGCGCCGCCTGCACGAGGAGGGGATCGCGGGCGACGTCTATCTCTTCAAGAACAACACCGACTCCGCCGGGAACTCCTACGGCTGCCACGAGAACTATCTCGTCGCGCGGCACGGGGAGTTCTCGCGTCTCGCGGACATCCTCATCCCCTTCCTCGTGACGCGGCAGCTGATCTGCGGCGCGGGAAAGGTGCTCCAGACCCCGCGTGGCGCGGTGTACTGCGTCAGCCAGCGGGCCGAGCACATCTGGGAGGGCGTCAGCTCCGCCACCACGCGCTCGCGCCCGATCATCAACACGCGGGACGAGCCGCACGCCGACGCCGAGCGCTACCGCAGGCTCCACGTCATCGTCGGCGACTCCAACATGTCCGAGACGACCATGCTGCTGAAGGTCGGCGCCACCGACCTCGTCCTGCGCATGATCGAGGCCGGTACGGTCATGCGCGACCTCACCCTGGAGAATCCCATCCGGGCCATCCGCGAGGTCAGTCACGACATCACCGGCAGGCGCAAGGTGCGCCTGGCCAGCGGCCGGGAGGCCTCCGCCCTGGAGGTCCAGCAGGAGTACTACGAGAAGGCCGTGGACTTCTGCGAGCGCCGCGGCATCCGGACGGGCACGGTCGAGCGGGTCCTGGAGCTGTGGGGCCGTTCGCTGGAGGCCATCCGGGACGAGAATCTGGACCTGATCTCCACGGAGATCGACTGGGTGATGAAGTACCAGCTCATCGAGCGGTACCGGGCCAAGAACAACATCACCATGTCCCATCCGAGGATCGCGCAGATAGATCTCGCCTATCACGACATCCACCGCCGCCGGGGGCTGTACTACCTGTTGGAGAAGCGCGGTCAGGCGGCCCGGGTGTGCAATGACATCAAGATTTTCGAGGGGAAGTCGGTGCCCCCGCAGACGACCCGGGCCCGGCTGCGCGGTGACTTCATCCGTCGCGCCCAGGAACAGCGCCGGGATTTCACCGTCGACTGGGTCCATCTGAAGCTCAACGACCAGGCGCAGCGAACGGTGTTGTGCAAGGACCCCTTCAGGTCGGTGGACGACCGGGTGGAGAAGCTGATCGCGGGAATGTGAGCGCGATTCGGGGGTGTGAGGGGCACGGATGTGCGCCGGGTCCGCCGGACCCGGCGCACATCCGTGTCGGACGGGGTTGATCGGCGGGAGACAGGCCGTAGAGTGGCGCACACTGCCCAGCGACCCCTACAGCCCGAGTTGGACTTCATGAACCACACGAAGAACGCGCGTCGCCTCGCCGCGGCGTTGGCCGTGCCCGTCCTGCTGCTGACCGCCGCGGCGTGCGGGTCCGAGGACGGCAAGTCTTCCGACGCCAAGGTGACGGTGAAGGGGAAGTTCGGGGAGAAGCCCGAGATCTCCGTGCCGAAGGACGCCAAGCCGGCGGACAAGCTGGTCGTCAAGACCCTGACCGAGGGCTCGGGTGACAAGGCGGAGAAGGGTTCGTTCGTCCGTCTGGACTTCGCCGGGCAGACGATGAAGGACAACAAGCCGCTCGGCGGCACCTGGACGCCGCAGGAGGGTGCCACGCCGGGCGCCCCGCGCCGGCAGCTGGTGCAGCAGCTGGGGCAGCCCAGCCAGGAGATGCCCGCGAAGGTCCTCGACGCCGTGATCGGTCAGAAGGCCGGTTCGCGGGTCGAGGTCGAGGGCACGGCCAAGGCGCTCATCGGCGACCAGCTGAACCCGCAGGCGGGTGTCAAGCCGGAGGACGGCCTGGTGTGGGTGATCGACGTGGTCGGTGCCCAGAAGGTCGACGCCAAGAGCGAGGCCAAGGGCGAGCAGGCCAAGCCCGAGGAGGGCATGCCGGAGGTCAAGTACGTCTCCCAGAAGGCCGCCGAGATCACCATTCCCAAGGACACCAAGGCGCCCACCGATCTCAAGGAGCAGGTGCTGATCAAGGGCACCGGCCCGGAGATCAAGGCCGGCGACGGCCTGATCGCCCAGTACACGGGTGTGAAGTGGGAGGACGGCAAGAAGTTCGACTCCTCCTGGGACCACGCGGGTGCCACCGCCTTCCAGATCGGTACCGGGTCGGTCGTCCAGGGCTGGGACAAGGGCCTGGTCGGCAAGCACGTGGGGGACCGCGTCGAGCTGGTGATCCCGCCGAAGCTGGGCTACGAGGGCCAGGCGCAGAGCGGTCTGGACAAGAACACGCTGGTCTTCGTCGTCGACATCGTGGGCAAGGTCTGACCCCGGCCGGGGGTCTGCCAGAATTGCACGGTTGTCCACAGCATCTTTCGTAGGAGAACTTTCGTGAACATCGAGAAGCCCGAGATCGACTTCCCCGAGGGTCAGCCGCCGGCCGACCTGGAGATCGTCGACCTCTGGGAGGGCGACGGCGCCGTGGCCAAGGCCGGCGACTTCGTGAAGGTCCACTACGTGGGCGTGGCGTTCTCCACCGGCGAGGAGTTCGACGCCAGCTGGAACCGCGGCAGCGCGCTGGAGTTCAAGCTCGGTGCCGGCCAGGTCATCCAGGGCTGGGACAAGGGCATCCAGGGCATGAAGGTCGGCGGTCGTCGCCGGCTGACCATCCCGGCGCACCTCGCCTACGGCGAGCGTGGCGCCGGTGGCGGTGTGATCGCCCCGGGTGAGACGCTGATCTTCGTTTGCGACCTGATGGGCGTCTGAGACTCAAGCGAACGAAGGCCGAGGGCCCGTGCCGCCTGGCACGGGCCCTCGGCTTTTGTCGTTCGACCGCTGAGCGGTACGGTCAACGGTTGAGAGCACAAGTAGAGAGGGCGTCGATGGCGATTGCCAAGGCCGAGCGGCTGATGAGTCTGGCGCTGTGCCTGCTGGGCACACGTCGGCCGCTGACCAAGGGGGAGTTGCGGGGTTCGATCGAGGCATACATCGAAGCCACTTCGGCTTCGAGCGGTGCCTCCGATGGCGGTGAATCCCCGAAGGACGACGCCTTCAACCGGATGTTCGAGCGGGACAAGGAAGACCTCCGCGAGCTCGGCCTGATCATCGAGACCGTCGAGGGCGTCGACGGCGAGACCGGCTATCTCGCCCGCCGCGACAGCAACCGTCTCCCCCCGATCACCCTCGACGTCGAGGAGGCCGCTGCCCTGGGGCTGGCGGCCAAGGTCTGGCAGCAGGCCCGGCTCGCCGGTGCCGCCAGCGGCGCGCTGCAGAAGCTGCGCGCCGCCGGGATGCCGCTGGCGGAGGACCCGTACGAGGGGCAGAGCGCCCTGGAGACGCGGATCCCCGTGCACGAGGCGGCCTTCGAGCCGCTGATGCTCGCCGCGCGCGACCGCCGCGTCGTCGTCTTCGACTACCGCAAGGCGAACGCCGCCCACCCCGAGCAGCGCAAGGTCGAGCCCTGGGCGCTGGAGTGCTGGCGCGGCCACTGGTACCTGGCGGGCTGGGACCGCGAGCGGGACGCCGAGCGGGTCTTCCGGCTCTCCCGGATCACCGGGAAGGTCCGCTCCCGGGCGCTGGCGTTCACCGTGCCCGTGCCCGACCACGTCACGGTGCGTACGACGGTGGAGAGCTGGGCGGGCGAGACGGCCACCAGTACGGCCCGGATCAAGGTGCGCGCCGGCCACGGCTATCCGCTGCGCTCCCGGGCGGTGGCCTCCCGTGACCTGGGTGACGGCTGGGACGAGCTGGAGATCCCCTACGGTCACGGTCTGGACGCGTGGCTGGTGGAGTTCGGCGCCGACGTCCTGGTGCTGGAGCCCGCCGAGCTGCGGGCCGATGTGATCGAGCGGCTGCGTGCCGTGGCCAAGGGCTGAGAGGAACGGGACCGACTTCTGATGGCCGGAAACGCCATTGACCAGACCCGGCGGATGCTGTCGCTGGTCACCTATCTGCGGGAGCGCCCGGGCGCCCGGGTCGCCGATGTGGCCCGCGCCTTCGGCATCACCGAGGACGAGCTGATCGGCGACCTGGACGTGCTGCCCATGTGCGGCACCAGCTTCCGGGGCGGTGACCTGCTGGACATCGACACCGACGGCGACCGCATCTGGTGGCACAACCCCGACGCCTCGGGCACGTCCGCCGGCGAGCCGCTGCGGCTGGCCGCCGACGAGGCCACCGCCCTGCTGGTCGCCGCGCGCGCCGTGGCGACCCTGCCCGGGCTGCGCGAGAGCGACCGGCAGGCGCTGGTCCGCGCGACCGCGAAGATCGAGGGCGCGGCCGGCGAGGCGGCGGGCGCCAGCTCCCGGCTTTCGGTGACCTTCGAGTCCGAGGGCGGGGTCTTCGCCGAGATCGACCGGGCCATCTCCGAGCGCCGCCGCGTCTGGCTGCGCTACTACTCGCCCGCGCGCGACGAGCTGACCGAGCGCGAGGTCGACCCCATCCGGCTGTTCGCCGTGGGCCACACCTATATGGAGGCGTGGTGCCGGCTCTCCGAGGCCCGGCGCACCTTCCGGCTCGACCGGGTGGCCGAGATCCGGCTGCTGGACGAGGCCTCCGACCCGCCGCCGGTGGAGCTGCGGGACCTGTCCGAGGGGCTGGTCCAGCCCGCCGCCGAGGACCCCGAGGTCGTCGTCGAGGTGGGCCCGGGCGGCCGCTGGGTCGCCGAGTACTACCCCCACGACAGTGCCGAGGAGCTGCCCGAGGGCGGCCTGCGGATCACCCTGCGCACCCCCGACCCGGCCTCGCTGCGGCGGCTGGCCTTGCGGCTGGGCCGGGACGGGCGGATCGTCTCGCCCGAGGCGCTGGCCGACAGCGCCCGGGAGGCAGCCCGCGACACGCTCGCGGCGTACGGAGAGTGAGGGAGGGGCCGACGGTGGCAGGAGAACCACGAACCGGAGTGGCCGGGGCGGTGACCGAGGCGGAGGTCGCGGTCGCCGCCGTCTTCAAGGCCGCGTGCCCCGACTGCCGGGCCAGCTTCGAGCTGGCCGCCGGGGCGCTGCGGCTGGCGATCGGCGCCAGCGACCGCACCACCTTCTACTCCTTCACCTGCCCCGACTGCGGTTCCGCGGTCCGCAAGCCGGCGGGGGAGCGGATCGTGGAGCTGCTCACCGGTGGCGGGGTCCGCACCCTGCGGCTGCACATCACCGCGTAGGGCGTCACCGCTTAGGGCGCTACCTCGTAGGGCGTCAAGGCGTCCTTTCTGGCCATTTCCCGTTCTTTCGCACTTCCCTCGTTAGGCTTCGCCCCATGTTCTGGCCCATGCTCGCCATCGCCCTCGGTTTCTGCGGTCTCGCCGTGCTCACGGTGCTCGCCGCGCGGGTGTTCGTGGAGACCAGGAGGCTGGCCCGGCAGGTGGCGGAGGCATCGCGGCGCGTCACCCGGGCGGCCGAGGACCTGGAGCGGGCCGCCGCGCCGCTCGCCGCGCAGAGCGCGCAGACGCTGCGGAAGGACTGAGACGCGGCCCTCCTCCCGGAAACGGGACGGGCGGTAGTCTGGTCCGGGCGGCCCCGCGGACGAGGCGGAGGGTCGCGAGGGACCGGACGTATGCCCGGGGATTGCCGAGCGTTTACCCGTGCGCGTTACGATCGCTGCCGTACGGCTGATGGACATATGTCCGATCGGTCGGCCGGTCCCACCAATATCCCGCTTCGGTGAGAAGGTAAACGCATATGTTCGGTCGGCTCGGAGCGCCTGAGCTCATTCTTCTGCTTGTCGTCATCGTCCTGCTGTTCGGTGCGAAGAAGCTTCCGGACATGGCCCGTTCCCTCGGCAAGTCCGCCCGCATCCTCAAGAGCGAGGCCAAGGCGATGAAGGCGGAGAGCACCGACACCGCCGCCGCCCCCGCCGACCCGCCCGCCGCCGAGCAGGCGCCCCGCACCATCAAGGCCGCCCCCGGCGATGTGACCTCCCGCCCGGTCGCCGAGCCGAGCGACCGCGGCACCCAGCAGCGCTGACCCAGGACAGACTGAGACGGCCGCCGTCGGCGACCGTCTGCCACACGAGATAGGGACGTGGGTTGCTCAAGTCTGCCCGCAAGAAGGAGAAGGACCCCGAGGGGCGGATGCCGCTCGCGGAGCACCTGCGCGAGCTGCGCAACCGGCTGGCGAAGGCCGTACTGGCCATCGTCGTGGTCGCGATCATCGCCGCGTTCTACAACAAGCAGATCATGGAGTTCCTCTCCACTCCCGTCCCCAAGTGCGAGGGACGCGATCTGGCCCAGAGCCACGGCGGCAACTGCGCGGTCCTGACGTTCAACACCCTGTCCTCGCCGTTCACGACCGTCGTCAAGGTGTGCCTCCTCGCGGGCGTCACCGTCTCCTCGCCGGTCTGGCTCTACCAGCTGTGGGCGTTCCTCGCCCCCGGCCTCCACCGGCACGAGAAGAAGTACACGGTCGCCTTCGTCGCGACGGCCGCCCCGCTCTTCCTCGCGGGCGCCTACCTGGCCTACCTGATCATGCCCACCAGCATGCGGGTCCTGCTCAGCGTCACCCCGGAGACCGCGGCCAACACCCTCGGCCTCAACGACATCCTCGACTTCACCGTCCGGATGATCCTCGTCTTCGGCCTCGCCTTCGAGCTGCCGCTGATCCTGGTGATGGCGAACCTGGTCGGCCTCGTCTCCGGCCGGACCATGGCCGGATGGTGGCGCGGCGTCGTCATGGGCACCTTCGTCTTCGGCGCGGTGGCCACCCCGAGCACCGACCCGTTCGGCATGTGCGTCCTGGCCGTGCCGATCAGCATTCTGTACTTCGCCGCCGTCGGCTTCGCGATCCTCAACGACAAGCGCCGCGACCGCCGCAACCCCGACCGGCAGCTCGACGACGACGAGGCGTCCCCGCTCGACCTCGAACCGCAGCCCGTCGGCGACTCGAAGCCCATGCCGACCCTGCCCGAGCAGGACCGGCACCAGCGCGGCTACGACGACGTGACGTGATCCCGTAAGGGATGACCGGGCCAGGGGCGGCCGCTCACCGAGCGGCCGCCCCGCCGTGTTCATGACCGCCGACGGCGGTACGGCGCCTGGGAGCTCGATAAAGATCAGGTGACTGTCCGAGGTCCCCGGTAGGCTCGTAGACAAGATGACCGAGGACATGTCCCCTGCTGAGCGCTACGCCCTGGCACGGCAGCGCGCCGCCGAGCAGGCCACCGCGCTCGCCCCCTTCCGCGAGATGTACGAATTCGAGCTGGACCCCTTCCAGATAGCCGCCTGCCAGGCACTGGAGGCCGGCAAGGGGGTACTGGTCGCGGCGCCGACCGGCTCCGGCAAGACGATCGTGGGCGAATTCGCCGTCCACCTGGCCCTCACCCAGGGCCGCAAGTGCTTCTACACCACGCCCATCAAGGCGCTCTCCAACCAGAAGTACACCGACCTCGTCAGGCGCTACGGCGCCGACAAGGTGGGCCTGCTCACCGGCGACAACAGCGTCAACGCCGAGGCACCCGTGGTCGTCATGACCACCGAGGTCCTGCGCAACATGCTCTACGCCGGCTCGCAGGAACTGATCGGCCTCGGCTACGTGGTCATGGACGAGGTCCACTACCTCTCCGACCGCTTCCGCGGCGCCGTCTGGGAAGAGGTGATCATCCACCTCCCCGAATCGGTGACCCTGGTCTCCCTGTCGGCCACCGTCTCCAACGCCGAGGAGTTCGGCGACTGGCTCGACACCGTCCGCGGCGACACCCAGGTGATCGTCTCCGAGGAGCGCCCCGTCCCGCTCTGGCAGCACGTGCTCGCCGGCCGCCGGATGTACGACCTCTTCGAGGAGGAGACCGACCACGGCGGCCGCGGCGCCGCCCGCCGCGAGGTCAACCCCGACCTGCTGCGCATGGCCCGCATGGAGAACAGCCGCGTCTACAACCCGCGCGAGCGCCGCCGCGGCAAGATGATCCGCGAGGCCGACCGCGAGCGCGAGCGCCGCCAGCGCAGCCGCATCTGGACCCCCGGCCGCCCCGAGGTCATCGAGCGGCTCGACGCCGAGGGCCTGCTGCCCGCCATCACCTTCATCTTCAGCCGCGCCGGCTGCGAGGCCGCCGTCCAGCAGTGCCTCTACGCCGGCCTGCGGCTCAACGACGACGAGGCACGCGCCCGCGTCCGCGCCATCGTCGAGGAGCGCACCGCCGCCATCCCCGACGAGGACCTCCACGTCCTCGGCTACTTCGACTGGCTCGAGGGCCTCGAACGCGGCATCGCCGCCCACCACGCGGGCATGCTGCCGACCTTCAAGGAGGTCGTCGAGGAGCTCTTCGTCAAGGGCCTCGTCAAGGCCGTCTTCGCCACCGAGACCCTGGCGCTGGGCATCAACATGCCCGCCCGCTCCGTCGTGCTCGAGAAGCTCGTCAAGTGGAACGGCGAGCAGCACGCCGACATCACCCCCGGCGAGTACACCCAGCTCACCGGCCGCGCCGGCCGCCGCGGCATCGACGTCGAGGGCCACGCCGTCGTCCTGTGGCAGCGCGGCATGGACCCCGCCGCCCTCGCCGGCCTGGCCGGCACCCGCACGTACCCGCTGCGCTCCAGCTTCAAGCCGTCGTACAACATGGCGGTCAACCTGGTCTCGCAGTTCGGCCGGCACCGCTCCCGCGAGCTGCTGGAGACCTCCTTCGCCCAGTTCCAGGCGGACAAGTCCGTCGTCGGCATCTCCCGCCAGGTCCAGAAGAACGAGGAGGGCCTCGCCGGCTACCGCGAGGCCATCGACTGCCACCTCGGCGACTTCGAGGAGTACGCGCGGCTGCGCCGCGAGCTCAAGGACCGCGAGACCGAGCTGGCCAAGCAGGGCGCGAACCAGCGCCGGGCCGCCGCCGCGGCCGCCCTGGAGCGGCTCAAGCCCGGCGACGTCATCCACGTCCCCACCGGCAAGTTCGCCGGCCTGGCCCTGGTCCTCGACCCGGGCCTGCCGCCCGGCCGCTCCGACCGCCACCGCGGCTTCGACCACCAGGACGGCCCGCGCCCGCTCGTCCTCACCGCCGAGCGACAGGTCAAGCGGCTCGCCGCGATCGACTTCCCGGTGCCGGTCGAGCCGATGGAGCGGATGCGCATCCCCCGCTCCTTCAACCCGCGCAGCCCCCAGTCCCGCCGCGACCTCGCCTCCGCGCTGCGCACCAAGGCCGGGCACATGGTCCCCGACCGTCACCGCAAGGACCGCGCCCCCGCCGCCGACGACCGCGAGATCGCCCGCCTGCGCACCGCCATCCGCTCCCACCCCTGCCACGGCTGCGCCGACCGCGAGGACCACGCCCGCTGGGCCGAGCGCTACCACCGCCTGCTGCGCGACACCCGCCAGCTGGAACGGCGCATCGAGGGCCGGACGAACACCATCGCCCGCACCTTCGACCGCATCTGCGCCCTCCTGACCGACCTCGACTACCTCCACGGCGACGAGGTCACCGAGGACGGCCGCCGTCTCGCCCGCCTCTACGGCGAGCTCGACCTCCTCGCCTCCGAGTGCCTCCGCGAAGGCGTCTGGGACGGCCTCCAGCCCGCCGAGCTGGCCGCCTGCGCCTCCGCCCTGGTCTACGAGGCCCGCGTCGCGGACGACGCCGCCCCGCCGAAGCTGCCCGCCGGCCCGGCGAAGGACGCCCTCGGCGAGATGATCCGCATCTGGGGCCGCCTGGACGCCCTGGAGGAACAGCACAAGATCAACCAGGCGGAGGGCGTGGGCCAGCGCGAACCCGACCTCGGCTTCGCCTGGCCTGCCTACCGCTGGGCCTCCGGCCACGGCCTGGACGAGGTGCTGCGCGAGATCGAGATGCCCGCGGGCGACTTCGTCCGCTGGACGAAGCAGCTCATCGACGTCCTCGGCCAGATCGCGGCAGCGGCCCCGGCCGGCAGCCCGGTCACCCGCAACGCCCGCAAGGCGGTCGAGGGGCTGCTGCGGGGAGTCGTGGCGTACTCGTCGGTGGGGTGAGACCACCCGCCGGGATCGGCGAGAGCTGATCCCGGCGGTGAAGCTGTCACGGCGCGTGGCTCAGCGGCACAGGGCCGTGTCCACAAGGCCCTCCAAGCGCTTCGTGACCGCCTCGTCGGTCGGGATGGCGGTCACCGCGATGTTGGCGGCGCGTCCGTCGTCGGTGGCTCCGCCCCGGGTCTCGTAGCCGTTGATGTCACCGCCGTGGCCCCAGTAGACGCCGCCGCACGACAGCGGCCTGCTCATGAGCCCCAGTCCGTAGCCGGCGCCGGTGTCCCCGATCGGGACGGTGGTGCGCATCTCGGCGAGCTGGGCCGCCGGGAGGAGACGGCCGGCCAGGAGCGCGGTGAAGAAGCGGTTGATGTCGGAGTTGGTGGAGATCATGCCGCCCGCCGCCCAGCCCGCTGAGGGGTCGATCTCCGTGAAGTCGCGCAGCGGCGCGTCCGCCGAAGCCCGGTGGTAGCCCTTGGGGTGGGGTTCCCGGATGGTCCTGTCGCCGGGGGCGGGGAAGTACGTGTGGCGTAGTCCGAGTCGCTTGACGACGCGCTGGTCGATCTCCGCGGCGATGCCGCGGCCGGTGACCTTCTGGACGATCAGGCCGGCCACCACATAGTTCGTACTGCTGTAGTTCCAGCCCTTCCCGGGGGCGAAGTCGGCCTTGTGCCGGAAGGCGACGTCCAAGAGCTCGCGGGGCTCGAAGTACCGGTGCCGGATGGTGTCGTCGTCGATGTCCCCCTCGTAGTCCGGGAGTCCACTGGTGTGCTGGAGGAGCTGGCGGACGGTGATGTCGCGGCCGTCGATGCCCTCCCCTCGGACGAGGCCGGGCAGATAGGTTTCGACCTTGGCGTCGAGGCCGATCTTCCCCTCGGCGACCAGTTGCAGCACGACCACCGCCGTGAACGTCTTGGTGTTGCTGCCGATCCGCACCTGACCGTCGGCCGGCACCTTCGCGCCGGTGGCCAGGTCGCCGACACCCGCCGTGTAGGTACGGGTGCGGCCGTCGCGGCCCTTGACGCTCGCCAGCGCGGCGGGCAGGCCGTCGCCGCGCACCAGTGCGTTCAGGCCCTGCTGGACGGTGTCCGCTCTGGGGGCGGCGGCGGATGCCGTGGCCGGTGCCACGACGCCCATCGTCATGACACCGGCTGCCGCCACCGCGATCGCGGCCGACACCACTCCGCGACGGCCGCTCCGCCGCCCGGAAGTACGGAAACCTCGCCATGCCTGCTCGCGCACGAGTCAACTCCTGTGAATCGTTGGGAAACCAGCGGTATGTGCTGGGCCCAACGATTCCGGAACCGGACGGCCCGGACGATCCCCCTACCGCCCGGATCCGGGTGGGGTTAACCCCCGATCCCCCAGCCCTTCAGCGCGCCGCGTCCTCCGGCCCGGGCTCCTGCTCCTGCCCACCCTCGTCGCGGCGGTTGGGCTTCCGCTTCCGGGTCAGGAGGTAGGTCGCGGTCGACGCCAGGATCGCGGCCAGGGTCGCCGTGCCGGCGATGACGGCGGCCAGTTCGCCGAGGGAGACGTCGTCAGTACCCTCGTCGTCCTCGTCCGGTGCCGTCTCGCTCGTTTTGTCGACGATCTCGTCGTAGCCCCTCGGGCCGTCGCAGAACTCGCGGTTGCCCGGGTCCATTTCGGGGACGACGGTCAGTTCGACGGACTCCGCCGGTTCCTCCTCGCCGCCGTCCTTGAGGTCGACGGGGTAGGTGCCGGGCGCGATGTCGCAGGGGACCATGCCCGCGACCCTGGTGTACATCTGACCGTTCTTGCCCTCCCGGAAGCGTTTCTCCCTGAGGGTCAGCTTCTTGACGAAGGCGGGCGACTCGACGGTGAGATGGCCGTCGTGGGCGTCCAGCGTCGTCCGGCCGGTGGTGACCGTGAAGACCACCTCGCGACCGCGCTGGGTGGGCCCGGCGCTGGATATGGACGACTCGGAATCCGGGGAATTCCCGGAGTTCGAGGAATCCGGAGAATCCGCGGAGGCCGAGGAACTCGCGGAGGTCGAGGAATCCAGGGGTTGCGCGGAACCCGGCGCGGCGGCCGTCAGGACGAGGGCCGCCGCGGCGAGGGGCGTGAGCGACGCCAGGGCTGTCCGGGCACGTTTCATGCGGGGAGGATATCCGTGACCTCCCGTCAGGGGAGGGTTCAGGCCGCGGCCCCGGTCGCCGGGCCGCTCTCCTGCTCGGCCTCTACCTGCTGGTTCCACTCGCGCTTCGAGGCCTGCCAGCCGTCCTCGTCGTGGCCCCGGCGCCAGTAGCCGGAGATCGACAGGCGCTCGCGCGGCACCTCGCGCTCCACGCGCAGGTGACGGCGCAGCTCCTTGACGAAACCCGCCTCGCCGTGGACGAAGACCTGGACGTCCCCCGCCGGGAACGCGAGCGAGCGCACGGCCTCGACCAGGGCCGCGCCGACCGGGGCGCCGTCGCGCGTCAGCCAGGTGACCTCGACGCCGTCCGGCAGCTCCAGCTTCTGCTTGTCGTCCTCGCCCGGGACCTCGACGAACGCGTGGACGACGGCGCCCTCCGGCATCCGCTCCAGGGAGGCGGCGATGGCGGGCAGCGCGCTCTCGTCGCCGGCCAGCAGGTGCCAGTCGGCGGCGGGGTCCGGGGCGTAGGCGCCGCCGGGGCCGAGCATCCGGATCTCCGCGCCCGGCTCCGCCGTCGCGGCCCAGGGGCCGGCCAGGCCCTCGTCCCCGTGCACCACGAAGTCGATCGCCAGCTCCCGGGCGGCCCGGTCGAAGGAGCGCACGGTGTAGGTACGGGTCCGGGGCCACTGGTCGCGCGGGAGGTCCCGGCGGATGACCTCCATGTCGAAGGGCTCGGGGTAGGCCACGCCCTCGACGGGGAAGAGCAGCTTCACATAGTGGTCCGTGGCCTCCCCGGCGCCGAACTCCGCGAGGTCCTCGCCGCCCAGGACCACGCGCACCATGTGCGGCGTCAGCCGCTCCGTGCGCAGCACGTGCGCGCGGGTGAGCCGGGGCGCTTTGCGTACGGGACGGTCTGCCATGGCTGTCTCCCCTGATCACCGGATCCTGTCACCGGATCGTAAAGTTAGGTCTGCCTAACCTAACAGCTCATCGGGCCAGAGCGCTCAGCAGCCGCTGCAGCGAGCCGCCCAGCCCCCAGCGCTCCGCCAGCGCCTCCAGCACCTCGGGGTCCAGGGGCTCGCCGGGCAGCGCTGCCTCGAAGGGGGCCAGCGGCACGTCCGTGGCCACCCGGACCACCTTCGGCGCCACCGCCAGATACGTCCCCGCCTCGGCCAGCCGCTTCCGCTGGGCCGGGCTGATCTTCGCCGCGGGGTCCTCCACCGCCGCCAGGATCCCGGCCAGGTCGCCGAAGGAGGCCAGCAGCTTCGCCGCCGTCTTCTCGCCGATGCCCGGCACGCCCGGCAGCCCGTCGCTGGGGTCGCCGCGCAGCAGCGCCAGATCCGCGTACCCCGGACCGTCCACCCCGTACTTCTCGCGCAGCACGGCCTCGTCCACGGCCTGGAGCGAGCCCATGCCCTTGACCGGGTACAGCACGCGCACGCCGCGCGCGTCGTCGACGAGCTGGAAGAGGTCGCGGTCGCCGGTGACGATGTCCACCGGGCCCGCCGCGCGGCCCGTCAGCGTGCCGATCACGTCGTCGGCCTCGTAGCCGACGGCGCCGACGCGGGCGATGCCGATCGCGTCCAGCACGCTCTCGATCACGGGGACCTGCGGGGAGAGCGTGTCGGGCGTCTCCTCCTCGTCGGGGCCGCCCTCGACCTCCTCCGCCACCCGGTGCGCCTTGTAGCTCGGGATGAGATCGACGCGCCACTGCGGGCGCCAGTCGAAGTCCATGCAGGCGACCAGATCGTCGGGCTCGTGGTCCTGGACCAGGCGGGCGATGAAGTCCAGCAGGCCGCGCACCGCGTTCACGGGCGTGCCGTCCGGGGCCTTCACCGACTCCGGCACCCCGAAATAGGCGCGGAAGTAGAGGGAGGCGGTGTCGAGGAGCATCAGGCGTCGCGTCACGGCTCGATCATGCCGCACCCCACTGACAGCCACCCTCACCCACCCGGCGGCCATGTGAACCGGATCACTGTTCCGTTTGCGCCGAATGACCCAGGGCAGGCGCGACGCCGGAGTGGCTCCGCCCGACGTGGGGGACGGGCGTGGCCTCAGTACGACCCGAGAGGTTTATGTGTCCAGGCTGAAGGCCGAACATCTGTACAAGGTGTTCGGCAGACGACCCGAAGCCGCCGTCCGACGACTCGAGGACGGCGCAGGCCGCGACGAGCTGCGCGCGGACGGCACCACCGCGGCGGTCATCGACGCGTCGTTCGAGGTCGAGGCCGGCCAGATCTTCGTGGTGATGGGCCTCTCGGGGTCCGGCAAGTCCACCTTGCTGCGCATGCTCAACGGGCTCCTTGAGCCGACGTCCGGGCGCGTCCTCTACGACGGACGGGATCTGACCGGGCTCTCCCCGGCCGAGCTGCGCGAGGTGCGCTCGCGGAACATCAGCATGGTCTTCCAGCACTTCGCGCTCTTCCCGCACCGCAGCGTGCTGGAGAACGCCGCCTACGGCCTGGAGGTGCGCGGCGTGCCGCGCGCCGAGCGGCTGGAGCACGCCGCCGAGGCGCTGGAGCTGGCCGGGCTCAAGGGCTGGGAGTCGTCCTGGCCCGACGAGCTGTCCGGCGGTATGCAGCAGCGCGTCGGCCTCGCCCGCGCGCTCGCCACCGACGCCGACCTGCTGCTGATGGACGAGTCCTTCAGCGCGCTGGACCCGCTGATCCGCCGCGACATGCAGGACCAGCTGCTGGACCTGCAGAAGCGGCTCAAGAAGACGATCGTCTTCATCACCCACGACCTCAACGAGGCCATGCGCCTGGGCGACCGCATCGCCGTCATGCGCGACGGCCGGATCGTGCAGAACGGCACCGCCGAGGACATCCTCGTCCGGCCCGCCAACGACTACGTGGCCTCCTTCATCCAGGACGTGGACCGCTCCCGGGTGCTCACCGCCGGCTCGATCATGGCCGCTCCGGCGGCGGGCGCCACGGCGGCCGCCGCGCAGGACGGTGCCACGACCGTCAGCGCGGAGACGCCCGTGGCCGAGCTCTTCTCCCCGTTCTCCCGCAGCGGCTCCCCCGTCGCCGTCACCGACGACAGCGGTGAGGTGACCGGTGTCGTCACCCGCGACAGCCTGCTGGCGGCCCTGGCGGACCAGCCGAACGCGGACCAGCCGGATGCCGACCAGCCCCCCAAGGAATCCGCTCCGCTTGTCCCGGCGTCCGAGCCGGAGGTGATCACCCATGCCTGAGATCAATCTGGGTGGCTGGGCGGAATCCGCCGTCGGCTGGCTCCAGTCCCACCTCTCCTGGCTCTTCGACGCCGTCAGCACCGTCCTGACCGGCTTGTACGACGGCGTCCACGCCGCCCTCGGCGCGCCCGCGGCGCTGCTGATGGCCGGCATCCTGGCCGTCGTCGCCTGGTGGCTGCGTGGCCTGCCCGCCGCCGTCCTCGCCTTCGCGGGGCTCGCGGTGATCGATTCGTTCGGGCTGTGGGACAGGGCGATGGCGACGCTGTCGCTCGTCCTGGTCGCCAGCCTCATCACGCTGCTGTTCGCCGTGCCGCTGGGCATCTGGGCGGCCCGGGACCGCCGGGTGAGCGGGGCGCTGCGGCCGGTCCTCGACCTGATGCAGACGATGCCCGCCTTCGTCTACCTGATCCCCGGCGTGATGTTCTTCTCGATCGGGCCCATCCCCGGCCTGATCGCCACCATCGTCTTCTCGATGCCGCCCGGTGTGCGCATGACCGAGCTCGGCATCCGTCAGGTCGACGGCGAACTCGTCGAGGCCGCCCGCGCCTTCGGTACGACGCCGCGCGACACGCTCGTCCGGGTCCAGCTTCCGCTGGCGCTGCCCACCATCATGGCGGGCGTCAACCAGGTGATCATGCTGGCGCTGTCCATGGTCGTCATCGCCGGCATGGCGGGCGCGGGCGGCCTGGGCGAGTCGGTCTACGCGGCCGTCACCCAGGTGAACATCGGTGGCGGTGTGGAGAGCGGCCTCGCGGTCGTCGTCCTCGCCATGTACCTGGACCGGATGACCGGCGCGCTCGGCAAGCGGGTCTCCCCGCTGGGCCGCCGCGCGGCCGCCAAGGCCGACGCCTCGGCGCGCGGCGCCGTCGCCGCCAAGGTGCTGCGGTACCGGCCGGGCACGGCCGTCGCCGCCGTGGGCGTCGTCGTCCTCGCGCTCGTCGCGGGCGGCATGCGGCTGGCCGACGGCGACGGGCGGCAGACCGCCGCCGCGGGCGGGGGCGTCGGCCAGGGCCGCGCGGTGAAGCTCGGCTACTTCCCCTGGGACGAGGCCGTCGCCTCCACCTACCTCTGGCAGAACATCCTGGAGGAGCGCGGCTACAAGCCCGAGGTCAAGCAGCTCGACCCCGGCCCGCTGTACACGGCGCTGGCCCAGGGCCAGATGGACGTCCAGTTCGACTCCTGGCTGCCCACCACCCACCAGCAGTACATGGACCGCTACCGCGACAAGCTCACCGACCTCGGCTCCTGGTACGGCCCGACGTCCCTGGAGCTGACCGTTCCGTCGTACGTCAAGGGCGTCGACTCGCTCGCCGACCTCAAGGGCAAGTCCGCGATGTTCGGCGGGAAGATCGTCGGCATCGAGTCCAGCGCCGGCATGATGGGCAAGCTCAACGACAAGGTGCTCAAGGAGTACGGGCTGGACGGCGAGTACAAGGTCGTCTCGTCCTCCACCTCCACGATGCTCGCCGAGCTGGACCGGGCCCTGAAGAAGAAGGAGCCCATCGTCACCACGCTCTGGTCGCCGCACTGGGCGTACGGGAAGTACGACCTGAAGAAGCTCAAGGACCCCAAGGGCGCCTGGGGCCAGGGCGAGCAGATCCACGCCGTCGGCAAGAAGGACTTCGCCAAGGACTTCCCGAAGATCGCGGAGTGGGTGAAGAACTTCAAGATGTCCGAGAAGGACCTCTCCTCCCTGGAGGCCGAGATCCAGAACGGCGGCAAGGGCAAGGAGAAGGAGTCCGCGCGGCGTTGGCTCGACGCCCACCCGGGCCTCGTCGACAAGCTGGCGCCCGTCGGCGCCTGACGAACCGGCGCCTGTGGGCGAACCGGCGCGCTTCAGCGCCTGACGAACCCGTGTGCGGCGGGCGTACGGTGGGGCGGTGAGCAGCTCACCGCTCGGCCGCCGCGCCGTACGCCGGGTCGTCTCCCTGGTCCCCTCGCTCACCGAGGCCGTGGCCGGGACCGGGCCCGGCCTGCTGGTGGGCGCCACCGACTGGTGCGACCACCCGGCCGGGCTCGACGTCGTCCGGGTCGGTGGCACCAAGAACCCCGACGTGGCGCGGATCGCCGCCCTCGCGCCCGACCTCGTCCTCGCCAACGAGGAGGAGAACCGCGCCCCGGACCTGGGCGCGCTGCGCGCCGCCGGGCTGGACGTGCTCGTCACCGAAGTGCGCACGCTGGAGCAGGCGTTCACCGAGCTGGAAAGGGTCCTGGTACGCGGCTGCGGGCTGCCCCGGCCCGGCTGGCTGGACGACGCGCGCGACGCCTGGCGGGACGTACGGCCCACCGGTCCGCCGATACCGGCGGTCGTCCCCGTGTGGCGCCGCCCCTGGATGGTGCTGGGCCGGGACACCTTCGCCGGGGACGTCCTCGCCCGGCTCGGCGTCGCGAACGTCCACGCCCGGCACCCCGAGCGCTATCCGCGCGTCCCCCTCGGCCGGCTCAACGCCTGCGGCGCCGAGCTGGTCGTCCTGCCCGACGAGCCGTACCGCTTCGGCGCCGACGACGGCCCGGAGTGCTTCCCCGGGCTGCCGTCGGCGCTCGTCAGCGGCCGTCACCTCACGTGGTACGGGCCATCTCTCGCAGCGGCGCCACGGGTGCTGGGCGCGGCGCTGCGAGCAGCCGGCCGCTGACCAGCCCGGCGGCGGTACGGGCCCCGGCGACCGCCCAGGCGGTCACGAGCAGCGCGTACAGTCCCACCGCCAGCCAGGTCAGGGCGGTCAGGCCGGTGCGGTGGGCCAGCGCGGCGGTGCCGGTGACGCAGGTGCCGATGGGGAAGGTGAAGGCCCACCACGTCATCGCGAAGCCCATGCCCCGGCGAGCGGCGCGGATCACCATGGCGGTGGCGAGCACCAGCCAGAGCAGGGCGAAGCCGATGACGGGCATGCCGTAGAGGACGGCGAAGCCGGCCATGGCCCGCGCGTACGGCTCCGCGACGACGCCCGGCGCGACGCCGGCGACGGCGTTGACGGCGGTCGTGGACTGGCCCAGCGGGCCGAGGACCAGGAACAGGGTCGGCGTGAGCACGAGCGGCAGCGGTCCGTGGTGGACGAGCCGGGAGAAGACCACCGGCAGGATCAGCAGCGTGGCCAGCAGGCTCATGCCGAACAGCCCGTAGCAGCCCAGCAGCAGCGCCTGCCGCCACTGGCCGGCGGGCAGGTGCGGCACGAGCGCCGGGCCGAGCGCGGCGGAGACCATGGGCGCCACGATGGGCAGCAGCCACACGGGCGAGGCGTCGCCCGGCGCGATCCGGTGCCGGGTCACCATCAGGTACGGGATGGCGGCCGCCGCGCCCAGGCCGACGACCGTTCCGGTCGTCCACAGCACGGCGTCGACCGCGACGGCCGCGCTCTCGCCGATGACGCCCGTGCCCACGGAGAGCGTGCTGCCGCCGACGGCCAGCAGCGCCATCGCCAGGCAGCCGTAGAAGGGGGCGACGGCGGGGTCGCCCAGGTGCCGCCGGGCCTGGTCGGGGTGGCGGGCCCAGTGGAGGGCGCGGGCGGTGACGAGGGTGAGCAGCATCAGCGCCGCCAGCGCCCACACCGCCTCGCAGGCCCCGCGCAGCCCCGGCACGGCCACCGGCAGGGCCGCTCCGGCGGAGGCGACGATCGCGGTGCCCATGACGGTGGCGTACCAGTTGGGGCCCAGGTGGCGGAGGGGATCACGGGTGTTCATGAGTCCACGGTCGCCCGGACGCACCTCTCCCACCAGGGGCTTTATGACTATGGGGGCATAAGCTGGAGTTATGAGCGGCGATTCCTCCGGGCCCCTCCCGGCCCCCTTGTCCCACCGGGTCCCCGACCTCGGCGCCCTGGAGCTGCTGCTCGCCGTGGCCCGGCTGGGCAGCCTCGGCCGGGCGGCCCGGGAGCTGGGCATCACCCAGCCCGCCGCGAGCGGACGCGTCCGGGCCATGGAGCGCCTCCTCGGCGTCGCCCTCGTCGAGCGCTCCCCGCGCGGCTCGCGCCTCACGGACGCCGGGGTGCTCGTCACCGACTGGGCACGCAAGGTCGTCGAGGCCGCCGAGGCCCTCGACGCGGGTGCGCAGGCGCTGCGCGGGCGGCGCGACTCGCGGCTGCGGGTCGCCGCCAGCATGACCATCGCGGAGTACCTGCTGCCGGGCTGGCTGATCGCGCTGCGCACGGAGCGGCCGGGCACGGCGGTGTCGCTGAGCACGGGGAACTCGGCGGCCGTGGCGGAACGCCTGTTCGCGGGGGAGGCGGACCTCGGCTTCGTCGAGGGCCTCGATGTACCGGCCGGCCTGGACGGCGCGGTCGTCGGCCGCGACCGCCTCGTCGTCGTCACCGCCCCCGGCCATCCCTGGGCCCGCCGCCGCGCCCCTCTGGACCCGGCCGAGCTGGCGGCCACCCCGCTGATCCTCCGCGAACGCGGCTCGGGCACCCGCCAGGTCCTCGACGCCGCCCTGGCCACCCACGGCGGCCTGGCCGAGCCGCTGCTCGAACTCGCCTCCACGACCGCCGCGAAGGCGGCCGCGGTCAGCGGCGCGGGCCCGTCCGTCCTGAGCGAGCTCGCGATCGGCGAGGAACTGGCGGCCCGGCGCCTGGTCGAGATCCCGGTCCGGGACCTCACCCTGACCCGCGCCCTCCGCGCCGTCTGGTCCACCGGCCACCGCCCGACGGGCCCGGCCCGGGAGCTGCTGGGGCTGACGCGGTCCGGGGGGTAACGGACAGGTCCCCGGGGACCTGTCCGTTCCACCATCGATTTCCTCGCTCCGGCAGGCCGGAACGGGGAGATTCACGCTGTCTCGCCGTCATAGGTGGGAGTGGCCGTGCCGAAGGCCGAGGCGCGGGCCCAGGAGCCGTCAGGGCCTGACGCCCTCCGCCGCCGCCCGGACCAGTGCCTCCGTCAGCCGCAGGTCGTCCCGGACCTCCGGGTGCCACTGGACGCCCAGGGCGAACGAGGGGTGGTCCTGGTATTCCAGGGCCTCCACCGTGCCGTCCTCCGCGAGGGCGGAGGCGGTGAGGCCGGTGCCGAGGCGGGCGACCGACTGGTGGTGGTGGGTGGCCACGTCCAGTGGTCGGCCGGCCAGGAGGGTGGCCGTCAGGGTGCCCGGTACCGGTTTGACCGGGTGGTCGGCGAAGGTGCCCGGGGCCGGGTTGTGGGCGTCGTGGCCCACCTCGTCCGGGAGGTGCTGGCAGAGCGTGCCGCCCGCGTGGACGTTCATCAGCTGCATGCCCCGGCAGATGCCGAGGACCGGGGTGCCGCTCGTCAGCGCGGCGTCCAGGAGGGCCAGCTCCCACGCGTCGCGCTCGGGGACGGGGGTCCCGGAGCGGGGGTGGGGGCGGGCGGCGTAGAGGGCGGGGTCGAGGTCTTCGCCGCCCGCGAGGACCAGGCCGTCCAGGCGGGAGACGACGGCGGGGGCGGTGGCGGGGGCGTCCGGGGGGAGCATGACCGCCAGACCGCCCGCGCGTTGGACGTGCGCCGGGTACGCGGCGGGGAGGAGGGCTGCCGGGAGGTCCCAGGCCACTCCCCAGCGGGCCCGGGTGAGGTATGTGGTGACGCCGATGAGTGGCATTCCGTTCTCTTCTCTTCCTCATGCTCCTCGTGCGGTCATTCTCGGCTCAGTTCCGCCTCCGCCGCCGCCAGGGCCGCGAACTCCTCCTCGGGCGCGTTCGCCACCAGCCGGTGGCGGCTGTAGAGGGCGAAGTAGCCGGCGGCGACCGCGTAGACCGCCAGGGCGATGAGCGCGGCCGTCACGTCGACCAGGAAGGTCGCCACCAGTGCCGCGCAGGCCAGGACGAACGCCGTCGTCGAGGTGGCCACGCCGCCCGGGGTGCGGTAGGGGCGGGGCAGGGACGGCTCGCGGCGGCGCAGGACGATGTGGGAGAGGGACATCAGCGCGTAGGAGATGGTGGCGCCGAAGACCGCCACATTCAGCATCCGCGCCCCGTCGCCCGTGGCCGCGGCCAGGGTGAAGCCGATCGTGCCCGGGACGAGCAGCCCCAGCCAGGGCGCCTTGCGACGGCTGGTGAGGGAGAGGACGCGGGGGAGGTAACCGGCGCGGGAGAGGGCGAAGAGCTGGCGGGAGCCCGCGTAGATGAGCGAGAAGAAGGAGGCGACCAGGCCCGCGAGGCCCGCGTAGTTGACGACCCTGGCCAGGACGCGGCCCCCGCCGTCGGGGTCCAGGGCGGTGACCAGGGGGTTGCCGGCCTCCGTCAGGGCGTTCGCGCCGCCCGCGCCCGTGGCGGCCAGGAAGGTCAGCAGGGCCAGGAGCAGCAGGATGCCCATGGACGTGGCCATGGCCCTGGGCAGCGTACGGGCCGGGTCGCGGGTCTCCTCGGCGGCCAGCGGCACGCCCTCGACGCCGAGGAAGAACCACATCCCGAACGGGAACGCCGCCCAGATGCCCAGCAGGCCGAACGGCAGCCAGGAGGACGAGCCGAAGGCGTGCGGGTCGGCCGGGATGTCGTTCAGGCGGCCGGTGTGGAAGTCCGTGAAGGCGCCCACCGCGAAGACGAGGAGCGCCGCCACCGCCACGCCCGTCACCAGGAAGCTGAAGCGCAGGGCCTCGCCCACGCCCCACAGGTGGACGCCGATGAACACGGCGAAGCAGAACAGGTACACCGGCCAGGACGACGTGAGGCCGAACAGGTGCAGGGATTCCACGTAGTCGCCGATGAAGATGGAGATGGCGGCGGGGGCCAGGACGTACTCGATGAGGATGGCCGTTCCCGTGAGGAACCCGCCCCAGGGGCCCAGGGCGCGACGGGCGAAGCCGTAGCCGCCGCCCGCCGTGGGCAGGATCGCGGCGAGCTCGGCGAGGGCGAAGACCATGCACGTGTACATCAGGCCCATCAGCGCGGCGGCGACGGCGAGTCCGCCGAAACCGCCGTGCGCGAGGCCGAAGTTCCAGCCGGAGTAGTCGCCGGAGACGACATAGGCCACGCCCAGGCCGGTGAGGAGCAGCGGACCCGCGCTGCCCCGGCGCAGGGAGCGTTTCTCCAGATAGCCGGGGGATTCCGTGCGTTCGGCCATGAGCCCTCCTGGAGGGGATGCCGGCAAAGGTTTCGCGCCATACCTTTGTGGTGTCGGTCGCTCCCGCGCAACCCTCTTGCGTTAAACCGTGGTTACGGAACCCCCTGATCCATCACGCCAGGAAGCCGCGCAGCAGCGCCGCCGTGCCGTGGCAGTGCTCCCGCATGACCTCGCGCGCCCCCTCCGCGTCCCCGTCCAGCACCGCCTCCACGAGCGCGGTGTGCTGCCGCTGCGAGTGCTCCAGGTTGCGCACCAGCAGCGGGATGCAGTCCAGCAGGTCGTTGACCGTGGCGCGGACGGCGGCGTACTGGGCGGCGAGCGTGGGGGACCCGGACAGTTCGGCCACGGTCAGGTGGAACAGGGTGTCCTGGCGGCGGTAGTCGGCCAGCGGTGCGTCGTGCGTCGCGGTCAGTGCCGCGCGCAGCCGGACGGCCGCCTCGTCGGCCGTGCCGTGCGCGGCGCACAGCCCCGCCGCCCCCACCTCCAGTACCTCCCGGAAGCGCAGCACATCCTCCAGGTCCACGTCGGCGACGCGGCGGCGCAGCTCGTCCTCACCGGCCGTCGCCGGGCGGGGCAGTACGAACGTGCCGCCGTAGCGGCCGCGCCGGCTCTCCACCAGGCCCTGGTCCGTCAGGACCTTCAGCACCTCGCGCAGCGTCACCCGGCTGACCCGCAGCCGCTCGGCCAACTCGCGTTCGGCGGGTAGTCGTTCGCCCTCGGCCACCAGGCCCAGCCGGATGACCTGGAGTATCTGCTCCAGCGTCTCCTCGAAACCGCTGCCCGCCCGGACCGGGCGCAGCACCGGCGACAGCCGGTCCGTCAGGCCGCTGTCCGCGGTTCCGTTCACGGTTCCGGTCATGGTCCCCCTTCCCAACCAATGGTCTACCGCCCTACCTTAAGACCCCGGACGCACCGACAGGAGGCACACCGTGGCTGATCGCACGCCCCCGCTCACGGTCGACGAGCTGCGCCGGCTCGTG
Organism: Streptomyces luteoverticillatus; assembly: GCF_003970715.1. Taxonomy (NCBI): domain Bacteria; kingdom Bacillati; phylum Actinomycetota; class Actinomycetes; order Kitasatosporales; family Streptomycetaceae; genus Streptomyces; species Streptomyces luteoverticillatus. Next base: position 1,479,612 of record NZ_CP034587.1, on the reverse strand, counting down.
GATTCCGGGGAGGTCGACACCGTCGTCCTCGCCTTCACGGACATGCAGGGACGGCTCCAGGGAAAGCGGTTCGCCGCCCGGTTCTTCCTCGACGAGGTCCTCGAGCACGGCACGGAGGGCTGCAACTACCTCCTCGCCGTGGACGTCGACCTCAACACCGTCGGCGGCTACGCCATGTCGTCCTGGGAGCGCGGCTACGGCGACTTCGCGATGCGCCCGGACCTCACCACCCTGCGCCGCACGCCCTGGAACCCGGGCACCGCCCTCGTCACCGCCGACCTCGCCTGGCACGACGGCTCACCCGTCCTCGCCTCCCCGCGCCAGATACTGCGCCGCCAGCTGGACCGGCTGGCCGAGCACGGCTGGAGCGCGCACGTGGGCACGGAGCTGGAGTTCATCGTCTTCAAGGACAGCTACGAGGGCGCCTGGAACCGCGGCTACCGCGACATGACCCCCGCCAACCAGTACAACGGCGACTACTCCGTCCTCGGCACCGGCCGCGTCGAGCCCCTGCTGCGCCGGATCCGCAACGAGATGGGCGCGGCCGGCATGACCGTGGAGTCCGCCAAGGGGGAGTGCAACCTCGGCCAGCACGAGATCGCCTTCCGCTACGACGAGGCACTCACCACCTGCGACCAGCACGCCGTCTACAAGACCGGCGCCAAGGAGATCGCCGCCCAGGAGGGCATGGCGCTCACCTTCATGGCCAAGTACGACGAACGCGAGGGCAACTCCTGCCACATCCACCTCTCGCTGCGCGACGAGGCCGGGCGCCCCGTCTTCGCGGGAGCCCCGGGAGCCCCGGGAGCCCATGGCGACGACGGCCCGTACGGCATGTCGCGCGTCATGCGGCACTTCCTCGCCGGGCAGCTCGCCGCCCTGCGGGAGTTCACCCTTCTCTACGCGCCGAACATCAACTCCTACAAGCGCTTCCGGCCCGGCTCCTTCGCCCCCACCGCCGTTGCCTGGGGCCCCGACAACCGCACCTGCGCCCTGCGCGTCGTCGGCCACGGCCACTCCCTCCGCTTCGAGAACCGGCTGCCCGGCGGCGACGTCAACCCCTATCTGGCCGTCGCCGGCATGGTCGCCGCCGGTCTCCACGGCATCGAGGAGGAGCTGGAGCCGCCGGAGGTCTGTACGGGCAACGCCTACCGGGGCGACGCCGCGCACGTTCCCGCGACCCTGCGGGAGGCCGCCGCCCTGTGGGAGACGAGCCCCCTGGCCAAGGCCGCGTTCGGCGACGAGGTCGTGGCGCACTACCTGAACATGGCGCGTGTCGAACAGGACGCCTACGACACCGCCGTCACGGACTGGGAGCGGTACCGCTCCTTCGAGCGGATGTGAGAGACGTGCACGAGCTTCGCGTACTCAACCCGGCGACGGAGGAAGTCGTCGCCACCGTCCCCGCGGCCACGCCGCAGGATGTCGACGCCGCCGTACGACGCGCCGCCGATGCCCAGCGCCGCTGGGCCGGCCTCGCCCCCGGCGACCGGGCCCGCCAGCTGCGCCGCTTCGCCGACGCGGTCGACGGGCAGCTGGAGGAGCTCGCCCAGCTGGAGGTCAGCGAGGCGGGCCACCCCATCGCGAGCGCCCGCTGGGAGGCCGGGAACGTCCGCGACCTGCTGGAGTACGCCGCCGGGGGAGTGGAACGGCTCAACGGCGCGCAGATCCCCGTGCCCGGCGGGCTCGACGTCACCTTCCACGAACCGCTCGGCGTCGTCGCCGTCATCGCCCCGTGGAACTTCCCGATGCCCATCGCGGCCTGGGGCCTGGCCCCCGCGCTGGCCGCCGGGAACGCCGTCCTCCTCAAGCCCGCCGAGACCACCCCGCTCACCGCGCTCCGCCTCGCCGCCCTCGCTCTGGAAGCGGGGCTTCCGGAAGGGCTGTTCCAGGTCCTCCCGGGCGCGGGCCCGGTCGCCGGGGACGCGCTCGTCCGGCACCCCGGCGTCGCCAAGGTCGTCTTCACCGGCTCCACCGCCGTCGGCCGGAGCGTCATGGCCACCTGCGCCGAGCAGGTGAAGCGGGTGACGCTCGAACTCGGCGGCAAGAGCCCCAACATCGTCTTCGCCGACGCCGACATCGAGCGCGCCGCGGCCGCCGCCCCGGACTCCTTCCTCGACAACACCGGCCAGGACTGCTGCGCCCGGAGCCGCATCCTCGTCCAGCGGTCCGTCCACGACCGCTTCCTGGAGCTGCTGGAACCGGCCGTGAAGTCCTTCACCGTCGGCGACCCCACCGACCCGGCGACGCGGATGGGCCCGCTGATCTCCGCCGCCCACCGCGAGCGCGTACGGTCCTACGTCCCCGAGAGCGCCCCGGCCCTCTTCCGCGGCGAGGTGCCCTCCGGCAAGGGCTACTGGTACCCCGCGACCGTGCTGGCGGCGGCCCCCGGCGACCGGGTGGCCGTGGAGGAGGTCTTCGGGCCCGTCGCCGTCGTCATCCCCTTCGAGGACGAGGCGGAGGCGGTACGGCTCGCCAACGCCACCGACTACGGGCTGTCCGGCTCGGTGTGGACCCGGGACGTCTCCCGCGCCCTGCGGGTCTCCCGGGCCGTCGCCGCCGGCAACCTCTCCGTCAACTCCCACAGCAGCGTCCGCTACTGGACGCCCTTCGGCGGCTTCAAGCGGTCCGGCCTCGGCCGGGAGCTGGGGCCCGGCGCGCTCGCCGCCTTCACCGAGACCAAGAACGTGTTCGTCGCCATCGACCCTCTGGAGGAGAACCAGTGACCGACCCGCGAGTTGTCTGCCGCCGCCTCGTCGGGCGCACCGCCGTCGTCACCGGAGCCGGCAGCGGCATCGGCCTGGCCAGCGCCCGGCGGCTCGCCTCCGAAGGCGCCCACGTCGTCTGCGCCGACATCGACGAGAACGCCGGCAAGGCCGCGGCCGACGCGGTCGGCGGGCTCTTCGTCCGTACCGATGTGACCGATCCCGTCCAGGTCGAGGCGCTGTTCCAGGCCGCCCACGAGACCTACGGTTCCGTCGACATCGCCTTCAACAACGCCGGGATCTCCCCGCCCGAGGACGACTCCATCCTCACCACCGGCCTGGAGGCCTGGAAGCGGGTCCAGGAGGTCAACCTCACCTCCGTCTACCTCTGCTGCAAGGCCGCGCTGCCGTACATGCGGCGGCAGGGGCGGGGCTCCGTCATCAACACCGCCTCCTTCGTCGCCGTGATGGGCGCCGCCACCTCGCAGATCAGCTACACCGCCTCCAAGGGCGGCGTGCTGGCGATGTCCCGCGAGCTCGGGGTGCAGTTCGCCCGCGAGGGCATCCGGGTCAACGCGCTGTGCCCGGGGCCGGTGAACACCCCGCTGCTCAAGGAGCTGTTCGCCAAGGACCCGGAGCGGGCCGCGCGCCGGCTGGTGCACGTGCCGGTGGGGCGGTTCGCCGAGCCGGAGGAGATCGCGGCCGCCGTCGCCTTCCTGGCCAGCGACGACTCGTCCTTCGTGAACGCCGCCGAGTTCCTCGTGGACGGAGGCATCGCGGGGGCCTATGTGACGCCGCTGTAGGTGTGACCCCGCTGTAGGGTCCATGATCGAAAGTCCGGACCGGTCGGTCGTTTCTTCGTCGGCCGGTCCTGGTTTCTGTCCTCGTCCGTCACTCGCACCAAAGAGAGCACATGCGCACCACGTCCGCCATTGTCGTCGGTCTTGCCACCGTCGCCGCCCTCGCCGCCGCCCCGCTCCCCGCCGGCGCGGCCACCGCCCACGACCGCACGCCCCGCGCGAACTGTCCTCAGCTCGACACCAAGCTCCCCTGGTACGGCGACAACCGCGCCAAGCTCCAGAAGATGATCGACGAGCGCGGCACCTGTTCCGGCAAGCGCGGCCCGCGCCCGGTCGCCGCCTTCGACTGGGACAACACCGTCGTCAAGAACGACATCACGGACGCGACCCTCGCCTGGGCCCTCAAGCACGACAAGATCCTGCGGCCCGCGCACTGGACGGACACCAACGCCTTCCTGACGCCTGCCGCGGACAAGGCGCTCACCAAGGCCTGCGGCACGGCCGTTCGCGTCGGCCGCCCGCTGCCCACCTCGAAGAACACCGCCTGCGCCGACGAGATCTTCGAGATCCGCGAGAAGTCGAAGACCATGGCGGGCGAGGACGCCTTCGCCGGCGACTGGAACCACCGCCGCACCGTCCCCGGCTACGCCTGGATACCGCAGCTCTTCGCCGGCCACACCCCGGCCGCGCTCACCTCCTTCGCCCGGCAGGCCCGCGCCGAGCAGCTCGCCGCGCCCGTCGGCGCCACGCAGAAGGTCGGCACCCACACCCTCGCCGGGTACGTGCGCTACTACGACCAGCAGAAGGACCTGATCCGTACGCTCAAGGCGGCCGGATTCGACGTCTACATCGTCTCCGCCTCCTCCGAGCCGATCGCCGAGGCCTGGTCGGACGGCGTGGGCCTCGACGCGAAGCACACCATCGGCATTCGCAACGTCACCAAGCACGGGCGGCTGACCCCCGTCATCAAGGGTTGTGGTGGCGTCGAGACCGGGCGCGGTGACGCCCTGCCGTACATGGACGGCAAGCGCTGCATGATCAACCAGGAGATCTTCAAGATCAAGGGCGCCGCCGCCTGGAAGCAGCAGGACCCGGCCCACCGCATCGCGCTCGGCGCGGGCGACGCCGACACGGACGTGACGTTCGTGAACGACGCGACCGGCGCGCACGTCGCCATCAACCGCAACAAGTCCGAGCTGATGTGCCGCGCGTTCGATGACGCGGATGGTCGCTGGGTGGCCAACCCGATGTTCATCGACCCGATGCCGCGTAAGGCCGGCACGTACCCGTGCTCGACGACCGGTGCCACAGCCGCCGACGGGTCCAAGGTGCCGGTGCGGCGTGCGGATGGCAGCGTGATTCCGGATCAGGTGGATTTGGCGTTCTGACCGGGTCTTCCGCCGGGCTCAGGTGGGTTGAAAGAACGTTTCCTCGGGCAGGTTCTGTCGCCAGGTGAAGCCTGTCGATCACGGAGGTATCCGGACATGCCCGAGACGATGCTCGCCGGACGGCTCGACCTGCGGTCGGGCCGTTTCGCCGTGGAGGAGGTACCCGTTCCCGAGCCCGGACCCGGGCAGGTCCGGGTTCGGGTGCGGGCCGCGGGTATCTGCCTGTCCGACGTTCATCTTGTGGACGGTGAGCTCAAGCCCGCCTTTGCCCGGGACGGGAAGGTCACTCTGGGGCATGAGGTCGCCGGGGTCGTTGACGTCCTTGGGCCGGACGTTCCCGCACCCTGGGCCGCCGGGCAGCGTGTTCTGCTCCAGGCGGGGGAGCGGTGTGGGGAGTGCGGCGGGTGCGTCCGCCACGAGCCGTGCCGGGCCGTCCGTACGCGCGGCGTCGACTACGACGGTGGGTGGGCCGAGTACGCCCTCGCCAACCACCACACGCTCGTCCCGGTCCCCGACGGGCTTCCCTTCGAGCAGGCGGCCATCATTCCCGACGCCGTCTCCACGCCCTGGGCCGCCATCACGACGACTGGGCGGGTGCGGCCCGGCCGTCCCGCCGGGGTGTGGGGTGTCGGTGGTCTCGGTGCGCACGCGGTGCAGTTGCTGCGGCTTGCCGGGGCTGCGCCCATTGTTGCCGTCGACCCGCTGGAGGGTGCCCGGCGGCGGGCCCTGGAGTTCGGCGCGGATGTTGTTCTGGACGCCGGTGCGGTGGATGTTCGCGAGCGGATTCTGGAGGCGACCGGGGGGTCGGGGCTCGACCTCGCCCTCGACACGGCGGGTGTGTCGGCCGTGCGTGACCAGGCCGTGCGGTGTTTGGGGCGGGGTGGGCGGCTGGTGCTCGTCGGTATCGCTCCTGGGCCGCTGACCTTGGCCGACAGTGCGGCTCTTATTTTTCGCGAGCAGCAGGTTCTGGGGCACTACGGGTCGGCGCCTGGGCACGTGGACGAGCTCGTGGCGCTCGCGCGCTTGGGGCGGCTGGATCTTGGGCGGTCGGTCAGCGGCACGCTGCCGCTGGCGGAGGCGGCGGTCGGTGTCGAGCGGTTGCGGAAGAAGGACGGGGATCCGGTGCGGCTGATTCTTGTGCCGTAGGTGGTTGGTGTCGTGGGTCGGGGGCGGGGTGGGGCGGACGGGCCCTTACGGGGCTGACCTCTTCGCGGTGCCTGCCACTTTGGTGCTGGGTGCCCCGACCTTGGCTCCAGCGGCGAAGAGCTCTTCACGCCCCTACCAGGGCCCATCCACCCCACCCCGCCCCCTCACGTCAGTACCTCGTGGGTGCGCTTCCGGGTAATCGGGCGGGCGGGTGGGCGAAATCCCGCGCCGCCAGGCGCGGGCACCCCCGCGGCGGGGCACCCGGAAAGCCAACCGCACCCCGCGCCGGAGGCGGCCCGTTACAGGAACGTGCGGCCCTCCCCCCGGTACGTGGGGACCGTCCCCACCACCCGGTCGCCCTCCACAAGGTGGAGCTCCGCGAACCGCTCGCACAGTTCGCCCGCCTTGGCGTGCCGGAACCACACCCGGTCGCCGATCAGCAGATCGTCGGCAGGGTGCCCGAGCAGCGGGGTCTGCACCTCGCCCGCGCCCTCCTGGTTCGCCAGCCGCAGGCCCGCCGGGAGGTACGGGACCGGCAGGCGGTCCCGACCGGCCGCGCCCGACGCGGGGTAGCCGCCGCCCAGGACCGTGACCACGCCCACCCCGGGCCGGCGCACCACGGGCAGGGCGAACAGCGCGGCGGGGCGGGCGGTGAAGGACGAGTAGTCGTCGAACAGGCGCGGCGCGTACAGCCCCGACCCGGCGGCGATCTCCGTCACCGCGTCCTCGGCCGCCGTGTGCTGCACGCTGCCCGTGCCGCCGCCGTTGACGAACTCCAGTTCCGTCACCTCCCGTACGGCCCGCACCGCCTCCGCGCGCACGGCCGCCACCCGCTCGCGGGCGACGGACTGCATCAGCCGGATCGCCCGGGAGCGCAGGGGACGCCCGGCCGTTGTGTCAGCCACACCCGCCACGTGCGCCTCATAGGCCATCAGGCCCACCAGTCGGAACCCTGGGCGGCGGTCCACGGCCCTCGCCAGCTCCGCCAGTTCGCCCGGATCGGCCACCGGCGACCGCAACGCCCCGATCCGTACCCTGCCCCAAGCAGGCGCAGTGAGACGTCCAACTCCAGGCAGACCCGGATCTCCTCACTGCCCGTTCGGGCCGATTCTGCGATTGTCAGTTGTGTCGGGTCGTCCACCATGACTGTTATGGCAGCGGCTAGTTTCGGGTCCGCGGTCAGTTCCGCCAGGCCCGTGCGGTCCGTCGACGGATAGGCGATCAGGACGTCCGGAATCCCCGAACGCGCCAGCCACAGCGCCTCGGCGAGGGTGTAGGCCAGCACGCCCGCGAAGCCGTCGCGCGCCAGCACCCGCTCCAGCAGTGCACGGCACCGCACCGATTTGCTCGCCACTCGCACCGGTTTGCCCCCCGCTCGTCGTACCAGATCGGCGGCATTGGCATCGAACGCCCCGGTATCGACCACCGCGAGGGGAGCGTCCAGATGGGCGGTGGCCCGGTCGTAACGCGCTCTGTCGGACGACATGGCGGGCAGCCTGCCAGAGCCGGAATCCGCTGACCAGGGGTCGGGCCCGGGCGAATGGCACCCGTCGCGTCGCGCACCGTAAAGTGGCGCGCACGCCACGGTCTTCGGGCCGGTGGCGGATGTGGCGGATGTCCGACATACGGCGGTACGACCGGCCGGCTCGCAAGGGGGAGCGCAGGTTGAGCACCGAAGCGGAAGCCCTGCCGCCGCCCCCCGCCCCCCACTGGGCACCCCTGCCGCCCCCGCTCCCCGTCCCCGTGCCCGCTCCCGGCCCGCCCTCGCGGGGCTCCGGGCGCGCCGTCGCCGCCGCCGTCAGCCTGGTCCTCGGGCTCGGCCTCATAGCCGGGGCCGTCACCGGGAGTTGCCTGGCCGCCGGCCCGGCCGACGGCTCCGCCGCCGAGGCCGCCTACACGCGCGGCGCCACGCTCTGGCGCGGCCTCCCCGTCGACCGGATCTTCCCGGCCACCGTCCACCGGGACGCGGCCGGACCCGGCGGCGCCCCGCGCGACTGGATCCGGCTGGGCGTCGCCCCCGACAGCGGCTGCGCCGACGCCTTCGATCCCCTCCTCGCCACCGCCCTGGCCCCCGTCGGCTGCGCCCGGCTGCTGCGCGCCACCTACGCCGACGCCACGTCGTCGCACGTGACCACCGTCGGCCTGCTCGTCACCGACGCCGACGCCGCCGGCATGCGCGCCCTGCGCCGCCGGTTCGCCGACGAACACCTCGACGAGCGCGCCGACCTGATGCCCCGCCCCCTCGCGCTCCGCGACACCCCCGCCGCGCGCTTCGGCGACGCGCAGCGCGCCTGCTGGTACATCACCGTCATGACGGACGTGCCCGCCGTCGTCTACGCCGTCACCGGCTTCACCGACGGCCGCACGGGCACCCCGCCGCTGCCCGCCGCCCGGGCGGTCGTCCCCGGCGCCACCGAGGCCCCGGCGCAGGCGGGCCTCGGCCATGACGCGACGGCCCTCGCGGAGGAAGTGGAGCGCGCCTACCGCGACGCCGCGCACCGGCCGGCGGGCCGGGAGGACGGCCGATGACGCGCTCGCGCCGGGCCCTGGCCGCGCTGGCCGCCGGGACCGCCCTCGCCGTGCTCGCCGCCGCCCCGGCCCGGGCGGACGCCATAAGGGCGCAGGAGTGGGCGCTCGACGCCCTCCACGTCCAGGACGTCTGGCGGACCACCAAGGGGGCCGGGATCACCGTCGCCGTGCTCGATACCGGTGTCGATGACGGCCACCCCGACCTGCGGGGACGGGTGCTCCCCGGCAAGGACCTGATCGGCTTCGGCGCCGGGCCCGGCGACCGGTCCTGGGCCCGGCACGGCACCGCCATGGCCGGGATCATCGCCGGGCGCGGGCACGGCGACGACGACGCCGACGGGATCACCGGCGTCGCCCCCGAGGCGAGGATCCTCCCGGTGCGCGTGATCCTCGAGGACAGCGACCCCGCCCGCGCCAAGGCCCGGGGAGCACGCGGCAGCGCGCTGGCGGACGGCATCCGCTGGGCCGCCGACCACGGCGCCGACGTGATCAACCTGTCCCTGGGCGACGACAGCGACACCGCCCACCCCGAGCCGCGCGAGGACGCGGCCGTGCAGTACGCGCTCGCCAAGGGGGCCGTCGTCGTCGCCTCCGCCGGCAACGGCGGCGAGCACGGCGACCACGTCTCCTACCCGGCTGCCTACCCCGGCGTGATCGCCGTGACGGCCGTCGACCGCTACGGCGGCCGCGCCTCCTTCTCCACCCGCCGCTGGTACGCCACCGTCAGCGCACCCGGCGTCGACGTCGTCATCGCCGACCCGGACCGGCGCTACTACGAGGGCTGGGGGACGAGCGCGGCCTCCGCCTTCGTCTCCGGGGCCGTGGCGCTCCTGCGCGCCGCCCGGCCGGGGCTGAGCCCGGAGCGGGTTCGCGAGCTGCTGACCGACACCGCGCGGGACCGGCCGACGGGCGGCCGCGACGACGAGGTCGGCGCGGGGATGGTGGACCCGGCGGCCGCCATCGAGAAGGCGGGCCGGGAGGGTGTGCGGACGCGCCGCGCGGCCGCGGTGCCGCGGTACTTCGGCGGGGGGCCGGGGTCCGCGCCCGGGGATGCCTCCAGGGGCGGGCCGGGTGTCTCCGCGCTCGTCGCGGGCGGGGTGGGGGTGTTGCTGCTCGTGGTGTCGGCGGCGCTGCGGCGTCGGCCGAGGGTGTCCGCTCCCCGATCCCGCCCCTTCCCGTAACCGGGGGCGAGCCCCCGGGCCCCCGGACCGGGCTTCGCCCGGTGTCCTCAAACGCCGGACGGGCTGAATTCAGCGGAGCCCCCGGGCCCCCGGCGGGGGGACCCCACCGGATACGCTCGGGCCGTGGCGCTCAAGAACATCCCGGACTCCCAGTTCTCCGACGACGACGGCTCCGCCGACCCCGCTCTCGCCGAGGCGCTCGCCGCCTGGGCGGCGGACCGGTCGGCCGAGGCGGAGGGGCGGGTGCTGGCCGCCCTGCCGGGCGTCCGGCTGCTCGTGCCCGTGGTGGCCGTCCTCGGCGAGGTGGAGACCGGGCCCGACGGGCTCAAGCGCGAGAAGACCAGCGACATGGCCGTACCGACGCTCCAGGCGCCGGACGGGCGCCGCGCGCTGCCCGCGTTCACCTCGATGGAGACGATGAAGCGGTGGCGCGCCGACGCCCGGCCCGTGGCCGTGCCGCTCCACCAGGCCCTGCAGGCCGCCGTGCACGAGAAGGCGGACACCATCGTGCTGGACCTGGCCGGTCCCGTGACCTACCCGCTGACCGGCCCCGCGCTGCTGGCGCTGGCCGAGGGCCGCGACAGCGCGGACCCGCTGGCCGACCCCGCCGTCACCGGCGCCCTGCGGGACGTCCTCGCGGCCGAGCCCGGGGTGCTGCGGGCCCACCTCACCCCGTCCGGCGAGGCCGACGGGACGCTGGCGCTGGTCCTGGCCGGGGACGCGGCGCCCGGTGACGTGGTGCGCCGGGTCGCCGAGGGGCTGGCCGCCGCCGAGGTGCTGCGCGAGCGGCTGGTGCGGGGCCTGGACCTCGCCCTGCTGCCGGCGACGGCGCACGTCCCGGGAGAGGCGCTCTTCAGCCGCTAGCCGGGCCGCGGCCGCCGGCCGGGCCACCGGCCTCGGCGGCCTTGTCGCGGCGGTCCCGACAGGCGCTCCGGGGGAGACCGTCCGACAATTTCACGAGGACGGTCCACGAGATCCTCAGGAGGTCGCCATGGACGCCCTGAAGAACGTGAAGCCGGCCCTGGCCAATCTGGACCCGGTGAAGACCAGGACCGCCGCTTCCGAGTTCCTCGGAACCCTGCTGCTGGTGCTGTTCGCCGTGGGCTCTGCCGTCCTCGCGGCCGACTACATCGGCGTGGTCGGCATCGCCCTGACATTCGGCTTCACTCTTCTGGCCCTGGTGTACGCCCTGGGGCCGGTGTCGGGCTGCCACCTCAACCCGGCGGTGACGCTCGGCCTGCTGCTGGAGCGCCGCATCACGATCCACACAGCCATCGAGTACTGGATCGCGCAGCTGGTGGGCGGCATCGTCGGCGCGGCGATCCTCTTCCTGATCGCCAAACAGGTGCCCGGGATCAAGACCGACGGGACGTTCGGCAGCAACGGCTACGCGGACCGCTCGGCCGTGCACATCAACACCGGCGGCGCGTTCCTCGCCGAGGTCGTCCTGACCTTCCTGCTGGTGTTCGTGGTGCTCGCGGTGACCCACCGGGTCGCCGTCGTGGGCTTCGGCGGGCTGGCCATCGGCCTGGCGCTGGCGGTGGACCACCTGGTCGGCGTGCCGCTGACCGGCACCTCGGTCAACCCGGCGCGCAGCATCGGCCCGGCGCTCTTCGCGGGCGGCGCGGCCCTGTCCCAGCTGTGGCTGTTCATCGTCGCCCCGCTGGTCGGCGGCGCCCTCGCCTCATACGCCCACCGGGTCACCCACCCGCCGCACGGGGTTGCCATGCTCGCGGACGAGCTCGCGGCGCCCGAGCCGCTGGCGGGTACGGGCGAGGGCCGGCCCGACCGGCCGCACTACGGCGGCCCGGCCTGACCGGCCCTCGAGGAGAACCCGCTAGGCGTACACGGGTCCGGTGAACTTCTCACCGGGCCCCTGGCCCGGCTCGTCCGGGACGACGGACGCCTCGCGGAAGGCCAGCTGGAGCGACTTCAGGCCGTCGCGCAGCGGGGCCGCGTGGAAGTTGCTGACCTCGGTGGCGCTCGCGGTGACCAGCCCGGCGAGCGCGGTGATCAGCTTGCGGGCCTCGTCGAGGTCCTTGTGCCGCTCGCCGTCCTCGGCGAGGCCGAGGTTGACCGCCGCCGCGCTCATCAGGTGCACCGCGACCGTGGTGATCACCTCGACGGCGGGGACGTCCGCGATGTCGCGGGTCATGGTGTCGAAGTCGGGGGTGGGGTTCTCCCCGCTGGTGGGGGTCGCGTCGCTCATGGCGCACACGATACGTCCCGGTGCCGGATCGGTTCTCCACCGGCCGGTACGCCCGGTTAGCACGCCTGCCTCCCACCTGCTATCGTCGGTAAACGACCGGCTGAGCGCATCCGTGTGCCCGGCCCACAAGTGGAGCTCCGTTCTCCCACCTGGTCGACCATCGGTCGGCAGGTCTCCGGTCAGGCGGTAGCCATCGTTCCGTACGGACGATGGAGCTGCCCGATAGCGCCCCGCGGCTTGCCGTGGCGGTGTTCCGGTATGGAGCCCCGCCTGTGCCCGTCGGGGCATTTTTCATGTGCCGGCGCGGTTGGTCTTTACGAAAAGACGTTGCGCGGCCCCACGAGGGCGCCGCGTGGTGCTACCGAGGAGGCCCCATCAGCGCCGAGCCCCGCATCAACGACCGGATCCGTGTTCCCGAGGTGCGACTTGTCGGCCCCAGCGGCGAGCAGGTAGGCATCGTGCCGCTTGCCAAGGCCCTGGAGCTTGCGCAGGAGTACGACCTCGACCTGGTCGAGGTGGCGGCGAACGCACGCCCGCCGGTCTGCAAGCTCATGGACTACGGGAAGTTCAAGTACGAGTCGGCCATGAAGGCCCGTGAGGCGCGCAAGAACCAGGCGCACACGGTCATCAAGGAGATGAAGCTCCGGCCGAAGATCGACCCGCACGACTATGACACCAAGAAGGGTCACGTCGTCCGGTTCCTCAAGCAGGGCGACAAGGTCAAGATCACGATCATGTTCCGTGGTCGCGAGCAGTCCCGGCCGGAGCTCGGCTACCGACTGCTGCAGCGCCTCGCGGAGGACGTCCAGGACCTGGGTTTCGTCGAGTCGAACCCCAAGCAGGACGGCCGGAACATGATCATGGTTCTCGGTCCGCACAAGAAGAAGACCGAGGCGATGGCCGAAGCCCGCGAGGCCCAGGCCGCCCGCAAGGCGGAGCGCCAGGGTGGAACCACCGCGGACGTGGACGCCCCCGAGGAGCCCGCAGAGGCGTGATCCCGGGGCCTCGCGGCCCTGGTGCTCACTCCGGGGCGTCCCCCGCTCCGGACAGCAATCAACAGTTGACGCTTCACCGCGCCCCCCACAGGGCCGTGGAGTGCCACCGACGAGGAGAGAACGGCGCTATGCCGAAGAACAAGTCGCACAGCGGTGCCAAGAAGCGCTTCAAGGTCACCGGCTCCGGCAAGGTCCTGCGTGAGCGCGCTGGCAAGCGCCACCTGCTCGAGCACAAGTCGTCCCGCCTGACGCGTCGCCTCACCGGCAACGCCGAGATGGCCCCGGCCGACGCCAAGAAGATCAAGAAGCTTCTCGGCATGTGACATTCGGCTTCGCGCCGAATGTCCACACCGGGACCCAATCGTTTTCGGGTCGTGTGACAACCCACCACGGCCCCGCTACAAGGAGTTAACAAGTGGCACGCGTCAAGCGCGCAGTCAATGCGCACAAGAAGCGCCGGGCGATCCTCGAGCAGGCCAGCGGCTACCGCGGTCAGCGGTCGCGTCTGTACCGCAAGGCCAAGGAGCAGGTCACCCACTCCCTGGTCTACAACTACAACGACCGCAAGAAGCGCAAGGGCGACTTCCGTCAGCTGTGGATCCAGCGCATCAACGCCGCTGCCCGCCAGAACGGCATGACGTACAACCGCCTCATCCAGGGTCTGAAGGCCGCCAACATCGAGGTGGACCGCAAGATGCTGGCCGAGCTGGCCGTCAACGACATGAACGCGTTCGCCGCGCTCGTCGAGGCCGCTCAGAAGGCCCTGCCGGCCGACGTCAACGCGCCGAAGGCCGCCGCCTGATCCAGGCGCCGCAAGGCACCGCTCGGACCCGCAGGCCCCCGGCCTGCGGGTCCGCTCGCGTCCGGGCCCCAGCACGTGGTGTGACCGGACGCCCACCGCACCTCCGCTACCGAAAGTGAGCCCATGGCGGCCCCCGAGCTGACCTCCCTGCGATCGCCCCGTGTCATCGCGGCCCGCCGTCTCGCCAAGCGGAGCTTCCGCAGCAAGGAACGCCGCTTCATCGCGGAGGGCCCGCAGTCCGTGCGCGAGGCCGTCGACCACCTCATCGAGGTGTACGTGACGCCGGACGCCGCCGAGCGCCACGCGGACATCGTCGCCGCTGCCCACGCCGCCGGGGTACCCGTGCTCACCGCGACGGACGAGGTCATCGCGGAGATGTCCGACACCGTCACCCCGCAGGGCATCGTCGGCCTGTGCCGCTTCCTGGACTCGCCCTTCGAGGAGATCCTCGCCGGCCGCCCCCGGCTGGTGGCCGTCCTCGCGCACGTCCGCGACCCCGGCAACGCCGGTACGGTCCTGCGCTGCGCGGACGCCGCGGGCGCCGACGCCGTCGTCCTGACCGACGCCTCCGTGGACCTCTACAACCCCAAGTCGGTACGGGCCTCCGTGGGCTCCCTCTTCCACCTGCCGGTGGCCGTGGGCGTCCCCGTCGAGCAGGCCGTCGCGGGCCTGAAGGCCGCCGGGGCGCGGATCCTGGCCGCCGACGGCGCCGGCGACAAGGACCTGGACGAGGAGCTGGACCAGGGCAGCATGGGCGGGCCCAGCGCCTGGATCTTCGGCAACGAGGCCTGGGGCCTGCCGGAGGAGACCCGGGCGCTCGCCGACGCCGTGGTGCGCGTCCCGATCCACGGAAAGGCCGAGAGCCTCAACCTCGCCACCGCCGCCGCGGTGTGCCTCTACGCCTCCGCCCGTGCGCAGCGCGCGTCCGGAGGGTGCCGCTCCGTGACCTCCAGCTAGTAGGGTTGGCGCTCCGGGGGTCGGGAGGGGGTGCGGGTCGATGAACATCAGAACGTCCGGGAGTACGGTGGCCGGCACGTGCCCGGCCGCCTCCAAGGGCTCCCCGGGGCCGGCCGCCGGCCTCCACGCCGACGATCTGCCCGACGGGCTGGTCGTCGCCGACGCCACCGGCCGGATCACCTGCTTCAACGCCGCCGCGGCCCGGATCACCGCCGTGCGGCCGGGCGACGCGCTGGGCCGGCAGCTGGAGAGCGCCCTGCCGCTGGAGGATCTGGACGGCCGCCGCTGGTGGGCCGTGACCGACCCCTACGGCGGCCTCGCCACCCGCACCGGCCAGCCCGAGCGCAATCTGCTGCTGCCCGGCGGCCGCCAGGTGCTGGTCTCCGCCCGCTACGTCCGCGAGCGGCCCGGCGGGCCGGTGACGCGCGTGGTGGTCCAGCTGCGCGGCACCGAGGCGCGTCGGCGCACCGAGCGCAGCCACGCCGAGCTGATCGCCACCGTCGCCCATGAGCTGCGCTCCCCGCTGACCTCCGTCAAGGGCTTCACGGCCACGCTGCTGGCCAAGTGGGAGCGGTTCACCGACGACCAGAAGCGGCTGATGCTGGAGACGGTCGACGCCGACGCCGACCGGGTCACCCGGCTGATCGCCGAGCTGCTGGACATCTCCCGGATCGACTCCGGCCGGCTGGAGGTGCGCCGGCAGCCGGTCGACATGGCCGCCGCCGTCCGCCGGCACGTGGCGAGCTACACCCGGGCCGGGATGCGGCCCGAGCGGTTCGAGATCAAGGTCGCCGACGCGCTGCCCCCACTCTGGGCGGATCCGGACAAGGTGGACCAGGTGCTGGGCAACCTCCTGGAAAACGCCGTGCGCCACGGCGAGGGAGTCGTCACCATAGAAGTGACACCAGCACTGACGAAGGCCCACGCGGAGGGGACGGCGGTCACCGTGAGCGATGAGGGCCCCGGCATCCCGGAGGAGTCGATGGCCCGCGTCTTCACCCGCTTCTGGCGCGGGAGCAAGCGCGGCGGCACCGGCCTGGGGCTGTACATCGTCAAGGGCATCGTCGACGCCCACGGCGGGACGATCACGGTGGGGCGGGCCGCCCGCGGCGGTGCCCAGTTCCGATTTACCCTGCCCGTGGGTGCCCCGGCCTTTCTCACCCAGGCCTGAGCGCGGCCCACGGGCTCATCCCACCACACGCGCCCCTTAGACTCGACCTTTGGCACCTTTGGCACCACCTTTGGCCAACGTCGTCGGGCGAAGTCGCGCAGCGAAGCGAAGCCACCCCAATCGGAAGCACGGGAAGAGATGTCGGCACCCAATAAGTCGTACGACCCTGTCGAGGTCGAGGCACTGAAACCGGAAGAGATCGAGCGGATGCGGGACGAGGCGCTCGCCGCCCTCGCCGCTGCCGCCGACCTCGAAGCCCTCCGCGAGGCGAAGGCCGCCCACATGGGCGACCGCTCCCCGCTGGCCCTCGCCAACCGCGAGATCGGCGCCCTGCCGCCGCAGGCCAAGGCCGAGGCGGGCAAGCGCGTGGGCATGGCCCGCGGCGCCGTGAACAAGGCCCTCGCCGCCCGTCAGGCGGAGCTGGAGGCCGAGCGCGACGCCCGTGTCCTGGTCGAGGAGGCGGTGGACGTCACCCTGCCGTACGACCGTGTGCCGGCCGGCGCCCGCCACCCGCTGACCACGATCGGCGAGCGCATCGAGGACGTCTTCGTGGCCATGGGCTACGAGGTCGCCGAGGGCCCCGAGGTCGAGGCCGAGTGGTTCAACTTCGACGCCCTCAACCTGGCGCCGGACCACCCGGCCCGCACCATGCAGGACACCTTCTTCGTGCGGGGCGCCAAGAAGGAGGTCGCCGACTCCGGCGTCGTGCTGCGCACCCACACCTCGCCGGTGCAGATCCGCTCGATGCTCGACCGCGAGCCCCCGGTCTACGTGATCTGCCCGGGCCGCGTCTACCGCACCGACGAGCTGGACGCCACCCACACCCCCGTCTTCCACCAGGTCGAGCTCCTCGCCATCGACGAGGGCCTGACCATGGCGGACCTCAAGGGCACCCTCGACCACATGGTGCGGGTGCTGTTCGGCGAGGACATGCGGACCCGGCTGCGCCCGTCGTACTTCCCGTTCACCGAGCCGTCCGCCGAGATGGACATGGTGTGCTTCGCCTGCCGCGGCGAGTCGGTGGGCAACCCCGACAAGGCGTGCCGCACCTGCTCCAGCGAGGGCTGGATCGAACTGGGCGGCTGCGGCATGGTCAACCCCCGGGTGCTGACCGCCGCGGGCATCGACCCGGAGAAGTACAGCGGCTTCGCCTTCGGGTTCGGCATCGAGCGGATGCTGATGTTCCGCCACAACGTCGAGGACATGCGAGACATGGTCGAGGGTGACGTGCGCTTCACCCGGCCGTTCGGGATGGAGATCTGATGCGCGCCCCGCTTTCCTGGCTGCGGGAATACGTCGACCTGCCGGCCGGCGAGACCGGCCGCGACGTGCAGGCCAAGCTGATCGACGCCGGCCTCGAGGTCGAGCGCGTCGAGCAGCTGGGTGCCGACCTGACCGGCCCCCTCGTCGTCGGCAAGGTCCTCACCATCGAGGAGCTCGAGGGCTTCCGCAAGCCGATCCGTTTCTGCACCGTCGACGTCGGCACGGCCAACGGCACCGGTGAGCCGCAGGAGATCGTCTGCGGCGCCCGTAACTTCACCGTCGGCGACAAGGTCGTCGTCGCGCTGCCCGGCGCCGTGCTCCCCGGTGACTTCGCCATCGCCGAGCGCAAGACGTACGGCAAGGTCTCGCGCGGCATGATCTGCTCCGGCGACGAGCTGGGCATGGGCGACGACGGCACCCACGGCATCATCGTGCTCTCCAACGAGCACGAGGTCGGCACCGACGCGATCGAGCTGCTCCAGCTCGTCGACGAGGTCCTCGACATCGCCGTCACCCCCGACCGCGGCTACTGCCTGTCGATGCGCGGCATCGCCCGTGAGGCGGCCACCGCCTACGGCCTGCCGCTGCGCGACCCGGCCCTGCTGGACGTGCCCGCGCCCAACAGCTACGGCTACCCGGTCGCCGTCGCCGACCCCAGCGGCTGCGACCGCTTCACCGCCCGCACGGTCACCGGCATCGACCCCGAGGCCCAGTCGCCGATCTGGCTGCGCCGCCGCCTCCAGAAGGCCGGCATGCGCCCGATCTCGCTGACCGTCGACGTCACCAACTACGTGATGCTCGAGCTGGGCCAGCCGCTGCACGCCTACGACCGCGCCACCCTGGACGGCACGATCGGCGTGCGCCGCGCCCAGCCCGGCGAGAAGCTCACCACCCTCGACGGGACCAAGCGCGTCCTGGACGCCGAGGACCTGGTCATCACCGACAACCGGGGCCCCATCGGCCTCGCCGGTGTGATGGGCGGCGCCGAGACGGAGATCGCCGACCACGCCGCGGGCCAGGGCTCGACCGACGTGGTCATCGAGGCCGCCCACTTCGACGCGGTCGCCATCGCCCGCGCCGCCCGCCGCCACCGGCTCACCACCGAGGCGTCCAAGCGCTTCGAGCGCGGTGTCGACCCGCAGGCCGCCTCCGCCGCCGCCCAGCGCACGGTCGACCTGCTGGTGCTGCTCGCGGGCGGCACCGCCGAGGCCGGCGTCACCGAGATCGTCGCCCCCAGCGGGCCGCGCACCATCTCCATCAGCGCGGACCACCCGGACCGCGTCGCCGGTCTCGAGTACGGCCGCGAGACCGTCGTCCGCCGCCTCCAGGAGGTCGGCTGCGACGTCTACGGCCAGGACGAGCTGATCGTCACCGTCCCCAGCTGGCGGCCCGACCTCACCGACCCCAACGACCTCGCCGAGGAGGTCATCCGGCTGGAGGGCTACGCCAACGTGCCCTCGGCGCTGCCCGCGCCGCCCGCCGGACGTGGCCTGACCCACCGTCAGCGGCTCCACCGCCGCGTCGGCCGGGCCCTGGCCGGGGCCGGCTACGTCGAGGTGCTCAACTACCCCTTCATCGGGGACTGGGCCCTGGACCACCTGGGCCTGCCGGCCGACGACCAGCGCCGCACCACCGTGCGCCTGGCCAACCCGCTCTCCGAGGCCGAGCCGGCGCTGCGCACCACCATGCTGCCGGGGCTCTTCGCCGCCCTGCGCCGCAACGACAGCCGCGGCGAGCACGACCTGGCGCTCTTCGAGACCGGCCTGGTCTTCCAGCCGACCGGCGACGAGGGCGTCCCGGCCCGGCTGCCCGTCGACCGCCGCCCCACCGACGAGGAGATCGCCGGCCTGAACGCCGCGCTGCCCCGGCAGCCGCGCCGTGCCGCCGTCGTCCTCGCCGGCTCCCGCGAGCGGGCCGGCTGGTGGGGCCAGGGCCGTCCGGCCGGCTGGGCCGACGCCGTCGAGGCGGGCCGCGTCGTCGCCCGTGAGGCCGGCGCGGAGCTGATCATCCGTCAGGACCAGCAGGCGCCCTACCACCCGGGCCGCTGCGCGACGCTGTCCGTCCTGATCGACGGGCAGGAGGTGGCCGTCGGCAACGCCGGTGAGCTCCACCCGCGCGTCGTCAAGGCGTTCGGCCTGCCGGAGCGGACCGCCGCCATGGAGATCGACCTCGATCTGCTGGAGCGGGCCGGCGACGGCGCCGTGCAGGGCCCGCGCGTCTCCACCTTCCCGGTCGCCACCCAGGACGTCGCGCTCGTCGTCGACTCCTCGGTCCCGGCGGCCGACGTCGAGGCCGCCCTGCGGGACGGCGCCGGCGAACTGCTGGAGTCGCTGCGCCTGTTCGACGTCTTCACCGGCGCGCAGCTCGGCGAGGGCAAGAAGTCGCTGGCCTACGCTCTGCGCTTCCGCGCCGACGACCGGACGCTGACGGCCGACGAGGCCTCGGCCGCGCGCGACACGGCCGTCCAGGCGGCCGTCGAGCGCACGGGGGCGGTGCTGCGCGGCGCGTAGCGCCTGGCGGCGGGCCTGAGCGACGACGGCCTGTGCGACGACGGGGTCCGGGGTTACCCGGGCCCCGTCGTGCGTGCTCGCCGCGCGCGAGCGTCGGGTTGGAACCGGAGTCTCGCGGCTGCGGGCGGTTCTGGGCTGGTCGCGCCCACGCGGCGGAGCCGCATATAGACACAGCCCCGCGCCCCTTACGGGGGCCCGGCGTCCCTCGTTCGGGTGGAAAACAGGGGCCAACCCTCCGCATCGGCTTGCGCTGTCGCGAGAATCAGCGCGTCTTTGCTGCTAGGGGGCCGACGGAATGATCCGTACACGAGCGGCTCGCTTCCGGCGGGGAATCGTGTTCGTACTGCCCGGGCTGTGGGTCCTCGCGGTCGTCCTCTGGGAACTCCTCAGCCCTCTCGGCACCCAGTTCATCGAACTCCTCGCCGCGACACCCGCGATCGCCTGCGCCGGTACCGGGCGCCGTCAGTGCGTCCTGCTCGGCGGTGCCTGCGCGCTGCTCGCGCTCGTGCCGCCCGGGGCGTCCGGGCGCGCGGCGGTGAGCGGCAGGATCGGCACGTGCGGCGCCGTCCTCGCCGTCGTCGCGGCCAGCTATCTGATCTCCGGCCGCACCCGCCGGCTCACCGGTGAACTGGAGCGCGCCCGCGAGGTCGCGATCACCGCGCAGACCGTGCTGCTGCGCCCCCTGCCGCCCCGGCTCGACGGGATCGCGCTCGCCAGCCGCCATGTGTCCGCGGGCGAGGGCGCGCTCGTCGGCGGCGACCTCTACGACGCCCTCGGCACCCGCTACGGCGTGCGCGTCCTCATGGGCGACGTACGCGGCCACGGCCTGCCCGCGCTCGGCACCGCCGCCGCCCTCCTCGGCAGCTTCCGCGACGCCGCGCACGACGAGGCCCGGCTGCCGGACGTGCTGCGCCGCCTGGAGCGTGCCCTCCACCGGCACCTGTACGAGCGGGACCAGCGGCAGCCGGCCGGCGCCGGCGGGGACCGCTCGGACGCCGAGGAGTTCGCGACCGTCCTCCTGCTGGAGGTCCGCGCGGAGGGCGAGGTCGTGGCGCTCAACTGCGGCCACCCCTGGCCACACCGGCTGTCCGGCGACCCGGACGGCGATCCGGCCCGCGGGCCCGGGCCGGCCGTCCTCGCGCCCGGCGACCCGCTGCCCCCGCTCGGGGTGTTCCCCCTGCCCGCCGAGCTGTCGCCGCTCCCGCTCACCCGGCTGCTCCCCGGCGACGTCCTGGTGCTCCACACCGACGGTGTCGAGGACGCCCGCGACGCGACGGGCGCGTTCTTCCCCCTCGCGGGCGCCCTCGCCGAGGCCGCCCGGGGCGCCCCGCCCGCCCTCGCGACCCTCGTCGCCCGGGTACAGGCGGCGCTGCTGCGCCACACCGGCGGACCGGTCACGGACGACTTCGCCCTACTCGCCCTGCGGAACGACCGCGGCCCCGGTCCACCGGCCGCCTCCCGCCCGCCCCGGGCGCTCGTCGCGGGCCCCTGACGTGCGCCCGCGCCCGTGGCCCGTTCACACCCCGTGCGAAGGGATCTCCACTACGCTGATCCCACCGAGCGCACCGGAGGGCAGGATGGAGCCCAACACACTGCTCGACGCCGTCCTCGACGAAGCGGGAATCTCCCATGCGAGTCTCGCCGCGCACATCAACGCGGCGGGCCGGGCCCGGGGACTGGCGTTGCGTTACGAACACACCGCCGTCGCCCGCTGGCTGAAGGGCCAGCGGCCCCGCGGCCAGGTGCCGGACCTGATCTGCGAGGTCCTCGGCGAGCGGCTGCGCCGCGCGCTGACCCTCGACGACATCGGCCTGGCCACCCCCGGTGCCCCCCGGGCCCCCGGCACCCCGCTGTCCGGCTTCGTCGACCGCGCCACCGCCCTGTGGCGCTCCGACGAGCAGCAGCGCGAGCACGTCGTCCGGGCCCCCGCCGTCACCGGCACCCCCGCCGTCATCCCCGTGTGGGAGTGGGAGAACCCGCCCGAGGACGCCGACGTCTCCCGGCGCGGGCTCACCCGGGTCTCGATGGCCGACATCGAGATGCTCCGCGCGGCCCGCGCCCACTACGAGCAGATGTACCGCAAAGCGGGCGGAGTGGCGACCCGCGCCCGGGTCGTCGGCTTCCTCAACGCGGAGGCCGCGCCCCTGCTGCGCGGCGGCTACTCCGACGCCATGGGCCGTCAGCTCCACCGGGCCACCGGGGGGCTGGTGGCCGTCGCCGGGATCTGCGCCTACGACTCGGACGCCCACGGCCTGGCCCAGCGCTACTTCCACCAGGCCCTGCGGCTCGCGAAGGCCAGCAACGACCGTGGCCTGGGCGCCTATGTGATCGCCCTCCTCGTCAACCAGTCGCTCTTCATGGGGGAGTACCGGCAGGCCGTCGCCTTCGCGGAGTCCGCGGTGCGGGCGGCCGGCCGGGACCTCACCCCGGCGCTCGCCGCCGATCTCTACGCCATGCAGGCCAAGGCCTACGCGCGGCTCGGGGACGGCCAGGGGGCGCTGGGCTGCATCCGGCGCGCCGAGGCGGCCGCCGAGCGGATCCACCGGGGCCTGGAGCCCGCCGAGACCGGCTATGTCCAGCCCGGACTGGTGAACGTACAGGTGGCGGAGGCCCTGCTGAGCCTCGGCGACCTCGGGCCCGCCCGTGAGCACGCGGACCGGGCCGTCGACACCCCCGCCCACGACCGGGGCCGTGTCCACCGGCTCGCCATGCTCACGCACATCGAGCTGCGTCAGGGAGACGCGGACAAGGCGGTGGCCACCGCGCGGGAGATGACCGAGCAGGCGAGAGGCATGGAATCGCAGCGCTTACGGGACCGGCTCCGTGCGGTGCGCGAGCACCTGATCGAAAGTGGGTGCGCGGCCACGGCCGAGGCCGCCGAGATGATCGACGGGGCGCTGCGCGTGCCGTTGTGAGAGAGGTCGCCAGGACGGCGCCCGGGAGGTGGCCACCTCGGCGGAAGGTGGCAGAACGTTGCGTTGGAAGAATCTCAGGGAGCTGACCGTCTACGAGAACCGCTGGTTCCAGGTCAATCTCGCGGACGTCGAACTCCCCGACGGCCGTCATCTCGACCATTTCCTCATCCGGTTGCGGCCCGTCGCCGTGGCCACCGTGGTCAACGCGGCCAATGAGGTCCTGCTGCTGTGGCGGCACCGTTTCATCACCGACAACTGGGGCTGGGAGCTGGCGGCCGGGGTCGTCGAGGACGGCGAGGACATCGCCGCCGCCGCAGCCCGGGAGATGGAGGAGGAGACCGGCTGGCGGCCGGGCCCGCTCAGGCACCTGATGTCCGTCGAGCCGTCCAACGGGCTCACCGACGCCCGGCATCACATCTACTGGACGGACGAGGCCGAGTACATCGGCGACCCCGAGGACGGCTTCGAGTCGGACCGCCGTGAGTGGGTGCCGCTCAAGCTGGTGCCGGACCTGATCGCACGGGGCGAGGTCCCGGCCGCCAACATGGCCGCCGCGCTGCTTCTGCTGCACCACATTCGCCTGGGCTGAGGGGGCGCCCCGCGCCCCGTAAGGGGCGCGGGGAACTGCGCGACAAGCCACGAACGACCCGCAGACGGACACGCACAGGTCACCGCCCGGCCAGGGCCTGCCACACTGCGAGGCACAGCGCAGCGACCCCCGTCAGCGCGGCGAGAGACGGCAGCGGCCAGCGGCCGTGCTCCAGGGCCCGTACCCGCTCGGCGACTTCGGCGAGGTCCCGCTCCGCCTGTTCGCTGCGCTGGACGAGCAGGGCGAGCCGGCCGTCGATGCGGACGACGCCGACGTCGAGGTTGCGGCGGAGCTCCGCGAGCTCCGCCGGAGTGGTGGCGGTGCGCTCGGGATGGATGGTCACGGTCCGTACCCCATTTCGAGAAGACACTGTCGGTGCGACGATCCGAGTCAATCGCGCGGACAGGCGGGGCGGGAGCGTGTGCGGAGGGTGTTCGCGGGTCACCGGCGCACACCCCGTGTGAAGGCGGGGCGGGCGCCGGTGGTCACGGTCAGTAGGTGTAGAAGCCGGAGCCCGTCTTGCGGCCCAGCCGGCCCGCGTCGACCATCCGCTGGAGCAGCGGGGGAGCGGCGTACAGGGGCTCCTTGTACTCCGTGTACATGCTGTCGGCCACGGAGGCGACGGTGTCCAGGCCGATGAGGTCGGAGAGCTTGAGGGGGCCCATGGGGTGGGCGCAGCCCAGCTCCATGCCGTTGTCGATGTCCTCGCGGCTGGCCATGCCGGACTCGAACATCCGGATGGCGGAGAGGAGATACGGGATGAGGAGGGCGTTGACCACGAACCCGGAGCGGTCCTGGGCGCGGATGGCGTGCTTGCCGAGCACCTTGCCCACCAGGGCCTCGGCGCGCCGGATGGTCTCGTCGCTCGTGGTGAGCGCGGGGATCAGCTCGACGAGCTGCTGCACCGGGGCCGGGTTGAAGAAGTGGATGCCGATGACCCGGTCGGGGCGGGAGGTGGCGACGGCCAGCTTCACCAGCGGGATGGAGGAGGTGTTGGAGGCCAGGATGGCGTCCGGGCGGGTCACGACCTGGTCGAGGACCTGGAAGATCTCCGTCTTGACCTGCTCCTTCTCCACGACGGCCTCGATCACCAGATCGCGGTCGGCGAATTCGCCGAGGTCGGTGGTGAAGCTCAGCCGGGCCAGGGTGGCGTCGCGCTCCGCTTCGGTGATCTTGCCGCGTTCGGCGGCCTTGCCGAGGGAGTTGGTCAGCCGGGTGCGGCCCAGCTCCAGTGCCTCGCCGGTGGTCTCCGCGACCTTGACGTCCAGTCCGGCCCTGGCGCACACCTCCGCGATGCCCGCGCCCATCTGGCCGCAGCCCACCACTCCGACGCGTTCGATGTCGGTCACCACATCGTGCCTTTCGCTGATCTTCGGTCGACCGGCGGAGGGCCGAAGGTCATCCGGCTGCCGCCCTGGGAAAGACGTTACTCCGCGCGGGGCGGTGGCGAGCGGGCCGGGGCGGGCATGCTCTGCGTGAAGGGTGTGACTCACGCGACAGCACCGGAAGAAGGAGCATCCGCATATGGGGCGTTTGACGCGAAGAGGGTTCACCGTGACCGCCGCGAGCGCCATGGCGGCGCTGCTGACCACGACGGGTGAGGCAGGAGCGGTGGACGCCGCCCGGGTGGGCGAGCGGGCGGGCCGGGCCCAGGGGCGGGAGCTCCGGGGGATGTGGGTCGCGACCGTCGTCAACATCGACTGGCCCTCGCGTCCGGGGCTGCCCCCGGAGCGGCAACGGGCCGAGCTGCTGGCCCTGTTCGACACGGCGGTGGCCCGGCGGCTGAACACCGTGATCCTGCAGATCCGGCCGACGGCCGACGCCTTCTGGCCATCGCGCTTCGAGCCGTGGTCGGAATATCTGACCGGCGTTCAGGGCCGGTCGCCCGGCTGGGATCCGCTGGCCTTCGCCGTGCGCGAGGCCCACAAGCGCCGTCTGGAGCTGCACGGTTGGTTCAATCCGTACCGCGTCGCCAACCACACCGACCCGGGACGGCTCGTCCCCACCCATCCCGCGCGGATCCACCCCGAGTGGGCGGTGCCCTACGGCGGGAAGCTCTACTACAACCCCGGGCTGCCCGAGGTCCGCCGGTTCGTCCAGGACGCCCTGCTCGACGCCGTCTGGCGCTACGACCTCGACGGCGTCCACTTCGACGACTACTTCTACCCCTACCCCGTGGCCGGCCAGGCCTTCGACGACACGGCCGCCTACGAGCGGTACGGCGCCGGCTTCCCCGACCGGGCCGCCTGGCGGCGCGACAACATCGACCGCCTGGTGCGGGAGACGGGCGAGCGGATCAAGCGCCGCAAGCCGCACGTGCGCTTCGGGATCAGCCCGTTCGCCGTCTGGCGCAACCGCACCACGGACCCCCGGGGCTCGGACACCAAGGCCGGGGTGCAGACCTACGACGACCTCCACGCCGACACCCTCGGCTGGGTCCAGCGGCAGTGGATCGACTACATCGTCCCGCAGTGCTACTGGCACATCGGCTTCACGTTCGCCGACTACGCCACGCTGGTGCCCTGGTGGGCGGAGGCCGTGCGCGGCACGAACGTCCAGCTCTACATCGGCGAGGCCCTCTACCGGGCGGGCGACCCCGCGCAGCCCGCGCCCTGGCAGGACCCGGCCGAGCTCTCCCGGCACGTCGCCCTCGGCCGCCGGTACCCGGAGGTGCGCGGCAACGTCTACTTCTCGGCGCGGAACGTCGTCGCCGACCGCATCGGCGCGATGGCACGCGTGGTGAAGGACCACTACCCCCACCGCGCGCGCCCGCCGCGCTAGAAACGCTCGCGGCTAGTACTGCTCGCCGGCCTTGCGGTGGTCCACGACGGAGTCGGGCCCGGGGGACATGATCGTCTCGTGGCCGTTCTCGGTCCGGACGCGGTACGGCGGGTTGCCCTTGGGGCCCAGGACCTCCACGATCTCCACCACGTGGTCCTTCTGCCCGACCGTCCGACCGTGCACCACCAACCGGTCGCCCTTGCTCGCATGCATCGACGTGACCCTTTCGCCGTGGAACGGACAGGTGACTCGGATACTCCCAGCCTAAGGTGACCGGCGGTATAGGGCGCGCTCAAGAATGGCCGGTGGAGCGGCCGGTGCCGCTCGCCGCGTCGGCCACGGCGTCCCGCAGCCACCGGTGGGCCGGATCGGTGTCCACGCGCACGTGCCAGGCCATGCCCAAGGCGACCGGCGGCAGGGGCAGCGGGATCTCCCGGACCACCAGCGGCACGGTCTCGGCGACATGGGCGGCTACCGCCGAGCCCACCAGCGCCAGCGCGTCGGAGCGCAGGGCCAGGAAGCAGGCCGTGACGTGCGACGGGACCGTCGTGAGGATCCGGCGGGCCAGCCCGAGCTCGGCGAGCCGCTCGTCGACGACGCTGTGGAAGAGCCCCCGCCGGGTGACCGTGATGTGGGGGAGCGCCGCGAACCGCTCGACGGTCAGCTCTTCGGCCGCGTGGGGGGCGTCGGCCCGGCAGACCGCGACGTGGTCCTGCGACGGCAGCGGACGGCTGCGCACGTCGTGGGGGAGCTCGGGCAGCTGCCCGATGTCCAGGTCGACGCGGTCGCGCAGGTCGGCGGGGTCCTCGTCGCCCTCGGGGAGGATCCGCAGCTGGACGCCGGGCGCCTCCCGGGCCACGCGGGCGGTGAGCGGCGGGCCGAGGACGACGGCGGAGGCGTCGTTGGTGCGCAGGGTGAACCGCCGCTCCACGGTCGCGATGTCGACCTCCGGCGAGGGCCGCAGCGCGGCCAGCGCCCCGGCGAGGGCGGCCTCGACCGGCGGCCGCAGCTCCCGCGCCCGGGGCGTGAGGGTCAGCCCGCGCCCGGCCGGGACGAGCAGCGGATCGCCCAGCACCCGCCGCAGCCGGCCCAGGGTGCGGCTCATCGCGGAGGCCGAGACGTTCATCCGGGCGGCGGCGCCCGTCACGCTCCCCTCCCGCAGCAGGGCGTCGAGGGCGGGGAGCAGATTCATGTCGGGGAGCTGCACGCGTCCCATGGTTGCATGCGGATCAAAGATCACCCGCTGATGGTGACCTGGATGTCAAGGCCGGGTGAAGACCAGCGACGCGTTGTGCCCACCGAAGCCGAACGAGTTCGTGAGCGCGGCCGTCAGCGCGCCCCGGCGGGGGCCGCCCGAGACGACGTCGAGCCGCACCTCCGGGTCGAGGGTGTCGAGGTTCGCGGTGGCGGGGACGACGCCGTCGCGGACCGCGAGGATCGCGGCGAGCGCGCCGACCGCCCCGGCGGCGCCGAAGAGGTGCCCCGTCATCGACTTGGTCGCCGTGACGGACGGGTGGAGCCCGATGGCCTCGGTGACCGACCGTGTCTCGACCAGGTCGCCCAGGGGAGTGGACGTCGCGTGGGCGTGGACGTGCTCGACGTCCAGCGGGGAGAGGCCCGCCGAGGCCAGTGCCAGCCGCATCGCGCGGATCTGGCCCTCGGGGTGGGCGGCCGTGATGTGGTGGGCGTCCGAGGTGACCCCCGCCCCGGCGAGCCGCGCGTGGGCGCGGGCCGCGCGGGCGGCGGCGAACTCCGCGCGCTCCAGGACGACCACGGCGGCGCCCTCGCCGATGACGAAGCCGTCGCGGTCGGCGTCGAAGGGACGGGACGCCCGGGCGGGCGCCTCGTTGCGGGTCGAGTGGGCCCTGGCCTGGGCGAACCCGGCGATGGGCAGCGGGGCGATACAGGCCTCCGTGCCACCGGCGACCACCACGTCGGCCCGGCCGAGCCGGATCAGGTCCAGGCCCATGGCGATGGCCTCGGCGCCGGACGCGCAGGCGCTGACCGGCGTGTGGGCCCCGCCCTTGGCGCCCAGCTCGATGCTGACCCAGGCGGCGGGCCCGTTGGCCATCAGCATGGGGACGGTGTGCGGCGAGACCCGCCGGACACCGGACGCCTCCAGCACATCGTCCTGCCCGAGCAGCGTGAGCGCGCCGCCCGTGCCCGTGCCGATCACCACGGCCAGCCGTTCCGGCTCGACCTCGGGCCGGCCCGCGTCCGCCCAAGCCTCCCGGGCGGCGACGAGCGCGATCTGCTCGCAGCGGTCCATCCGGCGGGCCTGCACCCGGTCCAGGACCTCGGTCGGCTCGGACTTCAGCCGACCGGCGATCCGCACGGGCAGCCCGTCCGCCCACTCCTCCTCGATCGGGCCGATCCCCGACTCCCCGGCCAGCATCGCGGCCCAGGTCGAGGCGACGTCCCCGCCGAGCGGCGTCGTCGCCCCCAAGCCCGTGACCACCACATCCCTGACATCGCTGCTCATGGCAACCCCCTTTGTAGTGGAGACACAACTCCCCGCTCCGGAAGCGAGCGGGGAATGATCAACTCACCGGCCACTCTTCCAGGGGGTTTACGGTCGTCCGGATGCCGTGAGCCACGGAGTCGGGTTCGGGGGATTTGTAGGGTCCGGTGATTTACTCCATGCCCGCGAGCTTGCGATGGGCCTGCCACTCGGGGGCGAGGACCGCCCAGATCTGCTTGTCGTGGCGGGTGTCGCCGAAGGGCCAGAACTCGCGCCGCACGCCTTCGAGCGTCATGCCGAGCCGCACGGCCACCGCCGCGCTCCGGTCGTTGTCGGCCCGGCAGTGCCACTCGGCGCGGTGCATCCCCCGGGTGGTGAAGGCCCAGTCCAGCAGGGTGTGGCACGCCTCGGTGATCAGTCCCAGCCCCTCGGCGGCCGGCTCCAGCCAGCAGCCGACCTCGCAGGAGCCCAGGGCCACGTTGAAGTCCACGAACATCACGCCGCCGACCAGCGTGCCGTCGAGCCAGATGCCGTAGAGGCGGGCGCCGTCGGCGGCCTGCCGCTCGGCGTACCGGCGCAGCGTGCCCCGCGCCCCCTCCAGGTCGTCGGTGACGAACGCCGGTCCGACCCACGGCCGGATGTGCTCGCGGGCCCGGTCCATGTGGGCCGCGAACTCCTCGGCGTGCCATATCTCGAGCGGGCGGAGGGAGAGGAGAGCGTCGTCCCGCAGGGCAAGGGAGAACATGGTGACCCCATTCGCACAACAAGCGTTATGGATATGTACGGTGGCAGCATGCCACGTACCAAGGGAGATCACGAAGCCCGGCGCCGCGAGGTCTCGGAGGCGGTCTGGCGGGTGCTGGCCGCGCACGGCTTCGGCGGGCTGACCCTGCGCGCCGTCGCCGCCGAGCTCGGCGCCACCACCGGTCTGCTCACCCATTACTTCCCGGCCAAGCGCGACCTGGTCGCCCACGCCCTCGACCTGCTCGCGGAGCGCACCGCCGCCCGCCCCCGGCGTGCGGCGGGGGAGGGGTTGGCCGCCGTGCGGGCCGCCCTGCTCGACATCCTTCCGCTGACGGCCGAGGCCACCGCGAGCAACCGCATCTGGGTCTCGTCCTGGGACACCGCGCTCGCCGACCCCGCCCTGAGCGACGACTACGGCCGGAAGTACGCCCGCAGCCGCGAGAAGCTGCGCGACCTGATCGCGACGGCCCAGCGCCTCGGCGAGCTGCCGCCCGGGGACCCCGAGCGCGTCGCGGAAGGCGCCCAGTCCTTCGTGCTCGGCCTGGTGGTGCAGGCCCTCTTCAGCCCCACGGCCTTCCCGCCCGAGCGGCAGACCGAGCTCCTCGACGACTACCTGGCGGCGCTGGGCTGACAACACGGCCCGGCCGTTGCATAAAACTGCAGCTATCCGTATAGTCATGCCATCACCAAGGAGGCGTCGATGGCGGCGATACACGCGGCAGTGGCCGGAGCGAGCGGATACGCGGGCGGCGAAGTGCTGCGCCTGCTGCTGGGCCACCCCGAGGTCCGTATCGGCGCGCTGACCGGGAACTCCAACGCCGGGGCGCGGCTCGGCGGCCTCCAGCCGCACCTGCCGCAGCTCGCGGACCGGGTGCTGCTGCCGACGGGGACCGACGCCCTCGCCGGGCACGACGTCGTCTTCCTGGCCCTGCCGCACGGGCAGTCCGCCGCCGTCGCCGCCGAGCTCGGCGAGGACGTCCTCGTCGTCGACTGCGGCGCCGACTTCCGGCTGAAGGACGCGGCCGCGTGGGAGCGCTTCTACGGCTCGTCCCACGCGGGCACCTGGCCCTACGGGCTGCCGGAACTGCCCGGCGCGCGGGACGCGCTGCGCGGTGCCAAGCGGATCGCCGTACCGGGCTGCTACCCCACCGCCGTCTCCCTCGCGCTCTTCCCCGCGTACGCCGCCGGGCTGGCCGGGCCCGAGGCCGTGGTCGTCGCCGCGTCCGGCACCTCCGGCGCCGGCAAGGCCGCCAAACCGCATCTGCTGGGCAGCGAGGTCATGGGCGCCATGAGCCCGTACGGCGTCGGCGGCGGCCACCGGCACACCCCGGAGATGGTCCAGAACCTCTCCGCCGCCGCCGGCGAGCCCGTCACGGTGTCCTTCACCCCGACCCTCGCCCCCATGCCGCGCGGCATCCTCGCCACGTGCAGCGCCAAGGCCCGTCCGGGCGTCACGGCGGACGCCGTGCGCGCCGCCTACGAGAAGGCCTTCGCCGGCGAGCCGTTCGCCCGGCTCCTGCCCGAGGGGCAGTGGCCCTCGACCGCGTCCGTCCTCGGCTCCAACACCGCCCTCGTCCAGGTCGCCCTCGACGAGGCGGCGGGCCGGATCGTCGCGATCAGCGCCATCGACAACCTCGCCAAGGGCACGGCCGGCGGCGCCGTGCAGAGCATGAACATCGCCCTCGGGCTGCCCGAGGAGCTGGGACTGCCCGCCACCGGGGTGGCGCCATGACCCTCCGGCGCGCGGTCGCCACCGCGCTCGCCCGGCTCGCACCCTGCGAGCGCCCCCGGTCCGGCCACCGCCGGACCGGCACCCAGGACCCGAAGACGACGACGGCAGCCATCACGGCCATCAAGGAGAAGCAGTGAGCGTCACAGCGGCGAAGGGATTCACGGCGGCGGGCATCGCCGCCGGGATCAAGGACAGCGGACAGCCCGACCTGGCCCTCGTGGTCAACCAGGGTCCCCGCCTGGCCGCAGCGGGCGTCTTCACCGCCAACCGCGTCAAGGCCGCCCCCGTCCTGTGGTCCCAGCAGGTCCTCAAGGGCGGTCAGGTCTCCGCCGTCGTCCTCAACTCCGGGGGCGCCAACGCCTGCACCGGGCCGGAGGGCTTCCAGGACACCCACGCCACCGCCGAGAAGGCCGCCCAGGCGCTCGGGCACAGCGCCGCCGAGATCGCCATCGCCTCCACCGGCCTGATCGGCGTCCGGCTCCCGATGGACGAGCTGCTCTCCGGCATCGACAAGGCCGCCGCCGAACTCTCCGCGCACGGCGGCGAGAAGGCCGCCATCGCCATCAAGACCACGGACACCGTCCACAAGACGGCCGTGGCCGAGGGCGACGGCTGGACCGTCGGCGGCATGGCCAAGGGCGCGGGCATGCTCGCCCCCGGCCTCGCCACCATGCTCGTCGTCCTCACCACCGACGCCGACGTCGACGCCGCCGGCCTCGACACCGCGCTGCGCTCCGCCACCCGGACCACCTTCGACCGCGTCGACTCCGACGGCTGCATGTCCACCAACGACACCGTGCTGCTGCTGGCCTCCGGCGCCTCGGGCGTCACGCCCGAGCAGGACGCCTTCGCCGAGGCCGTGCGGGCCGTCTGCGACGACCTCGCCCGGCAGCTCATCGGCGACGCCGAGGGCGCCAGCAAGGACATCCGCATCGAGGTGATCAACGCCGCCACGGAGGACGACGCGGTGGAGGTCGGCCGGTCCATCGCCCGCAACAACCTCCTCAAGTGCGCCCTCCACGGCGAGGACCCCAACTGGGGCCGGGTGCTCTCCGCCATCGGCACCACCTCCGCCGCCTTCGACCCCGACAAGCTCAACGTCGCCATCAACGACGTCTGGGTCTGCCGCAACGGCTCCGTCGGCGACGACCGCGACCTCGTCGACATGCGGTACCGGGAGGTCCGCATCACCGCCGACCTCTCCGCGGGCTCCGAGACCGCGACCATCTGGGCCAACGACCTCACCGCCGACTACGTCCACGAGAACAGCGCGTACTCCTCATGAGCATGGACAGCGGCGCCACGACCGCCACCACGACCACCGCCACCGCGACGACCATCACCCCGACCATCGTCGCCCCGGCCACCGGCGACGCGGGCGGCACCCGCCGGCACACCGCCCTGCCCAAGGCCCGCACCCTCGTCGAGGCCCTGCCCTGGCTGACGCGCCATCACGGCAAGACCGTCGTCGTGAAGTTCGGCGGCAACGCCATGGTCGACGACGAGCTCAAGGCCGCCTTCGCCCAGGACGTCGTCTTCCTGCGGCACGCCGGCCTCAAGCCCGTCGTCGTCCACGGCGGCGGACCGCAGATCAGCGCGCAGCTCGACCGGATGGGCATCACCTCGGAGTTCAAGGCCGGCCTGCGGGTCACCACGCCCGAGGCCATGGACGTCGTCCGGATGGTCCTCGCCGGGCAGGTGCAGCGCGAGCTCGTCGGCCTGCTCAACCAGCACGGCCCGCTGGCCGTCGGCCTCACCGGCGAGGACGCCCACCTGATGACCGCCACCAAGCACTACGCCGACATCGACGGCGAGCGCGTGGACCTCGGGCGGGTCGGCGAGATCACCGCGATCGACCCGGGCGCCGTCCAGGCCCTGCTCGACGACGGCCGCATCCCCGTCGTCTCCTCGATCGCCCGCAGCGCCGACGACGCCGACGCCAACGGGGTCTTCAACGTCAACGCCGACACCGCCGCCGCCGCGCTCGCCGTGGCGCTCGGCGCCGAGACGCTGATGGTCCTCACCGACGTCGAGGGCCTCTACGAGGACTGGCCGCACAGCGACGAGGTCATCAGCCGGCTCACCGCGAGCGAGCTGGAGCTGCTGCTGCCCGAGCTGGCCAGCGGCATGGTGCCCAAGATGGAGGGCTGCCTGTACGCCGTGCGCAACGGCGTCACCACGGCGCGGGTGATAGACGGCCGCGTCCAGCACTCGATCCTGCTGGAGATCTTCACGGACGAGGGCATCGGCACCATGGTCGTGCCGGACCCGGAGGGGGAGTCATGACGACCAACGCGGACCTCACCCGGCGCTGGCAGGGCGCCCTGATGGACAACTACGGCACGCCCGCGATCCCGCTGGTGCGCGGCGAGGGCCCGTACGTCTGGGACGCCGACGGCAAGCGCTACCTGGACTTCGTCGGCGGCATCGCCGTCAACGCCCTCGGCCACGCCCATCCGGCCGTCGTCCGGGCTGTGTCGGACCAGATCGCCACCCTCGGCCACGTCTCCAACCTGTTCACCGCCGAGCCGACCGTCCAGCTCGCCGAGCGGCTGCTGGAGCTCGCGGGCCGCCCCGGACGGGTCTACTTCGCCAACTCCGGCGCGGAGGCCGTCGAGGCCGCCTTCAAGATCGGACGGCGGACGGGCCGGCCGCACATGGTGGCCGCCCGGGGCGGCTTCCACGGCCGCACCATGGGCGCCCTCGCCCTCACCGGCCAGCCCGCCAAGCAGGAACCGTTCCTTCCGCTGCCGGGCGACGTCACCCACGTTCCGTACGGGGACGTGGAGGCGCTGCGGGCGGCCGTCACCACCGACACCGCGATGGTCGTCCTGGAGCCCGTCCAGGGCGAGAACGGCGTCGTCGTGCCCCCGGCGGGCTATCTGGCCGCCGCCCGGGAGATCACCCGCGCGGCCGGGGCCCTGCTGGTCCTGGACGAGATCCAGACAGGTATCGGCCGCACCGGACACTGGTTCGAGCACCAGGCGCAGGGCGTCGAGCCGGACGTCGTCACCCTCGCCAAGGGCCTCGGCGGCGGGCTGCCCATCGGGGCGACCCTGGCCTTCGGACCCGCCGCCGAGCTGCTGACGCCTGGTCAGCACGGCTCCACCTTCGGCGGCAACCCCGTCGCCTGCGCCGCCGCGCTCGCCGTCCTGGAGACCCTGGAGACCGAGGGGATCCTCGCCCGGGTCAAGCGCGTGGGAGCCTTGTTGAGTGACGGGATCGCCGCGCTCGGCCACCCGCTCGTCGACCACGTCCGTGGGACCGGCCTGCTGCTGGGTATTGTCCTTGGCGAGCCCCTCGCACCGAAGGTGCGGCAGGCGGCCCAGGAAGCCGGCCTGCTGGTGAACGCGGTCGCACCCGACGTGGTGCGGCTGGCCCCTCCGCTGATCATCACCGAGGATGATGCGGAGACGTTCCTCCGGACGCTGCCCGGCGTCCTGGACGCCGTCGCCGACGGGGCCCACGGGGAACGACGATCCGGAGACTGACGAAGAAGATGACCGAGGCGCAGGAGACCGAGCCGGCCCACGGCGGACAGGCCGTGCCGCAGACCCGCACCGCACGCCACCGCCGCATCGTGGACATCCTCGGCCGGCAGGCCGTCCGTTCCCAGAGCCAGCTCGCCAAGCTGCTCGCCGACGACGGGCTCTCCGTCACCCAGGCGACGCTCTCCCGCGACCTCGACGAGCTCGGCGCCGTCAAGATCCGCAACACCGGCGGCGAGCTGATCTACGCGGTGCCCGGCGAGGGCGGCGACCGCACCCCGCGCGCTCCCCTCGGGGAGTCCGCCTCGGAGGCCCGGATGGGCCGGCTCGCCGGCGAGCTGCTGATCTCGGCCGAGGCATCCGCCAACCTGGTCGTCCTGCGGACGCCGCCGGGCGCGGCCCAGTTCTTCGCCTCGGCGATCGACCAGGCGGGCGTCCACGAGATCATCGGCACCATCGCCGGTGACGACACCGTCCTGCTGATCAGCCGCGACCCGAGCGGCGGCCAGGCCCTGGCGGACCACTTGCTCAGGCTGGCGCAGAAGGAACGCTGACGCTCCGCTGAGGGGACGCCCCGAAGGGGCGCGGGGCAGTGTCGATATGCGGCTCCGCCGCGTGGGCGCGACAAGCCCCCACCGGCGCGCAGAGTGATACCACGCTCAATTCCCCCAGTCGAGAGACGGACCCGAACTCCCGGGAAACCGCACGGCGGTAGACGCCGTGACGGCATCCTGCGCCGGAGGAACGTCCTCTCGACGAAGGGAGCGTGCCGAGTGACCGGCGACGACCTCACCCTGTGCATCATCGGTGCCGGACCGCGCGGCCTGTCGGTACTGGAGCGGCTGTGCGCCAACGCCCGCGCGGCCGCCGCGGCCGGTGGGGCGCCGCGGGCCGTGGCGGTCCACCTCGTCGACCCCGGCCGCCCCGGCTCCGGCGCCGTCTGGCGCACCGGCCAGTCGCGCCACCTGCTGATGAACACCGTGGCATCGCAGATC
This sequence comes from Streptomyces luteoverticillatus, assembly GCF_003970715.1. Taxonomy (NCBI): domain Bacteria; kingdom Bacillati; phylum Actinomycetota; class Actinomycetes; order Kitasatosporales; family Streptomycetaceae; genus Streptomyces; species Streptomyces luteoverticillatus. The sequence continues at coordinate 1,444,251 of NZ_CP034587.1, read as the reverse complement.
ACCATGTTCACCGACGCCAGCGTGCGCATAGCGGGGCCGCTCGAACCGGGGCCCAGCCTCTACGCGTGGGCGCGCTCCCGCCCGCACGCGGACGCGGCGGTCCGCGCCGAGGCCCGGCGGCTGGGCCCGGACTCGTACCCGACCCGGGCCTTCTACGGCCACTACCTGGAGTGGGTCTTCCGGCGGGTGGTGCGGCGCGCCCCCACGGGCGTCACCGTCCACGTCCACCGCGCCCGCGCCGTAGCGCTGGAGGACGGAGACCCGGCCCGGCAGACGGTTCGCCTCGACGACGGCACCGTCCTCGCCCGCCTCGACGCCGTCGTCCTCTGCCAGGGCCACTTACCCGCGCGCCCGACGGACGCCGAAGCGGCCCTCGCCGCCCACGCGGACGCCCACGGCCTGCGCTACATCCCGCCCGCCAACCCTGCCGACGTCGACCTCTCCGCCGTCCGGCCGGGGGAGAACGTGCTGTTACGCGGCCTCGGCCTGACCTTCTTCGACCACGTGGCCCTGCTCACCGAGGGCCGGGGCGGCACCTTCCGGAGAACCGGCGGCGCCCTCGTCTACCACCCCTCCGGCCGGGAGCCCCTTCTCCACGCGGGCTCCCGGCGCGGCGTCCCGTACCACGCGCGGGGCGAGAACGAGAAGGGCGCGCACGGCCGCCACCGCCCCCGCCTGCTCACCCCGCTCACCCTCGCCCGGCTGCGCGCCCGCGCCGACGCCGGCCGGGGCCTCGACCTCCGCGCCGACCTCTGGCCCCTGATCGCCAAGGAGGCCGAGTGCGTCTACTACGAGGCGTTGCTGCGCCGCCGGGGGACGGGGGAGGGCGAGCTCGCGGAATTCCCGGACCGCTACCTGACCGCCCCGCGCGGGGTGCCGGAACGGGACGTCCTCGCCCGTTATGGCATCGGGCCCGCCGACCGCTGGGACTGGGACCGCGTCACCCGGCCCTGCGCGGGCCGACGGTTCGCGGGCCCCGACGAACTACGGGCCTGGCTGCTGGACCGGCTGGCCCGTGACGTGGCCGAGGCCCGGGCGGGCAATGTCAGCGGCCCTCTCAAGGCGGCCCTCGACGTCCTGCGCGACCTGCGCAACGAGATCCGGCACCTGGTCGACCACGCCGGACTGCACGGCGACTCCCACCGCGACGACCTCGACGGCTGGTACACCCCGCTCAACGCCTTCCTCTCCATCGGCCCGCCCGCCCACCGGATCGAGCAGATGGCGGCGCTGATCGAGGCGGGGATCCTGAGCGTTGCGGGGCCGGGGGCGCGGGTGCGGACGGAAGCGGGGGCGTTCGTCCTGGAGTCGGACGTGCCGGGCTCGGGGGCGCGCGGCCGCGTCCTGATCGAGGCCCGGCTGCCCGAGCCCGACCTGGCCCGCACGGCCGACCCCCTGCTGCGGCACCTGCTCACCACGGGCCGGTGCCGGGCCCACCGCGTTCCTTGCGGCGACGGCACCGACTACGTCACGGGCGGCCTCGCCGTCACCGGCCGCCCGTACCGCCTCCTCGACGCGACGGGCGTCCCCCACCCGCGCCGCTTCGCCCTGGGGGTGCCCACGGAGTCCGTCCACTGGGTCACGGCGGCGGGCATCCGCCCGGGCGTGGACTCGGTGACGCTGGGGGACGCGGATGCGACGGCTCGCGCGCTGCTGGACATGAAAGAAGCCTCTGACCTGCGGTTTCCCGCTGATCAGAGGCTTCTTCACACCGTCGGGACGACAGGATTTGAACCTGCGACCCCTTGACCCCCAGTCAAGTGCGCTACCAAGCTGCGCCACGTCCCGGTGTCGTGTCCCTCCGGGCTTTTCTTCCCGGTGGGGCGTGCAGGAAGAAAATATCCTGTTCCGCGCCGTGATCCAAATCCGGGGGTCAGCGCCTGCGGTCGACGCCGGCATACCGGCCCGCGCGGGGGCCGGAAGGAGACATTCACTCGCCCGAGCTATTGACGAAACATACGGAGTACCGCATAGTTATGCCTAACTGCGCATGAGCGCGCAGCGCACAGCGCACCGCACCGTAAGGAGAACCCCCGTGACCGAGCGCGTCGTACTCGCCTATTCCGGCGGCCTTGACACCTCCGTCGCCATCGGCTGGATCGCCGAGGAGACGGGCGCCGAGGTCATCGCCGTCGCCGTGGATGTCGGCCAGGGCGGCGAGGACCTGGACGTCATCCGCAAGCGCGCGCTCGCCTGCGGTGCGGTGGAGGCGGAGGTCGCCGACGCCAAGGACGAGTTCGCGGAGGAGTACTGCCTCCCCGCGATCAAGGCCAACGCCCTGTACATGGACCGGTACCCGCTGGTCTCCGCCCTCTCCCGGCCCACGATCGTCAAGCACCTGGTCGCCGCCGCGAAGAAGCACGGCGCGACCACCGTCGCCCACGGCTGCACCGGCAAGGGCAACGACCAGGTGCGGTTCGAGGCCGGCATCTCCTCCCTCGCCCCCGAGCTGAAGTGCATCGCCCCCGTCCGGGACTACGCGATGACCCGGGACAAGGCCATCGCCTTCTGCGAGGCCAAGGGCCTGCCGATCGCGACGACCAAGAAGTCGCCGTACTCCATCGACCAGAACGTCTTCGGCCGCGCCGTCGAGACCGGCTTCCTCGAGGACATCTGGAACGCCCCGATCGAGGACGTCTACGACTACACCGCCAACCCGGCCACCCCCCGGGAGGCCGACGAGGTGGTCATCACCTTCGACAAGGGCGTCCCCGTGGCCATCGACGGCAAGCCCGTCACCGTGCTGCAGGCCATCCAGCAGATGAACGAGCGGGCCGGTGCCCAGGGCGTCGGGCGGCTGGACATGGTCGAGGACCGGCTGGTCGGCATCAAGTCCCGGGAGATCTACGAGGCGCCCGGCGCGATCGCGCTGATCACCGCGCACCAGGAGCTGGAGGCCGTCACCGTCGAGCGCGAGCTCGCCCGGTACAAGCGGCAGGTCGAGCAGCGGTGGGCCGAGCTGGTCTACGACGGCCTGTGGTTCTCCCCGCTCAAGCGGGCCCTGGACGGCTTCGTCGCCGAGGCCAACGAGCACGTCTCCGGTGACATCCGGATGACCCTCCACGGCGGCCGGGCCGTCGTCACGGGCCGCCGGTCCGAGAAGTCGCTCTACGACTTCAACCTCGCCACCTACGACACGGGCGACACCTTCGACCAGTCGATGTCGAAGGGCTTCATCGAGATCTTCGGCCTCTCCTCGAAGATCGCGGCCAAGCGGGACCTGGCCCACTAGTTCCCTCGCCACCCCCCACCCCGTCTCCCCGGCCCAGGCCGGGGAGACGGGGAACCAGCGCCACGCAGAGGAGCAATCGACGATGACCACCGGATCGCAGCCCCCCGCCGGAGGCGGAGGCGGCGACGTGCGGCTGTGGGGCGGCCGGTTCGCGGACGGGCCGGCCGAGGCCCTCGCCAAGCTGTCCGCCTCCGTCCACTTCGACTGGCGGCTCGCCCCCTACGACATCGCCGGCTCCCGCGCCCACGCCCGGGTGCTCCACAAGGCCGGGCTGCTCACCGAGGACGAGCTCAGCCGCATGATCGAGGGCCTCGGGCTGCTGGAGGCCGACGTCGCCGCCGGTACCTTCACGGGCACCGTCGCCGACGAGGACGTCCATACCGCGCTCGAGCGCGGGCTGCTGGAGCGGCTCGGCCCGGACCTCGGCGGCAAGCTGCGGGCCGGGCGGTCCCGGAACGACCAGGTCGCCACGCTCTTCCGGATGTACCTGCGCGACCACGCGCGGATCATCGGCGGGCTGATCGCCGACCTCCAGGAGGCGCTCGTCGGCCTCGCCGAGGCCCACCCGGACGTCGCCATGCCGGGCCGCACCCACCTCCAGCACGCCCAGCCGGTGCTCTTCGCCCATCACGTGCTCGCCCACGTCCAGGCGCTGTCCCGGGACGCGGAGCGGCTGCGGCAGTGGGACGAGCGCACGGCGGTCTCGCCGTACGGCTCGGGCGCGCTGGCCGGGTCCTCCCTCGGGCTGGACCCGGAGGCGGTCGCCGCCGACCTGGGCTTCGAGCGCGGCTCCGCCGGGAACTCCATCGACGGCACGGCCTCCCGGGACTTCGTCGCCGAGTTCGCCTTCATCACGGCGATGATCGGCGTCGACCTCTCGCGGATCGCCGAGGAGGTCATCATCTGGAACACGAAGGAGTTCTCCTTCGTCACCCTCCACGACGCCTTCTCCACCGGCTCCTCGATCATGCCGCAGAAGAAGAACCCCGACATCGCCGAGCTCGCGCGCGGCAAGTCCGGGCGGCTGATCGGCAACCTCACCGGGCTGATGGCCACCCTCAAGGCCCTGCCGCTCGCCTACAACCGCGATCTCCAGGAGGACAAGGAGCCGGTCTTCGACTCCTGCGACCAGCTGGAGGTCCTCCTCCCGGCCTTCACCGGGATGATGGCGACCCTCACGGTCCACCGCGAGCGGATGGAGGAGCTGGCCCCGGCCGGTTTCTCCCTGGCCACCGACATCGCCGAATGGCTGGTCCGCCAGGGCGTGCCGTTCCGGGTGGCGCACGAGGTCGCGGGGGAGTGCGTCAAGGAGTGCGAGGCGCGCGGCATCGAGCTCGACGGGCTGAGCGACGAGGACTTCGCCGCGATCTCCCCGCATCTGACCCCCGAGGTCCGTACGGTCCTGAGCGTGCCCGGCGCGCTCGCCTCCCGCAGCGGGCGGGGCGGCACGGCCCCCTCGGCCGTGGCGGTCCAGCTCCAGGAGGTCAAGGCCGATCTCGCGGTCCAGCGCACCTGGGCGGATGCGCGCCACGGGTGATCATTTCAAGACGCCATTAGCCCGGATGAGACATTCACGTCTCATCCGGGTTATGGTCGTCTCATGAGCCTTGACCGCCGCGAGCATGTACTCAGAGCAGCCGCAGCCTTGCTCCCACGCAAGGCGACCGCCTCCATGGACGAGATCGCCAAGGCGGCCGGCATCAGCCGCGCCACCCTCCACCGTCACTTCGCCGGCCGCGACGCGCTCGTGCGGGCCCTGGAAAAGCTCGGCATCGAGCAGTTCGAGCGGGCCCTGGACGAGGCCCGGCTCGACGAGGGCGACGCGGCCGGGGCCGTGCGCCGCCTGATCGAGAAGGCGGAGCCGGTCGCCGGCATCCTGTCGTTCCTCTACACCGAGAACCAGCTCTTCGAGGGCGAGGTGAACGAGGGCTGGAACCGGCTCGACGCGCGCGTCCACGCGCTCTTCCTGCGCGGCCAGGAGGAGGGCGCCATCCGGGTCGACCTCTCACCCGCCTGGCTCACCGACGCGCTGTACGGGCTGATCGCCTCCGGGGCGTGGGCCGTGCAGGATGGGCGGGTGGCGGCCAAGGACCTCACCCGCATGGTCTCCGAGCTCCTCCTCGGCGGGGCGCAGCGGAGGGCCGAGCGGTGAGCGCGCGGACCGCCGGCCCGGCGCCCGGCGCGCCCACGCCGGTGGAGACGCCGCGTCCGGGGCGCTGGCTGGCGCTGGGCGTGCTCGTCCTCGCGGTGCTGCTCGTCGCCGTCGACGCGACGGTGCTGGGCCTGGCCACGCCGTTCCTCAGCGAGGATCTCAAGCCGTCGGGCACCCAGTTGCTGTGGATCGGTGACGTCTATTCCTTCGTCATCGCCGGACTGCTGGTCTCCATGGGCAGCCTGGGCGACCGGCTGGGCCGCAAGAAGCTGCTGCTGACGGGTGCCGTGGCGTTCGGCGCGGTGTCGGTGCTCAACGCCTACGCGTCCAGCCCGGAGATGATGATCGCGGCGCGGGCGCTGCTGGGTGTGGCGGGCGCGACGCTGATGCCCTCGACGCTCGCGCTGATCCGCAACATCTTCCACGACCCCAAGGAGCGCAGCCTGGCCATCGGCATCTGGGGTGCCATGGCCTCCGCCGGCGCGGCCGTCGGGCCGGTGGTGGGCGGCTTCCTGCTGGAGAACTTCTGGTGGGGCTCGGTCTTCCTGATCAATCTGCCGGTGATGGCCGTGCTCGTCCTCGTCGGGGCGAAGCTGCTGCCGGAATCCAAGGACCCCGCGCCGGGGCCGTGGGACCTGCCGAGCGTGCTGCTGTCGATGGCGGGCATCGTGGGCCTGGTCTACGCGATCAAGGAGGGCGCGACGAACGGCCTCTCCTGGCCGGTCGCGCTGGCGGTCGTCGTCGGCGGGGTGGCGCTGGTGTGGTTCGTCCGGCGGCAGCTCACCCTGCCGTCGCCGCTGCTGAACATGCGGCTCTTCCACCACCGGGGCTTCTCGGCGGCGGTCCTGGCCGATCTGCTGACGGTGCTGGGGCTGTCCGGGATGGTCTTCTTCCTCTCCCAGTTCCTCCAGCTGGTGCAGGACCGCAGCCCGCTGGAGGCGGGGCTGGCCGAGCTGCCCGCCGCCATCGGCGCGGTGACGGCCGGTCTGCTGGCCGGGCAGGCCGCCCGGCGCTGGTCGGTGCGCTCGGTGGTCGCCGGCGGGCTCGCGGCGATAGGGCTCGCGCTCGCGGCGCTGGTCACCCTCGGCGCGGACACCTCCTATCCGGTGCTGGGCGCGGCGCTGCTCGTCGTCGGCATCGGGGCGGGCTTCTCCTTCACCGTCACCGCCGACGTGATCCTCTCCAGCGTGCCCAAGGAGCACGCGGGCGCGGCCTCGGCGGTCTCGGAGACGGCCTACGAGCTGGGCGCGGCGCTGGGCATCGCGGTGCTCGGCTCGATCGTCACCGGGGTCTACCGCGGGTTCGCCGTGCCGGCCGGGGTCCCGGCGGGCGCGGCGGGCGACGCGCGGGAGTCCCTGGGCGGCGCGGTCGAGGCGGCCGCCACCCTGCCCGCGGACTCGGGCGCGGCGCTGCTCGGCTCGGCGCAGGACTCCTTCGTCGAGGGGCTGCGGATCGCCTCCGGCGTCGGTGCGCTGGTGCTGTTGGTGACGGCGGTCGTGGCCTGGTTCCTGCTGCGCGGGCAGCGGCTGGAGGAAGGGTACGGCGGCTGAGCCCAAAGGCTGAATCACCAAGGCCGAACCCATAAGGGCTCGGACGGGCCGAGACGGGCTCGGATGAGCAAACACCACATGGGCCGGGGTGGCAAGCCCCGGTCCATGTGACGTTTACCGGCGAGTAACACTCTTGACGCAGTCCTGACACGCCCGAGAACATCACGTCCACCGGTCGACATTGTCGAACGAGGTTCGGACGAAGGCGTCCGCAGCAGCGACGCCATGTTCAAAGGAATCCCCCACATGCGTCTGCGCACCACCGCACGGTTCCTGGTCGCCGCCGCGGCCACGGCCGCCCTGAGCCTCATGGGGCTCACCGCGTCCCCGGCCTCCGCCTCGGTCCTGGACGTCCCGCCCAAGGGCGCCAACGACTGGTCCTGCAAGCCGGACTCGGCGCACCCGCAGCCCGTCGTGCTCGTCAACGGCACGTTCAAGCTGATGGCGGAGAACTGGGCCAAGCTCTCCCCGGCGCTCAAGGAGGCGGGCTACTGCGTCTTCGCCTTCAACTACGGGCACATGGAGACCGACCCGATCCCGCAGGCCGCCGCCGAGCTGCGCGACTTCGTCGAGGCGGTGCGCGGCGCGACGGGCGCGACCAAGGTCGACATCGTCGGGCACAGCCAGGGCGGCATGATGCCGCGCTACTACGTGAAGTTCCTCGGCGGCGCGGACAAGGTCGACGACCTCGTGGGCATCGTCCCGTCCAACCACGGCACGCTGAACCCGCTGGCCATCCCGTTCGGCTACACCTTCTGCCCGTCCTGCCTGGACCAGCGCGTCGGCTCGGACCTGCTGAAGAAGCTCAACGAGGGTGACGAGACCCCGGCCGGCCCGGACTACACCGTCATCACCACCCGGCACGACGAGGTCGTCATCCCCTACACCAGCGCCCTGCTGACCGGCCCGGCCGAGCACCTCAGCAACGTCGTGCTGCAGGACAAGTGCCCGCTCGACCCGTTCATGCACGACCAGGCCACCAAGGACCCGGTCGTGGCGCAGTGGGTGCTCAACGCCCTCGGGCGCAAGGGCCCGGCCGACCCGGCGTTCCAGCCGCGCTGCCTGGGCTAGCCCGCGCGGTGGGTCCGGCCGGCGGTCAGGCCGCCTTGGCCTTGGTGGCGTACATGTCCACGTACTCCTGGCCGGACAGCCGCATGACCTCGCTCATCACCTCGTCGGTGACGGCGCGCAGCACATAGCGGTCGCGGTCCATCCCCTCGTAGCGGGAGAAGTCCAGCGGCTCGCCGAAGCGCACCGTCACCGGCGCGATGCGCGGCAGGCCCTTGCCGGAGGGCTGGACCTTCTCCGTGCCGATCATCGCGAACGGCACCACCGGGGCGCCCGTCATCAGCGTCAGCCGGGCGATGCCGGTGCGGCCGCGGTAGAGACGGCCGTCGGGGGAGCGGGTGCCCTCCGGGTAGATGCCGAAGACCCGGCCCTCCTCCAGCACCCGACGGCCCGTCATCAGCGCGGCCACGCCGCCGTTGCCGCCGTCGCGGTCGACCGGGATCATCCCGGAGGCGCCGAAGAACCACGCCATCAGCCGGCCCTTGAGCCCCTTGCCGGTGACGTACTCGTCCTTGCCGATGAAGAGCACCTGGCGCTTGACGATCAGGGCGAGGAACAGCGAGTCCACGAACGTGGTGTGGTTCCCCGCGAGGATCACCGGCCCGCTCTCCGCGATGTGCTCGGCTCCCTCGACCTTCGGGCGGTACAGGACGCGCATGAGCAATCCGAGGAACGCCTTGAGCAGGATGCGGGACAACGGACCCTCCGGTCGTGATGTGCGGGACGGGCGCGCGGGGCGCGGTCGATGACGATACTCGCGGGTACGCCCCTTGTGCACGCGGGGTTGACCGAGTCGAAACAGAGTGTTGACGTGACTTTCCACTCCGTTCCCCCTTCGTTCTTCAGACCGGTGGCCGGACGTGCATACGATCGCCCGGCCAAGAGCACCACACGGCAACAGCACCACAGAAGGAGAAACATGCAGCAGGAGCAGCGGCCGGGCAGGCGTACGGTGCTGGGGGCCGCGGCGGCCCTCGGCGCGGGGGCGGTCGCCCTCGGCGGCGGAGCGGTACCGGCGGTGGCGGCCACCGGGCGGGAGACGGACCTCACCTCCGGGCAGCACGGCCACGGCGGTTCGTACAAGGACCTGCCCGTGCCCACCGTCATCGGCCACCGCGGCGCCTGCGGCTACCGGCCCGAGCACACCTTCGGCTCCTACGAGTACGCCCTCGCCAACGGCGCGGACGTCATCGAGCAGGACGTCGTGCCGACCAAGGACGGCCACCTCGTCTGCCGCCACGAGAACGACATCACCAACACCACCGATGTCGCCTCGCACCCGGAGTTCGCCTCCCGCAAGACCACCAAGACCGTCGACGGTGAGCAGCACACCGGCTGGTTCACCGAGGACTTCACCCTCGCGGAGCTGAAGACGCTGCGCGCCAAGGAGCGGATACCGGGCACCCGCCAGCACAACACCCTCTACGACGGCCGCTGGGACGTGCCGACGTTCGAGGAGGTCCTCAAGTGGGCCGAGGAGCAGGGCCGCAAGCGCGGCCGGCGGATCTGGCTCCACGTGGAGACCAAGCACCCCACGTACTTCCGCAAGATCGGCCTGGGCCTGGAGGAGCGCCTCGCCAAGCTGCTGCGCCGCTACAACCGCTCGGGGCGCAACGGCTACACCTTCCTCCAGTCGTTCGAGCCGAGCAGCCTCCAGCGCCTCGGCAAGCTGGGCGTGGACTGCCCCAAGGTGCTGCTGCTGGACGACCTGCCCACCCGCCCCTGGGACTTCGTCGAGGCGAACGACCCGCGCACCGTCGCCGACCTCATCACCCCCAAGGGCCTCAAGTGGATCTCCGGCTTCGCGCAGGGCATCGGCCCCTGGGTGAACCAGATCATCCCCCGGGACAAGGACGGCCGGCTCACCAAGCCCACCACGCTGGTGCGCGACGCCCACGCCGCCGGGCTGTTCCTCCACCCGTACACCATGCGCAACGAGAACAGCTTCCTGCCCGCCGACTTCCGCCGGGGCACGGACCCGAACGCCTACGGCGACGCGTTCGGGGCGTTCAAGGCGTACTTCGCGACGGGCATCGACGGCATCTTCTCCGACAACTGCGACACCGCCGCGCTCGCGCGGGCGGACTTCCTCAAGGGCTGACCCCTCGGGCCGGTGCCGTCCGGGCGCCGGCCGCCGGGGCGACCCGGCCACACCCGGACGGGTGAATTCCGGGTGGGCCGGAAACCGGTGGGTCAGCGGACGCCGTCCCCGCCCGCGTGACCACACAGAGTGATCTCCTGACCCGGCTCGCCCCCCTGCTCAAGGCCGAGTGCGCCGCCGAGGCGCACTCGGCCGGGCTGGACGCCGCGGACCTCGAACAGTCCGTCTGGGTGCGGCTGCTGAGCGAGCGCCGGGCCGGGGAGCCCGTCGCGCGCTTAGCGGCGGCCGTCCGGGCCGAGGTCCAGGCCGCCCTGCGCCGGGCCCGGCGGGAGGTGCTCTACGACCCCACCGCCGAGGCCGCCCCGGCACCCGGCCGGCGCACGGCCCCCGGGGCGCAAGGGTCGTACGGGGCGGACGGGGTCGAACAGGCCGTGCTGGCCGCCGAGTCCCGCCGCGAGCTCCGGGCCGCGATCCGCCGGCTGCCCGGCCGCTGTCCCCGGCTGATTTCCGCGCTTCTCTCGGGCCACGACCCGACCTACCGTGAAATCGCAGGGAAGTTGGGAATGTCACAAGGATCTTTGGGGCCCGTACGTTCCCGTTGCCTGGGATGCCTGCGCAGAATGCTCATGGCAGAGATTGCGGCTCCTTGACCCGGGGGAAAGGAGCATCAAGCGACCCAGCAAGGGGAGGCGTGCGCACATGGGCATGAGCGTGACCATCTCGGCCGCGGCCGAGAACGATGCCGAGCAGATCCTCAAGCTCCAGTACCTCTGCTACCAGAGCGAGGCGGAGCTCCACGGCGACTACACCATCGAACCCCTGACGCAGACGCTCGACGACCTGCGCGCCGAACTGGGCCGCGGCTGTGTGCTCGTGGCCCGGCTCGGCGAGGAGGTCGTCGGCTCGGTGCGCGCCACCGTCGACGCCGAGGGGACCGCCGTCATCACCGGGCTGATCGTCCACCCCCGGCTGCGGCGGCACGGCCTGGGCGGGCGGCTGCTCGCCGGGATCGAGGAGCGGCTGGCGGCCGAGTGGGACGCCAAGCGGTTCCGGCTGGCCACCGGCCGGCGCGGCGAGGGGAACGCGCGCCTCTACCGCAAGTGGGGCTACGCGCGCACCGGCGCCGACGCTGCCGGGCGGAACCTCACCGTGGTCACCCTGGAGAAGGAGGCCGGGCCCGCCGGGGCGCCCGCCCTGGTGACGACCGCCTGACGCCGGGCCGTGCCGGGCCTCAGCGCGGGGCCCGGCGCAGCCAGACCATCGCGGTCAGCGGCAGGACGACCGGGATGAAGAGATAGCCCATGCCGTAGTCAGACCAGACCGTGGCGTCGGGGAAGGCGGACGGCTCCAGCAGCGTCCAGGTGCCCACGGTCACCACACCCACCAGCTCGGCGGCACAGCACACCAACGCCGCCCGGCGGGCCCGCCCGCCGCCGCGCACCAGCGAGTACGTGATGAAGGCGTACACCACGGCGGCGGCCGCCGACAGGACGTACGCGAGCGGCGCCCGGCCGAAGTCCATGATCATCTGGACGATCGAGCGGGAGGCCGCCGCGACGGTGAAGACGCCGTAGAGCCAGACCAGCAGCCGGCCCGGCCCCTGGCCGAGGTCGAAACCGGACCGCTCGCCCGCGTCGGTGCGCTCGGACATGTCAGTCGTGTGCTCGGACATGTCAGCCTCCCCAGATGTCGTAGAGCCGCACTTCCAGCACGGCCAGGATCACGGCGCCCGCCGCCACGGTGGCCGAGCCCCAGCGGGTCCGCTCGGCCAGGGACATGAAGCCCGCCGCGGGCACGGCGGCCGCCGCGCCCAGCAGATAGGCCACGAAGATCGCCGTGCCCTGCGCCGGCTTCTCGCCGCCGGACAGCCGCACCACGCCGACGACCAGCTGCACCAGCGCCAGCACCGAGACCACGGCCATGCCGATGAAGTGCCAGTCCTTGGTGGGCTCGTCCCGGGCGAAGGCGAAACCGCACCAGGCGGCCAGCGCGAGAGCGGCCAGACCGGCCGCGAGCGTCAGCGCGTCGAGCACCGGGACCCCCGGGTGACGCGGGTGGGCGAAGGGGACGAGACAGGCATGGGACGACTTTAAACGCCCGGTACGGGCCCCTCGCGCGCGCCCCCGGCGTCCAGAGGGCGAGAGATCGAGTCCGGTATTCGGACAGGCTTGGCCGATTCGCACGTGCTTCTGTTTTACTTGCCCGCATGACCACGACGAGCACCCGCATTCTTGCGACCGAGGCGATGACGACGCCCGGTGCTGCTCGTCGCATGTGTCGAATGTGTGACTGCTGAGGGCCCCCGTGCCTCGCGCCCCGAAGCGAGACCCCGTAGCGCACCCCGTCCGGCCACCCGCCGACGGGAGCCGCGCCGCCCCCGCGTCACCAGAGCCCCGGCAGACCGCGCCCCACGCGCTCCCCAGGGCCCTCCGATGCCGCGTTCCGCAATGAATTCCCGTGCCGGCGCATCGCGTCGCGCACTCGACAGTGACGGAAACCCCTGTGATCACCACTAAGGGCCTGACAAAGGTCTACCGCTCACGCGGCCGCGAGGTCACCGCCCTCGACGGCGTCGACCTCCACGTCCGTGAGGGCGAGGTGTACGGCGTCATCGGCCAGAGCGGCGCCGGCAAGTCGACCCTCATCCGCTGCGTCAACCTCCTGGAGCGCCCCAGCTCCGGCACGGTCACCGTGGCCGGCCAGGACCTCACCGCCCTCGCCGGGCGGGGCCAGCGGGCCGGCGCCGAGCTGCGCAGGGCGCGCAGCCGCATCGGCATGGTCTTCCAGCACTTCAACCTGCTCTCCTCGCGGACCGTGCAGGCCAACATCGAGCTGCCCCTGGAGATCCTCGGCGTCTCCGGCAAGGAGCGCGAGCGCAAGGCCCTGGAGCTGCTGGACCTCGTCGGCCTCGCCGACAAGGCCAAGGCCTACCCCGGCCAGCTCTCCGGCGGCCAGAAGCAGCGCGTGGGCATCGCCCGCGCCCTGGCCGGCGACCCCAAGGTGCTGCTCTCCGACGAGTCGACCTCCGCGCTCGACCCGGAGACCACCCGCTCCATCCTCCAGCTGCTGCGCGACCTCAACCAGCAGCTCGGCCTGACCGTCCTGCTGATCACCCACGAGATGGACGTCGTCAAGACCATCTGCGACTCCGCGGCCCTGATGAAGGGCGGCCGCGTAGTGGAGTCCGGCACCGTCTCCGAACTGCTCGCCACCCCCGGCTCCGAGCTGGCCGCCGAACTGTTCCCGGTCGGCGGCGAGCCCTCCGGCCCGGACCGCACCGTCGTGGACGTCACCTTCCACGGCGACGCCGCGACCCAGCCCGTGATCTCCCAGCTGTCCCGTACGTACAACATCGACATCTCGATCCTGGGCGCCGCGATGGACACCGTCTGCGGCAAGCAGGTCGGCCGGATGCGCATCGAGCTGCCCGGCCGGTTCGAGGAGAACGTCGTCCCGATCGGCTTCCTGCGCGAGCAGGGCCTCCAGGTCGACGTGGCGGACGTACAGACTCCGGCGCCTGCCGCCGCTCTCCTCAAGGAAGGTGCCAAGTGACCTGGGCCGAGATGCAGCCCCTGCTGCGCGACGCGTGTCTCGACACGCTCTTCATGGTGTGGTGGTCCACCGTCTACGCCGTCCTCGGCGGCCTGCCCCTGGGCCTGCTGCTCGTCCTGACCGACCGCGGGGGCCTGCTCCAGAACGTCGCCGTCAACAAGGTCCTCGGGGCGATCCTCAACCTGGGCCGCTCGCTGCCCTTCATCATCCTCATCGTCTGGCTGATCCCCTTCAGCCGGATGGTCGTCGGCACCTCCATCGGCCCCAGCGCGGCCGTCGTGGCGCTCGCCATCGGGGCGGTCCCCTTCTTCGCCCGGCTGGTGGAGACCGCCGTCCGCGAGGTCGACCACGGGCTGGTCGAAGCCGTCCAGTCGATGGGCGGCGGCACCTGGACGCTCATCTTCAAGGTGCTCCTGCCGCAGGCCCTGCCCTCCCTGCTCGCGGGCCTGACCACCACCGTCATCACCCTCATCGGCTACTCCGCCATGGCGGGCGCGGTCGGCGGCGGCGGTCTCGGCAACCTCGCCATCACCTACGGCTACCAGCGGCGCGAGGACGCGCTGATGAACGTCACCATCCTGCTGCTGATCGCCATCGTGACCGTCGTCCAGATCGCCGGCGACCTCGCCGTACGCCGCCTCGCCTCGCGCGGCGGCCGCCAGGCGGCCCCCGTCGGCCTCCGCCGCCTCCTGCCCGCGCGGCCCAAGCCCGCCGCCACGGGTGCGGCCACGGTGGCCGCCGAGCCCGAGCCCGCCCTCGACAAGGCGGTCTGACCAGCACCACCCCCACAGACTCCCCGGAGCCCGGACCCTTTGCCGGGCGTCAGCACCGGGGCACCGAGAAACACCAAGCAAGGAAGGCACTCTTCGTGCGTACCACCGTCAAGCTCACCGCCGCCGTCGCGGCCGCCGCCGCCCTCACCCTCGGCCTGAGTGCCTGCAGCGCGCCCTCCGACACCTCCACCTCCAGCAGCTCGAAGAAGGGCAAGGACGCCGACCCGGCCGCCAAGCTCGTCGTCGCCGCCAGCCCCACCCCGCACGGCGACATCCTCAACTTCGTCCGCGACAACCTCGCGGCCAAGGCCGGCCTGAAGCTGGAGGTGAAGGAGTTCAACGACTACGTCCTCCCCAACACCGCCACCCAGAACGGTGAGGTCGACGCCAACTTCTTCCAGCACAAGCCCTACCTCGACGACTTCAACAAGAAGAACAAGACGGACATCGTGCCCGTCGTCAACGTCGAGATCGAGCCGCTCGGCCTCTACTCCAAGAAGGGCAAGAAGGTCGCCGACCTCGGCTCCGGCTCCACCATCGCCGTCCCCAACGACGCCACCAACGAGGGACGGGCGCTGAAGCTGCTCGCCGACAACGGCGTCATCAAGCTGAAGGACGGCGTCGGCGCCGCCGCCAAGCTCTCCGACGTCGCCGACGACAAGGGCGTGAAGTTCACCGAGCTCGAGGCCGCCCAGATCCCCTCCCGCCTCGACGACGTCGACGCCGCGGTGATCAACGGCAACTTCGCCATCAGCGCCAAGCTCAGCCCCGCCAAGGACGCCATCGCGCTGGAGAAGGCGGAGGGCAACCCCTACGCCAACTTCCTGGCCGTCAAGAAGGGCAACGAGAAGGACCCCCGGATCGAGAAGCTCGCCAAGCTCCTCAACTCCGACGAGGTGAAGAAGTTCATCACGGAGAAGTTCAGCAACGGCGCCGTGATCCCCGCCTTCGGTCCCGTCACGAGCTGACACCTTGTAACCTCGGCCGTCCGTACGGACACAGGCCCCGCGCACACGATCGCCCGTGCGCGGGGCCTGGCGCTTGGCGCACCCGCCCGCACATGCTGCATGCTGGTGCACCCGGGCACGCCCCCGTACCACCCGAGCCCACCCGCCGCGGCGTTGGAGCAGCGCATGACTTCCACCTTTCCGGACATCTCCATCAGTACGGACCGGCTGGTGCTGCGCCCGTTCGAGGCTGGGGACATCCCCCCGCTCGCCGAGATGATGAACGACGAGCTCGTCACCGCCTGGACCTCGGCCCCCTGCCCCTACACCACCGCCGACGCCCGCGACTGGGCGCTGCGCCGGGCCCCCTCGGAACGCCTCTCCGGGCGCGGAATCGTCTTTGCGGTCGCCGAGTTCCTCACCCAGCGCCTCGTGGGCACCCTCCACCTCCGCAACACCGACTGGCGCACCCTCACCGCCGAGGTCGCCTATGTCACCGCGCCCTGGGCCCGGGGCGAGGGCTACGCCTGCGAAGCCGTCCTCGCCGCCGCCGAGTGGCTCTTCCGCGACCAGAAGTTCGAACGCCTGGAGATGCGCACCGCCGCCGACAACACCGCCGCCCAGCAGGTCGCCCAGAAGGCCGGCTGCGTCAGCGAAGGCGTCCTGCGCAGCGCCTGGATAGCGCGCAGCCGCCCCGAGGGCGGCGGCGCCGGCTGGACCGAGACCCGGACGGACCTCATCATCTGGAGCCTGCTCCCCGAGGACCTCGACGAGGCCGAGGAGCCCCGGGCGTTCGGCGGATACGACGCCTACTCGTCTCCCGGCGACTACACCTCCTCCGGCTCCTCCGGCGACTACTCCTCCGCCGGGGGCTACGCCTCCGTCTTCCCCGACTGGCGCTGAGCCCGCCGCCTTCGAAGGCCCGGACCGGTACCCGGCCGGGGTACGCTCACCCTGCCCGATCGCGGGCACCCACCCCCTCGCGACCGCCCCCGCGACCCGCCCCCGACAAGCCCCAGGAGACTGACGACGATGGCCGACCGGGTCACGGTGATCGGGTGGGACGGCTCACCGCTGCCGGTCGCCGCCCGCTCCGCCCTCGGGGCCGCCACCCTGGTCGCCGGCGCCGCGCACCACCTGGCCCTGCCCGAGGTGCCCGCCGACGCCGAGCGCGTCCGCCTCGGCAGCGTGGACCTCGCCGCCCGCCGCATCGCCCGGCACCGCGGCTCCGCCGTCGTCCTCGCCGACGGCGACCCCGGCTTCTTCGGCGTCGTCCGCACCCTGCGCGCCCCCGAGCACGGCCTGGAGGTCGAGGTGGTGCCCGCCGTCTCCTCCGTCGCCACCGCCTTCGCCCGGGCCGGCATGCCCTGGGACGACGCCCAGGTCGTCGTCGCCCACAGCCGCGACCTGCGACGCGCCGTCAACGTCTGCCGCGCCCACCCGAAGGTCGCCGTCCTCACCTCGCCCGGCGCCGGCCCCGCCGAGCTCGCCCTGCTCCTCGGCCCCGTCCACCGCACCTTCGTCATCTGCGAGGAACTGGGCACCGAGCGCGAGCAGGTCACCGTCGTCACCTCCGACCGGGCCGCGGACCACAGCTGGCGCGACCCCAACGTCGTCATCGTCATCGGCGGCTTCGGCGCGCCCACCGGCCGCGGCGGCTGGATCGCCGGCCGCGACCCCGGCTACCCGCCCGCCCTGCGCGGCTGGGCGCTGCCGGCGGACGCGTACGCCATCGGTGCCGCCGCCCCGGCCCCCGAGGCCACCGGGCTCGGCGAGGGGGAGTCCACCGAGCTCCGCGCCGCCCAACTGGCGCGGCTCGGCCCGCGCGTGGGCGACCTCGTCTGGGACATCGGCTGCGGCAGCGGCGCGGCGGCCGTCGAGGCCGCCCGCTTCGGCGCCGCCGTCATCGCCGTCGACCACGACCCCGCCGCCTGCCGCCGCACCACCACCGTCGCCCGGCGCTACGGCGTCCAGCTCCAGGTCGTCCAGGGTCTCGCCCCGCAGGTCCTGGAGGACCTGCCGGAGCCCGACGTCGTCCGGGTCGGCGGCGGCGGAGCCTCCGTCGTGGCCGCCTGCGCGGACCGCCGCCCCGAGCGCATCGTCGCCCACGCCGCCACGCGCGACGACGCCGAGGCCATCGGGAGGGCGCTCGCGGAGGGCGGGTACGCCGTGGAGTGCACGCTGCTCCAAGCAGTGGAGTTGGACACAAGCGCCTGGACGGAGCGGGAGCGCGCCGTAGCCTTCCTTCTGAGTGGCCGTCGTACGCACCCTTGACCGCGGGGGAGCGGGCGGAGGGTAGGCTGGCGGATCGTTGTTCAGCCGCCTCGGTCGCCTCGGTGTCCGACACCACAGCCGTCAATGCTCCGAACGCACCCCCCGCTTGGCGCGTGCGGGGCAGGGTGGCACCGGACGGTACACAACGTGCCGCGACGTACACGCGCTCGTTCTTCTCCATGGGCGGCGGGCGTGAGCGGTTGGAAGGAGCACTACCGATGGGCGAGGGGTACGCATGACCGACACCGGCCGGTTCCCGGACGAGGGACAGCCGGAGAACGCAGGCGCACTGCCCGGCCATCCGCTTTCCGCGGATGGCGCGGCCCCTGCCGACACCGGGGATCCCTCCGCCTACTCCTACCTCGACCACGACGTCGCGGACGAGGACGACCTGCTGCTGATGCCGGGTGCCCAGGGCGCCTGGAGCGAGCAGCCCGCCGCGCCCGGCGGCACCCACGAGACGGGTGGCCGCGACACCGGCTCCCTCGACTACACGAGCGTGCGCGCCCCGGCGCAGGCCGCCGCGCCCGCGCCGCCGCGCCGCCCGCTCCACCTGGGCCCGCCCGTGCCGGAGCCCAACAGCGGCGTCGTCCGCTCCCTCGCCGACCGCGGCCCCGCGGCCCCGCAGCAGCCCGTCGGCTCCCCGGTCCGCCCGCCGGCGCCGCCGGTCGGGGGCGTCGAGTACCTCGACGTTCCGCCGGCGGACGGCGTTCCGCACGCGGAGGTACCGCCGGTGGACGCCGCGCCGGTGGAGGTTCCGCCCGTGGACGTTCCGCCCGTGGCCTTCGTGCCGCCGCAGCACACGGCCGACGCGGTCCTGGCCGCCCACGACATAGCTGCCGCCGGCGGCCCCGCGACGGCTCCTGACGACGGCTCGGCCGCCGCGTCCGGCGTCCCGGGCCCGCGCGTCCCGGAGCCCGCACCCGTCATGACGGTCGCCCCCGGCGCCGCCCAGGCCCTCGTCGACCGAGTGGCACCGACACCGCCGGCGGGTACGCCGCTGGGCGGAATCGCGCCGTCGGACGGTGCGGGAGTGGCGGCTGAGGCGCCGGCTGAGGCCGCGTCGGCCGAGGCCGTGCCGGTTGACGCCGTCGCGGGTGCGCCGAGTGCCGAGCCGACGGCTGAGGACGTCGCGCCCGAGCAGGCGCCCGCGCCCGTCGACGTGCCGTCGGTCGTGGACGTGCCGGTTGACGCCGCCGTGCCGGGTGACGTGCCGTCCGCTGAGGCGGGCACCGCGCCGGAACCGATCCCCGCGGGTACGCAGGTGGGCGAGAGTGTTGAGGAGGCGGCCGCGGCCGTGGCAGATGGCGCACAGTCGGCCGAGGCCGCCGAGCCGGTCGCCGGAGGCGCGCCCGCTGACGTGCCGTCGGCTGCGGTACCGCCGCAGGAGACCGCCCCGGCCGCGCCGGTTGAGGCCGTTCCGGGCCCCGCACAGCAGGTGACGGCCCCCACGGTGGCCGAGCCCGCCGTCCCGGCGCCCGCGCAGGGCGTGCCCGCCGGGGTGCGGGGCATGGGAGTCATGGCGTTCCTCGACGCCCCCGTCCCGCTGGCCGCGGTCGACGCCATGCCCGCCCCCGAGGCGGTCACCGCCTCCCCGGCCGTTGTCGTCGCCGACGCCCAGACGGCCGTGGACCAGACGGCCGTGGACGGGACCGTCGCCGGAGGCGGACAGTCCGTCCCGGCACCGGTTGAGGCCGTTCAGGCAGCGGTCGCCCCCGTGGTTGAGGGTGCGGCGGCACAGGCTTCCGCTGTCACCGCGATCGAGGATGCGGTGCCCCAGGCCGCCGTCGCCATCGACGGCGGTGTGCCCGTGGCCGGTCAGGCGGCCGACGTCTCCCTGACCGACGGCACGGCGCCGCCGGCTGCGTCTGCCGCCGGAGCCGGGCAGCCCGTTCCGGCGCAGTCCGACGCCGCCGCCGACAACGCGTCCCTGCCGACGGCTGACGCCTCCGCGACGGAAGGCGCGGCCCCGCAGGCGGCCGTGCCCGCCGTGGCGACGGAGGGATCCGCTGCCGACGGCGGGCAGTCCGACACCGGCGTCGACGGCGACGCCCCCGCGACCGGCGACGCGGCTTCACCGGCCGCCTCCGCCGCCGGCGGTGAGCAGCCGGACGCCGCTGTCGTCACCGACATCGCCGGTGCTCCGCAGGTGCCCGCCGCGACGGCCGCTCCCGCCACCGGCGGCGAGCAGTCCGACGCCGCCGCGCCGCAGGCCGCTCCTGAGGGGACCGCGCCCGCGCAGACCGGCACTGTCGTCGCCGACGCCCCGCACGCGGCTGGGGGCGAGGTCGAGACCGGGGTCGCCGTCGCCGTGGCCGCGCCCGCGCCGTCCGTGTCCGGCGCTCCGCAGACGGCCGACGCCGCCGCGCCGGAGGCCGCCGCCCCCGTCGCCGAGGACGAGCAGCCCGGGGCCGACGTTGCCGCGCCCGCGCAGGCCGCGACCACCGTCGCCGCCGTGCCGCAGGCCGCACCGGTTGCCGAGGGCGAGCAGCCCGCGCCCGACGTCGCCGCGTCCGAGCAGGCCGTGGCCGCCGACGCCGCCGCGCCGCCGCAGACGGCCTCCGAGGTCGCCGCGCCTGCGCAGACCCAGACCGTCGAGGCCGCAGCTGTCGCCGCCGTGCCGCAGGCCGCCGCCCCCGTCGCCGAGGACGAGCAGCCCATGCCCGACGTCGCCGCGCCCGCACAGGCCGGGACCCCCGTGGCCGACGTGCCGCAATCGGCCGAGGCCGCCACCGACGCCGCCGCGCCGCAGGCCGGCGCTCCCGTTGTCGAGGACGAGCCGGCCGCCGCCGACGTGGCCACGCCCGCGCAGGCCGGGACCGCTGTCGCCGGCGCCCCGCAATCGGCCGAGGTCGTCGCCGAGGCCGTCGCCGCCGCGCCGCAGGCGGCTCCCGCTACCGAGGGCGAGCAGGCTGCCCCCGACGTCGCCGCGCTCGCGCAGTCCGTGCCCGGCGCTCCGCAGACGGCCGACGCCGCCGCGCCGCAGGCCGCCGCTCCCGCCCCCGTCGCCGAGGACGAGCCGGTCGCCGACGTCGCCGTGCCCGCGCAGGCCGGGACCGCCGTCGTCGGCACCCCGCAATCGGCCGATGCCGAGGCCGAGGCCGAGACCGGCGCCGCAGTCGACGCCGCCGCCCCCCAGGCGGCCGCCGCCCCCGCCGCCAACGGCGAGCAGCCCGCGCCCGACGACGCTCCCGCCGTCCCCGCCACCGCCGGTGAGCCCACCGACGGCACCCCCAGCCCCCCGCAGGGGACCCGGCCGACGGCTACGCCGCCGCCGAGCGCGCCGCCGTGCATCGTGTGATGCGCGAGCGCCGCGACATCCGCAAGGGCTTCCGGAGGGACCCCGTCCCGCCCGAGGTGCTGCTGCGCGTCCTCGAGGCCGCGCACACCGCGCCCAGCGTGGGGCACTCCCAGCCCTGGGACTTCGTCGTCATCCGCTCCGCGGAGACCCGCAAGACCATGCACGACCTGGTCGCCCGGCAGCGCGAGGCGTACGCGAAGTCGCTGCCGAAGGCCCGGGCCAAGCAGTTCAAGGAACTGAAGATCGAGGCGATCCTCGACACGCCCGTCAACATCGTCGTCACCGCCGACCCCACCCGGGGCGGCCGCCACACCCTGGGCCGGCACACCCAGCCCCAGATGGCGCCGTACTCCTCCGCGCTCGCCGTCGAGAACCTCTGGCTCGCCGCCCGCGCCGAGGGCCTCGGCGTCGGCTGGGTCAGCTTCTTCGACGAGCGCGAGATGGTCCGCGCCCTCGGGCTGCCCGAGCACCTGGAGGTCGTCGCCTACCTGTGCGTCGGCTACGTCGACGAGTTCCCGGACGAGCCCGAGCTGATGCAGGCGGGCTGGTCGAAGCGGCGGCCGCTGTCGTGGGTCGTCCACGAGGAGGAGTACGGGCGCCGGGCGCTGCCCGGCGAGGACCCGCACGACCTGCTCGCCGAGACCCTGCGCGGCATCCGCCCGCTGGACGCCAAGGCGCTCGGCGAGGCGTGGGAGCGCCAGAAGCGGATGACCAAGCCGTCCGGCGCGCTCGGCATGCTGGAGATCATCTCCGCGCAGCTGTGCGGGCTGTCCCGCAAGTGCCCGCCGCCGATCCCGGAGCCCGCGGCCGTCGCGATCTTCGCCGGCGACCACGGGGTGCACAACCAGGGCGTCACTGCCTGGCCCCAGGAGGTCACCTCCCAGATGGTGGCCAACTTCCTGGGCGGCGGCGCCGTGTGCAACGCCTTCGCCAACCAGGTCGGCGCCGAGGTCTGCGTCGTGGACGTGGGCGTCGCGGGCGAGCTGCCCAGCACGCCCGGCCTGCTGCCGCGCAAGATCCGGCCCGGTACGAACGACTTCACCACCGGCCCCGCGATGACGCGCGAGGAGGCGATGCGCGCCCTCGAGGTGGGCATCGAGACCGCCCGCGACCTGGTCACCGCCGGGAACAAGGCGCTGCTCACCGGTGAGATGGGCATCGCCAACACCACGGTGTCGGCCGCCCTGATCGCCGTCTACACCGGCGCCGACCCGGCCGAGATCACCGGGCGTGGCACGGGCATCAACGACGAGATGCACGCCCGCAAGGTCGACGTGGTGCGCCGGGCCCTGGAGCTCCACCAGCCTGACCCCAAGGACCCGATCGGCGTCCTCGCCGCCATCGGCGGCCTGGAGCACGCCGCGATGGTCGGCCTGATCCTGGGCGGCGCCTCGCTGCGGACGCCGGTGATCCTGGACGGTGTGAGCGCGGGGGCCGCGGCCCTCGTAGCGCGCGCCATCGCGCCGGAGGCGCTCGCCGCGTGCATCGCCGGTCACCGCAGTGCGGAGCCCGGCCATGTCGCCGCGCTCACCAAGCTCGGCCTGCGGCCGCTCGTCGACCTCGACCTGCGGCTCGGCGAGGGCACGGGGGCGTTGCTGGCGTTGCCTGTGGTGCAGAGCGCTGCGCGGGCGATGCATGAGGTGGCCACGTTCGATACGGCGGGGGTCAGCGAGAAGGGCTGACCTGTCCGGTCGCGGGCGACCGTTCCGCCCCGGCGGAACGGTCGCCCGCGACCGAACACCCCGTAAGGTGTCCCCACCAGCGCATTCGTACGGAGGAGACCTGCTCATGGCCCGGATCGAACAAGCCGCTTACCCCGTTGGACTGCGTCTTGCCGGTCGTCGTGTGGTCGTCCTCGGCGGCGGGCAGGTCGCCCAGCGGCGGTTGCCCGCCCTGATAGCCGCGGGGGCCGACGTCCTGCTGGTCTCCCCGTCCGCCACCGCCTCCGTCGAGGCCATGGTCGACGCCGGTGAACTGCGCTGGGAGCGCCGCCGCTACCGCGACGGCGACCTCGACGGTGCCTGGTACGCCCTGATCTCCACCGACGACCCCGCCGCCAACGAGGCGGCCTCCGCCGAGGCCGAGGCCCGCCGGGTCTGGGCCGTGCGCAGCGACGACGCGGGCGCCGCCACCGCCTGGACGCCCGCCACCGGACGGAGCGAGGGCGTCACCGTCGCCGTGCTCACCGGGCAGGATCCGCGCCGCTCCGCCGCCGTGCGGGACGCCATCGTGGAGGGCCTGCGCGACGGTTCGCTGGCCGCGCCGCACTACCGGGCCCGCGCCGCGAGCGACGGCCGTGTCGCCCTCGTCGGCGGCGGCCCCGGCGACCCCGACCTGATCACCGTGCGCGGCCGCCGGCTGCTCGCCGAGGCCGACGTCGTCATCGCCGACCGCCTCGGCCCCCGCGACCTCCTCGCCGAACTGCCCCCGCACGTCGAGGTCATCGACGCGGCGAAGATCCCCTACGGGCGGGCCATGGCCCAGGAGGCCATCAACGCCGCCCTCGTCGAGCACGCCAAGGCCGGCAAGGCCGTCGTCCGGCTCAAGGGCGGCGACCCCTTCGTCTTCGGGCGCGGCATGGAGGAGGTCCAGGCCCTGGCGGAGCACGGCATACCCTGCACCGTCGTCCCCGGCATCTCCAGCTCCATCAGCGTGCCGGGCGTCGCCGGAATCCCCGTCACCCACCGCGCGGTCGCCCATGAGTTCACCGTGGCCAGCGGCCACGTCGCTCCTGACGACCCGCGCTCGCTGGCCGACTGGTCGGCGCTGGCGCGGCTGCGCGGCACCCTCGTCCTCCTGATGGCCGTCGAGAACATCGGCGCGATCGCCGAGACGCTCGTCCGCCACGGACGCCCGGCCGGCACGCCCGTCGCGGTCGTCCAGGAGGGCACCACGGCCGCCCAGCGCCGCCTGGACGCCACCCTGGAGACCGTCGCCGAGCGGGTGCGGGCCGAGGGCATACGCCCCCCGGCCGTCATCGTGATCGGCGACGTCGTCACGGTCGGCCCGCGCGACGGCGACTGACCGGCCCCTTCCGCGAGCACACCACCACCGGCACCACGAGCACGACAAGGCGGCGCCCCATGGCCGACATCATCACCATCGACGACCCCGAGGACCCGCGCCTCACCGACTACACCGGCCTGACCGACGTCGAGCTGCGCCGCCGCCGCGAGCCCGCCGAGGGGCTCTTCATCGCGGAGGGCGAGAAGGTCATCCGGCGCGCGGGCCAGGCCGGCTACGCGATGCGGTCGATGCTGCTGACGGCCAAGTGGGTCGAGGTGATGCGCGACGTCATCGACGAGAGCCCCGCCCCCGTCTACGTCGTCACCCCGGAGCTGGCCGAACGGGTGACGGGCTATCACGTCCACCGGGGCGCGCTCGCCTCGATGGAGCGCAAGGCGCTGCCGGAGGCGGGGGAGCTGCTGCGTACCGCCCGCCGCGTCGTGGTGATGGAACGGATCAACGACCACACCAACATCGGGGCCATTTTCCGCAGCGCGGCCGCCCTCGGCATGGACGCGGTGCTGCTCTCGCCGGACTGCGCCGACCCGCTCTACCGGCGTTCGGTGAAGGTGTCCATGGGCGCCGTCTTCTCCGTGCCCTACGCGCGCCTCGCGTCCTGGCCCCGCGATCTGGAGACCGTCCGCGAGGCGGGCTTCCGGATCCTGGCCCTCACCCCGGCCGAGAAGGCCACCTCGATGGACGACGCGGCCCCGCACCGCCTGGAGCGGGTCGCGCTGATGCTCGGCGCGGAAGGTGACGGCCTGTCCGATCGCGCCCTGCGCGCCTCGGACGAGTGGGTGCGCATCCCCATGGCCCACGGCGTGGACTCGCTCAACGTCGGAGCGGCCGCCGCCGTGGCCTTCTACGCGGTCACGAGCGGGCGTCCCCAGGACTGACCGCCCCGGGCGCGCCCATGGTGGTCACCGGCGTCGAGGGCACCCCGCCCAGGGAGCGGGCCGGGCCCTGGCAGCCCTGGGCCGCCGCGATGCCCAGGGCGACCAGCAGCGTCACCACCACGAACACGATCAGCCGCTGCCGCAGCAGCTTGCGGTCCGGGCCCGGCCGCCGGGCGCCCGCGCCCGTCCGGGCCCCGGGGCGGGAACGCCGGCCGGCGGCGGCGGGCCGCTGCGGGGCGGGCCGCCGCTCCGGCGCCCGTACGCCCTCGGCCGGGCGCTCGGGGGTGTGCGGCCGCTGCGGGCGGGGCGTGGGCGCGCCGGCCGGACGGCGCTCGGTGCGCTGCCGCTCGTACTGCGCGGCGCTGCGCGCCGACGGGCGGTCCGGCTCACGGCGGGGGGCCGGCGGCCGGCCCTCGCTGATGCCGTGGGCCTCGCGGGCCGCGATCTCCTTCAGGCGCAGCGACAGCTGAAGGGTGCTGGGCCGTTCCTCGGGGTCCTTGGCCAGGCAGGCGTGGATCAGCGGCGCCAGCGCGTCGGGGACGCCCATGAGCTGCGGTTCCTCGTGGACCACGCGATAGAGCATCACCTCCGAACTGCCCTGCCCGAACGGAGAGTCCGCCGTGCAGGCGTAGGCGAGGGTGGCGCCCAGCGCGAAGACGTCCGTCGCCGGCGTCACGGCCGCGCCGCGCACCTGCTCGGGTGCCAGGAAGCCGGGGGATCCCACCGCCGTGCCCACATGGGTGAGGGTGGAGGCCCCGGTCGCCCAGGCGATGCCGAAGTCGATGATGCGGGGGCCCTTGGGGGAGAGCAGGATGTTGGAGGGCTTGAGGTCGCGGTGGACCACCCCCGCGTCGTGCACCGCGAGCAGCCCCTCGGCCAACGCGGCCCCGATGGAAGCGGTCTGAGCCGCCGACAGGGGCCCTTCCTCGTTCACCTTGTCGTGGAGCGAGGGCCCGGGCACGTACTGCGTGGCGAACCACGGACGGTCCGCTTCCAGGTCGGCGGCCACCAGCCGCGCCGTACAGCCGCCGCGGATCCGCCGCGCGGCGGAGACCTCCCGGGCGAAGCGGGAACGGAACTCCTGGTCCTCCGCCAGATCCGGCCGGATCACCTTCAGCGCCACCCGCTGGCCGCGCCGGTCCGAGCCCAGGTAGACCACGCCCATGCCGCCCGCGCCGAGCCGCCGGTGCAGCCGGAAGGAGCCGACGACTCGCGGGTCCTCGCGCCGGAGCCGCATCATCGTCATCTTCGTCCCCTACCTCCGGTGGGGCTGCCCCACGTAGCTGCCCGGCCTCTGACGAGCCACAGCTTACGGATTGACGGACGGTCGCGCTCAGAGGCCGCGCATGCGTCGGCCGGTGGATTGCCGCCGCCGGGGCGGGGCGGCGCGGGCCGCCCCGGGGGCGCCGGGCGCCCGGCCACGGCCCCGGGACGGCCTCTCAAGATCCCGTACGGAGAAGGGGATTGACGCGGTCCGCGGTGGCCCGGCGGGGCGGAGGCCGCCCGCCCGGGGCATGACCCGAACGTATGACGCGGTGGGGGAGGGGGCCGGGGGGAGGGCCGCACGGGCGACCCACCGGGACGGGCGGGAAGTGAGGGAAGTCACCCGGGGGGTGCCCCCTGGGGGAAGACCCTGGGGCCGGGGCCGTCGTTCTCCACCCCTGGGAGTAGCCCGGGCCGCCCGGCGTCATCCTCCCGGAGAACGCCCAAGGGGTACGAGGGCATGACGACCGGGCCGGGCGCCGCGCCTAGATTGGAGGGCAAGCGGCGGGTACGCATACTCGTCCCCCGAGGTCAGGTGCCCGCCGCTCCCAAGACGGCAGATGAGAAGGAGCGGGGCGGTGGCGGACATCGCGGGGCGCACGGCCCACCGGACGCCCGGCCGGGCGCCGGCCCACCAGGTCGTGGACGTCCTGGGCGACCGTCCCTCGCCCACCCGGCACCCGCTGGTCGCGGCGGCCATGGTGCTGCCGCTGGCGGTGCTCCTCGCCGTCGTCTTCGGCGGCTGGGACGCCGTCGTCACTCAGGCGTCGTCCGTGGCCGGACTGCTGGGGCGCTGAAAAGCGGCCCACAGGGCCCGGGAGAGCGGCCCGGGCCGGGCGGACCGGTCATAAACCCCGTGGGGACGGGGGTGCGGCGGACGGCACGACGGCCGGGTACCTGGGGAGGTACCCGGCCGTCGCGTTTCCGCAGGTCAGAGACAGGAAAACAGCCAGGGCCGGAGCTCTTTCGAGCCCCGGCCCCGGCCGGTCGTGTGCGCGATACTGGGATTGAACCAGTGACCTCTTCCGTGTCAGGGAAGCGCTCTCCCGCTGAGCTAATCGCGCGGGAAGGTCCATGGGGACCTGGTGGACGATACTGGGATTGAACCAGTGACCTCTTCCGTGTCAGGGAAGCGCTCTCCCGCTGAGCTAATCGTCCGGGATGGTGCTGTGTGCCGCGTGCGCGATACTGGGATTGAACCAGTGACCTCTTCCGTGTCAGGGAAGCGCTCTCCCGCTGAGCTAATCGCGCGGGAAGGTCCGTGCGGACCTGGTGGACGATACTGGGATTGAACCAGTGACCTCTTCCGTGTCAGGGAAGCGCTCTCCCGCTGAGCTAATCGTCCTTGGAGGTGGAGACGGGATTTGAACCCGTGTAGACGGCTTTGCAGGCCGTTGCCTCGCCTCTCGGCCACTCCACCAGGAGTGCGGGGGTTCGGGAAGATCCCCCAACTCGAGCGGACGACGAGACTCGAACTCGCGACATCCACCTTGGCAAGGTGGTGCTCTACCAACTGAGCTACGTCCGCATTTGGCCTCTCCCAGGGGTTTCACCCGGGAGCTGCTCTCCGCCGTTTCGCTTCCGCGTCCCGGCGACGTGTTGAACTTTAGCGGATTCCGGCGCCAGCTCAAATTCCGTTTGCCCAGCATGCTGCGCTGATCGTTCCCGGGGACGTCGTCCGGCCGTCGTCCGGAGGCCCCCGGAGGGCCCCGCCATAGACTCGATGACGTGCACAGCCTCCTCCCGACGCCCTCCCCGATGGCTCGCTTCGGCGGCCTCCTCGCCACCGACCTGCGCGACGTCACCACCGACCCGGCGGCCCTGGAATCCACCGGCTGGTGGGCCGTCGTCGCCGACTTCGAGGGAGCGCTGTACTGCGCCCGCTTCGGCGACGTACGCCCCGCCCCCGCGCCCGGCCCCGAGGCGGGCGCCTCCTGGCGCGGCCCCGCCCCCGACACCTGGACCAGTTCCCTGGACCGCGACGGCTACATCGCGGGCGTCCGGCGCGTCCGCGAGCACATCGCGGCCGGCGAGGTCTACCAGGCCAACCTCTGCCGCGTGCTGAGCGCGCCGCTGCCCGACGCGGACCGCGCCGACGTCGACGCCCTCACCGCGCTGCTGGCCCGCGGCAACCCCGCCCCCTACGCGGGCACCGTCCGGCTGCCCGCCCACGGCATCGAGGTGGCCACCGCCTCCCCCGAGCTCTATCTCCGCCGCGAGGGCACGACGATCACCTCGGGCCCCATCAAGGGCACCGGCCGCACCGCCGCCGACCTGCTGGAGAAGGACCACGCCGAGAACGTGATGATCGTGGACCTGGTCCGCAACGACCTCGGCCGCGTCTGCGCCACCGGATCGGTGACCGTCCCCGAGCTCTGCGCCGTCGAACCCCACCCCGGCCTGGTCCACCTCGTCTCCACCGTGCGCGGGGAACTCGACGGGGGAGCGGGCTGGCCCGAACTGCTCGCCGCCACCTTCCCGCCCGGCTCGGTCACCGGCGCCCCCAAGAGCAGCGCCCTGCGGATCATCGAGGCCCTGGAGACCGCGCCCCGCGGCCCCTACTGCGGAGGCATCGGCTGGGTGGACGCCGACCGGGGCACCGGCGAGCTCGCGGTGGGCATCCGCACCTTCTGGATCGACCGCACCGCCACCGGCGGCCCGGTGCTGCGCTTCGGCACCGGCGCGGGCATCACCTGGGGCTCCGACCCCGAGCGCGAGTGGGCCGAGACGGAACTCAAGGCCGCCCGCCTCCTCGCGATAGCGTCGGGCACACACCAGCCGGCAGGAGGGACGGAACGGTGATCATCTGGAGCGATGGCGCGCTCCGCGACGCGGACAGCGCGCGCGTGTCGGTGTTCGACCACGGACTCACGGTCGGCGACGGCGTCTTCGAGACCCTCAAGGCGGCCGACGGCAGGGCCTTCGCCATGACCCGCCATCTGGCCCGGCTCGCCTCCTCGGCCCGTCTCCTGGGCCTGCCCGAGCCCGACCTCGACGAGGTCCGCCGGGCCTGCGAGGCGGTCCTGGCGGCCAACCGCATGCCGCTCGGCAGGCTGCGCGTCACCTACACCGGCGGCATCGCCCCCCTCGGCTCCGACCGCGGCGACACCCGGCCCACCCTCGTGGTCGCCCTCGCCGAGCACACGGCCCCCGCCCCCGCCACGGCCGCCGTCACCGTCCCCTGGACCCGCAACGAGCGCGGCGCCCTCGTCGGCGCCAAGTCCACCTCGTACGCGGAGAACGTCGTCGCCCTCGCCCACGCCCGCTCCCACGGCGCCACCGAGGCGCTGTTCGCCAACACCGTCGGCGCGCTCTGCGAGGGCACCGGCTCCAACGTCTTCGTCGTCCTCGACGGCGAGCTCCACACCCCGGCGCTCTCCTCCGGCTGCCTGCCCGGCATCACCCGCGCCCTCGTCGTCGAGTGGGCCGGCGCCGAGGAGACCGAGCTGCCCTTCGACGTCCTGGAGCGCGCCGAGGAGGTCTTCCTGACCTCCTCCCTCCGCGACGTCCAGGCCGTCCGCGCCCTCGACGGCCGTCAACTGCCCGGCGCCCCCGGCCCGGTGACGGCCAAGACGACGCAGATCTTCGAGGAGCGCTCGGCAGCGGACATCGATCCATAGCCCCCGACCGACCTCAATCGACGAAAGGCGCGTGACGGAGCGGCCGGGGCCCGGTACAACACCACCGTGACCACCACGCTGCGCCCCACCGCACCCGAACGGCGAGACCCGGACGGCCGGAGGTCCCGCTCCTACGACATCTGCGTCAACAGCAGGCCCGTCGGCAGGATCGATCTCGCCACCGACGCCCGCTTCGGCCCGGCCTTCGGCAGGATCGCCCGGCTCGCCGTCGACGAGCGCGACCGGCACCGGGGGCGCGGCACGGTCGCCCTGCTGGCCGCCGAGGAGGTGCTGCGCGGCTGGGGCTGCGGACAGGTGGCGGTGTCCGTCCCGGCGGACGCCACGGCCGCCCTGGGCCTGGTGGGCGCGCTCGGCTACACGGAACGCTCCCGCACCATGGCCAAGCGGCTGGGCACCGCCCCCGGCCTTCCGGCGGGCAGCGTGGCCCGGCCCATGGACGAGGACGACTTCGAGCGGTGGCAGGCCGGCGCCAAGGCCGGCTACGTCCAGGACCTGGTCGACCGGGGCGTGCCCCGGGACACGGCCGAGGCGGAGGCCGACCGCGACCACGCCTCGGCGCTGCCACGGGGGCAGGCCAGCCCCGGTGCCGTCTTCCGCGTCCTCGCCCACGACGGGGCGGACGTCGGCACGCTCTGGGTGATGCTGCGCGACACGGGGGCGTTCGTCTTCGACGTCGAGGTCGGCGAACCCTTCCGGGGGCGGGGCCACGGGCGCGCCCTGATGCACGTCGCCGAGCACGAGGGCCTGGCGGCCGGGGCCCGCACGATCGGACTCAAGGTGTTCGCGGGCAACGCCCCGGCACTGCGGCTGTACGAGTCGCTCGGGTACCGGCCGACCGAGTACCACCTGTACAAGCCGCTGCTGTGAGCCGACAGCGGGCCCCGTCAGGGGCGCGGGGAACCGCGCGACCAGCCGGAAACGACCTGCGGCCGACGGACGGCCGTCGTTGAACGGCGAGAAGCCGGTCCGAGCCGGCTGCAGGCCGTCCGCGGCCGGTCGCGCGGTTCCCCGCGCCCCTGACGGGGCTCAGCCCGCCAGGAGACGGTCCGCGATCTCTGCGATCCGCTCGCGAAGACCCTCCTGGCTCTTGCCGCCGTCCAGCCGCTCGCCGCCGATGACGTACGTGGGCGTGCCCGTCACGCCGATCGCCTTGCCCTCGGCCTGGTCGGCGTCCACGATCAGCATGTGCCGGCCGTCGATGAGCGCGGTGTCGACCTCCTCCGCGTCCAGGCCCAGCTCCTTCGCGACCGCGACCAGCACCTGCTCGCCCCGGGCGCCGAGCTCCTCGGTCCGCGCCAGCACGGCCTCCGCGTACTCCCAGCCCTTGCCCTGCTCGGCCGCCTCCTCGGCGGCCTGCGCCGCCGCGTAGGAGTGCTTGTGCTTCTCCAGCGGGAAGTGCCGCAGCCGGATCTCCAGCCGGTCGCCGTAACGGGCGCGCAGCGCCCGGATGTCGTCGAGGGACTGGTGGCAGTCGGGGCACTGGAGCTCGCACCAGACGTCGAGCACGGCGGGGGAGATGTCGGAATCGCTCATGGGGCCAGTCTTTCAGCCCGTGCCGCGAGGTGCCGTCTCGGCCCCGGGGAGGAGACGGCCTCGGGGTGACCCGGAGATCTCCCGGATCCCGGGCCCGTTCGTGGCCGTTCCGGGGACGTCCGGTGCACGATGGAAGACGAAAGGACGTCACCGGCGGGAGGACCCGGATGCTGACCTCGACCGTATGCGCCGCGGTGTCCGCCGCAGGCCTGGGCATCGCCCTGGTGACGGCGTACCGCAAGCGCTTCCGCGCCGCGATCCGCCTGGCGGCGTGGTCGCTCATCCCCGTCGGGCTGGTGATGACGGGCGTCGTCGACTGGCTCACGGGGCTGGTCCTCAAGCCGACCGTGTGGGCGGGCTTCGGTGTGCTGGCGCTGTCGGCCCTGCTCTTCCTGGCCGGCCGGGCGGCCGACCGCCGGAGCGGCGGCCGCAAGGAGCGCCGGGCCGCCGCCGGCGCCCCGGGCCGCGAGGTCGTGGCGCCCGCCGCCTCCGCGCCCTCGCTCGGGCCCGCGCGCCGGAAGAAGCCCGCCTCGGGTGCCTCCGGCGCGTCGGGCGACGAGGACTTCTCCGATATCGAAGCGATACTGAAGAAACACGGAATCTGACGAACTTCCGCCGAACTCCCTCGCATGAGTGAACAGTTGGTGAGTGTGGGCAGCCGGGCTGCGCCATGATCTCCCGGAGATGAACGACGAACCGGCCGAGATCACCGATGAACCGCGCGGCTGTCTGTTCGCGCTGTCCCAACCGCCGCTGATGTTCTTCCTGGCCTTTGTCGGGACGCTGATCCTGCTGACCGCCGTGCACGACCTGTACCGCTGGTGACGCGCCACGACCGCCGGACGGTCAGTCCCCGGCCTCCCGGCGGCGGGCCCGGTAGGCGGCGACGTGCAGACGGTTGCCGCAGGTGCGGCCGTCGCAGTAGCGCCGTGAACGATTGCGGGAGAGATCGACGAAGGCGCGTCCGCAGCCCGGTGCCGCGCAGCGCCGCAGCCGCTCCAGCTCGCCCTCCACCAGCAGGAAGGCCAGCGCCATGCCGCCGTCCGCCGCGAGGTGCTCGGCGAGCGAGGCGCCGGGCGCGAAGTAGTGGACGTGCCAGGGATGGCCGTCGTGGTTGGTCAGCCGGGGCGTGGTGCCCGCCTCGGCGACCAGGGCGTTGAGCAGCCCCGCCGCGGTCGGCGCCGCCGGGGCGTCGAACACCTGGGTGAGCCGGTCGCGTATGGAGCGCACGGCCGCCAGGTCCTGCTCACCGAGCGCCCCGATGCCGTTGATCTCGTGCCGCTCGGCGAATCCCCGCAGCGCGGGCAGACCGTCGAGGTCGGTGTTCAGCAGATCGACGACGCTGTCGAGCGTGCGCCGGGTGTCGTGATTGATCAGCACGGATCGTTCGCTCCCCTGGCCGGACGGACGAAGGCGGCAAGTGTTCGACCGCGGGGAGGGACTTTAGCGGCTCCGGAACGCGACAGCGCCGTCGCCCGTGGTGGTTCCACGGTGACGGCGCGGTGTCGTGCCCCGGTTGGGACGGGACAAGTGGCGCGCGGCCTCCCCGAGTGGGCCGAGCGCGCTTAGGTCAGCTCCGGTCCGTAGACGTCAGCTCTCGGCCAGGATGTGCGAGAGCTCCGTGTCCAGATCGAAGTGACGGTGTTCGGTGCCCGGTGGGACGGCGGCGTCGGTCCTCTTCAGGAACGACTCCAGAGCGCGCGCCGGGGCCTCCAGGAGGGCCTCGCCCTCCGGCGAACTCAGCGCGATGCAGACGACGCCCTGTCCGTGGCTGCGGGATGGCCACACGCGGACGTCGCCGGTGCCGGTGGGCCGGTGAAGGCCCTCCGCGAGCAGGTCCCGGGCGAAGACCCACTCGACGGTCTCTTCGGCTCCGGTGTGGAAGGTGGCGTGCACGGCATACGGATCGGCCGTGTCGTACCGCAGGCCTGCGGGAACAGGCAGTGAGGATTCGCTCGACACAACGAGGCGCAGGTGCAGCTCGCAGCTGACCGTGGTGTTCATAAGCGCCAGGGCCTTTCGCTCAGTGTGCGCTCGGGGATTCGCACGTCGGCGAAATCGACATGCCACCTACGGTGCCGTTGTAAACCCCTCTGACCGTTTTGAGACTGTTCGGATACCTCGGACGGCCGAGTCGTTCCGGCGCGGGTACCGCCGAACCGGTGAGTTCCGGACTTTCCGGTACGTTGGTTCGTATGAACGCGGAGAGTGACCAGCGGACCGCCGCCGGGGCCGAGGGCTCCGGCACCGACCGGGAACGGCTCGGCTCCCGGGCCCCGCACTTCGTCCGGCGCTCCAGGGCCCTGCATCTGAGCTGGCAGGCCGGCGTCTTCGTCGTCGGGCTGGCGGTGGTCGTCGCGGGAATCGTGATGCTGCCCCTGCCCGGCCCCGGCTGGCTGGTGATCTTCGCCGGCATGGCGATCTGGGCCACCGAGTTCGTCTGGGCCCAGCTCGTGCTCCGCTGGACCAGGCGCAAGGTCACCGAGGCGGCCCGGCGCGCGCTCGACCCCCGGGTGCGCCGCCGCAACATCGCCCTCACCGTCACCGGGCTGGTGATCGTCGCCGGGCTCGTGGCCGCGTACGTCGCCCAGTACGGGCTCGAGGTGCCGTGGCGGGCCGGCGACTGACCCGGCCGCGCCGCTGACCAGGCACGCGCGGTTCGGAGCACCGTCTGACATGCGGTAATGTTTGCGGTGCGCCCGGGCGATTAGCTCAGCGGGAGAGCGCTTCGTTCACACCGAAGAGGTCACTGGTTCGATCCCAGTATCGCCCACGTAACGGACCGAGGGTCCGCGAGGTTCACCCCTTGCGGACCCTCGGTTTTTCGTATGCGCTGGCAGGCATGCCGCGTCGTCGCACGCCCTCCGTCCACCACTACCGCTTCCGCGACGCGTGGGCCCTGCCCGCGCCGCCGGACGCCGTCTACGCCGTGCTGGCGGACGCGGAGGGCTACCCCGCCTGGTGGCCGCAGGTCCGCCGCGTCGAGGGTGCCGACGACATCAGCGGCACCGTGCGCTTCCGCTCCCTGCTGCCCTACGAGCTCGTGATCGCCGCCCGGGAGAGCCGGCGCGACCCCGTCGCCGGGGTCCTGGAGATCGTGATGACCGGTGATCTCGAGGGCTGGGCCCGCTGGACGATCCGCTCCGACGGCGCCGGCGGCAGCGTCGCCCGCTTCGAGCAGGACGTCGACGTCCGCAAACCCCTGATGCGCCGCCTCGCCCTCCCCGGCCGCCCCTCTTCCTCGCCAACCACGCCTGGATGATGCGCGCCGGCCATCGCGGCCTGCGGGCCCTGCTGGAGCGCCGGAACCCGGGGATTTGAAGGACGGCCGCCGCGACCTGTATTGTTCAGTGCGTCGCCGGGGGAACCCGGTGCGAATCCCGGGCGATTAGCTCAGCGGGAGAGCGCTTCGTTCACACCGAAGAGGTCACTGGTTCGATCCCAGTATCGCCCACATCACCGGAAGGCCGGTCCGTCAAGTGACGGACCGGCCTTCCGCGTTGTCGCCCGGCCGTACCGGAAGCCCGAGCCCCGGGAGCCCCGGTTCCGGGGTCCCGTGTCTCACGCCGCCGCCGTCAGCTCCGGCCGGAGCGGCCACGCGGGATCGCACTGCTCCTCGGAGCCGTTGCGCGCGAACCACGCCTGCAGACCGCGCGCCTGCGCCGCGTGCCACACCGCCTGCCGGGTGTGGAGCTCCGGCGGGCTCAGCCGCTCCAGACGCGAGGCGAACCGCCGCCCCACCGCCCGGACGACCTCCAGCGTGGCCGCCGCGTCCGCCGCCGCGTCATGCGCCCCCGTCAGCTCCACCCCGTACTGCCGGCACAGGTCCGAAAGGGTGCGGCGGCCCTTGCGGTAGCGGTCCAGGTGCTTGTCCAGCACCCAGGGGTCCAGCACGCACAGCGCGGCGCCCCCCAGATAGCCGGCCAGCGACGACGCCCGGTGCCGCCGCAACTCCCGGTCCAGCATCGTCAGGTCGAACGGCGCGTTCATCACCGCCAGGGGTATCCCGCGCGCCGCGTGGCCCGCCAGGGCCCGGGCCACCTCCTCCATCACCGGCGCCGGCCAGCGGCCGTGCCGTTGCAGATGTTCCTCGTCCAGCCCGTGTATCGCGGCGGCCTCCTCCGGCACGGGAACCCCCGGATTCACCAGCCACCGGGTGATGACCGGCGCCGCCCCCGCCTGCGACTGCGTCACGAAGGCCGCCGAGACGATCCGGTCCTGCTCCACGTCCACCCCGGTCGTCTCGGTGTCGAAGGCCGCGAGCGGCCCCTCGAACCAGCACGGCATGGCACAACTCCTCAGCCTTGTCCGACACATGGCGTGTTTCCCCTCCCCGCCAGGTGATACCCGGGCATCCCCGTACCCGAACCGCCCCTGTTTGCCGGGGAGTTCGTGTGGAGACAACACAGATGTACGACCCTTTACGCACCCAGCACCGGCGAGCCCGGAAGGTTTTTCGGACATGGCGCTCGCTCAGCCCGACCCGGCCGCCCCCGTGACCCGCCCGCCCGCCGGGCCGCTCACGGCCCGGCGCGGCACCCTCGCCACGACCGCGTGCATGGAGACCCTCCAGATCGGCTACCTCCACGCCGTCGCGGCCGCCGCGGGCTGCTCCCTCGCCCAGCCCTTCCCCGACAACGGCATCGACTGGCACGTCAGCCACAGCGCCCCCGGCCACGAGGCCGACGACGAGGTCACCATCAAGGTGCAGCTCAAGAGCACCTACCAGCTGGCCCCCCGGCTCCCCGGCCCGCCGGGCCGGGCGACGCCCCGGACGTTCGGCTTCACCCTCGACAACGCCCACCTGGTCAAGCTGGCCCGCACCCCCGTCTCGGTCCACAAGATCCTCGTCGTGATGATCGTGCCCCGGGCCCCGGAGGACTGGCTGCGGGCCGGCCACGACCACCTCGCGCTGCGCCACTGCTGCTACTGGACCAACCTCGCCGGCCACCCCGTGACCGGCAGGAGCCGGACCACCGTGCGGATCCCGACCTCGCGGGTCTTCGACGACCGAGCGCTCTGCGAGATCATGACCCGGGTCGGGGCGGGAGGGAGACCCTGATGCACCGGCCGACCGAAGATGTGCCGCACCACCCCGACCCCGCCGTCCTCGGCGCCCTGCTCGCCCGCCACGGCTGGCGGCGGCGCGGCGGAGAGCCCGGGCGCTACGGCCGCTGGACGCCCCCCGACCGGCCCGGCACCAGCCTCCTCGTGCCCGAGAGCCGCGCCTATCCCGACAGCGCCGATCTCCTCGCCGAGGCCCTCACCGCCCTGGAGCGCTGCGCCGCGCCGTCCGCCCGCGACATCCTCGTCGCGCTGCGGCTGCCCAGCGACGAGATCCGCTGGTCGCGGGAGGTCGCCGAGCCCCGGGCCCCGGCCGCCGCGTGGGGCGCCCAGGAACGGCTGCGCACCGGGGCGCGCGCCATGCTGCTGGCCGCCGCCCAGACCGCCGGGGGCCGGGCCGGGTTCCACGGCGCCCGGCGCCGCCGGCAGGCCGAGGCGGCCCTGGCCGCGGTGCTCGCCGGGCCCGCCGCCGGCGGCCGGGAGCTCGCCGCGTTCGTGCCCGTCGACGGGCCCCCCGAGGGCGGCCGCGCGCTGGTCGGCGCGCTGCTCAGGGCGCTCCAGGCGGCCCGGGACGCCACCGACTACCGGCGCGCCACCGGCCGGACGGACGCCTTCGACGCCGCCGTGGAGGCCGGGGTCTGCCAGGAGCTCACCCAGGCCCTGGCCACCCTGGTCGGCGGCTCCGAGGGGATCCGGATCGCCGTGGAGTGGGCGCCCGCCGCGGGGACGCCGCACGGCTTCGCCGCCCGGCCCGAGCCGGTGGAGTTCTCGCCCGGCGATCTGCCCGCCCTTAGGGAGGCAGGGGCCCGCTACATCCGCGACGAGCCCTCGGTGCCCGTCCGCCTCACCGGGACGGTGGTGCGGATGCGGCGCGAGACGCCCGGCGGCGCGGGTGTGGTGCGGCTGAGGGTGCTGGCCGGGGCCGATGTGGCCCAGGTGCGGATCGCTCTCGACGAGGAGGACTACCGGGTCGCGGGCCACGCCCACCTGGCCGGGGTGCCCGTCACCGTCGAGGGGCGGCTGGAGAGCCGGGGCGGCTTCCGGCGGCTGGCCGAGGCCCGGGGCGTCCTGCCCGTCCAGGTGGACGAGGCGGAGCGGGACCGGCTGCTGAAGCACCTCCAGGAGAACCTCGACCTCTTCGGGGAGCGGCGCGACGCCGATTAGCGCGCCTGGCGAGCGATAACCGTTTAGCGACCACCAGGCCGGGCTCGGTACGATTCAGGCGCGCAGCGTCCGCTGCGGCGCCCCAGATGTCAGGAGAGACCGGTGTCAGACGTCCGTGTGATCATCCAACGCGATTCCGAGCGGGAAGAGCGCGTGGTGACGACGGGCACCACGGCCGCCGACCTCTTCTCCGGTGAGCGCACCGTCGTCGCCGCCCGGATCGCGGGCGAGCTGAAGGACCTGGCGTACGTCGTCGCCGACGGCGAGGAGATCGAGCCCGTCGAGGTCACCTCCCAGGACGGCCTGAACATCCTGCGCCACTCGACCGCGCACGTCATGGCCCAGGCCGTGCAGGAGCTCTTCCCCGAGGCCAAGCTGGGCATCGGCCCGCCGGTCAAGGACGGCTTCTACTACGACTTCGACGTCGAGAAGCCCTTCCACCCCGATGACCTCAAGCTCATCGAGAAGAAGATGCAGGAGATCATCAAGCGGGGGCAGAAGTTCTCCCGCCGCGTGGTCACCGACGAGGCCGCCCGCGAGGAGCTGGCCGACGAGCCGTACAAGCTGGAGCTGATCGGCCTCAAGGGCTCCGCCTCGCACGACGACGGCGCGGACGTCGAGGTGGGCGCCGGCGAGCTGACCATCTACGACAACCTGGACGCCAAGACCGGCGAGCTGTGCTGGAAGGACCTCTGCCGGGGTCCCCACCTGCCCACCACCCGGTTCGTCCCGGCCTTCAAGCTGATGCGCCAGGCCGCCGCGTACTGGCGGGGCAGCGAGAAGAACCCGCAGCTCCAGCGCATCTACGGCACCGCGTGGCCGACGAAGGACGAGCTCAAGGCGTACCTGGAGTTCCTCGCCGAGGCCGAGAAGCGCGACCACCGCAAGCTCGGCACCGAGCTGGACCTGTTCTCCTTCCCGGACGAGCTGGGCCCTGGCCTCGCGGTCTTCCACCCCAAGGGCGGCGTGATCCGCAAGGTGATGGAGGACTACTCCCGCCAGCGGCACGTGGACGCGGGCTACGAGTTCGTGAACACCCCGCACCTCTCGAAGGAGCAGCTCTTCGAGACCTCCGGGCACCTCCCGCACTACGCGGAGGGCATGTTCCCGCCCATCGAGTTCGACGGGCAGAACTACCGCCTGAAGGCCATGAACTGCCCGATGCACAACTTGATCTTCAAGTCGCGCGGGCGTTCCTACCGTGAGTTGCCGCTGCGTCTCTTCGAGTTCGGCACGGTCTACCGCTACGAGAAGTCCGGCGTGGTCCACGGCCTGACCCGCTCCCGCGGCTTCACCCAGGACGACTCCCACATCTACTGCACCAAGGAGCAGATGCCGGAGGAGCTGGACACGCTCCTGACCTTCGTCCTGGACCTGCTGCGCGACTACGGCCTGAACGAGTTCGAGCTGGAGCTGTCCACCCGCGACCCCGAGTCGGACAAGTTCATCGGCTCGGACGAGGACTGGGAGGAGGCCACCGAGGCGCTCCGCCAGGCCGCCGAGAAGCAGGGCCTCCCGCTCGTCCCCGACCCGGGCGGCGCCGCCTACTACGGCCCGAAGATCTCCGTCCAGGCGAAGGACGCCATCGGCCGCTCCTGGCAGATGTCGACCCTCCAGGTGGACTTCAACCAGCCCAAGCGCTTCGGCCTGGAGTACACCGCGGCGGACGGCTCCCGCCAGCAGCCCGTCATGCTCCACCGCGCGCTGTTCGGCTCCATCGAGCGGTTCTTCGGCGTGCTGCTGGAGCACTACGCGGGCGCCTTCCCGGCGTGGCTGGCCCCCGTGCAGGCGGTCGGCATCCCGGTCGGCGACACGCACGTGGAGTACCTGCGGGAGTTCGCCGCCGACGCGAAGAAGGCGGGCCTGCGCGTCGAGGTCGACGCCTCGTCCGACCGCATGCAGAAGAAGATCAGGAACCACCAGAAGCTGAAGGTCCCGTTCATGATCATCGTCGGTGACGACGACATGAACGCGGGCACGGTCTCCTTCCGCTACCGGGACGGTTCGCAGGAGAACGGCATCCCGCGCGACGAGGCCATCGCGAAGATCGTGAAGGCCGTCGAGGACCGCGTCCAGGTCTGAGTCCCGGCCTGACCGGATCGCAGGGGCCCCGGAGCGTCACCGACGCTCCGGGGCCCATATGCTTCAGAGCATGACGAGTGAGCCGGAGCAGCAGTTCGGAGTGGGGGCGCCGGACGCCTTTCAGCGCCTGTGGACACCCCACCGGATGGCGTACATCCAGGGGGAGAACAAGCCGACCGGCCCGGGGGCCGACGACGGCTGCCCGTTCTGCTCGATCCCGGCCAAGAGCGACGAGGACGGACTGATCGTCGCCCGGGGCGAGCTCGTCTACGCCGTGCTCAACCTCTACCCGTACAACGGCGGGCACCTCATGGTCGTCCCCTTCCGGCACGTCGCCGACTACACGGAGCTGGACGAGGCGGAGACCGCCGAGCTCGCGGCGTTCACCAAGCGCGCGATGCGCGCGCTGCGCACGGCCTCGGGCGCCCACGGCTTCAACATCGGCATGAACCAGGGCTCGACCGCCGGCGCCGGTATCGCCGCCCATCTGCACCAGCACCTCGTGCCGCGCTGGGGCGGGGACACCAACTTCATGCCGGTCGTGGGCCACACCAAGGTGCTGCCGCAACTGCTGGCCGACACCCGCAAGATGCTCGCCGACGTCTGGCCGACGGTCTGACCGGTCGCCAGGGACACGCCCCGCGACGAAAACGGGCAAATCACACCAGTTCTTATTGAAGAAGCTCTAATAGGACGGTGACCTTCCTTCACCGTCGTACCGTGCTGCGCGCGGCCGCGGGCAGCGCTCTGGCCGGGGCCGCCGGGACCGCCGCCGCGGGCTGCGGCGGGGACCGGACGGCCGCCGGGCCGCCCTCGGCCACACCGCGGGGCACGGGCCGGGGCGCGGCGGCCCGGGTCCCCGCGCTGCCGGGGCCCCCGCTGCTGCTGCCCGCGCTGCCGGCCGGGCTGCCCGCGCAGATCGAGCACGGCTCCCGGCGGGGTCAGGCGGTCGCGCTCACCTTCCACGGCCGGGGCGACGCGAAATCGGCGACCGCCCTGCTCGCGGAGGCCGAGCGGGCCGGCGCCCGGGTGACGGTGCTCGCCGTGGGCGACTGGCTGGACGCCGAGCCCCGGATGGCCCGCAGGGTGCTCGACGGCGGGCACGAGCTGGGCAACCACACCATGCGGCACCTGAGCGTCTGCTCGATGCCCGCCAAGGCCGCCTACGCCGAGATCGCCGAGTGCGCCGACCGGCTGCGCAGACTGACCGGCGGCATCGGCCGCTGGTTCCGGCCGTCCCGCGCCCGGCGCGCCACCGACCAGGTCGTAAGGCTGGCACGACAGGCCGGATATCCCCACATCCTGTCGTACGACGTGGACTCCCTCGACTTCACCGACCCCGGCGCCGAGGCGGTCCGGCGTACCGTATTGGGCGCGGTACGGCCAGGGTCGGTCGTCAGTCTGCACTTCGGGCACGCCGGCACGGTGGCCGCGCTGCCCGCGATCCTCGACGGCCTGCACCGCCGCGGTCTGCGCGCGGTGACGACTACGGAGCTGCTGACACGATGAATCGCACCCCGCATCACCGTCCTCGACGCCTCCGGTCCGGCTCTCTCCTCCGGCGCCTCCGCCCGCCCGCCCGCTCCGCCCGCTCGGCGCGTTCCCGCTCGGGAAGGCCGCGCGGAGCCGTCCTGCTCACCGCCTGCTGCGCCCTGCTGGCCGCCGGCTGCGGGGGAGGCGACGACGGCGCCCCCGCCGAGCGCCCCGCGCCGGGCGCGCACCGCCAGGGTGCGGCCCGGGGCGTGCCCGAGGGGCTGCCGGGCATGCCCCCGCTGCTGGACCCCGACGACCTCTACGCCGCGGACCGGCCGAACGCCCTGTCCCCGGTGGTCAAGGACTTCCCTTCGCGGGTGTACGTACCGAACACGGAGTCCGACACGGTCAGTGTCATCGACCCCAAGACGTACAAGGTCATCGAGACCATCCCGGTGGGCAACCAGCCGCAGCACGTCGTGCCCTCCTGGGACCTCAAGACGCTCTGGGTCAACAATGACCGGGGGCACACGCTCACCCCCATCGACCCGGCCACCGGCAAGGCGGGCAAGACGGTCGACGTCCACGACCCGTACAACCTCTACTTCACGCCCGACGGGAAATACGCCGTGGTGATGGCGTCCATGGACCGAGAGCTGGTCTTCCGGGACGCCCACACGATGAAGCGGATGAAGACGGAACACGTGGACTGCCTCGGGGTCAACCACGCCGACTTCTCCCCGGACGGCCGCTACTTCATCGTCTCCTGCGAGTTCTCGG
Source organism: Streptomyces luteoverticillatus (assembly GCF_003970715.1). Lineage (NCBI taxonomy): Bacteria > Bacillati > Actinomycetota > Actinomycetes > Kitasatosporales > Streptomycetaceae > Streptomyces > Streptomyces luteoverticillatus. The sequence goes on along the minus strand of NZ_CP034587.1, from coordinate 1,402,399 downwards.
GCGAGCTGCTGAAGGTCGACACGGCCAGGATGAAGGTGATCGACAAGCAGAAGCTGCCCTTCGACGGGGCCATGCCCCAGGATGTGAAGATCTCCTCGGACGGGAAGACCTGGTACATCGCCGACATGATCGCCGACGGTGTGTGGGTGCTGGACGGGGACAAGTTCACCGAGCCCTGGCTGATGCCCACCGGCAAGGGGGCCCACGGCCTCTATGTGAGCCGGGACTCCAAGTCCCTGTACATCTCCAACCGGGGCGAGGGATCGATCTCGGTGCTGGACCTGCCCAGCCGCAAACTGGTCAAGAAGTGGGAGCTGCCCGACGGCGGCAGCCCGGACATGGGCGGGGTGTCGGCCGACGGCAAGGTGCTGTGGCTCTCGGGGCGCTACAACAGCGAGGTGTACGCGATCGACACCACCGACGGCCACCAGATCGCCCGGATCAAGGTGGGCGACGGGCCGCACGGCCTGGCCGTCTATCCGCAGCCCGGCCGCTACTCGCTGGGGCACACCGGAATCTTCCGTTAGTCACGTGTAGTCACGTGATCAGGGCCGGTGCGCCCCGGCGAGGCTCCTCGGGGACGTCCCGTCAGGCGTTGTAGACGTCGGCCTGACGGGGCGTCGGGTCCTGGATCGCGCCGCTGAGGTTGCCCGCGCGGCTGGCGAAGCGGGTGGTGTCGACGCCGTTGTCGGCGAGGACGCGGAGCGTCGCCTCATGGACGACGCGCAGCACCGGGGTGGCCGCGCGCAGGGCGTCGTCGGCCATGAAGCGGTGCCGCCAGGGCTTGTCGGCCCAGGCGTGGCGCAGCCCGAAGGGCTCGGGCAGCACCAGCTTGCCGCCCCAGTACTCCAGCAGTGGCGGATACCAGGTCAGCGGCGCCCGGGCGGCGAGCCGGACGACCTCGCGGGGCTCGACGACGGGGAGGGTGCGGGTGTAGGTGTCCCAGAACTTCAGGCCCTTCTTGAAGGTCTGGGTGCGGTTCTTGGGGCGGCCGTTGAAGAGGGAGTGGGTAGGGCCGAGGGCGTGGCCGGTGACCTCGATACGCAGCGTCTTGTGGAGAACGGTGACATTGACGAGCAGGGTGATGACCAGCTGGCCGTCCCAGAGGACGAACTGGACGCCGAGGTAGTGGCGGTCGCCGCTGCCGAAGTGCTGCTTGTCGCAGATCTCCTGGAGCTGGGAGCCCCTTATCTGGAAGGACGCGTCGGTGCCGCCGGGGCGGGACACGGCGCCCGCGCCCTCGCCGATGGGGGAGACCACCCAGTGCTCGACCTGGGGCGGGGTGAGGCCGCCGGTGTTGATGGGGGTGCGCTCCAGCAGCTTGAGCTGGTCGTGCACCGCGCGGACGATGTCCCAGCTGCGGAAGGGGTTGATGTCCTTCCCCGGCTCGGCGGGGACGAGGTCCTCGGCCAGCTGCCAGCTGCCCCAGCGGGTGCCCATCCCGAGGATGCCCTTGGGGCCGGCGTAGAAGGCGATGTTGCTGCGCTGCTCGGCGGAGAGCTTCGCGAGGTTCAGCCGGAGCTGCTCGGCGGCGCTCTCGCCGGGCGTCGAGGGCACGGCCTCGGGGATCTTGGCGGCGACGGTGCCGCCGTCGAGGAGACCGGTCCAGCGCTCGCGGAGGTCCTTGGCCGTGCGCTCGCAGACGATCTTCGCCCAGAAGCCGCCGACGAGGGGGGCTATGACCATCGCGCGCACGTAGAGATAGAGGAAGCCGCTGAACGGCAGCTTGACCAGGAGGATCGCGACGACCACCGCGATGCCCACCAGCAGCGCGGTGCCGAGTGCCCCGACGCGCCTGTCCTGGGAGCCGGCGAGGGTGCGGCGCAGCTGGAACGCGCCGAGCCAGAGCAGCACACCGGGCAGGAACAGCAGCCCGAAGACCACCATGATGAAGGTGAGCCGGGCGTCGCGCTGCTTGCGGATGCGGGACGCGGCCAGGCAGTGCTCGACGATCACCTGCGGTTCCAGGCCGAAGGACTGGATGATGGGCTTGCGCCCGCCGCCGAGCATCCGGCCCTGCACGGCGCGCGCGAAGGCCTCACCGAGATTGGGCTCGAACAGGGAGATCCGGGCCTTCTTCACCTCCGAGGTGGCCCAGTCGGAATTGGCCTTGAGCAGTTCGTCGACCGGGCCGTCCCGGTAGGCGGCCGAGGCCAGGGCCTGGGTCGCCGCTGTCGCCCCGGCGCCGCCGGAGACCGGGACCTGCGCTCCCGGGCTGAAGTCGTACGGATCCCCTGCTGCCACTGCCGCCCCCAATACCGTGCGCGTCCGGTGCGCCGGTGTGCTCCCGACTGCCGCCCACCGCCTGTGTCATGAGCCGCGTGCTCAGCGTAACGGGACGGGATGCCGGCTGTCGTGGGAGATCGGAAAGCCGCCGGTGTCGGAAAGCCGCCCGTACCCGGCGAGTTGATACGGGCGGCTCGCGAACTATGCCCCGTTCTCCGCCTGTTCGCGGATCCGCTCGGCGGCCTGCGGGGGCATCGGCTCGTGCCGGGCGTAGGAGCGGCTGAACCGCCCGGTGCCGTGGGAGAGCGAGCGCAGGTCCACCGCGTACCGGCCGATCTCGATCTCCGGGACCTCGGCGCGGACGAGGGTGCGGCCCGAGCCGGACTGCTCGGTGCCGACGACGCGGCCGCGCCGCCCGGACAGATCGCTCATCACGGGACCCACGTACTCGTCGGAGACGAGGACCTGGATGTCCGCGACGGGCTCCAGGAGGTGGATGCGGGCCTCGGCGGCGGCCTCGCGCAGGGCCAGGGCGCCGGCGGTCTGGAAGGCGGCGTCCGAGGAGTCCACCGAGTGGGCCTTGCCGTCGACGAGGGTCACCCGCACGTCGACCAGCGGATACCCGGCGGCGACCCCCTTGGCGGCCTGGGCGCGGACGCCCTTCTCCACCGAGGGGATGAACTGGCGCGGCACCGCGCCGCCCACGACCTTGTCGACGAACTCGATGCCGGAGCCGCCGGGCAGCGGCTCGACCTCGATCTCGCAGATGGCGTACTGGCCGTGGCCGCCGGACTGCTTGACGTGCCGGCCGCGGCCGGCGGCCCGGGTGCCGAAGGTCTCCCGCAGCGAGACCTTGTGGGGCACCACGTCGACCTGGACGCCGTACCGGGTGCGCAGCCGCTCCAGGGCCACGTCGCGATGGGCCTCGCCCAGACACCACAGGACGACCTGGCGGGTGTGCTGGTTGTGCTCCAGCCGCATCGTGGGGTCCTCGGCGACCAGCCGGGCCAGGCCCTGGGAGAGCTTGTCCTCGTCCGCCTTGCTGTGCGCCTGGATGGCGACGGGCAGCAGTGGGTCGGGCATCAGCCAGGGCTCCATCAGCAGCGGATCGGCCCGGCCGGAGAGAGTGTCGCCGGTCTCGGCGCTGGCGAGCTTGGCCACGCAGGCGATGTCCCCGGCGATGGCCTGGGCGAGCTGGCGCTGCTGCTTGCCGAACGGCGAGGAGAGGGCGCCGAGCCGCTCGTCCACGTCATGGGCCTCGTGCCCCCGGTCCTCCAGGCCGTGGCCCGAGACGTGCACGGTCTCGTCGGGGCGCAGGGTGCCGGAGAAGACCCGCACCAGGGAGATCCTGCCGACGTAGGGGTCCGAAGCGGTTTTGATCACTTCCGCGGCGAGCGGCCCGTCGGGATCGCAGGCCAGCGCCGGGCGCGCCGCGCCGGCGGGCGTGGTGACGTCGGGGACCGCGCGCTCGGTGGGCGTGGGGAAGCCGCCGGTGACCAGCTCCAGCAGCTCCACGGTGCCCAGGCCCTGCCGGGCGCCGTCGGCGGCGGGGGCCGCGGCCAGCACGGGATGGAAGCTGCCGCGCGCCACGGCCCGCTCCAGGTCCTCGATCAGCGTCTTGACGTCGATCTCCTCACCGCCGAGATAGCGGTCCATGAGGGTCTCGTCCTCGCTCTCGGCGATGATCCCCTCGATGAGGCGGTTGCGGGCCTCCTCGATGCCGGGCAGCGCCTCGGCGCCGGGATCGGACTCGGTCCGGGCACCGGAGGAGTAGTCGAACACCCGCCGGGTGAGCAGCCCGGTCAGCCCCGTCACCGGGCGGTGCCCGTCCCCGCCCTCCCGGCCGTAGTGCGGCAGGTAGAGGGGGAGGACGCTATCGGAGGAGTCGCCGCCGAAGGCGGCCCGGCAGGCCTCCGTCATCACCTCGAAGTCCGCCCGCGCCGCCTCCAGGTGCGTCACCACGATCGCGCGCGGCATGCCCACCGCCGCGCACTCCTCCCAGAGCATCCGGGTCGGCCCGGTGATGCCCTCGACGCCCTCCGCCGCCGAGACGACGAAGAGGGCCGCGTCCGCCGCGCGCAGACCGGCCCTCAGCTCGCCGACGAAATCGGCGTAACCGGGTGTGTCCAGCAGATTGACCTTGATCCCGGCCCATTCGACCGGCACCAGCGAAAGCTGGACCGAGCGCTGCTGGCGGTGCTCGATCTCGTCGTAGTCGGAGACGGCGGCGCCGTCCTCGACCCGGCCCGCGCGATTGAGCGCGCCGGTGGCCAGGGCCAGGGCCTCCACCAGCGTCGTCTTGCCGGAGCCACTGTGGCCGACCAGCACCACGTTCCGGATGTTGCCGGGCCGGTCGGCCGTCACGGCCCTGCCGGCGGCCCCTGGATGCGTACTCGTCTTCTCGCCCATGTGTCTCGCCTCCCGGTCGACACCTGCGGTCCTTCGAGCTTTCCACCGTGGTCACGCTGCGTCCATACGTCGCACACGCGAACGCAACCCGCCGGCCGGCGCCGCCCCGGCCGGGGACCGGCGTGACCTGCGCCATGGCCCAGGTGCGCGACGCGTGCGCGGCGGCCCCCGGCCGCCTGGCTACGATGGGCCAGCCGGTGTCCTTCCGACCATCCGGCCCGCACACGACCCTCCGGGAAGGCCATGCTGAACAAGTACGCGCGTGCGTTCTTCACGCGTGTTCTCACGCCGTTCGCCGCCCTGCTCATCCGCCTCGGCGTCAGCCCCGACGCGGTGACCCTCATCGGTACCGGTGGCGTGGTGGCGGGAGCGCTGGTCTTCTACCCCCAGGGCGAGTTCTTCTGGGGCACGATCGTCATCACCCTGTTCGTCTTCTCCGACCTCGTCGACGGCAACATGGCCCGTCAGCTCGGCCGGTCCAGCCGCTGGGGCGCCTTCCTCGACTCCACCCTCGACCGGGTCGCCGACTCGGCCATCTTCGGCGGCCTCGCCCTCTGGTACGCCGGGCGCGGCGACGACACTCTGCTGTGCGCGGTGGCGATCTTCTGCCTCGCCAGCGGCCAGGTGGTCTCCTACACCAAGGCGCGCGGCGAGAGCATCGGCCTGCCCGTCAACGTCAACGGCCTCGTCGAACGCGCCGAACGCCTGGTGATCTCCCTGGTGGCCTGCGGCTTCTCCGGCCTCCACAAGTTCGGCGTGCCGCACATCGACATCCTGCTGCCCATCGCCCTGTGGATCGTGGCCGTCGGCAGCCTGATCACCCTGATCCAGCGCGTGGTGACCGTACGCCGCGAGGCCGCCGAGGCGGACGCCGCCGTGGCCCCCGGCGGGGGCGAGGGCGCGTGAGGGAACGGCTGACCGACGCCCTCTACGGGCTCGGCTGGGGCACCGTCAACAAGCTGCCCGAACCCGTCGCCGCCGAGCTGGGGCGCCGGATCGCCGACCTGGCCTGGAAGCGACGCGGCAAGGGCGTGCTGCGGCTGGAGGCCAACCTCGCCCGGGTCGTCCCCGACGCGGACCCCCACCGGCTCGCCGAACTCTCCCGGGCGGGTATGCGCTCCTACATGCGCTACTGGATGGAGTCCTTCCGGCTGCCCTCCTGGAGCGCGGAGCGCGTCCGCACCGGCTTCGCCCCCCAGGACCGCCACAACCTGGAGGAGGCCCTGGCCTCCGGCCGGGGCGTCGTCCTGGCCCTGCCCCACATGGGCAACTACGACCTCGCCGGGGCCTGGCTCACCACCGCGATGAACCAGCCCTTCACCACCGTGGCCGAGCGCCTCAAGCCCGAGACCCTCTACGACCGCTTCGTGGCCTACCGCGAGGGGCTGGGTATGGAGGTGCTGCCCCACGCGGGCGGCAGCGCCTTCGGCACCCTCGCCCGGCGGCTGCGCGCCGGCGGAGTGGTCTGCCTGGTGGCCGACCGCGATCTGTCCTCCTCCGGCATAGAGGTCGACTTCTTCGGCGAACCGGCGAAGATGCCCGCCGGGCCCGCCGTGCTGGCCGTGCAGACGGGCGCCGTGCTGCTGCCCGCCACCCTCTGGTACGACCGCTCCCCGGTGATGCGCGGCCGGATCCACGACCCCATCGAGGTGCCCACGACGGGCACCCGGGCCGAGAAGGCCGCCGCCATGACCCAGCGACTGGCCGACGCCTTCGCCTCCGGCATCGCCGAGCACCCCCAGGACTGGCACATGCTCCAGCGGCTGTGGCTCGCCGATCTCGACCGGCGACCCCGGCCCCCCGCCGAGAGCTCCGGAATGGAGAAACCGTGAGGATCGGGATCGTCTGCCCGTACTCCTGGGACGTCCCCGGTGGCGTCCAGTTCCACATCCGGGATCTGGCCGAGCACCTCATCCGGCTGGGCCACGAGGTGTCGGTACTGGCGCCCGCCGACGACGACACCCCCCTGCCCCCGTTCGTCGTCTCCGCCGGCCGGGCCGTCCCCGTGCCCTACAACGGCTCCGTGGCCCGGCTGAACTTCGGCTTCCTCTCCGCCGCGCGGGTGCGCCGCTGGCTCCACGACGGCGACTTCGACGTCATCCACATCCACGAGCCCACCTCCCCCTCGCTGGGACTGCTGTCCTGCTGGGCCGCACAGGGCCCCATCGTGGCGACCTTCCACACCTCCAACCCCCGCTCCCGCGCCATGATCGCGGCCTATCCGATCCTCCAGCCCGCCCTGGAGAAGATCAGCGCGCGGATCGCCGTGAGCGAATACGCCCGCCGCACCCTGGTCGAACACCTGGGGGGCGACGCCGTCGTCATCCCCAACGGCGTCGACGTGGACTTCTTCGCCTCCGCCGAGCCCCGGCCCGAGTGGCAGGGCGGGACCATCGGCTTCATCGGCCGCATCGACGAGCCCCGCAAGGGCCTGCCCGTCGTGATGCGCGCCCTGCCGAGGATCCTCGCCGAGCGCCCGGACACCCGGCTCCTCGTCGCAGGCCGCGGCGACGAGCAGGAGGCCGTCGCCACCCTGCCCCCCGAGATGCGCCGCAACGTCGAATTCCTCGGCATGGTCAGCGACGAGGAAAAAGCGCGTCTGCTGCGCAGCGTCGACCTCTACGTGGCCCCCAACACCGGTGGCGAGTCCTTCGGCATCATCCTCGTCGAGGCGCTGTCCGCCGGGGCGCCCGTCCTCGCCAGCGACCTGGACGCGTTCGCGCAGGTCCTGGACCAGGGAGCGGCCGGCGAGCTCTTCGCCAACGAGGACGCGGACGCCCTCGCCGGCGCGGCCCTGCGGCTGCTTGCCGACCCCGCGCGGCGGGCGGAGCTGAGCGAGCGGGGGAGCCGGCACGTCCGGCGGTTCGACTGGTCGACCGTCGGTGCGGACATCTTGGCCGTCTACGAGACGGTCACAGCCGGCGCGGCCTCGGTCGCCGCGGACGAACGCACCAGCCTTCGCGCCCGCTTCGGGCTCGCCCGGGACTGAGTGCCCCTCGCGCGGCCTCGGCGTGCCGGGCGGCCCTGGCGTGCCGGGCTCCCCGTGGGCCGGGCGGTCCCGCCATGCGGGGCGGTCCTGTCGGGCGCCTGCGGGCGGTCCGTGGCTGGTCGCGCAGTTCCCCGCGCCCCTTACGGGGCCCGGTCGGACCACCACCCCCGTAGGCGGTCCGACCGGGCCCGTCTCCCCCCGTCAGGCCCCGGCCCGGCCCGGTATCTCCTCGGCGGCCGGCGCCCCGGCGGGCCGGACCCCGAAGAGCCCCACCCCGTGGCGGGTCTGGAAGCCGCGGCTGCGTCGGATCGTGACGACCACGAGCAGGGCGATCAGGGCTATCGACTGGAACCTGCCGAGGACCGGCACCACATCGACCGGCAGGGACAGCGCCTCCACCGTGCTCAATGCCGCGTCGAGGAGTTCGACGCCGCCCCACAGCATCGTCAGCCCCCGCAGTGCAGCGCGGAACTCCGGCATGCCGTCCCAGACGCGCTCGGCCTCCTCCTCTGCCGCCGGATCCCTCAACCGTCGCCCGAACTGGAAGGCGAAGGGGCGGGCCGCGAACAAGGTGCCCAGGATCCACACGCCCAGCACCGCCGGGAGCCCCGCGTCCTTCAGCAGGAGCACCCGGGGGCTGCCGCTGATCAGCGACGTCACCGCCGAGACCGCGAGCAGGGCCACGATCAGCAGGTCGAAGACCTCCGCCCGCCGCCGCACCAGCGCCGTCACCAGCGCGTGCGCCGCCGGTATGGCGCTGCTCAGCAGCAGGGCCTGCCACTGGGCGATGCCCTGCGCGCGCAGCGCGTAGTACACGGCGAGGGGCAGCGCGACGCTGATGGTGAGGGGCGCGAGCAGCGCCCGCGCGGGGCGCGCACCACGCGATTCCATCCGTTCCATGAGGTGCCTCCAGCGGTTCGGCCCGGCGATCCGGCGATCTGCTTCGACGTTAGAAGCCGGGCGGGTGGAGACGGATCGGAGCCAGGGCCGGTTTCCCGATCGCCGCCTCCACCCCGCCCTCCACCCCCGGGTGGAGACCTCCGGCGGCTGCCGGGCATCCGCCGGGGAGCCGGACGGTAACGTGACCCGGCGTGACCACACTGATCTGGATCGCGGCCGCCCTGGTCGTCATCGGCGTCTACCTCAGCTGGACCGCCGGCCGGCTGGACCGGCTGCACAGCCGTATCGACGCCGCCCGCGCGGCCCTGGACGCCCAGCTGCTCCGGCGCGCCTCCGTCGCCCAGGAGCTCGCCACCGCCGGGATCCTCGATCCGGCCGCCTCGATGGTGATGTACCAGGCCGCCCACGCGGCCCGGCAGGCCGAGGAGGAGCACCGCGAGGTCGCCGAGAGCGAGCTCAGCCAGGCGCTGCGGGCCGTCTTCGCCGAGGCCCCGCAGGTGGAGGCCGTCCGGCAGGCGCCCGGCGGCGAGGAGTCGCTGGCCGAGCTGACCCAGGCGGTCCGCAGGGTGCCCATGGCCCGCCGGTTCCACAACGACGCGGTACGGGCGGCCCGGGCGCTGCGCCGGCACCGCAAGGTGCGCTGGTTCCGGCTGGCCGGTCACGCCCCCTTCCCGATGGCCTTCGAAATGGATGACGAGCCTCCGGCCGCCCTGGCCGACCGGGCAGGCCACTGACCCCGGATTGGCCCTTTTTCCCGAACCTCGCACGCCGGTTTGATGACGATGCAGCAATACCGGCCCTTGATAGCGAGGTCACATCGTGTCCACCCCCAGCACGCCCCAGACTCCGGAGACCGGCACCGCGCGCGTCAAGCGCGGCATGGCCGAGCAGCTCAAGGGCGGCGTGATCATGGACGTCGTCACCCCGGAGCAGGCGAAGATCGCCGAGGACGCCGGCGCGGTCGCGGTCATGGCTCTGGAGCGGGTGCCCGCCGACATCCGCAAGGACGGCGGCGTGGCCCGGATGTCCGACCCGGACATGATCGAGGGCATCATCAACGCCGTCTCCATCCCGGTCATGGCCAAGTCCCGCATCGGCCACTTCGTCGAGGCCCAGGTCCTCCAGTCCCTCGGCGTCGACTACATCGACGAGTCCGAGGTCCTCACCCCGGCCGACGAGGTCAACCACTCCGACAAGTGGGCCTTCACCACCCCCTTCGTCTGCGGTGCCACCAACCTGGGCGAGGCCCTGCGCCGCATCGCCGAGGGCGCGGCCATGATCCGCTCCAAGGGCGAGGCCGGCACCGGCAACGTCGTGGAGGCCGTGCGCCACCTGCGCCAGATCAAGAACGAGATCGCCAAGCTGCGCGGCTTCGACAACCACGAGCTCTTCGCCGCCGCCAAGGAGCTGCGCGCCCCCTACGAGCTGGTCAAGGAGGTCGCCGAGCTCGGCAAGCTGCCGGTCGTGCTGTTCTCCGCCGGTGGCGTGGCCACCCCGGCCGACGCCGCGCTGATGCGCCAGCTCGGCGCCGAGGGCGTCTTCGTCGGCTCCGGCATCTTCAAGTCCGGCGACCCGGCCAAGCGCGCCGCCGCCATCGTGAAGGCCACCACCTTCTACGACGACCCGAAGATCATCGCGGACGCCTCCCGCAACCTGGGCGAGGCCATGGTCGGCATCAACTGCGACACCCTGCCCGAGGCCGAGCGCTACGCCAACCGCGGCTGGTAACAGCACACGTTCATACCGGGTGGGCGGTCCGCGGCTACACGGCGGGCCGCCCACCCGGCGTACCACCGGCGGCCGGTGGGTGCGGTCCACCGGCCGGCCCGACCGTCCCGCCGCAACCGACCCGAGAGGCAGTGCCCACCGTGTCCACCCCCACCATCGGCGTCCTCGCCCTCCAGGGCGACGTCCGCGAACACCTCGTGGCCCTGGCCTCGGCCGACGCCCTCGCCCGGCCCGTGCGCCGGCCCGAGGAGCTCGCGGAGGTCGACGGCCTGGTCATACCCGGCGGCGAGTCCACCACCATGTCCAAGCTCGCGGTGATCTTCGGCCTTCTGGAGCCGCTGCGCGAGCGCGTCCGGGCCGGGATGCCCGTCTACGGCACCTGCGCCGGCATGATCATGCTCGCCGACAAGCTCCTGGACGGCCGTGAGGACCAGGAGACCCTCGGCGGCATCGACATGATCGTGCGCCGCAACGCCTTCGGCCGGCAGAACGAGTCCTTCGAGGCGAGGGTCGAGGTGGCCGGCGTCGAGGGCGGCCCCGTCGAGGGCGTCTTCATCCGCGCCCCCTGGGTCGAGTCCGTGGGCGCGGCGGCCGAGATCCTCGCCGTCCACGACGGCCACACCGTCGCCGTCCGGCAGGGAAACGTGCTGGCCACGTCCTTCCATCCGGAGCTCACGGGCGACCACCGGGTTCACGAACTGTTTGTGGAGATGGTCCGCTCCACCCGCTCCTGAGATCCCGGTAGGATCTCTGTCGTTCGTTCTGAATTTGGTTACGCGAAGGAGACAGGCGAGATGTCCGGCCACTCTAAATGGGCTACGACGAAGCACAAGAAGGCCGTGATCGACGCCAAGCGCGGCAAGCTCTTCGCGAAGCTGATCAAGAACATCGAGGTCGCGGCCCGCATGGGCGGCGTCGACATCGAGGGCAACCCGACGCTCTACGACGCCATTCAGAAGGCGAAGAAGCAGTCGGTCCCGAACAAGAACATCGACTCCGCGGTCAAGCGCGGCGGCGGCCTCGAGGCCGGCGGTGCCGACTACGAGACGATCATGTACGAGGGTTACGGCCCCAACGGTGTCGCGGTGCTCATCGAGTGCCTCACCGACAACCGCAACCGCGCCGCCTCCGACGTGCGCGTCGCCATGACCCGCAACGGCGGCTCCATGGCCGACCCGGGCTCGGTGTCCTACCTGTTCAACCGCAAGGGCGTCATCATCGTCCCCAAGGGCGAGCTCACCGAGGACGACGTCCTCGGCGCGGTCCTGGACGCGGGCGCCGAGGAGGTCAACGACCTCGGCGAGAGCTTCGAGGTCCTCAGCGAGGCCACCGACCTGGTCGCGGTCCGCACCGCCCTCCAGGAGGCCGGCATCGACTACGACTCGGCCGAGGCCAACTTCGTGCCCACCATGCAGGTGGAGCTCGAGGAGGAGGCCGCCCGCAAGATCTTCAAGCTGATCGACGCGCTCGAGGACAGCGACGACGTCCAGAACGTCTTCGCCAACTTCGACGTCTCCGACGAGGTCATGGCCAAGGTCGACGCGTAGGCGTCGCGTTCCGGCCGCGGCCGGCGGACGGGCCAGTGGGACACGTGTCCCACTGGCCCGTCGGCGTGAACGGCCGTTGTCAGTGGCAGCCGATAGCCTGCCCGAGCAGGTGAGCGGAGGGAGGGGCGCGATGCGGGTGCTCGGTGTGGACCCGGGGCTGACGCGATGCGGCGTCGGAGTGGTGGAGGGCGTCGCTGGCCGTCCGCTGCGCATGGTCGGAGTGGGCGTCGTCCGCACCCCGGCCGACGCCGACGTGGCCGACCGGCTCGTCCTCATAGAGCGCGGCATCGAGCAGTGGCTCGACGAACACCGCCCCGAGTACGTGGCGGTCGAGCGGGTCTTCAGCCAGCACAACGTCCGTACGGTCATGGGCACCGCCCAGGCCAGCGCGGTCGCCATGCTGTGCGCCGCCCGGCGCGGGCTCCCCGTCGCCCTCCACACGCCCAGCGAGGTCAAGGCCGCCGTCACCGGCTCCGGCCGGGCCGACAAGGCCCAGGTCGGCGCCATGGTCACCAGGCTGCTGAGGCTCGACGCGCCGCCCAGGCCGGCCGACGCCGCCGACGCCCTGGCCCTGGCCATCTGTCACATCTGGCGGGCGCCCGCGACCAACCGGCTGCAGGAGCTCGCCGCCGCCCACCGCCGCACCCCCACCCCCGTACGCATCCCGAAGGGCACCCGATGATCGCCTTCGTCTCCGGGCCGGTCGCGGCCCTCGCCCCGGACACCGCCGTCGTCGAGGTCGGCGGCGTCGGCATGGCCGTCCAGTGCACCCCCGGCACGCTCGCCCGGCTGAAGGTCGGACAGCCCGCCAGGCTGGCGACGTCCCTCGTCGTCCGCGAGGACTCCCTGACGCTCTACGGCTTCGCCGACGACGACGAGCGGCAGACCTTCGAGCTCCTCCAGACCGCCAGCGGGGTCGGCCCCCGCCTCGCCCAGGCCATGCTGGCCGTCCACTCGCCGGACGCGCTGCGGCGGGCGTTCGCCGCCGGGGACGAGAAGGCGCTCACGGCCGTGCCGGGCATCGGGAAGAAGGGGGCGCAGAAGCTGCTGCTGGAGCTCAAGGACCGGCTCGGTGCGCCGGTCGGGTCCGCCGCGGTGGCTGCCGCCGTGTCCGCTCCCGCCGCCGGGTGGCGGGATCAGCTGCACGCGGCGCTCGTGGGGCTCGGGTATGCGAGCCGTGAGGCCGACGAGGCCGTGGCGGCCGTCGCGCCGCAGGCGGAGGCCGTTGTCGTCGATGGGGGCACCCCGCAGGTGGGGCAGTTGTTGCGGGCGGCGTTGCAGACGCTGAACCGGGCTCGGTGAGCGGGGTGCGGTGCGGGCCGGTGGGCGGTTTGTGCCCACCCGTTCCGCCCTGCGGAACGCCTGCCCACAAACCGTATCCACACGTGAGGTTTTACTCGTGAACTGGGACGACGAGTCCACTTACGCACCCCCCGCGGCCGACCGCCTCGTCGGTACCGTCGCCGATGGGGAGGATCAGGCCGTCGAGGCCGCCCTGCGGCCCAAGGATCTCGACGAGTTCATCGGGCAGGAGCGCGTCCGCGAACAGCTCGACCTCGTACTGAAGGCCGCCCGCGCCCGCGGAGCCACCGCCGACCACGTCCTGCTCTCCGGCGCCCCCGGCCTCGGCAAGACCACCCTGTCGATGATCATCGCGGCCGAGATGGGCGCCCCCATCCGCATCACCTCCGGCCCCGCCATCCAGCACGCCGGTGACCTGGCCGCGATCCTCTCCTCCCTCACCGAGGGCGAGGTGCTCTTCCTCGACGAGATCCACCGCATGTCCCGGCCCGCCGAGGAGATGCTCTACATGGCCATGGAGGACTTCCGGGTCGACGTCATCGTCGGCAAGGGGCCCGGCGCCACCGCCATCCCCTTGGAGCTGCCGCCCTTCACCCTCGTCGGCGCCACCACCCGCGCCGGGCTGCTGCCGCCCCCGCTGCGCGACCGCTTCGGCTTCACCGGCCACATGGAGTTCTACTCACCCGCCGAGCTCCAGCGCGTCGTCCACCGCTCCGCCCGCCTCCTCGACGTGGAGGTGGCGGACCAGGGCGCCGCCGAGATCGCCGGCCGCTCCCGTGGCACGCCCCGCATCGCCAACCGGCTGCTGCGCCGCGTCCGCGACTACGCGCAGGTCAAGGCCGACGGTGTGATCACCCAGGAGATCGCCGCCCAGGCCCTTCAGGTGTACGAGGTGGACGGCCGCGGCCTGGACCGGCTGGACCGGGCCGTGCTCACGGCGCTGCTCAAGCTCTTCGGCGGCGGTCCCGTCGGGCTGTCCACGCTGGCCGTGGCCGTGGGGGAGGAGCGCGAGACGGTCGAGGAGGTCGCCGAGCCGTTCCTGGTGCGCGAGGGACTGCTGGCCCGTACGCCCCGGGGACGGGTCGCCACGCCGGCGGCCTGGTCGCACCTCGGGCTGGTGCCGCCGCAGCAGGGCGGGGCACCCGGTCAGCGGGGTCTCTTCGGGGAGTGACGGCGCGGGGGCTGGTCCGGTCAGGAACCACGGTGCCATGCTGGGCGTTGTTCCATCGGTGCGGAACCGCTTAGACTCCGCCGATGCCGTCCGTATCGCACGGCATACCACCCCCGTAGACCAGGCCGTTTCCCCAGCGGTCGTGTGAAGGAATCCCCGTCCCGTGAATATCGCGACTCTCCTGCCGTTCATCGTGCTCATCGGGGCCATGTTCCTGATGACGCGCTCGGCGAAGAACAAGCAGCGCCAGGCCGTGAAGATGCGCGACCAGATGCAGCCAGGTACCGGTGTCCGGACGATCGGCGGCATGTACGCGACCGTCAAGGAGATCCACGACGACACGGTTCTCCTGGAGGTCGCCCCCGGCGTCCACGCCATCTACGCGAAGAACGCCATCGGCGCCGTCCTCGAGGACGCCGAGTACAACCGCATCGTCCACGGCCTCGAGCCGGAGGAGACGCCGGTCGTGCCCGACGACGCCTCCTCGCTCACCGAGGCCGTCGAGGCCGGCGAGCCCCCGGTCGACAAGAAGATCGACCTGGGCAAGGACGCCGCTCCGGCCGAGGGCGGGACCAAGGACACCGAGGCGGGGGCCGAGAAGTCCGGCGAGGCGACCGAGCCGAAGGACAAGGACGCGAAGCGGGACGGCGACACCGACGCCAAGTAGTCCTTCTCCGGAACCGCGGAGCACCCACTGAGCGGTGCGCCGCGGTTCCGTTACGGTCTAGGCTCCGGCGGGGGCAGGTCCCCACATCATTTCGTGGCCGCCCGGCGAACACCCGACGCCCGGCGGTTGGACAGGGAGAAACGACAAGGTGGCAGCACCGAAGAAGGGCCGCAGGTCCCCGGGCGGCCAGGGCAGGCCGGGACGAGTCCTGGCCCTGATCCTGATCGCCATGGTGGCGCTCACCGGGGGGATGTTCGCCTCCGGGCACACCACACCGCGGTTGGGCATCGATCTCGCGGGCGGCACCAGCTTCACGCTGGAGGCCAAGAACCAGCCGGGCAAGCCCAACGCGATCAACAAGACCAATATGGACACCGCCGTCGGCATCATCGAGCGGCGTGTCAACGGTCTTGGTGTGACCGAGGCCGAGGTCCAGACGCAGGGCAGCAAGCACATCATCGTGAACATCCCCCGGGGGACGAACGCGAAGCAGGCTCGCCAGCAGGTAGGCACCACCGCTCAGCTCGGTTTCCGGCCCGTCCTCACCGCGACCGCCGGTGTCAAGGCGCCCGAGCCGACGCCCGCCTCCTCGGCCGACAAGGGCAAGGGGAGCCAGTCCGGCGACAAGTCCGCCGATGGCAAGAACAAGCCCTCCGGCTCGTCCTCCGCCTCCACCGGCCCCCAGGGCCGTCCCGTGACCGACGCCCTCAAGGCCGACGGCACGCCGACCCCGCAGGCCACCGCGTCCGTGTCCGACGGCAAGAAGGACGACGCCAAGAAGGACGACGCGAAGAAGGACGACAAGAAGGCGCCCACCCCGCCGCCCACCCCGGGCGCCGGTGACGTGGCCGCCCTCCAGAAGCAGCTCGACGCCCTGGACTGCTCCACCAAGGAGAGCCGCTCCAAGGCCAACGAGGCCGCCTCCGCCGCCAAGCCCACCGACCCCATCGTCGCGTGCCGCAAGGACGGCTCCGTCAAGGAGATCCTCGGCCCGGTGGCCGTGGAGGGCGCGTCCATCAAGGACGCCAACGCCGTCTTCGACTCCCAGGGCGGCAAGGGCTGGCTCGTCCAGCTGAAGTTCAACTCCTCCGGCGCCAAGAAGTTCGCCGACGTCACCGGCCAGCTGGCCGGCAAGCCGTCGCCGCAGAACCAGTTCGCGATCGTCCTCGACGGCGAGGTCGTCTCCGACCCGTCCGTGAGCACGTCCATCGTCGGCGGCCAGGCGGAGATCTCCGGCGGCTTCACCCAGCAGAGCGCTCAGGACCTCGCCAACGTGCTGTCCTACGGCGCCCTGCCGCTGTCCTTCGACGTCGTCACCGAGCAGACGGTGACCGCCGCGCTCGGCGGTGAGCAGCTGCGGGCCGGCCTGATCGCCGGTGCCATCGGCCTCGCCCTCGTCGTGCTCTACCTGGTGATCTACTACCGCGGTCTGGCGCTCGTCGCCCTCGCGAGCCTCGCGTGCTCCGCCGTGCTCACCTACACGATCATGGTCCTGCTCGGCCCGGCCATCGGCTTCGCGCTGAACCTGCCGGCCGTCTGCGGCGCCATCGTCGCCATCGGCATCACCGCCGACTCGTTCATCGTCTACTTCGAGCGCATCCGCGACGAGATCCGCGAGGGCCGCACCCTGCGTCCCGCCGTGGAGCGCGGCTGGCCGCGCGCCCGCCGCACGATCCTCGTCTCGGACTTCGTCTCCTTCCTCGCCGCCGCGGTGCTCTTCATCGTCACCGTCGGCAAGGTGCAGGGCTTCGCGTTCACCCTCGGCCTGACCACGCTCCTCGACGTCGTCGTGGTCTTCCTCTTCACCAAGCCCCTGATGACGATCCTCGCCCGCCGCAAGTTCTTCGCCAGCGGCCACCCGTGGTCCGGTCTGGACCCCCAGCGGCTCGGCGCCAAGCCGCCGCTGCGGGCCTCCCGCCGCCGTCCCTCCGCCACCGTCGACCCGAAGGAGGCGTGAGATGTCGCGACTCGGTAATCTCGGCGCCCGGCTCTACCGCGGCGAGGTCGGCTATGACTTCGTGGCCAAGCGGAAGATCTGGTACGGCATCTCGATCCTGATCACCATCACGGCCATCGTCGGCCTGGCGGTGCGTGGTCTGAACTTCGGCATCGAGTTCTCCGGCGGCGCGGTCTTCACCACCCCCAAGACCTCGGTCTCGGCCGAGGCCGCCCGCAAGACGGCCCAGGACGTCTCGGGTCACCCCGCGATCGTCCAGAAGCTCGGTGACAAGACGCTGCGCGTCCAGGTCAGCGACCTCACCCCCGAGCAGTCCCGCAAGACCCAGGAAGCGCTGGCCAAGAAGCTGGACGTCGACCTGAACAAGGTCAACACCGACATCGTCGGCCCCAGCTGGGGTGATGAGATCGCCGGCAAGGCCTGGACGGGCCTCGGCGTCTTCATGATCCTCGTGGTCGTCTACCTGGCCATCGCCTTCGAATGGCGGATGGCGCTGGCCGCGCTGATCGCCCTGATCCACGACCTCACCATCACCGTCGGCGTCTACGCGCTCGTCGGCTTCGAGGTCACCCCGGGCACCGTGATCGGTCTGCTGACGATCCTCGGCTACTCCCTCTACGACACCGTCGTCGTCTTCGACGGTCTGAAGGAGAGCGCGAAGGACCTCACCAAGCAGACCCGCTTCACCTACAGCGAGATCGCCAACCGCAGCCTCAACGGCACCCTGGTGCGCTCCATCAACACCACGGTCGTCGCGCTGCTGCCGGTCGCCGGCCTGCTGTTCATCGGCGGCGGCTTCCTCGGCGCGGGCATGCTCAACGACATCTCGCTCGCCCTGTTCGTCGGCCTCGCGGCCGGCGCCTACTCCTCGATCTTCATCGCCACCCCGCTGGTCGCCGACCTCAAGGAGCGCGACCCGCAGATGAAGGCCCTCACCAAGCGGGTGCGCGCCCGCCGTGCCGCCGACGCCGCCAAGGGCGAGGCGGGCGGGGCCGCCCAGGACCGCGAGCCGTCCGACATGGGCGACGCGGACGACGAGGAGCCGGAGGACGCCGCCGCCGGCGTCGTCTCCCAGCGCCGCCAGAGCCGCGGTCGCGGCGGCCGTCCCTCCGGGAAGCGCCGATGAGCGCCCCGCAGGAGCTGCGCGAGCTGCTGCTCAGCCGCATCCACGACGTGCCGGACTACCCGAAGCCGGGCGTGATGTTCAAGGACATCACCCCGCTGCTGGCCGACGCCAAGGCGTTCGCCGCGCTCACCGACGCCCTCGCCGGGCTCTGCGAGCGCCACGGCGCCACCAAGGTCGTCGGCCTGGAGGCCCGGGGCTTCATCCTGGCCGCCCCGGTCGCCGTCCGCGCCGGGCTGGGCTTCGTGCCCGTCCGCAAGGCGGGCAAGCTCCCCGGCGCCACGCTGGCCCAGTCCTACGAGCTGGAGTACGGCACCGCCGAGATCGAGATGCACGCCGACGCGCTCGTCGAGGGCGACCGCGTCCTCGTCATCGACGACGTGCTGGCCACCGGCGGCACGGCCGAGGCCTCCCTGAAGCTGATCCGCCGCGCCGGCGCCGAGGTCGCCGGTGTCGCGGTGCTGATGGAGCTGGGCTTCCTGCCGGGCCGCGCCCGGCTGGAGCCCGCCCTCGACGGCGCGCCCCTGGAGGCGCTGATCACCGTCTGAGCCGCCCCTTCGAGGGGTGGGCCCACACACGCGGCGGGCACCGGGGAAGTCCCCGGTGCCCGCCGCTGTTGTTCCTGTTGGCGCCCCGTGCGCGGCGGTCCGGTGGCCGGGATCGATACCATGGGAGTCCGGACCTGAACGGGGGGCCGGTACGCATGAGGAGTGCTCTTGCCAGACGAGGTCCAGCCGCTCACCGCCGCTCAACAGGACAAGAAGCCGTCTCCCGAGGCCGCGGCGGTCACGGGCACGCCCTCCGGCCGCCCGCGTGCCGGTGACGGCCCGGGCCCGGCCACGGACGGGGAGCGGAACCGGCCGCAGGCCACCGCCGGCGCCCCGCAGCACAAGGCCGACCGGCAGCCCACCACGGCCCGTCCCCAGCAGACGGGCGCCCCCGTCCCGGCCCGCCCCACGCCCCCGCAGGGCCCCGCGCCCCGGCCCGGCTCCTCCAGCCGCGTCCGCGCCCGCCTCGCCCGCCTCGGCGTCCAGCGCTCCAGCCCGTACAACCCGGTGCTCGAGCCGCTGCTGCGCATCGTGCGCGGAAACGATCCGAAGGCCGACGCCGCCACGCTGCGCCAGATCGAGCGGGCCTACCAGGTCGCCGAGCGCTGGCACCGGGGCCAGAAGCGCAAGAGCGGCGACCCGTACATCACCCACCCCCTCGCCGTCACCACGATCCTCGCCGAGCTGGGCATGGATCCGGCCACCCTGATGGCCGGCCTGCTGCACGACACCGTCGAGGACACCGAGTACGGCCTGGAGGACCTCCGCCGCGACTTCGGCGACCAGGTCGCCCTGCTCGTCGACGGCGTCACCAAGCTCGACCGGGTGCAGTTCGGCGAGGCCGCGCAGGCCGAGACCGTGCGCAAGATGGTCGTCGCCATGGCCAAGGACCCGCGCGTCCTGGTCATCAAGCTCGCCGACCGCCTCCACAACATGCGCACCATGCGCTACCTCAAGCGGGAGAAGCAGGAGAAGAAGGCCCGCGAGACCCTGGAGATCTACGCCCCGCTGGCCCACCGGCTGGGCATGAACACCATCAAGTGGGAGCTGGAGGACCTCGCCTTCGCGATCCTCTACCCCAAGATGTACGACGAGATCGTCCGTCTCGTCGCCGAGCGGGCCCCCAAGCGCGACGAGTACCTGGCCGTCGTCACCGACGAGGTCCAGGCCGACCTGCGCGCCGCCCGCATCAAGGCGACCGTCACCGGCCGCCCGAAGCACTACTACAGCGTCTACCAGAAGATGATCGTGCGGGGCCGGGACTTCGCCGAGATCTACGACCTGGTGGGCATCCGCGTCCTCGTCGACACCGTCCGCGACTGCTACGCGGCGCTCGGCACCGTCCACGCCCGGTGGAACCCGGTGCCGGGACGGTTCAAGGACTACATCGCGATGCCCAAGTTCAACATGTACCAGTCGCTGCACACGACGGTCATAGGGCCCAGCGGCAAGCCCGTCGAACTCCAGATCCGCACGTTCGACATGCACCGCCGCGCCGAGTACGGCATCGCCGCGCACTGGAAGTACAAGCAGGAGGCCGTCGCCGGCGCCTCCAAGATCCGTACGGATGTGCCCAAGAACGCCGGCAAGAACCAGGACACCGTCAATGACATGGCCTGGCTGCGGCAGCTCCTCGACTGGCAGAAGGAGACCGAGGACCCGGGCGAGTTCCTGGAGTCCCTGCGCTTCGACCTCTCGCGCAACGAGGTCTTCGTCTTCACGCCCAAGGGCGACGTCATAGCGCTCCCGGCGGGCGCCACGCCCGTCGACTTCGCCTACGCCGTCCACACCGAGGTCGGCCACCGCACGATAGGCGCCCGGGTCAACGGCCGGCTCGTCCCGCTGGAGTCCACCCTCGACAACGGCGACCTGGTGGAGGTCTTCACCTCCAAGGCGACCGGCGCCGGCCCCTCCCGCGACTGGCTGGGCTTCGTGAAGTCACCGCGCGCCCGCAACAAGATCCGCGCCTGGTTCTCCAAGGAGCGCCGCGACGAGGCCATCGAGCAGGGCAAGGACGCCATCGCGCGCGCCATGCGCAAGCAGAACCTGCCGATCCAGCGGATCCTCACCGGCGACTCGCTGGTCACCCTCGCCCACGAGATGCGCTACCCCGACATCTCCTCCCTCTACGCGGCCATCGGCGAGGGCCATGTCGCGGCGCAGGGCGTGGTGCAGAAGCTGGTCCAGGCCCTCGGCGGCGAGGACGCGGCCACGGAGGACATCGAGGAGGCGGCACCGCCCATCCGCGGCCGCTCCAAGCGCCGCTCGAGCGCCGACCCGGGCGTGGTCGTCAAGGGCGTCGACGACGTGTGGGTGAAGCTGGCCCGCTGTTGTACGCCCGTCCCCGGCGACCCGATCATCGGCTTCGTCACCCGCGGCAACGGCATCTCCGTGCACCGCGCGGACTGCGTCAACGTCGACTCGCTCTCGCAGCAGCCCGAGCGGATCCTCGACGTGGAGTGGGCGCCGACGCAGTCGTCGGTCTTCCTCGTCGCCATCCAGGTGGAGGCGCTGGACCGCTCCCGGCTGCTCTCGGACGTCACCCGCGTGCTGTCCGACCAGCACGTCAACATCCTGTCGGCCGCCGTGCAGACCTCCCGCGACCGGGTGGCCACCTCGCGTTTCACCTTCGAGATGGGCGACCCCAAGCACCTGGGGCACGTCCTGAAGGCGGTGCGCGGCGTGGAGGGCGTCTACGACGTCTACCGCGTGACGTCGGCCCGCAGGCCGTGAGCAGCCGGCTCGTGAGCACATGAGTAAGGGGCTCCGGCAATAGCCGGAGCCCCTTACTTCGTGGCGGCCCGATCAGCCGCCGAACTCCTCAAGGCCCTTCAGGGCCTGGTCGAGCAGCGCCTTGCGGCCCTCGAGCTCCTGCGAGAGCTTGTTCGCCTTGGCGTCGTTGCCCGCGGCGCGCGCCTTGTCGACCTGCTCCTGGAGCTTGTCGACGGCGGCCTGGAGCTGCCCCGTCAGCCCGGCCGCACGCGCCCGCGCCTCCGGGTTCGTACGCCGCCACTCGGCCTCCTCGGCCTCCTGGATGGCCCGCTCGACCGCGTGCATCCGGCCCTCGATCTTCGGGCGGGCGTCACGCGGCACGTGGCCGATGGCCTCCCAGCGCTCGTTGATCGAACGGAACGCGGCCCGGGCCGCCTTCAGATCGGTCACCGGGAGCAGCTTCTCGGCCTCGACGACCAGCTCCTCCTTCAGCGTGAGGTTGCCGGACTGCTCGGCGTCGCGCTCGGCGAAGACCTGGCCGCGGGCCTGGAAGAAGACGTCCTGGGCGCCCCGGAAACGGGCCCACAGCTCGTCCTCCGCCTCGCGCTGGGCGCGCCCGGCGGCCTTCCAGTCGGCCATCAGGTCGCGGTAACGCGCGGCCGTCGGGCCCCAGTCCGTCGAGCCCGAGAGCGACTCGGCCTCGGCGACCAGCTTCTCCTTGACCTTGCGGGCCTCCTCGCGCTGCGCGTCCAGCGAGGCGAAGTGCGCCTTGCGCCGCTTGGAGAACGCCGACCGGGCGTGCGAGAAGCGGTGCCACAGCTCGTCGTCGGTCTTGCGGTCCAGCCGGGGCAGACCCTTCCAGGTGTCCACCAGGGCGCGCAGCCGCTCGCCGGCCGAGCGCCACTGCTCGCTCGCCGCCAGCTCCTCGGCCTCGGCGACCAGCGCCTCCTTGGCCGTACGGGCCTCCTCGGACTGCTTGGCCTTGGCCGCCTTGCGCTCCTCGCGGCGCGTGTCGACGGTGGCGACGAGCTTGTCCAGCCGCTCCCGCAGCGCGTCCAGGTCGCCCACCACGTGATGCTCGTCGACCTGGGTGCGGATGTGATCGATCGCGGCCGTCGCGTCCTTGGCCGAGAGATCGGTGGTCCTCACCCGTCGCTCGAGGAGGCCGATCTCGACGACCAGGCCCTCGTACTTGCGCTCGAAGTAAGCCAGGGCCTCCTCAGGGGACCCCGCCTGCCACGAGCCGACGACCTGCTCGCCGTCGGCAGTACGCACGTACACGGTGCCCGTCTCATCGACGCGGCCCCACGGGTCGCTGCTCACAGCGCCTCCTCCACATGATGGCGGGGCCGTCGTCGCGGCCCGCGCGCATCGTCCACAGTTGTTGCCGGGCAGGGCCGCGCCCTGACCGGGTCCGACGGCTTGATCATCCGGGTGCGCGGAACCGTCGGAGCAGGCACCCTACACAACGCCAACATAGGCGAACGGCGGCCCGGCTGTCCGTATCCCGCGCGACCGAAATTTCGCCGTACGGGCGTCAGCTTCTGGTCACCGCCGCCTTGTCGATGACGACGGTGGCGTTCGGCGCGCCGTCGCCGGCCCCGGAGCTCTCGCCCGCGTCGGCGATCTTCTTCAGCGTCTTCAGGCCCTCGGCGCCGATGGTGCCGAACGGCGTGTACTGCGGCGGCAGCTGGCTGTCCTGGTAGACGAGGAAGAACTGGCTGCCGCCGGTGTGCGGCTGGCCGGTGTTGGCCATCGCCACCGTGCCCGCGGGATAGACGTTCCCCTTGAGCTTCGGGTCCTTGAGGTTCTCGTCCTCGATCGTGTACCCGGGGCCGCCCTGGCCGGTGCCCTTGGGATCGCCGCACTGGAGGACGTAGATCCCCGCGGTGGTCAGCCGATGGCACTTGGAGTGGTCGAAGAAGCCTTCCTTCGCCAGGAAGTCGAAGGAGTTGACCGTGTGCGGGGCGTTCGCGGCGTCGAGCTTGAGGTCGATGGCGCCGCACGTGGTCGTGAGGTTCATCGCGTACGACGCCGACTTGTCGACCGTCATCTCCGGCTCGGACTTCCACGTCTTCGCGGACGGCGTGCCCGGCGCGGGCTTCGCGCAGGGGTCCTTCTTGGGCGAGGGGGCGGCGTCGGCGGCGACGTCCTTCTTCCCGCCGTCGTCGACCAGGGCACCGGTGGCGTACGCGGTCGCGCCCGCGGCCAGCACCACGGCCACTCCGGCGGCGATCACCGCGTTCCGGCGGCGGGCCTTGCGGCGGGCCGCCTCGCGGCGCTGCTGCTGCCGTTCGAACTTCTCCCGGGCGAGCTGGCGCCGCCGCTGCTCGTTACTGACCACCGGGTCCTCTCCTCGTGCCGTCGCTGTGCATGTCATGACCCACGGATCGCGAGTGTCGCCCGTACCGTATACGGGTTCGCCGTGGTGGGAGTGCCGCCGGTAGGCTCTGAGGCGGTCGGGTGTCCCCGCCCGGGGGCGTCCGCCGGAAAGACCACCCGCAAGACCACCTGCAGGGCCGCCTGCAAGAACTCGCCGATCATTAAGGACGAACGTGCTCATTGCCGGGTTCCCCGCCGGGGCCTGGGGGACCAACTGCTATCTGGTCGCCCCCGCCGCCGGCGAGGAGTGCGTGATCATCGACCCGGGCCACCAGGCGGCCCAGGGCGTCGAGGAAGCGCTCAAGAAGCATCGGCTCAAGCCCGTCGCCGTCGTCCTCACCCACGGCCACCTCGACCACGTCGCCTCGGTCGTCCCGGTGTGCGGCGCCCATGACGTCCCCGCCTGGATCCACCCCGCCGACCGCTACATGATGAGCGACCCGGAGAAGGCCCTCGGCCGCTCCATCGGGCAGCACCTCATGGGCGAGCTCACGGTGGGGGAGCCGGACGACGTCAAGGAGCTCTCCGACGGCAGCCGGCTGGAACTCGCGGGGCTGGAGTTCTCCGTCGCGCACGCGCCCGGCCATACCAAGGGGTCGGTGACCTTCAGGATGCCCGAGACCACTGAGATTCCCTCGGTGTTCTTCTCGGGCGACCTGCTGTTCGCCGGCTCCGTCGGACGCACCGACCTGCCCGGCGGTGACCACGCCGAGATGCTCCAGTCGCTGGCCCGTGTGTGCCTGCCCCTGGACGACTCGACCGTGGTGCTGTCCGGCCACGGCCCCCAGACGACCATCGGCCAGGAGCGCGCCACCAACCCGTACCTGCGGGAAGTGGCCGCCGGCCTTGGAGCCCCCTCGGCTCCGCGACGAGGAATGTGACGAGAGTTTCCGTGAGCACTTTCAAGGCCCCCCGGGGCACCTACGACCTCCTTCCGCCCGACTCGGCCACCTACCTCGCCGTGCGCGAGGCGATCTCCGCGCCGCTCAAGCGGTCCGGCTACGGCTATGTGGAGACCCCCGGCTTCGAGCAGGTCGAGCTGTTCTCCCGCGGCGTCGGCGAGTCCACCGACATCGTGACCAAGGAGATGTACACCCTCACCCAGCGCAGCGAGAAGAGCGAGCGCCTCGCCCTGCGCCCCGAGGGCACCGCCTCCGTGCTGCGCGCCGCCCTGGAGGGCAACCTCCACAAGGCCGGCAACCTGCCCGTCAAGCTCTGGTACTCGGGCTCGTACTACCGTTACGAGCGCCCGCAGGCCGGCCGCTACCGCCACTTCTCGCAGGTCGGCGCGGAGGCCATCGGCGCCGAGGACCCGGCGCTGGACGCCGAGCTGATCATCCTGGCCGTCGACGCGTACAAGTCGCTGGGCCTGGCGAACTTCCGCCTGCTCCTCAACTCCCTCGGCGACAAGGAGTGCCGCCCCGCCTACCGCGCCGCCCTGCAGGACTTCCTGCGCGGCCTGGAGCTGGACGAGGACACCCGCCGCC
This sequence comes from Streptomyces luteoverticillatus, assembly GCF_003970715.1. Classification (NCBI taxonomy): domain Bacteria; kingdom Bacillati; phylum Actinomycetota; class Actinomycetes; order Kitasatosporales; family Streptomycetaceae; genus Streptomyces; species Streptomyces luteoverticillatus. The sequence continues at coordinate 1,377,251 of NZ_CP034587.1, read as the reverse complement.
GCATCGAGATCAACCCGCTGCGCGTCCTCGACGACAAGCGCGAGGCCGTCCAGAAGCAGCTCGTCGGCGCCCCCATGCTCCGCGACCACCTGTGCGAGGCGTGCAAGGAGTACCACGAGGAGGTCCGCGCGCTGCTGACCGCCGCCGGCGTCGCCTTCGAGGACGACGAGAAGCTGGTCCGGGGCCTGGACTACTACACCCGCACCACCTTCGAGTTCGTCCACGACGGTCTCGGCTCGCAGTCCGCCGTCGGCGGCGGCGGCCGCTACGACGGTCTGTCCGAGATGATCGGCGGCCCCGCCCTGCCGTCCGTCGGCTGGGCGCTCGGCGTCGACCGTACGGTGCTGGCCCTCAAGGCCGAGGGGATCGAGCTCGAACTGCCCGCCGCCACTCAGGTCTTCGCGGTGCCGCTGGGCGAGGAGGCCCGCCGGGTGCTCTTCGGCGTGGTGACCGAGCTGCGCCGGGCCGGTGTCGCCACCGACTTCGCCTTCGGCGGCAAGGGCCTGAAGAACGCCATGAAGTCGGCCAACCGCTCCGGGGCGCGCTTCGCGCTCGTCGCCGGCGAGCGGGACCTCGCCGAGGGCGTGGTGCAGCTGAAGGACCTGGAGAGCGGTGAGCAGAAGGCCGTGGCCCTCGACACCGTTGTGGGTGAGGTCCTTTCGGCCCAGGGCTGATTCACAGGCTACTGGTGCAGAATGAGGCGGCAACGGCCTACTGATGGGATCGACAGCGCTATGACGACTTCGGCACTCGACCGTTCGGATCTCGACGGCACGGAGCGGGACGGCCCCGGCCGTGGCGCCGTGGGCGCGAGCCGTGCGTTCGCGCTGCTGCTGGTGATCACCGGCGCGATGGGACTGCTGGCCTCCTGGGTCATCACGCTGGACAAGTTCGAGCTCCTCAAGGACCCGAACTACAAGCCCGGTTGCAGCCTCAACCCCATCGTCTCCTGCGGCAACATCATGAGCAGCAAGCAGGCCGAGGCCTTCGGGTTCCCCAACCCGATGCTGGGCCTGGTCTGCTACGGCGCGATCATCGCGATCGGGCTGGCGCTGCTCTCCGGCGCCCGCTTCCCGCGCTGGTACTGGCTGGGCATGGAGGCCGGCTGCCTCTTCGGCGTCGGCTTCGTCACCTGGCTCCAGTACCAGTCGCTGTACGTCATCGGCTCGCTGTGCCTGTGGTGCTGCCTGGCCTGGGTCGCCACGATCCTGATGTTCTGGTACGTCACCGTGCAGAACGTCCGGCACGGCTTCATCCCCGCGCCGGACGGGCTCAAGCGGGGGCTGCTGGAGTTCCACTGGGTGCTGCCGGTGCTGCACATCGGCGTCATCGGGATGCTCATCCTCACCAAGTGGTGGTGGTTCTGGACGGGCGGCACGGCCTGACGCCACCGCCCGCACACCTGGCTTGACCGACGCCGCCGGACCCTTGGGGTCCGGCGGCGTTGTCAGTGGGGTGGCATAGGGTTTCGAGTGTGGAGCCCGACCTGTTCACCGCCGCCGCCGAGGACCGCCAGGAGAAGGATCCGGCGGGCAGCCCGCTGGCCGTCCGGATGCGCCCCCGCACGCTCGACGAGGTGGTGGGGCAAGGACACCTGCTCAAGCCCGGCTCCCCGCTGCGCCGGCTGGTGGGGGAGGGGAGCGGCGGCCCCGCCGGGCCCTCCTCGGTGATCCTCTGGGGCCCGCCCGGCATCGGCAAGACCACGCTCGCCTATGTCGTCAGCCAGGCCACCAACAAGCGCTTCGTGGAGCTCTCAGCGATCACCGCCGGGGTCAAGGAGGTACGGGCCGTCATCGACGGCGCCCGCCGCGCCTCCGGGGGCTACGGCAAGGAGACCGTCCTCTTCCTGGACGAGATCCACCGCTTCAGCAAGGCCCAGCAGGACTCCCTGCTGCCCGCCGTGGAGAACCGCTGGGTCACCCTCATCGCCGCCACGACGGAGAACCCGTACTTCTCGATCATCTCCCCGCTGCTCTCGCGTTCTCTGCTGCTGACCCTCCAGGCGCTGACGGACGACGATCTGCGCGGCCTGATCCGCCGTGCCCTCACCGACGAGCGCGGGCTGGGCGGGGCGGTCGCCCTCGCGGAGAACGCCGAGGCCCACCTGCTGCGCATCGCGGGCGGCGACGCCCGCCGCGCGCTCACGGCGCTGGAGGCGGGCGCGGGCTCGGCCATCGCCAAGGGCGAGGACGAGATCACCCTGGAGACGCTGGAGGGCGCGGTCGACCGGGCGGCCGTGAAGTACGACCGCGACGGCGATCAGCACTACGACGTGGCCAGCGCCCTGATCAAGTCCATCCGCGGCTCGGACGTGGACGCGACGCTGCACTATCTGGCGCGGATGATCGAGGCGGGGGAGGACCCGCGCTTCATCGCGCGCCGGCTGATGATCTCGGCGAGCGAGGACATCGGCCTGGCCGACCCCACGGCCCTCCAGACGGCGGTGGCCGGAGCGCAGGCCGTCGCCATGATCGGTTTCCCCGAGGCGAGGATCACGCTGGGGCATGTGGCGGTGGCGCTGGCACTGGCCCCGAAGTCCAACGCGGCGTATCTGGCGATCGACGCCGCGCTGGCGGACGTACGGGCGGGGCTGGCGGGGCCGGTGCCGGCGCACCTACGGGACAGTCATTACAAGGGGGCGGAGAAGCTGGGGCATGGGGAGGGGTATCAGTACCCGCATGACCTGCCGGGCGGTATTGCTGCGCAGCAGTATGCGCCGGATTCCGTGCACGGGAAGGTTTACTACGAGCCGACTCGGCATGGAGCCGAAGCCCGGTACGCGGACGTCGCGGAGCGTGTCCGCGCGCGTTTGCGGGGGCAGGCGTAGCGGTTCGGGTGCGGCCCGGTGGGCCGGTTGTGCCCACCCTCCCCCAGCTACCGCTGGGAGGTGCCCCCAGCCCTGCGGAACGCCTGCCCACAAACCGGCGGGGCCGGTCAGCAACCCGCTGCCTCGAAGAGCTGGTGCATCGCCCGTCGCAAGGCGACGACGTCGTCGACCGGTTCCGGGAATTCGAAGCGGGCGTCGAAGGAGCGGTCGGCCGGGGTGCCGGGGCCGTGGCGGCGGGTGAAGCGGACGCGGAGGCCGTAGCGGTCCAGAGCCACCGGCACCGCCGACGCGTACGCGGCCCACGCGTCGCTCTCGCGGTCGCCGAGCAGCGCGCACAGGCTGCGCACCTGGTCGCCGTGGCCGGAGTGGAGGTGCTGGAGCAGCTCCGCCTCGTGCTCGACCAGCGGGTCGGGGCAGGCGCGGGCGAAGGCGTCGGGCTCGACGGTCTCCGCGCCCCACAGGTCGTCCACGCTCGCCTCGCCCAGCTCCAGCCGCAGCAGCATCCGCCCCGGCTCGGCCACCCCGGGGACGCAGGTCAGCCAGCCGGACAGCCAGGCGCGGCCGCGGATCCGGTTGGGGACGGAGACGGGGGCCACGTCCGTGAGCTCCAGGACGACGGCCAGCTCGTCGTCCTGGGCGTGGGTGGCGGCCCGTACGGCCGGGGAGTCGGCGGGCAGGACGAGGAAGACCTCGCCGTCCGGGCCCACGGTCCGCACGTCCGGCAGGAGCTGGTCCGGGCAGGAGCCGGCGGCCCCGGGAATGAGCAGCATCGCGGAGCATGTACTCTGTACGAGAGTTCGTGTGCGCTCGGCTGCTGACGGCATCCGTGCGATCTCAAGTCCGCCAGGACGCGGCTGACCACGATCTGATCGGACCTCCGTCACGTCGACGCCCTCGTGAGCGTCGGATCCCTTTTGGGATCCCTTCGTGCTGTCCGTGATGTGACTGGTGTTCCCCGGACGAGACATGCGATCTCCTTGAGTAAGGTAAGCCTAACCTAACTTATCAACGGAGGTCTGGAGAACGTGCCTAACCAGTCGCGTCCCAAGGTCAAGAAGTCCCGTGCGCTCGGCATCGCGCTGACGCCGAAGGCCGTCAAGTACTTCGAGGCCCGCCCCTACCCGCCGGGCGAGCACGGCCGTGGCCGCAAGCAGAACTCGGACTACAAGGTCCGTCTGCTCGAGAAGCAGCGTCTGCGCGCCCAGTACGACATCAGCGAGCGCCAGATGGCGCGTGCCTACGACCGCGCCAAGAAGGCCGAGGGCAAGACGGGCGAGGCGCTGGTCGTCGAGCTCGAGCGTCGCCTCGACGCCCTGGTCCTGCGTTCGGGCATCGCCCGCACCGTGTACCAGTCGCGCCAGATGGTCGTTCACGGCCACATCGAGGTCAACGGCAAGAAGGTCGACAAGCCGTCCTTCCGCGTCCGTCCGAACGACGTCGTGACCGTTCGCGAGCGCAGCCGTGCCAAGCACCCGTTCCAGGTCGCCATGGCCGGTGGCTACGCCGGTGAGGGCGAGACCCCGCGCTACCTGCAGGTCAACCTGCAGGCGCTGGCGTTCCGCCTGGACCGCGACCCGAACCGCAAGGAGATCCCGGTGATCTGCGACGAGCAGCTCGTCGTCGAGTACTACGCCCGCTAAGTCGGACGTAGCACCACTCCTTTCGCCCAGCCCGTCGTTCCGCCGGCCCTCGTGGCCGCGGGCCGGCGGGCTGGCGCGTTTCCGGGGCCGGGAGGCCCCGCGCGTCCCTCGTACATCCGTGCCGTACGGACCGGTAATGCGGTACGGCCGCCGAGGTCCGGCGCGATAAGGTCGGTATCCGACAAGCGTTGAAAGACAACAGCTAGGGAGCGGTGCAGCGTGTCCGGTGGAGAGGTGGCCGGGATCCTCGTGGCCGTCTTCTGGGCGATCCTCGTGTCGTTCATCGCCCTGGTGCTGGTGCGGCTCGCGCAGACGCTGAGAGCGGCCACCAGACTGGTCGCCGACATCTCCGAGCAGGCCGTCCCGCTGCTGGCCGACGCCTCCGCGACCGTCCGCTCCGCCAACACCCAGCTCGCCCGCGTCGACTCGATCACCGCGGACGTCCAGGAGGTCACGGCGAACGCCTCGGCGCTCTCCTCGACCGTCTCCTCCGCCTTCGGCGGCCCCCTGGTCAAGGTCGCCGCGTTCGGCTACGGCGTGCGCCGCGCGATGGGCCGCAAGGCGGAGCCCGAGCCGAGGAGCACCGTCTTCGTCGGCCGGGCCGTCGACAAGAAACTGCCGTCCGCCCGGTTCGGCGGCCGCCGTCCCCGTGGGAAGGGCTGAGACCCGGAAATGTTCCGCCGCACGTTCTGGTTCACCACCGGTGTAGCAGCCGGTGTCTGGGCCACCACCAAGGTCAACCGCAAGCTCGCCAAGCTCACCCCGGAGAGCCTGGCGCTCCAGGCGGCCGACCGGGCCGTGATCGCCGGCCGCAAGGTCAAGCTCTTCGCCCTCGACGTGCGCGACGGCATGGCCCACCGGGAGGCGGCCCTCAAGGACGCCCTGGGCCTCGACGCCGTCCCGCCGGAGCCCGACCGCCGCGCCCTTCCCGAGCAGCGCCGCCTCGTCGCTCTCGAGCAGCACCACCCCTACAACTCGTTCACCCGGAAAGAGGACCACTGATGGAGTCGGCTGAAATCCGCCGTCGCTGGCTGCGCTTCTTCGAGGAGCGCGGGCACACCGTCGTCCCCTCGGCGTCGCTCATCGCGGACGACCCGACGCTGCTGCTGGTCCCCGCGGGCATGGTCCCCTTCAAGCCCTACTTCCTCGGTGAGGTCAAGCCGCCCTTCCCGCGCGCCACGAGCGTGCAGAAGTGCGTCCGCACCCCGGACATCGAAGAGGTCGGCAAGACCACCCGCCACGGCACGTTCTTCCAGATGTGCGGCAACTTCTCCTTCGGCGACTACTTCAAGGAAGGCGCCATCAAGTACGCCTGGGAGTTGCTGACGACTCCCGTGGCGGACGGCGGCTACGGCCTGGAGCCCGAGAAGCTCTGGATCACCGTCTACCTCGACGACGACGAGGCCGAGCGCATCTGGCGCGACGTCGTCGGCGTGCCGGCCCAGCGCATCCAGCGCCTGGGCAAGAAGGAGAACTACTGGTCCATGGGCGTCCCGGGCCCCTGCGGCCCGTGCTCCGAGATCAACTACGACCGGGGCCCCGAGTTCGGCGTCGAGGGCGGCCCGGCCGTCAACGACGAGCGCTACGTGGAGATCTGGAACCTGGTCTTCATGCAGTACGAGCGCGGTGCCGGCGAGGGCAAGGAGGACTTCCCGATCCTCGGCGAGCTGCCCAGCAAGAACATCGACACCGGCCTCGGCCTCGAGCGCCTGGCGATGATCCTCCAGGGCGTGCAGAACATGTACGAGACCGACACCCTGCGTGTCGTGATCGACAAGGCCACCGAGCTCACCGGCGTCCGCTACGGCGCCGCGAAGGACACGGACGTCTCCCTGCGCGTGGTCGCCGACCACATGCGCACGTCCACCATGCTCATCGGCGACGGCGTCACCCCCGGCAACGAGGGCCGCGGCTACGTCCTGCGCCGCATCATGCGCCGCGCCATCCGCAACATGCGCCTGATGGGCGCCACCGGCCCGGTCGTCGCCGACCTCCTCGACGTCGTCATCCGCACGATGGGCCAGCAGTACCCCGAGCTGCTCGCCGACCGCACGCGCATCGAGACCGTCGCGCTCGCCGAGGAGGCCGCCTTCCTCAAGGCCCTCAAGGGCGGCACCAACATCCTCGACAGCGCCGTGACCGAGACCAAGGCCGCCGGTGGCACGGTCCTCTCCGGCGACAAGGCGTTCCTGCTCCACGACACCTGGGGCTTCCCCATCGACCTCACCCTGGAGATGGCCGCCGAACAGGGCCTCTCCGTGGACGAGGACGGCTTCCGCCGCCTGATGAAGGAGCAGCGGGAGCGCGCCAAGGCCGACGCCAAGGCCAAGAAGACCGGTCACGCCGACCTGTCCGCCTACCGTGAGGTCGCCGACACCTCCGGCGAGACCGACTTCACCGGCTACACCACCACCGAGGGCGAGTCGACCATCGTCGGCCTGCTCGTCGACGGCGTCTCCTCGCCCGCCGCCACCGAGGGCGACGAGGTCGAGGTCGTCCTCGACCGCACCCCCTTCTACGCCGAGGGCGGCGGCCAGCTCGCCGACCAGGGCCGGATCAAGCTCCACTCCGGTGCCGTGATCGAGGTCCGCGACGTCCAGAAGCCGGTCCCCGGCGTCCACGTCCACAAGGGCGTCGTCCAGGTCGGCGAGGTCACCGTGGGCGCCTCCGCCTACGCCGTCATCGACGTCAAGCGCCGCCGCGCCATCGCCCGCGCCCACAGCGCCACCCACCTCACCCACCAGGCGCTGCGCGACGCCCTGGGCCCGACGGCCGCCCAGGCCGGCTCGGAGAACTCCCCGGGCCGCTTCCGCTTCGACTTCGGCTCGCCGACCGCCGTGCCCGGCTCGGTCCTCACCGACGTCGAGCAGCGCATCAACGAGGTCCTCTCCACCGAGCTCGACGTCCACGCGGAGGTCATGAGCCTGGAGGAGGCCAAGAAGGCCGGTGCCATCGCCGAGTTCGGCGAGAAGTACGGCGAGCGCGTCCGCGTCGTGACCATCGGCGACTTCTCCAAGGAGCTCTGCGGCGGTACGCACGTCGCCAACACCGCCCAGCTGGGTCTGGTGAAGCTCCTCGGCGAGTCCTCGATCGGCTCCGGCGTGCGCCGTGTCGAGGCCCTCGTGGGCGCCGACGCCTACAACTTCCTGGCCAAGGAGCACACGGTCGTCGCCCAGCTCACCGAGCTGGTCAAGGGCCGTCCGGAGGAGCTCCCGGAGAAGATCTCCGGCATGCTCGCCAAGCTCAAGGACGCCGAGAAGGAGATCGAGCGCTTCCGCGCCGAGAAGGTCCTCCAGGCCGCCGCCGGCCTGGCCGAGGGCGCCAAGGACATCCACGGCATCGCCCTGGCCGTCGGCCGGGTGCCGGACGGCACCGGCGCCGACGACCTGCGCAAGCTGGTCCTCGACGTCCGCGGCCGCATCCAGGGCGGCCGGGCCGCCGTGGTGGCCCTGTTCACCGTGGCCAACGGCCGTCCGCTGACCGTGATCGCCACCAACGAGGCGGCCCGTGAGCGCGGCCTGAAGGCCGGCGACCTGGTCCGTACGGCCGCGAAGACCCTCGGCGGCGGTGGCGGCGGCAAGCCGGACGTCGCCCAGGGCGGCGGCCAGAACCCCGAGGCCCTCGACGAGGCCATGGCCGCCGTCGAGCGCCTCGTGGCCGAGGCGGCCTGACGTGCGACGCGGCAGGCGCATCGCCGTGGACGTCGGGGACGCCCGGATCGGGGTCGCCTCGTGCGACCCCGACGGGATCCTCGCCACCCCGGTGGAGACCGTCCCCGGCCGGGACATCCCCCAGGCGCACAAGCGGCTGGTGGCGATCGTCGCGGAGTACGAGCCCATCGAGGTCGTCGTCGGCCTGCCCCGCTCCCTCAAGGGGGCGAGGGCCCGGCCGCGGCCAAGGTGCGCACCTTCGCCAAGGAGATGGCCCGGCGGGTCGCCCCGGTGCCGGTGCGGCTGGTCGACGAGCGGATGACGACCGTCACGGCCGCCCAGGGCCTGCGCGCCTCCGGCGTCAACGCCAAGAAGGGCCGCTCCGTGGTGGACCAGGCGGCCGCGGTGGTCATCCTGCAGAACGCCCTGGAGATCGAGAAGATCTCGGGGCGGCCGCCGGGCGAGGCCGTCGACGTGGTCATCTGATCGCAATACGGTAACGTTCCGCGCGACATGGCAGCTGTTCGAATGTCTTCCGGGCAGGACCAGACGTCGGACTTCCGCGCTTCACCGAGCGCACTGGCTGCCGCTGTGCGGCTCTAGGGGATAGATGACTGAGTACGGCCGGGGTTCCGGCTCCCAACCGTGGCATCCCGAGGACCCCCTGTACGGGGACCGGGGTTACGCCGGGCAGCAGTACCCGCAGCCCCACCAGGCCCAGCAGTCGCAGCCCCCCTACGCCGGTCAGCAGGACTACGGCTGGGACCCCTCGCAGAACGCGGGGGGCCCCGGCCCGTACGACACCAACGGCCACGGTGAGCAGTACACCGGGCAGCACGGCGGACAGCAGACCGGCACGTACCCGAACGGTGGCCAGCAGGGCTACTACGAGTACGACACGGGCGCCCACGGCTACCCCGACCAGCACACGGGCGCGCACCAGATGCCCATGGACCAGCACACCGGTCAGCACCAGGTGCCCATGGACCAGCACACGGGCACGCATCAGATGCCCATGGACCAGCACACCGGCGCCCACCAGATGCCCGTGAACCAGCACACGGGACAGCACCAGATGCCGCAGGCCCCCGGGGAGCAGCACACCGGGCAGCACCAGGTGCCCCAGGCGCGGACCGCCACCGCCGATCCCGTCGAGGAGAAGATCTCCCTCTTCGACGACGTGGACGACCGGGCCTCCGCCCCCGCCCTCCTCGACGACGACTCCGACGACGGCGACGAGCCCGCCCGGGGCCGCGACCGGCGCGGCAAGGGCAGGGCCGGCAAGGGCAAGGGCCGGGAGAAGAAGCCCAAGCGCCGCAGCGGCACCGCCTGCCTGCTGGTCGCCGTGGTGCTCGTCGGCGGCCTGGGCGGCGCCGGCTACTTCGCCTACGACTACTGGGAGACCCACTACGGCACCGCGCCCGACTACGAGGGCGAGGGCACCGGCCAGGTGCAGGTCGAGATCCCCAAGGGCGCCAGCCTCACCGAGATGGGCCAGGTCCTGGAGAAGGCCGGGGTCGTCAAGAGCGTCGGCGCCTTCACCTCGGCCGCCGCGAAGAAGTCCATCCAGCCCGGCACGTACACCCTCCACAAGGAGATGTCCGGCGCCTCGGCCGTGGCGATGATGACCAACTCCGCGAACTTCCTCACCTTCGCCGAGGGCATGCGGGCCGCCGAGATCTACTCCTCGATCGACAAGAAGCTCGGGCTCGCGGCGGGCACCACCAAGGGCGTCGCCAAGAGCCAGGCCAAGAACCTGGGCCTGCCCGAGTGGGCGAACAGCGACCCCGACGTCAAGGACCCGCTGGAGGGCTTCCTCTTCCCGTCGCAGTACAGCGCGGGCAAGGGCACCAAGCCCGATGACCTGCTGCGCCAGATGGTCGCCCGCGCCAAGCAGAACTACGACGCGCAGGACGTGGTGGGCAAGGCCGCCTCGCTGGGCCTGAAGTCCCCGATGCAGGTCGTCACCCTCGCGAGCCTCGTCCAGGTCGAGGGCAAGTACAAGCACGACTTCGACAAGATCTCCAGGGTCGTCTACAACCGGCTCAAGCCGGACAACAAGGAGACCTACGGCCTCCTCGACTTCGACTCCACGGTGAACTACGCCAAGAGCCAGAGCACCCTCGATGTCGGCGCGGTCAGCGATCTGCGGAAGTTCAAGGACCCGTACAACACGTACAACATCAAGGGCCTGCCGCCCGGGCCGATCAGCAACCCCGGCCTGGAGGCCCTGAAGTCCGCGCTCCAGCCGGCGGACGGCCCCTGGTACTACTTCGTCTCCATCAACGAGAACCAGACCCTGTTCGCGGTGACGAACGCGGAGCACAACAAGAACCGCCAGAAGTACGAGCAGGAGACCAAGGCGAAGAAGGCGGCCGCGCAGTGACCGGTCCCGCCACGACCGGGCGCCGGCGGGCCGCCGTGCTCGGCTCGCCGATCGCCCACTCGCTCTCGCCCGTCCTCCACCGGGCCGCCTACGCGGAACTGGGCCTGGGGAGTGGACGTACGACCGCTTCGAGGTGGACGAGGCCGCGCTGCCCGCCTTCCTCGCGGAGCTGGGCCCCGGCTGGGCCGGGCTCTCCCTCACCATGCCCCTCAAGCGGGCGGTGATCCCGCTGCTGGACGACGTCAGCGCCACCGCCCGGTCCGTGGAGGCGGTCAACACCGTCGTCCTCACCGACGACGGCCGCCGCCTCGGCGACAACACCGACATCCCCGGCATCGCCGCCGCCCTGCGCGAGCGGGGCGTGGAGACGGTCGGCTCCGCCGCGATCCTCGGCGCGGGCGCCACCGCCTCCTCGGCGCTCGCCGCCCTCGCCCGGATCTGCACGGGCGAGGTCACCGCCTACGTCCGCAGCGCCGGGCGCGCCGCGGAGATGCGCGAGTGGGGCGAGCGGCTGGGCGTGACCGTGCGCACCGCCGACTGGTCGCGCGCGACCGAGGCCCTCGCCGCGCCGCTGGTCGTCGCCACCACCCCCGCCGGGGCCACCGACGCCCTCGCCGGGGCCGTGCCCGAGCGCCCCGGCACGCTCTTCGACGTCCTCTACGAGCCCTGGCCGACCCCGCTGGCCGCCGCCTGGGCCCGGCGGGGCGGCACCGTCCTCGGCGGCCTGGACCTGCTGGTCCACCAGGCCGTCCTCCAGGTCGAGCTGATGACGGGCCACGCCCCGGCCCCCCTGGCGGCCATGCGCGCCGCCGGCGAGGCGGCCCTGGCCGCCCGTACGCACTGACGGACCGCCTTTGCGCGCGGCGGTCCGGCCGTCCACCACGTGACTCCGCCGGTCCACACCCTGGACCGGCGGCCGGGAATGTCCGCCCGGCATGGGAGGATCGGGGGTGGCGGGCCAGGGTCGCGCTCCCCGGGCCGCCGCCGCGCCGCCGCGCGGCATGAGATTCGAGCGCGCGAGCAGAGGAGCACCGTTGAGCAGGTTGCGCTGGCTGACCGCGGGGGAGTCGCACGGCCCCGCACTCGTGGCGACGCTGGAGGGACTTCCCGCCGGCGTGCCGGTCACCACGGAGATGGTGGCGGACCACCTGGCGCGACGGCGGCTCGGCTATGGACGCGGCGCGCGGATGAAGTTCGAGCGCGACGAGATCACCTTCCTCGGTGGCGTCCGGCACGGACTGTCCATGGGCTCCCCGGTCGCGGTCATGGTGGGCAACACCGAGTGGCCCAAGTGGGAGCAGGTCATGTCGGCCGACCCCGTGGACCCCGCCGAGCTGGCGGAGCTGGCCCGCAACGCCCCGCTCACCCGCCCCCGCCCCGGCCACGCGGACCTCGCCGGGATGCAGAAGTACGGCTTCGACGAGGCCCGGCCGGTCCTGGAGCGGGCCTCCGCCCGTGAGACCGCCGCCCGCGTGGCCCTCGGCGCCGTCGCCCGCTCCTTCCTCAAGGAGGCGGCCGGCATCGAGATCGTCTCCCACGTCGTGGAGCTGGCCGCGGCCAAGGCCCCGTACGGCGTCTACCCCACCCCCGGCGACGTCGAGAAGCTCGACGCCGACCCGGTGCGCTGCCTCGACGAGGAGGCCAGCAAGGCGATGGTCGCCGAGATCGACCAGGCCCACAAGGACGGCGACACCCTCGGCGGCGTCGTCGAGGTCCTGGCCTACGGCGTCCCGGTCGGCCTCGGCTCGCACGTCCACTGGGACCGCCGGCTGGACGCCCGCCTCGCGGCCGCCCTGATGGGCATTCAGGCGATCAAGGGCGTCGAGGTCGGCGACGGCTTCGAGCTGGCCCGCGTGCCCGGTTCCAAGGCGCACGACGAGATCGTCGCCACCGAGGACGGCGTCCGCCGCGTCACCGGCCGCTCCGGCGGCACCGAGGGCGGCCTGACCACGGGCGAGCTGCTGCGCGTCCGCGCCGCCATGAAGCCCATCGCCACCGTCCCGCGCGCCCTGCGCACGATCGACGTGGCCACCGGCGAGGCCGCCCAGGCCCACCACCAGCGCTCGGACGTATGCGCCGTCCCGGCGGCCGGCATCGTCGCCGAGGCGATGGTCGCGCTCGTCCTCGCCGACGCGGTGGTGGAGAAGTTCGGCGGCGACAGCGTCGCCGAGACCCGTCGCAACGTCCAGGGCTACCTCGAGAACCTGGCCATCAAGTGACCACCCCCGTCATCGTCCTGGTGGGCCCGCCCGGCGCGGGCAAGTCCACCATCGGTGCCCTGCTCGCCGAGCGGCTGGGCACCGGCTACCGGGACACGGACGCCGACATCGAGAAGGCCGCCGGGAAGCCCATCCCGGAGATCTTCGTCGACGAGGGCGAGCCGCACTTCCGCGAGCTGGAGCGGCAGGCCGTCCGCACCGCCGTGGCCGAGCACCCCGGGGTGCTCGCCCTCGGCGGCGGCGCCGTCATGGACCCGGGCACCCGGGCCCTCCTCAAGGGCCTGCCCGTGGTCTTCCTCGACGTCGAACTCGCCGACGCCGTGCGCCGCGTGGGCCTCGACGCGCCGCGCCCGCTGCTCGCCGTCAACCCCCGCAAGCGGTGGCGCGAGCTGATGGACGCGCGCCGCCCGCTCTACACCGAGGTCGCCCGCGCCGTGGTCGCCACCGGCGGCCGCACCCCGGCCGAGGTCGCCGACGCCGTGCTCGAGGCACTGCGGCCGCCCCTGGCCCCCACACCGGACACCACGCAGTGAGGAACGCATGACCGACGCCCCCACCCGTATCCAGGTCGCCGGCAGCGCGGGCACCGCGCCGTACGAGGTCCTGGTCGGCCGTCAGCTGCTGGGCGAGCTGCCCGGCCTCATCGGCACCCGGGCCAAGCGGGTCGCCGTGCTCCACCCCGAGGCGCTCGCCTCGACCGGCGAGGCGATCCGCGAGGACCTGGCGGCCCAGGGCTACGAGGCCATAGCGATCCAGCTGCCCAACGCCGAGGAGTCCAAGACCGTCGAGGTCGCGGCGTACTGCTGGAAGGCCCTCGGGCAGACCAACTTCACCCGCACCGACGTCATCGTCGGCGTGGGCGGCGGGGCCACCACCGACCTGGCGGGCTTCGTCGCCGCCACCTGGCTGCGCGGCGTGCGCTGGATCGCGGTGCCCACCACGGTCCTGGGCATGGTCGACGCGGCCGTCGGCGGGAAGACCGGCATCAACACCGCCGAGGGCAAGAACCTCGTCGGCGCCTTCCACCCCCCGGCCGGTGTGCTGTGCGACCTGGCCGCGCTGGAGTCGCTGCCGGTCCACGACTACGTCAGCGGCCTCGCCGAGATCATCAAGGCCGGCTTCATCGCCGACCCGGCGATCCTCGACCTCATCGAGGCCGACCCCGAGGGCGCCCGCACGCCCGGGGGCCCGCACACCTCCGAGCTGATCGAGCGGGCCATCCGGGTCAAGGCGGAGGTGGTCTCCACCGACCTCAAGGAGTCGGGCCTGCGCGAGATCCTGAACTACGGTCACACGCTCGCCCACGCCATCGAGAAGAACGAGCGCTACAACTGGCGGCACGGCGCGGCCGTCGCCGTCGGCATGGTCTTCGCCGCCGAGCTCGGCCGGATCGCCGGCCGCCTGGACGACGCCACCGCCGACCGCCACCGCGCGATCCTCACGGCCGTCGGCCTGCCCGTCACCTACCGCGGCGACCAGTGGCCCAAGCTGCTGGAGACCATGAAGGTCGACAAGAAGACGCGCGGCGACCGGCTGCGCTTCATCGTCCTCGACGGCCTGGCCAAGCCGACGGTCCTGGAGGGCCCGGATCCCGCGATGCTGCTGGCCGCACACGCCGAGATCGCGGCGTGAGCGGCGTGAGCGCCCGCAAGGTCCTCGTCCTCAACGGGCCCAACCTGGGCCGGCTCGGCTCGCGCGAACCCGACGTCTACGGCTCGACGTCCTACAAGGGCCTCGTCGAGGCCTGCACGGCGCTCGGCGCGGAGCTCGGCTTCGCCGTCGAGGTCCGGGAGACCAATGACGAGGGCGAGCTGGTGCGCTGGCTGCACGAGGCGGCCGACGGCCGGGTGCCCGTCGTCATCAACCCCGGCGCGTTCACCCACTACTCGTACGCGATGCGCGACGCCGCGGCCCAGCGGACGGCGCCGCTCATCGAGGTGCACATCTCCAACCCGTACGCGCGGGAGGAGTTCCGTCACACGTCGGTGATCGCTGCGGTGGCGAGCGGGACGGTGGCGGGGTTCGGGATCGGCTCCTACCGGCTCGCCCTGCGGGCGCTGGCGGAGGAACTCGGGGACTGAGGCGGGCGTTTCTCCCGGTGGAGGGGTGGGTGCCTACCGTCGGGTACGCTCCCGTCGGGTTTCGGCCCCGGGGACCGGGGCCGAAACCACCGCCCCGCGCCCGAACGAGACGGAGTGCCACCGGATGCTGCCCCCAGGGGGACCGCCGCCCGCTCACCCGCCGATGCCGGTGGGCCCCCCGCAAGGGGTGATGGCCGACGCCACCACCGCCGCCGTCGCGGTGCTCCTCATCGGCCCGGCCGGTGCCGGCAAGACCACCGTCGCCCGCCACTGGGCGGACACCCGCCGCGTGCCCACCGCCCACATCAGCCTCGACGACGTGCGCGAGTGGGTGCGCTCCGGGTTCGCGGACCCGCAGTCCGGGTGGAACGACCACTCCGAGGCGCAGTACCGGCTCGCCCGCCGCACCTGCGGGTTCGCCGCGCGGAACTTCCTCGCCAACGGCATCTCCTGCATCCTCGACGACGCCGTCTTCCCCGACCGGCCCGTCGTCGGCCTCGGCGGCTGGAAGCGGCACGTGGGGCCGGGGCTGCTGCCCGTGGTGCTGCTGCCGGGCCTCGACGTCGTTCTCGAACGCAACGCCGAACGCACCGGCAATCGCAGGCTCAGCGACGAGGAGGTCGCCCGGATCCACGGCCGGATGGCCGGCTGGTACGGCTCGGGCCTGCCCATCATCGACAACTCGCAGCAGGACGTCGCCACGACGGCCCGGCTGATCGACGAGGCCGTCGCCCGCACCCTGGCCGGCTGGTAGGGCGGAGGGCTGCCCCGGTCGGAGGCGCTGGAAAGGCCGGAACCGGCCGCCGAACGTACGCTCGGAGGCATGTCCGAGGTGTACGCGGCGCGCCGGGCCCGGCTGCGCGAGCGGTGCGCGGCGGCCGGTGGTGAGGCCGCCCTGGTCTGCGGCGACGCCAATGTGCGGTATCTGGCGGGCGGCGCGCCGCCCGGGGCGGTGCTGCTCCTCGGTCCCGGTTCCGACGGCGACGACGCGCTGGTGTGCGTGAGCGATCCCTTCGTGGACGCCACGGGCGCCAGCCGTCCCGGGGACGGGCTGGCCGTCGTGGTGCTGCCGACGCCCGAGGGCGATCCGGCCGTGGCGGCGGCCGAGCGGGCCGCGGAGCGCGGGGTGCGGTCGCTGGCCGTCGAGGAGCACCATCTGACCGTGGCCCGGCACCGCGCGGTGCGCTCGGTCGCCCCCCGGCTGCGGCTGGGCGATCTGGGGACGGCCGTGGAGCAGCAGCGGGTGGTCAAGGACGACGAGGAGATCTCGACCCTGCGGATCGCCGCCGAGATCGCCGATCAGGCGCTGGGGGAGCTGCTGGAGTCGATACTCGTCGGCCGCACCGAGCGCCATCTGGCGCTGGAGCTGGAGCGCCGGCTGATCGACCACGGCGCGGACGGCGCGGCCTTTCCCACCTCGGTGGGCGCGGGTCCCCACTCGGGCCGGGCCGGGCATGTGCCCACCGACCGCCGGGTGGAGGAGGGCGATTTCCTCAGCGTCTGCCTGGGGGCGGACTATCGTGGGTACCGGAGCGAGATCGCCCGTACGTTCGTCATCGGGGCCTCTCCGGCGGAGTGGCAGATCGAGCTGTACGAGCAGGTCTTCGCCGCCCAGCGGGCGGGCCGGGAGGCCCTCGCGCCGGGTGCGGCGTACCGTGACGTGGACCGCGCGGCACGGGTCGTCCTGGAGGCCGCGGGCCATGGCGAGCGGGTCGGACCCCGCATCGGTCACGGCGTGGGGCTCGAAAACGACGAGGACCCTCGGCTGGCACCGTCGGCAATGGGTAAACTGGACGCTTGCGTGCCGGTCACCGTAGATCCGGGAGTCCACCTCCCGGGGCGGGGCGGCGTCCGGATCGATGACACGCTCGTCGTCCGCCCCGAGGCGGACGGCGGACCCGAGCTACTCACCATTACGACCAAAGAGCTGCTCGCGCTCTAGCCGGCGCATCGCACTTTCTTGGTTCCACCAGCCCAGGAGATACCGCAACCGTGGCATCCACGAACGACCTCAAGAACGGCATGGTGCTCAAGCTCGAAGGCGGCCAGCTCTGGTCCGTCGTCGAGTTCCAGCACGTCAAGCCCGGCAAGGGCCCCGCCTTCGTCCGTACGAAGCTGAAGAACGTGCTCTCCGGCAAGGTCGTCGACAAGACCTTCAACGCGGGCGTGAAGGTCGAGACGGCCACCGTCGACCGCCGCGACATGCAGTTCTCGTACATGGACGGCGAGTACTACGTCTTCATGGACATGAAGGACTACGACCAGCTGATGATCGACCGGAAGGCCGTCGGCGACGCCGCGAACTTCCTCATCGAGGGCTTCGAGGCCACGGTCGCCACGCACGAGGGCGAGGTGCTCTACGTCGAGCTCCCGGCCGCCGTCGAGCTGACCATCGAGCACACCGACCCGGGTGTCCAGGGCGACCGCTCCACCGGTGGCTCCAAGCCCGCCAAGCTGGAGACCGGCTACGAGATCCAGGTCCCGCTGTTCGTCACCACCGGCGAGAAGATCAAGGTCGACACGCGCACCGGCGATTACCTCGGCCGGGTGAACAGCTAACCGTGTCCGCCCGCAGCAAGGCCCGTAAGCGCGCCTTCCAGATCCTCTTCGAGGCCGACCAGCGCGGCTCGTCGGTGGAGTCGGTCCTCGCGGACTGGATCCGGCATGCCCGGACCGACGACAGGCAGCCGCCGGTCAACCCGTACACGATCCAGCTGGTCGAGGGCTACGCCGAGCGCGCGGCCCGGATCGACGAGCTGATCGCCACCTACGCGATCGACTGGGACCTGGACCGCATGCCGGCCGCGGACCGCGGCATCGTGCGGCTCGGCGCGTACGAGCTGATCTGGGAGGACGAGACCCCGGACGCCGTGGCGATCGACGAGGCGGTGGAGCTCGCCAAGGAGTTCTCCACCGACGACTCGCCCGCGTTCGTCAATGGTCTCCTCGGTCGTTTCAAGGAGCTCAAGCCGAGTCTCCGTCGAGACGGCCACTGAGACGAAAACCGCCGTGGGGCGGGAAACCGGATGGTTTCCCGCCCCACGGCGGTTTGTCGTCAAGAACGGTGGACGTTACGCGTCCTCGTGCTGAACGGCGCGACGGGCGTCCGCGTCGAGCACGCCCCAGCTGATCAGCTGCTCGGTGAGCACCGAGGGCGACTGGTCGTAGATCACGGCAAGGGTGCGCAGGTCGTCCTGGCGGATCGAGAGGACCTTGCCGTTGTAGTCACCACGCTGGCTCTGGATGGTGGCCGCGTAACGCTGGAGCGGGCCCGCCTTCTCGGCCGGGACGTGGGCGAGGCGCTCCAGGTCCAGGACCAGCTTCGGCGGGGGCTCGGCCGCGCCGCCGGGCGTCGTGCCGGGCAGCAGCTCCTGCACGGGCACGCCGTAGAAGTCGGCCAGCTCGGCCAGGCGCTGTACGGTCACGGCACGGTCGCCGCGCTCGTAAGAACCCACGACAACGGCCTTCCAGCGGCCCTGGGACTTCTCCTCGACACCATGGAGGGAGAGGCCCTGCTGGGTGCGGATGGCGCGGAGCTTGGCCCCGAGCTGTTTGGCGTATTCGCTGGACATAAAGCTCCCCGGACACTGTATCGATCGCGCGGCCGCACCGCGCGACTGGTAACTCACTGTGAGGTTACGCAGCGTAATCTCGGTTCGTCAAGCCGAATGGGCCCCGCCCTGGGCCGTCAGTGGCTGTGGCTGGAGTTCGTCGTGGGTCCTGGTACGGTGAATCCTGTAAATCCGACGTCCTTTAATGTCCGTCCCGTGAGGCGGAGAAGGAGGTCCGTTTCGTATGGACGCAATTCCCAGCGCGCGTCCCGTGCTCGAAGCACCGGACATCGCACGGGTCCTCACCCGTATCGCGCACGAGATCGTCGAACGCGCCAAGGGCGCCGACGACGTCGTACTCCTCGGCATTCCCACCCGCGGTGTCTTCCTCGCCCGCCGGCTGGCCGCCAAGCTCGAGAGCATCACCGGCTGCAAGACCCCGGTCGGCTCCCTCGACATCACCATGTACCGCGACGATCTGCGGCTCCGCCCGGCCCGTGCGCTCGCCCGGACCGAGATCCCCGGTGAGGGCATCGACGGCCGGCTCGTCATCCTCGTCGACGACGTGCTCTTCTCCGGCCGCACCATCCGCGCCGCCCTCGACGCGATGAACGATCTGGGCCGCCCCCGCGCCGTCCAGCTCGCCGTCCTCGTCGACCGCGGCCACCGCGAGCTGCCGATCCGCGCCGACTACGTCGGCAAGAACCTCCCCACGTCGCTGCGGGAGACGGTCAAGGTCCACCTGACCGAGGAGGACGGCCGCGACAGCGTGCTCCTCGGCGCGGGCACGACCACTCCGGCCGACGCGCAGTAGCGACCCCACGGACCCGCGGGGCGGGTCCGTGTGCCGCCGCATGCCCGGCCACCGCCCTCCCACACCTCCCGAACACGGAGAAAACCGGATGAAGCGCCACCTCATCTCGGCCGCCGACCTCACCCGCGACGACGCCGTCCTGATCCTCGACACCGCCGAGGAGATGGCCCGGGTCGCGGACCGGCCGATCAAGAAGCTGCCCACCCTGCGCGGCCGCACCGTCGTCAACCTCTTCTTCGAGGACTCGACGCGGACCCGCATCTCCTTCGAGGCCGCCGCCAAGCGGCTCTCCGCGGACGTCATCAACTTCTCCGCCAAGGGCTCCTCGGTCTCCAAGGGCGAGTCCCTGAAGGACACCGCGCTGACCCTGGAGGCCATGGGCGCCGACGCCGTCGTCATCCGCCACCACGCCTCCGGCGCCCCCTACCGGCTGGCCAACTCCGGCTGGATCGACGGGGCCGTCGTCAACGCCGGCGACGGCACCCACGAGCACCCCACCCAGGCCCTGCTGGACGCCTTCACCATGCGCCGCCGCCTGGTCGGCCGGGACGCCGGACTCGGCAAGGACCTGTCCGGCCGCCGGATCACGATCGTCGGCGACGTGCTCCACAGCCGGGTGGCCCGCTCCAACGTCCAGCTGCTGCACACGCTCGGCGCCGAGGTCACCCTGGTCGCCCCGCCCACGCTGGTGCCCGTCGGCGTCGGCAGCTGGCCCTGCGAGGTCTCCTACGACCTGGACGCGGTGCTGCCGAAGTCCGACGCCGTGATGATGCTGCGGGTGCAGCGCGAGCGCATGAACGCCGCGTTCTTCCCGACCGAGCGCGAGTACTCGCGCCGCTACGGCCTGGACGGCGACCGCATGGCGAAGATGCCCGAGCACGCCATCGTGATGCACCCCGGCCCGATGAACCGCGGCATGGAGATCACCGCCGAGGTCGCCGACTCCGACCGCTGCACCGCCGTCGAGCAGGTCGCCAACGGCGTCAGCACCCGGATGGCCGTCCTCTACCTGCTCCTGGGCGGCTCCGAGCCCGCCGTCACCACGAACAACTCCCGCCCGTCGCCCACCACCACCCTTGATGGAGGCGCTTCGCGCCGCACCTTGGATGCCGAGGAGAACAAGTAATCATGTCGAAGATCCTTATCCGCGGTGCGAAGGTCCTTGGCGGCGAGCCGCAGGACGTCCTGATCGACGGCGAGACCATCGCCGAGGTCGGTTCCGGGCTGAGCGCCGAAGGCGCGACGGTGATCGAGGCCGACGGCAAGGTCCTGCTGCCCGGCCTGGTCGACCTCCACACCCACCTGCGCGAGCCCGGCCGCGAGGACTCCGAGACCGTCCTGACCGGCACCCGCGCCGCCGCGAGCGGCGGCTACACCGCCGTCTTCGCCATGGCGAACACCTTCCCGGTCGCCGACACCGCCGGTGTCGTCGAGCAGGTCTGGCGCCTCGGCAAGGAGTCCGGCTACTGCGACGTCCAGCCCATCGGCGCCGTCACCGTCGGGCTGGAGGGCAAGCAGCTCTCCGAGCTCGGCGCCATGCACGACTCCGCCGCCGGCGTCACCGTCTTCTCCGACGACGGCAAGTGCGTCGACGACGCCGTGATCATGCGCCGCGCGCTGGAGTACGTGAAGGCCTTCGGTGGTGTCATCGCCCAGCACGCGCAGGAGCCCCGGCTCACCGAGGGCGCCCAGATGAACGAGGGCGTCGTCTCCGCCGAGCTGGGCCTGGGCGGCTGGCCGGCCGTCGCCGAGGAGTCGGTCATCGCCCGCGACGTCCTCCTCGCCGAGCACGTCGGCTCCCGGGTGCACATCTGCCACCTGTCCACCGCCGGCTCCGTGGAGATCGTCCGCTGGGCCAAGTCGCGCGGCATCGACGTCACCGCCGAGGTCACCCCCCACCACCTGCTCCTCACCGACGAGCTCGTCCGCTCGTACAACCCCGTGTACAAGGTCAACCCGCCGCTGCGCACCGAGCGCGACGTGATGGCGCTGCGCGAGGCCCTGGCCGACGGGACGATCGACATCGTCGCCACCGACCACGCGCCGCACCCGCACGAGGACAAGGACTGCGAGTGGGCCGCGGCCGCCATGGGCATGGTGGGCCTGGAGACCGCCCTGTCGGTCGTCCAGCACACCATGGTGGAGACCGGGCTGCTGGACTGGGCCGGGGTCGCCGAGCGGATGTCCTTCAAGCCCGCCCGGATCGGCAGCCTGGCCGGTCACGGCCGCCCCATCGCCCCGGGTGAGCCCGCCAACCTCACGCTGGTGGATTCCGCTTACCGTGGTGTCGTGGACCCCGCGGGCTTCGCCTCCCGCAGCCGAAACACCCCCTACGAGGGCCGTGAGCTGCCGGGTCGCGTCACCCACACCTTCCTGCGGGGCCGGGCGACGGTCGTGGACGGGAAACTCGCGTGACACCTGCACAAATCATCACTCTGGCGGCGGAGCAGAAGTCCGCCGACGTCACTCACTGGGCCGCGCGCGCGGGCTGGGTCGTGGGGCTGCTGCTCTTCGTCGCCCTGCTCTACTGGCTGATGCGCGAGGGCTGGAAGTGGCGCGGCACCCTCCAGGGCGACCTGCCCGAGCTGCCCACCGCCCCCGCCGGGCCGGACGAGCCGGGTGAGCCCACGCTCACGATGACCGGCCGCTACCACGGCTCCACCACCTCCGGGCAGTGGCTCGACCGGATCGTGGCGCAGGGCCTGGGCACGCGCAGCAAGGCCGAGCTCACCCTGACGGAGCAGGGCGTCGACGTCGTACGGCCCGGCGCCCGGGACTTCTTCATCCCCGCCGCCGCCCTGCGCGGCGCCCGCCTGGAGTCGGGCATCGCGGGCAAGGTCCTCCCCGAGGGCCTGCTCGTGATCACCTGGCAGCACGGCGACAAGACCATCGACTCGGGCTTCCGCTCCGACCGGGCGGCGGAGCACACCGCCTGGGTCGAGGCGATCAGCACCATGAACAGCACTACGGAAGGCGCACGATGACGACCTCCAGCAGGGGAAGCAAGGTCCCCGCCGTACTCGTCCTGGAGGACGGTCGTACGTTCCGCGGCCGCGCCTACGGGGCGGTCGGGACGACCTTCGGCGAGGCCGTGTTCTCCACCGGCATGACCGGCTACCAGGAGACCCTGACCGACCCCTCGTACCACCGCCAGGTCGTCGTGATGACGGCCCCGCACGTCGGCAACACCGGCGTCAACGACGAGGACCCCGAGTCCCGCCGGATCTGGGTCGCCGGCTACGTCGTCCGCGACCCCGCCCGGATCCCCTCCAACTGGCGCTCCCGCCGCTCCCTGGACGAGGAGCTGGCCGAGCAGGGCGTCGTCGGCATCAGCGGCATCGACACCCGTGCGCTGACCCGCCACCTGCGCGAGCGCGGCGCGATGCGCGTCGGGATCTTCTCTGGCGACTCGCTGCCCGACGAGGGCGCGATGCTCACCGAGGTGCGCCGGGCCCCCGAGATGAAGGGCGCCGACCTCTCCGCCGAGGTCGCCACCAAGGAGACCTACGTCGTCCCCGCGATCGGTGAGAAGAAGTTCACGGTCGCCGCGATCGACCTGGGCATCAAGGGCATGACCCCGCACCGGATGGCCGAGCGGGGCATCGAGGTGCACGTCCTGCCCGCCACCGCCACCGCCGAGGACGTCTTCGCGGTCAACCCGGACGGCGTGTTCTTCTCCAACGGCCCGGGCGACCCGTCCACCGCCGACCACCCCGTCTCCGTGATGCGCGAGGTCCTCTCCCGGAAGACCCCGCTGTTCGGCATCTGCTTCGGCAACCAGATCCTCGGCCGCGCGCTGGGCTTCGGCACCTACAAGCTGAAGTACGGCCACCGGGGCATCAACCAGCCCGTCCAGGACCGCACGACCGGCAAGGTCGAGGTCACCGCCCACAACCACGGCTTCGCCGTCGACGCCCCGCTCGAGGGCGCGACCGACACGCCGTACGGCCGCGTCGAGGTCTCCCACGTCTGTCTCAACGACAACGTGGTCGAGGGTCTCCAGCTCCTCGACCAGCCGGCATTCAGCGTCCAGTACCACCCCGAGGCAGCAGCCGGTCCGCACGACGCCGCGTACCTGTTCGACCGCTTCGTGACCCTGATGGAGGGCCAGCGTGCCTAAGCGCACCGACATCCAGTCCGTTCTGGTCATCGGCTCCGGCCCGATCGTCATCGGCCAGGCCGCGGAGTTCGACTACTCCGGCACCCAGGCCTGCCGCGTCCTGAAGTCCGAGGGCCTGCGGGTCATCCTCGTGAACTCCAACCCGGCCACGATCATGACCGACCCGGAGATCGCCGACGCCACCTACGTCGAGCCGATCACCCCGGAGTTCGTCGAGAAGATCATCGCCAAGGAGCGCCCCGACGCCCTCCTGCCCACCCTCGGCGGCCAGACCGCGCTGAACACCGCCATCTCCATGCACGAGAACGGCGTGCTGGAGAAGTACGGCGTCGAGCTGATCGGCGCCAACGTCGAGGCCATCCACAAGGGCGAGGACCGCGACCTGTTCAAGGGCGTCGTCGAGGCCGTCAACGCCAAGATCGGCTACGGCGAGTCCGCCCGCTCGGTCATCTGCCACACCATGGACGAGGTCATCGCGGGCGTCGACACGCTCGGCGGTTACCCGGTCGTCGTCCGCCCCTCCTTCACCATGGGCGGCGCCGGCTCCGGCTTCGCCCACGACGAGGAGGAGCTGCGCCGCATCGCCGGCCAGGGCCTCACGCTCTCCCCGACCACCGAGGTGCTCCTGGAGGAGTCCATCCTCGGCTGGAAGGAGTACGAGCTGGAGCTGATGCGCGACAAGCACGACAACGTCGTGGTCGTCTGCTCCATCGAGAACTTCGACCCCATGGGCGTCCACACCGGTGACTCCATCACCGTCGCCCCGGCGATGACGCTCACCGACCGTGAGTACCAGATCCTCCGGGACATCGGCATCGCGATCATCCGCGAGGTCGGCGTCGACACCGGCGGCTGCAACATCCAGTTCGCGGTCAACCCCGAGGACGGCCGGGTCATCGTCATCGAGATGAACCCCCGCGTCTCGCGCTCCTCCGCGCTCGCCTCCAAGGCCACCGGCTTCCCGATCGCGAAGATCGCCGCCCGGCTCGCCGTGGGCTACACGCTGGACGAGATCCCCAACGACATCACCGAGAAGACCCCGGCGTCCTTCGAGCCCACGCTCGACTATGTCGTGGTCAAGGCCCCCCGCTTCGCGTTCGAGAAGTTCCCGGCCGCCGACGCCACCCTCACCACGACCATGAAGTCGGTCGGCGAGGCCATGGCCATCGGCCGCAACTTCACCGAGGCGCTGCAGAAGGCCCTGCGCTCGCTGGAGAAGAAGGGCTCACAGTTCGACTTCGTCTCGGAGCCCGGTGACAAGGCCGAGCTGCTGGAGAAGGCGGTCCGCCCGACCGACGGCCGGATCAACACCGTCATGGCCGCCATCCGCGCCGGTGCCACGCCGGAGGAGGTCTTCGAGGCGACGAAGATCGACCCCTGGTTCGTCGACCAGCTCTTCCTGATCAAGGAGATCGCCGACGAGCTGGCCGCCGCCGAGAAGCTGGAGCCGGAGCTCCTCGCCGAGGCCAAGCGCCACGGCTTCTCCGACGCCCAGATCGGCGCGATCCGGGGCCTGCGCGAGGACGTCGTCCGTGAGGTCCGTCACGCGCTGGGCGTCCGCCCGGTCTACAAGACCGTCGACACCTGCGCCGCCGAGTTCGCCGCGAACACCCCGTACTTCTACTCGTCCTACGACGAGGAGTCCGAGGTCGCGCCGCGCGAGAAGCCCGCGGTGATCATCCTGGGCTCCGGCCCGAACCGCATCGGCCAGGGCATCGAGTTCGACTACTCCTGCGTCCACGCCTCCTTCGCGCTCAGCGACGCGGGCTACGAGACCGTGATGGTCAACTGCAACCCCGAGACCGTCTCCACCGACTACGACACCTCCGACCGGCTCTACTTCGAGCCGCTCACCCTGGAGGACGTCCTGGAGATCGTCCACGCGGAGACCCTCGCCGGCCCCGTCGCGGGCGTCGTCGTCCAGCTCGGCGGCCAGACCCCGCTGGGCCTCGCCCAGGCGCTCAAGGACAACGGTGTGCCGATCGTCGGCACCTCCCCTGAGGCCATCGACCTCGCCGAGGAGCGCGGCGCCTTCGGCCGCGTGCTGACCGAGGCCGGGCTGCCCGCGCCCAAGTACGGCACCGCCTACTCCTTCGACGAGGCCAAGGGCATCGCCGCCGGCATCGGCTACCCGGTCATGGTCCGCCCGTCCTACGTCCTCGGCGGCCGCGGCATGGAGATCGTCTACGACGAGCCCTCCCTCGCCGGCTACCTGGAGCGGCACGCGGGCCTGATCTCCGAGCACCCGGTGCTCATCGACCGCTTCCTCGACGACGCCATCGAGATCGACGTCGACGCGCTCTACGACGGCGAGGAGCTCTACCTCGGCGGCGTCATGGAGCACATCGAGGAGGCCGGCATCCACTCCGGCGACTCCGCCTGCGCGCTGCCCCCGATCACCCTCGGCGGCTACGACATCAAGCGGCTGCGGGCCTCCACCGAGGCCATCGCCAAGGGCGTCGGCGTCCGCGGCCTGATCAACATCCAGTTCGCCATGGCCGGGGACATCCTCTACGTCCTGGAGGCCAACCCGCGCGCCTCCCGCACCGTCCCCTTCACCTCGAAGGCGACCGCCGTACCGCTGGCCAAGGCCGCCGCCCGGATCTCCCTGGGCGCGACCGTCGCCGAGCTGCGCGCGGAGGGCATGCTGCCGAAGACCGGCGACGGCGGCACCCTGCCGATGGACGCGCCGATCTCCGTCAAGGAGGCCGTGATGCCGTGGTCGCGCTTCCGCGACATCCACGGCCGCGGCGTCGACACCGTCCTCGGCCCGGAGATGCGCTCCACCGGCGAGGTCATGGGCATCGACAACCTCTTCGGTACCGCCTACGCCAAGTCGCAGGCCGGCGCCTACGGCGCGCTGCCCACCAAGGGCCGCGCGTTCGTCTCCGTCGCCAACCGCGACAAGCGCTCGATGATCTTCCCGGCCCGCGAGCTGGTCGCCCACGGCTTCGAGCTGCTGGCCACCTCCGGCACCGCCGAGGTCCTCAAGCGCAACGGCATCAACGCCACCGTCGTGCGCAAGCAGAGCGAGGGCGAGGGCCCGAACGGCGAGAAGACGATCGTCCAGCTGATCCACGACGGGGAGGTCGACCTCATCGTCAACACCCCCTACGGCACGGGCGGCCGCCTCGACGGCTATGAGATCCGCACCGCAGCCGTCGCCCGCGCGGTGCCGTGCCTGACGACGGTCCAGGCGCTCGCCGCCGCCGTCCAGGGCATCGAGGCGCTCAGCCGCGGCGACGTGGGCGTGCGCTCCCTCCAGGAGCACGCGGAGCACCTGACCGCGGCCCGCGAGGCGTAACGGCGAACCGAGGGGGACACCGCGAGGTGTCCCCCTCTCCATGACCACGAAGGCTGGAAATGTACCGTCTCTTCTTCGACCTGATCTTCAAGCGGATGGACCCCGAGCAGGCCCACCACCTGGCGTTCTCGTGGATCCGCCGGGTGGCCGGCGTCCCGGTGCTGCGCACCTTCGTCGCCGCCGTCCTCGCCCCCCGCCACAAGGCGCTGCGCACCGAGGCCCTCGGCCTGCGGATGCACGGCCCCTTCGGCCTCGCCGCCGGCTTCGACAAGAACGCCGCCGCGATCGACGGCATGGCCATGCTCGGCTTCGACCACGTCGAGATCGGCACCGTCACCGCCCAGCCGCAGCCGGGCAACCCCAAGAAGCGGCTCTTCCGCCTCGTCGCCGACCGCGCCCTGATCAACCGCATGGGCTTCAACAACGACGGCTCGGCGGCCGTGGCGGAGCGCCTGGCGGCCCGCGAGGCCGTTTTCAGGACGACCGTGGGCGTCAACATCGGCAAGACCAAGATCGTGCCGGAGGAGGAGGCCGTCGCCGACTACGTCGCCTCCACCGAGCGCCTGGCCGCCCACGCCGACTACCTCGTCGTCAACGTCTCGTCGCCCAACACGCCCGGCCTGCGCAACCTCCAGGCCACCGAGTCGCTGCGCCCGCTGCTCACGGCCGTCCGCGAGGCCGCCGACCGCACGGTCACCTCGCGCCACGTGCCGCTGCTGGTGAAGATCGCCCCCGACCTCGCCGACGAGGACATCGACGCCGTCGCCGACCTCGCCGTCGAGCTGGGCCTGGACGGCATCATCGCCAACAACACCACCATCGCCCGCGACGGGCTGGGCCTCGTCACCCCGAAGCGCACCGTCGAGGCCATCGGCGCCGGCGGCCTCTCCGGCGCCCCCGTGAAGGCCCGCTCGCTGGCCGTCCTGAGCCGCCTGTACGCCCGTGTGGGCGACCGGATCACCCTGGTGGGGGTCGGGGCATCGAGACCGCCGACGACGTCTGGGAGCGCATCCTGGCGGGCGCCACGCTGGTCCAGGGCTACAGCGCCTTCATCTACGAGGGCCCCTTCTGGTGCCGCAAGATCCACAAGGGCCTGGCCGAGCGCCTGGAGGCCAGCCCGTACAAGACCCTCGCCGAAGCAGTAGGCGCGGCCACCCGCTAGCTGGTTGTGGGCAATCGTTCCGCATGGCGGAACGGGTGGGCACAACCCGACCACCGGCCCGCACCCGACCCGGAAAGGGAAACCCATGACGACCGAATCCTTCGGCACCCGGCTGCGCCGTGCCATGGACACCAGGGGTCCGCTCTGCGTCGGCATCGACCCCCACGCCTCCCTCCTCGCCGACTGGGGCCTGACCGACGACATCGCCGGCCTGGAGCGCTTCACCCACACCGTCGTGGAGGCGCTGGCCGACCGCGTCGCCGTCCTCAAGCCGCAGTCCGCCTTCTTCGAGCGCTTCGGCTCGCGCGGCCTCGCCGTGCTGGAGCGGGCCGTGGCCGACGCCCGGGCCGCCGGGGCGCTGGTGCTGATGGACGCCAAGCGCGGCGACATCGGCTCCACCATGGCCGCCTACGCCGCCACCTACCTCGACCCGGCCTCGCCGCTGTTCTCCGACGCCGTGACCGTCAGCCCCTACCTCGGCTACGGCTCGCTGCGCCCCGCCCTGGACCTGGCCCGGGAGAGCGGCGCGGGCGTGTTCGTCCTCGCCCTGACCTCCAACCCGGAGGGCGCCGAGGTGCAGCACGCGGTGCGGGCCGACGGCCGGAGCGTCGCGGCGACCGTCCTGGACCACCTGCGGGCGGAGAACGCCGGAGCGGCCCCCATGGGCTCGTTCGGCGCCGTCGTCGGTGCCACGCTGGGCGACTCGCTCGGCGCGGCGGGTGCGGATCTGGCCATCAACGGTCCGCTCCTGGCTCCCGGCATCGGGGCGCAGGGCGCCACCGCCGCCGACCTGCCGAAGGTCTTCGGCGCGGCCGTGCGGGACGTCGTCCCGAACGTGAGCCGCGGGGTGCTCCGGCACGGCCCCGACGTGGCCGCGCTGCGGGAGAGCGCGGACCGTTTCGCGAGTGAGATCCGCGACGCGGTGGCGGGCTGAGCGACGCCGGTCCCGGCGGGGCGATACGTCCCAGGTCGGCCACAACGGCGAGTTAACGCCAACCGCAAAGAAAATTGTCGGTCATTATGTCCGGAAAAGTCCTGGTCGAGAGAGTCTGACCAGGACTTTTCGCTTGTTCTCGCTGACTGGAGCGGGATCGGCCGCTAGTCTCCGACGAGAGCGAACGCGCAAGCGCGTTGCTCGTTGCCCCCCAGGTGTGGGCCGACTAGGTTCCTCACCGGTCCGTATCCAGTTCGACTTCCGAGGTGACGTAGGCGTGGCTCTTCCGCCCCTTACCCCTGAACAGCGCGCAGCCGCGCTCGAAAAGGCCGCCGCGGCTCGCCGGGAGCGCGCCGAGGTCAAGAATCGGCTCAAGCACTCCGGCGCCTCTCTGCACGACGTGATCGAGCAGGGCCAGAAGAACGAAGTCATCGGCAAGATGAAGGTCAGTGCCCTCCTGGAGAGTCTCCCCGGGGTGGGCAAGGTCCGTGCCAAGCAGATCATGGAGCGGCTCGGGATCTCCGAGAGCCGTCGTGTGCGCGGCCTCGGCTCCAACCAGATCGCCGCTCTGGAGCGCGAGTTCGGCAGCAAGGCCGCCTGAACCGGCGGCCCCGTCGCGGCGGCCCGGTGGCCGTGACCGCCCCCTCCGGGCGGTCCGGCGTTACCGGGCACTCCCGAGAACCGGGATAATCGCTGCATGAGTACCTCAGTCTCCCGGGGCGCGTCCCCCGTTGCCCCGGCCAGACAACCGCGGCTGACCGTGCTCTCCGGCCCCTCCGGGGTCGGCAAGAGCACGGTCGTCGCCCATATGCGCAAGGCCCACCCCGAGGTGTGGCTCTCGGTGTCCTGCACCACCCGCAAGCCGCGCCCCGGCGAGCAGGAGGGTGTCCAGTACTTCTTCGTCGACGACGAGCAGTTCGACAAGCTCATCGCCAACGGCGAGCTGCTGGAGTGGGCCGAGTTCGCGGGCAACCGCTACGGCACGCCCCGCCAGGCCGTGCTGGACCGCCTGGAGGCGGGCGAGCCCGTGCTGCTGGAGATCGACCTCCAGGGCGCCCGGCAGGTCCGCGAGACCATGCCGGAGGCCCGGCTGGTCTTCCTCGCGCCGCCGAGCTGGGACGAGCTGGTCCGCCGGCTCACCGGCCGGGGGACCGAGTCGCCCGAGGTCATCGAGCGGCGGCTGGCGGCGGCGAAGGTGGAGCTGGCGGCGGAGTCGGAGTTCGACACCACGCTGGTCAACACCTCCGTCGAGGACGTCGCACGCGAGCTGCTAGCCTTGCTGCGCTGAACATCTTTCTTCACCCCCCTTCGGAAGGCAGAGAGTGTCCTCTTCCATCACCGCGCCCGAGGGCATCATCAACCCGCCGATTGATGAGCTGCTCGAGGCTACCGACTCGAAGTACAGCCTGGTGATCTACGCCGCCAAGCGCGCGCGTCAGATCAACGCGTACTACTCGCAGCTCGGCGAGGGCCTGCTGGAGTACGTGGGCCCGCTGGTGGACACCCACGTCCACGAGAAGCCGCTCTCCATCGCGCTCCGCGAGATCAACGCGGGCCTGCTGACCTCCGAGGCCGTCGAGGCCCCGGCGGCGTAAGCACCGTCGTATTCGTCATCGAGGGCCCGGCAGCGCGTCTGCCGGGCCCTTGGTGTGTCATTGGACAGTGCGCACACGTGTACGTGCGTACGGGGATCGTGGGGAGAAGCGAGAGCGATGGACAAGCCCAACGTCGTCCTGGGGGTCAGCGGCGGGATCGCCGCCTACAAGGCGTGCGAGCTGCTGCGCCGCCTCACCGAGTCGGGTCATGACGTCCGGGTGGTGCCCACCGCGTCCGCCCTGAACTTCGTGGGCGAGGCGACCTGGTCCGCGCTGTCCGGCCACCCCGCCGGCACCGAGGTATGGGAGAGCGTCCACGAGGTGCCGCACGTGCGGATCGGCCAGCGGGCCGACCTCGTCGTCGTCGCCCCCGCGACCGCCGACATGCTGGCCAAGGCCGCCCACGGCCTCGCCGACGACCTGCTGACCAATACGCTCCTCACCGCCCGCTGCCCGGTCGTCTTCGCCCCGGCGATGCACACCGAGATGTGGGAGAACCCGGCCACCCAGGAGAACGTGGCGACGCTGCGCCGCCGGGGCGCGATCGTCATCGAGCCCGCCGTGGGCCGGCTGACCGGCGTCGACACCGGCAAGGGCCGGCTGCCCGACCCCGGCGAGATCTTCGAGGTCTGCCGCCGGGTCCTGGCGCGCGGCGCGGAGGGCGTGGCCGCCGACCTCGCGGGCCGCCACGTCGTGGTGAGCGCGGGCGGCACCCGGGAGCCCCTGGACCCCGTGCGCTACCTGGGCAACCGCTCCTCCGGCAAGCAGGGCTACGCCCTCGCCCGCACCGCCGTCGCCCGGGGCGCCAGGGTCACTCTGGTCGCCGCCAACAGCGAGCTGCCCGACCCCGCCGGCGCCGACGTGGTGCGCGTGGGGACGGCGGTGCAGCTGCGAGAGGCCGTGCTCAAGGCCGCGGCAGACGCCGACGCCGTGGTGATGGCCGCGGCGGTCGCCGACTTCCGGCCCGCCAGCTACGCCGAAGGCAAGATCAAGAAGCGGGACGGGCAGGAGCCGGAGCCGGTCGCGCTGGTGCGCAACCCGGACGTCCTCGCCGAGCTCTCGGCGGACCGCCCCCGCCCCGGCCAGGTCGTCGTCGGCTTCGCCGCCGAGACCGACCACGTGCTGGAGAACGGCCGCGCCAAGCTCGCCCGCAAGGGCTGTGACCTGCTGGTCGTCAATGAGGTGGGGGAGCGGAGGACATTCGGCTCCGAGCGGAACGAGGCCGTTGTGCTCGCCCCCGACGGTACCGAGACCCCGGTCCCGTACGGCCCCAAGGAAGCCCTCGCGGACACGGTCTGGGACCTCGTCGTCCCCCGTCTCGGCTGACGCCCGACGGGCACGGTCCATACAGCTTTTGTGACGGGAGTCACAGACCGTGCCCAATGTCATCCGGGGTGGGATGTCCGGCCGGTGACGATGCCGGATAAACTGGCTACGGATCCGAGTCGAGCGCAGCTCTCGGCCGGGTCTGTCAATGCTCAGACAGCAGCCGCTGCAACCCCAGGGAGCGATGTGTCCCGCCGCCTGTTCACCTCGGAGTCCGTGACCGAGGGTCACCCCGACAAGATCGCTGATCAGATCAGCGACTCCATTCTCGACGCCCTCCTCAAGGAGGACCCGACGTCCCGCGTCGCCGTCGAGACGCTCATCACCACCGGCCTGGTGCACGTCGCCGGCGAGGTGACTACGAAGGCCTACGCGCCGATCGCCACGCTCGTGCGCAACAAGATCCTCGAGATCGGCTACGACTCGTCCAAGAAGGGCTTCGACGGCGCCTCCTGCGGCGTCTCGGTGTCCATCGGCGCGCAGTCCCCCGACATCGCCCAGGGCGTCGACACCGCCTACGAGACCCGCGTCGAGGGCGACGAGGACGAGCTCGACAAGCAGGGCGCCGGCGACCAGGGCCTGATGTTCGGCTTCGCCTGCGACGAGACGCCGAACCTGATGCCGCTCCCGATCGAGCTCGCGCACCGGCTCTCGCGCCGCCTGTCCGAGGTCCGCAAGAACGGCACCATCCCGTACCTGCGCCCGGACGGCAAGACCCAGGTCACCATCGAGTACGACGGCAACAAGGCCGTGCGCCTGGACACCGTTGTCGTCTCCTCGCAGCACGCCTCCGACATCGACCTGGACTCGCTGCTCGCGCCCGACATCCGCGAGTTCGTCGTCGAGCACGTGCTCAAGCAGCTCGTCGAGGACGGCATCAAGCTCGACACCGACGGCTACCGCCTCCTGGTGAACCCCACCGGCCGCTTCGAGATCGGCGGCCCCATGGGCGACGCCGGCCTCACCGGCCGCAAGATCATCATCGACACCTACGGCGGCATGGCCCGCCACGGTGGCGGCGCCTTCTCCGGCAAGGACCCGTCCAAGGTCGACCGCTCCGCCGCGTACGCGATGCGCTGGGTCGCCAAGAACGTCGTCGCCGCCGGCCTGGCCGCGCGCTGCGAGGTCCAGGTCGCCTACGCGATCGGCAAGGCCGAGCCCGTCGGTCTCTTCGTCGAGACCTTCGGCACCCACACGGTCGACACCGAGAAGATCGAGAACGCCATCGCCGAGGTCTTCGACCTCCGCCCGGCCGCGATCATCCGCGACCTCGACCTGCTCCGCCCGATCTACGCCCAGACCGCCGCGTACGGCCACTTCGGCCGTGAGCTCCCCGACTTCACCTGGGAGCGCACCGACCGCGTGGACGCGCTGCGCAAGGCGGCGGGGCTGTAGGTCCCGCGCAGGTCGCATGGACCGAGCCGATGGCCGGTGCCCTCCCCGGAGGGCACCGGCCATCGGTGCGTGCGGCGCTAGGGGGTGGGCGCCTCGTCCGGTGGACCGAACGGCGGGCCGGCGCCGTCGTCCGGGGTCTTCGGCGCGTCGAAGCGCTGCCGTATCTCCTCGGCCGTCCCGTGCTGGTCTGCCGCGGCGGCGGCTCTCGCGACCCGCTCGGCGAAGAGCGACCGACGAGGGTCGTCCTCGTCGAATCCCATCGCGTTCAGCATCTGGTCGAAGCGGTCCGCGGCCGACGGGTCCTCCTCGACCGCCTCGTATTCCTCCTCGCTTTGCTCCGCCACTGGCTCACCCCATTCGGGCACCGGCTGAGGTACCAGATGCCGAAACCGCTCGGGAACGTCCTGATTGTTGGCGGCCGACGAGAGCTGGGCCAGCAGACCGAGATCCGCCACCGCTTTGTCGACCTTGTCGTCGTTCTTCGCGAGCCACCACACCACCGCGCTGCCGGTGTTCTTCAGTACGTCCCCGCCCAGGTAGGCGCGCCTGCTCTGCTCGTATTTCCGCTCGTGCTCCCAGACCGCTTCGTCCTTGCGCACGGCGGAAAGCTTCGCCAGCCGTTCCTGGTCCTGGTCGGAGAGGGTGAGCAGGACGTTTTCCGCCATGGCGTACACCCGGCCCGTCGGGTCGGCCAGCATGGTGCCCAGTTCGCCGTTCAGTTGGTACTGAGCCAGCGTGCTCCGGCCGGGTGACTTCCGCGCCGTGATCTCGCGGGCCCGGTTGAGAACGGCGTCGATGGCGAGCGAGCCGGCATTGACGACGGGGGCGTCCGCCGGGGCGTCGTCGATGGGACACCAGCGCACTGTCGCCGAAAAGATGAAGTCGTAGTCGTCGGTGTCGCTCGGCAGGGCCACGTCCGTGATGCGCTGCTCCCGGCGTTCCAACGGCGGAATCGGCAGATCGGGCTCCAGCATCAGCTCTTGGGGAAAAGGGCTCCGTCGGCGGTCCGCCGCCTTCACCGCCACGACCGCGATCGCGACAAGGACGGCAGCCGACGCGGGCCATGCCCACAGCGGCCATTCCACGCACAGCCCGATGATGACGATGAGCAATGCGCCGATGACGGTGAGGAAGGCCGTCAGGGTCTTGTGACCGGAGGTCATCGTGTGTTGTCTCCCGTTGGGTGTGACAGGTGGGTGCGTCGCCCTACAGGCCTTGAGCGGCATCGATCATCTGGAGGAAACGGTCCGCCAGGTCGGTGCGCGGGCTGTGGTCCGACGGGCCCTCGGCCGAGCGGGCCCAGTCACGCGTGGCCACATAGAGCAGACTCAGAAGATCGCTCCTGCCTCCGCCGGAATCGACCAGCACGGACAGCAGCCCCTCGCGGTACCGGCTGTCCTCCGACGCCACGGCCAGCCAGCGCTCCATGGGCGCGCTCCAGGCGCCGCGCGGGCGGAGCTGAAGGGCGGCCCTCCAGCAGGCGGCCCACTGCCGTCGCATGCCGGATCCGGTGACGAGGGACGGGCGGGCCGGCACGGAGTCCGCCAGGGCCAGGAAAAGATCGACGTCGGCCGGCCACTCCGCCAGTGCGATGCCACGGTCGAGCCGGTCGAGGAGCCTGTGGTGGAGACGGCGATCGTCGCTCACGAGCCGGAGCAGGGCGTCCCGCGCCGTCGTGGTGCCGCGCTCCCGTCTGGCCAGATGGTGCAGCCGGACCATGGCCTGGTCCGGGTAGCGCACCGCCATGACCTCACCGCAGACGCCGACGAGTACTTCGGCGAGCCCCGGCGCCAAACGGCGTTCACGGGACCAGACGTAGGTCTTCGTCCGGAAGTAGTGCCCCCATGACTCATGGGTCAGACCGTGCTCAAGGCTGTGCGCGGCCGCTCGCTGCCGGATCGTCCGGAGTGAGGCGTCGGCGGGTGCCGATCCGGTCCACTGCTCCACGAGGGTCACCAGGTCGCCCGGCCGCTCCGTCCGCAAGCACTGTTCCGCGAACCGGGCGATCAGACGGTCGCGGTTCTCCTGTGAGAGCGTGCGCAGTTCGACGGTGCTTCCCACCCACACCCGGAAGTGGCGGCGGAGCTCCGGCATCGTCGCCCAGAAATGCGTCCGGACGGCCGGCGCGTAGCCGAGACCGGTGAACCGGACCTCGCCTTTCGCGTCCCGCTCGGCGTTGATCGACCTGAATCGCTCGGCGAGATCCGCCCGCTCCAGTGGGGGCACCGGGTCGTCCGGGTGGCCCACGGTACGCAGCAGGTCGCGGGTGGCGCGGTGTACGGCGTCGGCGTGTGCGCCGTGCAGCATGGCTGTGGAGAGCAGGAGGGCGCGCTGGGGCCCTCCCCGCAGGGACGCGACGTCGTCCGCGGCCTGCTTGGCCCGGTCCGTCACCGCGCCGAGGGCCTCGTCGCACCACTTGGGGAATCCGCCCGGCCCTGGCGACGCGGTACGGGCGCGTGCCAGGTAGTGGGCGAGGGCGGCGATGTCCCGCAGGGGCGGATTCCTGTCCAGGTAGGACACCAGGTCCGCGGGTAATACCGCGGTCTCGTCGGGCGCGATCCCCGACAGGCGCGCATAGCGCCGCAGCACTTCCCTTCCCGAGGGGCGGTCGATATCGGCTCGAAACCGCTGGAACGGCGGATCCAGCCGGTGTGCGAGGCGGTCCGGGAGGACCACCACCAGATGCGCCCGGCGCTCCACCACCGTCTGCCGGAACGAGGAGAGCTCGTCCTGGATGTCGCTCCACAGACTTTCGTCACGCGTGGACATGTTCAGCAGGAGCCGGTCGTTCTCGCCGACGTGGTCCGCGATCAGGTACGGCTTTTTCCTCTCGCCTTCCGGCGTCAGCTCGTGAAAGGTCCCCTCGTCCTTGGCGAGTTCGTGCAGCAGCATTTGCGCCGCGGAGTGCCTGCCGCTTCCCGGGTCCCCGTTCAGCAGCACGGTCCCGCTTTGTCTCAGCAGTTTCCGCGCCTCATCGAGGCCGGAAGGGGGGACGAAGCGCTGTCGGAGCCAGCGCAGCTGGTCCTCGGCGATGGTGCGGGGCGTCTGCCCATGCGCGTTCCTCAGCAGTTCGCTGGGGTCGTTGATGATGATCTGGTCGCCGTCGCCCGTGTGGACGGGCCCGTGGCCCCCCGCGAGGAAGGAACCGATCCGTTCGCTCACTGCTCGTCGTCCGCGGTGCCGTTCGTCCGGTCGAAACGGTGCCGGATGCCGCCCTGGAGGTCGCCCGCCACGTAGGTGGCGCCGGTCCCCGATCCGGTTCCGGAAAAGTGCTGCGACCCGACGTACTGGTCACCTCTGCCCGTATGGACGGGCCCCCGCGTCCCATGGAGGGAGGTGCCCACGGTGCCGGTGAAGTCCCGTGTCTGGACGACCGTGCCTTGGGTGCCGCCGCTCACGGAGTTCCGCACGGAGGCGGCCTGGTCCGTCCGGGCGGTGCTGGTGTCGGCGGCGGCGAGCTGCGGGACGAGCTCCGCCAGCGCGTCGCCGAGACGGGTGAGATCGGCCTGGGCGTTCTGGTGGTCGAATCGCAGCGAATTGAGGTCGGCGATTCGTTGGAGCTTCTTCGGAAGCGTGGCCTTGGAGAGCCTGTCGGTCGTGCGCCCGTCGAGCACGGGGAGAACCTCGATCCCGTATTCGAAGGCTTCGAGGATCTCCTGGCGCACCCAGTCCTCGGCGTCGCGCAGCCCGGGGTGCCGCGCCCAGTCCCGCCCGATGACCGCGATCAGGACGCTGCTGCTCCGCACCGCCTTTCGGAGTGCCGCGGGGAATAACGTGCCGGGCCGAATGGACTTCGAGGCACGGAAGATCCTCTCGTCCCCGAAGCGGGCGGAGAGCGCCGTGTCGAGAACTGTGGCGGTCTTCTCGCCGTCACCGGTCCGGTAGTTGATGAAGACGTCGGGCATGGCGTTTTCCTCTCAGCTTGACGGATGTTGCACGGAGACGAAGTGCAGTGCGGCTGTGAGCTCGGGTGCCAGCGCGCGAACAGCGGCGTTGCGCGGATGGCGGGCCAGCGTGCGCTCCAAGCGGCGCAGGTCGGCGGCGATGGTGGCGGAACCCACGGCGATGGTGGTGGTGAGCAGGGGGGCCACCACGTCGCAGGCGTGGTCGATGTCACCGGCGGTGGCATGGGCGAGGGCACGGCGTACGCCGTAGCGGGCCTGGGACCGTAGGGCGTGGCCCGGTAACCGCCGTACCTGCGCGTCCATGACCGCCGCGGCCTGCCGGGGCCGGCCCAGGTCGTGGAGGCACCAGCCGGTCACCATGGCGACCGGGTCGGAGAGACTGGTGGGGCCGATGACGGGGGCGTCCGAGGCGGCCCCGGGGGCGGCGAGCAGGGCGCGGGCACGGTCCAGACAGCGCATGCAGGAGTCGTAGTCTCCCGCGAGCGCGTGCCCCTGTGCCTCGCGCTGTGCGGCCAGACCCCGGATGCGCGGCGGCAACCGGCCACCCTGCGCCTGACGGGCCAGGCCGATGGTTTCGGCGGCGTCCTGCCGGTACATGGCGATCAGCGCCCTCCGGACGAGGGCGTAAGCCGCGAGGTGGTCGTCGCCCCCGGCCGCCGCCATGCTCACGGCGCGTTCCGTCCACCACAGAGCGGACAGGTCGTTCCCCGTCTCCTGCACGAGCCAGCCGATGTACTCGGCGTAGCGGGACGCCAGTCCGAGCAGACCCGCGCGGGTGCGCGGACCGGCGCGCAGGGCGAGGCTCCGCAAGGTGTGCGTCTGCGCGATCAAGGCGGGCAGCACGGCCTCGGGAGCGGCCGCTTGGCCGAGCTGCCGGTACTGGCCGAACAAGGAACGGGACATCTCCAGCAGCGAATCCCCCTCCGGGCCGGCCGGTGGGCGGGGGAGGCCCATACGGAGCCCGACCGCCGAAGCGGCCGCTCTTGCCACGACCTGCCTACGGCCCAAGGGCTCGAACCGGCTCGGCCCGTCCGGGGACAACTCCATCGACCACATCTCCTCGTCACCGGTGCTCGCTTGTGAGGCTTCCGCCTCCGGCCGCCGGCGTTCCTCCGGGACCAGAGCGATCAGTGCGCCCCCCGCCTCGAATACGGCATCGCACAGGCGTGCCAGGTCCGGACTGGCCGGCTTGTCACCGCGCTCCACCTTGCTCAGGTGGCCCTTGCTGAAGTGGACGCGTGAGGCCAGGTCGTCCAGCGTCATCCGCGCGGCGCGGCGCAGTGTGCGGAGCTCGTGTCCGAAGTGACGTGACTGCTCGAGCACGCGAATCCCCCTCGTCTTCCCTTTCGCCGACAGCCCCTCCGGACGCCGCGAGTCAGATTGCGGGGCGGCGCCACGGGGATCAAGGTCAACAGGAAAGTTTCCTGTTTCCTCTTCGCGTACGCCCCGCTGCGCCGGTCCGTCGGGCTCGGCCGCCGCTGTCAGTGGTGTCTGGTAGGACTGGGGCTGTGAGCAGCGAGAACGGGCGGTCGGAGCGGGAGGCTCCCGAAGTGGAGCAGCTCGCGCTGATCCGGGAGAGCGTGCGCAAGGCCAAGGTGCCGCGGGCCAAGCCGCGGACGTGGCGGGGGGCCGTGCTGGCCAAGGAGCTGCCCGTCGCCCGGGTGCTGGTCGACAAGGGGCCGGTCCACCTCGACCGGCTGTGGGATTACGCCGTCCCCGCCGAGCTGGACGCCGAGGCCCGGCCCGGGGTGCGGGTGCGGGTGCGCTTCGGCGCGGGCACGCGGAACGTGCGGGGTGGGCGCCGGGAGGGGGGCGGGCTGCTCGACGGGTTCATCGTGGAGCGGGTCGCCGAGTCCGAGTACCAGGGCCCGCTGGCCGCGCTCGCGCAGGTGCTGTCGCCCGAGCCGGTGCTGAGCCCCGCGCTGCTGGGCCTCTGCCGGTCCGTCGCCGACCGGTACGCGGGCTCGCTCGCCGACGTGCTGCAGCTGGCCGTGCCGCCCCGGCACGCCCGGATCGAGGCCGAGCCGTCGCCCGGCCCGGCGCCGCGCCCCGCCGCGCCCGAGCCCGGCAGCTGGGCACGGTATCCGACCGGCCCCGCCTACCTCCAGGCCGTCGCCCGGGGCGACGCCCCTCGCGCGGTGTGGACGGCGCTGCCCGGGCCGCACTGGCCGGGAGAGCTGGCCCGGGCCGCCGCCGCCGCGCTCTCGGCGGGGCGCGGGGCGCTGATCGTCGTGCCCGACGGCCGGACGGCCGCCCGGGTGGACGCCGCGCTCGGCGAGTTGCTGGGCACCGGGCGCCATGTGCTGCTCACCGCCGACACGGGCCCCGAGGAGCGGTACCGCCGCTGGCTCGCCGTCAGCCGTGGCGCGGTACGGGCCGTGGTCGGCACCCGCGCCGCCATGTTCGCGCCCGTACGGGACCTCGGCCTCGTGGCCATCTGGGACGACGGCGACTCCAGCCACAGCGAGCCGCACGCGCCTCAGCCGCACACCCGTGAGGTGCTGCTGCTGAGGGCCGCCCACGAGAAGGCGGCGTTCCTGCTGGGCGGTTTCGGCTGCACGGTGGAGGCCGCACAGCTGGTGGAGACCGGCTGGGCCCTGCCCCTGGCCGCCGCCCGCGAGCAGATCCGCGTCACCGCGCCCCGGATCCGTACGGTCGGGGAGGCCGACGAGGCGCGGGACGCCGCCGCGCGGGCCGCCCGGCTGCCCACGGTGGCCTGGGAGGTCGCCCGGGAGGGCCTCAAGCACGGGCCCGTGCTGGTGCAGGTGCCGCGCCGGGGCTATGTGCCCCGGCTGGCCTGCGAGCGCTGCCGCGAGCCCGCCCGCTGCGCGCACTGCGCCGGGCCGCTGGAGGCCCGTGCCGGGGACGACGGCCTGCTCCATTGCGGCTGGTGCGGGCAGGAGGCCCGCGACTGGCACTGCGGCGAGTGCGGCGGCTTCCGGCTGCGCGCCCAGGTCGTGGGCGCGCGGCGGACCGCCGAGGAGCTGGGCCGCGCGTTTCCGGCCGTGCCCGTCCGTACGTCCGGGCGCGACCACATCCTGGACTCCGTCCCGGACCGGCCCGCGCTCGTCGTCTCCACGCCGGGCGCCGAGCCCGTCGCCGAGGGCGCCGGCTACGCGGCGGCCCTGCTGCTCGACGGCTGGGCCCTCCTCGGCCGCCCCGACCTGCGGGCGGGGGAGGAGGCGCTGCGCCGCTGGCTGGGCGCGGCCGCGCTGGTGCGGGGGCAGGAGGCCGGCGGCACGGTCGTCGTCGTGGCCGAGCCCACGCTGCGGCCCGTGCAGGCCCTGGTCCGCTGGGACCCGGCCGGGCACGCGGTGCGCGAGCTGGCCGACCGGGCGGAGCTGGGCTTTCCGCCGGTGTCGCGGATGGCGGCGGTCTCGGGGCCGCCGGACGCCGTCGCGGAGCTGATCGCCATGGCGGAGCTGCCGGAGGGGGCGGAGGTGCTCGGGCCCGTCCCGCTGCCGCCGCCCCCTCCGGGGCGGCCCCGGCGGGCGGGCGATCCCCCGCCGGGTGAGCACTGGGAGCGCGCCCTGCTCCGGGTGCGGCCCGGGCAGGGCGCGGCGCTGGCGGCCGCGCTCAAGACGGCGCAGGCGATACGGCTGGCTCGGCGGGAGGGGGAGCCGGTGCGGTTGCGGGTGGACCCGCCGGACATCGGGTGAGCTTGCCCGCTCCGGGCCCATGCCGGTCCCGTGTCGGGTGCGCCCATATCCCGCCGCGGCGGTGATCAGCCACGACGGTGAGGTTCGGCGGTGCCGGACTGGCCTCGGCCCGGTGGACGCCCCCCGTTGCGGTTTGTTCGGCACCGCCGGGCTCGCCGGTGGGGGATCCCGCCGTCGCGGCGGGGAGAGAGCCCCAGTCCCGCCCTTTCTCCCCCAGCTACCGCTGGGAGGTGCCCCCAGTTTCCCGGGGCTGTGCCCCGGACCCCCGTGGCTTCGGCCCGGTGGGGCCGTCAGCCGTTCCGGGGCCCCGGGAACGCTGACGCGCGTGGCTCCTCGCGGTGGGCGCCCGGCTGGCCCGGGACCGTGCGGGCCGCCGGGACGATGGGTACGGGCGCGGGCTCCGCGGTGCGGACGGAGGACTCGGGCGGCTCGGCCGTGGCCTGCGCGCCCGCGCGGCGCGCGCCGTAACGGCGGTGGACCGCCTGCTTGGTGACGCCGAGCGCCGAACCCACCGCGTCCCACGAGAAGCCCAGCGAACGGTCGAAGTCCACCGCCGCCGTGACCAGCGTCTCGACGCTGTCCCGCAGCTCCTGCGCCAGCCGGACGGTGGGCGCGGGGGCGCGGCCGTAGACGACGAAGCCGGCCGACGGGCCGGTGCGGCGCGGCCGGTAGACGTTGCCCAGCTGGGCGGTGAGGGTGCGCAGGGCGTCCACCTGGCGGCGGACCCTCTCGATGTCCCGGACCAGAAGATGCAGGCTGGCCCGTGCCTGGGCGTCGTGGGTTGCGTGGTCGGGCATGAACAAGCCTCTCGGACCGGCGGTTAACGGGACGTTGGGGTAGGAGAACGGAAGCGGGCCGCGGTTGCGGCCCGTTTCGGTCAATCTCTCTTGACCCAACGCGCCACGGGCCGCTGGGTCACGGTATGGGGGCGTACATCCGCCGGAATGGGGCGCGTATCAGCCCGCACGCCCCCCGGGGTCGGGCCGCCTCTAGACTGAGACGCCGCTCACCAGAGAGGTAGTCCGCCACCCATGAGGCTCGTCTTCGCCGGTACCCCCGAGGTCGCCGTACCCGCCCTCGACGCCCTGATCGCCTCGGACCGGCACGAGGTCGTCGCCGTCGTCACCCGGCCCGACGCGCCCGCCGGGCGCGGCCGCCGGCTGGTCGCCAGCCCCGTCGCCGAGCGCGCCGAGGAGGCCGGCATCGAGGTGCTCAAGCCCGCCCGGCCGCGCGACGAGGACTTCCTCGCCAGGCTGCGGGAGATCGCCCCCGACTGCTGCCCCGTCGTCGCCTACGGCGCCCTGCTGCCCAAGGCCGCCCTGGAGATCCCGACCCACGGGTGGGTGAATCTCCACTTCTCGCTGCTGCCCGCGTGGCGCGGCGCCGCCCCCGTGCAGCACTCGATCCTGGCCGGTGACGACATGACCGGCGCCTCCACGTTCCAGATCGAGGAGGGCCTGGACTCCGGCCCCGTCTACGGCGTGCTGACCGAGCACATCCGCCCCACCGACACCAGCGGCGATCTGCTGACGCGCCTCGCCTTCGCCGGCTCCGGGCTGCTCGCCGCGACCATGGACGGCATCGAGGACGGCACGCTCAAGGCCGTGCCGCAGCCCGCGGACGGCATCACGCTCGCCCCGAAGATCAGCGTCGAGGACGCCCGGATCGACTGGGCCGCGCCCGCCCTGCGCGCCGACCGCGTCGTACGCGGCTGCGCCCCGGCGCCCGGCGCCTGGACGACCTTCCGCGGCGAGCGCCTGAAGGTCATGTCCGTGGCGCTCGACCCCGCCCGTACGGAGCTCGCGCCCGGCGAGATCGCCGCCGCCAAGAACTCCGTCCACGTGGGGACCGGCTCCCACGCCGTCCGGCTCCAGTGGGTCCAGCCGCAGGGCAAGAAGCCGATGCAGGCGGCCGACTGGGCGCGCGGCGTGCGCATCGCCCCGGGGGAGAAGCTCGGCGGCGAGTGAGCGAAGTCGTGGGCGAGGAGGTGGGCGAGGAGTGATCCGGCGTAGGCTGGAGCTCCTCATCACCCCAGCTCCGGAGCACCTTTCGTGAACGACCAGGCCCCTCGCAAGCGCCCAGCGAAGCCCTACCGCCGCCCCCAGAAGGACCCGGTGCGGATACTCGCCTTCGAGGCGCTGCGGGCCGTCGACGAGCGGGACGCCTACGCGAACCTGGTGCTCCCGCCGCTGCTCCGCAAGGCCCGGGAGAAGGAGGGCTTCGAGGCGCGCGACGCCGCCCTCGCCACCGAGCTCGTCTACGGGACGCTGCGCAGGCAGGGCACCTACGACGCGATCATCGCCTCCTGCGTGGACCGCCCGCTGCGCGAGGTCGACCCGCCGGTGCTGGACGTCCTGAGCCTCGGCGCCCACCAGCTGCTCGGCACCCGCATCCCCACGCACGCGGCGGTCTCGGCAACTGTCGAGCTGGCCCGGGTGGTGCTCGGCGACGGGCGGGCCAAGTTCGTCAACGCCGTCCTGCGCAAGATCTCCGCCCATGAGCTGGACGGCTGGCTGGAGAAGGTCGCCCCGCCCTACGAGGACGACCCCGAGGAGCACCTCGCCGTCGTCCACTCCCACCCGCGCTGGATCGTCTCCGCGCTGTGGGACGCCCTCGGCGGCCCCCGGGCCGGCATCGAGGACCTGCTGGAGGCGGACAACGAGCGCCCCGAGGTCACCCTCGTCGCCCGCCCCGGCCGGGCCACGACCGACGAGCTGATCGCGGCCGCCGGTGAGGACTCCGCGCTGCCCGGCCGCTGGTCGCCCTGTGCCGTCCGGCTCGCCGAGGGCGGCGAGCCCGGCGCGCTGGAGGCCGTCCGGGAGGGGCGCGCGGGCGTCCAGGACGAGGGCAGCCAGCTGATCGCCCTCGCCCTCGCCGACGTCCCCGTCGACGGGCCGGACGAGCGCTGGCTGGACGGCTGCGCCGGCCCCGGCGGCAAGGCCGCCCTGCTCGGCGCCCTCGCGGCACAGCGCGGAGCTGCGCTGCTGGCGTCCGAGAAG
Source organism: Streptomyces luteoverticillatus (assembly GCF_003970715.1). Taxonomy (NCBI): domain Bacteria; kingdom Bacillati; phylum Actinomycetota; class Actinomycetes; order Kitasatosporales; family Streptomycetaceae; genus Streptomyces; species Streptomyces luteoverticillatus. The sequence goes on along the minus strand of NZ_CP034587.1, from coordinate 1,333,684 downwards.
CAGCCGCACCGGGCCCGCCTCGTGGCCCGCGCCCTGGCCGGCAACCCCGGCCCGTACGAGGTCATCGCCGCGGACGGCACGCGTCCGCCGTGGCGCGAGGGGTCCTTCGACCGGGCCCTGGTCGACGTGCCCTGCTCGGGCCTGGGCGCCCTGCGCCGCCGCCCCGAGGCCCGCTGGCGGCGCCGCCCCGAGGACCTGGCAGGCTTCGCGCCGCTCCAGCGCGGGCTGCTGCGCGAGGCGCTGCGTTCCGTGCGCGTCGGCGGTGTCGTCGGCTACGCCACCTGCTCGCCGCACCTGGCGGAGACGCGGGCCGTCGTCGAGGACGTGCTGCGCGGCCGCGGCGGCGAGGCCCCGCCCGCCGAGTGGATCGACGCCCGTCCCTTCATGCGGGGCGTGCCGATGATCGGCGACGGCCCGGACGTCCAGCTGTGGCCGCACCTCCACGGCACGGACGCGATGTATCTGGCGCTGCTGCGCCGCACGGGCTGACCTCCCGGCCGCGGGAAGGGGCGGGGGCCGGGGCGGCCCCGTGTCAAAGACAACGCTCGCGACATGGCAGGCTTGGGGCATGGCAGTACAGATCAACCCCAGCATCCTTTCCGCGGATTTCGCCCGGCTCGCCGACGAGGCGCAGGCCGTGCGGGGCGCCGACTGGCTCCACGTCGATGTGATGGACAATCACTTCGTCCCCAATCTGACGCTCGGCGTGCCGATCGTCGAGTCGCTGCTCAAGGCGACCGACACGCCGCTGGACTGCCATCTGATGATCGAGGACCCGGACCGCTGGGCGCCCCAGTACGCGGAGGTGGGCGCCGGGTCGGTGACCTTCCACGCGGAGGCGGCCCACGCGCCCGTGCGGCTGGCGCGGGAGATCCGGCGGCTGGGGGCCCGGGCGTCGATGGCGCTCAAGCCCGCCACGCCCATCGAGCCCTTCGAGGACCTGCTCCCCGAGCTCGACATGCTGCTGATCATGACCGTCGAGCCGGGCTTCGGCGGCCAGTCGTTCCTCGACATCATGCTGCCCAAGATCCGCCGCACCCGTGAGCTGATCTCGCGCCACAACCTCCCCATCTGGCTCCAGGTGGACGGCGGCGTCTCGGCCGCCACCATCGAGCGGTGCGCGGAGGCGGGCGCGGACGTGTTCGTGGCCGGCTCCGCCGTCTACGGTATGGACGACCCGGCGGAGGCCGTACGCGCCCTGCGCACGCAGGCGGAGCGGGCCACCCTCGGCGCGCCCTGGGCCTGCGCCCACTGAGCGGCCCGTGCCGCTCGCCCGAATTGCTGAGGGCCGAGGTCAAGGTCTGATCGCGGACCGTCGAATCTGACAGGATGACATCGGGTCCACGCGTCACAGCGGGACACCTTCGGCAGAAACAGCTACACCCATCCCAGTGGCTACCCACGCGGTAGCAGCGAAGCTTGACCACAGTAGTGAGGAGACCGCGGTGTCGACGGCCGGCCGTTCAGCCACGCCCATGGGGCCCGCCGAGCTGGTGCAGGCGGCGGCGATGGCCCGCCGTTTCTACCTCGAGGGCAAGTCGAAGATCCAGATCGCCGAGGAGTTCGGCGTGAGCCGCTTCAAGGTGGCCCGAGTACTGGAGACGGCGCTCGAGCGCGACCTCGTGCGGATCGAGATCCGGGTGCCGGCCGAGCTGGACGCGGAGCGCTCCGACGCGCTGCGCGCCCGCTACGGCCTGCGCCACGCGGTCGTCGTGGAGTCCCCGGCCGACGCCGCCGACGACGCCGCCGACCCGGAGAACCTCGGCGAGGTCGCGGCCGGCCTGCTCGGCGAGCTGGTCCACGAGGGCGATGTGCTCGGCCTCGCCTGGGGCCGCTCCACCATCCACATGGCCGCCGCCCTCCACCGGCTGCCCCCCTGCACGGTGGTCCAGCTCACCGGCGTCTACGACGCGGGCACCGCCGAGCGCGGCTCGGTGGAGGCCGTCCGCCGGGCCGCCCAGGTCTCCGGCGGCGAGGCCCACCCGATCTACGCCCCGATGCTGCTGCCGGACACGGCCACCGCCGCCGCCCTGCGCGGCCAGACGGGCATCGCCCGGGCCTTCGAGTACTTCGACCGGGTCACCGTCGCCGCCGTGTCCATCGGCTCCTGGGAGTCGGGCGTCTCCACGGTCTACGACATGCTCACCGAGGAGGAGCGCGAGCACTACGCCTCGCTCGGCGCGACCGCGGAGATGTCCGCGCACCTCTTCGACGCCGAGGGCCGCCGCATCGGCCGGGACCTGGGCGAGCGCTGCATCACCGTCGAGGCCGACCGGCTGCGCCGCATACCGGAGGTCGTCGCGATCGCCGGCGGGCTGCGCAAGGCGGCGGCGATCGGCGCGGTGCTCCGCTCCGGCCTGGTCACCAGCCTGGTCACGGACACCGCCGCCGCCGACTTCCTCCTCCACGAGACGGGCCCGGGCCCCCGCCCGGCCCTGGACCGCACCGATCCGGACGGCGCGTAGCGGCGTCCCTTCCCGCCCTCGGGAGGGGATTCCAGCAGGTCAGCGGCAGGCCTTGGAGGATCGGCCAAGGCCCTCCCGGACAGCCCTGGAGGTTCGGGACTGGCCAGGTGCCCCGGTCGGCATGTGAGAATGAAGTACGTGCTTTTCCCTCGGCATGCCTTGTCGGGGGTCACCTCGAACGACTGGGATGTATCAGCACGTGCGTTTCCTCAATGACCAGAAGCCGCCGTACGACCTGACGTACGACGATGTGTTCATGGTGCCGAGCCGCTCCGCGGTCGGCTCCCGCCAGGGTGTGGACCTCTCCGCCCCGGACGGGACGGGCACCACCATTCCGCTCGTGGTCGCGAACATGACCGCGATCGCCGGCCGCCGCATGGCGGAGACGGTCGCCCGCCGCGGTGGCCTCGTCGTCATCCCGCAGGACATTCCGATCGAGGTCGTCACCGAGGTCATCTCCTGGGTCAAGGGCCGTCACCACGTGCTCGACACCCCGATCGTGCTGGCCCCCACCCAGACCGTCGCCGACGCGCTCTCCCTGCTGCCGAAGCGGGCCCACGGCGCCGGCGTCGTCGTCGACGCGGACCAGCGCCCCGTCGGTGTCGTCACCGAGCACGACCTGTCCGGTGTGGACCGCTTCACCCAGCTGTCCGAGGTCATGTCCAAGGAGCTGCTGCTCCTCGACGCCGACATCGACCCGCGCGAGGCCTTCAACCAGCTCGACGCCGCGCACCGCAAGCTGGCCCCGGCCGTGGACAAGGACGGCAAGCTGGCCGGCATCCTGACCCGCAAGGGTGCCCTGCGCGCGACGCTGTACACCCCGGCCGTCGACAAGGACGGCAAGCTGCGCATCGCCGCCGCCGTCGGCATCAACGGCGACGTGGCCGGCAAGGCCAAGGCCCTGCTGGACGCCGGTGCCGACACCATCGTCGTGGACACCGCCCACGGCCACCAGGAGTCGATGATCTCCGCGATCAAGGCCGTCCGGTCGCTCGACCCGAACGTCCCGATCGTCGCGGGCAACATCGTCGCCGCCGAGGGCGTGCGCGACCTCATCGAGGCCGGCGCGGACATCATCAAGGTCGGTGTGGGCCCGGGCGCCATGTGCACCACCCGCATGATGACCGGCGTGGGCCGCCCGCAGTTCTCCGCGGTGCTGGAGTGCGCCGCCGAGGCCAAGAAGTACGGCAAGCACGTCTGGGCCGACGGTGGCGTCCGTCACCCGCGCGACGTGGCCATGGCGCTGGCCGCCGGTGCCTCCAACGTCATGATCGGCTCCTGGTTCGCCGGGACGTACGAGTCCCCGGGCGACCTCCAGCAGACGGCCGACGGCCGCCTCTACAAGGAGTCCTTCGGCATGGCCTCGGCCCGTGCCGTGCGCAACCGCACCTCCGAGGAGTCCGCCTACGACCGGGCCCGCAAGGGTCTGTTCGAGGAGGGCATCTCCACCTCCCGCATGTTCCTCGACCCGGCCCGCCCGGGCGTCGAGGACCTGATCGACTCGATCATCGCGGGTGTCCGTTCCTCCTGCACCTACGCGGGCGCGGGCTCCCTGGAGGAGTTCGCCGAGCGTGCCGTCGTCGGCGTCCAGAGCGCCGCCGGCTACGCCGAGGGCAAGCCGCTGCACGCCAGCTGGCAGTAATCACGCACCGCCCGTGAAGAGGGGCGCGATCCGGTTCGCCGGGTCGCGCCCCTTTTTTGCTGCCCCTGTACCGATTCATGACACCGTGCGCAATGATTCACTGATAAGGGCCCCCCGACGCAATGATCGAACGGGCATACGCAAGAATGGTGCATTACGAGCGCGGGCCCTCACCTCGTAAGGTCTGCGCAGAACGTGGAGTGGCGGATACCGCTTGCTCGGCGGTACCCCCTCGCTACGGGTTTGCTCTGCCATGCCGGCGCACCCTGGGACCGCCGCGCCGTCGCTCCCGACCGGCCACCCCCGACCGGGAATCATGAACGGAGCGACCCCTGTGGGATCGACCCCAGTGTTGGACAAAGGCGCATCGCCGGCCCTGACCGGCGACGCCAGGCGTGCCCCGCTGCCGACCGCCGGCTTCGGCAGCCGCCTGATGCGCCGCAAGCCCGTCGAGCGCCTGGTCGCCGAGGGCGGCCAGGGCGAGGGCGGCTCGCTGCGCCGCTCGCTCGGCATGTGGCAGCTGACGATGATCAGCATCGGCGCCACCCTGGGCACCGGCATCTTCGTGGTGCTGGGCGAGGCCGTGCCCAAGGCCGGCCCCGCCGTGGTGATCTCCTTTGTGATCGCCGGTCTCACCGCGCTCTTCTCGGCCCTGTCCTACGCCGAGCTCGCCGGCACCATCCCGGTCTCCGGCTCCTCGTACTCGTACGCCTACGCCACCATGGGCGAGGTCGTCGCCTGGGTCTGCGGCTGGTGCCTGATCCTGGAGTACGGCGTCTCCGTCGCGGCCGTCGCCGTCGGCTGGGGCCAGTACCTCAACGAGCTCCTCCAGGGCACCCTCGGCGTCACCATCCCGACGTGGATGGCCAACCCGCCCGGCGTGGACGGCGGCGTCTTCAACCTGCCGGCCCTGCTCGTCGTGCTGCTGTGCATGGCGTTCCTGCTGGGCGGCGCGAAGGAGAGCGCCCGCGCCAACGCCATCATGGTCGGCGTGAAGATCGTGGCCCTGCTGCTCTTCTGCGCCGTCGCCTTCACCGGCATCCGCGCCGGCAACTACGCGCCCTTCATGCCGCTCGGCCTCGGCGGCGTCAGCGCCGCGGGCGCCAGCCTGTTCTTCTCCTACATCGGCTTCGACGCCGCGTCGACGGCCGGTGAGGAGGCGAAGGACCCCAAGAAGGACCTGCCCAAGGCGATCATGCTCTCCCTGCTGATCGTCACGGCCCTCTACGTCCTGGTCGCGGCCGTCGCCGTCGGCGCCCTGCCGTGGAAGAAGTTCGAGGGTTCCGAGGCCGCGCTGGCCGGGATCATGAAGGACGTCACGGGCCAGAGCTTCTGGGCCGTCCTGCTGGCCGCCGGTGCCGTCATCGCCATCGCCAGCGTCGTGCTGACCGTCCTCTACGGCCAGACCCGCATCCTCTTCGCGATGTCCCGCGACGGACTGGTCCCCAAGTCCTTCGCCAAGGTCAACAAGAAGGGCGTCCCGGTCGCCAACACCGTGATCGTCTCGCTCTTCTGCGGCGTCCTCGCCGCCGCCGTGCCGCTCGGCCAGCTCGCGGACGCCACCAGCATCGGCACGCTCTTCGCCTTCGCGCTGGTCAACATCGCCGTCATCGTGCTCCGGTTCACCCGTCCCACCATGAAGCGCAGCTTCCGGGTACCGCTTTCGGGTGTGCGGGTGCCCTTCGGCGACACCACGGTGCCGCTGGCGCCGGTCTTCCCCGCCATCGGCTGCGCCCTGTGCGTCTACATGATGACCAGCCTGGACGTCGTGACCTGGGAGGTCTTCGGCGGCTGGATGGTCATCGGCCTGGTGCTCTACTTCGCCTACGGCATGCGCAGCTCGCGGCTCGCCCGGGAAGCCCGTGGTGAGCTGGTGGCTGCTGTGACCGAGGTGGCTCAGGAGGCGTCCGAGGCGGCGCCGAAGGCTGCGGCGAAGACCGCCCAGGCCCCCGCGAAGGCCGCGAAGCCGACGGCGAAGCGTTCCGCCAAGTCCCGGAAGCCTTCCAACAGGAAGTGATCTTCTTCCGCGCCGCCCTATGATCCCTGGCTGCCGGGTCCGCTCCACGCGGGCCCGGCAGCAGCCGTTTTCGGGTATGTCGACGGCCCCGGCCCGGCCGTCCGGGGCACCGAAGGGATCACATCCGATGAGCAGCCCCCACCTCCTGCTGACCGGCGACCGCCTCGCCCTGGGCATGCCCCGCGACGAGATGCTGACCGAGTACCACCGATGGGAGACCGACCCCGGCAGCGTCCTGGGCCGCGGCAGCCGCTTCCCGCAGACATGGGAGGCCCGGGCCGACGAGTGGGACCGCGCCCTCGACGACCGCGACCATCCGCGCTTCGAGATCGTCCGGCTCAAGGACAAGCAGCCCATCGGCCTCACCGCGCTCCGGGTCGACGCCCGGGAGCAGCGGGCCGAGTTCTCCATCCTCCTCGCCCCGGCCCACCGGGGCCGGCGCTTCGCCGAGGAGGCCACCCGGCTCACCCTCGACTGGTCCTTCCACCTGGGCGGCCTCCACGCCGTGTGGCTACGGGTCCTGGAACCCAATCGGGCCGGGCTCACCGCCTTCGAGAAGGCCGGATTCCGGCCGACCGGGCGCTTCCGCAAATCCGGCCACTGGATGGGCCAGCGCGTCGACGAAGTCCTGATGGACGCCCTGATCGAGGACTTCCCCGGCCCCTCCGCCATGGTCACCACCCTCGGCAGATGAGCCGCCCCCACCGCGCACGAGTCGGGAGCGGGGCCGGGCACGTGATCTACTGCAGGTAGCAGTAGCCATGACCCGGAGAAAAGTGATCCACCCGCCGTGCGATTGAACGAGCTCGACGAACGCATCGTGCATGCCCTGGCCGAGGACGCCAGGCGCTCCTACGCCGACATCGGAGCGGAGATCGGCCTGTCCGCGCCCGCCGTCAAACGGCGGGTGGACCGGCTGCGCGCCGAGGGCGCCATCACCGGTTTCACCGTGCGGGTGGACCCGGCGGCGCTCGGCTGGGAGACCGAGGGGTTCATCGAGCTCTACTGCCGTCGCAACACCTCGCCCGAGGCGATCCACCGGGGCCTCTCGCGCTACCCGGAGGTGGCGTCGGCCTCCACCGTCACCGGTGAGGCCGACGCCATCGTGCAGATCTTCGCCTCGGACATGCGTCACTTCGAGCGGGTCCTGGAGCGCATCGCGGGCGAGCCCTTCGTGGAGCGCACCAAGTCCGTGCTGGTCCTCTCCCCGCTGCTGCGCCGTTTCAGCTCCGGCGCCCCGTCCTGACAGTGGGACCGCGCCCTCCTGGCCGTAAGCAGCGGCTGATGTCCGCTGTCTCCGGCCCGGTGGGTCACCGGCGCCCGGCGGTGCCGATCGCGCCGCCGGCGTCCAGCCGGTCGACCCGTCCCTGGGCGGCGAAGGCCGCGGCGAGATAGCGCGGGTCGGGCCGCAGGGCGTGCTCGCGCAGGCACGCCTCGGTGAACTTGATCACGTGCTCGTCCCCGTGCTCCGCCGCCCGCGCGGCCAGCTCCGGGGCCGGGGGCGCCGCCTGTGCCTCCGCCCGCCGGGCGTCGGCGTCCTCGTCCCACCGGTCGGTGGTGAAGGCCAGCAGGAAGGTGATGTGCACCTGCCAGAGGGCGGCCAGTGTCGGCTCGTGGAGCTCCGGTGGCAGGTGGGGGAGGACGAGACGGGCGGCCGCGGGCGCGGTCACCCCGTGGATCAGCGGGACGGGGAAGACCTCGGGGTGCGCGAGGTAGACGCCGGCGAAGCGGAGGGTCATCTCGCTCAGCAGCCGGTCCGCGCGGTCCGGCGCCAGTGACGTCAACGCCTCGCCGTAGCCGGGGAGTTCGGCGAGCCGGGCCAGGCGCTGCCGGGGAACCTCCGGGCGCAGGGGACCGTCGTGCGGGACGCGGGGGAGCGCGGCGATCGCGCCCGCCAGGTCGTACGTCCCGGTCAGGCGTGGGTGGCCGGGGAGCTCGGTGAAGCGGGCGGCCCAGTAGGCCAGCCCCCGGGCGAGCTCGTCCAGCTGGAGCTGGGTGGGCCGCTCGGCGGCGTACAGGCCGCGCACGGCGTGCGCGACGCGGATGAGGCCGTGGGTCAGCCCGGCGAAGAGACCGGGGAGCAGCCGCGGCCACCAGCGGACGACCACCTCGCGCCAGTGCGCCTCGGCGAGTTCGCGGGTGAAGAGGGCCTCCCAGTCGCCGGCCCGGTGGAACGCCCCGAGCGCGGGGCGCCAGGAGGACTCGTCGGTGGGGTCCAGGGCGAAGCGCGGGGCGGGCGGCTCGTGGTGCTCCATGGCGCGCCGGTAGCGCTCCACCCAGCGGGACACCTCGTCCCCGTGCCCGAGGAGGGCCAGCGCCTCGGCTCCCATCGGGCCGTGATTGGCCAGGTCGACTCCCTGGCCGCGTTCGTACCCCAGATCCTTCATGCGTTCCAGGGCGTCATTGAGGGCATCGCTGTAGCTGATCGACGGCATGATCCGGCCACCCACACCTTTCGGGAATCCAAATGGTTCGGAAGTCCAAAGCATCTACAATCGAAGTATGCCGCACGCGATCAGAACCGGGACACCGCCCCGCCCCCCGACCGCCGAAGAGGTCGAAGTCATCGCCCTCGTCCCCCTGTTGGAGCCCTTCTTCCGCAAGGTGAGGGTCCGTGAGCAGATGCCGCCGGCGCTGCGCGAGGCCATGGAGAAGCACGGGCTGACGGCCCGGCACGGCGCCGTGCTGCCGCACCTGCTGGCGGGGGTGCCGCTGACTGTCGGCCAGATCGCCGGGCGGCTGCATGTCTCCCTGCCGACCGCCAGCGAACTGGTGGGGGCGCTGAGCCGGGCGGGGATCGTGGAACGGGCGGAGGACCCGGGGAACCGCCGCCGGGTGCTCGTCTCGCTGGCGGAGGACTACCGGCCGCTCCTGGAGACCTTCGTCGCGCTCCGGGGCGAGCCGCTGCTGAGGGCCCTGGACGGGCTGACACCCGAGGAGCGCGCGGGCTTCGTGGCGGGGCTGACCGCCTGGGTGCGGGAGGTCCAGGGGTAGGTCCCAGCAGGCCCACGCAACGTTTCGCCGCCACGGCGGCGAAACGCGCAACGAATCCACCGTCCTCGCGCAACGTCCGCGCCTTGTCCGGCGAAGAGCGCAAACCTTACCGTCGAGTCGTTTAAACGTATGAGTGTTTGAACCGCCCTGCCGAACGGCTCCGCTCGACTGCTGAAGAGGACGCATGACGCCGCTGCGTATCGCGCTGTTCCAAGGCCCCAGCGGCGTTCCCGCCTCGACCGCCGACAGCATCGCCGCCCTGGACGGCGCCGCGCGCCGGGCCGCCGCCGCCGGCGCCCGGCTGCTGCTCACCGACGAGCTGTTCCTGACCGGGTACGCCCTCGGCGAGGCCGTCGCCGATCTCGCCGAGCCCGCCGACGGCCCCGGCGCCCACGCCGTCGCGCGCGTCGCCGCCGAGCACGGCCTGGCCATCGGCTACGGCTACCCCGAGCGCGACGGCGGGACGGTCTTCAACTCCCTCCAGCTGATCGGCCCCGACGGGACCCGGCTCGCGAACTACCGCAAGACCCATCTCTTCGGCGAGTACGAGACCACCAGCTTCACCCCCGGCCGGGACCTCGTCGTCCAGGCCGAGCTCGACGGCGTCCGGATCGGGCTCCTGATCTGCTACGACGTCGAGTTCCCCGAGACCGTCCGGGCGCACGCCCTGGCCGGCACCGAGCTGCTGCTCGTCCCCACCGCGCTGATGCGGCCGTACGAGATCGTCCCGCAGACGATCGTCCCGGCCCGCGCGTGGGAGAGCCAGCTCTACATCGCCTACGCCAACCGCTGTGGCGTGGAAGGCGACCTCACCTTCGCGGGGCTGTCCTGCCTGGCCGCCCCGGACGGGACCGTACGGGCCCGGGCCGGCGCCGGCGAGGACCTGGTCGTCGCCGACGTCGACCCGGAGCTGCTCCGGGCCTCCCGCGCCGAGAACACCTATCTCGGCGACCGCCGCCCGGCGCTCTACACCTCGCTCACCTGACCCGCGGCCCCCGCCCCGCGCACCCCCCTCAACACCCCTGCCAGTAGGAGAGTCCAGCCGATGACGTCCACGGTGCCCCCCGCCGCCCACGACGAGCACGAGCAGGCCCAGCCCGTCGAGCCGCCGATCACCATGTTCGGCCCGGACTTCCCCTTCGCGTACGACGACTTCCTCGCCCACCCGGCGGGCATCGGCCAGATCCCGGCCACCGAGCACGGCACCGAGGTCGCCGTCATCGGCGGCGGCCTGTCGGGCATCATCGCCGCGTACGAGCTGATGAAGATGGGCCTCAAGCCCGTCGTCTACGAGGCCGACCAGATCGGCGGCCGGCTGCGCACCGTCGGCTTCGAGGGTTGCGACGACGAGCTGACCGCCGAAATGGGCGCGATGCGCTTCCCGCCGTCCTCCACCGCCTTCCAGCACTACATCGACCTGGTGGGCCTGGAGACCAAGCCGTTCCCCAACCCGCTCGCGCCCGACACCCCCTCCACCGTCGTCGACCTCAAGGGCGAGTCGCACTACGCCGAGACGATCGACGACCTGCCGCAGGTCTACCGCGACGTCGCCACCGCGTGGAACGCCTGCCTGGAGGAGGGCGCCGACTTCTCCGACATGAACCGCGCCATGCGCGAGCGCGACGTGCCGCGCATCCGCGAGATCTGGGCGAAGCTCGTCGAGAAGCTCGACAACCAGACCTTCTACGGCTTCCTCTGCGAGTCGGAGGCCTTCAAGTCCTTCCGGCAGCGCGAGATCTTCGGCCAGGTCGGCTTCGGCACCGGCGGCTGGGACACCGACTTCCCCAACTCCATCCTGGAGATCCTCCGCGTCGTCTACACCGAGGCGGACGACCACCACCGCGGCATCGTCGGCGGCAGCCAGCAGCTTCCGCTGCGCCTGTGGGAGCGCGAGCCGGCGAAGACCGTCCACTGGGCGCCGGGCACCTCGCTGTCCTCCCTGCACGGCGGCGCCCCCCGCCCGGCCGTCACCCGGCTGCACCGCACGGCGGGCAACCGCATCACGGTGACCGACGCGACCGGTGACATCCGCACCTTCCGGGCGGCGATCTTCACCGCGCAGTCCTGGATGCTGCTGTCCAAGATCGAGTGCGATGACTCGCTCTTCCCGATCGACCACTGGACGGCGATCGAGCGCACCCACTACATGGAGTCCTCCAAGCTCTTCGTGCCCGTGGACCGGCCGTTCTGGCTGGACAAGGACGAGGAGACGGGCCGGGACGTGATGTCGATGACGCTCACCGACCGGATGACCCGCGGCACCTATCTGCTGGACAACGGCCCGGACAAGCCGGCCGTGATCTGCCTGTCGTACACCTGGTGCGACGACAGCCTCAAGTGGCTGCCGCTGTCGGCGAACGAGCGCCTGGAGGTCATGCTCAAGTCGCTCGGCGAGATCTACCCCAAGGTCGACATCCGGAAGCACATCATCGGCAACCCGGTGACGGTCTCCTGGGAGAACGAGCCCTACTTCATGGGCGCGTTCAAGGCCAACCTGCCGGGCCACTACCGCTACCAGCGACGGCTGTACACCCACTTCATGCAGGACCGCCTGCCCGAGGACATGCGCGGCATCTTCCTCGCGGGTGACGACATCTCCTGGACGGCCGGCTGGGCCGAGGGCGCCGTCCAGACCGCGCTGAACGCGGTGTGGGGCGTCATGCACCAGTTCGGCGGCGGCACGGACGCCACCAACCCCGGCCCGGGCGACGTCTTCGACGAGATCGCGCCCGTCGAGCTGCCGGAGGACTGAGCCGTTCCACCACCGCGCCCGCTGACGCGCGCCCGCCCGTTCGTACGGGGCGGACGGGCGCGCGTCAGCCCAGCGGGGTGAGGAGACAGCGGCCGACCATGCCGACGCCGGCGTCGACGCGGTCGGTGAACTCCTCGGCCAGCTCGGGCAGTTCGCGTATCGCCCACAGTGCGCGGAACGAGGCCCAGGCCGCGTTCCGCGCGGCCTCCAGCGTCCAGGAACCGACCAGATGGGTCAGGGGATCGGCGACATCGAGCGCGTCCGGCCCCGGCATCAGCTCCTCGCGGATCCGCTCCTCCAGGGCGACGAGCGTCTCGCCGATCCGGTGGAAGTCCCCCTGGAGGGCGGACGGCTCGACCTCCAGCGCCCGGCAGGTGTCGACGAGCGCCAGCGCCAGGTCATGGCCGATGTGGGCGTTGATCCCCGCCAGCGCGAACTGCAGCGGCCGGACGGCCGGATGGCCGCGCAGCTGGAACAGCGGCCGCCAGCAGGCGGGCTGCCGCCGCCCCCGCGCGGCCTGGTCCACGGCGCGCAGATAGCGCTCGGCGAAGCGCACGTCCAGCTCGGCCGTGGCGGTACGGTCCCGGAAGCCTCCGGCCGCCGCCCGTCGGCCGACCTCCTCCGTGACCGCCAGATACACCCGGTTGAAGACGGCCACCCCGTCCTTCGGCGGCAGCGCGGCCTCCAGCGCCCGCATCCGCACCAGGACCCCCTCGATACCGGCGGCCGCCGCCGGCTGTACCCGCGTCATCGTCATACGCACAGAGTGACAGACGAACACGGAGAGTAGGCGATCTGGTCCGATGGTTAACCAGAACGGGTGAACGAGTGGGCGATCAAGCCTCGCCGCGCGCGGGGGTCTCGCCCTCGGCGGCGTCCTCGACCGGGTCGTAGCTGCTCGTGCCCTCGTCCAGCAGCGGCTCCTGCGCCTTGAGGTGCGCCGGGGCCAGGGCGCGCAGGACGTGGTAGCCGGACAGGACCACGATCGTGCCGAGCGCGATGCCGCCCAGCTCGAAGTTCTTCCCGATCTTCAGGGAGACGCCGCCGATGCCGATGATCACGCCCGCGGCCACCGGCACGAGGTTCAGCGGATTGCGCAGGTCGACCTTGTTGTGGACCCAGATCTGCGCGCCCAGCAGGCCGATCATGCCGTACAGGATGACGGTGATGCCGCCGAGCACCCCGCCCGGGATCGCCGCGACGACGGCCCCGAACTTCGGGCAGACGCCGAAGAGCAGGGCGAAGCAGGCCGCGGCCCAGTAGGCGGCCGTGGAGTAGACGCGGGTGGCGGCCATCACGCCGATGTTCTCGGAGTACGTGGTGTTGGCCGGTCCGCCGACCGCCGTGGAGAGCACCGTCGCCACGCCGTCCGCCGCGATCGCCGGGCCCAGCTGGTCGTCCAGCCGGTCACCGGTCATCTCGCCGACGGCCTTGACGTGCCCGGCGTTCTCCGCGATCAGCGCGATGACCACCGGCAGCGCCACCAGCGCCGCCGACCAGCCGAAGCTCGGCCCGTGCAGCGAGGGCAGGCCGACCCAGTCCGCCTTGGCCACGCCCGACAGGTCCAGTCGCCAGTGGTCGACGGCCTCGGCGCCGCCGTTCACCGAGTGGATCTTGCCGAAGAGCCGGTCGGACACCCAGGACAGCGCGTAGCCGAAGAGCAGGCCGAGGAAGATCGCCACCCGGGACCAGAAGCCCCGCAGGCACACCACCGCCAGCCCCGTGAACAGCATCGTCAGCAACGCCGTCCACTGGTCCTGCGGCCAGTACGTCCGTGCCGTGACCGGCGCCAGGTTGAAGCCGATCAGCATGACCACGGCACCGGTGACCACCGGCGGCATCGCCGCGTGGATGATCCGCGCGCCGAACCGCCGCACCAGCAGGCCGGCGAGGAACAGCACCACACCGACCACCAGGATCGCCCCGGTGACCGCCGCGCTGTCGCCGCCCTGGGCCCGGATGATCGCCGCGACTCCGACGAAGGAGAGGCTGCACCCCAGATAGCTGGGCACCCGCCCCCGGGTCGCCAGCAGGAACAGCATCGTGGCGATGCCCGACATCATGATCGCGAGGTTCGGGTCGAGGCCCATCAGGACGGGTGCCACGAAGGACGCCCCGAACATCGCCACCACGTGCTGGGCGCCCAGCCCCGCCGTCCTCGGCCACGAGAGCCGTTCATCCGGTCTGACGACGGCGCCGGGGGCGGGGGTGCGCCCGTCCCCGTGCAGGGTCCAGCGGACGCCCAGGCCCATGAGTGCTCCCAAAATGTTCGCGTTGTGATGATCCGGACCATGCTAAGCGCGGCCGAGGGGTGCTCCCGCGCCCCCGGAGCCCGGCCGGGGGCGGTGCGCCGGGTCCGCTCGCGGTGTTGCTGCGATCGGCGCAATTAACACCTCGTAGGGCTGTATGGCCACGCTTGCCAGATGTTTATCGGTTCATGCGAGGTATGCGTCCCGTGTCCGATTTCCTGCAATTCAGGAGACACACATGCGCAAGCACGTCGGCCGCACCGCGGCCGCCGCGATCATCGCCGCCGCAACCGTCGTTCCGGTCGCCGGGGTCGCTCAGGCCGCGCCGCAGATCGCGTCCGGCAACCAGGTCCAGGGCTGGGACGACGACCATGACTGCGACCGCGGCCGGGACCACGGCCGCGACCGCGACCGTGACAAGGGCCGTGACCACGACAAGGGTCGCGACCGCGACAAGGGCCGTGGCGACCGGGACAAGGGCCGCGACCGCGACCGCGACCGGGACTGCGACCGGGGTCGTGACCGCGACCGGGGCCGTGACCGCGACTGCGACCACGACCGCGGGCGCCACCACGAGGACTGCGACCACCACTCCCACCACATCTACCGGCACGTCTGGACCCACCACAACAACTGGTGGAACTGGGGCGGCAACTGGTTCGGTGGCTGGGGTGGCCACAACAAGTGGGGCGGCCACCACAACCGCTGGGGCGGCGGTGGCTGGGGCGAGGAGGACTGCGGCGGCGGTGGCCGCTGGGGTGGCCACCACAACCGCGGCTGGGATGACGACGACTGCGGCGGCGGTCGCCGGGAAGGCCACCACAGTGGCTGGGGCGGCCACCGCGGCGGCTGGGAAGACGACTGCGGCGGCGGCAAGTGGGGCGGCCACCACGAGCGCTGGGGCGGCGGCGACTGCAACCGCGGCGGAGGCCGCTGGGGCGGCGGCATCTTCGGCGGCATCGTGATCTGACCCCTCGCGCCTGAACAGTCCCCCTCCACCGCGGGCCGTCGCCGCACCCTCCGGGGTACGGCGCACGGCCCGCGGCGGCGCGCGTGGCGGCCCGCCGCCTCAGCGGCGTTCGACGGCCGTCGCGGCCCGGTCCGCCGACGCCGCGCGGACCGGGGCGCGCAGCACGCCCGCGCCCGCCACCAGCCCCGCGGCCCCCGCCGTCACCACGGCGAAGGACACCGTGAGCGAGCCGGCGTTCGCGATCTGCCCGATGACGGCCGGCGCCACCAGCCCCGAGGTGTAGGTGATGGTGGCCACGCCCGCTATCGCCCGGCTGGGCTCGGGCCCGCTGCGCCCCGCCGCCGCGAAGGCCAGCGGCACGACGACCGCGATGCCCAGCCCCATCAGGCCGAACCCGGCGATGACCGGCACCGCCGAACCACCGGCGACCACCAGCAACCCGCCGGCCGTCGCCAGGACGCCCCCGGCCCGTACGGCGCGCACCGGCCCGAAACGCCGCACCGCCGCGTCACCCGCCAGCCGGGCCGCCGCCATCGTGCAGGCGAAGGCCGTGGTGCAGCCCGCCGCGACACCGGCGCCGGAGCCCACGACGTCCCGCAGGTAGACCGCCGACCAGTCCAGGCTCGCGCCCTCCGCGAAGACGGCGCAGAACCCCACCGCCCCGATCGCCAGCGCCGAACGCGGCGGCAAGGCGAAGCGCGGCGGGGGATGCTCCTCCGGCTCCGCCCGCAGATCCAGCACCCAGTGACAGACGACCGCGCCCAGCAGGACGAGCACGCCGGCCGCCACCCCCAGATGGACCCGCGCGTCCGTACCGGCGTGCGCGGCCACCGTGCCCGCCGCCGAACCGGCGAGCGCCCCGGCGCTCCACATCCCGTGCAGCCCGGACATGATCGACCGCCCCAGCCGCTCCTCGGTGCGCACCCCCAGCGCGTTCATCGCCACGTCCGCCAGCCCGGACGTGGCCCCGTACACCGCCAGCGCCAGACGGAAGGCGATCATCCCGGGGGCGAGGGCGACCGGGACCAGCGAGGCGCACCACAGGGCGAGCAGGGCGCGCAGCGCGGTCCGCGATCCGTAGCGGTGGCTTATCCGCCCCGCGAGCGGCATGGCGAGCGACGCGCCGATCGCGGGGAGGGCGAGCGCCAGGCCGAGGCGGCCGGCGCCGATGCCGAGGTGGTCCTGGAACCAGGGGACGCGGGTGGCGAAGCTGCCGGTGACCGCGCCGTGGACGGCGAAGACCGCCGCCATCGCGACCCTGGCCCGGCGGACCGCCGGGGGAGTGCCCCGTTCTCCGCGTCCCGTGCTGCCGTTCATGCGACCCCTCCTCGGCATCGGCCCGTCGTCGTCCGGGCCTCAGTCCATCAGCAGGTGCCGAGGTCCTGCCATACGCCCCATTCACCGGTGGTGCCGGGCTCCTCGCCCTTGGTCCACCACTTGGCCTTCCAGCTGTGGGACTTCCAGGAGACGGTGGCGCCGCCGTTGTAGGCGGTCGCCGTGTCCCAGGCGGGGGCCGCGCAGGTGCCGCCGGTCGGGGTGGCGGTGGGCGTGCCGGTTGGGGTCGCCGTCGGGGTGGCGCCGCCCGGGTCGACCACGGTCGTGCCCCGGGCCAGGTCGCCGGCCAGCGCGTACGTCGTCCCGCCGACGTTCACCGTCCAGTTGGACGGGGTGGCGGCCGGGAGGTAGTAGACGAAGTCGACGACGGCCGTGGCGCCGGGGGCGAGCGACTGGTAGGAGGGGAGCTTCAGGGAGACCCTGTTGTAGTCGCCCTTGAGGCCGCCGATGTTGTTCGCCGCCGTGTGGTCGCTGCGGACGACCTTCAGGCCCCAGCCGGACTGGTCCTTGGCGTTGCCGGGTGCCGAGTTGCCGTAGTCGAACTGGAACTCCGAGCCGCCGGGGATGGTGGTCTTGCTGTTGTTGGTGATGCGCAGCTTGGGGCTGATGGGGTAGTTGGAGTCGCCCAGGGGGAAGTCGGTGAGGCTGACGTCGATGTCGAGCGCCTGAGTGGGCAGGTCGGTGGTCGCGCGCCGGGCGCCGTAGGCGGGGGCGGACTTGAAGGCGTCGTACATCGCCGAGGTGAGGGTGCTGCCGGGCTCGTACTGGCCCTTGGCGGCGTTCCAGCCGTAGTCGCCGGCGAGTTCCCAGATCATGGTGCCGCCGAGGCCCTTGTCCACGACGTACTGGGCCTTGGCCTTGACCGACTGCTCGTCCTCGGTGGACAGGAAGACCTTCTTCTCGGCGTTCCACAGCCAGGGCGCGGTGAGGCCGGCGTCGTAGCGGCGGGCGTAGCTACCGGTGAGCTTGGTGCCGGCGGGGAAGCCGTAGCGGGTGAGGTAGTCGCCCGCGACGCCCTTCTCCAGGTTCTTGGCGTGCCACATGGGGTTGGAGCCGGCGGGGGACTCCTTGCCCTGGTCGTCGAGGTCGTGCCAGAGGTTGTCGATGCCGACGGCGCCGTCACCGCAGGTCGTCAGCCCCGAACCGGCCGGGCAGGCGGTGGTCTTCGCCTGGCCCCACAGGCCGTCGGTGCCGCCGGTGACGTTCTTCCAGCCGCGGGTGTAGTACGGCAGGCCCAGATTGACCCGGCCGGGCGGCAGGGCGCCGCGGAAGTAGTGGTAGGCCCAGTCGCCGTTGAGGTAACCGATGCCGCCGTACTGGGCGGTGGTGTAGACGCCCCACTTGGCGAGTTCGGCGTCCTTTCCGTCGTCGTAGAGCGCGGCGTTCGGGCCGACGAATTCGTTCCAGGCGCCGTGGAGGTCGTACGACATGACGTTGACGTAGTCCAGGTACTTCGTGGCCTGGTACGTCTCCATGCCGCGCAGGAGGTATCCGGAGGAGGGCGCGGCGACGGAGAGCAGATAGTGCCTGCCGTCGGCGGCGCCGGCCCGGTCGAGCTTTTCGCGGAGGGTCTTCAGCAGAGCCGCGTAGCCCTTGTTGAGCCCGCCGCGCCGGGCGTTGGCGAGCGCCCAGTCCTTGGGGTTCCCGGCGTCCTTCATGGAGGTCGGGTACTCGTAGTCGATGTCGACGCCGTTGAACCCGTACTTCTTCACGAACGCGACGGCGGAGTCGGCGAAGGTGTCGATGCCCGCCTGGTTGACCGATCCGTCGGCGTTCGTCGCCGTCTTGTAGAAGCCGCCGGAATCGACGCGCCTGCCGTTCTCGTCGATGTATCCGCCGGTTTCCGCCCAGCCGCCCACGGAGATGAGGGACTTCACGTCCGGGTGCTGTTTCTTGAATTTGTTGAGCAGGTTGAAGTGGCCCTTGTAGGGGAGGGCCGGGTCCATTTCCGCGCCCGCTGTACCGGGCCAGGTCATTCCGGTGGCGGGATTGTCGGGGCCGTCCGCGCCGACGGATATCCTGTCGTCCTGCCCGACGTGCGCGAAGGCGTAATTGAGGTGGGTGACCTTGTCCCAGGGGATGTCGGGGGCCAGATAGGCGGGGGTGCCGTCCTTGCCGGTGCGCCAGCCGGTGAAGTAGCCGATGACGCGGCGCTGGTGGTCGGCGCCCATCTTCTCGCGGCCGGCGGTGTCGTAGACCGAACAGTAGGGGACGTCGACGCCCGGGGTGGTGTAGAGCCCGTCGGGGCGACAGGCGGACTGGTCCTGGGCGTGCGAGGCGGTGGCCGAGAGGGTGCCGACGAGCAGCCCGGCCAGCGCGGTGCCGACCGATGCGAGGGCGGCGGTTCTTCGGGGTCTCTTCAGGGACAACACGAGCGTGTTCCTCACAGTGGGGGCTCTTGCGAGCGCGGTGCGTGGGGGGCTTGCGACGTGCTGTGGCCCGTGGCGTGCGCAGACCGGCGGGCCCTTCGTGCTTCTCCGGAGAAGTGGCGCGGAGGTGTGGCAGAGGTTAAGAGGACTAGACCAGTGCGTCAATAGGTCCGGACCATCGCCGCTTATTCCTTCGTCGCCCTCGGTGTGAGCCTCGGCGCACTGTGTCAAGTCCCCATGGACATCGCGCCGCCGCCCGGCGTACGCTCGGAACGTCCGGCCTGAGGATCAAGAAACCGCAGGTCAGCCACCTTGTACTATTGAGCGAACAATTTTTACGCAGCGCACTCCGGGGTCGGTGAAAATCCGAACCGGCGGTTACAGTCCGCGACCCGACCGCAGCCGGCGGCCGGTTGACCAGGTGAAATTCCTGGACCGACGGTTAAAGTCCGGATGGGAGGCAGTGCGCGGCGGGCACACATCGGCACCACCGCCACAGGTGACGCGGATGGGTGGCGGTTCCACCGGTTTCACCACTGGCACCGCCGTACCCTCTCCCGTCCCCCGGCGGACGGATACCGCCGCTGTGGTCCCGCTCATCGTCGTTCCTTACGACGCCCCGGAGTCCGTTGCCCGATGAGGCAGGAGGACCCCGGTGGCCACCGCGACCGAAGCAGACGCGATGCGACGCGCCATCGCGCTCGCCGCCCGCGCCCTCGGCTCGACCAGCCCCAACCCCGTCGTCGGCTGTGTCCTCCTCGACGCCCGCGGCCGGGTCCTCGGCGAGGGCTGGCACCGCCGGGCCGGCGGCCCGCACGCCGAGGTCGACGCCCTGCACGCCGCCGCCGACGCCGGCCACGACCTCCGGGGCGCCACAGCCGTCGTCACCCTCGAACCCTGCAACCACACCGGCCGCACCGGACCCTGCGCCCAGGCCCTCATCGAGGCCGGCGTCACCCGGGTCGTCTACGCGGTCGCCGACCCGAACCCCACCGCCACCGGCGGCGCGGCCACCCTCACCGCCGCCGGCGTCGACGTCGAGGGCGGCCTCCTCGCCGGCCAGGCGGCCGAGGGCAACGCCGCGTGGCTCACCTCCGTGCGCCGGGCGCGCCCCTTCGTGGTGTGGAAGTACGCCGCCACCCTCGACGGCCGCAGCGCCGCCGCCGACGGCACCAGCCGCTGGATCACCTCCACCGAGTCCCGCGAGGACGTCCACCGGCTGCGCGCCGAGGCCGACGCCGTCGTCGTCGGCTCCGGCACCCTCCGCGCCGACGACCCCCACCTGGCCGTACGCGGCGGACCGCTCCGCCGGGGCGCCGTCACCCAGCCGCTGCGCGTCGTCGTCGACACCCACGCCACCGTCAAGCCCGGCGCCCGCGTCCTGGACGACGCCGCGCCCACGCTCGTGGCCGTGGCCCAGGACGCCGACACCAGCCACCTCACCGGCGTCGAGACCGTACGGCTGCCGCGCGCCGAGGGCGGCACCGGCCTCGACATCCCCGCGCTGCTCGACGTCCTCCACCGCCGCGAGATCCGCTCCCTCCTGCTGGAGGGCGGACCCACCCTCGCCGGCGCCTTCCTGGCCGCCGGCGCCGTCGACCGCGTCATCGGCTACCTGGCCCCCGCCCTGCTGGGCGCCGGACCCGCCGCCCTCGGCGACGCCGGGATCGGAACCATCGCCCGGGCGCTGCGCCTCGACGTCACCGACGTCTCCCGTCTGGGCCCCGACCTGCGCGTCACCGCCACCCCCCTCGCTCCCGCCACCGCTCCCGCCACCGAGGAGAACTGACAGTGTTCACCGGAATCGTCGAAGAACTGGGCGAGGTCGTCGCCGTCGAGGAGCTCGGCGACAGCTCCCGCTTCCGGCTGCGCGGCCCCCTGGTCACCGAAGGCGCCAAGCACGGCGACTCCATCGCCGTCAACGGCGTCTGCCTCACCGTCGTGGACACGGCGGACGGCGAGTTCACGGCCGATGTGATGGCCGAGACCCTCAAGCGCTCCAGCCTCGGCGCCCTCTCCACGGGCTCCCGCGTCAACCTCGAGCGCCCCATGGCGCTCGGCGGACGGCTCGGCGGCCACCTGGTCCAGGGCCACGTCGACGGCACCGGCACCATCGTCGAGCGTGTGCCCGGCGAGCACTGGGAGATCGTGAGGATCGCCCTCCCGGCCCCGCTCGCCCGCTACGTGGTGGACAAGGGCTCCATCACCGTCGACGGGGTGAGCCTGACGGTGGTCGAGGCCGGTGACGACTGGTTCACCATCAGCCTCATCCCCACCACGCTCGCCCTGACCACCCTCGGCGTCAAGCAGGTTGGGGAGCCGGTCAACCTCGAGGTGGACGTCCTCGCCAAATACGTCGAGCGGCTGCTCGGCAAGCCCTCCGCCGGAGAGAGCGTCACCGAGGGGGCCGTCGCGTGAGCGCCCTCGACTGGCTGAGCCAGGAGGCCTTCTCGGCCTTCGGCCAGAAGGTGATCTGGTCCGACATGATCGGCAACACCATCGGCCTCGCCGCCCTCGCCCTCGGCTGGCGCCGCTCCATATGGACCTGGCCCGCCCAGCTGCTCTCCGGCCTCATCCTCGTCACCGCCTACGCCTCCGCCCACCTCAGCGGTGGCGTCGGCAAGCAGCTCCTGGTCATCGGGGTCGCCGCGTGGGGCTGGCGGCAGTGGACCCGTGGCAGGCGGCAGGCCCAGGACGGCTCCCTCGCCATCCGTTTCGCCACCTGGCGCGAGCGCGCGGTGCTCCTCGCCGGCACAGCCGTCGGCACCGTCGCCGTCGGCGCCCTCTTCACGGCCGTCCCCGAACTGTCCTGGAACCCCTGGCCGGACGCGTACATCTTCGTCGGCACCCTCGCCGCGATGGTCGCCCAGGCCCGTGGGCTGGTGGAGTTCTGGTTCGCCTGGCTGCTCGTCGACGTCGTCGGCGTCCCGCTCGCCTTCGACAGCGGGCTCGCCTTCTCCGGCCTCGTCTACGTCGTCTACTTCGCCCTCGTCCTGTGGGGCATGCGCGACTGGTGGCTGCGCTCGCGGATGAGCGGCACGGCCACGGGAACTGTTACGGAAGGAGTGGCGGCATGACCGCCCTGCAGAGCTGGTACGCGAGCGACGAGATCGTCCTGGACCCCGTCGAGCGCGCCATCGCCGACGTCGCCGCCGGCCGGCCCGTCGTCGTCGTGGACGACGCCGACCGCGAGAACGAGGGCGACCTCATCGTCGCCGCCGAGAAGGTCACCACCGAGATCGTGGCCTTCATGATGAGCGAGTGCCGCGGCCTGATCTGCGTGCCCATGGAGGAGCCGGACATCGACCGGCTCGACCTGCCGCAGATGGTCACGCGCAACACCGAGTCCATGCGCACCGCCTTCACCGTCTCCGTCGACGCCACCCGCGCCCACGGCACCGACACCGGCATCTCCGCCGCCGACCGCGCCGTCACCATCCGGCTGCTGGCCGACCCGGCCGCCATCCCCGGCGACTTCGTCCGCCCCGGCCACGTCTTCCCGCTGCGCGCCAAGCCCGGCGGCGTCCTGGCCCGCAACGGCCACACCGAGGCCGGCGTCGACCTCGCCCGCCTCGCCGGGCTCCGCCCCGCCGCGGCCATCGTGGAGATCGCCGGCGAGGACGGCGCCATGCTGCGCCTGCCCGAGCTGGTCCCCTTCGCCCGCAAGCACGGCCTGTCGATCATCTCCATCGAGGACCTGATCGCCTACCGCCGCGCCTCCGAGCCCACCGTCCGGCGCGAGGCCGAGACCCGGCTGCCCACGGCCTTCGGCGACTTCAAGGCCTACGGCTACCGCTCCACCGTCGACGGCGTCGAGCACATCGCGCTGGTCGCCGGCGAGCTCGGCGACGGCGAGGACGTCCTGGTGCGCGTCCACTCCGAGTGCCTCACCGGCGACGTCTTCGGCTCGCTGCGCTGCGACTGCGGACCGCAGCTCCACGCCTCCCTGGAGCGCATCACCGACGAGGGCCGGGGCGTCGTCCTCTACCTGCGCGGCCACGAGGGCCGCGGCATCGGACTGCTGCCCAAGCTGCGCGCCTACCAGCTGCAGGAGGACGGCCACGACACGCTCGACGCCAACCTGGAGCTGGGCCTGCCGGCCGACGCCCGGGACTACGCCTCAGGCGCCCGGATCCTCACCGACCTCGGGGTGCGCTCGCTGCGGCTGATGACCAACAACCCCGACAAGACCGCCGCCCTCGTCCGGCACGGCCTCAAGGTCAACGGCCGCGAGCCCATGCCCGTACAGGCCGGCGAGCACAATCTGCGCTACCTGCGCACCAAGCGGGACCGCATGGGGCACGACCTGCCCTGGCTGGACGGCGAGCACGTGTCCGCCTGCGGCAACCAGTGATCGACAGACAACGACAGAGGAGACGGTACGTGAGCGGCAAGGGCGCCCCCCAGCTGAGTGTGAAGAACTGCCAGGACCTCCGGGTGGCGGTCATCGCGGCACAGTGGCACGAGAAGGTGATGGACGGTCTCGTCGACGGCTCCCTGCGGGCCCTCCACGAGCTCGGCATCGACGAGCCGACGCTGCTGCGCGTCCCCGGCAGCTGGGAGCTGCCCGTCGTGGCCAAGGTGCTGGCCGGCCGGGGCTACGACGCCATCGTCGCCCTCGGCGTCGTCATCCGAGGCGGCACCCCGCACTTCGACTTCGTGTGCCAGGGCGTCACCCAGGGCCTGACCCAGGTCTCCGTCGACACCGGAGTCCCGGTCGGCTTCGGCGTACTGACGTGCGACGACGAGGCGCAGGCCCTGGACCGCGCCGGGCTGGACGGCTCCGCCGAGGACAAGGGCCACGAGGCGGTCACCGCGGCCGTCGCCACGGCCGTCACCCTGCGCTCGGTCTCCGAGCCCTGGCACTGACCCGGGGCGGGAGCGGCGTAGGGTAGGGGGACCATGTCCAAGAAGACGTTCGAGGAGCTCTTCGTCGAGCTCCAGCAGAAGGCCTCCGGCGACCCCGCCACCTCCCGCACCGCCGAGCTGGTGGGCAAGGGCGTTCATGCCATCGGCAAGAAGGTCGTCGAGGAGGCCGCCGAGGTCTGGATGGCCGCCGAGTACGAGGGCGCCGAGGCCACGGCCGAGGAGATCTCCCAGCTGCTGTACCACCTTCAGGTGATGATGGTGGCCCGGGGCATCTCCCTCGACGACGTATACGCTCACCTGTAGATCCACCGGAACCACCGGATCCGCGGACCACACCCACCCGTTCTTCTCTCCGTACAAAAGGAAAACGACCTCATGCTGCGCATCGCCGTTCCCAACAAGGGTTCTCTCTCCGAGCCTGCGTCGGCGATGCTCCATGAGGCCGGCTACCGCCAGCGCAAGGACCGCAGGGAGCTCGTCCTCGTCGACGCCGAGAACGACGTCGAGTTCTTCTTCCTGCGGCCCCGCGACATCGCGGTCTACGTCGGCTCCGGCCGTCTCGACATCGGCATCACCGGCCGTGACCTGCTGCTCGACTCCGGCTCCAAGGCCGAGGAGATCATGCAGCTCGGCTTCGCCGGCTCGACCTTCCGCTACGCCACCCGCCCGGGCACGGCCCAGGGCGTCGGCGACTTCGGCGGCATGACGATCGCCACGTCCTTCTCCGGCCTGGTCACCAAGCACCTGGCCGACAACGGCGTCGACGCCTCCGTCGTCCACCTCGACGGCGCCGTCGAGACCGCCATCCAGCTCGGCGTCGCCGAGATCATCGCGGATGTCGTCGAGACCGGCACCACCCTGCGCAACGCCGGACTGGAGATCATCGGCGAGCCGATCCTCAAGTCCGAGGCCGTCGTCATCCGCCGCCACGGCGCCCCCGCAGACGACCCCAAGGTCCGGCAGTTCCTCCGCCGGATGCAGGGCGTCCTCGTCGCCCGCCGCTACGTGATGATGGACTACGACATCCGCGTCGAGCACGTCGAGCGCGCCGTCTCCCTCACCCCCGGCCTGGAGTCGCCCACCGTCTCCCCGCTGCACCACGAGGGCTGGGTCGCCGTCCGCTCGATGGTCCCCGCGCAGGACGCCCAGCGCATCATGGACGAGCTCTACGACCTGGGCGCCCGCGCCATCCTGACCACCGGCATCCACGCCTGCCGCATCTGACGGTCCCGCAGGACCCCGAGCGCCCAGGACCCGCTCACGACCCGAGG
Source organism: Streptomyces luteoverticillatus (assembly GCF_003970715.1). Classification (NCBI taxonomy): domain Bacteria; kingdom Bacillati; phylum Actinomycetota; class Actinomycetes; order Kitasatosporales; family Streptomycetaceae; genus Streptomyces; species Streptomyces luteoverticillatus. Next base: position 1,308,751 of record NZ_CP034587.1, on the reverse strand, counting down.
AAGAACACCGACGTGACCTCCCCCGTGCCGCCCGCCGACCCCCACCGGCTGCCCGTCACCTTCCGCCCGACCCGCACCCGCGCCGTGCTCATCGGCATCGGCGTGGCCCTGGTGGTCGTGCTCACGGTGATGTCGCTGCTGCTGGAGTCGTTCACCACGGGGGACCGGGTCACGTTCATCACCACCGGGCTCCTCGGGCTCGGGGTCCTGGCGCTGCTCAGCCGGCCCAAGGTCGTCGCCACCGAGGACGGCGTCACCGTCACCAATCTGACGACCGTCCGCCGGCTCGCCTGGGCACAGATCGTGCGGGTCAATCTGCGCTCCGGCGACTCCTGGGTCCACCTCGACCTCTCCGACGGAACGAGCCTGCCCGCCATGGGCATCCAGACCGGCATCGACAGGCAGCGGGCCATCGCCGACGCCCGCGCCCTGCGCGCGCTCGTCGACGCCCACGGAACCGTCCACTCCGCGGACTGACGCGCGACCCCCGCCGTTTCCCCGCAGTCTCCCCGCCTGAACGTTCCCGTTCATGACGTGAGCGATCCGGTTCACGACCTGACGATGCCGTCGCCGGTTCCTTGATTACTCTGGTGCCACGGGCACACACGTGCCCGCCCCGCACCGGGGACACCCGCGAACCGAGGAGTGACGTACTCCGGCAATGGACGGATCGTCCTGTAGTACCTGCGCCGCCCCCCTCAGCGAGGCGGCGTCATGAGTATCACCGTGTCTCTTCTGCTGCTCGTGGCAGCGCTCCTGCTGATCCTGGCGAACGGCTTCTTCGTCGCCGCCGAGTTCGGGCTCGTGACCGTCGAGAGGCCGGAGGCCGAGCGGGCCGCCGCCGACGGCGACCCCCGGGCCCGGACCGTGGTCGCGTCGCTGCGCGAGCTCTCCTTCCAGCTCTCCGGTACCCAACTGGGCATCACCATCACCTCCTTGGTGGTCGGCATGCTCGCCGAGCCCGCGCTCGGCAGGCTGCTCACCGGCCCCCTCGCCGCCACCGGGCTGCCGGCCTCCGCCGCGCCCGGTGCCGCCGTCGTCACCGGCATGCTGCTGGCCTCGGCCGTGCAGATGGTCGTGGGCGAGCTGGTGCCCAAGAACTGGGCCGTCTCCCGGCCGCTCCAGGTCGCCCGCTTCGTGGCCGGCCCCCAGAGCGTCTTCGCCCATCTCTTCCGGCCCGTGATCACCGGGCTGAACACGGTCGCCAACCGGCTCGTCAGGGCCCTGGGCGTGGAGCCCGCCGAGGAGCTGGCCTCCGCCCGCACCCCCGGCGAACTCGTCTCGCTCGCCCGGCACTCCGCCCGGGCCGGCGCCCTGGAGCAGGACACCGCCGACCTGTTCGTGCGGACCCTCTCCCTCGGCGGGCTGACCGCCCAGCACGTCATGACCCCCCGGGTGAAGGTCAGCGCCCTCCAGTCCGGAGCGACCGCCGAGGACGTCCTCAACCTCACCCGCGCCACCGGCCTCTCGCGCTTCCCCGTCTACCGGGAGCGCCTCGACGAGGTCGTCGGCATGGTCCACCTCAAGGACGCGCTGGCCGTACCCGGCCACGACCGGCTGCGCACCCCCGTGACGCGCATCGCCGTCGCCCCGATGCTCGTCCCCGGCACCCTGCCGGTGCAGCCGCTGCTGGAGCGGCTGCGCAGCGAACAGCCGATAGCCGTGGTCGTCGACGAGTACGGCGGCACGGCCGGGGTGGTCACCCTGGAGGACATCGTCGAGGAGCTCGTCGGCGAGGTGCGCGACGAGCACGACGCGCTCGACGCGGGCCGCCCGGCACTGGTACAGGTGCCGCGCGGCGACGGGCACGTCGTCTGGGACGCCGACGGCGACTGCCGCGTCGACGCGCTGCGGCGCATCGGCCTGGAGGCGCCCGACGGCCCCTACGAGACCGTCGCCGGTCTCGTCGCCGGCCTGCTGGGGCGCATCCCCGCCCCCGGTGACGGCGCCGAGCTCCCCGGCTGGCGGCTGAAGGTCCGCCGCGTCGGCCACCACCGCGCCGAGCGGGTGCGGTTCGTCCGTACGGACACCACGGCGGGGGAGCGGCGATGAACGTGCTGCAACTCCTCTTCGCCGTCCTGCTGGTGCTGGCGAACGGCTTCTTCGTGGGCGCCGAGTTCGCGCTCGTGTCCGTACGGCGCAGCCAGATCGAGCCGAAGGCCGCCGAGGGCTCGGGCCGCGCCCGGACCGTCCTGACCGGGCTGGAGAACCTGCCCGAGATGATGGCGGCGGCCCAGTTCGGCATCACCATCTGCTCCCTGACGCTGGGCGCGGTCGCCGAGCCGACCGTGGCCCGGCTGCTGGAGCCCGCCTTCCACGCGATGGGCCTCCCCGAGGGGCTGATCCACCCGCTGGGCTATGTGATCGCCCTGGCCCTGGTGGTCTTCCTCCACCTGGTCATCGGCGAGATGGTGCCGAAGAACCTGGCCATGTCCGCCCCCGACCGGGCGGCGCTGTGGCTCGGTCCGGGCCTGGTGACCTTCGCCCGGCTGTGCCGGCCGGTCACCCGGCTGCTCGGCGCCTGCGCCCACGGGGTGCTGCGGCTCTTCCGCGTCGAGCCCAAGGACGAGGTGGAGGCGGTCTTCACCAGCGAGCAGCTCAACCGGCTGGTCGACGACTCCCGGCAGGCCGGCCTGCTGGAGCCCGAGCAGCAGGAGCGGCTGGAGGACGCGCTGGGCCTGGGCAGCCGCCCGGTCACGGACGTCCTGCTGGACCCGGCGACGCTGGTGACGGTCGACCCGTCGGTCACCCCCCGGGAGATCGAGGAGCTGACGGTCCGGACCGGCTACTCCCGCTTCCCGATATGCGCCTCCCCGGGCGGGGCCTTCATGGGCTATCTGCACGTGAAGGACGTCCTCGACCTGGAGGACCGCGAGCGGGCGGTGCCGCAGCACGTCTGGCGCCGCGTCCAGACGATCCGCGCCGAGCTGCCGCTCGACGACGCCCTGACCGTGATGCGGCGGGCCGCCGCGCACCTGGCCGCTGTCGCGGACTCGTCGGGGCGGGTGCTGGGGCTTGTCGCCCTGGAGGACGTTCTCGAGATGCTCGTGGGCGAGGTACGGGATCCGGCCCACCGGGTGGTTCCGGACGCGCGGATGCCGGAGGCGCGGGAGGTCATGGTGGGCTGACGGCGGTCCGGCACCGCCGGGCTCCCCGGTGGGGGTTGGCCGCCGTCGCGGCGGGGGCGGGGCCCCGGTCCCGCCCCTTCCCGTTTCCTGGGGCAAGCCCCCAGACCCCCGGGGTCCGGGGCGCAGCCCCGGGAAACTGGGGGCACCTCCCAGCGGTAGCTGGGGGAGAAAGGGCGGGATTGGGGCATCCCCCGGCGGGAGCCGTCACGGCGCAGGGTCCTGCGGCGCGTCCCCCTGGCGGCGCCGGGGCGAGCCCCATCCCGGCCCCGAAAGAACCTCCCCGTACGCCTGCATCAGATCCGGCAACCGCAGCGTCGCCAGATCGTCCCGCGTGGGCGTCCCCGCGTACCCCGAGAGCCGCAGGTCCCGGTACGCGCAGCTCTTCTCGTACAGGGTGCGCAGGAAGCGCCCGTTGCCGAGCTCGTCGATCCAGCCCTGTTCCACCACGTGGGCGCTGATGCTGCGGAGTTCCTCCAGTGCCTCCTCGTCCCACGCGTCGCCGTTCTCCGCGGCCAGGACCTCGCCGATGCTGGTGAGTTCGGCGGGGCGGTAGCTGGGGAAGTCCACGCGGGTGGTGAAGCGGGAGTGGAGGCCGGGGTTGGCGGCCAGCAGGCGGTCCATGCCCTCGGGGTAGCCGGCCAGGATGACGACGAGGCGGTCGCGGTTGTCCTCGGCGCGCTTGAGCAGGACCTGGAGGGCCTCGTCGCCGTAGGCGTCGCCCTTGCTGTAGCCGGAGTTGGAGAGGCTGTACGCCTCGTCGACGAAGAGCACCCCGCCGAGCGCGGAGTCGATCAGGTCGTTGGCCTTGACGGCCGTCTGGCCCAGGAACTCGCCGACGAGATCGGCCCGCTGGGCCTCGACGAGATGGTCGCCGCCGAGCAGCCCCAGGGCGTAGAAGACCCGCCCGAGGATCCGGGCGACGGTGGTCTTGCCGGTGCCGGAGGGGCCGGAGAAGACGAAGTGGCGCTTGGGGGGCTGGACGGGCAGTCCCTGGCCGGCCCGCAGCCGGGCCATGTGCAGCTGCGCGGACAGCGCCCGCACCTGGCGCTTGACGGGTTCGAGGCCGACCATCCGCTCCAGTTCGGCGAGGGCCTTGGCCAGCAGCACCGGGTCCGAGCGGCCGGGCGCGGGCGGCGGGCCGCCCTGGGCCGGGACGCGGAACTTCTCCCGTACGCCGTCGGCCTCGACGGGGGCGTTGCCCGCCGTGCCGCCGGGCATGGGCGCGGGGTCCGGGTCGGTGCCGGTCAGCAGGTCGAGGGGGTCGGTGAACGGCTGGGGCTCCGGTTCCACGCCGGGCTCCTGCGGCTCGGGGGCGACGGGCCCGCCGAGCGGTACGGGCGCCAGGTCCACCGGGACGTCGTCCAGGCCGTCCCCGTCGGCGATGGCGGTCAGCCGGGCGGCGGTGTCCATGAAGGTCGGGTCCACCCGGTGGACGGCCCGGTAGAGGGGGAGGGCGGCGGCGCTGCGGCCCGTGCCCTCGTGGGCGCGGGCGAGCCAGTAGCGCAGCTCCTTGCGCTGGGGCTGCTCGCTGCGGCAGCGCATCAGCGCGGCGGCCAGCAGCGGCTCGGCCTGCCCGTACATCTCCAGGCGCACCCGGGCCATGCCGCCGAACAGGCCCGCCTCGATGCCGAGCAGCGCGTCGTCGAGGAGGGGCTCGGTGTGGCGGACGAGGTGCTCCCAGTCCTTGACGAGATAGGCGCGGCAGGCGTGGAGGAAGCGCACCTGGGCGTCGGTCTCCGCGGGCGGGCAGCCGGCGAGGGCGCGGTCGAGCTCGGGGACGTGCCGGCTGTCGAGCCAGTGCGAGGCATGGGCGAGCAGCAGATCGCGATGGCTCTCCAGCACCGGCTGTACCCACCAGCCCAGCCAGTACCAGGAGTTAAGAGGCCGTCGATGGCGGGCGCGCTGCTCGCCGAAGCGGTCGCGGTGCCGGTACATCCGCAGCAGCGCGGTGGTGGTCTCCGCGCGCAGCGCGTGGAGGCCGAGCCAGGCGTCCGCCATCCCCGGATCGGCGCGGACCGCCGCCCGGAACTCCTTCTCGGCCTCGGTGTACGCGCCCATGGTGTAGGCGTCGACGGCGCGCAGCCAGGCGAGATCGGCCGGGGCGGGCGGGCCCTGCATGCCGAGATCCATCACGTCCCCCACAAACCTGCCCCCGTAGCGTGCCGTGCCGACGGGCGAGTGCCTTGGCCGCGCCTTTCCGAACCGCTGTGCTGTGGACGGGAGTTGACCATCAATACCGACGCGTCCCGCGCGGCCGGCCCGGGGCCGCCCGCCGTCGGGTGCGCCGTCTCGCATCGTACCTGCGCGATCGGTGTCGGCCGAAGGGTGTGGAGGAGCGGTTCGCGGCACGGGAGTGAGCCGGGGGCGGCCGGGAAAGCGATCCGGAGAGCGATCACCCAGGGTGACTCCGTACGGCGGTGCGAGGGAACAAACGGCGCGAATCGCCGGGCGGGGGCAGTACGAAGCCCCCGATCACGGGGGAACAACCGGGGGCTTCGCGTCTGCAAGCGGCCTTGGGGGGCCGCACATTGAGAACGTAAGTCCTGTAAGCCCCCTGGGTCAAGCCGAGTTGGGGCAGTAGGCGGGGAACCTACGCACCCTTGGCGCGGTTCGGGCGTGGGTGTGCACGGAGAGTGAGGGGAAGCGCGGGTCAGTCGGTTTTCGGATGCCTCTCCAGCACCTCGTATCCCTCGTTGCACTGGAGTACCAGTAGTCCTGCGTAGGGCCGGGACGGGTCGGCGGCGAAATGCGCGCGCTCCGCTCGCTTCCAGCCGTCCCAGAATTCGGTCAGTTCGGGGCCGTCGCGGAGTTGACCCCTTTCCCAGGAGCCCTCATGCGGCAACTCCATCCACAGCAGGCACGCGAGAAACGGCCTCAGTTCCGCTCGTCCCGCGCCCACGCCCTCCAGCAGGACCACGGGGGCCGCGGGCAACTCCCGCTCCTCCGGCGGAAATCGGCGTGCCACCCAGTCGTAGGCGCGGTACCGCGCCGTCTCGCCGCGCGCGAAGGGGTCCAGCACCCACGACCTCAGCCGCCCGGTCCACTCGAACAGCTCCTCGTGCGTCGCGAGGTCGTCGAGGTGGAGGACGGGGGCACCGCCCAGGGCCGCCGCCAGCCGCTCGCTGAAGGTGGTCTTCCCCGAGCCCGCGTGCCCGTCCACCGCCACCAGCCGCACGGGGCCGATGGACGGGGGCAGCGCGCTCAGCCGGCGGGCGAGGCCGCTCAGCGTGGTTCGTTCGTTCACCGCCCCACCCTAGGACCGCACCACCCCAGGACCGCGCTCCCCCTGCGACCGCCATCGGCGGTATGGGGGACGCGCCGCGCGGGAATCACTGGCCTGGGCCGTCCGGTGGCGCGATAGTGGTCCGGCCCGCCGGGCCGGTCCGGCAGCCCGCGGCACCGACCACACACGACTGGGGGCCACATGTCCAGCAGACCCACACCGCGCCGCACCGTGCTCACCGCCGCCCTCGCCCTCACGGCCGTGACCGGGCCGCTCGCCTCGGTCTCCGCCGCGAGCGCGCCGGCCGGCGGCGGCTCCGCCCGCCCGGAGGGCTCCGTCGACTACCGGGCCTGGTCCACCTTCCCCCAGTGGTCCGGCGGAAAGGGCGCGGGCACCGAGGTCGTCCGCGGCGACCGCCCCGGGCTCGTCATCGACCGTCCCCTCGGCGACGTCGACTACACCGACCCGCACACCGGTACCACGGCCCGCTGGGAGTACGCCACCTGGCTCTCCCCGCTCCGCCGGCTGGACACGCCCGCCACGGAGATCGTCGTCTCCTGGAACGCCCGCACCCCCACCGGCACCTGGCTCCAGGCCGAGCTGCGCGCCTCCTACACCGACGGCACCCGCACCCCCTGGTACGTGATGGGCCGCTGGACCTCCGGCGACGCGCCCGGCGACATCCGGCGGACCTCGGTCGACGGCCAGGGCGACAAGCGCAGCAGCGTCTCCACCGACACCCTCGCCGTCGACGACCGCGCGAGCGGCACCCGCCTGGCCGCCTACGAGCTGCGGCTCACCCTGTACCGCAGGCCCGGCACCCGGCTGAGCCCCACCGTCTGGCGGCTGGGCGCCATGGCCTCCGACATCCCCGACCGCTTCACGGTGCCCGCCTCCCGGCCGGGGGAGGGGGCGGGCCACCGGCTGCGGGTCCCGCGCTACTCGCAGGAGATCCACAAGGGCCAGTACCCGGAGTACGACAACGGCGGTGAGGCGTGGTGCAGCCCCACGTCCTCGCAGATGGTGGTCGAGTACTGGGGCCGGCGGCCCTCGGACCGTGACCTGGCCTGGGTCGACCCCTCCTACGCCGACCCCCAGGTCTGCCACGCGGCCCGGTACACCTACGACAACCAGTACAAGGGCTGCGGCAACTGGCCCTTCAACGCCGCCTACGCCGCCACGTACCACGACCTCCAGGGCGTGGTCACGCGGCTCCGCTCGCTGAACGACGCGGAGCGGCTGGTCCGCGCCGGGATCCCGGTCATCACCTCGCAGTCCTTCCTCGCCACCGAGCTCGACGGCGCCGGATACGGCACGGCGGGCCATCTGATGTGCGTGACCGGTTTCACCGAGAGCGGCGACGTCGTCGCCAACGACCCCGCCAGCCCCTCCGACGCGGCGGTCGAACACGTCTACAAGCGGCGGCAGTTCGAGAACATCTGGCTGCGGACCAAGCGCCACAACGCCCAGGGCCAGGTCAGGAGCGGCTCGGGCGGCGTCTGCTACCTCTACTTCCCCGTGCGCCCGACGACCCGCCAGGCCCGCGCGCTGGCCTCGGTCGGGGTGCGCTGACCGGCCGGTCCCACCGGGGCCGCCGGCCGGCCCCGGTGACGATCCCTCTCATCACGGACCCCCCACGTGTACCGCACATACATCCTCCATGTGATCATTTGCAGCGGTGGCCGGTAAGCGGCCGATAGCGATCGATTTCGTGATCATCGACACGTCCCGCCATCACCGCAGTCGCGGTGGACCCCTGGGGCGGAAGAGATGCATGTCACGCGATCGGGTGGTTTCGAACCGCTGTGGAGAACAACCCGCAGGAGGCGAAGGTGGCCGGTGGCCGAATGCGGATGAGCCATTTCCGCTTGACGCTTCCATTCGAACGAACGATCAGTAGCCTCTGCTCATCACCCCCCGACACCCTTGTGATGAGCTGGAGACACACTCTGATGGAGCGTCCCACCAGGGCCCCCCGGGGCAGCGGCCCGTTCTCGTCCCACGCGTCGGGTCTGCCGAGGGTCACGTCGGAGAAGAAGCGGTACGGCATCGACCGTGCGGTTTGTTCTTCGTCGCTGGCGCGCCCTCAACAGGACGCCATGTCGGTGACTGCGGCCCGCATCCGGAAGCGGAATCCCATACGGACGCGGCACGCCGGGGCGGGGTGGCAGCCGTGACCGGACGGTTCAGTGGCAGAATGCTGCCCGTGAAGCAAACCGCCTCCCCGGTTTCGTACGCCGCGAGGGAACCGGCCATCGGGACCGCCCGCTGCGATCTGCGTGACGACCGGCTGCGGCGGTTCGCCGCCATATGGAGCCGGGCGGTCCACCCGACGCTGTCGGCCCCCGTCTCCCGGGCCGAGTTCGAGCGCCATCTCGTGCCGCTGGCCGCCGTGCTCCGCGACGCCCTCCACGCCCGGCCGTTCGACCCCCGCCCCGCCCACGACGTCGGTGCCGCGCTCGTCGCCGCGCACTGCACCGAGCCCGAGGCGCTGCCCCAGATCCTCGGCGTCATCGACGCCTACCTGGTGCTCTATCTGCCGCCCGGTCACCCCATGCCCGCCGAGGAGAGCCGCGCCCGCTGCTCCCGCCTCCAGCACGCCGTGGCCGCGGGCTTCGCCCAGGCCCTCGCCGAACACGCCCGCGCCGAGGAGGAGGCCGCCACCAAGGCGGCCCGCGCCGCCCTCGCCGAGGCCGAACGGGCCCTCCACACCAGCGAGGCCCGGTTCCGCGCCGTCTTCGAGGACACCTCCGTGGGGGTGGGCATCGCCGACGTCGACGGCCGCATCATCGACGTCAACGGCGCGCTCCAGGGCATGTTCGGCAGCCCCGGCCGCAAGGTCACCGGCCGCAACGTCGGCGAGCTCGTCCACCCCGACGACGCCCCCGAGTTCTGGAGCCTCTACCGCGAGCTCGTGCGCGGCGACCGCGACCACTACCGCGTCGAGAAGCCGTACTACCGCAGCGACGGCAGCGTCGTGTGGACCGACATGTCGGTCACCCTCCTGCGCGACGCCGCCGGCGAACCCCAGTACCAGCTGGCGCTGATGGAGGACATCACCGAGCGCCGCCAGCTCCACGCCCGCCTGCGCTATGAGGCCACCCACGACCCCCTCACCGGCCTGCCCAACCGCACCCTCTTCTTCGAACGCCTCGACCAGGCGCTGGAGACCGGGGCCGGAACCGGGCCCGACGCCGATTCCGTCGAGGAGGGAGCCGGCCGCTTCGGGCTCTGCTACCTCGACCTCGACGGCTTCAAGGCCGTCAACGACAGCCTCGGCCACGCGGTGGGGGACCGGCTGCTCGTCGCCGTCGCCGAACGGCTGCGCGCCTGCGCCACCGGGCCCCGGGAGCTCGTCGCGCGCCTCGGCGGCGACGAGTTCGTCGCCCTGATCACCGGCCCCTCCGCCCCCGGCGAGGCGACCGCGCTGGCCCGGCGGATGCTGGCCGCCCTCGCCGAGCCCGTCCACCTCGACGGCCGCGACCTGTCCGTACGGGCCAGCATCGGCATCGTCGACGGCGCCGCCGGCGAGCTCGGCGCCGCCGAGGTGCTGCGCAGCGCCGACATCACCATGTACCGCGCCAAGGCCGCCGGCGGGAACCGCTACGAGCTCGCCGACGCCGACTCCGACGCCCGCGCCATCGCCCGCCACGGCCTCACCAACCGGCTGCCCGCCGCCCTCGACAACGGCGAGTTCTTCATCGAGTACCAGCCGCTGGTACGGCTCGAGGACGGCACCGTACGGGGCGCGGAAGCGCTCGTCCGCTGGCTCCACCCGGTGCACGGGGTGCTCGGCCCCGACCGCTTCATACCCCTCGCCGAGAGCACCGGCCTCATCGTGCCGCTGGGCCGCTGGGTCCTGGCCGAGGCCGCCCGCCAGGCCCGCTCCTGGCACACCGACGGCCCCGACGGCACCCCCTTCCGCGTCAACGTCAACCTCTCGCCCTCCCAGCTCCGCTACCCCGGCCTCGTCGCCGACACCGTCGCCGTGCTTCAGGACGCCGGCCTCGACCCCTCCGCGCTGTGCCTGGAGGTCACCGAGAACGCCCTCATCGGCGCCGACGAGGAGGAGCTGCGCCCGCTGCGCCAGCTCGCGGACCTCGGCGTCGATATCGCCCTCGACGACTTCGGCACCGGCTACTCCAACCTCTCCTACCTGCGCCGGCTGCCCGTCAGCACGCTCAAGCTCGACCGCTCCTTCACCCGCGGCATGCAGTGCGCCCCCGCCGACCCCGTCGACGTGAAGATCGTCGAAGGCATCGTCTCGCTCGCCCACACCCTCGACCTGTCGGTCACGGTCGAGGGCGTGGAGACCGGCACCCAGGCGGACCACCTGCGGCTGCTGGGCTGCGACACGGCCCAGGGCTGGTACTACGCCCGCCCCGGCCCGCCGGACCGGCTCCACACGCTCTCCCTGGCGGACGCGGCCTCCGTCTGACGGACGGAGGCCGGTACACGGTGACCGGCGGGCGGTGGCTCAGCCGGTCGGGGGTGTGGCGGCGGCGCCGTCGAGGGCGCGTGCCTCCCGGTCCGTCAGCAGCCGGGAGCGGATGAGGAAGCGCACCCCCTCCGGAGCCTCCAGCGAGAAGCCGCTGCCCCGCCCCGGCACCACGTCCACCGTCAGATGGGTGTGGCGCCACCGCTCGAACTGCTCGGCCGACATCCAGAAGCGGACCGGCTCCGCCACCCCGTCGACGGCCAGTTCGGCCAGCAGGACGTCCGAGCCGCCCGTGCGGAACTCACCGCGCGGGTAGCACATCGGCGAACTGCCGTCGCAGCAGCCGCCCGACTGGTGGAACATCAGCGGCCCGTGCCGCTCGCTCAGCCGCCGGACGAGCCCGGCGGCGGCGGGGGTGAGGGCGATCCGCGAGACGCCCTCCCCGTTCCGGTGCCCGTACCCGCTCATGGGTGGCGCCCGTGCTGCCGGCGTAAGTGCGGATTCATGGAATATCCCTCCTCCATGTGCGCCCACGTGCTGAGGAACGACAGCCTGCCCCGAGCCGGGAGCTGATCGCCAGAGGAACGCACGCCGCCGCCCGCCGGCGGCCTCACCCCGGGGCCGAGTACCAGTCGAACTCGTGCCCCATGAGCCGGTAGGGCCCCGCCGGCCGGATGAGCGCCCAGTCGTAGTCGGGCATCACGTCCAGGGACCGCTGGAAGTCCGCCAGCGCCTCCTCGGTGCGCCGCTGGGCGCAGTACACCGCGCCGCGCCGGGCCAGCGCCCAGTCGTTGTCCGGCTGGATGCGCAGGGCGTGGTCGAGATCGCGCAGCGCCTCCTCCAGCCGGCCCTCGCGCCGGAGCACCTCCCCGCGCCCGGCCAGGCACCAGTCGTAGTCGGGGCGCAGCTCGATGGCCCGGGTGAGGTCGGCGAGCGCCTCGTCGTTGCGCTCCATCAGCCGGTACGTCGCACCGCGCACGGCGTGCGCCCACCACGAGTCCGGCTTGAGGCGCAGGGCGTGGCCGCAGTCGGTGAGCGCCAGCTCGTAGTGGCCGGTGAACCGGTGGGCGCAGGCCCGCCCGATGAACAGCCGGGAGTCGTCGGGCCGGTGGCCGAGCGCGCGGGTGAAGGCCGTGAACGCCGCCTCGGGCTGCCGGGTGGCGAGATAGGACCAGCCGCGTTCGGCGTGCGCCCAGTGGAGTTCGGGGTTGATCTCGATGGCCCGCTGGAGGTCGGTCAGCGCGTCGCCGTAGCGCCCCATGAGCCGGTGGGTGGCGCCCCGGCCGGCCAGGGCGGCGGGGTCGCCGGGGTTGAGCTCCAGGGCGCGGGTGAAGTCCGCGCGCGACGCGGCGAGCCGGGACATGGCCCGGTAGAGGACGCCGCGGCCCGTGAAGACGCGCGGGCAGGACGGATCCAGCTGGAGGGCGTCCCGGTAGTCCGCGAGCGCGTCCTCGGCGCGCCCGGCCCTGCGGTGCCGCTCCGCCCGGGCCACGAGCGCCGTGACCCGCTCGGCGGTGTCCAGGCCGGGCTCGCCCAGCAGGACGTCCAGGGCGGGGGTGACGTCGGCGTGCTCGTCCGGCAGGACCGCGAGGAGCCGCTGCCCGAGGCTCCGGGCGGCCTCCAGGTCCGCCGTCTCCCCGGCCTGGGCCAGCATGTCGGCGCACCGCCGGATCCGGGGCGGCTCGGCGGCGCAGGCGTCGACCAGGAAGCGCGTGACCGTACGCGGGGAGATCCGGGGGAAGGCGCACAGGTGGTGGTACCGCTCCTCGACGGCGTACTCCACCCAGCGGTCGTCGGCCCACCGGTCCTCCGGGGCCAGGGCCTCCTCCAGCCGCAGCCGCCACTCCTCGAACGTGCCGGCCAGCGCCCGGTGCCGGTCGTACCAGCGCCGGGGCGAGTGATGGCGCTGCTGACGGAGGAAGGCCGCCCGGATGGGCTCGGTGTACTGGAAGGTGCCGCCCTGGTCGGTGACGAAGGGGCGGGCGCGGAGCCAGTCGAAGTGACCGGCGGCCTCGGGCTCGACGGCGGCCCGGTACACCTCCTCGTCGAACCGGCGGGGCAGGGCGCACGCCGCCGCGGCGGCCCGCCGGACCGGGTCCGCCTCGTCCTTGAGGGCGCGTTCGACCGTGGCGTCGCTGACGTCGGCGATGTGCGGGTCGTCGGGGCCGTTGCGGGCCATCAGGACCAGTTGCCGGGGCAGCCGGCCGGACTCGCGCAGCATCAGGCGGACGCTGTGCTCGTCGCTGATGCCCTTCGCGGCCAGCAGCTGCCGGGCCTCCGCCTCGGTGAAGACGTCGAGCGGCATGTGCTGGACGACGCCGAGCTGATCGCCCCAGCCGGCGTGGTTGAGCGGCTGCTGACCGGCGAGGGCGAGCACGGCGTTGCCGGGGAGCGCCCCGTGGACGTCGCTCAGGAGCAGCTCGCGCAGCCAGTCGTCGAGCACCGGCGCCGTGCGCTCGTAGTCGTCGAAGAACAGCGCCACCCAGGGCCGGCGGTCCGCGACGTCGCGGAGGTCCTTGGTGAAGACGGGCGTGAGCGTGCGCACCGGGGACATCACCAGGTCGACGTCCTCGCGGCTGTGGAAATGGCCGCCGAGCCACTCCCGCAGCCGGTCCGCCGCCTGGGCGACCTCGGTCGCGTCGGCCGCCTCGGCGACGAACCCGAGGCCGGGCACCAGCCCCAGCGACGCCAGCCCGATCCGCGCCGCCACCCGGCTGGAGGCGGAGGGGGAGCCCTCCCGCTCCCGGCCGGGCGCCGGCCGTTCCGCGTGGGCGAGGGCGTCCGCCTCGCGCAGCTTGCGGTGGTAGGTGGTGAGGAGACCGTCGAACTTCCGCAGGGGACAGCCCTGTCGAGCGAGCTCCGCGCCGATGGCCGCCATGGTGTCGACGACGGTGCGGGCCGCGTCGGTGACGTAGGCGGTCAGGGCCTGCTGCGCCCGCGCGCCGCTGATCATCTGCTGGAGCAGGAAGGTCTTGCCGACGCCGCTGACGCCGTGGAGGTGGAAGACGAAACGGTGGGACGGGTCGTCGGCGGGCTGCCGTAAGTTCTCCTGGAAGCAGGCGAGCTCCGCCTGACGGCCGACGAGCCCCGAACGGTGTTGACGGGCGATCAGTTCCTGCAGTGACGTGCCGTGCTCCGGCATCGAACCCCCCGTGCCGTGTGTCGGTACGGGGCCAGTATGCGTGCCGGGACGAACGGTGGCGGACGCAGCGAAGCGCTTCGGACCGGAATCCGAGGCGCGCGGCGAACGGTGCGAGTGGGGCGGTGTGGCCTATGTGTCGGAGGTGCCCTGGCCCTGGCCTTGCGCCTGGCCGTCGGAGGAGCCCTGGGTGTCGGGGGTGACGCGGGGCTCGGGGAGGGTCCGGCCGGTCCCGGTGAGATAGGCGGAGACCACCAGGTTGGCGGTGTACTCGTGCTGGGCGCGGTCGTACTCGCCGCCGCAGGTGATCAGGCGGAGTTCGGCGCGGTTGGTGTCGCGGGGGCCGTAGACCTTGTCGTCGTCCCAGTGGTCCTTGTCGACGACGGTGATGTCGTCGACCGTGAACTCGGCGGTGGAGCCGTCCACCCGGATGACGTTGATCTTCGCGCCGCGCTTGAGGGAGCTCAGCTCGTAGAAGACCGCCGGTGAGGTCTGGGTGTCGACGTGCCCGACGAGCACGGCGGTTCCCGTGCTTCCGGGCGTGGGGCCGCCCTGGTACCAGGAGACGGCGTTGGGCCGCTCGTACGGGGGCGGTTCGACGCCGCCGCGCGGGTCGAGCCCGTGCCCCTCGATCGGGGCCTTCAGCCCCACCGCCTTGATGGCGAGCACGAGGGGGCCCGCCCCCGGCAACGGTTCGTGTGCCGGGGGCAGGCCGCGCGCAGGGGGGCGGCCCTCGGTGGCCACGGCACCGGGCCGGGGGGCCGAGGCTATCGGCTCCTCGACGGTGTCGTGACCCCAGAGCCACAGGGCCAGCAGCAGAGCCACCCAGGCCACCCCGGTCAGCAGGCGGCGGTTCGAACCGCCTGTGCGCGCTTCTGACATGACGCCGGTTCGCTCCCTGTCACCGCTTGGCCGCGTTGGCGCGGCGCCGGTACCAGATCAGCCCACCGGCCATACCCACCGTGGCGCCCGCGAGGGCGAGTGCGGGGCCGTCGACGGACGTGGACTCGGACGCGGCCACCGGCGCCGTGGCGCCGCCGCCCGTGTGGTTGCGGCCGTGCGGACGCTCGTGCTCCCGGCCGTGGTCCTCACGCCCGTGGTCGCGACCGTGCTCGTGGTCGCGCCCGTGGTCCTCGCGTCCGTGGTCACGGCCGTGGTCCTCACGCCCGTGGTCCTCACGGCCGTGGTCACGTCCGTGGTCCTCACGTCCGTGGTCGTGGTCCCGGCCGTGTTCGCGGCCGTGGTCCTCGTGGTCCCGGCCGTGGTCACGCCCGTGGTCCTCCCGACCGTGGTCGTCCCAGTCGCGGTCACGTCCGTGGTCGTGGTCCCGGCCGTGGTCCTCGTGCTCGCGCCCGTGGTCACGTCCGTGGTCTTCCCGACCGTGGTCGTCGTCGCAGTCGTCACGGTCGCGATCGCGGTCGTGACGGCCGTGGCCGCGATCGTGGTCGCCACGGCCGTGGTCGTCGTCGCAGTCCTCGTCATGACCGGTGTGCTGCACGACGCTGCTTTGGGGCGGCTTGACGGGGGTGTTGGAGGAGCCGAGGGCATACGCGGCGGGCGCCGCGCAGACGGCGACTGCCGTCAGGGTGCCGCAGAGAGCGGTACGGATTGACTTCATTGGGTGTACCTCCTTCGTTTCCGAGGTTCACCCCGCACTCCGGACGGAGCATCCGCAGGGTAGTCGTATTGCTCCATTCGGTAAGTAACATGGGCCGGTCGGGGGAGAGCGCCGGGTCCCGCGGCTGAATCCGGGGCCCGCGCGGCGTGGCGGAGGCGCGGGAAGCGCGGGCGGAGGTATGCCGAGGTGTGCCGTCGCGGCCCGGGAATCGCCACCCCGCGCGCCACCCGGTCCCGCGGACCCGGACGATCCGGACCGGGACGCCGCCCCCGACGCCTCCTCGTCCACGTGACGACGTGCTGTCCCCCGTAGGGTGAACCGGCCCAACTCCTCCTGCCCAGCAGCATCTTGTTTCCGCTGCATTACGCCATGCTGAGCTGAGCGTTCTCGTGGGCGACACGCTGCGCGGCCACACTGCGGCGACAGCCCACGCCATGAACTCGGCGCCATGACACAGAGAGGGCAGGGAGGAAAGTGGTGAAGATCAGACGCACGCACCGGTCGGTGCTCACCGCCGGCCTGGCCGCACTGACACTCGTTCTGCCCGCCACGGGCCTGCAGACCAGGGCCCAGGCGGCCGCCCGACCCGCCGTTCAACCCGCCGCACAGCGACTCCCGTTGGGGGACGCGAACCTTCCCGAGACCCGCACCACCACCCAGGTGGCCCCGGGCGTGACCTGGACCAGGATCAAGCGCGGCCGCCCCGACGCCCGTGACCACTGGACCGTCGAGGTCGCGCTGCTGAAGGACGAGAGCGCGGCGCGCTCCCTGGCCGACCGGCTGGACGACGCCGGCTTCGACCCCGCCGTCAGCCGCGTGGACGAGCGCCCCCAGGACCTGCCCTCGAACCAGCCGTGGGGCTGGCGCGTACGGGTCGGCGAGCTCGCCGACCAGGAGGCCGCCGCCCGGCTGGTGAAGGACCTGCGCGCGGCGGGCTTCAAGCCCACGCACACCTACTTCACGGGGGAGGACGGCACCGGCCGCACCGGCCCCTGGGTCGTCGACGTGCTGCGGGTCTCCGCCGCGCAGCGGCAGCGGGTCCAGGTCCGGCAGGCCCAGGACCGGGTGCCGGGCGGCGAGACGCTGGCCGACATGGTCAAGCACATGGGCGGCATCGCCGGCATCAACGGCAGCTACGGCTCGGACGAGGAGGACGGCACCTTCGGCGACGTCGCCGGCCTGTCGGTCGTCGGCGGCAAGCTCGTGAGCGAGGCGGTACAGGGGACCAGCGCCCTCGTCCTGCCCTCCGACCGGCGCGCACGCCCCTCCGTCCAGCAGCTGAGCACCAACCTGCGCCTGCGCTCCGCCGACGGCGCCCAGCGCGAACTCGACGGGCTGAACCGCTCCCCGGGCAAGATCCGCAACTGCGGCGGCACCGGGGGCGACCTCCCCACCGAGCGGCCCCGCCACGACGTCCTGTGCACCGACGACTCCGAGGTCATCCAGTACACCGACTTCTTCTACGGGCCCACGCACGCCGGTGACGGCGTCGCGGTCGTCATCGACAAGAACGGCAAGGTGCTGGAGGTGCGCGACCGGCGCGGCGGCACGTTCCCGTCCGGCACGACGCTGCTGGCCGGCACGGGCGACGGCGCCGACTGGCTGCGCGCCCACGCCCGCAAGGGCCAGGTGGTGAACGTGACGGCCACCGTCCTCGACCGTGGCGGCCGGCTCCTGACGGACACCGCCGGGCGCGCCATGGACGTCGCCTCGGGCGGCCCGCAACTGCTCCGGAACGGCCGCGTCGACATCCCCGCGGACGCCGAGGGCTTCAACTACCCCGACGACCCGGGCTTCTTCGACTACTTCGCCACCCATCGGCACCCACGCAGCCTCGCCGGCGTCACGGACGACGGCTCACTGCTGTTCGTCGCCGTCGACGGCCGCCGCCCGGGCTACAGTTCGGGCCTGACCTTCCGGGAGAGCGCGGCCGTCATGCGCTCCCTCGGCGCGGTGAACGCCCTCAACCTCGACGGGGGCGGATCCACCACGATGGTGGTCGGCGGCCGGCTCATCAACCGGCCCTCCGACAGCACGGGCCCGCGGCTGATGGAGAACGCGCTGATCATTCACTGACGGCGGCCGGGTGGTGAGAGTGGTCCTGACGGGCGCGTTCCGTCAGGACCACTTGTGGCGTCAGTGGGCAACCGCTTGTTCGGCGGAATCCATGAAACGCAGCATCCGGCGGTTGATCTCGTCGGCGTGGTCGATCTGGGGCCCGTGGCCGGTGTCCGAGATGATCTCGGCGCGGGCCCCCGGTATCAGGCGGGGAACGCGCTCCACCTGCCGCTTGGGGTGCACGAGGAGGCTCCGCTTACCGAGCACCAGATAGAGGGCGGTGCGGATGGTGCCCAACTCCTTCTCGGACAGGGGCAGCGGAGCCGGGCGGCGGATGCGGTAGGCGCGGACGCCCGCCCTGACCATCGCGCGCAGCTCCGGCTCGATGAGCACGGGCTGCTCCAGCCAGCGCGCCAGCCGGGGGCGCAGCGCCTTGGGCGCGAAGGTCGCGAAGAGACTGATGAAGATCCAGACGAAGAAGCGCAGCCCCACCTTCTCCAGCCCGCCGGGATCGAGCAGGGTGACGGAGGCGAGCCGGCCGGGCCCGCGGTGCGCCTGGTTGAGGGCGAGCCATCCGCCGTATGAGGAGCCGACGAGGTGGACGCGGTCGAGGCCGAGCCCGG
Organism: Streptomyces luteoverticillatus; assembly: GCF_003970715.1. NCBI lineage: Bacteria > Bacillati > Actinomycetota > Actinomycetes > Kitasatosporales > Streptomycetaceae > Streptomyces > Streptomyces luteoverticillatus. The sequence goes on along the minus strand of NZ_CP034587.1, from coordinate 1,290,524 downwards.
CGAGCGTCTCGTCCAGCCAGCGCGCGGCGTCCTCGGGCCGGTGGAGGGGCTCGCGATGCAGGCTGCGTCCGGCGTCGCCCGGCGTGTCGATGGCGTAGACGGGCCGTTCGGCGCTGAGCGCGGGCGTGTTCGGGTACCACATCGCGGAGCAGCTGCCGGCGCCGTGCACGAGGACGACCGGGGTACGGGAGGCGCCTGCCGGGTCGTCGGGCCCGTAGCGGTAGACGTGCGTCGTCCCGAAGGAGGTCTCCACGTCCGTCTCCGCGACGGCCTTCGCCCCCAGGGCGAAGACGGCGTCGCACGCGGCGAAGTAGCGCTCGCGCAGGGCGTCGTTGACGTAGCGGCCGACGTCGGGGCGGGTACGGGTGGTCTGGGGCACGGGTGGCCTCCTCGGAAACGATCACCTGGTTCGTGATACGACCGTACCACCAAATTGATACGGCGGTACCATAAAGAGATCGTGGTCACCGAGGACCCTGTAACCGAAGAGCGGAGCCGAACGATGCCGAAGCGCGTGGACCACGCGGAACGGCGCACCGAGATCGCCGAGGCGCTCCTCCGCGTGGCCGGCCGGCGTGGGCTGCACGCCGTGCGGATGCGGGACGTGGCGGCGGAGGCGGGTGTGTCGCTGAGGCTGGTGCAGTACTACTTCGAGACGAAGGAGAAGCTGCTCCTCTACGGGCTGGAGCACCTGACCGAACGATTCGGCGAACGGGTGGCCGCCCGCCTCCGGGCGGCCGGCGACACCCCGGGCCCGCGCGCGGTGATCGAGGCGATCCTGCTGGCCGCCCTCCCCACCGACGAGGCGGGCCGCACCTTCCACCTCGTCTACACCTCGTACGCCGTCCTGGCCGTAACCGACGAGGCCCTGGCCGCCCAGCCCTTCATCCGCAGCCCGGAAGCGGCCGAGGACCAACTGACGGAACTCCTCCGCCAGGCCCGGGAAGCGGACCTCACCCACCCGGGAGCGGACCCCCGCCTGGACGCGATCGCCCTCCTGGCCCTGTCGGCGGGACTGGGCACGAGCGTCCTCGTCGGCCACCGCACCCCGGAGTCGGCGGCGGCGGTCCTGGAACGGCAACTGGACCGGATCTTCGTGGCGTGAGAAATCCGTGACGTGGCCGTACCCTCAAGGCGCCGGTCTCCGGGGCGTGCCGGCGACTTCGGCCAGGAGCCGGGCCAGGTCGCGGTGCCCGGACCGGTTGGCGTCGTCCAGGGGAGTGCCGCCCCAGCGGTCCACGGGCCGGGGGTCGACGCCTTTGGCGAGGAGGTATTCCACGAGGCCGCGGTGTCCTTCGGCCGCGGCCAGGTGCAGGGCGGTGCGTCCGTCGTAGTCGGCGGCGTCGAGGGGGACGTTGCAGGCGGCCAGGCGGCGGATCTCGTTGACGTCGCCCCGGCTGGCGGCGAAGCACAGGCCCACGATGCCTTCGGTGGCGCTCTGGTGGCGCTTGAGACGGGGGTCGCGTTTGCCGGTCTCGGCGCCGGTACCGGTGAGCAGGTCGTAGGTGTGGACGTTGTAGCAGTCGACGAGCCGGCGGCAGACCTCGGTCCCGCGCACCGAGTTGCCGTGACCGTCCAGCCGGGGGGACCAGATGGCGATGCCCATCAGCTGGGGGACGACCAGCATCAGCGCGCCCGATACGCCGCTCTTGGCCGGCAGGCCGATGGTGAAGGCGAACTCGCCGGAGAAGTCGTACATCCCGCACGAGGACATCAGCGACAGGCAGTGACGCACGGTCTGGGAGGAGAACACCGGGTCCTCCGTCAGCGGGCACACTCCGGCGTTGGCCAGGGACGCCGCCGCGACGGCGAGTTGCCGCGCGTCGACCTCGATCGAGCAGCACTGGATGTAGAACTCCAGCGTGGCCAGCAGATCGGTGCCGGGCGGGAAGGCGCCGCGTTCGCGCATCGAGTAGCCGAGGGCGAAGTTGCGGTCGGCGGTGTTGCGTTCGGACAGGTAGACGGAGTTGTTGAATCCGACGCTCCGGCCGCCGGCGAGGCGTTTCCAGGTCTCGGCGACGAAGTCGAAACGGTCCGCGGCGTCCAGGCCGCGCTGGATGAGCGCGCAGCTCATGATGGCACCGGCGTTTATCATCGGGTTGTGCGGCAGCCCCGCCTTGTTGAAGGTCAGCTCGTTGAAGCCCTGGCCGCTGGGTTCCCTGCCCACGTGACGGTGGACGGTGTCGGGGCCGTGCTCCTCCAGGGTGAGGCAGTAGCCGACGGTCTTGGACACCGATTGAAGGCAGAAGTTCACGTCCGCGTCGCCGATGGAGAAGCGCTGTCCGTCCACCGTGCACACCGAGATCGCGAACTGGTCCGGGTCCACGCGGGCGAGCTGGGGGATGTACGAGGCGACGGCGCCGCTCCGGTCGGCGCGGACCTCCTCGTGGATGCGCCGGAGGTCGGCCACCAGCGCCGGGAAGTCGGGCACCGCGAGTCTTCCACAGGCGGCCCGTTCGATGATGCCCCGGTTGTGCCGGGTCGCGGCGGTGAACTCCTCCGCGGTCAGCAGGAGCGGCCCGGCCACCGGAGGCGCGGGCCGGACGCGGTCCAGGTGGGCGACGGTCTCGGCGATCCTGGGGTCGTCACGCAGGATGCCCGCCTCGTGCAGCACCTCCAGTAACCGGTCGGGAGAGAGCCGGCCCGAGGCGTCCTGCGCGAAGCAGGCGAAGACGTCCGCGCGTGATTCCCCGCCGTGGCCGACGGTGCTCGGCGCACGGGAGCGGGTCGCGGTACGCTTCCCGTCTTTCGCAGCAGGCATGGCATCCCTCCGGCCCCGGACATCTCCACCGCACCGACGATTCCCGGCCGCCAGAGGCGAAAACCAGCCAGTTCGCGGCCCGTGCCCCCAGGCCGGTGGTGCGGTTGCGCAGACCGGTGCGTGCTTCGTCCCGCGCGCCGCACGCCCCGTGGCTGTTCGTCGGGGTCGATGGGGTGGTCCGCGCTGGGGTCGTCGCCCGCCGGGTGAAACGGGGGTTCTGGTCCGTGACCAGGTCCGGAGGAGCCGGGAGTTACGAGGTAGACCGGGCCCTGCTCCGAGCGGGTCGAGCGGAGGGCGCCCGACGGACAAAAGCATCCGTAGCCATGGAGGGAGGCCGGCCTGGCGCGATGACGGACACAGGCAGGACTTCCTCAGGCTACGGAGAGCAGGTCCACCACGAAGACGAGCGTGGAACCCGCCGGGATCAACCGCGAGGGGGATTGCTTGCCGTAGCCGAGGCGCGGAGGGACGGTGATCTCCCGTCGACCGCCGACCTTCATCCCCCTGAGTCCTCGGTCCAGGCCCTTGATGGCCCTGCCGCCACCCACGGCGAACTTGAATGGCTCGCCCCGGTCCCAGGAGGCGTCGAACTCCTTTCCGGACTCGAAGGTGACCCCGACGTAGTGAATCCGGACGACCCTGCCCGGCTGCGCCTCAGGCCCGCCCCCGACGACGAGGTCCCGGATTGTCAGCTCCTGGGGAGCATCACCCCCCGGAAGCTCGATCTCGGGCTTCGTCAGTTCACTCATCGCAGCCTCATTACTCTCCGCCGGAATCCCTCGCAGACCAGCCGGGCGCAGGTCGCTCCACGCAATAGATGATCACGCTACCGAGAACGCTGATCGACTGGGGTACATCAAACCCCACGAAGCACGGCGCGGCGTGACCGGGCGCGCTTCGTTCACGAGCCGGAGCGCCCGTGCCGCTTGCGAATCGGGCGCTGTCCTCCCCCGTTGACGACAGCGTGGCGGGTCTCCAACAAGCGGAGCGAGCCCCCCGCACACACCGAGGCGGGAGAGGGAGCCGATGTGGCTTCCGCAGCCGCTCAGAAGAAGCCGAGCTTCTTCGGCGAGTACGAGACGAGCAGATTTTTGGTCTGCTGGTAGTGGTCCAGCATCATCCGGTGCCCCTCCCTCCCTATGCCCGACTGCTTGTAGCCGCCGAAGGCGGCGTGGGCTGGGTAGGTGTGGTAGCAGTTGGTCCAGACGCGGCCGGCTTGGATGGTGCGGCCGGCGCGGTAGGCAGTGGTGCCGTTGCGGGTCCAGACGCCGGCGCCGAGGCCGTAGAGGGTGTCGTTGGCCAGGGACATGGCGTCGTCGAAGTCGGTGAAGGACGTGACGGCGACGACCGGGCCGAAGATCTCTTCCTGGAAGACGCGCATGCGGTTGTGGCCCTCGAGGATGGTGGGCTGGACGTAGTAGCCGCCCGCGAGTTCGCCGCCCAGGTCGGCTCGGGTGCCGCCCGTGAGGATGCGGGCGCCTTCCTGCTTGCCGATGTCGAGGTAGGAGAGGATCTTCTCGAGCTGGTCGTTGGAGGCCTGGGCGCCGATCATGGTGTCGGTGTCCAGGGGGTGGCCCGGGACGATGGCCTCGGTGCGGGCCCTGGCCGCTTCCAGAAACGTGGCGTAGTGGCCGCGCTGGATGAGGGCGCGGGAGGGGCAGGTACAGACCTCGCCCTGGTTGAGGGCGAACATCGTGAAGCCTTCGAGGGCCTTGTCGAGGAAGTCGTCGTCCGCGGCGGAGACGTCGTCGAAGAAGATGTTCGGGCTCTTGCCGCCCAGTTCGAGGGTGACCGGCTTCAGGTTCTCCGAGGCGTACTGCATGATCAGGCGGCCTGTTGTCGTTTCGCCGGTGAAGGCGATCTTGGCGACCCTGGGGCTGGAGGCCAGGGGTTTGCCTGCCTCTACGCCGAAGCCGTTGACTATGTTGACCACCCCCGGCGGGAGCAGGTCCGCCACCAGGTCCAGCCAGACGTGGATCGAGGCCGGGGTCTGCTCCGCCGGCTTGAGGACGACCGCGTTGCCCGCCGCCAGGGCCGGGGCCAGCTTCCAGGCGGCCATCAGGAGGGGGAAGTTCCACGGGATGATCTGGGCGACCACGCCCAGCGGCTCGTGGAAGTGGTAGGCGACGGAGTCCTCGTCGAGTTCGGAGAGGCTGCCCTCCTGGGCCCGTATCGCGCCCGCGAAGTAGCGGAAGTGGTCGATCGCCAGGGGGATGTCGGCGGCCAGGGCTTCCCGGACCGGCTTGCCGTTGTCCCAGGTCTCCGCGACGGCCAGGAGTTCGAGGTTCCGCTCCATGCGGTCCGCTATGCGGTTCAGGACGAGGGCGCGTTCCGCGGGGGAGGTGCGGCCCCACGCCGGGGCCGCCGCGTGGGCGGCGTCCAGGGCGCGTTCGACGTCCTCGGCCGTGCCCCGCGCGATCTCCGTGAACGGGCGGCCGTCGACCGGGGACGGGTTCTCGAAGTACCCGCCCTGCTTGGGCGGTACGTACTCGCCGCCGATCCAGTGGTCGTACCGCGCGCGGTACGTGACGATCGCGTCCGGGGAGCCGGGGGTGGCGTAGCGGGTCATGGCGGCCCTTCGGGTGGGTGGGGTTCGGGGCTGTGCGGGGCGGGCGTCCGATGGCGGTCCGACGTGCGCGTCACGCGACGCTAGTCCCCGCCACGTTGCGCGAACGTTGCCCGCAGTCGTCCCGCCCGCGCCGCCACCCGGCCGCGGTGCCTCGCGTCCTCGGGGAGCGTGGTGAGCAGGCGCTCCCACACCTCCAGGTCCTCCTCGCCCCACGGGCTGTCCGCCCACAGTTGGAGCGCCCCCGCGTCGTCGCCCACCAGGATCGCCCTGCGCAGCCGGTCCTCCAGGAGCCGGCGCATCCGGCGTATGCCTGGTGCCTCCGACTGGGGGAGCAGCGGGCCGGCGTAGGTTCGCAGCGCGCCGCACAGGTCGCCTGCCGCCAGTTCGCGTTCCACGTCCGCCGCGTCCGTCTGCACGGGGACGCTCAGCCGGTACGGGCGCGAGTGCAGCAACCCGCCCACCAGCCGCCGCAGCCGGGAGAGTTCCGCCCGGAGGGTCACCGGTGGCACCGGGCGTTCCCCGTAGAGGGCGAGGGACAGCTGGTCGCCCGTCATGCCCGCCGGGTTGGCCGCCAGCAACGTCAGGATCTCGCTGTGGCGTCTGCTCAGGCGTAATCGGTGTCCGTTCGTTGTCAGTAGTGCTTCGTCCCGGCCCAGGGCGGACAGCGTGGGGTGGCCCGTGGCGGGGTCGGTCGTCAGGTGTGCCTCGGCCGCGCGGGCCGTCGCCTGGACCAGGGCCAGGCTGTGCGGGCCGGCCAGATGGTCGCCGCCGGTGATGTCCACCGCGCCCAGCAGCCGTCCGGTGACCGGGTCGTGGATGGGGGCCGCCGCGCACGTCCACGGCTGGACCAGGCGGTTGTAGTGCTCGGTGGCGAAGATCTGCACGGCGTGGTCCAGGGCGAGGGCCGTGCCCGGGGCGTTGGTGCCGGCGTGCCGCTCGTCCCAGCGGGCCCCCGGGACGAAGTTCATCCGCTCGGCGCCCCTCCGCACCCCCGCGTGTCCCTCCACCCACAGCATCCGGCCCGCCGCGTCGCAGACCGCGAGGAGGTGGGCGCCGTCGTCCGCGATGGTGCCGAGCAGTTCGCGCAGGAGCGGCATCACCCGCGCCAGCGGGTGCGTACGCCGGTAACGGTCCAGCTCGTCGTCGGTCAGCTCCACCGGAGCCATGAACTCCGGCCCGGGCAGCACGGCCGCCGAGCGCCGCCACGACTCCGCGACGACCGCGCGGACCCGGGGGCTCACCACCCCGTCCGAGACGAACGCCGAGTGTGCCCCGCCCATCGTCCGGCTCCGCTCGGCGGGGTCGGCGCCGGACGCCATCGCCAGCCAGGGGTTGACCACGTGGACCCTCCCGGAGGTCGGCCGCCTCCGTGACCATACCGCCGGGCGGTGGCGATACAAGCGGGGAGAGGGCTGCCCGCGTCGGTCGGTGGGTAGGACACGGACAGCGGAGAGTTGCGGTGGACACGTCACAACGGTGACGCTGCTGCCACCAGTCACGACCTCCGCACGCACATCAGAGACTCCCGAAACGGAAACACAGTGAACCGTAAGGTACTTCTCGACATAGCCGAGCGAACCCTCGCCGCCTACGTGACCACCTTCCTCGGCATCATCATCGCCGACGGGTTCGACCTCACCAGCATCTCCGCGCTCAAGGCCGCGGCCGTCGCCGCGCTCCCCGCCGCGCTCTCCGTGATCAAGGGCGCGATCGGCAGCCGTTTCGGGGACAAGAGCAGCGCCGCCTGGCTGCCCGAGCGTGACAAGGCGGGCGGCGGGACGGGCGGCGGAGCGGCCGCCGGTCCTGCCGGCGGCCGCTAGCGCTCCTCGCCGCGCTCCCGCGGAAGCCGGCATTTCACACGGGGTGTGCGCGGCGCACCCGCGCCCACCCCCTCGCACACGCTCCCGCCCGAGCCGCCCGCGCGGTTGACTCGAGAACGCGAGTCCCACTGGCGCGACGGGACCGGTGCCGCCGGTCATTCCCCCCGAGCCTGGCGGCCCGCCGCCCCGTACCGCCGGGCGGACGGTACGGGGCGGAGCCATGCGCCCGGGCGAGGGGTCGTGCGGGCGTCAGCGCGCCCCCCGCTATCGGCCCGCGCCGGGCGGGTGCAACGATGTCTCCGTCATGAGAGCAGGGCAGCAGCAGACCGGACAGGTCCCGCGCGCGCTGCGAGCCGGTGTGTTCGCAGCGGTCTGTGTGCTGCTCGCGGCCCTGGGCCACGCCGTGATGTCCGGCACCACCGTCCCGTGGTGGGCGATAGCCGTCGCCTTCACGACGACGGGCGGCTGCGCCTGGTTCCTGGCCGGCCGCGAACGCGGCCCCCTGCTGATCACGCTCGCCACGGTGGGCGCGCAGACCGGGCTGCACTCCTTCTTCACCGTCGCCCAGAGCGTCGCCGCTCGCGCGGTGGACGCGGGAACGGCTGCGGGAACGGCTGTGTCGTCGTCCGCGTCCGATCTCGTCTGCGGTGGTTCCACCGCCTCCGCGTCCATGCCCATGCCGATGCCCATGGCTCATGGGGGCATGCCCTCCATGAGCCATGGCATGGACGGCATGGGTGGCATGCACGCCGGTCACGGTGCTCTCGGCATGTGGTCCGCCCACGTGCTCGTCGCCCTCATCTGCGGCATCTGGCTCGCCGGCGGCGAGCAGGCCGCCTTCCGGCTCGGCCGGACCATCGCCGCGCGGCTGCGCGGCCCCTTCGTCCTCCTTTTCCACGACGTACCGGCGCGGCCCCGGCCGCCCCGCGTGCGGGCCGGTTTCGGACGCGCCGCGCAGCGGCTGCGCCAACTGCTCTACGCCCACGTCCTCGCCACGCGCGGTCCGCCCGGACCCCTCGTCGCCGTCGCCTGAGCCCTTCCGGGCCCGCGACCGCGACCTACCGGGCCGAATCACCTCACCGGGCCCCGCCGCCGTTCGCGGGCCACGCCACGCCGTACGGCCGGGCGCCCGGATTCCAGGAAGGACCCAGGGCGATGACCCCTGCCCTCACACCGGCGGTCCGCTCGTACGGGACGCTGCCGGCCGGGACGCACCCGGCCGGGGCGCTCCCGTTCGGGACGCACCCGGCCGGGACGTACCTGTTCGGGACGTACCCGTCACACGAGCCCCAGACGCGCCGTGAGCACCTTGAGCCGGTGCACCCGTTCCTCCCAGTCGCGGCACTCGGCACAGCTCCGAAGGTGCGCGTCGAGCGCCGCGCCGGACACCTCCGGCGGCGGTTCCTCGCCGTCGGCGCGGGCGGATATGGCGGTACGGACGTCAACGCAGTGCACCCCGCCATCGTCCCCGGCACCGGGCCGGCCGCGAGCACCGGGGGCCGCCGTGCGTGACGACGAGTCCGTGACCGCCTGGGCGCTGGCGGCGCGCGGCGGCGACGCCGACGCGGTGGAACGATTCATCCGCGCCACTCAGACCGACGTCCGCCGGTACGTGGCGCGGCTCAGCAACGACCCGCAGGGCGCCGACGACCTCGTACAGGAGACGTTCCTGCGCGCCCTGCGCTCGCTGCCGCGCTTCGAGGGCCGCTCGTCGGCCCGCACCTGGCTGCTCTCCATCGCCCGCCGCACGGTCGTGGACCGGCTCCGCTTCCAGGCGGCGCGGCCCCGGCTGTCGGACACGGACGACTGGCAGTCGGCGGCGGAGCGCACCCAGTCCCCGGCGCTGCCCGGCTTCGACGAGGGCGTCGCCCTCTCGCAGCTCCTCGACCGGCTGCCGTGCGAGCGCCGCGAGGCGTTCGTCCTGACGCAGCTGCTCGGCCTGCCGTACGCGGAGGCCGCGGTCGTCGCGGGCTGCCCGGTCGGTACGGTCCGCTCGCGGGTGGCGCGGGCGCGCGAGGCGCTGATCGTGCAGTTGGACGCGGCCGAGCGGGGGGCGACGACGGCGGTACGGGTGCCGGCGCTCGCCGGGTGATCGAGTGATGGAGTAGTGAATGCGTGAGGGGCTGTGGTGCCGGTCGGCATCGCAGCCCCTCAGTCGTCTCGGTTCGGGTCAGTGCTGGGTGAGCGGCCTGTTGCCGGGACGGACCACCACCGCGTCCACCCGTACGACGCCGCTCTTCCGGAACCGGAAGACGAACGGGAGCCGCTCGCCGACGCGCACCAGGGGCGGCCGGTAGACCATGACGTCCAGCTCGTGCGGGGACATCTCCACCGTGCCGCGGGCGGGGACGGTCGTGGACGCGATCATCTTCATCTTGCCCGCGCCGTTCTTCACGACCGTACGGCTCAGCATCGCGCCGCCCGCTGTGGGAACGTCGACGCCGATGAGTTCGTCGTCCTCGTCGCCGGTGTTGCGCAGGCGGAACATCGCCGCCGTGCTCTCGATGCCGAAGGGCTGGAAGACCCGGCCGTCGTCCACCGTCACGGAGGCGGGGCGGCCCGCCGCGCCGGACGCCGTCCAGGCGGTCAGCCCGCCCAGGGCCACGGCGCAGGCCGCGACCGGGACGAGGGCCGCTCGGGCGGTGCGGAGGAGGGAGTCCCTGGGGAAGAGGTTCTCGCGGGTCTCGCGGGTCTCGGGGTTGTCGGGGGTCTCGCGGGTCTCGGGGGTCTTCATCGGAGCGTCCTCCGCTTGTTCGCAGTGGTGCGCGCGGTGCGCGGCTGCCAGCCGCGCAGCCGCAGGCTGTTGCCCACGACCAGCAGCGAGCTGGCGGACATCGCCGCCGCCGCGACCATCGGGCTGAGCAGCCCGACCGCGGCGAGCGGCACGGTGACCATGTTGTAGCCGAAGGCCCAGAGGAGGTTGGACCGCACGGTCACGGAGGTGCGGCGGGCCAGCCGGACGGCGTCGGCCAGCGCGCCCATGTCCTCGCGGACGAGCGTCACGTCGGCCGCCCCGATGGCGGCGTCCGTGCCGCCGCCCATGGCGATGCCGAGGTCGGCGCCGGCCAGGGCGGCGGTGTCGTTGACCCCGTCGCCGATGACCGCGACCCGGTGGCCGCGCTCGCGGAGCGCGCGGACGAGCTTCGCCTTGTCCTCGGGGGTGGCCCGGGCGTGGACCTCGGTGATGCCCAGCTCATCGGCCACGGCGTGGGCCGCCGCCGCGCCGTCGCCGGTGGCCAGCACGGGGCGCAGGCCGAGGCGCTTGAGGTGATCGACGGCGCGGTAGCTGCCGGCGCGGACGGTGTCGCCGAGGGCGATCACGGCTCGGGGCTCGCCGTCGATGAGGGCCAGGACGGCGGTCCGGCCGTTTCGTTCGGCGTGGGACAGGGCGTCGGCCAGGGGGGCGGGGAGTTCCGGTCGGTCGGGCTGTTCCGGGCGTTCGGGTCGTGCCACCTCCACCACGTGGCCTTCCACCACCGCCCGTACGCCCACGCCCGCCGTCGCCGTGAAGTCCGTCGCCCGCGGCAAGGGCGCGTCCTGCGGCGTCGCCTCGCGCCCGTGGGCGTGGATCGCGCGGCCCACCGGGTGCTCCGAGCCCGACTCCGCGGCCGCCGCCAGGCGCAGCGCCTCCGCGTCGCCCGTGACCTCCGTGACCGTCATCGAACCGGTCGTCAGCGTGCCCGTCTTGTCGAGGACCACCGTGTCCACCCGGCGCAGGCCCTCCAGGGCCTGCGGGCCGCTGACCAGGATGCCCAGGCCCGCGCCCCGGCCCGTGGCGGCCAGCAGGGCGGTGGGGGTGGCGAGGCCCAGGGCGCAGGGGCAGGCCACCACGAGCACCGCGACCGCCGCCGTGACCGCCGCCTGGGGTGCGGCGCCCGCGCCCAGCCAGAAGCCGAGGACCGTGACGGCCACGGCCAGCACCGCCGGGACGAAGACGCCCGCGACCGCGTCCGCGACGCGCTGCACCCGGGCCTTGCCCGCCTGCGCCTCCTCCACCAGCCGGGCGATCCGGGCCAGCTGGGTGTCCGCGCCGACGGCCTCGGCCCGTACCTCCAGCAGCCCGCCGGAGTTGACCGCGCCGCCCACGACGGCCGTGCCGGGAGCGGCCTCGACGGGCGCGCTCTCGCCCGTCACCAGCGACAGGTCCAGCGCCGAGCTGCCCGCGACCACCACACCGTCCGTGGCGACGCGCTCCCCGGGACGTACGACGAACACGTCGCCCACCCGCAAGCGGGCGATGGGAACGCGCCGTTCCGTACCGTCCGCGTCCCGGACGACCGCGTCCTTCGCCGCGAGCGACGCCAGCGCGCGCAGCGCCGAGCCCGTGCCGCGCCGGGCCCGGGCCTCCAGCAGCCGGCCCGTCAGCACGAACAGCGGTACGCCGACCACCGCTTCCAGGTAGACGTCCGCCGTACCCCCCGTCATCGAGGGCACCAGCGTGAACGGCATCCGCATCCCGGGCCGCCCGGCGCCGCCGAGGAAGAGCGCGTACGCGGACCAGCCGTAGGAGGCCAGGACGCCGAGCGAGACCAGGGTGTCCATGGTGGCGGCCGCGTGCCGCAGCCCGCGCAGCGCCCGCTCGTGGAACGGCCAGGAGCCCCACACCGCTACCGGCGAGGCCAGGACGAAGCACAGCCACTGCCAGTTGTCGAACTGGAGGGCGGGGACCATGGAGAGCACCAGGACCGGCACCGACAGCAGGGCGGTGACGAGGAGGCGGGTGACGGCGGGGCCGTCCGGTCGGCCGTTCTCCTCGGTGGCCTCGGCGTCCGTCGCCGTCGCGGGCTTCTCCGGTTCCGGCAGCGCCGCCGTGAATCCCGCGCCCTCCACCACCGCGATCAGCTCCGCCACCGGCACGGTGGCGGGGTGGCTGACGCGCGCCCGGCACGTCGCCAGGTTGACGGTGGCGCTCACGCCCTCCAGCCGGCCGAGCTTCTTCTCGATGCGCGCCACGCACGCGGCGCAGGTCATCCCGCCGATGATCAGCTCGGTGACGACAGGGACGGCAGTGATGTCGGTGGCGTCCGTGCTCGTTGACGTACTCATCAGTGGCCCATCCCGGGCATGCCGCCCATGTTCCCGTCGTTTCCGCCGCTTCCGCCATCCGAACCCGTGGTCGCGCCGCCGACGCGGTGCAGGCCCGGCGCGACAGGACCGGCGGCCGAACCGGCCGCGTAGGAGACGCCGAAGAGAACGGCCAGCAGCAGGACGAAGCCTGCCAAAGTGGCATAAGGGAGGGGACGTGCCAGACGTGCGGTCATCGCCGCATCGTGGCACGGCGCGAGCCCGTGTCCCGGCGCTTCGGCCACTTCCCGGCGCGTGAGGATTGTCCCTTTCCCGGCCGGGAACCAGAGCGCCCCCGCGCCCGACTACCCGGAGATCGAGGGCCCCTCCCCGAACCCGGCGCGCCCTTCGCCGAAATGGCTGGGAACTCACCCCCGGAAGCGTACGACTCCTCAAGGGTCCATCACTTCGCGAGGAGACTTCCACCGTGCCGCTGCCCGACCCCGTGCCCCTTTACGGCCCCGAGTACAAGCGCGATCCGTACCCGCTGTACGCACGGATGCGCGAGGCCGGCCCCATCCACCGGGTGCTCTTCCCCAGCGGGGTCACCGCCTGGCTGGTCACCGGGCACGCCGCCGCGCAGCGGACCCTCGCCGACTCCCGGCTGGGCAAGAACCACGAGCTCGGCAACGACCGCTGGCGCGCCCGCGCCTCGATCATGCCCGAGCCCCAGCACTCCCAGCTCCAGGTCCACCTCCTCCACCAGGACGCGCCGAAGCACACCGCCATGCGCCGCCTGATCACCGATGCTTTCGCGCCACGGCGCGTGGAAGCGCTGCGGCCGCGTTTTCAGGAGATGGCCGATGCCCTCGTGGACGCGATGCCCACCGAAGGGCCGGATGGCATCGACCTCGTGCGGTGCTTCGCCGCCCGCTTCCCCTTCCAGGTCCTCGCCGAGGTCATCGGCCTGCCCCCGCACCTCGCCGCCCGCTTCCGCCGCGAGTGGGGCAAGGTCGTCGCGCCCGTCGGCCCCACGGACCCCGGCCGCCCGGCCTACGAGGCGCTGCTGCGCGGCCTCCAGGACTACATCGCCGAGGTCGTCGCCGACCGGCGCGAGCACCCTGGGGACGGTCTGCTCTCCCGGCTCGTCACCGCCCGCGACGAGGGCGAGCTCAGCCCGGAGGAGCTCGACTCCATGATCTTCCAGCTGCTCGTGGCCGGTCAGGAACCGGTCACCAACCAGATCACCACCGCGCTCGTGGCCCTGACGCGCCACCCCGAGGCCCTGGAGCGGCTGCGCGCCGAACCCGCGCTCATGCCCCGTGCCGTCGAGGAACTGCTCCGCCTCGACGGCGCCTTCGAGCTCACCACCTGGCGCTTCCTCGCCGAGGACGCCGAGCTGCACGGCACGCGCGTCCCCGCCGGCGACTCCGTGATCGTCTCCCTCTGCGCCGCCAACCGCGACCCCGAGCGCTTCCCCGACCCCGACGTCCTCGACCTCGACCGGGCCCAGGGCCCGCACTTGGCCTTCGGCCACGGCACCCACTTCTGCCCGGGCGCCGCCCTGGCCCGCGTCGAACTCCAGGTCGCCCTCGGCACGCTGATCGCCCGGCTGCCCGGGCTGCGGCTCGCCGTGCCCGACGACGAGCTCGAGTGGATCCCCGCCGTCCTCGGCCGGGGCACGGCCGCGCTGCCCGTCGCCTTCGACACGTCCGGCACGCCGGATACGTCTGGCACGTCGGATACGTCCGACACCGTCGACGCGCCCACGACCACGCCCTCATGCCCCCGCGATCTGAAGTGGCCCCGCACGTGATACCCGCCATGACCGCCCCGGCCCTCGCGGCCGCGACCTCCCCCGAAGCCAGGATCCTCCGGCTGCTCCTGCCCTTCCACCGCACCACCGGGACGCCCTCCCCGGACCCGGACCCCGCCGACCACCCCGAACAGCTCGCCCAGATACGCGAGTTCACCGACGCGAACGAGCCGGTCGTCCTCACGCTCCCCGGCTTCCCCTGCAAGTCGCCGAATCCGGCCAAGGTCCTCGGTCATCTGCCCGACGAGGGCGAGCGGCTCTCCCTGGCCTTCCTCGACCGGCTCTGCGACCGCATCGGCGAGGTGTACGCGCCGGGCGCGCGCCTGGTCATCTGCTCGGACGGGCACATCTTCGGCGACCTCATCCACGTGCCCGACGAGCACATCGACGCCTACGGCGACGAACTGCGCGCCCTCATCGGGCGGGAGGGCCTCACCCACCTCGACACCTTCGACCTGCGGCAGGTCCACGGCGATCTGCCGCACGACGAGAAGCGCCGCCTCGTCGTCGAGGCGTACGCACCCTCCCTCGACTCCCTGCGTGCCCTGACCCGTGCCGACCTGGAGACGGCCAGGCTCTACCGGGGCATCACCCGGTTCCTGGTGGAGGACACCGCGGACTTCGAGGGCAGCCGGTCGGCGCTGCAGCGGGAGTGCCGCGCGCGGGCGTACGGGGTGATCGCCCGCAGCCGGGCGTGGGGCGATCTCATCGCCGACCACTTCCCCCGCTCCGTGCGACTGTCCATCCATCCGCAGCGGCCCGGCTCCGCCAAATTCGGGATCCGGCTGCTGGACGCCGACGACGCGTGGGCCACGCCCTGGCACACGGCGGTCCTGCGGATGCCCGACGGCGCGGCGCGGCTGGTGCGGCGGGAGGAGGCCGAGCGAGTGGGACGGCTCGTCCTGCGGGACGGGCGGCCCAGCCACTACGTGGCCGGTTCTTAGCCGTGTGGGTGAAGGGGCGCGCAACCCCTTCGGGGTGTGGTGAGTCTCAACCGGCACCATGCCACTCGCGACTCCCACGGAGGACACAGTGAAGCGTGCTGTACGTACCCGCGTCGCGGCGGCCGCGCTGCTCGCCGCCGCCACGAGCGTCACCGCGCTGGTGGCGGGCACCGGGACGGCCGTCGCCGCCCCGGCCCCCGCCGCCGCGTACAACCAGGAGTGCGGCGCAGGATACAAGCAGGTCAACCAGCTCCCGATCCCGGACCGGGGGACGGTCTTCCTGGCCTACAACGCCGCCACCGGCAAGAACTGTGTGGTCACCAAGCGGAACACCTCGACCGGCTCGCCGCTGTGGGTGGGCTCCTGGATCCAGCGCAACGCGGAACTGAAGTCGAAGCAGGAACAGTACGGCTTCTTCACCTCGTACTCGGGGCCGGTCCACCTGGACGCCAAGGGCAAGTGCGTCGACTGGGGCGGCGAGATCGACGGCTATGTCGTGGCCCGCTACAAGACGAACTGCGGCGCCCTGGCTCCCACCGCGCGGTAGGACTGCTGACCCGAGGAAAAGGCCGTCGGCCGGGATACCCGGCCGACGGCCTCAAGTCGCCTCGTGGGGCGACCCGTTACCTGAACAGGCGGTCCGCGCCCGTGGCCATGCGGTGGGTGCCGCTGTGGCGGTTGACCCAGTCGCGGATGAGGTTGACGGCGTTGGCGCACTTCCAGTTGTCGTCGTACTCGCGCACGCCGGTGAAGGCGCCGTAGCCCGCGATGATGCCGTCCACCCGCGCGTCGCCCAGGAGCTTGTCTACGTACCAGGGGTCGTTGTAGGTGGTCGTCCAGGACAGCGTGGCCGCGAGCCGGCCGGCGGCGCGGTCCCCGGCGCCCTTCTTCAGCTCGGCGCACGTGTTGTACGTGGCCTCCGTGCAGTTGCCGAAGCCCTTGGTGATGTCGGTGTCGCCGTAGTCCATCGCCCGGTGACCGGCCGGGAACCCGGAACCGGAGCGGTTGAAGGCGCCCTGGGCCTGGTCACGGGTCCCCGTCGTCGTGATGCCCTCCAGGCGGCCGAGCCTGCCCTCCAGGCTTTTCCAGCCCCTGCCGCCGACGTCCGGGGTGCTGCCGCCGTGGTACTCGTAGAAGCCGTAGAGGACCTGGATCCCGGCAGCCGTCAGCCGCTGCGCCTTGTCCCGCAGCCCGGCCACACTGCACCCGCGGTTCTGCGCTTCCCCGCAGTAGTTCGGGTCCTTGATGTCCAGCCACACCAGCGCCAGCCTGCGTCCCGCGTTGGCGTGGGAGATGATGCGGTCCATCATGCTGTCGAAGCTGGGGCCCCGCCGGTTGTCACCGGCCGAGGAACAGTCGTGATAGGCGCGCCATTCGTTCGGGTTCCACCAGGCGCACACGTCGATCTCGATGGCGTTGGCGCCGTGCTTGAGCGCGGCGTCCACGCCGTCCAGGGTGTCGACCCGGTGCGCGATGGCGTAGATCGCGTGCCGCTGATCGGCCGCCGCCGCCGGGGCCGTGCCGAGCCCCGTCGCGCCGACGACGATCCCGCACAGCGCCGCCAGCAGCGCCAGTAACTTCCTTGGGGCGGCGCGGTGTCGAAGGTGAGTGGTCAAGAAACGTACCCCTTCATGTCGGTCATGACGGTGTCATGTCGATGTCCTGACGGACGCTCCGAGCCTGCCGGTGTCCCGGGCACGTCCGCCAGCGCATTCCGGCCGCTTCGGGGCGCCGGAACACGGAAACGGACGGTGACCAGGGTGGACCCGAGCCGCCTGGAACGCGGGAACGGGACGCGGGAACAGGAGGGGACGCCTGGCACGCGAGGGGCCCTTGACGCGGGCCCGCCGATGGTGAAGGGATCGTTCCTGCGATTGTCCGTGCCCGTACCCCGATCGCTCCACGAGGGAGACCACGATGCGATTACCGTTACCACCGCGGCGGTTCACCGCCGTCCTCACCTCCGCGCTGCTGACCGCAGGACTGCTGGTCGGCGCGGGTGCCGCCCCCGGGCCGGGTGGCTCCACGGCGCGGGCGGACGACCGGCGGGCGAGCTCGCCGTCCGACGGCGGCCTGCCGTTCACCACCTACAACATGCAGGGCTCCGACCACGGGCTCCGCTGGAACGGCGAGGTCGGGCCGCTGACGACGCACCACCCGGTCGTCGTCCTCCAGGAGGTCGGCAACGGACCGCCCCCCGAGCCGAGCCACGCCCGGGACACCGGTGAGTCGATCCCCATCCGCCACCCGTTCCCGGCGGGCCTGCCGGACCATGTGAGCCACACGCAGTGGGATTACGAACACCAGCGCCGCCACGTGTACTTCCTCCAGACCGACCCGCAGCGCGACAGCACCACGGGACGGGACCGCTGGCAGGGCGGCCGGGTCAACCTGGCGGTGGTCACCCACATCCCGGCGGCCGAGGTCCGCGTCATCGAGAACCCCCTGTACAACCGGAACGAGCCCCGCAACGAGTACCGCTACCGCCGCGCCCTCGGCGTCCGGATCGGCAACACCGTCTACTACAACATCCACGCGCGCGGCACGGACGTCCCCTACCTGCTCACGGCGATCCGCAACGCCGCCCGGCCCGGCGAGAACTGGGTCATGGCCGGCGACTTCAACCTCAACATCGGCAACCGCACCGACCAGCAGGCCAGGGAGCGGAGCCTGCGCCTGCGGGCCGACGAACAGCTGGCCCGGCCGCACCGCCCCACCCACCAGCGGGGCGGCGAACTCGACTACGCGATCACGCGTGGCACCCGCCGGTACAACGCGGACATTCCCGCGGCACGCGGCGCGGACCACTACCCCGTCCAGTTCGAACCGGCTCCGGCCCCCGTACCGGCCGCGCCCGACCACCCGTTGCACAACTTCTCCGTGGCCCTCCAGAACGAGCGGACCGGATTGGTCCTGGACGCTCCGAACACCGCCGGGAACCGGGTGACCACCAGCCTGGACCGGTACGACCTCCGGCAGCGGTTCCGTGCGGGCACCGTGCGCGGGCACTGGTACCGCTTCGCCGCCGGCGGCAGCCCCACGGCCGCGTCCGGCGCCCAGGGCGCCGTCGCAGGCCGTGCCGCCGCCCCGCTGTGCCCCGGTCTCAACCCGTTCCTCCCGCTGTCCGTCATCATGCTGTCGTGCGACTCGCCCCTCGCCCAGTGGCACCCCGACGACCCGGGCGCCCCTGGCGGTCCGCTGCGCTGGCACAACTCGGTCCATCCGGATCTGTGTCTGACCGGCGCGGGCAACGGGGAGCCGGTCGGCGCCCTCGCGTGCAACGACAGCCCCGCCCAGCTGTGGTGGGACAACTCCCGCGCGGTGGACGCGCGGGCATGGGAGCCCGGTGACAAGCTGGTCCGGCTGCGCGCGTGGAACGGCCTCTACCTGGACACCTTCGGCCGGTCCGACCGCGACGGCACCGCGCTGAGCACCAGCCGCGCAGACAAGGCCAACACCCAGCGCTGGGACATCCAGTACGCGGGCCGGGGCGACAACCTCGTCCGGCTCAAGGGGCTCGGCGCCGGCGGACAGTGCGTCGACCTCCTGGACCCCCACCAGCCCGGGGCCGGTGAGCGCACCGTGGTGCACAACTGCGCCGACCGCGGCGCCAGGGAGGACGGCGCGGGCCACCGCTGGCAGGTGGAGACGTACGGCGACGGCACCCTCCGCTTCCGCAACGACAGGGCGCACCTGTGCCTGGTGCCGCCGGCGCGGGAAACGGCCTATGTGACGATCGAGAAGTGCGGCGACGACGCCCGTCAGCGCTGGACGGTCGTGCCGTGACCTGATTCCTCGGCCCCGTCGGGCCGACCGGGCCCGGGTCGGCCACCGCGCGTCGGCCCGGGCCCGGTCCCCGTCATACGGTCCCCGTCATACGGTCCCCGTCATACGGCCGTCGTCAGATCCGCCCCCGCCGGCGCCCGGTGGTCGAACGCGATCAGCGGGTCACCCGTCAGCGGGTGTTCCACCACCGCCGCCCGCACCCCGAACACCTCCGCCAGCAGCTCGGCCGTGAGGACGTCGCGGGGCGGGCCCGAGGCGACCACCGCGCCGTCGTGGAGGACGTGGAGGCGGTCGCAGACCGAGGCGGCCGCGTTGAGGTCGTGGAGGGCGAGGAGGGTGGTGCGGCGCTGGGCGCGCAGCAGGGTCAGCAGCTCCACCTGGTGGCGGACGTCCAGGTGGTTGGTCGGCTCGTCCAGCACCAGCACCTCGGGGGACTGGGCCAGCGCGCGGGCCAGCAGGACCCGCTGGCGTTCGCCCCCGGAGAGCGCGGAGAAGCGGCGCCGCGCCGCGTGGGCCATGCCCACGTGGGCCAGCGCCTCGGACACGACGTCGCGGTCGGCGGCGTCCTCGCCCGCGAAGGCCCGCTTGTAGGGGGTGCGGCCCATGGCGACGACCTCGCGCACCGACAGTTCGAAGTCCGTGCCCCGCTCCTGCGGCAGCGCCGCCACCCGCCTGGCGCTCTCGACGGCCGACAGCTCCCGGATGTCCGCATCCCCGACCAGCACCCGGCCCGCGTGCGGGCGCAGATGCCGGTAGACGGTGCGCAGCACGGTCGACTTGCCGCTGCCGTTGGGGCCCACGAGGCCCGCGATCTCGCCCTCGTCGGCGAGCAGGTCGACCCCGGAGACCACCGTCCGGCCGGACAGCCGGACCTCCAGGCCCTCGACGGAGATCCTCATGGCCGCTCCAGACGTCGGTCCAGCAGGTACAGCAGGGTCGGCGCGCCGATCAGGGAGGTGACCACGCCCACCGGAAGCTCCTGGTCGGGCAGGGCGGTACGGGCCACCAGGTCGACGACGGTGAGCAGGACGGCGCCGAACAGCGCGGCCACCGGCAGCAGCCGGCGGTGGTCGCCGCCCACGAGCATCCGGCAGGCGTGCGGGACCATCAGGCCCACGAAGCCGATCGCCCCGGACACCGACACCAGCACGCCCGTCAGCAGGCTCGTGGCCACGAACAGCTCGCGCCGCAGCCGGGTGACGTCGACGCCCAGGCTCGCGGCCGTCTCGTCGCCCATCAGCATCGCGTTGAGGGCACGGGCCCGGGCCAGCAGCACGGCCGTGGCCGCCACGACGGCGGCGGCGGGCAGCGCGAGGGTCGCCCACTGGGCGCCGCCGAGGGAGCCCATCAGCCAGAACAGCGCGCCGTGGGTGCGCTGTTCGTCGCCCGCCTGGAGCACCAGGTAGTGGGTGAAGCCGGACAGGAACTGCCCGATGCCCACGCCCGCCAGCACCAGGCGCAGCGGCCGGAAGCCGCCGCCGCGCCGGGCGAACGTCCACACCAGCGCGAACGAGGCGAGCGCCCCGGCGAACGCCGCCGAGGACAGCCCGATCCCCAGCGCCCCGCCCGCGCCCGCCCCCAGCACGATCGCCGAGACCGCGCCCAGGGACGCGCCGCTGGAGATGCCCAGCAGGTAGGGGTCCGCCAGCGGGTTGCGGACCAGGGCCTGGACGGCCGTGCCGACCAGGCCCAGGCCCGCGCCCACCACGGCCGCCAGCAGCGCGCGCGGCACCCGCAGCCGCCAGACGATCAGGTCCTGGGTGCCGGGCGCGGGCTCCTGCCCGCTCACCCCGCGCACCACCGCCGACCACACCTCGTCGAGCGGCACCCGCGTCGAGCCGAGGCACACGGACGCGGCGAGCGCCGCCACCAGCAGGACGCCCAGGGCCGCGCAGGCCCACCCGGCGCCCACGGTACGGACGCCCGGCTCCCCCTCCTCCGCCGTCCCGGCGGTGGCGAGCGCCGTCATCTACTTGACCCGGTCCGGGTGGAGGGTGTGGGCGATCTCCCGCACGGTGTCCGCGCTGCGCACCCCGCCGATGGTGGTGCGCTCGGAGTTGATCCGCACGAAGTGACCCTCCTTGACGGCCTTGAGGCCGGCGGTCGCGGGGAAGGTCCTGAGGAACTCGGCGGCCTCGTCGAAGGCCTTGTTGTTGGCCTCCTCGCTGCCCCGGTTGCGGACGGCCAGCTGGATCCAGTCGGGGTCCTTGGCCACGACGTCCTCCCAGCCGACGGGCTTGAAGTCGCCGTCGCAGTCGGCGAAGACGTTCCGCCCGCCCGCCATGCCGATCACGGCGTTGGCCACCTGGCGGTTGCACACGGCCATCGGCTGCTTGGTGCCCGCGTCGTAGTCGAAGAGGAAGTAGGTGGGCCGCTTGTCGGCCGGCACGTCCTTGAGCGCGTCCCGGACCTCGTCCGTCTTCTTGCGCATCCCCGCGACCAGCTCGGTCGCGCGGGCCGAGGTGCCCGTCACCTTGCCGAGCTCCTCGATGTCGGCCTCGACGCCGGCGAGATCCGTGCGGGGGGCCTTGGCCATGGAGGCGCAGGCCGTGGACTTCAGGAAGACGTGCTTGATGCCCGCCGCCTTGAACTCCTCGGCCGTGGGCGCGTCGCCCATCTTGCCCATGTTCTTCATGGAGGAGAACGCGTCCACGTAGACGTCGGCGCCCGAGCCGAGCAGCTTCTCTTTGGGGATCACGCTCTTGCCGAGCACCGGCACCTTCGCCCCCGCCTCGGTGTACTCCCGGGGCAGCGCGCCCTTGCCGGGCGGGAAGCCCGTACCGGCGACCTTGTCGCCCGCGCCCAGCCACATCAGCAGCTCCAGGCCGGCGGCGTTGCTGGTGACGATCTTCTTGGGCGCCGCGTCGAACGTCGTCCTCGCCCCCATGCAGTCGGTGACGGTCACGGGGAAGCCGGTCCGCGCCGAGGCGGCCGCCCCGGCGCCATCGGACTTCTCCGCCTCACCGCCACCGCCACCACAGGCCGTCGCCGACAGGGCCACAGCGGCCAGCACACCGCACCACGCACGAGGGCGCATCAGTAACTCTCCACAAGCTCGATGTTCCGGGGCCATTGCAGCGGACCCGGACCAGATAGTCGGACCGCGCGTCCACCTGGTTCCCGCGTGTCGCGAGGAAGAGTGAAGAGGAACGGCGCCACCGGCCTACGCTGCCGTCATGAGCGTCCCCAGCGCCCCCCTCGCCGAGATGCCCACCGACTGGACCCGCGCCCTGGCGATCGTCGCCCACCCCGACGACCTGGAGTACGGCGCCTCGGCCGCGGTCGCCGCCTGGACCGACGACGGCCGCTCGTGCGCCTACCTGCTCGCCTCCTTCGGGGAGGCCGGCATCGACGCGCTCTCGCCGAACGAGGCCGCGCCCCTGCGCGAGGCGGAGCAGCGGGCGAGCGCGGCGGCCGTCGGCGTGACGAGCGTGGAGTTCCTCGGCCACATCGACGGCGTCATCGAATACGGCCTTCCGCTGCGCCGCGAGTTCGCCGCCGCGATCCGCCGCCACCGCCCCGAGCTGGTGCTGACCCTCAACCACCACGACACCTGGCCGGGCGGCGGCTACTGGAACACCCCCGACCACCGGGCGGTCGGCAGGGCCGCGCTGGACGCCGTCGCCGACGCGGGCAACCGCTGGATCTTCCCCGACCTGGTCGAGGACGACCTGCCGCCCTGGAACGGTGTGCGGTACGTGGCCGTCGCCGGCTCCCCGTACCCCACCCACGCCGTCGACGCGGGCGCCGGCTTCGAACGGGCCGTGCGGTCCCTGCTCTGTCACCGCACCTATATCGCGGCGCTCACCGAGGAGGAGCCGGAGACCTACTGCCGGACGTTCCTGACGGGCACCATGACGGCGGTGGCCGAGCGGTTCGGCGGCCGGCCGGGCGTCGCGTTCGAGCTCCTCCGGCGCTGAGTTCTCACTCACCGACCCGCCTCGGACGCCGGCGCCCGCTCCACCACCAGCACCGCCACGTCGTCCTGGAGCCTGCCGCCCGTGTGCGCGGCGAGGTCCGCGCGCAGCCGCTCCAGCAACTCGGGGGTGGGCAGGGCGGCCCACGCGTCCAGCCGCTCGGCCAGCGGGTAGAAGCCGCCGTCCCGGTTCCGGGCCTCGGTCACCCCGTCGGTGCAGGCCAGCACCCGGCAGTCCGGGGGCAGCGTGACCCGCTGCCGGGACCTGGGCACGTCCACCAGCTCGCCCAGGCCCAGCGGCAGCCCGGGCTCCGCCGCGCGCAGCTCGCGCACCCCGCCGTCGGCGCCGATCAGGAAGGGCGACGGGTGCCCGCAGTCGACGAACACCACCGGCACCTCGCCGGGCGACCCGTCCCGCGCGGCGGGGTCCTCCTCGGTGCCCATGACCAGCGCCGTGACGAACTCCTCCGCCGCGTGGGCGTCCGCCGTGCGCGCCTGGTACTCGGCCGAGCGGTGGTAGCGGGTCAGCCCCTGCTCCATCGCCGCGACCCCGCTGTCCAGGTCCCGCCGGTGGTAGGCCGCCTCCCGGAACGCCGTCAGCACCGCGGCCCCGGCCCCCAGCGTGCCGAGCCCCTTGCCCCGCACGTCCCCGATGAGCACCCGGGTGCCGTACGGGGTGTCGACGACCTCGTAGATGTCGCCGCCGACGAGGGCGTCCCGCTGCGAGGAGACGTAGAAGCCGTCGACGACCACGCTGTGGGTACGCAGCGGCAGCGGTCGCAGCAGGGCCCGCTGGGCGGCCTCGCCGGTGGCCCGGACCCGCTCCAGCAGGGCGTCGCCGTCGCGCCGCAGCCGGGCGACCGCGATGGCGGCGCCCACGATGAGGATGTTGCCCAGCACCGACCCGACGCGGTTGACAGGCGAGGACTCGGCGGTCAGCACCCCGTGGTGCGCCACCATCAGGAAGAAGTCGACGAGCCCGACGAACACCGTCTGCCGGTAGGTGCAGACGGCGGCGGCCGTCACCGGGGCCAGCGCCGCGTAGACGTCGAGCCGCAGATAGGCCGGCGTCCTGAGGTCGATGACCACGACGGCCACGAGATAGGCCAGGACCAGTGCGAACGGCAGCAGTCGGCGCGACACCGCGGCTCGTACCTCCGCGCGGGTGGGGGAGCGGGACACGTAGACATTTCCAGACTTTCGTCGTGAAAGCCCGTCGCCCGCCGCCGTGTCGTGACGCCCCGCCCTCGGAGAGCTCGCGTCAGAGCTTGCGGTACGTCCGCGCGTCGTCCGTCGCGGCCAGGACCGCCGCGAGGTCGCCGCCCACCGAGGCCGTCACCACGGCGGCCACCGCCCCCTCGACGAACGGGGCGTCCGCGATGCGCGTGTCCCCGAGCTCCCCGGCGTCCAGGAGCTCCTTGACGGTGAGGACCGCGCTGCCCATGTCGCACAGCACGACCGCGCCCGCGCCCTCGTCCACCCGTGCGACCGCCCGGCGCACCAGCTCCGCGCTGGTGCCCACCCCGCCGTCCGGCAGCCCGCCCGCCGGGGCCACCGGCGCCGGGTCGCCCGCGCCGAACAGGGCCTTGGCCAGCGCGGCCGTCGACTCGGCCACGGCCTTGCTGTGCGAGACCAGCACCACGCCGACCCGCCCGGGCCGCCGCTCCCCGGCCGTCGCCTCCAGCCCGGCCGCCGCGGCCTCCGCCGCCGGGGGAACGGCGCACAGCTCCGGGTCGGTGGCCTCGAACAGCGCGGTGACCAGCAGCGCGGAGGACGTGGCGCCCGGGTCCTGGTGGCCGACGCTGCGCTCGCCCAGATAGCTGGCCCGCCCGCGCCGCGCGCGCATCGGCACCGTCGCCTCCGCCCCCTCGCGGGCGGCCCGCGCGGCCGCCTCCAGCGCGGCCGTCGCGTCGCCGCCCGCCAGGGCCTCGGCGTAGGCGTCGGCGGCGGGCTGGAGCGCGTCGACCATCGTCTTGTCGCCGGGCGCGGAGTCGCCGAGCCGCCGTACGCTCGCCACCGCCGCGGCCAGCGCCCGGCCCAGCGTCTCGGGCGCGACGACCGCGTCCTCGCCCAGCACCTTGCCCATCCGGCGCAGCACCGTCCCGTACAGCGGCCCGGCCGCGCCGCCGACGGTGTTCGTCAGGTGCGCGCCGACGGCGGTCAGCAGGGCGCCCGGTGTGGCGGGCGGCTCGGCGGCGACGGCCTCGGCCGCCGAGGTGAAGCCGCGCTTGAGGTTCGCCCCGTGGTCGGCGTCGCCGATCGCGGCGTCGAGATCGGTCAGGTGCCGGGCCTCGGCGACGACGACCCGGGTGGCGCGGTCGAGGAAGCGGCGGAAGAAGTCCAGGTCGAGCGGGACGGTCATGACGGCGGCTCCTCGGCGCTGGGGCGGGCTGAACGATGATCGACGCGGCCCAGCGTAGCCCCGGCCGCCGGTGGTTCAGCGCTCCTCGTCGCGCACCCGCAGCGCCAGGAACAGATCCGCCAGGTCCTCCGCGCACCCCACGTCCCGGCCCGTGAGGGACTCCAGCTTCGCCAGCCGGTTGCGCAGCGTGTTGACGTGGATGTGCAGCGAGTCCGCCGCCCGCCCCCACTTCATGCCCGAGCCCAGGAACGCGTCCAGGCTGCGCAGCAGTTCGCTGTTGTGCGTGGCGTCGTACGCGATGGCCGGCCCCAGCACCGCGTCCGCGAAGTCCCGGCGGGTCTGCGGGTCCACCAGGGCCAGGACGAGCCGGTAGGAGCCCACGTCCGCGAACGACACCACGCGCGGGCCCCGCCGCCGCGACCGCGCCACCCGGGAGGCCTCCCGCGCCTGGAGCAGCCCGCGCCGCAACTCCTGGTGCCCGGCGGCGACCCGGCCCACGCCGATGCGCGGCCCGGGCGCGGTGGACACGGGCCCCAGGGCCGCCGCCAGACCCTCCGCCAGCCGGGCCGGGTCGGTGTCGGCGGCGGGCAGGCTGACGATCGCCACCACGTCCTGCCCGCTGCTCGCCGCCACGGACGCCAGCCCCCGGGCCACGAAGTGGTCGGTGACGGCCGCCGTGTCGGGCAGCGGCCACGCGGCGCGGCCGGGGGAGTCGGGGACGATGACGGAGAACACGGCCAGCGCGCTGTCCGGATTGACGCCGAACGACCGCAGCCGTGCCACCAGTTCACCGGAGCGGTGCGGACCGCTCTGCACCATGTCGAGGATCTCCCCGGCGAAGCGCATCTCGATCGCGCGCAGTGCCTGCCGGTGCGCCAGCTCCACCGTCAGGAAACGGACCCCTTGCTCCAGCACCAGGCGCTCGGCCGCGCCCAGCTCCGCCACCGGACGGCCGTAGACGACAGCGAGGTCGAAACCGGCGACGCCGCGCACCGGGATCACCGTGGCGTCGGCGCCCGAGGCCAGCCGCAGCGGGTACTCCGCGTACTCCTCGCCGTCCGCCCCCAGCCGGTCCGCGACCGCCCGCACGTCCTCCTCCGCCGGCGGCCGGCCCACGGAGTCCAGAACGGTCCCGAGCCCGTCCACCAGCGCGACCGGCGTCCGGGCGGGCCCGGCGAGCACCGCCAGCACTCCCCGCAGGCCGTCGCCCGCGGAGACCGCGCGGGTCAGCGCGTTGCTGTGCCGCAGGGCGTCCAGCAGATGCCGCTGCCGCTGCTCGGCCTGGGCGCTCGCCACGGCCCGGGTGACGGCGGTGAACGGCACCTCGACGGGCAGCCGCAGCAGCGGCAGCCCGGCCTCCCGGCAGGCCGCGACGAGCTCGTCCGGCACGGCGGGCATGTCCGTCCGCAGCCCGAAGACCAGCCCGGCGGCGCCCGATCCGGCCAGGCGGCGCACATACGCGGCGCAGTCCTGCCGGCCCAGCCAGAGCCCGTTGGTGAGCACCAGCTCGTCCGGCCCGGCGTAGGGGCCGGGGTCGGGCAGCTCGGTCACATGGGCCCAGCGGACCGCGCGGCCGGTGTCCCCGGTGCCCGGCACGGCCTCCAGGCCGAGCCCGGGGACGCCGAGCAGGTCACGGACGCGCAGCGTCGTCGCGTGCGAGTCCTGCCCCGCCGGGGGCGGCTGTTGGTGCGGGGGGTTCGAGGGAGCGGTCACCCGCCGGACACAACACAGGAGGCCGGGGCCCTGTCCACCGCCCCAAGCCGGCGGCGGCCGGAATCAGGCCACCGGCCCGCACCGCCCCGGCCGCGCCCCGCCGCCCCAACTGGACGATCCCACAGTCGAATGCCGCATCCATGGAGATGCCTCCACTATTCGCGGGGCCTTCGGGCGGCTGAGATCTTTGTCGTGAAACAACCCCCCGCGCTCCTCGCCCGTGACACGCCGTCAAAACTGTTCGGCCGGTCCATGACGGCGGTGCTGCTGTGCACCTTCAGCGGCTTCACGGGCTTCTACCTGCTGCTGGCGACCGTGCCCGAGTTCGCCGTCGACGCCGGCGGCCGGAAGGCCGTCGGCGGAATGGTCACCGCACTGCTGATGGGCGCGACGGTCGCCGTGCAGCCCGCGATGCCCCGCGTCATCGCGGCCGTCGGCCACCGGACCGTGCTGCTCGCCGCCATGGCCCTCCTCGGCGCCCCGGCCGCCGTGCCGCTCGCCACCGACAGCCTCCCGGTCACCCTGATCTGCGCCGTGCTGCGCGGCGCCGGCTTCGGGATGTTCGTCGTGGCCGGCAGCGCCGCCGTGGCCGAGCTGGCGCCGCCCGGCCGCCGCGGCACGGCCACCGGCTGGTACGGGCTGGCCACCGGGCTCGGCGGGGCCGTCGGCACGCCGCTGGGGGTGCTGCTGGCCCACCAGTACGGCTACAGGCCGCTGTTCACCGTCGCGGCCCTGGCACCCGCCTGCGGCCTGGCCGCCGCCCTGGCCGTCGCCGCGCCCCGCCCGGCGCCGCCCGGCCGCGCCCGGGTCGTCGCGGGCCTCGCCCGCCCGGCGATCCTGCGCCCGCTCGTCCTGCTGACGGCGGGCACCATGGCGTCCGGCACCGTCGTGACCTTCCTGCCGCCCGCCGCGCCGCGCGACCCCGTCTGGCTCACCCCGCTGGCGCTGCTCTGCCTCCAGCTCTCCGCCGCCGCCAGCCGCTGGGCGTCGGGCCGCCTCGGCGACCGCCACGGCCATCGCGTCCTGCTGCCGCCCGCGACGCTGCTCGCCGCCCTCGGGGTGCTCGGCGGCGTCGCCACCCGGCACACCGGCGCGCTGCTGGTGCTCATGGTGGTCTTCGGCATCGGTTTCGGCGCCCTGCAGAACGCGACGCTGGTCCTGGCCCTCCAGCGCGCCGGCGACTCCAGCGTCGGCAGCGCGCAGTGGAACCTCGCCTTCGACGCGGGCCTCGGCCTCGGCGGCTTCTGCGTCGGCCTCGTCGCCCAGTACGCGGGCTACGACACCGGATTCGTGCTGGTCGCCGTCGTGCTCGCGGCGCTGGCGGCGGTCGCCGTCGCCGACGTCCGGGACCGGGAACTCCCGCCGTCCGCCACCGACGCCGGGTAACGGCGCCGCTTCTGAAACCTGCCGGAAAGCGATCGGCTTGATATCGAGCCCGTCCCGGCCGGGGAGATCGTCCTCCGAGCAGACTGATTGCACACTGAATCGTCGCGGTGCCGGCATCGGCGTATCGGAACGGCGACGGCCGTCTTGACGCGTGCGTGACCGGCGCGGGCGGAAGGAGGGAATCAGATGCTGGGAGCCGTGCCCGATGCTCCGCTGCGCGGACGGGAAGCCGAAGTCGATCGGCTGACCTCGCTCATCGGGCATGTCATGGCCGGGCGCTGCACATTGATCACCATCGAAGGACCGCCGGGCTGCGGGAAATCCCGGCTGCTGCGCGAGTCCATGCGCATTGCCGAAGGTTTCGGGCTGTCGGTTTGCGCCAAATACACCGACGGCGCGTGCTCGGCCGGGGGACCGTCGCGGCGGGACCCCGAAGACCTCCACCTTCCCTATGCCGTGGCGGTCGACAACGCCCACCACCTCGACCACGAGGACGTGCGGGCCCTCATCGCCCGCGAGGGCGGGCCGGACGGCCCGGCGCGGGTGTGGATCCTCGCCCGGCGCGCGTCCGCCGGGGCCCCGCCCCTGGAAGGAGTGCTGCTCAGCCCCACCGCCGGCACCGAACGGGTCAAGCTGGGCACCCTGCCCCCCGGCGCGGCGATGGCCCTGGCCGCCGACGCCCTCGGCGCGCCGCCCGACGCCGGGCTGGCCCGCGTCCTGGGCCGGGCCGGCGGGCATCCGCGCCGGCTGCTGGAACTCGCCCAGGGAATGCTGGAGGAAGGCAGCATCGCCGTGGACGGATACCGGGCCCGGCTGGTCACCGACCGGCTGCCGCGGCGCCTGGTGGAACGCGTCGAGAGTTCCCTCATGGGATATTCACCGGAATTCCGCCAGATGGTCAGGGTCGCGGCCGCGCTGGGAAATGAGGTCTCCTTCGAAAAAGTAGCCCGAGTTCTGAACGAGGCGCCGACGGCGTTGTTGCCGACCCTGGACGAAGTGGTCGCGGCCGGGGTTCTGGAGAACAGTGCCGGACGGCTCACGTTCCGCGACGAGTTGTTGCACCGGCTCATTACCGGCTGGATGCCCGAAACCGTTCGCGACGCCTTGCGCGGCCAGGCCTCCGGGGCACCGCGACCCACCGCTCCCGCCCTTCCGGCGGAGCCGGAGGCGGATGGGCCGGAGGCCGCGCCCTACGGGGAGCGCCTGAGCGACCAGGAGGCCGTCATCGCGGGCCTGGTGCACGAAGGTCTCACCAACCGGCAGATCGCCCGCCGGCTCGGACTGTCCCCGCACACCGTCAACTACCACCTGCGCAAGGTCTTCCGGAAACTGGGCGTCGCCTCCCGCGTCGACCTGACCCGCGTCGTGCGCGGCGGCACCGGGAAGGCACCCGGCCCCGCCCCCGCCTTGGCCCCACCGGCCTAGACGAAGACGGCCTGGACGAGGACGGCCGCACCGCCCCCCCACCAGGGGGCGGTGCGGCCGCTCAGCCGGTCACCACGCCGGCCCGGGCGCCCTCCCGGCGGGCGGGCCCGGGCCCGTACCAGCGCCGGGCCGCCGGCAGTTCGAGACCGAACTGGTCCAGCGTCCGGGCCACGATGTGCGTCACGATGTCGGACACGCTCCGCGGCCGGTTGTAGAAGGCCGGCACCGGAGGGGCGATCACCGCGCCCATGCGCGTGAGCGCCAGCATGTTCTCCAAGTGGATCTCGGACAGCGGCAGTTCGCGCGGTACCAGCACCAGCCGCCGCCGCTCCTTGAGCGTGACGTCGGCGGCCCGGTGCACCAGCCCGTCGCCGAACCCCGCCCGCACCGCGGCCAGGGTCTTCATGCTGCACGGCGCGATGATCATCCCGTCCGTGCGGTAGGAACCGCTGGAGATGACCGCCGCCTGGTCGCCCGGCCCGTGGACGTGGTCGGCCAGCGCCGCCACCTCCGCCGCCTTCCAGTCGGTCTCCATCTCCAGCGTCGCCCGCCCCCACTTGGTGAACACCAGATGGGTCTCGACGTCCAGCGACCGCAGGGCCTCCAGCAGCCGGATCCCGATCACCGAACCCGTGGCCCCCGTGATCCCCACGACCAGCCGGCGCGCTCTCGCCTCAGCCATGCGCGGCACCGGGGAAGCTGCGGGCGTGCCGCTCCCGCAGGGCGAAGGGCACGGTGGCGTCGACGACCGTACGGCTCCCGGTCGCCTCCCGGCCGCGCGCGGCGGCCCACGCCTCCCCCTGCGAGGGGTCGAGCCCGACCCGGGGGAAGCCCGTGAAGTGCAGGGCGTCGGCGGACAGGTCCGCGCGCGTGGTGACGGCCCACAGCACGTCCTCGGCCGAGTCCGGCGCCACGTCCTCGTCGACCAGGACGACCACCTTGGCGAACCGGTGCCGGTCCAGGACGTCCTTCGCCATGGCCCGCACCCGCTCGTCGTCCGCCGGGCCCGACTTGCGCACCTGGAGCACCAGCAGGAACATCCCGCCGCCCGCGGGGGAGTAGTGGGCGTCGCGCAGCAGCTCGCCGCCCGCCCCCGACAGCCCCAGCGCCACCGCGCCCGCCAGCCCCAGGATCAGCGACTGCTCCCGGCCCGGCCCGATCACCGCCGGGAACACCGGCGCATCGCGCGACGTCACCGCCGTGACCGTGATCGCCGGAAGGCTCTCGGCCGCGTTGCCGTCGTAGCCCAGCACCTCCGGCAGCGAGTGACCCACCTCCCGGCCCGGCAGCGCCTCCGGCGCGGTCGTCCCGTCGAAGTACCCCTCCAGGACGATCTCCGACTCGGCGAACACCGGCACCGGCCGGCTCACCGCCGGGGCCAGCGTCACCGGCCCGCCGGCCAGCGCGCCCGCCAGGGCCGCCTTGCTCGTGCCGGCGGGCAGGAAGTCGCTGCCCACCGCCGACGCCACCATCGCGGCGGGCGGCGCGCCGAGGTTCACCGACACCGGCAGGCGATCGCCCCGCTCCACCGCCTCGTGGTACATCGCCAGCAGCCGGCGGCTGGGCAGCATCCAGATCACCAGCTGGTTCCGGTCCCGGACGAGCATCCGGTGCACGGCGGTGGCGGCACGCCCGGTGCGGGGGTCGTGGGCGTACAGCAGCCCGGTGGTCAGGTAGGGGCCGGCGTCGCGCTCGGTGGCCCACAGCGCGGGCAGCGCCCCGAGGTCGACGTCCGCGCCGCGCTGTACCTGGGGGAACGGCGAGCTCTCCAGGTGCTTGGGCTCCTGGCAGGCGGCGAGCAGCCGGGAGACGGTGTCCCCGTTCACCCGCCGGGGCAGGCCGGGCAGCCAGCGCCGCAGGCGCTCCGCGTCGCCGAACGCCCCGAGCACCACCGGCATTCCGGCGGACGCGTCGGTGACGCGGGTGTACAGGGCGATGTCCTCGGCGCGCGAGGAGGACGTGGCGGGGATGCCCGCGTGCCGCGCGGCGTAGTGTGCGGCGATCTCGTGGCGGGTGAGCGGCTGGTCGTAGGTGTGGTGGGTGTGCGGGTCCTCCTTCCGGGCCGCCGCGAGGGCGGCCCGGAAGGACAGACCGGGCAGGTCCGTCATGATGCCTCTCCCCGCCCCCTCAGCGGACGGCCGGTTCGGGGAGGATCTCCCGGCGGGCCGCCTCGGGTTCGTGCCACCAGGGGTCCAGGCCCGTCGGGTTGTTGAAGCCCTCCGCGATCCGGCTCGCCAGCCCGGGCTGCCGCTGGGCGGCGTCGAGCAGGTCCACCACATGGGCGGGCGCCGGGGGCAGCAGACCGTTGGTCCAGCGGGTGACGTGCCGGGCGTACTCCCAGAACCGCTCGAACGTGGCCGTCATCCAGTCGGCGTCGAAGGGCTCGTCCCCGCGCGCGAGGATCTCCCGCAGGTAGACGTCGGCGCACTTGGCGGCGCTGTTGGAGCCCTGGCCGGTCAGCGGGTCGTTGACGACGAGGACGTCGGCGACGCCCAGGACCTTCCGGCCCGAGGGCAGGGTGGCGACCGGCTCGCGCACGGTCGGCGTCAGCCGTCCGGCGAGCACCCCGCCCGGGTCGGTGAGCACCGCGTCGGCGGCCCGCTCGGCCTCCCACGGCAGGAACTCGGCGAGCAGCTTCTTGGTGACGTCCAGGTGCTCCTCGGGGGAGCGGACGTCCGCGAAGGCGTCCAGGGGGCCGCCGGGCACGCCGTTGAGGAACAGGCAGTCGCAGGGGCCGCTCTTCGTCAGCGCCGGGACGATGAAGTACTCGCCGACGCCCGGCATGAGGCTGGCCGAGCAGGCGACGAAGGAGTCGCGGGGGCGCAGGCCGTGGACATAGGAGACGGCCGCGACGCGCTGCGGGGCGGTGAACGGTGAGCGTTCCGCGTCGCGTTCGAAGATCCGGGAGATCTCGCCCTTGCCGGCGGTGACGAGCACGAGGTCGTGGCTCGCGGCCAGCTCCTCCAGCTCCGCCACGCCCGCCTCGGCGATACGCAGCTCGCCTCCGGCGGCCGTGAACTCCTCCAGCCAGGCGGCGATCTTGACGCGCTGGTCGACCGACTGGCCCGGGGCCGCCAGCCGGGCCTCGAAGTCGATGGCCTTGACGGCGTCGGGGGCCACGGTGAAGGTCAGGCCCTCGATGGCGGGTGCCTCGCCTTGCCAGTGGTCCAGGCCCAGGCGGCGCTCGGTCTCCAGGGCGTCGGCGAACATGATCTGGGTGGACATCACCCGGCCGTCGAGGACCTGCCGCGCGGTCCTGTTCGACACGAGGGTGACGTGATGGCCGGAGCGGCGCAGGCCGAGGGCGAGCTGCAGGCCCGCCTGGCCCGCCCCGACGACGGCGATCGACCGCGTGCTGTGCTTCATTGCTTCGCTGTCCTTTCCGGTTCCACGGATTCCGGACGGCCGGCCGCGTCGTCCGCCGCCTGGTCCGCCTCGGGGGTGCTCTCCGTCGTCATATGGAGGCCCAGCACGCCGCCGATGATCGCCACGAGGCACACGACCTTGCCGACCGTGATGCTCTCGCCGAACAGCAGGGCCCCGAAGACCACCGCGCCCACCGAGCCGATGCCGGTCCAGACGGTGTAGCCGATGCCGACGTCGAGCGTTTTGAGCGCGAGGCTCAGCAGGTACACGCCGCCGCCGCCCGCCACCGCGGTGATCAGGGACGGCACGAGGCGCGTGAAGCCCTCGTTGGCGGCGGAGCTCAGGGCGAAGACGATCTCGAAGGCGGCCGCGATCAGCAGCAGCGTCCACGCCTTCGCGCTCTCGGTGCGTCGCTCGCCCATCAGGCCGCCCCCATCGACTTGAGGCCGACCACGCCGCCGATGATGGCGGCGAAGCACAGCAGCTTGGCGGGCGTGATCTTCTCCTTGAAGATCACGGCACCGAGGACGACCGTGCCCAGGGCGCCCACGCTCGTCCAGATCGTGTAGCCGACGCTCACGTCCAGCGTGCGCAGGGCGAGGCTGATGAAGTAGATGCCGCCGACGATGCCGACCAGGGTGATCAGCGAGATCCACAGGCGGGTGAAGCCCTTGGAGGCGTTCGCGCCGAGAGCGAAGACGATCTCGAACGCGATGGCGATGAGAAGGTAGATCCAGGCCATGGAGTGGTGACTTCCGGGTGGTTTTCCGGGTGTTGCCGGGTGGTTTTCGGGGCGGTCTACGGTGCGGGGACGGGCGCTTCGTCGGCGAGCGAGCCGCTGCCGGAGATCGCGGCCCCGGCGGCCCCCTCGGCGAACATGCCGGGGTGCTTGGCGCGCATGCGCGCCATCAGCCGCTCGTACGGCACGTCGGCGTGGTCGCCGTAGTCCGTGAGGAACTCCATCTGCCGCGCGCCCTGGGCGTCGTAGGGGTGGTACACGCTGTCGGCGGTGCCGTCGAACTCCAGCGGCGTCATCCCGTACAGGCGGCACAGCAGGCCGTTGAAGACCGGGGTGACGCGCGTCCAGCGGCCGTCGAGGTGGACGGAGACCAGGCCGTGGTGGAAGACCTCGCCGCCCACCATGCGCCGCAGCCGCTCCGAGGCGAGGTGGTTGCGCACATCGGCGTAGACCAGCCGGCTGGGGACGCCGACCGAGCGGACCGCCGCCGCGTAGAGCACGGACTTGTGGAGGCAGAAGCCCTTTCCGGCGCGGGCCACCGAGCTCGCCCGCAGCGCGGCGCGCTCCAGGCTGGTGCCGTAGACCTCGTAGTCGACGCCGTCGCGCACGGCGTAGTAGAGCCGGACGGCCTTCCCGGCCGCGGTGGTCTCCTCCAGGGCCCCGGACCGCGCGACGAAGTCGCGGACCTCCGGGGAGTCGTGGTCGAGGAATTCGGTGGGACGCAGAAGTTCCGCGAAGTCTGGTGTGCTCATCGTCCTCAAAGACCCATCGTGGTGGCGATGCGGGAGTACTGGATGTCGGTGGTGCCCGAGTAGATCGTTCCGGCGACGGCGTTGCGCAGGTCCTGCTCCAGGCCGTACTCGGCCATGTAGCCGTAGCCGCCGAAGGTCTGCACGGCCGCGACGGCGGAGGCGAGGTTGCCCTCGCTGGCCAGGAGCTTGGCGGTGGCGACCTCCACCGTGGCGTCCTCGCCCGCCTCGACCTTCCGCGCCGCCTCGTACAGGGCGGTCCGGGCGGTGTCGGTGGCGACGCGCATCCGCGCGATCCGGTGGGCCACGGCCTGGTGGGAGCCGATCGGCCTGCCGAACTGCTCACGGGTGCGGGCGTAGTCGACCACGCGCTCCAGGCGGGCCCGCATCTCGCCGACGTTCACGACGAAGGAGCACAGGACCTCCCACTTCATCACGTGGTCGAAGACGACGAAGCCCGTGCCGACGCGGCCGATGACGTTCTCCAGGGGCACCCGGCAGTCGTCGAAGAACAGCTCGGAGAGCGGGGAGGTGCGCAGGCCCATCTTCGCCATCGGACCGCCCACCGTCAGGCCGGGCCGGTCGCGCTCGACGACGACGGCCGTGATCCCGAACGGGCTGCCGCGCTCGCCCGTCGAGACGTACACGACGAACACGTCGGCTATGGGGCCGTTGGTGACGAACGCCTTGCCGCCGTTGAGGACGAGGTGACCGTCCTCGACCCGGCCCGTGGTGCGCAGGGAGAGCATGTCCGAGCCGGCCTCCGGCTCGGAGATCGCGTGGGCGCCGATCACCTCGCCCGCGCACACCGCCGGCAGGAACCGCTCCTTGAGCGCGGGCGAGCCGAAGCGCTGGATCGGCACACCGGTGCTCACCATGTGCGTGGTCGCCGAGAAGCTCAGGCCCGCGTCGCGGCACGCCTGGCCGAGGCCCTCCAGGACGTACAGGGTGGTGATGAGGGACTGGCCGAGGCCGCCCCAGCGCTCCTCGAAGGGCAGCCGGAACAGGTCCGACTCGCGCAGCAGCTTCCAGTTGTCGTGCGAGAACTCGCCCGTGCGGTCGCGCTCCAGGTGCCCCTCGCCGAGCCGTTCGCCCAGGGCCGCGATCGCGGCCCGCAGTTCTCGCTGATCTTCCGACCAGTGCATCAGCTATCGACCTTCTCGGTGTGGTCCGGACGGGGAGGCCGGAGGGGAGAAGTGCCCGGCCTCCCGTCCACGGGCGCTCTAGTAGTGGGAGAAGCCGCTCTCGTCGAGGCTGTGCACCTCGTCGCCCCGCAACGGCGGGTTGAAGACGCTGATCAGGTGGAGATCGGTGTCGGGGTCGGCGATGAGGAAGTGGGCGTCGTGCTCGTCGAGGGCGTAGAGCACACCGGGCTCGATGGCGAGGCTCTTCGAGCCGTCGGCGCTGATGACCTCGCCCCGGCCGCTGATGCAGTAGCAGGCCTCCAGGTGCCGGCGGTACTGCAGCCGGGACTTGGTGCCGGCGCGGACGA
Organism: Streptomyces luteoverticillatus; assembly: GCF_003970715.1. NCBI lineage: Bacteria > Bacillati > Actinomycetota > Actinomycetes > Kitasatosporales > Streptomycetaceae > Streptomyces > Streptomyces luteoverticillatus. Next base: position 1,254,676 of record NZ_CP034587.1, on the reverse strand, counting down.
GCGTGTCGGCCACGGTGAACCCCATGCCGTCGGACTCGGTCAGCAGCCTGCTGCTGCGCCCGTTGCCCCACTCGACCGTCTGGACCTTGTCCTTCTCACGCGTGAACATGGTGGTTCCTCGTCTCTTCGAAAGCGGTGACGAACGCGTCGATGGCGTTCACGGAACGGAAGTCGCCGGGGGTGATCTCGACCTGGTCGAGCGGGATGCCGTAACGGGTGGTGACCCAGTTGACGACCCGGACCACCTGAAGGCTGTCGATCACGCCCGTCGCCAGCAGGTCGTAGTCGGGATCGAGCTGATCGGCGCTCAGGTCCGGCAGGAACTCCGAGATCAGGAAGCGCTTGATTTCCGCGGGGCGGTTCATGCCCTGTTATCCCTTCAGCCGCCGTACGTCGCCGACGGCGGCGCGGTCGTTCTTTCCGGTGGGGCCCTTCGGCAGGGCCGCGTCGACGACGCGGATGTCGCTGGGTATCGCGGTTCTGGCCAGCCGCCGGGCGCAGTGCTCGCGCAGGGCGAGGACATGGAGGGCGGAGCCGGGGGTGCGGCGCACGAGGGCCTGGAGCCGTTTGCCGGCCGCCTCGTCGGGGACGGTGACGACCACGGCATCGGCCACCTCGGGGTGGGCCAGCAGGGTCTGCTCGACCTCCTCCAGCGAGATCCGCACGCCGCGCACCTTGACCTGGAAGTCGGTGCGCCCGACCAGGTGGAGGGTGCCGTCGGCGGTCCGCCGGACGAGGTCCCCGCTGCGGAACCAGACCCGGGGCCCGTCCGCGTCGGCGCGGCGGACGAACCGGTCGGCGCCGCGCGCGGGATCCAGGTAGCCGTGCGCCTGGAAGGGGGTGTGCACCAGCAGTTCGCCGGTGCCGGGCCCGTCGAGCGGCTGCCCGTCCTCCCCGAGGACGAGGGCGCGGACGCCCGGCAGCGGTCTGCCGAGCGGCAGCGGGCCCGCCGTCTCCGGGTCGCCGGGCAGCAGCGGCCCGGCGTCGAGGATCAGGCTGTCGTTGGTCTCGGTGCAGCCGTAGACATTGGCGAAGGAGGCGTCCGGGAAGAGCCCCGGCAGCCGGGCGAGCAGCCGCGGCGGCACCGCGTCACCGGTGAGGACGACATGCCGCACCGACTTCAGCGGCTCCGCGGGGTCCGCGCCCTCGGTGAGCAGCCGGTAGAGCAGCGGCACGCCCTGCACGAGGTGGATGTCATGGGCGGAGATCAGCTCGCGCAGATGCGCCCCGTCGGTGGCCCGGTCCGGGTCGACGAGCACCACGCGGCCGCCGACGGCCAGGGTCGTCCACACCTCCAGCAGGCACAGGTCGAAGTTGAGGGGCGCGTAGTTGAGCACCGCCGTGTCCGGCCCGAGGCCGAAGTGCTCCGCCGCCCAGGAGATGAAGCGGCCGACGGCGTCCAGCGGCAGGGGCACCACCTTGGGCGTCCCGGTGGAGCCGGACGTGGTGAGCAGCAGGCCCGTCCCCTCGGGGACGGCCGGGGCGTCCGGCCGGGGAACGATCGTCTCGACGCCGAGGCCGCCGGGCGCGTCGTAGGCGGGTTCGGCGGTCAGCACCCGGTCGATGCCCGCGCCGGCGGTCAGCTCGCGCAGGGTGTCGGCGCCGAGCTCGGCGGAGGGCAGCAGCACGGGACGGCCGTCGCGCAGAGCGGCGACGAGCAGGGCCAGGGTCTCGGGCGTTCGGCGGGCGGGTACGCACACGGGGGCCGCGCGGTGGCCGCCCAGGTGGCGCAGCCGCTCCTGGAAGACGCCCGCGAGCGCGCCCAGTTCGCCGTACGGGACGGACGTGCCGCGCCAGATCAGGGCGGGGGCCTCCGGGGTGTGCCGGGCATGGTCGTCGAAGGCGGCGGTGAGCGGGCTCATGCGGAGACGCCCGTCGTGGCGCCGGACGCGTCGATCTCCCGGTAGCCGCCGTCGAAGTAGACCAGCGGGCGGCCCGGGACGCTGCCGGTGGCGACCACCCGGCCGATCAGGAGGGCGTGGTCGCCGCCGCCCACCACGCTCTCCAGCCGGCAGTCGAAATAGCTGAGGGATCCGCTGACGACCGGGGCGCCGGTGACGAATGATTCGGTGGCCACGGACGGGAAGGAGCCGATGGCCCTGCCGTTGCCTCGGGTGGCGAAGTGGCGGGAGACGCGCTGCTGGTCGTCGCGGAGCACGCTGACCGCGAAGACCTCGGTGGCGAGGACCGCCGTCACCAGCGGGCTCATCCGCCCGATGGACACGGACACCATCCGCGGCTCCAGGGAGAGCGACCCGAATGCCGAGACGGTCTTGGCGAACACTTCGCCGCCATTTCTTGTCGCGACCACCGTGACACCGGACGCGAATTTACCGGCCGCCGCGCGGAATTCCCGCTCCGGGCATTCTTCGGGCTGCGCCCGCACCCGGGACGTCGGGGGTAATGCCATCACTGTCACTGCCATTCCGTGAGGGCTTTTCTCGGGGACGTCCATGACTGTACGAGGTGCGGTGAAGCCGCTTCCACTACCTCTTCGGGTAGTGCCGCCCGGCTACCCGTCCGAGTGGTGAGGGGTCCCGGCGGGACCGTATCGGCGCAGGTCGCGGCCGCTAACCAGGCTACCGGTGGGGGCGGTTGTACAGATCTACACGGAAGGGGTCGTGATCATGTGCGAGTGTCCATTGTGAAGGGCCTCCGCCCTGTTTAGGGTCACTTTCATGACTGCATCCTGGCTTGGCCCCGGAAAGGCCTCGGCGGTGGCGCTCACATTCGATGTGGACGCTGAGACCGGTGTGCTCTCCATGGGCGAGAAGTACGCACGGCACGCGATGACGATGACCCATCAGGCATTCGGCCCCGATGTCGGCGTGCCGCGCATCCTGGGAATTCTGCGCGAACTCGGCGTGCCCGCCACGTTCTTCTTCCCGGGCTGGGTGGCCGAGCGCCGCCCGAATCTGGTGGCGCGGGTGGTGGAGGCGGGCCACGAGGTGGCGCACCACTCCTACAGCCATGTACCGGCGACGTCGATGACGTTCGCCGAGGAACGGAACGACTTCGAGCGCGCCCTGGAGGTCTTCCAGAAGCAGGACGTGCCCGTGTACGGCCACCGGGCCGGGCTGTGGGAGGCGAGCTGGCAGACGGCCTCGCTGGTCGCGGAGTACGGGCTGGCCTACGACTCGTCGATGATGAACGACGACCGCCCCTACCATGTACCCACCGAGCGGGGCGACGTCGTGGAACTGCCCCCGCACTGGTCGCTGGACGACTGGGAGCAGTACGCGTTCCTGCCGGCGCCGCAGATCGGCTCCATCATCGAGGACCCGCAGAAGGTGCTGTCGATGTGGAAGTACGAGCTGGACGCGATGCGGCGCTACAACTCGCTGTTCATGCTCACCAACCACCCCTTCCTCACCGGCCGTCCGGGCCGGGCGGAGGCGCTGCGCTCCCTGATCGAGTACGGGATGTCGCACGGCGACGTGGAGTTCCTGACGTGCCGTGAGATAGCCGAGCGCGCCAAGGCCGACACCTCGCTGGCCACCCGGCCGCTGGAGCAGCCGGAGATCGAGCCGGGGCTCTTCCCGTCGGAGTGAGATCCGAGTGGGAGACGACGAGCGCCTCCCGTCCGGGACTGCCGGACGGGAGGCGCTTTTTCGGTGGGATCAGTCGGGGATCAGTTGATGGACTTGATCAGCTCGCCGTCGGCCGTGTCGCCGCTGAGCTCCCAGAAGAACGTGCCGCCCAGGTTCTGCCGGTTCTTGTACGCCATCTTCCCGGCGATGGTCGACGGTGTGTCGTAGCTCCACCAGTCGTTGCCGCACTTGGCGTAGGCGGTGCCCCCGACCGTGCCCGTGGCCGGGCAGGTGTTCCTGAGCACCCGGTAGTCCTCGAAGCCGGCCTCGTAGGTGCCCTTCGCGGGCCCGGTGGCCGTGCCGCCGGGGGCGGACTGGGTGACGCCGGTCCAGCCGCGCCCGTAGAAGCCGATGCCCAGCAGCAGCTTGGACGACGGGATGCCGAGCGCCTGGAGCTTGGTGATGGTGGCGTCCGTGTCGAACCCGGCCTTCGGGATGCCGTTGTAGGACGTCAGGGGCGAGTGGGGGGCGGTGGGGCCCTTGGCCTCCCAGGCGCCGAAGTAGTCGTAGGTCATGGGGTTGTACCAGTCGACGTAGCGGGCGGCGCCCGCGTAGTCGACGGCGTCGATCTTGCCGCCGGCGGAGGCGTCGGCAGTGATGGCCGCCGTCACCAGGCTCTTGCTCCCGAACCTGGCGCGCAGCGCCGCCATGACGTCGCGGAAGGCGGTGCGGCCGCTGGTGTCACAGGTCAGCCCGCAGGCGTTGGGGTACTCCCAGTCGATGTCGATGCCGTCGAAGACATCGGCCCAGCGCGGGTCCTTGACCAGCCCGTAACAGGACTCGGCGAACGCGGCGGGGTTCTTCGCCGCCTCGCCGAAGCCGCCGGACCAGGTCCAGCCGCCGAAGGACCAGACCACCTTGAGGTTCGGGTGGAGCTTCTTGAGCTTGCGCAGCTGGTTGAAGTTGCCGCGCAGGGCGCCGTCGTCCCAGGTGTCGGCCTTGCCGTCGACGCTGCCGACGGCGTCGTAGAACCTGTCGTAGTCGGCGTAGGCGTCGCCGATCGCGCACTTGCCGCCGGTGACATTGCCGAAGGCGTAGTTGATGTGGGTGAGCTTCGCGGCGGAGCCGGAGGTCTCGATGTTCTTCACATGGTAATTGCGCTCGTAGACGCCCCAGTCGGTGAAGTAGCCGACCACGCGCCGGCCGGCCGAGGTGTCCGTGGTGTCGTCGGCCGTGGCCGGGCTCGCGGTGAGGCCGCCCGCGAGCAGGGCGGCCCCGGCGGCCACCGCCGTGAGCCAGGTGCGGGCGCGCTTGCGGAGCGGTCCGGGCATTCCGTGCGGTCTGGGCATGAGGTCTCCTCGGTGGGGGAGGAACGTGCTCTTGGCATGGACGCGTTGAACAATGGGGAAACCGTAGGAGGACTAGACCAATACGGTCAATGGTTCGTACCAAAGCCGTTGCGTATGGTCCGCCCGCGGCCCGTAGGGATTCAAGATCTGCCGACCGGTGACGCGGCGCCCGCGAACGGGCATACTCCAACCGCCACAGCCGCAGGTCACGCGATGTCGCGACCCGGCGCGGGACCATCGGCTGGGCACCCACGGCAGCGTCGCCCCCCACCCTCGGGCGGCCGTCGCCGCAGCGCCCGACAGGGAGGAGCCGCCGCCATGACCGATCACGGACCGCAGCCGGTGGAGCGTCAGCTGCCCACGGAGGAGTCCCGCGACCTGATCTCGCTCGTGCGGGACCTGACGCAGCGGGAGATCACCCCCACCGCGGCCGAGGAGGAGGACGCCGGGCACTTCCCGCGCGAGGTCTTCGGACTGCTCTCCGCGTCGGGCCTGCTCGCCCTGCCGTACGCCGAGGAGTTCGGCGGCGGCGACCAGCCCTACGAGGTCTACCTCCAGGTGCTCGAGGAGCTCGCCGCCGCCCGCCTCACCGTGGGCCTCGGCGTCAGCGTCCACACCCTCGCCTGCCACGCCCTCGCCGGCTACGGCACCAAGGAACAGCGGCAGACGCACCTGCCCGCCATGCTCGGCGGGGGACTCCTGGGCGCCTACTGCCTCTCCGAACCGGCCGCCGGCTCCGACGCCGCCGCCCTGCGCACCCGCGCCACCCGCGTCGGCGACACCTGGACCATCGAGGGCACCAAGGCCTGGACCACCCACGGCGGCATCGCCGACTTCTACACCGTCCTGGCCCGCACGGGCGGCGAGGGCCCCCACGGCATCACCGCGTTCCTGGTGCCCGGCGACGCCCCGGGCCTGACGGCCGCGCCCCCCGAGCGCAAGATGGGCATGAAGGGCTCACCCACCGCCCAGCTGCACTTCGACGGGGTCGAGGTCGCCGACGCCCGGCGCCTCGGCGACGAGGGCCAGGGCTTCGCCATCGCCCTGTCCGCCCTCGACTCCGGGCGGCTCGGCATCGCCGCCTGCGCCGTCGGCGTCGCCCAGGCCGCCCTCGACCAGGCGCTGTCCTTCACCCAGGAGCGACGGCAGTTCGGCCACCCGGTCGCCGACTTCCAGGGACTGCGGTTCATGCTCGCCGACATGGCCACCCAGATCGAGGCGGGCCGCGCGCTCTACCTCGCCGCCGCCCGCCTCCGCGACACGGGCAGGCCCTTCGCCAAGCAGGCCGCCATGGCCAAGCTCTTCTGCTCGGACGCGGCGATGCGGGTCACCACCGACGCCGTACAGCTCATGGGCGGCTACGGCTACACCGCGGACTTCCCCGCGGAGCGGTACATGCGCGAGGCGAAGGCGCTGCAGATCGTGGAGGGCACGAACCAGATCCAGCGGATGGTGGTGGCCCGGCACCTCGCGGGACCGGGGGGCGCCCCGTAAGGGGCGCGGGGAACTGCGCGACCGGCCACGGACGGCCCGCAGCCGCCCGGCAAAGCTCAGCCGAGCAGCTTCGCAAGCTCCGGCACCCGCTCCTCGGCCGCCGCCGCCCCGGCGACACTCGCGGTGTCCTTGAGCCCCGTCGCCGTGCCGATCGCCACGACCGGTCCGCCGCCCACGCGTTCCCGCGCGACGCGGCGGGCCGCCGCGACGCCCACCGCCGACGACGGCTCCAGGAACAGCCCGCGCGCCCCCAGCGCCAGGTGCTCGGCCATGAACTCCTCCGTGGGCACGGCGATCGCCGACCCGTCCGCGCCCCACAGCGCGTCCAGGCCCTGCCACACCGGACGGCTCTCGCCGAGCGAGAACGCGGGGGAGGGCATCGGCTCCACCGACACCCGCTCCTGCTCCGCCCGTCCGGCGAGCGCCAGGGCCGCGGTGTACGGGGCGGCGCCCGCCGGCTCGGCCGCGACCAGGCGGGGCACACCGGCCACCAGCCCGGCGGCCCGCAGCTCCCGGAATCCGCGGGCGATCCCGGACAGCAGATCGGCCCGGCAGGTGGGCACCACCACGGCCCCCGCGCCCTCACGGAAACCGGGGACGTCCCGGGCGAGTTCGTACGCGACGGACTTGTAGCCCTCGTTGGCGTAGGCGTTGCCGCCCGGGGCGGGAGTGGCGTAACTGGTCAGCGGATACCAGCCGAACCGCTCGACGGCCTCGCGCATCGCGGCGTTCCGCGCGGCCGTGCCGTCCCGGACGACCCGCACCGCGCCCAGCGCGTCGATCTGCGCCCGCAGCGGCCCGGGGACCTCGCCCGTGGTGAACACCACGCAGCGCAGGCCCGCCCGGGCGGCGTACGCGGCGACGGCTGCGCCCGCGTTGCCCGAGGAGGCCGCCGCGACCGTGTCCGCGCCGGCGGCCAGGGCCGCCGCGACGCCCACGGCCATCGCCCGGTCCTTGTGCGAACCGGTCGGGTTGGCGCCCTCGTACTTCACCCACAGCCCGTCCGGCCCGCCCTCCGGCAGGGACACCAGCGGCGTGCCGCCCTCGCCGAGCGTGACCGGCTCGCCGACGGGCGCCGACAGCGCCGAGGGCCAGCCCCACGGCCCGCCCGGGTACGTCTCCAGGGACAGCCCGGACAGATCCGCGAGCGGCGGCACCGGGTTGGCGCCGATCCCTTCCTCCCGGCAGGCCGCGCACCCGGAGAAGTCCTGGGCGGCGGCACCGCAGCGCGGGCAGTGGAGGGGTATCGGCAGCGGCACGCGGACTCCTGAAGGTTCGTCGGGCCCCGCGCGCGTGGCGCGCGAGGCTCCGACCGTAGCAGCCCGCCCCGGCGCCGATCCGCCGTCAGGAGCGGCGGCCGCCCTGCTCCGGCACCCGCAGCGGGCGCGAGCCCGGCCCCCCGATGTGCGAGAACGGCTGCGTCCGCCAGTCCAGGCTCTCCGGCAGGGTCAACAGCAGCGCCGCGTCCAGGTCCTGGGCGCCCTGCGACTCGTCGGCCGGATCGGCCTCCTCCGCGCCGCGCCCCGAGCCCGGGCAGACCGTCAGCCCGAACGGATCCCACGGGGACGGGCACAGCGCGTGCTCCGGGAGCACGTCCTCGTCGGCGAGGAGCGCGATGGGCCGCGCGCAGTCCGGGCACATCACCCGGAACATCTCGTAGGTCTCCTCGTACAGACCACCGTCGCCGTCGGTTTCCAGGCGTTCCAGGCTGGGCATGGTGTGTTTTCCCCCTCGGATGGACCGGCCGGGCACCTCGGCCGCGGCCACAGCAAGCACTTCCCGTACGACAAGGCGGGTAATCGCCGCACACGGGAGGACACGGGTGCGTGTCTGTGGCATTGGTCACACGCTCCGTGCGCCTGTGGCGCCGTCGACTGTGCCCGGCGCGCCATGAACCAGTAGGTTGACCCGCGTGGAGGAGTTGGACAAAGAGATCGTGGAGCTGCTCGTCAAGGACGGGCGGATGAGCTACACCGACCTGGGCAAGGCCACCGGCCTGTCCACCTCGGCGGTGCACCAGCGCGTGCGCCGGCTCGAACAACGGGGCGTCATCCGCGGTTACGCGGCGGTCGTCGACCCCGAGGCCGTCGGGCTGCCCCTGACCGCCTTCATCTCGGTGAAGCCCTTCGATCCGAGCGCGCCCGACGACATCGCGGACCGGCTCGCCGAGATCCCCGAGATCGAGGCGTGCCACAGCGTGGCGGGCGACGAGAACTACATCCTCAAGGTGCGGGTCGCCACGCCGCTGGAGCTCGAGCATCTGCTGGCGCGGATCCGCTCGCTGGCGGGGGTCTCGACGCGGACGACGATCGTGCTCTCGACGCCCTACGAGGCGAGGCCGCCGCGGGTGGGGTGACCGGGGCGGAGCCCCGGTTACGGGAAGGGGCGGGTCAGGGGAGAGACTAGGCGTCATGAGTGAGCGCCCCGGCAAGCCGCATTCCGTCCTGTTGCGCAACGGCACTGTTTACAGTCCGGCGGATCCGTTCGCGACCGCCATGGTCGTCGAAGGCGACAGCGTGGCCTGGGTCGGTTCCGAAGGCGCCGCCGACTCCTTCGCCGACGGTGTCGACGAGGTCGTCGACCTGCGCGGCGCGCTCGTCACCCCCGCGTTCACCGACGCGCACGTCCACACCACCGCCACCGGCCTCGCGCTCACCGGCCTGGACCTCACCGGCGTGCCCACGCTCGCCGCCGCCCTGGACCGGGTGCGGGCGTACGCCGCCGCGCGCCCCGCCGACCGGGTGCTGCTCGGGCACGGCTGGGACGCCAGCGCCTGGCCCGGGCGCCGGCCCCCGTCCCGCCGCGAGCTCGACGAGGCCACCGGCGACCGGCCGCTCTACCTGACGCGCGCCGACGTCCACTCCGCCGTCGTCACCACCGCCCTCCTCGACCTCGTCCCCGGCGTCCGCGAGCTGTCCGGCTTCGCGCCCGACGCCCCGCTGACGGGCGACGCCCACCACGCCGTGCGCACCGCCGCGCACGCCACCGTCAGTCCCGCCCAGCGCGCCGAGGCGCAGCGCGCCGCGCTCGCCCGCGCGGCCGCGCTGGGCATCGGCTCCGTCCACGAGTGCGCCGGGCCGCTGATCTCCTCCGAGGACGACTTCACCGGGCTGCTGCGGCTGGCCGCCGAGGAGCCCGGCCCCCGGGTCACCGGCTACTGGGCCGAGCGGATCACCACCCCCGAGGAGGCCGGCCGGATCCGCGAGCTGGGTGCGCTCGGCGCCGCCGGCGACCTGTTCGTGGACGGCTCGCTCGGCTCGCACACCGCCTGCCTCCACGAGCCCTACGCCGATGCCCCCGGCGGCACGGGCAGCGCCAACCTCGACGCCGCCGCCGTCGCCGCCCACGTGGCGGCCTGCACCGAGGCCGGGATCCAGGCCGGTTTCCACGCCATCGGCGACGCCGCGCTCACCGCCGTCGTCGAGGGCGTGCGCGCGGCCGCCGAGAAGGTGGGCCTGGATCGCGTCCGCGCCGCCCGGCACCGGATCGAGCACGCCGAGATGCTCAACCCGGAGCTGATCGCGGGCTTCGCCGAGCTCGCCCTCACCGCCTCCGTCCAGCCCGCGTTCGACGCGGCCTGGGGCGGGGAGGAGGGCATGTACGCCGAGCGCCTGGGCCGCGAGCGGGCCCGGACGCTCAACCCGTACGCGGCCATGCTGCGCGCCGGGATCCCGCTCGCGCTGGGCTCCGACAGCCCCGTCACCCCCCTCGACCCCTGGGGCACGGTCCGGGCCGCCGCCTTCCACCGCACGCCGGAGCACCGCGTCTCGGCGCGGGCCGCCTTCACCGCGCACACGCGCGGCGGCTGGCGGGCGGTCGGCCGGGACGACGCGGGCGTCCTGGTGCCGGGCGCGCCCGCGGACTACGCGGTCTGGGAGACCGGCGACCTGGTGGTCCAGGTGCCCGACAGCCGGGTGGCGAACTGGTCCACCGACCCCCGCTCCGGCACCCCCGGCCTGCCCGACCTCACCCCGGGCGCCCCGCTGCCGGTGTGCCTGCGGACGGTCGTGGGCGGGCGGACGGTCCACGCGCGCCCGAACGGGTGACGCGCCAAGATCCACGTACCGCCGAACGACGTCCCCGGGGCCGCCCCGCATGGTGTCATCTACCGTACTGACCTGCTGATTTGAGCGACACACGCAGGTCGCGAGGGTGTTGACACAGTGCGGGCGGCGGCCGGTAGGTTCTCGCTGTCCACCAAGGACGTCCGACCGGGGAACCTCCACGCAGTCGTCGAACGCCGCTGGGCCATGGGGCGGTGCGCCGGGAAGGCGCCCCGCCACTGGGAGCCAGGCTCAGCGCACGGGGGCGAGGGACGGTTCGGCCGGGCCGGCAGGTGCGACCCGGGTGGGGCCCGGACGTTCAGTAGACAACGGCTCTCGGCCGACCGCAGCCGGCGGTTCCGAAAGTCGGCCCGAAGGACACCGGGCCCCCATTCCGACCCGTGCGCGGGGGCGGCGCCCTCGCCCCTCGGGGCCGCGAGGGCCCCCGACCGAGGTACGGTCGTCAGCTGACACCCCTGCCAGCTCCAGGAAGAAGCGACCGTGCCCTCGGGTCCCGAAACCACACCGGAAGCCACCCTGGCCCCGCCGTCCCCGGCCCCCGTGCCGCGCCCCGGCCGGGCCGTCCGCCTGGCCCGGCTCGCCCGTCGCGAGGCGCCGCGCACCGCCCTCGCGGCCGTCGCCGGGCTCGTCCTCGCCCTGGCCTTCCCCCCGTACGGCCTGTGGCCGCTGTCGGTGGTCGCGGTGGCCGCGCTCGCCGTGCTGACCCGGGGCGCACCGCCCGCCAGGGCGCCTGGACGGGCTTCGCGTTCGGGCTGCCGTTCTTCTTCTTCCTGCTGCGCTGGCTGCACGTGGTCGGCTACGACGCCGTGCTGGGCCTGTCGGTCCTCCAGGCGGTCTTTCTGGCCGTGCTCGGCGCCGGGCTCGCGCTGACCTCCCGGCTGCCCGCGTGGCCGCTGTGGGGGGCGTGCCTGTGGATCGCCGAGGAGTGGGCGCGGGACCGGGTGCCGTTCGGCGGCTTCCCCTGGGGCCGGCTGGCCTTCGCCAACACCGGCTCCTCCTTCACCCCGCTCGCCGCGCTCGGCGGGGCGCCGCTGGTGAGCTTCGCGGTGGCCCTGGCCGGCGGGCTGCTGGCGTACGCGCTGCTCGCCGCGTGGCGGTCGCGGGGCGGCCTGCCGGGCGTACGGGCCGCGCTGCCCGCCGCCGGGGCGCTGGTCACGGCCGCGGTGGTCGCGCTCGCGGGGTACGCCGTGCCCGTGCCCACGAAGGCGGACGACACCGTGAAGATCGCGATCGTCCAGGGCAACGTCGAGAAGCCCGGCATGGACTTCCTCGGCCGCCCGCTGATGGTGCTCAACAACCACGTCGACGCCACGCTCCAGCTGGCCCGGGACATCAAGGCGGGCAAGGCGCCCAGGCCCGACCTGGTGATCTGGCCGGAGAACTCCTCCGACCTCGACCCCTTCCAGTACGCCGAGGCGTACGACCGCATCCAGGAGGCCGTGCGGGCCGTGGGCGTGCCCGTCCTGGTGGGCGCCCTCGTCGACCACCCCGGCAAGAGCGGCTACATCGACAACAAGGGCATCGTCTGGGACCCGGTGACCGGGCCCGGCGCCTCCTACGCCAAGCAGCACCCGGTGCCCTTCGGCGAGTACGTGCCCTTCCGGGACCAGCTGAGCAAGGTCATCACCCGGCTCCAGCGCGTCCCCCGCGACTTCTACCCGGGCGACCACACCGGTGTGCTGCAGGTCGGCCCGGCCCGGCTCGGCGACGTCATCTGCTTCGAGGTCGCCTACGACGAGATCGTCCACGACACGGTGGCCGCCGGCGCCCGCGCCCTGGTCGTCCAGACCAACAACGCCACCTACGGCCGCACGGGCCAGCCCGAGCAGCAGCTGGCCATGAGCCGGCTGCGGGCCGTCGAGCACGGCCGGGCCGTGGTGACGGCCGCCACGAGCGGCATCAGCGCGGTCGTCGCCCCCGACGGGCGGGTGCTCCAGCGGAGCGAGGAGTTCACCCGGGACGTGATCTCCGCGAGCATCCCCCTGCGTGACGGCACGACCGTCGCGGACCGCGTCGGTGCGGGCCCGGAATGGGCGCTCGCTATGGTGGGTCTTCTGTCCTGCGCGGCGGCGGTCCTGACCTCCCGTCGGGCACGGGCGGACGAGACCTCGAACCGGAAGGGCCAGTAGTGCCAGAAGTGAACGACGGTGGTCAGCGGAGATTCGGTCCGCTCGGCACGACCTTGGTGATCATCCCGACCTACAACGAGGCGGAGAACATCAAGCCCATCGTCGCCCGGGTGCGGGAGGCCGTGCCGGAGGCGCACGTCCTCGTCGCGGACGACAACAGCCCCGACGGGACCGGCAAGCTCGCCGACGAGCTGGCCGCCGAGGACGAGCACGTCAAGGTGCTCCACCGGCAGGGCAAGGAGGGGCTCGGCGCCGCCTACCTGGCGGGCTTCCGCTGGGGTCTGGACAACGGCTACGGCGTGCTCGTGGAGATGGACGCCGACGGCTCCCACCAGCCCGAGGAGCTCCCCCGGCTGCTCACCGCGCTCAAGGGCGCCGACCTGGTGCTGGGCTCGCGCTGGGTGCCCGGCGGCCGGGTCGTGAACTGGCCGAAGTCCCGCGAGTTCCTCTCCCGGGGCGGCTCCACCTACTCCCGGCTCATGCTCGACGTGCCGATCCGCGACGTCACCGGCGGCTACCGGGCCTTCCGCCGGGAGACCCTGGAGGGGCTGGGCATGGAGGAGGTGGCCTCCCAGGGCTACTGCTTCCAGGTCGACCTCGCCTGGCGCGCGGTCAAGGCGGGCTTCCACGTGGTCGAGGTCCCCATCACCTTCGTCGAGCGCGAGCTGGGCGACAGCAAGATGAGCCGCGACATCGTCGCGGAGGCGCTGTGGCGGGTCACGTCCTGGGGCGTGGGCTCCCGGGTCGCCAAGGCGACCTCCAAGGCCCTCGGCAAGGAGCGCTGACGGTCCGTCCCGCCGGGCCCGGTAAGGGATCCATAAGCGCGCTCCGGCCGTTCGTCCGCCGTCCGGGCACACTTGAGGCATGACGTTCGGAGCGCAGCAGGAGCAGCAGCAGACGGTGAACGGCCGGCCGCCGGGGCGCGGCCGGGCCCGCAGGCTCGTCCCCCTCGGGGTGGCCGTGTGGGCGGTGCTGGAGATCTGGCTGCTGGTGCTGGTGGCGGGCGCGGCGGGCGGGCTCACCGTGTTCGCCCTGCTGGCCGGGGGAGTGATCACCGGCGCGTATGTGATCAAGCGGGCCGGGCGGCGTGCCTGGCAGCGGCTGAGCGGCTCGTTCCAGCAGGGCGCCGCCTCGCGGTCCCCGAAGGCCCCGCCGCAGGACGGTGAGGGCGGCGGGAACGGCCTGACGATGCTGGGCGGGCTGCTGCTCATGGTGCCGGGGCTGATCTCCGACGTGGCCGGGCTGCTCTGTCTCTTCCCGCCGACGAGGGCGCTGATCCGCAGGACCGCCGAGCGGAAGCTCACCGGCTACGCGGCGCAGGCGGCGCCCGGGACGCTCGGGGACGCCTTCCAGCAGGCGCAGCGGGCCAGGATGCGGCAGCCCGACGGCAAGGTCGTCCAGGGCGAGGTCATCCGCGAGGACCAGCCGCCGGCTCCCCGCCCGGACGACCCCCAGCTGCCGCGCTAGCGCTCCGCTGGGAACGCGGTCCGGTCGCTGCGGGCCGGTGGGGGCTGGTCGCGCAGTTCCCCGCGCCCCTTACGGGGCAGGTACCCGTGCATGAAAGGGCCCGGGCCACTGCTCACGCAGTGGCCCGGGCCCTTGGTCGTGCAATTTGTCGTGCGATGGAAACGCGCGGAGACCGCCGTCAGGCGGACTTACGCGTGTCCCGAGGATGCACGGCAATGTTCATGGCGCCGGAGCGCAGGACGGCCAGCCTCTCGGCCAGCACCTCCTCCAGCTCCTCGCGGGTGCGCCGCTCCATGAGCATGTCCCAGTGCGTACGCGCGGGCTTGCCCTTCTTCTCCTCGGGACCGTCGCCGTCCACCAGGAGTGCAACGGCGCCGCACGCCTTGCACTCCCACTCCGGCGGAATCTCCGCCTCTACCGAGAACGGCATCTCAAATCGATGGCCGTTCGGGCATGCGTACTCCACCGCCTGGCGCGGGGCCAGATCGATGCCGCGGTCGGTCTCGTAGCTGGTCACCACAAGTCGCGTGCCGCGAAGAGCTCGCTCACTCATGAATTCGTGCCTCCCGGGCTTGTCGCCCACAGGACAGGTGTCGCTGTCGTCGTCATCCGGTCAACGTCCGGTCGGCGGTGAAGATTCCCCGTTGAGGGACATGCGTCGCCCGTCGTGCCGCCCCTTGTTGTACCCACCAGCGCCCGTTTTGTCACATCTGGCAATAGATGTCACCCTGTGCTGTTGCCACTTGAGCGCGCAGTAACGGTCCATCCGGCGGGTCGAAGGCGTACACTACCGGCCCGCCGGATTCGTGCCTAAACCGGGTCCGGTGCGTCCTGGGTGGACCTGGCCGGATCCGGGGTTTCCGGTACCGCCGCGGAGCGCGCCACCGGTACCGTGGGCCGCCGCTCAGCGGGGGCGAAGAAGCGCAGGAAGAACTGGGCCAGGGGCCCGATGCCCACCGCGAAGAGCACCGTGCCGACGCCCACCGAACCGCCCAGCGCGAAGCCGGTCGCGAGCACGGCCACCTCGATCAGGGTCCGCACCAGCCGCACCGACCAGCCCGTCCTGCGGTGCAGCCCCGTCATCAGCCCGTCGCGCGGGCCCGGGCCGAAGCGCGGCGTGATGTACAGGCCCGTGGCCACCGCGCACAGCGCCACCGAGAACAGCAGCAGCGGAATCCGGATCCACAGCGAATGGGGGGTGGGCGTCACGCTCAGTGTGGCGTCCATCACCAGGCCGATCATCAGCACGTTCGAGACCGTGCCCAGCCCCGGGCGCTGCCGCAGCGGGATCCACAGCAGCAGCACCAGGGCGCCGATGCCGATCACCACCGTGCCGATCGACAGGCCCGTGTGCCGCGCCACGCCCTGGTTGAGCACGTCCCAGGGGGCCAGTCCCAGCCCGGCGCGCAGCTGCAGCGCGCAGCTCACCCCGTACAGCACGAGCCCGCAGTACAGCTGGACGAGACGGCGGGCCAGCCCCGGACTCCGGGACGGCGCGGAAACGGGCGCGGACAAGAGGTACCCCCCTGTGGTGGTGCGAGTGGCCTTGACGTGACAGTCTGTGGACTGGATCGAACATTGATCCATAGCCAATCCCGGAAAGGTGGACTGCACGAGATGACCCAGTGGACCTCTTCGGTGGGGGCACCGCAGCTGGCCCGCCTCCTCGGCTCACCCCACGCCCGCGACACCGTGACACCGCTCGGCGGCCGGCGCACCCCCGCCTACCGGTCCCTGGCCGACCGCGTCCGGCTCCTCGTCCTGGAGGGCCACGTCCCCGTGGCCGCGCGGCTGCCCGCCGAGCGCGAACTGGCCACCGCCCTCTCCGTCAGCCGCACCACCGTCGCCGCCGCCTACGAGGCCCTGCGCGCCGAGGGCTTCCTGGAGTCCCGGCGCGGCGCCGGCAGCTGGACCGCCGTGCCCGCCGGAAACCCGCTGCCCACCAGAGGGCTGGACCCGCTGCCGCCCGAGGCCGCCGGCTCCGTCATCGACCTCGGCTGCGCCGCCCTCACGGCCCCCGAGCCCTGGCTCACCCGTGCCGTCCAGGGCGCCCTGGAGGAGCTGCCGCCCTACGCCCACACCCACGGCGACTACCCGGCCGGCCTGCCGGCCCTCCGCCAGGCCCTCGCCGACCGCTACACGGCCCGCGGCATCCCCACGATGCCCGAGCAGATCATGGTCACCACCGGCGCGATGGGCGCCGTCGCCGCGATCTGCCGGCTGATGGCGGGGCGCGGCGAGCGGGTCGCCGTCGAGTCCCCCTCGTACGCCAACGTCCTCCAGCTCATGCGCGAGGCCGGCGTCCGGCTCGTCCCCGTGGCGATGGCCGGCGGCCTCGCCGGCTGGGACCTGGCCGCCTGGCGCCAGGTGCTGCGCGACGCCGCGCCCCGCATGGCCTACGTCATCGCCGACTTCCAGAACCCCACCGGCGCCCTCGCCCCCGAGGAGCAGCGCCGGGAGCTGGTCGAGGCGTGCCGGGCCGCCGGCACCCTGCTGGTCGCCGACGAGACCATGTCCGAGCTCGCGCTCGACCCGGACCTCGAACTGCCGCGTCCCGTCTGCGCCTTCGACCCCGCCGGCAACGCCGTCATCACCGTCGGCTCGGCCAGCAAGTCCTTCTGGGGCGGCCTGCGCATCGGCTGGGTGCGGGCCGCGCCCGAGGTGATCCGCAGCCTGGTCGCCGCCCGCGCCTACGCCGACCTCTGCACGCCTGTCCTCGACCAGCTCGCCGTCACCTGGCTGCTCAACACCGGGGGCTGGGGCGAGTCCATCGACATCAAGCGCGTCCAGACGCGGGAGAACCGCGACGCGCTCGTCGCGGCGGTCCGACGCCACCTCCCCGACTGGGAGTTCACCGTCCCGCGCGGCGGCCTCACCCTGTGGGTCCGCACCGGCGGCCTCTCCGGCTCCCGCATCGCCGAGGCGGGCGAGCGCCTGGGCGTCCGGGTGCCCTCCGGCCCCCGCTTCGGCGTCGACGGAGCGTTCGAGGGCTACGTCCGGCTGCCCTTCACCGTGAACGGTGCCGTCGCCGAAGAAGCCGCCACCCGCCTCGCCGAAGCCGCCCGCCTGGTGGCGAGCGGCGCGACGGCGGCGGTGGAGATGCCACGCACGTACGTGGCGTGACGGGCGGGAGAGCTCACCCCGTGGGCGACGCCGCCACCGGTCGCGGCAGCAACGCCAGTACCGCCTGCCGCTGCGCGTCGCCCGTCTCCTCGTCGTAGGGGTCCGGCGTCGCCGGCACCTGGAGCCGGTGCACGGGGCCCGTGCCCACCCGCGCGTAGCCGCGCCCCGGCGGCACGTGGTCGGCCGGCGTGGTGTGCGAGGGCGCGCCGAGGGCGGCCGTCACCTGCTCGGGGGCGACCGCGCCCAGGACCGCCCGCGCCCGGGTGTGGGCGAGCACCGCCTCGGCGAGCCGCCCCACGCCCTCCAGCTGTTCCCCCACCGCGACGGTGACCTGCGCCGTCCGCCCGTGCCGCAGCGGAACGGCGAGCAGATCCTGCGGATCGGGCCGCCCGTCGCGCGCCGCGAGATGGCTCAGCGCCCCGGGCCGGTCCACGACGATCCACAGCGGGCGCCGCACATCGGCGGGCAGGGCCCGCCCCTCCCGCCGGGCGCGCCCCGCGGCGAGCAGCCGCCGCTCCGTCTCGTGGGAGGCCCACTCCAGGACGGCGAGCGCGCCCGGCAGCGAGGACTCGACGGCCAGCACCCCCTCCCGCCCCTCCAGACAGGCGTACTCGCCCGCGCCCCCGCCGTCGACGACCACCACGTCGCCGTGGAGCAGCGCCTGCAGGACGACCGAGCGCAGCAGCGTCGTGACCCCCGACGACGGCTGGCCGAGTGTCAGCAGGTGCGGCTCGGTGGAGCGGGGGCCGGTGCGCCAGACGACGGGCGGCGCGTCGTACGTCTCCTCGCCGGCCGTCACGGGCACGGTCCGCAGCACGGCGGACGGGTCGGTGAAGCCCAGCACGGTCTCGCCGGGCGCGGTCACGAAGCGCTGGGCCCAGACGTCGGTGGGCAGCACGGGCAGGACGCCCAGGGCGAGGCGGTTGGCGGCCTCGTCCCAGTCGAAGCGGTACTCCGGGCCCCGGCCCGCCTTGACGTGCAGCAACTGCTCGATCCTGGCCCGCGCGCCCTCCTCGCCGTCGGTGAAGTAGCCGGGATAGCGCAGCCGGAGGGCGGTCAGCCGGCCCAGGCCGTCGAACGTGTACTCCTCGAACGCCTGCCGCCAGTCGCCGCCGGGCGCGTACAGAGGCCGGGGGTCCTGCGGGGCGGAGAAGTAGGGCACGAGTGCCTCGTAGAGCGCCTGGAGCCGGCCGCTCTCCGCCTCGCCCGGCTCCGCCGCCGCCCCCCGCGCCCCGCGCCGGTCGCGTCCCGCCCAGGCGCCCGCCGCCAGCAGGGCCGCCGTGCCCAGGGTCGGCCCGTAGGGGACGAGCGCCACGATGGCCAGGCACGAGGCCACGAGCAGCAGGGTGGGACCGCGGCGCTCCCGTGGCATGCGCCCCCAGCCGTGGCGCCCCGTGGTGGCCAGCGACCGCAGCCCTCGGGCGACGACGAGCAGCGGGTAGAGCATGTCCCGGGCGTTGTCGGCGAGGCCGCGCGCCAGCTCCCGGCCCGGGGAGGGCGCGGCGGGCCCGGTCGGGATGCGGGGCAGTGAACGCCGGCCCACGTCGCTCTCCTAGGGCTCCTAGAACTTGATGCCGCCCAGCAGGCTGGCGAGGCTCGCGCCGCCCGCCTTGATGCTCGGCGCGATGCCCGTTCCCGCGAGGTAGAAGCCGAACAGCGCGCACACGAGTCCGTGCGAGGGCTTGAGGTTGTCCTTGCGGAAGAACAGGAATACGACGACACCGAGCAGTACGACGCCCGAGATGGAGAGGATCATGGGAATCTCCTGGGAACTGGGGGCGGTCACCACAAGTTCCTCCAGCTTCACAGAAAGTATTTTTTAAGCAACTGGGGATACACCCGTACGGAGGATGACAAAACAATGACCGAGCCGACACCCGCATCCGAAGAGCCCGCGCACGACCCGGAGGTGCTCCAGCTGGCGGCCAAGGTCTTCGACCTGGCGCGGCACGGCGACACCGATACCCTGGCCGCATATGTGGACGCCGGAGTTCCGGTGAATCTGACCAATGACCGGGGCGACTCGCTGGTGATGCTCGCCGCCTATCACGGCCACGCCGCGACGGTCACCGCCCTCCTGGAGCGCGGCGCCGACGTGGACCGCCCCAACGACCGGGGCCAGACCCCGCTGGCGGGCGCGGTCTTCAAGGGGGAGAGCGAGGTCGTCCGCCTCCTCGTCGCCCACGGCGCGGACCCGGCGGCGGGCATGCCCTCGGCCGTCGACACGGCGGCCATGTTCGCCCGCCAGGACATGCTGGACCTCCTCCAGGGCAACTGACCGGACGTGCCGGCCGAGGGGGGAGGGTGACGGGCCCTCAGCACCCTCGGCCGGCACGGCTGTTGGGAAGGGATCAGGGGAGGAACCCCAGC
Source organism: Streptomyces luteoverticillatus (assembly GCF_003970715.1). Taxonomy (NCBI): domain Bacteria; kingdom Bacillati; phylum Actinomycetota; class Actinomycetes; order Kitasatosporales; family Streptomycetaceae; genus Streptomyces; species Streptomyces luteoverticillatus. The sequence goes on along the minus strand of NZ_CP034587.1, from coordinate 1,235,150 downwards.
ACCGTCTCCACCGTGTCCGCCTCCTCCGCCCCCTTGTCCTCCCGGTAGCGCACAACCCGCGCGAATCTCAACGCCACGCCCTCCGGGTATCGCGGAGACCGCTGCAACCCGTCGAACGCGATCTCCACCACCAACTCCGGCCGCACCCACACCGCGAACCCGTCGTCGCTCACCGCCAGCGACCTCAGCCGGTCCGTCTGCCAGGCCAGCATCTCGTCCGTCAGCCCCTTGAACGTCTTGCCGAGCATGGCGAACGAGCCGTCCGGGCGGCGGGCACCGAGGTGGAGGTTGGACAGGAAGCCCCGGCGCCGCCCGTGTCCCCACTCGGCCGCGAGGACGACCAGGTCCAGCGTGTGCACCGGTTTGACCTTCAGCCATGCCGCGCCCCGGCGGCCCGCCACGTACGCGGCGTCCAGGGACTTGAGCATCACGCCCTCGTGGCCGCGCCGCAGGGTCTCCTCCGCGAAGTCCCGGGCCGCCGCCCGGGCGGCCGCGTCCGAGGGGTCCGCCACCACCAGCCGCCGCACCCGCAAGGGCTCGGGCACCGCCTGCGCCAGCACGGCGTGGCGTTCGGCCGTCGGCAGTGACAGCAGTTCCCTGCCCTCGACGGCCAGCACGTCAAAGAAGACCGCTGACAAGGGAAGCGCCGACCCCGCGCGGGCCGTCCGCGTCCCGATCCGGCTCGCGACGTCCTGGAACGCGTGGGGGCGGCCCGTCGCGTCCAGGGCGACGGCCTCGCCGTCCAGGACCACCGACGACACCGGCAATTCCAGCGCGGCCCCCACCAGTTCCGGCAGCCGCCCGGTGATCTCGTCCAGCGTGCGGGTGAAGACGCGGACGTCCTCGCCGTCGCGGTGCACCTGCACCCGGACCCCGTCGAGCTTCTCCTCCACCGCGCACGGCCCCAGCCGGTCCAGCGCCTCGTCGACGTCCTTCGCGCTCCGCGCCAGCATCGGCAGCACCGGCCGCCCCACCTCCAGCCGGAACTCCGCCAGCGCCGCCGGGCCCCCGGCCAGCAGCGCCCGGGCCACCGCGCCCAGCGAGCCGCCGAGCATCACCGCCCGCCGCACCTCCTCGGGCGCCGCCCCCGCCGCTGCCGCGAGGCCCTCCACGGCCAGCGCGTCCAGCGCGCCCTGCCGCAGCTCGCCGCCGATCAGCCGCAGCAGGAAGTGCTGCTCCCGTTCCGTCGCCGCCCCCAGCAGCCCGTCCAGCAGCCGTTTGCGCTCGGTCCGCGCGCCCTTGCCCGCGACGGCGGCGATCGCCGTCAGCGCCCGGTCCACGTCCCCCACGGTCAGCGAGGGCACGGCGGCCGGGGCGGGCAGGTCGCGCAGCGTGCTCCAGCCGACCCCGGTCCTGCGCTGCGGCAGCCGCCCCGCCAGATAAGGGATCACCACCGGCGCCTCGTCCGGGCCGGCGGCCCGGAACACCCCGGCCAGCACGGCGGTCTTCGCCGACCGGGAACGGGTCGCCGCGATCTCCTCCGACGCCCGCGCCACGTCGATCAGCAGCATGTCCTCATCGTGCGCCGCGGCCGTCCGCGGCGCAGGTCAGGAACCCGGCCCGGACTCCTTTCCGGCGTTGTCGCTGATCCTGATCAGCAGCGCCACCATCAGCCAGTTCGCCACCAGCGACGAACCGCTCTTCGCCAGGAACGGCAGCGCCTTGCCCGTCAGCGGGATCAGCCCCATCACCCCGCCCGCCACCACGAACACCTGCAGCGCCAGCGCCGCCGCCAGGCCCATCGACAGCAGCTTGCCGAACGGGTCGGCCGAGCGCAGCGCCGTGCTCAGCCCCCGCTGCGCCAGCAGGGCGTAGAGGACGAGGACGAACATCGTGCCGGCCATCCCCAGGTCCTCCCCGACCGTCGTGAGGATGAAGTCGCTGCGGCCCGCGAAGCCGATCAGCTCCGGGTGGCCCCGGCCCAGGCCCGCGCCCGTGACGCCGCCGCTGCCGAAGCCGAACAGCGCCTGCGCGGCCTGCGGGGAGAACGTACTGCCCGGCTCGAACGCCCCGAAGGGGTGGAGCCAGGCGTCGACCCGGCCCTTGACGTGCGGCTCCAGCGAACCGACCACCCCCGCGCCCACGACGGCCATCAGCACGCCGCACACCACCCAGCTGGTCCGCTCGGTGGCCGCGTAGAGCATCACCACGAACAGCCCGAAGAAGATCAGCGAGGTGCCCAGGTCCCGCTCCAGGACCAGTACCAGCAGGCTCAGCACCCACACCGTCAGAATCGGCCCCAGCTGCCGGCCCGGCGGCAGCCGGACGCCCAGCACCCGGCGGCCGGTCAGGGCCAGGGCGTCGCGGTGGATGACCAGATAGCCCGCGAAGAACACCGCGATCATGGTCTTGACGAACTCGCCGGGCTGGAAGGACAGCGGCCCGATGAAGATCCACCGCTTGGCGCCGTAGGTGTCCCCGGGGAAGAACGCGGGCGCCATCAGCAGCACCAGCGCCACGGCCATCGTCAGGTAGATATAGCGCTGGAGCCGGCGGTGGTCGCGCAGCACCGCCACCACCAGCACGCACAGCCCCACCCCGATCACCGTCCACATCAGCTGCCCCGAGGCGGTGGACTCGGCGTGGTAGCGCGCGCGGTAGGCCGGGTCCAGCCGGTACAGCAGCACCAGCCCGAACGCGGAGAGCAGCACCGCCAGCGGCAGGATCAGGGGATCGGCGTACGGGGCCCAGCGGCGCACCGCCAGATGCGGCACGAGCGCCAGGCAGACCATGCTCCCCGCGAACCCCGGCAGCCCGCCGGGCACGCTCCCCGTGGTCGCCAGGCCGGTGTACACATAGCCGAAACAGCTGATGAGCACGGTGAGGCCCAACAGCAGCGCCTCGGCGCGCCGGCGCCGGTACGCGGTGGCTCGTACGGTTTCCACGGTCACACCGGCCATGGTGATCGGCGGGTGCTGAAAGAAACCTGAGATTCCTGAAGGCTCGTTCAGAAGTCCCGGAAGCGGCGCTTGCCGACCGGCTCGCCCGCCTCCTCCGGCAGCGGGAAGCGCGCCACCAGGAGCGCCCCGCCGTCCGACCGCGAGTTCGTCCGCGAGTCCGTCCGTGAGTCCGCCCGGAGGTCCCCGCCGTGCGCCCGTGCGATCTCCCGGGCGATGGCCAGCCCCAGCCCGCTGCCGCCGCTCTCCCGGTCGCGCGCCGCGTCCAGCCGCACGAACCGCTCGAAGACCCGCTCCCGCTGACCGGACGGGATCCCGGGCCCGTCGTCCGCCACCTCCAGCACCGCGCACCGGCCCGCTTCCCCGTCCATGACGTACGCCCGCACGGTGACCTCCGAGGCGGCGTGCCGCAGGGCGTTGTCCACCAGGTTGGCCAGCAGCCGCTCCAGCTGGGCCGCCCGGCCGCGCAGCGGTACGGGCGCGGGGGCGTCCACCGCGACCGGCACCCGGGGCGCGGGGCGGCGGGCGGCCTCTTCGGCGGCCAGCAGCGCCAGGTCGACGGGTTCCGTCGCGCCCGGGGGCACGCGCGCGTCGAACCGGGCGAGCAGCAACAGGTCCGCCGCGACGCGCTGGAGCCGCACGGTGTCGGCCAGGGCCGCGCGCACCGACTCCGGTGTCGGCCCGCCGGGCGCGCCCAGCGCGACCTCCAGCTGGGAGCGCACGGCGGCCACGGGGTTGCGCAGCTCGTGGGAGGCGTCGGCGACGAACTGCCGCTGTCTGCCGACCGCCTGCTCCAGCCGGTCCAGGGTGGCGTTGACGGTCCGCGCCAGCCGTGCCACCTCGTCGTCCGCCGGCGGCTCCGGCACCCGCCGGTCCAGCTCGCTGGCGGTCACCGCCGCCAGCTCGGTGCGGATCCGGGTCACCGGCCGCAGCGCCAGCCCGGTGACCGCCCAGCCGAGGCCGGCGGCCAGCGCGATCAGCAGGGGAGCGGCCGCGAGCAACCCCATGGCGATGGTGTGGGTGGCGTCGTCGACGTCGCTGAGGACGGTCAGCGCGTAGACGTAGCGCTCCTCCGCGCCCGGCGGCGTGGCGCGGACGACCACCAGGTCGCCGCGCTGGCCGCCCATGGCCCGGGTCACGGTGGAGGCGGTGTCGGCACCCGGCGCGGGGCGCAGCGCGGCGAACCGGTGGGCCAGGGGCTCGGCCGACGGGCGGGTCGTGGCGATCGCCGTGCCGCGCGGGTCGAGGACGAGCACGACGTCGACGCCGTCCCGGGGCGCGGGCAGCAGCGCGGGCAGCGGCCCCGCGTCCGCCCGGGCCGCCACCTCGCGGGCGGCCAGCTCGGTGCGGCCGCTCACGTTGTCCAGCAGATTGGCGCGCAGAACCGTGTAGAGCCAGGCCCCGCCCGCCGTGAGCACCAGCGCCATCGCCAGCGCGGCCGCCGCCGCGCAGCGGCCGCGAACGGTACGGGGGGATCTCGGCGGGCGGGGCTCAGCCACCGTCGGGCGCCATGCGGTAGCCGGTGCCGTGCACGGTCAGGATGGACCGGCGGCCGAACGGCGCGTCGATCTTCCTGCGGAGCGACGAGACGTAGACCTCGACGATGTTGGGGTCCGTCCCGCCGGGGGAGTCCCACACCTCGTCGAGGACGTCCCGCTTGGCCACCGCCTGTCCCTCGGCGGCCATCAGGCAGCGCAGCACGGCCAGCTCGCGCGCGGTCAGCTCGATCTCCCGCCCGCCCCGGCGGCAGCGCCGCCCGGCCGCGTCCAGCTCCAGGTCCCCGGCCCGCAGCACGGGGCTTCCGGCCGCGCCCCGGCGGCGGCCCAGCGCCCGCAGCCGGGCGAGCAGCACCACGAAGGAGAACGGCTTGGTCAGATAGTCGTCGGCGCCCGCGTCGAGCCCCTCCGCCTCGTCGTACTCGCCGTCCCTCGCCGTCAGCATCAGCACGGGCGTCCACACGCCCAGCCGGCGCAGCCGCCCGCAGACCTCGTAGCCGTCGAGGCCCGGCAGCATCACATCCAGGATGATCACGTCGTACGGGCCCGCCAGGGCGGCCTCCAGGCCCCGGTGCCCGTCGTGGGCGACGTCCGCCCAATGCCCCTCGGTGGCCAGCCCCCGTCGCAGGGTGTCCGCGAGACCCGTCTCGTCCTCGACTATCAAGATGCGCACGCCCCAAGCCTCACATAACCGACGGGACGCAACTCCTGCACCGCCATCCGGGGTCACGGTGCGTGATGTCGCGCACACTTAGTGGAAGGGACGTAACCGGGTGGTGTCGCGGCGGGTTGACGCACCGGCACCGCAGGATCGACGACGCAGGACGGAGCAGTGGTTCAGCCATGAGCAAGCGCCAGAAGGGCCGCCGACACCGCAGGGTCAACCGCACGCCGCGCCCGGTGGGCCTCGCCCGCCCCGCCGCCCGGCCCGGCCCGAGGCCGGAGCACCGGGCGGAGACACGCCCCGAGCCCCGCACGGAAGTCCGCGCCGAGCCGCGCGCGGAGGCGCGGCCGAGGGCGGTCCCCGAGCTCGGCCGCCATGAGGCACGCACCTGGGACGGGCTGCTCGCCCGTGGCGCCGAGGGCGCCTCCGTCGACGAACTGTGCGTCGCCGTGGGCTATCAGGCGCGCACCATCCTCAAACACGTCACCGGCCTCGCCGGCCACGGCCTGGCGGAACTGCGCGAGGAGCGCTGGTACGCCACGGCCGAGGCCCTGGAGAGCGGCGACTACGGCACCGGCCGGCAGCCCGTGGCCGCCGGCCGCTGACGCGCTCCGGGCCGGGGGGATCCCGCACTCCCCCGGCCCGGGGTCTCTCTACCGTCTACCGTCACCGCCTATCGTCGCGTCCCCGAACGCGAAGCCGCGCGGCCCGGATCCGGCGTCCACGCCCACCCTCGCGTCGGCACCGTCACGCCCCCTCCGGCGTCCGGTAGGGGCGGTAGCCGACGCGCAGCCGCGCCGCGTCGAAGGCGTACGGCAGCGGCCGCTTGGGTCCCAGCCGCACCCCGGCCACGGCCAGCTCGCCGCCGCGCAGGAACTCGGCGACGAACCCCGTGGCCAGCAGCAGCGCCAGTTCCATGCCGCTGCACCGCGCCTCACCCCGGCTGAACGGGCTGACCGCCCAGTCCCGCTCGGCCGTGCCGTCCAGCCACTTCTCGGGCGCGAACCGGTGCGCGTGGTCGACGCGCTCCGCGTCCCGCGCGTGGAACGCGGCGGGCACCAGCACGTTGACGCCGCCCGGGGCCACCGCCGACCGCCAGCGGGTCTCGGCGGTGGTGCGCCGCGTCAGGTTCGCCACCGGCGGCCACAGTCGCGTCGCCTCCCGCACACAGGCCCGCAGATACGGCATCGCCAGATACCCGGGCACCGTGTGGGCGCCGTGCGCCCGGTCCGCGTTCCGCACCTCCTCGGCAGCCCGCCGGTAGTGCGCGGGGTGGGTGGCGAGCAGGGCCAGCGTCTGCACCACCGCCGCCCGCAACGGGGCCAGTGCCATGAACCAGTGCGCGACCTGCCCCTCGGGAGCCGTCTCCGGGCCCCGGGGCGCGGTCCGGAACAGCCCGCCGAGGCTGCGCGGATCGGCGTCGCACAGATAGCGGGCCTGCCGCTGCATCATCCGGCGCCGCAGCCGGCGGGTGCGCGCCGTGCGCCAGCGCCGGGCGCCCATCCAGTTGGCCTCGGCGAGCAGTTCGTCCAGCAGCCGGGAGAACTCCAGGTCGTCGGCGGCCGCGTCGCCCAGGAAGCAGCGCCGCCCCACCCGGTCCAGGCCCTCGCGCACCCGGTCGGCCGGCAGCCCGGCCTCCGCCTCCGGGCCCAGCAGCGCCCGCGCCTCCTCGCCCACCACCCGCAGGAAGTGCCCCGCGAGCCGGTGCGCCGGGCAGCCCGCGTCCAGCACCGCGTCGTTGAAGGCGCGCCGTGCCGTGCGCTGCCGGCCGTGCGAGGCGATCAGCGCCTCGGGCTGCACGGCGGCGAAGCCGCTCACCTTCTCCCAGGTGTCGACCGCGTAGATCTCCACCGGCCCGGCCAGCACCTGCCGGGCGTCCTCGGCGTCCAGCACCAGCAGCGTGGGGCCCGAGGTGCCGCGCACCACGACCGGTCCCTTGCCGTGCCGCCGGCGCAGGGCGCGCATCAGCTCCGCGCCGCGCCGGCCGTGGTCCAGCCGGGCCACGAGCCGGGCGACGCGCGGCCGGGGCCGGAAGACGCCCCGGAGGTAGTCGGGCAGGAAGTAGCCCAGCGTCAGCCGCAGGTTCTCGCCCCGGGAGGCGACCGGCAGGGCGGTGCCCGCCGCGTCCTGGACGGCCGTGGTGCCGGAGGTCTCGCTCGTCCAGGTCACGCCGGCACCTCCCCCGGCTCGATGGGGGCGGCGGGCGGCGAGGTGCTCTCCGGGGGACTTGTCACGGAAACGGGCATGATGCAGCTCCATGCGGTGGGGGGCCGGTGGAAGACGTGGTGGAGCGGCCGCGCGCGGACGGACGCCGCCGCGCGCGGCACCGGGAGCGGGACGTGTCAGAGGACGGGCGGCACGCCGGTCACGGGGGCCTCGATGAGGACGGGCCCGTCCTGGCCGGCCGTGGCGGCGCCGACCAGCTCCGCGAGGTGGGCGGGGTCCGTCGCCCGGTGCGCGGGCACCCCGTAACCGCGCGCCAGCGCGCACAGGTCGAGCCCGGGGACGTCCGGGGCGTTCGCGAAGCGGCCGAACGACCTGAGGGCCGCGTACTCGCGGCTGGCGGGGACCACGAACGTGACGGGCACCCGGTAGGCGGCCGCCGGGCCGAAGCCCCGGCCGCCGCCCGTCGCGGTCAGGAAGGAGCCGGGCCGGTCGACGCGGACGTGGTCGCGGAACGCCTGGACGGTGGAGGGCGACTCGTGGACCCACACGGTGTCGGCGGGGGCCGCGCCGGCGATGGCGGCGAGCGCGATGGACGCCGACATCGGTTCCCCGTCGGCCTCCGGGATCTCGACGGGGGCGTCGCCGGCGCGGTGCGCGGCCTCGTCGTCCACGCGCTTGTCCACCAGCTCGCACAGCAGCTCGAGGGTGGGCCGCAGCCCCGCCACGAGCGCGTCGCCGACGGGTGCCCGGGCGGCCTCGCCGGGGTCGCTGGTGAGCAGCGTCAGCTCGGTGCCCTCGGGGAGCAACGGGCCGGGGACGCAGGGGTGGTAGCGGAAGACGGGCGCGCCGGCCACCAGGACCAGATCGTGCCCGGCGAGGGTCTGCGCCAGCGGCCCGATGGCCGGGGGCAGGACGCCCTGGTAGAGCGGGTGGGTCTCCGGGAAGCCCACGCGCCCCTCGGCCGACGAGGCCCACACGGGCAGCCCGCGCCGCTCGGCGAGCGCCACGACGGCGTCCCACGCCCCCTCCGCGTCCACCGCGCCGCCCGTCACCAGCACGGGATCGACCGCCGTCATCAGCTTGCGGGCGAGCGCCTCGACCTCGGCGCGGTCCGCCTGGGCGGCCCCGCCGACCCGGCGGGCGGCGGCGTGCCGGGCGGCCCGGGCCTCGGCGGCGTCGAGTTCGACGTCGAAGTCGTCCATCGGGAGGGAGAGGAACACCGGGCCGCGCGGCGCGCTCTCGGCGATGTGGAACGCCCGGGCGAGCGCGGCCGGCACGTCCTGGGGGCGCGGCGGCTCGTAGGCCCACTTCACGGCGGGGCGCGGCAGGAGGGTGGCGTCGACGCTGGTCAGCGGCGCCTCCAAGGTCATCATGGCGCGCACCTGCTGCCCCGCCGTCACCACCATCGGCGTGCGGTTGGCGGCCGCCGTGACGATCGCCCCCATGGCGTTGCCCACCCCGGGCGCGCTGTGGAGATTGACCAGGGCCGTCCGCCCGGTGGCCTGGGCGTGGCCGTCGGCCATCCCCACGACCACGGCCTCCTGGAGACCGAGGACGTACCGGAAGTCCTCGGGGAAGTCCTGGAGGAAGGGGAGCTCGGTGGAGCCCGGGTTGCCGAACACCGTCGTCGCTCCGCGGGACCGCAACAGCTCACGAGTGGCTGCGCGTACGGTCGTCATCGCCTGGCACCTCTTGGGATCCGTGGGCCGATCGGGGGAGGGGAGCATTGCCAGTTCCCGCCCGCCGTAGCCACGACCCCGGAAGATCACCTGAGTATTCATCCGAGCGGGTGAATACGCCCTGGCCTGCGGGGTGTTGTGATCGGGCGGGTTCTAGCGTCCCCCGTATGCCAGATATGGATCAGATCATCCGACGGATTCGCAGAGACATGAACACCGAGCTGCGCAAGCGGGCGCGGCGGGCGCTCGACGGGCCGTCGGGGTGGGCCGTCTCCGGCGAGGCCGTTACGGGTGGGGGCGTCCCGGGCGAGGCGGGGGAGCCCGTCGAGGGCGCGCGCCCCGGCGCGGAGGCGGCCGCGCCCGCCGCCGCCCCCGCCGTCACCGGGCCCGCCCAGCAGGGCGAATGACGACGGCCCCGCCGTCCGGGGCAGCGGGCGGCGGGGCGTCGAGGGCGAGGGGGAAGGGCGGGGGTCAGCGGCGGCCTCCCGGGGTGCCCCTGCCGAGAGCGTCTTTGCCCAGGGTGCCCTTGACGAGGCCCATGCGGGCGCAGGCGAGGGCGACCACGCAGCACACGGCGCCGATGATGACATTGCTGACGATGGCGCGGGTGATGAAGGCGGTGACCAGGGTGTGGCCCGCGACGACCCATGGGGAGACGATCGTCCAGACGGCCAGGCCGACGGCGGCCCAGCTCATCGCGTGGGTGCGTTCGTAGGCGGAGCCAAAACCTCCGACCAGGCATGCGAAGGCTATGCCCACGATCAGATTGTTGATGGCCAGGTTGGTGGCGAAGCTGAAGCCCACAATCCATGGCGAGGCGGCCAGATAGACGCCGCTGAGGAGCGCGAGGGCCTCGACGGCCTGGGCGGCGGGAGCCGCCGTCGTCTCCTCGGAGTGGGCGCGCAGCGCCAGGATGTCGGGGTGGGTTTCGATCCGGGGCGACGTAGGGGCGGTCACGTCAGCCACCTTCTTTCCCTGAGGGTTCGGACTAGTGTCATTTTACCCCAATTACCCTTTAATTCACCTAAATGGGCGGTGTATCGGGCGAGAGAAGGGGGAAGGCTTACGGGTCAGAACCGAACGGCAGGGGGAGGCGACCCACCGTGGAAGAGTCCGCAGGAACCGAGGAGCGCACGCGCGCCCGCACGATCCCCGACGCCCCCGACAAGGCGGCACCCCCGCCCGCCGAGGACGATCCGGAGGGCGCCGAGGCCGCCGAGTCCCACATCATCCGCGGCATGGACTGAGGGACCGACCTGACGCTCACGGGACGTTTCCCGGGCGGAAAGATCCACGTGGCCCGTCGGGCGTGCGGAACGCCGACAACAGCCGTATGCGTGTCGTCATCGTCACCGAATCGTTTCCGCCCGACGTCAACGGCGTCGCGCACTGCGCCTGGCAGACCGCCCGGCACCTCGTGCTGCGCGGCCACGAACCGCTGGTCGTGGCCCCCGCCGCGCCCCGGGGCACGGAGCCCGGGGCCGGCGCGTCCGCCCCCTGCCCGGTCGTCCGCGTACGGTCCGTCCCGCTGCCCGGCTACGCGCAGGTCCGCGTCGCGCTCCCGGGCCGGCGGCTGGCCGCCGCGATCGGCGCCCACCGGCCCGACGTCGTCCACCTCGCGAGCCCCTTCGTCCTCGGCGCCCGCGCCCTGCGCGCCGCCGGGCGCCTGGGGACCCCGGCCGTCGCCGTCTACCAGACCGACCTCGCCGGCTACGCCCGGACCTACGTCGGCGCGGGCGAGACCTACGCCTGGCACCGGCTGCGGGCCATCCACGGCGCGGCCGACCGCACCCTCGCGCCCTCCGCCGCGGCCGTCCGCGACCTGGTGGCGCACGGGGTGCCCCGGATCCGGCTGTGGCGGCGCGGCGTGGACTCCGAGCGCTTCCACCCCGCCCGGCGCGACCTGGAACTGCGGCGCGCGCTCGCGCCCGGCGGCGAGCTGATCGTCGGCTACGTGGGGCGGCTCGCGCCCGAGAAGCGCGTGGAGTTACTGGCCCCCGTCTGCGCCCTGCCCGGCGTCCGCGTCGTCATCGCGGGCGACGGCCCGCACGCGGCACGGCTGCGCTCCCTGCTGCCCGGGGCGCGCTTCCTCGGCACCCGCACCGGCGACGAACTCGCCCGCGTCTTCGCCTCGCTGGACGTCTTCGTGCACACCGGCCCCCAGGAGACGTTCTGCCAGACCATCCAGGAGGCCCAGGCCAGCGGCGTCCCGGTCATCGCACCGGCGGTGGGCGGCCCCCTCGACCTCATCGACCACGCCCGGACAGGACTACTGGTCCGCCCCCGCGACCCCGAGGCCCTCCTCGACGCGGTCCTCACGCTCGAGGCCGCGCGCGGCACCCGCGACGCCTACGGGCGCGCCGGGCGCGCCACGGTCCTGACCCGCACCTGGACCGCGATCGGCGACCAGCTCCTCGACCACTACCGCGAGGTCCTCGCGGAACGGTCGGGAGGGCGGGCACCCTCCCACCACCCACGGCTGCCAGGTCACCCCCTCCGCAGGACGAAGCGGATCGGCGTCCCCGGCGGGGACTGGGCCGCGCCCGGGAGGGACGGCCCGGGGACGACGCCGATGACGGGGTAGCCCCCCGTCGTCGGGTGGTCGGCCAGGAAGACGACCGGCCGCCCATCGGGGGGCACCTGCACAGCCCCCCGCACCAGCCCCTCACTCGGCAGCTCACCGCCCCGGACCCGCGGCAGCCCCGGCCCGTCCACCCGCAGCCCGATGCGGTTGCTCGCGGACGACACCCGGAAACCGCCCCCCGCCAGCACCCCCACCGCCTCCGGCGCGAACCAGTCCGCCCGTGGCCCCGGAACGACCGGCAGGACGAGCTCGCCGAGCGGCAGCGCCCCGCACGGCACGGCGTCCACGCCCGCCGGTGCCCCGGACGGCGCCCCCAGCGGCAGCCGGGCGCCGTCGGAGAGCGGCTCCGGGCCCAGCCCCGACAGCAGGTCCCGCGACCGGCTGCCCAGCACCGGCGGCACCGCGACCCCGCCCGCGAAGGCCACGTACGAGCGCAGCCCCGCCGTGGCGGCGCCCACCTCCAGGACCGCCCCCGCCGGCACCCGCACCGGCGCGCCCCACGCCACCGGCCGCCCGCCGACCCGTACCGGGCACGGCGCGCCCGTCACGGCGACGGTCACGGCCGCGTCGGCCCGTACGGCGCAGCCGCTGAGGGTCGTCTCCAGCGTGGCGTGCTCGACGGGGTTGCCGACCAGGCGGTTGGCGAGCCGGTGGGCGGGCTCGTCGAGGGCTCCGGAACGCGGGACGCCGAGGTGGGCGTGGCCGGGCCGGCCCAGGTCCTGGACGGTGGTGAGCGCCCCGGCCCGCACGACGGTGAGAGCGTTCACGGCCGTCGCCCCCGTTCCTCGAAGCGGACCCGCGTCCCGGGCGCGAGCAGCGCCGCGGGCTCCCGTTCCGGGTCCCACAGCGCCGCGTCCGTCCGCCCGATGATCTGCCAGCCGCCGGGGGAGGAGCGCGGGTAGACGCCGGTGTACGGGCCGGCCAGCCCGACCGCGCCGGCGGGCACGGAGGTGCGCGGCGTGGCCCGGCGCGGCACGTGCAGCCGCTCCGGAAGGCCGGTGAGGTAGCCGAATCCCGGCGCGAAACCACAGAAGGCGACGCGGAATTCGATGCCGGAATGAACGCGCACCACCTCGTCCTCGCTCATCCCCCACAGCGCGGCGACCTCCGCGAGGTCGGCCCCGTCGTAGCGGACGGGCAGCACGACGAGCGGCGCGTCGGCGGCGGCGACGGGTGGTACGTCCCAGTGGGGCAGCGCGGCGGCGAGGCCGCGCGGGTCGGCGAGCCCGTCCAGCAGCACGGTCCGGGCCGCCGGCACGATCTCGCGAACGGGCGGCAGGGCGCCCGCGTCGCGGCGCCGCAGCAGTTCGGCGTGGAGGGCCTGGGCCTCCTCGGCGGTGGCGACCTCCACGAGCAGCGCGTGCCGCCCGACGGGCAGGACGCGCCGCGCACGGCCGTCGAGCGGGATGCCATCGGTGGAACTCACGCGAACGCCTCCACCGCTATGCCCGCCGTCTCGAGCGCCTCGCGCACCCGCCGGGCCAGCAGCGCCGCCCCCGGGGTGTCGCCGTGGACGCACAGCGAACGCGCCCGGACGGCGACGTCCTCACCGGTGAGCGCGGTGACGTCGGCATCCCGGGCGATACGGACGGACCGGGCGACGACCGCGTCCGCGTCGTGGACCACCGCCCCCGCGTCCCGGCGCGGCACGAGCGTGCCGCGCGCGGTGTAGGCGCGGTCGGCGAACGCCTCGGCGACGACCGGCAGTCCGGCGCGCCCGGCCGCCTCGTGCAGCCGTGACCCGGGCAGGCCCAGGACGGGCAGCGCCCCGCCCGCGCGCAGCACCCCGTTCACGACGGCCTCGGCCTGCTCGGCGTCGGTGACCACGCGGTTGTAGAGCGCGCCGTGCGGCTTCACATACGTCACGTCCGTCCCGGCGGCCCGGGCGAAGACGCGCAGCGCGCCGATCTGATAGGTGATCTCGTCGGCGAGTTCGTCCGGGGGCACGTCCATGGCACGGCGGCCGAAGCCCGCGAGGTCGCGGTAGGAGACCTGGGCCCCCACGCGCACCCCGCGCTCGGCGGCGCGCTCGCACACCCACCGCATGGTGGAGGGGTCGCCCGCGTGGAAGCCGCAGGCCACGTTGGCGCTGGTGACGACCGACAACAGGGCGTCGTCGTCGGTCAGTCGCCAGCGTCCGAAGCCCTCGCCGAGGTCGGCGTTGAGGTCCATCGGCGTCATCGGTCGGTCTCCCTCATCGCGTCGAGGACGATCGCCAGCGCGTCGTCCAGATAGGTGGTCAGCTCCGCCTCGGCGCGCTCATGGGCGCCCTCCGCCAGCAGCCGGGCGATCGAGCGGTTGCGGGCGACGAACGGTTCGTGGAAGCGCCGGGGCGAGGGCATCTCGTGGAAGGCCAGCCGCAGTTCGGCCAGCAGACGGTCCATCGCCGTGTCGACGCGGACGCTGCCGGCGAGCGCGGCGAGCGCCCGGTGGAAGCGCAGGTCCGCCGAGCCGACCCGCCGCCAGTCGCCGTCGGCGGCGGCCCGTTCGGCCTCGGCCACGGCGGCCGTGACGGCCCTTCGTGCGGCGGCCGGGGCGCCGGCGGCGGCCCGTACGCCGGCGGTCTCCAGGGCCGCCCGCATCCGGTAGATGTCCGCGACGTCGACGGGCTCCAGGACCCGGACGAACACCCCGCGGTTGAGGAGGTGGACGACGAGGTTCTCGTGGACGAGCAGCCGGAACGCCTCGCGCAGCGTGTTGCGGGACACCCCGAGCTCCCGCCCCAGCGCCTCCTCCGACAGCTGGGTGCCGGGCGGCAGTTGCCCGTCCTCGATCCGGTCGCGCAGCGCCGCGGCGGCGCGCTGGGCGCCGGAAGCGGTGTTCCGTGCCATGGACTCCCCCACGGGCTCGACGGATATCCGGTTCGGCGGCGCCTGTTCACCGACCGATTCGGCTGATTCGGCGTCACCTATTGAGGATTGTTGAACAATATCTTAGCGTCCTCCGCAGTCGCCTCACCTGATCGAGTGAGGTCCGAGAATGCGGAAGGCCCCCACGCATGCTCGTACTCCTGGGCGTCCTCGTGGTCGTGGCGGGCTTCGCCACGAGACGCAACCCCCTGCTGGTGGTCGGCGCGGCCGGCATCGTCACCGGACTGCTGGGCGGGTTGTCGCCGCAGCGGATCCTCGCCGACTTCGGCACCGGCTTCGCCTCCAGCCGCGCGGTGACCGTCTTCGTCATCACCCTCCCCGTCATCGGCCTGCTGGAGCGCCACGGCCTCCAGGAGCGGGCCCGGCACCTGATAGGCCGTTTCGCCGGGCTCACCGCCGGCCGCTTCCTCGCCCTCTACCTCCTGCTGCGGCAGCTGACTGCGGCCCTCGGGCTCAACGGCGTCTTCGGGCAGGCCCAGACCGTCCGCCCGCTCGCCGCGCCCATGGCGGAGGGCGCGGCCGAGCGCCGCCACGGGCCGCTGTCCGCCGGCGCGCGGGAGAAGGTGCGCTCGTACGCCGCCAGCGCCGACAACGTCGGCCTCTTCTTCGGCGAGGACGTCTTCCTCGCCGTCGGCTCGATCCTGCTGATCACCGGATTCGTCAACACCACCTACCACACCCGGCTGGAGCCGCTGGACCTCGCGCTGTGGGCCGTGCCCACCGCGCTGTGCGCCCTCGCCGTCCACGGCTGGCGGCTGCTGCGCCTGGACCGCGCCCTCGCGCACCCGCCGATATCCCACAGGGAACCGGAGGGCGCGGCCAAGTGATCAAGGCGGAGTGGTTCTACTGGCTCGTCGGCGGCGTCCTCCTGGCGATGTCCGCCCAGATGCTCGCCGACCGCACCAACCCCCGGCGCCTGGGCACCGCCGCCTTCTGGGGCCTGCTCGGCGCGGGCTTCTGCTACGGCACCTGGGTGGCCGACGGCAGCGCCCCACCCGAACCGCTGGGCGCCGCCGTCCTCGTCATGGCCTGCCTGGCCGGCTTCGGCCTCACCGGCCGGGGTACGCCCCGCACCGCCGGCCCCGAGCGGCGGGCGGCCGGCGCTCGGCGGCACGGCAACGCGCTCTTCGTGCCCGCCCTCGCCATTCCCGCCGTCGCCCTGGTGTGCGCGGTCGGGCTGAAGCGACTGTCCGTCGGCGGGCAGCCGGTCCTCCAGAAGGGCAGCGAGACGGTCCTGGGGCTGGGCGTCGGCGCCGTCGTCGCGCTCGTCCTCGGCATGGTGATGCTGCGTGAGCGGCGGCTGTCCGTACCGCTGCACGCGGGGCGCTCGATGCTGGAGTCCGCGGGCTGGGCCATGCTGCTGCCACAGATGCTCGCCACGCTCGGCGCCATCTTCGCCGACGCGGGCGTCGGCAAGCAGGTGGGCCGCCTCACCGCGGCCGTCCTGCCGGAGGGCTCGGTGTTCCTCGCGGTCGTCGTCTACTGCTGCGGCATGTTCCTCTTCACCGCCGTCATGGGCAACGGCTTCGCGGCCTTCCCCGTGATGACCGCCGCCGTCGGCTGGCCGGTCCTCGTGGAGCAGGCGCACGGGAACGCCGCCGCCGTCCTCGCCGTCGGCATGCTCGCGGGCTTCTGCGGCGCGCTGGTCACCCCCATGGCGGCGAACTACAACCTGATCCCGGCCGCCCTCCTGGAGCTGACGGACCAGTACGGGCCCATCAAGGCCCAGCTGCCCACGGCGTTCGTCCTGCTCGGCTGCAATATAGGCATCATGTCCGTTTTCGCGGTCTGACCGGCGGTGGGCGGTAGGTGGTAGACGGTCTGGCGGGCGGTACACCGTCTGACGGACGCAGCCGGAGGGCCGCCGTCCGCCTCTGTCGGGCCCCGCCCTAGACTGGTGGGCCCGCGGCCGGGCGACCCCCGTGCCGTTTCGTCCGTTGTCGGTGCGACCGCCTACTCTGTGCGACGTGACTTCTGCAGCCCCGGCGGCCGTTCCGCCCCAGCTCAACGGGCCTTCCCGGCCGGCCCCGGGCCCGGCCGCCGACGAGGGCCTGGCCCGCCGGCTGCGCGCGCTCGCCTGCACCGCGCCGCTGCACGACCTCGACGTGCGCAAGGCCAACCTCGCGGGGGAGTTCGGCGTCTACGCCATGGCGGAGGTGGCGCTGGCCGCCATCGACCTCGTCACGCTCAACATGGACTTCGACACCGGGGCCGACCACGAGCAGATAGTGGCCAGGCTCCAGCCCCGCGTCGCCGCGCAGGCCCCCGAGCGGCCGGCCGCCGAGCACGAGCGCGTCGCCCGCTGGGTCCTGGAGAACCTCATCAACGTCGGCAGCGTCGACCGGGGCTTCCGCGCCGTCTACGGCACGTTCGGCGCCGACGGCGCGTACGTCAGGCGGGACTACGACTTCAAGCTCGTCGAGGAGGTCCCCGGGCCCGGCGGCACGGTCTTCCTGCGCACCACCGACGAGGCCGTCAACGTCCTGGTCGGCGCCCTCGACACGGACGTCACCAGCGCGCAGATCGCCGCCGAGGTCAAGCTGGAGGTCCTCATCAGCCGGGGCCGGCTCGCCGACGCCCAGCTCGCCGCCGAGCAGGCCCGCTACCGCACCGTGCAGTACGCGGAGACCCTCCGCAAGACCCTCGACGCCACCCGGCGCAACGTCCGCGCCGTCGACTGGCTCCAGGCCGTCCCCGACATGATTGCCGAGGCGCTCGACCACGTCGCCGACCGCTACCGCCACGAGAACGCGATCCTCACCAACATCCGCAAGGCGCGCGACGAGGCCGAGGCCGCCGTCGACCCGAAGACGGCCGAGCACAAGCGGCGCGCCGCCGAGCTCGTCGACATCGTCAAGGACTGCATCCGCCGGCACACCCAGCTCCAGTCCCGCCTCCTGGAGGCCGGGCCGCTCTTCCGCGCCGAGCAGGACCGGCAGGCCTTCGCCACCCCCGCCGCCCACGCCGGCCTCGACCTCTACGGCCAGCTCCTGGCCCCCGTGCTGCGGCTGCCCCTGGAGCGGGCGGGCCGGGTCACCGACGCCTTCTTCGCCCGGGGCACGGGCCTGCGCGTCCCGGCCTCGGTACGGGTCGGCGACCTCGTCGAGATGCTGCTGACGCCGCCCGTCGAGCGCGAGCACCTGGGCGCGGAGATGCCCGAGCCGGACCTGGTCGAGACGCCCGACGACAGCCGCTTCAGCGAGGAGCAGCTGGCGAGCGCCCTGGAGCTGCTCGACCTGCCCGCCGACGCGCCGCGCCGCCTCTCCGGCCTGCTCGCCGAGGCCCGCCGCCGCGACCCCGAACTGCCCTACCTCGTCGCCCTCCTGGCCGTCCACGCCGCCAGCCCCTCCGTCGGCACGGCCTACCGCCAGGGGGAGCAGTCCCTGCTCTTCGCCGTCGACGACGGCACGCCGCTCGACGACCCCGAGTTCGGCGGCGCCGACCTCATCGTCGGCAAGGCCCTCCTGGACGCGGCGAGCATGGCGGCGGACCGCGCGGAGGCGTCGTGAGCCTCTCGGGCGGCGAGCGAACCCCACCCCCATGGACCCCCAGCAGGAGCAAGCGAACGTGACTGAGTACGACGCCGAGGCCCCGGCCGAAGAGCCCGGCACCGGCGAACCCCCCGCGGCGAGCGGCACCGCCCAGGTGACCCCCGCCGACGCCGCCGACGCCGCCCGCCTCATCGCCTTCGGCCTCCAGCCCAAGCTCCAGCCCGCCCGCGACGCCGAGTACGCCGACCTGCTGCGCCGGCACCGCGACGACCCCGCGTTCGCGCGCCTCGCCGACGCCGTGGCCGCCGGGCTCGGGCTCGTCGTGCTGGAGGTCTCCACCCGCGCCGGCATGGCCGTCACCGCCGCCGAGGACTCCGTCTTCGCCGTCCGCATGGGCGACTACGCCCGCCGGGCCACCGTCGACTCCGGCGACCGCTTCCTCCACGGCCTCGCCCACCTCGCCGTCGCGGCCATGGCCTTCCCCCGCCCCGAGGACCTCGCCGACGACGGCTACATCGGCCGCGTCACCGTCAACGGCATCGACGCGTTCGTCCGCCAGGCGTGCCGCCGGCTGGAGGAGCGGGCCGCCGAGCAGGGCGAGAACACCGACCCCACCAGCGACGCCCCCGGCCTGGAGGCCGCCTGGCGGGTCTACGCGCGCCGCAGCGCCACCGGCGCCACCAAGGACGCCCGCCGCCTCGCCGGGTCCACCACCGGCATCATCGCCAAGGCCGTCGCCTTCCTCGTCGACTCCGGCTTCCTCCAGCGCACCGGCGACGACGCGGGCGGCGCCTTCCGCACCACCGCCCGCTACCAGCTCCAGGTCCGCGACATGGCCGGCACCGCCGCCATGGCCGAGCTGCTGGAGCTGGGCGTCGTCCCCGTCGGGGACGGCACCCCCACCCTGCTCCCGCCGGACGACACCGACGACCTCGAACTGGTCGCCGACGCGGGCCTGCCCTTCCACGCGTAGCCGCCGAACCGCCCCAACCGTCAACCAGAGACAAGCAAACGAGAGTCCGCCGCCATGTACGAGCTGTCCCGGGTCCGCCTCTACTCCATCGGGCCCGCCGGCGCGCGCTACGCCGACACCGTGCTGGACCTGCGCGGGGTCGGCGCTCCGGTGCCGAACCCCGCGCCCACGCAGGCGGAGTTCTTCCAGGACGAGCCCGTCGGCCCGCCGCGCCGCCCCGCGCCCGCCGGCGTGCTCTTCCTGGAGAACGGCGGCGGCAAGTCCGTCCTCCTCAAGCTGATCTTCTCGGTGATGCTGCCGGGCCACCGCAACACCCTGGGCGGCGCCAGCTCCGGCGTGCTCCGCAAGTTCCTCCTCGCCGACGACTGCGGCCACGTCGCCCTGGAGTGGCAGCACGTCCTCACCGGCGAGAGCGTCGTCGTCGGCAAGGTCAGCGAGTGGCGCGGCCGCCAGGTCTCCAACGACCCCCGCAAGTTCGCCGAGGCCTGGTACTCCTTCCGGCCCGGCCCCGGCCTCAGCCTGGACTCGCTGCCCGTCGCCGAGTCCACCGCGATGCGCCCCAAGGCGGACGGCGCCTCCGGCGCCCGGGGCCGCCGCCGCACCATGAAGGGCTTCCGCGACGCCCTCACCGAGGCCGGCAAGGCCTACCCCAACCTGGACGTGGTGTGGGAGGAGATCCACGAGCGCTGGAACGAGCACCTCGGCGAGCTGGGCCTGGACCCCGAGCTGTTCCGCTACCAGCGCGAGATGAACGCCGACGAGGGCGAGGCCGCCGGCCTCTTCGCCGTCAAGAACGACTCCGACTTCACCGATCTGCTGCTGCGCGCGGTCACCGACACCCGGGACACCGACGGCCTCGCCGACCTGGTGCACGGCTTCGCCCACAAGCTGGGCCGCCGCGCCGAGCTGACCGCCGAACGGGACTTCACCGCCGGCTCCCTCGACCTCCTCACCCGGATCGCGGAGGCCGCCGAGCAGCGCGACCGGGCCCGGGGCGTCCACACCGGCGCCGAGCGCCGCACCCGCCTCCTCGCCCGCCGGCTGTCCGCGCGCGGCGCCGAGGAGCGCGGCCGCGCCGTCGAGCTCGCCGAGCGGGTCGCCGCCGCCGCGCACGCCGTCACCGACGCCGAGACCGGGCGCGGCCGCGCCTCCCTGGTCGCCGCCGAACTCGCCTACCGCCACGCCTCCCTGGCGCTGGCCGCCGCCGAGAAGGCCGCCGCCGCCCAGCGCCGCGAGCTCAACGACGCCCGTACGCTGCACTCCGCCTGGCAGGCCGCCGAGACCGTGCTGCGCCACCGCGCCGCCGCCGACCGCTCCGCGCGCGTCGCCGCCGCCATCCACGAGGCCGAGCGGGACGCCGCCCCGGCGCTGGCCGCCCGCTCGCTGGCCGCCGCCGAGCTGGTCCGGGCCCTGAACACCGCCGCCGAGCAGGGCGAGCGGCTCGCCGACGAGATGGAGGAACGGTCCGCCACCCTCCAGGAGGCCGGCGAGGCCGCCCACCGGGACGCCACGTCGGCCGCCACCGAGGCCCAGCGTGCCCGCAGCGAAGCGGGCCATCTGCGCCAGCGTCTCGCCGAGGTCGAGCAGGAGACCGCCGAGGCGGTCCGCGCCGGCTGGATCGACGACAGCGGCCCCGACGCCGACCCGGCCCGTGCCGCGCTCGCCGCCAGCGACGCCGAGAAGCCGGCCGTCGCCGCCTACGAGGCCGCCCGCGAGAGCGCCCGGCAGGCCGCCGAGCGCGCGAAGGAGGCCGCCGCGGCCGAGGGCCGCGCCGAGCTCGCCGCCGCACGCGCCGCGGACGCGGCGACGGCGGCGGAGTCCGCCCACGACGCCGAGCGCCGGGCGGCGGAGTCCATCGGCGCCGACCGGCGCCTCGCCGAACTCCTCGGCCTGCCCGAGCCCCAGCCCTCCGGGCAGGTCCCGGGGCAACGCGGCGCCTCCGGCGCCCGGGGCACGGATACTGGCACGCCCGCCGGTACGGGCGCCGCGCCCGGCAGCGCCGGCGACGGCCTCGTGCCGGGCGAGCCCGGCGGGCCGCTCCCGGCGGACGCCGCGCACGGCAGCGCACCCGGCACCGCGCACAGCGGCGGCACCCGGCGCGGCAGCGCACCCGGCAGCGCGCCCGGTGGGGCGCTCACCGCCGAGGAGCTCGACCGCAGCGCCGACGCCCTGCGCGAGCTGCTCGACGAGAACGTCGCCGCCGCCGAACGGCAGCTGTTCGACCTGCGCACCGCCGCCGCCGACGACTCCCGCATCCTCGGCGCCCTCGGCGACGGCGGACTGCTGCCGGCCGGCCCCGACGTGCTGGCCGCCGTCGAGTACCTCGGCGAGCACGGCATCCCCGCCCTGCCCGGCTGGCGCTACCTCGCCCAGTCCGTCGACCCGGCCCGGCACGCGGCCGTCCTGGCCGCCCGCCCCGAGCTCGTCGACGGCGTCGTCATCACCGACACCGACTCGCACGCCCGGGCCCGCGAGGTGCTCGGCGCGGCCTCCCTGCTGCCGCGCTCGGCCGTGGCCGTCGGCACCGCCGCCGCGCTGCTCGCGCCCGCCCCCGAGGGCGAGGCCGGCGACGGCGTGTTCCTCGTCCCGCCGAACCCGGCCATGCACGACGAGCGCGCCGCCGACGAGGAGCGGCACGCCCTGCGCGAGCGGGCCCTGGCCCGCGACGAGGAGATCCGGACCGTCGCGGCCCGCCTCGCCGGCGACCGCACGCTCGCCGCCCGCCTCTCGTCCTGGCGCGCCGGCTGCCCCGCCGGGCGGCTCGCCGAGCTCGCCGCCGAGGCCGGGCGCTGCCGCGCCGCCGCCGACACCGCCCAGGACACCCTGGCCGAGGCCCGTACCGCCCGCGCCGAGGCCGACCAGGCCGCCACCGAGGCGGCCCGGGAGCGCGACGAGCGCCAGGAGACCGCCCAGCGCGCCCGCCGCGTCGCCGACGCCCTCGCCGGCCTCGCCTACCGGCTGCGCGAGCGCGCCACCTGGCAGAGCAGGCTGCGCGAACTGGCCGAGGAGGCCGCCGAGGCCGAGGAGCGCGCCGAGATCTGCGTGGACCGGGCCCGCGCCGCCGACGAGGACCGCCGCGCCGCCCAGCGCGCGGCCGACGACGCCCACCGCACCGCCCGCGCCCTGCGCGCCGAGCGCGCGGAGATCGCCGGCGCCCCCGACGACGTCGCCGAGGCCGCCGACGCCCCCACCGCCTCCCTGCCCGCCCTCCGCGAGGCCTACCGCGCCGCCTCCCAGCTCTACGAGAAGGTCGGCGTCGGCGCCGACCTGCGCGCCGAACAGGCCCGCGCCGAGAGCGACGAGACCGCCGCCCGCGCCGAACTCGACCGCCTCACCAACAAGGTGCGCACCCGCGCCGCCCAGCTCCTGGAGGGCACCGACGGCGCCGACGGCCCGTCCCGCCAGGCCGCCGCCGCCCGCGCCGAATCGCTCGTGACGATGCTGGAGTCCCGCGCGTCCGCCGCCAGCGAGCAGCTCGGCCGGCTGCGCGGCGAGGCCGAGCGCCTCGCCCCCGCCGACGGCGAGGCCCACACCGAGCTCCCCGAGGAGCTCGTGCCCGACGGCGCCGAGCGGGCCAAGGAGCTGCTGCGCACCGCCACCGGCGAGCTCACCGCCCGCACGGAGGCCCTGGAGGCCGCCCGCACCGCCCACGGCGACCTGCTGCGCGCCCACCGCGCCGCCGAGGACGCCGCGACCGGCTTCGACGACACGGCCGCGCTCCTGCGCGACCTGCTGCGCGACAACACCGGCGAGGACGACGCCGAGCAGCCCGAGCCGTACACCGGGACGCTGGAGGAGGCCCGGCAGGCCGCCGCCGAGAGCCGGCGCTCCCTGCGCGGCTGCGCGGGCGACCTGTCGGCCGCCGAGGCCGCCGTCCGCGAGGCGAGCGACGTGCTCGTCCGGCACGCCAACTCCACCCGCTACGAGCACGTGCGCACCCCCGCACGCCAGCAGATCCGCGAACTGCCCGCCGCCGCCCTGCCCGAGCACGCCACCGCCTGGGCCGAGGCCTTCGCGCCCCGCCTGCGCGTCCTCACCGACGAGCTGGAGCAGCTGGAGCGCAACCGCGACAGCATCGTCGACCGGCTGCGCGGGCTGGTGGAGTCCTCGCTGACCACCCTGCGCTCCGCGCAGCGTCTCTCCCGGCTGCCCGAGGGCCTGGGGGAGTGGTCCGGA
Source organism: Streptomyces luteoverticillatus (assembly GCF_003970715.1). Lineage (NCBI taxonomy): Bacteria > Bacillati > Actinomycetota > Actinomycetes > Kitasatosporales > Streptomycetaceae > Streptomyces > Streptomyces luteoverticillatus. The sequence continues at coordinate 1,212,154 of NZ_CP034587.1, read as the reverse complement.
CAGGAGTTCCTGCGCATCCGCTTCGAGGACCCCGACCAGGCCACGCTCACCGAGCGGCTCGGCGAGGTCATCGACGAGGCGACCCGCTCCGCCGTCAAGAAGAACTCCGACCTGCGCCGCGACGGCATGTCGCTGCTGCTGCGCGGTGTGCAGGCGGCGCTGCTGCCGCGCGGCGTGGCCGTGGAGATCCTCAAGCCGGACGCCGTGCTGCGCGCCGAGCGCGTGCCGGTCCGGCAGATGGGCGACGTGTTCTCCGGCGGCCAGCTGCTGACCGCCGCCATCGCGCTGTACTGCACCATGGCGGCGCTGCGCAGCAACGACCGGGGCCGCGACAAGCAGGCGCACGCGGGCACGCTGTTCCTCGACAACCCCATCGGCCGCGCCAACGCCACGTACCTGCTGGAGCTCCAGCGGGCCGTCGCCGACGCGCTGGGCGTCCAGCTGCTCTACACCACCGGCCTGTTCGACACGACGGCCCTCGCCGAGTTCCCGCTGGTCATCCGGCTGCGCAACGACGCGGACCTGCGGGCGGGCCTGAAGTACATCAGCGTCGAGGAGCACCTGCGCCCGGGCCTTCCGCAGCCCCAGGACCCGGAGGCGGAGAAGGTGCACGGCGAGATCACGGCCACGCGCATGTACGTCCGCCCGGCGGACGACACGGCGGAGGCGGCACACGCCTGACCCGGCCCGTGGGCCGACGACCTGTGGTCGTCGGCCTACGGCCCCTCCGGGCTGACCGCCCCCGGAAAGCGTGCCCGCCGTGCCTTACGCATGGCCCGCGCCGAACTGCTCGGCACGGACACCACACCGTGCCGCTGGAGCCACACCTGCCGCGTCACCCACACATCGAGCACCGCCCACGTCGCGGCCACCGTCCCCGCCACCGCGCACAGCACGGCCGGCAGGACCAGCCACGTGCCGGCGAGGCCGAACAGCACCGTCACCGTGGTCACCTCCAGCGTCCCCGCGATGACGAGGACCGCCCGCACGGCGGACGAACGCACCGGATCGGGCATACGCGGCCTGCGCGCCGGCTCCTCGACCCACAAGGGCCTGCGCGCGCCCGATTCATGGGACGAGACGTCACGTTCCAGGTCCATGGCGGCTCACCTCCCCCTGTGGCTGCCCCGCACGGGTTCTCCCGAAGCGCCCGGAACAGCCCCGCCTCCCCTGTAAGGGAAGAGCGAACGGGACGCCCGGAAGGTTCCCACGGAACGGGGAGAAATCCGGCCGGACCGATGTGCCCCGGACGTACTGGCCTTCGAGCCGGGTACTTCGCAGTAGTAGGCTCACGGCGCATCACTGTCGCCACGATCTGTCGCCACGATCCGTCGGAACACCATCCCCGTGCGCCGGGGTTGACGTAGGGGAGGCCATGCGCTTTCGCGGGAAGTCGATCCGCCGGAAGATCGTGGCGCTGCTCCTGGTGCCCCTGGTGTCCCTGACCGGCCTGTGGGTCTTCGCCACCGTCATCACCGGCAACGAGGCCGTCCAGTTGATGGAGGCCGCCGATGTCATGCGGACCGTCGGCTACCCCGCCGGGGACATGATCCGCACCCTCCAGAAGGAGCGCCGGCAGACCCTGGTCCACCTCGCCGACCCCGGCCGCGCCGACGTCCTCGACGAACTGCGCGCCGAGCAGCGCGCCACCGACAAGGCGGTCGCCGCCTTCCGCGCCGGCATCCACGGCGACGTGCGCGAGGACATGAGCGCCACCGCCGCCCGGCGCTTCGGCATCCTGGAGAAGTCCCTCGACGGGCTCCCCGGCCTGCGCCGCAAGGCCGAGGACGCCGACCTCACCCGCTACGCCGCCTTCCAGGCCTACAACGACATCATCGAGCCCTACTACGACTTCCTCGGCAGCCTCGCCGCCCTCCAGGACGCCGAGACGGACCGGCAGAGCCGCGCCATGGTGGGCCTGGGCCGCGCCCGCGAGGCCGTCGCCCGCGAGGACGCCCTGCTGGCCGCCGCCCTCGCGGCGGGCAGCATGAGCCGTCAGGATCTACGCGCGTTCTCCGATCACATCGCCGAACGCCGGACCCTCTACAACACCCACCTCGCCGTGCTGCCCGTCGCCGAGCAGAAGACCTATGAGGACTACTGGCGCGGCACCAACGCCGAGGCGCTGCGCGCCACCGAGGACACCGTCGTCCTCGCCGGCTCCGCCCGGGCCCCCCACACCATCGACGCCCGGCGCTGGCAGAGCACCGTCACGCCCGTCCTCGACGACCTCGGCCGGATGAGCACCGAGGCCATCGACCGCTTCAGCGCCCGGGTGCGGCCCGTCGCCCTCGGCGTCATCACCAAGGCCGTCGTCGCCGGGATCCTCGGCCTGATCGCCTTCGTCTGCACCGTCGTCATCTCCTTCCGCGTCGGACGGGGCCTCGTCAAGGACCTCCACCGACTGCGCAAGGAGGCCCACGAGGCGTCGGGCGTCCGGCTGCCGGCCGTGATGCGCCGCCTCGCGGCGGGCGAGCGCGTCGACGTCGAGGCCGAGGTGCCCCGGATCGCCCGCGGGACCGACGAGCTCGGCCAGGTCGGCCAGGCCCTCGACACCCTCCAGCGGGCCGCCGTCGAGGCGGCCGTCAAACAGGCCGACCTGCGGCGCGGCGTCTCCGACGTCTTCGTCAACCTCGCCCGCCGCAACCAGATCCTGCTGCACCGTCAGCTGACCCTGCTCGACGCCATGGAACGCCGCACCGAGGACACCGACCACCTCGCCGACCTCTTCCGCCTCGACCACCTCACCACCCGGATGCGCCGCCACGCCGAGGGCCTGGTCATCCTCTCCGGCGCCGCCCCCTCCCGGCAGTGGCGTAAGCCCGTCCCGCTGATGGACGTCGTCCGGGCCGCCGTCGGCGAGGTCGAGGCGTACGAGCGGATCGAGGTGCGCCGGCTGCCGCGGCTGGCCCTCGACGGCCCCGCCGTCGCCGACCTCACCCACCTCCTCGCCGAGCTCCTCGAGAACGCCACCGTCTTCGCACCGCCCCACACCGCCGTCCACGTCCTCGGCGAGCGCGTCCCCAACGGCTTCGCGCTGGAGATCCACGACCGGGGCCTGGGCATGGGCGCCGACGCGCTGCTGGAGGCCAACCTCCGCCTCGCCGATCCTGTCGAGTTCGAGCTGTCCGACACCGACCGCCTCGGCCTGTTCGTCGTCGGCCGGCTCGCCCGCCGCCAGGGCGTCCGCGTCTCCCTCCAGCCCTCCCCGTACGGCGGCACCACGGCCGTCGTGCTCATCCCGTCGGCGCTGCTCAGCGAGAGCGCCCCGGGCGGCACGCGGGCCGACCGGGAGGACACCGGCGGCCGGCACGTCGTCCGGACCCCGGCCCGCCGGGCGGTGTTCCCCGAGGAGACCCACCAGCAGGCCGCCGACGGCCCCCACGACGAGCGCACCCCCACCGGCGGCCTGCCCCGGCGCGTCCGGCAGGCCAGCCTCGCCCCACAGCTGCGGGAGCCCGCCCCGGCGGAAGCCCCCCGCACCCCTCCCGTCCCGGAGCCCGACCGCGACGCCGAGGAGGTGCGGGCCAGGATGGCCGCCCTCCAGCGCGGCTGGCAACGGGCACGGGAGGACAATGAGATGACGACGAGCACCACAGCACCAGGAACGACAACTGAGGGGGACGGTCGATGACCGCACACCAGGCCGCGATACGCAACACTCCGTCCGCGACGGGCGAGGCCCGCCCGGGCGCCGGATCCGGCGAGCTCAACTGGCTCCTCGACGACCTCGTCGAGCGCGTCGGCAGCGTCGGCAAGGCGCTGGTGCTCTCCAGCGACGGTCTGGCCAAGGGCAGCTCCAAGGGCCTGAGCCAGGAGGACGGCGAGCACCTGGCCGCCGTCGCCTCCGGCTTCCACAGCCTCGCCAAGGGCGTGGGCCGCCACTTCTCGGCGGGCGAGGTCCGCCAGACCATGGTCGAGCTGGACCGGGCGTTCCTGTTCGTCACCGCCGCCGGCGACGGCAGCTGTCTGGCCGTCATCGCCGACGCCGACTCCGACATCGGCCAGGTCGCCTATGAGATGACGCTGCTCGTCAAGCGGGTGGGCGCGCACCTGGCGACCGCTCCGCGCACCGGCGTCGCCGGCGAGTGACCGGCGGTATGACCGAGGACCCCACCGCGTTCCCGCGGCAGACACCCTCCGGGCCCACGGCCGGGACCACCGGCCGGTGGGGTCCGGCCACCCGCCCGGGCGGGGCGCGCGCGGGCGAGCACACCGCCCGGCGGGCCGACGAGCACACCGCCCAGTGGTACGACGACGCGGCGGGCCCCGTGGTCCGTCCGTACACGATGACCCGGGGCCGCACCAAGCCCCCGGCCGAGGAGCGGCTCGACCTGATCGCGCTCGTCATCGCCGAGGAGTTCCTGCTGGCCCACCCCGGCGGCGCCTACGCGATCGCCGACCGGACCCTCTCGCCGGAACACCTCGACATCGCCGACCTCGCCCGCCGCGAGCCCCACTCCATCGCGGAGCTCGCGGCCACGCTGGACCTGCCGGTGGGCGTGGTCCGGGTCCTGGTCGGCGATCTCATCGACGCCGGGTACGTCCGCATCTCCCGCCCGGTCCCGCCGGCGGAGCTGCCCGACGCGGGCATCCTCCGCGAGGTGATCGACGGCCTGCGCGCGCTGTGAGGCCGGCCGGCCCATGGCCGGGGGCCGGAAGGGGGTTGAACAGACCGCCGTCCATACGGAACGATCTCTACCGAGGGGGAGCACGGGGGGCACGACCACGGGGGAGCGCCATGCCGCACCGACCCTGCATTCGGAGGAAATCCCATGGTTTTCGGGCGCCCTGACCGCGGAATACGGCCGCAGACCGAGCCGCTGACCCTCAAGCTCCTGGTCGCCGGCGGCTTCGGCGTCGGCAAGACCACGCTGGTCGGCTCCGTCAGCGAGATCAGGCCCCTGCGCACCGAGGAGCTGCTGACCGAGGCGGGCCGCCCGGTCGACGACATCTCGGGCGTCGAGGCCAAGCGCACCACCACCGTCGCCATGGACTTCGGCCGCATCACCCTCCGCGAGGACCTCGTCCTCTACCTCTTCGGCACCCCCGGCCAGGACCGCTTCTGGTTCCTGTGGGACGAACTGGCCCAGGGCGCCCTCGGCGCCGTCGTCCTCGCCGACACCCGGCGGCTGGCCGACTGCTTCGCCGCCGTCGACTACTTCGAACGCCGCGGCATCGCCTTCACCCTCGCCGTCAACTGCTTCGACGGCGCACCCCGCCACTCCGCCGAAGCCGTCCGCGACGCCCTCGACCTCGACCCCGACGTCCCCGTGGTGATGTGCGACGCCCGCGAACGCGACTCCGTGAAGCGCGTCCTCGTCTCCGTTGTCGAACACGCCCTGGCCACCGGCATCACCGCCCGCCGCCCGGCGACGGTCTGAGGACGCCCGGACGGGTCAGCGCACGGGGAAGTCGAAATACGTGCCCGGGTACGGCTCACCGCGCAGCGTGTAGTGCCACCACTCCTCCGGGAGGTTGACGAACCCCGCGCCCTCCATCACCGACTTCAGCCGCAGCCGGTTGGCGCGCTGCCGGCCCTCGATCCGGGGATCGAGGGTGTGGGCGAGGGTGTCGAAGCAGTCGAAACCCGTGCCCATGTCCACGGAATTGTCGGGAAAACGCTGCCACCGGGGAGCGAAGCACGGCACGAGCGGCTCACCGGGCACATACGGGCGCGTGGGCCACGCCGGCCGCCGCACGATCGTCAGGTCCATCGTGCTGCCCCTGCTGTGCCCGGACTTCGCCGCGATGTAGCCGTCCTCGAACAGCCGCGACTTGGCCACCCGCGGATAGAACTCCGCCTTCATCCGCTCGTCGCCCAGATCCTTCGCCCACGCCACGAAGTCGTTCACCGCGCGCTGCGGCCGGTAGCAGTCGTACACCTTGAGCGAGAGCCCCTGCCGCAGCAACACCCGCTGCGCCCGCCGCAGCGCCTCGGCGGCGGGGCGGGTGAGCAGGCACTTCGGGCGTTCGTAGCCGTCGATCCGGTGACCGGTGAAGTTGTGCGGGGTGAAGTACCGCATCTCCTGAACGATCGTCGGATCGACGTCGGCGAGGGCGACGAACCCCGGCGGCGGCTGGGCCCCGGCCGGGGCCGCGTGGGCGGTTGAGCCGGACACCCTGGTGCCCAGCACCGTAAGGAGCGGGACCAGCATCCGCGCAAGGAGAGGGAATCTCGGCATGCCCCACGGTTATCAGCTACCGGGGCGCGGCGGAAGAGGAACGCGGGCCCAGGGGCGGAGCCCCGACGGCCGCTCCGGGGGGGCCGGGGGCTTGCCCCGGGAAACGGTGAAAGGGCGGGGCTGGGGCATCCTCACCGCGGGGGTCACCCCCGCACCCGCACCCGATACCCCACCTCCCGCGACCCCTCCCGCTCCACCGTCACCACCCCACCCCGCGACCGCGTCGTAAACCGCACCACCTCCGCGCCGGCACCGGCACCCGCCCCCGCATCACGGATGAGCACCCCGCCCCCCGTACGCCCCGGAGCCGGCGCCCACACCTCCAGCTCCACCTCCCCGTCCGCACCCGCCACCGGGATCACCGACCCCGCCCGCGCCAGCACCGGAACGCGCGACAACGGCGCGTCCAGAAGGATCTGCCCCGGACCCTCGTGCGCCCGGCCCGTCGCCGTGTCGTACCAGAGGCCGCGCGGCAGCCGCACCGCCCGCTGATCCGCCCCCAGCTCCAGCACCGGCGCCACCAGCAGCGAATCCCCCAGCAGGAACGCGTCCTCGCAGTCCCGCAGCGCCCGGTCCTCCGGCGAACGCCACCACACCGGCCGCACGTACGGCGCTCCCGTGCGCTGCGCGAGATGCGCCAGCGTCACGAAATACGGCAGCAGCCGCGCCCGCTCCCGCAGCGCCGCCCCCGCGTGCTCCAGCACCTCCGCCCCGAACTCCCACGGCTCCCGCCGCCCCGCCGAGATCGCCGCGTGCGTACGGAACAACGGCAGATACGCGCCCAGCTGGAACCACCGCAGATACAGCTCCGGCGACGGGAACCCCGTGAACCCCCCGACGTCCGGCCCCGAATACGGCACCCCGCACAACCCCAGGCCCAGCACCAGCGCCAGCGACGCCCGCAACCCCGGCCAGCCCGTCGCCACGTCCCCCGACCACGTCCCGCCGTAGCGCTGCATCCCCGCCCAGCCCGAGCGCGAGAAGACGAACGGCCGCTCCTCCGGCCGCAGCTCCCGCAGCCCCTCGTAACCGGCCCGGGCCATCCCCAGCCCGTACACGTTGTGGGCCTCCCGGTGGTCGCCGCCCCGGCCCTCCAGCGCGTGCCGCGCCGAGCGCGGCAGCGTCGGATCCCCGAACGCCGCGAACGACACCGGCTCGTTCATGTCGTGCCACACCCCGGAGAACCCCTGCGCCAGCCGCTCCGCGTACAGCCCGCCCCACCACGCGCGCGCCTTCGGGTCCGTGAAGTCCGGGAAGACGCACTCGCCCGGCCACACCTCGCCACGCACCTCACGCCCCCGCGCGTCCGTCACGAACACCCCCGCCGCCACCCCCGTGTCATACTCCGCCAGCCCCGGCTCCGCCTTCACCGCCGGGTCGACGATCGACACCAGCCGCACCCCCTCCTCCTTCAGCTCCGCCGCCAGCCCCGGCAGATCCGGGAAACGCTCCCGGTCCACCGTGAACACCCGGTGCCCCCGGTAGTGGTCGATGTCCAGGTGCACCGCCGACAGCGGCAGCCCCCGCTCCCGGTAGCCGCTCACCACCCGCCGCACCTCCCGCTCGCTGCCGAAGCCCCAGCGGGCGTGCTGATACCCCAGCGCCCACGCCGGCGGCAGCGCCGCACCCCCCGTCAGCGCCGCCCAGCCGTGCAGCACCCGCGCCGGGGTGCCCACCATCACCCAGTAGCGCAGCGGACCGCCGTCCATCCGCGTCTCGCAGCGCCCCGGCCGGTCGTGCCCCGAACCCGCCCCCTCCTCGCCCTCCCACAGCGTGACCCGGCCGTCCCAGGTGTTGTCGTGGAACACCAGATGCGTCCCCGCGTCCGCCACCACCAGCTGCACCGGCATCGTGATGTACAGCGGGTCGTCCCCCGGCCCGAACGCCCCGCCCGGATCGGTGTTCCACAGCCGGTACACGCCGTCCCGCAGCCGCGGCCCCGACGCCCGCCCGCCCAGCCCGAAGAACCGCGCGTCCGCCGCCACCTCCGAACGCTGCACCCACCGCCCGCCCGCCGCCGCGCCCGCCGGCTCCCACCAGCGCGGCGCCAGATCGCGCCGCAGCACCACCCCGCCCGGCGTGCGCACCTCCACCGTGCCGTGCCGGGACACCGCCACCAGCACCCGCTCCGAGACCACCCGCCAGCCGCCGTCCGTGTCCGGCTCCAGCACCGCCCGCTCGTCCGCCTCCGGACAGGCGCCCGCCAGCGCGTACGACGGCTCCGGCACCGCCCCGTCCCAGCCGCAGAACACCGCGCCGCCCGCCGCCACCCGCACCCGCAACGAGGACCGGGCGAACCGCACCACCCCGCCCCCCGGCTCCGGGTCCGCGCCCTGCGCCACCCCCGGCACCCGGGCCCGCGCCGCCCCCTGCCGGGGCAGCCCCACCGCGTCCACCCGGTGCCGCCGCCAGGCCGACCGCACGGACCGCAGCCCCTGGGCGCTCCCCACCGCGCGCAACGAGGTCATCCACTTCACCGATCGCACAAGGTCACCCGCGTTCATGTCGCTCACCCTGCCACCCGCCCCGGCACCCCCGCGCACCCTTCGCCCCCCGTTCACCCCCGCAAGGAGGTGTGCCCTCCCGCGACGGTGTGACACCGGCCCTGGTGCATTGAGTCGATCACATGGCATCGTCCTCACAGCCACCGCACGCGCGCACCCCCGTTCGTGCGCACGGCTCCGCCCACGACGCGCAGAAGCCCGGGAGCAGCCACATGACCACCGCACCGCAGCCCGTCGAACAGCCCGAGCCCCTGTGGCGGCCCGGCGCGGACCGCGTCGCAGGCGCACAGGTCACCCGCTTCCACGCCCAAGCCGCCGAACACCACGGCGCGCCCGCCCCCGTCCCCGGCGACCCCGTCGCGAGCTACGCGGCCCTCCACCGCTGGTCCGTGGCCGAACCCGAGACCTTCTGGCAGGCCGTCACCGAGTGGTGCGACGTCCGCTTCAGCACCCCTTACGAGCGCGTCCTCGCCGATGCGGCCATGCCCGGCGCCCGCTGGTTCCCCGGCGCCACCCTCAACTACGCCGAGCACGCCCTGCGCACCGCCGAGGACCCCGCGCGAGCCGGTGAACCCGCTCTGCTGCACGTCGACGAGACCCACGACCCCCGCCCCGTCACCTGGGCGGAACTCCGCCGCCAGGTCGGCTCGCTCGCCGACGAGCTGCGCCGCCTCGGTGTCCGCCCCGGCGACCGCGTCAGCGGCTACCTGCCCAACGTCCCGCAGGCCGTCGTCGCCCTCCTCGCCACCGCCGCCGTCGGCGCCGTCTGGACCTCCTGCGCCCCCGACTTCGGCGCCCGAAGCGTCCTCGACCGCTTCCAGCAGGTCGAGCCCGTCGTCCTCTTCACCGTCGACGGCTACCACTACGGCGGCAAGCGCCACGAGCGCGCCGACGTCGTCGCCGCCCTCCGCGCCGAGCTCCCGACCCTGCGCGCCGTCGTCCACATCCCGCTGCTCGGCACCCCGGCCCCCGAGGGCACCCTCGAGTGGGACGCGCTGACCGCCGCCGACACCGAACCGGTCTTCGAGCAGCTCCCCTTCGATCACCCGCTGTGGGTCCTGTACTCCTCCGGCACCACCGGGCTGCCCAAGGCCATCGTCCAGTCCCAGGGCGGCATCCTTGTCGAACACCTCAAGCAGCTCTCCCTCCACTGCGACCTCGGCCCCGGCGACCGCTTCTTCTGGTACACCTCCACCGGCTGGATGATGTGGAACTTCCTCGTCTCCGGCCTCCTGGTGGGCGCGACCGTCGTCCTCTACGACGGCAGCCCCGGCCACCCCACCACCGACGCCCAGTGGCGCGTCGCCGAACGCACCGGCACCACGCTCTTCGGCACCTCCGCCGCCTACGTCATGGCCTGCCGCAAGGCCGGCGTCCACCCCGGCCGCGACCTCGACCTCTCCCGCGTCCGCTGCGTCGCCACCACCGGCTCCCCGCTGCCGCCCGACGGCTTCCGCTGGATCCACGACGAGTTCGTTGAGAGCGCAGGGGACATGTGGATCGCCTCGGTCAGCGGCGGCACGGACGTCTGCAGCTGCTTCGCCGGCGCCGTCCCCACCCTCCCCGTGTACATCGGCGAACTCCAGGCCCCCTGCCTGGGCACGGACCTCCAGGCCTGGGACGCCCACGGCAAGCCCGTCGTCGACGAGGTCGGCGAGCTCGTCGTCACCAACCCCATGCCCTCCATGCCCATCCACTTCTGGAACGACCCCGACGGCCACCGCTACCGCGAGAGCTACTTCGAGATGTTCCCGGGCGTCTGGCGGCACGGCGACTGGATCACCCTCACCTCCCGCGGCACCGTCGTCATCCACGGCCGCTCCGACTCCACCCTCAACCGCCAGGGCGTACGGATGGGCTCCGCCGACATCTACGAGGCCGTGGAACGCCTCCCCGAGATCCGCGAATCCCTCGTCATCGGCGTCGAACGACCCGACGGCGGCTACTGGATGCCCCTCTTCGTCCACCTCGCGCCGGGCGCCCGACTGGACGACGAGCTGCTCGACCGCATCAAGAGCACCATCCGCCGGCAGCTCTCCCCGCGCCACGTCCCCGACGAGGTCATCGAAGTCCCCGCCATCCCCCACACGCTGACCGGCAAGCGCATCGAGGTCCCGGTCAAGCGGCTCCTCCAGGGCACCCCCCTGGAGAAGGCGGTCAACCCCGGGTCCGTGGACGACGCCGAACTGCTGGGCTTCTACGAGCGCCTGGCCCGCGAACGCGGCTGACCAGGGGGGACGGGCCGTTGTCAGTACCCTCGATTACGCTGCGTAGCGATTGATCCACGCAGCGCAGAGGGGGAGCTCATGCCGCGCACAGACAACGGCCGCAGGACCGACGAGGGCCGGAAGCGACTGACCGCACGCCGCAGGCTGCGCCACGAGACACCCAGCACCGTGGCCGTCCTCGCCGACGAGACGGACTTCGCCGCCATGCGGCGATACCGCAGCTTCCGCTTCGACGACCACGCCGGCTACCTCCGCCAGGTCGACGGCCTGCTCAGAGCACTCGCCTCCCAGGGCACCCACATCAGCCTCACCCTCTTCGACCCCACCGCTTACGAGGAGTACTGCGCCGACATCCGCCTCGACCCCGACACCCCCACCAGCCGCACCCGCTACACCGCCGACATCGCGGCGACCGGCGCCCGCCTCACCTACGACGGCCGCCCCCTCACCCGCCTGCTGCCCGACCTCGTCCGCGAAGCCGAACAACAGGCGACCTGGGAATACGCCTCCGCCCTCCTCGAACCCGGGGAGGACGCGGGCCGGGCGGCCTTCGCCCGCGCGTCGAAGCTCCTGCGCCGCCTCATCGAAACGGCGGGCGACGGCAGACACCACCTCGTGTGCAGCGTCTCCACGCTCGACGCCGCGAACACCCCGCTGGTCGCCGTCGTCGAAGCCGAGTGCGACGGGGGACTGCTGCGCCTCGGGGAATCGGCGGCACTGCTCTTCTGCACGGTCCTCGCGGCGGGCATCACTCTGGGCAGCCCCGGCGGCGTCGTCCTGCGCACCATCCGCCCCGGCGAACCCGAGACGGTCCGCGGCTGGTGCCTGGACAGCGCCGGACTACGCCCCCTGACGACGGGCGAGGTCTTCGCCGCCTACTGCACCGACGCCGACACCGGCGAACCCGTACCCCCGGAGCACGGCGTCGAGTACCTGGGGGGACTGCCGCTCGAATAGCGAACAGAAAAAGAGGAGGGGTGCCCCACCGAAGGCAGGGCACCCCTCACTCACCGAACAACATCGGGCTCACTCGCCCGACAGCACCGCCTGCGCGGCCAGACGCGCCTCCTCGGCGGAGTCCGTCGCACGAGCGGCCGCCGCGGCACGCTCGCACTGCGCCAGCGTGTGCTTGGCCAGCGTCGCCCGCACGTACGGGATCGACGCCGCGCCCATGGACAGGCTGGTCACGCCCAGACCCGTCAGCACACAGGCCAGCAGCGGGTCGGACGCCGCCTCACCGCAGACGCCACAGCTCTTGCCCTCGGCCTTGGCGGCCTCCGCGGAAAGGGCCACCAGGTCGAGCAGTGCCGGCTGCCACGGGTCCTGCAGACGCGAGACCGCGCCCACCTGACGGTCGGCGGCGAACGTGTACTGCGCCAGGTCGTTCGTACCCAGCGACAGGAACTCGACCTCCTGAAGGATCGAGCGCGCCCGCAGCGCGGCGGAGGGGATCTCCACCATCGCACCGAACTTCGCCTGCAGCCCGGCCTCACGGCACGCGTCCGCGAACGCCTTGGCGTCCGTGCGGTCCGCCACCATGGGGGCCATGACCTCGAGGTAGACCGGCAGACCCTCGGCCGCCTTGGCCAGCGCGGTGAGCTGCGTGCGCAGCACCTCCGGGTGGTCCAGCAGCGTCCGCAGGCCGCGCACGCCGAGCGCCGGGTTGGGCTCGTCGGCCGGGGTCAGGAAGTCCAGCGGCTTGTCCGCGCCCGCGTCCAGCACGCGCACGACCACACGGCCCTCGGGGAACGCCTCCAGCACCTTGCGGTACGCCTCGACCTGCTTGGCCTCGGACGGCGCCTTCGCGCTGTCGTCCAGGAAGAGGAACTCGGTACGGAACAGGCCCACGCCCTCCGCACCCGCCTCGACCGCGGCCGGCACGTCCGCCGGACCGCCGATGTTCGCCAGCAGCGGCACCTTGTGGCCGTCGGACGTCGCACCCGGACCGGACGACGCGGCGAGCGCCGCCTTCCGCGCCTCGGCCGCCTCGGTCAGCTCGGTGCGCTTCTCCTCGCTCGGGTCGACGAAGACGTCACCCGTGCTGCCGTCCACGGCCACCACCGTGCCCTCGGCGAGCTCACCGGCGCCGGGCAGCGCCACCACGGCCGGCACCCCGAGCGCCCGCGCCAGGATGGCGGAGTGACTGGTCGGCCCGCCCTCCTCGGTCACGAAGCCCAGCACCAGCGTCGGGTCCAGCAGCGCGGTGTCGGCCGGCGCCAGGTCCCGCGCGATCAGCACATACGGCTCGTCGCTGTCCGGCACACCGGGCATCGGCACGCCCAGCAGCCGCGCCACGATGCGGTTGCGCACGTCGTCGAGGTCGGCCACCCGGCCGGCCAGGTACTCACCGGCGTTGGCGAGCAGCGCCCGGTAGGCGGCGAACGCGTCGTACACCGCGCGCTCGGCGGTGCTGCCGACGGTGATGCGGCGGTCGACGTCGGCCATCAGCTCGGGGTCCTGGGCCATCATGGCCTGGGCCTCCAGCACGTGCTGGGCCTCGCCGCCCGCCAGGTTGCCGCGCGCGATGAGATCGGCGGCGACGGCCTCGACGGCCTGCCGCGCGCGCCCCTGCTCACGCGGCGCCTCGTCCGCCGGGATCTGCTTGGCCGGCGGCTCCAGGACCGCCGTGCCCATGTGCCGGACCTCGCCGATCGCCACACCGTGGCTCACGCCGACGCCTCGCAGCGTTGTCTCCATTTCACGTCTCCGGTTGATTGCGGCGGCCATGGAACACGGCCGCCGCGGTGGATGTCGTACGCGCCGTCCGTCCGGACGGCTCAAGATCACCGAAGGTGAAAGGTCACTGCCAGGAGAAGAGGGCGTCGCCGGCCTTCACGTCGCCGTCCTCGACGACGGCGCCCAGCGAGTCGGCGGTCGCCTCGAGCGCGACGACGGGGCAGACCGGGGACTTGCCGGACTCCTCGACGGCGACCGGGTTCCAGCGCACGATCTCCTGGCCGCGCGTGACGGTGTCGCCCTTGTTGACGAGCAGCTCGAAGCCCTCGCCATTGAGCTGAACGGTGTCGATGCCGAGGTGCGTCAGCACTCCATGGCCTTCGCCGTCGACGACGACGAAGGCGTGGGGGTGGAGCGAGACGATGACGCCGTCGACCGGGGAAACCGCGGCGTGCGGCTCACGGACCGGGTCGATAGCGGTACCGGGTCCCACCATCGCGCCGGAGAAGACCGGATCGGGCACTGCCGCGAGTCCGATGGCGCGTCCGGCGATCGGGGACGACACGGTGGTCATGGGAAGCCTCCCAGAGGTGGAGAATCATCACGCGCCGTCACTACCTGTCCTGGACGGCGCACTGGTCGGAAGCCTAAGTCATAGGAACTGAGGATTCCGCACGAGCGTGCGCGCTGCGCGCACGCGAGAGCCGTGTGCGGTGCGTAATCGATTTGCCTGTGCCCGGCAGGCGCTGTACTGTCGGGTTCCTGCCCACGACCGAGGCCCGCAGCGAGAGCTGCTGGCGAGGTGGGGGCGGCACTCCACTGGATGAGATCCTTCCCGGATCCGCTGCCGTGTGCCCGCATGCCTTTGTGTATGCATGGTGAACGAGGCGGAAACGGGGCCGGAAAAGTCCTGATAGAGTGTGAAGCACCGAAGGGAAGCCCGGAGGAAAGCCCCAGTAAACACTGTGGGTGAGTACAAAGGAAGCGTCCGTTCCTTGAGAACTCAACAGCGTGCCAAAAGTCAACGCCAGATATGTTGACACCCCGTCCATCTCGATGGATGAGGTTCCTTTAAAAAGTCCTCTGCTCTTGATTGAGTGGGGGCAACACACAGCGAGGACGCTGTGAACGACCGGGCCTATTCCGCCTGGTTGTTCCGCTCAACGCGAGTGTGAACCGGATTACCGGTAAACATTCACGGAGAGTTTGATCCTGGCTCAGGACGAACGCTGGCGGCGTGCTTAACACATGCAAGTCGAACGATGAAGCCCTTCGGGGTGGATTAGTGGCGAACGGGTGAGTAACACGTGGGCAATCTGCCCTGCACTCTGGGACAAGCCCTGGAAACGGGGTCTAATACCGGATATGACTACTGACCGCATGGTTGGTGGTGGAAAGCTCCGGCGGTGCAGGATGAGCCCGCGGCCTATCAGCTTGTTGGTGGGGTGATGGCCTACCAAGGCGACGACGGGTAGCCGGCCTGAGAGGGCGACCGGCCACACTGGGACTGAGACACGGCCCAGACTCCTACGGGAGGCAGCAGTGGGGAATATTGCACAATGGGCGAAAGCCTGATGCAGCGACGCCGCGTGAGGGATGACGGCCTTCGGGTTGTAAACCTCTTTCAGCAGGGAAGAAGCGAAAGTGACGGTACCTGCAGAAGAAGCGCCGGCTAACTACGTGCCAGCAGCCGCGGTAATACGTAGGGCGCAAGCGTTGTCCGGAATTATTGGGCGTAAAGAGCTCGTAGGCGGCTTGTCGCGTCGGATGTGAAAGCCCGGGGCTTAACCCCGGGTCTGCATTCGATACGGGCAGGCTAGAGTTCGGTAGGGGAGATCGGAATTCCTGGTGTAGCGGTGAAATGCGCAGATATCAGGAGGAACACCGGTGGCGAAGGCGGATCTCTGGGCCGATACTGACGCTGAGGAGCGAAAGCGTGGGGAGCGAACAGGATTAGATACCCTGGTAGTCCACGCCGTAAACGTTGGGAACTAGGTGTGGGCGACATTCCACGTCGTCCGTGCCGCAGCTAACGCATTAAGTTCCCCGCCTGGGGAGTACGGCCGCAAGGCTAAAACTCAAAGGAATTGACGGGGGCCCGCACAAGCAGCGGAGCATGTGGCTTAATTCGACGCAACGCGAAGAACCTTACCAAGGCTTGACATACACCGGAAACGGCCAGAGATGGTCGCCCCCTTGTGGTCGGTGTACAGGTGGTGCATGGCTGTCGTCAGCTCGTGTCGTGAGATGTTGGGTTAAGTCCCGCAACGAGCGCAACCCTTGTCCTGTGTTGCCAGCATGCCCTTCGGGGTGATGGGGACTCACAGGAGACTGCCGGGGTCAACTCGGAGGAAGGTGGGGACGACGTCAAGTCATCATGCCCCTTATGTCTTGGGCTGCACACGTGCTACAATGGCCGGTACAATGAGCTGCGATGCCGTGAGGTGGAGCGAATCTCAAAAAGCCGGTCTCAGTTCGGATTGGGGTCTGCAACTCGACCCCATGAAGTTGGAGTTGCTAGTAATCGCAGATCAGCATTGCTGCGGTGAATACGTTCCCGGGCCTTGTACACACCGCCCGTCACGTCACGAAAGTCGGTAACACCCGAAGCCGGTGGCCCAACCCTTGTGGAGGGAGCCGTCGAAGGTGGGACTGGCGATTGGGACGAAGTCGTAACAAGGTAGCCGTACCGGAAGGTGCGGCTGGATCACCTCCTTTCTAAGGAGCACATAGCCGACTGCGAGCGAATGACTCGCACGGTTGCTCATGGGTGGAACGTTGACTATTCGGCACAGTTCTTGAGGATTCACTAGTACTGCTTCGGCGTGGAACGTGAAACCTGGGAATTGGGTCGGGCACGCTGTTGGGTGTCTGAGGGTACGGGCCTTATGGTCCGGCACCTTCGACGCCGGCCCCGGTAAAGGTCTGCTTCGGCAGGGTGTGACGGGTGGCTGGTCGTTGTTTGAGAACTGCACAGTGGACGCGAGCATCTGTGGCCAAGTTTTTAAGGGCGCACGGTGGATGCCTTGGCACCAGGAACCGATGAAGGACGTGGGAGGCCGCGATAGGCCCCGGGGAGCTGTCAACCGAGCTTTGATCCGGGGGTGTCCGAATGGGGAAACCCGGCAGTCGTCATGGGCTGTCACCCGCTGCTGAACACATAGGCAGTGTGGAGGGAACGCGGGGAAGTGAAACATCTCAGTACCCGCAGGAAGAGAAAACAACCGTGATTCCGGGAGTAGTGGCGAGCGAAACCGGATGAGGCCAAACCGTATGTGTGTGATACCCGGCAGGGGTTGCGCATGCGGGGTTGTGGGATCTCTCTTTCATGGTCTGCCGGCCATGAGACGAGTCAGAAACCGTTGATGTAGGCGAAGGACATGCGAAAGGTCCGGCGTAGAGGGTAAGACCCCCGTAGCTGAAACATTAGCGGCTCGTTTGAGAGACACCCAAGTAGCACGGGGCCCGAGAAATCCCGTGTGAATCTGGCGGGACCACCCGCTAAGCCTAAATATTCCCTGGTGACCGATAGCGGATAGTACCGTGAGGGAATGGTGAAAAGTACCGCGGGAGCGGAGTGAAATAGTACCTGAAACCGTGTGCCTACAAGCCGTGGGAGCGTCGCGCATCGAGCTTGCTCGGTGCGTCGTGACTGCGTGCCTTTTGAAGAATGAGCCTGCGAGTTTGCGGTGTGTTGCGAGGTTAACCCGTGTGGGGAAGCCGTAGCGAAAGCGAGTCCGAATAGGGCGATTGAGTAGCGCGCCCAAGACCCGAAGCGGAGTGATCTAGCCATGGGCAGGTTGAAGCGGAGGTAAGACTTCGTGGAGGACCGAACCCACCAGGGTTGAAAACCTGGGGATGACCTGTGGTTAGGGGTGAAAGGCCAATCAAACTCCGTGATAGCTGGTTCTCCCCGAAATGCATTTAGGTGCAGCGTCGTGTGTTTCTTGCCGGAGGTAGAGCACTGGATAGGCGATGGGCCCTACCGGGTTACTGACCTTAGCCAAACTCCGAATGCCGGTAAGTGAGAGCGCGGCAGTGAGACTGTGGGGGATAAGCTCCATGGTCGAGAGGGAAACAGCCCAGAGCATCGACTAAGGCCCCTAAGCGTACGCTAAGTGGGAAAGGATGTGGAGTCGCAGAGACAACCAGGAGGTTGGCTTAGAAGCAGCCACCCTTGAAAGAGTGCGTAATAGCTCACTGGTCAAGTGATTCCGCGCCGACAATGTAGCGGGGCTCAAGCGTACCGCCGAAGTCGTGTCATTGCAGTACATACCCCCAACGGGGACTGTGATGGGTAGGGGAGCGTCGTGTGCCGGGTGAAGCAGCCGTGGAAACGAGTTGTGGACGGTTCACGAGTGAGAATGCAGGCATGAGTAGCGATACACACGTGGGAAACGTGTGCGCCGATTGACTAAGGGTTCCTGGGTCAAGCTGATCTGCCCAGGGTAAGTCGGGACCTAAGGCGAGGCCGACAGGCGTAGTCGATGGACAACCGGTTGATATTCCGGTACCCGCTTTGAAACGCCCAATATCGAATCAGGCGATGCTAAGTCCGTGAAGCCGCCCTGGAGTCTTCGGACAAAGGGGAGTGGTGGAGCCGACGAACCAGACTTGTAGTAGGTAAGCGATGGGGTGACGCAGGAAGGTAGTCCAGCCCGGGCGGTGGTAGTCCCGGGGTAAGGGTGTAGGGCGTTGTCCAGGTAAATCCGGACAGCATGAAGCCTGAGACCTGATGCCGAGCCGATTGTGGTGAAGTGGATGATCCTATGCTGTCGAGAAAAGCCTCTAGCGAGTTTCATGGCGGCCCGTACCCTAAACCGACTCAGGTGGTCAGGTAGAGAATACCGAGGCGTTCGGGTGAACTATGGTTAAGGAACTCGGCAAAATGCCCCCGTAACTTCGGGAGAAGGGGGGCCATTTCTGGTGATGAGCTTCGCGCTCTGAGCTGGGGGTGGCCGCAGAGACCAGCGAGAAGCGACTGTTTACTAAAAACACAGGTCCGTGCGAAGCCGTAAGGCGATGTATACGGACTGACGCCTGCCCGGTGCTGGAACGTTAAGGGGACCGGTTAGCTCCATTTCGGTGGGGCGAAGCTGAGAACTTAAGCGCCAGTAAACGGCGGTGGTAACTATAACCATCCTAAGGTAGCGAAATTCCTTGTCGGGTAAGTTCCGACCTGCACGAATGGCGTAACGACTTCTCGACTGTCTCAACCATAGGCCCGGTGAAATTGCACTACGAGTAAAGATGCTCGTTTCGCGCAGCAGGACGGAAAGACCCCGGGACCTTTACTATAGCTTGATATTGGTGTTCGGTTCGGCTTGTGTAGGATAGGTGGGAGACTGTGAAGCATGCACGCCAGTGTGTGTGGAGTCGTCGTTGAAATACCACTCTGGTCGTGCTGGATGTCTAACCTGGGTCCGTGATCCGGATCAGGGACAGTGTCTGGTGGGTAGTTTAACTGGGGCGGTTGCCTCCTAAAGGGTAACGGAGGCGCCCAAAGGTTCCCTCAGCCTGGTTGGCAATCAGGTGTTGAGTGTAAGTGCACAAGGGAGCTTGACTGTGAGACCGACGGGTCGAGCAGGGACGAAAGTCGGGACTAGTGATCCGGCGGTGGCTTGTGGAAGCGCCGTCGCTCAACGGATAAAAGGTACCCCGGGGATAACAGGCTGATCTTCCCCAAGAGTCCATATCGACGGGATGGTTTGGCACCTCGATGTCGGCTCGTCGCATCCTGGGGCTGGAGTCGGTCCCAAGGGTTGGGCTGTTCGCCCATTAAAGCGGTACGCGAGCTGGGTTTAGAACGTCGTGAGACAGTTCGGTCCCTATCCGCTGTGCGCGTAGGAGTCTTGAGAAGGGCTGTCCCTAGTACGAGAGGACCGGGACGGACGAACCTCTGGTGTGCCAGTTGTCCTGCCAAGGGCATGGCTGGTTGGCTACGTTCGGGAGGGATAACCGCTGAAAGCATCTAAGCGGGAAGCCTGCTTCGAGATGAGGACTCCCACCCACTTGATGGGGTAAGGCTCCCAGTAGACGACTGGGTTGATAGGCCAGGTGTGGAAGACCGGTAACGGTTGGAGCTGACTGGTACTAATAGGCCGAGGGCTTGTCCTCAGTTGCTCGCGTCCACTGTGTTAGTTCTGAAATAACGAACATCCAAAGTGCCGGATGACGTTAATTTCATAGTGTTTCGGTGGTCATAGCGTTAGGGAAACGCCCGGTTACATTCCGAACCCGGAAGCTAAGCCTTTCAGCGCCGATGGTACTGCAGGGGGGACCCTGTGGGAGAGTAGGACGCCGCCGAACTCCTTTTAGAGAAAGCCCTGGTGGGGACACTGTCCCCACCAGGGCTTTTTTGCGTTGTGCGGCCGTCGCCGCCCCCTCTGCGTGACCCCCGGACGGCTGGGGGTAAGGTCAGGGGGAATCGTTGGTACATATCCCCAGTCGGTACATATCCCCACAGGAGGCCCCCGGGTGGAGGTCCAGGAGACGCGCGTCCAGACCGACCGTGTCCTCACCATCCCGAACATCCTCAGCATGGCGCGCCTCGTCGGCGTTCCCCTTTTCCTGTGGCTGATTCTTCAGAAGTACGACGGCTGGGCGCTCCTCGTCCTGGCGCTCAGCGGTGTCAGCGACTACCTCGACGGAAAGCTCGCCCGGCGCTGGAATCAGGTCAGCAGCCTCGGCCGGCTGCTCGACCCGGCCGCCGACCGGCTCTATGTCCTCTCCACCCTCTTCGGTCTGACCTGGCGTGAAATCCTTCCGCTCTGGCTGACCGTCGCCCTGCTGGCCCGTGAGGCGATGCTGCTGGTCATGGTGGGGATCCTGAGGCGTCACGGCTATCCGCCGCCCCAGGTGAACTTCCTCGGCAAGGCCGCGACCTTCAACCTGATGTACGCCTTCCCGTTGCTGCTTCTCAGTGATGGATCCGGCTGGCTCTCGTCACTCGCCGCGATTTTCGGATGGGCGTTCGCCGGATGGGGTACAACCCTCTATTGGTGGGCAGGGATCCTCTACGTGGTCCAGGTCCGCCGACTCGTCCGGGCGGATGCCACGGCCGACTGATCTCGCCGTAGTCCCCAGCCCCACCGGGCAGGAGCCCCAGCGGGCGCGCGCGGACGCGCGGCCTCGGCCGGGCTCGTCGGGCGGTTTCGTCGGCATGACCGTCATCTCTCAAGGAGGACGCTTCCGACATGAAGGCCGTCGTGATGGCCGGAGGCGAAGGCACCCGCCTTCGCCCCATGACCTCGAGCATGCCCAAGCCGCTCCTGCCCGTGGCCAACCGCCCGATCATGGAGCATGTGCTCCGCCTGCTGAAGCGGCACGGGCTCACCGAGACCGTGGTGACCGTACAGTTCCTGGCCTCCCTGGTGCGGAACTACTTCGGTGACGGTGAAGAGCTCGGCATGGAGCTCACCTATGCCAACGAGGAGAAGCCACTCGGCACCGCGGGCAGCGTCAAGAACGCCGAGGAGGCGCTCAAGGACGATGCGTTCCTCGTCATCTCGGGCGACGCCCTCACCGATTTCGACCTCACCGACCTGATCCGTTTCCACAAGGAGAAGGGCGCCCTGGTCACGGTCTGTCTGACGCGCGTCCCCAATCCGCTGGAATTCGGCATCACGATCGTCGACGAGCAGGGCAAGGTCGAACGCTTCCTGGAGAAGCCCACGTGGGGTCAGGTCTTCTCCGACACCGTCAATACGGGCATCTATGTCATGGAGCCCGAGGTCTTCGACTATGTGCGGCCCGATGTCCCGGTCGACTGGTCGGGGGATGTCTTCCCGCAGCTGATGAAGGAAGGCAAGC
Organism: Streptomyces luteoverticillatus; assembly: GCF_003970715.1. Lineage (NCBI taxonomy): Bacteria > Bacillati > Actinomycetota > Actinomycetes > Kitasatosporales > Streptomycetaceae > Streptomyces > Streptomyces luteoverticillatus. The sequence continues at coordinate 1,190,749 of NZ_CP034587.1, read as the reverse complement.
CCATCTTCGGCTATGTGGCCGAGGGCTACTGGGAGGACGTCGGCACGCACGAGAGCTATGTGAAGGCGCAGGCCGATGTCCTGGAGGGCAAGGTCGACGTCGACATAGACGGCTTCGAGATCTCGCCCGGCGTCTGGGTGGCCGAAGGTGCCGAGGTGCATCCCGACGCGGTCCTGCGCGGCCCGCTCTACATCGGCGACTACGCGAAGGTCGAAGCCGGCGCGGAGATCCGCGAGCACACGGTCGTGGGCTCCAACGTCGTCGTCAAGAGCGGCGCCTTTCTCCACAAGGCCGTCGTCCACGACAACGTCTACGTCGGACAGCAGAGCAATCTGCGCGGCTGTGTCATCGGGAAGAACACCGACATCATGCGGGCGGCCCGGATCGAGGACGGCGCCGTCATCGGCGATGAGTGCCTCGTCGGTGAGGAATCGATTATCCAGGGCAATGTCCGGGTCTATCCCTTCAAGACCATCGAGGCCGGCGCATTCGTCAACACCTCCGTCATCTGGGAGTCCCGGGGGCAGGCCCATCTCTTCGGCGCCCGCGGTGTGTCCGGGATCCTCAATGTGGAGATCACGCCCGAGCTGGCGGTCCGGCTCGCCGGCGCGTACGCGACGACGCTGAAGAAGGGAGCCACCGTCACCACGGCACGTGACCACTCCCGTGGCGCCCGCGCCCTCAAGCGCGCGGTGATCTCAGCGCTTCAGGCCAGCGCCATCGACGTCCGCGATCTGGAGAACGTCCCCTTGCCGGTGGCCCGGCAGCAGACCGCGCGGGGCAGTGCCGGCGGCATCATGATCCGTACGTCGCCCGGGGTGCCGGACTCGGTGGACATCATGTTCCTGGACGAGCGCGGCGCCGACCTCTCCCAGGCGGGGCAGCGCAAGCTCGACCGGGTCTACGCCCGCCAGGAGTACCGGCGTGCGTTCCCCGGCGAGATCGGCGATCTGTCCTTCCCCTCCAGCGTCTACGACTCCTACACCGGTTCGCTGCTGAGGTCCGTGGACACCACCGGGGTCGCCGAGGCGGGGCTGAAGGTGGTCGTCGACGCCTCGAACGGCAGCGCGGGGCTCGTTCTGCCCAGCCTGCTGGGCCGGCTGGGCGTGGACGCGCTCACCATCAACCCCGGGCTGGACGAGGCCCGTCCCACCGAGACCGCCGACACCCGCCGTTCCGGGCTGGTGCGGCTGGGGGAGATCGTGGCGTCGGCGCGGGCCGCGTTCGGGGTGCGGTTCGACCCGGTGGGGGAGCGGATCTCGCTGGTGGACGAGCGTGGTCGCATCGTGGAGGACGATCGCGCGCTGCTGGTCCTGCTGGACCTGGTGGCCGCCGAGCGGCGCAGCGGGCGGGTGGCGCTGCCGGTGACCACGACCCGGATCGCCGAGCAGGTGGCCGCGTACCACGGGACGCAGGTGGAGTGGACGACGACGTCGCCGGACGATCTGACGAGGGTGGGCCGGCAGGAGTCGACGATCTTCGGCGGCGACGGGCGCGGCGGCTTCATCATCCCGGAGTCCAACAGCGTCTTCGACGGTACGGCCGCTTTCGTCCGGTTGATCGGGCTGGTGGCCCGGACGCAGCTCACGCTCAGCCAGATAGACGCGCGGATCCCCAGGGCGCACGTGCTGCGGCGGGATCTGGCCACGCCGTGGGCCGTCAAGGGTCTGGTGATGCGGCATGTGGTGGAGGCCGCCGGGGACCGGTCGGTGGACACGACGGACGGGGTGCGGGTGGTCGAGGCCGACGGGCGCTGGGTGATGGTGCTGCCGGACCCGGCGGAGGCGGTGACGCACCTGTGGGCGGAGGGGCCTGACGACGCCTCCGCGCAGGCGCTGCTGGACGAGTGGTCGGCGGTCGTGGACGGCGCCGGGCGCTGACGCTCCTGGGGGGCGTCGTCCTGCCTGGGCCGGGGGATGTTCCCCCGGTGTTCCGGGAGTGTCGTGAATCCGTACCGGATCCGGCACGCCGGTGGGGCCATTGGGAGACGACGCCCCCGACGTGCGACGATGTGCGGCATGTCGCAGCAGCCCCCCGTTCGGAGCACCTCGTCGCCACCGTCGCGCCCCGACGCGTCGATGTCGCTGCTGACCAATGTGATGGATCACAGCCTCGACGAGGGCTACGCGGAGGCGGCGGCCCGGCGGGCCGAGGGCGCCAAGGGCCTGCCGAGCACCTTGCGGGCCAAGTTGGGGCTGGCCGCGGCGCTGCTGCTGTCGGCCGTCGTGGTGACGCTGGGGGCGGCGCAGGCGCGGATATCGGCACCGACGCTGGCCAAGGAGCGCGAGCAGCTCATCCAGCGGATCGAGGCGGAGACCTCCGCCGCCGACAGCCTCCAGAAGAACGTCGACTCCCTGCGGGACGCGGTCGGCACCAAGCAGCGTGACGCGCTGCGGAAACACGGCGGGGACAAGGCCGAGTTGGTGTCGCTGCTCGCCGGAGCCACGCCGGTGCGCGGGCCCGGGGTCAAAGTGGTGGTCGACGACGCCAAGCAGGCCCGGACCAGTGGGGGCGGGCCCCGGGAGAGCAGTGGCTTCTCCGACACCGGGCGGGTGCGCGACCGCGACATGCAGCGTGTCGTCAACGGTCTGTGGCAGTCCGGCGCCGAGGCGATCGCCATCAACGGTCAGCGGCTGACGGCGCTGTCGGCGATCAGGGCCGCGGGTGACGCCATACTGGTCGACAACAGGCCGCTGGTGCCGCCGTACACGGTGCTGGCGATCGGGGACGGGCAGCGGCTCAGCACCGCGTTCCAGGACAGCGTCGACGGCCAGTACCTGCATGTGCTCCAGCAGAACTACGGGGTCCGCGCGAGCATTTCCACTCAGGACGAGGTCCGGCTGCCCGCCGCGCCGAGTCTGATCGTACGTACCGCAACACCAGGGAAGGGCACATCGTGATCGCCGTATTGGGCCTCATCGTGGGAGTCGTGGTCGGGCTGGTCGTCCGTCCCGTGGTGCCGACGGCGGTCGAGCCCTACCTTCCCATCGCCGTCGTGGCGGCGCTCGACGCGGTGTTCGGCGGCCTCCGGGCGATGCTGGACGGGATCTTCGACGACAAGGTCTTCGTGGTCTCGTTCCTGTCCAACGTGGTCGTGGCCGCGCTCATCGTCTTCCTGGGCGACAAGCTCGGCGTCGGCGCGCAGCTGTCCACCGGTGTGGTGGTCGTCCTGGGCATTCGTATCTTCTCCAACGCGGCCGCCATCCGGCGGCACATCTTCCGGGCGTGAGACCGATGAGCGCAGACGACACTCCCGACAAGTCCGGACAGCAGGGACGGCCTGAAGAGCCGGGGAAAGAGGAGAAGCGGGAGCGGCCCGAGCCGTCGGCCGGGGAACCGGGCGAGCGCGTCGGCGAACCTGGCGAGCCGGAGACGGAGCGCCCGGAGGAGGAGCGTCCCGAGCCGGTGTCCGGGGAGGCCGCAGAGCCGGGGGCCGGGGCGCCCGGCCCCGGGGAGCCCGGTCCGGAGCAGCCCGTACCCGGCCCCGTCCCCCCAAAGAAAACGGCTCCCGAGGCCGCGCCGTTGACGGGGCGTCAACGGCTGATGAGCGGGCTGTGGCCCCCAAGGCTGACGCGTGCCCAGCTCACCGTGGCGGTGCTGCTGTGCGTCCTCGGGCTGGGCCTGGCCATCCAGGTCCGTTCGACGAGCGACAACAGCGCCCTGCGCGGCGCCCGGCAGGAGGATCTCGTAAGGATCCTGGACGAACTGGACAACCGCACCAAGCGGCTCGAGGACGAGAAGCGCCGGCTGGACGGTCAGCGGTCCGAGCTGGAGAGCAGCTCCAACCAGGCCGCCGAGGCCCGTAAGCAGACCGCGCAAAAGGAGGAGCAGCTCGGGGTGCTCGCGGGTACGGTGGCGGCCGAGGGGCCCGGCATCGAGCTCACGGTGAGCGACAGCAAGGGGGCCGTGGAGTCGGACAAGCTGCTCGACACGATCCAGGAGCTGCGGGCCGCCGGCGCGGAGGCGATCCAGATCAACGATGTCCGGGTCGTCGCGGGTACCTACTTCTCGGGCTCCGCGGGAAAGGTGGAGATCGATGGGAAAAAGGTCTCGCAGCCCTATAAGTTCAAGGTCATCGGCAAGCCCCAGGATCTGGAGCCCGCGCTGAACATCCCGGGTGGTGTGGTGCAGACTCTCGAGAAGGAGCAGGCGTCGGTGAGTGTCTCCCGGTCTGAGAAGATCATTGTGGACGCCTTGCGCCCGGCGAAGCGGCCTGACTACGCTCGGTCGTCATCGCAGTGAGACGGGCGCGCGAGCGGGGCTCGTGGGGAGGGCGGGAGGTTGCGGGGGGTCGGCGCACCAAGTCAAGGGTGCGTGATGGAAACTGTCTGTTGACTGCGGACGTTGTAGAGATGTCCAGGTCGGACGGTGTGTGCAGCAAGGGTTTGTCCTGCCCCACGGGCGGGTCTGTTTCGGTCAAGGGGAATCGCCCGTGAAGTTGTTTGCGAAGTTGTTCGGCAAGAGCGCACGCCAGGACGGCGGTACCGCCCGGCACCGGGCGTCGCGGTCCGGGGAGGGCGGCGAGAACGCCCAGGAAGGCCGCCCGCTGTTCCGGGACCAGGTCGACGCCCAGGGCTACGGGGGCGACATTCCGGGCGGTCCGGGCGCGTCCGCTGTTGACCCTGCCCAGGCGGGGCGCATAGGTTTCGGGGCACCAGCGACCTCAAGTGCGGGTGGAGGGTTTGCCTTGCCGGTATGTACGAGGTGTGGCCACCGGAACGCCGAGGCCAGCCGGTTCTGTTCCAACTGCGGTGCTCCGCTGCGGCCGGGCGCGGTCGCCGAGCGCGCGTCGGAGACGACCTCGACCATCTCCATCTCCGGTCTCGAGGCGTACGACTCGGAGACCACCGGGCAGACGGCGATCCCTGCGCTCTCGCCCGAGGCGCAGGCCGCGGTCGAGGCGCTGCCCCAGGGCTCGGCCCTGCTGGTGGTCCGCCGGGGCCCCAACTCGGGTAGCCGTTTCCTGCTGGACGCGGAGGTGACCACCGCGGGCCGCCACCCGCAGAGCGACATCTTCCTCGACGACGTCACCGTCTCGCGCCGGCACGTGGAGTTCCGCCGGGGCCACGACGGCAGCTTCACCGTCACCGACGTCGGCAGCCTCAACGGCACGTACGTCAACCGTGAGCAGATCGAGTCGGTCGTCCTGTCCAACGGCGACGAGGTGCAGATCGGCAAGTACCGGCTGGTCTTCTTCGGCAGCCAGCGGGGCATCTGACCGGTTCCCGGACGCGGTCCGGGGCACCTCCAGGGAAGGGCCATGCTTCGAACACCGTCGGGCGGTACCGGATCCTCCGGTGCCGCCGGCGCGGAGGGCCGGCTGGTGAGCATCGGAACGGTGCTCAACCTGTTGCGCGAGGAGTTCCCCGAGGTCACCATCTCCAAGATCCGTTTCCTGGAGGCGGAGGGCCTGGTGGAGCCCCGGCGCACCCCGTCCGGCTACCGCAAGTTCAGTACGGAGGACGTGGCCCGGCTCGCCTATGTGCTGCGGGTGCAGCGCGATCACTACCTCCCGCTCAAGGTCATCCGGGAGCAGCTGGACGCCCTGGCCCGGGGCGAGCGGGTCCAGCTGCCCGCCCCCGCGCAGCCGAAGGACGCCCTCGACCTCGCGGACGTCCTGGACGAGCCCGGGGCGCCCACCGCGGCCCCCGGAGGGCCCGAGGGGCCCGTGACGGCCCGTATCGGCCGTACGGAGCTGCTGGCCGGCGCCGGGGCCACCGAGGAGGAGCTGGCCGAGTGGGAGTCCTACGGGCTGCTCACGGCCCACCCGGACGGCGGATTCGACGCCGATGCCCTCACGATCGCCAAGCTCGTCGCCGACCTGGGCCGTTTCGGTCTGGAGCCGCGCCATCTACGGGCCGTGAAGGCCGCCGCCGAGCGGGAGGCCGGTCTCGTCGAGCAGGTGGTCGCCCCCCTGCGCCGGCACCGCAATCCGCAGACCAGGGCCCATGCCGAGGCCACGGCCAGGGAGCTGGCCGCCCTGTCCGTACGGCTCCACGCGGCCCTGGTGAGGGCCGCGCTCCAGCCCCGCGGCCAGTGACAGTGAGTGCCCGACTACCCAAACCCGCCGGGCACGGCCTAGGGTTGCTGTGTGAACGAGCTCGATGTCGTGGGTGTCCGGGTGGAAATGCCCTCAAACCAGCCGATCGTGCTCCTGCGTGAAGTGGGAGGCGATCGCTACCTCCCGATTTGGATCGGACCGGGAGAGGCGACGGCGATCGCCTTCGCCCAGCAGGGCATGGCGCCTGCCCGTCCGCTGACCCACGACCTGTTCAAGGACGTGCTGGAGGCGGTCGGACAGCAGCTCGCGGAGGTTCGCATCACGGATCTGCGCGAAGGCGTCTTCTACGCGGAGCTCGTCTTCGCCAGCGGGGTGGAGGTCAGCGCGCGGCCGTCCGACGCCATAGCGCTCGCGCTGCGCACCGGTACGCCGATCTACGGCAGTGACGGGGTGCTGGACGACGCGGGGATCGCCATCCCGGACGAGCAGGAGGACGAGGTGGAGAAGTTCCGCGAGTTCCTCGACCAGATCTCGCCCGAGGACTTCGGCAGCAGCAGCCAGTAGGCCGCATTCGAGTAGCTTTTCCCGCTACCTGGACACGTAAAACCACTCTCAGGGTGATTATCACTCGGCGTGCCGAGTGTGGCGATCGTTGACGCACCCCGAGCGACTGCCTACCGTCGAGAAGGCAGGTCAAGGACGGAGGTCGGCGTGAGAAGCACGGGCGACGGTACGGCGGTCGGCGGTCCGTATCCGCTGCATGGGGGAACGGTCGAACCAGTGCCCCGCTATTCCGCGACGGCGGCGGTGACCACCCCACGGGGAAGCGAGTCCGAGGGGGCGGTCGCCTCCCGGAGCTCCGAAGGCATCGGGTACCGGGGGCCGACGGCGTGCGCGGCCGCGGGTATCACCTATCGGCAGCTCGACTACTGGGCGCGTACAGGGCTCGTGGAGCCCAGTGTGCGGCCCGCGTACGGGTCGGGCAGCCAGCGGCTCTACAGCTTCCGGGACGTGGTCGTCCTGAAGATCGTGAAGCGGCTGCTGGACACCGGGGTCTCGCTCCAGAACATCCGCACCGCCGTGCAGCATCTGCGCTCGCGCGGCATGGCCGATCTGGCGCAGATGACGCTGATGAGCGACGGCGCCACGGTCTACGAGTGCACCTCGCCCGACGAGGTCGTCGACCTCCTCCAGGGCGGTCAGGGCGTCTTCGGGATCGCCGTGGGCGTCGTCTGGCGGGATGTGGAGAGCGCTCTGGCCCAGCTCCACGGGGAGCGGGTGGACACCGGTGAGACGCTCGTGGGCCACAACCCGGCCGATGAGCTCGCCCGCCGCCGCAACCGGGCGGGCTGAGGCCCCCCGGGGCCGCCGTACGACAGCGTGACAGGGCGCCCCGCGCAGGCCGTGACAGCGGTCGGCGCGGGGCGTCTCTTCGTACATCGGTGCGAATGTCAGTGGTATGCGGCAGCATCTGTCCTGTGAGGGGTGCGCCGACGATTCTCCATCTGGACATGGACGCGTTCTACGCTTCGGTGGAGCAGGCGTCCAAGCCGAGCCTGCGCGGAAAGCCCGTGGTGGTGGGCGGGCTGGGTCCCCGCGGCGTGGTGGCCACGGCCTCGTACGAGGCGCGGGTCTTCGGCGTCCACTCCGCCATGGCGACGGCCCAGGCCCGCAGGCTCTGCCCCAACGCCGCCTATCTCACCCCGCGGTTCGCCCTGTACCAGCGGGTCAGCCACGTGGTGATGGGGCTGCTGGGCGAGCTGTCCCCGCTGGTGGAGCCGCTCAGCCTCGACGAGGCGTTCGTCGACCTGGAAGCGGGCGGGGTGCCGCCCACCGGCGCGGCCGCCCGCGCGGTGGCGGAGCGGCTGCGGCGCGACATCGAGGTGGCCACGGGGCTCACGGCCTCGGTGGGGCTGGCCGGCTCCAAGATGTTCGCGAAGATCGCCTCCGAGGAGGCCAAGCCGGACGGCCTCAAGATCATCGAGCCCGGCACGGAGCTGGAGGTGCTCGGCCCGATGTCCGTCCGGACGATTCCGGGCGTCGGCCCCGCCACCGCCGAAACGTTGCGGCGCGCCGGTATCACCACCGTGGCGGAGACGGCCGAGGCCGGCGAGGACGAGCTGGTGCGCCTCCTCGGCAAGGCCCACGGCGCCGGCCTCCACGCCCTGGCCACCGGGCACGACGACCGCCCCGTCGTCGCCGAGCGGGACGCCAAGTCCGTGTCCGTGGAGGACACCTTCGCCGAGGACCTCACCGACCGGACCCGGGTACAGATGGAGATCGCTCGCCTCGCCGACCGCTGCGTGACCCGGCTGCGCGGCGCCGGGCGCTCGGGCCGCACGGTCGTCATCAAGGTCCGGCGGTACGACTTCTCGACCCTGACCCGCTCGGAGACCCTGCGCGGCCCGACCGACGACCCCGCCGTGGTGCGCGAGGCGGCCGCCCGGCTGCTGGAGGGAGTGGACACCACGGCCGGGGTGCGGCTGCTGGGCGTCGGCGTCTCCGGCCTCGCCGACTACACCCAGGAGGACCTCTTCGCCCAGGCCGCCGCCGGCGCCGCCGAGGCCGCCGCGGCGGCCAGGGCGGCCGGGGACGCCGAGGGGGCACCCCACGAGCCCGAGACGCCCCAAGAGCCCCAGAGGGCCCCCGAGGGGCCGCCGCAGTGGCTTCCCGGCCTGGACGTCCGCCACGACGAGCACGGGCCGGGCTGGGTGCAGGGCAGCGGCGTGGGACGGGTCACCGTCCGCTTCGAGGAGCCCTGGTCGGCGCCCGGCCGGGTGCGGACCTTCCGCGTCGACGACCCGGCGCTCCACCCCGCCGAGCCCCTGCCGCTGGTCCGCCCGGCCGACGATCAGCCGCCCGGGCCGCCCGCCCCCTCCGGGTCCCCGGAAGCCGTATCGTCGGGTGCCGGGGGCGGCTCGGGCGAGGGCAGCTCCAGCCCGTAGTGCCGGTAGAGCCGCAGCTCCTGCGCGGGGGAGAGGTGCCGGCCCACCCCGAAACCGGGCGCCTCCCTGATCAGCGCGCGCTCAAAGGGGATCCGCAGCCCGTCGTCCTCCACCCGGCTCGGCTCCAGCGGCACGAAGGCGTCCCGGCCGAAGAGGCCGGTGCGCACGGCGGCCCACTCCGGCACGCCGGTCGCGTCGTCCAGATACACCTCGTCCACGGTGCCGATCTTCACGCCGTCCCGGTCGAAGGCCTTGCGCCCGATCAGGTTCCGGGGGTCGATGTCGGTCTGCACGGCTCCTCCGCTGCTCCCCGCCCATGACGGTCCTCGTCACCACGAAAAACCACGAAGGTGAAACCGGCCACTCGGGAGATCCACCCGGAAACCCTCGCTGGTAGGCTGGCCAGTGGCCGCAGACCCCGTGCGGGAGAGCTCTTCTCGAAGCCCACAAAGGCGTTCGTGGAAGGCGCCGAAGGAGCAAATCCTCCCCGGAATCTCTCAGGCACCCGTACCGCATGGACGAGGTCACTCTGGAAAGCAGGGCGGGCCCAGGTCAGGCAGCAACGCCGAAGCCCCTCCTCACCGACGGTGAAAGCCGGGTCGTGCGCCGCGGCCCGGTGAAGCTCTCAGGTCGAGATGACAGAGGGGGAGGCCGTTCGGGCACCCGCGCCGTGGTGCCCCTCGCAGGTCGCAAACGACCAGGAGGCCTCCGCAGATGACCGTCCACCGCATCGCCCTCACCGACCTGGAGCGCGGCACGCCCTTCGAGGCGCGCCACATAGGTCCCGACACCGCCGCCCAGGCCAAGATGCTCGCCCAGGTCGGTTTCGGCTCGCTCGACGAGCTCACCGCCGCCGCGGTGCCGGACGCGATCAAGAGCGCCGGGGCGCTCGGTCTGCCCGAGGCCCGCACCGAGGCCGAGGTCCTCGCCGAGCTCCGCTCCCTCGCCGACCGCAACACCGTGCTCACCTCCATGATCGGCCTGGGTTACCACGGCACGTTCACCCCGCCGGTGATCCTCCGCAACGTCATGGAGAACCCCGCCTGGTACACGGCCTACACGCCCTACCAGCCGGAGATCTCCCAGGGACGCCTGGAGGCCCTCCTCAACTTCCAGACGGTCGTCGCCGACCTGACCGGGCTGCCCACCTCCGGCGCCTCCCTCCTCGACGAGGGCACCGCCGCCGCCGAGGCCATGTCCCTCTCCCGGCGCGTCGGCAAGGTCAAGGACGGCGTCTTCCTCGTTGACGCCGACACCCTGCCGCAGACCGTCGCCGTCATCGAGACGCGCGCCGAGCCCACCGGCGTCGAGGTCGTCGTCGCCGACCTGTCCGCGGGCATCCCCGAGGAGCTCGCCGAGCGCGGCGTCTTCGGCGTCCTGCTCCAGTACCCCGGGGCCTCCGGCGCCGTGCGCGACCTCCGCCCGGTCATCGAGCGGGCCCACGAGCTCGGCGCGATCGTCACCGTCGCCGCCGACCTCCTCGCCCTCACCCTCCTCACCCCGCCCGGCGAGCTCGGCGCCGACATCGCCGTGGGCACCACCCAGCGCTTCGGCGTCCCCATGGGCTTCGGCGGCCCCCACGCCGGATTCATGGCCGTCCGCGACAAGTTCGCCCGCAGCCTGCCCGGCCGCCTCGTCGGCGTCTCCGTCGACGCCGACGGCGACAAGGCCTACCGCCTGGCCCTCCAGACCCGCGAGCAGCACATCCGCCGCGAGAAGGCCACCAGCAACATCTGCACCGCCCAGGTGCTCCTCGCCGTCATGGCCGGCATGTACGCCGTCTACCACGGCCCCGAGGGCCTCGCCGCGATCGCCCGCCGCACCCACCGCTACGCCGCGATCCTCGCCGAGGGCCTGCGCGCCGGGGGCGCCGAGGTCGTCCACGACACCTACTTCGACACCGTCACCGTGCGCGTGCCCGGCCGGGCCGCCGAGGTCGTCGAGGCCGCCCGCGAGCGCGGCGTCAACCTCCGCCCGACCGACGCCGACCACGTCGGTATCTCCTGCGACGAGACCACCACCCGCGCCCACCTGGCCGCCGTCTGGGCCGCGTTCGGCGTGGAGGCCGACGTCGAGGCGCTCGACCCGACGACCTTCGACGCGCTCCCCGAGAGCCTGCTGCGCGGCGACGAGTACCTCACCCACCCGGTCTTCCACCAGCACCGCTCCGAGACCGCGATGCTGCGCTACCTGCGCCGCCTCGCCGACCGCGACTACGCCCTGGACCGGGGCATGATCCCGCTCGGCTCGTGCACCATGAAGCTCAACGCCACCACCGAGATGGAGCCGGTCACCTGGCCCGAGTTCGGCCAGCTGCACCCCTTTGCGCCGGTCGAGCAGGCCGGGGGCTACATCACCCTCATCACCGAGCTCGAGGACCGGCTCGCCGAGGTCACCGGCTACGACAAGGTCTCCCTCCAGCCCAACGCCGGCTCCCAGGGCGAGCTCGCCGGCCTGCTGGCCGTCCGCGCCTACCACCGCGCCAACGGCGACACGCAGCGCACCGTCTGCCTCATCCCGTCCTCCGCGCACGGCACCAACGCCGCCAGCGCCGTGATGGCCGGCATGAAGGTCGTCGTCGTCAAGACCGCCGACGACGGCGAGGTCGACGTCGAGGACCTCCGCGCCAAGATCGAGCAGCACCGCGACGAGCTCGCCGTGCTGATGATCACCTACCCCTCCACCCACGGTGTCTTCGAGGAGCACGTCGCCGACATCTGCGCGGCCGTCCACGACGCCGGCGGCCAGGTGTACGTCGACGGCGCCAACCTCAACGCCCTGGTGGGCCTGGCGAAGCCGGGCCGGTTCGGCGGCGACGTCTCGCACCTGAACCTCCATAAGACCTTCTGCATCCCGCACGGCGGCGGCGGCCCCGGCGTCGGCCCGGTCGCCGTCCGCGCCCACCTCGCCCCGTACCTGCCCAACCACCCGCTCCAGCCCACCGCGGGCCCGGCCACGGGCGTCGGCCCGATCTCGGCCGCGCCCTGGGGCTCCGCGGGCATCCTGCCGATCTCCTGGTCGTACGTCCGCCTGATGGGCGGCGCGGGCCTCAAGCGCGCCACGCAGGTCGCGGTGCTCGGCGCCAACTACATCGCCAAGCGCCTGGAGCCCCACTACCCCGTGCTCTACACCGGCCCGGGCGGCCTGGTCGCGCACGAGTGCATCGTGGACCTCCGGCCGCTGACCAAGGCGACCGGCGTGAGCGTCGACGACGTCGCCAAGCGCCTGATCGACTACGGCTTCCACGCGCCGACCATGTCCTTCCCGGTCGCCGGCACGCTGATGATCGAGCCGACGGAGAGCGAGGACCTCGCCGAGCTCGACCGGTTCTGCGAGGCGATGATCGCCATCCGCGCCGAGATCGAGAAGGTCGGCACGGGGGAGTGGCCCGCCGAGGACAACCCGCTGCGCAACGCCCCGCACACCGCCGCCTCGGTGACGGGCGCGTGGGAGCACCCGTACACCCGCGACGAGGCCGTCTTCCCGGGCGGTCAGTCCAAGGCCGACAAGTACTGGCCGCCGGTGCGCCGTGTGGACGGCGCCTACGGTGACCGCAACCTGGTCTGCTCCTGCCCGCCGCTGGACGAGTACGAGGGCTGACGGGTACCCGCACGGGTGGGGGCCGGTCCGGCGCTACGGCGCCGGACCGGCCCCTTCGTGTCGTACGCCACCGTGCGGCGTTCCGGGCGAGGGCGGTGCCGCCGGGTCAGGCGGCGGTCACCACCTGGTCGGTGCCCAGCGCCCGGTGCGGGGCGATGATCTGTCCGTCCGGCAGCAGCTCACCGGTGTCCTCGAAGCAGAGGACGCCATTGCACAGAAGACTCCATCCCTGCTCCGGGTAGGCGGCCACGAGGTGGGCGGCCTCCCGGTCGGCGGAGTCGGCTGACGGGCACGTGGGCTGGTGCGGGCACATGGAAGTTATCTTTCGCTCTGATGTGGTGGCTGTCCTGCGGCTCGACGCGTCGCTCATGCCGCCCCCCGTTGTCATCGTCGGTCGGTCCCAGTCTTGCCCTACGGGCCTCGTTCCGCAGGGATTTCCCAGGGACGCTCCTCACAGGGTGATGACGCGTCACCCGCGCGGGCGGTTGCTCCCAACTGGACGGTCCCTTCGGGGGGTTCGGAATGGCCGCAACGGACTAGCCCGGACGGGTGAAGGGTGGGGGCAGCGGTGCGCCCCGCGACTCCCCTGGTGCGGGGAGGCGCGGGGCGCGACGGCTCCGGAGTCCGTCGGAGTACGGTCCTGCGGTCGTCAGGCCGTCGCCCGCAGCCGGTGCGGGGGCGCCAGCCGGGGCGTCAGCGCGGGCAGCAGATCGGCGGCCCGGTGCGGGCGGTGGGCCGCGATGCCGGGCGGCGCCGGGGCGAGGGGGACGAGCAGATCACCTGGGGCGAACAGCTCGGAGGCGGCGTCGGCCGTGATGTCCGCGTGCAGCCAGAGGGTGAGCATGTAGAGCTCGGGCACCGACAGCAGTCGTGGCTGGTACGCGGTGGTCAGCGCCTCGGCCTGGCGCAGGGCCAGCTCGGTGGAGGCCACGTACGGTCCCTCGCAGAAGTGGGAGAACGCCCAGCCGTCGGCGGTGAGCACGGCCTCGCCGGCCGCCACGGCCCGTTCCCCCTCCTTGATCTGGAACCGCCAGCCGGTCAGCCGGGTGCGCGGCACCCCACCGGGCTTGCCCGCCCGCTCCAGCAGGTGGACGGGCAGCGGGAGTTCGGTGCTGAGCGGGGTCCGGGCGGACCGCAACGAGGGGGTGCGGGCCTCACGGACGGCGGTGGGGGAACCGAGGGCGGTGAGGACCGTGCGGAGGGCAGGCGCGGGAGCAGGGGGAACATGCAGCGGCATGGTGGGTCGCCTCTCGCTCAGGAAAGACACGGGGGTGCGGGGCGGGGTGCGGACGACGCTGTCGGCGTGCGGGGTCAGAGGGGGGCCGGGACCGACTCCGGGGCGCCTACTCTCTGCCTCATTCCGGAGTTTATACGACACTTGTTCACATGATGTTTCGGCTAGCTGTCGCGGGTATTTCCGGCAAGAACAATTCAGGTCCCGATCCCGGGGGGATTTCGGTGTTTTTGTGAAGGCCGCGCGCCCATGACCTCGGCTTCGTCACCGTATACGGTGGGCCGGATCCGATCGGTGTTTATCACCAGCGCATTGCGCCCCGCCAGCCGCTTGTTCCATGCCGACGGAATGTGCCGGAGCGCACCGGGTGAGAGCCTATCGCTTCCCCGTGCGCCGCGGGGCGTTATGGATCGTCCCGCCTGGGCATCATCGACCGTGACAAGAGGCCGGTGCGGCGGGCGGCCCGTCCGGGAGGGAGGCTTCGCATGGGGGAGAAGGTCGCGGCCCTGGGGTTCGACCTCGCCGACCGGCAGCGCCACCGGGAGAAGCTCCGGCGGTGTCTGGACGGGCTGGCGAGACTGCTGGAGGAGAAGCGCTTCGACCGCCCCCGCAATCTCATGGGGCTGGAGATCGAGCTGAATCTCGCGGGCCCCGACGGTATGCCGAGCATGGTGAATGCCGAGGTACTGGAGCGTATCGCCAGCCGGGATTTCCAGACCGAACTCGGGCGATTCAACCTGGAAGTGAACATCGTCCCGCACCGGCTCTCGGGAAGGGTTCTCGACCAGCTCGCCGAGGAACTGCGCACGGGCCTGTCCTACGCGGACCGCAGGGCCATGGAAGTGGGCTCCGGCATCGTCATGATCGGAATACTGCCCACGCTCACCGACCGGGACCTGGTCCATGCGAACCTCTCCGCCGCCGACCGGTACTTCCTGCTCAACGACCAGGTCGTGGCCGCCCGGGGCGAGGAGTTCACCATCGACATCGCCGGTGTGGAGCGGCTGACCTGCACCGCGCGCTCCATCGCCCCGGAGGCCGCCTGCACCTCCGTCCAGCTCCATCTCCAGGTCACCCCGGGCCGGTTCGCCGCCGTGTGGAACGCCGCCCAGGCCGTCGCGGCGGTACAGATCGCCGTCGGCGCCAACTCGCCCTTCCTCTTCGGCCGCGAGCTGTGGCGCGAGTCCCGGCCGCCGCTGTTCGTGCAGTCCACGGACACCCGCCCGCCCGAGCTACGGGCCCAGGGGGTCCGGCCGCGCACCTGGTTCGGGGAGCGCTGGGTCTCCTCGGCGTACGAGCTCTTCGAGGAGAACCTCCGCTTCTTCCCCCCGCTGCTGCCCATATCCGGGGAGGAGGACCCGCTGCGCGTCCTGGACGCGGGCGGTGTCCCGGAGCTCGCCGAACTGACCCTGCACAACGGCACGGTCTACCGCTGGAACCGGCCCGTCTACGGCATCGCCGACGGCGTCCCCCACCTCCGGGTGGAGAACCGCGTCCTGCCGGCCGGGCCCACCGTCACCGATGTCATCGCCAATGTGGCGTTCTACTACGGGCTGGTCCGCACCCTCGCCGAGGAGCCCCGGCCGGTGTGGTCCCGGATGCCGTTCGGCGTCGCCGCCGACAACTTCGACACCGCCTGCCGCGACGGCATCGACGCCGTCCTGCGCTGGCCCCGGGCGGGCCGGACGGGCGTCCTCGCGCGGGTCCCGGCCGTCCGGCTCGTCCTGGAGGAGCTCCTGCCGATGGCCTCGGCCGGGCTGGACGCGTGGGGAGTGGAGCCCGCCGACCGCGACCACTACCTCGGGGTCGTCGAGGAACGCTGTCTGCGCCGCGTCAACGGGGCCTCCTGGCAGGCCGCCGCCTACCACCGCGCGCTGGAGCACGGCCTGGACCGGGAGCGCGCCCTCGCCGTCACGACCCGCCGCTACCGCGAGCTGATGCACACCGGCGAGCCCGTCCACACCTGGCCCACGGACGCGCCCGCCCTGTGACCCCTCTCTTTTTGGCCTTTCCTTTTTGGCCTTCCGGGGCGTCGTGTCTCTTTTTAGCCTTCCGGGGCGTCGCGGCACCCCTGTGCGCGGCGACGTGGCGGCGTCGGGCAAGCTGTGACCGTCGTGAGGACGGGCAGCTGGGAGGCGACGGTGCGGCAGAACGCTCGGGACGGCGGCGCGGGCATCCGGCCGGAGGCGCCCTCCGGGCCGGCGTCCGGCGCCGGGCCCGACCGGCGCGTGCTGCGCTCGGAGACGCTGATCGTCCTTGCGCTCTCGCTCGGCGCCAGCGCGGTCTCGGCGCTGATCAGCTTCGTCGGCGCGGCCACCAGGCCGGGCGGCCTCAAGCACCAGGCGGCCACCCTCAACGCCTCGCACGCCCCCGGCCGCCCCTGGCTCGACCTCGCCTGGCAGCTCTTCGGCATCGCGACCGCGCTCGTGCCCGTCCTCCTGGTGGCGCACCTGCTCACCCGCGAGGGCGCGGGGCTGCGGAGCATCGGCTTCGACCGGACGCGGCCCGGCACCGACCTGGCCCGGGGCGCGGCGGTCGCGGCCGTCATCGGCGGCAGCGGCCTGCTGTTCTACCTCGCCGTCCGGGCGGCGGGCTTCAACCTGACCGTCGTACCGGAGAACCTGCCCGACGTCTGGTGGCGGATCCCGGTGCTGATCGCCTCCGCCGCGCAGAACGCGGTGCTGGAGGAGGTC
This sequence comes from Streptomyces luteoverticillatus, assembly GCF_003970715.1. NCBI lineage: Bacteria > Bacillati > Actinomycetota > Actinomycetes > Kitasatosporales > Streptomycetaceae > Streptomyces > Streptomyces luteoverticillatus. Next base: position 1,174,276 of record NZ_CP034587.1, on the reverse strand, counting down.
GTGGTCGTCGGCTACCTGCTGCGCAGGCTGGGACAACTGGGCTGGACCCCGGCCGCCGCCCTGGTGGCGAGCGCGGCGCTGCGCGGCTCGTACCACCTCTACCAGGGCATCGGCGGCCTGGTCGGCAACGCGGTGATGGGCGTGGTCTTCGTCCTCCTCTACCGGCGGTGGGGGCGCGTCGGGCCGCTGGTGGCGGCGCACGCGCTGATCGACACCGTGGCGTTCGTCGGCTACGCGCTGCTCGCGGGCAGGGTGGGCTGGCTGCCCACGGCCTGACCCGCCCCCGTCCGTTCAGGACCTATGCGAGCAGTTCGCCGTCGATGACCGTCACGGCGGAGCCGGTCAGCAGGGTGCGGTCGCCGCGCGGTGTGGTGCGCACCAGGCCGCCGCGCGCGGACGCCTGGAACCCGGTGAGCTCGTCGCGGCCCAGCCGGGCGGACCAGAACGGGGCGAGCGCGGTGTGGGCGCTGCCGGTGACGGAGTCCTCGTCGACGCCGACGTTGGGGAAGAAGCAGCGCGAGACGTAGTCGTAGCCGCGCGCCGGGTCCTCGGCCGGCGCGGTGGCGATGACGCCCCGGCGGGAGTGGCGGCCCAGCGCGGCGATGTCCGGGGCGAGGCCCCGTACGGTCGCCTCGTCGGCGAGCTCCAGCAGCAGGTCGCCGATGTGCGGGCCGGTGTCGTGGGCCGAGCGGGGCGTGGCGCCGAGGGCCCGCTCCAGTCCGTCGGGGACGGCGGTGGGCGTGAGCGGCGCGGTCGGGAAGTCCAGGGTGATCGTGCCGTCCTCGTGGGCGGTGGTGACGAGGATGCCGCAGCGGGCCGTGAACCGCACGGTGCCGGTGGCGGTGCCCCTGGTGTGCAGGACGTGCGCCGTGGCGAGCGTGGCGTGGCCGCACATGTCGACCTCGGTGGCGGGAGTGAACCAGCGCAGCGCCCAGTCGGCGTCGGAGCCGGGCGGCAGCGGGTGGGCGAAGGCGGTCTCGGGGTGGTTGACCTCGGTGGCGACGCCCTGGAGCCAGGCGTCCTCGGGGAAGCCCTTGGAGTCGGAGTCCAGGAGCACCACTCCCGCCGGATTGCCGGCGAAGGGGCGGTCGGTGAAGGCGTCGACGATTCGAATCCGCATGGCCGTGAACCTAGGGGCCCGGTGGGGGTGGTGGCCACGGCCAATTCCCGGAATGTGGCCCGGGATCGGGCCGGGTGGGGGCGAGGGGTGACGGTGCGGGGGCCGCCGGGGAGGTCGCGGACCGTGTCGTCGCGGGTACCACGTGACCTCCGCCTCGTGCCGGCGCTGCTGTGCTTGCGCCGGGCCGAGGAAGCCGCCGTAGGCCTCTGCGGCCGCCAGTACTGCCAGCGCTCCCAAGCGCACGCGCCGACTCGGCACGAAGGGCGCCGCTGCCACGGTGTACGGCGCACCTGTCAGGGCGGTTGGGGTATTGGCGCTCCGAGGTCGGCGCCTGTGTCGTAGCGGATGGGGCTTAGAACCCGCCCGGTCACCCTCTGATTCGGCGGCGATTCAGGAGGTCACCAGGCCGGCGGTCGCGACTGGTCGCCGCCCTCGGTCTCCTCCGGCCAGTCGACGGGGCCGCAGTCCGTCCGGTTCAGGATTCCGGGATCGGGCGGGTATTTCTCGTTGTGCGGACCCTGCCAGTAGGCCCGCCGGGTTCGCGGGAGCGGAATCTCCACCAGTCCGCCGTCGTGGATCATCCACAGGCCGAAGCAGTCGTCCTCCTCGTCGTGGATCAGCACCTGCACCGTCTCCGGTTGGGGCCACGGCAAGGACTCCAGGTGCTTCAGCAGCCCGGAGCGGGTCCGCATGCTCGTGAACTCCGCACCCCAGCCGAACCCCCAGTTCCCACCGGCCCTTAGCTCGTGGAAGACACCCTGCCAGGTGCGTGTGTCGTCCGGGCGCGTCAGCGGCTCCATGACCTCGTCCGCGTACTGGGCCAGCACGATGACTTCTGCGATTCTGCTCATGCCGGAATATCAGCGGTCGCCACAGCCTGGATGCAACCGGATTCCTCCGACACAGAAGCGCGGATATGTACCGAACTCGATAGATTGGCCGCATGACTTCGGTACTTGTTGTCGGTTACGACCCGCAGGCGATACCCGGCGTCGACGGGGAGGCCCTGCGCGCGGCTCTCGACGGGGAGCTGGCGCGGTTCGGCGAGCACGGCATCGACGCGGCCATGGCTCTGGTCGTGTTCGGGGAGTCGGCCGAGTCCACCCTGATCGCGTCCTTGGCCGAGCGGCCGTGGGATGTGGTGGTCGTCGGGGGCGGCATTCGCAAGACAGAGCAGTTGCTTCCGCTCTTCGAGCAGGTCGTCAACCTGATCCGGCGCCACGCGCCCCAGGCCGCGATCGCGTTCAACACGAGTGGCGGGGACAGCGTCGAGGCGGCACGGCGCTGGCTCTAGCCGGCCGGTCGTCGCATGGGCGCACCGGGCCGGCCGTCGGCACGCGGCCCTTTCCCGACCGTCCCCGCGTCCTTGATCACCCGGGGTGGTGCTTACCAGCTCCAGCAGTCGTGCGAGATCCAGCCGGAGACGCCCGTGGTGGCGTCGTAGGCCTTGTCCCGCCCGCCGTCGCCCGAGACGTCACGGTGGGCCAGGCGACGTCGTCGGCGTAGGCCGGCGCGGCGCCTCGCCCGAGCATCAGCCCCCGTGGCGCAGCTCCCGCTCCGCGACGGCGCGGAAGTCGCGCGCGGGGCGCCCGGTGACGTGCCGGACGGAGTCGGTGACGCGGTCCTCCGCCCCCTCGGCGATGGCCCGGTCCATGCCGGCCAGCATCGCGGCGAACTCCTCGGGCATCAGCGCGGCGAGCCGGTCGCGCAGTTCCTCGTGGGACAGCGGCCGGTGGACCACGGGCCGGCCGGTGACCTCTGTGACGATCGCGGCGATGTCGTCGTGGCTGAGCGCCTCCGGCCCGGTGAGGACGAGGTCGGTGTCGGGGGCGTGGACGTCGGTCAGGGCGTGGGCGGCGACGGCGGCGATGTCGTCGGCGTCGACGAAGCCGACCCGGCCGGTCCCGGCGGCGGTGAGGATGATGCCGTCGTCCCGGATGCTCTGGGCGTGGAGGTGGCCGCCGGTGAAGTTCTGCATGAACCAGGACGGCCGCAGCACCGCCCACTCGTCGAAGATGCCGGGCAGCGCCCGGTGGACCTTACCCACGGCCGGGCCACCCTCCGGAATGGAGGAGGCGCTCAAGAGCACCGCGCGCCGCACGCCGGCGGCGCGGGCCCGGCGCAGGAACGGCAGGACGACGGCCGCGGGGTCGGGATCGCCCACGGGCGGGATCACGTAGACGCGGTCGACGCCGTCGAGGGCGGCTGCGTGGGTGCCGGGGTCGTACCAGTCGAAGCGCACCGGCTCGGCTCCGGCCACCGGTGTGCCCTTGCGGCTGGCCGCCTTGACCGCGTGACCGGCGGCCGTCAGCCTCGCGACGGTACGGCTGCCGGTGGTCCCGGTGGCACCGATGACCAGCGTGGAGCCGATGGCGGGAGCGACACGGGTGGCCGCAGAGGCGTCGGCGGTGGTCATCGGCTGCTCCCAGTCCCGATCCCGGTCCCAGTCCCGATCCCAGTCCCGGTCGCGGTCCCCGTCCCGGCGAAGTCGACGCCGGGTTCGACGACGGCGAGGGGGTTCCAGTAGTCGCGGTAGGAGGTGAAGCGCCCGTCCTCGACGGTGACCACGGCGATGTACGTCATGTCGAAGGGACGATCGTTCTCCACCAGCCGACCGACGCCGCGCATCTCGGCCACGATGGTCCGGGGGTCGGCTGTCCGGTGGATCCGCAGGTCGGCCTCGGGGAAGTCGTGCAGGTCGATGTGGTCGGGGTAGGGGCGCATGTAGTCGGCGATCGCCTCCCGACCCGCCAGCCGCGCGGGCCGGCCCGGGGGTGCGAACGGGAACTCCATCATCCCGTCCTCGGCCCACAGGCCGACCCAGCCGGGAATGTCCTTGGCGAGCAGGAGCCGCAGGCTGTGGCGGTACAACTCCGCCGGAGCGGTCGATACGGGTACGGGTACGGGTACGGGCATGGGTATCCTCCGTCTCAGGAAATGCGGACCTCGGGTCCGGTTCGACAATACGGACCCGGGGTCCGTTTTTCAATTGGAGGAGCCGCGTGCCCGACCCCGAGCGCAGGACCCGCAAGGACGCCGCCCGTAACCGGCAGGCCGTCCTGGAGGCCGCCGACGCCCTTTTCGCCCGCTCCGAGAGCCCTGAAGACCTGACCATGGCCGACATCGCGGCGGCGGCCGGCGTCGGCAAGGGCACGCTCTTCCGCGCCTTCGGCGACCGCGCCGGCCTGCTCCGCGCGTTGTACGAGGCCCGGCTCGAACCGGTCCGCGAGGCCGCGGAATCGGGCCCGCCGCCGCTGGGGCCCGCCGCCCCGCCGCAGGAGCGCGTACCCGCCCTGCTCGACGCCGTCCTGTGCTTCAAGCTCGACAACCGCCGCCTCGCGCTGGCCCTGGAGGAGAGCGGAAGTGGTGGCCCGTACCAGGCGGAGCACTACGCGCGCTGGCACGCCCTGCTCCGGTCCGTGCTGGAGCAGGTCCCCGGGCTGACCGAGGCCGACTTCGCCGCCCACGCCCTGCTGGCCGCCACCCGGGCCGACCTCGTCGAACGCCTGGCGGACCAGGAAGGCGTACCGCGCGAACGCCTGCGCGCCCAACTGGCGGCCTACGCCGCCAGGGTCGTGGCCGCCCCTTCGGTCGCCTTCCGTCAGGACTGATCGGCCTCCGTCGAAAGTCGATGTCATCGGTGCCCCGGCAAAGGCATTGTCATCCGATCGGTTCCGATATATCGTTGAGGCATCGCGAACGATCGATGAAGAAAGGAGCGGCATCATGCGCTTCCAAGGACACGGTCATGAGCACCACGGCTACGGCCCCGGGCGCGGCCGGGGGGCCGGTGAGTCCGGCCCGGGCGGTTTCGGCGGGCGCAGGGCCTTCGGGCCCTTCGGGCCTCCGTTCGGCGCCCCGCCCTTCGGTGGGCGCGGGCGGGGCGGCCCGGGTGGCAGGGCGCGGCGCGGCGATGTGCGCGCCTCGATCCTGGCGCTGCTCAAGGACCGCCCGATGCACGGCTACGAGATGATCCAGGAGATCGCCGAGCGCAGTGGCGGCGCCTGGAAGCCGAGCCCCGGCTCGGTCTACCCCACCCTCCAGTTGCTGGAGGACGAGGGCCTGATCAGCAGCGCGAGCGAGGGCGGCAAGAAGCTGTTCACGCTCACCGAGGACGGTCGCGCCGAGGCCGAGTCCGGCCCGGGCACCCCCTGGGAGGACGCGGGGCGCGGCGTCGACTGGGCGGCGATGCAGGAGATCCGCCAGGCCGGCTTCGGGCTGATGGAGGCCTTCGGCCAGGTCTGGAAGACCGGCAACGCCGAGCAGAAGGAGAAGGCGCTCGCGGTCGTCAACGAGACCCGCAAGAAGCTCTACCTCATCCTGGCCGACGAGGGCTGAGCCCGGCGGTCGAGGCCTGGAGCGGGGCGGCCCGGGGATCACCCGGGCCGCCCCGCCGCGCTTTCTTGACGGCACGTCAGGGGGTGGGAGACTCCGGCCATGCCCCCGCTCCCGCGCCGCCGGCACCCCTTCCCCGCCCTCCTCCCAGCCCTCGTCCCCGGCCCCGTCCTCGCCCTCGCGGCCGTCGCCGTGTGCCTGGCGGCGGCCCTCTCCGGCGCCCCGGCCGGAGCCGAGGCCGGAGCCGGGGTCCGGGCCAACGCCGGCGGGCCGCGCTACCGCGACGCCCACGCGCCCGTGGACGAGCGGGTGGCCGATCTGCTGCGCCGGATGACGCTCGACGAGAAGATCGCGCAGATGACCCAGATCGCCCTGGTCAAGCTCCAGGGCGACTGCGGCGAGACCGGCGGCGGCGAGCTGAACGAGCGCTGCATGGCGGCCGTGCTCCGTGACCGCGCGGTGGGGTCGGTCCTCTCCGGCGGCGGCAGCGGCCCGCCCGTGAACACGCCGCGCGACTGGGCGCGCATGGTCGACGCGGTGCAGCGGTACGCCGTCGAGCACAGCCGGCTGGGCGTCCCCGTCCTCTACGGCGTCGACGCCGTCCACGGCCACAACAACGTCCTCGGCGCCACCGTCCTCCCGCACCAGATCGGCCTCGCCGCGACCTGGGACCCGGAGCTCGTCCGGGCCTGCGCCGAGACGACCGCACGGGCCGTCGCGGCCACCGGCGCCGACTGGGCCTTCGCCCCCGTCTCCGACCTCGCCCGCGACCGACGCTGGGGCCGCTACTACGAGACCTTCGGCGAGGACCCGCTGCTCGCCGGCACCCTGGCCGCCGCGGCCGTGCGCGGCACCGAGAACGCCGGGAGCACCGATACCGCCGGCGGCGCCAAGAACGTTGCCGCCACCGTCAAGCACTTCGCCGGCTACTCCGAGCCGTCCAACGGCCACGACCGCGTGCCCGCCGACGTCTCCCCCCGCTATCTCCAGGACACCCTCCTCGCCCCCTACCGGGCGGCCGTCGAGGCCGGGGCGAAGACCGTCATGGTCAACTCCGGCGCGCTCAACGGCGTCCCCGTCACCGCCTCCCGCCATCTGCTCACCACCGTCCTGCGGGAACAGTGGGGCTTCACCGGTGTCACCGTCAGCGACTGGCAGGACGTCCGCGCCCTGTGGACGACCTACAAGGTGGCCGCCGACTACCCGCACGCCGCCGCCCTCGCCGTCAACGCGGGCGTCGACATGGCCATGGAGCCCTACGAAGCGGGGGAGTTCGCCGACGCGCTGCGCACGGCCGTACGGGCCGGGCTGGTGCCCGGCCGCCGGATCGACGAGGCCGCCGGGCGCGTCCTGCGGCTCAAATTCACCTTGGGCCTCTTCGAGCGACCGTATGTCGACGCCGAGCGCGCAAACACGGAAGTCCTGGGCGCGGGGCGGGAGCTCGCCCGGCGCGCCGCAGTGGCCTCACAGGTGCTGCTGCGCAACGACAAGGGCGTCCTGCCGTTCGGGCCGTCCGTGAAGAAGATCGTCGTCACAGGCCCCCACGCGGACGATCTCGCCGCCCAGGCCGGCGGCTGGACCGTCGGCTGGCAGGGGCTCCCCGGCGGGGTGCGGATCCCGGGCACGACCGTGCTCGAGGGCATCCGGCAGGCGGCTCCCAAAGGCACGCGCGTCGTCCACGCCCCGGCCCCGGCCGACGCCGTGGCGCAGGGCCGCGACGCCGACGCGACGGTCGTGGTGGTGGGGGAGCGGCCGGGCGCCGAGGGCGGGGCCGACAGCCCCCGGCCCGAACTCCCCGCGGACCAGCGGGAGCTGGTGCGGTCGCTGAAGGAGACCGGCCGCCCGGTCGTGGTGGTCGTCCTCGCCGGCCGTCCGCTGGTGCTGGGCGACGCCGACGGCACGGAAGGGCTGCTGATGTCCTGGCTGCCGGGCGGCGAGGGCGGGCACGCCGTCGCGGACGTCCTGTTCGGGGCGGCCGGCCCGAGCGGCCGGCTGCCCGTCTCGTGGCCCCGGCGAACCGGCAACGAGCCCCTGTACTACCAGCAGTTGCCGGGCACCAACGCGGGCGCCGAGTCCGGGCACGACGTGGCGTACGACTTCGGGGACGGCCTGTCGTACACCGCCTACCGCGTCGAGTCGCTCGCGCTCGACGCGCCCTCCGTCCCGGCCGGCGCGGATGTCGGGATGACCGTGCGGGTACACGACACCGGGCCGCGCGACGGCGAAATGATCCTCCCCGTCTATGTTTCACGGCCGGTCGGCGACGTACTGTCGCCGCCGCGCAGACTCGTGGCCTTCACCAAGGTGCGCCTGAAGGCGGGGGAGGCGCGATCCGTGCGGCTGACCGTGCCGTCGAAGGTGCTCGCGGTCACCCCCGGCGACATCGACGGGGCCGGTCCGCCGCGCGTCGAGCCCGGGCCGTACGTCTTCCGCGCCGGGGCGCGGACGGCCGCGCTGGAGATCACCCAGGGGGCGGGTGAGGGGGCGCGCCCCCGAGGGAAGTCCGTGCGCCCCTGAGACGGATCCGGCCGCCCTCCTCCTGAAGGATGACGCCCCGGCGGGCCGTGCCCAACTCGCGTCGGACTCGCGAATGCAACCTTCCGGGGATGTTCTCATCACTCGGGACTGATGGGGTGGGAAGGGTGCGAAGCCGTACACCTGACACCGGACGGGCCGGGGCCCCGGGCGAGGATCCGCTCAGCGCGGAACTGGCCACGGCGGTCGTGGGCGCCCGCAGGCGGGCCGCGCGCGACGGCGACCGGCAGGCCGACACCGCCCACCTCCTCCACACCCTGCTGGAGGCCGACCCGGCCGCCCGCCAGGCCTTCGAGGGCGGCCCGGCCCAGGTCGCCCGGCTGCTGGGCTATCTCGTCCAGCGCACCATCGGCTACGGGCTGCGCTGGAGCGGCACGATCGAGGACTCCGGCGCCCTCCCCTCGCTCGGCGGGAGCCCCGTGCCCGGCTGGTCGCCCGCGGCCGCCGGGGCCATGCGGGAGGCTCATGCGCGGGCCCGTTCCCGGGGTGCCGCGCAGGTGGAGGGGACCGATCTGCTCGCCGCGCTGGTGCGCGACTCCCGCTGCCGGGCGGTCGAGGTGCTGCGCCGGGCGGGCGTGGACCCGGTGGCGCTGGGCGAGCGACTGGACGCGGCCGCCCGCTGCGAGTGCGGCTGAATCCTTTCTGCCGGGGGCTCCCGCGACCTTTCCGGCAAAGGCTCCCGCGAAGGGCCCGGCGAGGGCCCCGCCGAAGGGGGTTGCCCCGCGGCCACCCGCCCGCCTAGGGTGCCGATCATGCCGACGACCGCTGTTCTTCCGCCTCCCGCCGCCTAGCGCGGGCGGCCGCTTCCCGGATGACCCGGGCCCGGACGGGCCACGGGCCGATCGTCGCTGCCCGCAGACGGAGCAATCGATCATCGATGTCTTCCGCGGGAGAACAGAACAGTCATGCGCAACTCCTCTCTTCCGGCCTGCCCCGTTCCGGGCGGGCCGTCCCACGGCGTGCCCGGAACGGGGCAGGCCGGTCCCGGGCTGTCCGTCGGCCGGGGGCTGGCCTGCGTCGTCGTCGCGGGTGTCGCCTGGGGCACGGCGGGTGCCACCGCCGCGCTCGCCTCCGCCAGCAGCGGCCTGGGCCCCGTCGCCCTCACTTTCTGGCGCACGGTCGGCGGCCTCGTCCTGCTGCTGGCCGTACGGGCCCTGCGGCCCCGGCCCGTTCGTCCACCGCGCGCGCCCGAGACGCGGCGGCGCCGGGCGATCCGCCTACTGATCACCGGCGGCGGACTCGCCGTCTTCCAGGCCGCCTACTTCGCGGCGGTCGACGGGACGGGACTGGCGGTCGGCACGGTCGTCACCCAGGGCGCCGCGCCCGTGCTGGTGGCGGTGGCGGGCAGGCTCTTCATGGGCGAGCGGCTCGGCGCGGGAGGCCGGGTCGCGGTGGCCGGGGCGCTGACCGGGCTGGTGGTGCTGGTGCTCGGCCGCGACGGCGCGGGCACGGTGCGGCCGGCCGGAGCGGCCTGGGGGCTGGTGTCGGCAGGGGGCTACGCGCTGCTCACCCTGTACACCCGGCGCCTCGGCCGTGACGGCCGGGCCACGGATCCGTTCACCACGACGCTCACCTCCTTCGCCGTGGGCGCGGTCTGCCTCCTGCCCCTCGCGGCCGCCGAGGGCCTGTGGCCCCGAGCGCAGGAACTGGGGCGCACGCTGTGGCTGCTGGGGTACCTGGTGACGGTGCCGACGGCGCTGGCGTACGGGCTGTTCTTCGCGGGCCTCGTGGCCGTCCGGGCCACGACGGCCTCGGTGATCACCCTGCTGGAGCCGGTCACGGCGGCGGCGATCGCCGTGACCCTGCTCGGTGAGCGCCTGACCGCCGCGACCGCGCTGGGCACGTGCGTGCTGCTGGGCGCGGTCGCGGCGCTCGCCCTCGCGGAGGCCGGCGGGAGCGGGCGGCGGCCGCGGCCGGTCAGCGACCGGTGAGGTAGTCCGGCACGGGGATGCCGGGGGCGAGGTCGTCCGCCGGGACGGGGGTGCCGTAGGTCGTCGTCACGGGGACGACCCCGCTCCAGTGGGGGAGGCCCAGGTCCTCCTCGTCATCACCCGGGCCGGCGTGGCGGACCTTCGCCGACACCTCGGTGAGGTCGACGCGCAGCACGGCCGTGGCGGCGAGCTCCTTGGCCGACGCGGGCCGGGAGTCCGCCGCCCGGCCGGGTACGACCTGGTCCACCAGGGCGTCGAGGGCATCGCGCAGCTCGGCGGGGTCGGTGACCCGCCGGGCCGTGCCGTGCACCACGACGGAGCGGTAGTTGAGCGAGTGGTGGAAGGCGGAACGGGCCAGGACGAGCCCGTCGACATGCGTCACCGTCACACAGACGGGCATGCCCGGCTCCTGTGCCTCGCCCGCCGAGCGCAGGGGCCGGGAGCCGGTGGAACCGTGCACGTAGAGACGGTCGCCGACGCGCCCGTAGAGGGTGGGCAGGACGACGGGGGCGCCGTCGCGGACGAAGCCGAGATGGCAGACGTAGCCCGCGTCGAGTATCGAGTGCACCAGTTCGCGGTCGTAGGACGCGCGGTCGCGGTAGCGGGTGGGGGTCGTGCGCTCGGTCCGCTCGTACTGCCCGGCCCCGGGAATCGGCGCGGCGGTCGTCGGAGTCGGGGTGGCGGCCGTGGAAGAAGGCATTGCGTTCTCCATTGCACTAGTGCATAGTTGGTTTTGTGCTAGGAGAGTATCGGATCGAAGGCCGTCGCGCAGCGGACATCTCCGCGAGCGTGGAACGAGCGGTGGGTGCGGGCAGCCTCGCCCCCGGTGAACTGCTGCCGCCGATGCGGGAGTTGGCGGTGGAGCTGGGGGTCAACCCCAATACCGTCGCGGCCGCCTACCGCACGCTGCGCGACCGCGGAGTGATCGAGACGGCGGGCCGGCGCGGCAGCCGGGTGCGCGAGCGCCCGGCCAGTACGCCCCGCGAGCTCATCCGGGTGGAGGCGCCGGAAGGGGTGCGCGACGCCGCCGCCGGCAACCCCGACCCGGCGCTGCTGCCCCCGCTCGGCGAGGCTCTCGCCGCGGCCGCCGAGCGCGCCCGCCGCAGACCCGTGCTCTACGGCGACCCGGCCGTCGATACCGACCTGGAGCGCATGGCCCGCGCCGCCTTCACGGACGAGGGCGTCCCGGAGGGCCCGGTGGCCGTCACCTCGGGCTCGCTCGACGCCATCGAGCGGGTGCTCAGCGCGCATCTGCGGCCGGGCGACACGGTCGCTGTCGAGGACCCGGGCTGGGGAAGCCTGCTCGATCTCATTCCCGCGCTCGGCCTGCGCGCCGAGCCCGTCGCGGTCGACGACGACGGCCCGCTGCCCGACGAGGCCGACCGGGCGCTGCGCCGGGGCGCCCGGGCCATGGTCGTCACCGACCGGGCGCAGAATCCGACGGGCGCCGCGATCGGCGAGGCGCGCGCCCGCGAGCTGCGGGCCGTGCTCGCCCGCCACCCCGAAGTGCTGCTCATCGAGGACGATCACGGCCACGGCATCGTCGATCTGCCCCTGTGCCCCCTCGCCGGGGTCACCGACCACTGGGCGCTGGTGCGTTCCGTCGCCAAGGCCTACGGGCCGGATCTGCGCCTCGCCGTGCTCACCGGCGACGCCGTCACCGTCGACCGGGTGCGCGGCCGGCAACGGCTGGGGCCCGGCTGGGTGAGCCATGTCCTGCAGGACGCGGTGGTGCATCTGTGGCGCAGCGGCGCCGTGGACGCGGCGCGGGTCGCCGCCTCGTACGGGCGGCGCCGGGAGGCGCTCGTCGCGGCGCTGCGGGAGCGGGGCGTCGAGGCGCACGGGCGCAGCGGGATGAACGTGTGGCTGCCCGTGCCGGACGAGACCGGGGCCGTGGCCCGGCTGCTCCACGCGGGCTGGGCGGTGGCCCCGGGGGCGCGGTTCCGGCTCGCGTCGCCGCCCGGTGTGCGGCTGACCGTGTCCGCGCTGGGGATGCACGAGATAGGGCCGGTCGCGGACGCGCTGGCGTCCGCGACCGGCCCTGTGCCGGCGGGGCGTCGCTACGACTGAGCGGCCCCGTTCCCCCGCGTGGCGTCCCCCGCCGCCACGGTCCGGCTGGTCTGGGAAGAACGCCCCTTGCCCGAGCGGCCCTTGCTCTGGGTGAGGGCCGCTCCGGCCAGCACGATCAGCGCGCCGACCGGGGTGTTCCAGGTGAGCTCCTCACCGAGCAGGGTGACGCCCGCCGCGGTCGCCACGACCGGGATGAGATACGTCGTCATGGTCGCGGTCGTCGGCCCGACCTCGGCGACCAGCCCGTACTGGAGGAGGAAGGCGAGCCCCGTGCCGAGCGCGCCCAGCGCGAAGATCGCGAGCAGCGGTACGGCGGGCAGGGTGGACGGCAGCGGGCTGAGCAGCGGCGCGGCGACGCCGAGCTGGACCGCGCCGACGAGCAACTGGCCGCCGGACAGCGCCAGATGCCCGTCGCCGGTGCCCGACAGCGTGCGCCGGACGTAGATCCAGCCCAGGGCGTAGCTCATCGAGGCGACCAGGGCCATGGCGGTGCCCTTCGGGTCCTGCCCCGAGAAGCCCTGCCAGGCACCGAGCACCACGAGCACCCCGATGAAGCCGAGGCCGAGCCCCGCGAAGCGGCGGCGCGTCGGCCGGTCCTCGGAGAGCGCCACGAGCGAGAGCACCATGCCCCACAGCGGGGTCGTGGCGTTGCAGACCCCGGCGAGGGTGGTGGGGATCGTCAGCTCCGCGTAGGCGAAGAGCGTGAACGGAAAGGCGTTGCAGAGGAAGGCCGCGACGAACAGATGGGCCCAGGTGCGCGGGGAGCGCGGCAGCCGCTGCCGCTTGATCACCAGGGCCGCGAGGAGCACGGCCGCGCCGAAGAACATCCGGCCGAAGGAGACATAGGGGGGAGCGAAGCCGTCGGTGCCGAGCTTGATGAAGACGAAGCTGAATCCCCAGACGACCGAGAGCACGGCGAATTTGATCCGCCAGTCGAGGCCCCGGCGTCCCGGGCGAGTGGCCGTCGTGACGGTGGGGGGAAGGGTGGGGGAGGGGGGTTGCTTCGGCGTCGCGACGGTGCTCATGACGACTACCATGCAGTGCCATAAGTCTTAGAACAAGCAAATAATTCTATGGGCTATCGCGTAGCATCGCTTACATGTTGAACCTGGAGCGCCTGCGCACCCTTCACGCCGTCGCCCGCCACGGCTCGGTCAGCGGCGCGGCGGAGGGGCTGCATGTGACGACCTCGGCGGTCTCGCAGCAGCTGTCCAAGCTGGAGCGCGAGGCCGGTCAGCGGCTGCTGGTCAAGAACGGCCGCGGAGTGCGCCTCACCGACGCCGGGCGGCTGCTCGCCGAGCACGCCGGGCGCATCCTCTCCCAGGTGGAGCTGGCCCAGTCCGACCTGGAGGCCCAGCGCGGCCACGCCGTCGGCGAACTGCGGCTCGGCGCCTTCCCCACGGCCGCCCGCGGCCTGTTCCCGGCCGCGCTCATGGCCCTGCGCGCGCAGCACCCGCAGTTGCGCGCGCGGCTGGTGGAGATGGAGCAGGAGGAGGCCGTCGAGGGGACGGTGCGCGGCGACATCGACCTCGCCGTGGTCCTCGACTGGTACAACAAGCCGCTGCCGGTGCCGGACGAGCTGGTCAGGGCCCCGGTCCTGGACGACCCCGTCGACATCGCCGTCCCCGCCGGGCATCCGCTCGCCGACCGGACGGACGTCTCCCTCGCGGACTTCGCCGACTTCGCGGAGGACGAGTGGATCGCCTGGCCCAAGGGCGAGTTCTGTCACGACTGGCTGCTGTCCACGCTGCGCGGCCAGGGCATCGAGCCCCGCATCTCGCACATGGCCGAGGAGCACGCCACCCAGCTCGCCCTGGTCGCCGCGGGCCTGGGCATCGCGGTCGCCCCCCGGCTCGGCCGCGGCCCGCTGCCGGACGGGGTGCGGGCGGTGCCCGTACGGCACACGATGTGCCGCCACGTCTTCGCCATCTGGCGCGCGGACGCGGACCGCAGACCCTCGATCCGCGCGGTGGCCGACGCGCTGCGGGAGGCTGCCCGGGGCGTGGCCGGGGACTGACCGCCGCCAGGCCGGGGACCGGCCGTTGCTAGACGGTCAGCCGGTCCAGGATTCCCGCCACCTCCGCCGGGCGCAGGAGGAAGCCGACGTGACTGGTGTCAAGGGTGTGCACGTCATAGGGGTTGCCGGGGGTCAGCGCGTCGGCCTCGGCGATCAGACGATCCTGCATCGCCACCGGAATCGCACGGTCACCGGTGAGCCGGATGTACGAGCGGGCGATCGTCCCCCAGGTGTCGGCCTGCACGCGGGCGTCGGCCGTCATCACGGCGAGGGACTCGTCGGGTTGCAGGATGTTGAGGAAGGCGCGGAACTGCTCGTCGGTGCCGTCGGCCATGACCGCCGCCTTGAGAGCGGCCAGCAGCTCGGGATCGGCCGTACGGTAGTTCGCTCGCCCGACGCCGAGTCCGGCCGGGTCGCCCACGTTCAGCGCGGCGAGCGGCCCCAGCAGGCTGGCGGCGAACTCGGGCTCCTGCGTGTACTCGATGGGGCTGGACCGCTGTACGCACGACCACGCGGAAATGTAGACGAGCCTGTCCACCAGCTCCGGCACCGTGTTGCCGACTCCGGTGATGGTGGTGCCGCCAAGGCTCGATCCCACCAGCACCACGGGACCGTGCCGGGCCACTTGGCGGACGACGTCCACCACCGAGTCCACGTTGTCCCGCAAGGTGACCTCGGCCAGCGTCGACGGCTCGGCCGCCCAGGCGTCCAGGTCCTGCGGGGCCTGATAGGCCACCGGGTACTGCGCGTCGAAACCGTGGCCCGGCAGGTCGACGGCGAGGCTGCGACGGCCGAGCAACGCCAGCTCCCGCTGGACGGGCGCCCACATGAACGAACTGGAGCAGGATCCGTGAACCAGCACGAACGTCGGGTCGGCTCGGTGAGTGCTCATGATTCGGATCGTAACGACCGCAGCGCGGCCCGGCCCCCGATTTCCCGGCAGGCCGGCTCAACGCTCCCGCAGCTTGCGGAAGTCCCAGGAGACGACGGCGTCCGGCGCCAGCCGGAGCCAGGCGTGCCGGCCGTCATGCGGCATCACCGACAATCCGAAGTGCTTTGCCGCGAACAGCCGTTCGGGGGTCGCGAGTTCCGGGCATGCCGCGCCCCGGCGTGGGGTCTCGCCCACCACGGTCACCGTG
Source organism: Streptomyces luteoverticillatus (assembly GCF_003970715.1). Classification (NCBI taxonomy): domain Bacteria; kingdom Bacillati; phylum Actinomycetota; class Actinomycetes; order Kitasatosporales; family Streptomycetaceae; genus Streptomyces; species Streptomyces luteoverticillatus. The sequence continues at coordinate 1,159,129 of NZ_CP034587.1, read as the reverse complement.
CCCGACAGCTCCACGCCGCGCAGCTCCTCGTACTCCTCGCCGTCGTCGACCACCACCGCCACGCGCGGGTCGTGCCGCAGATCGGCCCAGCGCCGGCTGCGGACCAGCGAGTACAGCCACAGCGCTCGCCCGTCCCAGACGAACCACAGCGGGCCGACGTGCGGCCGCCCGTCCCGCCCGGCCGTCGCCACCCGGCAGGTGCGCCGCCCGGCGAGGAAGGCGTCGAGCTCGGCCCGCGTCATCATGGCCCGACGGCCCCGCCGCTGTGTGACGGTCATCCCGCGCCACCCGCCTTCCGGGGTCCCACGGATCCGACTACCTGTCAGAAGAATGGCGCCCCTTCCCCGGCACCGCAATGCCCGCTAGCCTCACGCGCGCCCCGGGCGGGGCCCAGGGACGAACCACCGCGGGGGAGCGCCATGGCCACTCAGGACCCGTTCGCCGAGGAGACCGACCCGGCGAGCACCGTGCTGCTGACCGTCGAGTGCCAGCGCGGGGTCGTCGGCCCCGACAGCGCCCTCCCCGAACTCGCGGCCGTCGCCCGCGCCTCCGGGGCCCTGGTCAATGTCGCCCGCCTCGTCGCCGGGGCGCACGAGGCGGGCGTCCAGGTCGTGCACGCCATCGCCGAACGCCGCCCGGACGGCCGCGGCGCCAGCCGCAACGCCCACCTCTTCCGCGTCGCCGAACGACTGCCCGTACAACAGCTGACCGGCACCCACGCCGTCCGGGTGGCCGAGCCCATACCCGTCGGCGACGGGGACCTGGTCGTCCGCCGGCTGCACGGGCTCTCGCCGCTGGCCGGTACGGGCCTGGACGCCCTGCTGCGCAACATCGGCTGCCGCACCCTGATCGTCACCGGCGTGTCGGCCAACGTCGGCATCCCCAACGCCGTCTTCGACGCCGTCAACCTCGGCTACACCGCCCTCGTCCCCTCCGACGCCATCGCCGGGGTGCCCGCCGACTACACGGCGGCGATGGTGCGCCACACCCTCGCGCTGGTCGCCACCGTGACCACGACCGAGGCCGTCCTGCGCGGCTGGCGCCGGCGCGGACGGCCTCGGCGGACGACCGGCCCTGAAGGGCTCAGCCCAGCGTGATGGAGTCCCCGTTCACCGAGATCCGCTCCTCGGGCAGCGGCTTCTGCGCCGGGCCACCCCGTACGGCCCCGTCGGCCACCGAGAACCTGCTGCCGTGGCAGGGGCAGTTGATGGTGCCGTTCGCGACGTCCTTCACCACGCATCCCTGATGGGTGCAGACCGCCGAGAACGCCTTGAACTGTCCCTTCGCCGGCTGGGTGACCACGACCTTCCGGTCCGGGAAGACCTTGCCGCCGCCCTCGGGGATCTCCGACGTCCGGGCCAGGGCCGCACCCGCACCCTCGCCCGCCCCGGACGTGGACCCCGTCCCGGGCGTGCCCTTGTCGCCGTCCGCCTGCCCCGGCGTCCCCTTCGACGCGTCCGAGCCTGAATAGTCGGAGCCGGAGCCCGTGTCGTCGGAGCCGCCGCACGCCGCGAGGACGGCGGCGAGACCGGCGGCCCCGGTCGCCGCGACGACGGTACGACGGGTGGCGCCGGCCGGACCGGATGAGGCGGCCGGCACGGATGGCTCGGGTGACGAATGCGTCATGATCGTTCCTTTGCTGTCGCTTCGCATCAGCTGGATCGAGTGGTTTGAGTGATGCGAGGACACATACGGCCGCGCCGCGCCCGGCGTTCAGACGCCTCAGGGCATCTTCAGCCCGCCGTCCACGGCCAGGACCGTGCCGGTGGTGTGGGTGTTGCGCGGACTCGCCAGGTACAGCACGGCCTCGGCCACCGCCTCGGGCCCGGCGAACGAGCCGACCACCTGCCGGCCCAGCAGTTCGGACGCCGCTCCGTCGATCAGCCGCTCGGTCAGGTCCGTCCTGGTGATCCCGGGGGCCACCGCGTTCACCAGGATGCCGCGGGAGCCCAGCTCGACGGCCATGGCCTTGGTGAACGCCTCCAGGCCGCCCTTCGAGGCCGCGTAGTTGGACTGTCCCTTGCCGGGCTTGGCCGCCGCCGCGGAGGAGATGTTGACGATCCGGCCCGAGCGTTGCCGCACCATGGTGAGCGCGGTGGCCTGGGTCAGGAGCATGGGGCCGACGAGATTGGTGGCGATGACGTCGTTGATGTCATCGGCTTCCATCGACAGCAGCAGTTTGTCGCGGCCGATGCCCGCGTTGTTCACCAGGACGTCGATCCGGCCGAACGCCTCGATCACCGCCCCGGCCAGCTGCTTGGGTACCTCGGGGCGGGCGAGGTCGCCGGGGAACAACTCGACCCGGCGGCCCAGTGCGGCGATGCGCTCGGCCACGTCCTGGGCCTGTGCCGTCGAACTGCGGTAGTTGAGGGCGATATCGCAGCCGGCCTCGGCCAGCCGGAGGGCGATGGCGCGGCCGATGCCACGGGCGGCGCCGGTGACGAGTGCTACCTGACCTGCGAGTTCCATAGATCTTCCTGAACGCGGGGAGTGGGAGACGCGGGGAGTGGGAGTGGCGAGTGGGGCGAGAGGCGCGGTGCCCGGTGCGCTCACCGCGGCTGTACGGTGACGGTGCGCGACGCCTTGAGCTCCGCCGCAGAGGAGCCCACCTGGACGGTGCGCTCACCGGTGCCCAGCCGCCAGCGGTGCGTGGTGGAGTCCCAGTGGCGCAGCTGCTGTTCGTCGACGGTGATGGTGACCCGGCGCTGCTCTCCGGGTGCCAGGGCGACCTTGGCGTAGCCGGCGAGCTTCTTCTCGACCTGCGGTGCCGTGGTGTCGGGGCTGGGGCCGAGGTAGAGCTGTACGGTCTCCTCGCCCGCGCGGGACCCGGTGTTGCGCACGGTCACCGTGGCCGTCAGGCCCGCGGCGGTGCGCTGCACGGCGAGGTCGCGCTGGTCGAATGTGGTGTACGACAGGCCGTGGCCGAAGGGGAAGAGCGGGGCCACGCCCGTGTCGTCGTACCAGCGGTAGCCGACCTTGAGTCCTTCGGAGTAGGTCTGCTTGCCGTTCACCCCGGGGTAGCGGTGCGGGTCGCCGGCCATGGGATGGGCGGTCTCGCTCGCCGGGAAGGTCTGGGTGAGCCGGCCGCTGGGGGCGCTGTCGCCGTACAGCAGCGAGGCGGTGGCCTCGGCGCCTTCCTGCCCCGGGTACCACATCTCCAGGACGGCGGCGGTGTCGCGCAGCCAGGGCATCAGGACGGCGGAACCGGTGTTGAGGACGACCACGGTGCGGGGGTTGACCTTGGCCACCGCGGCGATCAGTTCGTCCTGCCGGCCCGGCAGGGACAGGGACTCGCGGTCCACGCCCTCGGTGCCGTCGTCATGGGCGAAGACGATCGCGGTGCGGGCCTTGGCGGCGGCCGCCACCGCCCGGTCGAAGTCGTCCCGGGCCTGCCGGGGGGTGACCCAGCTCAGATCGGCGGTCAGCGGAGTGTCCTCCCAGGCCCAGCCGTTCATGGCGACGCGGTGGGTGCCCTTGGACAGGTGCACGACGGTGGAGACGGTGCCGTAGGTCTCGGTGCCCAGGATCATCGGGTGGTCGCCGATGCTGAGGTTGGCCACCCCGCCCATGACTTTGAAGGCGAAGGTGTAGTCGCCCTCGGCGGGCACGGTCAGCTCGCCTTCGTAGAACGTGCCCTTCCCCAGCGGGTCCAGCTGCTTGCCGTTGGAGAAGGCCGGGCTGAGCGCGGAGCCGGGCAGCGGCACGCCCACCAGGTCCTGGCCCGGCTCGTACGTCACCGATGTGCCCCGGCCCGCCCGCTGCCGCAGCGCGTCCACCGGGGCGGTGGCCCGGTCGGGCACGACATGGGCGCTGCCGTCGCCGGTCACCTTGGGGTACTTGGCGCTGTGGCCGATGACCGCGATGTCGCCGGTGTCCCGGTCCGACAGCGGGAGGGTGCCGCGCTCGTTGCGCAGCAGCACCCCGCCCTTCTCGGCGACGGTGCGGGCCGCCGCGCGGCCGGCCTGCGGATCGCGATCGGGCCGGGGGGAGCCCGGATCGAGCAGTCCGAAGCGTTCCATCTGGCCGACGATGCGGACCACGGACCGGTCGAGCGTGGCCTCGGGGACGGCCCCCTTCGCGATCGCGGCCTTCAGCTCGGCGTCGAAGTACTTCGAGGGCGGTACGGGCTCGCCGAGTCTCAGGTCGATGCCCAGCTCCTGGTCCAGGCCCTTGGTGATGTCGGAGGTGGCATGGGTGGCCAGCCAGTCGGACATCACCCAGCCGCGGAAGTCCCACTGCTCGCGCAGCACCCCCCGCAGCAGGCCGTCGTTGCTGCACGACTGCGCGCCGTTGACGCTGTTGTACGCGCACATCACGGAGGCGGCGCCGGCCTCCACCGCACTGCGGAAGGCCGGGAACTCCACTTCCTGGAGAGTCTGCTCGTCGACGGTGGCGTCGACCGTCATGCGGTCCCGCTCCTGGTTGTTGGCGGCGAAGTGCTTGACCGTCGCCATCAGGCCCTGTCCCTGGATGCCGCGTATCTCGCCGGCGGCCATCCGGGAGGACAGCAGCGGGTCCTCGCTGAAGGTCTCGAAGTTCCGCCCCGCGTAGGGGACCCGGATGATGTTCGTCATCGGGGCCAGCACATTGTCATGACCCATCGCGCGGCCCTCGCGACCCAGCACCTTGCCGTACTCGCCCGCGAGGCGGTCGTCGAAGGTGGCGGCGAGCGCCACGGGTGTGGGCATGGCGGTCGCGGTGCGGCCCAGCAGCCGGATGCCGGCCGGGCCGTCGGCGGTCCGCAGCTCGGGGATGCCCAGCCGCGGGACTCCCGGCAGATAGCCGATGCCCTTCATCGTCGGGCCGTTCTTCGGGCCCGTGGTCCAGTGCACGAACGAGATCTTCTCGTCGAGCGTCATCTTGGCCACCAGGGCGCGTACCCGCGCCGAGCCCTCCTGGGGAGTGGCATCCGCGGCGGGGGCGGTGAGCAGGGTGGCGGCGCACACGGCGGCGAGCGCGTGCGTCAGGAGACGGCCGGCCCGGCCGTACGGCCGGGGCCCGGCGCCCTGCCGGTGTTTTCTGCGCAACAGCACGATCAGTTCGGTTCCTGTCCTTGGGCTACGGGGCCTATGGGGGGCCATGGGGTTTGCGGGGTCTACGGGGTCTAAGGGGTCTACGGGCACATGGCGGCCGGATCGAGGCCGGACCGCGGTCGGGGCGGGGCGCTCACAGGTCGCCGAGCCAACGGTGCACGGCGTCGGCGGTGGCGCGGGCGTGCTCGGTCATCATCGTGAGGTGGGTGCCGGGGGCGTCGACGGCGGTGTGCTCGCCGCCGTCCCAGCGGGCCCGCCAGCCGTCCGGCTCGCCCGCCCACCGCTCCATCGGCTCGCTCGCCCGCACGAACAGCACCGGCGCCTTCGTCGGGCTCGGGGCCCACGGCAGGAGCATCTCGTTGTACGCGCCCATGGCGGTGAGCCGGGTGTCGTCGATGGTCACCACGGACCGCTCCATGACCCAGTCGAGCATCGCGTTGCGCCACACGGCCATCGCCCCGGGCGCGCTGGGCAGATACACGTCCGCCAGCACCAGCGCGACGGGCCCGGCGCCGCGCTCCTCCAGGCGCAGCGCCAGCGCGTGTGCCAGAGAGCCGCCCATCGAGTGGCCGAACAGGGCGTAGGGCGCGCCCTGGGTGTGCCGCAGTACGGCGTCGGCCTGCGCGTCGAGCAGGATGTCCAGTGAGCCGGGCAGCAACTCTCCCGCGCCGAAGCCGGGTTGGCGCAGTGCCGATACGCCCAGCCGGCCGTCGAGGGCGGCGGCCAGGGCGGTGAACTCCTCCGGGCCCGATGCCGCCGCGGTGCCCGAGCAGCAGATCAGCTCCGGGCCCGGGCCGCCGCCGGTCAGGGGCACCGGGTCCTGCTGCCATTGGGCGGACGTGCCCGGCCCCGCCGGTTCATGGTCGGCGGGGAAGGCGGGCCGGAACGCGGAGAGCGCGGCCAGCACCGCGACGACCTCTTCGCCCTGGCGCAGCCGCAGCGCCCGCCGGTACATCGCCACCAGGCCGGACTCCTGGGCGGGCCGCGACGGGCCGTCGGCGTCCTGGCCGGCGCCCGCCGCGGATGCCGTGGCAAGGAGGGCGGTCAGGTGGTCGGCCAGCTGTTGCGGCGTGGGGTGCTCGAGGACGGCGGAGGTGGGGACCTCGGTGCCCACGGCGCCGGAGAGGGCGGCGGTCAGCTCGATGGCGGCGAGTGAGTCGAAGCCGAGCTCGTCGAAGGCGGAGTCGGCCGGGACGTCCTCGAGCGTGCCATGGCCGAGCGCGGTGGCGGCCTCCGTACGGACCAGGGCCAGCAGCTCGTCGGGGGTCAGGGAGGCAGTCGCCGTGGGACCGGCGGGGCCTGTGGAGCCCGCGGGGCTCGCGAAGGCGGCAGCGGACTCATCAGCAGGGGCTTCGGCAGGGACTTCGACCGCCGTGCGGGCCGGGGAGTCCTGGGCGTCCGCCGACGCCGGGCCCGAGGTCCGCGCACCGGTGGCCGACAGCCAGAAACGGCGGTGCTGGAAAGCGTAGGTGGGCAGCGGGATCCGGCGTGCTCCCGTGCCGTCGAACAGCCGGGACCAGTCCACATCCGCGCCCCGCGCGAAGCCCTCGGCGAGGGCGCGGGCGACGGCGCCATCGCCGCCCTCGCGCGGCTCGGCGCCGAGGACGGCGCCCGTGGCCACGCGCCCGCCCTCCGTCTCCGCCAACTCCGCCAACTCCGCCAGTTCCGCCGTCGCGGCACCGGCGCTCACCCGCTGCCCGTCCGTCCCCGTGCATCCGACGAGGACCGCCGCGCGGTGCCCGAAGGCGCTGCGGGTGGTGGCCAGGGAGTAGGCGATGTCCAGCGGGTCCAGGTGCGGGTGGCGCGTCAGGTGGTCGGCCAGCCGCCGGGCCTGGTCGCGCAGCGCCGCCTCCGTACGGCCCGAGAGCACCCACGGCACCAGCGACGGCCGCTCGGCGCCCGGCTCGTCCGCCACGGCCGGCTCCGGCGCCTGCTCCAGGACGACATGGCCGTTGGTGCCGCTGACCCCGAAGCCGGACACCGCGGCCCGCCGGGGCGCGCCCGTCTCCGGCCAGGGCACCGCCTCGGTCAGCAGCCGCACCTGCCCCTGCGACCAGTCCACGTGCCGCGTGGGCGTGTCCACGTGCAGGGTCTTCGGCAGCCGGCCGTGCCGCATGGCCATCACCATCTTGATGATGCCGCCGACTCCCGCGGCGGCCTGGGCGTGTCCGATGTTGGACTTCAACGAGCCCAGCCACAAAGGCTGTTCGGCCGCCCGCTCCTGGCCGTACGTGGCCAGCAGCGCCTGCGCCTCGATGGGGTCGCCGAGGCGGGTGCCGGTGCCGTGCGCCTCCACCACGTCGACCTGGTCCGCGCCCAGCCGGGCGTCGGCCAGTGCCTGGCGGATGACCCGCTGCTGGGCCGGGCCGTTGGGCACCGACAGCCCGCTGCTGGCTCCGTCCTGGTTCACCGCCGTGCCGCGGACCACGCCCAGCACCCGGCGGCCGTCGCGCACCGCGTCCGAGAGCCGCTCCACCACCAGCACACCGACGCCCTCGGCCCATCCCGTACCGTCCGCCGCGTCCGCGAACGCCTTGCAACGGCCGTCCGCCGCCAGCCCTCGTTGCCGGGCGAACTCCACGTACGCGTCCGGGTTGGCGAGCACCGCCACCCCGCCCGCCAGCGCCCGCTCGCACTCGCCCCGGCGCAGCGCCTGCACCGCCAGGTGGAGTGCCACCAGTGAGGACGAACAGGCCGTGTCGACCGTCAGGGCCGGACCCTCCAGGCCCAGGACGTAGCTGATCCGGCCGGAGACCACAGCACCGGCGTTCCCGGTCAGCAAATAGCCCTCGGACCCCTCCGGCAGCCGGGCGGAGCCCTCCGCGCCGCCGGGGAGATAACCCTGGTGCGCCGCGCCGACGAACACGCCGGTGCGGCTGCCGCGCAGCGCGCGCGGGTCCAGTTCGGCCCGCTCCAGGGCCTCCCAGGACGTCTCCAGCAGCAGTCGCTGCTGCGGGTCCATGACCGTGGCCTCGCGCGGGCCGATCCCGAAGAACGACGCGTCGAAGTCGCCCGCGTCGTACACGAAGCCGCCCTCGCGGCAGTACGTCTTGCCGGGTGCCGCCGGGTCCGGGTCGTAGATTCCCGCCACGTCCCAGCCGCGGTCGTCGGGGAACGGGCCGACCGCGTCCGTCCCCGACGAGACCAGCTGCCACAGGTCCTCGGGCGAGCGCACGCCGCCGGGGAAGCGGCAGGCCATGCCCACGATGGCGATCGGCTCGTGGCGGGCCGCCATGAGGTCGTGGTTCTGCCGGCGCAGCCGCTCGGCGTCCTTGACGGAGGTGCGCAGGGCGTCGAGCACCTTGTCCTGAGACAGGGACATGGAGTGGTCTCCTCGCTGAGGTCCGGGCCGGTCTCGGACCGGGCCGGATTCGTGCTGGGTAGAAGAGGGAGGGGGTGGGGGAGGGGGTGGCCAGGGAAGGGGCGGGGTCAGGAGCCGGGGTTGCCGAGCACGAGGTTCACCAGGGCCTCGGCGTCCAGCTCGTCCACCTCGTTCAGCTCGTTCAGCTCGTCCATCGAGCCCGCCGCGCTCACCGAGCCCGTGGTGCCCACCGGGCCCATGGCGTCCGGGGCCGCCGATTCGGGCCGCAGTCCGGCGAGTTCGAGCAGGCCGTCCAACAGTCCGGCGTCCCGCAGCCGGGCCAGTGGCACGGTCCGCAGGGCCCGCCGGATCCCGGCCTCGCGGGGGTCGCCGTCCGCCGTGCCGTCCGCGTCCCCGGGGCCGTCCGCCCGTACGTCCAGCAGCTCGGCGAGCCGGCCGGCCGCCGCCCGGGCATTGGGGTGGTCGAAAGCGAAGGTGGCGGGGAGCTTGCGGCCCACTGCCACGCCGAGCTTGCCGGCCAGCTCGACCGCGGTCACCGAGCTGAAGCCCAGCGCCCGGAACCCGCCGTCGGGATCGATGTGCTCGGGCCCCGGGTGGCCGAGCACGGCCGCGGCGTGCCGGCGCACCAGATCCAGCAGCACCTCCCGCCGCTCGGCGGCCGGAACCTGCCGCAGCCGCGCCACCACGCCCTGCTCCGCGGGCGTGTCGGCGGGCTCCGGTCGCACGGCCGGGCCGCCGGTGGTCCGTACGCCGGGCAGCTCCGTGATCAGCGGGCTGGGCCGGAAGGCGGTGAACGCGGGGGCGAACCGGGACCAGTCGGCATCGACGACCGTCGCACAGGTCTCGTCCCGGTCCAGCGTCTCCTGGAGCGCGGCGAGGGCGACCTCGGGCGCCATCGGCCGCAGCCCGAGCGAGCCGAGGAACGCCGCGCCCTCCTGCCCCATGCCGCCGCCGTCCCACAGGCCCCAGGCGACCGAGGTGGCGGGAAGCCCCTCGGCGCGCCGCTGCTCGGCCAGCGCGTCCAGCGCGGCGTTGGCCGCGCCGTACGCGCTCTGCTCCCCGCTGCCCCACACCCCGGCCCCGGACGCGTACAGGACGAACGCGTCCAGCTCCCGGTCCCGGGTGAGCTCGTGGAGATGGCGGGCACCGGTGACCTTGGCCGACAGGACCCGTGCCAGGGTCTCCGGAGCGGTGTCGGTGAGCGCGGCCGAGTGCGGGATTCCGGCGGCGTGGAACACCGCCGTCAGCGGCCGGTCGGCCGGCAGCGACGCCAGCAGCTCCCGCAGCGCCTCCCGGTCCGCCACGTCACAGGCGGCCACGGTCACCGCGGCGCCCAACGCCTCGATCTCCGCCGTCAGTTCCGCGACAAGGGGGGTGTCCCTGCCGCGGCGGCCGACCAGCACCAGGTGCTCGGCGCCGTTACGGGCCAGCCAGCGCGCCAGATGGCCGCCGAGCGCACCCGTGCCGCCGGACACCAGCACGGTGCCGCGCGGCGCATAGCCCGTGGAGGGCGTGCTGCCGGCGGGGGCGGGCAGCAGGCGGCGGCCGTACGCACCCGAGGGCCGCAGCGCCACCTGGTCCTCGCCGCCGGCCCCCGACAGCGCCTGGATCAGCTGCTGTTCGACCCGGCCGCCGGCCTGCGCGTCGCCGCCCGGCAGATCCACCAGACCGCCCCACAGCGTGGGCAGTTCCAGGGCCGCGCAGCGGCCCAGGCCCCACACCTGCGCACCGGCCGTGGACGGCCGCTCGGACGGGGAAACGGCCACGGCCCCGCGCGTCACGGTCCACAGCTTCGGTTCCGCATCCGGCTCCGCGCCCCGGGTCACGTCGGCGAGCGCCTGGGCCAGCAGCATGGTCGAGACCGTGGCGCAGTCGACGCCGGGACGGACGGGGTGCGGCCGCTCGTCGGTGCCGAGGAGGGAGACGATGCCGGTGCAGGTGGTGGCGTTCGCTTCGGTGAGGAGGGTGATGAGGGTGGTGCGGTCTGTGGTGGTGGGGTCGATGGTGAGGTGGGTGACGGTGGCGCCGTGGGTGGTGAGGGTCTGGGTGAGGTCGGTGTCGTGGCCGGTGGGGGAGATGAGGAGCCAGCGGCCGGTGAGGTGCGCCGAACCGGTGAACGACAGCTTCTTCCAGGCGACGTGATAACGCCGGCCCTCGCCGTCCCGGTCCGGCATCAGCCAGTAGTGCCGGCGTTGGAAGGGGTAGGTGGGGAGGTCGGTGTGGTGGGCGCCGGTTTCCCCGAAGGTGGCTGGCCATTGGATGGGGGCGCCGTGGGTGAAGGCTTCGGCGGTGGAGGTGAGGAAGCGGCGGAGGTTGCCTTCGTTGCGTCGGAGGGTGCCGGTGGCTACGACAGCGTCGGGGAGGGTGGGGGTGAGGACGGGGTGTGCGCTGGATTCGATGAAGAGGGTGTAGCCGTCGGCTTGGAGTAGTTCGACGGTGTCGTGGAAGCGGACGGTTTGGCGGAGGTTGCGGTACCAGTAGTCGGCGTTGAGGGTCGTGGTGTCGATCGTGGCGCCGTCCACTGTCGAGTAGAACGGGATGGTTGAGGGCTGAGGGCGGATGCCGTTCAGTGCCTGGATCAGCTCGTTCTGGATGGTTTCGACGTGGGTGGAGTGGGAGGCGTAGTCGACGGCGATGGTGCGGGCCCGGATTCCTTCCGCCTCGCAGGTGGTGACCAGTTCTGTGAGGGCGTGGGGGTCTCCGGCGATGACGGTGGAGTTGGGGCCGTTGATTACCGCGATCTCCAGTCGGCCGTCCCATTTGGCCAGGCGGGTTTCCGCTTCGGTGGGGGTTTGGGCGATGGCGGCCATGCCGCCGTGTCCGGCGAGTTCGCGGCCGATGATCTGGGCGCGGAGGGTGACGATGCGGGCTCCGTCTTCCAGTGACAGCGCGCCGGAGACCACGGCTGCGGCGATTTCGCCTTGTGAGTGGCCGATGACGGCGTCGGGCTGGAGGCCCATGGATTTCCATAGCTCGGCGAGCGAGACCATGATGGCGAAGCAGGCGGGCTGGACGATGTCGACGCGGCGCAGGGCGTTCTCGTCGTCCAGGATGTCGGTGAGTTTCCAGTCGACCAGCCCGGCCAGCGCCGCCTCACACCGGGCCATGGCCTCGGCGAACACCGGTGACTCGTCCAGTAGCGGGACGGCCATGCCTGCCCACTGTGTCCCCTGCCCGGGGAAGACGAACACTGTCTTTCCGCCCGCGCTCGCCGCGACACCGGACACGACATCGGCGGACGGCTCACCCGCGACGACTGCCTCCAGCCCGGCCCGCAGCGCAGCGCTGTCCTCGGCCAGCACGACCGCCCGGTGCTCGAAGGCCGAGCGCGCGACGGCCGTGGAGTAGCCGAGATCCAGCACGCTCGCCGCAGCCACCCGGTCGGTCAGCTGTCGGGCCTGGTCCCGCAGGGCACCGCCGTCGCGCCCGGACAGTACGACCGGCACCGGGCTCAACGCCCGTACGCTCTCCGGCTCGTCCGCCGCAGTCGGCTCGGGTGCCTCCTCCAGGATCACGTGGGCGTTGGTCCCGCTGACGCCGAAGGACGAGATGCCCGCCCGGCGCGGGCGCTCGCCGCGCGGCCAGGTCACCGGCTCGTTCAGCAGGGCGACCGCGCCCGCCGACCAGTCGATCTCGGTGGAGGGCTGTTCGGCGTGCAGGGTGCGGGGGAGCTCGCCGTGCTGCATGGCCATCACCATCTTGATGACCCCGCCCACACCGGCGGCGGCCTGCGCGTGCCCGATGTTCGACTTCAACGAGCCCAGCCAAAGCGGCCGGTCGGCGGTCCGCCCCTTGCCGTACGTGGCCAGCAGCGCCTGCGCCTCGATGGGATCGCCCAGCCTCGTCCCCGTACCGTGCGCCTCCACCGCGTCCACGGCGTCGCCGGTGAGCCGGGCATCGTCCAGGGCCTGCCGGATCAGCCGGGCCTGGGCCCGGCCGCTGGGCGCGGTCAGTCCGTTGCTGGCGCCGTCCTGGTTGACGGCGGAACCGCGCACCACGGCCAGCACCCGACGGCCGTTGCGCAGCGCGTCCGAGAGCCGCTCGACCGCGAGCACACCCACGCCCTCGCCGGGTCCGAAGCCGTCCGCGGAGTCGGCGAACGCCTTGCAACGGCCGTCCGCCGCCACTCCGCGCTGGCGTGCGAAGCGGACGAAGACGCCGGGTGTGGCCATGACCGTCGCGCCGCCGGCCAGCGCCAGATCGCACTCGCCCTGCCGCAGCGCCCGTACGGCCAGGTGGAGGGCTGTCAGCGAGGACGAGCAGGCCGTGTCGACGGTGGCGGCCGGGCCCTCCAGGCCCAGGACGTAGGAGATCCGCCCGGAGGTGAAGCTGACCACGCCGCCGGTGAGCAACTGCGCCTCCAGTTCGGCGCTGGGGTGGCGGACCTCATCGGTGTAGCCGCCGTTCCAGGCGCCGACATAGACGCCGGTTCGGCTGCCGCGCAGGGTGTGCGGGTCGATGCCCGCCCGCTCCAGCGCCTCCCAGGACGTCTCCAAGAGCAGTCGCTGCTGCGGGTCCATGGCCAGGGCCTCGCGGGGCGAGATGCCGAAGAAGCCGGCGTCGAAGTCGCCCGCGTCGTGCAGGAATCCGCCTTCGCGGGTGTACGTACGGCCGGCCGCGTCCGGGTCCGGGTCGTAGAGCCCGGCCACGTCCCAGCCCCGGTCCACCGGGAACGGCGAGATCGCGTCCGTGCCCGAGGCCACCAGGTCCCACAGGCCCTCGGGCGAGGTGACCCCGCCCGGGAAGCGACAGCCCATGCCGACGATGGCGATCGGCTCGTGCTGCCGGCGCTCGATGTCCTTCAGACGCTCGGTGGTGCGGTGGAGTTCGGTGGTGGTCCGCTTGAGGTAGTCGCGCAGTTTCTGTTCGGTTGCGTTCGTCATGATTCACATCACCCGTTGGTCAGAAGTCGTTCGGTGCGGCCCAGGGGCCGTCAGGGCGGCAGGGGCGGAAAGGGGGACAGGCGGAAGGGCGGCGGGTCAGGAGCCGCCGAGCTTCTCGTCGAGGAAGGCGAAGAGATCGTCGTCGTCGGCGGTGTCGATCTCCTCGACGATCGAACGGTCCTCCTCCTGCGGCGCCCCGTCGCCCTGGAGGGCACTCCACCGGGAGCCGAGTGCCGCGAGACGGGCGGCGATCTCCCGGCGGGTGATGCCGTCGGGGGCGAGCGAGGCCACATCGTCCGCGGCCAGCCCCTTGAACACCGCCTCCAGGCTTTCCAGTTCGGCGAGCAGCGGTGCCGCCGGTGCCGTCTCCGGGGCCAGCCGCTCCCGCAGGTGCTCGGCGAGCGCCGCCGGGGTGGGGTTGTCGAACACCAAGGTCGCCGCCAGGTGCAGCCCGGTCGCCGCGGCGAGCCGGTTGCGCATCTCGACGGCCGTCAGCGAGTCGAAGCCCAGGTCCTTGAACGCCCGCTCGCCGAGGATGCCCTCGGGCTCCGTGTGCCCGAGGACCACGGCGGCGTGGGTCCGTACGGTCTCCAGCAGCAGCTCCCGCTGCTCGGCCGCGCCGAGCGAGGACAGCCGCTCGACGAGGGCCTCGGCACCGTCCGCCGGTGCCGCGCCCGACGCCGGGCGGGACGCGCCGTCGCTGCCCCGGCCGGGGTCGCCCGCCGCGTCCGGCAGCAGGTCCCGCAGCACCGGCGGGACGTTCCCCCCGGCCGCCAGTGCCGCGATGTTCAGGCGCACCGGTGCCTGGAACGCCTCGTCGACGCGCTGCGCGGTGTCGAACAGCGCCATGCTCTGCTCACCCGACAGCGGCAGCAGACCGCCCCGCGCCATCCGCCGGTGCAACTCCTCGGTGTCCAGGTGCGCGGTCAGCTGCCCGCTGCCCGCCAGGCCCCAGCCCAGCGACAGCCCGGGCAGTGCCCGGTCGCGCCGGTACCGGGCGAGCGCGTCCAGGAAGCCGTTGGCGGCGGCGTAGCTGCCCTGGCCCGGGCCGCCGAGCAGGGCGGCGACGGACGAGAACAGCACGAATACCGAGAGGTCCAGGCCGAGGTCGGGGTCCAGGGACGCCTCGTGCAGATTCAGGGCGGCATCGGCCTTGGGCCGTAGCACCCCGTCGATCCGCTCCGGGGTGAGAGAGGTGACGACGCCGTCGTCCAGGACGCCCGCCGCGTGCAGCACGGCCGTGACCGGGTGCTCCGGCGGCACGGCGGCCAGCAGCTCGCGCAGCGCCGCCCGGTCGGCGGCATCGCAGGCCGCCACGGTCACCGACGCGCCCAGGCCGCGCAGCTCCGCGGCCAGTTCCCCGGCGCCTTCGGCCTGCGCGCCGCGCCGGCTCATCAGCAGCAGATGCCGCACGCCGTGCTCGGTGACCAGGTGCCGGGCGAGGGTGCCGCCCAGGTTTCCGGTACCGCCGGTGATCAGCACCGTGCCGTGGGCGTCGAAGGCGGCCGGCATGGTCAGCACCAGCTTGCCGATGTGCCCGGCCTGGCTGAGCGTACGGAAGGCCTCCCGGGCGTTGCGGAGGTCGTACGGGGCCACCGGCAGCAGCCGCAGCACGCCCCGCTCGAACAGCTCCAGCAACTCGGCGAGCATCTCGCCGATCAGCCCGGGGCCGTGCTCCATCAGCTCCAGCACCCGGTAGCCGGTGCCCGGCTGCTCGGCGGCGATCCGCTCGGCCTCGCGCACATCCGCCTTGCCCAGCTCCACGAACTGCCCGCCGCGCGGCAGCAGCCGCAGCGAGGCGTCGACGAACGGGCCTGCCAGGGAGTTGAGCACGACATCCACGCCGCGTCCGCCGGTCGCCTCCAAGAACTGCTCGGCGAAGTCCAGGGTCCGGGAGTTGGCGATGTGCCGGTCGTCCAGGCCCTGCGCCCGCAGCACGTCCCACTTGCCCGGGCTGGCGGTGCCGTAGACCTCCGCGCCGAAGTGACGGGCCAACTGCACCGCCGCCATGCCGACGCCACCCGCCGCCGCGTGCACCAGCAGCGACTGGCCCGGTCGCAGTCCGGCGAGGTGCTTGAGCGCGTAGTAGGCGCTGAGGAAGACGGCCGGTACCGAGGCGGCCTCGGCGTACGACCAGCCGCGCGGCATGTGCGCCACCATCCGGTGATCGGCCACCGCATACGGCGCGAAGGCGTCCGTCCACATGCCCAGGACCCGGTCGCCGACGGCGAGTCCGCTCACCTCCGGGCCGACCTCGGTGACCACGCCGGCACCCTCGGCCCCCATCACCGCCTCGCCCGGGTACATGCCCAGGGCGATCAGCGTGTCACGGAAGTTGATGCCCGCCGCGCGCACCGCGATCCGCACCTGGCCCGGGCCGAGCGGCACGGTGTCCGCCGCGGTCGGTACGAGCGCCAGCTCCGAGATCGTCCCGGAACCGCCGACCAGCTGCCAGGAGCGGGCGCCGGCCGGCGGCAGCAGCGCCTCGGCGTCCTCCTCGGGAATCGTCGCCAGCCGTGGGACCCGGACCTTCCCCGCCCGGATCGCCATCTGCGGCTCGCCGGAGGCCAGCCCGGCCGCCAAGGCCGCGCCGTCCACCGAGCCCGCTTCCTCCACGTCGACCAGGACGAAACGGTCCGGCTGCTCCGACTGGGCGGACCGCACCAGGCCCCACACGGCCGCGGCTACCGGGTCCCCCAGCCGGTCGCCGCGCCCGGCGGCCACCGCGCCGCTGGTGACGAACACCAGGCGCTGACCTGTATCGGCCGCCTGCAACTCTTGTAGGAGCTCGAGGGCGTTGTGCACAGCGCCGCGTACGGCACCGGGGTCGGTGGAGGGGGAGCGGGGGACCGACACGGCGATCACGCCGGTTGGGCTGTCGTCCGCGTCCTCCAGGTTCTCCACGCCCTCCACGGCCTCGGTGAGGGTCGTGACCGCGGTGAACGGCACGCCGGCCGTGCTCAGCCCTTCCGCCAGCCCGAAGACGTCCCCGCCGATCAGGGTCCAGTGCGGCGCGGACGGGGAACCGGCGGAGGGCAGGGAGAGCGCGGGCCACTCGACGCGGTGCAGCATGCCGTCGCCCAGACCCCGCGCCGGGCGCCCGGGCAGCTGGAACTGCTCGGCGGGCACGGCCCGTACGGCGAGCGAGTCGATCACACAGACCGGCCGTCCGCCCTCGTCCACACCCTCGATGCGTACCGCGTCGTCCCCGGCCGCCGTGACCCGCACCCGCAGACGCTCGGCACCGGTGGCGTACAGGCGGATACCGCGCAGGGCGAAGGGCATCCGGACCTGGCCGTCGTGCGGGAAGAAAGAGCCGAGGTTCATCGTCTGGAACGCGGCGTCCAGCAGCGCCGGATGGATACCGAACCGGTCCGGTCCGGCCGTCGCGGCCCCCTCCGGGAGGGCCACTTCGGAGTAGGCCGCGGTGCCGTCGTCGTGCCCCGCCTTGACGCCCTGGAAGAGGGGGCCGTAGGTGTAGCCGCGCTCGGCGAAGGACGCGTAGAAGTCGGCGGGGCGGAAGGCGGTGGAGGCGGCTGACGAACTCTCCTCCCAGGGGAGGGAAGCGTGCCGCGCCTCGTCGGCGGGAGCGACGGTCGCCTGAACATGCCGCGTCCAGGACTCCGACTCCTCCGGCTTCTCCCACTGCTCCCGGCCGGTCTCCGGCCGGGAGTGCACGGTGACGGAACGGCGCCCGTCGCCGTCCGCCGCGCCGACGACGAGCCGCAGCCGCACCGCACCGCTCTCCGGCAGCAGCAGCGGCGCGGCCAGCATCAGCTCCTCGACCAGCTCGCAGCCGACCCGGCCGCCGGCCCACAGCGTGAGATCGACGAAGGCGGCACCCGGCATCAACGGTGTGTCCAGCAGAGTGTGCTCCCGCAGCCACGGCTGGGTCTCGGCACCGAGACGCGCGGTGTAGAGGTACCCACCGCCGTCGGGCAGTTCCACTCCGCCGTCGAGCAGGGGGTGGTCGACCGCCGACATACCGAAGGAGGTCACATCACCGCGGCGGGACCGGGGCTCGTACCAGTAGCGCTGGCGTTGGAAGGGGTAGGTGGGGAGGTCGGTGTGGTGGGCGTTGGTGGCGTTGAAGGTGGCCGGCCATTGGATGGGGGCGCCGTGGGTGAAGGCTTCGGCGGTGGAGGTGAGGAAGCGGCGGAGGTCGCCTTCGTTGCGTCGGAGGGTGCCGGTGGCGGTGATGTTGTCGGGGAGGGTGGGGGTGAGGACGGGGTGTGCGCTGGCTTCGATGAAGAGGGTGTAGCCGTCGGCCTGGAGTAGTTCGACGGTGTCGTGGAAGCGGACGGTTTCGCGCAGGTTGCGGTACCAGTAGGTGGCGTTGAGGGTGGTGGTGTCGATGGGGGCGGCTTCGACGGTGGAGTAGAACGGGATGGTCGAAGCCTGCGGGCGGATGTTGTGGAGGGTGTGGATGAGTTCGTTGCGGATGGGTTCGGTGTGGGGGGTGTGGGAGGCGTAGCTGATGGGGACGCGGCGTGCGCGGATGCCTTCGGTTTCGCAGGCGGTGAGGGCTGTTTCGATCTGGTCGAGGGGTCCGGCGATGACGGTGGAGGTGGGTCCGGCGATGACGGCGACGCTCAGCTGGTCGCCCCAGCCGGTGATGCGCTGCTCGGTCTCGGCGAGGGGGAGGGTGAGGGAGAGCATGCCGCTGTGTCCGGCCAGCTCGCGTTCGATGAGGCGGGCGCGCAGGGCGACGACGCGCACACCGTCCTCCAGCGAGAGCGCACCGCATACCACTGCTGCGGCGATTTCGCCTTGTGAGTGGCCGATGACGGCATGCGGCTCGACGCCCATGGACTTCCACAGCTCGGCGAGCGAGACCATGACGGCGAAGCAGGCGGGCTGGACCACATCCTCGCGCTCGAGCGAGGGCGCGTTGTCGGTCTGTCGGATGAGGTCGGTGAGGTTCCAGTCGAGGTGTTCGGCGAGGAGTGCCTCGCACCGGGCCATGGCGGCGGCGAACACGGGGGACTCGTCGAGCAGGTCGGCGGCCATGCCGGCCCACTGGGTGCCCTGCCCCGGGAAGACGAACACCGACCGGGGAGTGCCGCCCCCGGTGACGACGCCTGTCACGACATCGCTCGACGGCGTGCCCGAAGCGATGGCTTCCAGGCCTGCTCGTAGCGTGGTGCTGTCCTTGGCCAGGACGACGGCCCGGTGTTCGAAGACCGACCGCGTGACAGCCGTGGAGTAGCCCAGGTCCAGCACACTTGCCGCGTCCACCCGGTCGATCAGCCGCCGCGCCTGCTCCCGCAGCGCACCACTGTCCCGCCCGGACAGCACGACCGGCACCGAGGACAGCTCCCGTGCGCTGTCATCCCGTTCATCCGCTGAAGTCGGCGCCTGCTCCAGCACCACATGCGCATTCGTCCCGCCCATCCCGAACGAGGACACCGCAGAACGCCTGGGCCGGTCGAGCTGAGGCCAGGGCACCGGCTCGTTCAGCAGCGTGACCGTGCCCGCTGACCAGTCGATCTCGGTGGAGGGCTGTTCGGCGTGGAGGGTGCGGGGGAGTTCGCCGTGTTGCATGGCCAGCACCATCTTGATGATGCCGCCGACGCCTGCGGCGGCTTGGGTGTGTCCGATGTTGGATTTCAACGAGCCGAGCCATAGTGGCTGTTCGGTTGCGCGTCCCTTGCCGTAGGTGGCCATGAGTGCCTGGGCTTCGATGGGGTCGCCCAGTCGGGTGCCGGTGCCGTGGGCTTCGACGGCGTCCACGTCGCCTGTTCCCAGGCCGGCGTTTCGCAGCGCCTCGTGGATGACGCGCTGCTGGGAGGGGCCGTTGGGTGCGGTCAGTCCGTTGCTGGCGCCGTCCTGGTTGACGGCGGAACCGCGCACCACGGCCAGCACTCGGCGGCCGTTGCGCAGCGCGTCCGAGAGCCGTTCGACCAGCAGCATGCCCGCGCCCTCCGCGGGCCCGAAGCCGTCAGCGGAGTCGGCGAACGCCTTGCAGCGGCCGTCCGGCGATGCCGCGCGCTGGCCCGAGAACTCCACGAGCGGATCCGGCGACGACATCACCGTGGCGCCGCCCGCGAACGCCAGGTCGCACTCGCCCCGGCGCAGCGCCTGCGCGGCCAGGTGGAGGGCGACGAGGGAGGAGGAACAGGCCGTGTCGACCGTCACCGCGGGGCCCTCCAGACCCAGGACGTAGGAGATGCGACCGGACATGACGCTGGCGGAGTTGCCGGTGCCGAGATAGCCGTCGAAGCTCTCCGTACCGCTCTGTAGCAGCGGCATGTAGTGCTGGCCGTTGGTGCCCATGAACACGCCGGTGCGGGTGCCGCGCTGTTCCGTCGGCCGGAGCCCGGCCCGTTCGAAGGACTCCCAGGCGAGTTCCAGGACGAGCCGCTGCTGGGGGTCCATGGCCAGGGCCTCGCGGGGCGAGATGCCGAAGAAGGCGGCGTCGAAGTCGCCCGCGTCGTGCAGGAATCCGCCCCCGCGGACATACGAGCGTCCGGCCGCGTCCGGATCCGGGTCGTACAGCTCCGCCAGGTCCCAGCCCCGGTTGTCCGGCAGGTCCGTGATGGCGTCGCGGCCCGTGGACAGCAGGTCCCACAGGTCTTCGGGGGTGGTGACGCCGCCGGGGAAGCGGCAGGCCATCCCGATGATCGCGATCGGCTCGTCGGAGTGGAACGCGGCGGGGGCGGGGGTGGGCTCCGTGACGTCCGCGTCCTCGCCCAGCAGCTCGGTGCGCAGATGGCCGGCCAGGGCGCGCGGGTTGGGGTGGTCGAAGACGAGGGAGGCGGGGAGGGTGAGGCCGGTGGCCTCCTTGAGGCGGTTGCGCAGCTCGACGGCGGTCATGGAGGTGAAGCCGACGTCCTTGAACGCCCGGTCCGGGTCCACAGCCGTGGCCGAGCCCTCGCCGAGGACCACGGCCGCATGCGAGGCGACCAGGTCCATCAGGGTCTTGTCCCGCTCGGTGACGGGCAGGGCGCGCAGCACGCGGGCCAGCTCCGTACCGCTGCCGGGCGAGGTGTCCGCGACGCCCGGACCGTCCGCAGTCGTCGTCCCTGCAGCCTGCATCCGGCGGGCCTCGGGCAGCTCGTCGAAGAGGGCGGTGGGGCGTACGGAGGTGAACGACGTGAGGAACCGTTCCCAGTCGACATCCACGACCGCGACCGACCCCGCACCGCGCGCCAGCGCCCGTTCCAGTTCGGCCAGCGCCGCCTGCGGCTCCAGCGGGGCGATGCCGTAACGGCGCATCGCCTCGGCGCTGGTGCCCTCGGCGGTCACACCGCCGGACCAGGGCGTCCAGGCCACCGAGACGGCGGGCAGTCCGCGGGCACGGCGGCGCTCGGCCAGCGCATCGAGATAGCCGGTGCCGGCCGCGTACGCACCCTGGCGGGCGCCGCCCCACACTCCGGACACGGAGGAGAAGACGACGAACTCCGGTACGTCATGCGCTGCGTCCGACCCTGCTTCCGTCCCCTCGCCCGGCGTCAGCAGCGCGTCGAGGAGGGCAGCGGTGGTCGTCTTGGCGGCGACGGCCGCCGCGAATTCGGCGGGGGTGGTGGTCGCGAGCGGGGTCGGCGCCGCCTGGGGCGGAGCGATCACGACGGTGGTGGGGGAGTGCTCGTCGAGCAGGGCGGCGAGGGACGCTCGGTCCGTCACCTCGGCACCGGCGGCGACGGCCGCTCGGGGGGCGAGGTCCGTCAGCGTGCCGGGCAGGTCGGTGAGCGAGGGGTCTGCGATGAGGACCCGCTCGGCGCCCTGCGCGAGCAGCCGCCGTACGAGCTGTTCGGCGACGGGCGTGGTGTCCCCGACGAGCAGCACCGTGCCTCGGGGCTGCCGGCCCTCGTCGGCGGTACGGGCGACGGGGACCCGTACGAGACGGCGGCCGTAGGCGCCGGAGGGGCGGAGGGCGATCTGGTCTTCGGTGTTGGTGTTGGTGAGGGCTTGGGTGAGGTGGTCGGTGGTGCGGGGTGTGGGGGTGTGGGGGAGGTCGATGAGTCCGCCCCAGCGGTCGGGGTGTTCGAGGGCTGCGACGCGTCCGAAGGCCCAGAGTTGGGCGGCTTCGGGGTCGGGGGCCTCGCCGGGGGTGACGGCTACGGCGCCCCGAGTGATCGTCCAGAGCGGCGCGTCGAGACCGCTGTCGCCGAGGGCTTGCGTCAGGGCGACGGTGGCGGCGAGGCCCAGGAGGGAGACGATGCCGGTGACCGGCTGGTCGTGGTGGGCGGTGAGGAGGGTGGCGAGGGCAGCGCGGTCCGTGGTGGTGGGGTCGATGGTGAGGTGAGTGACGGTGGCGCCGTGGGTGGTGAGGGCCTGGCCCAGATCGGTTTCCCGGCCGGTGGGGGAGATGAGGAGCCAGCGGCCGGTGAGACGTGCCGAGCCGGTGAACGGCAGGTGCTTCCAGGCGACTTGGTAGGAGAGGGACTCCTGCTGGGCCTGGGAGGCCTCCAGCCAGTAGTGCCGGCGTTGGAAGGGGTAGGTGGGGAGGTCGGTGTGGTGGGCGCCGGTTTCCCCGAAGGTGGCTGGCCATTGGATGGGGGCGCCGTGGGTGAAGGCTTCGGCGGTGGAGGTGAGGAAGCGGCGGAGGTTGCCTTCGTTGCGTCGGAGGGTGCCGGTGGCTACGACAGCGTCGGGGAGGGTGGGGGTGAGGACGGGGTGTGCGCTGGATTCGATGAAGAGGGTGTAGCCGTCGGCTTGGAGTAGTTCGACGGTGTCGTGGAAGCGGACGGTGTGGCGGAGGTTGCGGTACCAGTAGTCGGCGTCGAGGGCCGTGGTGTCGAGGGAGGATGCTTCGACTGTCGAGTAGAAGGGGATGGCTGAAGCCTGCGGGCGGATGTTTGCCAGTGCGTCCAGCAGTTCGGCGCGGATGGTTTCGACGTGGGTGGAGTGGGAGGCGTAGTCCACGGCGATGGTGCGGGCCCGGATTCCCTCCGCCTGGCAGGCGGTCACCATCTCGGCCAGGGCATCGGGGTCACCGGCGATGACGGTGGCGTTGGGGCCGTTGACGGCGGCGATGTGCAGGCGTCCGGCCCAGGGGGTCATGCGTTGTTCGACATCGGTGGGGGTTTGGGCGATGGCGGCCATGCCGCCGTGTCCGGCGAGTTCGCGGCCGATGATCTGGGCGCGGAGGGTGACGATCCGGGCCCCGTCCTCCAGGGAGAGGGCGCCGGATACTACGGCTGCGGCGATTTCGCCTTGTGAGTGGCCGATGACAGCGTCCGGCTGGAGGCCCATGGACTTCCATAGCTCGGCGAGCGAGACCATGATGGCGAAGCAGGCGGGCTGGACGACGTCGACGCGGCGCAGGGCATCCTCGTCGTCCAGGATGTCGGTGAGTTTCCAGTCGACCAGCCCGGCCAGCGCCGCCTCACACCGGGCCATGGCCTCGGCGAATACGGGGGATTCGTCCAGTAGTGGGACGGCCATGCCCACCCACTGCGTCCCCTGCCCCGGGAACACGAACACCGTCTGGCCGCCGTCCCCGACCAGCGCACCGGACACGACGTCGACGGACGGCTCGTCTGCGGCGATCGCTTCCAGCCCGGCCCGCAGCGCAGCGCTGTCCTCGGCCAGCACGACCGCCCGGTGCTCGAAGGCTGAGCGCGCGACGGCCGTGGAGTAACCGAGATCCAGCACGCTCGCCGCAGCCACGTGGTCGACCAGCCGGCGCGCCTGCGCGCGCAGCGCCTCGCGGCTCCGTGCCGAGACGACGACCGGCACCGTGCTCAACGCCCGTACGTTCTCCGGCTCGTCCGCCTTGGTCGGCTCGGGTGCCTGCTCCAGGATCACATGGGCGTTGGTGCCGCTGACGCCGAAGGAGGAGACGGCGGATCGGCGCGGCCGGTCGTGCCGAGGCCAGGGCACCGGCTCGTTCAGCAGCGTGACCGTGCCCGCTGACCAGTCGATCTCGGTGGAGGGCTGTTCGGCGTGGAGGGTGCGGGGGAGTTCGCCGTGTTGCATGGCCAGCACCATCTTGATGATGCCGCCGACGCCTGCGGCGGCTTGGGTGTGTCCGATGTTGGATTTCAACGAGCCGAGCCATAGTGGCTGTTCGGTTGCGCGTCCCTTGCCGTAGGTGGCCATGAGTGCCTGGGCTTCGATGGGGTCGCCCAGTCGGGTGCCGGTGCCGTGGGCTTCGACGGCGTCCACGTCGCCTGTTCCCAGGCCGGCGTTTCGCAGCGCCTCGTGGATGACGCGCTGCTGGGAGGGGCCGTTGGGTGCGGTCAGTCCGTTGCTGGCGCCGTCCTGGTTGACGGCGGAACCGCGTACCACGGCCAGGACGCGGCGGCCGTTGCGCAGCGCGTCCGAGAGCCGTTCGACGGCGAGCACGCCCGCGCCTTCGCTCCAGCCCGTGCCGTCCGCTGCGTTCGAGAACGCCTTGCAGCGTCCGTCCGCCGCCAGCCCCCGCTGCCGTGAGAACTCCACGAACGTCCCCGGTCCGGCCATGACGGTGACGCCGCCGGCGAGCGCGAGGTCGCACTCGCCGTTGCGCAGGGCCTGAACCGCCAGGTGGAGCGCTACCAGAGAGGACGAACAGGCGGTGTCGACCGTTACCGCCGGGCCCTCGAAGCCCAGCGTGTAGGAGACCCGGCCGGTAAAGACGCTGCCGGAGGTGCCGGTGCCGAGGAAGCCGCCCACCTCGGCCTCGGCGGTGTCCGCCACCGATGTGCCGTAGTCGTGGTACATCACCCCGGCGTAGACGCCGGTCCGGCTGCCGCGCAGGGTGTGCGGGTCGATGCCCGCCCGCTCCAGCGCCTCCCAGGACGTCTCCAGCAACAGCCGCTGCTGGGGGTCCATGGCCAGGGCCTCACGCGGTGAGATCCCGAAGAAGGCGGCGTCGAAGTCGCCCGCGTCGTGCAGGAAACCGCCCTCGCGGCTGTACGTGCGGCCCGGGCGGCCGGGCACCGGGTCGTACAGCGCCTCGACGTCCCAGCCCCGGTCCACCGGGAACGGCGAGATGGCGTCGGTGCCCGAGGCGACCAGGTCCCACAGACCCTCGGGCGAGGTGACCCCGCCCGGGAAACGGCAGCCCATGCCCACGATCGCGATGGGTTCGCTACGGCTCGACTCGACCTGGCGGATCCGCTCGCGTGCCTCATGAAGGTCCGTCATGGCGCGGCGGAGGTATTCGCGAAGCTTCTCTTCGTTGCTGGCGGGCGCTGTAGAAGACACGTGCATTTCCTTCTGGATCTGGAACAAAAGTCGCTGAGCGGCCGAGGCGGGTGAGCGGAGGTGGAGACGGGCGGGGTTACGTCAACTTGAAGTCGCTGTCGAGGAGAGCGAACAGGTCGTCGTCGTTGCCGGTCGCCAGGCGGTCGGCCACCGACGCGGCACCGGAGCCGCCGGAGTCGCCAGGGTCGCCCGCGCCCGGGGAAGCCGCCGGTGCGGCAGAGGCGTCGAGGAGTCCGAGGAGGTCACGCAGCCGGGCCGCGACATCGGACCGGCCGGCGTCGTCGGTGACGGCCTCGGCGAGCCCGTCCCGGATGCGGTCGAGCGTCTCCAGTACGGCCGCCACATCCGCGGGAGTGCCGGTGTCCCGGCCGCTCCGGGGGAGTTCGCGTTCCAGATGGTCGGCGAGCGCGGCGGGGGTGGGGTGGTCGAAGACCAGGGTGGCGGGCAGCCGCAGTGCGGTGGCGGTAGTGAGCCGGTTGCGCAGTTCCACGGCGGTCAGCGAGTCGAAACCGGCTTCCTTGAAGGGGGTCCGCAGCTCGACGCGGTGCGGGTCACCGTATCCGAGGACCGTCGCCACCTCGGTCCGTACCAGTGTGCGCAGCGCGGCGACGCGCTCGCCGCGTGCCTTGCCCGCCAGCCGCTCGGCGAGTCCGGCGGCGGGCCGCGCGGCGTCGTCGGCGGCGGCCGCCGTGTCGGGGAAGGGGGCCTCGGCGGCCGGGGGGACCAGGCCGTACAGCACCTCGGGCACCGCGCCCGTCCCGTTCGCCGCACGGGCGCGCAGCCCCGCGAGGTCCAGGCGCAGCGGCAGCAGCACCGCCTCGTCCCCGGCCCCGCCCGGGGCGCAGGAGGCGTCGAGCAGCGACAGCCCCTCGGCCCGGCCGAGCGGCAGGATGCCGGAGCGGCGCAGCCGGGCCAGGTCGGCGGCGCCCAGCCCGGCGCCCATGCCGTCGCCCTGGCCGTCTTCCTCGTCACCCCACAGGCCCCAGGCCAGGGACATGGCGGGCAGCCCCTGCGCCCGGCGCCAGGACGCGAACGCGTCGAGGTAGGCGTTGGCGGCGGCGTAGCCGGACTGGCCGGGGCTGCCGAGCGTTCCGGCGGCCGAGGAGAACAGCACGAAGGCGGACAGGTCCAGTCCGCGCGTCAGCTCGTGCAGGTGCCGGGCCGCGTCGGCCTTGGCCCGCAGCACGGCCGAGACCCGCTCGGCGGTCTGGGCGCTGATGATGCCGTCGTCCAGGACGCCGGCCGTATGGACGACCCCGGTGAGCGGGCGGTCGGCCGGGACGGCGTCGAGTACGGCAGCCAGCGCCGCTCGGTCCGCCGCGTCGCAGCCGACGATGTCCGCGCTCGCTCCCAAATCGGCCAGCTCGTCGGCGAGTTCGCGGGCTCCCGGTGCGTCCGTGCCGCGTCGGCTGGTCAGCAGCAGGTGCCGTACACCGTGCCGGGTCACGAGGTGGCGGGCGACGGCCCGGCCGAGCGTCCCGGTCCCGCCGGTGATGAGCACGGTGCCGTCCGTACGCCAGGGGGAGTCGGGACCGGGACCGGTGGCGGTGGCGCGGGTGGCGCGGACGAGCCGGGGGAGGAGGGGCGTGCCGTCGCGCAGGGCGATCTGGCCCGCACCGGTCGCGAGGGCCCGGGGCAGGGCGCGGTAATCGGCCTCCTGTTCCCGGTCCGGCGCGGCCAGGTCCACCAGAACGAAGCGGCCCGGGTGCTCGGCCTGGGCGCTGCGCAGCAGACCCCAGACCGCGGCGGCGGCCGGGTGGGTGACCGTCGCACCGGCGGCCATGGCGCCGCGCGTGACCAGCACCAGCCGTGCGGCGGCGAAGCGCTCCTCGGCCAGCCAGTGCTGTACGAGGCCCAGCCCCCGAGCCGTCAGCTCATGGACGTCCGAGGCGAGGCCGGCATCCCCGCCGAGGCCCACGAGGTTCACGAGGTCCACCACGACGGTGCCGGGCGCGGCCGGGGCGCCGGCCGCCGGCGCGGCCAGGTCGGCCAGGTCGGCGGCGGCGTGTACGGAGCCGGGCGGCAGCGCGGCTCGCAGACCCAGCAGGAGCGCGGGGTCGTGGTCGCCGACGACGACCCACTCGCCCGTACTCTCCACCGGCCGCTCCCCGGCGGGCGTCCACTCCAGCCGGTACGGCGGCGCGCCCTCGCTCCGCGCCTGCCGCAGCTGGTCCGCCGCCACCCGGCGCAGCGCGAGCGAGCGGGCGACGAACACGGGACGGCCCTCGGCGTCGGCCGCCGCGACGGTCACCGAGTCGGGACCGGCCGGGGCGATCCGCACCCGCAGACCGGTGGCGCCACGGGTGTGCAGCTGTACGTCGTTCCAGGCGAACGGCAGCAGCCCGTGGGGGCCCTCGGCGAACTGCCCGCCGAAGCCGGTGGCGTGCAGCATCGCGTCCAGCAGCGCCGGGTGGACGCCGTACCGGGCGGCGTCGTCGGTCAGCCGGTCCGGCAGCCGCACCTCGGCGAACACCTCCTCGTCGCGCCGCCACACCGCGCGCAGGCCCTGGAAGGCGGGGCCGTAGCCGATTCCGGCGGCCGCGAAGCGCGTGTACTCCGCCGCGATCCGGTCCGCGTCGTCGGCTACGGGGGCGGCGCCGGCGGGCGGCCAGGCACCCCGCAGGCCGGCCAGGGCGCCGCCGGAGCCGTTGTCATCGGAGCCGCCGTCGTCGGTGGTGTCCGCGTCGGCGACGAGCACGCCCGTGGCGTGCCGCGTCCAGCCGGCAGCCGGTCCCTCGGTCCCGGTCTCGACCTCGGCCGGACACGAGTCGATCCGTACGGTCCGGGCGCCGGACGCGTCCGGACCGCCCACTGTGACCCGCAGCCGGACACCCCCGGTGCGCCTGTCCGCGTCTCCCGGAAGAACGAGGGGAGTCGCGAAGGCCAGCTCGGCCACCCGGGCGCAGCCGAGGTCCGCTCCCACCCGGACGGCGAGGTCCAGGAGCGCCGCGCCGGGCACCACGGTGCGGCCCCAGACGGTGTGGTCGGCGAGCCACGGGTGGGCCCGGACCGAGAGCAACCCGGTACGTACGGTGCCCTCGCCGTCGGGCAGGTCGAGGGCGGCGGCGAGCAGCGGGTGCCCGGCGGTGTCGAGTCCGGCCGTGGCCGGGTCGGCGGCGGGCCGCGGGGCGTCCAGCCAGTAGCGGGTGCGCTGGAACGGGTAGGTGGGCAGATCGGTGGCGGCCGTGGGACCGTCGCCGTGCGGCGCGGCCAGGTCGACGGGGACGCCATGGGCGTGCACCGTGGCCAGGGCCCCGACGCAGGACGCCGGCTCGTCGCGGTCGCGGCGCAGCACCGGCACCATCACGACGGCACGCTCGGCGGGCTCCGTCGGCTCCCCCGGCTCCGCGTGGTCGTCGTGATCGTCCTCCGGCAGGCACGCGCGCCCCAGCGCGGTCAGCGTCCCGTCCGGCCCCAGCTCGACGAAGGTGTCGACGCCCCGGGCCCGCAGGCTCCGGATGCCGTCGAGGAAGCGCACGCCCTCGCGCGCGTGCCGCACCCAGTACTCCGGGGTGCACAGCGTGGTGCCGTCCGCCACCTCGCCGGTGAGGTTGGAGACGACCGGGATGCGCGGCTCGGCGTAGCCGACCTCCCGCGCGATACGTGCGAAGTCCGCCGTCATCGCGTCCATGCGCGGCGAGTGGAACGCGTGGCTGACCGGCAGCCGCTTGACCCGGCGGCCCTTCTCCCGCCAGTGCGCGGCCAGTTCCTCCACGGCCGCCTCGCCGCCGGAGATCACCGTGGCCGACGGGCCGTTGACGGCGGCTATGCCCACTTCGGCACCGCGCCCCGCCAGCAGTGGCGCGACCTCCGCCTCGCTCGCCTGGAGCGCGGCCATCGCACCACCGGACGGCAGCGCACCCATCAGCCGGCCGCGCGCGGCCACCAGCCGGGCGGCGTCGGACAGCGAGAACACCCCGGCCACGTGCGCGGCGGCCAGCTCGCCGACCGAGTGGCCCAGCAGTGCGTCCGGGCGCAGGCCCCACGCCTCCACCAGCCGGAACAGCGCCACTTCGAGCGCGAAGAGCGCGGGCTGGGTGTACTCGGTGCGGTCCAGTAGCCGGGCCGCCTCGCTGCCCGCGGCGGCGAACATCACCTCGCGCAGCGGGTGTGCGGCGTGGCCCTTCAGATGGAGGTCCAGCTCCGCCGTCACCTCGTCCAGGGCCGTGGCGAAGGTGTCATAGCGCTCGTACAGCTCGTGCCCGGCCCCCGGCCGCTGGCTGCCCTGCCCGGTGAAGAGCAGGGCGGTACGGCGGCCACGGGCGGCCCGGCCGGTGATCAGCCGCGGCCCCGTGGCGGCACCACGGGCCAACTTCGCCAGCCCGTCCAGCAGTTCGCCGGAGCCGGTGCCCAGTACCACGGCCCGGTGCTCGAAGGCCGTACGGGCACGGGCCAGCGCTCGCCCGACCGGGGCCGGGGTCACCGCGGCCTCCGGACCGCCGGAGAGGTGGTCGTGCAGCCGCCGCGCCTGCTCTCGCAGGGCCGCTTCGGTGCGCCCGGACAGCGCCCAGGCGGCGGTGCCTCCCGACGTCACGGGGGCGTTCTCCCGACCGGCGTCCGGCTCCCGAGCGGTGTCCGGCGCGCTCTCCAGGATCAGATGCGCGTTGGTGCCACTCGCGCCGAAGGAGGAGATGCCCGCCCGGCGCGGGGCGTCCTCCCGCGCGGGCCAGTCCCTGGCCTCCGTCAGCAGTTCGACCGCGCCCTCCGACCAGTCCACCCGGCTCGAGGGACGGGTCACGTGCAGGGTGCGGGGCAGCCGTCCGTGCCGCATCGCCAGCACCGTCTTGATGACCCCGGCCACGCCCGCGGCGGCCTGGGTGTGCCCGATGTTGGACTTCAACGAGCCCAGCCACAGCGGCCGGTCGGCGGTCCGCCCCTTGCCGTACGTGGCCAGTAGCGCCTGTGCCTCGATGGGGTCGCCGAGGCGGGTCCCGGTGCCGTGCGCCTCCACCACGTCGATCTGGTCCGCCCCCAGACCAGCGCCGGCCAGGGCCTGGCGGATCACCCGCTGCTGGGCGAGGCCGTTCGGCGCGGTCAGTCCGTTGCTCGCGCCGTCCTGGTTGACGGCGGAGCCGCGGATGACCGCCAGCACCCGGTGCCCCTTGGCCACCGCGTCCGACAGCCGCTCCAGCAGCAGCATGTCCGCCCCTTCGGCGAAGCTGGTGCCGTCGGCGGTGTCCGAGAACGCCTTGCAGC
Organism: Streptomyces luteoverticillatus; assembly: GCF_003970715.1. Taxonomy (NCBI): domain Bacteria; kingdom Bacillati; phylum Actinomycetota; class Actinomycetes; order Kitasatosporales; family Streptomycetaceae; genus Streptomyces; species Streptomyces luteoverticillatus. Next base: position 1,129,559 of record NZ_CP034587.1, on the reverse strand, counting down.
GGCCGTCGGCGGCCAGCCCGCGCAGCCGGGCGAAGTCGATGAACAGATCCGGCGTGGACAGCACGGTCGCGCCGCCCGCCAGCGCCAGGTCGCACTCCCGCTGCCGCAGCGCCTGGGCCGCCAGGTGCACGGCGACCAGCGACGAGGAGCACGCGGTGTCCACCGTCACCGCCGGGCCCTCCAGACCCAGGGTGTAGGCGATCCGGCCCGAGGCGATGCTGCCCGCACTGCCGTTGACCAGATAGCCCTCCATCCCCGGCGGGATCTCGCGCAGCCGGGCACCGTAGTCGTGATACATCACGCCCGCGTACACCCCGGTACGCGAACCCCGGGCCGACGCCGGGTCGATCCCGGCCCGCTCGAAGGCCTCCCACGACGTCTCCAGCAGCAGCCGCTGCGTCGGGTCCATGGCCAGCGCCTCGCGCGGGCTGATCCCGAAGAACTCCGCGTCGAAGTCGGCACAGTCGTGCAGAAAGCCGCCCTCGCGGGAGTAGACGGTGCCGGCCTTGGCCGGGTCGGGGTCGTAGAGCGCGCCGAGGTCCCAGCCGCGGTCGTCCGGGAACGGCGAGACCGCGTCGGTCCCGGAGTCGACCAGCTGCCACAGCTCCTCGGGCGAGGTGACACCGCCGGGCAGCCGGCAGCTCATCCCCACGATGGCGATGGGCTCGCGGGCGTCGTTCTCAAGGGCGCGCAGGCGCTGCCGTGTGCCGTGGAGTTCGGCGGTGACCCGCTTGAGATAGTCGCGGATCTTGTCCTCGTTGGCGGTCATCGACCGGACCCTTCCTGGCCTTCTCGCTGTTGCCTGTCGTACTGGTTGATGGCGGTGCTCACCGCGCCGGCCCGTCCCATGGCGTCCACCGGCCCTTCGCAGCCGCCCCGCAGCCCCTCACAGCTGGTCCTCGATGAACGCGAACAGGTCGTCGTCCGACGCGGAGTCCAGCCGCTCCAACACGTCCTCGTCCGCATGCCCGGCGCCGGCGCCGATGCCGGAGCCGGCACCGCTCCTCTCGGGGCCGCCCCCGACGGCACCGCCGACCGAGGCCAGCAGCTCCGTCAGCCGACGGCGGACCACATCGCGCCGGATGTCGTCCGGCGGCAGCTCCCGCAGCGTCCGGTCCAGCGCCTCGATCCCGGACAGCGCCGCCGCGCCCGCGTCCGCCCGGCCCTCCGCCGCCAGCAGCCGGGCCAGGTGCCCGGCGAGTGCCTGGAGGCTGGGGTGGTCGAAGACCAGTGCGGGAGGCAGCCGCAGACCGGTGGCCGCGCCCAGCCGGTTGCGCAGTTCGACGGCCGTCAGCGAGTCGAGCCCGATCTCGCGGAAGGAACGGTCCGGGTCCACCGACGCGACGTCGGGGAAGCCCAGCACCTCCGCCAACTGTTCCCGGGCCAGGACCAGCAGCTCCGCCTGCCGACCCGCGTCGTCCATCCCGGCCAGCCGGGACCGCAGCGCTTCCGGCGCACCCGCCCCGCCCACGGTCTCCCCGGTACGGTCGGCACGCTCCGCACGCGCCGCCGCGCGCCGCACCCCGGTGGCCGGCACCAGCCCGCGCAGCAGCACGGGTACCCCCGCGGCGCCGTGCTCCGCCCGCTGCGCACGCAGCGCCGCCGCGTCCAGCCGCATCGTGCACACCAGTGGCTCCCGGCCGCCCTCCGCACCACCACCGGACCGGACAGCCCGGTCGAACAGCTCCAGGCCCTGTTCCTCCGACAGCGGTGCGATACCCATCCGTGCCATCCGCCGCAGATCCACCTCGCCGAGGTGTCCGGTGAACGCGCTCACCGCACTCCACAGCCCCCACGCCAGTGACACACCCGGCAGGCCCCGGGCCCGCCGGTGGTGGGCCAGCGCGTCCAGGAAGGTGTTGGCGGCGGCGTAGTTGGCCTGCCCGGCCCCGCCGAGCAGGCCCGTCGCGCCGGAGTACAGCACGAACGCGGTCAACGGCAGCCCGGCCGTCAGCTCGTGCAGATTCAGCGCGGCGTCCACCTTGGGACGCAGGACGTGATCCAGCCGCTCGGGGGAGAGCGCCTCGACGGTGCCGTCGTCGATCACCCCCGCCGTGTGGACCACGGCGGTGAGCGGGTGCTCGGCGGGGACGGCCGCGAGGACGCCGGCCAGCGCCGTACGGTCGGCCGCGTCACAGGCGACCAGCTCGACATGGGCGCCCAGGTCCGTCAGTTCACGCTCCAGCCCGGCCGCCCCCTCGGCGTCCCGCCCGCTGCGACTGAGCAGCAGCAGCCGCCGCACGCCGTGGACGCGGACCAGATGCCGGGCGAGCAGGCTGCCGAGGGTGCCGGTCGCGCCGGTCAGCAGGACCGTGCCCCGGGGGCCGAACGGCGCGGCGTCCGCCTCGTCCTCGTTCCCGACCTCGTTCCCGTCCTTGTTCCCTTTCTCGTCCAGGGTGGTGAGGACGGGCGTGAGCACATCCCGGCCCCGCAGGGCCAGTTGGGGAGCGCCGGTGCCGACTGCGGCGGCCAGACCGGCCTGCGACACCTCGCCGGGGGCGTCGATGATGGTGAACCGGCCCGGGTGTTCGGTCTGGGCGCTGCGCAGCAGCCCCCACAGCGCGGCGCCGGCCAGGTCCGGCACGTCCTCGTCCGGGGCGGCGGCCACCGCGCGGCGGGTGAGTACCACCAGACGCACGTCGGCGAACCGCTCCTCCGCCAGCCACTCCTGCACGAGCGCGAGCCCACGACGAGCCGTCTCCCGCACCTGGGCGGCGGTGCCCGCCGGGCCCGGCACGAAGGAAGCGACCACCACGTCGGGCAGCGCGGCGCCGGCATCCAGAGCGGCGCGCAGCGCACCCAGGTCCGAGAAGGCGTCCAGGTCATCGCCCGCCACGCCACGGCCGACCACCGCCCAGCGGGTGGACTCCGGCGGCAACGCCCCGGTGTTCCCGGCCCGCTGCCAGGACAGGCGGTACAGCGGCCCGGCCGCCGCACCCCCGAGCACCTGCGCCAGCCGCTCCTGCGGCAGCGGCCGCAGCACCATCGCCTCCAGCGACAGCACCGGCGCCCCGGCGAGGTCCACGGCCTGGAGGGAGACCGCTGTGTCCCCGGCCCGGCCCAGCCGCACCCGCAGCGCGTCGGCACCGGACGCGTGCAACGTGATGCCCTGCCAGGCGAACGGCAGCAATACGGAGCCGTCCTCCGGCAGCGGGACGAACCCGCCCACCAGCCAGGGCTGGAGCGCCGCATCGAACAGGGCGGGATGCACACCGAACCGGGCCGCGTCCACCGCGGCTCCCGCAGGCAGCCGCACCTGGGCGAACACCTCGCCGTCGCGCCGCCATACGCCCTCGACCCCGGCGAACACCTCACCGTACTCATAGCCGAGCGCGGCGAACCGGCCGTACAGCTCCGCCGCGTCCAGCGGCTCGGCCCCCTTGGGCGGCCAGCTCTCCAGGCTCCACTCCATGTCCGAGGCGGGGGCGGGGACCGAGGCCGGGGAGTCCGGAGCGGGCAGCAGTACGCCGGTGGCGTGCCGGGTCCAGGCGTCGTCGTCCGACGTCTCCTCCGGCTGCGAGTGGACGCTCAGCCGACGCCGCCCCGACCCGTCGGGCGCGTCGACGGCGACCTGGAGCCGTACGCCACCGCTCTGCGGCAGCAACAACGGTGCCTCCAGCCCGAGTTCCTCGATGCTGTCGCAGCCCACTGCGGCTGCGGCGTGCAGCGCCATGTCGAGGAACGCGGTACCGGGGAGCAGGACCGTGCCGGACACGCTGTGGCCGGCGAGCCACGGCTGAGAGGTCAGCGCCAGCCGCCCGGCCAGCAGCACCCGGCCGGACCCGGCGAGCGGCAGCGCACCGCCGATCAGCGGGTGCTCCTCCCAGGTCATCCCGAACTGGGCGGCCGCCGCCTCACCGGTGCCGGAGGGCGAGGTCGCCGCCCAGTAGCGCCGGCGTTGGAAGGGGTAGGTGGGGAGGTCGATGTGCTGGGCGTCGGTTCCGTTGTAGGCGGCGGGCCAGTGGACGGTGGTGCCGTGGGTGAAGGCGTGGGCGGTGTTGGTGAGGAAGCGGTGGAGGGTTCCGTCGTCGCGTCGGAGTGATCCGACGGCCGCGACATTGTCGGGGAGGACGGGGGTGAGTACGGGGTGTGCGCTGGATTCGATGAAGAGGGTGTAGCCGTCGGCTTGGAGTAGTTCGACGGTTTCGTGGAAGCGGACGGGCTGGCGGAGGTTGCGGTACCAGTAGTCGGCGTTGAGGGTGGTGGTGTCGATCGAGGCTGCTTCGACGGTGGAGTAGAACGGGACGGTCGAGGCCTGCGGGCGGATGCCGTCCAGTGTCTGGATGAGTTCGTCGCGGATGGGTTCGGTGTGGGGGGTGTGGGAGGCGTAGCCGATGGGGACGCGGCGTGCGCGTATGCCCTTGCTCTCGCAGCTGGTGAGGACTGCCTCGACCTGGTCCAGCGGTCCGGCGATGACGGTGGAGGTGGGTCCGGCGATGACGGCGACGCTGAGCTGGTTGCCCCAGTCGGCCATGCGCTGCTCAACCTTGTCGAGGGGGAGGGTGAGGGAGACCATGCCGCTGTGCCCAGCCAGCTCGCGTTCGATGAGTCGGGCGCGCAGGGCGATGACGCGCGCGCCGTCTTCCAGTGACAGGGCGCCACACACCACTGCTGCGGCGATTTCGCCTTGTGAGTGGCCGATGACGGCATCGGGCTCGACGCCCATGGACTTCCACAGTTCGGCGAGCGAGACCATGACGGCGAAGCAGGCGGGCTGGACCACATCCTCGCGTTCGAGCGAGGGGGCGTTGTCGGTCTGTCGGATGAGGTCGGTGAGGTTCCAGTCGAGGTGTTCGGCGAGGAGTGCCTCGCACCGGGCCATGGCGGCGGCGAACACGGGGGATTCGTCGAGGAGGTCGGCGGCCATGCCGGCCCACTGGGTGCCCTGCCCCGGGAAGACGAACGCGGTTCGTACTTCCCCGGCGGCCACCCCGGTCAGCGGCGATTCGCCTGCCGCCACGGCTTCCAGGCCTGCTCGTAGCGTGGCGCTGTCCTTGGCCAGGACGACGGCCCGGTGTTCGAAGACCGACCGTGCGACAGCCGTGGAGTAGCCCAGGTCCAGCACACTTGCCGCGTCCACCCGGTCGATCAGCCGCCGCGCCTGCTCCCGCAGCGCACCACTGTCCCGCCCGGACAACACGACCGGCACCGAGGACAACACCCGCGCGTTGTCATCCCGTTCATCCGCTGAAGTCGGCGCCTGCTCCAGCACCACATGCGCATTCGTCCCGCTGACGCCGAAGGCCGATACGCCGGCCCGGCGTACCCGATCCGAATGCGGCCACGGCGTCTGCTTCGTCAGCAGCGACACCGAGCCCGCCGTCCAGTCCACATGCGGTGACGGCTCGTCCACGTGCAGGGTCGTGGGCAGGACGCCGTGCTGCATGGCCAGAACCATCTTGATGACGCCGCCGACACCCGCAGCTGCCTGGGTGTGTCCGATGTTGGATTTCAACGAGCCGAGCCACAGCGGTCGTTCGGCCGGGCGGTTCTGCCCGTATGTGGCGAGCAGTGCCTGGGCCTCGATGGGGTCGCCCAGCCGGGTGCCGGTGCCGTGGGCCTCGACGGCGTCCACTTCTTCCGCGCCCAGTCCGGCGCTCTCCAGTGCCCGTCGGATCACCCGCTGCTGCGAGGGCCCGTTCGGTGCGGTCAGACCGTTGCTGGCCCCGTCCTGGTTGACGGCCGACCCGCGCACCACGGCCAGTACGCGATGGCCGTTGCGCAGCGCGTCCGACAGCCGCTCGACGGCCAGCATGCCGGCGCCCTCGCCCCAGCTCGTACCGTCGGCAGCGGCGGCGAAGGCCTTGCAGCGGCCGTCCGCCGCCAGCCCGCGCTGCCGCGAGAACTCCACGAAGAGGCCGGGGGCGGCCATGACGGTGACGCCGCCCGCGAGGGCGAGGTCGCACTCGCCGTTGCGCAGGGCTTGCGCGGCCAGGTGGAGGGCGACGAGGGAGGAGGAGCAGGCCGTGTCGACCGTCACCGCGGGGCCCTCCAGACCCAGGACGTAGGAGATACGACCGGAGACCACGCTGCCGGAGGTGCCGGTGAGCAGATGGCCCTCGTACTCCTGCGGTGCCTCGTGCAGCCGGGCCGCGTACTCCTGGTGGACCATGCCCGCGTACACGCCGGTCTGGCTGCCGCGCAGGGTGTGCGGGTCGATGCCCGCGCGCTCCAGCGCTTCCCAGGACGTCTCCAAGAGCAGTCGCTGCTGCGGGTCCATGGCCAGGGCCTCGCGGGGCGAGATGCCGAAGAAGCCGGCGTCGAAGTCGCCCGCGGCGTAGAGGAATCCGCCCTCTCGGGTGTACGTACGGCCCGGGCGTCCGGGCTCCGGGTCGTACAGCCCTGCCACGTCCCAGCCGCGGTCGGACGGCATCGGGCCGATGACGTCCCGCTCCTCCAGCAGCAGCTGCCACAGGTCCTCGGGGGACTGCACGCCGCCCGGGAAGCGGCAGGCCATACCGACGATGGCGATCGGCTCGTCGGCGGACAGGGGCGTCCGTGCCGGGGTGGCGGCCTCGTCCCGCGCGGACAGGCCGAGGGCGTCGCGCTGGAGGAAGTCCGCCAGGGCGGCGGGGTTGGGGTGGTCGAAGACGGCCGTGGCCGGGAGGGTGACCCCGGTGGCGGCGTTGAGGCGGTTGCGCAGCTCCAGCGCGGTCAGCGAGTCGAAGCCCGCGGCCTTGAAGGCGCTGCCCGGTGCGATGCTGTCCGTTGAACCGTGGCGCAGGACCGCTGCCGCCTCCGAACGGACCAACTCGACCAGCATCCGCCGCTGTTCGGTGGCCGACAGCCCGGCGAGGCGCTGGGCCAGCGCGCCGTTCGAGCCGCTCGCCGCGGACTCCGTGCGCGCGGCACCGGCCCGCTCCAGGGCGCGGCGTACCTCGGGCAGCTCGTCGAAGAGCCGCCCGCCGCGCAGCGCCGCCGTGCGCGGGGCGAACTCCGCCCAGTCCACGTCCGCGACCGTGCGGCAGGCCACGCCCTGGTCCAGCGCCCGCTGGAGCGCCCGGATGCCGGTGTCGGGCTCCAGGGCGCGGATACCGCGGCGGTTGAGGCTCACCTCGCCGGTGCCCTCGGCCATGCCGCCACCGCCCCACAGGCCCCAGCCGATGGAGGTCGCCGGCAGTCCGGAGGCCCGGCGGCGCTCGGCGAGCGCGTCCAGGGCGGCGTTGGCGGCGGCGTACGCGGCCTGGCCGCCGTTGCCCCAGGCGCCGGTGACGGACGAGAAGAGGACGAAGGCGTCGAGGTCGCGGCCCTCGGTCAGCTCGTGCAGATGGACGGCGGCCGTCGCCTTGGGACGCTGGACCTCCGCCAGGCGGTCGAGAGCGAGGGCGTCGACCGTGCCGTCGTTGAGCACGCCCGCGGTGTGGAAGACGGAGGTCGGCGGGTGCTCGTCGAGCAGTGCGGCCAGCGCGTCGCGGTCCGACACATCGCAGGCCGCCAGCGTCACCCGGACCCCGAGGCCGGTCAGCTCGTCCGCCAGCTCGGTTGCGCCCGGCGCCTGTTCGCCACGCCGGCTGGTCAGGACGAGATGCTCGGCGCCGTTACGGGCCAGCCAGCGGGCGACATGCCCGCCGATGGCGCCCGTACCGCCCGTGACGAGCACGGTGCCGCGCGGACGCCACGTCCCGTCCGCCTCTGTACCGGCCGGGCGTCCGGCGCCGGTCCGGATCACCCGGCGGCCGTAGGCGCCGGAGGGGCGGAGGGCGATCTGGTCTTCGGTGTTGGTGTTGGTGAGGGCTTGGGTGAGGTGGTCGGTGGTGCGGGGTGTGGGGGTGTGGGGGAGGTCGATGAGTCCGCCCCAGCGGTCGGGGTGTTCGAGGGCTGCGACGCGTCCGAAGGCCCAGAGTTGGGCGGCTTCGGGGTCGGGGGCCTCGCCGGGGGTGACGGCTACGGCGCCCCGAGTGATCGTCCAGAGCGGCGCGTCGAGACCGCTGTCGCCGAGGGCCTGGGTGAGGGCGAGGGTAGCGGTGAGCGCGATGGGGAGCGTGGGGTGCTCGGGGTGCGTACCGCCGGCGAGGCCCAGGAGGGAGACGATGCCGGTGACCGGCTGGTCGTGGTGGGCGGTGAGGAGGGTGGTGAGGGCAGCGCGGTCCGCGACGGCCGGGTCCACGGTGAGGCGGGTGATGGTGGCGCCGTGGGTGGTGAGGGCCTGATCGAGGTCGGTGTCGTGGCCGGTGGGGGAGACGAGCAGCCAGTGACCAGTGAGGCGTGCCGATCCCGAGAACGACAGGCTCTTCCAGACGATGCCGTACGACAGCTCGTCCTGCGGGGACTCGGCACGGCTCCGCGAAGCCGGCGCCTCCAGCCAGTAGTGCCGGCGTTGGAAGGGGTAGGTGGGGAGGTCGGTGTGGTGGGCGTTGGTGGCGTTGAAGGTGGCCGGCCATTGGATGGGGGCGCCGTGGGTGAAGGCTTCGGCGGTGGAGGTGAGGAAGCGGCGGAGGTTGCCTTCGTTGCGTCGGAGGGTGCCGACGGCTACGACAGCGTCGGGGAGGGTGGGGGTGAGGACGGGGTGTGCGCTGGATTCGATGAAGAGGGTGTAGCCGTCGGCCTGGAGTAGTTCGACGGTGTCGTGGAAGCGGACGGTTTGGCGGAGGTTGCGGTACCAGTAGTCCGCGTTGAGGGCCGTGGTGTCGATCGTGGCGCCGTCCACTGTCGAGTAGAACGGGATGGTTGAGGGCTGAGGGCGGATGCCGTTCAGTGCCTGGATCAGCTCGTTCTGGATGGTTTCGACGTGGGTGGAGTGGGAGGCGTAGTCCACGGCGATGGTGCGGGCCCGGATGCCTTCCGCCTCGCAGGCGGTGACCAGTTCTGTGAGGGCGTCGGGGTCTCCGGCGATGACGGTGGAGTTGGGGCCGTTGATTACCGCGATCTCCAGCCGGCCGTCCCATTTGGCCAGGCGGGTTTCCGCTTCGGTGGGGGTTTGGGCGATGGCGGCCATGCCGCCGTGTCCGGCGAGTTCGCGGCCGATGATCTGGGCACGGAGGGTGACGATCCGGGCGCCGTCTTCCAGTGACAGGGCGCCACAGACGACAGCGGCGGCGATTTCGCCTTGTGAGTGGCCGATGACGGCGTCGGGCTGGAGGCCCATGGACTTCCATAGCTCGGCGAGCGAGACCATGATGGCGAAGCAGGCGGGCTGGACGATGTCGACGCGGTGCAGGGCGTTCTCGTCGTCCAGGATGTCGGTGAGTTTCCAGTCGACCAGCCCGGCCAGCGCCGCCTCGCACCGGGCCATGGCCTCGGCGAATACGGGGGATTCGTCCAGTAGTGGGACGGCCATGCCTGCCCACTGTGTCCCCTGCCCGGGGAAGACGAACACTGTCTTTCCGCCCGCGCTCGCCGCGACACCGGACACGACATCGGCGGACGACTCGCCCGCCGCCACGGCCTCAAGTGCCGCCTTCAGCATGGCCGAATCCTCGGCCAGCACCACGGCGCGGTGCTCGAACACCGACCGCATGGTGGCGGTCGAGTACCCGAGGTCCAGCAGCCGTGCCGCGTCCACGCGGTCGATCAACTGCTGTGCCTGCTGCCGCAACGCGTCGTCGTCACGCCCCGAGACGATCAGCGGGACCAGCGGCACATCCTGCGTCTCATCCGGCTCGTCCGCCTTGGTCGGCTCGGGTGCCTGCTCCAGGATCACATGGGCGTTGGTGCCGCTGACGCCGAAGGAGGAGACGGCGGATCGGCGTGGCCGGTCGTGCCGAGGCCAGGCCGTCGGCTCGGTGAGCAGCGAGACGGCGCCCGCGCTCCAGTCGACCTCGGTGGAGGGCTGCTCGACGTGCAGGGTGCGGGGGAGCTCGCCGTGCTGCATGGCCATCACCATCTTGATGACCCCGCCGACACCCGCGGCTGCCTGCGCGTGCCCGATGTTGGACTTCAACGAGCCGAGCCACAGCGGTCGTTCGGCCGGACGGTTCTGCCCGTACGTGGCCAGCAGTGCCTGAGCTTCGATGGGGTCACCGAGTCGGGTGCCGGTGCCGTGGGCTTCGACCGCGTCCACGTCGCCCGTGCCGAGCCCGGCGCTCTCCAGTGCCCGCCGGATGACGCGCTGCTGGGAGGGGCCGTTGGGTGCGGTCAGTCCGTTGCTGGCGCCGTCCTGGTTGACGGCGGAACCGCGCACCACGGCCAGTACGCGGTGGCCGTTGCGTATCGCGTCCGAGAGTCGCTCGACGGCGAGTACGCCCGCGCCTTCGCTCCAGCCCGTGCCGTCGGCGGTGTCCGAGAACGCCTTGCAGCGTCCGTCCGCCGCCAGCCCCCGCTGCCGCGAGAACTCCACGAACATGCCCGGTCCGGCCATGACGGTGACGCCGCCGGCGAGCGCGAGGTCGCACTCGCCGTTGCGCAGGGCCTGAACCGCCAGGTGGAGCGCTACCAGAGAGGACGAACAGGCGGTGTCGACCGTTACCGCCGGGCCTTCGAAGCCCAGCGTGTAGGAGACCCGTCCCGAGGCGACACTGGCGGTGCTGCCTGTCAGCAGATATCCCTCGTAGCCCTGTGCGGACTCATGGAGCCGAGGGCCGTACTCCTGCGTCATCGCGCCGACGAAGACACCGGTCTGGCTGCCGCGCAGGGTGTGCGGGTCGATGCCCGCCCGCTCCAGCGCCTCCCAGGACGTCTCCAGCAGCAACCGCTGCTGCGGGTCCATCGCCATCGCCTCACGTGGCGAGATACCGAAGAAACCGGCGTCGAACTCTCCCGCGTCGTGCAGGAATCCGCCTTCGCGGGTGTACGTACGCCCGGCCGCGTCCGGGTCCGGGTCGTACAGCGCCTCGACGTCCCAGCCCCGGTCCACCGGGAACGGCGAGATCGCGTCCGTGCCCGAGGCCACTAGGTCCCACAGGCCCTCGGGCGAGGTGACCCCGCCCGGGAAACGGCAGCCCATCCCCACGATCGCGATCGGCTCGTCGGCCGGGATCGCGGCGCGTGCGCGATCCTGCTCGTGGGACGGGCCGAGGAGCAGGTCACGGAGGTAGTGGGCGGCGGCGAGAGGCGTCGGGCAGTCGTAGATCAGGGTCGTCGGGACGGGCAGGCCGGTGCGGGCCCGCAGCTCGTTCTTGAGCTCGACACCAGTGATCGAGTCGACGCCCAGAGCCTTGAACGTGCCCTCGGCCTGAACGGCTGCGGCGGACTCCAAGCCGAGAACCGTCGCGACGCTCTCCCGTACGCGCTGGAGCAGCCGCTCGACCTGAGCGTTCTCGTCCAACTCGGATATCGCGTGCCGGAGGGGAGAGGAAGGGGCGTCGTCCCGTCGCGTGCCGACGGGCGGTGACGTGGGCCCGTCGCCGTCCGGTGCCCAGTAGCGCCGGCGTTGGAAGGGGTAGGTGGGGAGGTCGATGCGCCGGGCGTCGGTTCCGTTGTAGGCGGCGGGCCAGTGGGTGGGGGTGCCGTGGGTGAAGGCGTGGGCGGTGTTGGTGAGGAAGCGGTGGAGGGTTCCGTCGTCGCGTCGCAGCGATCCGACGGCCACGACACTGTCCGGGAGGACGGGGGTCAGCACCGGGTGCGCGCTGGATTCGATGAACAGCGTGTAGCCGTCGGCCTGGAGCAGCTCGACCGTTTCGTGGAAGCGGACGGGCTGGCGGAGGTTGCGGTACCAGTAGTCGGCGTTGAGGGTGGTGGTGTCGATCGAAGCGGCTTCGACGGTCGAGTAGAACGGGATGGTCGAAGCCTGGGGGTGGATGTTGTGGAGGGTCTGGATGAGTTCGTTGCGGATGGGTTCGGTGTGGGCGGTGTGGGAGGCGTAGCTGATGGGGACGCGACGGGCGCGTATGCCCTCGCTCTCGCAGACGCTGAGGACTGTTTCGATCTGGTCGAGGGGTCCGGCGATGACGGTGGAGGTGGGTCCGGCGATGACGGCGACGCTGAGCTGGTCGCCCCAGCCGGTCATGCGCTGCTCGGTCTCGGCGAGGGGGAGGGTGAGGGAGACCATGCCGCTGTGCCCAGCCAGCTCGCGCTCGATCAGACGGGCGCGCAGGGCGACGACGCGTGCACCGTCCTCCAGCGACAGGGCACCGCATACCACCGCTGCGGCGATTTCTCCCTGGGAGTGGCCGATGACGGCATCCGGCTCGACGCCTAGGGTTTTCCACAGTTCGGCCAGTGAGACCATGACGGCGAAGCAGGCGGGCTGGACCACATCCTCGCGCTCGAGCGAGGGGGCGTTGTCGGTCTGTCGGATGAGGTCGGTGAGGTTCCAGTCGAGGTGTTCGGCGAGGAGTGCCTCGCAGCGGGCCATGGCGGCGGCGAACACGGGGGACTCGTCGAGCAGGTCGGCGGCCATGCCGGCCCACTGGGTGCCCTGCCCCGGGAAGACGAACACGGTTCGTACCTCCCCGGCGGCCACCCCGGTCAGCGGCGATTCGCCTGCCGCCACGGCTTCCAGGCCTGCTCGTAGCGTGACGCTGTCCCTGGCCAGGACGACGGCCCGGTGTTCGAAGACCGACCGCGTGACAGCCGTGGAGTAGCCCAGGTCCAGCACACTTGCCGCGTCCACGCGCTCGATCAGCCGCCGCGCCTGCTCCCGCAGCGCACCACTGTCCCGCCCGGACAACACGACCGGCACCGAGGACAACACCCGTGCACCGTCAATGCGTTCGTCTGGAACGGTCGGCGCCTGCTCCAGCACCACATGCGCATTCGTCCCGCCCATCCCGAACGACGACACACCCGCCACGCGGTGCCCCGGCCACGGCGCCGGAGTCGTCTGCACCCGCAGGTTGAGCTCGTCCAGGGGGATGGCGGGGTTGGGCGTCTCGTGGTTCAGGGTCGGCGGGAGTACGCCCTCGCGTACGCACAGGGCTGCCTTCACCAGCCCGGCGATGCCCGCAGCGCCTTCCAGGTGGCCGATGTTGGTCTTGACCGAGCCCACCGGCAGCGGGCTGCCCTGCGGGCGTGCGGAGCCGAGCACCGCGCCCAGGGCAGCCGCCTCGATGGGGTCGCCGACGGGCGTGCCCGTACCGTGCAGTTCGACGTAGCCGACATGGTGCAGCTGCTCGGGGCCGATTCCGGCCCGGTCGTACGCCGTGCGCAGTACGGCCTCCTGGGCCTCGCGGTCGGGGCCGTGAGCCCGGCGCCGCCGCCGTCGTTGTTGGCGGCGGTACCGCGGATGACGCAGTGCACCCGGTCGCCGTCGGCCAGCGCGCGGTCCAGCGGCTTGAGGACGACGCAGGCGCCGCCCTCACCACGCGCGTAGCCGTTGGCGCGGGCGTCGAAGGTGTAGGTGCGGCCGTCGGGGGACAGCGCGCCCATGAGCTCCATGCCGGCCGTGCTGTCCTCGGCGAGGATCAGGCTCACCCCGCCGACGAGGGCGAGTTCCGTCTCGCCGCGGCGCAGACTCTCGCAGGCCAGGTGGACGGCGACCAGCGACGAGGACTGGGCGGAGTCCACGGCCAGGCTCGGGCCGCGGAGGCCGAGGAAGTAGGAGAGGCGGTTGGCTGTCATCCCGCGGTTCAGGCCGGTCGCGGTGTGGCCGTTGAGGGGTGTGCCGGTGCGGTGCAGGAGCGTCGCGTAGTCGTCGGCGGTCACGCCGACGAAGACTCCGGTGTCGGTGCCCGCCAGGCTGTCCGGAACGATGCCCGCGTCTTCCAGCGCGGTCCAGCCGAGTTCCAGCATCAGCCGCTGCTGGGGGTCGGTGGCGGCGGCCTGGCGCGGAGACATGCCGAAGAAGGCGGCGTCGAAGTCCGCGGCGTTCTCCAGGGCGCCGCGCACGCCGCCGTCGGGCTGCCGCTCGACCGCGCTGCGACCGGCGGTCAGCAGCTCCCAGAATTCATCGACGCCAGGTGCTCCCGGGAGGCGGCAGGACATGCCGACAACGGCAATGTCGCTCGGCTTCTCCACACCAATCTTGGGGGCCATCTTCGGGGCCATGAAATCTCCAGGTCGACACGGCACGGCTGAGGTGCTGAAGAATCAGCGATTCGGTGAATGGTTCGGGGGCAGGGAGGTGAATGGTTCGGGGTCGAAGAATTGTTTTACGCGGCCCGTCCGGGGGCGCCCCGCAGGCCCCGCGATAGGGTTGACCGGCCCGTTGCCGGACGCTTGTCAGCCATCCGTTTGTCACTCGTCCGTCGGCGAGCCATCCGCCCACGGTCGGCGGGCCACCCGCCCACGAACGACACGAACGAACGGTGCCCCATGCTGAACAGAGTCGTGCACGTCCTTGCCTGCCCCCACTGCGGTGCCGCCCTGACCCAGCGCGACCGGGCACTGCTCTGCACCGCCGGCCACAACTTCGACATCGCGAAGCAGGGTTATGTGAACCTGCTTTCGGGTGCCACGAAGCACAGTGCCGACACCAAGGAAATGGTGGACGCCCGGGACGAATTCCTGTCGGCCGGGCACTACGCCCCGATTTCGGAGGCGTTGGTCGAGCTGGCCCGCCGTACCGTCGATCCGTCGGTTCCGGGGTGTGTGGTCGACATCGGCGGCGGCACCGGCTATTACCACGCCCGTGTGATGGACGCCTTTCCCGATGCCGAGGGAATCCTGCTCGACATTTCCAAGTTCGCCGCCCGGCGCGCCGCGAAGGCCCATCCGCGCATCGGCGCCGCGGTCGCCGACGCCTGGCAGGACCTGCCCCTCAAGGACGGCGCCGCGTCCCTGGTTCTGAACACCTTCGCGCCGCGCAACGGTCCCGAGCTGGGGCGCGTCCTCGCGCCCGGCGGCGTCCTGCTGGTCGTCACGCCCCGCCCCGGCCATCTCCAGGAGCTGATCGACGCGCTCGGCCTGCTGCGGGTGGACGAGCGCAAGGAGTCGAGGCTGACCGAACAGCTCGCCCCGTACTTCTCGGTGGCCGAGTCCGAGCGGCTGACCCGCACCATGACGCTGGACCACCGGGCGCTGGCCCAGCTGGTCGGCATGGGCCCCAACGCCTGGCACAGCGACGCGCGGGACGTCCAGGAGCGGATCGGGCAGCTGCCGGACCCGTGCCGGGTGACGCTCTCCGTCACGCTGACCGCCTACCGGCCGCTGGGCTGACCGGCCGCGCCGTCGGCGCGGCGCCGCCACTGGGCCGTGGGCGGCCGGCCGGGGCCCCGGCCGCGGGGCCCCGGCCAACACGGTGCTCAACCGACTGTCACCCCCGACGCCCGTGCCCAGTCCTCCAGGACGTCACAGGCGTTGTCCACCCCGCGCTCCCGCGCGACCAGCCGGCCCAGCCGCTGGGCGCGGGCGGCCATCCGCGGATCGTCGACCGCCTGGCGCACACTGGCCGCCAGCTCCTGGCGGCCGGTGCGGGCGAAACGGGTGAAGGGCACCGGCCGCGCGGCGACCCCGAGCTCGGCGAGCCGGGCGGCCCAGAACGGGTGGTCGGCGAAGACCGGGCAGATCACCTGCGGCACCCCGGCGCGCAGTACCTGTGCCGTGGTGCCCACGCCGCCGTGGTGGATGACCGCGGCCATCTTCGGGAACACCCCCGCGTAGTCCACGTCGTGGAGGCGGAAGACGTCGTCGGGCAGGTCGCCGTCCGGGCCGTCGACCATGACCAGCCGCCGCCCGGCGCCGCGTGCCGCGTCGATGGCGTACTCCAGCGCCTGCTCCTGGTCGTGGAGCGACCAGGTGCTGCCGAAGGTGAGCGCGACCGGTGCCGGGCCGTCGTCGAGGAAGGCCTGGAAGTCCGCCGGGGCCTGCCACTCCTGGTCCCAGTACCAGAAGCCGGTGACATGGGCCCGCCCGGGCCAGTCGGCGGGCTTGGGCAGCACGCTGGGGCTGAACGGGTACAGGTACGGGCGCTCGTGGCCCAGGCGCGGGAACGGCGACGTGCGGCCGAACGGCGGCAGGTCCATCCGTGTGCGGTAGCCGTCGATCTCGGGCCGGCGCCAGGCCCACTCGTCACGGGCCGCCTGCCAGTGGGAGTAGCGATTGTAGAGCGGCGTCAGCGGGCCCATCCGGCGCTGGTGGGACTCCACGGCCGGGAAGGACCAGGTGGGGGAGTTGGGCCACCAGCACACGGACGCCCACGGCGCGGGCGGGTGCCCGTAGGCGGCGGCCAGGGTCAGCGGCGCGTTGACGATGAAGTCGGCGCCCTGGGCCGCTTCGTGGACCGCGTCGACGACGACCTGGTCGTATCCGTCGGGTGCCTTGGGCAGGTTCTTGAGCAGGTCCTTCATCAGCGGGCTGCGCCGCAGCGAGTCCCTGACCTCGGGCATGCTGAAGAAACCGTCGGGGTCGCCCGGGGTGACCTTGTAGCCGAGTCCGGCCCGCTCCACCAGCTGCCGCAGGGAGGCGGGCGCGGCGAGGGTGACCTCGTGGCCGCGCTCGCGCAGTCCGACGCCCAGGGCGATGAAGGGCTGCACGTCGCCGCGCGAGCCGATGGCCAGCAACGTTACGCGCACGGCACTGTCCTCCTGTCCCCCGTTGTGTTGCGCGTGCTCATTCCGCTCCGCCCGAGGACACCGCCACCAGCGTGTCGAAGTCGCGGGGGATCCACGCGGGGATGCCGCCCTCGGCGTTGGTGCCCTTCTCGATGAAGGCGAGGTTGTGGTAGACGTGCAGGCCTGTCACATTGCGGTCGGCGTAGCCGGGCCGGTGGCCGGAGGCGGCCGGCCGCTCCTCGTGCTGGATGGAGTCGATCAGCGACTTGATCAGGCCGAGGCTGGTGGCGCTGTCCTGGCCGGGGTCCTCGTTGCCACCGAAGCCGGGCCAGTAGGCGGTCCACAGGTCCTCGACGACGTAGAGACCGCCGGGGCGCACATACGGGAACAGGGCCTGGAACGACGTCCGGACGTGTTCGTTGATGTGACTGCCGTCGTCGATGACGATGTCGAACGGACCGTATTCCTCGGCGATCGACGCCAGGTACTCCGGGTCGTTCTGGTCGCCCTGGAGGGTGGTGATGCGCTGTCCGTCGAAGTGGGACTTGTCGACGATGTCCAGGCCGTAGATCTCACCGCGGTGGAAGAAGTGCCGCCACATGCGCAGGGAGCCGCCGCCCCACTCGGGGTGCTTGTAACCGCCGATGCCGATCTCCAGGACGCGTACCGGCTCGTTGCGGTAGTCGCGGAAGTGGCGGTCGTAGTGCGGGGTGAACCAGTGCAGCGAGCCCCACTTGGGCGTCAGGTAGCGCGAGGCCAGCTCGCTGAGGTCGGGCTTGCGGGAGTGGCACCCCGCCAGCACGGTCTCGGTGCCCTGCTGGGCGGCCAGGAAGTGGGTGCCGATGTGCTCGGCGCCGGAGGCGGCGTCGTCTCCGGACTCGCCCGAGGTTTCGGCGACGTACGGGAAGAGCGTGGTGCCGCGTACGCCCGCCCCGCGCTCCCGTACCGGCCCGAACAGCTCCCGTACGAGATCGGCGAGGTCGTACTCGACGCGCATGGCGATGAACGCCTCGTCCCGGCCGGCCGGGCGCACCGGTCCGCCCTTGGCGACGTACAGGTAGTGCGGCGCCGGCGCGGTGCCGTCGGTGTGGACGGCCAGCTCCACGAGGACCGGGGCGTCGTTGACCGGGGCCGGGCAGCGCGAGGTGATCTCGTTCAGCAGTACCCGGGTGATGTCGGCCGGGCTGTGCCGGTCGACCAGGTCCTTCAGCGCGGCGTCGTGCCCGCCCGCCGCCCCGATGATGTCGCGGAGCAGCGCTGTCTCGACTGATGTAGCCACGAGTTGCCTTCCAGGGTTACCGGGTTGTCTGGTGCTGATGCTGGTGACGGCGGTACCAGCGAATGGTTTCTTCGAGGCCGGCCCGCAGGGTGCGGGGTTCAAAGTCGATGACCTCGAACATCCTGGAGAGGTCCAGGCGGCGGCCGGTGACGCCCACCGGGCGGCTGGGGACGGTGCGGATGCGCTCGGGGCGGCCCAGTACGTCGGTCACCATTCTGGCCAGGTCCAGGATGGTGGTCTCCTCCGTGGTGCCGACGTTCAGCACCCGGTGCCCGGCCGTTTCGACCATGCGCAGCGAGGCCCGCACCAGGTCGGCGACGTGTACGAAGGACCGGGTCTGGCTGCCGTCGCCCCAGATCTCGATCTCCTCGCCGGCCTCGGCCTTGGCCAGCATGCTCGGGATTACCCGTCCCCGGGAGGTGTCGAAGCTGTCGCGGGGGCCGTAGACGTTGGCCGGCCGCACGAGGAAGACATCGGTCCCGAACTGACGGCGATGCAGGCCGGCCAGGATCTCCGCGTAGGTCTTGGACAGGACATAGCCGTTGTCGGTGTACCGCATGTGGGCGCGGTGGTCGTCGTCCTCGCTGGTGGCCGAGGTGAGCGGCGCGCAGTACACCTCCGACGAGCTCATGACGAGGACCTCGCCCGCCCCGAAGTCCCGTACGCAGTTGAGCAGGTTGGAGGTGATGCGCTGGTTGCTGTCGAGGATCTCCGCGGAGTGCTCGTGCTTGAACCGGGCGTTGCCGTCCAGCCCCGCGCAGTGCACCACGGTGTCGATGGACGGAGCCAGGTATTTGAACGCGGCCCGGGTCTCGTTCGCGTCGCGCAGGTCGACTGCGACGAAACGGATCCGTTCCGACCCGGGCAGGGCGGCCAACTCCTCCTTTATGCCCGGTCGTTCGCCACGGTGGAGAGCCAGCACCCTGGCGCCGCGCGCGGCGAGCTGCTCGACGAAGTGCGAGCCGATGAATCCCAGCGCGCCCGTCACGAGAGCCGTACGGCCCGCCCACTGACGGCCCGTCACCTGGTCTCCCGGTGCTGCTCGGGGGATGCCGTGCCGGTCGTCCCGGTCTTCCCGGTCGTCCCGGTGAGGAGTACGGCCTGCACCGGGCACAGGTCCGCGGCCTGGTGGACCCGCTGCCACAGGTCCTCGGCGGGCTCGGGGTCGCTCGCCCGGCTCACCCCTTCGTCGTCCTGCTCGAACACCTCGGGCGCCGCCAGTTCGCACTGGCCGGCTCCGATGCACCGGTCCTCGTCTACTGCCACCCGCATGTGCGTACTTTCTGTGTAGATCACCACTCGGCCGGCCGCCCCGCGGCACAGCCGGTCATCACGCGCCGGTCACCACTCGACGGGCAGCTCGTGCAGCCCGAATATCGTCGCGTCGGGCTTGACCCGCAGTGCCTCGACGTCGGTGGCCAGCCGCAGGGTCGGGATACGGCGGATGACGGCGCCGAGGGTGACCTCCAGCTCCGTCCGGGCCAGGTTCTGCCCCAGGCACTGGTGCGGGCCGTAGCCGAAGGCGACGTGGTGGCGGGCCGAGCGGTGGATGTCGAAGGTGTCGGGGGAGGGGAACGCGTCCTCGTCACGGTTGCCCGAGCCGAGCGAGATGATCAGGCCGTCCCCGGCCCGGATCGTCATTCCGCCCAGTTCGATGTCGGCGGTGGCCGCGCGGCGCATCCCGTCCGCGATGGACAGATAGCGCAGCAGCTCGTCGATGGTCTGGGGCAACAGCCCCTCGTCGGCGCGCACCTCGGCCAGGGTCTCCGGATGCTGAAGCAGCGTTAGGATCCCCAGCGCGGCCATGCTGGCGCTGGTCTCGTGGCCCGCCGCCAGCAACAGCACGGCATTGTCGACCACTTCGTTGTGCTGGATCTCGCCGGGGATCAGCCGGTTGACGATGATCCCGCTGAGCAGGTCGTCACCCGGCGATTTCGTCTTGGCGGTGACCAGCTTGTCCAGGTAGTCGCGGAGTTCGAGGAGCGCGGTGAGCGACTCGCTGTCCCCGCCCACGCGGGTGGCGATCTCGCTGCGTTCCTGGAAGAACTCCCGGTCCTCGTACGGGACGCCGAGAAGCGCGCAGATCACCAACGTGGACATCGGCAGCGCCAGTTCGGCCACCAGGTCCGCCGGCGCCGGTCCGGCGAGGAGCTTGTCGATCAGGTCGTCCACGAGTCGTTCGATGCCCGGTCGCATCGCCCTGACCCGGCGCGTACTGAACTCGGGGATGAACATGCGGCGCAACGTGTTGTGCTCGGGCGGGTCCATCGTCAGCAGCGAGCGGAAGCCCTCGCCGTCGCTGTCGGCCGCGGACAGCCGGGGCAGAGCGGCCGGCCTGATGGTGACGCGGGAATCCGCGAGAAGCGACCGCACATGTTCGTGCCTGGTGATGAGCCAGGTTCGCGAACCGTCCCAGACCTGTGCCCGGGCAATCGGTTCGTATTTCCTCAAATCGGCGTACTCGCCGGGTATTTGGAACGGGCAGGTGCGGGCCAACGGCCATGCGGTTCCTGCCTGATTCGGTGTTAGTCCGGACCTGGCCGAAGCGTTCAAGACTCCCCCTGTTCAGCGGCGGACCTTGGTTATCGGACCGCCGTGCGAACAACAGGCAAGCACGGCGGTGATCAGGACGCAACGTCTATTCTCCGCCGCGTGAGCAAGGTCACTGATGAGGTACAAGTTGCTGGTGGGGGAGCATGGATGGGCCTCCACGGCCCCCTTCGGGTTGTGCTTCTCGGTCAACTCCGTGTAGGTTCCATCATGATCGATGATCGGCAGATTCGGTGAGCAGTCAGATGCTTTTTTCGTCCGTGCTCCCGTAATCCAGACGTTGTGACACAGACGGCGATCGTCGGAAATCCGGCCGTAACCCACCCGTTTTCCGGATGCATCGGGACCGGGTAGTGCTGCCTATGGGGGCGATTTTGATGAGCACCACTTCCCGTGACGCGACCCTTTATCTGGACCTTCTTAAGAAGGCCGTCGCGAACACAATTTACGAGGACCCTTCCCACGTCGCCGGCTTTATCACCGACACCGCCTACGTGGCGGAGGCGCGTGAATCCGGTGAGGACTTCCCGGTCGTGGCACACACCATGATCGGCCTCAAGCGGCTGGACAACCTCCAGCACTGCCTGGAGTCCGTCATCCGTGACGCCGTCCCCGGCGACTTCGCGGAGACCGGTGTCTGGCGCGGGGGCGCCTGCATCTTCGCCCGCGGCGTGTTCCGGGCGCACGGCGTGCAGGACCGCACGGTGTGGGTCTGCGACTCGTTCCAGGGATTCCCCCGGACTCTCGACGACGACCACGAGCTGGACAGGGACATCGACCTGGAGCAGTACAACCAGGTGCTCGACATCCCGACCGAAATGGCCACGGTGCAACAGAACTTCGAGCGCTACGGGCTCCTGGACGGACAGGTCCGCTTCCTGCCCGGCTGGTTCAAGGACACCATGCCCACCGCCCCCATCGAGCGGCTCGCGGTACTGCGGCTCGACGGCGACTCGTACGCCGCCACCACCGATGTCCTGACCCACCTGTACTCCAAGGTGTCGGTCGGCGGTTACCTCATCGTCGACGACTACTGCATTCCGGCGTGCCGGCAGGCGGTCCACGACTTCCGGGACCGGCACGGCATCACCGACGAGATCCACCAGGTCGACCGGCAGGGCGCGTACTGGAGGCGCTCCGCCTGACCCGGCCCCGGCCGGCGGCCCGCAAGGCATCACACGGACAAGGGAGGGACGGAGCGCGATGCGCCCACTCGGCATTGAGGGGGCCTGGGTGCTGGATCCCGTCATCCACGCCGACCACCGGGGACAGTTCCACGAGTGGTTCCAAGGCGAGCGGTTCCAGCAGGCAACCGGGCATCAACTGCCGCTGGCACAGGCGAACATCGCGGTGTCGCGGCGTGGTGCGCTGCGCGGCGTCCACTTCTCCGAGATCCCGCCCGGCCAGGCCAAGTACAGCGCGTGCGTGCGCGGCGCGGGCCTCGAAGTGATCGTGGACATCCGTACCGGCTCCCCGACCTTCGGCCGCTGGGAGGCGGTGCCGGTGGACGACCGGCGGCACACCGCCGTCTACGTCTCGGCCGGGCTCGGCCGGGCCTTCCTCGCCCTCACCGACCACACCACCCTCATGTACCTGTGCTCCTCCGGCTACAACCCCGGGCGCGAGCACGCCATCAACCCGCTGGACCCGGACCTGGCGATCGACTGGCCTGCGGACGTCGAACCGCTGCTCTCCGACAAGGACGCGGACGCCCCCGGTCTCGCCGAGGCGGGGCGGCTCGGCCTGCTCCCGTCCTATCAGGCATGGCAGGAGCACTACGCGCCGCCGCGCGGCGCATAGCTCCGCTCGCGGCGCCACCCGTCGCGGGCGCCGGAGCGGGGAAAGCACCACAGCCAGGGCGCCGGCCTGCCCAGAACGCCACGGAGGACTCACCGTGAACGACACCCCGACGGACCGCTCGGCGGCCCGTCGCCCCATGAAGGGCATCATCCTCGCCGGCGGCAGCGCCACCCGGCTCCGTCCGCTGACCGGCGCGCTGTCCAAGCAGCTGCTGCCGGTCTACGACAAGCCCATGATCTACTACCCGCTGTCGGTCCTCATGCTGGGCGGCATCCGGGACATCCTCGTCATCTCCTCCCACCAGCACATGGACATGTTCAAGGCGATGCTGGGCGACGGCTCCCGCATCGGCCTGAACCTCGACTACGCGGTCCAGGACCAGCCGCGCGGTATCGCCGAGGCGTTCCACATCGGCGACAAGCACATCGGGGACGACCGGGTCGCCCTCGTCCTGGGCGACAACGTCTTCCACGGCCCCGGCTTCTCCACCGTGCTCCATCACAGCATCCAGCGCCTGGACGGCTGCGAGCTGTTCGGCTACCCCGTCAACGCCCCCGAGCAGTACGGCGTCGCGACCATCGACGCCCGGGGACGCCTGCTGTCGCTGGAGGAGAAGCCGCGGCGCCCGCCCTCCAACCTCGCCGTCACCGGCCTGTACCTCTACGACAACGACGTCGTCGAGCTGGCCCGGGACCTCGAGCCGTCCCCCCGCGGCGAGCTGGAGATCACCGACATCAACCGCGCCTACCTGGAGCAGGGCCGGGCCCGGCTCACCGAACTGGGCCGCGGCTTCGCCTGGCTGGACATGGGTACCCACGACTCCCTCCTCCAGGCCGGCCAGTACGTCCAGCTCCTGGAGCAGCGCCAGGGCGAACGCATCGCCTGCATCGAGGAGATCGCCCTGCGCATGGGGTTCATCGACGCCGACACCTGCTACCGGCTCGGGCAGGAGCTGACCGCCTCCAGCTACGGCGGATACCTCATGGACGTCGCCTCGCGCTTCACCGCCGGCCGGGCCGGCTGACCGCTCCCGCGCCCACCGGTACCGCACCTCGGTCACCGCGGCCCACCACGACAGACCCACCACGTCAGACCTTCCACGACACACAGAAAGGCGGTCGACGGATGCGTGTCCTGGCGACCGGGGCAGCCGGGTTCATCGGCTCACACTTCGTCAGAAGCCTCTTGTCGGACGCGTATCCGGCGCTGCTCGGCGCCCGCGTCCGGGTCCTCGACAAGCTCACCTACGCCGGAAACCGCGACAACCTCGCACAGGTCGCCGACCACCCGCGCATGGAGTTCCGGCACGGCGACATCTGCGACCCGGCCACCGTCGCCGAGGCGATGCGCGGCACCGACCTGGTGGTGCACTTCGCCGCCGAGTCCCATGTCGACCGCTCCATCAGCGACGCCGCCGCCTTCGTCAACACCAACGTGCTCGGCACCCACCGCCTCCTCCAGGCCGCCGCCGACGCCGGCGTCGAACGCTTCGTCCACGTCTCCACGGACGAGGTGTACGGCTCGATCGACGAGGGGGCCTGGCCCGAGGACCACCCCCTGGCCCCCAACTCCCCCTACGCCGCGTCCAAGGCCTCCTCCGACCTCCTCGCCCTGGCCTTCCACCGTACCCACGGCCTCGACGTCCGGGTGACCCGCTGCTCCAACAACTACGGGCCCTTCCAGCACCCCGAGAAGGTCATTCCGCTGTTCGTCACCCACCTCCTCCAGGGACGCCGGCTGCCCCTGTACGGGGACGGACTCAACCGCCGCGACTGGCTGCACGTGGACGACCACTGCCACGGCATCGCCCTGGTCGCCGATCGTGGCCGGGCCGGCGAGGTCTACAACATAGGCGGCGGCACCGAGCTGTCCAACATCGACCTCACCAAGCGCCTGCTGGCCATCGTGGGCGCCGACTGGTCCGTCGTCGACCACATCCCCGACCGCGCGGCACACGACCGCCGGTACTGCGTGGACACCCGGAAGATCACCGAGGAGCTGGGCTGGGCACCCCGCACCGACTTCGACCGCGGACTGGCCGACACCGTCGCCTGGTACCGCGACCACACCGACTGGTGGCGGCGCCCGAAGGCCTGACGCCGCCCTCGCCGGACCCCGGCGCAGCCAGTGCCCCCCCGGCCCACCCCCCGGACCACCACCCCACGGAAGGACCCCACACGGCGTGACCGCCCCGACCGCCACGGACGACCTCTGGCTGCGCCGCTACCGGCAGGTCGCCGACCCGGCCGTCCGGCTGGTCTGCTTCCCGCACGCCGGCGGAAGCGCCAGCGCCTACCTGCCCTTCGCCCGGACGCTCCCGGACTTCGTGGAGGTCCTGGCCGTCCAGTACCCCGGCCGGCAGGACCGCCGTCAGGAGCCCTTCCTGGAGTCCGTCGACGCCCTGGTGGACCACGTCCTGCCGGCACTGGAGCCCTGGCTCGACCGCCCGCTGGCACTGTTCGGCCACAGCCTGGGCTCGCTGCTCGCCTACGAGACGGCCCGCCGCCTCGTGGCGCGCGACCCCGCCGCCCCCGCCCACCTCCTGGTCTCCGGACGGGTCGGCCCGACCGTTCCCCGCGAGATCACCACACACCTCCTCGACGACGACCAGCTGATCGCCAAGGTGGCCGAGCTGCGGGGCACCGACCCCCGGGTGCTCGCCGACGAGGAACTGCTGCGCATGGCCCTGCCCACCATCCGCAACGACTACCGGGTCGCCGCCTCCTACACCTGGCGCCCCGGTCCGCGGCTCGCCTGCCCGCTCACCGTCCTGACCGCCGTGGACGACCCCCACGTGCCCGCCGACGGAGCCCGCGCCTGGCACCACCGGACCACCGGCCCCACGGCGTACCACTCCTGGCCGGGCGGTCACTTCTACCTCAACGAGCACACCACGGCCGTGTGCCGGGTGATCGAGGACGCCCTGCGGCCGCTCGCCGCGCCACCGCGGCCCGCTCCGCCGTCCGTCACAGAATGAGAGAGCCCCGATGACATCCCGTTGCCCGGTCACCCGGACCCACCCGTTCAGCACCCCCACCGGCGTGGAGATGGACCCCATCTACGCCCACCTGCGCGCGCGGGAGCCGGTGTCGCGGGTCCGCATGCCCTATGGCGGCGAGGCCTGGCTGCTCACCCGGCACGCCGACGTCCGAGCGGTCCTCGGCGACCAGCGGTTCAGCATGGAGGCCGGCGCGGGCAAGGACGTCCCCCGCCCCACCGAGCACCCCTTGCCCGCGGGCGCCCTCATCGGCATGGACCCGCCCGGCCACACCCGGCTGCGCCGTCTCGCCGGCAAGGCGTTCACCGCCCGCCGGGTGGAGGAGATGCGCCCCGGGGTCCAGGAGTTCGCCCACCGGCTGATGGACGACATGACCGCCGGAGAGCCCCGCGCGGAGATCATGGAGGACCTCGCCCTGCCGTTGTCCATCTCCGTCATCTGCCGGCTGCTCGGCGTCCCCTACGAGGACCGGGACCGCTTCCAGGGCTTCTCCGAAGCCATGCTCTCCTCCTCCCTCACCCCCGCCGAGGTGCAGAAGGCGGTCGAGGAGTTCAGCGCCTACATGGCCGCGCTGGTCGCCGAGCGGCGCGCCGAACCCCGCGACGACCTCCTGAGCAGCATGGTCCAGGCCCACGACGAGGGCGACCGGCTCACCGAGGACGAGCTGCTGATGCTGGGCACCGGTCTGCTGCTCAGCGGATACGAGACCACCGCGACCCAGATCGGCAACTTCGTCTACCTCCTCCTCAAGGACCGCGAGCTGTACGCGTCCCTGGTCGCCGACCCGGAACTGGTGCCCAGCGCCGTCGAGGAACTGCTCCGCTTCACTCCCCTGAGCGTCATGGACGGCTTCGCCCGGATCGCTCTGGAGGACGTCGAGATCAACGGGACGCTCATCCGGGCCGGCGAGGGCGTCGTCACGTCCATCGCCTCCGCCAACCAGGACTCCATGGCCATGCCCGGCGCCGACACCGTCGACCTGGCCCGCAGCGACAACCCGCACCTCGGTTTCGGCCACGGCATCCACTACTGCATGGGAGCCCCGCTGGCCCGCCTGGAAATACAGGTCGCGCTGGGCACCCTGGCGCAGCGGCTCCCGGAGCTGCGCCTGGCCGTGCCGGCCGCCGAGGTCCGCTGGCGGACCGGCCTCCAGCTGCGCACCCCCGAGGCGGTCCCCGTCACCTGGTGACACCCCTCGCGGCAGAACGAGCGAGAGAGAAACCGACCGACTCGACATGGGATCCGACATGAGCAGCACAACACCAGAACCCGCCCCCTACCCCTTCAACCGGCCGGAAGGGCTGGAACTGGACGAGGCGTACGAGCGGGCGCAGCGGGGCGAAGGGCTCCAACGGGTCCGGATGGCCTACGGGGAGCCGGCCTGGCTCGTCAGCCGCTACGACGACGCGCGCTTCGTGCTCGGCGACCGGCGGTTCAGCCACGCCGCGGTGGCGGAGAACGACGCGCCGCGGATGCGGGAACTCCAGACGCCCAGCGGCATCCTCGGCATGGACGCGCCCGACCACACCAGGCTGCGCGGACTGGTGACCAAGGCGTTCACCCCGCGCCGCGTGGAGGCCATGCGGCCGCACGTCCGGGAGCTGACCGGGACCCTGCTCCAGGACATGAAGGCGGCCGGCTCGCCCGTCGACCTCGTGGAGCACTACGCCGTCCCGATCCCCGTGGCCGTCATCTGCGGCATGCTGGGCGTGCCCAAGGAGGACCTCGCGCTCTTCCGCGGCTGGTGCGACATCGCCATGTCCACCAGCACCCTCACCCCCGAGGACCACGTACGGCTGGCGGGTGAACTGACGAGCTACCTGGCCGCCCTGATCGAGGACCGCCGCGCCGCCCCGCGGGACGACCTCGTCACGGCGCTCATCGAGGCCCGCGACGTCAACGGCCGGCTCTCGCAGGAGGAACTGGTCAACCTGATCGTCTTCCTCCTCTTCGCCGGCCACGAGACCACAGCCAGCCAGATCTCCAGCTTCGTCCTGGTCCTGCTCGACCACCCGGGCCAGCTCGCCCTCCTCCGCTCCCGCCCGGAGCTGCTGGAGAACGCCGTGGAGGAGCTGACGCGCTTCATTCCGCTGGGCATCGGGGCGGCGTTCCCCCGCTACGCCACCGAGGACATCGAGGTGGGCGGAACCCTGGTGCGGGCGGGCGAGCCCGTCCTGATCCAGTCCAA
Source organism: Streptomyces luteoverticillatus (assembly GCF_003970715.1). NCBI lineage: Bacteria > Bacillati > Actinomycetota > Actinomycetes > Kitasatosporales > Streptomycetaceae > Streptomyces > Streptomyces luteoverticillatus. Next base: position 1,102,437 of record NZ_CP034587.1, on the reverse strand, counting down.
CGCGGCCGGCCGGGACGCCCAGCGCTTCGCCTCGCCCGGCGTGCTCGACATCACCCGCGAGGACGCCCGCCACCACCTCGGATACGGACACGGCCCGCACCACTGCCTCGGCTCGTCCCTCGCGCGACTGGAACTCCAGGAGGCGCTGCGGACCCTGCTCGACGGCATGCCCGGACTGCGCATTGCCAAGGACCCCGAATGGAAGACGGAACCGGTGGTGAGGGGGCCGCGCAGGCTGTTCGTGGCCTGGTGAACACCGGGGACGGCGGCGGCCGTCCACAGCCGGCTTTCCGCACACCATGACACCTTGGAGGGTTCCCATGACAACGCAGTGGACCACGCCGTCCGCACTCGGCCGCAGGCTCCAACGGGCCCGTGTGGGCCACTGGTTCGCAGGAAACCAGGGAGATCCGTACGCGCTGATCCTGCGCGCCCTGCGGGACGACCCCTCTCCCTACGAGGAGGAGGTCCGCGCGCGCGGACCGGTGTTCCACAGCGAGGCGCTGGACACCTGGGTCGTCACGGACGGCGCCCTCGCCCGGTCCGTCCTGACCGACGCCCGCTTCGGGGCGCTGACCCGCGCTGGCGGACGGTACCGCGCGGAACTCCTCCCGCCGGCGGGAGCCGAACTCGGACCGGACCCCGCGGGGGACGAGCGCGGCGGCGTGCCCGCCGGTGCCGACCCGGCGGTGTCCGCGCGGGACGAGGCGGCCGTGGAGGCCCTCGCCGAGCGGGTGTCGCACACCCTCCTGGGCGGGCTCGGCACCGATTTCGACCTGGTCACGGACTTCGCGCGACGCCTGTCGGCACAGGTTCTGGCGGAATTCCTGGGGATGCCCGCGGCCGACCGCGACCGCTTCGAGGAGCTGCTGACCGGCTGTGCCCGCAGCCTCGACAGCCGGCTGTGCCCGCAGACCCTCGACATCACCCGCACCGGCCTGGAGGCGGCGGCCGGGCTCCGGGAACTGCTCGGACGCCACCTCGATGACGGCGGAGAACGGTCCGCCCGCGCGGCTCTCGCCCTGGCGGTCGGCGCGGCCGAACCCGCCGGCGTGCTCATCTGCAACGCGTTCGAAATGCTGGGCGACTCCCACGGGCCATGGGATGCCCTGTGCCGAAACCCGGAGAAGGCCGGCGCCGTAGTGGAGGAGACCTGGTGGCGGCGGCCGCCGGTGCGCCTGGAGAGCAGGATCGCGCAGGAGGACGTCGAACTGGCCGGAGCAGTGGTCCCCGCGGACGGACATGTGGCGATCCTGGTCGCCGCCGCCCAGCGTGACCCGGCGATCGCCCCGGCCCGTGCGCAGGACGGCCCCACCGGCGGCCCCGAGCGGGGCGACGGCACCGGCGTTCCCCTGGGGCTCCTCGGCGACGCGCACTCCACCTCCGCCGCCCGGACGGCCGGCGCCATCTCCCGCGCCGCACTGCGGGTGCTCGCGCGGGAGGCACCGGGCCTGCGGCCGAGCGGTGCGGTGGTGCGCCTGAGGCGGGCACCCGTCACGCTCGGCCACGCTCGCTTCCCCGTCACCCGGACGGGCTCCGGGGCACTCACCGGCCCCGCTACGGCATGAGCACCAGCGACGAACGCCGACCGCCGAACGAGGAAACGAACCGATGCGCGTCCTGATCACGTCCATTGCCCACAACACGCACTACTACCACCTGGTACCGCTGGCCTGGGCCCTGAAATCCGCGGGCCACGAGGTGCGAGTGGCCGGCCAGCCCCGCATCAACGACATCATCACCGGGTCCGGACAGACGGCCGTGCCGGTCGGCGACGACAACGACCTGATGGAACTGCTCACCGAGATCGGCGGGGACATCGCCCCGTACCAGGAGGGACTGGACTTCGCCGAGGACCGGCCCGAGGCGCTGACCTGGGAGCATCTGCTCGGCCAGCAGACCGTCCTGACCTCGCTGTGCTTCGCGCCGCTCAACGGCGAGTCCACGATGGACGACATCGTCGCGCTGGCCCGCTCCTGGCAGCCGGACCTGGTGATCTGGGAGACCTTCACCTACGCGGGAGCGGTCGCGGCCCATGCCGTGGGCGCGGCGCACGCCCGTCTCCTGTGGGGCCCCGATGTCATCGGCCAGGCCCGGGAACGGTTCGTGGACGCCAAGGCACAGCAGGCTCCCGAGCACCGGGAGGACCCGATGGCCGAGTGGCTCGGCTGGACCCTGGAGAGGCTGGGGCTCCCGGCCGCCGGAGACGGGCTGGAGGAGCTGCTGAACGGCCAGTGGGTCATCGACCCGGGCGCGGAGAGCCTGCGGCTCGACCTGCGCGGGCCGACCCTTCCCATGCGCTTCGTCCCCTACAACGGCCCCGCCGTCGTACCCGGGTGGCTGTCCGAGGAGCCGAGGCGGCCGCGGGTCTGCCTCACCCAGGGGGTGTCACGACGCGAGACGCACGGGAAGGACATCGTCCGTTTCCAGGACCTGCTCACGGCCCTGGGCGACCTCGACATCGAGATCGTCGCCACGCTCGACAGCGCCCAGCGCGAGAACCTGACGGAGGTTCCCGGCAACGTGCGGATCGTCGACTTCGTTTCGATGGACGTGCTGCTGCCGAGCTGCGCCGCGATCATCCACCACGGCGGCGCCGGAACCTCGGCGACAGCCCTCCTGCACGGCGTTCCGCAGATCGTCATCGGCGCGCACTGGGACGCGCCGCTCATGGCCCGGCTGCTCGACGACCAGGGCGCCGGGATCTCCATCCGGCCCGAGGACCTGGACGCGGCCACCCTGCGCGCGGCGGTCGAGCGAGTGCTCACCGACCCCTCCCTCCAGCAGGGCGCGGACCGGCTGCGGGACGAGATCCGGTCCGCCCCCACCCCGGCGGAGCTCGTCCCCGCGCTGGAGCGGCTCGCCCGGAGCCACCAGCGGTCCCGCTGACCACGCCGCCGACGCTCGGGTTCTCCGCCCGCGCCGGCGGCGAGGCTCGTGGCGCGCGTCCACCAGCCGGGTGCCCCGACCTGCGCGGGTATGAGCCAGGCACTCATACCCGCGCGGGTCGGGGCCCTTCTTGCCATCGGTGCGTCAGACCGGCCGGTTCCGCTGGGACCCCGGGGCCGGAACAGGGCGCCACGGCGACTTCACCGCAGGAATCCGCGTGCGTCCCCCCAGCCCGCGGCGACATCCGCCTCGAGCTGGTTGAGCCGTGCCGTGACCACCTGGTCGAACCCGTCCATGAAGTACTCGTCACCGCCGTGCGGCGCTATCCGGAGGCCGTCATCCACGAACCGCTCGACGATCTCCGCCAGGGAGGTGCCCGGCCCCACCCGGCCCGCGATGTAGCGGTCCGCTCCGTCGAGGTCCGGGAACCCGGCCTCTCGGTACAGATACACATCACCCAGGAGGTCGACCTGGACCGACACCTGGGGATGCACGGACGGGCGCATCGTCTCGGGCCTGATCCTCAGCAGTTCGGCGTCCGCGCCGGTCTTGAGGCTGTGCAGCGCGTAGCCGTAGTCGATGTTCAGCGTGGGGGTCCGCCGGGCCACCCGCTCCTCGAAGGCGAGGAGTCCTTCCTGGAGCTCGGTGCGTTCGGCCTCGGTCAGCCTGCCGTTCTCCCGGCCGCTGTAGTCCTCGCGCACGTTCAGGAAGTCCACCGGCCGGTCCGGCGCCGCCTCGTTGAGCTCGGCGATGAAGTCGACGAGGTCGAGCAGGCGGTGGATGCGCCCGGGCAGCACGATGTAGCTGAATCCGACCCGTATCGGGTTCTCCCGCTCGGAACGCAGCTGCTGGAAGCGTCGCAGATTGGCGCGGACCCTTTCGAAGGAGGCGCGCTTGCCCGTGGTCTCCTCGTACTCCTCGTCGTTGAGCCCGTACAGCGAGGTGCGCACGGCGTGGAGGTCCCACAGCCCGGGCTGCCTGGCCAGCGTCCGCTCCGTGAGCGCGAACGAGTTCGTGTACACGGTCGGCCGCAGGCCGCGGGCGGCCGCACGGCTGCTGAGCACGCCCAACCCCGGGTTGGTCAGGGGCTCCAGGCCGCCGGAGAAGTACATGGCGTAGGGGTTGCCGGCCGGTATCTCGTCGATGACGGACGCGAACATCGCGTTACCGGCGTCCAGCGCCGACGGATCGTAGCGGGCACCGGTCACACGGACGCAGAAGTGGCAACGGAACATGCAGGTCGGCCCCGGGTACAGGCCCACGCTGTAGGGGAAGGCCGGCTTGTGCGCCAGGGCCGAGTCGAGGACTCCCCGCCGCTCCAGGGGCAGCAGGGTGTTCTGCCAGTACTTGCCGGCCGGCCCGTTCTCCACGGCGTGACGCAGCTCCGGGAGCCGGCCGAAGAGGTCGAGGAGACGGCTGAAGGAAGCCCGGTCGACGTCCAGCAGGCGACGGGCGTCCTCGAGGGGAGTGAAGGGGTGGTTCCCGTAGTGCTCGGCCAGCCGTACGAGCCGGTGGGCGACCGTCGCGGCCTCGTCGACTCCGGCGTGGCCGTCGGCGGTCAGGTCGCGGCGCACCGCGTGGACCGCTGCCGCGAGGTCGGCACCGGGGCGAGCGCAGGTCGCGACCGGACCGGCCGGGGCGGGGGCTGTGGATGTCATCCTTCATGTCCAATCGTCATCAGCACGCGCCGTTGTCCGAGCTGCGGTATTCGGCAACGTAGGCGTGCAGGTCCGCACGGGCTTCAGCGGCATTCCAGCGGCTTCGCGAGAGCGGATGCCGCGGCCCGTCGGGGCATGGCCGGCGTATTCGGCAAGAGGTCAGACGTTCTTGCGGTCCGCAGGAGTAAACGGCATGAAACGGCTCGGAATTCGTGGGTTCAGAACACCGAATCTGAGCCCCGCGAGTTCGTTGGAGCATCGTTCGGGCGGACGCACTGCCGGATACGTTACCACTGCAAGCAGCTTGATAAAACGTTTGTGGGGGCCGTTCCAACTTCGCACCGGATCGCTACACTTGCCACGCCCGAGCCATTGACCGGCCCGAATGAAGAAATGCCGCTGGAGTGCCAGGGGGAACGAGGAACGAATGGCGCAGCACGATAGGACCACCTTCTCAGTGGGTGGCGAACTCGCGGTTCACCGGATGGGATTCGGCGCCCTGCGGCTGACCGGCCCGGGATACTGGGGCCCGCCGGACGACCGTGAAAAGGCGATCGGAATCGCCCGGCTGGCCGTGGATCTCGGTGTGTCCTTCATTGACACCGCCGATTCCTATGGGCTGGGGAGCAGTGAGGAAGTGCTGGCCGAAGCACTGCGCCCCTACCCCGGCGACCTGTTGATCGCGACAAAGGCCGGCCAGTGCCGACCGGGCCCCGATCGGTGGGTGCCGCTGGGGCGGCCCGAATACCTTCGCCAGCAGGCCGAGTTGAGCCTGCGTCGGCTCGGGCTCGACCGCATCGACCTTTTCCAGCTGCACCGGATCGATCCGAAGGTGCCGGCGGCCGAACAGTTCGGTGCGCTCAAGGAGTTGCAGGACGAGGGAAAGATCCGGCACATCGGGCTGTCCAAGGTCACCGTCGAGGAACTGGAGGAGGCCCGTGAGCAGATCACCGTGGCCAGCGTGCAGAACCTGTACAACCTGACAGACCGGCACAACGACGAGATGGTCGACTACTGCGAGAAGCACTCGATCGCGTTCATCGCGTGGCTGCCGATCGCCCGCGGTGAACTCGCCGCCGAGGGCAGCCCGGTGACCGCGATCGCCGCCGAACTGGGCGCGACCCCTGGTCAGGTGGCACTGGCGTGGCTGCTGCACCGCTCCCCGGTGGTCATCCCGATTCCCGGCACCAGCTCGCCCACGCACCTCAAGGAGAATGTCGCGGCGTCGGACCTCGTGTTATCCGACGACCAGCTGGCCCGGCTCGACGCGCTCGGATGACCGCGGGCCCCGGGGGAAGTGCCGAGACATTTCCCCCGGGGTGGGCAGGGATACCGCCGGGCTAGGGCGCCACCGCGGATTCCACCCGCTCGCCGGCCCTGCGGGTCACCTCGTGTCCCCGTTCCACGGTGAGCCGTACGATGTCGCAGATCCGGCGGATGTCCTCGCGGGAGACGGTGGGCCCGGTGGGCAGGGCGAGCACCTTCCGCGCGAGCCGCTCGGTGTGTGGCAGGGTGACCGGCCGCTCCGAGCGATAGGGCTCCATCTCGTGGCATCCGGGGGAGAAGTACCGCTGGCACACCACGTTCTCCGACTTGAGCACGTCGCCCAGCAGGTCACGGTGGACGCCGGTCACCGCGGCGTCGACTTCCACGATCAGGTAGTGGTAGTTGTTGCGCTCGCCGGGGTCGAAGTCGACGACCTTCAGCCCGGCGAGGCCGGCGAGTTCCGACCGGTAGCCGTCGTAGTTGGCCTTGTTCTGGCGAACCGTTTCCTCGAAGGCGTCGAGCGAGGTCAGGCCCATCGCGGCGGCGGCTTCGGTCATCTTCCCGTTGATGCCCGCCTCCGTGGACACGCGCCCCTGGGTGAATCCGAAGTTGTGCAGCGCGCGGATCCGGTCGGCCAGTCCCTCGTCATCGGTCACCACCGCGCCGCCCTCGAACGCGTTGACCACCTTGGTGGCGTGGAAGCTGAACACCTCGGCCTGCCCGAACCCGCCGATCGGCCGCCCTCCGGAGGTGCAGCCGAGCCCGTGTGCGGCGTCGTAGAACAACTTCAGGCCGTGGTCGGCCGCGACCTTCGCGAGCTCGTCGACCGCGCACGGACGACCCCACAGATGGACCGGGACGATCGCGCTGGTGCGGGGAGTGATCGCCGCTTCGACCAGTGCGGGATCCATGCAGCCGGTGCTCGGGTCGATGTCGCAGAAGACCGGCGTCAGGCCCAGCCAGCGGAACGCGTGGGCAGTCGCCGGGAAGGTCAGTGACGGCATGATGACCTCGCCGGACAGGTCCGCGGCGCGAGCGAGGAGCTGGAGGGCTACGGTCGCGTTGCAGGTCGACACGCAGTACCGTGCCCCGGCCAGCTCCGCCACCCGCTGCTCGAACTCCCGCGCCAGCGGTCCGCCGTTGGTCAGCCATTGATGATCCAGTGCCCAGTTCACGCGATCGAAGAAACGGGCTCGGTCGCCGACGTTGGGTCGCCCTACATAAATCGGTTGAAGGAATGCCGAAGAACCGCCGAATATGGCGAGATCGCCAATATCGCGTTTCATATTTATATCTCCCCCGTGTATGCGAGAAGACGCACACGCGGTATTTCATTTACACGCCGGGCGGTAACGGTCAGTGCGTGCGGCGCCAGTAGACGCCGGTCACGTCCACGGTCTCGATCGGCTCGTCGATGCCGTGTTCCCGCCGGTAGTCGTGGACGGCCTGCTTGCAGGCCGGGATCACGTAGTCGTCGACGATCGCGAACCCGCCGACGGAGAGCTTCGGGTACAGGTTGACCAGCGCGTCCATGGTCGACTCGTACAGGTCGCCGTCCATCCGCAGGATCGCGAGCCGGTCGATCGGCGCCGTCGGCAGGGTGTCGGCGAACATGCCGGGCAGGAACTTGACCTGGTCGTCGAGCAGGTCGTAGCGGGCGAAGTTCTCCCGCACCTGCTCCTCGGAGCAGCTCAGCACCCAGTTCAGATTGTGGAACTCCATGCCCTGGTCGAGCGGATGGCTGTCCTCGGACGTCACGGGGACGCCGGCGAACGAGTCGGCGAGCCATACGTTCCGGTCTTCCACGCCATGCGCCTTGAGCAGTGAGCGCATCAGGATGCAGGCACCGCCACGCCATACGCCGGTCTCGATGAAGTCGCCGGGAACGCCGTCCCGGAGCACCTGCTCCACGCACTCCTGGATGTTGTCCAGGCGGCGCATTCCGATCATGGTGTGCGCGACCGATGGCACGTCCAGACCGCCCGCCCGGTGGTCCACATCGAACGTGCCACGCTCTTTCGCGGGGTCTTCCGTGCCCGGACGCATGCTGTCCGCTTGATCCTTGTCCAGGATGTTCATCCCGACCGGAAAAGTCGGGCGATCCTCGTAAATGGTGTTCGCCAGAACCCGCTTCATGAGGTCGGTGTAGAGGTCATGAGCCTGTACAGTCAAAGCGTTCCCCCGCTTGAGAATCAAGCAAAAAAATTTATCCTTAACCACCGTAACAGCAACTTGATGGTAGGGGCAAGGAGATTTTTACTCGGTAGTGCCGGTAACTGGGCCTCTTTCATCCGAAATGGCCGCATGTCAGGAGTGCGTGCGGACGGCTCGAGTGGGGCGGGCGGCGCGGTGCCGAGATGGTGAGGAGCGTCGGCCCCGGGCATGATCATGACAGGCTGCCGGACGGAGAGGGCCTCGATGGCCCGTCGCGGTTCCGGACGCAAAGTGGCCTTATAGCCTGAGGAAATGCTTACAGAAGTCATCGCGACTCGCTATGTCACGCCCTTGCGTGAGGGCGGCTCGCTCCCCGGCATCGTCGAGGCCGACGATCTCGGCACGTACGTCATGAAGTTCACCGGCGCCGGCCAGGGCCGCAAGACGCTCGTCGCGGAGGTCATCTGTGGACAGCTCGGCCGCCGCCTCGGGCTGCGCGTCCCGGAGCTGGCCCGCATCCAGCTGGACCCGGTCATCGGCCGCGCCGAGCCGGACCAGGAGGTCCAGGCGCTGCTCAAGGCCAGCGGCGGGCTCAACCTCGGCATGGACTTCCTGCCCGGGGCGCTCGGCTTCGACCCGCTCGCCTTCGAGACCGACGCCGCCGAGGCCGGCCGGGTGATCTGGTTCGACGCGCTCATCAACAACGTCGACCGCTCCTGGCGCAACCCCAACCTGCTGGTGTGGCACGGCTGCCTCTGGCTGATCGACCACGGCGCCACCATGATCTGGCACCACAACTGGCCCGGCGCCGCGACCGCCGCCGGCAAGCCGTACGACGCCTCGGACCACGTCCTCGCCACCTTCTCCCCGGATATCGCCGGAGCGGCGGCCGAACTGGGCCCCCTGGTCACCGAGGAGCTGTTGACCGAGGCGGCCGCCGACGTCCCCGACGAGTGGCTCGCCGACGAGCCCGGCTTCGACAGCCCGGACGCCCTGCGCCGGGCGTACGTCGAGGTGCTGCTCGAACGCGCGGCGACCATCGGCGAGAGGATCACCATGGGCGAACGCACCGGGGAGAAACCGTCGCAGGCGCCGGAATGGGTACGAGTCAGGCTGAACGGAAAGGGCGCCGCGAAGTGACGGGCCGCGAGAAGGACCACAAGGGCCGCGACGGCGCGAAGCGCGACGTCTTCGAGTACGCGCTGCTGCGCGTCGTGCCCCGGATCGAGCGCGGGGAGCAGATCAACGCCGGAGTGGTCGTCTACTGCCAGGCGCAGTCGTATGTGACCGCCCGCGTCCATCTGGACGAGAACCGGCTGCTGGCCCTCGACCCGGCGGCGGACGTGGCCGGCGTACGGGCCGCGTTGCACGCCGTCGAGGGGGTCTGCGCCGGAGGCGACCGGGCCGGGCAGGCGGCCTGCGACGACGCCGGGCGGCGGTTCCGCTGGCTGATCGCGCCGCGCAGCACGGTGGTGCAGCCGGGGCCGGTGCACACCGGGCTGACGCTCGACGCGGAGCGCGAGTCGGAACGCCTGCTCGATCTGCTGGTGCGCTAGCGCTCGCGCGACGGCGGGACCGCGACGGCGGGGACGCAGGAGGAGGCGTGTGGTGGGGCGTTGACAGCGCGTGGCGGGACTTCTAGCGTCTGACCGACCAAGCTACTGAGCGGTTGCTCACCCCGCCGCCGCTCCCCTGGTCGGAGCGCGCCGCCGGGGCGGGCCGCCTTCGAGGTGAGGAGAACCCGCATGTCCACCACCGAGCAGCGCGTGGCCCTCGTCACGGGCGCGGCCCGTGGCATCGGCGCCGCCACCGCGGTGCGCCTGGCCGCCGAGGGACGCGCGGTCGCCGTCCTCGACCTCGACGAGGCGGCCTGCGCGGGCACCGTCGAGAAGATCACGGCGGCGGGCGGCAGGGCGCTCGCCGTGGGCTGCGACGTCTCCGACGCCGCCCAGGTGGACGCCGCGGTGGCCCGCGTCGCCGCCGAGCTGGGCGCGCCGGTCGTCCTCGTCAACAACGCGGGCGTCCTCCGGGACAACCTGCTGTTCAAGATGAGCGAGAACGACTGGGACACCGTCATGAACGTGCACCTGCGGGGCGCGTTCCTGATGGCACGCGCCTGCCAGAAGCACATGGTGGACGCGGGCTTCGGCCGGATCGTCAACCTCTCCAGCAGCTCGGCCCTCGGCAATCGCGGCCAGGCCAACTACGCGGCCGCCAAGGCGGGCCTCCAGGGCTTCACCAAGACCCTCGCCAAGGAGCTCGGCAAGTTCGGCGTCACCGCCAACGCCGTCGCCCCCGGCTTCATCGCCACCGAGATGACGGCGGCCACGGCCGCCCGCGTCGGCATGAGCTTCGAGGACCTCCAGGCCGCCGCGGCCACGCAGATCCCCGTGCAGCGCGTCGGAGAGCCCGAGGACATCGCCAACGCGATCGCCTTCTTCGCCGGGGAGCAGGCCGGTTTCGTCTCCGGCCAGGTGCTGTACGTGGCCGGCGGCCCGCTCGACTGACCCGGCCCGTACGGCCAGGCACCCACCCCACCCCCACCCTCCACGCAGGCCGGGGGCCCCGCGAGCGGACGGCACGTACGTGCTCATCGGCCGCCGAGGAGAGAACCGAGGAGAACGGACAGCATGCCCGCCACGCCCGACGCATCCGTCATGCCGGACACGTCCGCCACGCCTGACGCATCCGCCAAGCCCGCCACGCCCGCTCAGGGAAGCGAACCCTCCGGCAAGGTCGCCCTCGTCACGGGTGCCAGCCGCGGCATCGGCTACGGCATCGCCCGGGCCCTGGTGGCCCGTGGCGACCGCGTTGTCATCACCGGCCGCAACGAGGACGCCCTCAAGCAGGCCGTCGAGTCCCTCGGCCCCGACCGGGCCGTCGGCGTCCCGGGCAAGGCCCACGACGAGGCCCACCAGGCCCTCGCCGTCGAGCGCGCCATGGAGGCCTTCGGCCGCGTGGACTACCTCGTCAACAACGCGGGCACCAACCCCGTCTTCGGCCCCATCGCCGACCTCGACCTCGCCGTGGCCCGCAAGGTCTTCGAGACCAACGTCGTCTCCGCGCTCGGCTTCGCCCAGCGGACGTGGCACGCCTGGCAGAAGGACAACGGCGGCGCGATTGTCAACATCGCCTCCGTCGCCGGAGTCGCGGCCTCCCCCTTCGTCGGCGCGTACGGCATGAGCAAGGCCGCCATGGTCAACCTCACCCTGCAACTCGCGCACGAATTCGCCCCTGGCGTACGCGTCAACGCGATCGCCCCGGCCGTCGTGAAGACCAAGTTCGCAGCGGCCCTCTACGAGGGGCGCGAGGAGGAGGCCGTCGCCTCCTACCCCCTCGGCCGGCTGGGCGTACCGGAGGACATCGGCGGCGCGGCCGCCTTCCTGCTGTCGGACGCCGCGGCCTGGATCACGGGCCAGACGCTCGTCGTGGACGGGGGCCTCTTCCTCAACGCGGGGGTCTGAGGACGCGGACGAAGCCGGGCCCGGGGGCCGGCGGCCCCGGCCCCGGGGACTCCGGGGCGGGCGTTGTCAGTGGTCGGCGGTAAGTTCTCCGGCGAGAACGGAACGAACCCCGGAGGTTGTCGACGTGACCGTCACCGACGTGCTGCCCGAGTCCTGGCACGGTGTCCTCGGCGAAGAGCTGGAGAAGCCCTACTTCAAGGAGCTGACCGAGTTCGTGGAGGAGGAGCGGGTGAAGGCCCCGGTGTACCCGCCGCGCGGGGAGGTCTTCGCCGCCCTGGACGCCACCCCGTACGAGCGGGTGAAGGTCCTCATCCTCGGCCAGGACCCGTACCACGGCCCGGGCCAGGGCCACGGCCTGTCCTTCTCGGTGCGGCCGGGCGTCCGGACGCCGCCGTCGCTGCGCAACATCTACAAGGAGATGCGCGAGGAGCTCGGCTACGACGTCCCGGACAACGGCTATCTCCTGCCGTGGGCCGAGCAGGGCGTCCTGCTGCTCAACGCCGTGCTGACCGTCCGGGGCGGCGAGCCCAACTCCCACAAGGGAAAGGGCTGGGAGAAGTTCACCGACGCGGTCATCCGCGCCGTCGCCTCCCGCCCCGACCCGGCCGTCTTCGTGCTGTGGGGCAACTACGCGCAGAAGAAGCTGCCCCTGATCGACGAGGAGCGGCACGTCGTCGTCAAGGGCGCCCACCCCTCGCCGCTGTCGGCGAAGAAGTTCTTCGGCAGCCGTCCCTTCACCCAGATCAACGAGGCGGTCGCGGCCCAGGGCCACGAGCCGATCGACTGGCGGATCCCGGCCATCGCGGTCTGACGGCCGGTGGGGGGCGCCGCAAGGCGGCTCCCGGCCGGGGGTCAACGCCCGTACACCTGGTGGCAGATCCGCGACGCGTCGCCGCCCTTCTCCCACTTCCCATAGGTGTCGCCGAGGGCGCACAGGCCCTTGCCCTGCTGCCCCCGCGACGCCGGGGCCGGCGCGGGGGCCGGGGCCGCGTGGCGCTCCTCCGGTTCGGGAGCCGGCCGGGGGGCCTGGCGCTGGGGCTCGGGCGGCGCCGGAGCGGGCTCCTGCCGCTCGGCGCGCCGCTCCGGGGAGGGGGCCTGCCGGGCGCCGCCCGGATCGGTGGCGGGCGGCGGGGGAGCGACGAGCGACGGCGCGTCCGGGGAGCGGTGCGCCCCCTGGTCGCTCCCGGCCGCCCGCGAGGGCGCCGGAGGGTCCCAGGGCATGGTCGGATCGGCCGGGTCCTTGGGATCCGCCGGGCCCTTCGGGTCGTACGGGCCGGTCCGGAAGGGGTCGGCCGTCCGGCCCGGTGCCCCGTTCGCCTCGGGCGCCCCGTTCGCCCCCGGCGGCGGGGTCCCGTCCGGCGAGGGCGGCCGGGCGGCGCCCGGGCCCGTGACGGTCAGCGACTCACGGGCCGGGCCCTGGTGGACGGCCCGGGGCCCGCCGGGCGCGAGGGGCTGGGGGGAGACGGAGACACAGCCGACCGCGGCCGACATGGCCACCGCCACCAGGACGGCGGCTGAGGGCACTCGATGCATTCGGCTAACCCTGCTGCCCGCGAAGGGACATGGGGAATTCCCCGCAGGGGTGACATGGATTCACGGGCCCGGCCGCGCTCCGCTCAGAACCCGGTCGCGCCGTCGACGCGCTCGCGGATGAGGTCGGCGTGGCCGTTGTGCCGCGCGTACTCCTCGATCATGTGGGTGAGGATCCAGCGGAGGCTGAAGGGCTCGCCCTCGCGCCACCTGACGCCGGCGCCGGTGTAATCCAGCGACCGCTCGGCGGCGAGCTCCCGGGCCTTGGCGATCTCGGCCTGCCAGGTGGCGAGGGCCTCCTCGCCGGTGTCCTTCTTCGTGACCTTGAAATCCTTGTCGCGGTCGGTCTCGTCGTAGTAGATCGGCGGCGCGTCCTCCCCGGAGAGCACCCGGCGGAACCAGTGGCGCTCCACCTCCGCCATGTGCCGCATGAGCCCCATGAGGGACATGATGGACGGCGGCGCGGACGCCGTCCGCAGCTGCTCGTCGTCCAGGCCGGCACACTTGGCGGCCAGCGTGGCCCGGTGGAAGTCCAGCCAGCCCTCCAGCATTTCGCGTTCGCCCGCGGTGGTCGAGGGCAGGGGGCGCTCATTGATCGTCATGGGGCCATCATCGCGGCGCGGTTCGCGCCCACGCCAGGGGTTATCGTCCCAGCGCTCCCCGCAGCAGCTCCCTGAACCCCCGTCGCAGTTCCGCACGGCTGGGCACCTCGGCGTGGTAGCTCCCCGCCGCGCACGAGAACATCAGCCCGTCGCACCACGCGATGACCGACATCGCGTGCCGCTCCGGTTCGGGGGAGCCCGCGGCCGTCATCAGCGCGATCACCGGAGCGCGGAAACGGTCCCGGCCCGTCACGTCGTAGACCTCCCTCAGCTCCGGGCGGCGCGCCGCCTCCAAGGCCAGCTCGTAGCGGGCGAGGACCAGTTCGCGCTGCCCGGTCAGCGAGCGGTGCAGCGCGAGCGCGAGGGCGTCGGCCAGCGCGTCGAGCCCGTCCGCCTCCGCCGGATCCGGCAACTCGCGGGGCGTCAGCATCGCCTCCTCGCGCTCGGCCAGCCGCCGTACGGCCGCCTCCAGCAGCGCGGCACGGGTACGGGCGTGGTTCGACGTGGAGCCGGGCGGCAGCCCGGCGGCCTCGTCCACGGCACGGTGGGTCAGGCCCCGCATGCCGCGCTCGGCGAGCAGGGCCAGCGCGGTGTCGGCGATCAGCTGGGCGCGGGGGCGGGCGGGGACGGTCTTCTCGGTGCGCACACCGCCCAACCTACCGCCACCACTACAGGCGTAGTAGCTTGGCTTCACTACACCTGTAGTTCCGCTCTCGGGAGGAACCCATGGCACAGCCCCGCGCCGTCGTCATCGGCGGCGGCATAGGCGGCCTCACCGCGGCCTGCGCCCTGCACCACGCCGGCTGGAACGTCACCGTCCTCGAACGCGCCCCCGCCCTCGAACCCGTAGGCGCCGGCATCGCCCTGGCCCCCAACGCCCAGCGCGCCCTCGACACCTTCGGCGCCGGCGACGCCGTACGCGCCCTCTCCGGCTGGCAGGCCGACGGCGGACTGCGACTGCCCGACGGCCGCTGGCTCTCCCGCACCAGCAACGAGGCAGCGGCCCGGCGCTTCGGCGGCCCGGTCGTCGTCGCCCATCGCGCCGACGTCGTCGGCCTGCTCGCCGCCCGCCTCCCCGAGGGCGCCATACGCACCGGCAGCCCCGCCGCCCTCACCGACCCCGGCGCGCCCGACCGGCCCGCCCGCGTCACCACCCCCGACGGCGACCTGGAGGCGGAGCTCGTCGTCGGGGCCGACGGCATCCACTCCGCCGTCCGCGCCGCCCTCTTCCCTGGCCACCCCGCCCCCCGCTACACCGGGGCCACCGTCTGGCGCCTGGTCGTCCCCCGCCCCACCACGCCCTTCCCGGCCCACGAGACCTGGGGACCCGGCCGGCTGTGGGGCACCGTCCCCCTGCGCGACGGCCGCGTCTACGCCTACGCCCAGGCCGTGGCCCCCGCCCGGGCCGTCTCGCCGGGCGGCGAACTCGCCCAGCTCAGGCGCCTCTTCGGGGACTGGCACCACCCCGTGCCCGACATCCTCGACGCCGCCGACCCCGCAGCGATCCTGCGCAACGACGTCCACACCACGGCCCGCCCCCTGCCCGCCTTCCACCGCGGCCGGGTCGCCCTCCTCGGCGACGCCGCCCACGCCATGGCTCCCAACCTCGGCCAAGGCGGCTGCCAGGCCATCGAGGACGCCGTCGTCCTCGCCCACGCCCTGGCCACCGCCGCCCCTCACGACGCCCTCGGCGAATACACCCGGCAGCGCCTGCCGCGCACCACGGCCGTCGTCCGCCGCTCGGCCCGCGTCGCCCGCCTGACCCGCCTCTCCTCACCCCTCGCCCGCGCCCTGCGCACCGCGGCCCTCACCACCGCCAACCGCCTCGGCCCCCGCGTCGCCCTGCGCGGCCTCGACGGCGTGGCCGACTGGCGCCCGCCCGGTGAGGACCGTCACCGCGACGCGCGGGCGGCCTTCCCGACGAGCCAGACGAGCAGCTCCACGACCCCGTAGAGGGCCAGGACCGTCAACGAGCCGTAGACGGCCCAGTCGCCGGTCCGGACGTACGGGCTGGTGCCGCGCGCCAGGGGCACGTCGTAGACGGCCGCGGCACTCCGGTCCGTGCCCAGCCGCTCGCCCACGATCCGCCCCCGCGGATCCGCCACCGTACTCACGCCCGTCAGCGTCGCGTGCACCATGGGCCGCCAGGTCTCGGCAGCCCGCAGCGCCGCGAGCGAGGCGTGCTGGGCGGGCGCCCAGCTGTGCTGGAAAGTGGACGTGGCCGACTGCGCGACGAGCAACTGGGCCCCGTCCCCGGCCAGCTGCCGGCTCATGTCCGGGAAGGCCGACTCGAAGCACACCAGCGGCCCGACGAGCAGGCCCCGGCCCCGGGTGTCCGGCAACCGCATCACCACCTGCGCGCTGCCGCGCCGCCGGTCCTCCCCGGCCGCCTTGCCCACGGACGTCGCCCAGCCGAGCAGCGAGCGGGCCGGAATGTACTCGCCGAAAGGCACCAGCCGCATCTTGTCGTAACGGTCCCCGGTCGGCCCCTCCGGTCCCACCAGTACGGAGCTCTTGAAGATCCCCGGCCGGTCCGAACGCCGCGCGTCCACATTGACCAGCAGATCCGCGCCGACGGACCGGGAGAGCGCGGCCAGCCGATCGCGCAGATCGGGCCGGTTCCCCAGATCCTGCCCCACGCTGCTCTCGCCCCACACGACGAGATCCACCCGCTGCCCGGCGAGCTCGCGAGTGAGCTCCTCCTCCCGGTCGAAGCGCCGCTGTACGCTCCCCACCCCGTCGACGACGCCGGGCTGAACGACCGCCACCCGCACCGTCCCCGCGAGCTCCGGCACCGGCGCCCACCCCCACACCACGGCGACCACGGCCGCGCAGACGAGCGCCCCCGCGACGGCCACCGTGCGGGCACGGGGCGCCGAAACGAGCGCGACGAGAGCGGTGTTGACGCCCACGACCAGAAACCCCACCAGCCAGACGCCCCCCACGGACGCCACCCGAAGCGCCGGGGCGACCTGCCACTGACTGGCCCCGAGCAGCCCCCAGGGCCCGCCCAAGTACTCCCAGGACCGCACCAGTTCGACACCGATCCACCCGGCGGGCACGACGAGGAGGGCCGCCGCCACCCGCCCGGGCCCCGGCACGCCCCCCAGCAACCGCCGCACGAGCAGCCCCCAGGGCGCCCACAGCAACCCCAGCAGCGCGGCCAGTACCAGGATGAACACATGCAGGCTCGGCAGCAGCCAATGATGCACGGCCAGCAGGAACCCGGCCCCGCCCAGCCACCCCTCGAGCGCCGCCCGCCGAGCCGTGAGCGCCGACCGGACGAGCAGCATCCACGGCACGAGCGCGACCCAGGCCAGCCACCACAGGGAGGGGGCGGGGAAGGCGAGGGCGGGGAGAGCGCCGGCGAGCACAGCCAGACCAGCCCGCCACCACGGCGAGGCGAGGAGCCGTCCATGCCGCTCCGTCGACGGCCTCATCGTCATCACGAGCCTCCCTCACGCGTGCTGACCATCAGTGTGGGGCATGCCCGGTCATTTACCTGTGCCACCACGCATGAGTGAGATCGGTACCGTGCCGGGGGCGAACCGACCTGCCTGCTGGTGCGATGCGCCCGAAATCGCGAGCTTGAGTCCGTAGCGTGAATTCATGCCATCGATGTCCTGGGGACCTTGAAGTTGGGCTGGCTGACGTGGAGTTCGACGAGTTGTCCGCCGGATGGAACCCAGGCGCCTGGTCGCCGCCGTCGGCGACTACAGGCCCGGGGGTGGGCCCTGCGCGCCCGCCCGCTCCCGGAGTGCCGTGCGGCTGTCGAAGCGGGGGACGTCGCGGTCCCGGCCGCCGGCCCAGCTGTGCTGGTGGAAGGTCCACGGGTGCTGGATGGCCGGGCGGCCGACGGCTTGGGTGGCGTCCTTGACGTCCTCCAGCCAGCGGTCCTTGTCCAGGCGCCAGACGTTCTAAGTTTGATTATCGGATTTCTGATACGACAGTTCGCCTGCATCCTGAAGCGACGAACAAGACGGCGTCGACCAGAGAGTATGGGAGAAGCTCCCCCTGCGACAGCCACGTTTCTAGGTAAGTCCCTGGTGTAAACGGTCGTGTCGGAGCACTCAGGAGTCGCGTGGCGGTACGAGCAGCGCTCTAGTGGTAAGAGTTTGAGGCATGGTGCCCAGTATGCGCGAAGCCGACCACGTTGCGCCGTATCGCGCCGGTACGCGTGGTTGCTACGCTTACTTGAGCGCCAGGGGGCGGACGCTAATAGATGGTGGGGTCGGGTCCGCCGGATAGCAGCGCGGTGTCGGAGGTGGATCATGTGCTGTGCGCCCAACCAGGCTTCGCGGGCACACGGACGCAGGCGCGAGCACATGCGATGTCCTTGTAGGCGGCGGCACTCCAGTCCCCGTCCAGACCATGGTCGCCGCCCTCGCCGCTGATATCGACGTTACACGCCTCTTCGTCACTGCGATGTTCTTACGTCCGTGCACCCTCCGGCGCGCGTGCGCCAGCGGCAAGCCGGACTCTTACCCGCGGGTCGAGTGCTGTGATGACGGCCTTGCTGCTGGATGGCGCTGTGTGCTGCCGGGATCCGGCGGCCTCGACGACAGCTGCCGCTGAGAGAGGGGGACGAGCATATGAGCTCCAGTAAAGGTGCCGAATTTTCCACGCCTTGGCCGCTTCAGGACAATCCCCATATAGATCACGCGAGGAAGGCAGCCGTCGACTGGATGCAGGCCTTTGGCCTGCTTCAGGACCAGAAGTCGGTGGAGGAGTTCACCACGTGGAAGCTCGCCGAGGTCGCCGGTTGGTTCTATCCGCACGCCGACATGGACCAGTGCGCTACGGCTGCACAGATGATGGGATGGTTCTTTCTGCCTTTCGACGATCAGCTCGACGGTCGTATGGGGCGTACCCCTCAGCAAGTCTCAGAGATCACGTCCGCTCTCATCGGGATCGTTCACGGTGAGCCAGTCCCGGCGAAGCTGCGCTCACCCACGGTTCTGGCGTTCACGGATCTATGGGCACGGATGACCCGTGGTACCTCTCGAGCCCTGTATTCCAGGATCCAGCATCACTGGACCGCGTACTTCTCGTCGCAGCTTACTGAGACCCTGGACCGCGCCAGCGGCTACGTCTACGCAGATCTCGAGGCGTACTTCGATCTACGGGCTGCTACCGCGTGCTGCTTCGGGGAGCATGATCTGGCGGAGCATTGGGGTGGCACAGAGGTGCCGGCTCAGCTGTGGCACCACCCCCTGCTAGCACGAATGCGGAAGCTGGGAGCAGACCTGGTGGGCATCCGTAACGATTCTCTGTCCCTGCCTCATGAGGACGTCGACGGTGTGCACAACGCCATCCACATTATCGAGCGAACCTGCTCGTGCACGCGTGAGCGAGCTATCGAACGAGCCTCTACGCTCGCCCAAAACAAGGCTGACGAGCTCGTCTTCCTTGAACAGCGGGACCTGCCGAGGCTTCTGCAGCGTCTGAATGCAGAACAGCGGCACGCTGTCCTCGGATACGCCGAGATCGTGCACAACTGGATCGTTGGCGACTATGAATGGGAACAGGCCACGGCCCGCTACGCATCGCACCGCGAGATGCCCGAATGGGCCGCCGACCTGCTCACGGCCGAGTGCGCACGGCACTGAAATCGCTCGAACGGGTGACCGCACTAGAGGCGAGAAGTTTGTTGCCAGTGCTTCGCACCTGGGTGGTGCGTAACCCCGGCCGGTTGAAGTTGCCCCAACCAGGGCGATCGGCCCGACGCCGGTCACCGTTGTCGTAGCGGGCCAGGTAGATCAGCCGACTGCGGTGACCGGGCCGGTAGCAGGCAAGGGCCGAAAGGAGATGCGTCTGTGAGGCCGTCCCCGGACACGGACCACTGTGGTGATCCCGCGCCGGGCTCAGGTGCGGGCTCTTGGCGGCGTCATGGAGAACCCGGCCTCATAAGATCAGCAACGGCGGCGCAGCCACTTCCGCTTCATGAGCGACTTCCACCACGAGGAACGCGCAGGGGACGACTCGCCGGGAGTCGTCGCCGGAGCGGTCGTCCGTCCGCTCGGCGCGCCCGGCTGCGCTGACGCCGACTCGTAGTCGACGAGCTCCGAGAGCCGGGGCTGGTGTGGCGTGAACTTCACCGGCAGTTCGGTCAGGCGGCGGCTCATCATGGCCGAAAGGTAATTGAGTTCTGACTCATCACAGGCGAGCGTGAGATCGGGCAGCCGCCACAGCAGGGCGTCGAGTCCTGTGCCGGCGATGGCTCGTCCCACGTCCTGACCGGGACATTCGTGTGCTCCGCCACTGAAGGCGAGATGGGCGCGGTTGCCGTGGATTGGCGCGTCCAGGTCCGGCCGGACCACCTTGTCCATATTGGCGGCGGCCAGACCCATCACCAGCGCGTCGCCGGCCTTGATCTGCTGCCCGCCGAGCTCCGTGTCTTGAGTCGCCCAGCGGCCCAGGATGGCGATGAACGGTGGCTCATCCCAGAGCACTTGCTCGACAGCATCGGGAAGCGTCATGTGCCCGCCTGCCAGGGAGGCTCGGAAGCGGACATCGGTGAGCACCATCTTGAGGGTGTTCGCGATGATGTTGACGGTGGATTCGTATGCGGCGATCAGAACGAGCCGCAGGTGCTCTTGCACCTCGTTGTCCGAAAGGCCGGAGGGATGTTCCAGCAACCAGGAGGTGAAGTCGGCTCCGGGCTGGACGCGCTTCCGCGCTACGAGTTCGCGCAGCGTCTCCTGGAGGAAGTCATTGCTCGCGACCGCCGTCTCGGTTCCCCTGAGCATGTCGAGAGCGGCATTGGCCAGCCGGGGGCTGGCCTCCTCGGGCATGCCGAGCAGCTGCGTCATTGCCATCATCGGCAGATGCTCGGCGAACTGACTCACGAGATCCGCGCGACCATCGGCGCAGAAATGGTCGACCAGCTGGTTGACGCACTGCGTGACATGGCGGCGGATGCCCCGCTTGTCGAAGCGCGCGATGCTGTCGTTCACGGCGCCGCGCCACCGCTCGTGCTGCTCGCCGTCGGCGAAGACACAGATCGGTTGCCAGGCGGTGACGGGCGCCAGTGGGTGATCGGGGGGCACCCTGCCCTCGCGGAACTCGCGCCAGTGCCGGGAATCCCGCGAGAACCGTGATGGCGTCCGTGCCACGTCGAGATTCTCCCGGTACCCCAGCACCAGCCACGCCGGCAGATCGCCGGAGAGCAGCACCGGCGCGACCGGACCGTGTTTGGCACGCAGCCGCTCGTACAGCCCGTAGGGGTCCGACTCGGCCTCCGGGCCGTAGAGCCGGGACGCGCCCGCGTGGGACGCGCCGATGTGTGCCGGGCACCCCGGCGGCGGGGCCATGAGGGAGTCGGTGCGGGCGTGTTCGGGGGGGTTGGTCACTGGGGCTCCGGGGAGACGGTCGTGAGGGTGTAGAGGTAGCGCATCAGCGCCATCAGGATGTCGCGGCAGGAAGCGCGGTCGCGGGCGTCGCAGTCGATCATGGGGACGGAATCGTCCAGGTCCATGGCCGCGCGGAGTTCCGACACGGGGTATCTGGGGGCTCCGGGGAAGGCGTTGACCCCGACGACGAAGGGGACGCCGCGTTCCTCCAGGCGGCCGATCACGTCATAGCTGACCTCCATCCGGCGGGTGTCGAGGAGTACGACCGCGCCGAGGGCGCCCTCGAAGAGGCCGTTCCAGAGGAACCAGAACCGCTCCTGGCCGGGCGTGCCGAACAGGTACAGCACCAACTGGTCGTTGATGCTGATGCGGCCGAAGTCCATGGCCACCGTGGTCTCGGTCTTCTGCTCGATGCCGGCGAGGTCGTCCACGCCGACACCGGCCTGCGTCATCGTCTCCTCGGTGGTCAGCGGACGGATCTCGCTGACCGAGCCCACCAGGGTCGTCTTGCCGACCCCGAAGCCCCCGACGATGACGACCTTGACGGCCGCGGTGGCCGTGGCGGGGAGGGTGTCCTCGCTGCGCGGCCCGGCGTAGCTCTCAGAGCTTCTGTAGTCCATGCATCACCGCCTCAAGGATTCGGACGTCGGGCAGCGCGGCCGCGGGTACGGGCGGGCGGGCCTCGACCTTTCCGTCGGAGAGCAGCTCGGTGAGCATCGGGGTGAGGGTGCTCACCGGCAGCTCCAGATAGGCGGATATCTCGGCGACCGAGAGGGGGAAGTCGCACATCCGCACGACGGCGGCGTGCTCGGGCTGGAGGCCGGGGTCGGGCTCCGTGCGGGAGACGATCAGGGTGACCAGATCGAGGTGGGTCCTGGGCCTGGCCCGTGTCTCCGCCGTACTGAGGATGTACAGCCTGTCCGGATTGCCGGGTGGCTCCGCACCGGGCTCGTTGTCGGGTCGGGAACCGTTCATGTGGCCGCCCCGCCGACCCGGGGCGGGCTGGTGAGATGGGAGCCGATGCGGGCCACCAGATCCCGCATCTTCATGCCCATCAGCCCGGCGTCCACGTCGTCGTCGGCCAGCACGGCCAGATACGCCCCGGCCCCGGCGGCCATGAGGTAGAAGAAGCCGCCGTCGACCTCGATCACCACCAGGCGCATCTCCCCGTCCCCGTGCGGGAACTCCTGCGCGATGGCCGTCGAGAGGCTCTGCAGTCCGGCGCAGGCGGCGGCGAGGCGGTCGGCGACCTCCGTGTCCGTACCGTGCTGGGCCATGCGCAGGCCGTCCGAGGACAGCACGATCACGTGGCGGGTCTGGGGGACGCTGGTGGCCAGGTCCTTGAGCATCCAGTCCATGTTGAACCGCGGCTGCTGCGTCACTTGGCTACTCTTCCTTGTCTGACGGGTTATCAGTGATGGGCCGCCCGTTCTGCTCGTGCAGCTCGCCGTTGATGCCGCTGGTGAACGCGGCCAGCCACATTCCGGGCTGTACGGGCGGCTCCTCGGGCACGGACGGGGTGGGCGTGCGCCCCTCGGCCGCGTTCCGGGCACGCTCGGCGGCCGCGCCGCGGCCGAAGGGGAGCGGGGCCGGCCCGCGCCGCCGACGGCGCTGGGGCAGACCGCCGTCGCCCATCGGCGGCGGCACGGGGCTGTCCATCATCGGCGTCTCGGACGGCTGGAGGGGGATGGAGCCCGGGCGCCGCTTCTTCTTGGCGGGCGGGAGCTTGGGCGCGCGGGCGATGTCGCCGCCGGGGAACCTGCTCGCGGTGATCAGGTTCGGCGGGATGACCAGCACCGCGCGGACGCCGCCGTAGGCCGAGGGCCGCAGCGACACGATGAAGTCATAGGTGTTGGCCAGCCGGCTGACCACCGCCAGCCCCAGCCGCGGGGACTCGCCCAGGTCGTCCAGGTCCAGGCCGCCCTCCTTGGACAGCACCCGGTCCGTGCGGCGGCGGGCCTCGTCGGTGAGACCGACGCCGGCGTCCTCGATCTCGACCGCGATCCCGGACTGGATGTCGACGGCGGTCAGATGGACCCGGGTCTGCGGCGGCGAGTAGCGGGTGGCGTTGTCCAGCAGCTCGGCCAGGGCGTGGATGACCGGCTCGACGGCGGGACCCACCACGGCGACGTCGGCCACGGAGTGGAGGTCCACACGGCGGTACTCGAGGATGCGGGACATCGCACCGCGCAGCACGTTGTAGAGCGGGATCTCGGAACGCCACTGACGGCCGGGGCGCGAGCCGCCCAGAACCGCGATGCTGTCCGCGAGACGGCCGGTCAGGGCGTTGCCGTGGTCGAGGTGGAGCAGGTCGCCGAAGACATCGGGGTTGTTGCCGTGCTTGTGCTCCATCTCCCGGATGTCGTACGCCTGCTGGTGCACGATCGCCTGCATGCGGCGAGCGATGTTGACGAACGCCCGGTGGGCCGCGTCAC
Source organism: Streptomyces luteoverticillatus (assembly GCF_003970715.1). Classification (NCBI taxonomy): domain Bacteria; kingdom Bacillati; phylum Actinomycetota; class Actinomycetes; order Kitasatosporales; family Streptomycetaceae; genus Streptomyces; species Streptomyces luteoverticillatus. The sequence continues at coordinate 1,079,087 of NZ_CP034587.1, read as the reverse complement.
GCAGCGCCTCCTCCTGCTGCACCGCCTCGATGACGGACCGCACCACGGCCCGGTGCGCGGCGGAGAAGCCGGGCTCCAGCTCATGGGCCGGGACGGTGACCCTGACCACCTGGTCGGTGGGGGCGCCGCGGCGCATCAGCTTGAGCGCCTCGGGGAGGACGTCCCGGGCGAAGCGCCAGGTCTCGGCGTCGTGCTGGTCCAGCCGGCGCTGGAGGAGCGCCTCCCGCTCGGCCAGGCGCCGGCGCAGCCCCGCGATCACCCTGCCGCGCCGGGCCGCCTCGGCGGAGGCCAGCCCCACCGCGACGGTCGCGGCCGCTCCGCACCAGACCACAGGCGCGCGCGCCGCCGGGGTCACGGAGAGGACCGCCGTGACCGCGCACACGGCCAGCACCAGTGGGGAGATCAGCCATATGAGCGCGGAGGCGGGCCGCCTGGGAGCCGACGAGCCTGTACCAACCATCGAGATCCTCGGAACTCTTGAGACAAGGGAGTGGGTGCCGGAGCGCGGCATTTTCCTCGCTTCTTGGGCGGGAAAGACGGCGGCAGCACAGCACTTGACCGCGGCGGGCCGTACACACGTCGGCCCGCTGCGCGACATGGAGCGTAGCCGGTCGTCGGACGCTCCCGGCGCGAACTTGTCATATTCGCGGAATGAGCTGACGAGCGAATTCGAAAGGCTTCATAATGGCCCACGCCCGAGTGGGCGAATGCATTTCCGAATGGCAGGGGGCGCGTTCGGCCCGAAGCGCGGCCAGGGCGAAGGTCACGCTCACGGGTGGTCCGTCCACCGAACCCTGCCCCTTGGCCGGTGGACGGGGCTAGGCTCGCTCCACCACATCCTCCGGGGAGACACCGTCATGTCGGGGCAACAGCGTGAACGCGTCCTATCTGCCGCCCTGTTCGAGCGAGAGCGCGAGCTATCCGTCGTCGAGCGGGCGGTGTACGGCCTCTGCGGCCGTGAGATCCAGGGTGAGATGCAGTGCGAGGTCCAGAAGGAGAGCACTGAGAACGAAGAGGTCCTCGAGGCCGGTCGTGCCGAAGAGGACCGTGAGACCGAGGGTGTAGCCGAGAAGGCAGGCGGCCTGCTGCTCATCAGCGGTGAAGCGGGCCTGGGCAAAACGGCGTTGCTCACCCATGTGCGCCGCGTCGCCGGGGAGCGTGACGACTGCGCCGTGCTCTTCGGGCGCGGCAGCAAGTCCGCCGAGAGAGTCCCCTTCACCGTCGTCCGGCAGCTCCTCCAGCCCGAGCTCGCCGCGATGACCCAGGAGGCCCGGCGGGAGCTGCTCGGCGACTGGCACGACATCGCCGGCCCGGCGCTCGGCATCACCCCGCCCGTCGGCCCGCTGGCCGACCCCCAGGGCGTGCGCGACGGACTCGACTGGGTGATCACTCAACTCGCCTTCAAGGGAAAGCCCTTGGTCGTCATCGTCGACGACGCCCACTGGGTCGACCCCGAGTCCCTGACGTGGCTCACCTCCTTCGCCGTACGGCTGACGGAGATGCCGCTCCTCATCGTGCTGGCCTACCGGCCGGAGGAACTTCCCGACCACACCCCGGGCTTCAAGGAGCTGGTCGCCGGGCGGGTGGCCCGGCCTGTCGAGCTGCACGCCCTGACCCCCGAGGCGGTGGCCGGGCTGGTGCGCGAAGCCCTCGGCCCCGGGGCGGACGATCCGTTCTGCCGCGAGGTCTGGGCGGTCACCGGCGGAAACGCCTATGAGGCCGTCGAGCTGATAGCCAAGGCACGGGACCGCGACATGGATCCGGTCGAGGAATCCGCCGCCCTGCTGCGCGAGCTCGGTGCCGCCGCCCGGGGCAAGGGCCTGGTCGCCCGGCTCGAGCAGCTGGGGTCCGCCGTGACCCGGTTCGCCTACGCGGCGGCAGTCCTGGGTACGGAGATCGAGCTCACGCTCGCCGCCAACCTGGCCGGCATGGGCCCCACCGAGGCCAAGCAGCGCGCCGACCAGCTCCGGGAGGCCCGGATCCTCACGGGCGACACCACGCTGGAGTTCGTCCACCCGCTCATCGCCACCGCCGTCTACCGGGCGATCCCGACGGGCACCCGCACCGCCATGCACGGGCAGGCCGCCTGGCTCTCCGCCGACGCGGGCAAGGGCGTCGCCGTCTCAGCCCGGCACCTGCTGGAAGTGCACCCGGACGCCGACGCGGACGTGGTCGGCCAGCTGCGCGCGGCGGCCAGGGAGCACCTCGCCGTCGGTGCCCCCGACGCGGCCCGCCGCTGTCTGGAGCGGGCGCTGCTGGAGCCTCCGCCGGAGGAGGACCGGGCCATGCTGCTCTACGAGCTGGGCTGTGCCGCGCTGCTGACGTCACCCAAGACGACGATCAACCACCTCCGCGCCGCCCTGGACCTGCCGGACCTCGGCGAGGACCTGCGCATCGACGCCACCTTCCGGCTCTCCCAGGCCTACGCGCACAACAGCCAGCTCGACGAGGCCGCCAGGGTGGTCGCCGACCAGGCGAAGCGCATCCCGGCCGGCCCGGGGCGGATGCGCCTCCAGGCGGCCCACTACATGTGGCAGGGCGTGCAGGTGGAGGAAGAGGACGCGATCGGCCGCTCCCACCGCATCGCCGAGCTGGCCCGTGACCTGGAGGGCCGGGACAACGCCGAGCGCACCCTGCTCGTGCTGCGTGCCTTCGACGGGACGCTCCGCAGCGAGAACTCCCTGGAGGTCGGCGAGTTCATCGACCGGGTCCTGGTGGACGGCAAGCTCCCCGACGGTCTGGGCTGGACCAACGCGGAGTGGGGCTTCGAGATCCCCAGCCAGATCGGGATCGTCTGTTCCTATCTCGACAGGCTCGACGAGGCCGGGGAGCTCTTCGACCAGGCCGTGCGCGCCTTCGAGATCGCCGGCTGGAGCGGTGCCCATCTCGCGTTCGCCCATGACTTCCGGGGGCTGGTCCTCCGGCGTCGAGGCGATCTGGAGGAGGCCGAGCAGGCCCTGCGCAAGGGGCTGGGCCTGGCCCACCGGCTCGGCCCCGGGCTGCCCATCCAGTGGGACGGCACGTGCTTGCTGATCGACACCCTCATCGCCCGGGGCAAGATCGACGAGGCCCAGGAGGTGGCGGAGGCCAATTCCTTCCTCCCGCCGTACTCACCCGCGATCGTTCTTCCGGACGCCGCCTGTCTGGCGGGCAGGCTGCTGCTCGCCAGGGGCAAGACGAAGGAGGCCATCGAGGAGCTGGAGGCCGCCGGGCGCAGGCTCGAAGAGCGCGGTCGGCACAACACCCTCTGGGCTCCCTGGGCGCTCGACCTGGCCTTCGCCATCAAGGACGAGGAGCCGGAGCGCGCCCGGACCCTGGTCAGCCAGGCGATCCAGCACGCCATGCGGTTCGGCACCGACACGGCCATCGGCGAGGCGCTGCGCCTGGCGGCGAAGGTGGACGCGCCGCGAGAGCGGCCGGACAGGCTGAGCAAGGCCGTCGCCCATCTGCGGAAGTCGCCCTGTCGCTACGAACTCGCGGCGGCACTGGTCGACCATGGAGTCGCGCTGCGCGAGTGCGGTCAGCAGGCCGAGGCGGTGGAGCGGCTGCGGGAGGGCCTGGAGCTTTCGGAGCGCTGCGGCGCGGACGGGCTGGTCCGTACCGCCCGGGCGGAGCTCGTGGAGCTGGGCGTCGAGGAGGAGGCCATCGAGGAGGAGGCCGAGCCCACGGGCTGAGTTCCCGTGTTGACGCCGTGGGTTGACGACGGGGCGTCAAGTGGAGAGGGGCCGCCGGCCCGGGGTGACAGGCTCAGGAGGCGCGGCGGCCCGTCTTTTTGGCAGCGGTCTTTTTCGTCGTCGCCGAAGCGCTGGTCTTCGTCGTACGAGTCTTCGAAGAGCCGCTCTTTGTGGTGGTCTTTTTGGCCGCAGTCTTTTTGTTCGTCCCTCTGCTCGATTCCGCGGTCTTTTTTGCACGCCCGGACGGCGTGGATTTCGCCGCCGCCTTCGCGGGGGCGCCCTTCCCGCTCGCCGAATCGATGGAGGCCTGCAGGGCCGCCATCAGGTCGATGACATTGTCGGGCGCGGCCGTGGTCTTCTTCCGGGGCGCCGGCCGGTGGTCCAGGTGGGCGCTGATGAGCTCGCCGAGGGCGATCTCGTACTCGTCCTCCAGGGTGTCGAGGTCGAAGTCCTCCGACAGCGTGTCCATCAGGCTCGTGGCCATCTTCAGCTCCTGCGGCCGCACGGTGACCGAGGAGGACGGGGCGAGGCCCTTGCTGTCGCGGATCTCGTCCGGCCAGTACATGGTGTGGAGGACCAGCATGTCCTCGTGGACCCTCAGCAGGGCCAGCGACTCCCGGGTCCGCAGCGCGATCTTGGTGACGGCGACGCGTTCGGTCTGCTTCAGCGTCTCCCGCAGCAGGACGTAGGGCTTGTCGGCTGCCGCGCTCTCCGGGGCGAGGTAGTAGGCGCCGGAGAGCCGCAGGGCGTCGATGCGGTCGGCGTCGACGAAGGCCAGGACGTCGATGAGCTTCTTGCTCGGCAGCGGCAGGCCCGCCAGCTCGTTCTTCGTGACGACGGCCGTGTTGCCCTCGTCGTCCTCGAAGCCCTTGGCGACGTGCTCGTAGTCGATCTCCTTGCCGCACGCGTCGCAGACGCGCTTGAGGTGGATGCGGCCGCCGTCCTCGTCATGGACCTGGTGGAGCCTGAGCCCGTGCTCCTGGACGGCGGCGTAGAGCCGTACCGGCACGGAGACCAGGCCGAAACCGATGGCGCCCTTCCACATCGTCCGCATAGATCCGTCCCTCCAGGGGGAATTCCTACTTTATGCCCGCCTCGTCGGACCGGCAGGTGGTGGAGGTCGAGGGTCACCGACTGGCCCTCTCCCATCTGGACCGGGTGCTCTTCCCCGGGTCGGGGCACACCAAGGCGCAGGTGCTGCGGTACTACGCCCGGATCGCCCCGGCGCTGCTGCCGTACGCCCGAGGCCGTCCCACCTCGTTCGTCCGCGCGCCCGAGGGACCGGCCGGGCAGAGCTGGATCGCCAAGAATCCGCCTCCCGGTTCCCCCCATTGGGTGCCCCGGGTCCCGGTGGAACACCGGGAGGGGCTCACCGAACAGATCGTGCTGGACTCCACGGCCGCGCTGGTCGCCATGGTGAACCTGGGGGCGTACGAGGTGCACGTGCCCCAGTGGACGGCCGAGGCGGGCCCGGACGGGCACGACCGCCTCGTCCTGGACCTGGACCCCGGCCCCGGCACCGATCTCGTCGTCTGCTGCCGGGTGGCCCAGCGGCTGCGCCAGCTCCTCGACGCCGACGGGCTCACCGCGTACCCGGTGGTCTCCGGGTCCAAGGGGCTCCACCTCTACGCGCCCATCCGGCCCGCCCCGGGCCGGGCCGCCTCCCGGTACGCCAAGGAGCTGGCCGGGCGGATGATGGGCGAGCACCCCGGGCTGGTGGTGGTCTCCATGGCGCGCGCCGAGCGCCGGGGCAAGGTCCTCATCGACTGGTCGCAGAACGCGAGCGCGAAGACGACGGTGGCGCCGTACTCCGTGCGCCTGACACCGGACCGTCCGGGCGTCGCGGCCCCGGTGACCTGGGACGAGGTCGCGGGCTGCCAGGACCCGGCCGACCTGGCCTTCGGCCCGGAGGAGGTCCTCGGCCGCGTCGCCGAACACGGCGACCCGCTGGTGGGCCTGGGAGGAGGACGGGCGAGGGCCCCACTGCCGTGAGCGGGGCCGGAACCGAGGGCGGCGCTCACCGCCCGGGCCGTCAGGCGGGGACGGCGCTCACGCCAGGTCCGTCAGGTCCGGCCGGAGCCGGTGCCACGTGGGGTGGCGGAGGCGGCCGGACGCCGTCCAGCCGCTGAAGACGACCTCCGCGACGAGCCGGGGCTCGGCCCAGTGCGCCGCCGGTACGTCGACCGGGCCCGTGAACGGGGAGTCGGGGCGCTGGACGACCGTCAGATAGCGGGCCAGGTCGGCCCGTTCCCGTTCGGCGAGCCCCGAGCCCACGGAGCCCACGTAGCGCAGGCCCTCGGGCTCGCGCAGCCCGGCCAGCACCGCGCCGGGCAGGCCCGTCAGCCGGCCCTGGCCCTCGGTCCAGCCGCCGATGAGGACGTCGAGGGTGATCACATGCTTGATCTTGCGCCAGTCGGGTGACCGGAGGCCCGGCGCGTACCGCGAGGTCAGCCGTTTCGCGATCACGCCCTCGAAGCCGCTGCTGAGCGTGGCGTCCCAGGCCCGTCTCCCCTGGCCCTCCAGGTGGGCGGGCACCGACCAGTTCGGGCCGCCGATGCCCAGGCCCGAGAGCACGGCCCGGCGCTCGCGGTAGCCGAGGTCGGTGAGGACGACGCCGTCGAGGTACATGATGTCGAAGACCATCAGGTGCACCGGGTACTCCATGGCCAGGTGCGCCGCGCGGCGCGGGTTGGCGATGTTCATCCGGCGCTGGAGCAGCCCGAAGTCGGGGCGTCCCTCCGCGTCCAGGACCACGATCTCGCCGTCGAGCACCACGGGCCTGCCGTGCAACTGCTCGCCGAGGGCCTGCAGCTCGGGGTAGGTCCGGGTGGCGTCGTTGCCTGTGCGGGTGACCAGGCGGAGGGTGCCGTCGCCGGGGGTGTCGGCGACGCAGCGCACGCCGTCCCATTTGACCTCGAAGGCCCAGTGGGCGTCCTCGCCCTCGGCGGGCAGTGGCCCGGGGGTGGCCAGCATCGGCCGGATCGAGGTGCGCTCGGGCAGTGGGGCGTCCAGCGGGGCGTTCACTTCGAACCGGCCCAGTCCAGCAGGCGGTCCGCCGGCCAGGTGGTGACGACCCGGTCGGCGGGCACGCCGCACTCCTCGGCGCGGGCGCAGCCGTAGATCTGCCAGTCGAGCTGGCCGGGCGCGTGGGCGTCGCTGTCGATGGCGAACAGCGCGCCCGCGTCCAGTGCCCGGCGCAGCAGCCGGCGCGGCGGGTCGAGCCGCTCGGGGCGGGAGTTGATCTCCACGGCGGTGCCGAAGCGGGCGCAGGCGGCGAAGACCATGTCCGCGTCGAACTCCGACTCCGGCCGGGTCCGCCCGCCGTACAGCCGTCCGGTGCAGTGGCCCAGGACGTCCACGAGGGGACTGGCGACGGCGGCCACCAGCCGCCGGGTCATGGCCGGGGCGTCCATCCGCAGCTTGGAGTGGACGGAGGCGACCACCACGTCCAGCCGTTCCAGCAGCTCCTCCTCCTGGTCGAGCGCGCCGTCGGCGAGGATGTCGCACTCGATGCCCGTCAGCAGCCGGAAGCCGTCGCCCAGCTCCGCGTTCACCTCGGCGACCACGTCGAGCTGCCGGCGCAGCCGGTCCGGGGACAGTCCGCGGGCGATCGTGAGCCGGGGGGAGTGATCGGTGAGCACGGCCCACTCGTGGCCGATCGCGCGGGCGGCGCGGGCCATCTCCTCGATGCCGCTGCCGCCGTCCGACCAGTCGGAGTGGAGGTGGCAGTCGCCGCGCAGGGCCTCGCGCAGGGCCAGCCCGCCCTGGACGAGCGGGGCGCCCGCCGCCTCCTCCAGCTTCGCCAGATAGCCGGGCGCCCGGCCGGTGAGGGCCTCGGTGACCACGCCCGCGGTGCTGGGGCCGATGCCCTTGAGCGTTGTCAGGGAGCCGTCGGCCGCGCGGCGCCGCAGCTCCTCGTCCGGCAGGTCGCGGATCACGGCGGCGGCCGTCCGGAACGCCTTCACGCGGTACGTCGGCGCCTGTGAGCGCTCCAGCAGGAACGCGACGCGTTCCAGCGCCTCCACGGGCTCCATGCCACCCATGGCACCACCTCCACACCACCACCGTGCGGTACGGCGGAGCGGTGCGCATGTATTCCGGGCCGGCGCGGTATGGGCAGACCATCCCGTATGGGCGGACCGTGCGGAGTTCCACCGCGACGGAGAAGGAGCGGGCATGAGCGATGCGCACAGTGACGGCGGTGTCGTTCCCGGGCGCCGGGCCGTGGTGCTGGGCGGCGGGATGGCGGGGATGCTGGCCGCCTCGGCCCTGGCGGACCACGCCGACGAGGTGGTGGTCGTCGAGCGGGACCGGCTGCCGTCCGGGGCGCTGCCCCGCAAGGGGCTGCCCCAGGCCCGGCACGCGCATCTGATGCTCGCGGGCGGGGCGCGGGCGGTGGAGTCGCTGCTGCCCGGGATCACCGACCGGTGGCTCGCCGGGGGCGCCCGGCGGGTGGCGCTGCCGACGGCGCTGGTGTCGCTGTCGTCGCAGGGCTGGATCCCCCGGACGCCGGAGGCGCAGTTCCTGATCTCGTGCAGCCGGGACCTGCTGGACGCGGTGGTGCGGGAACGGGTGCTGGCCCACCCGCGGATCACGCTCCGGGACGGCGTCGAGGTCCACGGGCTCCTGGGCGACGCCCGGCGGGTGACGGGCGTGCGGATCGGCGAGGCGGGCGCGCCCGAGGCGCGGCCGCTCCCGGCGGCGCTCGTCGTCGACGCCACCGGGCGGGGCTCGCAGGCCGCGCGGTGGCTGATGGAGCTGGGGCTGCCCGCCGTCCGGGAGGAGACCGTCGACTCGGGCCTGGTCTACGCGACGCGGCTGTTCCGGGCGCCCCTGGGCGCGGAGGATTTCCCCGTCGTGAGCGTCGCGCCGCGCCCCGACTCGTTGCTGCCGGGCCAGGGCGTGACGATGCACCCGGTGGAGGGCGGGCGCTGGCTGGTGACCCTGTCCGGTACGAGGGGCGGCGAGCCCTCACGGGAGGACGCGGAGTTCGAGCCGTTCGCGCGCCGGCTGCGGCATCCGCTGGTGGCCGATCTCATCGCCGGCGCGGAGCCGCTCACCGGGGTGCGGCTCAACCGCTCCACGGTCAACCGCCGCCGGTACTTCGAGCGGATGGCCTCCTGGCCGGGCGGTTTCGTCGTCACGGGGGACGCGGTGGCGGCGTACAACCCCGTCTACGGGCACGGGATGTCGGTCGCCGCGGCGGGCGCGGTCGCCCTGCGGGAGGTCCTGGCGGGGGAGGTCCTCGGCGACCCCCGGTCGGCCCGGCGGGCGCAGCGCGCGGTTGCCCGGACGGTGGACGGGCCCTGGGCGATGGCCGTGGGCGAGGACATCCACTACCCGGGCGCGATCGGGGAGCGGCCGCCGGCGGCGGCGCGGCTGCTGCGGGGCTATGTGCAGCGGATGATACTGACCGCGACGGTGGACCCGGCCCTGACCCGGGCCATGGTGAACGTGATGACGCTGGCGGCGCCCATGTCGGCGCTGTTCACGCCCACGGTGCTGGCACGGGTGGCTCGCGGGCCCCGGCGGCTGCCGCCCCCGGAGCCGCCGATCACGGCGGCCGAGCTGGCCCGGGCGGGCCTGGCGCCGGCCTGACGGCCGGTCGGCGGCCCCGGTTTCAGCGGGCAGGTCGGCACCGCCGGGCCGCGCCGTCGTGGCCGGTCGCCGTCGCGGCGGGAGACAGGCCCCTGACCCGCCCCTTCCCGTTTCCCGGGGGCAAGCCCCCCGGACCCCCCTCACGGCCGCGCCAGCCGTGCCGGTGGCAAGTACTCGCGCACCAGCGTCCGGTGCCACCAGCAGCCCGTCTCGCGGAGTTCGCGCCAGGTCGTGAAGCGGTAGAGGTAGAGGCGGGCGCGGACGTGGGTGGGCGGGGTGGTGGGGAAGGGGTTGTGGCGCAGGAGGCGCAGGGTCGCCGGGTCGCCCGTCAGCAGGCGTTCGACGAAGGGGCCGAACCATTCCCGGGCATAGCCGGGGGAGATCCCGGCGAACCACATCAGCCAGTCGAGCCGCAGGTGGTACGGCGCGAACTGGCGGGGGAGCCGGCGGGGGTCGCCGGGCTTGCCCCGGAAGCCGTACTCCTTCCACACCGTGTCCTCGGTGAGCCGTTCATCGGACGTTCCCTCGACGACGACCTCGTAGCGGCTGCGATTGATGCTGCCGAAAGCGCCGTAGGTGTTGACGAGGTGGAAGGCGTTGAAGGACATGTTCATGCGCTGCCGCGCGGACAGCAGATTGCGCACCGGCCACCAGCTCAGCGTGACCACCAGCGCGCCGGCGGCGAGCACCAGCACCTCGAACCAGAGCGGGGCGGCGCCGGCCGGGGCGTGCCGGGGGAGGCCCAGCAGCTCCGCGAGGGCCGCGCCGTCGACGGCGGAGAGGGCGAGGACGATCGTCAGCCAGTTGAGCCAGGAGAAGTTGCCGGAGGCGACGAGCCAGAGCTGGGTACAGATGATCACCGTGGCGGCGACGCCCGCCACCGGCTGTGGGGCGAACAGCCCGATCGGTACGACCAACTGGGCGACGTGGTTGGCGGCCGTCTCCACCCGGTGGAGGGGCTTCGGCAGCCGGTGGAAGAACCAGCTCAGCGGCCCCGGCATGGGCTGGGTCTCGTGGTGGTAGTACAGGCAGGTCAGATCGCGCCAGCAGGGGTCGCCGCGCAGTTTGATCAGCCCGGCGCCGAATTCGACGCGGAAGAGCAGCCAGCGCATCAGCCACAGGGTGAGCACGGGCGGGTCGGTCCGGGCGTTGCCCAGGAAGACGGCCAGGAAGCCGGCCTCCAGCAGCAGGGACTCCCAGCCGAAGCTGTACCAGGTCTGGCCCACGTTGACGATCGACAGGTAGAGCACCCACAGCGCGGCCCACATCGCCATGGCCGCGCCCAGCGGCACGGCGTCGGCCGCGCCCGCCACCATCGCGGCTGACAGCAGCGCTCCCGTCCAGGCCCAGGCGGCGAAGAAACGGTCGGAGTAGTGGAACTGGAAGACGCTGGGCGCCCGGCGCGGCGGCACGTACGCGACGTACTGGGGGACCGGCAGCATGCCGCGCTCCCCGATGAGCGCGCGGAACTGCAGGGCCGCCGAGACGAAGCCGACCAGGTAGATCGCGGCGAGCGCCCGCGTCAGGAGCAGCCGGCTCAGCCAGTAGCCGGATGCCGTGAACCACTCCATGGCACCCTCCGCACCGGTCACATCGAAGAAACGGACAAAAGATGGCAGAGTGACTCTATGGTTGATCGGGGAGCGACGCCTGCCGCCGTCCCGCCGCCGGACGACTGGCCCGCCCGCCCGGAGACGGTGCTCGCCCTCAATCGCATGGGCGGTTTCGACTGGGACCTGATCAGCGGGCGGCTGCACCTGGACCCGCAGGCGCTGGAGCTCCTGGAGGTGCCGCCGGAGCGGTTCCACGGCCGGATCACCGATCTGACGTACCGCGTCTCGCGCCCGGACGCCGCCCGGCTCGACACCATGGTGGCCCGGGCGCTGAAGGACGGCAGCGAGAGCTACGGCGGCTACTACCTGGTCCGCTGCGCCGACGGCTCCCAGCGCTGGACCTACACCCAGGGGCGCATCCGGCGCGACGCCGACGGGCGGCCCTGCCGGATCATCGGCGTCGTCCGTGACGCCACCGAGGAGCTGGGCCGGACCGGGCCCCGGGAGACCGACGAGGAGCGCCGCCACCAGACCACGGTCGTGGAGACCACGACGGCCGCCCTCGCGCACGCCCGGACCGTCCAGGACGTCATCGACTTCTTCCGGGACGCCCGCGCCCTCGAGCACCTGGGCTCCGACCTGCTCGTCCTCGGCCTGCTGGAGTCCGGCCGCATCCACCTCGTCGCGGAGGGGCCCTCGGAGCACTTCATCCCCGGCACCCGCTACACGCGCGTCGACGACAACTTCCCGATGAGCGAGGTCATCCGCACCCTCTCGCCCCGGTTCATCGAGTCGCCCGAGGAGTTCTCCACCCACTATCCCTGGCTGTGGGAGCGCATCAAGGACATCGGCATCTGCTCCGCCGCCTATCTGCCGCTGGTCGCCCAGGCCCGGCCCATCGGCGCGCTGGGCCTGCTCTACCGGGAGGCGCGCGGCTTCACCCGGCAGGAGCGCAACCTCTTCATCGCGCTCAGCAGCAGTCTGGCGCAGGCCATAGCCCGGGCGATGCTCTTCGACCAGGAGCACGACCTCGCCGAGGGCCTCCAGCAGTCCATGCTGCCGCGTCGCATCCCCGACGTCCCCGGCGCGCAGATCGCGGTGCGCTACCGGTCGGCCCGGATGGGCCGGGACATCGGCGGCGACTGGTACGACGCCATCCCGCTGCCCGGCGGCCGGGTCGGGGCGGTCATCGGCGACGTCCAGGGCCATGACACCCACGCCGCCGCCGTGATGGGCCAGCTGCGGATCGTCCTGCGGGCGTACGCCACCGAGGGGCACGCGCCCGCCACGGTCATGGCCCGCGCCTCGTCCTTCCTCCACGAGCTGGACACCGACCGCTTCGCCACCTGCACCTACGCGGAGGCCGACCTCACCACCGGGGTCGTCCAGCTGGTCCGCGCCGGCCATGTGGACCCCATGCTGCGGCACGCCGACGGCACCTGCCGCCGGCTGCCCGTCTCGGGCGGGCTGCCGCTCGGCCTCTCCGCCGAGTTCGGGCGGCTGGACTACCCCGTGACGACCGTCGAACTGGACCCGGGGGAGACCCTGCTGATGTTCACCGACGGCCTCGTTGAGCAGCCCGGCTCCGATCTCGACGAGGGCATGCGGCGGCTCGGCGCCCTGGTCCGCGAAGGCCCCTACGACCTCCACAAGCTGGCCGACCTGCTGTGCGGCGTGGTCGGGGAGCGGATGGGCGAGGACGACCTGGCCGTCCTGCTGCTGCGCCGCCAGGGCCCGGCCGCCCGCGGTGGCGGCCGGCTCCAGCAGCACATCGCCCCCGCGGACCCCGAGGCCCTCTCGGCCGGCCGGCACATGATCCGCGCCGCGGTACGGGCGTGGGGCGCGCGGGAGCGCTCGGACGAGATCGAGCTGGTCGCCGACGAGTTGGTGACCAACGCCCTCCTGCACACCGACGGCGCGGCCGTCGTGACGATCCGGATGCTGACCGGGCGCGAACGGCGGGTGCGGGTGGAGGTGGAGGACAAGTCCAGCGTCTTGCCGCGCCGCCGCGAGCCCGGCGAGTCGGGGGTGTCCGGGCGCGGGCTGCTGCTCGTGGACCGGCTGGCGGACGTCTGGGGCGTGGAGCCGCGCGGGAACGGCAAGTGCGTCTGGTGCGAGTTCGTGGTGCCCGACCGGCACCCGGTTCCGGACGAAGACGACTGAACCGGTTGTCCCGGAGTTCATGCCCTATACACCCTTCGGTGCAAAGGAATTGCAAATTCCGGTCTTCTTGGGTCAACTGTTGACGCAATCCCCCCTGACGGACCGTCGACAAGGCCGAAAACCATGGGTACCCCCCGCCACCACCACCCCCTCCGCCGCAGAGCCGGCCAGCTCCTGGGCGTCGCCGCCCTCGCCCCCGCCGTGCTGCTCATCGCCCAGGCCGGGCCCGCCCGGGCCTTCGGCACGGTCAGCGCGTTCGGGCAGCACGCCGAACACGAGGCGATCACCCGCGCCGCCCTGGCCTGCGCCCCCGGCACCCGGTCCGACGGCACCTGCTTCGAACCCCGCTCCCTCGACCAGCTCGCCGGCCACAAGGGCACCTTCGGCGCGGTCGGCGCACCCGACACCGACGAGATCGTCGTCCCCGCCGCCCACTGCGACAACGCCGACTTCCTCGCCACCCCGGGCTACCCGCGCGACCGCGCCGACGCCACCCGGCAGCTGCTGGCCTGCATAACCAAGCTCCAGACCCGCTTCACCGAGGGGGTCACCGCCGCCGGCGGCACCGTCACGGCGGACGGCAAGGTCGTCCCGGGCGAGAATGACCTCACCAAGGACTGCACCTTCACCCTCGGCATCGGGGGCCGCGACAAGTGCGAGGCCATCGAGGGCCTGGGCCGCGCCCTCCACGGCGTCCAGGACTTCTACTCCCACAGCAACTGGACCGACAAGGCCGCCGACGGCCCCCTCGGCAAGGACAACCCGCCCGGCCTCGACCGCCCCGCGCCCTCCCCCCTCCTCACCCTCGGCACCGGCCGCCCGCCCGCCGCCTCGGCCGTCCCCGCCGACCTGACCACCGGCTGCTTCTCCCTCCTCCCGCTCGGCTGCGCCCGCCACGTCCAGCACGCGGGCCTCAACAAGGACACCGGCGTCATCGACCCGGCCACCGGAGCCACCAGCGGCCCCACCACCCCCCGGGGCAAGGTCGCCGGGAACTTCGACCGCGCCGTCCACGCGGCCGTCGCCGACACCCGCCGCCAGTGGGCCGACTTCCGCGCCGCGCTGACCGCCACGTACGGCAAGGACCGCGCGGAGACCATCGGTTGCGCCCTCACCCACGACGCCCCGGCCCGCGACTGCGCGCCCAAGAGCTGAATCCCCCGTTCCACCGGGAAGAGGCCAAGGTCACAACGGTTGCCCCTGCTGCGGGACGCGGCCGCTCACTAGCCTTCCCCCCATGACGGTCCTGCCCGACGACGGCTTCCACCTGGCTGCCGAGTTCCCGGACGCGTCCCGTGAGCAGTGGCAGCGCCTTGTCACAGGCGTGCTGAGCAAAACGGGCACCGCGGCCGAGGGACCGGCGGCCGAGGACGCACTGGCCACCGCGCTCCAGGACGGGCTCGCCACCCGTCCCCTCTACACCGCCGACGACGGCGGCGCGGTGCCCGGCCCGCCCGGCTTCCCCCCGTTCGTCCGCGGCGGGCGGCCGGAGGGCACCGCGCTCACCGGCTGGGACGTACGCCAGCACCACGGCGGCCCCGACCCCCGGCGGGTCAACGAGGCCGTCCTCGCCGACCTCGAGAACGGCGTCACCTCCCTGTGGATCGCCGTCGGCGGCGCCGGACTGCCCGTCGAGGCCCTCCCCGCCGCCCTCGACGGCGTCTACCTCGACCTCGCCCCCGTCGTCCTCGACGCGGGCGAGGAGTCCGAGGCCGCCGCGCGCAAGCTGCTCGACCTGTACGCCGAGCGCGGCCTGCCGCGCGACGCGGCCGCCGGAAACCTCGGCGCCGACCCCCTGGGCACCCTCGCCCGCACCGGCACCGACGCCGACCCCGCCGAGGCCCTGGACGCCGCCGCCCGCCTCGCCGCGCTGTGCGTCCGCGACCACCCGCGCCTGCGCGCCCTGACCGTCGACGCGCTGCCCCACCACGAGGCCGGCGGCTCGCCCGCCCAGGAACTGGGCGCCTCCCTGGCCACCGGCGTCGCCTACCTCCGCACCCTCACCGCCGCCGGACTCACCGTCGACGAGGCGTGCTCCCAGCTGGAGTTCCGCTACTCCGCCACCGCCGACCAGTTCCTCACCATCGCCAAACTCCGCGCCGCCCGCCGGCTGTGGGCCCGCGTCGCCGAGGTCAGCGGCGCCACGCCCGCCGCCCGCGCCCAGCGCCAGCACGCCGTCACCTCCTCGGTGATGATGACCCGGCGCGACCCCTGGGTGAACATGCTGCGCACCACCATCGCCTGCCTCGGCGCCGGCGTCGGCGGCGCGGACGCCGTGACCGTCCTGCCCTTCGATACGGCCCTCGGCCTGCCCGACGCCTTCGCCCGCCGGATCGCCCGCAACACCTCCTCGATCCTGCTGGAGGAGTCCCACCTGGCCCGGGTCGTCGACCCGGCCGGCGGCTCCTGGTACGTGGAGCGGCTCACCGACGAACTCGCCCACGCCGCCTGGGCCTTCTTCCAGGACCTCGAACGCGCCGGCGGCCAGGCCGCCGCCCTGCGCTCCGGATTCCTCGCCGAACGCCTCGCCGACACCTGGCGCACCCGCTCCGCCGACCTGGCCACCCGCCGCGAACCCATCACCGGCGTCAGCGAGTTCCCCCACCTCGGCGAGGCGCCCGTCCACCGCGAACCCGCCCCGCCCACGCCCCCCGGCGGACTGCCGAAGGTCCGCCGCGACGAGGCGTACGAGGCGCTGCGCGCCCGCTCGGACGCCCACCTCGCCGCCACCGGCGCCCGGCCCCGCGTCCTCCTCGCGGCCCTCGGCCCCGCCGCCGCCCACACCGGCCGGGTCACCTTCGCCGCCAACCTCTTCCAGGCGGGCGGCATCGAGCCCGTCACCCGCCAGGTCACGGCCGAGGACGCCGCCGACGCCCTCACCGCCGAGGGCGCCACGATCGCCTGCCTGTGCTCCAGCGACACCCTCTACGCCGAGCAGGCCGAGGCCGTGGCCGAGGCGCTCAAGGCAGCGGGCGCCGACACCGTCTTCCTCGCCGGGAAGCCCAAGAGCGAGCTGCGGGAAGACTGTCTGCGGGCGGGAGTCGACGCGTTCGTCTTCGCCGGCGGCGACGCCGTCGCCGTCCTCTCCTCCGTCCTCGACCGCATGGGAGTGGCGTGATGCGGATCCCCGACTTCTCCGGCATCGACCTCGGCCCCGCCGCCACCGGCCCCGCCGACCCCGGAGCCTGGCGCGCCGCCCTGAAGGAGAGCACCGGCAAGAGCGCCGAGGACCTCCTCTGGGAGACCCCCGAGGGCATCGGCGTCAAACCCCTCTACACCGCCGAGGACCTCGAAGGACTGGACTTCCTCGCCACCTACCCCGGCATCGCGCCCTACCTGCGCGGCCCGTACCCGACGATGTACGTCAACCAGCCCTGGACCATCCGGCAGTACGCCGGCTTCTCCACGGCCGAGGAGTCCAACGCCTTCTACCGCCGCAACCTGGCGGCCGGCCAGAAGGGCCTGTCCGTCGCCTTCGACCTGCCGACCCACCGCGGCTACGACAGCGACCACCCGCGCGTCACCGGCGACGTCGGCATGGCGGGCGTCGCCATCGACTCCATCTACGACATGCGGCAGCTCTTCGACGGCATCCCGCTCGACAAGATGACCGTGTCGATGACCATGAACGGCGCGGTGCTGCCCGTCCTCGCCCTCTACATCGTCGCCGCCGAGGAACAGGGCGTACCGCCCGAGAAGCTGGCCGGGACCATCCAGAACGACATCCTCAAGGAGTTCATGGTCCGCAACACCTACATCTATCCGCCCCGGCCCTCGATGCGGATCATCTCCGACATCTTCGCGTACACCTCGCAGAAGATGCCGCGCTACAACTCCATCTCCATCTCCGGCTACCACATCCAGGAAGCCGGGGCCACGGCCGACCTGGAGCTCGCCTACACCCTCGCCGACGGCGTCGAGTACCTCCGCGCCGGCCAGGGCGCCGGCCTCGACGTGGACGCCTTCGCGCCCCGCCTGTCCTTCTTCTGGGCGATCGGCATGAACTTCTTCATGGAGATCGCCAAGCTCCGGGCCGCCCGGCTGCTGTGGGCCCGGCTCGTCAAGCAGTTCGACCCCAAGAACAGCAAGTCCCTTTCGCTGCGCACCCATTCGCAGACCTCCGGCTGGTCGCTCACCGCCCAGGACGTCTTCAACAACGTGGCCCGCACCTGCGTCGAGGCCATGGCCGCCACCCAGGGCCACACCCAGTCCCTCCACACCAACGCCCTCGACGAGGCGCTGGCCCTGCCCACCGACTTCTCCGCCCGCATCGCCCGCAACACCCAGCTGCTCATCCAGCAGGAGTCCGGGACCTGCCGGGTCATCGACCCCTGGGGCGGCAGCGCCTACGTCGAGCGGCTCACCCACGACCTCGCCCGGCGCGCCTGGCAGCACATCCAGGAGGTCGAGGCCGCCGGCGGCATGGCGCAGGCCATCGACGCCGGCATCCCCAAGCTCCGCGTCGAGGAGGCCGCGGCCCGCACCCAGGCCCGCATCGACTCCGGCCGGCAGCCCGTCATCGGCGTCAACAAGTACCGGGTCGACAGCGACGAGCAGATCGAGGTCCTCAAGGTCGACAACTCCTCGGTGCGCGGCCGCCAGATCGACAAGCTCCGCCGGCTGCGCGCCGAACGCGACGAGACGGCCTGCCAGGACGCCCTCCACGCCCTCACCCGCGCCGCCGAGGCCGGCCCCGGCCCGGGCCTCGACGGCAACCTCCTGGCCCTCGCCGTGAACGCCGCCCGCGCCAAGGCCACCGTCGGCGAGATCTCCGACGCCCTGGAGAAGGTCTACGGGCGGCACGCCGGGCAGATCCGTACGATCTCCGGTGTCTACCGGGAGGAGGCCGGCATGTCGTCCGGCGTGGAGCGCACCCGCGCGCTGGTCGAGGCGTTCGAGCGGGAGGACGGGCGCCGCCCGCGCATCCTGGTCGCCAAGATGGGCCAGGACGGCCACGACCGCGGCCAGAAGGTCATCGCCACAGCCTTCGCCGACCTCGGCTTCGACGTGGACGTCGGCCCGCTCTTCCAGACGCCCGCCGAGGTCGCCCGGCAGGCGGTCGAGGCGGACGTCCACATCGTCGGCGTCTCCTCGCTGGCGGCCGGTCACCTCACGCTCGTCCCGGCGCTCCGCGAGGAGCTCGCCGCACAGGGCCGCGAGGACATCATGGTCGTCGTGGGCGGGGTCATCCCGCCGCAGGACGTCCCCACGCTCCTGGAGATGGGCGCCGCCGCGGTCTTCCCGCCCGGCACGGTCATCCCGGACGCCGCCCACGACCTGCTGAAGACCCTCGCCGGGGTCCTCGGCCACGAGCTGTGAGCCCATGGCCCGCGCGATAGACCTGGACGCCTACGTCAAGGGCGTGCTGGACGGCGAACGGGCGGCCATCGCCCGCGCCATCACGCTCGTGGAATCCCGGCGCGCCGACCACCGGGAGCTCGCCCAGCGGATGCTGACCGAGTTGCTGCCGCACGCGGGCGGGGCGCGCCGGATCGGCGTCACCGGGGTGCCCGGCGTCGGCAAGTCCACCTTCATCGACGCCTTCGGCACCATGCTCACCGGGCTCGGCCACAAGGTCGCGGTGCTCGCCGTCGACCCCTCCTCCAGCCGCACCGGCGGCAGCATCCTCGGCGACAAGACCCGGATGGAGCGCCTCGCCGTCGACCCGGCGGCCTTCGTCCGCCCCTCGCCGACCGCCGGCACGCTCGGCGGGGTCGCCAAGGCCACCCGCGAGACCATGGTGGTGATGGAGGCCGCCGGCTACGACGTCGTCCTGGTGGAGACCGTCGGCGTCGGCCAGTCGGAGACCGCCGTCGCCGACATGGTCGACACGTTCCTGCTGCTCACCCTGGCCCGCACCGGCGATCAGCTCCAGGGCATCAAGAAGGGCGTCCTGGAACTCGCCGACATCGTCGCCGTGAACAAAGCGGACGGACCGCACGAACGCGACGCCAAGGCCGCCGCCCGCGAACTGTCCGGGGCCCTGCGCCTGATGCGGTCCCCCGACGCCGCCTGGAACCCGCCCGTCCTCACCTGCAGCGCCCGCGAGAGCACCGGCCTGGACACCCTGTGGGAGCGCGTGGAGGCCCACAGAGGAGTCCTGGAGGCCACCGGGGGCCTGGCCGCCCGCCGCCGCGACCAGCAGGTCGACTGGGTCTGGACCATGGTCCGCGACCGCCTCCTCGCCGAGCTGCGCGACCACCCCGGCGTCCGCGCGCTCGCCCCCGGCCTGGAACGACAGGTGCGCGAGGGCACCCTGACGGCGGCCCTGGCCGCGGAGCGGCTACTGGAAGCATTCCGTCCGCCGGGCTGAGCCGGGAGTCCACAGTGCCGCGACGGGGCGTCGGCCGGCCGCGGCGCCGCCGTGGCCGGTCGCGCAGTTCCCCGCGCCCCTTCGGGGCGCCGCCCCGTGCGGAGCGCCCTCGCGCCCATGACATCCTGGGCCGTCACGCCCCGCCGGGGCGGGCACGGCGGACGTCGGGGATTTCGAGGATGATGCAGCACATGAGACTCTGCTTCCTGGTGGAGGAGCAGTACCGGTACGACGGCATGCCGGTGGACGTGATCCGCCAACTGACCGCCTGGGGACACCGGGTGGACGTGCTGCGGCCGGGCGGCTCGCTGATCCGGCTCTCCGAGACGGTGCGCGCCGGGCGCCACGACGCCTGGGTGCTCAAGACCGTCTCCGGCGGCCCCGGGCTCACCCTGCTGGAGGGCGCCGCCGCCGTGGGACTCACCACGGTCAACGACGCCCGGGCGATCCGGGGCGTACGGGACAAGGCGCTCGCCGCCGTGCTCGCCGAGGCCCACGGACTGCCGGTCCCCGTCACCTACGCCGCCGCCCGCGCGGAGGACTTCGCGGAGCTGCCCGCCGACGCCTTCCCGCTCGTGGTCAAGCCCGCCGACGGCAGCTCCGGGCGGGCGGTGCGGCTCGTCCCGGACGCCGGACGGCTCACCGACCCCGGCGCCGAACCGCCCGGCGACGGCCTGCTCATCGCCCAGCCGTACGTCCCCAACTCGGGCGTCGACCTCAAGGTGTACTGCCTCGACGGCGAGCTCTACGCCACCGAACGCCGCAGCCCCCTCCACCCCGACCGGCCGCCCACGGAGCGCCAGGTCCCCCTGACCCCCGAGGTCGCGGCCATCGCCGGCGAGGTCGGCGCGGTCTTCGGCCTCGACCTCTACGGCGTGGACATCGTCTTCGGCCCCGACGGCCCCGTCGTCGTCGACGTCAACGACTTCCCCAGCTTCCGCCAGGTGCCCGACGCCGTCGCCCGCGTGGCCCGGGCCGTCCTCCGGCTCGCCGAGGCGGGCGGCACCGCGCACGTCGTACCGATGCCCCGCCCGGCGCTGACCGTGCCCGCGCGCGCGATCGGCGGCAACGCGTTCGGTGGCAACGCATGAGGATCTGCCTGCTCACGCCCGACCCCCACCACCCGCTGCTCGCCGCGACCACCGCCCTGCTGACACCCCACCACGAGGTGACATGGCTGGACCCGACCGGCCTTAGGGACTTTCCCGGCCCTTCGGACCTGTCCGACGTCTACCTCCTCAAGACCCGCACCCCCCGCGCCCTGGCCCTCGCCCGCCACCTGGAGGAGCACGGCGCGCCCGTGCTGAACTCCGCCGCGGCCACCGAGCTCTGCCAGGACCGCACCGCCATGGCCGATGTCGCCCGCCGCGCCGGACTGCCGTTCGTGGCCACCCGCACCGAGCCCTCGCTCGCCCCCCTGGTGGCGGCCGGGGAACCGGCGGCGCCCGTCGTCGTCAAGAGCCGCCACAGCCGCCGCCACGACCTCGTCGCCCGCGTCGACGACGCCGCGGGGCTGCGGGAGCTCGCCGCCCGCTGGCCGGACGAACCCGTGGTCGTCCAGCCCTTCACCCCCAACGACGGCTGGGACCACAAGCTCTGGGTCGTCGCCGACCAGGTCTTCGCCGCGCTGCGCCGCTCCGAGCTGGCCGAGGCCGTCCCCGGGAGTCGCACCCGCGCGCTCGCGCCCGGCGAGCTGCCCGCCGGATGGGCGGAGCTGGCCCGGCGGGTGGGCGAGGTCTTCGCCCTGGACGTCTACGGCGTCGACCTGCTCGACGCCGGGGGAGCACCGGTGATCGTCGACATCAATGCCTTCCCCGGCATCAGAGGACAGCACGGAGCCCCCGAGGCCCTGGCCGCGCTGGCGCTGCGCACCGCCACGGGCAGCCGCCGGCCGCGCGTGCCCGCGGTGCCGTAGGCCATAACGGCCCGTACCGGCGCGTATGCGGAACTTCCTTCGAAGTTTCCGGTCCACGGCTCTCGCTGTCGTGACGGTCCGGGCCGATACTGCGGACGCTCCGTCGTCAGCGGTACCCGGAGGAGAGCGCCATGCTTCACGGCATCGATGTCAGCAGCCACAACAGCGCGAACTACGCGGTCCAGGGCCTGGACTTCGTGTTCGTCAAGGTGACCGAGGGCACCTCGTACACCAACCCCAAGTGGGTGACCCAGCGCAACCGGGCCCGGAACGCCGGGCTCGTCGTCGGCTACTACCACTACGTCACACCGGGCTCGATGTCCGCCCAGGCCGGTTACTTCCTCGACAAGATCGCCTTACGCGCGGGCGACGTGCTCGCCCTCGACTGGGAACACCCCGACGTCTGGTGCCTGGACAAGGACCGCTGGCTGGAGGACGTCAAGGACGCGGCCCCCGCCCACCGCGTCGTCCTCTACTGCAACCGCGAGTACTGGTTCAACCGCGACACCACCGACAACGCCGGCGACGGCCTGTGGATAGCCGACCCCGACCACGCCGCCGGCCGCCCGGCGGTCCAGCACCCGTGGACCTTCCACCAGCACAGCTGGGCCGGCGGCCTGGACCGTAACGTCGCCCGCTTCGACACCCGCGCCGCACTGCGGGAGTGGGCGGGCGCGTAGGGCCCGCGCGAGACCCCCGTACAACACGAGACGCCGCACAACAGCGCTGGAGAGCGTCGGGTGTTACGCGGCTGCTTCGCGTCGCCGAGGCGCGACGCGGAAGACGGGGACGGGGCAGCCGCCGGTGCTGACGTTGATCAGGGAGCCGGTGGACACCCGTGAGACGCACCCCGGGGCGTCGGCGCCGAAGAGGAACGGGTCGGTGCTCTCGCCCGACCGCTCGACCCGCAGGCGGTCGCCTTCGAGGACGGGGTAGGGGACGACCGGAACGGGAACGCGTTCCTGAACGACGTGCGGGGTCGCGAGGGCCCGGCCGAGGGCGGTCCGCCAGTCCGCGTCCGTGGTCCGCCAGCCGCACACGACGCCGTTGCCGCCGTAGTCGTCGTTGGGTTTGAGCACCAGACGCTCGCGCCGGGAGCGGGCGAAGTCCAGGAGGTCCACCGTGCGCCCGTCGGGACAGGCCGTGGCCCCCGGGCGCACGAGCCTCGTCCACGGGACGAGGGCCCCGGCGGCGGCCGCCTCCGGCGCCGGCAGGAGGCAACGGGTGCTCGGGTCGGTGAGCAGGGCCAGGGCCGACTTCTTGTTCGCCAGGTTGCTGGTGTACGGGTTGACCATGACGCACGCCCCGCTCGCCCAGGCGCGCGTCATCGGATGCTCGGCGAAGGCGGGCCCGTAGCGGGAGAGCAGATCGGCCAGCACGGCCCGCCGGTGGACCACGGTGACCGGCCGCGGCCGCCCGTCGGCGTCCCGCGTGAACAGACCCCGCCCGGTGTCGTAGTGCAGATCGTCCGGTGTGCACACCACCGTCGGCACGCCGCGCCGCCGCAGCCGCGCCTGGAGCGCGCCGAACTCCCAGGGGAGTTTGGACTCCCAGTCGACGATGGCCGCGTGGGGCGCGCCGCCCGGGGAGCCGCCGGCGGCCCAGGCGCCCACCAGGGTGTCGGCCATGCGCGGGAGCCCCGGCACAGGACGCGCGGTGTACTCGCGGGTGAACGCCTCCATGACCGGGGTGTCCAGGAAGGCGTCGGCCAGCAGGTCCTGCGAGATGACGCCGCCGGGGCTGTGGGCGTTGTACTCGACGAAGAGCGTCCGCCCGGCGGCCCGGAACCCGTCGAGCCGGGAGTGCGAGCCGCAGTCGCCGGCCGGCGGGGCCATCGCGACGAGGGCCCTCTCCTCGTCGGACAGCGCCAGTTGGCGCCGCACGAGGTCGCCCGCCTCTCCCGGCCGCAGGGCGTACGCGGCCAGCCGGTGGATCGCCCGCGCGAGCAGCGCGCCGTCCGCGCACCCCTGGTCGTGTTCCGCCTCGCTCATGAAGCGCGGCCGCAGCATGTGTGTCAGCGGCCGGCCGTCGGGCGCCATGCGCGCGTCGCGCTGGTGCTTCAGCAGCCGGTGCTGGGTGACCTGGGCCGCGTTGTCGTTGCCGAGGAGCTCGTGGAACCGGCCGATGGCGGCCTCCACGACGCAGGGCGCGGGTCCGGGGCCGGCGGGCAGGTCACTGTGTCGTGGGTCCATGGTCGTCGCCGCCCGTGCCCGGTTCCACGTCCTCGTCCACGTCCATGTCCATGTCCTCGTCGGGACCGGCGCTGATGATGTCGTGCGCCCCTTGAACCACTTGCTGCGGCGTGACCTGCCGCCCTGCGGGCTCAGCGGTACGGGCCTGCTGGACGGCCTCCTTGACGGACATGCCGAAATCGAGGCACTCCACGGCGTCCTTGGCCACCGCGTACCGCGCGCCGAGCTCCTCCGCCGCGAGGTGCGAAGCCGCTTTCTCGCCCCTGCCGGGGCGGTCGTTCCCCACGCCCCCAGGGGACCACGGCGGCCGGCCGGACGCACCGGGCTGTGGGCCGAACGGGTGAAGGGAGGGCCGCCGCGCCCTGGACGCTGTGCGGCTACGTTGTCCGCATGAGCAATCTGGATCTGCATCCCGCCCCGTCCCTCTGCGGCGGACGCGCCGATACTCCCGGCGGACCCGTGCGCGAGCTGCTCGAACCCAAACGAGTGCCGCTCGGCGAATCCACCTACGTCCGCCGGCTGCTCCCGAACCTGGGCCGACGCATGATCGGCGGGTGGGCCTTCGTCGACCATTACGGACCGGACGACATCGCCGACGAGCCCGGGATGCAGGTGCCGCCGCATCCGCACATGGGTCTGCAGACGGTCAGTTGGCTGCATGAAGGAGAGGTGCTCCATCGCGACAGCGTCGGCAGCCTTCAGACCGTCCGTCCCCGGGAGCTGGGCCTGATGACGTCCGGCCGGGGCATCGCACACTCCGAGGAGAGCCCCCGGCCGCATCCCCGCTACCTTCACGGCGCGCAGCTCTGGGTCGCCCTGCCCGACGCCCACCGGCACGTGGAACCGCACTTCGAGCATCATCCCGATCTGCCGACCGTCAGCGCGCCGGGGGTGACCGCGACGGTGATTCTGGGCGAGCTCGACGGCACTCCCTCACCCGGCACCACCTACAGCCCTCTCGTCGGTGCCGACATCGCCCTCGCCGCCGGCACGCGGACGAGCCTGCCGGTGGAGCCCGACTTCGAGTACGCGGTGCTCGCCATGTCCGGTGAGGCGGAGGTGGACGGTGTCCGCGTCCTGCCCGGTTCCATGCTCTACCTCGGTTGCGGGCGCACCGAACTGCCCGTCCGGGCCGAGTCGGACGCCGGGCTGATGCTGCTGGGCGGCGAACCCTTCGAGGAGAAGATCGTCATGTGGTGGAACTTCGTCGGTCGTTCCCACGAGGACATCGCGCAAGCCCGTTCGGAGTGGATGACCGGCTCCCGCTTCGGCGAGGTGCACGGCTACGACGGAGCCCGGCTGACCGCCCCGGAACTCCCTCCGGTAGCGCTCAAACCGCGAGGAAGGGCCCGCTGAGCCGGGCGAACGCTGCTTGAAGCAGACCGCGTCCGGCCGGGGCGGGGACGGCGCGGGCGATGGATTTCGGGTCACCGAGGGGCTTTAATGCGTTGGTCCGGAATACGGCTCGCACGGCCCGGGGAGACGGCGTGACCGAGGACGGGACGGCGATCGCCGGGAAGACGCCGGGGGAAAAGAACCAGCGGGGAAAGGCCCTGCGGCAACAGGCCCAGCGGGAACAGGCATCGGCCGGGCTGGAGGCCTCGGCGCTGCGGCCGCTGAACGTGCTGGCGATCGCGGTTTCGGCGGTCTCCCCGACGACCGCGGTCTTCCTCGTCTACGGCACCGGGCTCGCCTCGGCCGGCACCGGCGTCGTCTACGCCTTCCTCATCGGCGCGGTGATCGTGCTGGCCATGGCGGTGTGCTACGCCGAGACCGGTTCGCTCTTCCCGTCCGCCGGCGGCGCGTACACCATCGTCCACCGGGCGCTGGGACCGGTGTGGGGCGGCCTGGCGACCGTGCTGTTCCTGCTGCTCGGGCTGGTGACCACGGCTTCGGTGTGCACCGCCGCCGCGACCTATCTGTCCGGTCTGGTGCCCGGCGGGCTGCCCGTCGGCTGGACCGCACTGGCGATGCTGGCCGCGATCACCGCGCTCTCGATGGGCCGGATCGCACCGGCGAGCTGGGTCGCCACCGCCATGCTGCTCCTCGAACTCGTGGTGATCCTCGCCTTCACCGGCTGCGCCCTGGCGCACGTCGCGCCGGACAGCCACCCGTTCACCCACCCGGTAGTACCCGGCGCGTCGGGGTTGATCGCCGCGGTGGTGCCGGCGTTGTTCGCGTTCAACGGCTATGACTGGCCGCTGTACTTCGCCGAGGAGACCCGCGGTTCGCGGCGCGCGCTGCCACGGGCGGTGGTGTGGGCGGCGGGGGTGTCGGTGGTGGTGGAAGTGCTCGCGGTGGCGGCGGCCACCTTCGCCGTACGGGACGTCGGCCGGACCGCGGCCGACGGCTCGCCCTTGTCGCTGATCGCCCATCAGGTGATGGGGCCGACG
Organism: Streptomyces luteoverticillatus; assembly: GCF_003970715.1. Lineage (NCBI taxonomy): Bacteria > Bacillati > Actinomycetota > Actinomycetes > Kitasatosporales > Streptomycetaceae > Streptomyces > Streptomyces luteoverticillatus. The sequence continues at coordinate 1,053,286 of NZ_CP034587.1, read as the reverse complement.
GGAGCGACCGTCCTGCTGGCCGGGGTCGTGGTGGCGATGTTCGACACCGGGCTGTCGGCCAACCTCGGCTACGCCCGCGTCTACTACGCGGCGGCGCGCGACGGCATGCTGCCCGGGGCGCTGGGGCGGTTCTTCGGGTACGCCTCGCCGCGCTCCCGGGTCCCGGTGCACGGCTTCGTGTTCCTCTTCGTGGGCAACGGCGTCCTGTGCGTGTTCAGTTCGCTCAACGACCTGATCACCTTCACCGGTGTCGTGACCGTCACCGTGTGCCTGCTGGTCGCGGTGGCGGCGCTGGTGTGCCGGGTCCGGGCGCGCCGGGACACCCCGGGTGATCGGCCGCCGTTCCGCATGCCGCTGTGGCCGGTGCCGCCGCTGGTCGTGGTCGCGGGCGTGGCCGTGGCGCTGACCCAGCAGTCCACGCGTGATCTGATCGTCGTCGGCGTCGTTTGCCTGATCGCCACCGCCGGTTACGCCGTCGCGCGACGACCGGGTGGCGCGGGAGGCGGCCGGCGTCAGCAGGGCGACCCGCCCAGCGCGCCCGTGAGTCGCGCGTAGGCGTCCTTGGCCTGGGGCGTCTGGCTGTGGACCAGGTGGAACGACGCTTCCGCCATCAAACGCGCCGCCGTGGTGTCCGAGCACATGGAGCCGGCACCTGCCGCGGCGACGCAGGCGGCGGCGGTGCGCAGTGCCAGGTCGACGGCGGCCGCGCGGGTCGCGAGCCGGTCGTCGATCGCTTCGCCGGGCGGCCGGGTGTCGATCAAGCCGTACGCGCGGGAACGCAGCTGCTCGGCCCGCAGCTTCGCGCTGTCGGACCAGGCTTTGAACGTCTCGTACCGCTCGAGGAACCGGCTGGTCGCCCGCAGGCACCCGAAGACGGCCGGGTGGGTGTTGGCGTTGTGGTTCAGGTGTGCGCGCAGCCAGTCCGCGTGCCGGGACATGCTCACGACCTGGTCGCGTCCGACGGGTACGTCGTTCAGGTCGACGGCCACGGCGTGGGTGGCGTGCATGCTCCACAGGGTGTGCCGGTGTACGGCGGCCCGGGGCGAGTCGAGGTCTTCGGCCGGGAGCAGGGCGAACAGGACGCGGTCGTCGGGCGCGAGCGCGCCGACCAGGACGACGTCGGCCAGCCCCCAGCCGGTGAGCCAGGCGATGCGGCCGTTCAGCGCCCAGCCGCCTCTGGCGCCGGGGGTGGCGGTGACGGCGGGCGGCCCGGGGCGGGCGAGGTGGGAGATGGCGTGGCCGCTGAGGGCGCGGCCGGTGAGCAGGGGAGTGAGCCACCGGTCCCGCAGGGCCTGGTTGGGGCTGCCGGCGACCGCCCGTACGGGCTGATGGTGCTGGGCGTAGACGAACCAGGTGGCGCCGTCGGCCGCCGAGATGATCTCCGTCGCCTGCCGGAGCAGGGCCGGGGCGCGGGTCGCCAGTCCGAGAGCACCGGCCGCGGCGAGCGCGTCCAGATGGCCGCGCGGCACGCCCTCGCGCGCGGTCTCGTCGGCGCGGGGGTACAGCAGTTCATCGGCGACGCGGGTCGTCCTGCTGAGCACCTCGGCGTCGTCAAGGCCTGGGACGGTGGGTCCCGCCATCAGGCGTTCGCGGCCGTGGCCAGGGCGGTGAACTTCTCCCCGAGCGGCCTGATGATGTTGCGCTCGACCTCGTAGTAGCTGGTCAGCGCGGTCATGGGGGCGCGGCGCAGGTGCCAGCGGCCGGTGAGGTTGCAGCCGATGTCGCGGCCGGCGAAGGTGCCGGTGGCCCAGCCGTCCTTCTCGTCGTCCAGGGTGCGCTCGACGCGGAAGTAGTTGAACAGGCTGGTGGCCGTGGTGCTGACCGTCTCGTGCGGGTCGTCCGGGCGCGGGTCCGCCACACCGAACCAGCACTCGGGCCCGTCGGCGTCCTTGACGTAGGCGTCGTTGAAGCCCAGCCAGGGCCAGACGAAGGCGATGAGACCGGCCTTGTCGGTGGGACAGTCGTCCACCGAACAGTCCGGGGGGACGCTCTCGGGGTCGATGTAGAAGCGGCCGAGCCAGGTGGGCAGCCAGAGGTAGAAGGGGTAGGAACTGTTGTCGGACAGCAGATAGCTGTTGGCGTTGGAGTGCAGTTCGTTCCCGGCCACGGGGGTGAGGCGCACACCGTATTCGGGGATGGCGAAGCGGACGCTGATCACTTCGTAGAAGGCGCGGATGTCCCGGAAGTATTCGGACAACGCGTCGTAGGCGGAGGGTGCTTGGGCGAGTACATCGGACCTGAAGATCACGTGGTCTCCCGTTGTCACGACGGCCGCTTGATGGTTCACCCGATGTTCCATCTCCTGTGCAGAGCGGTAAAGAGTGACAAGTCGGATTGGCTCGAACCGGGTGGGGTGACGCGTGGGCGGTGTAGTCGTGATCGGCGCGGGGGTGGGAGGCTGTTATGCCGCCTTCCGGCTGGTGACGGGCTCGCGGGACGTGACGTTGTACGAGAGCGGATATCGGGTCGGAGGTAGGATCCGGTCCGTGCCGGTGCGCGGCGGAGGCTGGGCGGAACTGGGCGCCATGCGACTGAACAGGGAAGCCGCGCCGGTGATGGCGCTGCTCGATCATCTGGGCCTGGCCGACTCGCTGACGCCCTTCCCTTTCGGCAGGCCGGAGAATTTCGTAAAGGCCCGGGGAAACCTGATCAGGCAACGGGATTTCGCCGACGCGGTTCGCATTCCCTACGCGGTGGGAAAACGAAGCCACGGGACGGACGCGGACGGGTTGACCCTTGAGGCGGTGGAGTCGGCCGTGCTGGGATTCGGACGGCTTCGGGAGACGTACCACCGGGCGGTGCGGGAGCGGCGGCCCGCCGACGCCGCGTCGGCGCGGGCCCGGTACCGGACGGCACGCGGAACGGCGGTTGTGCGGGGGGAACCCCTGGAGAAGGTCTCCTGGCCGCAGGTCCTCGCGGCGGCGCTGGACCGGGAGGCGTTACGGCTCGTCGCGGACACCGGTGGATACGACGTCCACACGGGCGGCGCGGCCCCATGGATCGACGTCCTCTTCCACACCCCGCCACAGGCCGAGTACGTCACGCTCTCCGGCGGGATGCAGTCGCTGCCCAGGGCCTTGCACAGCGCGTTCGAGGCGGCCGGCGGTCGAACCCGCTGGGGCCGTCGGCTGTGCCGCGTCGCCTTCGCCGACAGGCCCGGCGGGCCGTACGAGCTGACGTTCGCCCTCGAGGACCGCACGGGCCGGGACACCGGGCGCCGGGAGCGCGTACGGGCCGGGACAGTGGTTCTGGCGCTGCCCCAGGACGCCCTGCGCCGTATCCGGACCGAACCCGGAATCGTCGGCCCCTCGTGGCGCGACGACCTGGAAGCGGTCGAGCCGGTGCGTGCCGCGAAGCTGTTCCTGGCCTACGACGAGCCGTGGTGGCGCGCGTGCGGCGTGGAGACCGGGCGCAGCACCACCGACCTTCCCCTGCGGCAACTGTGGTACGCGCCCGGAGGGGCTCCCCGGCTTCTGCTGGCCGCCTATCCCAGCGGCCCGTCCGCTGCGTTCTGGGACCGCTTCGGCGCGGGCCCGCCGTATCACGTGCCCGGCGGCGCGGACACGTTCGACGGAGGTCCGCCGGCCCCGGCCGCGGCGGTGGCCCACGCCCACCGGCTGCTGTGCCACATGCACGGGGTTCGGGCGCGCCCACCGGTGGCGGCCTGCCGGCAGGACTGGGGGCGCCCGCCGTACCCGGCGGCCTGGCACATATGGCGGACCGGCCGGGCCACGGAGGAGCTCGCGGCCCGCATGCGTGCCCCCGCGTCCATGGGCGCCCCCGCGTCCGGAGGGGCCCTGTACGTCGTCAGCGACTGCTGGACGCCGGACCCCGGTTCGATACCCGGCACCCTCGGCTGCGCCGAACAGGTCCTGCGGGAGCACCTCGCCCTGCCCCGGCCGCCCTGGCCGACGTGAGCCCGCGCCTCAGCCCCGCGCTCAGCCCCGCCCTTCGCCCACTGCCCACAGCGCCACTCGGATCCTCGCCTCAGGAGGAAGCGTGACCGCGTCCGTCTCCGTCGTCGAACCCGACATCACGAAGCTGCTCGACCACCTCGCCCGGCAGCCCGCGCTCGCGCGCCGGCTGGGCGGGGCCCGGGACCAGTGGTCCGCCCGGGAGATCGGCGACGGCAACGTCAACCTCGTCTTCGCCGTCCACGGCCCGGCCGGAGCCGTGTGCGTCAAGCAGGCCCCGCCGTACGTGCGGGCGGCCGGCCCGAGCTGGCCCCTGACACCCCAGCGGGTCCTGTTCGAACACCGCGCCCTGGTCGAGCACCGGCGTCACGCGGGCCCGTATGTCCCGGAGCCCCTGCACGTGGACCCGAAGGAACATCTGCTCACCGTGGAGTACCTCGAAGGGCACACGGTCATGCGCGGCGGCCTGACGGCCGGCGCGTGCTACCCGCACTTCGCCGGGCAGGTCGCCCGCTATCTCGCGCGCACCCTCTTCTTCACCTCGGACCTCGCCCTGCCCGCGGGGCGCAAACGAGAACTGGTGTCACGCTTCGAGACCAACACGGCCATGTGCCAGATCATGGAGGACATGGTCTTCACCGAGGTCTTCCTGCCCCACCCGCGCAATCGGTGGACCAGCCCGGAACTCGACGAGGACGTAGAGCGTCTCCAACGCGACATCGAGCTGAAGCTCGCCGTGTCCCGGCTGAAGCAGCGCTATCTCACCTCCCGCGACGCGCTCCTGCACGGGGACCTCCACACCGGCTCGATCATGGTCTCCGAGGATTCCCTCGGCGTGATCGACCAGGAGTTCGCCTGCTACGGCCCCATGGGCTTCGACCTGGGAACCCTCCTCGCCCACCTGCTCATCGCCTACTTCGCCGCCGCCGCCGGCGCGCGCGGACCGGACCGGGCCGCCCAGCAGGGCTGGTTGCTGTCCACCGTCGAACAGGTCTGGGACGGCTTCCGGACCCACTTCACCGAGCTGTGGCGACACCACGCCGACGGCGACGGCTACCCGCCCGCGCTCTTCACGGGGGCCGCCACGGCCGCGTTGGAGGCCGAACGGCAGCGCTACCTCGACGAGTTGTTCACCGAGACGCTCGGATTCTGTGGCGCCGAGATCATCCGCCGGGTCGTCGGCTTCGCCCGCCCCGCCGATTTCACCACCGTCACCGACTCCGCCCGCCGCGCCGCGGCCGAGCGGCGCTCACTCGCGCTGGCCCGGGCCCTGACGACCGCGCCGACCGCATACCGCTCCGCCGCCGATCTCACCGCGGCCGCGCGGGACAGCTGACACCCCGGGGGCAAGGCTCCATCTCACCCGCTCAGTCTCACCCGCCCAGCGCGCTCAGCCCCGGTACGAACGTCACCAGTACGGGGACGACCGGCACCAGCGCCGCCATCGCCGTCAGACGGAGCCGCTGGAGGGCCGTCAGCCGGGGCGCGGGGGCCAGGAGGCGGTCGACCCGGTCGGGGAGCCCCGAGACGCCGGCCGGGCAGGGGCCGAACACGCCCCGGTCCTCGTTGAGTTCGACCAGCGCGAGCGCGGTCGTCAGGCGGCCGAAGCGCCGGGATGCCGAGTCGTCGGCGGCCAGCTCGACGAGGTGGTGCATCTGGTCGCGGAAGGCCGCGAACACCGGCACCTGCGGAAAGCCGTTGGCCAGCGCCGAGGAGACGTGCAGCAGCCAGTCGTGGCGGGCCCGGGCGTGCCCCTGTTCGTGGGCGAGGACCGCGTCCAGCTGGGAGCCCTTCAGCCGGCGCAGCGCCGCCGTCGTGATGACCAGCCGGGGCGCGGCCCCGCCCCGCAGCAGCCACGCCTCGGCGCGCTCGCCCTCCAGGACGACGAGCCGCTCGGCGCCGCGCTCCTCCCCGGGCAGCAGGGGCGCGCGGACGAGCAGGTCCGCGCGGCGGCGCCGGCGCCGGGCCCGGGCGGTGCGGATCTCGCGGGTGAGCATCGCGGCCGTCCAGACGGCCCCGGAGGCGAGGGCGACGGCCAGGGGAGCGGCCCAGGCGCCGCACCCGGTCAGGGAGTACGCCTCCATCACCCCGCGCGGCGCGGGCGCGAACACATGGCCGCGCACCGCCTCCCACGCGGCGGCTGCGCTCAGCGCCATGGCCAGCGCGCAGCACAACAGCACGGCGGCCACGACGCATTGCCACACCAGCAGCGCGAGCACGGGTTCCCGAGTGGGCCAGTCGGCACGTGCCAGCACACGCGGCGCCAGCGCCGCGGCCAGGCCGCCGAGGACCAGCAGCGCGAGCGGGACCATCATGGGTGCCAGCCTATGAGGGCCGTGCCGTGCCCGGATACGGGCACCGTGCCGAAGTGACACAGGACACGTGGCCCGGGAACGGCCGCCGGACCGCCTGTCACATCGTTCACATCGTCAGGAGCATGACCACCATTCCTATGGCCATGGACAGCCGGCACGCCGTGAGCAGCTCGGCCCCCGTATCCGGCCCGGCCCCCGCGTCCGGCCCCGGGCGCCCCGGGCGCCCTGGGCCGTTCCCCGCCACCGACGGCCCGGCCGGCACAGGCACGACGCCCGCCACCGTACGGACGACGTACACCGCGAAGTACACCAGCAACAGCCCCGTGAGCAGCGGCGCTCCGGCCGGCGCGCGGTCCGCGCCGGTGTGGCCCGCGTGGGCGCCGGCCGGGGCGGCCGCCATGGCGAGAGACATATAGGCCATCGCGAAGGCGCCCACCGCGTGGTGCAGACGACGGAAGCCGGGGGGCGCTCCGGCGGACGTCAGGGCGTGCAGCCCCAGCACCCCGAACAGCGCCGCGAAGAGCACATGGCCCCACGGCGGGGTGTCCAGGACGGCCGCGGGCACGGCCATGGCTGCCATGCCGAGGGCCATGACGGCGTCGCCTCCCGCGGGCGCGGCCCGGCGCTCCCCCGCCGCGCCGGGCCGCGCCCGCAGAAGGCAGTACAGGCCCGCGGCGGCGCACAGCGCGACCAGCGACCAGCCGAGAAGCGGCGGTCCGTGCACGGCACACCTCCCGACGCGGGCCTACCTCCGGAGGATGCCCGGGCCGGACGCCGCACACGGGAGCGCACAGGCGCACGTCCGTAGCACGCGTGGGCCCCCGCGCGCGCCCGCGCAGCGCCGGTGCACGACGGCGGTGCGCCGGGCCGGGGCGTGTCCGAGAGAGCAGGCGGGGAAAGGCTCAGACCGTCGGCCGGTAGCGGATCGGGTGCCCCTCCGGTACCTCCACCACCGCGATGCGCACGCCGTCCGGGTCCGCGATCCACATCTCGATCAGCCCCCACGGCTTCTTCTCCGGCGGCTCCAGCACCACCACGCCCCGCTCCAGGAACTCCGCGTACGCCGCCGCCGCGTCCGCCACCTGGAACCAGAGCTCGAGGCCGGGCGCCGGAGGGGTCTCCGACCTGCCCGACACCTCCAGGAAGCCGCCGCCCAGGAAGTAGACGACACCGCGCTCCGGGCCCGTGCCGAACTCCCGGTAGACCGCCAGCCCCAGGGTCTCGCCGTAGAACCGCCGCGAGCGCTCGGGATCGGTCGGTCTCAGTAACAACCTGCTGCTCAGTACATGCACCATGCCCGCGACTGTACGCACACCTCCTCCGTTAGGGTCGTTCATACGCCCGAAAAGCCGCAGGAGAGGACCAGGGAGCCCATGGAGACCGCCAGCCGCCCCATCACCGCGCCGGACTTCCGGATAGCGACCGCCGACGACGTGCCGGCGCTCGTCCGGCTGGTCGAGTCGGCCTACCGGGGCGAGGAGAGCAAGGCCGGCTGGACGACCGAGGCCGATCTGCTCGACGGCCAGCGGACCGACCCCGAGGGCGTGCTCGCCGTCATCACCGACGAGAACAGCCGGCTGATGATCGCGGAGCGCGACGGCGAACTGCTCGCCTGCTGCCAGCTCGAGCACCGGGGCGACCACGTCTACTTCGGCATGTTCGCCGTCCGGCCCACCGCCCAGGGCGGTGGCCTGGGCAAGCTCGTCATGGCGGAGGCCGAGCGCGTCGCCCGCGCCGAGTGGGGCGCCCGCGCCATGCACATGACCGTGATCAAGCAGCGCGACGAGCTGATCGCCTGGTACGAGCGCCGCGGCTACCGGCGCACCGGCCGGATGAGCCCCTTCCCCTACGGCGACGACCGCTTCGGTGTGCCGCAGCGCGACGACCTGGAGTTCGAGCTCCTGGTCAAGGAGCTGGCGGGCTGACCACCCGAGGACCTACCAGGCCGACCACCCCCGAGGATGGCCGGAACGCGCCTAGAACGGTCCCGGTGGCGGCAGGGGCCGGTGAGGCGGATGATCGGAGCTGATGCCCCGGACGGGGGAGGCCGACAGGAAAAACAGCGGCGTCACCGGGGGGTCGGCAGGATAATTTATGGCTGCACCTCTTGAGCCGGAGAACCTCACATGGATACGGTGTCTTAACGCCAGGTTCTCCAGAGGAGGGTTAGTCGTGACGGAAATCTTTGCGTCGACGGCCACGCAAACCGACATTTTGTCTGTGGATCGTGTTGTCGAGCATCCCGCTTGGGCTGCCCTCAAGAGCGCCGTGGAGACGATCCGGCCCTGGCAGTCCGCCGACGGATCCATCGATCTGACCGCCGAGGGCGCGCCACCGGGCGAGGCCGTCCGTGCCGAGGTCGAGGTGGTCATAGCCGCGGTGGAGCAGCTCTCGCCGCTCCTGCCGCACGACGCGGAGTACCACGCCGCGCTCGTCGCCGACCTGCGCCGCTGGGCCGACGGCGGCTTCGGCGTGCCGGACTTCCTGGCCGCGCTGCTGGCCTTCCAGCCCGCCGCCCAGCGCGCCGACGGCCTCCAGCACCTCGTCGTCTTCCCCATGTACACGCAGAACGGCAACCCCGACCGCAACCTCGAGGCGGTCGTGCTGCGCGTGGTCTGGCCGGAGTGGCTCGCCGAGCTCGAGCGCACCCGCTACGACAACCCGCTGTTCCTCGGCATCACCTTCGAGGGCTTCACCTCGGGCTACGACACCAACTCCGCCGTCCTCTTCCCGGAGACCATCGCCGTGCGCGAGGCCCCCGAGCGCTTCACCTGGGGCGGCATCTTCTGCGACCGCGAGGCCGCCCGCTTCCGCCGGGTCACCGAGGCCGCCGTGGAGACCCTCAAACTGGAGCTCCCCGACGACATCGCCGCCATGCTCCACGACCAGCAGCGCTGCCAGGAGGCATTCGTCCTGTGGGACATGGTCCACGACCGCACCCACAGCCACGGCGACCTGCCCTTCGACCCCTTCATGATCAAGCAGCGGCAGCCCTTCTGGATGTACGGCCTGGAGGAGCTGCGCTGCGACCTCACCGCCTTCAAGGAGGCCGTGAAGCTGGAGGCCGACGGCTACACCCAGGGCCGTGACGTGCAGTACGCCGTGCTCTTCGACCGGATGTTCCGCTTCCCGCTCACCGGCGACCGCGTCCGCAACTACGACGGCCTCGGCGGCCAGCTGCTCTTCGCGTACCTCCACAAGCACGACGTCGTACGCTGGACGGACAACACCCTGCACATCGACTGGGACCGTGCCCCGCAGGTCACCAACCAGCTGTGCGGCGAGATCGAGAAGCTCTACCGCGACGGCATCGACCGGCCCAAGCTCGTCCACTGGTTCGCCGCCTACGAGCTCGTCTCGGCCTACCTCGCGCCGCACCCCGGCTCCGTGTGGGCCAAGGGCCCCGACGCCCTCGACCTCACCCTCCCCCCGCGCAAGCTGGTGGACGAGGTGCTCGCGGACGAATTCCCGCTCAGCATGTTCTTCGAGGCGCTTGCCAAGAAGCTGCGCGGCGTGATCGCCTCGACCAAGGGGATCACCGCGGCCGGTGCCGAGCAGGTGGCCGCGTGAGCGAGCGCGAGAAGGAGGTGACGGGCATGAGCATTCCGACGAACGGGAACGGCGGTCCGCTGGACGGTGCCGTCGTGGCGGTGGCCGGAGCGGCCGGCCCGGCGGGCCGGGCGACCCTGCTGCGGCTCGCCGAGGCCGGAGCGACCGTCGTCGCCGCCGACGCGGACGCCGCGCGCCTCGCCGAGGCCGTGGACGCCGCCCGCTACGCCCACGGCGGCGCCACCGTCACCGGCGACACCGTGGACCTGCTCGACCTCGACGCCACCCGGGCCTGGGCCGACCGCACCGAGAAGGAGTTCGGGCGGGTCGACGGCCTGGTCCACCTGGTCGGCGGCTGGCGCGGCTCGGCGACCTTCGCCGAGACCGACCTCGCCGACTGGGAGCTGCTGGAGAAGCTCCTCATCAAGACCGTCCAGCACACCTCGCTGGCCTTCGAGGCTCCCCTGGCCCGCAGCGGCAACGGCCGGTACGTGCTGATCAGCGCCGCCGGCGCCAGCAAACCCACCGCCGGGAACGCGGCCTACTCCGCCGCCAAGGCCGCCGCCGAGGCCTGGACCCTGGCCCTCGCCGACTCCTTCCGCAAGGCGGGTGACGAGGGCGCCCCGCCGGCCGCCGCCACCGTCCTGGTGGTCAAGGCGCTGGTGCACGACGCGATGCGCGCCGAACGACCCAACGCGAAATTCGCGGGCTTCACCGACGTCAAGGACCTGGCGCAGGCCATCGCCGGCGTCTGGGACACGCCCGCCCAGGAAGTGAACGGAACCCGTCAGTGGCTGACCCCGCAATCGTGACCCCGCCCGCGACCGACGCGATACGCCGGCACGACCCCGAGGTGCGCGGCTTCGCCAGCGACAACTACGCGGGCGCGCACCCCGAGATCCTCGCGGCGCTCGCCCTCGCCAACGGCGGCCACCAGGTGGCCTACGGCGAGGACGACTACACCGCCCACCTGCAGGACGTGATGCGGGCCCACTTCGGGCCCACCGCCCAGGCGTTCCCCGTCTTCAACGGCACGGGAGCCAACGTCGTCGCCCTCCAGGCCGCGACCGAGCGATGGGGCGCGGTCGTCTGCGCCTCCTCCGCGCACATCAACGTCGACGAGTGCGGGGCGCCCGAGCGCGTCGGCGGGCTGAAGCTGCTCCACGTGCCCACCGAGCACGGCAAGCTCACCCCCGAGCTGATCGACCGTGAGGCGTTCGGCTGGGAGGACGAGCACCGGGCCCAGCCGCAGATCGTCTCGATCACCCAGACCACCGAGCTCGGGACCTGCTACACCCCCGAGGAGATCCGGGAGATCTGCGACCACGCCCACGAGCGCGGCATGAAGGTCCACCTGGACGGCTCGCGGATCGCCAACGCGGCGGCCACCCTGGGCGTGCCCCTGCGCGCCTTCACCACGGACGCCGGGGTCGACCTGCTCTCCTTCGGCGGCACCAAGAACGGCATGGTCTTCGGCGAGTGCGTCGTCGTCCTCAACCCGGACGCGGTGCGGGCGATGAAGCACCTGCGCAAGATGTCGATGCAGCTCGCCTCCAAGATGCGCTTCGTCTCCGCGCAGTTCGAGGCGCTGCTCTCCGGCGACCTGTGGCTGCGCAGCGCCGGGCACGCCAACGCCATGGCGGCGCGGCTGTACGAGGGCGTCCGGGGCATCGAGGGCGTCGAGGTGCTCCACCCGGTGGAGTCCAACGCCGTCTTCGCCCGGCTGCCGCACGACGTGAGCGAGCGCCTCCAGAAGCGCTACCGCTTCTACTTCTGGAACGAGGCCGCCGGGGACGTCCGCTGGATGTGCTCCTTCGACACCACCGAGGCCGACGTCGACGCCTTCACCGCCGCGATCGCGGAGGAGATGGCCAAGCGGTAGCGGTCGGCCCTACCGGTACCCAAGGGTGCGGGGTACGTACGGTGACGTACGTACCCCGCATTCTTGTTACGTAGCTCTTCCGGTCAGCGCTCTTCCGGTCAGCCCCGGGCGATCGCCGGGGCGGGGGCCGTGCCGCCGAGGTGGGCGGGGATCCACCAGCTGTCGCCGGGGCCCTCCGCACGGACCGGGTAGGCGCGCTGGGCGGCCTCCAGGAGGTCCTGGACCCGGGCGCGGACGCGCTCGGTGACCTGCTCGGCGGGCTCCGCCGGATCAGCGGCCACGGGCTCGCCCACCCGGATGGTCACCGGGATGTGGTTGCGGCCCAGATCGCGTTTGTGGCCCTTGGTCCACAGCCGCTGGGTGCCCCACAGCGCCATCGGCACCAGCGGCACCCCGGCCTCCTGCGCCAGCCGGGCCGCGCCGGACTTGAAGTTCTTCAGCGTGAAGGAGGTGGAGATCGTGGCCTCGGGGAAGACGCCGATGACCTCGCCCGACCGCAGGGCGGAGAGCGCGTGCTTGTAGGCGTCCATGCCCGCCGAACGATCGACGGGTATGTGCTTCATCGCCCGCATCAGCGGCCCGGAGACCTTGTGCCGGAAGACGGACTCCTTGGCCATGAAGCGCACCAGCCGCTTGGCGGGCCGGGCGGTCAGCCCGGCGAAGACGAAGTCGAGGTAGCCGATGTGGTTGCTCACCAGGACCGCCCCGCCGTGTGCCGGGACGTGCTCGCTGCCCTGGATGTCGAAGCGCAGGTCGAGCGCCTTGAACATGGTGCGGGCGATACCGATCACCGGGGGGTAGACGAGCTCTGCCATATCGGGAAGATCCTTCCGGCCTGGGGAGGGTGCTCCCGGCTGAAACGCTGATGTGCTGAAGCCCCTAAGTTACGCGAACGTAGGGACGTGGCCCGTCGCCGACTATCTGCCAGATCGTGCCCGAATGCCCGCCAAGGGGCCAGCCGGGCGGCCCGAGGGCCCACGAGATCCTCGTCACGTCGGGAAATTTCCGCGTGGGCGATGATGCTGCAAGCAGCGACCGGAGGTCGACACCGGTTACGGAACCGGTTACGGACGAGGGAGGGTGAGCGTGCCCGTAGGGGACGAGCGGGAAGGCGTACCGGAGCGGCTGAGCGCCGCCGGGATCGGGGTGGCGGAGCTGGGGGAGCGGGCCACGCTCGTCCAGTTCTCCAGTGCCTTCTGTCAGCCGTGTCGCGCGACCCGGCGCGTCCTCGCGGACGTCGCGGCCATGGTCGACGGCGTCGCCTACGTCGAGGTCGACGCGGAGGCGCGGCTGGAGCTCGTCCGCGCGCTGGGCGTCACCGCCACCCCGACCACGCTCGTCCTGGACGGCGCGGGGCGCGTCGTGCGGCGCGCCACCGGGCAGCCGAGACGGGCCGATGTCATCGCGGCGCTGGGCGCGGCGGTCTGACGCGCCGTGCACCGTTTCGTCGTGCACCGTTTCGTCGTGCCCCGCTTCGTCCACCTCGGCTTCGTCCACCTCGGCAGAAGGGCAACCTCATGACGGCCTCCCCCGGACTCGACGCCGCCGATCCGGCCGGTCCCGAGCTGCTGCGCTCGGTGTTCCGCCGGCACGCGGCCGGCGTGGCGGTGATCACCGCCCAGGGCGCCCGCCCGGTCGGCTTCACCGCCACCTCCCTGACCTCGGTGGCGGCGACGCCCCCGCTCGTCTCCTTCGGCGTGGGTACGGGCTCCTCCAGCTGGCCCGTGCTGGCGGAGGCCGAGCACGTCGGCGTCCACATACTCGGCGAGCACCAGCGGGAGCTGGCCGCCACCTTCGCGCGCAGCGGCGCCGAACGGTTCGGCGCGGCCACGGGCTGGCGGGCCGGCCCGCACGGGGTGCCGTTGCTGGAGGACGTCCTGGCCTGGATGGTCTGCCGCGTCGTGGCCCGGGTGCCCGCCGGGGACCACCGTCTGGTGCTCGCCGAGGCGGTCGCCGGCGACCCCACGGGCACGGGCCGGCCACTGCTGTACCACCAGGGACGCTTCAACGGTTTGCGCGACTGAGGAGTCCCTTCTCCGCGCGTTGGGCAGATCACAGTCGACCGGCCTTGCGTTCGGTGAACAGCCTCGATGTACTGACGAGTAACATTCCGGTCGAGGGCGGGTGCCGTACCGACCGGGGTCCGCCCCACCAGGCGCCTATGCTGCCTGCCAAGGCAGCTTTGATAGAGACGATGCAGTAGGAGAGCCGGCGTGAGCTTGAGGATCGTTGTCACTGTGAAGTACGTGCCCGACGCCACCGGCGACCGGCACTTCGCCGAAGACCTGACCGTCGACCGCGACGACGTGGACGGTCTGCTCTCGGAGCTCGACGAGTACGCGGTCGAGCAGGCGCTGCAGATCAAGGAAGCGGCCGACGGCGACGCGGAGATCACCGTCCTGACCGTCGGTCCGGAGGACGCCAAGGACGCCCTCCGCAAGGCGCTGTCCATGGGCGCGGACAAGGCCGTCCACGTCGAGGACGACGACCTCCACGGCACCGACGCGCTGGGCACCTCGCTGGTGCTGGCCAAGGCCCTGGAGCACGTCGGCTACGACCTGGTGGTCTCCGGCATGGCCTCCACCGACGGCGGCATGGGCGTCGTCCCGGCGATGCTCGCCGAGCGCCTGGGCGTGCCGCAGGTGACCCTGCTCTCCGAGGTGGCCGTCGAGGGCGGCAAGGTGACCGGCCGCCGCGACGGCGACGCCGCGAGCGAGCGACTGGAGGCGTCCCTCCCGGCCGTCGTGTCCGTCACGGACCAGTCCGGCGAGGCCCGCTACCCGTCCTTCAAGGGCATCATGGCCGCCAAGAAGAAGCCGGTGGAGTCCCTGGACCTCTCCGACCTGGGCCTCGAGGCCGACGAGGTCGGCCTCGAGGGCGCCTGGACCAAGGTCGACGAGGCCACGGAGCGCCCGGCCCGCACGGCCGGCACGATCGTCAAGGACGAGGGCGAGGGCGGCAAGCAGCTCGCCGAGTTCCTCGCGGGCCAGAAGTTCGTCTGAGCCCGAACGCCCACCCCTCCCTTCGTACTTGCAGGAGAGCAACACCATGGCTGAAGTTCTCGTCTACGTCGACCACGTGGACGGCGCCGTCCGCAAGCCCACCCTCGAACTGCTGACCCTGGCCCGCCGCATCGGCGAGCCCGTCGCCGTGCACCTGGGCGCCGGCGCGGACACCGCCGCCGCGACGCTCGCCGAGTACGGCGCGGTCAAGGTCCTCACCGCCGACGCCCCCGAGTTCGCCGACTACCTCGTCGTACCGAAGGTGGACGCGCTCGAGGCCGCGTTCAAGGCCGTCTCCCCGGCCGCCGTGCTCGTCCCGTCCTCCGCCGAGGGCAAGGAGATCGCGGCCCGCCTGGCCGTCCGCATCGGCTCCGGCATCATCACCGACGCCGTCGACCTGGAGGCCGGCGACGAGGGCCCGGTGGCCACGCAGTCCGTCTTCGCGGCCTCGTACTCCACCAAGTCCCGCGTCACCAAGGGCACCCCGGTCATCACCGTCAAGCCCAACTCCGCCGCCCCGGAGGCCGCCCCGGCCGCCGGTACGGTCGAGCAGCTGGCCGTCTCCTTCGGCGAGCAGGCCACCGGCACCAAGGTCGTCTCCCGCACCCCGCGCGAGTCCACCGGCCGCCCCGAGCTGACCGAGGCCGCGATCGTGGTCTCCGGCGGCCGCGGCGTCAACGGCGCCGAGAACTTCACCATCGTCGAGGCCCTCGCCGACTCCCTCGGCGCGGCGGTCGGCGCCTCCCGCGCCGCGGTCGACGCCGGCTGGTACCCGCACACCAACCAGGTCGGCCAGACCGGCAAGTCCGTCTCGCCGCAGCTCTACATCGCGGCGGGCATCTCCGGCGCCATCCAGCACCGCGCCGGCATGCAGACCTCGAAGACGATCGTCGCCATCAACAAGGACGCCGAGGCCCCGATCTTCGAGCTCGTCGACTACGGCGTCGTGGGCGACCTCTTCGAGGTCGTCCCGCAGCTGACGGAGGAGATCAAGACCCGCAAGGGTTGATCCGTCCCCCAACGGTTCCGGTAACGACCGAGCCCCCGCTCCCGGCTTTCGCCGGGGCGGGGGCTTTTTCGCGCGCGAGTACGGCGGACGCACGGAAGCCTCGTCGAGCAACCGCTTCGACGAGGCTTCCGTGCCTATGAGGTTGTGGTCAATTCCCTACCGCTGTCACGACCAGGGCTGGTCCGGGAGTTCGTCCACATGTTTCCGGACCGCATCGTGCACAGCCTGCATCACGGTCACGAGCTGGTCACGGGAGAGCGCGTCCGTCTTGAAGGACTCCCACGCCGTCTCCAGCCGCTCGTGCTGTTCCAACAGCACCTCCAGGAGATCCAGCAGATCTCCTTCCGAGTGGGAAGGCGACTTGGTGCCGACCGCTGAGAACCACCAGGTGATGCGGACGTCGTACGTGATGATCCGTCCGGCGAGCTCCCTGCACCGGTAGTCCATGGGGCGTGGCCGGGTGAGGAGCTCGACCATCATCTGGGTGAACGAGAGATGCTCGATCATCACTGCCTATCGCTCTTCGGGAAATTATTCCTGATCCAGGGGACCACAGCCCTACCTGTGGGCGGCCCTTCTCCACCGCCGGCGTCGATGACCCTGCTGCAGTAGTTGACGCAGTTGTTGGTCAACGCCTCGTACGCGCCTTGCCCCTTGCTGCCCCGGTGGGCCTTCTTGGCATAGGAGATCGCGGCCTCCGGTTCCGGCAGATCGAATTCCACCGAACCCCGATATGTCCCCAAGTCCGCCCTGGAGTGCGGCATCGGCTTGAGGATCCCGTCGGCATCTATCGCATGGGTGTTGAACGACTCCCCGGACGCCGTCCGGATCTCCACCGTGTAGTGGGCGCTGCCCTTGATCTCGTACTTGCTCACCGTCGCGGTCCCGCAGTTGTGCACGAGGACCGACGCGTCCCCGGCCACCACATAGTACGTGTGCAGTCCGTCGACCGTGAGGTCGTACGTCACCGCGTCCGCGTGGTACAGCCGGACCGCCGTGACCTCGACGTCGCCCGTCTCCGTCTGGAGAAGGTCGCCCTCGTGGAGATCCTTCGCCTCGACGAAAGACGACTGCGTCCGGTCGTAGAACGGGTGGTGGTACGTGGTGGTGATGGTCGACGCCGAGGGCGTCGACGCGGTGGCAGCGGTCGGGGCCAGCACCGCCGCGGCGGTGGCCACGGCGGCGACGCCGGCGGCGGCCTTCTTCAGGACACGGGATCCCAGGCCGCCGGCCTTGGCGGCCGGGGCGACCGTGACGTCCACGAAGTCGCGGTCGGTAGTGGTGACGATGACCTTGTCGACCTTGTGGGTCTCCGTGGCGCCGGGCTTGCCCGGCACTGCGTTCCTGACCTCGTCGCCGGCCTTGACCTCGTCGATCCGCTTGGACGAGCCGTCGGCCATGGCCACCCGGGTCTCGCCGGTGAAGCTGTGCGGCTGATTCACCGGGCAGGCCGGCTCCGTCGGCTCCGCCTCGCCGCGACCGGCGCTGATCCGGCCCTTGACGCGGGCGGCCGCGCCGAAGCCCGCCGCGCCGGCGCCTCCGATGAGCGCGCCCATCGCCGCACCGCCGGCCGCCGCCTTGCCCGCTCCGGACCACGAGCAACCCGCGCCGCTGCGCGAGCAGCTGATGCCGTAGTCGGCCGCGCCGACCGCCCCACCCGATATGCCGCCGATGGCGGCACCTTCGAGGGTGCTGGAGACGATCTTCGGCAGGACGTGGCCGAGCGCGGACTCGGCGAGCTTGCCGCCGAGCGCGCCGCCCAGCGCACCACCGATCGCGCCACCGACGGCACCGATGCCCACCGCGCCGGCGAACGCGCCGACCGAGCAGCCGCCGGCCTGGCCGGACATGCACTTCGCGCCCTGGCTGATCGCACCGCCGACCGCGCCGGCCAGCGCGCCGCAGCCCGCCGCGCCGACGACCGCGCCGACACCGCCCGTGGCGGCGCCGAGAGCGGCCTCACAGCCGACGAAGACGGCGGCCGAGGCGACGAACGAGGCAATGGTCGCGGCGTGGTTCTTGACGTAGACCGCGGCCGTATTCACCGCCTTGGCTGCCGCGTGGTACGTGGTCTTCACCGCTTGGACGGTGTGGTGGTACGCGTGACTCACCACGTGTTTCGTCACGTGATAGGCGTGACTCGCGGTGCGTCTGACGTACCGGTAGCCGTCATGGACCGCCCGGCTGACCCGGGAGACCTGCCGGTGCACATAGCGCGAGGCCGAATGGTACGTGTGCTTCACGTACGACGACGCACGGTGGTAGGAGCTGGAGGCCCAGCTGGAGGCGTGCTCATAGGCGCTGGTCGCCCAGGACGACACGGTGCTGACGGCGCTGCTCGTCCAGGACGAGACGCTGTTCCAGCCGCTCGACACCGCGGACGTCGCGCTGTGCCAGCCGCTGGAGACGGACTTCCTGAGGTTGCCCCAGAAGCCGTGACCCGACGGGTCCGTGCCCTTCAGCGGGTTGTCGTCCACGTAGGCGAACGGGTTGGCCGTGACCGAGTTCGGGACCGGGTCGAAGGCCATCGTGTCGCGGTTCATGAACTGACCGGCGGCCGGGTTGTACCAGCGGGCGGCCATGTTGACCTTGCCCGTGGCATTGTCCGTCCAGCCCGACTGGTAGCCGAGGTGGCCGACCGGGGCGCCGGTCGTGCCGGTGGGGTTGCCCAGTGGGTCGTAGGCGGTGGAACCGGACAGCTCCGTGCCCGCGGCCGTGAAGTTGCCGATGACGTCGTCGTGCTGGTCGGTCAGGGCGAGCACGCCGGGGACGGAGCCACCGGGGGTGCCGATGCCGATCAGGCCGTTGTCCGGGGTCCAGGTGTAGGTGTTGCCGCCGTCCGAGGCCAGGGTGTTGCCCGTGCCGGTGTAGGCGAAGGTCGTCTTCGCCCCGCCGGTGCCGGTGTTCGTGACGACCCGGCCGAGGGCATCGGTGACGTACGTCTGGGTGCCCTGCGTGAGCTGCTGGTCGAAGGCGTCGGAGGCGAAGGCGGTCGGCGTGCCGGTGGCCGTCGACTGCTGGGTGAGGGTGCCTCGGGCGCTGTACCGGTAGGTGTTGACTCCGTCGCTGGTCAGCTGGTCGCGGGCGTCGTACGCGTAGACGTTGGAACCGACCCGGACGCGGTTGCCGGAGTCGTCGTAGCCGTACGCGGTCGTGGTGGTGCCGTTGTTCCAGGAGGTGAGGCGGTCGGCCCAGTCATAGGTGTAGGTGTGGTTCGACGGGCCGGCCAGGCCGGTGGTGGCCTTGCTGGTCAGGTTGCCGTTGGTGTCGTAGCCGTAGCCGATGGAGGCGACGGTGTTGCCCGCGGCGGTCTTGAGCGTGTCGCTGGTCAGCCGGTTCAGCTTGTCGTAGCCGAGGCTGCGGACGTTGCCGTCCTTGCCGCCCTGCGTGTACTGGATACGGGTCGGCTTGGAGAGGGCGTTGTACGAGTAGGTGAGCTGTGTGCCGGTGGCCGGGTCGGTCAGGGTGGACAGGCGGCCGGCGTTGTCGTAGCCGTAGCCGGTGGTGCCGGCGGCGTCGGTGCGGCTGGTGACGAGACCGTCGCCGTTGTAGGCGAAGGAGCTGGAGCCGGACGTTCCGGCAGCGGTCAGCAGCAGACCCCGGTCGTTGTAGGTGAAGGTGTTCGATGTCGCGGGGACGGGTGTCCCGGCTATCGCGCTGGTCGCGGCGGAGGTCATACGGCCCTCGGCGTCGTAACCGAAGCTACGGGTCGCCGTGCCGATCTCCGCACCGCTGCCGGACTGCGTGGTCAGGTTGCCCAGCGCGTCGTAGTCGGAGGTGACCTTCACCCCGCCGGGCGCGGTGTGCGTCACAGCGCGGCCCGCCGCGTCGTAGGACGTGGTGAACGTCGAGTCCGCCGCGCTCGTATACGAGTACGCGGTCGTCGACACCGGCGGCTCGATGACCGACTCGGGCAGGTTCCAGGAGTTGAAGGTGTAGTAGCGGGCGTTGCCGCGACCGTCGGTGAACCGGGTGCGGTGTCCGGCCGCGTCGTAGCCGAAGCCGGTCGTGATCGAGTGCGTCGCGTCGACCGGCTGCACCTCACCGGTGACCTGGCCGAGCGCGTCGCGCGTGAAGGTGGTGGTGTGCTGGTTGGCGTCCGTGGACGACAGCAGCTGACCGGCGGCGCTGTAGGTCGCCGACCGCGTGGAGAGCACCGTCTGCTTGTCGGTGTCCAGCGACTGCGTCCGGACCGGGTTGCCCAGCTGATCGTAGGTGACGGTGTTCCATGTGCCGTCGGGCAGGCCGACGGCCGTCTTCTGGCCCTTCAGGTCGTAGGTGTTCTGGGTGGTGTTGCCCGCCGCGTCCGTGACCTGGGTGATCTCGCCGACGCGGTTGTAGCCGTAGCTGGTGGTCACGCCGTTCTGGGTCGTGGTCGACGCCAGGAAGGCGCCGCCCGGGTTCGCCGCCGAGGCCGCGTACGAGTGGGTCGTGGTCGACGTGACCGGGTTGGGGAAGCGCTCCAGGGCCGTCGTGGTGAGCTTGCGGCCCATGAAGTCGTACGTCGCCTGGGCCTGCGCGCCGGACGGTGACGTCACGGACAGCGCGTCGCCGTTGGCGTCGTACACGGTGCGGGTGACGCCCTTGTTGGCGTCCGTCACCTGGACGACGTCGCCGAGCTGGTCGTAGCCGTAGCCGGTGGTGTGCTTCAGCGGGTCGGTGACGAGCGTGACGTTGCCGAGCGCGTCGTACGTCCAGTTGGTCGTGGCACCGGCGATGGGGGTGCCGGCGCCGGGTGGCGTGTAGTCGGGCAGGGTCTGGGCCGTCCTGCGGCCCTCGGCGTCATAGGCCGTGGTGACCGTGTTGCCGTTCGGGTCCTGCGCCTCCGACTGGTCGCCGAAGGTGTTGTAGCCGACCGTGGTGGTCGGGTGCACCAGGGCCGGTGCCCCGCCGTTGATCTCCGCGTTGACCGCGGGGGCGACGGTGACGGTCTGGTGACCGGCCTCGTCGTGGGCGTAGCCGGTGACGTTGCCGTCGGCGTCGGTCATGCTGACCGGCAGACCCCGCTTGTCCAGCTTCCAGCTGGTGGTCGCCTGGCCGCCGGACGCCGTGGTGCCGCCGGAGCGGTCGGCGCCGTAGAGGCGGGTAACCTCGTCGTCGGAGAGGGCGCGCGGGTAGATCTGGACGTTGTCGAGGGCGCCGCCGAACTGGTTGTACAGGCCGCCGCTGGTCGTGTGGACCGCGCCGAAGGTCGTCTGACCGGGGGCGTTCCACGGACTGGGGTTCGTCGCCGTGCCGGCCGGCTGGCCGTTCACGTAGAGCTTCATCGCACCCGTGCCCGAGTCGAACGTCGCGACCAGGTGCGTCCAGGTTCCGGCGGCCGCGCTGCCCGCCGGCGAGAACGCGACCGGGTAGTCGGCGGTGGAGCCGTCGTTGGTGCTGGTGACGAAGGCCCAGGCCTTTGTGCTCGCCCTGTAGTTGAGGTAGAAGGACTGGTGGTCGGTACCGCCCTGGCCGATGAGGGTCTGGCTGTCGGCCGTCTGGCTGTTCAGCTTGACCCAGGTGGAGAGGGAGTACGACGACGCCGTGTTGAGCGCGGGACCGTTGGTGCCGATCACGCTGGTGGTGCCGTTGAACGAGGCCGCTCCGTCGTTCCAGGCGACGTCGGTGGCCACGGCGGTGTTGCCGGTGCCGGAGGCGTCGGTGACGGTGCTGCCGGACGTCTGGTTCAGCGGCCACCAGCCGGTCGGACGGCCGACGCCGTCCTGCCGTATGGAGCGGCTGGTCATGTTGCCCATGGCGTCATAGGTGGAGCTGGTGGTGTGCGTGGTGCCGTTGCCGTCGCTGAGGGTGCTGGTGGCGACCCTGTCGTCCGGCGTGTACGACACGGTGGTCGTGCGGTTGACACCCGTCGGGTCGACGGTGGTCGCGATCACACGGTCGGCCGCGTCGACGGTGGACTTCGTCACCGTGGCGCCGTTGTTGGTCGCCTGCTCGATCAGGTTGCCGGCCGCGTCGTAGGTGTTGGCCTGCTGGACGAAGGTGTTCTTCCCCGACGGGTCGGACCGGGTGATCTTCGCCGTGAGGTCGTTGTCCGTGTAGGTGTACGACGTGGTGTTGCCCATCGCGTCGGTGATGGACGCGAGGCGCCCCGCCGGGTCGTAGGCCCGGGAGGACTGGACGAGGTCCTTGGCCGGCGAGGGGTTGGCCGGGTCGCCCGTGTAACCCTTGAGGGTCTGGGTGAGCAGGTGCCCCTCGGCGTCGTAGGCGAAGGCGAGAGTGTTGCCGAGCGCGTCGCGCTCGGTGGCCTTGTTGCCGTAGGCGTCGTAGGTGAAGGACGTCGTCGACTTCGTCGCGTCGGTGTTCGTCTCCAGCTGGTTGAACTGGTTGTAGGTGGAGGAGACGGTGCGCGACGCGTCACCGCCGGAGAGGTCGGCGACGGTCTGGGAGGTGACCAGTCCGTCCGCGTCGTAGACCGTGGTGCTCCTCGCCTGGTGGACGGCACCGGTGACCCGGTTCGTCACCGCCGGGTCGGTCTGCTCGACGACCTGGGATTCGGCGTCGTACTTGTACTGCGTGACGAGGCCGTTGGGGAAGGTGTCGGAGACGACCTTCTTGCTGACCGGCCGGCCGAGGTTGTCGTAGGTGAAGCCGGTGGCCTGGCCGTTCGGGTCGGTGGTGGAGGCTACGTCACCGTTCTTGAAGTAGGTGATCGTCGTCGTGGCACCGCCCGGGGAGACCGTCTTGTACGGCAGGCCCTTGGGGGCGAATCCGCCGTCGGCCGCCGCGATCGACGTGCCGTCGGTGTACGCGATCGTGGTCGTGCGACCGTTCGGGGAACCCGGCACCACCGGGGTCGTCACACCGGTCTGGTTTCCGGCCGCGTCATAGGAGAACGACGTCAGATACGTGTTGTCCGTCGCGGAGGACGAGCGCCCGTCGCGCACGGTGGCCGGCAGGTCGTTCTGCGGGTTCGGCGTCAGCTGAGCGCTGGTGTCGTCGGGCAGGTAGGACGTGTACGTGGTCGAGCACGCCTGCGCCGCCTGGTTCTGGCAGGTGGTGCGGGCGACCTCGTTGCCCCGGACGTCATGACCGGTGGTGACGACGTTGCCGTTGGGGTCGGTGACCGTGTGCTGGAAGCCGGCCGTGTCATAGCCGTAGGTGGTCTTGTACCCGCGGCCGTCGATCTGCGCGACGGCGCGGTTGCCGTTCCACAGGTCGTACTGGTAGGTGACCGTCCTGGTACCGGGGTCGGTGACCTTGACGACCTTCAGCGGGGACAGCCCGTTGGAGCTGCGCCCGGCGGACCAGTGGGCGGCGGCGTCGCCGCCGCTGAGCTCGGTCCGGTAGAACGCCGCTTCCGCGATCGAGCCGGAGAAGTAGCCGAGCGCGTTGGTGGGCCGGGCGGGCCAGCCGTTGGACTCACCGGCACCGATGTAGTTGTATCCGGCGGTCGAGCCCTTGAGCGCGGCGGTGGTCGAGCCGGTCTGCACGCCGTCGACGTACAGGTGCTGGCCCTTGCCTGAGCCGGTCAGCAGGGTGTGGTGCCACTTGCCGTCGTTCACGAGCGCGGACGAGACCATGCCGCCGGCCACGCCGTTGGTGTCCCAGAACTTGCCGTGGACCTTGCCGTCGGTGCCGACGTACAGCGCGGGCGTCCAGTCGTTGGCGGTCGGGTTGGGCCCGTTCACGGCCGCACCCGACTGGCTGAAGAGCACACCGCCGGACGTGCTGCCGGGCGGGGTCTTGAACCACATCTCGACGGAGTTCGGCCCGGTCTGCACCTGCTGGCTCGCGGGGAGCTGGACGAACGAGGACGAACCGTTGAAGGCCGCCCCGGTCGTGTCGGCGAAGGGACCCTCCGAGCCGAGCGTGGCATTGGCGTACGTCGCCGCGCCGGAGTTCACCTCGTTGACCGCCTGGCCCGCGCCGGCCGAGTCGCCGAGCCGGTAGTAGGCGGCGGGGGCGGTTCCGAGCACCGACGCGCGGTAGACCTCGCTGGAGCCCTGCACCGTGGGAGTGCCCATGGCCCAGGTGCCGCCGTTGGAGTCGGTCAGTCGCGTGACGTCGGCGGTGACCGGGTCGTAGGAGACCGAGGCGAAGGTCTTGCCGGAGGGACGCGTGACCGAGCTCAGCAGGCCGGCGGGCTTGGAGGCGGCCCGGTACAGGTCGCTGACCTCGGGCTGGCCCAGCGGCTTGCCGTAGTAGGAGACGTTGGAGAGGGAGCCCTTGAAATAGCTGCCGTAGAACGTCGTCGAGTTGGGGTGCGGCTGGTCGGGCCAGGTGTAGCCCAGGTAGCCGGTGCCCAGGTAGGCGTTGCGGTACAGCCAGGGCATGGCGCTGCCGTTGGGGTTCGTGGACTGGTAGCCGGGGGCGGTGCCCACCTTGCTGCCGTCCAGCCACATGGTCTGCGCGGTCCAGGAGCCGGCGAGCACGACGTGGTGCCACTTGCCGTCGGCGACCGAACCGGCGGTGCTGATGGGCTTGGTCTGCGTGTCGTACCAGAACAGGCCGTTGAGCCTGCCGGAGCTGCCGACGTACAGCGCGGGCATGAAGTTGCCCTTGGTGGCCGTGTCCTTGACCGGCATGTCGGAGTACGAGAAGAGCACCCCGGGCGTGGTCGAGGAGGTCTTGAACCACAGCGAGATCGACTGGGACGACGACGCGTACAGGCCCAGGTTCGGCAGTTTCACCGACGAGGACGTGCCGTTGAAGTCGGCTGCGGTCATGCCGCTGCCGGCCAGCGGGCCCGGCTGGCCGAGCGTGACGTTGCTGTAGGCGGCGTTGTCACCACCGGCGCGGGCGAGGACGGCGCTGGCGGCCGTGGTCCCGGAGCCCTCGGCGAGCGGCCAGTACGACGTGGGGCCCTGGTCGAGCACCTGGTTGTGGTACTGGGAACCGGAGGTGTAGCCGTAGCGGGCGCAGCCGGTGGTGTCCACCGGTGAGCAGACCTGGTTGAGCTGGTCGCCGGTGTAGGAGTACGTCCAGGTGGACGCGGTCGACGGCTGGCCTGCGGTCGCCGGGTCGGTGGCCACGGTCGCCACGTGCGCCGCGGTGGCACCGGACGGCGTGGACCAGGTCAGGTAGAGGGACCGGCCGGAGACGGCCGAGGTCATCGTTGTGACGTGGCCCGAGGACCAGGTGAGTTTCGTGGTGCGGCCGTTGGCGTCCGTGATCGACGTCAGACCGTACGCGCCCGAGCCGAGGGACTGGGTGAAGGAGTAGACCGTGGCGCTCTTGTCGGTCAGCGTGTAGCCGCCGCCGGAGACGGGCGCGAAGGTGGCGAAACGTCCCTGCGGAGGAGTGAAGGAGCCGTCCGGGTTCTTGCCGTAGCCGACGGCGGAGCCGTCGGGGTAGGTCACCTGGACGCTGGTGACGGCGCCGGAGGCGTCGTACTGCTCGGCGGCCTTGGCGTCGAACACGCTCGACCAGCCCGCGCCGAAGGCACCGGTGACCCGGGGGTCACGGGAGTTGTAGTCGCGGGTGACCGTCAGGGACGGGCCCGGCGTCGACACGTTCGCGTCGGTGGCCGAGGTGGTGTAGTTGCCGATCGCCGGGCTGTAGCCGTGGCCGTCCGTGTTCTGGGACAGGCTGGAGGTCACTGTCGGCTGTGGCACCTGCGTGGTCATCAGTTGCCAGTTCGGGCCGGCCGAGTAGTTGGTGCCGTCGAACGCCTGCACCTCCCAGTAGTACGGCTTACCCCACTTCAGCTTGCCCGCCGGCACGTTGTAGGAGCTGGAGCCGATCAGGCCCGAGTCGGCGAGCTTGTTGCCGTCGGTGTCGTAGACCTGGAAGTCGAACTTCGGCACGGTGCCGAGGTTGGAGTCCGAGGAGGCGGCGGCTGCCAGCTGGGGGGTGAGGGTGTTCACCGGGGCGTTGTTCGCCGGTGACGTGGAGACCACCTGAGGCAGTGTGGCGCCGGTGTAGGTGAGCTTCAGGGAAGGGTAGGCGTCGATGTTGTTCATCGACCCGAACTGCTTCCAGTGCAGGGTGTCCGAGGTGGACGCGTACACCGCCAGACCGTAGTCGTTGGTGGTCCCGGCGGCCGAGGCCCAGTTGTTGAAGACGCCCGTCGACAGCGGCACCGTCAGCCTGTCGCCCTTGGCCATGTCGCCCTTGGTGTTGGCGCAGCTGTTGGGGACGTTCGGCGTCAGGTTGCCGATCGAGGAACCGTACGACGGGCCCGGCCAGCTGGTGACCTGCTGGGGTGCCCACGCCTTGGTGACCGGCGCGACGTCGAAGCGCTGCGGGGTGCATGTGGAGGACCAGATGGCGAACAGGCTCAGTTCGGCGGCCGAGACCGTCGCCCGGGAGTTGTCCAGGCCCAGGTTGGGGAACTGGAGGTAGGACACCGCGGAGTGCGGGCCCGAGTCGTAGGAGCCGACCTTCATGGTCAGCTCCATCGAGTGGTCGCCAGGCTCGCCGGACTCCGCGTAGGTGGTGATGGCGTTCTCGTTGTTGACCGACGGGTCGACCACGACGGGGAAGACGCGCTCCTTGGCGCGCAGCCAGGACGCGTCGAGGGTCATGCGCAGTGCCGTCCTGCCGCCGGATTCCACCAGACGGTAGGTGACGGCGTGGGTGGTGGCGTGGTCGCCGGAGACGCGGTCGACGCGAGAGTCGTAGGCGTAGGCGGGCGGGATCACCACCGAGGCCTTGCCGGAGCCGTCCAGCAGCCGGACGGAGCCGTCCTCGGCCAGGTCGGGCCGTAGGCCCTGGGTGTCCAGCGGGAACGTCCACTCGTTGCCGGCCTTGGCCGAACGCAGGACCAGCGCCTCCTTCAGGCCGATCCGGCCCGAGCGCAGTTCCAGATCGGTGTCCGGCAGGACGTCGCGGTAGTGCGCGGTGGAGCCGGAGACCTCCGGCTCGACGGCCGCGGCTCCCTGCAGGCCGTAGGCCAGCGCGTGCTTGTCGTCGGGTGCGACGCGGGCCAGTGCCGCGTCCGCGGCGCGCGGCGCGAAGTCGACCGCCATGGAGTTCGCCCCCTGGTGCAGACGCCCGTCGGAGCCCTTGCGCACCGTGGTGTCGATGCGCTGCCAGTCGCCCTTGGAGTCGCGGTAATTGACGGGCGTCGGCGCGAGCTGCCGGGTGAAGGACCCGTCCTCGTTCTCGTAGTAGTCCGAGGTCGCGGTGGACTTCGAGGCGACGCGCTTGCTGGTCTTGGCGTTGAAGCCCAGTCCGCCCGCGCTCGGACCCTTGGCGGCCTTGCGCGCGTAGGGCTCGTAGGCCGGCAGCTCGCCCTTGCCGCGCTGCGGCTCGGCGCCGGCGCCGTGGCCGGCGCGGGTCGAGGCGGCCGACGCGTTGTGACCGCGACCGGCCGCGCTGCCCGACGTCTGCTGGGGTGTGTGGCCCCAGTGCGGGGCCTTACGGCCGGTGAACCAGGAGGTCGGACCGGACAGGCCGGGCTGGGGCAGCGGCTCGAGCCGCGCTCCCATGGCCACGGCCTGTTCACAGGTCAGAACCATGGCGAGGACCGCGAGGAGGGCCATCGCCGCGGCGCGTAGGAGGCCTGGGTGTCTATGTCTCCACCGGCCTGGCCGGTGGAGAGTTCGGGGACGCACGAAAACGACTCCATTGAAGAAGATCAACTACAAAACAGCTGATCTTCAGACATAGGGGTCGTTTCACGCCAGGGTCATGATCATGATCTTAGCTGTTCTTTACTTCAACGGATACGCGGTGACCTGCGAAAATAGGGTGAACCACATGTGATCCCTATTAATCGGTTACCCCTCCGTCGTCCTCCACCGCGTCCTTCACCACCCGCGCGACGGCGGCCCGGACGCCCTCGGCCTGCGGAATCACCGTCAGATTGCCCTTGGTGTCACCCTCCCCGACGACCGCGAACCGCGTCTTCGGTGTCCGTCCGGCGACGTCACGCGTGGCCGCCACCGGGGTCCCGCCGACCGCGATCACGACATCGCAGTGCCGCTGGACGAGAGTGTTCACATAGGGCACGGCGTTCGCTGTGGTGTCCGGGCCGAACACCGGCAGGTTCATCACCTTCGCCTTGGTGGCGAGGGAGGCGTCCTCCATGCCCGCCCAGACCGAAGCCGCCTCGCTTCCCGTCACCCCGTGCTCGTCGGTCAGCAGGCAGGCGCTGTGGGCGCTGTACTGACGGGCTCTCGGGGCGGGAGCCTCGTCGTCGTCCCCGCTCAGCAGGACGGCCGCGATCACCCCTCCCACCAGCACCACTGCTCCGGCCCCGGCGGCCAGCCATGACGTGCGACGCATCGCGCGCTTCCTCTCGCGTGGGACCGGGCCCGTTGCCCGGTCATGGATCCGCGCGAGCATAGACAAATGGGGAACCCACAGGTCCGGCCGGGGGAGCCGTTATGCCGTCAGGTACGTCCACTGTCAGTTACGCCCACCGTCAGGTGCAGCCCGTGCCGCCCGGGCCGCCGTGGAAGAAGTACTCGTTCCAGGGCGGAGCGGCGTGCTGCACGGCGCACGTGAAGCAGTTCGCGGAGGGCTGGGACGCCGTCAGGGAGGCCTGTACCGCGCCGCCCGCCGTGGGGTAGTAGACGACGTCGCGGTGGTAGGCGGCGAACTGCCAGCCCGCCGAGGCGAACTGACCGCTGCCCATCGGGGGCCAGGCGGTGTTGTCCACGACCTCGCCGCCGTAGTCGACGTCCGACGCCGCGCCGGAGGCGAGCGGGCCGCTGCCGAAGAGTGAGCCCGGGTAGTAGCCCACGGCGTTGCCGACGGTGGTGCCCCCGAGGTAGAGCCACCAGTTGCCGCCGTTGAAGTACCAGGTGACCTCCAGCTCGTACTGCGCGCCGCCCAGCACGCTCACCGGGCCCAGCGTGCCGCCGAAGGCCCAGTTGGAGTTCGTCTGGACGAAGGCGGAGCAGTCGTGGTTGTAGCAGCCGGTGCGCTGGTAGCCGTCGGCGGTCCAGTAGATGAAGAGGCACGGCTGAGTGGTGCCGTACTTCCCCGGGTAGACCTGCCAGCCGCACTCGACCGTCTGCACCGGCGAGCCCGCGGCGTACCACTGCTGGGAGAGCGAGAAGATCTGCGAGCCGACGTTCGGGTCCCAGACATTGATGAAGCTGTGGCCGCCGAGGTTGCCGGCGATCTGATAGGCGTGGGCGTACTTGTGGATGCCCGCCTGCACGGCGGGCGGGCTGAGCCGGGGGTGGCGGCCGGTGCCCAGGGGGCTCTTCTGGAAGAAGTCCCGGAGGGTGCCCCTGCGGGCCAGCTCGTCCAGGGTGATCCGGCGCAGCGCGATCGTCCCCGGCGGACAGGCCATCGCGTGCCCGAACTTGTCGATGCGGTCCGACCGCAGCTGCTGGAGCAGCGGCAGGCTTTGCGGGGCGACGTCGGGGCCGGGCGCGGCCGGGGCGTCGACCGGAGCGGCCGGGGGCTCGGTGGCGCCGCGCAGGGCCGGCTGGCTCCCGACGGGGACGCAGTCGAAGATCTGGCCGTTGTCGTCCACGAAGCTGTGGGGGACGTCCTCGATGCCGGCGTAGAGGGACTGGATGTGCGCCTTCATCGCGTCGAAATCCTCCGCCGCCACGGGCGTGGCGGGGCGGGCGGCGCTGAATCGCGCGTGGTCCATGGCGCGCACGCCGTCGATGAAGGCGGAGAAGTCGGGGAAGTGCGGCTCGTTACGAGGGGACATGACCGGGCTCTCCGTTCCGATCCGTGCGGGCGCGCAGCGCGCGGCCCCTGCTGACGCGATCCCCCTGGAGTCACCCGTTCAGTCGAAAGACCACCCGAACGGTCCAGTCCGCTCCCGGCCGGGCCGTTGAAGGGGGGCCGCCGGGGCCGCCGCCGTTCGGGTGATGTGGGCGGGGGCCGGGGTGTCCGTCGCGTCCGGGCGTTGGAAGAGATACGGCATGCAGACTGACACCGTGACGCGGTTCCTCCATGCCCTGAGCCCCGCGAGCCGAGAAGACGTCGACCAGTTGCCGCGCGAGCAGCAGGAGAAGATGGCCGAGGAATGGGAGCGGTACCTGCGCGACGACACCGATCTGCTGTCACTGAGCGAGCTGGACCCGCCCACGGCGGAGAACCGGGCCGCCGAGCACGTGGTCCGGGACTACTTCTGAGCCGCTATGGAGGGGGTGTTGACCCCTCGCCGCTCCGCTGACTAGCTTCGCGACACGGATGGCCGATGTGGATGGTCGATTCCGTGCAGTGGAAGTCGTGGACGTGGAGGGGTACCCATGGGGCAGCGGACGACGGTGGCCACGACCTTCGGCAGCGCGGTGCGGGAGAGCGTCGGCAGCTCCCTCGCGGCGGTCGACGCCGAGCTCGCCCGGCGCTATCCGGGCGACGCCGGCACCCGCCAGCCCGTGCACACCGTCTACGTCCCGGCCGACGTCTTCACCGCCGGCACCGTACGCGAGTGGGGCGACCGGGCGCTCGCCGCCCTCGACGAGCACGCCCCCGACGCGGAGGCGTTCGCCGCCGTCCTCGGGCTGCCCGGCGAACTCGCCGGGCCCGTGCACGAGCGGGTGCGGGCCAAGCTGGAGCGCGAGCCCGTCGAGGATCTGCGGATCGACTTCGAGGACGGGTACGGGCCGCGCCCGGACGCCGAGGAGGACGCGGCCGCCGCCCGCGCCGCCCGGCTCGTGGCGGAGGCGTACGCCGACGGCACGGCTGCCCCCTACATGGGCGTGCGCGTCAAGTGCATGGAGGCGGCCGTCCGCGACCGGGGCATCCGCACCCTCGACGTCTTCCTCACCGGCCTGATGGAGGCCGGCGGGCTGCCTGGCGGGTTGGTGCTCACCCTGCCCAAGGTCAGCTATCCCGAACAGGTCGTCGCGATGGCGCGGCTTGCCGGGGAGTTCGAGACGGCGCACGGGCTGGCGGAGGGCCGGATCCGCTTCGAGATACAGATCGAGACCACCCAGGCGATCCTCGGGGCCGACGGCCGGGCCACCGTCGCCCGGCTGATCGACGCCGGTGCCGGACGCGTCACCGGGCTGCACTACGGCACGTTCGACTACAGCGCCGCCTGCGGGGTCGGCGCCGCCCACCAGGCACCGGACCACCCGGTGGCCGACCACGCCAAGGCCGTCATGCAGGTCGCGGCCGCCGGGACGGGCGTCCGCCTCTCGGACGGCTCGACGAACGTGCTGCCCGTCGGCACGACCGCGCGCGTCCACGAGGCGTGGCGGCTGCACCACGGGCTCGTCCGCCGGTCGCTGGCCCGCGCGTACTACCAGGGCTGGGACATGCACCCGGGACATCTGCCGACCCGTTACGCCGCCGTGTACGCCTACTACCGGGAGGGGCTCGAACGGGCGGCCGCCCGCCTCGTGGCGTACACGGAGCGGGCCGGGGGCGACGTGCTCGACGAGCCCGCCACCGCCCGGGCGCTCAGCGGCCACCTGCTGCGCGGGCTGGACTGCGGGGCCGTCGGCACGGCGGAGGTAACCGGCCTCACCGGGCTGGACCGGGCCGCGCTGGAGCGGCTGGCGGGGAGGCCGGCGGGGCGGGGCTTCTGACGGCGCCGGGTCGCCTGGTCGCTCAGCTTTCTCCCGGCGGGAGTTCGCCCGAGCCCCGGACGATCAGACGGGTCGGCAGCTCGACGCGGCGCGGCGCCTCCTCCGCGCCGTCCAGCCGGTGGAACAGCAGCTCCGCCGCCGTGCGCCCGAGGCGGGCCGCGTCCTGCGCGACGACCGTGACACCGGGCGAGAGCAGGTCGGCCAGTTCGAGGTCGTCGAAGCCCACGAGCGCCACCGGGTGGGGCAACTGCGCGATGACCCGCAGAATCGTGACCGTCACCCGGTTGTTCCCTGTGAAGAACGCTGTCACCGGATGTTCGCCCGAGAGCATCCGCTCCGCCTCGGCCCGTACGCGCTCGGGCGTGGTCGGGCCGAGGGAGACCCAGCCGTCGGGGACGGGCAGTCCGGCGTCCGCCATCGCGGTGCGGTAACCCCGCAGCCGCTCCCCGGCGGTGTGGATGCGCGGCCGGTCGCCGATGAAGCCGATGCGGCGGTGGCCGTGGGCGATCAGGTGGGCGACGCCGGCCCGGGCGCCGCCGTGGCTGTCGGAGAGCACCGCGTCGGCGGCTATCCCCCGGCCGGGCGGTCGACGAAGACGGTGGCGACGCCGGCGGCGATCTCCGGTTCGAGGTAGCGGTGGTCGTGGCCCGCCGGGATGACGATCAGTCCGTCGACGCGGCGGGCGCAGAACGCCAGGGCGAGCTCCCGCTCCCGCTCGGGGTCCTCGGCGCTGGAGCCGTTGATGAGCAGGGCGCCGTGGGCACGGGCGACCTCCTCGACGGCGCGGTTCAGCGGCGCGTAGAAGGGGTCGGCGAGGTCCTCGAGGACGAGGCCCACCGACGAGGTGCGGCCCTTGCGCAGGACGCGGGCGCTGTCGTTGCGCCGGAAGCCGAGCGCGGTGATCGCCTCCTGGACGCGCCGCTCGGTGTCCTGGGTGACGCCGGGCTCGCCGTTC
Source organism: Streptomyces luteoverticillatus (assembly GCF_003970715.1). NCBI lineage: Bacteria > Bacillati > Actinomycetota > Actinomycetes > Kitasatosporales > Streptomycetaceae > Streptomyces > Streptomyces luteoverticillatus. The sequence continues at coordinate 1,021,262 of NZ_CP034587.1, read as the reverse complement.
ACCACGCGGGAGACGGTCTTGAGGCCCACCCCGGCGCGGGCCGCGACGTCCTTCATGGTGGGCCGGTTGCCGTAGCGGGGGAGCCGGCCGGTGGCGGCGTCGTTCACAATCGCTGGTCCTTTGCGCGGGGAGGGGCGGCTGAGCCATGCGTCCGATGTACGGGTTCCGGTATGCGGAGTTCCGGTGCACTCGGTTCCGGTGCTCCCGGTTCCCGTGCACCCGTTCCGGTGTGCGGAGTGACGTCGAGCATAGGGCCTGGACAACGTTGTCAAGCCCGGAGAGACTGACGTCCCGAAAACCCTGCGGCGGCCTTGCGGTGAGCTTGTGGCGGTCGCGGCGGCCCGGTCGCGATTGCGGCAGCCTTGCGGTGGACCTTCCCGCGACCCTCCCGTGGAACTTCCCGTGGAACAGGAGAGAGACCGGCACCGTGCACACCGACTCCGGCGACCTCGTCGCCGCTCTCGACATCGGCGGCACCAAGATCGCCGGAGCGCTGGTGGACGGTGCGGGACGGCCGCGCGTCCGTGCCCGCCGTCCCACCCCGGCCCGGGAGGACGGCGCGACGGTCATGGCCGCCGTGGCCGCCGTCCTCGACGAGCTGGCCCGGACCGGCGAGTGGCCGCTGGTCCGGGCGGTGGGCATCGGCAGCGCGGGCCCGGTCGACGCGTCCGCCGGAACCGTCAGCCCCGTCAACGTGCCCGGGTGGCGCGGGTTTCCGCTGGTCGCCGAGGTCGCCCGGCGGGTGGGCGGGCTGCCGGTGACACTCGTGGGCGACGGGGTCGCGATGACCGCCGCCGAGCACTGGCAGGGCGCCGCCCGGGGACGGGCCGACGCGCTCTGCATGGTCGTGTCCACGGGGGTGGGTGGGGGGCTGGTGCTGGGCGGTCGGCTGCGGTCGGGGCCCACGGGTAATGCGGGTCATATCGGTCATATCAGTGTTGATTTGGATGGGGAACCTTGTGCCTGCGGCTCCCGGGGGTGCGTCGAGCGCATCGCCAGCGGGCCCAATATCGCCCGGCGCGCCCTGGAGGCGGGCTGGCGGCCGGGGTCCGACGGCGATCGGAGCGCCGCCGGCGTCGCGGCGGCCGCCCGCGCGGGCGACCCCGTCGCGCTCGCCTCCTTCGACCGCGCGGCGCGCGCCCTCGCGGCGGGCATCGCCGCCACCGCGACGCTCGTGGAGATCGAGGTGGCGGTCATAGGCGGCGGTGTCGCGGAGGCCGGCGACGTCCTTTTCGGGCCGCTCCGTGAACACCTGCGCGACTACGCGGTGTTGTCCTTCGCCTCCGGCGTCGAGGTGCTCCCGGCCCGGCTCGGCTCCGACGCGGGCGTCGTGGGCGCGGCCGCGGCGGCCGCCGCGGAGGCGGGGCTGTGGGGGCTGGGAAGCGGGACGGGGGAGGGAACCGGCGGGGGAACCGCCAGCGGCATGTGACGGCTGATCAGGCCTCTGGCCGGTGGCTTCGGGCAGGGCGGCCGGCGGTCCGCCGGTGCCCCGCCGGCGCCGCGTCGGCGGGCCGTGGCCGGGAGCGCGCCCCATGCCGCTCGTACACGTTTCCGTGGCAAGGTGGTGCGGGCACTGTGTTCCCGAGCCCGTCACAGGGGGCTACGGAGGAGGGGGAACCGTGATCGTCTGGCTGAACGGCGCGTTCGGTGGGGGCAAGACCAGCACGGCGAGGGAACTGACCCGGCTCATCCCGGGCAGCACTCTTTACGACCCCGAGGTGACCGGCGGGGCGCTGCGGTATCTGCTGCCGCCGAAGAGACTGAGCGAGGTCTGCGACTACCAGGACCTGCCGATCTGGCGGCGGATGGTCGTGGACACCGCCTCCGCGCTGCTGGCCGAGGTGGGCGGGGTGCTCATCGTGCCCATGACGCTGTTGCGGCAGGAGTACCGGGACGAGATCTTCGGGGCGCTGGCCGCGCGGGCGATCCGGGTGCGGCATGTGGTGCTGACGTCCGAGGAAACGATCCTTCGGGGGCGGATCGAGGGGCGCGTCGAGTTTCCGGACGACGCCGTTCGGAGCGAGGCCGTGCGGCAGTGGGCGCGCGACCATGTCGCGCCTTATCGGGAGGCGCTGTCCTGGTTGCGGGGGGATGCGCTCGTCGTCGACAACGGGGGGCTGACCCCCTTTGAGGCGGCCGAGCGCATCGCCGAGGCCGTGCGCAACGGGACCGCCGGGTACTGCCCGATCGTCCAGACGCCCGAGCCGAAGGCGGCGACGCTCGCGGCCGGGGTGCTGCTGTTCGACGAGGACGACCGTGTGCTGCTGGTCGACCCGACGTACAAGCCGGGGTGGGAGTTTCCGGGCGGTGTCGTCGAGCAGGGGGAGGCGCCTGCGCGGGCCGGGATGCGGGAGGTCGCTGAGGAGATCGGGATCTCGCTCACCGCTGTGCCGCGGTTGTTGGTTGTTGACTGGGAGCCGCCGAAGCCGCCTGGGTTTGGGGGGTTGCGGTTTCTGTTCGACGGGGGGCGGTTGAGTTCGGATGAGGCGCGGCGGTTGTTGCTGCCGGGGCGGAGTTGCGGGGGTGGCGGTTCGTTACGGAGGAGGAGGCGTCGACGATGTTGCCGCCTGTGCGGTTGAGGCGGTTGCGGTGGGCGTTGCGGGCGCGGGAAGGGGGGCGGGTGATGAATTTGGAGGCGGGGGTGCCGGTGGGCTGATGTGTGGGGTGCGTGCGTTGTGGGTCGGGGGCGGGGTGGGGTGGACGGGCCCTTACGGGGCTGAGCTCTTCGCGGTGCCTGCCACTTTGGTATCGGGTGCCCCGCACTTGGCTCCAGCGGCGAAGAGCTCCTTACGCCCCTACCAGGGCCCGTCCACCCCACCCCGCCCCTTTCGTCACTGCCTCGTGGGTGCGAGTGCGGGTGCGGGTGCGGGTGTGGGTGCGGTTCCGGGGGATCGGGGGGCTGAGTCCCCCCGTTCCTCAGTGGTTTCTTTTCCAGCGGTGTCCGTACCAGATGGCGGCCGTCACCAGTGAGACCGCGCACAGGACGATCAGGGCGGTGCCCCACGGGCCGCCGGCGATGCGGGCCTCGGCCAGGATCGCCGCGCCCGCCGTCGCCACCGGCAGGAGTGCCAGGGCTGCGAACCGCAGCACGGAGGCGATGCCCGGGGCCTTCAGACCGCGGTGGGTCCACCGCCGGCGTCTGCGGGCGGCGGCCGGATCCTGTGCGTAGAACGTTGCCGCTTTCGTCCCCAGCCGCGATGTCGCTTGTTGGTAGAACACGGCCAGTACCGGCATCCAGATCCACGGCAGGGCCAGCCCGATGAGGAAGAGGCCGGAGAAGGACACGACGGACAGGGCCTGGCGGGCCCTGCTCCGTTTTTCGCCGCCGATGAGTCCCAGCAGCGCCGCCATTTTCAGGATCAACCGCCAGCGCGTCCGTCGCGGTACCCGCCCCGCCCCTCCTGGAGGGTGTCGCTCTGCGTGCGCCAGTGCCTTGTTCGCCTCGTCCAGCGAGGCGTAGACGTCCTGCAGGAGCAGGAGTTCGGCGACCCGTCGCTCGCTCTCCGGGGCGTGGCCCGCCACCGCTGCGAGCTCCAGCACCATCTGGGCCCGCGCGAGCAGTGCCGCCACGAAGCTCAACGGGACGAGGACGACGAACGGGCCGCCCACCACCGCGCCCTCGGCGATCGTCACGCGCGTGCCGTGGCTGATGATGCCGGCGTTGAGCTCGTCGGGTCCCGCGCCGGGCGCACGCTCCCGTCGGCGTTCGACCGCCGCGGCCGCTCGGGGTCCGAAGCGGCGGACGGCGAAGAGGGCGAGCTGTTCGGGCATGTGCTCGGGGTCGCCCCAGATCATCGGCAGCAGTGCCTGTGCTTCGACCGCCACCGGCTGGACGGGCCGGGCGGAGGACGGGCTCACGCGTCCTCCCGCGGAGCATCGCGGCGGCGCAGGCCCGTCTCGACCGCGCCGACCACCACCCGGGCCGCGACCCCGATCAGCAGGACGTCGGCGGCCATCTGGGCCGTCGTGACGATCCGGGCCGGCTCCGAGGTCGCGACGATGTCGCCGAAGCCGACCGTACTGAAGACGGTGAGGGTGAAATACAGGGCCGCTGTGCGGTTGAGGTGCTCGCTGAAGCTGCCCGGAACGTTCCGCTCCAGCAGGTGGTACGTCGTAGCGAAGAGGAGCAGGAACAGCGGGACGGTCGTCGCGAGCGTCTCGACCGCGCGCAGGCGGGGCTGGGGCGAGGCGGAGATCGAACGCAGCTGCCGCAGGAAGAGCAGCAGGAGCGCGGCCAGCCCCAGGACGAGCGTCACCGCCGCCCCGCCCGTGAACCTCTCGTCCATGGGCAGCAGGTAGTAGGCGAGCACCAGGGCCGTCGCGGTGGCCAGAGGGCGCAGGACCGCTCCCACTCGCGAGCGGCCCGTCACGAGGCCGCCCCCTGGGGGGCGGTGGCCGTCAGCCGGGCCGTCGGAAGTCGGCGGGTGAAGGCGAAACCGACGAGCGTGATGCCCGACGTGGCCAGGACGGCCGCCTTGAGGCTCTCGATCTGGGCGCTCGTGTAGGCGTCCACGACGGCGTCCGTCTCCTGTGGCGACAGCCCGGACCGTTCGGCTGCGTTCTTGACCTGCGTCGTGCTGACGAAGCTGACGCCCGCCTCGACGGCGACGCCGGTCTCCCGGCGGACCGCGTCCGAGATCCTCGGGTCGCCCTCGATCCGCGTCGTGAAGACGCTCACGAGCGCGCCGATCAGCAGGGAGCCGATGAGCGCGGTGCCCAGGGACGAGCCGAGGTTCTGCGCCGTGTACTGCAGTCCTCCCGCCTCGCCCCGCTCGGCCTCCCCCACGCTGGACTGGGTGACATTGCCGAGCTGGGAGGCGAGCAGCCCCATGCCGAGTCCCAGGACGGCCATGGCCGCCCCGAAGGACAGGTTGTCGATGTCGGGCCGGATGGCGCTGATCAGCCACAGTGTCGCGACCAGCAGGACGGCCAGGCCGCACCGGACGATCGTGCGCGGTCCGGCGATCCTGCCCAGTGCCGGACCGGACAGGGCGGAGACCAGCATCGTCACCGACGTGGGCAGCAGGCGCAGTCCGGTCTGGAAGGCGTTGAACCCCTGGACGATCTGCAGGTAGAGGGGGACGGTGAAGAACAGGCCGAGCAGGATGAGGTTCTGGGCCAGCAGCATGCTCAGGCCGGCGCGCAGTGGTGGGATGCCGAACAGGGAGAACCGCACCAGCGGATCCTGCCCGTGTGCCTCGCGTCGTCTCTCCCAGGCCCGGAACAGCCACAGGAGCACGCCACCCGCGGCGATGACGAAGAAGGTGGGGGAGTAGCCCAGGACGGTGAAGGGCACGCGGCGCGGCCGCAGCCAGCCCCACGCACCGCTCTGCAGGACCCCCAGCACCACGAGGGCGAGCCCGGCGGCGGACAGCGCCATGCCCACCATGTCCAGCCGGGGCCTGGTCGGCGATGGGGTGAGTCGGGGATCCAGCGGACGCACGCCAGCATGGCGACGACCATCACGGCCTCGGCCGCGAACACCAGACGCCACGTCAGGTATGTCGTCACCCACCCGCCGATCAGCGGCCCCACCGCGATGCCCGCACCGGCGAGGCCCCCGATCACCCCGTAGGCGACCGCCCGTTCCCGGCCCCGGTACGCGCCGGCGACGAGCGCCGCCAGGGCCGGCAGGACCAGCGTGGCGCCCAGTCCCTCGATCACCGACCAGCCCACGGTGAGCACCCACAGGGCGGGGGCCAGGGCGGTGAGGGCGGACCCGGCGCCGTACACGGCGAGACCGATGGCGAAGGCGCGCCGGCGCCCGGTCATGTCGCCGAGCTTCCCGCCTGTGATCATGAAGGCGGCCATGACGAGGGTGTAGAGGGTGATCACGGCCTGGATCGAGGTGACCTCGGTGTGGAAGTCCTCGACCAGTCGGCTGATCGACACGTTCATGACCGAGGTGTCCAGCACCATCAGGAACTGGGCCGTGCCGAGGACGGCCAGGGCCCGCCAGCGTTTCACGGCATGAGCCTCCTCCCTGCTGCCACGGCCGGCGCGCTCGCGCACGGGCACGACGATCACCATAGGTCGGCGGTGGCGGACCGAAGGCGTGGTGGACGTTCCCGGCGCCGCGGGTCACCCGGCCGGACCGCCTCCGCTCGCGTGGCGGGGGTGCCCGGTGAGGAACACGATGGAACGAGAGCCGCCCCGGGGCACACCCGCCCCGAACCGGCTCCCGCCCTTGTGGGGAGCGACGCGTCCCGCGCGGAGGGAGGCAGCCATGGACCCGTCCGGCGCACACCCACCCGCCCCCGAACCCCTGAGTACGGCGGAGCGCCAGGAGTATGAGCGACTGCGCCGGCTGGCGACCATGCGTCACCGGCGGGCGCGCACGGTCACGGCGTCCGTGCTGCTGGTCCTCACCTTTCTCCTCGCCCCGCTCGCCGTCGTGGCCGCGTGGGTGAACAGCCAGATCTCCGACGCCGACCGGTATGTGCAGACGGTCGCCCCCATCGCTACCTCGCCGTCCGTGCGGAACGCGGTGACCGACCGGCTGACCGCCCGCGTGGTCGACAAGGTCGACTTCCGCGCCCTCACCGACGCGCTGGGGCGGGCCCTGGCCAAGACCGAGGCGCCGTCCGCCGTCGTGGACAACACCGCCCTCCTGACGGGCCCGCTCAAGAACGCCATGACCACGGCCGTCCACAATGTCGTGAACAAGGTCGTCACCAGTGACCAGTTCACCGAGGCGTGGGACATCGCCAACCGGCGCGCCCACGCGGCGGTGGTGAAGACCCTCACCGGCGAGGGCAACAGCGCCGTTCAGGCCCGGGGCGACACCATCGTCCTGGACATCGGCACACTCGTCGACAACGTCAAGAAGCGACTGGTCGACGAGGGGTATCAGAAGGCCGCCGCGATCCCGGACGTCGACAAGACGGTTCCCCTGTTCACGACGGACAAGCTGGACAAGGCACAGGGCCTGATGCGCCTGCTCGACGTGGTCGGCACCTGGCTGCCCGTCACCACCCTCGCCCTCGCGGCGATCGCCGTCTGGACCGCGCCCTCCCACCGGGTCGGCCTGATGGCCGCCGCCATCGGCATCGGCGTCATGATGGTCGTGCTGCTCATCGGGCTCGCCGTCATGCGGAGGGTCTACCTGGGCTCCGTCCCCACGGACGTGCTCCCCGCCGACGCGGCGAGCACCATCTACGACACGTTCGTACGGTTCCTGCGGGCCAGCACCCGCACCCTGCTCGTCACGGCGGTGATCACCGCGGTGGCCGGCTACCTCTACGGTCCCGGGCGCGGGGCGCGCTTCGTACGGTCGGTGACCGCCCGGGGCACCGGAGCCACCGGCAGGGCACTCGCCCGGTCCGGAGTGCGCACGGGTGCCACGGGCCGCTGGCTGGAGGCCCACCGTGCCTGGACGACCGGCGTCGTCATCGCCGGCGGAGCCGTGGCCCTGGTCCTGTGGAACTACCCCACCGCCGCGTGTGTCGCCCTGGTCCTCGGCATCGTGGTCGTCGTCCTCGCGCTGCTCGGCATTCTCGCGGCGGCCTCCGCGCCACCGCCTACGGACGATCAGATCAGGAGAACGACATGAGCGCTCATGTGAACCTCGCCTACGACTACCCCGTCCTGGGCGCGTTCTGGACCGTTTTGTGGATCTTCCTCTGGGTCCTGTGGGTCATGCTGCTCTTCCGCGTCATCGCCGACATCTTCCGCGACGACAAGCTCAGCGGATGGGCCAAGGCGGCATGGCTGCTCTTCACGGTCTTCCTGCCGTTCCTCGGCGTCTTCGTCTACGTCCTCGCCCGGGGCCGGGAGATGGGGGGCCGCGAAATACGGCACGCCCAGGCCCAGCGCCGGGCGTTCGACGAGTACGTCCGTGAGACCGCCGCCGGCCCGGGAAACCGGAGCGCGGCCGACGAACTGGCCAAGCTCTCCGAGATCAAGGCCAGGGGTGACATCTCGGAGGCGGAGTTCCAGCGGGCCAAGGAGAAGATCCTGCACTGAGCCCCGGCGGTGTCCGGCAGGTCGTGGACGATCCGCCGGACACCGCCTGTGGTCTCAGGCCTTGCTCTCCGCGTATTTCGTCAGGAAGACCGCCTCCGCGAGGGACAGGCGCTCGAGCTCCTCGGGGGAAACGCTCTCGTTCACCGCGTGGATCTGCGCCTCCGGCTCGCTCAGGCCGATGAGGAGGATCTCCGCGTCCGGGTAGAGCGTGGCGAGCGTGTTGCAGAGGGGGATCGAGCCGCCCATGCCGGCCGTCTGCATCTCCTCGCCCGGGTAGGCGACGCGCATGGCCTCGGCCATCGACGCGTACGCCGGGCTGTCCGTGTTGGCCTGGAACGGCTGGCCCTGGCCGACCTGTTCCGTGGTCACGCGGGCGTTCCACGGCGTGGTCTGCTCCAGGTGCGCCCGCAGCAGCTTCGTCGCCGTGGCGGCGTCCATGCCCGGCGGGACGCGCAGGCTGATCAGCGCGCGGGCGCTCGCGTGGACGGACGGGGTGGCGCCGACGACCGGCGGGCAGTCGATGCCGAGGACGGTGACGGCCGGGCGGGCCCAGAGGCGGTCGGCCACCGTGCCGTCGCCGATGAGGCCGACGCCGTCGAGGACCTTCGCGTCCTGGCGGAAGTCCGCCTCCGGGTACTGGAGGCCCTGCCAGGTGCCCTGGGCCTCCAGGCCGGCGACGGTCGTGGAGCCGTCCTCCGCGCGCAGCGAGTCCAGGACGCGGATCAGCGCGGCGAGCGCGTCCGGGGCGGCGCCGCCGAACATTCCGGAGTGGAGGTTGCCCTCGAGGGTGTCCACCTGGACCTGGACGAGCGTCATGCCGCGCAGGGTCGCCGTGACGGTGGGCAGGCCGAGACGGAAGTTGCCCGCGTCGCCGATGACGATGGTGTCGGCGGTCAGCAGCTCCGGGTGGGCCTCGGCGTAGCGCTCCAGGCCGCCGGTGCCCTGCTCCTCCGAGCCCTCGACGATGACCTTGACGTTGACCGGGACGCCGCCGTGCTCCTTCAGGGCGCGCAGGGCCGTGAGGTGCATGATCAGGCCGCCCTTGCAGTCGGCGGCGCCGCGCCCGTACCAGCGGCCGTCGCGCTCGGTGAGCTCGAAGGGCGGGGAGATCCAGGCGGCCTCGTCCAGCGGCGGCTGCACGTCGTAGTGCGCGTAGAGGAGCACCGTCGGGGCGCCGGCCGGGCCGGGGAGGTAGCCGTAGACGGACTGGGTGCCGTCGGGGGTGTCGAGGGTGGCGACGTCCTGGAAGCCCTCGGCGGTCAGCGCGTCGGCCACCCAGCGGGCGGCGGCCTCGCACTCGCTCTTGGGGAACTGCGCCTCGTCCGCGACCGACTTGAAGGCGACCAGCTCGGCCAGCTCGGTGCGGGCGCGGGCCTGAAGGCCGGCGACGGTCGCCGCGAGCGCTGCCGGGTCCGGCTGCTGGCGGGTCGGGGACGTGTCCATGGAACGCTCCTTGGGGGCGCGGCGTTGAGTCCGTACGTACGGGCGATATCGCCCCCGATCCTCCCATGGCCTTCACCGGCTCCGGCCGCTGGCCCGTCAGGTGCCTGGCCTTAGGATGCGGGCGACAGCCTTAGCCGGTGTTCGAGGGGAGCAGAAGCACAGGTGAGCAGCGACAACGCAGCCCGGGAAGTCGCGGGGGAGAGCGTCTGGGACGTCGTGGTGGTCGGAGCCGGGCCCGCCGGTGCCTCGGCCGCGCGTGCCGCCGCTGTCGAGGGACGCCGGGTGCTGCTCCTGGAGAAGGCCGAACTGCCGCGTTACAAGACCTGCGGGGGCGGCATCATCGGCCCCTCGCGCGACGCGCTGCCGCCCGGCTTCGAGCTGCCGCTGCGCGACCGCGTGCACGCCGTGACGTTCTCGCTGAACGGCAGGATGACGCGGACGCGGCGGTCCAAGCGGATGCTCTTCGGGTTGATCAACCGGCCGGAGTTCGACGCCGCCCTGGTCGAGAGCGCCAAGGCCGCCGGTGCCGAGGTGCGTACGGGCGTGACCGTCTCCCGCGTGGAGCAGCACGGCCCGGCCGTGCCCGACCGGCGCACCGTCGCCCTCGTGCTCGGCGACGGGAGCACCGTCCTGGCCCGCGCCGTGGTGGGTGCCGACGGCAGCGCGGGGCGCATAGGGGCACACGTGGGGGTGAAGCTCGAGCAGGTGGATCTCGGCCTGGAGGCCGAGATCCCGGTGCCCGCGACCGTCGCCGAGGACTGGGCCGGGCGCGTCCTGATCGACTGGGGTCCGATTCCCGGCAGTTATGGGTGGGTTTTCCCCAAGGGGGACACCCTCACGGTCGGGGTGATCTCGGCGCGGGGCGAGGGCGCGGCCACCAAGCGGTACCTGGAGGACTTCATCGCCCGGCTGGGGCTGGCCGGTTTCGAGCCCAGCATCTCGTCCGGGCACCTGACGCGCTGCCGGGCCGACGACTCGCCGCTGTCCCGGGGCCGGGTGCTCGTCTGCGGTGACGCGGCCGGGCTGCTGGAGCCGTGGACGCGCGAGGGCATCTCCTTCGCCCTGCGCTCCGGGCGCCTGGCGGGGGAGTGGGCCGTGCGGATCGCCGAGGCGCAGGACGCTGTGGACGCCCGTCGCCAGGCTCTCAACTACGCCTTCGCCATCAAGGCGGGGCTGGGCGTGGAGATGGGCGTGGGGCGCCGGATGCTCACCCTCTTCGAGCGTCGGCCCGGTCTCGTTCATGCCGCCGTCACCGGCTTCCGCCCGGCCTGGCGGGCCTTCGCCAGGATCACGCGCGGCTCGACCACGCTCGCCGAGATCGTGCGGACGCATCCGGTGGCCCGGCGCGTGCTGAGCTCCGTCGACCGGGGCTGAGCCGTTTCCGGCGGGCGAGGGGTGCCGGGCTGCCTCTTCGGAGGCGTCCCCGGCCCGGAGGCCGCCGTCAGAACAGGGCGTCCTGCGGGCCCGCCGTCCCCGGCCGGGCCGTCGCCGTCGTCGGGGCGGACGGATCCGCGGCGGTGAGGGGCCAGCCCGCCAGTTTTCGGGCGTCCAGCAGCAGAGGGCGTCCGTCCGTCGCCTCCAGGTAGACGTCCGGGCCCGCCACCGCCGTCACCCGGCCCGCGACCGTGCGGTCGGGGGCGAGCTCGACGACGGCCTGGCCCGGGCCTATCCGGTCCAGGTGGTACGTCGAATCGTGGTGCTCGGGGGAGAAGGGCCGCCTCGTCAGCGACTCCGGCAGCAGGGCCGAGGCCCGGCCGTGCAGCCGGGCCAGGTCCGCCGTGCGCCGCTCCTGCGAGGGGACGGGGTGACGCGCCGCCCGCTTCGCCGCGTACGGGAAGCGGTCCGGGACCGCGAGCGCCGCGCCCAGCACCGCCTCCGCCCGGCGCGCCGCCATCAGCGGGCCTCGGGCCAGGAGTGCCGAGGACAGCGCTGCTTGTTCCAGGAGGCGGGCGCCTTCCCGCTCGGCGGCCGTGATGCCGACCTTGATCAGGCCGGGGGCGAACCAGGCGAGGTAGAGGTCGTACGGGCGCGGGTCGTCGGCGATCGTGTCCGCCGCGACCGAGTGCGAACGGTCCAGGCGGGCGCACTCCGGGCACTGCGCCGAGACCGCTGACGGCGGGACCGTCCCAGCGGTCGGGCACGGCGTGTGGCGCCCGGCCCTGCGTACCCCGACGCACCGCCGGGCGGCGCCCGTGGTGAACGCCAGCGGCCGGTCCGGCGGCAGGGGGGAGAGCCGCTCCCCGTGCCGAGGGTGGCGCCAGACCAGCGCCGGGCCCGAGGCGCTCCACCGTGGGCCCGCGCAGAGCCACTCCTCGTGCTGGTCGCTCATCGTGCCCACCCCCACGGTCGCCGTGTTTCCTCCATGGTGTCAGCCGGCACTGACAGCGGCGCCCGCCCGGCGGGTGGCGTACGCGACGAGCGCCGACATCGCTGCCAGCGCGGCCACCGTGGTGAGCGCCAGGGGCAGCGAGAAACGGTCGGCGAGGATGCCGATGGCCGGCGGTCCCAGCAGCATGCCGCCGTAGCCGAAGGTGGAGGCGGCGGCCACACCGCCCGGACCGGCCAGCTCACCGGCCCTGCCGACCGCGACCGGGAAGATGTTGGCCAGCCCCAGCCCGGTGATCGCGAACCCGGCGAGGGCCGCCCACACCGACGGGGCCAGCGAGGCCAGCAGCATGCCCAGCGCGGCCGTCGTACCCCCGGCCACCAGCAGCCTCGTCTGCCCCAGCCGTTCCAGGAGGGCGGTGCCGCTCAGCCGGCCGAGCGTCATGGCGAGCGCGAAGACTGAGTAGCCGAGGGCGGCGAGCCCGGCCGGGGCGGCGAGGTCCTGCCGCAGATGGAGCGTGCCCCAGTCCGCGAGCGCGCCTTCGCCGTAGGCGGTGCACAGGGCGATCAGGCCGAAGACGGTCACGAGGCGCCGTTCGCGCGCCCCGCGTCCCGCGGAGTCGGTCTGTGTGACGACAGGTGCGGGCCGTCGATGGCTGGTCGCGCAGTTCCCCGCGCCCCTTTCCGGCCCCTTGCGGCCCGGCGCCGGGTGGGCGAGCAGGACGCGGCCCGCCGCCGCGCCCGCGACCAGGCCGGTCGCGGTGAGGAGCAGCAGGTGCGCGGTCACGGACAGCCGGCCGGCGAGCAGGGCGCCGAGCCCCGCGCCGAGCATGCCCCCGACGCTGAACGCGGCGTGGAAGCTCGGCATCACGGGTCTGCGCAGCGCCGCGACGAGGTCGACTGCCGCGCTGTTCATCGCGACGTTCAGGCCGCCGTAGGCGGCGCCGAAGACGAGCAGCACCAGGCCGAGGGCGAGCGGGGAGTGGGTCAGCGGGGGCAGCGCGATGCCGAGGGACATCAGGAGGGCGGCGGCGACGGTCACCGGATGGCTGCCGAAGCGCCGGCACAGCCGTCCGGTCAGTGTCATCGTGGCGACCGCTCCGGCCGACACGCCGAGCAGAGCGAGCCCCAGAGCACCGTCGGAGGCGCCCGTCTGCTGCTTGATCGCGGGGATGCGGACCACCCAGCCGGCGAAAAGGAAGCCGTCGAGGGCGAAGAAAAGGGTCAGGGCGGAGCGAAGAGGACGGAGGGCGTCGGCGCCGGAGGTTACTCGTGGTTCTCCGAGGATGGCCGTCCGTATTTTGTTTAGCGTCGGCACAAAGTCAGAATAGAGGCGTGACGCAGACTCGGACAACACGTTTGGAGCGGGGACGGGGCGCCCTCGGCCCCGCCCTGGAGCTCGTACACACCGGTCGCGCCCCCACGCGCGCCGTCCTCACCACCGAGCTCGGGGTGACCCGGGCGACCGCCGGTGCCGTGGCGGCGGAGCTGGAGGCGCTCGGCCTGATCCAGGTCGACCCGCGCCCGGTGGCCGCCGGTTCCCAGGGCAGGCCCTCCCACCGGCTGTCCATCGCACCGCGCGGGCCCGTCGTGCTCGCCGCGCAGATCCACGCCGACGGCTATCGCGCCGCGCTGGTCGGCCTGGGCGGCCGGATGGTCGCCACGGCCCCCGGCTGCATGGACGTGCCCGCCGACCCCTCGCACATCATCGACGCCGTCGTCGAGGCCGGGGCGGCGCTGCTCCGGGAGTCCGGGCGGCGCTGCCTGGGCGCCGGGCTCGCCGTGCCGTCGGCCGTCGCCGAGCCCGAGGGCACGGCCCTCAACCCGCTGCACCTGTCCTGGCCCGTCGGCGCCCCCGTGCGCGAGCTGTTCGGCGAGGCGCTCGCCAAGTCCGGGGTGCTGGGCCCGGACGCCTCACCCGTCCTGGGCGTCACGGGCAACGACGTCAACCTCGCGGCCCTCGCCGAGCACCGCCACGGCGCGGGCCGGGGCGCCCGCCATCTGCTGTGCGTGGCCACCGGCCACCGGGGCGTGGGCGGCGCGCTCGTCCTCGACGGGCGGCTGCACAGCGGCAGTTCCGGCCTGGCCCTGGAGGTGGGGCACCTCACCGTCAACCCCGCGGGCCTGCCCTGTCACTGCGGCAGCCGCGGCTGCCTCGACGTCGAGACCGACCCGCTGGCCTTCCTCACCGCCGCCGGGCGCGCTCCGGGCCCCGCCGTCTCGCTGCTCCAGCAGGCCCGTGACCTGCTGCGCTCGGAGTACGACGACCCGTCCGTCCGGGCCGCCGCCGAGCTGATCGTCGACCGGCTGGGCCTGGGCCTGGCCGGGCTGGTGAACATCCTCAACCCCGACCGCATCCTCCTCGGCGGCCTCCACCGCGAGCTGCTGGAGGCCGACCCCGAGCGGCTGCGCGCGGTCGTCGCCGACCGCAGCCTGTGGGGCCGCAGCGGTGGCGTCCCCATCCTCCCCTGCACCCTGGACTTCAACAGCCTCATCGGCGCGGCCGAAGCGGCCTGGCAGCCCGTCCTCGACGACCCGCTGGCCCTGCTCGGCTGACGGATCGTCCGGTCCGCCGTCCTCCGCTTCAGCCCGGGACGGCGGACCGGACGGGGGCGTGGACGCGCGGCACCGCGCGGCGCGGCCTGGCCGCCGTCCCCGTGAACGCCGGGTCCTCCAGCTCGTCCAGGGCGGGCCCGCCCCGGAGGACCTGGACGGGCCGGGTGAAGGGGGTGACGGTGCCCGCGCTCCGCGCGGAGCGCGGCGGCGCCGCCGGGGTAGCGGCCGGCACGGCAAGGGTGAACCAGACGACCTTCCCGCCGTCCTGCCGCTGCTGCACCCCCCAGCTGGAGCTGAGCGCCGCGACGAGCGCCAGCCCCCTGCCGTGGGTGCTGCCGGTGTCGGCATCGCCGATCGCGGGCAACCGGGGATCGTGGTCCCGTACCGAGACGGTCAGCCGGGACGGCACGAGGTCGATCTCCACCGTGCAGCGTTTGTCCGGTTCGGCATGCTGGTGAACATTGGTCAGGAGCTCGGTGACGCCGAGCGCGGCAAGGTCGATGAGGGCGTCGAGATGCCAGTACCGCAACTGCGCAGATACGATTCTGCGCACTTGCCCGATGCGCGGTGGGAGGGCCTGGAGCTCAACGGTGCAGTGCTTGTTCACTCGGCTGATCACGGCTGCGACTCCCTGAAGAAGTAGGGCTAGCCTGATTCCGATGGACGGTGCGACACACGCCCGACACGGTCCCGCGGCGCCTTCGGGCGGCCCGCCCGGCGGCCCGGCCCACTTCGGTGACCACCGATGGACCCTCGGTGATGCCAATATGAGTCAAGGGTCGACTCTCGCGGCCGTGTTCGCAACTCCTGCACCCGTCAGTGCTTCACCGTGCTTCCGTGCGCCGACCGCACCACCTCGAGGAAACGGTTGACCTCCGCCTCGCCCGTGGTAGAGCCCGCCTCCCCGGGGCCCTCGGGCCCGCCCAGGGTGAGGACGTAGCGATTGCCGTTGACGGTCGCGCGGGCCCGGTCCCGGGCGGCGAACCAGGGCTTGCCGGCCCGCACCGAGTCCACCGGCGCGCTGTCGATCTCCCGGCCGTAGCTGGTCAGCAGCCGTAGCCGACCGTCCTGGATCCTCACCTGGCCGGCCCGGGTCAGATTGCGGTGCGCCCGTTCTATCCGCACCCCTGTCGCGCTGAACTCCGGTTCCGTCACGGTGCACCGCCTCTCGGCCGAAATCGCTGTCCCGTGCGCAGTCTGCCCGTGAGCAGGCCCGCGCACCAGTGCCCCTTTATGATCGAAACGCCCGAGTGATCCGTTTGAGCCCCATCCGGAAACATGAGGAGCGGCGTGTGACCGGCACCGTGCGCACCATCGACGTCGACCGCGGCGACGCGGCCTACCGCTCCTGGCTGAAGGAGGCGGTCCGCAAGGTCCAGGCGGACGCCAACCGTTCCGCCGACACCCATCTGCTGCGATTCCCGCTGCCCGGCGAGTGGGGCGTCGACCTCTACCTGAAGGACGAGAGCACCCACCCCACCGGCAGCCTCAAGCACCGCCTCGCCCGCTCGCTCTTCCTCTACGGGCTCTGCAACGGCTGGATCCGCCCCGAGGTCTCGGTGATCGAGGCGTCCAGCGGCTCCACCGCCATCTCCGAGGCCTATTTCGCCCAGCTGATCGGCGTTCCCTTCGTCGCCGTCATGCCGCGCACGACGAGCCGGGAGAAGTGCCGGCTGATCGAGTTCCATGGCGGCCGGTGCCATTTCGTGGACGACCCCCGGACGATGTACGCGGAGGCGGCGGCCCTCGCGGAGCGGTCCGGCGGACACTACATCGACCAGTTCACCTACGCCGAACGGGCCACGGACTGGCGGGGCAACAACAACATCGCCGAGGCGATCTACAGCCAGTTGCGGCTGGAACGCCACCCCGAGCCCGCCTGGATCGTCGCCACCGCGGGCACCGGCGGCACCTCCGCCACCATCGCCCGCTACACGCGCTACATGCAGTACGACACCCGGGTGTGTGTCGCGGACCCGGAGAACTCCTGTTTCTTCGAGGGCTGGCGGGACAACGACCCCGACGCGACCAGCGAGCGCGGCTCCCGCATCGAGGGCATCGGCCGGCCCCGCATGGAACCCAGCTTCCTCGCCGCCGCGATCGACCGGATGATGAAGGTCCCGGACGCCGCCACCGTCGCGGCGGTGCGCGCCCTGGAGACGGTCCTCGGCCGCAAGGCCGGCGGCTCCACCGGCACCGGCCTGTGGAGCGCGCTGAAGATCGTCGCGGAGATGGTCGCCGAGGGGCGCGCGGGCAGCGTCGTGACCCTCATCTGCGACCCCGGCGACCGCTACCTCGACAAGTACTACTCCGACGCCTGGCTCGCCGCGGAGGGCCTGGACATCCAGCCCTACGCCATGGCCATCGACGCCTTCCTGTCGACCGGCCGCTGGCCCGGCTGACCACGGGTCCGGCTGACCACGGGGCCCGCCGCTGCGGTTCGGCTCAGGCCCGCGCGCCGTCGCCGCCCCGGGCCTCGGCCACCACCAGCTCCGGCAGGCGCTCGGCGATCTCCGCGCGGGCGCGCGGCGGCAGGCCCCCGTCGGTCACCAGCACATGGACGTCGTCCAGCGTGGCGAACGAGCTGAGCCCCACCGTGCCCCACTTGGTGTGGTCGGCCAGCACCACGACGCGCCGGGCGGAGCGGACGAAGTGGCGGTTGGTCTCGGCCTCCGCGAGGTTGGGCGTCGACAGCCCCGCCTCCACGGATATGCCGTGCACCCCGATGAACAGCACGTCGAAGTGGAGCGACCGGATCGCCGCGTCCGCGACCGGCCCCACCAGCGTGTCCGACGGCGTGCGCACCCCGCCCGTCAGGACGACCGTGGCCGCGCCCGGGCGCGCCTGCGGCCCGTTCGCCGACATCGAGTGCCGGTTGGTGTGGAACACATCGGCCACCCGTACCGAGTTGGTGACGACCGTCAGATCGGGGATGTCCACCAGCCGCTGGGCCAGGGCGAAGGCCGTCGTCCCGCCCGCCACCGCGATGGCCGCGCCGCGCGCGGCCATGCGGACCGCCGCCCGCGCGATGTCCTCCTTGGCGCTGAGCTCCAGCACCGACTTCGCCTCGAAACCGGGCTCGTGCGTGGTCGCCTCCGCGACCGGCACCGCGCCGCCGTGGACCTTCTCCACGACGCCCTGCCGGGCCAGCGCGTCCAGGTCGCGGCGGACCGTCATGTCCGAGACGTTCAGGCGCCGCGTCAGCTCGTTGACCCGTACCCCGCCGCGCCGCCTGACCTCGTCGAGGATCAGGGCTCGCCGCTGCTCCGCCAGGAGATTCTGCTGGTCGCTCACGCGGTCCCTCCTTGCCGGCCGACCGCCGCCCATGATGCGCACACATCCTTTCACGCGCGAACGACAACGAACGGTTTCGCTCAGGCCACTTCCGGGCTCCGGCTCACGGCGAGTCGGGCAGATCCCCCGCGTACAGCAGGGTGAGGTCGTCCGTGCTGGGCGCGGCCAGCTGCGCCACCCGGCCCGCGTGCCGCTCGACCATCGCCTCGAAGGTGCGGCGGGCGGTGCGGCCGTTGCCGAAGGCCGGCCCCTTGGGGATGTCGGTGAAGTACCGCAGCAGCGCCTCGGCGGCCTCGTCGCTGATCCGGTACTCGTGCTCGTCGGCCTGCTGCCGCACGATGCGCAACAGCTCCTCCGGCGCGTAGTCGCCGAAGGTGATGGTGCGTGAGAAGCGGGACGCCACGCCCGGGTTGACGGTCAGGAAGCGCTGCATCTCGGCGGTGTAGCCGGCGACGATGACCACGACCTCGTCCCGGTGGTCCTCCATCAGCTTCACCAGCGTGTCGATCGCCTCCCGGCCGAAGTCCCGCCCGGAGTCCTCGGGACAGAGCGCGTACGCCTCGTCGATGAACAGCACCCCGCCGCGCGCCCGGTCGAAGGCCTCCTGGGTGCGCAGCGCGGTGGAGCCGATGTGCTCGCCCACCAGGTCCACCCGGGCCACCTCCACCAGATGGCCGCGCTCCAGCACCCCGAGGGAGGCGAGGATCTCGCCGTAGAGCCGGGCCACGGTGGTCTTCCCGGTGCCCGGCGAACCGGTGAAGACCAAGTGCCGGCGGGGGGAGGCCGCCTTCAGCCCGGCCAGCCGGCGCCGCCGCCCGACCTCGAGCATGTCCGTCAGGGCCCGCACCTCGCGCTTGACGCTCTCCAGGCCCACCAGCGCGTCCAGTTCGGCCAGCGCCGCCGCGGCCGTGCGCGAGGCCCCGGCGGGCGCCGGGTCGGCGACGGCGGGGGAGCGCTGGGCCGGGACCCCCGGCGCCCCCCGGTCGGGCGGCCGCGCCGCCCGCTCCACGGCGGGCACCGCGGCCCGGTGCCGCACGGTGTCCTCGTCGCTGGTGCAGCCCTGGCTGACCGGGCCGTCCTCGGCGAACTCGTAGCCGCCGCGCGCGCACCGCTCGGTGCGGCACGCCGTCAGCGTCGACCGGCAGCCGTCGATGACGTGGAAGCCGTAGCCGGCGCTGCCCGTCACCCGGCAGCCGTCGAAGGTGCCGCGCCCCTCGGCGGAGACGTAGAAGCCGGCTTCCCTCGGGGAGGTGACCGTGCAGCGCTCGACGAGCGGGTCCGCGCCCTTGGTGACGATGACGCCGGTCGACGTCGCGTCGACGGCGCAGCCGCTGAGGGTGCCGCCGCTGCCGTGGCCCCGGAACCAGACGCCCGTGGTCGCCTCCCGGATCCGGCAGTCGGCAAGCCGCGCGGTCGCCCCGCCGCTCACCGAGACCGCCGTGCCGCGCACTCGCGCCAGATCGCTGTCGGTGACGTCCGCGCTGGACTCCCGGTCCAGGACGAACAGCGCGTCCGGCACGTCGTGCACCCGGCAGGAGACCAGCTCGGCGCCCGCGCCGTCGCTCACCCACACCGCCGGGTAGTCGCCCGTGCTGTCGTGGATCTCGCACTGCCCGGCCTCCACGCGCGTGCCCGGATCCCACACCGACAGGCCGTTGCGGCCGAAGCGGCGCACCGCCGAGCGCGTCATCGTCAGCACCGAGCGGGAGCGCAGGTCGATCGCGTTCTCCGGGACGTCGTGGATGTCGCAGTCGGTGAGCGACAGCACGGCGTCGGTGTCCAGGGTCACGCCGTCGGCGGACGTGCGGTGCACCCGGCAGTCCGTCAGCAGCCCGGTGGCGCGCGAGGTCAGCTGGACGCCCGTCCCCTGGATCTCGTACACCTCGCAGCCGACGGCCTCCAGGGTGCTGCCCTCGCCCGTCAGCGACAGGCCCGCCCCCCGGGTGTGGTGCACCCGGCAGCGCTCCAGGCGCGGCGCGGCGCCGCCGCGCACCGTGACGCCCGACTGGCCCGCCGCCACCACCTCGCAGTCCTCGAAGAGCCCGGCGGCGCCGTCCAGCACGCTGATGCCGACGCCCCCCGGATTGTCGACGGAGCAGCGGCGCACCGTGGGCCGGGCCCCGTCGCGCACCTCGATGCCGGCCGCCGAGCGTGTCACCACCCGCAGGTCCGCGAGCTCCGGCGCGCCGTCCTCGACGAGCAGCGCCGGCGCGGACGCGTCGTGCCCCTCGATCAGCAGATCGCGGAGCGTCGCCGAGGCGCGCACGGTCACCGCGACGCCCTCGGTCGGGGCGATCCGCACCGTGCCCCGCCCGCCCTCGCCGCCCCGCAGGGTGACGGGCCGGGAGACGATGAGATTCTCCCGGTACGTTCCGGGCGCGACGGACAGCACGTCGCCGTCGGCCGCCGCCTCCAGGGCGGAGGCCAGGGAGTCGTACTCGCCCGTACGCCGCCGCCAGCGCGACGTGCCCGTGTGCGTCACCTGGACCGATCCCGTGCTCGAACCCTGTGCCATGGTGCTGCTGTGCCCCCACGTAAGCGTGTGTGTGCATCCGGGACGGAGGAGTACCGGCCGCACCACCGTAGCGCGCGCGGAGCACGGGAGTTGGCTGTCCGGGACCCTCGTCAGCTTCCCGCGTCGGCCCGTCCCCAGGTGTGCCCGGCGCGCTCCCATGCCTGGTCCCACTCGGCGTACCGGCGGCGCGCGAGCCGCCAGACCACCAGCCTGCGCGCCCCCTCGACCAGGCCGGCGGCGGCGCCCGCCGCCCCCAGACCGGCGAGCACCGCGTGGACGGCGGCGGCCGCGCCGTCCATGGGACGGCTCACGGCGGCGCCCCGGTCGTCGGTCCACAGCGGGAACGGCTCGCCGGGCCGCGCGTACTGACGGACGGCCACCAGACCCGTGCGCTCCAGGCCGTCCGGGCCCCGCCAGCGGGCGAGGACCCGCCGGTAGCCGTCGCGCCCGGCACCGGCCTCTCGCCCGCCACCGGCCTCGTGGCCGTCGCCGTCAGTGCTCCCGGAGGCCGGGGCCAGGGCGGTGGCGGTCACCAGATGGCGGTGCAGGTGCTGGTCCCGGACGGTCTCCCGGAGCGCCTCGTGGGCCAGGGAGCCCGCCGTCCAGCCCAGGGCCGGCCCCAGGAGCAGCGTCAGCACCACGGCGGCCACCCCCGCCCAGGCCTCGACGACATCGCTCCGGCGCCGCAGCGGACTGCGCCGCCGGCGCCACAGGGACAGCCAGAAGGAAAGCGTCGCGCGCATGGTGTTCACCCCCTTACGCGTCCGTAAATACCTCACACCGGGCACCGCATGCGGAGGAAGGCGACGGAGGGCGGAAAATCACCCCTCGCGGCTGCCGTGCGCGGCGGCACGTTGACGGAAGACGGGACGACGAAGGACGAGCCGGACGAGCGGGACAGGACGGACGGGCCGGGAGGAGCTGGGCTCAGTCGAGGATCTCGACCGGATCGCCGACCCGGACGGTCCCCGTGTGCTCGGGTATCAGGTTCCTGCCGAACACGGCCTTGCCGTCGATCCGGTGGTGCCGGGCCAGGGTGCGCAGGGGTTCCTTGCCGCGCTCGGCCGTGCGCTGGTCGGTGGTGGTCACGACACAGCGGGCACAGGGCTTGACCGCGCGGAAGGTCACCTCGCCGACGCGCACCCGCCGCCACTCGTCCTCCGCCCAGGGGGCCGTGCCGTCGACGACCACGTTGGGCCGGAAACGGTCCATGGGGAGCGGCCCCTCGTCGGCGCGGTCGCCCCGGGCGATCAGGGAGTTGAGCTCCCGCAGCGAGGCGGTCGTGGTGACCAGCAGCGGATAGCCGTCGGCGAAGCTGACCGTCTCGCCGGGCCGCGCGTAGTCCGGGTCGATCGGGCGGCGGCGGGCCGGGTCGTCCATGTGGAGGAGCCGGGCGCCGGTGCCCAGGAACGCCGTCAGCCAGGCCTCGGCGGCCTCGCCCGCGGGCACCGCCTCCACCTTGTCCCGGAAGATCTCCGCGACGACCGTGCCGCCCGGCCCGTCGGCCGGAGCGGGCACGGCCACCTCCAGGGGCTCGGCGCCGGGGGCGGTCAGCCGCACCCCGCCGCCCGGCAGCGGCTCCGCCGCGGCCAACGCGAGGCGCGGCTCCTGCCGTTGGGTGATCATCCGGTGCTCCGGATCCACCACCATCCATCTGCGGTCCCCGGCGAGCCCCCAAGGCTCCACGGCCGCCTCGCCGGGAGCACACCCCGCCATCGACTTCACCGGGTAGAAATGGACCGAGGACAGCACGGAACTGGGCATGCGCTCATTTTGCCAGCCGGATATGACAGTTGGCCGCCCCCGGTGGGCCCGCGCCGGGCCGCGGGTCAGTAGCCCCGCTGCTCCGGGTACGGGCGGCCGCCGCCGTACGGGTCCTCGTACTGGGCCTGCGCCGGGCGGGGCGCGACCGGGCGCATGGCGTCGAAACCGGCCGGGCTCGCGGACGCGGCACCCGGGCGCTGCTGCTGCGTCTGCAGCGGCGCCGGCCCCGCGTAGCTGGCGCGCGGCGTGGCGGCCTGCTGCGGGATGTACGGGGCGGGTGCCTGCTGGAGGCCGGGGCCCGGGGCCTGCATCGGCTGGCCCATGCCGGCGGGCTGGCCGCCGTACTGCGGGGCCGGCGCGGCGTAACCCGCCGGCGGGGCCTGGTGGGAGGAGGGGCCGGAGGGCAGGGCCGGCAGCGCGGGCAGGTTGCTCTGGGCCGGGGCGGGGGCGGGGCCGCCACCGAAGTCGTACGGGGAGGACACCCGGATCGGCGCGATCTGCGGGGTGCCCCGCTCGGCGACGAGGCTGTCGTAGATGGGGGTGTCCGGGAAGGACGACGAGGCGTAGTAGCCACCGCCGTAGGTGCTGCGGGGGGAGGTCATAGCCCATAAGTTAAGCCCATGCTGTGCCGGTTGGGGAGACGGGTACGGGGGTTGTTTGCGGGGCCCGGAACAGGGCCGCTTTACCAATCCCATCGAACCTGGGGAAATCGGTCGTCAAGGTACGTTGGGATCGTGTAAAGAGCCGGGTCATTTCGGAGGGGTTGAGGATGGAAATGCTCAAAGGCGCCAATGTCCGGATACCTTCGCAGGTGGTACGGATCGAGCTGCGCTGGCGTACGGGGCCGGGGGTGCCCGACGCCGACGCCTCCGCGCTGCTCCTCTCGGCGGGCCGGGTCCGCTCGGACGCGGACCTCGTCTTCTACAACCAGCCGGTCCATCCCTCGGGCGCCGTGCGCCACGACGGCAAGCGCGCGGCGGACGGGACGGTGACCGACGCCCTCACCGTCGATCTCGCCGCCCTGGAACCCGCCGTCGAGTCGGTCGTGCTCGCCGCCTCCGCCGACGGCGGCGCCTTCGGGCGGGTGCCGGGGCTGGGCATCCGCGTCCTGGACGCGGCGGCCGGCACGGAGCTGGCGCGCTTCGAGAGCCGGGACGCGACCGTCGAGACCGCCTTCGTGCTGGGCGAGCTCTACCGGCGGCAGGGCGAGTGGAAGTTCCGCGCGGTGGGGCAGGGCTACAGCAGCGGCCTGGAGGGCCTGGCGACCGACTACGGCATCACCGTCGACCGGTCGGCGGCCCCGGTACCCCCGGCCCCGACTCCGGCGCCCGCCCGTTCCGTCGACCCCGCCCCCGCCCCTGTGCCCACCTCCACGCCCGCACCGATGTCCGCCCCGGTTCCCGCCCCTGTGCCCGACCGGACCGTGCGGCTGACCAAGGTCACGCTCACCAAGGACGCCCCCAGGGTCTCCCTCGCCAAACAGGGCGGCACGTCCGGCGCCTTGCGGGTCAACCTCAACTGGTCGATACGGCAACAGACCAGGACCTGGGGGCAGCGGCTGGGCCTGGCGCTCCAGCCCGGGATCGACCTCGACCTGGGCGCCCTCTTCGAGCTCACCGACGGCACCAAGGGCGTGGTGCAGGCCCTAGGCAACTCCTTCGGCTCGCTCCACCGGCCCCCGTACATCCACCTCGACGGCGACGACCGGACCGGGGCGGTGGAATCCGGGGAGAACCTGACCGTCAACCTCGACCACACGGCCGCCTTCCGGCGCGTCCTCGTCTTCGTCACGATCTACGAGGGCGCCACCAGCTTCGCCGGCCTCCACGCCACCGTCACCCTTCAGCCGCAGCACGGGGCGCCGATCGACTTCTCGCTCGACGAGTGCGTCGTCGCCTCCAACGTCTGCGCCCTCGCCTTGATCACCAACAGCGGCGGCGAGCTCGTCGTCCAGCGTGAGGCCCGCTACCTCGTGCCCGACCGGGGCGTCAGCCCCCAGCGCACCCTGGACCGCGCCTACGACTGGGGCCTGAACTGGACCCCGGGCCGCAAATGACCGAACGCGCCGCCCGTCTTCAGGGCGCGGCCTCCGGGCGGGTGTACGTCCGTCCCTTCCAGGCCGCGCCCCGCCCCCGGTGATGCCGCACCGCCGAGTCCACCGTCATCAGCAGGTACAGCAGCCCCGTGACCGGCAGCAGCGGGGCGAGCCACAGGGGCTGCCGGTAGTAGCGCAGCATCGGCGCGTACGTCCCCGCCATCACCGCCCACGCCAGACCCCCGCACGTCAGCGGTACGACGGCACCGGTCAGCGCGCCCGCCACGACGGCCACCGGCGGCGCGAGGTGCACCACCGCCAGCCCGGCGACCGTGGCCGCCAGCAGGAGCGGGCTGTGGAGCAGCTGGGCGTAGGCGCTGCGCGAGACCATCCGCCACAGCGGCCCCAGGCCCGGATACGGCCGCACGCTCTCCACCCGGTCCGCCAGCCCCAGCCAGATCCGGCCGCCCGAGCGGCGCACCGCACGCGCCAGCGCCACGTCGTCGATCACCGCCTGCCGGATGCTCTCCGGCACCCCGGCCCGCAGCGCGGCCTCGCGGCGCAGCAGCACACAGCCGCCGGCCGCCGCGGCCGTCCGCCCGCCGGGCCGGTTGACCCACCGGAAGGGGTACAGCTGGGCGAAGAAGTACACGAAGGCGGGGACGACCATCCGCTCCCAGAACGTGGTGACCCGCAGCCGGGCCATCTGCGACACCAGGTCCAGCCCCCCGGTCCGGGCCGCCGCCACCAGCTCCCGCAGGCTGTCGGGGCCGTGGGCGATGTCCGCGTCCGTGAGCAGCAGGTACTCGGCGCCGGTACGGTCCAGGGCGAGCGCCATGCCGTGCCGCACGGCCCACAGCTTCCCCGTCCAGCCGGGGGCGGGCTCACCGGGCGAGGACACGGTCAGCGGCGGCCCGCCGTGCTCCCCTGCCAGGGCCCGGGCCAGCTCGCCCGTGCCGTCGGTGCTCCCGTCGTCGACGAGGAAGATCTCCAGCGGCCCCGGATAGTCCTGCGCGAGCAGCGACGGCAGGCTCGTGGGCAGCACCTCCGCCTCGTCCCGGGCGGGCACGACGACCGCCACCGCGGGCCAGTCCTCGGGCGGGGTCCGGGGCGGCAGCCGGACGTCCGTACGCCAGAAGAAACCCTGCCCCAGCAGCAGCCAGGCCCATGCGGCCAGGGAGGCCGCCGTGATCCACGTCAGCGCGCTCACCGTCGCAGTCTGCCGCAGCCCGGGCGGTCACGACGGGCACATCGATTAAAGTGACCGGGTGAAGATCGCGCTCATCGACTCCGGAAACGGCCTGCTGGCAGCGGCCGCCGCCGTGCGCCGGCTGCGCCCCGACGCCGATCTGGTCCTCTCCTCCGACCCGGCCAGCATGCCGTGGGGCCCCCGCACCCCCGAGGACCTCACCCGGCACGCCCTGGCCTGCGCCCGCGCGGCCGCCGCGCACCGGCCCGACGCGCTGATCGTGGCCTGCAACACGGCCTCGGTCCACGCGCTGGAGGCCATACGCGCCGAGCTGGAGCCGGGCCTCCCCGTCATCGGGACCGTCCCGGCGATCAAGCCGGCGGCGGCCGACGGCGGACCCGTCGCCATCTGGGCCACCCCCGCCACCACCGGCAGCCCCTACCAGCGCGGGCTGATCCGCGACTTCGCCGCCGGGGTCGAGGTCACCGAGGTGCCCTGCCCCGGTCTCGCCGACGCCGTGGAGCACGCCGACGCGGACGCCATCGCCGCCGCGGTGCGCGCCGCCGCCGCCAACACGCCGGCCGATGTGCGCGGCCTCGTCCTGGGCTGCACCCACTACGAGCTGGTCGCCGAGCGCATCCGCGCCGCCGTCGCCGAGATCCAGACGCCCGGCGCCCCGCCGGTGGAGCTGTACGGCTCCGCCACGGCCGTGGCCACCCAGGCGCTGCGCCGCGCCGGTACCGAGCCCGACCCCGGCGCCGCGCCCACGGGCCGTGTGACCGTGCTGCTCACCGGTCGCGAGGGGGAGCTGGGGGCGGCTTCGCTCGGCTACGCCGAGGGCCGTTCGCTCGGTGCCGTGAGCGCCGCGCGCTCCTGACCCGTCCTTTACGTCCCGCTTTACGTCCCGTTCGCCGTGCGTCCGCGCGCACCCCTGCCGCGGTGGCGGAACGTGAGTAGGCTGCCCGGTATGAGGGACCACTCCGAGGACCCGCGGGAGCAGGGGAGCGCTTCGCGCCCCGGTGACGACGAGCGGCCGGAGGCGCCCGCTGTCTGGACGGGACGCGCGACCAACCGCGTCCAGTGGCTGCTGGCCGCCGTCGGTGCCGCATGCGTGGCGCTCGGCGTCGAGCTCGCCGTCGACAGCGCGTGGACGTCCGGGCTCGCCCCGCTGGTGATGGCCGTCGTCGGCTGCGTGGCCGCCGGCCTGCTGATGCTGTACGGCACCATCGCCTTCGTGCACGTGGCCGTGCGGGTCGACAAGGACACCCTGGAGATCCGCTGCGGTCACATCGGCGTACCGCGCACCCGCATTCCGCTGACCCATGTGGTCGGCGCGGACTTCGACCCCCGCGTCACCCCGCGCCAGTGGGGCGGCTGGGGCTATCGCTGGCGCCCGGAGAAGGGCACGGGCGTGGTCGTCCGGCGCGGCGAGGGCTTCGTGGTCCGGCTCGGGGACGGCCGTATGTACACGGTCACGGTGGACGACGCCGAGGCCGCCGTGCGCGTGATCCGCGACCGGCTCCGGATGCTCGGCGGCCGCTCCGCGCACGCCTGACGGGGTGCACGCCTGACGAGGTGCACGCCCGGCGGGGTGCACGCCCGGCGGGGTGCACGGCTGACGAGGCACGTACTTGACGAGGCACGTACCTGACCCGGCGCGCAGACGATTTCGAGCACCCCGGCGTGTACGCCTGCGGTGCGCGCCCCCGGGGCCGGGCGGTGCGGCCGGGCGGCCATTGGCTAGGCTCGGCGCATGCCCACCCCCGATTTCATCCGAGAGCTCCGGGCCCTGGTCGGCGACCGGCTGTTGTGGATGCCCGGAGCGAGCGCGGTCGTCCTCGACGACGAGGGCCGTGTGCTGCTCGGGCTGCGCTCCGACACCGGGGAGTGGTCGATCATCGGGGGGATCTGCGATCCGGGGGAGCAGCCGGCCGCCGCGATCGTGCGCGAGGTGTTCGAGGAGACCTCGGTCCACTGCGTGCCGGAGCGGGTGCTGCTGGTCGAGGCCCTGGAGCGGGTCGTCTACCCCAACGGGGACGAATGCCAGTTCATGGACATCTGTTTCCTGGCCCGCGCGGTGGGCGGGGAGGCGCGCGTCAACGACGACGAGTCGCTGGAGGTCGGCTGGTTCGCGGTGGACGCGCTGCCGCCGATGGAGCCGTTCGCGGTGGCACGGATCAGGCTGGCCGCGAAGGAAGCGCCGACGTGGTTCGCGGGATGCGGCGAGGAGTTGGGCGAGGGCTGACAGCCCGTCAACCCGCTTGTTGATGCCCCGTCAGGGGTGCCCTGCCGATGCGCGTCCGGTCGCGACGAAGGCATTCCCCGGGTTTTCCGGGCCGGTGTGATCGTAGGTCAGTTCGCCAGCACCCTCGTTCCAGCGCTCGAAGAAAAAACCGGTAGTAATTCCCTGCGGATCCTTTGGCTCCGGAGCCGTCCTGGCTCGCACGCGCGCACTGTTGGGAAAGAGGTTGCTTTGCTAAAGTGTCCTCTGCTCATTCTTCCGAGAGCAGTCGGGGGTCAGTGAGGATGCATCGCAAAAGCATATGATCGACCACCCTCTCACCGTCAGCGAGTGCGGCCGTTCCTGTGAACGGAAAAGCGAGCCAACGATCTGGACGCCGGGATGCGCTGACCCCTGATCAGGCCTCTGATCAGGAAGAAGTCCCAAACGCAGCCTCGGCCGCCGTCCCTGCCGCTTGACGCACGGTCAAACCCCCGGAGCTTGGCGCACCTGTGGTTGAGGGTGTCTCGGCCTGCCCGGGCTGGATTCAGGAACGCGCATGAGAAACATTCGGGCGACGCGCGAGTTTCCACTCGCATTGCGATTGCTATTGCTCAATCAGTTTGGGATCGACATTGGCTTCTACCTCCTGATGCCGTTTCTCGCGGCATATCTGGAGCAGGGCCTGGGAATGTCGGCCGCGCTCATCGGGCTGGTGCTCGGGGCGCGGAATCTCAGCCAGCAGGGCCTGTTCATCCTCGGTGGCTCCGCCACCGACCGGCTGGGGCCACGCGTGGTGATCATCACCGGCTGTGCCCTGCGCACCGTGGGCTTCGCCCTCTTCGCCTTCGGCAACTCGCTGCCGCTGCTGCTCGGCGCCTCCGTGCTCACCGGGCTGGCGGCCGCGCTGTTCTACCCGGCCGTCCGCACCTACGTCGCCTTCGAGTCGGGCGAGCGCAAGGCCGAGTCGTTCGCGCTCCTCAACGTCTACGCCACCATCGGCTCACTGATGGGACTGCTGCTGGGGAGCGTGCTGTTCCTGACCGACTTCCGGCTGTGCGCCGTGGTGGCGGCGGCCATCTTCGGGGCGCTGACGGTCGCCCAGGCGCTGGTCCTGCCCACAAAGGGGGAGCCGCCGCGCGGCCCCTCCGCCACCGTCCTCGGCGACTGGCGCGAGGCCTTCTGCAACCGCCGGTTCCTGCTGTTCTCCTTCTCCACCATCGGCATGTTCACGATGGAGAACCAGCTCTACCTCCTCCTGCCCGAAGGGGCTCTCAGCGCCTCGGGCTGGAAGGGCTCGGCCGGGGTGCTGCTGGCCGCCGGCGCCCTCGCCAACATGCTGTTCCAGCTGCGGATCACCAGAGCGCTCCAGCGCAACGGGGGCGGCACCCGGTGGGTCAGCTCCGGCCTGGTCGTGATGGGCCTCAGCTTCCTGCCACCGCTGCTCGTCTGCGGCGGCGAGAGCCCGGCCGGCACGAGCGAGGCGGTGGCGCGGATGACCGTCATGGTGGTCGGCTCGGTCATGCTCTTCTTCGGCATCATGGTCGCCCACCCGACCGTGCTGGAGATGGTGCCGATGTTCGGGCGGGAGAGCCTGACCGGTACGTACTTCGGGCTCTTCTACGTCTTCTCGGGCCTCGCGGCCACCGCGGGCAACGCCGTGGTCGGCCGGGCCATGGACTTCGGCGGGCGCACCGGCCTGTGGTGGCTGCCCTGGCTGGTCTGCCTCGCCTTCGGGCTCGCCTCGGCGGCCTCGGTGGCCATGCTCCAGCGCGGCGGCATGCTGCCGGGGCTGCCGGTGCCGTCCGGCGCGCCGGTGGTGGAGGGGCCGGTCGTGGGCAAGACCGTCGTCAAACGGGCGGCGGCGCCCGTGGTCCCCGTGGCGCCCGCGGTCCCGCCCGGATCCCAGGCCGCCGGTACCCCGGCGTCCGGCCGGGAGGCCACGGGCCCGGCGAACGAGACCCTCGACGCCCTCCGGCAGCACGACCCGGCCCGGCTGCCGGGCCCGTCCAGAGCCACGGACGAGGCGACCGACCAGCCACCGAGATAGCGGGGAGGGGAGGACGACGGCGGTGTGGCGGAACGTTCCGCCACACCGCCGTCACGTGTACCGCCCGCCGTCCCCCGTATCACCCGCCGTCCTCCCTATCTCCCGCGGTCACCCGTATCACCCGCCTCCGAACGGGCCGTCTTCGAACGGGCCGCCTCCGAACGGGGCGCGGGGCCCCGCCTGGCGCGTGTACGCCTTGCGCGGCCGGGCGGAGCGCCGCAGAGTCGAGGCATGCCCATCGCAACGGTGAACCCCGCGACCGGCGAGACCCTCAAGACCTTCGCCGAGCTGGGCCCCGAGGACGTCGAACGGCGCCTGGCCACCGCCGACGCGGCCTTCCGCGCCTACCGCACGACCGGTTTCGCCGAACGGTCCCGGCTACTGCGGCACGCGGCCGAGCTCCTGGACGACGACCGCGACGACATCGCCCGCACCATGACGACCGAGATGGGCAAGCCGCTGGCCGCCGCCCGCGCGGAGGCCGCGAAGTGCGCGAAGGCGATGCGCTGGTACGCCGGGAACGCCGAGGCCCTGCTGGCCGACGAGACGCCGCCCGAGGCCGAGGCGCGCGACGCCGGGGCGTCCGTCGCCCGCGTCCACTACCGCCCGCTCGGCGTGGTCCTCGCCGTCATGCCGTGGAACTTCCCGCTCTGGCAGGTCGTCCGGTTCGCCGCCCCCGCCCTGATGGCGGGCAACGTCGGGCTGCTCAAGCACGCCTCGAACGTGCCGCAGACCGCCCTCTACCTGGAGGATCTCTTCCTGCGCGCCGGATTCCCCGAGGGGTGCTTCCAGACCCTGCTGATCGGCTCGGGCGCCGTGGAGGCGGTCCTGCGCGATCCGAGGGTCGCCGCCGCGACCCTCACCGGCAGCGAACCGGCCGGGCGCGCGGTGGCCGCCGTCGCCGGGGACGAGGTCAAGAAGACCGTCCTGGAGCTCGGCGGCAGCGACCCGTACGTCGTCCTGCCCTCCGCCGACCTGGCCCGCGCCGTGCGCACGGCCGTGACCGCCCGCGTCCAGAACAACGGCCAGTCCTGCATCGCCGCCAAGCGCTTCATCGTCCACACCGACGTGTACGACGCCTTCGCCGAGCGCTTCACCGCCCTGATGGAGGGCCTGACCGTCGGCGACCCCATGGCCGAGTCGACCGACGTCGGCCCCCTCGCCACCGAGCGGGGCCGCGCCGACCTCGAGGAGCTCGTCGACGACGCGCTGCGGCGCGGCGCCACGGCCCTGTGCGGCGGGCGCAGGCCCGCCGGCCGGGAGCACGGCTGGTACTACGAGCCGACCGTCCTCGCCGGGGTCACCCCCGAGATGCGCATCCACCGCGAGGAGGCCTTCGGTCCGGTGGCCACGCTGTACCGCGTGGACGGCGTCGACGAGGCGATCGCCGTGGCCAACGACTCGCCGTTCGGGCTGAGTTCCAACGTCTGGACGCGCGACGAGGAGGAACAGCGGCGGTTCGTCCGCGACATGGAGGCGGGCGGCGTCTTCTTCAACGGCATGACGGCCTCCCACCCCGCCCTGCCCTTCGGCGGCGTGAAGCGCTCGGGCTACGGGCGGGAGCTGTCGGGGCACGGGATCCGCGAGTTCTGCAACGTCACGACCGTCTGGTACGGGGCCGAGCCCGGCGCGTGACCGCGTCCGGCGCCGCTCACATGCCCCAGCGCAGCGCGGGCGTCCGCACGGGCGCGTCGTACAGCCGCAGCAGCTCGTCATCGACCTGGCAGAGCGTCACCGACGCGCCGGCCATGTCCAGCGACGTCACGTAGTTGCCGACGAGCGTCCGCGCGACCGGCACCCCGCGCTCGCGCAGCACCCGGTGCACCTCGGCGCAGAAACCGTAGAGCTCCAGCAGCGGGGTGCCGCCCGCGCCGTTCACCAGGACCAGCACGGGGCCGGCCGGCCGGAGGTCCTCCAGCACCGCGTCCACCGCGAAGTCCGCGATCTCCCCGGACGTCATCATCGCCCGCCGCTCCCGCCCGGGCTCGCCGTGGATGCCCACGCCCAGCTCCAGCTCCCCCTCGGGCAGGTCGAAGGTCGGCCCGCCCTTGGCCGGGGTGGCACAGGCGGTGAGGGCGACCCCGAAGCTCCGCGACGACTCGTTCACCCGGCGCGCGATCGCCTCCACCCGCTCCAGCGGGGCGCCCTGCTCCGCCGCCGCGCCCGCGATCTTCTCCACGAACAGCGTGGCGCCGGTGCCGCGCCGCCCGGCGGTGTACAGGCTGTCCGTCACGGCGACGTCGTCGTTCACCAGCACGCTGGCCACCTGGACGCCCTCGTCCTCGGCGAGCTCGGCCGCCATGTTGAAGTTGAGGACGTCGCCGGTGTAGTTCTTCACGATGAACAGCACCCCCGCGCCGCTGTCCACGGCCGCGGCGGCCCGCACCATCTGATCGGGCACGGGCGAGGTGAACACCTCCCCGGGGCACGCGGCGTCGAGCATCCCCACCCCCACGAACCCCGCGTGCAACGGCTCGTGCCCGGACCCCCCACCGGACACCACCCCCACCTTCCCGGCCACGGGCGCGTCCCGCCGCACGACGACCCGCCGCTCGACGTCGACCGTCAGCTCGGGATGCACGGCGGCCATCCCGCGCAGCGCGTCGGCGACCACGGTTTCGGGCACGTTGATGAGCATCTTCACGGGGGGCTCCTCGGGTGAAGGGCGGATTCGGTGAGCGGGGAGTGGCTGGGAGTAGTGCCGGCGTCGCGTACTACCTAGTTGATGTATTGCTGAACCCTCAATGATTCCTGGAGGTACGGTGAATGATCTCCCGGATTCCATCGAGTCGGTGGAGGAGCTCGCCGTGGTCTGGCGGGCCGGTCCACCCGGACCTGACGTTCGTGCGGGTGTCGACCGACGAACAGGTGCGCGCCTGCGCGGACCTCAACTCGCGTGCCTACGACTTCGCCTTGGACGAGGGCCGTGACGGAGTTCAGGCCGAACTCGTCGATCCACTTCTATGCCCTGAAAGGCTGACCGGATCGGCCGCTCCGTCGTGTCAATACGGTTGATCGCACCGGGACAGATCCGTGTCCGCCAGAGGCTTCCCCTTCGGGGTCATGTACGTGGCCCAAAGCACCAGGGGAGTGGACCCCTCGTTGCGCCCCTCGGTCCGCGGGACAGCCTCATGAGCCGAGTCCTTTCACTTCGATGCGGTGACGTTCCTGATTCCGGGAACAGTACCGAGACCCGCGAGGGTCGGTGAAGCCCTCGCGCGCCCGCCGCCGTGCTGCCGTCCCTCACCCGTCCGGCCCAGCTCCTGCCGCCGGGGGAGTACCGGACGGGCAGGCTGGAAGGGGGCGGGACCACGACGCCGACGGGCGAGTCTCTCGGGAGGAAGCCACCATGACGGCACAGGCCCCCACCCGGCCCCTCGGCCCCGACGCCGGCCTCGACCAGGTCTTCGAGCTGGCGCAGCAGTTGCGGGTGGACTCCGTGCGGGCCAGTACCTCGGCCGGCTCCGGGCACCCCACCTCCAGCCTGTCGGCCGCCGACCTGATGGCCGTGCTGATGACGCGGCATCTGCGCTACGACTGGGACGAGCCCGGCAACCCGGCCAACGATCACTTGGTGTTCTCCAAGGGGCACGCCTCCCCGCTGCTGTACGCGATGTTCCGTGCGGCGGGCGTCGTCGGCGAGGACGAGCTGCTGACCACCTATCGCCGCTTCGGTGCCCGTCTGGAGGGCCACCCGACACCCGTGCTGCCCTGGGTGGACGTGGCCACCGGCTCCCTGGGCCAGGGCATCGCCTACGCCGTCGGGATCGCCCTGGCCGGGCGCGACCTGGAGGCGAGTCCCTGCCGGGTGTGGGTGCTGTGCGGGGACAGCGAGATGGCCGAGGGGTCGGTCTGGGAGGCCTTCGACAAGGCCGGGCGGCACCGGCTGGCCAACTTCATCGCCATCGTCGACGTCAACCGCCTGGGTCAGTGCGGGCCCACCGAGCTCGGCTGGGACACCGAGGCCTACGCCCGCCGCGTCGAGGCGTTCGGCTGCCGGGCGATCACGGTGGACGGGCACGACCTCGAGGCCGTCGACCGGGCGCTGACCGTCGCGGCCGACGGGCAGGGCCCTACGGCCGTCCTCGCCCGGACCGTCAAGGGGCGCGGTGTGAGCGAAGTGGCCGACCAGGAGGGCTGGCACGGCAAGCCACTGCCCGCCGACCTGGCCGACCGGGCCGTCGCCGGGCTCGGCGGGGTGCGCCACCTGTCGGTCCGCGGTCCCCGGCCGCCCGACGGCGCACCGGTGCCGCGCCCGGCCGCCGGCCCCGTGGAGCTGCCCCGCTACGAACTCGGTGAGGCCGTGGCCACCCGGTCCGCCTTCGGCAAGGCGCTGGCCGCCGTCGGCGCCCGGCCCGAGGTCGTCGTCCTCGACGCCGAGGTCGGCAACTCCACTCACACCCAGGACTTCGAGAAGGCGTACCCCGAGCGCTACTTCCAGACCTATATCGCCGAGCAGCAGATGATCGCCGCCGCCGTCGGGATGGCCGCGCGCGGTCACCGTCCGTACGCGGCCACGTTCGCGGCGTTCCTCACCCGGGCCCATGACTTCATCCGCATGGCGGCCGTCTCCCGGACGACGATGGCCCTGTGCGGCTCCCACTGCGGTGTGGAGATCGGCGCCGACGGCCCCTCCCAGATGGGCCTGGAGGACCTGGCCATGATGCGCGCCGTCCACGGCTCGACGGTGCTCTACCCCGGCGACGCCACCTCCGCCACGGCCCTGACCGCGGCCATGGCCGACCTGCCCGGCATCTCCTACCTGCGCACCACGCGTGGCGCGTACCCCGTCCTGTACGCCCCCGACGAGGTCTTCCCCGTGGGCGGCTCCAAGACGCCACGCCGCGGTGACCAGGACACGGTCACCCTCGTCGGCGCCGGCGTCACCCTCCATGAGTGCCTCGCCGCCGCCGACCTGCTGGCCGCCGACGGGATCCACGCCCGTGTCGTCGACCTGTATTCGGTCAAACCCGTCGACGCCGGGACGCTCGCCCGCGCCGCGCGGGAGACCGGCGCGCTCGTCGTCGCCGAGGACCACCACCCCGAGGGCGGCATCGGCGAGGCCGTCCAGTCCGCGCTCATGGCCCGGCGCCTGGCCCCGGCCCTCGCCCACCTCGCCGTCACGGGTCTCCCGGGCTCCGGCACCACCGCCGAGCTCCTCGACGACGCGGGCATCTCCCGCACCCACATCGCGGAGGCGGCGCGGGCGCTGATCCAGAAGTAGCTGTGCCACATGGCTGTCATGCACCCGGACGGCAGGATCGCCCGATGTGCCGCCCAGGCGGCGGAACGGGACGCCGTCACCTTCCTCTGGCCCCACGCCACCCGGCGCCGCCCCGCCGGGCTTCACCGGGCGGACGGCCGGGAGGCGGACTCGCCACCGTGATCGCCGGACTCACGATCATGGTCATAAAGTCTTGATCATGCACGCCAGCCTCACAGAACACGCTCGATGCCTCTACGGCGACGAATACCAGGACGCGCCCGGGTGCGGGGGTGACCACCACGAGCAGTACTTCGTGGAGGAACTCACCTTCGCCGACGCCGACTCGATCGTCGCCATGCTCCGCGCCCTCTCTCCCCGCGTCGTCGAGGGACGCCTTCCCGTCTGGGTACGGAACCTGGCCTACCGGCTGGCGATCCTTCAGCGCCCGAACGATCCCGTGCTGATGCGCGAGGCGGCTGACAGCCTCTATCTGCACGGCCCCGTCTGGGACGACGTCGCCGCCGACCTCCGGCGCCGGGCCGACGCCCTGGACCCGGCCGGCGCGGTCGTCGGCGCCTCCCGGGGGCCCGCGCCCGGGCCGGTCGCGGACCGCCGGTAACGTACCCGCGTGATCTTGCGGTCGTCAGCGCGGCGACGGTCACCGAACGGGAGGAAACCGCATGCGGACGGCGTCCGGGGACGACTGTCAGGAGCAGGGTGTCCATGAGGAGGACCACGAAGAGGTCTTTCCCTTCGTCCCCGCCCCCGAGGACGGCACCCGCTGGACGGCGCCCACCGACGTCGAACAGCAGCTGTACCGGCTGACCCGGACCGGCAACGCCTACGCGTACCTCCGTACCCTCGCCATCGAGGGCGTCTACTACCCTGTCCGGCTCGACGAGGCGCGGGCGGCCGGCGAGGACGAGTTCCCCATGCTGACCGTCCCGCTCGGCGACGGGCGCGTCGCGGCGCAGGTCTACACGGCCGGCCTGCTGCCGCGCACCCACCCGCACCTGGTCTACGAGTACGCGACGCTCGGCGCGCTCGCGGGGATCCTCCCCGGCGACGTGGACATCCTCGCGGTCAACGCCGCCACCCCTTGCGAGGAGTACTTCTCCACCGACGACGACGAACGGGAGACCTGGCTCGACCTCCACCACGAGCTGTTCGAACCGGACGGCCTGGGCGACCGCGTGGTGACCCGCCGTACGGGCGCCCCGCCGCCCGGCCCGTTGCTGCACGGCCTGGCCTGCGGTGCCCATCTGTGCTTCCAGAACGGCGACGCGTGGAACACCCCGCACTGGCACGGCTCGGGCTACCGGGGCGAGGTCGGGCGGATCGCCGCGGGCTGGGGCGTCCACGGGCGCGACGACTGGCGCTCGACACAGGAGCGGCTGCTCGGCCTCGAAGTGAGCCCCTGGCACTGGGACTTCGTCCTCGACGCCCGCCTCGCGCTCGCGCCCGGCGGCCGGGGCGGCCACGTCGATCCGCAGCGGTGGCGCGCCCTGGTCGAGGCGGAGCTGCGGGCCCGTGCCCGCGAGAACGGAGTCCCCGCCGACGACCCGGAGTTCGCCGACATGATCGCGGATCTCCGCACCCTGGTGGGCGAGGTCCTGCGGTACGAGGCGCGGTTCCGCGCCGACGGTCTCCTGCCTCCCGACGGGTTCGTGCGCACGATCGCCGCCTGGGACATCGGCCGCGGCTCCAACATGGCCCGCTGGGGCCGCGGCGCCCGGTACGCCACGGAGGCCGAGACGCTCGCGGCCCTCGAGCGCGCCTCCAAGGCCGCGCGGGACGCGTACGGCTCGTGGGAGGAGTTCTCCGCCGGCTATGTGCTGGGCCGGTGCCTGCACTTCGACGAGGAGCGGTTCGGCTCCTGGTACACGGAGGTCCTCGACGCGCATCGCGCCCTCACCGGTGACCCGGAGAGCCCGTGGCGCACCGTGCCTTTCACGGACGAGCCCGGCTAGGCGACCTGCCGCCCCACGAGGTAGCCCGTCAGCGGAGCCGTCGAGCGGATCCGGACCTTGTCCACGAGCCGGTCGGTGGGCAGGTGGAGGACGAGCTTGTCCCCGGTGAGCGTGACCGGGACGGGCCCGGCCGGGCGGCCCCACGCGCCGCCCTCGACGTGGAAGGCGGTGGTGACCTGCGCGTCCCTGCCCTGCGCGGAGAGGACCAGCCAGATGGGGCCGTTGCGGGCGCCGCCCGCCGGCGCGGCGAGGGTACCGGCGGGCTCGACCGGCAGGTCGAAGTCCGCGTTCGCCGGGACGTCGAAGTAGGAGTACATGTCTTCCTCCGTATAACGGGCGGGAGGGGTGGGGGGAGTGCGCTGGAACGACAGGCTCCAGTCGCGGAGTTCCGCCGTGGAGCCCAGCGGGCAGTAGTCGCGGTCGACGCCGCCGGCCTCGCTGTACTGGTGGAAGAGCCACGGGTCCTGGATGCCGGGCCGGCCGGCCGTCCGGCCGGCCGTGGCGATCCACAGGAAGTCGCCGCAAGTAGACGTCCGGTCGACGTTCAGCCAGTAGTCGAGGTTGCAGTACATGCCGACCGGGTAGTCCGGCATCTCCGCCTTCACGTAGGCCAGCCAGGCGTCGCGGTAGACGAGCTGGCGGGATCTCGGGACGTTCGCGTTGGCGTCGTCGTAGCCCTCCCAGTCCAGGACGATGATGTCGCCGGGGCGCCAGGCGACCTGGCGGAGGAAGTAGTCGGCCTCCGCCCGGGGGTCGTTGGCCATGTGGGGGTAGTGGTAGGCGCCCCAGACGAGACCGTTCGCCTTGGCGTGGTCGCGCTGGGAGACCCATTTCGGGTTGAGGTAGCCGAGCCCTTCGGTGATCTTGACGAAGGCGAAGGAGAGCCCGCTGGTGTCGGGGGTCGAGGACTGGTACGAGGCCCAGTCCTGGCCGTAGATGCCCATTCGGAGCCCCTTTGCGGTGAGCCGAGTGCGCATGGCGGTGATGGTGGGGGATCGCACCCCGGCCGTCCGGGGCGTGGTCGGCACGGGGTGGCCGGGATAGCGTCGTACAACGGTTCGCTTCCGGCAAGCGCCCCGGAGGACGAAATGCCGCTCCCGGCGGACGAAAAGCCGCTCCCCGGCCTCTCCTCGAACGCCGCGCTCCGTGTCACCATGTCCTGTTATGACGCGGGGAGAGGGCGAATTACGGCACAGCGTGCGGGTCTCCGCGCCCGGGGACGTCGCGGAAGGGGACGTCGGCTCCCTGGAGGCGTGGCTCAGGGGTGAACCCGAACTGAGGGACCGGGCGCAGGTCAAGCGGGGTGCCCGGCCCGCTGAAGCCAGCGCCCTGATGGGCCCTCAGTTGGACATCGTGATCGAGTGGGTCGGGGCGGCGACCACGACCGAGATCGTGCGCCTGGTGACGGCGTCGATCAAGGAGTGGGTGCGCAGCCGGCAGGCCCTCGGCGACGACAGCCCGCCCGGATTCCGCGCGGAGCCGGACGACCAGCGGAACGACCAGCGGAGCGACCGGCCGGACGACGAGCGGAACGACGAGCGGGACTAGCGCGATGGCCGGATCCGGACGGCGGGAGCGAGCCGACCGAGCCCTGCTCATCGGCGTGTCCCAGTACGCCAGCGACCGGCCGCTCGAAGTAGCGGAGGGGCTCGGCGACATCGCGGCGGTCGAGCGCAACCTGGCGGAGCTGCGGGCCGCGCTGAGCACGGGCGGGGTCTTCGCCGATGACCGGATCGAGTCGCTCCACTCGCCCGGCGTCGAGCAGTTCGAGCACCGCCTGGGGCACGTCCGCGACGCCACCGACGGGCTGCTCCTGGTCTACTTCGCCGGG
The DNA here is from genome assembly GCF_003970715.1 of Streptomyces luteoverticillatus. Lineage (NCBI taxonomy): Bacteria > Bacillati > Actinomycetota > Actinomycetes > Kitasatosporales > Streptomycetaceae > Streptomyces > Streptomyces luteoverticillatus. The sequence continues at coordinate 982,898 of NZ_CP034587.1, read as the reverse complement.
CACGGCATCGTCGACACGCGCACCGGCGGCCACGGCCGGCTGCTCCTCGGCCTGCGGGACGCCAAGGTGGAGCACGGGCCCAGCTTTCCCGGCTGGATCCGCTGGGACGACACGCTGCACCGGCTGTGCTCGGGCGCGAGCGCCCGCCGCCACACCGTGGTGGTCCTCGACTGCTGCTACGCCGGCAACGCGGCCGGCGCCTGGGAGGAGCTCGACGAACGGGACCAGGACCGGATCTCGCTGCTGCTGGCCGTCCAGAAGAACCAGCGCATCGACGCGGGGGACGCCGCGACGCCGACGCCCTACACGGCGGAGCTGGTCCGGCACCTCGCGGGGGAACCGGCCGGGCCCCTGACCGTGGGCGGCCTCCAGGAGCGGCTGGCGGCGGGCCTCAAGCAGGCCCGGACGGCCGGGGGCAGGGCGTGGAGCCCGCAGGTCTGCCGGAAGGGCGCGGGCGAGCACGTCGTCCTGGCCCGGCCGCCCGCCGCCGTCCGGCCCGGCGTCCCCCGCCCCCGGCGGCACCGCCCCCGCCGCCCGAGCAGCCCCAGTCGCCCCCCAGGCCGCCCGCCCGCCGCCGTGTGCGGCTGATCGGCGCGAGCCTGGCGGCGGTGGTCGCGCTCACCGCCGGCGTCTGGTGGCTCGCCTCCGGCGACTCGCGCGGCGACGGCCCCTCGGCCTCCTGCGCGCGGCACCCGCCGCTCGAACTACGGGTCCTCGTCGACCCGGACCTGGGACCGGCCGTCCGCGAGGCGGCGAACGGCTTCGTCGCCTCCGCCGCCAACGAGGACGGCGACGGCTGCCGGCGTTCCGGCGTCACCGTCTACAGCGCCGGGTCCGCCGAGACGGTGGAGGCGTTCCGCACGCAGTACGGCGAGTGGGCGCACGTCGGCCGGTCCGGGTTCAACCCGGTGGGCACGGTCGGGCCGCAGCCGGACGTGTGGATCCCGGCGTCCTCGGCGAGCGCGCGCAGGGCGCGCGACGAGAGCGGCAACCAGCCGTCGGTGCTCTCCCTGGACTTCGACGACGCCGAGCCCCTGGCCTACGCGCCGGCCGTGCTGCTGGTCCCCGACCGGCTCGCCGAGGCCGAGAACGGGCGCATGGGCCGTACCCTCGCCGAGCTGATGACGGCGATGCGGGCGAAGGACGAGAAGGCCCAGGCCCGGCGCGCCGACCCGCGGTACACCGACGCCGCGCTCGCGGCGGCCCGGGGGCAGTACCGGGTGGACGCCCCGCGCACCGTGGAGCTGGGCCAACGGCGGCAGGGACGGTCCATGCCGACCGGCAAGGACCTCGCCTGTTCCCTGGCCCGGGGCAGCTCGGCCGAGGACCGGACGGTGGACCGGCGCACCGCCGTCCTGGCGGCGGAACCCACCCTCGCCCAGTACCGCGACTGCGCGGGGACGACCGGGGTGACGCGCGTGGCCGAGTACCCGGCCGACGTCCCCGGCCTCGACCCGGTCTTCGTCCACGTCCGCTGGAACGACGCCCGCCTGGACGAGGCGGAGCGGGACCGGGCCGTCCAGCGGTTCCGGGACTGGCTGGCCACGAAGGACGGCCGGAAGGCCTTCCGGGACGCGGCGTTCCGCGGCTCGCCCCGGGAGCCCCTGCCCTCGCCGCCGCCCGGCCTGCTGAGCGACCCCGGCCCGCTGCCCCGCGCCCTGACCGCGGACGAGGCCGTCGACACCATGGAGAAGCACCGGCAGGCCAACGCGGCCGGCCGGGTCCGCTTCCTGCTGGACAGCTCCGGGTCCATGAGCCGCTGGTGGGACGGGCCCAACGGGGCGCGCGAAATCCTCAAGCAGGCCATGGGCCGCTTCGGCGCCGAGGACATGTTCGGCGTGTGGAGCGTCGCCTCCGCCGGCTCCGAGCCCCCCTACCGCGATCTGCTCGCCTTCGGCACCCACGGCTCGTGGTCCAGGGCCGCCGCCCGGAACGAGCAGGACAAGGCCGCCGAGGCGGCGAAGAAGGTGGACGACGCCGAGCCCGACCTGTCCAAGGAGGCCGACATCGGCGGCGCGCTGAAGGCCGCGCTGGAGGGGATGCCCCAAGGGACCGAGGACGACGGCCACCCCCAGCTCGTCGTGCTCCTCACCGACGACGAGGACAACGACCGGATGAACGCCGCGCGACAGGACGAGCTCGTGGCGGCCGTCGCCGCCCGGAAGGTGCCCGTCGTCATGGTCTCGTTCGACTCCGGCGGCTGTCTGAAGGACCGGTTCGACCTGCGCGTGGCGGACGCGAGCGGCGGCAGGTGCCTGGACGCCCGGGGCGACCTGGCCAGGGATCTCGGAGCCGAGATCGCCCAGGTCGCGCAGGGCCGGGACTAGCGCGACGGAGGGGGCGGGGGAGATGGGCGGCGGCAGGAGACGCGCGGGAATCGTCCGGTGCCCCCTGCGGTATCCCGTCCGGCTTCTCGTCTGGTGCGCCGCCCTGCTGCTGGGCGCGACCGGCTGCTTCGGCGGCGGCGAGCCGGGCCCGCCCACTGGGACGGCCTCGGCGCGACCGGTCACCGGCACCCAGCTCGTGATCGCCACCGGCGTGGACGTCACCGGCAAGAACGGCGTCCGCAAACGCCTGGTCGACGCGTGGAACGACGTCCAGGAGAAGCAGAACTCGCCCTGGCGCGCCCGGGCCGTCATCCTGCCCGGCTCCGCGGACCTCCAGCGCAGCCAGCTCCTCGCGGCGCTGCAGTCGGGCGGCGCCGCGTACGACATCGTCAACCTCGACGTCACCTGGGTCCCCGAGTTCGCCGCGGCCGGCCTCGTTCGGGAGCTGCCCGAATCCTTCGCCGACGACGGCGACATCCTCGCGAAGGCGTCCGCCACCGCCCGCTGGAAGGGCAAGGTCTACGCCGCCCCCTACAACAGCGACGTCGGCCTCCTCTACTACCGCCGCGACTACCTGGCCGGCGGCGCGGGCGTCGACGAGAAGAAACTCGACGCGCTCGCGCGGGGGCGGACGACCTGGGACGACCTGGCCTCGCTGATGGACGCGGTGGACGCCTGGGCCCGCGCCGACAAGTCCGACAGGTCGAAGAACTACCGCAACGCCTGGACGAGCCAGCTCAGCCCCTACGAAGGCCTCACCGTCAACGGCGTCGAGGCCTTCACGGCCGCCGGCGTACGGCTGACCGACGAGGACGGCACGTACACCGCCTCGCCCCCGACGCTGGAGAAGGGCGTGACCGAGTTCCGGCGGCGCGTCGCGAGCCCCCGCACCTACGAGGACGCCTTCGCGTCGGACGAGGCCGGCACCCTCAAGGACTTCGCCGAGGGCCGCACCGCCTTCCTGCGCCACTGGCCCTACGCGTACCGCACGCTCCACGCGGCCCTGGGCGACGACAAGCTCGGCGTCGCCCCCCTGCCCGGCGCCGCCGTGCTGGGCGGCCAGAACCTCGCGGTGTCCGCCGCCGCGTCCATGCCCGGGGAGCGGGTGCGCAAGGCCCGGGAACTCGTCGCCTTCCTCACCGACCGGACCAGCGAGCGCTGCCTGCTGGACGCCGGCTTCGCCGCCACCCGCGCCTCCTCCTACACGGACCCGAACGTCTCCTGCGACGACCGGCGCGCGCTGCCCGGCACGGCCGGGCCGTCCGAGGGCGGCGGCGGCGACATGCCGCGCGACGCCGCCCGCCGCCCCCGCTACGCCCGCGACACCCTCCTGCCCGCCCTGGAGGCCGCCGCCCTGCGCCCCCGCACCCCGCTCTACGGCGCGTTCACCCACGCGTTCACCACGGAGCTCGCCGCACTCCACACCTCCGCCACGGCCCGGGCCGCGCCCGACGAGGACATCGCCCGGCGGCTCGACACCGCGCTCCGCGCCGTCCTGCCGAGCGGCTGAGGCCGCCGGGACGAACGGGCCCCACGACGCCGGGCAGGGCGGGCCGGGGTCCCGACCCGCTCGGCGGAGCGTGACGGGCACCTCCGGCCCCCGGCTTGGTACTACTGCGATGAGGACGGGTGCGCGAGGGCACCGCCCGGACGGAGGCGAGCGGATGGCGCCGATCACGGTGGCGATGGCGGGCGACACCATGCTGGGACGCGGGGTCGGCGAGCTGCTCGGGGAGGCCCCCGAGCCCGCGACGATCCTCGGCGAGGAGATCCGGGACGTCATCGCCGGGGCGGATCTGTTCGTCCTCAACCTGGAGTGCTGCGTCTCGGGCCGGGGCGAGCCCTGGGCGGCCCCTGGCAAGCCCTTCTTCTTCCGGGCGCCCCCGCCGGCCGCCGCCGTCCTCGCCGAGCTGGGCGTCGACTGCGTGACCCTCGCCAACAACCACGCCCTCGACTACGGCCACGACGCCCTCGCCGACACCCGCGAGCTGCTCACGGCGGCCGGGATCCGGGTCGTCGGCGCAGGGGCCGACACGGCCGCCGCCCGCGCGTACGCGGTGCTGGAGGCACGCGGGGTACGGCTGGCCGTGATCGGCGTCACCGACCACCCGGACGACTTCGCCGCCGGCCCCGACCGGCCCGGCGTCGCCTTCGCGGACCTCCACAGGGGAGTGCCGGACTGGCTCACCGAGCTGGTCCGGCGGGCCTCGACCGAGGCCGACGCCGTGCTGGTCACCCCCCACTGGGGCCCCAACATGACCTCGGTGCCGCCCCACCATGTACGGGTCGCCGCGGCGGAGCTGCTGGCGGCCGGGGCGACCCTGGTCGCCGGGCACTCCGCGCACGTCTTCCACGGCGTGGCCGGGTACGTGATCCACGACATGGGCGACTTCGTCGACGACTACGCCGTCGACCCGGTGCTCCGCAACGACCTCGGGCTGCTCTTCCTCGTCACCCTGGACAACTCCGCACGGCCGGACGACCCGGGCCCGCCCCGCTACCGGCCGGTCCGCCTGGAGGCCGTCCCGCTCCGCCTCGACTACTGCCGCACCGAGCCGGCGCGCGGCGAGGACTGGGAATGGGTCCGCGAGCGCTTCTCCCGCGCCTGCGCCGCCTTCGGCACGCCCGTGACCGTACGAGGCGAGCGACTGTTGGTGGAGTGGCCGTGACCTTCGGGTGACCCCCGTCACATGGAGGACCCTGCGCCCACGGCCGCGCCGGAAGGGTGTCGCGCCGCGCGTGTAGCTTTTGCTGTGCGGCCGTGCCGATGACAATCTGCGCGGCATGTAACCGTCACCATGTACCCGTCACCCGAACGTACGCCTACCGTGCTGCCGCCCCGGTACCGCCGTACCGATACGAAGGACGCCCCACCCATGCCCTACGTGCGCCACTGGTTGCGCAACTCCATCCTGCTGTTCGCGGCCGCGATCGTGCTCGGGCTGGTCGCCGCGCACACCACGCTGATCCAGCCGCACGACCTGTCGCTGGACCGGACGATCCAGACCAATCTGCGCACCTCCTGGCTCAACCACGCGATGGAGCTGGTCAGCTACTGCGCCTCGCCGGTCGCCGGCGTGCTGATTCTCGCGGCGTGGAGCGGGTGGCTGTTGTTCGTACGGCGCCGGCCGACCGCCGCGGTGTCCACCTTCCTCGTGGTCGCCGTCGGCTGGAACAGCACCCAGATCGCGAAGGCCATCGTGGCCCGCGAGCGGCCGCCGCGGCAGTTCTCGCTCGACCCGGAGATCGGCTCCAACAGCTTCCCCAGCGGCCACACCGCCTTCACCGTCGCCGCCGTCGTGGCCGCGTACTTCCTCCTCCGCGAGACCCGGCACCGCCGTACCGTCCTGGTCGGCGGCGTCCTCGCGGTCCTGCTCGTCGCCTTCTCCCGGATGTACATCGGCGCCCACTACCCCACCGACACCTTCGGCTCGGTGCTGATCGCGGGCTCCGCCATCCTCTTCGTCACCGGCGTGTGGCACGCCTGGCTGCTGCCGAGGCTCGACACGCTGCCGCTGGTGGGGCCGCTGCTGGCGCGCTTCGGCCTGGCGGAGGAGCGGGCCGCGCTCGCTCCCGCCGAGGACGACGGCCATGGCGGCGACGACCACGACGGCCACCCGGAGCACGGCCACTACGGCGGGTACGCGCAGCAGGCCCAGCAGGCCCCCCACACCCAGCAGCCCCAGCACAACCCGTACGTCCAGCACGACGCGTACGGCGGGCAGGGCCAGTACGGTCAGCCCCCCGCTCAGGGGCAGTACGGGCAGCAGGGCGCCTACGCCCCGTACGGATACGGGCAGCAGCAGCCCGAGCAGAACAACCAGTACGGGGCGTACGGGCAGTACAACGGCCACGCCGGGCAGGGCGGCCAGTACGACGGCGGTGGCCACGCCGGCCAGGGCGGCGGCTACGGCGGCCAGTACGACGGCCACGCCGGGCAGGGCGGCGGCTACGGCGGTCACGACGGCGGCCACGGCGGCCACCCGGGCGAGCGGCCCGACGGACCGTCCGGGGGCGGACGGCGCGGGGCGGGCGGCAACCCCTCCTCCGGCGGGCGGCACCGCCGCTGAGGCGGCGGCCCCACCGAGAACGGCCGAAGAGCGCCACGTCATGGCGGACTTCCCACGGGAGGTCCGCCATGATCCTTGTTAACCCCCGCCGCCCGTAGGCCCGTTGGTAGTGTGCCGCCATGGACTTCCGTCACCTGGGACGCAGCGGACTGATCGTCAGCCGGATCGCCTACGGCAACTGGCTCACCCACGACGCGTCGCGCGGCGAGGACACCGAGCGCGCCTGCGTGCGCGCCGCCCTCGACGCCGGCATCACCACCTTCGACACCGCGGACGTCTACGCGGACACCCGCGCCGAGGAATCCCTCGGCCGCGCCCTGAAAGGGGTGCGCCGCGAGGGGCTGGAGATATTCACCAAGGTCTTCGCCCCCACCGGGCCGGGCCGCAACGACCTCGGGCTCTCCCGCAAACACGTCCGCGAGTCGATCGACAACTCCCTGCGCCGCCTCGGCACCGACCACGTGGACCTCTACCAGGCCCATCGGTTCGACCCCTCCACGCCGCTGGAGGAGACCATGGAGGCGTTCGCCGACGTCGTCCACGCGGGCAAGGCCCACTACATCGGCGTCTCCGAGTGGACCGCCGACCAGATCCGCCGGGGCGCCGCGCTCGCCCGGGAGCTGCGGATCCCCCTGATCTCCAGCCAGCCGCAGTACTCCGCCCTGTGGCGGGTCCCCGAGGCCGAGGTGATCCCCGCCTGCCAGGAGCTGGGCATCGGCCAGATCGTCTGGTCGCCGCTGGCCCAGGGCGTGCTCACCGGCAAGTACGAGCCCGGCGGCCAGTGGCCGGCCGGCTCCCGCGCCACCAGTGAGAACGACGGCTCCGAGCTGCTGGGCGGCTGGCTCAAGGACGACGTCCTGCGCCGGGTCGCCGGGCTGCGGCCCGTCGCCGACGGGCTCGGGCTGACCCTCGCCCAGCTCGCCCTCGCCTGGGTGCTGGCCCGCCCCGGAGTCGTCACGGCCGTCATCGGCGCCTCCCGGCCCGAGCAGATCACCGACAACGCCCGGGCCGCCGACGTCACCCTGGACGAGGAGACCGTCGCCCGGATCGACGCCGCGCTCGCCCCGGTGGCCACCACGGACCCGGCCGAGACCGCCAAGAGCAGCCCGGGCTCGCCCGACTGGCGCCTGGCCTGACAGCGTGAAGGAGGTCCCGGACCCGCTCGCGCGGGTCCGGGACCTCCCGTCCGTTCAGCCGGCTACCAGGCGACGGGCAGCTTCAGCAGGCTCCGTACCTGCATGCCGTCCTTCCACTCCAGCTCCTCGAACGGGACCGCGCAGCGCATCCCGGGGAAGCGCTCCAGCAGCACCCGCAGCGCGACTTGCAGCTGGAGCCGCGCCAGCGGCGCGCCCAGGCAGCGGTGGATGCCGTAGCCGAAGGCCAGGTGGGGGTTGTGCTCGCGGCCGATGTCGAAGCGGTCGGCGTTCTCGAAGACCGCCTCGTCACGGTTGGCCGAGGGGATCGCCGGCAGGACCGACTCGCCCGCGCGGACCAGCGTGCCGCTGAGCTCCACGTCCTCTGTGGCGTAGCGGGCGAAGGTGACGTGCGAGATCAGCGGGACGTAGCGCAGCAGCTCCTCGACGGCCTGCGGTACGAGCTCGGGCCGCCGGACGAGGGCCGCCAGCTGGTCGGGGTGGGTGAGCAGGACGTAGAGGGAGTCGATGAGCTGGGACGAGACCGTCTCGTGGCCCGCGATCAGCAGCACGCTGATCAGCTCGACCATCTCCTTCTCGGAGAGCCGCTCCTCCTCGTCGCTGGCCTTGACCATGCCGCTGATCAGGTCTTCGCGGGGATCGGCGCGGCGCTCGCGCGTCAGCTTGGCGATGTAGGCGTGGAGGGCGTCGGTGCCGTCCTGGGTCTCCTCGGCCGTCATCACGGTCGTGGCGGAGAAGGCGTCCAGCCACTGCCGGAAGTCGTCGCGGTCCTCGAAGGGCACGCCGAGCAGGTCGCAGATGACGGCGCCCGCCATCGGCACGGCGAACTCCTCCATCAGGTCGCCGGGGGCGCCGCGCGCCACCAGCCCGTCGAGGAGCTCGTTCGCCACCCGCTCGACGCCGGGGCGCATCAGCTCGACCCGGCGCATGGTGAACACCCTCGAGAGCAGCCGGCGCAGCCGGGTGTGGTCGGGGGAGTCCATGCCCAGGATGCTGGTGTGGATGGGCAGCGGCGTCAGCCGTGACTCGTCGTGCAGCGCGGCCAGGGCCCGGCTGAAGCGGGGGTCGCCGAGGATCGTCTTCATGTCGGCGTGGTTGGTGACGAGCCAGGAGTCCTCGCCGAAGGGGCAGCCGACGCGGACGACGGGCTCGTCCCTGCGCAGCTTCGCGTAGATCGGGTCGACCTCGATCCCGACGGCCTCGTTGAACGGGTAGGCGGGCGGGTTCTGCGCGGTGTTCCGGGTCTCGCTCACGCGGTCCGCACCTCCGCCACCCGCTCGTACCGCGCCACGAGGCTCTTGGGCCGCATGTCGGTCCAGTTCTCCTCGACGTACGCGAGGGCCTCCGCGCGGGTGCCCGGGCCGCGGGCCGTCGCCCACCCGGCGGGGACATCGCTGAAGGACGGCCACAGGGAGTGCTGGCCCTCGTCGTTGACGAGGACCAGGAAGGTCCCCTCGACGTCGTCCCAGGGGTTGTTCACGATGCTCGTACCTCTCTGTCGTTGCGTGCGATCAGGGAGTGCGGGGTTCCGCGGGCGGCCCGTCGGGGCGCGGGAAGAACCCGGTGGAGACGAAGTGCCGGGCGTAGGCGTGGATCAGCCGGCGGTCGGGGGCGGGGAAGGCGGGGCCCGGACCCGCCAGTCCCGCGCGGGCGTTGGTGTCGTCCAGGCGGACGCGGCCCAGCCGGACGAGGGCGGGCAGGACGTCGCTCAGGAGCACCGCCGCGTCCAGCCCGGCGGCGGGGTCCGCTTCGGCCCGTTCGCGCAGTGCCCGTACCCACTCGTCCCGTTCGACGACCGCCAGCCGGTAGCCGTGGGCCCGGAGGTGGTCCAGCAGGGTGTCCAGGGGCAGCGGCCGGGGACAGACGAGGTGGTGGGTGAGGCCGCGGCTCTCCGCCCGGCGCGCGAGGCGGACCACGGCGGCCGCCGCGTGATCGGCGGGCACGAGGTCGACCACGGCCGGCGGCTCGTCCGGCCCGGTGAGCCGGGGCGCGGCGCCGAGGACGAGCATGGCCCGGACGAGCTGCCACAGGACGTCGTCCTCCGGCCCGGCACCGCCGGTGGAGTGGCCGCCGATCCGGCCCAGGCGGTGGAAGGTCACCGGCAGACCGCGCCCGGCGGCCGCCCGGACGAGCTCCTCGGCCACCCACTTGCTCGCCGTGTAGCCGTCGGACGCGACGTCCGGCGCCGGGACGCGATGGCTCTCCGGAACGACGTCCGGCAGCGCTCCCCTGCCCACGGCGACCGACGCGGTGGAGATGTAGTGGACCGGAACGCCGCTTCCGGCAGCGAGCCGCAGCACCTCGCGCGTCCCGCCGACGTTCGCCGCCCGCAGCCGGTCGTAGGGGTCGACCGCGCTGACGCGGGCGCCGTTGTGGTAGATCGCGTCCAGCCGCCCGGCGAGCTCGGCGAAGGCGGCGGGGGCCAGGCCGAGCAGCGGTTTCTCCAGGTCGCCGGGGACGGGGACGATCCGGGCGGCGACGCCCTCGGCCACCGGCCCGTACCGGGCCAGGCCGGCCCGGATCCGTCGCCCGGCCCGCCCGGCGTCCGCCGCCCGCACCAGGCAGTGGACTTCGGCGTCCGTGCGGTCGAGGAGCTCGCGCAGCAGGAACGAGCCGACGAACCCGGTCGCGCCGGTGAGCAGCACCCGCTCGGGCCCGGGCGCCCGCTCCGCCCGCCGGCCGACGGTGAACCCCGCGTCCAGGACGGCCTCGGCGGCCAGATCCGGGCCGGGGTCCGGCGACGCCGCCGGGCCCGGTGCGGCCGTGCCGTCGACGGCCGCCAGCAGGGCCGCGACCGTCTGGTGCTCGAAGAGCGCGCGGACGGGCAGCTCGACGCCCAGCCGCCGGCGGAGCCCGCTGATCACCCGGGTGGCGAGCAGCGAATGCCCGCCCAGGACGAAGAAGTTGTCGTCCAGGGTGACCCGGGGGACGCCCAGGACCTCGGCGAACAGCTCGCAGACGATCCGCTCGCGCGGAGCGCGCGGCTCGCGGCCCGCCGAGAGCGCCCCGAAGTCCGGTGCCGGGAGCGCCGCCCGGTCGACCTTGCCCGTGGCCGTGACCGGCAGCGCGTCCAGCACCAGGACGGCCGAGGGCACCATGTGGCCCGGCAGCAGCGCGGCCGCGTGGGCGCGCAGCGCGACCCCGTCCGGGGCCGGGGCGTCCCCGGCGGGCACGACGTAGGCGGTGAGGTACGTCCCGGCCCGGTCGTCCCGGCGGGCCACGACGACCGCCTGGGCCACCTGCGGGTGGGTGCCGAGCGCGGCCTCGATCTCGCCGGGCTCGACCCGGAAGCCGCGCAGCTTGATCTGGCCGTCGGCGCGGCCGATGAACTCCAGCTGCCCGTCCCGGTTCCAGCGGGCCAGGTCGCCCGTGCGGTACATCCGGCTGCCCGGCTCCCCGAACGGGTCGGCCACGAACCGCTCGGCCGTCAGCCCCGGCCGGCCCAGATAGCCCCGCGCCAGCCCGGCCCCGGCGATGTGGAGCTCGCCGGGGACCCCGGGCGGCACCAGGCGCAGAGCGCGGTCGAGGACATAGGCGCGGGCGCCCACGGTGGGCCGTCCGATGGGCGGCGCACCCCCGCCGGACAGCGGGGCGCTGAGAGTGGCGCACACGGTGGTCTCGGTGGGCCCGTAGCCGTTGAGGAAGCGGCGCCCGGCGGACCAGCGGCGGACCGTCTCCCCGCTCGCCGCCTCACCCGAGACGATCATCGAGGTGAGTGAGGGCATGTCGGCGGGATCGAGCACCGACAGGGCGGCGGGCGGCAGCGTCGCGTGGGTGACGCGGTGCCGTCGGACCAGCGAGGTCAGGCCGGGGCCGGGGGCGGTGACCCCGGCCGGGGCCATCACCAGCGTCGCCCCCGTCAGCAGCGCGCCGCACAGCTCCCACACGACGCCGTCGAAGCTGTGCGAGGCGAACTGCAGCACCCGGCTCTCGGCGGTCACGCCGAACCGCCGGATCTGCGCCCGCACGACGCCGGTGAAACCCGAGTGGGTGACGACCACGCCCTTGGGGCGGCCGGTCGAGCCGGACGTGTGGATGACGTAGGCGGGGCTCGCGCTGTCCAGGGGGCGCGGCCGCTCGGCGTCGGTGACGTCGCCGTCCCAGTGGGCGGCGACCGCGCGCCGGGTCTCCTCCCGGTCGAGGACGATCCGGGGCAGCTCCGGGGCGCCCGGCAGGGCCAGGGACGTCGCGAGGTCCGTCAGCAGCAGGCGGGGCGCGGCGTCGTCGAGCATCAGGCGCAGCCGGGCCTCCGGGTAGCCGGGGTCCAGCGGCAGATAGGCGGCGCCCGCCTTGAGCACGGCCAGGGTGGCCACGACCGCGTCGGGCTCGCGCGGCAGGGCGATGGCCACCGTCCCCTCGGGGCCGGCGCCGCGCTCGAGCAACTGCCGGGCCAGCCGGTTGGCGCGGGCGTTGAGCTCACGGTACGTCAGCGTCCGTACGGTGCCCTCGCCGTCGTCGAAGAGCACGGCGGTGGCCTCGGGCGTCCGCCGGGCCTGCTCCTCGAACAGCTCCGGAAGCGTGCGGGGCGGCACGTCCTCGCCGGGGTCCCCGGCGCGGGCCAGCAGCTCGGCGCGTTCCCCGGGCAGCAGGACGTCGAGGGCGCCCAGCCGGCGGCCGGGTTCGGCGGTGACGGCCTCCAGGAGGCGGACGAAGCGCCGGACGATCCGCTCGACGCCCTCCCGGTCGAACAGGTCGGTGCTGTACTCGGCCACCCCGTCGACGCCCAGCGGCCGCCGGTCCGGGCCGTGCCGCTCGGTGAGGGAGACGGACAGGTCGAAGCGGCAGGCCCCGGTCGCCCAGGGCAGTTCGGTGACCGCGAGGCCCGGCAGTTCGGGCGCGCCCTGCGGGGCGTTCTGCAGGGCCAGCATGACCTGGAACAGCGGGTGGTGGGCGAGGCCGCGCGCGGGAGCCAGGGCGTCGACCAGCCGCTCGACGGGCAGGTCCTGGTGGGCGTAGGCGGCCAGGTCGGTCTCCCGGACCCGGGCCAGCAGGTCCCGGAAGGAGGGGTCGCCGGAGGTGTCGGCACGCAGCACCAGGGTGTTGACGAAGAACCCGACGAGCCCGTCGAGGGCCGGGTCGGTACGGCCCGCGACGGGGCTGCCGATCGCGATGTCGGTGCCCGCGCCCAGCTTGGTCAGCAGGGCGGCCAGCGCCGCGTGCACGACCATGAAGGGGCTCGCGCCGCAGGAGCGGGCCAGCTCGGTGATCCGCCGGTGGAGGTCCGCGTCCAGGGCGAAGCGCAGGGTGTCGCCGCTGTGTCCGGCCACCTGCGGGCGCGGCCGGTCCAGGGGGAGCTCGGTGCGTTCGGGCAGTCCGTCGAGGGCGCCCTTCCAGTGGGCGAGCTGGCGCGCGGCGGCGCTGCCCGGGTCGTTCCCGTCGCCCAGCAGCTCGCGCTGCCACAGCGTGTAGTCGGCGTACTGGACCGGCAGCGGCGCCAGGCCGGGCGCGCGGCCCGCCCGTCGCGCGGTGTACGCGGCGGCCAGGTCGCGCCAGAGAGGGGCGAGCGACCAGCCGTCGCAGGCGATGTGATGGACCACCAGCACCAGGACGTGCCGGCCGGGCCCGGTGGTCAGCAACGCGGCGCGGACGGGGATTTCGGCGGCGAGGTCGAAGGGCCGCTGGACGGCCACGTCGACGGCGGCGTCCAGGGCCTCCGGGGCGACCTCGGCGACTGTCAGCGGCGGCTGGGCTGCGGCCGGGTCCAGGACGAGCTGGTAGGGCACCCCGCCCTCCTCGGGCAGGACGGTGCGCAGGCTCTCGTGCCGCTCGACGAGGTCGCCGAGCGCCGCCTCCAGGGCCGCGCGGTCCGGCTCGCCGTCCAGGGCCAGTACCAGCGGCACGTTGTAGGCGGCGTGGGCTGCGTAGGTTTCGTCTCCCGACTCCTGCAGGCGCTGCAGGAACCACAGTCGCCGCTGGGCGAAGGACAGCGGTACGCGCCCGGGGCGTTCCGCCGGGAGCAGCGGCGGCCGTTCGCCCTCCGCCGCCTTCCGGAGGGCGTCGGCGAGCCCGGTGACCGTCGGCGTCTCGAAGACGGCGCGCACGGCGAGTTCCAGGCCCAGCGTGGCCCGCAGGCGGGCGGTGAGCCGGGTGGCGGACAGGGAGTGGCCGCCGAGGGCGAAGAAGCTGTCGTCGGCGGTGACCCGGGAGACGCCGAGGATGTCGGAGAACAGCCCGCACAGCAGCTCTTCGAGGGGGTCGCGCGGGGGCCGGCCGTTCGCGGCCGAGCCGGTGTCCGGCTCGGGCAGGCGGCGCCGGTCGACCTTGCCGTTGGGGGTGAGCGGCAGGGCGTCGAGGACCACGGTCGCGGCGGGCAGCAGGTACTCGGGGAGCCGCTCGCGCAGATAGGAGCGGACGGAGGCGAGCAGGGCGCCGGTGTCGCGGGCGGTCGCGGGGGCGTTGACGAGCGAGGAGAGCGGGGCGCCGGTGGGTTCGTCGCCGCCCGGGGCGCCGGGGGCGCGGCCGGTCAGCTCGATGTCGAGGGCGGCGTCGGAGGTATCGGAGGCAGGGGACGTGGTGGCGATCACCCGGAGGCCGAATCGTTCCGCCAGGTCGTGGAATTCCTCCAGCAGTTCGCCGCCCGTCTCGTCGCGGCCGGTGCCGAGGGCGGTGACCTCGCCGCGCTCCTCCAGCGCCCGGGCCGCCGCCGCGACGGGCGCGAGCCGCCCGTCGGGCACGCCCGTGACCCGCAGCCCGCCGGGGTGGGTGCTGCCCAGGAGGGGGGCCAGCGCGGCCGTGGAGGTCACGTCCCGCCCCCACTGGAGGGTTGGGGAGGTCCGAGGGCGCTCCGAGGAGCCGTGGACACCGGCCTTGCGGAGGACGGCGTCGTAGCGGTAGCGGGTGAGCTCGTTGGCGTACCGGCCGCGCTTGACGCGCACCTCGGCGCCGTCGGTGCCGGGGACGGCGGCCGCGAGCTCGGTGAAGTAGGCCGGGTCGACGAGGAGTTCCTTCTCGCGCACCACGCTGTGCTCGACGGCGGCGCGGAGCGCGGCGGGGTCCGCGAGCGGCTCCGGGCGGCGCAGCCGGACGTCGGTGTGGAAGCGGCGCAGCCGCCGCAGGTCGCGGATGTCGCCGGCGAAGACGGCGCCGCCTGGCGTGAGCAGGTCGAGGGCCTTGGTGAGGACGTCCGTCAGGTAGCGGCCGTCGGGGAAGTACTGGGTGACGGAGTTGACGACGACGGTGTCGAAGAACCCGGCGGGCAGTTCGTCGATCCGGTCGGCGGGCAGGGCGCGCAGCTCCACGAGGCCGGCGAGGGCGGGGTCCCGCCCCACGAGTGTCCGCAAGCCCTTGATGACTTGGCCGGAGAAGTCCGTGCCCCAGTAGGTCTCGCAGTCGGGGGCCAGTTTGGACATCAGCAGGCCGGTGCCGACGCCTATTTCCAGCACCCTGCGGGGCCGCAGTTCGCGGATCCGCTCGACGGTGGCGTCGCGCCAGTGGCGCATCTGGTCCAGGGGGAGGGGCAGTCCGTCGTAGCTGCTGTTCCAGCCGGAGAAGTCCTCGCCGAAGCGGGCGTCGGCGACGTCGCTGTAGAGGGTGTCGTAGATCTCCCGCCATTCGCCGATCTGCCGCGGCACCTCGTCCGCGGCGTCGTCGCCGGCAGGGGAGGTGCCGGCCCGGAGGTCGGCGGGGACGACGTAGCCGACGAGCCGCCTGTCGCCGGGGCGGTCCTCGCGGACGACGACGGCCGCCTGGGCGACGCCCGGGTGTCCGGCGAGGACGGCCTCGGTCTCGCCGGGCTCGACGCGGAAGCCGCGGATCTTCACCTGGTCGTCGCCGCGGCCGACGAACTCCAGCAGCCCGTCCGGGCCGCGGCGGACGAGGTCGCCGGTGCGGAACAGCCGCTCGCCGGGCCCGCCGAGGGGATCGGCGACGAACCGTTCGGCCGTCAGGCCCGGGCGCGTCCAGTAGCCCCGGGCCAGGCCCGTGCCGCCGAGGTAGAGCTCTCCGACCTCGCCCGGCGGCACGGGCCGCAAGGAGGCGTCGAGGATCTCGGCGCGCATGCCGTCCATGGCGGAGCCGATGGGCACGACCGTGTCCACGTCGCCCGGTGCGGTGACCCGGTGGCAGGTGGCGAACGTGGTGGTCTCGGTGGGCCCGTAGCCGTTGACGACGGCCGTGCCGGGGCAGGCCGCCAGCACCCGGCGGACGGCGGCGGCGGGGACGGCGTCGCCGCCGGTCCACACCTCGCGCACGCCCCGGAAGCACGCGGGGTCCTCCTCGGCCAGCACCGCGAACAGCCCGGCGGTCACCCACAGCCCGGTGACCCCGGTGGCGGCCGTGACGGCGGCGACGCCGCGCGCGTCCAGCTCGCCCGGGGGCGCGACGACGACGGTGCCGCCGGTGAGGAGGGGTACCCACAGCTCGTAGGTGGAGGCGTCGAAGGCGTGCGGCGAGTGGAGCAGGACGCGCTCGTGGGCGCCGCCGTGCCACGCCGGGTCCCGGACGAGGCCGGTGATGTTCCCGTGGGTGACGGCGACGCCCTTGGGGGTGCCGGTGGAGCCGGAGGTGAACATCACGTACGCGAGCCGGCCGGGATCGGCGACGGCTTCGGCGATCGTTTCGGGGGCGGGGTGATCGGCCGTCGGCTCCCCGGCGTCGTCGGCCCGCAGGACGGGCACGCCGTCGCCGAGCCCGGCGGGCGGGGCCGTCCCGGCGTCGGTGAGCAGGGCGCGGGCGCCGGTGAGGGAGAGGATCCACTCCAGCCGGGAGGCCGGGTGCCGGGGGTCCAGCGGCACATAACAGCCACCGGCCTTCACGATCGCGAGGAGTGCGACGACCAGGCCGGGGGAGCGGTCCATCAGGACGGCGACGGTGTCGTGCGGCGCCACCCCGCGCCCGGCCAGCCGTCCGGCCAGCCGGTCCGCCCGCGCGTCCAGCTCCCGGTAGGTCAGGGACGTCTCCCCGGACACCACCGCCGTCGCGTCGGGCGTCCGGCGGACCTGCCGGGCGAACGCCCCGGTGAGGGTGTCGAGTTCGCCGAGCCGATCGGGTTCACCGAGTCCATCGGGTTCACCGAGTCCATCGGGTTCACCGAGTTCGTCGGGTGCGGGGGAGGCGGTGCGCCGGCCGCCGGTGAGGGGCCGGAGTGCGGGGGAGCGGTGCTGTGCGGACACGCGTCAACATCTCCTCTGCGCGGACTTCGCAGGACTGCGGCGGTGTGCCGGCGGTCCGTTCGGCCGCGGTCGGACAGCCACATGTGATCGCCGGGAGGGCCGGAAGGGGCCGCCGGGCGACGCCTTGCGATCATGTCTCGGTCTGTCGGATCGCAAACCCCTGGGGTGAACCCTTCCGGCCTTTCTCGGCGCACTGTCCCCCGGGAGCCCCCGCGACCCCGGGTAAGGCCCTGGTGGGCCCCGCTGATCAGCGGCGATACCGGGCCCGGGACCCGGCGGAGGGACCGTCCGGGGGTTTCCCGGCCAGCCACCCGTCGATATCGGCGAAGCAGCGAATTGGCGTGAACATGCGCCCTGAGATGAACACTTGGGAGCGTTGTCGAGCGAAAGGCGGACACAACCTCTGACCTGGTGAGACGATCCCGATCGTTTTTGTCTGTGATCTGTTCAGGGAGTGACGATGGAAGCCGCCAGCCCCGTGACCGGCCGTCCGGATCCCGCCTTCGCCGACCCGGGCACCGGGGTCGTGGCCGAGATGGTCGGGCGCGCCGTACGGTTCGACTCACGTCGCTACGCCCCCACCGACAGCTACGCGGACATCGCCTGCGACAAGGTGGACCGGGCCGCCGCGAGCCTCGGCGTGGCAGGCCCGGACCGCGAGCCGATGCTCGCCCTCGTCCGGGAGCTGTGCGGCGCCTGGGGCGAACTCCCCGCCGGCACACCGCCGCGGCGCGCCTGCTGGGTGTCCATCGACGGGATGCCCTTCGAGATCTCGTTCGCCTGGGCCGACGGCGGCGCCGAGCTGCGGCTGTCGCTGGAGTCCCCGAGCCACCCCGGCACGCCGCGCGGCCGGATGGCGGACGGCAGGGCCTTCACCCGCCGGCTGGCCCGGCGGCCGGGCGTCTCCCTCGACCGCTACCTGCTGATCGAGGACCTCTTCACGGACGAGAACCCCCAGGGCTTCTTCGCCCTCTCCCACGGCGTCGCCTGGCGCGCGGGCGGCCGGCCGCTGTACAAGGTCTACCTCAACCCCGCGGTCGCCGGCCGCGAACACTCCCTCGCCCGCACCGAGGAGGCGCTGGTCCGCCTGGGCCTGGAACGCCCCTGGCGGGCCCTGGTGGAGCACCTGGGCACGGCCGCCGACGTGGCCCACGAGCCGGCCGCCCTGGCCCTGGACCTCTCCGACGGCGACGAGGCCCGCGTCAAGCTGTACATGGCGCACTCGGGCGTCTCCGCCGCGGACATCGACGCCAAGTCGGCCGTCGCGTACGACCACGTGCCCGGCTCCTTCGCCCGCGCCCTGGAGCGCGTCACCGGCCACCGCGACGCGTCCGGCTGGCGGAAGCCCCCGGTGACCTGCTTCTCCTTCAGCGGCGGCAAGGACCTGCCGGGCGCGACGCTCTACGTCCCCATGGTCCCCGGCCATCCCGACGACGCGACGGCCCGCGACCGCGCGGCGGCCTTCATGCGCGAGGAGGGCGTCGACCCGGCGCCCTACGTCGCGGCCCTCGACGCCCTCGCGGACCGCCCGCTGACCGAGTCCGCGACCCAGAACTTCCTCTCCTACCGGGGCGGGCCCGCCCCGAGGTTCGCCGCGTACGTCGCCCCGGGCACGTACCGCCCCGTGTGACTTCCCTCTTGTTGTAACGCGTTCTACCGTGTGCGCCGGCATCCGCAGGGGCTGCCGGCGCACACCGGGAGGGGCCGTGGATCTCCAGTACACCCCGCAGCAGCGGCGGTTACGGGCCGAACTGCGCGAGTACTTCGCCGACGTGGTGCCCGACCGCTCCGACGCGCGGCGACAGCGGCTGCACGCCGACCCCGCCGAACGCAAGAGGTTCTACCGGCGGACCATCCGCCGCCTCGGCGCCGACGGCCGCCTCGGGGTGGGCTGGCCCGAGGAGTACGGGGGCGGCGGAATGACCCCCATGGAACAGTTCATCTTCTTCGACGAGGCCGCCCAGGCCGGGGTGCCGCTGCCGCTGATGGCGCTCAACACCGTGGGCCCGACCCTGATGCGCTACGGGACCGAGGAGCAGAAGGCCACCTTCCTGCCCGGCATCCTCTCCGGGGAACTGGACTTCGCCATCGGCTACAGCGAGCCCGGCGCCGGCACCGACCTCGCCGCCCTGACCACCCGGGCCGTGCGCGACGGCGACGGCTACGTCGTCAACGGGCAGAAGATCTGGACCACCAACGGCGACACCGCCGACTGGGTCTGGCTCGCCGTCCGCACCGCCCCCGTCGAGGAGGGCGTCCCGCTCCACAAGGGCATCAGTATCCTCCTGGTCCCCACCAGCGACCCGGGCTACTCCTGCACCTTGATCAACACCCTCGCCTCCCACGACACCACCGCCAGCTACTACGAGAACATCCGCGTCCCCTTCACCCGCCGGGTGGGCGCCGAGAACGACGGCTGGCGGCTGATCACCAACCAGCTCAACCACGAGCGCGTCACCCTCGCCGCCCACGGCTCCGCCGCGATCCGCGCCCTGCGCGACGTCCGCGACTGGGCCGCCGCCACCAAGCTCCCCGACGGCCGCCGGGTGACCGACCTCGGCTGGGTCCGCGGCCGCCTCGCCCGCACCCACATCCGGCTCGACGCCATGAAACTCCTCAACTGGCGCATGGTCGACGCCCTCCAGCGCGCCGCCCTCACCCCCCAGGACGCCTCGGCCGTCAAGGTCTACGGCTCCGAGGCCCGCCGCGACGCCTACGCCTGGCTGATGGAGATCCTCGGCGCGGCGGGCCCCCTCAAGGACGGCTCCGCCGGCGCCGTCCTCCACGGCGAACTGGAACGCGGCTACCGCAGCGCGGTCATCTTCACCTTCGGCGGGGGCAACAACGAGATCCAGCGGGAGATCATCTCCTGGATCGGGCTGGGGATGCCCCGGGTGCGACGCTGAAGTCGTTCGCCCCGGGCCGTGGCCCATTCGTGTCGGCAGACGCCTGAAGCCGTTGTTCCCGGTATGAACATCACACGTGTCATCCGCTCGGCTCGCCGCCGCCGTTCCGTCGTCGCTCTCGCCCTGGGGTCCGTCGTCGCGCTCTCCCTGTCCGCCGCTCCCGCCCAGGCCGGGGCGAGGCCGGGCGAGGCCGTCGCCGCGCGGCCGTGCGTGGTGCGCGGTGACGGCGAGCGGGCCGCAGAGGAACTCGGCAGGTGCGGCCGCGTCGCGTTCGACGGGCTCTTCCGGCAGGCTCCCGCGGGCCGGATGCCCCATGGGCCCATGCGCGGGCGGCTGCTGAGGTGCACCGCGTGCGGACAGCCGGCCGTCGACCCGGTCCTCGGCCTGCTGGCGGGTGCGGTGTGGCACGGCAAGGTCTTCCACACCGACGAGCGCGGAGGCCATCTGTTCCAGGTCGTGGGCCCGGAACTGCGCGTGATCCGCGGCGAGGTCGGCTACGCCGGCTACCCGGACGACGGCCGCGCGGCCATCCGGATCGTTCATCCGCGCGACATGGGCGGACTCGTCACGGACTGGATCCGTGAGGTGCGGCCGGGGGCGTACGCGGGAGTGACGACGCTCACCGAGGAAGGTCACCAGCCCTGGCGCGTGGCGGACTTCGTGCTCTACCGCTGACGCGGCGTACGGACCGGGGGCCAGCCCGGCCCGGCCGCTCGCGGCCTCGTCATCCGCCCGCCGCGACGATGCCCGCGAGGGCCCGTTCGGCGATCGCCGCGATGGTGAGGGAGGGGTTGGCGCCCCCGACGTTCCCCGGCAGCAGCGATCCGTCCACCACGTACAGGCCCTCGCAGCCCTTGACCCGGCCCTCCAGGTCCGTGGAACGGCCGATGACGCACCCGCCGACGGGATGGCCGGTGAACGGGTGGAGGTTGTTCACCGTCACCGGGAGGGTGCCCGGGTTCGCCTCGGCGACCTGGGCGCTGAAGGCGAGTACGGCCCGGGCCGCGGCCGCCGACTTCTCCCTCGTCCAGTCCGCCAGCACCACGCGCCGGGTCGACGGGGCGTACCGGAAGCCGCCCCGGTGGTCGGTGTCCACCGTCACGGCGAAGGTGGCGGTCGCCGGGAGGGAGGTGAAGCCGGACAGCACCCAGTTCTCCACGCGCAGCGGGAGGCCGAAACCCGTGGGGAGGAAAGCGGTGGAGGCGCAGGGCGAACCCTGGGCGGGACCGATGGGTTCCAGGGGCTGGGAGCGCAGGTTCACCTGGTCGCCGTTGTCCCCGAAGCCGGTGCCGACGGTGTCCGGCAGGTCCGGCAGGCGGCCTTCCTCACGGGCGGCCACGAGGAGCCGGTTGGTGTTCAGGGCGCCGGCGGCGAGGAAGAGCATCTCGCAGGTGAACTCGGTGGTGCCGAGGGCGGCACCGTCCTCGCCCAGGCGCCGTACGACGACGGAGTAGCCGCCGTCACGTCTCCGTCCGACGGAACGCACCTCGTGCAGAGCGCGCAGCTGGACGTGCCCGGTGGCCAGGGCCGCGGGGAGGTAGGTGCGGGTGAGGTCGCGTTTGGCCCCGGTTCCGCAGCCGAAGTCCGACTCGCCGATGGTCGCGGACGGCGGGAGGGTGTGGGCGAGCTCCTGCCGGACCGCATGCCAGTCGAACGTCGAGTCGGCGGGGCGGGTCGTCATTCGCGCGTTGGCCAGCTGCCGGTCCCACAGCCGGGAGTGGGTGAAGGGCGCGGAGTCGTAGACGTCCTTGGGCATCGGGGCGGCGCGCAGCATGGCCCGCACGGTGGGATACCACTTGCCGGCGAACTCGTCGTAGCGGAGACCGGACGGGTACAGCCGCTCGAAGAAGCGTCGCGGCGGGGCGATCGTCACCCCGGTGTAGACGACGGAGCCGCCGCCGACGGCCGCCGCGCAGGCGATGTCGAGGTCGCGTTCCTCGGACAGCTCCATGACGCCGGGGGCGGGGGTGACCGGGACGGGGAGCATACCGGGCCACCGGGTGGTGCGGCGGAACCAGAACATCGTGTCCGTGATCCGGGTGGACGAGCCGAACAGGGGCCGGGAGGGGAGGACGGGCCACTCCCGGCCGCGCTCCAGGACCAGCGTGTCGACTCCCGCCCGCCCCAGGCGCAGCGCCGCGACCGAGCCGCCGAAGCCCGAGCCGATCACCAGGGCGCGGAAGTGGGTGCGGGACGCCGCCGCGGCGAGGGCCGGGCCGCCGGGCGGGCCGAGGACGGCACCGGCGATGCCGGCCAGCGCCCCCTTGGCCGCGAGCCCCAGTACGTCCCGGCGACGCGGATCGGTCATGAACGCTCCTGACGTTGTCGCTCGAGGTCACCGCGGGACACCCATGGGGAGTGTGCGCCGCTGATGGCCGGGCGGGGCGACGGACGCTGTTCCCTCACTCGAAATGACGAAAACGGACAAGCGACTTCCCGGTCATATCGAGTGACGAGGCGCCGACCGGCCCGTGAGGCGGGCGGGAGGAGCCGGCCGGGCGCGGAACCGGTTCCCCGGCCTCGTCGTCGGCCTACAAGCCGCCTGGCCCGGCCGCCATACTTGAGGGGCCGGGGGAGGCACAGCGAATCGACGGGGGCGGCGGCAGCATGGCGGACACCAGGCTGATCCAGGGCCGGTACCAGCTGCTCGACCTGATCGGGCGGGGCGGCATGGGCGAGGTGTGGCGCGCCCGTGACGAGTCCCTCGGCCGGCACGTGGCCGTCAAGTGCCTCAAGCCCATGGGCCGTCAGCACGAGCCGTCCTACCTCCGGGTGCTCCGCGAGCGGTTCCGCAGGGAGGCGCGCGTGGCCGCCTCCCTCCAGCACCGGGGGATCACCGTCGTCCATGACTTCGGCGAGTCGGAGGGCGGCGTCCTCTATCTGGTGATGGAGCTCCTCGACGGCCGCAACCTCAGCCAGCTCCTGGAGGACAACAGGCACCACCCCCTGCCCGTGCCCGAGGTCATCGAGATCGCCGCCCAGGTGGGCGCCGCCCTCGACTACACCCACCGGCAGGGCATCGTCCACCGCGACCTCAAGCCCGCCAACATCGTCCGCCTCGCCGACGGCACGGTGAAGATATGCGACTTCGGAATCGCGCGCCTCGCCCACGACATCGGCTTCTCCACCCGGCTCACCGGCACCGGCATCGCCATGGGCACCCCGCACTACATGTCGCCCGAGCAGATCGGCTCCGGCAACGTCGACCACCGCAGCGACCTGTACTCGCTGGGCTGCGTGCTCTACGAGATCGCCACCGGCGCCCCGCCCTTCGACATGGACGACGCCTGGGCCGTGCTCGTCGGCCACCGCGACACCCCGCCCCGCCCGCCGCGCGAACTCCGGCCCGAACTGCCCTGCCCCTTCGAGACGGTCGTCCTCGACCTGCTCGCCAAGGACCCCGACGACCGGCCGGCGGACGCCGCCGCCTTCGTCCAGGGCCTCGCCGAGCTCACCCCGTACCGGATGGCCACGCCCCCCGGCGGCACCCTGTCCGAGGCCCGGCCGCGGCCCGTGCGGGCCGCCGCGCGGCTCCCCGAGCCGCCCCGGCTGCCCGGCTGGGCCCGGAACATGACCACCGGCTCCAAGGCCGCCGGCACCGGCCGGCTCCAGCCGCCGCCGGACCCCTCCGCCGCGCTCACCGGCGCGTGGACCGGCGCCCGGGAGGACGGGCCCGCCGGCACCGGCACCCGCCGGATCCCGCCGCAGCCGTCCGGCTCCGAACGCCCGTCCCCGGACGAGCGCGCGGCCGAGCTCGCCGCGCGCTACAGCGAGGGCCTGCGCCTGGCCCGGCTCGACCGCTGGGCCGAGGCCGCCGAGGTGCAGCGCGCCGTCGCCACCGAACGCGACCGGCTGCTGGGCCCCGACCACCCCGACACCCTCGCCGCCCGCTACGAGCTCGGCTTCGCCCTGAGCCGGCTGGGCCGCCCCCAGGACGCCCTGCGGGAGTTCGCCCGGACGGCGGCGGGCCGCGAGCGCGCCGCGGGCCCCGACCACCCCGACACCCTGGCGGCCCGCCAGGAGACCGCGTACGTGCTCGGCCGGCTCGGCCGCCACTTCGAGGCCCACCAGGTCTACACGTCCGTGCTCGCCGCCCGCGAGCGCGTCATGGGCGGCGACCACCCCGACACCCTGCGCTGCCGCCACAACCTGGCCTTCAACCTCAGCAGACTGGGCCGCCTGGAGGAGTCCTACCGGATGGCGAGCGACGTGGCGGCCGCCCGCTCCCGGGTCGTGGGCCGGGAGCACCCCGACACCCTCGTCACCCGCTACGAGGTCGGCTACGCGCTCGGCCAGCTCGGCCGCTGGACCGAGGCGCTGCGCACCTACCAGGAGGTCGCCGCCTCCCGCGCCCGGGTGCTCGGGCCCGACGAGCCCGACACCCTCGCCGCCCGCTACGAGGCCGGGATCTGCCTGGGGCGGCTGGGCCGCAGCGAGGAGGCCCTGGAGCTCTACCGCGAACTGGTCGAGGACCGCACCCGCGCCCAGGGCCCGGCCCACCCGGACACCCTGCGCGCCCGGCACGGACTGGGCGTCAACCTCGGCCGCCTGGGCCGCTGGGAGGAGGCCCTCGCCGAGGCGCGCGACGTCTGCGCGATCCGCGCCCGGGTGCTGGGCCCCGACCACCCCGACACCCTCGTCAGCCGCCGCGAGGTGGCGGTCGGCCTCGGCTGGCTCGGCCGCTGGACGGACGCCCTCGCCGTCTACCGCGACGTGGCCCAGGCCCGGCAGCGCGTGCTGGGCGCGGACCACCCCGACGCCCTGGCCAGCCGGCACGACGAGGCCCACTGCCTGGAGCAGCTCGGCCGCTCGGCCGAGGCCGTCGAGCTCTACCGCCAGGTCGCGGCGGTCCGCCGGACCAGCGTCACCCGGGGGAACCAGCAGCCGCGCTGACCTGACGGAGCGTCAGAAAGTTTGCTCCGATGGCTTCCTTTGGCTTCCTTCCGTCACCTCCGTGCGGCATCCTGCCGCCCATGCGGACCGAGCTGAGCCGCCGGCTGGGCATCGAGCACGCCCTCTTCGGCTTCACGCCCTTCCCCCCGGTCGCCGCCGCGATCAGCCGCGCCGGAGGACTCGGCGTCCTCGGCGCGGTGCGCTACACCGCGCCCGGCGAACTCGAGCGCGACCTCGACTGGATGCAGGCGCACACCGACGGCAGACCCTACGGCCTCGACGTCGTCATGCCCGCCCGGACCGTCCCCGGCCTGACGGAGGCCGACGTCGAGGCCATGATCCCCGACGGGCACCGGGAGTTCGTCCGCAGGACGCTCGCCGAGCACGGCGTACCCGAACTGGCCGAGGGCGAACGCTCCGGCTGGCGCATCACGGGCTGGCTGGAGGACGTCGCCCGCACCCAGCTCGACGTGGCCTTCGACTACCCCCTCGCGCTCCTCGCCAACGCCCTCGGCCCGCCGCCGGCCGACGTCATCGAACGCGCCCACAGCCGGGGCATCCTCGTCGCCGCGCTCGCCGGCAGTGCCCGGCACGCCGTCCGGCACGCGGCGGCGGGCGTCGACATCGTCGTCGCCCAGGGCTACGAGGCGGGCGGCCACACCGGCGAGATCGCCACCATGGTGCTCACTCCCGAGGTCGTCCGGGCCGTCGACCCGCTGCCCGTCCTGGCGGCGGGCGGCATCGGCAGCGGCGAGCAGATCGCCGCCGGGCTCGCCCTCGGCGCGCAGGGCGTCTGGCTGGGCTCGATCTGGCTCACCACCGCGGAGGCCGGCCTGACCTCCCGCGCCCTGACCGCCAAGCTCCTGGCCGCGGGCTCCGGCGACACCGTCCGCTCCCGCGCCCTCACCGGCAAGCCGGCCCGACAGCTCCGCACACCCTGGACCGACGCCTGGGACGCCCCCGACGGCCCCGGCACCCTGCCCATGCCCCTCCAGGGCCTCCTGGTGGCCGAGGCCCTCTCCCGCATCCAGAAACACGAGGTGGTGCCGCTACTGGGCACGCCGGTGGGCCAGATCGTGGGGTCGATGGACACGGTCCGCAGCGTCCAGGCGGTGGTCGACGACCTGACGAGAGGCTTCGAACGAGCGGTGAACCGGCTGAACGCCGTTGTGGGCAATCGTTCCGCAGGGCGGAACGGGTGGGCACAACGCGACCACCGGCCCGCAGGTGGCGACGCTCCCCAGGAGGACACGACCTCATGACAGAACAGAGCAACGGCTTCTGGGCCCAGGCCACCGCCGACCCCGACCGGGAGGTCCTGGTCACCCCGTCCGGGGAGCAATGGACCGCAGGCCACCTCCACGCGGAGGCCAACCGCCTCGTCCACGCCCTCCGGGCGACCGGACTGCGCGAGGGCGACGCCTTCGCCGCCGTCCTCCCCAACGGCGCCGAGTTCCTCACCGCCCATCTCGCCGCCACCCAGGCCGGTCTCTATCTCGTCCCCGTCAACCACCACCTCGTCGCCCCGGAGATCGCCTGGATCCTGGCGGACTCCGGCGCCAAGGCGCTCATCGCCCACGAGCGCTGGGCGGACACCGCGCGGGCCGCCGCCGACGAGGCCGGGCTGCCGCCCTCCGGGCGGTACGCGGTCGGCGACATCGCCGGCTTCCGGCCCTACGCCGCCCTCGTCGACGGCCGGCCCATCACCCCGCCCGGCGACCGGACCCTCGGCTGGGTCATGAACTACACCTCCGGCACCACCGGCCGCCCACGCGGCATCCGCCGCCCCCTGCCCGGCATCCCGCCCGAGGAGGCCCATCTCGGCGGGTTCCTCGGCATCTTCGGCATCAAGCCCCACGACGGCAACGTCCACCTGGTGTGCTCACCGCTCTACCACACCGCCGTCCTGCAGTTCGCGGCCGCGTCCCTGCACCTCGGGCACCGGCTGGTGGTCATGGACAAATGGACCCCCGAGGAGATGCTGCGACTGATCGACGCCCACCGCTGCACCCATACCCACATGGTCCCCACCCAGTTCCGCCGGCTGCTCTCCCTGCCCGCCGACGTACGGGCCGCCTACGACGTCTCCTCGCTGCGGCACGCCATCCACGGTGCCGCGCCCTGCCCGGAGCATGTGAAACGGGCGATGATCGAGTGGTGGGGCGGGTGCGTCGAGGAGTACTACGCGGCCAGCGAGGGCGGTGGCGCGTACGCCACGTCCGAGGAGTGGCTGCGCAAGCCCGGCACGGTCGGCCGGGCCTGGCCCATCAGTGAGATCGCCGTCCTCGACGACGACGGCGAGCCCGTGCCCACCGGGCAGGTCGGCACGGTCTATCTACGGATGACCACCGGCTCCTTCGCCTACCACAAGGACGCCGACAAGACCCGGCGCGGCCGCGTCGGCGACTTCTTCACCGTCGGCGACCTCGGCCATCTCGACGAGGACGGCTACCTCTTCCTCCACGACCGCAAGATCGACCTGATCATCTCGGGCGGCGTCAACATCTACCCCGCCGAGGTCGAGTCCGTTCTCCTGGCCCACCCCGCCGTCGCCGACGCCGCCGTCTTCGGCGTCCCTCACGACGACTGGGGCGAGGAGGTCAAGGCCGTCGTCGAACCGGAGCCCGGCCGTTCCCCGGACGCCGCCCTCGCCA
The DNA here is from genome assembly GCF_003970715.1 of Streptomyces luteoverticillatus. Classification (NCBI taxonomy): domain Bacteria; kingdom Bacillati; phylum Actinomycetota; class Actinomycetes; order Kitasatosporales; family Streptomycetaceae; genus Streptomyces; species Streptomyces luteoverticillatus. Next base: position 955,784 of record NZ_CP034587.1, on the reverse strand, counting down.
CCGAGCTCCTCGCCCACTGCGCCGCCCGGCTCGCCGGCTACAAGCGCCCCAGGAGCGTGGAGTTCACCGAATCCTTGCCGCGCGACCCCAACGGCAAGCTCTACAAACGGCTGCTGCGCGACCCGTACTGGCACGGCCGGGACCGTCCCGTCTGACAGGACCTGTCCCGTCTGACAGGACTCGTCCTGTCAGACGGGATCGTGCCTCAGCGCTCGCTCACCCTCACCACCTTCAGCCCCGGCGACGCGAGGATGTCCTTCTCGCAGAACCGGCCCTTGACCATGCGGCCCAGCGAGAACAGCTCGGTCTGGTCGCTGAAGTGCGGCGACGCGGTGTTCGAGGACTGGGAGTACGTCAGCAGTGTCCGTGCCACGGGGCAGCCGCTGCCGTCCCAGCCCACCGCCTGGATGTAGCTGGAGCCCATGCCCACGTCGGTGTAGCCGCCGTGCGCGCCGTCCCAGCGGGCCTCGATGACGTTCCAGACGCCCAGACGGTTGGACCCGCCGGGGATGGGTATGCGCTTGCCTCCGCGTATGACGAACTGGTGCTCGCCCAGCGGGGCGTCGAGGGGTATGCCCGCCGTCCGGAGCTCCGCGACGGCGTCGGCGAGCGAGCGGGCGAATCCGTCCGCCGTGGTGTCGAGCGTGTTCGGGGTGGTCACGGGGGAGGCGGGGGAGAAGGGCACCCGCCACCGCCGCTCGTCCGGGACGGCGTCGGTGAACTTGCGCCAGAAGCGGTCGAAGAGCAGGGCGCCCTTGCTGCCGGTGCGCGTCGTGCGGTCCCAGCGGGCCAGCACACCGCACGCCGCCGACACGTCGACGGCCTTGCCGTCGCTCCCCGTCGCCCTGCCGCCCGGCAGCGCGGCGCACGCCTTCGCCGCGTCGGCGGCGGCCAGACCGCCCGCGGGCGCGCGGTCGGAGAACTGGAGCTTCTGGAGGTCGTCCACGGTCAGTTCGCCACGCCGCGCCATGGCGGCGACGTCCTCGACGGCGCCGCGCGTCCGGTAGGACCGCTCCGTGGCGGTGTCGCCGAAGATCCGCGGGTAGCCGGTGAGCGGCCGGTCCGCGTTGGCCAGCCAGGGGCTGTCGTTGGAGTTCTCGGCGTACGGGGCGTCGACCAGGGTCGGCATCGCGGACGGGCCGAAGACACCGGGCTGCAGGGCGTCGGCGTCGGAGCCCGGGACGCAGTCGCCGCGCGAGCCGTCCAGGATCGCCAGGCCGGACGCCTGGAACGTCTGCCGGCCCATCGGCGTGGAACACCGGCCCGCCAGCTCGTCGGTGACGCGCGGCAGCACCTGGGACTGGGTGTAGAGGCTGTGCCCGGCGGAGTCGGCCGCGACGGTGTTCACCCAGGGCAGCCCCTGGGTGCGGCGCAGCGCGTCCTGGACGCCGCGCACGCCGCGCGCCTTGCTCAGGCCCAGCGAGGTGTCCGTGAACCGGAGGTTGGCGGCGTTGGGATCGGCCAGGGCGAACAGCGAGGTGTTCGTCCAGGGCGTGGGCAGCTCGCGCCCGAGCCCGCTGACGACCGGGCCGTAGCGCGTCCACCACTGGGTGCGGCTGACCCGCGACAGCCGGCCGTCCTTGCCGCGCACGGAGACGGTGACCTCGCGCTTGGTCAGCTTCTCGGGTTTGCCGTCCACCAGATACGCGTACGGGTCGGAGGGCGCGGTCTTCAGCTCGTACAGGTTGAGGGGCACGCCCGTGGCCACGGTGTGGCTCCAGGCCATGTGCGCGTTGTGGCCGATGGAGATCATCGGGAGGCCGAGCAGCGAGCCGCCCGAGACGTCGAGCTCACCGGGGATGGTCAGCTGGGACTGCCAGAAGCGGCGATTGCCCGCCCAGGGGTAGTGGGGATTGCCGAGGAGCAGCCCGCGCCCGCCGGCGGTGGTGGCGCCCGAGAAGGCCACGGCGTTGGAGCCCATGGCGGCGTCGCGGCGGGAGAACAACTCGCGGGCCGCCCGCGCCGGATCCGCCGGCGCCGCAGTCTTCGGGTGGGGCGTGCCGGGCCCGGACGGGGGCTCGGCGCCGGTGATGCCGTCGGCCGCGGCGCCCTGGCCGCCGAGGATGGTGATGGCGTAGCCGCGCCGGGCCACGTCCAGCGCGGTGACGGGACGGACCCACTGGGCGCCCTTGCAGGCGGGGTCGTCGACGCGGTTCTGGCGGAGCCAGGCGTTGTAGCCGGCGGCCCAGCCTCGCATCAGCTCCTTGGCCTGGTGGCTGGGCCCGGCCGGCGCCGGCCGGTCGAGGAGCTTCTCCACGGTCCGGGCGTCGTTGATCCCTTGGAAGAACAGATCGCTGGAGAGGTTGTCGCCGGCGTCGGACAGGGACCGGTCGGTTCTGCCCTCGGGGCCGAAGAAGCGCGAGCGCTCCCCGCGCAGGGTGATGAATCCCGTGGCGAGCTCGCACACCTGGTCGGCGGCCTGGGCCCAGCCCGAGCCGAAGCCGACGTTCGCGTAGTCCTTGCCGACGATGTGCGGGATGCCGTATTCGGTGTAGCGGACGACGGCGGAGAGGCCGCCGCCCGACGGGTGCCCCGTACGCTCTGGGGCGGCGGCAGCGGCCCCGCCCGGCAGGGAGGCGGACGCGGCGGCCAGCAGGGCGAGCGAGACGCCCGCGAATGATCGTAAGCGACGACGAACGGTCACAGAATCCCCCTGAAGTGACGGAAGTTGACCTCAGTTGAGTGCGTGAAGAAGGACGCCACGTACGTCCCCACGGTTGACCTTCTTCTCCGTGGCCTTCTCCGCGACGTCACTTCGGGCGTTCGTCGACGATCCGTTTGAGCTTGCCCTGGGACCGCTCCAGGGTCTCGGGATCCACGATCTCGACGCCCGCCGTCACCCCGATGCCGTCCCTGATCCGCCGCTCGATCTCTGCGGCAGCCGCCGCGCGCCGCTCCGAGGTCGCGCCCGGCCGCGCCTCGGCGCGGACCGTGAGCCGGTCCAGCCGGCCCTCTCGTGTGAGCCGCAGCTGGAAGTGGGGCGCCACACCGGCGATGTCCAGCACGATCTCCTCGATCTGCGAGGGGAAGAGGTTGACCCCGCGCAGCACGATCATGTCGTCGCAGCGGCCGGTGATCCGCTCCATGCGCCGGAAGGCGGGCCGGGCGGTGCCCGGCAGCAGCCGGGTGAGGTCACCGGTGCGGTAGCGGACGAGCGGCATGGCCTCCTTGGTGAGCGAGGTGAGGACCAGCTCCCCGAACGCCCCGTCGGGCAGGATCTCGCCGGTGACCGGATCGACGATCTCCGGATAGAAGTGGTCCTCCCACAGGTGCGGGCCGTCCTTGGTCTCCACGCACTCCTGCGCGACGCCGGGCCCGATCACCTCGGAGAGCCCGTAGATGTCGACGGCGTCGATCGCGAAACGCTCCTCGATCTCGCGGCGCATCTCCTCGGTCCACGGCTCGGCACCGAGGACACCGACGCGCAGGCTGGTGCTCCGGGGGTCGACGCCCTGGCGCTCGAACTCGTCGAGCAGTGTGAGCATGTACGAGGGGGTCACCATGATGACCTCGGGCCGCAGGTCCTGGATCAGCCGGACCTGGCGGGCGGTCATGCCGCCGGAGGCGGGGACGACCGTGCAGCCGAGCCGCTCGGCCCCGTAGTGGGCGCCGAGACCGCCCGTGAACAGGCCGTACCCGTAGGCCACATGGACCGTGTCGCCCGGCCGTACGCCGGCCGCGTGGAGGGAACGGGCCACCACGTCGGCCCACACCTCCAGATCGCGCTCGGTGTAGCCGACGACGGTCGGGGTGCCCGTGGTGCCGCTGGAGGCGTGCAGCCGCCGGAGCCGCGGCCGGTCGACCGCGAACATGCCGAAGGGGTACTGCGCGCGCAGATCCGCCTTGGTGGTGAAGGGGAAGCGGACGAGATCGGCCGGCGTCCGGCAGTCCTCCGGGTGTAGCCCGGCGGTGTCGAACGCCCGCCGGTAGAAGGGGACGTTGTCGTAGACATGCTGGAGCGTGGCGCGCAGGCGCTCCCGCTGGAGCGCCTCCAGCTCCTCGCGGGACATGCGCTCCACCGCGTCCCGCATGTCCGCCCGCGCGTCAGTCATCGTCTCCCCCTGCCTGTCGTGACCCTGAGTGCCCGACCGATCGTTCGGTAGATCCGGTAGGGTCAAGTATCCAGGGTCAGGGCAGGGCGTCAAGGGTGAACTTTCACCGGCTTTCCACGCGCCCCGCGAAGCGGCGCTCGAAGCCGTCGCCCACGTCGGCCGTGACGGTGTGGTCGTAGCCGCCGTCCCGCTCGGCCGTGAGCGTCAACCGGGCGCTCCCGCCCGCCGCCACCGTGGCCCGCTGCCCGTCGGAGATCGTGAAGACGACGGGTGCGCCACCGCCGTTGGTGAGCGTGAGACGCAGCGTCCGGGGTGTGGCGGGGTCGGACGTGGCGGGATCGGGCGTCACGGCCGCCTCCGGGTGCCCCTTGGTCCCGTCCGACCAGGTGCGGACGTCGCCCTTGAAGCCGCGCAGATAGCCGTCGGGGCCGTGCAGGTCGACGTCGTACTTGCCGCCGCCGTAGGTCAGGGCGCTGAAGTAGTCGCTCGCCTCGCCGCCCACCGGAACGGTGTAATGCCAGGCCGCGTAGGCACGGTAATTGACCGTGTAGGCGCTGAAACCGGCGCCGAGCGTACCGGTATTGACCACCTTGAACCACAGTCTGCCCGTGGCGGTGTCGGTCCAGGACGTGGTGGCGAAGCCGTAGCCCGTGCGGCGGGCGGGCCGGGTGCCGGACTCCTGCGCGGGCTGCGGCGGGTCGGCCGGGGGCCGGGCCTCGGGGAGGGAGTGCTGCCGGTCGCAGGCGGCGACGAGCGCGGTGGTGTCCGGCAGCGCGGGGAAGGAGACGTTCTTCGAGGCGAAGTCGAAGGCGCTCATCAGATCGCCGCACACGGTACGCCGCCAGGCGGAGATGTTGGGCTCCTTGACGCCCGTCCAGTTCTCCAGGAACCGCAGCGGCGAGGTGTGGTCGAGGACCTCGGAGTGGACGTACCCACCACGGCTCCACGGCGAGATCACCGTCATCGGCACCCGTGGCCCCAGCCCGATCGGCGCGCCGCCCACGAACTCGTCCGGCGTGCCGGCCGGGGGGACCGGCGGGGCCACGTGGTCGAAGAAGCCGTCGTTCTCGTCGAAGTTGAGGAACACCACCGTCCTGGCCCAGACCTCGGGGTGGGCTGCCAGCGACTCCAGGACGTACTTCGCCGTGAAGTCGGCGCCGTAGGCCGGTGGATAGGCGGGATGCTCCGACTGGTTCTCGGGGGCGACGACCCAGCTGACCGCCGGGAGCCGGCCCGCCGCGACGTCCTGGGCGAAGGCGTCGGCGGGGCGGCGCAGCATGCCGTTGTCGTACAGGGACGAGCCGGGCGCGGCGGCGCGGAACCGGGTGAACCAGGCCAGGGGGTTGTCGTCGTAGTTGTCCTGCTGCTGGTAGACGCGCCAGGAGATCCCGGCCGCCTCCAGGCGTTCGGGGTAGGTCGTCCAGGAGTAGCCCTTCTCGGAGTTGTCGGTGACGGGCCCGCCCTGCTTGCCGCCCGGGTCGACCGTGCCCGTCCACTGGTAGAGCCGGTTGGGGTTGGTGGGGCCCTGGACCGAGCAGAAGTACTGGTCGCAGAGGGTGAAGGCCTCGGCCAGCGCGAACTGGAACGGGATGTCCTCGCGCCGGTAGTGGCCCATGGTCCAGGCGCTCTTGGCGGGGATCCAGTTGTCGTAGCGGCCGCTGTTCCAGGCGCGGTGGGTCCCGGACCAGCCGTGGTCGAGGTCGCGGACCCGCTGGGCGTCGGTGGTGGCCGTGTCCAGGTGCCAGGGCCGCACCACGCGCCCGCCCAGCGGGCCGAGCGTCGTCTGTCTCAGGACGTCGGAGCCGTCCGGGAAGCGGAGCAGGGAGCGGTCGCCGAAGCCGCGCACGCCCTTGAGGGTGCCGAAGTAGTGATCGAAGGAACGATTCTCCTGCATCAGGATGACGACATGCGCGACATCGTCGAGCGTGCCGGCGGGAGAGGCCGCCGCCATCGCCTGCTGGATCGACGAGGGCAGCGCCGAGCTCAGGGCCGTGACGGCGCCGGTGGCCGCGGCCGCGCCGAGGAAACCGCGACGGGTCAGGGGAGTCATGGGATCTCCTGGGACCGGGGAATGGGACCGGGGAAAAGGGACGGGCGGATTCAGTGAAGGGCGCGGGGATGACCACCCGCCGCATCCGAGGTGTCCGGCGGCCCAAGAGACGGTGTGGGATGGGTCGGCCCCCGGCCTCCCGGCCCCCGGCCACCCGGCCCCCGGCCACCCGGTCCCGGCCCCCAGCCCCGGCTCCTGGGCCCTCAGCCCCCAGCCCTGGCTAGGCCCTCAGCCCCAGCCCCTGTCCCCACAAGTGGGCGCTCAGCCCCCGGATCCCCGCTCCGCCACCGCCCGGGCCCAGCGGTAGTCCGCCTTGCCGCTCGGCGAGCGCTCGACACGCTCCGTCAGCACCAGCCCCCGCGGCACCTTGTACCCCGCCAGCCGCGCCCGGCAGTGCGTCTGGAGGGCGTCCAAGGTCGGGGGCTCCGCCCCCTCCCTGGGCTGGACGACCGCCGTGACGCGCTGACCCCAGCGGGTGTCCGGAACGCCCGTGACCAGCACGTCGTAGACGGCCGGGTGGGCCTTGAGGACCTGCTCGACCTCCTCCGGGAAGACCTTCTCGCCGCCCGTATTGATGCACTGGGAGCCGCGCCCGAGGACCGTCACCACCCCGTCGGCGTCCACGGTCGCCATGTCGCCGAGCAGCACCCAGCGTTCCCCGCCGGCGGTGAAGAAGGTCTCGGCCGTCTTCGCCGGGTCGTTGTGGTAGCCGAGCGGCACGTGCCCGCGCTGGGCGACGCGGCCCGGCACGCCCGGGGCGACCGGCTGGTGGGTCACCGGGTCCACCACGGTCGTACGGTCGTTGACGTGCAGCCGGAAGCCCCGCTCGGGCCCGGAGTCCTCGGTGGCGGTGCCGTTGAAACCCGACTCCGAGGAGCCGAAGTTGTTGATCAGCCGCACCCCGGGCAGCAGCGCCGTGAACCGCTCGCGCACGGCCTCCGACAGCACGGCCCCCGAGCTGCTGACGCTGAGCAGCGACGAGCAGTCGGTTCCCCGCAGCGGCCCCGCCAGGGTCTCCGTCAGGGGCCGCAGCATCGCGTCGCCCACCAGGGAGACATTGGTGACCCGCTCCCGGGCGATCGTGCGCAGCACCTCCTCCGGGACGAACTTGCGGTGGAGGACCACCTTCTGCCCCAGGAGGTGGGCGATGAGCGCGGTGAGCGTGGACGTGCCGTGCATCAGCGGCGCGGTGGGGAAGAAGACCAGGCCCTCCCCGCCCGCCGCCACGCGCTCGGCCACCTCCTCCGGCCGCTTGACCGGCGCGCCCGTCGGCGCGCCCCCGCCGAGCCCGGAGAAGAACAGGTCCTCCTGCCGCCACACCACGCCCTTGGGCATGCCGGTGGTGCCGCCGGTGTAGACGATGAACCGGTCGTCACCCGATCGCGGGCCCACGGTGCCGCGCACGGCCGAGCCGGACGCCTCGGCGTCGGCGAGGTCCACCGGGGCGACGGCCGGTTCGGGGGCGCCGGCGGGCGGCGGCCCCACCCGGACGAGGTGCCGCAGCCGCGCCCCGGAACGGGGGAGGGCCGCCGCCACCCGGGCGGTGAAGGAGCCGTCGAAGACCAGCGCGACCAGGTCCGCGTCACGGTAGAGATAGGCCAGCTCGTCCTCGACGTAGCGGTAGTTGACGTTGACCGGTACCGCCCGGACCTTCAGGCAGGCCCAGAGCGCCTCCAGGTACGCCACGCCGTTGTACAGGTGCAGGCCCACGTGGTCGCCCGGGCCGACGCCGCTGCCGAAGAGGTGGCCGGCGAGCCGGCCCGCCGCCGTGTCGAGCTCCTCGTACGTCAGCCGGCGCTCGGCGCCGCCGCCGGGGAGGTCGAGGTGGACGAGGGCCTCCCTGGCGGGGACCACGTCCACGACCGACTCGAGGAGATCCGCGAGGTTGTAGTCCACGGCGGTCATCAGAGCACCTGGGCGCGGCGACCGGAAGGGCCCCGACCCAAGAAATCTGACGATCAGTCAGAAAACTATTGAACCGTGCCCCCGCCTCCTGCACGCTGTTCCGGTCCTCACGACTACGGCCAGGACTACGACGGGAGGTCCGCCATGGGCGGGACCGAGCACCTCACCGTGGAGCGCGTCGGCGCCACGCTCGTCCTCACCCTCGACCGGCCGGAGGCGAGGAACGCGCTGTCCCTGCCGATGCTCGCCGGCCTCCACGACGCCTGGCTGCTCGCCGACGCCGACGACGACGTCCGCTCCGTCGTCCTGACCGGCGCGGGCGGCGCGTTCTGCTCCGGCATGGACCTCAAGGCGCTCGCGGACCGACGGAATCCGGACGACCCCGTCCGCGCCCGCTTCAAGGCCGACCCCGACCTCCACTGGAAGGCCATGCTCCGCCACCACCGGCCCCGCAAGCCCGTGATCGCCGCCGTCGAGGGCCCCTGCGTCGCGGGCGGCACCGAACTCCTCCAGGGCACCGACATCCGCATCGCGGGCAGCGGCGCCGTCTTCGGCCTCTTCGAGGTCCGCCGCGGCCTCTTCCCCATCGGCGGCTCCACGGTCCGGCTGCCACGGCAGATCCCCCACACCCACGCCATGGAGATGCTGCTCACCGGACGCCCGTACACCGCCGCCGAAGCCGAGCGCATCGGCCTCATCGGCCACGTCGTCCCCGACGGCACCGCACTCGAACGGGCCCTCGCGACCGCCGAACTCGTCAACGCCAACGCCCCGCTCGCCGTCGAGGCCGTCAAGGCCTGCGTCCACGACGCCGCGGCCCTCCCCGAACCCGACGCGCTCGCCCTCGAACTCGAACGCGGCCGGCCGGTCTTCGACACCGCCGACGCCAAGGAAGGCGCCCGCGCCTTCGCCGAGAAACGCCCCGCCGTCTTCCGCCGCGCCTGACGAGGAGGCGAACCGATGCCGGAACACCTCACCGCCCCCCTCGTCGTCTCCTTCCCCTTCACCCGATCCCTCGGCCCCGTCCAGAGCGCCTTCCTCACCGGCCTGCGCGAACGCGTCGTCCTCGGCGTCCGCGCCCACGACGGCCGTGTGCTCGTACCGCCCGCCGAATACGACCCCGGCACCGCCGAGGAGATCCGCGAACTCGTCGAAGTGGGCACCACCGGCACGGTCACCACCTGGGCCTGGAACCCCGCCCCCCGCCCGAACCAGCCCCTCACGACACCCTTCGCCTGGGTGCTCGTACGCCTCGACGGCGCCGACACCGCCCTCCTCCACGCCCTCGACGCCCCCGGCCCCGAAGCCGTTCGCACCGGCGCGCGCGTCCGCGTCCGCTGGGCGGAACAGCGCACCGGAGCCATCACCGACATCGCCTGCTTCGAACCCCTCGACGAGCCCTACGACGGACCGGAAACCGGCCACGCCACCCCGCACGACGGCACCTTCACCGACCCCGTCACCAGCCTCACCGCCCCCGCCCGCCTCGACTACACCTACACACCCGGCCGCGCCCAGACCCGCCACCTCGGGAACCTCGCCCGCCGTCTCCTCACCGGCGAACGCTGCCCCTCCTGCCGCAAGGTCCACGTACCACCGCGCGGCGCCTGCCCCACCTGCGGAGTCGCCGCCACCGAACAGGTCGCCGTCGGCCCCCGCGGCACCGTCACCACCTTCTGCGTCGTCAGCATCAAGGCGAAGAACCTGGCCATCGACGTGCCCTACGTCTACGCCCACATCGCCCTCGACGGCGCCGACCTCGCCCTCCACGGGCGCATCGCCGGCATCCCCTACGACCAGGTGCGCATGGGCCTGCGCGTCGAGCCCGTCTGGCGCGACGGCGACCGCCACCCCGACCACTACCGGCCCACCGGCGAACCCGACGCCGACTACGACACCTACAAGAGGCTGCTGTGACCAAGAGGCTGCTGTGACCAAGAGGCTGCTGTGACCAAGAGGCTGCTATGACCAAGAGGCCGTTGTGACCAGGAGGCCGCTGTGACGCCGCGCCCCCGCGACGTGGCCGTCGTCGCCTTCGCCCAGAGCGACCACCGCCGCGCCACCCCCGGGCTCTCCGAGACGGAACTGCTCCTCCCCGTCCTGCGCGAGGTCCTCGACCGGGCCGGACTCGCCCCCGGCGAGGCCGACTTCACCTGTTCCGGCTCCAGCGACTACCTCGCCGGCCGGCCCTTCTCCTTCACCCTCACCCTCGACGGCGTCGGCGCCTGGCCCCCGATCGCCGAGTCCCACGTCGAGATGGACGGGGCCTGGGCCCTGTACGAGGCCTGGGTGAAGATCCTCACCGGCGAGGCGGACACCGCCCTCGTCTACGCCCACGGCAAGTCCTCCGCGGGCGACATCCGCGACGTCCTCACCCGCCAGCTCGACCCCTGCTACCTGGCACCCCTGTGGCCGGATTCCGTCTCTCTCGCCGCCCTCCAGGCCCAGGCCCTCATCGACGCCGGCGAGACCGACGAGGACGCCCTCGCCGCCATCGCCGCCCGTAACCGCGCGGCCGCCACCGACAACCCCCACGCCCAACTGCGCGGCGCCGTCCCCCACGGCGACTACGTCGTACGCCCCCTGCGCACCGGCGACTGCCCGCCCGTCAGCGACGGCGCGGCGGCCGTCGTTCTCGCCGCCGGCGAACGCGCCCGGCGGATGTGCCCCCGGCCCGCCTGGATCCGCGGCATCGACCACCGGATCGAACCCCACGACCCGGGCCGGCGCGACCTCACCGACTCGCCCTCCACCCGCCTGGCAGCCGAACGCGCCGGGGCCTTCGACGCGCCCGTCGACACCGCCGAACTCCACGCGCCCTTCACCGCCCAGGAAGTGATCCTGCGCAAGGCCCTCCGCCTCACCGGCGACGTCCGCGTCAACCCCTCCGGCGGCGCCCTCGCCGCCCACCCCCTCATGGCCGCCGGGCTCATCCGCATAGGCGAGGCCGCCGCCCGTATCCACCGGGGCGAGTCCCACCGGGCCCTCGCCCACGCCACCTCCGGCCCCTGCCTCCAGCAGAACCTCGTCGCCGTGCTGGAAGGAGACCCCGCGTGAGCGGCACGAGCAAGGAACCCGTGGCCGTCGCCGGCATCGGACAGACCCACCACGCCGCCGCCCGCCGGGACGTCTCCCTCGCCGGACTCGTCCGCGAGGCCGCCCGGCGCGCCCTCGACGACGCCGAACTCACCTGGACCGACATCGAAGCCGTCGTCATCGGCAAGGCCCCCGACTTCTTCGAGGGCGTCATGATGCCCGAGCTCCACCTCGCCGACGCCCTCGGCGCGGCCGGCAAACCCGTCCTGCGCGTCCACACCGCAGGTTCCGTCGGCGGCTCCACCGCCCTCGTCGCCGCGAACCTCGTCGCCGCCCGCGTCCACCGGACCGTCCTCGCCCTGGCCTTCGAAAAGCAGTCCGAGTCCAACGCCATGTGGGGCCTCTCCCTGCCCGTCCCCTTCCAGCCGCCCCTCCTGGCCGGCGCCGGCGGCTTCTTCGCCCCACACGTCCGCGCGTACATCCGCCGCACCGGCGCCCCCGCCGGCACCGGCACGCTCGTCGCCCACAAGGACCGCCGCAACGCCCTGAAGAACCCCTACGCCCACCTCCACGAGCACGGCCTCACCCTGGAGGCGGTGCGCTCCTCACCCATGCTCTGGGACCCCATCCGCTACTCCGAGACCTGTCCCTCCTCCGACGGGGCCTGCGCCATGGTGCTCACCGACCGCGCCGGCGCCGCCCGCGCCCCGCGGCCGCCCGCCTGGGTGCACGGCGGGGCCATGCGCAGCGAACCCACGCTCTTCGCGGGCAAGGACTTCGTCTCCCCGCGCGCCGGCCGCGACTGCGCCGCCGACGTCTACCGCCAGGCCGGGATCACCGACCCCCGCCGCGAGATCGACGTCGCCGAGCTGTACGTCCCCTTCAGCTGGTACGAGCCGATGTGGCTGGAGAACCTCGGCCTCGCCGCCGAGGGCGAGGGCTGGAAGCTCGTCGAAGCCGGCGTCACCGAACTCGACGGCGACCTCCCCGTCAACCCCTCGGGCGGGGTCCTGTCCACCAACCCCATCGGGGCCTCCGGCATGCTCCGCTTCGCCGAGGCCGCGCTCCAGGTGCGGGGCGCGGCGGGGGAGCACCAGGTGCCCGGCGCGCGCAGGGCCCTCGGGCACGCCTACGGCGGTGGCGCCCAGTTCTTCGCCATGTGGCTCGTCGGCACTGCCCCGCCCACCGGATGAGGCCGGATCCGGGGGCCTGTCGGGCACCGGCCGCGCTCGCTAGTGTGGGCGGCGACGACGAGCCGGAAGGGGTACGGACGTGGCGGACAGCACGACCGAACGACTGGCGGGCGACATGAGGCCGGACCTCGACCTCGCCACGGCCACGTGGCAGTCGAGCGACCGGGGGAGCCGGGGCAACGTGCAGATCGCCTTCGTGGAGGGCTACATCGCCCTGCGGGACCGCAGGGACCCCGACGTCCCGGCGGTGATCTTCTCGCCGGGCGAGTGGCGGGCGTTCATGCTGAGCGCGCGGGCCGGGGAATTCGACCTCACCTGACCGGGCCCGCCGGAGCTGTCGGCTCCCGGTGGAGGGACCCGCCCGACGGGTTCCCCGGCGGCACGGCGCCGCGGCGGGCACGTACGATGTGGGCATGTCCTTCCTCCGCCGCCGCAGCGCCGCCACCCCCACCGGGCCGGACTTCGACGTCCTCGCCATGGACCCCGGTGACTGGCCGGGTGATCTCGGTGCCGGGCTGCTCCCCGCGCCCGACGGCAGCTGCCAGGGGGTCTTCCTCCGCTACGACCTGTTCGGCGGCCGCGGTCCCGCGATGATCATCGGCAATCTGCCCGAGGGGTCCCCGGCCCGGGAGCTCGGCGAGGGCCAGGTGCCCTTCGAGGTGGCCCAGCTGCTGGCCGCTCTCGGCAACGACGAGCCGGTCCAGGTGGTGGAGACCGAGGACGTGCCCGTCATGCACGAGGACAACCTCCTCATCGTGCGCCGCCTGAAGTGCTCCGAGAGCCGGATCTCCTGCACGCAGTTCGACCGCAGCGACGGCGTCCTCGTCACCATCGCCAGCTGGGACCGGCCGATCACGGACGACCTCTACCAGCTGCTGAAGCCCCTCCCGGCCGAGATGTTCCAGGCCGGTTAGGACTCCTGACCGGTTAGGACTCCAAGCCGGCCAGGACCTTGACCGGCCCCACGAACCAGCGGAGCCCGGCACGCCGTCGCGTGCCGGGCTCCCGCCGTACCGGGGCGCTACCACCTGGAGGAGCGGACCTCCACGTCGGTGGCCTTCACAAAGGCCACCCGGTGCCCGAACTGGATCTCGTAGTAGACGTCCTTGCCCCGGACGATCCGGTGGCCCGACGGCTCGAAGGTCGCCGCCCACAGGTATTCGCTCGGCGAGGTCGCCCCCATCGCATACGACTGCCCGGCGAGCAGCTTGTACGGCAACGGCGTCACGGTCTGCACCGGAACGCCCGCCGGATAGGCCTCCTTCTCCGGGTAGGCGCGCCCGTACACGGGGATCTCGGCCAGGCCCTCCCTCGGAGTGATCAGCCGGCCGTGGGCGCCCACCGCCGTCGGATCCCACCAGGGGTTGCGGAACCACGCCTTCTGGCCCAGGTACCAGATCGCCGTCCAGCCACCCTGCCGTTCGGCCACGGCGAACTGCTGACCGGTGGAGGCGCGGGCACCCGTGTCGTTGACGTCGATCGTCGACGGGCTGCCATCCGGGCGCAGACCGATGTCCTGGATCAGCGGGGCGTCCTCACGCGGGGCGGTGTGCAGCCGCACGGCACCCGAACCGTGGGGGGAGCACTTCTCGCCCGGCTTGGCGCAGCCGGTGTAGACGGGCTGGTGGTCCTCGTAGTCGGGCGCGATGGTGACCATCCCGCTGAGGGGGCTCCCCGTCGCCTCGAAGGACTGGCCCATCAGGTCGAAGTAGTGCGCCCAGTCCCAGTACGGCCCGGGGTCGGTGTGCATGCCCCTGATGGTCGACGGGACGGTGCCCGGGACGTTGTCGTGGCCCAGGATGTGCTGGCGGTCCAGCGGGATGTCCAGCTTGTCCGCCAGATACTCCACCAGCCGGGCCGACGTGCGGTACATCTCCTCGGTGTACCAGGCGTCGGGCTGGGCGAGGAAGCCCTCGTGCTCGATGCCGACGGACTTGGCGTTCACATACCAGTTCCCCGCGTGCCAGGCGACGTCCTTGGTGGGCACGTGCTGGGCGATGTGGCCGTCCCCGGAGCGCACGGTGTAGTTCCAGGAGACATACGCCGGATCCTTGATCAGCTTGATCGTCGTCTCCCATGTCCCCTCGGTGTCATGGATGACGATGAAGTCGACCCTCTGCGAGGCGGGCCGGTCGGCGAGGTCGTGATTGCCGTAGTCCTTGCCCTCCAGCCGCTGGTACGGCGCCGGGATCGACTCGCAGGCCACCGACTCCGGGCACTCGGTGCCCCTGGACGGGAGGGTGCCGAGCCCCAGCCGGCGCAGCTGCTCGGCGTGGGGGGCGACCCGGGGGGCGGCGGGCAGGACGACCGCCTGGCCGCTGTCGGTGGTGCGCCGTTGCCCCTTGCGGATGACGTCGAAGACGTCGTTGGCGAAGGTGGTCGCCGTGGCGGCGTCGGTGGCGCCGGAGTAGCCGGCCACCGCCGCGTACCAGTCGGCGGCGTCACCGCTTGGCGGCAGGCCGAGGCGCTTCTGCTCGGCGGCCAGCAGGGCCGCGCCACCCTGGAGGTTGGCGGCGGTGCTCGCGCGGAGTTCCTCGGGGGAGCGTCCGGTCAGCTCGGCGGCCCGTTCCAGGGTGCGCAGCCGGGCCGGGAGGGCGGCGGGCGCGGGGACGTCCATCGCGCGGCGGCCCGCGGCACGCGGCCGGGCGAGATCACCCCGGGCGTCCTCGCCGGGGTCGCTGTGGTGCGGGGCGGCGGCCAGGGCGGTGGCGGCGTCGGTGAGATGCATCGGGCCATAGCCGGCGGTGACGCTGGGGGCGCCGCCATGGCTGTCCCAGCGGGACTCCAGATAGGAGACGGCGAGCAGCACACTGCCGGGTACGTGGTAGCGGGCGGCCGCCTGGGCGAACTCCCGCTGGAGCGCGCCGGCGGCGGGTTTGTCCGCCGTGGCGGCCGGGCCGGCCGTGGCCATCGGCAGGAGCAGGGCCGCCGAGGCGACCGCACCGAACACCCGCGTCCGATGGTTTCTTCGTCTGCCGGTCCTGGCGTTCCGTCGTGACTCCGGTACGGATCCTCGCAATGCGGCCTCCTCGGGACGGGCCGTGCCGAGCGCTTGGAGTGCTGATGGACCGAACTTACCAAGAGCAAAGCCCGGGAAGACGATCCGTCAATATGACTGGAGTGGTGCTCATCAGACTGGGTGGCGGGCGCAATCCACGTCAACGCCCGCGCCGGGGGTTTCCCGACGCGGGCGAGGTGACGCACCGGAGCCGTGCTCGCCCGTCCGGGCGAGCACCGACACGCCGTAAGTCGGCGGAACGGCGTGTCGGTCCGGCCCCTCAGCGGGTACCGACGGCGGCCCGGACGGCCCGGCGGGCCATCGCGCAGTCGTCGTGGAGCCGGCGGAGCAGGAGTCGCTGCTCCTCGCCGGACTCGGGGGTGGTGCCGGGCGGTGCGGGCTCGTGCATCGAGCGCTGGACGGCCGTCTCGTACGTCCTGATCTCCCGGGTGAGGACCAGCATCAGGTTGACCAGGAAGGCGTCCCGGGAGGTCGTCCCCGCCTGCTGGGCGTGCTGGCTGATCTGACGCCGTGCCAGCGGGGCGTCGCCGAGGACGGTCCAGAGCGTCGCCAGGTCGTACCCCGGCAGATACCAGCCGGCGTGGTCCCAGTCGACGAGCACCGGCCCGGCGGGGGAGAGCAGGACATTGGACAGCTGGGCGTCGCCATGGCAGAACTGCCCCTGGACATGGGCCAGGCCGTGGAGCAGCTTCTGGAGATCGCCCATGTCACGGTCGGTCAGCAGACCGAGCTCGTGGTAGCGGGCGATGCGCTTGCCGTAGTCCAGCGGCATGTCGAACATCCCGGCGGGCGGCCGCCAGAGATTGACCCGGCAGATCGCGCCGAGCGCCGCCCGGACGTCCGCGCGGGGCAGGGTGTCCACCGGGTGCCGCTGGGTGGCGGCGGGCCGGCCGGGCATCCGCTCGATGACCAGGGTGCAGTGCTCCGGATCGGCGGCGATGAGCCGCGGGACCCGGACCGGGGGGCGATGCCGGACAAACGCCCGATATGTGGCTATTTCATGACGGAATCGCTCGGCCCATGCGGAGGAATGGTCCAGTAAACACTTCGCCACGGCCGTACTCCGACCGGTGGTGCCGACCAGGAGTACGGAGCGCCCGCCCCGGCGCAGCACCTGGACGGGGTTGAACTCGGGGCAGATGCGATGGACCGATGAGATCACCGTGCGCAGCTGCGCGCCCTGGGGGCCGGACAAGTCGATTCTCCCGCTGAGCGGTTGGGTGCCCGGCCCCGGGGCCCTCCGCGCCCGCCCGCCCCCGAACGAGGCCCCCACGGCGTGGGAGGGATCGAGGTACGGGCCGCCGCCGCTCTGCTGGGGGCGGAGCGGCCGGGGCGGAGCGGACACGGAGGTCGAGGCTGCATACATGAGCGGAACAGGTCCCTTCGTGTCGGCGAATTGCGGCGCTACCCGGTCCCCGGTCCCGTGGGCACCCTGGGGAATGCGGCCGGGTTGCCGGGTGGCCGGGGTTGCGCGTTCCTACATCACACCCGATCGCGGGTGGCACACCATGTGGCGCACCCTGGCGAACCCTGGCGAATACTCGCTTGGCCCATGACGGCCCGAGTACCTTCAAGTCAGCCGAGGAACCTGGGGGCTTGACGTGACGAGGGAACCCAACACCCGCCTCGCGGACCTGTTCGGCCTGGCCGGCTGGTCCAAGGGCGAGCTCGCGAGACTCGTGAACCGGCAGGCGGCGGCCATGGGCCATCCGCAGCTGGCGACCGACACCTCGCGGGTACGGCGTTGGATCGACATGGGGGAGTCCCCTCGCGATCCCGTGCCCAAGGTGCTGGCCGCCCTGTTCACCGAGCGACTCGGCCGTGTCGTGACCATCGAGGACCTCGGGTTCGGCCGGCGCGGGCGCGCCGGCAAGGCGCAGACCCCTGACGGGCTGCCCTGGCCGCCCGAGCGGACCGCCGCGGTCCTCACCGAATTCACGGGAATGGACCTCATGCTCAACCGACGCGGCTTGGTGGGCGCGGGCGCCGCGCTCGCCGCAGGCTCAGCAATCAGTGGCGCGATGCACGACTGGCTCCACGCGGACCCGGTCCTGGCCTCCGACGCCCCGCACTTCGACGATCCCCTGCGCCTCAAGGCCGCGCAGGCGGACCCCGCCGCCTTCGACCGCTACGAGGCGGCCCCGGTCGGCTCCCTCGAGATCGACGCGCTGGAGCACTCGGTCGAGATCTTCCGGGTCTGGGACGCCCAGCGCGGCGGCGGGCTCCAGCGCAAGGCCGTCGTCGGCCAGCTCAACGAGGTGGGCGGCATGCTCTCCTACCGCCACCCCGACCACCTCCAGCGCAGGCTGTGGGGGGTCGCCGCCAATCTGGCGGTGCTGGCCGGCTGGATGTCCCACGACGTGGGCCTGGAGCCCACGGCCCAGAAGTACTTCATCATCGCCGCCCACGCGGCCCGGGAGGGCGGGGACCGCCCGAGGGCCGGCGAGGCCCTCTCCCGCTGCGCCCGTCAGATGGTCCACCTGGGCCGGCCGGACGAGGCGATGGATCTGATGAAGCTCGCCAAGTCCGGCTCCGGCCCCGAGACCCTGCCGCGCACCCGGGCGATGCTCTACACGGTCGAGGCCTGGGCCCAGGCCTCGATGGGGCGCGGTCAGGCCATGCGGCGGACGCTCGGCGAGGCCGAGGATCTCTTCGTCGCCGACAAGGGGGATGTCACCCCGCCGAGCTGGATGCAGATGTTCGACGAGGCGGATCTCCACGGAATGCAGGCCCTGGCCTACCGCACCCTCGCCGAGCACGATCCCACGGCCGCCCCCGTCGCCCAGCAGCACGCCAAGCGGGCGCTGGAGCTCCGCGGGGGCAGCGCCAGCGGTCGATGATCTTCGACTACATCTCCATGGCGTCCGCCTGCTTCATCGGCAATGACCCCGAGCAGGCCGACACCTTCGCCCGGATGGCGCTCACCACCATCAATGAGACGTCCTCCCACCGCACCTGGGACCGGCTGCGGGAGATGTACCGGCTCACCGGGAAGTACTCGGACTTCCCCGCCCTCTCACCTCTGCGGGAGGACATCCAGCGGGCCCTGTCCAAGGCTCCGGGAAAGAACCGCCCGACGGCCGTATGACCCGAGCCCGCTCAGCGGAAGTCAACTATGAGCAGTCAACTATGAGCCTGTGAGGCTATGAGCCGATACGGGCGATCAGCACGCACGCGTCGTCCTCGCGCTCCTTGTCGCCGAACTCCTCCAGTACGGCCCGCAGGCAGTCCTGAGCGGTGTCCGCCATGGCGAATCGCGGCGCGAGCTCCAGCAGCCGCCGGGCCCCGGACCGGTCCGCCAGCCCCTCGGTGTGGAGCAGCAGCACATCGCCGGGCAGCAGCCGCTCCTCGGTCTGCGCATAGGCGGCATCCGTCATGGCACCGAGCAGGACGCCCTCCGGGGGCCGCAGCGCCCGGCCCGCCCCGTCGCGGAAGAGCAGCGGGGCGGGGTGGCCGGCCTGGGACCACAGGAGGGTGCCGGAGGCGGGCTCGTAGCGGCAGCAGACCGCGCTGCCCAGGGCGGGCTGGGCGGAGGATTCCAGGAGGTGATTGAGCCAGCCCATCAGGGGGCCGGGCTCGGCCCCGGAGACCGCCATGCCGCGCACCGCTCCCAGCAGCATGGCCATGGTCGAGGTGGCGGCCACTCCCCGGCCGGTGAGGCCGCCGACGGTCAGCAGCGTCCGGCCGCCGGGCAGCTCCATCGCGTCGAACCAGTCGCCGCCGATGAGGCTGCTGGTCGAGGACGGGAGGTAGTGCCCGGCCAGGTCGAGGACGCCGCCGCCCGGGGCCTCGGGGCCGGCGGGAAAGCTCTGCGGGAGCCGCAGGGAGCCGCGCCACGGTGGCAGCACGGCTTCCTGCAACTCGACCGCAAGCCGGTGCTCGGTCCGGGCGGCATCCCGCCGGCGGTGCGCCGAGTCACGGGTCTCGTGCACCTCCTGGCGGAAGCGCCGCAGATCGCTGACGTCCCGCAGCACGGCCCACATGGAGCTCGTGCAGCCGTCGGCGTCGAGCACCGGCTCGCCCATCATGTGCACCGTGCGCACGGCTCCGTCGTCGCCGCGCACGATGCGGAACTCCCCGTCGATCGGCTTCCCGTCCACCAGGCAGTCGGTGACCATCGTGGTCAGCAGCCCGGTGTCCTCCTCCAGGAGGGTGGAGGGGAGCTCGTCGAGGGTCAGCGCGCCGTCCTCGGGGCGGCGGCCGAAGAGCGCGAAGAGCTCGTCGGTCCACGCCACCTCGTCGGTCAGCAGGTTCCACTCGGCGCTGCCCACCCTGCCGGGCGTCGTCGGGCCGTTCCCGGCCGTGAGGCCGTCCCCGTCCCCGCCCGCGCGGTCGTCCTCCGCGACGCGCGTGGCCGTGCCGGCACCCCGGGCCGCCGTGCCGCCCCTCGCCCCGGCGGAAACGCTCGTGCCGCCCCCGGCCCCGGCGGAGGCGGTCGTGCCGCTCCCCGCCCCGGCGCGCCGGGACGTGGGCAGGCCCGCGCGGAGCTGGCCCAGCTGCTCGCCGAGATCGTCCGCGTGGTGGGCGGCCAGCTCGCACAGGGCGCGCTGCCAGTGGAGCCGGGGGTCGTCCGAGGCCTCCGCGCTCGCCACCGCCTCCCGGCGCACGGCGTCGATGCCGCCTCTGAGCCGCCGCGTCTGCGAGATGAGCGCGTCCACCTGGCCGCGCTCGGGCGGCTCGGCGGCGGGACGGTCCGCGGACTGTGGGGACGGCATCACGTACTCCGATACAGGCGGGGCGCGGCCGGCTCCGGGGATCCGCTGGAGCGGCCGGCAGGACTGCTGTCACGACTGTGGCACAGGGAGCGACGGGCTGTAAGGGCTTTGGCAATACCCGATACGGTGGTGCTTGAGGCATATGCCGATGGCATGGGTGGGACATTTCCGGCGGCACTCCGCGGAACCCACCGCTCCGGGTAGGCTGCGGCGCTTGGGAGTACCCGAGTTTCCACAGTTCACCAGGCATAGCACAGGTGGACACCGGCAAGAATGCCGTCCGGAAGGAAATCCCGTTGCCAGCCGACTCCTCGCACCGGATGCTGACCCCATGTTCGATCCAGACATAGCGCCCAGCGGCACCCTGCTCGGCCTCCTCCAGCGAGGCCGCGGCGACGGGACCCTGCATGCCCTCGCGGCGCCGCGGGCCGAGGCGCTCGCGGCGCTGAACCACTGCGTGCTCCGCGACCCCCGCCGGGACTGGCAGGTGGAGAACCGCTCCCTCTACTACGCGCGCCTCTATCTGGACCTCGGCGGCAGGCTCGGCGAGATCGAACAGCACCTCTTCCACCCGGACGACCTGATCGACACCTCCGAGGAGCGCACGGGCCTCGCCCTGGCCGTCCTCGGCCACCTCGCCTCCTACGGCCGCGACGACGCCCTCGTCCTGCTGCGCCGCTACGCCGCCACGGGCGGGAACTGGGCCTGGGCCCTCGACGAGCTGGCCCTGCGCGACGACGACGCCGGGCTGCGTGCCCTGGCCGCCCCCGTCCTGGCCCGCTTCCCGCACACCCCCGAGGGCGAGGCCGCGCTGGCCGCCGCCGTCCGCGACGCCTTCGAGCCCCGGCCCTGGCGGCTGTGGGCCGACGACCGCCGCGCCCCCGCCACCGCGGCCCGGGTGCGCGCCGCCCGGGAGCAGGGCTCCTTCGACCGCTGGCAGCGCCAGCTGCGCCCCACCGGCCCCCGCCCGGGCTGGAGCGTGCGCGAGGTCCTCGACTGGGCCCAGCAGGGCCTCGACGCCCACCCCACCCAGCACCGCCACGTCCCGGCCACCCGCTGCCTGACCGCCGTGGCCGGGCCCGAGGACCGCCTGGAGATCATCGAGGCCGCCGCCTTCGGCCCCGAGGCCGCCCGCGCCACCGCCCTGCGCTACCTCGCCGAGCACCACGACCCCCAGGCCCTCGACCTCATCGAGACGGCCGCCGCCGACGCCGGCGAGCTCGTCTCCTCGGCCGCCGTGACCGCCTTCGAACGGATGCGCAGCACGGCCGCCCTGGAACGGGCCCGCGCCTGGATCCACCGGGGCAACGCGCTGGGCGCGGCCGCGGCCGGGATGCTCGCCTGCCGGGGCGCCGCCTACGACTCCGCGCTCGTCCTCGCCGCCCTGCGCCGCACCGTGCGGACCGAGGGCTGCGACGCGCCCGTCCTGTGGGACCTCGTCGACGGGGCCGGCCGGCTGGCGATCACCTGCGCGGCGCCCGTGCTGCGCCACATCTACCGCGAGACGGCCTCGTCCCATCTGCGGGGCCGGGCCGCGCGCGCCCTCGCCGCGACCGACCCCTCCTTCGCGGCGGGCTTCGCCGTCGAGTGCCTGTGGGACTGCGAGGAGTCGACCCGGGAACTGGCCGCCCGCCACGCGACGACGGCCGACGCCCGCGTCGTCGACCAGCTGCGCAGGCTCGCCTCCGATCCGGCCGAGGAGGCGGAGGTGCAGACGGCGGTGCGCAGCCGCTTCGAGCCGGAGGCTCCGACGGTCTGACCGCCGAAGCCGGCTCCCCGGTCCGCACCGGGCAACGGACGCCGGCCCCGCCTCCGGACGCCGGCCCCGCCTCCGGACGCCGGCCCCCGCCTCTGGGCGGCGGGCCCCGCCTCCGGACGTCGGCCCCCGCCTCCGGACGTCGGCCCCCGCCTCTGGGCGGCGGGCCCCGCAACGGGATCGGGTTCCCTCCCCGGGACGGCCGGGCCCCGCGGGGGGCCCGGGTCTTCCGGGCCCTGACCCGGTTCCCTGCCGCTCCGCGCGGGCTGGGAAGCTGACGGTATGTCACGATCAGCATCCAGGGGCGTCCCCACCGGGTCCGCCCCCTCCCGCCGCGCCCTGCTCGCCGGAGCCGCCGCGCTCGCCCTGTGGCCCACGGCGGCCATGGCCGCCGAGCCGGCCGGCACCGCCGCGCGAGAGCCGGCCCGTACCGCCGAGGGGCAGCCCGTCCGCATCACCGAGGGGCAGGTCGCCGAGGCCGCCCGGGGCCGGACGATCCTCTACCCCAGCGTCACCAGCTGTCTCACCGTCACCGTGCGGCTGAGCGGCGGAGCGAAAGTCGGCGCGCACGCCAGCCTGTTCCGGGTGCCCGGTGAGCTGCGCTCGGACGAGATCCTCGGTGCCGTCCGGCGCCGGGTCGCGGGGCGCCGGGTGCTCGCCGTCGAGGTCAGGGGCGCCGTCGGCGCCTGGGCCCCCTCGTACTTCACCAAGGCGATCGAGGCCTACGGCGACGGCGAGACCGTGCCCTTCCCGACGCGGCCCGACCCGGAGGGGCTGGCGCGCGCCGTCGCGGCCGGGCTCGGTCTGCCGGCGTCGGCGCGGGTGAGCGTCGAGGACGTGCCCGACGGCGATCAGACGGTCCGCTGACACCGGCCGTCCGCCGGTGGCCCGGTGGCCCGGAAAACGGGCGGCCGAGCCCGGCCGGTGTGTGTCAAGCTGTGGCGAAGGCCCCTATGACCAGGAGGTTTCAATGGCGGACGACGGAAGCTCCCAGGCCCCGGAGGGGCAGGAGGACGACGTGAGGCGCAAGTTCCGGGAAGCGCTGGACCGCAAACGCGGGAAATCGCCGGAAGGCGCCTCCGGCGGCCGGGGCCGTGACGGCTCCAAGATCCATGGCACTCACGGCAAGGCGGGCGGGCAGCGTTCGTTCCGCCGCAAGAGCGGCTGAGCGGCTGAGCGGCTGACCGCGCCCGGCGGCCCGGCGCCGCGGCCCATGGCCTGACCAGTCCGGGAGCCCGGACTGGTCGGTGCCGCCGGGCGGGACGTCACCCCATGGGGCCGGAGGGCTGCTCGGCCTCGGCGCTGCGGGACTGCGGGGGCCGGGCCGGCTGCGAGGGCCTGGCCGGCTGCGGCGGGCGGACGTTCTGCGGGCGCGTCTGCTGGGCGTCCTCCAGCATGCCCTTGCTGACGTTCTTGCAGACGGGCACGGCGCCGGTGTTCTCCACGTACTTCGCCGAGACCCAGGTGTTGCGGTCCCGCAGCAGGTACCAGACGGGGTTGCCCGCGACGTCCTGGGCGTGGGCCTTGCAGCGAAGGGCCACCTGGGTGCGGTACTTCAGCACGCCCTTGACGGCGGAGTCCGTGGTGGGGAAGCCGCGCTCGTTGATGCCCGTGTTGGAGACGACCGCACCATACGGCCGGATGGGCGGGACCGGCGGCGCATCGGCGGAGTGGGCGGCGGGGGCGGCGGCCAGCAGGGAACCGCCGAGGGTGACGGCCGCGATCACACCGGCCGAGACCCTTCTGCTGCGGATCGCGAGTGTACTGATCATGGGAACTCCCTCGATGCGAAGTGGATCACGCATTGACCGGGTTCCACATGAAATGTCGCCATAAACACAAATCAAGTTGACGGCCCGCATGGACGGCCCGGATGGCTGATCCGGGTGCTCCTCCGGCCGCGTTCGGCGTGCGCCGGCCGTCCGTTCAGTCATCGGTCCTCCGGGCCCGGCTGGGCTGCACCCGCTTGGGCTCGCCCTTCATCTTCGGGTGCTCCGGCGGATAGGGCAGATCGCCGAGGCCGTGCTCGCGCTCGTCGCGCGCGGCCAGCTCCAGGGCCGCCTCCAGGTCGCAGGCCTGTTCGTCCATGCCCGCGTGGAGATCGCCGACCTCCGCGAACCGGGCCGGCATCGTCGCCAGGTCGAAGTCCTCGGGCACGGCATCGGGCAGCTCGTCCCAGCGCAGCGGCGCCGAGACGGGCGCGTGCGGCCGGGGCCGCACGGAGTAGGCGCTGGCGATGGTCCGGTCCCGGGCGGTCTGGTTGTAGTCGACAAAGATCTTTTCGCCGCGCTCCTCCTTCCACCAGGCCGTGGTGATCCGCTCCGGCGCCCGCCGTTCCAGCTCCCGGGCGACCGCGATGGCCGCCCGCCGCACCTGGGTGAAGGTCCACCGGGGCGCGATCGGCACGAAGACGTGGAGGCCCCGCCCGCCCGAGGTCTTGGGCCAGCCGACCAGACCCAGCCCTTCCAGGACGTCCTTGAGCTCCAGCGCCGCCCGCACCGCGTCGGCGTAGTCCGTGCCCGGCTGGGGGTCGAGGTCGACGCGCAGCTCGTCGGGGTGCTCGGTGTCCGACCGCCGTACCGGCCAGGGGTGGAAGGTCAGACAGCCCAGGTTCGCCGCCCACAGCACGGCGGCCGGCTCGCCCGGGCAGATCTCGTCCGCGTACCGGCCGCTGGGGAAGGCGATGCGCCCGGTCGGGATCCACTCGGGCAGGTTCTTGGGCGCCCTCTTCTGGAAGAACGACTCGCCCTCCACCCCGTCCGGATAGCGCTCCAGCGTCGTGGGCCGGTCCTTGAGGGCCCGTACGATGCCGTCGCCGACGCTCAGGTAGTAGCGGGCGAGGTCGTACTTGGTGAACCCGCGCTGGGGGAAGTACACCTTGTCCGGGTTGGACAGCCGTACGGTCCGCTCGCCGACGGTGAGCTCGAGCGCCTCTGCCATGCGTTTCACGCTAGGCCGGGCGGCGGGACGGCGCCTGTCGGCGGGCGGGCGCCCGGGCCCGCCCGCACAATCACGACCATGGACCTTCCGGTGATGCCCCCGGTCCGGCCGATGCTGGCGAAGTCCGCCGCCACCATCCCGCCCGGGATGCAGTACGAGGCCAAGTGGGACGGCTTCCGGGCCATCGTCTTCCGCGACGGCGCCGAGATCGAACTGGGCAGCCGCACGGGCAAACCGCTGACCCGCTACTTCCCCGAGCTCACCGGCGCCCTCCTCGAACAACTGCCCGCCCGCTGCGTCCTCGACGGGGAGATCGTCATCGCGCGCGGCGGCGGGCTGGACTTCGACGCCCTCCTGGAGCGCATCCACCCCGCCGACTCCCGGGTGCGCCATCTGGCGGAGGTCACCCCGGCGAGCCTGATCGCCTTCGACCTGCTCGCCCTCGGCGACGTCTCGCTCCTCGACACCCCGCAGAGCGAGCGCAGGGCGGCCCTCACCGACGCGCTCCGCGACGCGCGCGCCCCCCTCTTCACCGCGCCCGTCACCCACGACCTCGATGTGGCCCGGGGCTGGTTCGAGCAGTTCGAGGGCGCCGGCCTCGACGGGGTGATCGCCAAGCCGCCCGGGCTGCCCTACCGGCAGGGCGAACGCGTCATGGTCAAGGTCAAGCACGAGCGCACCGCCGACTGCGTCGTCGCGGGGCTGCGCCCGCACAAGAGCGGCCCGGTCGTCGGCTCGCTGCTGCTCGGCCTGTACGACGCCGGGGGCCGGCTCCAGCACGTGGGCGTGTGCGCCTCCTTCCCCATGCGCCGCCGCCAGGAGCTGATGGCCGAACTGGAGCCGCTGCGCATGCCGGACGCCACCGGCCACCCCTGGCAGGACTGGGCGGACGCGGAGGCCCAGGCCGCCGGCCGGCTCCCCGGCGGCCCCAGCCGCTGGACCGGCAAGAAGGACCTGTCCTGGACCGCCCTGCGGCCCGAGCGGGTCGTCGAGGTCGCCTACGACCACATGCAGGGGGACCGCTTCCGCCACACCGCCCAGTTCCGCCGGTGGCGCCCGGACCGCACCCCCGAGAGCTGCACGTACGACCAGCTGGAGGAGCCGGTCCGGTACGACCTCGCGCGGGTCCTCGGCGGTGAGCCGGAGGCCCGGTAGACCTTCCGGAGCAACGACGCCCCGTACGGCCGCCCCAATGCGCGCCTGACGAGTCGCCATATTTCACGCTGGTACGACCACCTGATACCGGCTTGAAGAGGTGACGCTCATGACCGGTGCCCGTACGGTCCGCTTCCGCGCCGGCGCGCGGTACGGCGCGGCGGTCCTGGTGTGCGCCGGGGCCGTGTGCCTCGCCTGGGGGCCCGGCCCCGCGGCGGCCACGGATCCCGGGGACGGCGCGGACTCGCCGTTCTGGGTCGAACCGTCGGGCCGGGCCGGCAAACAGGCCCGGACCTGGGAGGAGCGGGGCCGGGACGGGGACGCCGAGGCGGTGCGGCGCATCGCGGAGCAGCCGACGGCCGTCTGGCTGACGAGCGACGACCCCAGGGCCCAGGCCGCCCACGTCACCGAGGAGGCCGAGCGCGCCTCCCGGATCCCCTTGCTGGTGGCGTACAACGTCCCGCACCGCGACTGCGGCCAGTACTCCTCGGGCGGCGCGCCCACGGCCGCCGCCTACCGCGCCTGGGTCTCCCGCGCGGCCGCCGGCATCGGCGAGCACCGGGCCTGGGTGGTGCTGGAGCCCGACGCGGTCGCCCAGTGGGCCTCCGGCTGCCTGCCGAAGGCCGCCGCACGCGAGCGGCTGGGGCTGCTGGCCGAGGCGGTACGGACGCTCAAGGCCCGGCGGGGGGTGTCCGTGTACGTGGACGCGGGCAACGCGGGCTGGATCTCGGACCAGGCGCTGCTCGCCGACGCGCTGCGCAGGGCCGGGGTCGGGGCGGCGGACGGCTTCGCGCTGAACGTCTCCAACTTCCATACGACGCCCGTCACGCGGCAGTACGGCGACCGGCTCTCCGCGCGGCTGGGCGGGGCCCACTACATCATCGACACCAGCCGCAACGGGAACGGGCCGCTGAGGACCGACGATCCGGGGGCGGAGAGCTGGTGCAATCCGCCGGGACGGGCACTGGGCACGCCCCCGACCACGGCGACCGGTGACGCGAGGGTCGACGCGTTCGTGTGGGTCAAGCGGCCGGGGGAGTCGGACGGCAGCTGCCGGGGGGCGCCGCCCGCCGGGCACTGGTGGTCGGAGTACGCGCTGGGCCTGGCGAGGCCGCCGGGGGAAGCGACGCCCGCGCGGCCGCCGTTGGCGGCCGCGACGACACCGGGCTGACGGAGGGGCCGGAGGAACGTCAGCGCACGTACACCCACGCCGCGCGGGACGGCGTGCCCGCGCGGTCCGTCAGGAAGAGCATGTACCAGCCGCCCGGCACCAGTGAGGGATCCTGCGGGATCGTCACGGCCACCGCCCCACCGCGGTTGGTCAGGGGCAGCGCGACGGACCGCTGTTCGACGTCCGTCGCGTGGGTCACCGCGCTGGGCCGCATGAGCCGGGCGGTCGCCACCTCGCCCGCGTCGGTGCCCGGCAGGACGAGCGTGGCGCCGTGGGCGGCGCGGAGGGGGCCCGTGGGCGGGGCGGGCCGGTGGGCGCGGTAGAGGTACGGCGGCGTGTACACCTCGATGCGCTTCTCGAAGACCCCCATGCGGGTGTCGTCCTTGTCCGCGAAGAGCGGGTTGGAGCCGAAGACCGCGATCCGCCCGTCGGGCAGCAGCAGGGCCTCCGCGTGGTAATCGCGGCCGACGGCCGGCGCGGCCGCCGTCTCGAAGGCGCGGGTCCTGGGGTCGTAGAACTGGGCGCGCAGGATGTCCGAGCCGCGCTTGCCCCGGTAGTCGCTGGAGCCGCCGGAGGTGAAGACCCGGTCGTCGGGGGTGAGCACGGCGTTGAGGTAGCGGGTGCCCTGGGGGAGGTCGGGGCCGGGGACATAGTGGGGGGCCGGGGCGCGGAGGTCGGCGATGGCGGTCCGCCCGGTGGACTCGTGGGACTCGCCGACCCCACCGCCGCCCATGATCATCACCTTCCGGTCCTGGGCCGGGGGCAGCAGCACGGAGGCCGAGGTCTCCGTCATGTCCTGCTCCTCCAGGCCGGGTACGGGCACGAAGGCGTTGGTGTCCACGTTCCACAGGCCCGGGGTGCGGCCCGCGTGGGCGGGCCCGTAGCCGGCGTTGGAGCCGGAGTAGAAGAGG
Organism: Streptomyces luteoverticillatus; assembly: GCF_003970715.1. Taxonomy (NCBI): domain Bacteria; kingdom Bacillati; phylum Actinomycetota; class Actinomycetes; order Kitasatosporales; family Streptomycetaceae; genus Streptomyces; species Streptomyces luteoverticillatus. Next base: position 927,881 of record NZ_CP034587.1, on the reverse strand, counting down.
CGGCCGCCGGCGGTGAGGAAGAGCGCGGGGTAGGTGGGGAAGTAGCGGTTGGGGCCCGGGGACCATTTGTGGGTCCTGGGGTCGTAGATCTCGTTCTTGCCCGGGATGATCTCGCCCATGTCGTCCAGCCCGGAGACCGCCAGGACCCGGCCGTCCTTGAGGGTGACCAGGGTGGGGTACCAGCGGGCCTCGGACATCGGGTCGACCTTGACGTAGCGTTCGGCGACGGGGTCGAACTCGTAGGCGTCCTTGAGGCCCTGGAAGTCCTTCTTGTCCAGCCCCAGTTTGGCGGCGAGGCCGTAGAGGTCCTGGGCGTCACGGCCGCGCAGCCCCTGGACGCGGTACTGGTCGGCGGTCTGGGTGATGCCCCGCTCCCCGTCGGTGACCGCCTCGACGTAGACGCGGGCCTGGGCGGCGGTGACGGTGACCTTCTTCGGGGCGCGGTCGGTCTGCTCGACGACGTTCTTCTTCGCGCGCGGCACGAGGACGGGCAGGAGCGTGCGGTAGCGCTTGCCGGTGGAGCCCACGAACACGGTGCCGGCGGGGAAGGTCCGGGGGGCGTCGGGGTTCTCGTTCTTCACCAGCATCGCGCCGCCGGCCCGTTTCACGTCGCCGGTGAGCTTCTCGTAGCGGGCGGTGCCGCCCGCGACCAGCAGCCGGCCGTCGGGGAGCTGGGCGTGGCCCGAGCAGAACATGTCCTTGGGGGTGTCGATCTCCCGGAAGGTGTTGCGCGCCGGGTCCCACAGGACGCTCTGGAAGGTCCCCGCCCGGAAGTTCTTCTCGTCGTTGCCGGACCCGGCGATCAGCAGCACCTTGCCGGTGTGCAGCAGGGCCGCGTGAATGGCGTTGATCCGGAACCGGGAGGGGACGTCCACCACGTCCCAGTGCCCGTACCGGATCTTGTACGACTCCTGGTTGATCGTGTACTCGTGCCAGGCCCGCTCGGCGAAGCCGGTGGCGGCCGGGCCGTTGGCCGCGATCAGGGCCAGCGTGGCACCGGCGCCCAGCACCGCCTTGCGCGCCTTCCTGTTCGCCCGGAACCGGGCCCAGGACCTCGCCGTCGGGAATCTCTTCCTCGGGAACCTCACCGCATCCACGTCCCATCGCTCGTACGAGTCCCGCGCGCGGTGCGCGCGTCCCCCCTCACCAGGCCCGGCGCCGTTCCCGCCGGCGGCCGGTCCGCCAGACGGCGACCGGGCCGAGGGCGGTCACCAGGGCCAGCAGCGCCCAGAACCGCATCGCCGCGTGGGCGTGGCCGAGCGCCCAGGAGGCGGCCAGCGACAGGGCGAACAGCCCGGCCCACAGCAGATGGGTGCGGAAGGTCGCGAGGCGGTCGGGGCTGGCCGAGTCGCCCTTGGGCGTCACCACGAAGCGCGAGCTCCGCCGCAGCACGGCCTGGGCGAGCGAGCGCGCGTACAGGGGGGCGGAGAGCGCGGACATCACCATGCCGGCGGCCCCGGAGGAGCCCGCCGGTTCGTGGGGGCTGACGTTGTGGCGCCGGTTCCAGACGTACAGGCCGATCTGGAGGGCGGCCGCGTCGCAGTAGAGCATCAGCCACAGCGACGGCTCCACGGAGATCCCCGAGGCTCCGAAGCCGAGGAAGAGCACGCAGGTCAGGGCGCCCAGCACCCAGTTGAGCGCGGCCATCGGGTAGTAGGCCACCATGAATCCGTAGTTGAGCAGCCGACCGGGGGAGAGGGACCAGGCCGCCCGCCAGAACTGCCGCAGCAGCGTCTCGTACGTCCCGCGCGACCAGCGCAGCTGCTGACTGAAGAAGTCCGTCCAGGTCGAGGGGCCCTCTCCCACGGCGAGGACGTCGGGGGTGTAGACGGACTTCCAGCGGCGGCCCGTGGCGGGGTTGCGGCGGCGGTGGATCTCCAGCCCGGTGGCCATGTCCTCGGTGATCGAGTCGTAGAGGCCGCCGATCTGCCGCAGTACGTCGACGCGGACGCAGTTGCTGGTGCCGACGAACATGGGCGAGCCGTAGGCGTTGCCGGCCCGCTGGATCAGGGCGTGGAAGAGGAACTGCTGGCTCTCGGCGGCCTTGGTGACCGCCGTGGTGTAGTTGCCGTACACCTGCGGGCCGACGACGAACGCCACGTCGGGGTCGCGGAAGTAGCCGAGCATCCGCTCCAGGAAGTTGGGCAGCGGCACGTGGTCGGTGTCGACGCAGGCCATGAACTCGTAGGCGTCGCCGTGCGCGTCCAGCCAGGCGTTGTAGTTGCCGTGCTTGGTGCGGGCCCGGTAGCGGCCGGAGGGCTGGTTCCAGCGGGCGACGCCCTTGCGGGAGAAGTGCCGTACGCCCAGCCGCCGGCAGAGCCGCTTCACCTCCGGGTCGTCACCCTCGTCGAGCAGCCAGACGTCCAGCGGCCCGTCGTGCTCGATGCGCACCGCCCCCTCCAGCGTGGCCCGGACCATGGACAGCGGTTCCTTGCCGGGGACGAAGCTGGTGAGGAAGGCGACGCGGGTGCCGGGCCGGGCGCGGACGGGGACGGGGTCCCGGGCCGCCCAGGTGGCGTGGGCGTTGGAGGCGACGTTGACGACCCGGAACAGCTCGATCAGCCCGATCGAGACCAGCATCACGGTGTCGAGCGCGCGCTCCCAGCCGCTGACGTAGGGCCGGTACAGCCAGTGCCCGGGGGAGACGAGCCAGAGCAGGAGGGCGAGGCAGACCAGCGGGCCCGCGGCGACCAGCGGCATCACCTTGACGCCGCCGCCCCGGCCGGGCCCCAGGAGGCGCCGGTAGCGCACCCGGTAGCCGCTGTCGGGGGCTTCGGTGAGCGGCCCGGCCAGTCTGCTGTAGCGCGCGTAGTCGTAGGGCGCGGTCCCGCCGGGCCCGGCGGGTGCCGGGACCCCCGGCGCGCCCGGGCCGAGGCTCCCGGTGTCGCCCACCGCGCCGCCGGGGGCGGGCACCGCGCCGTCGGGGCGGCCGCGGGCCGCCGCCAGCCGGGACTCGCTCGTCGAGATCGCCACCACAGACCCCCAGTCGGACCAGGAGGGACAGTGGGAGAAAACCTAACAAAACGGACCTACGATCATGTGATGAACGCCCCGAAAACCGGCATCACATCACCTGCACAGCCGAGGGCTACGGTCTGTTCGCCCGCGCGGCCTAGAATTGCGTAATTCTTCAATTCACCAGGTCTGCGAAGAGCCGGACGAGTAAGCGAGGGGGCCGTCGTGAGTGCGTTCGCCGAAGCGATGCGGGAGCGGGTGCGCGCCGCGCGCGCCGACCTCGCGGCCGCGCGGGCGGCCGGGGACGTCTACGCGGCCGCGGTCGCGGAGGACGAACTGGACGACGCCCTGCGGCTTGCCCTCGCCCACGGCATCACCACGGACGAGGACGACGAGCGGGGTGGGAGTTGAACGGCGTGAAGGTGCCGCTGTACCAGGCCAAGGCGGAATTCTTCAGGATGCTCGGCCACCCGGTGCGCATCAGGGTGCTGGAGCTCCTCCAGAACGGGCCCATGCCGGTGCGCGACCTGCTCGCCGAGATCGGGATCGAACCCTCCAGCCTCTCGCAGCAGCTCGCGGTGCTGCGCCGCTCGGGCATCGTCACCGCCACCCGCGAGGGCTCCACCGTCGTCTACGCCCTGGCCGGCGGGGACGTGGCGGAGCTCCTCGGCGCCGCCCGGCGCATCCTGACCCAGGTGCTCAGCGGCCAGGAGCAGCTCCTCACGGAGCTGCGGGGCGCGGAGAACGCGGCGGAGCGATGACCTCATCCATACGCCCACGAGCAGGACGAACCACGACGACCGGAGAGATACGGCCATGACCCACGATTCCGAGAAGTACGCCGAGAAGGCGGTGGGCTGGCGCGTGCTGATCTACATCGTCTTCGGCCACGTCCTGGCCGGCTTCATCTGGCTGCTCTTCTACCTCGGCTCGCACGCCAAGTAGCCGCCCAGCAGGACGGACGCCGCCTCCCGGGCCGTCCGGGCCGCCCCCGGGTCGCCCGACACGGCCGCCGTCACGATCGCGCCCTCCGCGAGGAGGGCGATCTGGCCGCCCACCGGAGCCGGCGCGCCCGCCTCCGCTACAAGACCGCACAGGTAGCGGCGGAAGGCGTCCTTGTGCGCCCGGGCCGCCTCCGCCACGGCCGGGGAGACGCCCCCCAGCTCGCCGAAGGAGTTCACGAACGCGCACCCGCGGAAGCCGTCCTCCGCGAACCAGCGCTCCAGCCAGTCGAACACCGTGAGCACCCGCTCCCGCCCGGCGGGCAGCGCCTCCGCGTGGCTCGCCAGCGCCGCGCGCCAGCGCTCGTCACGGCGCCGCAGATACGCCTCCACCAGCACGTCCTTGGAGGGGAAGAGCTGGTAGAGGCGCTTGAGGGAGACCCCTGACGCCCCTCGGATCGCGTCCATCCCCACGGCCTGGAGCCCCCGGGCGTAGAAGAGCTCCTCGGCCGCGTCCAGGACCCGCACCTCGGCCTCCGCCGCCATGGCCTTCATCGCTCTCCCTCTTCGTGCCGCTTGCGCGAGAACCATCGTTCTCCCTACGCTACCGCACACCACGGAGAACGATCGTTCTCCACTCTGTACGGCCCATGGACAAGGGGAGAACCATGCCCGAGATCACACCGCCGGTCCCGCCGTTCACCACCGAGACCGCCCTCGCGAAGGTGCGCGCCGCCGAGGACGCCTGGAACACCAGGGACCCCGAGCGGGTCGCGCTCGCCTACACCGAGGACTCCGAGTGGCGCAATCGCGACGTGTTCCTGACCGGCCGTCGGCGGATCGTCGCCTTCCTCCGCGAGAAGTGGGAGCGCGAGCTCTGCTACCGCCTCCGCAAGGAGCTGTGGGCCCACACCGACGACCGCATCGCCGTGCGCTTCGAGTACGAGTGGCACGACGCGGACGGCCAGTGGTGGCGCAGCCACGGCAACGAGAACTGGGAATTCGCGCCCAACGGCCTGATGCGCCGCCGCTACGCGAGCATCAACGACGTCGCCATCACCGAGCGGCAGCGGCGCCTCCACCTGCCCCCGGAGGCGTCATCCGCAGCGGCGTGAGCTGCTCGATGTCATAGCGGAGGCGGAGCTCGGCGATCGCCTCGTGGTCCACCGCCGGCCCGGAGTCGAGGATCTCGAAGAGCTCCTCGAAATACCGCTCGTGATCGGGCGGCGGCGACGCCTGGAAGAACATCCGGGCCGGATCGCCCGTCACATTGGCGAACGCGTGCGGACAGCCCGGAGGCACGACGATCACCGTGCCGGCGGTGGCCCTGACACAGCGCTGACCACTGGCGGACTCCCACTCCCGCCAGTTGTCCCGGGTGCGCACGCGCGGCTCGAAGGCGAGGACGTCCAGCTCGCCCTCGAGCACGTAGAAGAGCTCCTCGCTGCGCGTGTGCCGGTGGGCGCCGACGTCGAAGCCCGGGGGGACGACCACCTCGAAGCTGGAGGCGGCCCGCGAGTGCTCCCCGGTCACCTTGAAGGTGACCCGCTGGGCAGCGGTGACCAGCGTCCGGCCCTCGCCCGGGGGCACGACCAGACCGTCGGAGGCGTCGATGAGCGTCATGGGGAGCCTTTCACCAGGTGACGGGAAGGTTCTCCGGGCCCCGGATGAGCGCGCTGCGCTGCCAGCGGATCTTCTCCACGGGCTCCGCCAGCCGCAGCTCCGGGAAGCGCCGCAGCAGGGTGGAGAGGATGATCTCCTCCTCCAGCCGGGCCAGCATCGACCCCAGGCAGAAGTGCGGCCCGTGCCCGAAGGACAGGTGCGGGATGTGCTCCCGGTCGAAGTCCAGCTCGTCGGGGCGGTCGAAGACGCGCGGGTCGCGGTTGGCCGTGAGATAGGAGGAGTGCACCACCTCACCGGCCTTGATCGGCACCCCGGCGACCTCGACGTCCTCGGTCGCGATCCGGGCCAGCCCCACGGCGTTGCGGTGCGGGATGAAGCGCAGCAGCTCCTCGATGGCCTGCGGCAGCAGCTCCGGCTCAGCTCGCAGCCGGGCCAGCTGTTCGGGGTGCGTCAGCAGGGCGTAGACCATGTTGGCGCTGTTGTTGCGCACGGCGTGGGCGGCGCTCGCCTGGATCAGCAGGGCGATGGCCACAGCCTCCTCCGTGCTGAGTCCGCCCTGGGCCGTGGCGTCGGCCAGCTCGCCCGCCAGGTCCTCCTGGGGCTCGGCGAGCCGCTGGGCCAGCAGGTCGGTGAAGTACGTCGCCATCCCGTTCTTCGCCCGCTCGCTGGCCTCGCGGCCGTACCCGGCGGAGAGGATGACGTTCGTCCACAGCGCCATCTGCCGCCGGTCGGCCTGGGGCACGCCCATCAGATCGCTGATCACGGCCAGGGGCAGCGGCCCGTGGAGATGCTCCATCAGATCGGCGGGCGGCCCCTCCTGCTCCATCTCGTCGAGCAGTTCGTCCGCCGCCCGCTGGGCGCCCGGCCGCAGCCGCTCGAGGCTACGGGTGGTGAAGGACCTGGCCACGGCCTTGCGCAGCCGGGTGTGCTCGGGCGGGTCGGCGAAGCCCACGGCCTCGTCCAGCGGGATGAAGTGCGGGGCGAGCCGGGTGATCGGGCGGCCCAGCACCGCCTGCCGGCTGAACCGGGGATCCGAGGTGACGAACTTGACGTCCTCGTAGCGGGTCACGAACCAGGCGTGCCCCTCGCCGTTGGGCAGCTTCACGCGCGAGATCGGCTCGTCCCGCAGCTGCGCCGCCATGAAGGGGTCGAAGTCCAGCCCCCGGAGGTCCCCCACGTCCCAGAACCGTACGGGGAACCGCTCCTGCGCTGAATCGGTCGTCGTCATCGATAAGTACTCCCACCCGGGCCGCGAGCACGTCCGTCCGACAGACACGCTCCCCCAGAACGGGCACGCGCGGCGGGCCGCGCCGGGGAAATCACCCGTCCGGCCCACGTCACGGCGGGGCCGTTCGCGTGACGCGCGGGCGTGGTGCCGCGTCCGTCCGGGGGGTGCGGCCCGACGCTGTGCGACGTGAACACAGGGGTGAGCGGGCCGGTGGCCCTGCTGCTGGCGGGGGTGCTGACGTTCGCGGCACCGGGCGTGGCGGGCGCCCGGGCGGGGCGGGCGGGGGAGCGCGCGGCGGCCGCGCCGATCGTGGCGGCCGACCAGGCGACGCGGTCCGTGTACGTCCTGGACTCCGCGCGGACGCGGTGGGACGCCCAGGACGAGGACGACCCGGGGGTGCTCTGGTCGTGGAGCGCGGACGGCCGGTCCGAACTGTCCGACCTGGACCCCGGCACGACGTGGACCAACCCCAGCGAGGTCAAGTTCCGGTCGCTGAACGGCAGGCGCTATCTGCTGGCCACGGCCTCCGGCGGACTGGCCGCCGTGGTGGGCTACCCGGACCGGGAGGTGTACTGGGCGGCCGACACCGGTACCGGCAACGCCCACAGCATCGACCTGCTGCCCGACGGGAACGTGGCCGTGGCGGCGAGCACCGGCGGCTATGTCCGGGTGTACGCGGCCTCCGCCGGCCCGCGCGCCACGGACCACGCGCAGGTGCCGCTCCCGGGGGCGCACGGGGTGCACTGGGACCCGGGCACCCGGCTGTTGTGGGCGCTGGGCAGCCGACAGCTCGTCGCCCTGCGGGTGGGCGGCTCCGCCGGGGAGCCCGAGCTGACCGTCGTCCGGCGCGTGGACCTGCCCACCCGGGGCGGGCACGACCTGGCGCCCGTGCTGAGCAGACCGGGGCACCTGTGGGTGGCCACGGCGTCGGCGGTGTACCAGTACGCGACGGGGGAGCAGGCGTTCGTCGGCTACCCGCTCCAGTCGAGGATCAGCGGCCCGGACGTCAAGAGCGTCGGGGACGACCCCGCCACGGGCCGGATCCTGATCTCCCGCCCCGAGCCGGGCCACTCCTGCTCGTGGTGCACCACCACGCTGGTCCTCTACCGGCCGGACGGCACCCGGACCCTGCTGCGCGGCGGCATGTACAAGGCCCGCTGGTGGACGACCCGACGCGGGTGAGGACCTAGCGCGACCCCACCGGCGGCAGCTCCCCCGTCAGCCGTGCCCTTACGTCGGCGGCGGCCTCGTCACTGTCCGGCACCCGCTCCCACAGCGCGAGCAGCGCGGGCGCCAGGAGCGCCGCCCGGTCGCCGCTGTGCTGCCAGCAGTAGTGGGCCCGTTTCAGCGCGGCGAGGGCCTCCGCGTCGGCCGGGCCGCCCCGGTCCAGCCGGTGGGAGGCGGCCGACAGCCACAGCTCGGCGGCGCGCGGATGGTCCCCGGCGAGGCGGGCGAGGTCGGCCCTCACCTCGATCCAGAGGGCGGCCTCGGGGCTGTGGGGGCCGTGGCGGCGCAGCGCCTGCTGCTCCCAGGCGGCGGCCATGGCCGCCGCCTCGTTGTGCCGCCCGGCGTGGGCGGCGGCGAGGATGCCCGGCAGCGGATCCTCCGCCTCCGGCGCCGACACCGGCGCGGGGAGGGCGGGGACGGCCGGTGCGGACGCGGTCGGCGCGGGTTCGGCGGCGGGCGTGGCCCGGGGCGGTGCCGTGGCGCGCGGCGGGGCCGCCCGGTTGGCGAGGACGGGCCCGGCGTCGCCGTACTGGAGGGGCAGGAAGCCCTCGGGGAGCGTCGCCTGAGCCAGCGCCAGCTGATGTGGCAGCGCCGGGTCGAGCGCGGGCCCGGCCGTGGGGTGGCCCACCGACAGGGCGGTGAGGAAGGCCCGGGTGTAGGGCCCGGCCTCCAGCGAGGGCTTGGGCGGGGTGGGGGTGATCACCCCGTGGAGGGCCAGGCCGTCGGCGAGCCGGCCGTCGTGGGCGGCGGCGGTCACGTGGGGCCAGGCGTGGGCGTCGGCCTCCGCGTCGACGAGGAGCAGCGTGGGGCCCGCGTGCTCGCGCAGGGTCCGGGTGAGCCACTCCCAGGGCAGCCCGGTGTAGCGGACGGTCGCGGCGGTGCTCTCGCGCAGCGCCAGGTGCAGTCCGGTGCCGCGGCGGGTCGGGACCATCAGATGGCCGGTGATCCAGATCAGCAGCGGCCCGGGCACCCGGACGGCGTCTTGGAGGTAGGCGAGGACGCTCTGGGGGCCGGCCATGGCGGGGAGCTGCACCACGTCGGCCGAGGCGGCGGCGAGGAAGCCACGGGGGTTCGCTCCGGCGATGGCGTGGGCGGTCGGGTTCGGCAGGGCGCCCCGCCGCCGGTCGGGAGTGCCGTCCAGCAGCAGAACACAACCATGGGTCGGCTGATCCAACGCGTTCTTCCTTCCGGCCGTTTCGGGAGCCCGTGACGCAACTCTAGGCTCCGGTCCGCGCGTCGCGGCCCGCATTCCCCACCCCTGTCCGGCCCCCGGCACCGCCAATCACGACATGGCCGTACTTATGGCCCGCGCGCGGTGTGTGCCCCTCCGGGGCCGGTGGACGCGCCCTGCTGGGCGGTCTCCGGGTGTGCGGATAATGGATGCGCCCCGCGGCCTGCGGAGCACCGAATGCCAGAGCACCAGACACAGGGGGCGCGGATGAAGCACGAGCGGAAGCACGACGGACGGTACAGGGGCCGGGTGGCCCGCAGGATGTCGGCCCTGGTGGCCGTGGCGCTGGGCGCCGTCCTGATGGCGACGCCCGCGACGGCGGCGAGCCCGTCCGCCGCTACCGCGCGGGTCGTCTCCGTCGCGGCCGCCGAGGCCGGTACGGCGGCGGTGGGCACGGGCGGCGCGGACGCGTCGCAGGGCCACCAGGCCGTCGCCGCCTCGCACAAGAAGCACGGTCACACGACGCTGGCCAAGGGCAAGAAGAAGAAAAAGAAGAAGGGCTTCTTCGCGAAGCTGGGCGTGGCCCTGCTCGTCATCCTGATCCTGGCCGTCCTGTTCGTGGTGGCGGTGATCGTGCTGGTGATCTTCATGATCCGCCGGGCGTTCAAGCGCCGCCGTTCCTGACCTCCCGGTTCGTCCTCCCGCCGAGCGGGGCCCACTGTCGTGGGCCCCGCTCGGCTCGTTCCCGGCCTTTTTCTCAGCTCGTTCTCGCCACCCAGGCCAGTGCCAGCCACGGCGTGGTGGCGCTCGCGGCCGCCAGGGCCCAGCCGGTCCCCGTCTCGGGGAAGCCGATGAGCAGGGGCAGGACCAGGCCCGCGCCGCACACCAGGAGGAGCGCGGCGGGCAGATGGACCCAGGGCTCGAATCGACGCGCGTAGCGGACGCCGGGTTCCCTGCGGTGCATGGCCACGCCGGTGACGAAACCCGCGGCGAGGGCGAAGGTCCAGATGACCGGCAGCATGATCATGCGGCCGGCGAAGGTGCCGATGTCGTTGCCCGGCGCCTGACGGGCCCCCAGCTCGGGCCGGTCGGGAACGTACAGCAGCTCCACCGCCCGGCCCACCTCGGGCCTGCCGGCGGTGTGCACCTCCTCGACGGTCACCTGACGGGCGCCCGAGTCGAACCGGACGGTGGCGACGATCGTCGAGGCGTACTCGTCGGTGTCGTTGATCTCGACGTCCGTGGGGCGCGGCTCGCCCAGGATCCGCTCCACGCGCACCTCGCCCGTCACCGCGCCGGCCCGGGCCGCCGTGGCGAGCCACTCGCCCTCCGCGCCGTCGGGCCCCACGCCCTGGCACAGCGCGGCGGCGCTGGTGAGCGCGACGCCGAAGCCCAGCGCCCAGCAGAGCAGCCGGGACGGCCGAGGCTCGGGCCAGGGCTCGTAACGCCTGCGCCAGGTCTTCTTCCGCAGGGCCTCGCGTCGGTGCGCGCGGACCACGAGCGAAGCGAGGATCCAGCATCCGGCGCACACGGCCGTCGCGCACAACAACCCCAACTGGTGCCGCTTGGGCGGCAGTTCCCTCAGCGGTGCCGCTCCGAGCAGGACGGTCGCGTACCCGGTGAGCAGCGTCGCCCACCCCGTGAGGCGCGTCCACACCCTCATGCCGTACTTCCCCCACCCACCTAATTGATCTTGAGGGGGACAGCGTAATGGCGCGCGCCCACTACCGGGTCACCCGGTCACCCGGTCACTCGAAGGGGACGAGGAACCTCTCGGGCTCGCAGGCGTCGCAGAACCGGACGTCGAACTTGGCCGCGCGCTCGCGGGCCTCCGCCGTGGTCAGGGTGTCCTCGCCGCCCCTGGGCACCCAGCAGCCCGCGTGATGCAGCTCCTGGAGGGTGCCGCCGGGGCGGCGGTGGACGGTGACCGGCCAGATCGCGTCCTCGAGGTCGTGGCGCCACTCGCCCTTGAGGCGCTGGAGCACGACCTCGCGCACCCAATCCCGCACGGAGAGGCCGCATTCCAGCGCGGCGGCCTCGATTCGGACGAGTTCCTCAGCAGTGAAGAGGGTCTCCATGAGGCGGGACAGTAGCAGCGGGGGACTCCGGGCGAGCCCGGTTCCGGGCAATGGCCCACGGTGCTGACTTGCGGGCTTGACCAGCGAGAACGGCATCCGCTCGGCGTTGGCGACGATCGGCTGGTCATACGATCCGCAGCTCCGGGCGCCTTTCCCGGCGGTGGCATAGGACTCGGGTCTATCCAAAGGTGCCGACCGCCGATACAGGCATCACCGACCTCTTGGCCATTCCGTTATCACCTGTCCTCGTGAACGCCCCGTATCTCCCGGCGTACGGGCCCCGGCGCCACTCACAGTGCGGGCCCGGCCGGCAGCGGAGCGGGCGGCGGTGAAACGGCCCAGGGCCCGTAACCCCCGAGGGGGGTGCGGCCGTTTACTACTCAGTCCCACGGCGCGGCGGTACCGGGCGCCGGGGAGTTTTCGAGGGAGGCGGCATGGGCCTGCTGCGCAAGATCCGCGACACCGGACGGGTGGCGGAGCCCGCCCCGCCACCACCCACCGCCGCCCCGCCCCGCGCCGCGCGAGACCTGGGCGGCTCGGTCCAGGTCCGCTGCGTGGACGCGGGTTCGTGCAACGGCTGCGAGATCGAGATCGCCGCCGCCTTCGGCCCCGTGTACGACGCCGAGCGGTACGGCGCCCGCCTGGTGGCCTCGCCCCGGCACGCCGACGTCGCGCTGGTCACCGGCCCGGTGACCCGCAACATGGCCGAGCCGCTGCGCCGCACGGTCGCCGCCATGCCCCGGCCCCGCCTGGTGGTGGCCGTCGGCGACTGCGCCCTGAACCGCGGGGAGTTCGCCGGGGGCTACGGGGTCGAGGGCGCGGTAGCCGACGTGGTCCCCACCGACCTGGAGATCCCGGGCTGCCCCCCGGAGCCGGAACACATCGTGTCCGCGCTGCGCCGGGTGACCGGACGATGAGCGGCACGACGGGGGGCCGCCCGCCGGATACCGGGCTCGCCCACGGTTTGTGGGCAATCGTTCCGCAGGGCGGAACGGGTGGGCACAAACCGACCACCGGGCGGCATCCGACCCTGGTCCGCAGCCCCCACCTGCCCGTAGCCGGGCCCGCCTACGGAACGTCGGAAGCGGCGACATGAGCGTCATCGGGCACGCCACCGAGGCGGCGGTCGCCTCTGCCGCCGCCGGTGCCCTGTGCGGGGCGACGCTGCCGGGCCGGCCCCGCGTCGTCGCGTCGGGCGTCTGCACCGCCGCGACGGGCGCCGCCGGGCTCGCCGCCGGCACCGCCGCCCTGCGCGGCGCCCGCTGGTCGGCCTCCCTGCCCGGCATCCTGCCGCCCACCGGAGCGCACCTGGCCGTCGACGCCCTGTCCGGCCTGTTCATGGCCGTGGCCGGCGGAGTGATCCTCCCCGTGGCCGTCTACGGCATCGGGTACGCCGCCGGGCACACCGGCCACGGCGCGGCCTCCCGCACCGCCCAGGCCGTGCTGCCGCTCTTCGCCCTCACCCTGCTGCTCGTCCCGGCCGCCGCCTCCGTCTGCTCCTTCCTGCTGCTGTGGGAGCTGATGGCCCTCACCTCGCTGCTGCTGGTCCTGGCCGGGCACCGGAGCGGTCCGCCCGCCGCGCGGGCGGCGGTGCGCGCGGCCGGGCTCTGGTACGGCGTCATGACCCAGCTCGGCTTCCTCCTGCTCCTGGCCGGCACCGCCCTCTTCGCCGCCCGCGCGGGCGGCGAGACGTTCACCGCGCTGCGCGACGGCGCCCACCACCTGCCCTCCGCCGTCCGCGGCACCGTCTTCGTCCTGACCGCCGCCGCGTTCGCGGCCAAGGCGGGCGCGGTGCCGCTGCACCCCTGGCTGCCCCGGGCCCACCCCGAGGCCCCCAGCCACGTCTCGGCGCTGATGAGCACCGCCATGGTCAACCTCGGGATCTACGGACTGGTCCGCACCGGCTTCGACCTGCTGGACGGCGGCCCGCGCTGGTGGTGGCTGGGCGTCCTGGCCACGGGCGCGCTCTCCGCCGCGTACGGCATCCTCCAGGCCGCGATGGCCTCCGACCTCAAGCGGCTGCTCGCCTACTCCACCTCCGAGAACCTCGGCCTCGCCCTCATCGGCGTCGGCGCCGCCGGGCTCTTCGCCGACGCGGGCGGCGGCGCCCCCGCCGCGCTGGCCCTGGCGGCCGCCCTGCTGCACCTCGTCAACCACGCCGCGTTCAAGAGCCTGCTGTTCTGCGCGGCGGGCTCGGTGCTGCGGGCCACGGGCCTGCGCGACCTGGACCGCATGGGGGGCCTGCGCTCCCGGATGCCCGTCACCGCGGGCTTCTTCGCGCTCGCCGCGCTCGGCGCGGCGGCCCTGCCGCCCGGCAACGGCTTCCTCGGCGAGTGGCTCCTGCTCCAGTCCCTCATCCACGGCCTGGCCGTGCCCGGCCTGGTCACCGCCCTCGTGCTGCCCCCGGCCGTCGCCGTGATCGCCCTGTCCGCCGGACTGGCCGCCGCCGTCTTCGTCAAGGCCCTCGGCGTCGCCTTCTTCGCCCGCCCGCGCGGCACCCGCGCCGCCGAGGCCCGCGAGAGCCCCCCGGCCGTGCTCGCCGGGATGGGCCTCCTCGCCGCCCTCTGCGCCGCCCTCGCGCTCGTCCCCGGCGTCCTCGGCGACGGACTGTCCGCGGCGGTCGCCGCCACCGGGCTCGCCGACGGCCCGCCGCTGACCGGCGGCCCCCTCGGCGTCCGCCTGGACCGCCTCGCCACCACCCTCTCCCCGCTGTGGGCCGCCTGCGCGCTGACGGCCTGTCTGATCACCGCGGGCGCGCTCGCCCGCCTCCTGGCGCGCCGCCGCCGGCGCCGCAACGCCCGCCTGTGGGACTGCGGCGGAGGCGCGCCGACCGCCCGCATGGCCTACACCGCCACCTCGTTCGCCGAGCCCCTCCAGCGGATCTTCGACCGGGTGCTGGCGCCCGAACAGGACGTCCGCGTGACGGCCGCCCCCGAATCCGCCTACCTCGTCGAACGGGTACGGTTCCGCCGCCGGGTCCCCGACCGCTTCGAACACCGCCTCTACCGGCCGCTGCTGGAGGCCGTCACCGCCCTCGGCCACGCCTCCCGCCGACTGGCCACCGGCAGCGTCCACCTCTACCTCGGCTACGGCTTCTGCGGCCTCGTCGCCCTCCTGCTCGTCCTGGCGGCGCGCCCGTGACGGGCCACACCGCCGCCGGGGCGGCCGCCATGTGCGCCCAGGTCGTGGCGGTCGTCGCCGGGGCGCCCCTGCTCACCGGGCTGATGCGGCAGGTACGGGCCCGGATGGAGGGCCGGGCCGGGGCGGGCGTCCGCCAGCCGTGGCGGGACCTGCGCAAACTGCTGCGCAAGGAGCCCATCACCCCCACCGGCACCGGACCGGCCTTCCGCGTCGCCCCGGCACTACTGGTCGCCACCACCGCCGTGGTGGCCGCGCTGATGCCGCTGGCCAGCACCGCCACCCTCGCCACCGGCCGCTCCGACCTCATCCTCGTCGTCGCGCTGCTCGCCCTGGGCACCGTGGCTCTGGCCCTGGCCGGGCTGGACACCGGCACCGCGTTCGGCGGCATGGGCGCCTCCCGGGAGATGACCGTCGCCGCCCTCGTCGAACCCGCCATCCTGCTGGCCGTGTTCGCCCTGTCGCTGCCCGCCGGCTCCACCGACCTGGCCGCCATCGTCTCCGCCGGCCTGCGCGACGCGGACCGGCTCGCCTCCCCGTCCGGGCTGCTGGCCACCGCCGCCCTCGCCCTCGCCGTCCTGGCCGAGACGGGCCGGCTCCCCGTGGACAACCCCACCACCCACCTGGAACTGACCATGGTCCACGAGGCGATGGTCCTGGAGTACGCGGGCCCGGACCTCGCGCTCGTCGAACTCGGCGCCCAGATGCGGCTCGCCGTCCTCCTCGGCCTGCTGGCCACCCTCGCCGCGCCCTGGGGCATCGCCACGACCGCCGCCCCGCTCGCCGTCGCCCTCGCG
The DNA here is from genome assembly GCF_003970715.1 of Streptomyces luteoverticillatus. Lineage (NCBI taxonomy): Bacteria > Bacillati > Actinomycetota > Actinomycetes > Kitasatosporales > Streptomycetaceae > Streptomyces > Streptomyces luteoverticillatus. Next base: position 912,723 of record NZ_CP034587.1, on the reverse strand, counting down.
ATCGCGCTCCTGGCCGTCAAGGTCGCGGCCCTGGGCGCCGCCCTCGCGGCCGCCGAGGTGTGCTGGGCCAAGCTCCGGCTGTTCCGCGTCCCCGAACTCCTCGCGGGCTCCCTGCTGCTGGCCCTCCTCGCGGTGACCGCCTCCTACTTCCTGACGGGAGCGTGACGAGCCGTGCCAGGCACCCTCCACGCCCAGCTCCTCGACCTGGTCTGCGGCGCGTTCCTGCTGGCCGCCGTGGTGGTGCTCTGGCTGCGCCAGCTCGCCTCGATCGTCCGGGTGTTCGCCCTCCAGGGCGTGGCCCTCGCCGGGATCGCCGCCCTCCTCGACGGGCACGGCAGCCGCTGGGAACTGCTCGCGGTCGCCGTCGGCATCGGCCTGCTGCGCGCCGGGCTGCTGCCCCTGCTGATGCGGCGCGCCCTGACCGCCGTGGCGACCGGCCCCGCGCCGCTCACCGGTGGCCCGGCCGGTGGCCCGGCCGGTGGAGCGGGCGGGGGAGCGGGCCACCACTACGCGGAGGACGTCAGCGAGGCCCGCGAGACGCAGCCGCTCGTCAACGTCGCCGCCTCCCTGTTGAGCGCGGCCCTGCTGACCCTCCTCGCCTACGCCGTCGCCAGGCCCCTGGTGGCTCTCCACCCCACGCCCGCCACCCGCGCCCTGCCGGTCGGCCTGGCCGTCGTCCTCATCGGCTTCTTCGTCCTGGTCACCCGGCGGCGCGCGCTGGCCCAGGTGGTCGGCTTCCTGCTGCTCGACAACGGCATCACCGCCACCGCGTTCCTGGCCGCCTCCGGGGTCCCCCTCATCGTCGAGCTCGGCGTGTCCTTCGACGTGCTCCTCGCGGTGCTCGTGCTGGGCATCCTCACCACCCGGATGCGGGCCGCCTTCGGCGGGACCGGCATCGACGACCTGCGGGAGCTCTGCGACCGATGACGACGCACTCCACGACCTGTGTGCTGCTGCTGACCGCGCCGGTGGGGGTGCCGTTCGCGGTGGCGGGCGCGTTCGCCCTGGCGGGGGCGCGGAGACGGCGGGCCGCCGTGGCGGGCACGGCGCGGCCGCCACGTCAGCGGGGGGTGGCACCCCGGCGCGTACGGGTGGGCGTGGGTGCGGTGGCTTCCTCCCCCGGCCCGCCCCTTCCCGAAACCGGGGGCTCCGCCCCCGGCCCCCCGGAGCCCGCCGGGGCTCCGGGCCGGACCCCGGACGCGGCTTCGCCGCGTGTCCTCAAATGCCGGACAGGCTGGACGGCAGCCTCGCAGGGGCTCGCGCTCGTCTCCCCCCTCACCGTCCTCGCCTGTGCCGTCGCGCTCGCCCGGACCGTCACGCGGCACGGGCCCGTCGCCGCGTACGGGCTGCGCGCCGACGCGCTCAGCGTGTGGATGCTGCTGACGGTCGGCGCCGTGGCCGTCCTGGCGTGCGCGGCGTCCGGGCCCGAGGCCCGGACCGCCCGGCGCTACCACGCCCTGGTCCACGCCTTCCTCGGCACGCTCGCCACCGCCGTGCTCGCCGCCAACCTCGGGATCGTCTGGATCGCCATCGAGGCGACCACGATCCTCACCGCGTTCCTGGTCGGCCACCGCCGCACCCGCGCCTCCGTCGAGGCCGCCTGGAAGTACGTGCTGATCTGCTCGGCCGGCATCGCCCTGGCCTTCCTGGGCACCGTGCTCCTCTACTACGCGGCCCGCCGCGCCGGGATCCCCGAGGCGTCGGCGCTGGACTGGCCCGCCCTCGCCGCCCGGGCCGGGGAGCTCGACCCGGCCGTCACCCGGCTGGGCACCGGCCTGGTCGTCCTCGGCTTCGGCGCCAAGGCCGGGCTCGCCCCGCTGCACGCCTGGCTCCCCGACGCCTATGGCCAGGCGCCCGCACCCGTCTCCGCGCTGATGTCCGGCGTGCTGTCCTCCGTCGCCTTCACCGCCCTGCTGCGCTACAAGGTGATCGCGGACGCCGCCCTCGGCCCCGGCTGGACGCGCACCCTCCTCACCGCGACGGCCCTGCTCACCCTCGCGCTGGCCGCCGCCCTGCTGCTGGCCCAGCGCGACCACCAGCGGATGCTGGCCTACTCGAGCATGGAGCACATGAGCCTGATCGCCCTCGGCGCCGCCGTCGGCGGCCCGCTCGCCGCCTCCGCGATGCTGCTGCACATCACGGGGCACGGCCTGGCCAAGGCCGTCGCCTTCCGCACGGCCGGGCACGTGCTGCGGCTGCGCGGCACCAGCCGCATCGGCCGGGTGCGCGGGCTGCTGGCCCAGGCGCCAGGGGTGGGCGCCCTGTTCGCGCTGGCCGTGCTGGCCCTGCTGGGGCTGCCGCCGTTCGGGCTGTTCGCCGCCGAACTGGGACTCGTACGGGCCGGGTTCGCGGCCGGCATGGGCGCGGTCATGGGGGTCGTCCTGCTCCTGCTGCTGGTCGCGTTCGCCGCGCTGGGCGCCCGGGCGGCCCGGATACTGCTGGGCCCGCCGCCGCTGCCGGGCCCGCCCGCGCGGTTGCCCGCCGCGGAGGCGGTTCCGCTGGCCGGCGGCCTGGTGCTGTGCGCGGCCCTCGGTGTGACCACCGGGCCGCTCACGGGGCTGCTGACCGCCGCCGCGGCGATCGTCGGAGGACGGTGAGCCATGGAGTCCCTCGACACGGCCACCGGGTCACGGACCGTCACCGACACCGACGCCGCCGAACTGCCCGGGCGCTTCGCCGCGCTGCTGCGCGCCGGCCACCGCCTCGCCCTGGTCGCCGCCCACCACGACCCGGCCCACGGCGACCGCGACCGCGCCGTACGGGTCGTCCACCTCTTCGTCTCCGGCCCGCCCGACACCCGTACCGAGCTGCACGTGCGCCTCGACCCCGACGCGCCGGAACTGCCCACGCTGGCCCGGCTGTCCTTCCCCGGGGGACGCTTCGAGCGGGAGATGCGCGACCTGTACGGCATCGTCCCCCGGGACCACCCGCTGCCCCACCGGCTCGTACGGCACTTCCACTGGCCGCGCGGCTGGTACCCGATGAGCCCGGACGCCGGACCGCCCCCGCCCTTCGCCGAGCCCGAAGGGCCGTACCCCTTCCTGGAGGTCGAGGGCGACGGCGTCTACGAGATCCCGGTCGGCCCGGTGCACGCCGGGCTGATCGAGCCCGGCCACTTCCGGTTCTCCGTGGTCGGGGAGACCATCATCAAGCTGAAGGCCCGGCTGTGGTTCACGCACAAGGGCGTCGAGAAGCTCTTCGAGGGCCGCACCCCCGGGCGCGGGCTGCCGCTGGCCGAACGCGTCAGCGGCGACACCGCCGTGGGGCACGCGCTGGCCTACTGCCTGGCCGTCGAGGAGGCCCTCGACGTCCGCGTCTCCGACACCGCCCGCCGCGCGCGGGCGCTGCTCCTGGAGCTCGAACGGCTCCACAACCACGTCGCCGACCTGGGCGCGCTGTGCAACGACGTCGGTCACGGCGTGCTCAACGCCCAGGCCCAGCGCGTCCGGGAGGAGCTGTTGCGGCTCAACCGGGAGGTCACCGGGCACCGGCTGCTGCGCGGCGGCGTCGTCCTCGGCGGGGCGGAGCTGCGCTCCGTGCCCCGCCCGGGGCGGCTGCGGGCGCTCGGCGAGGACATCAGCTCGATCGTGGAGCTGGCCCTGGGCCACACCACCGTCCGCGACCGCTTCACGGGCACGGCCCGGCTCACCACCGCGGCCGCCCGCGACCTGGGCTGCCTGGGCTATGTGGCACGGGCCAGCGGCCTGGCGGCCGACGCGCGCCTCGCCCACCCGCTGTGCGACTACGGCCCCGCGCTGCGCGTCCCGGTCCACTCCGGCGGCGACGTGCTGGCCCGGTTCCTGGTCCGGGCGGAGGAGGCCGACACCTCGCTGGCCCTCCTCGAACACCTCGCGGACGGCCTCGCTCCCGGCCGCGCCGTGGCCCTGCCACCGGAGCCCGGCCCGGCGGCCCCCGGCCCCCGCTCGGGCGTGGGCCTCGTCGAGGGCTGGCGCGGCACGATCGCCACCCGCGTCGAACTCGTCCCGGGGCCGGTACTGACCCGTGTGAAGATCGTCGACCCGTCGTTCCTCAACTGGCCGGCGCTCCCGGTCGCCCTGGCGGACACGATCGTCCCGGACTTCCCCCTGGCCAACAAGAGCTTCAACCTCTCCTACGCGGGCAACGATCTCTGATACGAGGGCAACGATCTCCCAGTACCGGCGCTCTGAGCCGGTGTCAGTCCCCATACCCCGTGAACAACCAGTGAAAGTAGGGCCATCCGGCCGAGACGCCACCGGAAATGATCCCGTACCGTGGAGTGATCCGTTCATTCGAAGGAGCAGGGGCGTGTGCGATCTCACCTATGACGACGTCAAGCGGGCCGCGGACCGGCTGGCCGGGCGGACCCGGCCCGTCACCGTCGTCGAGGGCGACGACGGCGTGTGGCTGGCCCTGGAGCACATGCAGCACACCGGCTCCTTCAAGGCGCGCGGCGCCTACAACTTCCTCGCCGCCCACCGCGAGGCCGGCACGCTGCCCGAGGCCGGCGTGACCATCGCCTCCGGCGGCAACGCCGGGCTGGCCTGCGCCTGGGCCGCCCGGCTCCAGGAGGTGCGGGCCACGGTCTTCCTGCCCGAGAACGCCCCCCACGTGAAGGTGGCCAAGCTGCGCGGCTACGGCGCGGACGTCCGCCTCGTGGGCGCCGAGTACGCCGAGGCGCTGGCGGCCTGCGAGGAGTTCGCCGCGACCACCGGCGCCCTGGCCAGCCACGCCTACGACCACCCGCTGATCGCGGCCGGGGCGGGCACGCTCGTCGACGAGATCCGGGAGCGGGTGCCCGGGCTGGACACCGTGGTCGTGGCGGTCGGTGGCGGCGGGCTGTTCTCCGGTGTCGCCACCGCCGCGCGCCACCACGGCGTACGGACGGTCGCCGTCGAGCCCGAGGGCTGCCGCACGCTGAACGCCGCGCTGGAGGCCGGCCGGGTCGTCGACGTGCCCGTCGACTCCGTCGCCGCCGACTCCCTCGGCGCCCGCCGGGCCTCCCGCACCGCCCTGGCCATCGCCCGGGACCCCGACGTGCGCTCCGTGCTGGTGCCGGACACCGCGATCGTCCGCGCTCGCCAGGCCCTCTGGGACGACCGCAGACTGGCCGTCGAACACGCCGCCGCCACCGCCCTCGCCGCCCTGGCCGGGGGAGCGGACGCCGCGTACGCGCCCGCCGAGGGCGAGCGCGTGGCCGTGGTCGTCTGCGGCGCCAACACCGACCCCAGCGACCTCGTGCGACGCTGAGGAACCACGGGTGCGCCCCCGGGCAACATCCGGGAGTAGGAAGGGCGTTCATCCCTCTTCCGCCCATTGCGGACGCTCCGCTAGAAATGCGGCAGGCGTACCGACGGGGGGAGTACGGATGGACACCCAGCACCCTGCGACAACAGCGCACGAACCGCCCGGGGCGCCCCCGGAATGCGCCGGGTTCGTCGAACTGTCCGTACGCCTCACCGGCTTCGACGAATTCGACCTCCGGGGCACCGGCATGGTCCGGCTGTACCACGACACCACCCTCGAACAACTGGGCCGGGCGGCGGTGGGCCGCTTCCTCGACGACCTGGCAGCGGCCGGGGGTGACCCGGCGGCCCTCGCCGACGAGGTCTCGCGCGACATCGCCCGGGCCGTCACCCACCTGTGGTACCTGGGCGTCTGGCCCTCCCTGGCCCGCGCCACGCACGCGGCGCTCGGCCGCGAGAAACCCAACACCGCCTTCGTCGTCTCGCCCGAGGCCTGGACCGAGGGCCTGGCCTGGCGGACCTTCCACGGCCACCCGCCGGGCGCCCGGCCCCCCGGCTTCGGGACCTGGGCCGACCCGCCTCCCGGAACCCCGGCCCACGCGGCGGGGGACGTGGCGTGACCGCCGGGGACCGCCACGACGTCATCGTCGTCGGCGCCGGGCTCGCCGGCTCCCTCGTCGCGAAACACCTGGGCGACCGGGGCCGGCGCGTCCTCGTCCTGGAGGCCGGCACCCGCACCCTGGACACCTGGCCCGGCCACCTCGACGCCCTGAACACCTACTACGCGGCCCTCGCCAAGGTCCCCAACGCGCCCTACCGGCCCAACGCCGCCGCCCCCTCCCCGGACGTCCTCGACCTGGAGGGCCTGCCGTCCGGCGGCTACCGGACCCACGGCTACTTCCTCCAGGACGGCCCCCTGCCCTACGCCAGCGACTACCTGCGCGCCTGCGGCGGCACCACCCTCCACTGGATGGGCCTCGTGCCCCGGATGCACCCCGACGACTTCGCCGTGCGCGCCGCCTACGGCTACGGACGCGACTGGCCCCTCGGCTACGCCGACCTGGAACCCCACTACCGGGCCGCCGAACACGCCCTGGGCGCCGCCGGCGACGCCGACGAGCAGCGCGAAGCGATCGGCCTGCCCTTCCCGCCCGGCTACGCCTACCCGATGCGCGCGATCCCCCGCAGCCACCTCGACCGGGTCCTCGCCGCCCGCCTCGACGGCGTGCCCCTCCGGGAGACACCCGACGGACCCGGGACCGTCCTGCGCGTGGTCACCACCCCGCACGCCCGCAACGGCACCCCCGACCCACGCCACGACCACTACCGCCCCGTGGGCGCCACCGGCCTGCCGAACTACGGCGAGCGGTGCGTCGGCAACGCCTCCTGCGTCCCCATCTGCCCCGTCCAGGCGAAGTACGACGCCCGCAAGACCCAGGCCGCCTGGAGCCACCGGGTCACCCTCCGCGCCCGCGCCGTGGTCGACCGGGTGCTCGTCGCGGGCGACGGGCGCGTCCTCGGCGTCGAGTACCAGCGCTACGACGACCCCGCCGCCCCCGCCCACACCACCCACACCGCCGAGGCGGACGTCGTCGTCCTCGCCGCCCACGCCGTCGAGAACGCCCGGCTGCTGCTCCTCTCCGGGCTCGCCAACAGCAGCGACCAGGTGGGACGGAACCTGATGGACCACCCCACGCTGCTCACCTGGGGCCTGCTGAACCGTCCCACCGGCCCGTTCCGGGGCCCCGGCTCCACCTCCGGCCTGGAGTGCTTCCGCACCGGGCCCGCCCGGCGCGCCCGCGCCCCCTTCCGCGTCGAGATCGCCAACTGGGGCTGGAGCTGGCCCACCGGCGCCCCGGCGAGCGACGTCGCCCGCCTCCTCGGCATCGGGGCCGACCCCGGGGCGCCGCGCGGCGCGGGCCTCTTCGGCACCGCGCTGCGCGAGACGCTGGGCCACGAGGTCGGCCGCCAGCTGTGCCTCCAGTTCGCCATGGAACAGGACGCCGAGAGCCGCAACCGCGTCACCCTCGACCCCCGCCACCGCGACGCGCTCGGCAATCCCCGGCCCGTCCTCACCTACGACCTCTCCGAGCACGTCAAACGCGGCATCGCCGCCGCCAGGGCCGTCTCCGCCCGCCTCTTCGCCCTGCTGGGCGCCGACGACCGGACCGCGTACGCTCCGGGGCCCGCCGCGCCCGGCTGGTACCGCTTCGAGGGCCACGACTACGTCTTCCAGGGCGCGGGCCACGCGGCCGGGACGCACATCATGGGGGACTCGCCCTCGACATCCGTGGTCGACCCGTGGCAGCGCTGCTGGGACCACCCCAACCTCTACGCCGTCGGCTGCGGCAGCATGCCCTCGGTCGGCACCTCCAACCCCTCGCTCACCATGGCCGCGCTCGCCCTGCGCAGCGCCGAGGCCGTCGACCGCGACCTCGCGGAGCTGCGGCGGCCCCTGGTCGTCCGCCGACCGGGAGGACCGGCATGACCGTCATGCTTTCGCCCGCCGTCCTGCCGGAGCCGCCGTTCCGGGTGCCGCGCGACCGCGCGGACCTCCAGCTGTTCCTCCAGGCCGCGCTGACGCTGGAACACCTCACCATCCCGCCCTACCTGACCGCCATGCACACCATGCGGGCGGGCACCAACCGCCCCGCCTTCTTCGTCATCCGGAGCGTGGTGCTGGAGGAGATGCTCCACATGACGCTCGTCGCCAACCTCCTCAACGCCGTCGGCGGCCGGCCCCTCGTGGCCCACTCGCGGTTCGTCAGCGCCTACCCCGCCCGGCTGCCCTTCAGCAGGGACGACGTGACCGTCGCCCTGCGCCACTTCGGCGTCGAGGCGCTGGAGACCTTCCTGGCCGTCGAACGGCCCGCGTACGTGGCCGAGCCGCCCGGCCACCCGTCGGTCCGCGAGGACGACGGCTGGACCTCGGTCGGCCAGTTCTACCGGACCATCCGCGAGGGCGTGCTCCGGCTGACGGACGAGCTCGGCGAGCGCGAGCTCTTCCGCGGCGACCCCGCGCGCCAGGTCGGCCCCCGGGACTTCTACAACTCCGGCGGGGAGGCCTTCCCCGTCACGGACCTCGCCTCGGCGCTCACCGCCCTGCGCGTGATCACCGAGCAGGGCGAGGGCGCCGACCGGACCGTCTTCGACTCCGACGACCGGCTCTTCGGCGAGGCCCGGCAGCCCGCGCACTACTTCCGCTTCGACGAGATCCTCCGGCAGCGTTCCTACGGGCCCCACGACACCCCCGCCACCGGGCCGACCGGCCCGGCGCTCGCCGTGACCTGGCACGACGTCCAGCCCATCGACCCCGCCGCCCGGGTCGCCGACTACCCGCCGGGCGGTGAGGTCCGGCGGGCCGCCGACCGCTTCGACGACGTCTACGCGCTGTTGCTGTGCGTTCTGGAGCGGGCCTTCACCGGCGACCCCGGGGCGCTGCGCCGGACCGTGCCCACGATGCTGGAGCTCCGCGACCTCGCCGGGTGGCTCTGCCGCAACCCCCACCCCGACCCGGAGAGGCGGGCGCGGGGGTTGTTCGCGTCACCCACGTACGAGATCACTAATAGCCGGTTGGCGCGTGCTCGTTCGGAGCTTGCGGGCTGACGGCCGGAGGGGCCGCCGTCCGCTCCGGCGGGGCCTCGGTCCTCCGCGCCGGTGGGGCTTCGGTCTTCCGCTCCGGCGGGGCCGCCGTCCTCACGGGCGGGGCCACGGCGGTGGTGTGCACGGGTGGGGGCGCCACGGCCGTCGTATGCACGGGGGCGGCGGTGGTGGCGTGCGTCGGGACCGTGCCCGGCGTATGGCCGGACGTGGGCGGCGGAGGGGCGATCGACTTCGGCGGGGTCGTGTGCGTACCACCGCCACCGCCAGTGCTGCCGCCAGTGCCAGCGCCGGTGTGTGTCGGGGCCGGGAGCGAGGGCGGCTTGGACGCCGTGTGGCCGCCGGACGACGACGGGCTGTGGCTGCCGGTGCCGCCGGTGCCCTTGCCCGACGAGGTGGACGAGCCGGACGGCCTCGACGCCGAGCCCGAGCCGGAGGGGGAGTCCGAAGCGGAGCCCGAGGGGAGCCCGTACCCGGCTCGGACGGGGAGCCGGACGCGGAGCCGGAAGCGGAACCGGAGGGAGACCCGGATCCCTCGGCCGACGGGGAACCGGTCCCGCCCGGCCGCGACTGCGGCGGCAGCGTATACGGCTTTCCGTCGGTCGATCCGTCGCCCTTGGCCGGCCGGTCGAACGCCTTGTCGGGCTGCCGGACATCGATGAGCGAGACCGACTTCAAGGGACCCTCCTCGATGGTGCGCGCCTCGATCACGGTGATCTGGGTGACCTCGAAGCGCTCCCACTTGGTCCCGGTGTACGTGGACCCTTTCCGGTCGACGTCCTCCGGCTTGCCCAGCGGATTGCCGCAGTTGCACTTCACGGAAGGGGTCCCGTAGTCGTCCTGAAGGATGGTGACGCCCGCCTGGAGGACGGAGAGATACGCGACGGTCTTGCCGTCGCCCTGGTAGTTGTGGTTCTCGACCAGGGTGTCCTGGGCGAGAGTGACTTCGTTGAGGCCGTTGATGTGATCCTTGATCCTGTCGAAGGCGATGCCCCGCACGTCGGCCCAGGCCTTCCCCTTCACCGGGTCCTGGGTCAGCTGGTCGATCAGCTTGGCCCGGTCGCAGTGGGTCTGGCCGGGCGTGCCGCCGAAGGCCCCTTTGGCGTCGGCCCGGGTGGTGCCTCCCGTCACCGGGACGGCCTTGACCCCCTGGATATCGGCCCCGGGGGCCTGGACGAACGGCTGCGCCGCCACCACGCCCGCCGCCTCCAGGGCGATCTTCGACGGCTTCCCCCCGTCCGACGAGCAGGCCGTCAGCCCGGCGCCGGCCAGCAGCACGGGCACCGCCAGCAATGAGACGATCCTGGTCCGTTGCACACTCACACCCCCGATAGCGTGACTAACACGACGTCACCCAGCCACCGCCGCACGAGGTCCGGGCGCTGGGAGATGGTTCGTAGGTGGGGGACGGGGTGGGGGACGGGTTCCCGGACCCGTCGTCCCCCGTCGCCCCGGTGGCCGGGGCCTGGCTCTGCCCGTCCTGATCGCTGCCCGCGCCCTGGGAGACCGAGGCGGTGGGCCCGCCGCCAGGAGTTCCCGTGCCGCCGCCCGCGTCCCGGAAGGCGATCACCCCGGCGGTGCCCCCGGCGACCAGGACCAGCGCGGTGACGGCCGCCACGATCCAGGCGGCCTTCCGCCGCCCGGGATCCGGCACCGGATCCGGATCCGGATCCGGTCCCACCGGGTACCCGGGATGGCGCGGATCGCCGTAGGCGGGAACGACCAGGGGCGTGGCGAGGCCCCCCTGCTGGAGCCCGACCGGCACGGGCGGCGGGGTCGGGGAGCCGACGGGCGAGGGCCCGGCCCAGGGCCTCGGCGTCGGCATCGGCGACGGCGCGGGCGTGGGAGTCGGAGTAGGTGTGGGAGCGCGGGACGGCGTCGGCGTCGGAGGTGGCGTGGGCGTCGGTGTGAACGGCGGTGGCGTCTCCCGCAGGGGGAGGGGGGACGGGGTCTCCGTCCGGGCGCGCACCGGCTCGTCGAGGGTCGTGGGCACGTACCCCGGCTGTTCCGTCAGCCGGCCGTCGGCGACGGCGTCCAGGAGCTGCTCGGCCTCGGCCGAGCCCATCCGCCGTGCGGGGTCCTTCCGCAGCAGCCCCTCCAGCAACGGCGTCAGCGGGCCGGCGCGCCGGGGCGGCGCCAGCGGGTCGTCGACCACGGCCCGCAGCGTGCTGAGGGCGTCGCCGCGCCGGAACGGCGACACGCCCTCGACCGCCACGTACAGCAGGGTGCCCAGCGACCAGAGGTCGGAGGGGATGCCGGGGCGCTTGCCCGTCGCCCGCTCCGGGGCGAGGTACTCGGCGGAGCCGATGAGGTCACCGGTGCGGGTGAGGGTGCCCGCGCCCTCGACGAGCGCGATGCCGAAGTCGGTGAGGACGACCCGGCCCCCGGCCTCCATCAGGACGTTGGCCGGTTTGACGTCGCGGTGGAGCACTCCCACGGCGTGGGCGGCGCGCAGCGCCTGGAGCACCAGGGCGCCGATGCGGGCGGCCTCCTTGGGCGTCAGCACGCCCTCCTGGCGGAGTACGGCGTCCAGGGACTGCCCGCGCACCAGCTCCATCACGATCCAGGGGCGGCCCTCCTGCTCCACCACGTCGTGCACGGTGATGACGTTGGGGTGGCTGACCCGGGCGGCCGCGCGGGCCTCCTGTTTCAGCCGGGCGTAGAGGACGCGTACGTCGTCGGCGTTCATCCGCTCCGGAGCCTGGACCTCCTTCGCGGCCACCTCACGGTCCAGCACCTCGTCCATGGCCAGCCAGACGACGCCCATGCCGCCCCGGCCGAGCTGCTCCATGAGCCGGTAGCGTCCGGCCAGCAGTGGTTTGCGGCGTTCCGTGTCCATATGCCGTACGCCCCTTCCCCCGCGTACGGCGTACGGAGCCGTGCGCTTTCGGGCCACACTGGCTGGGACGTGGCGCCGACCGATACCGTTCCCCTCCGCTGGTGAAGGCCGTGTGCGCGGGCGGCCATGGGCGCGGGCGTCAGCGGCGGGTGGCGAGTTCCTTGTCGAGCCAGCGGAACACCACGGGGTACTCCTCGCGCCAGGTGACGAAGTTGTGGCCGCCCTCCTCGCGCACCAGCTTCTCCACCTTGGTGGGGGGCTTGGCCTTCCCGGCGAACTTCTGCATCTGCGCGTAGTACTTCTCCTCGCCCTTCTCGCTGGCGGCCAGGAGCAGGGAGACCGGCGGCGGGGGCATGTGCTCCAGACGCCACGTCAGATCGGACTCGTTCTTGATCTGCTTGTTGCCGGCGTAGAGGTCGCCGGTGTCACGGTCCTCGCGGGCGAAGAGGTCGGTGGACAGACCGGCGGCGGCCCCGTACCGGTACGGATTGGTCATGGCCATCTTCAACGCGCAGTAGCCGCCGGTGGAGTTGCCCACCGCACCCCAGCCGCCACGGGTGTTGTCCACGCGGTAGACGTCGTTGACGGCGACCGGGACGTCCTGGTTGAAGAAGGTCAGCGCCTGCGGACCGCCGGGCACGTCCGTGCAGTTGGTGTCGCGGTCCGCCACCACCGAGGGGCGCAGCATCAGCACGATCGTCGGCTTCATCTGGCCCGCCATCACGGCCTTGGAGGCGGCCTGGGGGACCTTGGCCTTGGTGATGAGATTGATGGACTGGCCGGGCTGCCCGGTGATCGACACGATCACGGGGAAGGTGTCCTTCTCATGCCCCTTCTGGAAGTACTGGGGCGGGAGATAGGCGAAGCCGTCCATGCTCAGCCCGGTCACCGGGCCGTTGATCTCGATCCGGTCCACCTGTCCGGCCTTCTCCTTGGGGCCGAGGCCGACGGGCTCCTGCCCCTTGACCGTCAGGGCCGGCGGCCGCTTGCCGTTGCCCGAACCGGCGCGCACGGCCTGCTTGCGGGAGTTCTGGCCGAGGAGTTCCTTCCAGGTGGAGTAGAAGCCGAATTCGTTGTTCGCGGCGACGAGCAGCACGGACAGGACACAGAGCTGGACGAGCACGAGCATCCCGAGACGGGAGGCGAACGCCAGGGGCCCCTTCTTCGCGGCCCGCGGCCACAGCCACAGGACCAGCGCGGTCACCGCGACGGCTATGACCACCAGGGTCAGCAGGAAGGTCTGGGACGTAAGGCCCACGGTTGTCGCTCCTCTTCACGGGGGGTCTCCTGGAGAGAGGGCAAACGATGGGACGCGGTTTCCTGAAAGAGGGCCTTTTTCATCGTATAGGCGTACCGAAATTCTCGCGCTGCGATTCCGCTCGATCCCGCGCTTCCGTCGCCCGCCGTTCCATGGCCGGCGTCGGGGCACAATCCGTCGTATGACCGTACGCGCCATGCTGCTCGCCCCGGCCCCCGGACCGGCCCTGCGCGAGGCCCGTTTCGACGACGACTCCCCGCTCGACGAGGCCGGGCTCGGCCGGGCCCGGGCCGTCGCCGCGGCCGTACCCCGCGCCTCCCGCCTGCTCGCCTCCCCTTCCCGCCGCTGCCGTGAGACGGCCGCCGCCTTGGGCTTCGCCCCGGCCCTCGCCGCGCCGGCGGACCTGGACGCCGGCCGCTGGCGGGGCAGGACGCTCGGCGAGCTGTCGGCGGCCGAGCCCGGGGCCGTGGCCACCTGGCTGGCGGACCCCGGGGCCGCGCCGCACGGCGGGGAGTCGGTGCTCGCGCTCGTCGGCCGGGTCGGCGCCTGGCTCGACGGCCTCGGGGGAGAGGGCGACGAGGCGAACGAGGAGGGTGACGACGGCCGTGTGCTGGCCGTCACCGAACCCGTCGTGATCCGGGCGGCGGTCGTCCACGCCCTCGCGCTGCCGCCGCGGGCGTTCTGGCGGCTGGACGTGCGGCCCCTGACGCTGACCGTGCTCAGCGGCCGCGCGGGGCGGTGGAACCTCCGGTGCGGGGAGGAGCTGGGGTCCGCGGCGTAGGGCGCCCGGGCCCCGCCCCTCCGCTCGGCTCCCGCCGCTCAGGTCCCGCCGGTCAGGCCGAGTTCCGGGGACCCGGTCGGCAGCGCCCGGCGCAGGGCCTCCCGCGTCGCGATGCCGGGGAGGATCTGCTCCCACCAGCGGGCCAGGCGCTCGTGGAGGTCCCGGCGGTCGCACATGACGTGGGAGAGCATCTGGATGCCGGTGAAGGAGCCCACCACGCTGGCCGCCACGTCCTCGGGGACCAGCTCCTCGCGCAGCTCCCCGCCGTCCCGGGCACGCGTCAGTTCCTGGCCGAAGGCCCGCAGCCACCAGTCATAGAGGTCGGAGTCGTTCGCCTGGAACGTCCCCTGCTCCACCGTGAGCCGGATGCTCGCGCGGAACAGGACGTTCGTGCGCAGCTGGTGGGCCAGTTCATGGGTCAGGTCGATGGCCCGCTGCATCGGTGAAGCGGAGCGGCTGCGGGTGTCGACGGGAAGCTCGGTCTGCGCGGCCATCACGCCCCGCGCGATCTCCTCCTTGGACGCGAAGTGGAAGTACATGGCCCCTTTGGTGATCCCGCTGCGCTCCTGGATCTCGTTGATGCTCGCTGCCGCGTAGCCGCGTTCGTCGAAGACTTCGGCCGCCCCGATCAGGAGTCTCCGGCGCGTTTCGATCGCTCGTTCTTGTTGGGCCATCGCGTGACTTCCTTGTTTCCGGGTCGTGCCAGGCGCGTGAAGAGCCTGGTGAGAGGTGTTTAAAACAAACCGTACGTTAGGTATTCTAGTCTTCGACAAGCTGTACCACGATCACCCCCACCCGGCGGCCGCCGGGTGTCTTCGGGAAACAGCGCAGATCAGGAGCCGTGTGACATGTCGGTCGACCTCTCCTCTCCTTCCGTCCTCACCGCCTGCCCCCCGCCGCTCGCCACCGAGCGCTTACGCCCCCTGTCCTTCGACCGGACGGCGCCGCGCGATCTCGTCCACCGCCGGGCCATCGGCGAGGTGCTGCTGACCGACTGGATACGCCATGGCCCGCACCGCTTCAAAGTGGGCGCCCAATGGCCGCGCGGCCATGGCTTCTACGGCCCCGTCGGCCACCGCTGGCACGATCCGCTGCTGGCCGCCGAGAGTATCCGGCAGACGTCCTCGCTGGTCGCCCACGCCTTCTACGAGCTGCCCTGCGACCACCCGACCCTCATGACGGAGCTGGACTTCAGTCTCTCCCCGCACGCCCTGCGTCTGGACGACCGGCCGGTCAACGTGGAACTGACCATCGACTGCACGGATGTGACGCTCCGCGGCGACCTCCTCGCCGGGATGACGATGAACGTCGGGCTCGCCTGGGGCGCGGTGCGCCTGGGCCACGGCCGGATGACGCTCAACTGCCTGCGGCGCTCCGTCTACCGGCGGCTGCGGGGAGCGTACGCCGAGGTGCCCGTCCGCCTGCCCGAGCAGCCCGCGCCTTTGCCTCCGCACGAGGTCGGCCGGGCCGTCGAGGCCGATGTGGTGCTCGGCCGGCCGCCGGCCGGCGCCGACACCACGGACCCGTACGAGGGGGCCTGGCCGCTGCGCGTCAACTGGGCGCACCCGACCCTCTTCGACCACCCCACCGACCACGTGCCCGGGATGCTCCTGATGGAGGCCGCCCGGCAGGCGGCCCAACGCCTCGCGGGCCCCGGCGCGATCCTGGCGCCCGCGATGACCAACCGCTTCCACCGGTACGTGGAGTTCGACGCCCCCTGCCTGGTGCGGGCACGGCTGGCCATGACCGGCGTCGGCACGTACGAGGTGCGGGTGACCGCCGAGCAGAACGGCGCCGTCGCCTACGAGTGCGACCTCGTCGCCCACCGCGCGCCCTCGACCTCGCGCACCCGCCGGTGAACCGTCCGCGCGTCCTCGTCACCGGCGGATCCGGCTTCGTGGGCGGCGCGGTCGTCCCGCTCCTGCGGTCCTCGGGGGCGCGGGTGCGCCTGCTGGCCCACCGGCGCCCCCTGGTACGCGGGCCGGGCGTCGAGGTCGTGGACGGGGACCTCACGGACCCCGCCACCCTGCGCGGTATCTGCCGCGACGTGGACTGCGTCCTGCACCTCGCCTCCCACGTCGGCCGGGACGAGGCGAGCGGCGTGGCGGTGAACACCGACGGAACACGCCACCTCGTGGCCGAGGCCGGCCGGGCGGGCGTGGGCAAGTTCGTACGGCTGGGCACGGCGGCCGTGTACGGGAACGGTCCGTTCCGCGAGGCCGCCGAAGGCGCCGTGGAGCCGCGTCCCGTCTCGCCCACCAGCCGCAGCCGCCTGTCCGGCGAGCGGTTCGTACTGGAGGCGGGCGGTGCCGTCCTGCGCCCGTACCTCGTCTACGGGACGGGTGACCGGTGGGTGATGCCGAGCCTGCTGCGGATGCTGCGTGCTCTGCGCTCGGGACTGCCCGGGCACGGCTCCGCGCTGCTGTCGCTCACGGAGGTCGGCAGTCTCGCCACGTCCCTCGCGCGCATGGCCGTGACCACGCCGCCGCGCCGGGCGGCCGGAGTCTTCCATGCCTGTCCTCCCCGGCCGGTCAGCCTCCGCGAACTGGTCGTCGCTACGCACCGTCACCTCGGCTTCCCGCTGGTGACGGGTGGTCAGCCGCTCGAACGGGCCCGGGCGGAGATGGTCGCCGCCGGGGGCGACGGCCATCTCCTGGACCTGTTCGGCGTCGACCACTGGTTCGACGCGACCCGGCTGCGCACCGTGGGCGACCACGCGCCGGAGACCGGTCTCTCCGCGGGTCTGGCGGCCCATGCCGCCTGGTACCGCGAGCAGTTGACCTGACGCCCGCCCCCCGGTGGACCGCCGGGGGGAGTGGTGCAGGCCACATGGAACGCGGCTTTCCCGAAAACCAACCGACCGTTAGGCTTGTTTTGAAAACAAACCAAACGTTTGGATTAGTAGAGCCCTTCCTCGCGGCTCCACACCTCCTCAAGGAGAGATCCGTGCCCTCACCGATCGTGATCGTGAGTGACGCACTGCCCGGCGAGACCCTCGCCGTCCTGAAGTCCACGTGCGACGTCCGGCACCTCGACGGCCGTGACCGCAAGGCCCTGTTCGCCGCTCTGACCGACGCCGACGCCCTGATCGTCCGCAGCGGCACCCGGGTCGACGCCGAGGTGCTCGACCGGGCACCCCGGCTGCGCGTCGTCGGGCGGGCCGGCGTCGGCCTCGACAACGTGGACACCATCACAGCCGCAGCCCGCGGCATCGCCGTGGTCAACGCCCCCGGCTCCAACACCGTGAGCGTCGCCGAACTCACCGTCGGGCTCATCGTCGCCTCGGCGCGCCACATCACCGCCGCCGCCCGCAGCCTCGAGGACGGCCAGTGGCGCCGGTCCGAGTTCGCCGGCGTCGAACTGGCGGGCCGCACCCTGGGCATCGTCGGCTACGGCCGCGTCGGCCGGCAGGTCGCGCGCCGCATGGCCGCCTTCGACATGCGCGTCCTCGCGCACGACCCCTACGCGGACATCGCCGACGGCGACGTCCACGCCACCGGCCTCGACGAACTCCTCGCCACGAGCGACGTCGTCACCCTCCACCTGCCGAGGACCCCCGGGACCGCCGGACTCATCGGCGCCCGGGAGCTGTCCCTGATGAAGCCCACCGCCTACCTGGTCAACACCGCTCGCGGCGGCATCGTCGACGAGAGCGCCCTGACCCGAGCGCTGCGCGAGGGCCGGCCCGCCGGCGCGGCGCTGGACGTCTTCGCCACCGAACCCCCGGGCTCCTCGCCGCTGTTGGCCCTGCCGAACGTCGTCGCCCTGCCGCACCTCGGCGCCAGCACGCACGACGCCCAGCTGCGGGCCGGCCGGGAAGTCGCCGGGAAGGTCCTCGCGGAGCTGGCCCCGCTCCTTTCTCCCTCGCCCACCGCCGTCTGAGCGCCCCCACCCCCACGCCGGAGACCATCATGTCCGCACCCCCCTTGGCCGCGAACGTGCGCGCCCTGATGCCCAGAGCCCGCGAGGACCTCGCCGAACTGGTCGCGCTGCGCACGGTCGTCGGGAACGCGCCCCCGGACCACTTCCCCCGCGCGGCCCGCAGGATCGCCGCCCTGCTCACCGACGCCGGATTGCCCGAGATCCGGCTGCTTTCCGCCGACGACGGCACCGAGACCGTCTACGCCCGCCGCCCCGGTCCGCCCGGAGCGCCGTCCGTGGTGCTCTACGCCCACTACGACGTCGTCTCCGCGCAGGACGAGACCGCCTGGCGGACACCTCCCTTCGAGCTGACCGAACGCGACGGCCGCTGGTACGGCCGCGGCAGCGCGGACTGCAAGGGCAACGTCGTCATGCATCTCACGGCGCTGCGCGCGCTCCGGGACGCCCTGCCCCACGACCCCTACCCCGACCTCGACATCGTGGTCCTCGTCGACGGCAGTGAGGAGCCCGGCGACGCGAGCCTGGAGAAGCTGCTGCGCGCCCACCCCGGCCTCATCGCGCCGGACGTCGTCGTCATCGCGGACACCGGGAACGTCGCCCCGGGCATCCCGACCGTCACCACCTCCCTGCGCGGCATGGCCGTCGTGGAGGTCACCCTCACCACGCTGTCCAGGACGCTGCACTCGGGCCAGTTCGGCGGGCCCACGCCCGACGCGATGACCGCCCTGATCCGCCTCCTGGCCACCTTGCACGACAGCGACGGCACACCGAGCGTGCCCGTTCCGGACACTGGGACGGTAGCGGGGCGCGGGGATTCCGGGCGCGGTGCGGAGTACGCGGAGGCGGACTTCCGGGCCGACGCCGGCGTCCTGGACGGCGTCGAACTCATCGGCACCGGTACCGTCGCCGACCGGCTGTGGACCCTGCCCTCCGTCACCGTGCTGGCCGTCCAGTCACCGCCCCTCGACGACGCCGTACCCGCGCTCCTGCCGACGGCGAAGGCGCTGGTCAGCGTCCGTACCCCGCCCGGGGCGGACGTCGTGCGCGTCCACGAGGAGCTCGCCGGCCATCTGCGGGCCCGGGTCCCCTGGGGCGCGCACCTGGAGGTCCGGCGCGTCACCAGCGGCCCGTCCTTCCTCGCGGACACCGGCGGAACCGCCCACGCCGTGATGCGCGACGCCATGCGGGACGCCTTCGGCGTCGCGCCCCGCGAGGTCGGGGCCGGCGGCTCCATCGCCGTCTGCTCCGCCTTCCGGTCGCTCCACCCCGACGCCGAGATCATCCTGTGCGGCGTCGAGGACCCGCCGTCGAACATCCACGGCACCGACGAGAGCGTGAGCCCGGGGGAGATCGCCTCGCTGGCCCACGCCGAAGCCCTCTTCCTGCGCCGGCTGGCCGCCGGTGCCGTTCGCACTCCGTCGACCGGCCCGGGGGAGGACCGATGATCTACCAGCGCGCCTGCGACATCGTCACCGACGAGGTGTTTCTGGAACTGGACGGCTTCCTGCCGGGCAGTCACCTCTTCCTGAAGCTGGAGGGGATGAACCCGGCCGGGTCCGTGAAGCTCAAGTCGGCGCTCGGCATGGTGGAGGACGCCGAACGCAACGGCGTCCTGTGGCCCGGCGGCCGGATCGTGGAGTCGTCCTCCGGCAGCCTCGGCATCGCCCTGTCCGTCATCGCCGCCGCCCGCGGATACCACTTCACCTGCGTGACCGACCCGAACATCTCCCCCCAGAGCCTGGCCCTCATCCAGGCCCTCGGAGCCGAGGTCGTCCAGGTCACCCGGCGGGACGACAACGGCGGATACCTGGGCACCCGGATCGCCCGCATCCGGGAGATGACCGAGGCCGACCCGGGCCTGGTGTGGCTCAACCAGTACGCCAACCCCGCCAACGCGCAGGCGCACGCCCGGCGGACCGCCACCTCGATCCTGAAGAACATCGGGCACGTCGACGTCCTGCTGGTCGGCGCGGGCACCACCGGCACGCTCATGGGCTGCACCCGGCACTTCCGGACGTACTCGCCGTGGACGCGGATCGTCGCGGTCGACACCACCGGATCCGTCACCTTCGGCGGTCCTCCCGGCCCCCGCTACATCCCCGGCCTCGGCACCAGCCGCCGCCCCGAACTGTGCCGGCCGGACCGGGTGGACGAGGTCGTCCTCGTCGACGAGCCCGACGCCGTCCGCATGTGCCGGCGCCTGGCCCGCGAACACGGCCTGCCGGTCGGCGGCTCCACCGGATCCGTCCTGGCGGCCCTGGAGTCGATCGCCGACCGGATCCCCGCGGGCTCGCGCGTCGTGGCGCTCTCCCCGGACATGGGCGACCGCTACATCAGGACGATCTACGACGACATGTGGGTGGCCGACACCTTCGGTACCGGCGTCCTCGAGGCCCCCGGCGCGCAACCCGTCGCCGTATGACCGGCCCCCGGCGCGATCACACCGACGAGAAAAGAGAACCCCGCATGTTCGACTTCCACGTGGTGGGCGGCTCCGCCCTGCGCACCCTCATCGACGTATCCCGTCCCGAGATCGTCGAGACGGTCCGCTCCGCCTACCTCACACACGACGCCGGTGACTCGGTCAACCCCAACAGCTATTTCCTGCGCTTCCCGGAGAAGCCGGACGCCCGCATCATCGCCCTGCCCGCCCACCTCGGCGGCGACCACGGTGTCTCCGGCATCAAGTGGATCGCCAGCTACCCCCGCAACATCGAGCGGAACATCCCCCGCGCCTCCGCCACCCTGCTCCTCAACGACTACGAGACGGGATACCCCTTCGCCTGCCTGGAGGCCTCCCAGATCAGCGCCGCCCGCACCGCCGCGTCCGCCGTCCTGGGCGCCCAGGAACTCACCGGCGGCCGGGTCGCGGACCGGATAGCCCTGGTGGGCGCCGGGGTCATCGCGCGCAACATCGCCGAGTTCCTCGCCGCGCAGGCCTGGTCCGTGAACCGTTTCGTCGTGCACGACCGGGAGGCCACCTACGCCGACGCCCTCACCCGGCGCGTCACCGAACTCGGCTATCGGGCCGATCGGGAGGACTCCTTCGAACGGGCCATCGCCGAAGCCGACGTCGTCGTCTTCGCCACCACCGCGCCCGAGCCCTGGGTCACCCGGCCCGGCGTCTTCGCCCCCGGACAGACCGTCCTCAACGTCTCCCTGCGGGACATCGGCCCGGAAATCGTCGCCGGCGCGCAGAACATCCTCGACGACATCGACCACTGCCTGACCGCGGACACCTCACCGCACCTGGCCGAACAGCTCCTCGGCCACCGTGACTTCATCGACGGCACCCTCGCCGGAGTGCTGCGCGGCGAGGTCACGCCGGCCACCGACCGGCCGCGGATCTTCTCCCCCTTCGGGCTCGGCGTCCTCGACCTCGCGGTGGGACAGCGCCTCTACCAGCAGGCCGTCGAGAAGGGGCTCGCCGTCCCGGTGCCGGGCTTCTTCGGCGAGACGCGGCGCTGGGGCTGACGCACGCGCTCCCCACCCTCCCCACGAAAGGCACCTCATGCCGTACGCCACCCTCACCGCACCCCGGGCCCTCACTCCGGCACGCGAGGCGGAACTGGCCGCCCTCGCGGCCCGCCACGCCCAGCGCTTCCCCTGGTACCGCGACCTGCTCGTCGACCGCGGCGCTCTGGGCTCCGGAGACCTCTCCGACCTCCCCGTCATCGGCACCGATCTGCTCGGCGCGCACTACTACACCGCCGACCACCCGCACCTGCCGGACGCCTCCGCCTACCACACCTCGGGAACCTCCGGCGGACAGCGCAAACGCATCCTCTACTCGCCCGCGGACGACGACGCCTACGTGGCCCAGCGACGTGAGCTGTTCGCGGAGTTCACCGCGACCGTGCCACGCGGCGCCGTCGCGGTCGCCGACCTCGGCACCGGACACGCCGCGGCCTCGGCGCGGCGCGTCTTCCTCGAACTCGGCTTCGAGGCCCACGACATCGACTTCACCCGGCCTGTGGACGAGCACGTGGCGAAGCTCAACGCGTGGCGCCCCGAGGTGTTCTTCACGATGCCGATGATCCTCGACCGGCTGCTGCAGGCCCGTCCCGCCCTGGACATCCGGCCGCGGAAGATCATGGTCGTGGGCGATGTCGCGCCCCCCGCCTGGCGCGCCCACGTGGCCGAACGCTTCGGCCTGCGCCCCGAGGACGTCCTCGACGTGTTCGGCTCCATCGAGATCGGCGCCATCGCCCACTCGTGCGCGCGCACCGGCCTCTACCACTTCCACGACCACATCCTCCCGGAGGTCCTGCCACCCGACGAGCTGGGCCGCCCCACCGGCTACGACCGGGTCCCCTCCCGGCAGGAAGGCAGCGGCGCGCTCCTGCTCACCTCCTTCACCCGCGGCTACTTCCCCGCCGTCCGCTACGCGACCGGCGACGCCATCACCGGACTGCGCCGCATCCGCCACGACGGCCGCGAGGTCTTCGCGTTCGAACGCATCGACGGCCGCCTCTCCGGCGACCTCAAGCACGGGGAGCGGATCAGCAACCACGACCTGGCCCAGATCATGGCCGAGGTCTTCCCCGGCCGCCCCTTCGAGGCGGCCGACGACGACGGGCTGGTCATCCGGGTCGTCGCCGACGCGATCGGCGACCAGCAGATCGCCGCGGTCCGCGCGGCCGTCGGCCGGCAGGCCCCGGACGTCGCCCAGATGATCGCCTCGGGCCTGGTCGGACCGGTCCGGGTGACCGCCGTCCCGCCGGACGGACTGCGATCCGGCCACGCCAAGCGCCGTCTCGACCTGAAGGAGGGCTGACCTGTGTGCGGAATCGCGGGATCGGCATCCCTGGGCCACGCCCCCGTCCACGCCCCCTACACCTCGGCCGCCTGCGCCGCCATGGCACACCGGGGCCCCGACGAGACGGGGTCCTTCATCACCGCCGAGGCGGCCCTGGCGATGTGCCGGCTGAAGGTCATCGGCCTGCACGACGGCTCCCAGCCCGTCTTCAGCGACGACGGCACGATCGTGTGCGTCCTCAACGGCGAGATCTACAACCACCAGGAGCTGCGCGCCTTCCTCGCGGCCCGGGGCCGCCCGGTGCGCGGCGGCAGCGACGCGCAGGTGCTGCCGCACCTGTACCAGGAACTGGGTGAGGACTTCGTCGAGCGGCTCCACGGGATGTTCGCCGTGGCCGTGTACGACACCCGCCGCGAGCGGCTCGTCCTGGCCACCGACCGGGTCGGCAAGAAGCCCCTGTTCTACGCCAGGCCCGCCGGCGGCGGGGTGGCCTTCGCCTCGGAGCTGCCCGCGCTGATGCTGCACCCCGGCATCGGCCGGGACACCGACCCGGTCGCCATCGACCAGTACCTGAGCTACCGGGTGGTTCCCGCACCGCACACCGTCTACCGGCAGGCGCGCAAGCTGGAGCCGGCGACCGTCCTGGTCCTGGAGAAGGGCCGGCCCGAACGCCGCCGGACCTACTGGCGGTTCGCCTTCACCGCCGAGCTCACGGACACGCCGCAGGCCGAGATCGACGACACGATCGACGCCCTGCTCCAGCAGGCTGTCCACGACCGGCTGGAGTCGGAGGTGCCGCTCGGCGCGATGCTCAGCGGCGGGCTCGACTCCAGCCTGGTGGTCGCCATGGCCACCCGGCAGCTGGGCCGGCCGATCCACACCTTCTCCGTCGGCTTCGAGCACGCCGCCTTCGACGAGTCCGCGTACGCCCGCGCCGTGGCGGAGCACTGCGGCACCCGGCACCACGTGTACCGCATCGGCGCCTCGGACGCGAAGGACGCCATCGACACCGTCCTCACCCATATGGGAGAGCCCTACGCCTTCCCGTCGGCGATCGCGGCGTCCTGCATGTACCGGCTGGCCAGGGAACACGTCACCGTGGTGCTGACCGGCGACGGATCCGACGAGATCTTCTGCGGATACGGGCGCTACCGGCGCCTGCGCGACCTCCAGGACGGGGGCGACCTCGCCGACCGTTACGAGAGCGTCCTCGTGGACGGCGTGCCCCACGCCCTCAAGGACCGCCTCTACGCGCCGGGCTTCGCCGCCGGCATCCCGGGACACCCGCACAACCACCTCCGGGCCCGCTTCGGCCGTACGGACCCCTCGCTCCCGGACCTGGACCGCGCCATGCAGGTCGACAGTGGATTCTGGCTGTCCGACGCCCAGTTGGTGAAGATCGACCGGATGTCGATGGCGCACTCCGTCGAACCCCGCAGCCCCCTGCTCGACCACCGGCTCATCGACTACGTCACACGCATCCCCGCGGCCCGCAAACTCGTCGGCGTCCAGGAGAAGGCCCCGCTCAAGCGCGTGGCCGCCCGCTATCTGCCCCGGCAGGTCCTGGAGCGCCGCAAGCAGGAACTGGCCGTGCCCCTGGAGAGCTGGCTCGGCACGGAACTGCGCTCCACCATCAGCGACACCCTGCTGTCCGAAGCCTCCCTGGACCGCGGCTACTTCCGCCCGGAGGCGCTGCGCTCCATGGTCCGGGAGTTCCGCCCGGACCACGGCTACGCGCTGTGGACGCTCTTCATGCTGGAGCGCTGGCACCAGCTGCAGGAGGACAGCACGGCCCGCGAGGCGGCCGCCGTCGCGCTCGCCTGAGCCCGGCCCCCCGCGGACCACTCGCCCGTCCCGCATTCCGACACCCCGCGAAGGAAGTCCTCATGTCACCCTCCGCTTCGCTCGTCAACACCCCGCCCATGCCGGCCGAGGGCGTCCGGCTCAAGCCCGCCTTCGACGCCGGGCGCCTGCTGCGCGAGCTCACCTCCGTACGCGAGCACACCTGGGACCAGCAGCGCGTCTACACCGAGGAGGGCGTCGGCGCCGCCACCGAGGTCGACTGGCGCTGCCTGGCCCTGCGCAGCCCCGGTGGCGACGGCGACCGCACCGACCCGGGCGGCCCCGGCCCGCGCGACTTCGCGGACACCGTGTGGCTCGACCGCATCCCCTACGTCCGCGAGGTGCTGGACTTCATCCCGGCCCCGCTGCACGCCGTGCGGTTCATGGCGCTCGGCCCCGACACCGTCGGCATCGACCACACCGACCCCAAGTACGGCCCGCGCTGGGGCGTCGGCCGGCTGCACGTGCCGGTCGTGACCAACCCCGGCGCCGTGCTCGTCCTCGACGGCGTGGAACACCGCTGGCAGCCGGGGGAGTTCTGGTTCGGCGACTTCAGCCGCACCCACCGCGTGCAGAACACCGGGACCGAACCCCGCGTGCACCTGGTCATCGACGTCCTCGTCACCCCCGGCCTGGCCGCCCTGTTCCCGGAGGCCTGGCAGGAGTACTTCCGCGACGGCGAGGTGCTCTTCAACCGCCAGGAGTGCCCGCAGACCACCGACGAACGGCGGCGGCTCGCCACCCGATTCCCCGTCCCCGAGACCTTCCACCTGTGGGAGGGCGACACCCCCCTCTCCGCCGACGTGCCCAGGGAGACCGCCACCCTGGCCGACGACGGCGAGCGGATGACCCTCCGGCTGCCGGGCGACCGCGCCTTCGCCCTCGTCCACCTCGGCGACAACGAGTACCGCTTCGCCGGCTGGAGCGAGGAGCGCACGCTCCAGGTCTTCCCCGACGGCCCCGACCCCAGGGTCGTGCTGCGTACCCGCGAGGGCGGCCGGGTCGACGAGCTGACCGTGACCGCCGAGCGCCTCCCCGCCTGAACCACCGCCGTGCGGGGCGCGGACACCCGCGCCCCGCACCCGACCGAGGGAACCCATGACCGCCTACCGCGACAGCGGCGCGCCGCCCGCGGCGGACACCGCCGGCACCCGCCGCCCCACCGTCGTCGTCATCACCGACCTGATCGTGCTCGCCAAGCACCTGCGCCTGCTGGACGCGGCCGAACGGCGCGGAGTGACACCGCTGTTCGTCTTCGGACCCGAGACGCCGGCGGACGAGCTCGCCCGGCACCGCCGCGACCCGCGCCACCCCCTCTCCCGCCTCGCCGACGAGGGCCTCCGGCACGTCGCCGACACCTCCCTCGAGACCCTGCTGCGCGCCGTCGCGCCCTGGCTGCGCGAACGCCCTGTGCGCGCGGTGCTGAACGTCGGCGAAGTGTTCGTGGAGGCCGCCGGAGTCCTCGCCCAGACCCTCGGACTGCCCGGCCCGGGCGCCCACGCCGCACGGGTCTGCCGCAACAAGCCGCTGCAGCGGCTGGCCGCCCCCGCCCTGGCGCCGCGCTGGACCCTGCTGGACCCGGCCCGCACCACGGCCGCCGGTATACGGGACGCCTTCTCCGCCTTCCCCGCCGTCCTCAAGCCCGCCTCACGGATGTCCAGTTCGGGCGTGCGCGCCGTCGCCGGACCCGACGACATCCCCCCGCTCCTGCCGGACTACGGGCTTGAGGAGCTGCTCCTGCTGGAGGAGCGGATCGCCGGCCGCGAGTTCTCGGTGGAGACGCTGGTGCGCGACGGCGCCGTGCTCTGGGCCGGCATCACGGCCAAGGACACCAACGAGTCCGGCACCTCGTTCTTCACCGAGACCGGCCACACCTCTCCCGCCCCGGACCTCACCCCGGCGCAGGAGAAGCTGCTGCTCGACGCCAACACCGAGTTCCTGCGGGCCGTCCGGTTCGGCACCGGCATGAGCCACGCCGAGTTCCGGCTGACCGCCGAAGACCGGGTGGTGCTGATGGAGGCCGCCGCCCGCCCGCCCGGGGACGCCATCACCCGCCTGTGGCGGCTGGCCACCGGCATGGACCTGGACGCCGCCCTGCTGGACCTCGCGCTCGGCACCGAGCCGCCCACCGCCCCGCCGCGCCGCCGCGCCCGGCAGGTCTACCTCGACCACCCCAGGGGCCACCTCACGGATGTGACCGCCGAGGACGTACCGGTCCACTGGGTCGCCGAGCAGGGCCGGTGGCCGGACCTGCCGCCACTCGCGGAGAACGCCCCGGCCCGGGGCCACGCCGTCCTGGTGAGCAGGCACCGCGGCGACCTGCTCGGCGAACTCGCCGACTCCCAGGGCCGGTCGGTCTCCGTCGTCCTGGACGCCCCCCTCGGCACCGGCATCGACGCCGCCGCGCATGACGCCACCGGGCGCGTGACGATCCACACCGCCGCACCCTCGCCCGCCGCGACGACCGAGGAGCCCGTGGGATGACCGGCCGCCCCACCGGCGCGCCCGCCACCGGCGGCACGGCGCGCGCCGCACGCGACGCGGCCAACGCACGGGCGGTGGCCCGCCTCACCGGAGCCCGCCCCGTCCTGGAGACCGTCGCCCTCGCCGGCGACGTCGTGCCCGGCATGACCGGCCGTACGATCCTCGTCTCCGGCCCGCCCATGCCCTGGCGGGAGTACGAGGGCGGCCAGCGCCGGGCCGTCATCGGCGCGGCCCTCCACGAGGGGCTGGCCCGTGACGAGGCCGAGGCGGAGAAGCTGCTCGCCGACGGCACGATCACGGTGCGCCCCTCGCACGACCACGCCACCGTCGGCTCGCTCACCGGCGTGTGCACCGCCTCGATGCCGGTGGTCGTCGTCCGTGACGAGGCGTCCGGCCGGCGCGCGTTCTGCCGGATGAACGAGGGCGCCGACCGGGCCTCGCTGACCTTCGGGGTCTGGGACGACGGAGTCGGCGCCCGCCTGCGGCATGTGACCGACGTCGTCTCGCCCGCCCTCGCCGAGGTCCTGCGCCACCTGGGTGGGCTGCCGCTCACCCCGCTCATCCGCCGGGCCCTGGCCATGGGCGACGACCTCCACAGCCGGCACAAGGCCGCCGGGGCGCTGTTCCGGGCCGCGGTGCTGGACGCCGTACTGGACCTGTCCCGCGGCGGGGTCACGGAGCGCCACCGGGCCCTGGCCGCCTACCTCCGCTCGGCCGAGTACCTCTTCCTCCACCTCGTGATGGCGGCGGCCAAGGCCGCGGCCGACAGCGCCTCCGGCATCGCCGGCAGCACGCTCGTCACCGCGATGAACCTCAACGAGAAGTGGTTCGGCCTTCGGGTGTCCGGCCTCGGCGACCGCTGGTTCACCGCCCCCCTCCCGCCCGTGTCCACGCTGCGCGGCCGGCTGTACGACGGCCGGACCACCGACGACCTGGCGTACGTCGGCGGCGAGAGCCTGATCACGGAGACCGTCGGCCTCGGCGGCATGGCGGCCGCGGCCGCCATGCCGCTGCAGGACCACTCCGCCGGGACGCCCCCGGAGATGCTCCGCCTCACCGAGCGCATGTACCGGATCACGCTGGCGGAGCACCCCGAGTACCGCATTCCCGCCCTCGCCTACCGCGGCGTGCCGTGCGGCATCGACGTGCTGCGCGTCGCCGGGACCGGCGTCGTCCCCGCGATCCATCTCGGCGCGACGCTGCGCGACGGCGGCCACGCCGGCGCCGTCCTCTTCCACCCCCCGCTGGAGCCTTTCCGGCAGGCCGCGGCGCTGCTGTCCGCACAGCCGCCGCACACCCCGACCACCCCCGTATGACCCGGAGATACCTGTGACACCCTCGCCCCCTTCCCCCCAAGGCACCGACGCGACACCCCCCACCACGCCGGGCGCCGCCGGCCGGCCGGACACGCCCCCCACCCCTCCCGGCACGCTCCGCAGCTGGCTGGCCGTCGTCGCCGTGGGCATGGGCGTCTTCGCCTTCACCACCACCGAGATGGTCCCCATCGGGCTGCTCCCCGCCATGAGCCGCGATCTGGACGTCTCCGAGGGCACCGTCGGCCTGTCGGTGACCCTCTACGGTGCCATCGCGGGCCTCTTCGCCCCCGTGCTGACCGTGGCGACCCGCCGGATCGACCGGCGGCCGCTGCTCCTGCTGGTCCTGTGCGTCTTCGTCGCGGGCAACGCCTTCACCGCGCTGTCGTCCTCCTACACCGTGCTCATGGTCTCCCGGCTGCTCACCGGCTTCGCCCACGGCGTGATGTGGTCGATCGCCGCGAGCATCGCCATCCGCCTGGTGCCGCCGGCCCAGGCCGTCCGGGCCACGGCGGTCGTCTTCAGCGGCATCTCCATCGCCTCCGTCGTCGGCGTACCGTTCGGCACCTTCGTCGGTGGCCTGTCCAACTGGCGCACCGCCTTCTGGTCGATCGCCGGCATCGGCGTCCTGATCCTCGCCGCCGTGGCCTTCCTCCTGCCGCCCCTCGCGCCGCGCGCCGTGGTGCGCCTGGCCGAACTCCCCAAGCTGCTGCGGGACGGCAACCTCCGGATCGCCACACTCGTCACGGCGGCCATGGTGATCGGCCACTTCGCCGCGTACACCTACGTCACGCCCTTCCTCGAGCAGGACGCGGGCATCTCCTCCCACTGGGTCAGCGCGTTGCTGCTCCTGTACGGCGTGGCCGGCGTCGTCGGCAACTTCGCGGGCGGCGCCGCGGCGGCACGTTCGCTGCGCGCCACGACGCTGGTGTGCATCCTCCTGCTCGCGGCAGCCGTCGTCCTGCTGGTGCTCAACGGCGGGTGGCACCCCGGCACGGTGGTCCTGCTGGTGGTGTGGGGCATCGCCTACACGGCCCTGCCGGTCTGCCTGCAGACCCTCGTCTTCGCCAGCGCCCCGCAGGCCCCCGAGGCCGCGACCTCGCTGTACATCTGCGCCTTCAACGTCTCCATCGCGCTGGGCGCGCTGGCCGGCGGATGGGCCGTGGACGCCTCCGGCCCGTCCGCGGTGATGTACCTCGGCGCCGGGTTCAGCGTGCTGGCCGCCCTGCTCATGACCCGGTACCGGGTCGCACGGCCGGAATAGCCGACCGCCCGGCCCGTCCACCGGGTGCCGGCCCCGCCGGCACCCCCTTCCAAAGAGACCTCCATGACATCACCTCCGGCCGGACCGCCCGTCGACCTGCGGTCCGACACCGTCACCCGTCCCGACGCGCGGATGCGCGAGGCCATGGCCCGCGCCGAGGTCGGCGACGACGTCCTCGACGGCGACCCCACCATGCGGGCGCTGGAGGAGGAGATCGCGCGGCTCCTCGGCACCGAGGACGCCCTGTGGGTGCCCAGCGGATCGATGGGAAACCTGATCGCGCTGTGCGTCCACCTCGAACGCGGCGACCGCTTCCTCGCCCCCGACCGCGCCCACATCCTCGACCACGAGGTGGGCACGGCCGCCTGGCTGGCCGGAGGCATGCCCCGCGCGCTGCCCTGGACGGCCGGCCCCGGCGCGCCGAGCCCCTCCGACATCACCCGGGCCGTCGCCCACGGCGGACCGTACTTCGCGCTGCGGGACCGGCTGTTGTGCCTGGAGAACACCCACAACGCGGCGGGCGGCACCGTCACCGCACCGCGGGAGCACCGCCGCCTGACCGACGCCGCCCACGACGCCGGGCTGCTGGTGCACCTCGACGGCGCCCGCCTCTGGAACGCCGCGGTCGCCCTCGGCGTGCCACCGGCGGATCTGGCCGAGGGCGCCGACTCCGTCCAGGTCTGTCTCAGCAAGGGGCTCGGCGCGCCGGTGGGTTCGGTGCTGGCGGGCGGCACGGAGTTCGTGCGGGAGGCACGCAGGGTCCGCAAGATGCTCGGCGGCGGCGTCCGGCAGGGCGGCATCCTGGCGGCGGCCGGGCTCGTGGCCCTGGAGCGCGTGGAGCGCCTGGCCGAGGACCACGACCACGCCCGGCTGCTCGCGGCCGGGCTGGCCGAGCGGGGGTGGGAGACCACCACCCCGCAGACCAACATCGTCATGCTGCCGGTCGACGACCCCCGGCACACCGTCGCCGTACTCGCCGCGCGCGGCGTCCTCACCGTGCCCACGGACGCCGGCGTCCGCATGATCACCCACTGCGACGTGTCGCGCCACGACGTCTTGCGGGCCGTCGAGTCCTTCCCGCCGCCCGGCGCACGGCCGGCCGGTCGCCGCCCGTGAACACCCGCCGATCTCTCCCCGGGAGCGCCTATGACCTTGCCGAGCACGCCGCGCCACCGGCCCCCCGGGACCGGCCCGGTGCCGTCGCCCCGGCCGCCGGCCGTCCGGCCCGCGTGCCCGCCGGGTGCGGCCCGGTCCGGCGCCCTGCCGCTGGCCGGCGCCGTCGCCGGAGGCGCCGCGCTGGCCCTGGAGTCCGTGGTCAACGGCAGGCTCGGTGAACGCACGGGGGCCATGGCCGCGGCCGCCTGGTCGAACACGCTCAGCCTGTGCGTCGTGGCGGCGGCCGCGTGCTTCCTGACGGGTCCGCGGCCCGCGTTCGCCGCGCTGTCCACCGCGCTGCGCTCCCGCGCGCTGCGGCCCTGGCACTGTCTGGGCGGCCTCGCGGGCGGCGGCATGGTCCTGACGCAGGCGCTGACCGCCGCCACCCTCGGCCCGGCGTCCTTCTCGCTGGCCCTGGTCTCCGGCCAGACGCTGTGCGGGGTGGCGATGGACCACCTCGGCCTGGGCCCGGGGGCCCCGCGCCGGGCCACCGGCCGCCGACTGGCGGGCGGGCTGCTCGCCGTGGGCGCCGTGGCCCTTCCGGTGCTCGCCGCGGCGGACGCGGGACGGACCCTGGCGCTCGCTGTCCTGCCGTTCCTCGCGGGCTGCGCCCTGTCCTGGCAGATGGCCGTGAACGGCAGGGTGGACGAAGCCGCCGGCCACCCGTACCCGGCGGTCCTGCTGAGCTTCGCCGCCGGCACCGCCCTGACGGTCGCGGCCGTGACGGTGGCGGCCGCGTTCTCCCAGCTTCCCCGACTTGGCTCCGGCCCGTTGTGGCACTACGGCGGCGGCCTGCTCGGTTGTGCGGTGGTGCTGTCCGCCGTGCTGACGGTCCGCCGGATCGGTGTGCTGGCCGCGGGCCTCGCGATGATCAGTGGTCAGGTGCTCGGCGCGCTCGTCCTGGGGCCGCTGACGGGACAGCCGCCGGCGCACCAGGGGGCAGCCGTGGCCGGCGGGGCGCTGCTGATCGGCGCGGTCGTGCTGGCGGCCCCGGCCGGTGCCCGGCTCCGGTCCGGCGCCGGGAGAGGAAACTGATCACTCGTGTCACCACAGCAACGCGCCATCCGCTCACGCGAGGCCATCGTGCGGGCCGCGGCACAGGTTGTCGACCGGCACGGACTGAGGGCCGCGACCCTCACCCGGGTGAGCGCCGAGGCCGGACTCTCCAAAGGCGCGGTCTACTTCCACTTCGACGACAAGGACGCGCTGGCCTCCGAGCTGGAGACGGAGGCCGGGCGCGCGCTCGACGAACTGGCCGCCGCCCGCGCGCGCGAGGACGGGCCCGCGCTGCCGGCCGTGGTGGAGACGACCCGCCGACTGGCCTGCCGGCTGAGCGAGGACGTGGTCGTACGGGCCGGGTTCCAGGTCAGCTGTGATCGCGCGGGGGGAGACGTCCCGGTCCTGCGCCGCCGGCTGGCCGGCTTGCTGTGCCGGCTGCTGGAGGACGCCCGGAGCGACGGCAGCCTCGCGCCGGGCATGGCGGTCGAGGACGTGGTCGCCACCGTGCTCGCGGTCATTGTCGGGGTGCAGATCCTCTCCCGCCAGCCGGGTGCCGCACGGGAGGTGCCCTGGGTCATGGACCGTTTCTGGCACGCCACGCTGCCGGTGCTGACGCCCGGGCGCCCGGGCTGAGCCCCCGCCCGGCCGGCTTCCTCAGGCGCTGGGGTCGCCGGGGGCGCCCGGCGCCGACCCGGCAGGGTCCGCACCCGCGTGCACCGCCAGCATCCCCCGTACCGTGCGCTCCCAAGGGAACTCCTCCGCCCGTTTCCGTGCCGCCGTGCGGCGGCGTGATTCGGGGATGGACAGCAGGCGGAGCACCGCGTTCGCCGTCGCCTCCGGTGTGGTGGGAGCGGCCAGGCCCGCGTCCGGCGTGAGGAGTTCGGGGGACGCGCCGGTGTTCGCAGTGACGGCCGGGGTGCCGCAGGCCAGGGCCTCCAGGACCGCGAGGCCGAAGGACTCCACCGGGCAGGGGGCCAGCGCCACGTCCGCCCGCGCGAGCGCGCGGGCCACGGCGCGGCGGTCGGCCACATGGCCGTGGAAGCGCACCGGCAACCCCGCCTCGTACGCCCGCCGTTCCAGGCGGTCGCGCTCCGGGCCGGCGCCCAGGACGTCCAGGAGGGCCGGGACGCCGCGACGCAGCAGTACGCGCAAGGTTTCCAGCGGGAGACGGGGGTGTTTCTCCGCCGACAGGCGGCCCGCGTACACCAGGTGAGCCACCGCCCTCGGGGCGGTCTCCGCCGGCGCGAAGACGCCCAGGTCCACGCCGAGCGGCACCCGGTACAGCGCCGGGGCCGCCACACGCGCGAACTCCGCGCAGGAGAAGGCGGATGTCGCCACGACGGCGTCGAACGCGCGGGCCAGGCGCCGGTTCCACGCGTCCGACGGCCGCCTCAGCGCGGCGGCTCCCAGCGGCAGCCGGGGCGCCAGGATGGCGTCCAGGCGCTCGTGGGAGAGCAGCACCGCGCGGGCTCCCCGCGCACGGGCCCAGCGTGCCGCGTGGACGAGCGTGAGTTTGTCGGACACCTCGACGGAATCCGGTGTCAGGCGCTCCAGGAGCGCCCTCAGCGCGCGCAGCGCCGCCGGGGTGCAGATCAGCCGGTAGCCGCCGCCCACCGGGACCCCGGGCAGGGCGACCCGGAGCCCGGCGCCGTCGCGCCACGCCGCGTACCGGGGGCCCGGGGTGATCAGCACCCGTTCGTGGCCCGCCGCCGCGTAGCCCCGGCCGAGCGCGTCCAGCGCGGTCCGCAGGCCGCCGGAGGCCGGGCCGTGGAAATTGGCGAGCTGGACGATCCTCACGCGTCGTCGTCCCCCGGGCGCCGCAGGGCGCGCACCAGGCCGGCGTACGTCCAGGGGCGGGCCCCCGCCGCGAGGGCGAGGTCGACGGACTCCAGGGCGAGTTCGCGCAGGCCCGGCCGGTCCAGGTCGGCCGGGTGGAGGGCGATGCGGAAGGGCCTGCCGCGCCCGGACCACCGGCCGGCCGCCGCCCGCATCAGGCGCGCGCCGGCCCGCTCCCCGAGGCCGCCGGGCCGGTGGGAGAGCGCCGGCATCCGGTGCCGGGCGCCGGTGCGCAGGTCGTGCACGGCCAAGTGGCTGGTGGTGTACTCCAGGCCCACCGCGCGCAGGGCCGCGAACGATCCCGGCGAGGCGAGCCAGCCCGGCGGGGTGAAGCCCTCCGGGACGATCCCCACGGAGGCGAGGGCGGCCAGTCCGGCCGAAAGCCGGCGACGGGCCTCCGGTTCGTCCAGCGCGCAGAACTCCGCGCAGCCGCGCGCCAGCAGGGAGTTCAGCCACCGCCGCGCGGGCGGGCCGCCGGGCACGGCCCGGTGGGTGCAGCCGTGGAGAGAGAGCTCGTGCCCGCGCCGGGCCGCCTCGTGGAGCCAGCGCACGAGGGCCGGGTCGTCCGGCAGCCGGGGCCCGCGCCAGGCGCCCGGTACGAGCAGCAGGGTCGCGGGCACTCCCCGCGCGTCCAGCTCGGCCAGCCACCGGCGGCTGCGCGAGAAGCTCCAGGGGGCGACGTCGTGCACCGAGACCACGAAGACCGCTGTCACCCTCCCAGGATCCTCCGGCCGGTGTGACGTGCGCCGTACGTCCGGGTGAACACCCCCTTCCGGGTGCAGACTGTTGTTCGACAAGGTGTCACGCACCCGGCAGCTTCAGCAGCTTCAGGAGATCGCATGCGTTACGCGGACGGGCCCGGCGTCCATGACGAGGTCCACATCGGCGCGGCCCCGGCCGAGGTCTGGAGACTGGTGGCCGACATCGGCCTGCCCGCCCGGATCAGCACCGAACTCCAGCGCGTCGAGTGGCTGGACGGCGCCACGGGGCCGGCGCTCGGCGCGGCCTTCGAGGGGCACAACCGCCACCCCATGGCCGGCGAGTGGCGGACGGTCTCGCACATCGTCGCCCTGGAGCCCGAGCGGCTGTTCACCTGGGCGGTCACGGACCCGGACAACCGGTTCGGGGGCGGGCCCGCCGATCCCGCCTTGCCCCTCGCCACCTGGAAGTTCGAGCTCCTGCCCGAGGACGGGGGGACGCTGCTGCGGCAGTCGGTGCGGGTCGGGCCGGCGCCCTCCGGGCTCAGCGTCGCGATCAGCCGCATGCCGGACCGCGAGGAGCAGATCCTCGCCATGCGCCTGGGCGAGCTGCGGGAGGGCATACGGGCCACCCTGGAGGGCGTCAAGCGGCTCGCGGAGCCGGCCCTGGACGGGGGCGCGGACGCGGCCGCAGGTGCCGGCTCCGGTTCCGGTTCCGGGGCGTAGGGCGAAATCGGGGGGAGGACGGCCAGCCTGGTACGGAAAATCCTGATTTTCGATGATGGTGATTCCATGACCAAGATCAAGGCCATCTCCTTCAGCTCCTTCGGCCCCGCCGAAGTGCTCCGGCTCGGCGACGCCGACCTGCCCGCCCCCGGGCCCGGGCAGGTCCGGATCGCCGTCCGCTGCGCGGGCGTCAACCCGCTCGACCACAAGATCCGCAGTGGTGCCATGGAAGCGGTCTTCCCCACCGAACTGCCGCACGTCCCCGGTGTGGAGGCGTCCGGGGTGGTGGAGGCGGTCGGCGAGGGCGTCACGGAGGTGTGCGCGGGGGACGCCGTCCTGGGCCGCACGCTCACCGGCGCCTACGCCGACGCGGCCCTGGCCCGGGCGGACCAACTGGTGGTCAAGCCCCTCTCGCTGCCCTGGGAGGAGGCCGCGGCCCTGCCGGTGGCGGCCGAGACGGCGCTGCGGAGCCTCACCGAGCTGGGCGTGGGCGCGGGGGAGACGCTGCTGGTCCACGGCGCGGCCGGCGGGGTCGGCACCCTGGCCGTGCAGTTCGCCCGCGCGCGGGACGTCCGGGTGATCGGCACGGCGAGCGAGTTCAACCACGAGTACCTCAGGGGGCTGGGCGCCCTCCCCGTCACCTACGGGGAGGGCCTCGCCGGCCGGGTGCGGGGCATCGCCCCCGAGGGGGTGGACGCGGCGCTGGACGCGGTGGGCAAGGGCGACGCGGTCGGGGTGTCGGTGGAGGTGACCGGCGACCCCGGCCGGGTGCTGTCCCTCGCCGACGCGGAGGGCGCCCGGCGCCACGGCGCGCGCTTCAGCTCGGGCGGCACGGGAGCGGGTACGGTGCCCGCGATCGAGGCAGCCATCGCCCTCCACGAGGCGGGGATCCTCCAGCTGCCGATCCACCGCGTCTATCCGCTGTCGGAGGCTGCCGAGGCGCACCGCGCCAGCGAGCACGGGCACCTCACCGGGAAGATCGTCATCGCGGTGGCCTGAGTGGTGTGAGCGGTGGCGCGCGTCACTGCCGTACGGTCCAGTGGTCGTTGGCCCCGGCCTGGACGAACCGCAGCGGCGGGCAGAGGAACGCGCTTCCGTCGGGCCGGTCCTCCGTCCACGGCGCGTCCGCCGGGCTCGCTGGCTTCCACGCCCCGTTGGCGCGCAACTGAATGGCGCTGCTGTCGAAGACGGTGTTCCACGCCTCCGCGCAGTAGTGGCCCACGCCGGTGGCGGGATCGACGCTCGCGTAGATCTCGAACATGTCCCAGCCGTGGGCCAGGCCGCTCTGATCGGTGCCGGACTGCTGGTAGAGCAGGTTCCAGCTGCGCGTCCGCACGTTGTAGAGGTACGACGACCAGCGGTTGCCGCTCGCCGCGTCCCGTACCAGCTGCACGCTGTAGCTCCGCCCGCCACCGGTGCCGGTGGTGTACGTCGCGAGGAAGTCCGCGTCGACGGTCAGCACCTTCGCCGGCCCGCCCTTGCCGCACCAGTCCCAGGCCCAGATCTCGTCGCCGCTGTTCCAGTACGCCGTGACGATCTCCATGCAGGAGTTCTGGGCCTTGGTGGTGGGCGCGTAGGTGAAGTCGTCGGCGCTGGACACCTTGTAGGAGGGGTCGACGGTGTGGGTGGCCGTGATGCCGTCGTGCGAGCCGGGCCGGGGGAAGATCCCCCACCAGTTGTGGGTGACGTCGGCCGCGGGCCGGCCGGTGGCGGTCGGCGGGTGGTGCGCCCATGTGCCGCCCCGGGCCCGGCGGCCGTTCTCGAACGCGCGGACGGCGCGATCGCGGCCGGGGGAGCGGTCGGGCGTCCGGGCGCCGGTGACCACGCCCCGGTGCGGGGCGTCGGGGTCGGGCGCGGTGGTGCCGCCCGCACCGGTGGCGGGTGCGGTGGCACCGAGGGCGGCCAGGACGGTGAGCAGGGCCGCGACGAGGGGGGTCCGGTGTCTGTTCACATGAACTCCAGCAGGGACGGGGGGTGGGAAGCGCCTGCGGACTCCGGGCGATGGAAATGTCCATGACAATCCCTGAGGTGTCAAGGGATCCAGCGATCCGGGTGTCGTGCTGAGCGACCCGTCAGGGGAAGGCGGGGGCGGCTCGCGCCCTGGGATATCACCCCAGGTAGGGGTGCTCCCGCTGCTCGAGGAAGTGCCGGATGCGGAGCCGCTGGGTGTGGTGCATCGGGAGCGACGCGAGCTCGCCGCGGCCGACGAACCGGAGTTCGGTGGACTCGTCGGAGATCGCGAGCTCCCCGCCCGTCACGCGCGCGGTGAAGCAGACGTTGAACTGCCGCCGTACCTCCCCGTCGGAGTAGACGATGACGTGGCGCGGGTCGGTGTAGGTGCCGACCAGCCCCGTGATCTCCACGTCCAGCCCGGTCTCCTCCTTGACCTCGCGCACGGCCGTACCGGGGAGGGAGTCGGTCATTTCCATGCCGCCGCCGGGCAGGGCCCACAGGTCGTTGTCGCGCCGCCGTTGCAGCAGGATGCGGCCTTGTTCGTCGGTGACGACGGCGGAGGCGGCCACGACCATGTTGTTGGGCTCGGGGGCCGCCGGGTCGTCGTAGTACTCGGTACGGGCCACGGTCACTCCTCCTGGACGGGCGTCGCTGTCGCCCACACCGCGTCGAAGCTCTGCGCGTAGGTGTCGAAGACTCCTCCGGCGCCGTTGCGGCGGAGGTGCCAGACAGGTGCCGCGAACGCGTTCGCTCCCCAGATGTGGGCGTTGACCAATAGTTGATCATCGGCCCGGTAGAGGGAGTTGTACAGCGTCGTCCCGTGGGTCCGGATCTCGATGCCGGGGACGCCGACCAACGGCCGGTAGTGCATCAGGGCCAGTCGACACCTGGACTCGATGCCGTGGCCGAACCGCTCCTCCTCGCCGCGCTGCCGGACGTTCTCACTGTCGGCGTCGCCCAA
The DNA here is from genome assembly GCF_003970715.1 of Streptomyces luteoverticillatus. Classification (NCBI taxonomy): domain Bacteria; kingdom Bacillati; phylum Actinomycetota; class Actinomycetes; order Kitasatosporales; family Streptomycetaceae; genus Streptomyces; species Streptomyces luteoverticillatus. The sequence continues at coordinate 875,148 of NZ_CP034587.1, read as the reverse complement.
CGCGATCCGGACCGAGCACCCTTCGGCGGCCCGCTCGCGAAGGAGATCGTTGAGGCGGGGGTACGCCTCGTGCAGGAAGACGGCGGCGTAGACGAGTACGTCGATGTGTTCGCGGGCCTGGGCGAACAGGTCGGTGTAGCGGGACACCGGAACGTCCGCGCGCCGGTCGTAGAGCGCGACCAGCTCAGGACTGACTGCGCGTGCGGCTCGTGCCTGCCGGAGCGCCGGCCAAAGTGCGTGCACGTCCCCTCCTAGCGCCTCCGCCGCCTTCATAGCCGTCGCGCGGCGGGGCACGCGTCCCTGGTTCACCCAGCGCTCGACGGACTTGGGGTCGACTTCCGTCTTTTCCGCGAAGGTTGCGTATGTCCAGCCCCCGGCTGCCATGGCGGCTCGAAGCCTCTCGTTCGACATCTCAGTCTCTCCCGGCCTCGGGGACATCACCAGGGACGTTCTACCGCCTGCGGGACGTCCCTGAATGGGGTTTGGGGGAGGTTTCCCCGTCCCGATCACCGACGCGATCCTCGCTACGTGAGCGACAGCGGAGCCCCACGGGCTCAGGTCCGCTGCTGCGCCTGCGGTTCTCCTGCGCTCACGTCACTTATCCGTGCTCTCGAAGGACGGTCGAGACCTATGAGTGGGGCCAGTACGGCTACTAGGCGGTGCGGTGTTGAGACGCGTCGCGTGCAACGCTGGACGACACACAGACGAACCGTCGGCCTGGCGCGCGATGAGCTGCGCGCGGCGCTGGCGGAGTGGGGGCTGAGCGCGATTGAGGAACCGGCGGTGCTGGTTCTCTCGGAGCTTGTCACCAATGCGATCACGCACGCCTTCGTGCGGGGCCGGGACATCGAGACCTCGTTCTGCCGGGGCCCGCAGGGCGTGCGGCTCGCCGTGGACGACGCCGACGAACGCCACCACCCCCAGAGGCGGCCCCCGGGTGAGGCGGGAGGCCGTGGCCTGGTCCTGGTCGAGGAGCTCTCCGACCGGTGGGGATGCAGAATCCGGCGGGGCGTGGGCAAGTCCGTCTGGGCCGTGATCACCGTTCCGGGCGGGAGGTGGCTGTGATGCGCCTGCTGGCGTACATGCTGCGCAGCGGTGACGTGGTCGACGACGGCAGCGTCCGGCGTGAAGTGAAAGCGGTCCGTGAACGCGGGCGGGACATTGTCGTCGTGTTCAAGGGCGGGGACCCGTTGCGCGTCGGCCGCGATCACGAGGTGACGGTCCAGCGCGGCTGGGGGAAGCCCCGGCGGGAGGCCCGCTGATGGGCGAGCAAGCGGCCGAGTGGGCGCTGTACCCGATGGACCCGACTCACGGGCGAAACAGCTCACCGCGCCAGAGGGAGAAAGCGCCCCCCTCAGAGCCCGACCGTCAGGTCCGCGTCCCGTTTGATGTGGGGCAGGCGGGCGTTGGTGACCAGGGCGAGTTCGCGTGCTCCGCCCTGGCCCGGGCGCCATTGGCCGCCGATCAGTGGGAGGAGGGCGACGTTGCGCACGGGGCCCGCGGTGAAGTCGAGGAGGCCCGCGACCGTGGCCAGGCGGGTCGTGCCGAGGGTCGCCGCGACCGCGTGCCGGTCGGTGGGGTCGGCGGCGGTGGTCAGGGCGTGGACGGCGACCTCCAGGAGGGCGTGGGCGGGGCCCAGGGGCTGGAGCCAGGGGCGGCCGGTGGTGCTCCGGTAGTCCTGGGCGAGCCGGGCCGCCGTGGTGTCGTCCAGCGAGGAGCGGTAGGGGTGCCGGGGCGTCCAGTAGACGAGTGTGGCGATCCGGGCGTTCGTCAGCCCGTCCGGGGCCGCCGTGAAGCGGGGGTACGCCAGCCAGCGGGAGCAGGTGATCAGCCGGGTGCGCAGTCCCGCCTCGCGGGCCTGCCGGTGGAAGAGGGCCAGGTCGGCGACGGTGGCCGCGCCGGTGACCACGTCCGTCCCGGCCTCCTTGAACCGCCGGACGATGCCCGCGAATCCGGTGGCCGGCTCCCGGTAGCCGCCCGGGTCGACGAGGGTGTGGCCGCGCGCGGCCACCACGGGAGCGAAGCCGTGCCGGGGATGGCGCAGCGCCCGCCCCTGGGGCCCGTCGTTCCACAGGCAGCCCACCGTGCGGCGCGGCCCCACGCGCTCCCACATCTCCGCGAACACCGCGGCGATGTCGTCCAGCCCCCACCCGAAGTGGAACGTCCAGCGGAACGCGCGCCCCGGTTCCGCGCCCCGGTCGAGGGCGTACGCCTGCCAGGGGGAGCCCGTCGACAGGCAGGGGATGCCCAGCACTTCGCAGGCGTCGGCCACGGCCGGCAGCACCCGGGTGCCGCCCATCGCCACGATCGTCGAGGCGCCCTCGTCGCGCACGAGTTCCGCGACCGCGCGGCGCGCCCCGTCGGGGTCGGAGCGGCTGTCGCGCCAGGCGAGCCGGACCGGCCGGCCGCGCACCCCGTCCGCCAGCCGGGGCGCCAGTCTGCCGAGCGCGTACAACAGGGGGTCGCCCAGCCGCGCGAGCCGCCCCGTCCGCGACACGACCGCCCCCACGCACAGCTCCCCCGCCCGCCCACGACCCACCAGGCCGCCCCCGTTCCGCTGCCGTTCCCGCTCCCCGACGGTCCTTTAGGGATCAACGTCCCCCGTCCGCAACATGGTTGACACGCGACACCCCGGACCCGGAAGGGTGATTCCGTACCGTCCCACGCGCCCGAACGATCGGGTCCGGACGGTTACCGTCCGTTCTTTGCAGGGAAGTTGACGGTCATGGCGCTTGAATAGCGGGTGGAACGGGCATTACGGACAGCCGTCATCAAGCCGATCTCGTGACGCCCGGAACCATCGGAGGCGGATGTGCCTCCGGCCCCTGAACACACGTCCGGTGACGTTGTATACGGAAGTTGACACAGGTCATCTCGGGAATGGCCCCGGACGGCCCCTCGTGGGCCGGTGCGGCGGGGTGCCGGACGCTGCGGCGGCTTTCGGCCAACACCCCTCCGGGGCCCGCCGGGCGAGTCCCCGGTGCGCCCCGCGCGGGCTTCGGGCATGACGCACTATATGGCTGAGCGGTCGAGAGGCAGCGATGTCCCTCGGAGCCGTGGCACTCGCGTGCCCGGAGCCCGCGTCGTCGTCGCGCGCCCCGGGCTCCTGGGCGCGCGGCTGGGAACCGGACATCGGCGTCCGTTCCCTGGCAGGGGAGGAGCGTTCGCGGCCGGAGTGGGGATCCGGCCGCCAGGGGGCCGCTCGCGATCACTCGAAGTGCGACGGCGTTCGTCAGGGACGCCGTGCACGTATCAGGCACGGAGGCCCGCGCACCCCGCGCGCGGCTCCGTCCGGGGGGAGACACACATGGGGCGTACGACGCGCGCGGTCGCGGCCTGGGCCGCCGCCGCGATGCTGACGATGGCGCTGCCCGCGGGCAGCGCGAGCGCGGCGGACCTGCCGCCGCGCATCGACCTTCGCCTACTGCTGGTCGACGACGGCGGCCCCGCCGTCGAGGCCATCCGTGCCGAGCTCGACGCGGCCGGCACCCCGTACACCAGACTCGACCTCGCCGACGCGGCCCGCCCCCGCGTCGACGAGGCGTTCCTCAGCGACACCGTGGACGGCAGACCGAGAGCCAAATTCCAGGGCGTGGTCCTGCCCAACGACAACCCCTTCGGCACCAACTCCGCCGAGATGACGGCCCTCGCCGGTTACGAGAAACGATTCGGCATCCGGCAGGTCGACGCCTACACCTACGCCCGCCCGGCCGTCGGCCTGAACACCCCCGACACGGGCGGCTACGCCGGCCCCCTCGACGGACAGACCGCCCAGGTGACTACGGCGGGCGCCACCGGGCCCTTCGGCTACCTCAAGAAAAACGTTCCTTTCGAGGACAACGACCCCGCCGTCAAGGAGAGTTACGGCTACATCGCCGTACCGCTCGCTCAGCAGGAGAAGGGCGCCAGCTACACCAGCCTCGTCGACGCGCCCGTCCCCGGAGGCTCCGGACGCGGCTCGCTGATCGGCCAGTACGACCACGAAGGCCGCAGCGAACTCGTCGTCACCTTCGTCGCCAACCGCTACCAGACGCAGTTCCGCCTGGTCTCCCGGGGCATCGTCGAGTGGCTGACCCGGGGCGTCCACCTGGGCGCCGCCCGCAACTACTTCGGCGTCCACGTCGACGACGTCTTCGCCGCCGACGACCGCTGGGACACCAAGCTCAAGTGCACCCCCGGCGACGTCGACTGCCCCGGCAACCCCGACCCCAGCGCCCCCTCGCTGCGCATGACCGCCGCCGACGCGCAGTACGCCAAGCAGTGGTCCGCCACCCACAACCTGCCCATCGACTTCGCCTACAACGGCGTCGGCAGCGAGGAGTACCGCGCCTCGCACGGCGGGGCGCCCGACCCGCTGCTCCAGCAGTTCGTCGCCGACCAGAAGTCCTTCCGCTGGATCAACCACACCTACACCCACGCCTTCCTCGGCTGCGAGCAGGACACCACCTCCGTGCCCTGGAAGTGCGTCACCGACGCCACCGGCAAGACGCGCTGGGTCAGCCGGCAGACCATCGGCTACCAGGTCGACGAGAACCTCCGCTGGGCCGCCCGCCAGGGCCTGACCGTCGACAAGGACGAGCTGGTCACCGGCGAGCACTCGGGCCTGAAGACCACGCCGCAGCAGCCCCAGGACAACCCCGAACTCGCCCCCGTCCTCGCCCAGACGGGCGTCAAGTGGATCGCCAGCGACACCTCCCGCGAGCGTGAGCAGCGCCCGGTCGGCACCGCCCTGACCGTGCCCCGCTACCCCATGAACGTGTACTACAACGTGGGCAAGGCCACCGAGCAGACCGACGAGTACAACTGGCTCTACACCAAGAAGGCCGACGGCGGCAGCGGCACCTGCGAGAAGTTCCCCGAGACCACCACCTGCCTGTCCAAGCCCCTGGACGTCAAGACCGGCTTCCAGAGCTACATCGCCCCGCTCGAGGCCCGGATCGCCCTCGGCCACGTCCTCGCCAACGACCCGCGCCCGCACTTCATGCACCAGTCGAACCTCTCCGAGGAGCGGATCGGCTACACGGTCCTGGAGAAGGTCCTCGCCGACTACGCCGGCCTCTACGCCGACAACACCCCGCTCGTGAACCTCCGCCAGCGCGACATCGGCGACGAGCTGAGCCGCCGCGCCGCCTGGAGCGCCGCCGTGGCCGCCGGCAAGGTCACCGGCTACCGCGTCGGCAACACCGTCACCGTCACCACGCCCGCCGGGCTCCACACCACCGCGACCGTGCCGGGCGGCACCACCGCCCAGGGCGGCACCGCCTTCGGGTCCGCGTACGCCGGCGCCCGCTCCGGCTGGAGCGCGCCCGCCGCCGACCAGACCCAGCTCACCCTCACCCTGCCCGCCGGCACCCCCGTCGCCCGCGTCGCGGACGGCAGGGCCACCCGGATCCAGGCCCCCGCCGCCGCCCTCCCGGTGCCCCCGGGCGTCGGCCACCGCGTCCCCTTCGGGGCCGGGCACACCGAACGGCGCTGAACCGGCTCGTACCTCCGTGCTGCACCACCCCGCCCCACCGTCTCCTGGAGAGAACCGACTTTCATGCACGGACCGTCAGCCGAACCGGCGTCCGCCACTCCCTCGGTGACCCTGCTCACCGAGGGCACCTACCCCCATAGCCACGGCGGGGTCAGCGTCTGGTGCGACCAGCTCGTCCAGGGCATGCCCGACGTCGACTTCCACGTCATCGCCGTCACCGGCACCGGCCGCGAGGCGCTCGCCTGGGAACTGCCCGGCCACGTCAAGGCCGTGGACACCTTCCCCCTGTGGGGACCGCCACCGGCCGGGCGCGCCCCGCGCGGCCCGCGCCTGCGCCGATTCCTCGCCACCTACGAACAGTTCCTGCTGTCCCTCCTCGACCCCGCGCGCGAAGCGCTCTTCGCGCCCGCCTTCTACCGGCTGGCCGACCACGCCGCCGACGGCACGCTCTTCGCCGCCCTGCGCGGCGAGGCGGCCGCCCGGCTGCTGGCCCGGCTGTGGAACCGGCCGCACCTCGCCACGGCCGCAGCCCGTCCCACGCTCCACGACGCGCTGGCCGCCACCGACCTGCTGGAGCACGCCCTGCGCCCGCTCGCCGCACCGGCCCCCGCCGAGGGGATCACCCACGCGGTCAGCGGGGGCCTGGCCACCCTCCCCGGACTCATCGCCCACCACCGCCACGGCACCCCCTTCCTCCTCACCGAGCACGGCATCTACCTCCGCGAGCGCTACCTCAGCTTCCGCGCCGAGCCGTACCGCTGGCCCGTCAAGGCCGTGATGCTCGGCCTGTTCCGGCTGCTCGCCGAGGAGGGCTACCGCAACGCCGCGCTCGTCACCCCCGGCAACCGCTACAACCGCCGCTGGGAGGAGCACGGCGGCACCCCGCCCGAGCGCATCCGCACCGTCTACAACGGCGTCGACCCCGCCGCCTTCCCGCCCGCCGGCCCCGAGCCGGACCGGCCCACCCTCAGCTGGGCCGGCCGGGTCGACCCCATCAAGGGCCTGGAAACCCTCATCCGCGCCTTCGCCCTCGTACAGAAGGAGATACCCGACGCGCGGCTGCGCCTCTTCGGCGGCACCCCGCGCGGCGGCGAGGGCTACCGCACCGCCTGCGAGGGCCTCGCCGCCGAACTCGGGGTGGCCGACGCGGTCACCTTCGAAGGACGCGTCGACGACATCCGCGACGCCTACGCCGCCGGGAACATCGTGATGCTCTCCAGCATCAGCGAAGGCTTCCCCTTCACCCTCATCGAGGCCATGTCCTGCGGGCGCGCCACCGTCTCCACCGACGTCGGCGGCGTCCGCGAGGCGGTCGGCGACAGCGGGCTGGTCGTCCCGCCGCGCGACCCCGAGGCCATGGCCAAGGCCGCGCTGCGACTGCTCCGCGAACCGGAACTGCGCGCCAAGATGGGGGAGTCGGCACGGCTGCGCGTCATCGAGCAGTTCACCCTCCGGCAGACCATCGACGGATTCCGCGACATCTACCACGACCTCTCCGGCCTGCGGCGCCCCGTCCCCGTGGACGTCATCGCCGACCGGCCCGCCCCCGTCATGGCCCTGGCCGCCGGCGGTGCGGGATGAGCGGACTCCTGCGCCTCGTACCCGGCGAGCCCGAGCCCTCCCACGAGCTCGCCGCCGCGCCCACCGGGACCCGCTCCCGGCCCCGGTGGGCCGCCGACCCCCTCGACGAACTCGCCGAGGAACTGGCCGACGTCTGCGCGGCCGCCGTCCACCCCGACGAGATCGCCGCCGTCCTGGAGGCCGACGGCCTCACCGGCGAACAGATCGCCGAACGCTACGGCCGCGCCGACGCCTTCGAGCTCGCCGCCGAGCTCTTCGCCCGGGTGCCGCGCGGCCACCCCGAACCCGCCCCGCGCCCCGACCCCTGGCGGGCCGGGCCGTGGCAGCCCCTGCTGCGCTCGGTGGTCTTCACCCTGCCCGGCTTCGGCTACGCGCTCGGCTCACCCCTGCTCGCCGGCGCCCGGGACCGCTTCGGGATGCCCGCCGGCACCTGGGCGCTGGTGGCCTCCGCGCTCACCGCCTGGGCCTGGAACCAGGGCCTGGCCCACCGCGCCTACCTCCGGCTCGCCGCCGGCGGCCGGGCCGCGGCGGGCCACTCCCTGAGCGTGGGCGCCCCCCTGGGCGCCCTCCTCGCCACCGTCGCCGCGCTCGCCCTGCGCGCCCCGGCCGGCGTGCTCGTCTTCGCGGCCGGCCAGGCCCTCTACCTGGCCGCCGCCACCGCCCTGCTCGTCCTCGGCCGCGAACGGCTCCTGCTGCTCGCCCTGCTGCCCACCGCCACCGGGGGAGCGGTGCTCGTCGCCGCCCGGCCCCCGGCCCTGCTGGGCACCGGGCTGCTGGTGGCCACGGTCGGCGGCGCGCTCTTCGCCGCCGGGTACGAGACGCTGCGCGCCCGGCGCGGCGAGAAACCGCCCTCCGGGCCGGTGCCCTCGCCCGCCGCGTCCCTGCCCTACGGCCTCTTCGGCCTGGGCTGCGGGCTGCTGACGACCTTCGCCGCCCTCGGCGACGCCCTCGCCCAGCGCGGCGGCGGCGCCGGCGGCCCGGCCGTCATCGCCCTCACCCTCAGCATGGGCCCCGCCGAATGGCTGCTCTACCGCTGCCGGGGCCGCTCGCTGGCGGCGCTCGCCGCCGCCACGACCACCACCGGGCTGCTGTGGCGCGCCGCGCGCGTCCTCGCCCTGTGCGCCGCCGGATACCTGGCGGCCCTGACCGCGCTCGTCCTGGCCGTCGGGGCGCTGTGGCCCGGCGGGGCGCCACCCGCCCCCGGCCGGCTGACCGCCCTGCTGGCGCTCGGCGCGGTGCTGTGGACGGGCCTGCTGCTGCAGGCATACGGCACCGCCTGGGCCCCGGCCCTGCTCTGCCTGGGCGCCGCCGCGGCCGAGGCCGGCGCGCTCCTGCTGGGCGCGGCGTCCCCGGTCACCGACCAGCTCGTCATCTGTTCCGGTGCGGCGGCGGCACTGCTCGCCGTGGCCACCGCCCTGCTCGGCCGGATCACCACCCACCGCTGAGCCACCGTGAAGAAGCCTTGAAGAGGAGAACCCTCGTGTCCGTAAGCGCACTCGTCGCCGTCACCGGTGCCGAAGGATTCATCGGATCGCACCTCGTGGAGGCCCTCGTCGCCGACGGCCACCGGGTCCGCGCGATGGTCCAGTACAACTCCTTCTCGTCCTTCGGCTGGCTGGAGGACCTGCCCGAGGAGGTCATGGAGCACGTCGAGGTCGTCCTCGGCGACGTCCGCGACCCCGGCTCCGTCCAGGGCCTGGTGGCCGGCGCCGAGACCGTCTACCACCTGGCCGCCCTCATCGCGATCCCGTACTCCTACCGGGCCCCGCACAGCTACGTCGAGACGAACGTCACCGGCACCCTCAACGTCCTGGAGGCCGTCCGCCACCAGGGGATCCCGCGCCTGGTCCACACCTCCACCAGCGAGACCTACGGCACCGCGCGGACCGTGCCCATCACCGAGGACCACCCCATCAACACCCAGTCCCCCTACGCCGCCTCCAAGGCCGGCGGGGACCGGCTCGCCGACAGCTACCACGCCAGCTTCGGCCTGCCCGTCGTCACCCTGCGCCCCTTCAACACCTTCGGCCCCCGCCAGTCCATGCGGGCCGTCATCCCCACCGTCATCGGCCAGGTCGCCGCCGGACAGCGCGCCATCACCCTCGGCGACCTGCGGCCCACCCGCGACTTCAGCTACGTCAAGGACACCGTGGCCGCCTTCCGCGCCGTGGGCACCGCGCCCGCCGCCGCCGTCCTCGGCCGCACCTTCAACTCCGGCACGGGCGAGGAGATCTCCATCGGCGACCTGGTGACCCTCATCGGCAAGCTCATGGACACCGACCTCGAGGTGACCGAGGAGGCCGAGCGCGTCCGGCCCGCCAACTCCGAGGTGATGCGGCTGGTCTGCGACTCCTCCCGGCTGCGCGCCGCCACCGGCTGGGCCCCCGCCCACACCCTGGAGCAGGGCCTCGCCGACACCATCGCCTTCTTCCGCGACCCCGCCAACCTCGGCCGCTACAAGACCGGCATCTACAACGTCTGACGTTCCGTCCCGTCGACTGCGTTCCGTCCACCCACGCGGTACCACTCACGCGGCACAAGAGAGGAACGGCACCCACATGCACGCAGTGATTCTCGCCGGAGGCAAGGGCGTCCGGCTCCGCCCGTACACGACCGCACTGCCCAAGCCCCTGGTGCCCATCGGCGACCAGCACGCCATCCTCGAGATCGTCATGCGCCAGCTGGCCGGCGCCGGGTTCACCAGCTGCACCCTCGCCATCGGCCACCTCGGCCACATCATCCGCGCCTACGTCGGCGACGGCTCCCAGTGGGGCCTCGACGTCGACTACACCACCGAGGAGAGCCCCCTGGGCACCATGGGCCCGCTCCTCACCATGACCGACCGGCTCCCCGAGCGCTTCCTGGTGATGAACGGGGACGTCCTCACCGACCTCGACTTCGGCGACGTCCTGCGCGACCACACCGTCTCCGGGGCGCCCCTGACCATCGCCACCTACCCCCGCCGGGTCAGCATCGACTTCGGCGTCCTGACCACCGAGGCGGGCCGGGTCGTCGGCTTCGCCGAGAAGCCCAGCATGGACTACCGCGTCTCCATGGGCGTCTACGGAGTCTCCCGCACCGCCCTCGACCGCTACACTCCCGGACTGCCGCTCGGCTTCGACGAGCTCGTCCTCGACCTGCTGGCGGACGGCACCCCGCCCAACGCCTACGAATTCGACGGCTACTGGCTCGACATCGGCCGCCCCGACGACTACGACCGGGCCAACGCCGAGTTCGCCGTCCGCCGTGACCTGCTGATCAAGGGAGCGTGACCGGCCCCGATGCGCATCCTCGTCCTGGGCGCCACCGGCTTCCTGGGCCGGCACACCGCCTCGCGCCTGCGCGCCCTCCCGGGCGCGCACGTGCGGGTCGCCGGCCGCGCCCCCGCCGCCGGGCCGCCCTCCGGCCCGGCGCCCGCCGAGCTGCCGCCCGTCGACCTGGCGGCCGCCGACCCCGGCCGGCTCGCGGCCCTGCTGCGCGAGGCCGCCCCCGACGTCGTCGTCAACTGCGCGGGGGCGGTCGGCGGCAGCGCCGTGACCCTCACCGCCGTCAACGCCCGCGGCCCCGCCGTGCTCTGCGAGGCCCTGAGCGCCGCCGCCCCGGACGCCCGGCTGGTCCACCTGGGCTCGGCGGCCGAGTACGGGCCCGCCGAGGCCCGGCTGCCCGTCGGCGAGGGCGCCCCGGCCCGCCCGCTCGGCCTCTACGGCGCGAGCAAGCTGGCCGGCACCCTCGCCGTCACCGGCTCCGGCCTGGACGCCGTCGTCCTGCGGGTGTTCAACCCCGTCGGCCCCGGTGCCCCCGCCGCCTCCCTCCCCGGCCGCCTCGCCGCCGAACTGCGCCGGGCGGGACCCGACGACCGCGTCCGCACCGGGGACCTCTCCGCCCACCGCGACTTCGTCGACCCGCGCGACGTCGCCGAGGCCGTCGCCCTCGCCGTCACCGCCCCCCGCCCCCTGCCCGCCGTCCTCAACATCGGCAGCGGCACCGCCCGCCCGGTCCGCGACGTGGCCGAAGGGCTGCTGCGCGCGGCCGGGTTCACCGGCCCGGTCGGCGACCGCGTCGCCGAGGACGGCGACGGCTCGCCGCGCTCGGCCGCCGTCCCCTGGCAGCAGGCCGACATCACCGCCGCCGGCCGCACCCTGGACTGGGTGCCCCGGCACTCCTTCACCGAATCGCTCACCGACCTGTGGGCCGCCACCGCGCCCGCCACGGAGCCCGTGCCATGACCACCACCGCGCCCGCCGCCCACCGGGACGACGGGCGGCTGCTCGTCCCGCTCTACGTCCACCCCGCCACCCACCCCGAGGAGTGGGCGGCGCTGCTCGACGCCGCCCCCCGGCTCTACGGGGTCGTCCTCAACGTCGCCGACGGCCCCGGCGCCCGCCCCGACCCCGCCTTCCACACGGCGGCCGGACGGCTGCGCGCCGCCGGCGTCCGGCTGCTGGGCTACGTCGACACCGGCTACGGCCACCGCCGCACCGGCGCCGTGGTCGCCGACATCCGCCGCCACCGCCGGTGGTACGACGTGGACGGCGTCTTCCTCGACCAGGTCCCGGCGCAGGACACCGCGCTGCCCCGCTACCGCCGCGTGGTGCTGGCCGCCCGGGTGCTGGGCGCGCGTACGGCCGTCCTCAACCCCGGCACCCACCCCGAGCCCGGGTACGCCTCGCTCGCCGACCTCCTGGTCACCTTCGAGGGCACGTGGGAGGACTACCGGCGCGCCCGGGTCCCGGAGTGGACGACCGGCCATCCACCGGAGCGGTTCTGTCACCTCGTGCACGGCGTGCCCGAGGAGCGCACGGCGGGCGTGGCGCGGCTCGCCGCCCGGCGCGGCGCCGCCGTGCACTGCGCGGTGCCGGGCACGGGGGCCAACCCCTGGCGCTCGGTGCCCCGGGCGGCCGCCGGGCTCGCGGCGGGGGGCGCGATATGAACGCGCGGAGTGGGATGGGTTCTTGGCGCGGCAGGAGCGCTCGGCGCGGCGCGGGCGCTGTGCGTGGCACGAGCGCTTGGCGCGTCCGGGCGGGGCTGTGCGCCGCGCTGCTGCTGGTCCTGGCGGGCTGCTCCTCGTCGCCCGCCGACGACGACGGGCCGGACGGGGACGACGGCGGCGCCACGGCGGCCCCCCGCGCCTCGGGTGCCCCGCGTTCCCCTCAGGCCTCGGGCAAGCCGGAGGCCTCCGGCACTCCTGACGCCTCCGCCTCGCCGGGAAGTTCGGCCACGGGGTCGGCGCCGGGGTCGGCCGGGGCCCGTTGGCAGCCGAAGCCGGGTACCAACTGGCAGTGGCAGCTGGACGGAAAGGCCGACACCTCGGTGGACGCCCCCGTCTACGACATCGACGGCTTCGAGAATTCGGCCGAAACCGTGGCCCAATTGCATTCCCGCGGCCGGAAGGTGATCTGTTACATCAATGCCGGCGCCTGGGAGGACTTCCGGCCCGACCAGGGAAAATTCCCCAAGACCCTGCTCGGCAACAAGAACAAGGGGTGGAAGGGCGAGAAATGGTTCGACATCCGCCGCCTCGACACCCTGCGACCGCTCATGGCGGCCCGGATGGACATGTGCCGGCAGAAGGGGTTCGACGCCGTCGAACCGGATCTGACCGAGGGATTCCGCAATACCACCGGCTTTCCGCTGACGGCCGATCACCAGCTCGCCTTCAACCGGATGCTGGCGGATCTCGCTCATGAGCGGGGCATGGCCATCGGGCTGAAGAACGACCTGGACCAGATCCCGCAGCTGGTGAACGTCTTCGACTTCGCGGTGAACGAGCAGTGCGCGCAGTACGACGAGTGCGAGAAGCTCAGCCCCTTTGTGAAGCAGGACAAAGCGGTCTTTCATGTCGAATACGAACTGCAGCCGGGGGAGTTCTGTGCCACGGCGCGGCGGCTCGGGCTGAGCTCGATGCAGAAGAAGCTGGAGCTGGACGCCTGGCGCCGGCCCTGCTGAGCGGCGCTCCCGGAATTACTCGTTCCATGCTGCAAGTACCCGCGGTCACAGGGGTTTAGGGCCAGTTCGGCGGGGGCGCGCGGCGTGCGGTTCCGGGTCTGCTCCCGAAGTGAAGAAGTTCACAGATGACCGCCCGGGTGCCGGATTTTAATGATTCATGGTGCAGGATCTCTCACCGAACACAAGATCCCGTCACCCTGGCGGGCCACCCGGGCGGACGCCGAGTCCTGCCGCCGCCCCGGGTGCGGCATCGAATTGATGAATCGGCAGGAGCGGGAGACCCAAGCGGTACGGATCACGAAGTCGGTGGTCCTTGGGGTGAAGCCGGGAAATCCGGCCGGGCAACTTCGCAGCCCGAACCCGACAGGTCATCTTTCGTAGGCGGATGTCGAAGGGCTTCGGCATGTCTGCTATGCCTCGCATTCCCGCGCTCATATCCCGCGCCGGCACCGCCTCGGCCGTCACCGCCGCCACGCTGGCGGCATCGGTGCTCGTCCCCGGCCTCGCCTCCCAGGCGTCCGCGGCCACCCCCGGCGAGCAGGCCCTGAGGGTCGCCGCCGCCAAGGCGGGCTCCCCCTACCAGTACGGCGCCGCCGGCCCGAACCGGTTCGACTGCTCGGGCCTGACCCAGTACTCGTTCAAGAAGGTCGGCAAGAGCCTGCCGCGCGTGGCCGCCGACCAGTACAACCGCACCCGGCACATCTCCGGCGGCTCCCGCCAGGTCGGCGACCTGGTGTTCTTCCACTCGGGCAGCAACGTCTACCACGTGGGGATCTACGCGGGTAGCAACAAGATCTGGCACGCCCCCAAGCCCGGCACCACGGTCCGCCTGGAGAAGATCTGGACCGGCAGCGTCTGGTACGGACGCGTCAACTAGGCTCCTTGATCGGGCGGTCCGGAATCCCGGGCCGTCCGACATCCGCGTTCGCGCACGGGGGTGCCGCTTCCGGGCGTGGGAGGGAGCGACGATGAGCGATGTCACCGGCGTCACGGGCGTAACCGGCCCCACCGGCTCCACCGGCCTCAGTCGTCCGGAGGTCCGTACGGACCGGGGCACCGTACGGGGCCGCACCGAGGACGGCCTCGCCGTCTTCCGGGGGATCCCCTACGCCCAGCCGCCCGTGGGCGAGCTGCGCTTCATGGCTCCCCGCCCGGCCCACGCCTGGGACGGCGTGCGGGACGCGGCGGAGTTCGGCCCGCCGCCCCCGCAGTCCGGCCCGATCCCCGCGACCGGCACGGCCACCGGCGACGACTGGCTCACCCTCAACGTCTGGTCGCCGGACCCCGGCGGCTCCGGACTGCCCGTGCTGGTGTGGATCCTGGGCGGCGGCTACGTCTCCGGCCACGCGGGCGACCCGCTCTATGACGCCGGGCTCCTGGCCCGGCAGGGCGGCCTCGTCGTGGTCACCGTCAACTACCGGGTGGGCGCCGAGGCGTCCGCCCAGCTCGAGGGCGCCCCCGCCAACCGGGGCCTGCTCGACCTGATCGCGGCCCTGGAGTGGGTCCAGGGGAACATCGCCGGCTTCGGCGGCGATCCCGCGCGCGTCACCGTCGCCGGCCAGTCCTCCGGCGCCGGCTCGATCGCCACCCTGCTGGCCGTCCCCCGCGCCGCCGGCCTCTTCCGCCGTGCGACAGCCCAGTCCGTCCCCGGCCTCTACACCACCCCGGCCCTCGCCTCCGCCCTCGCCGCCGAGCTCGCCGGGAGCCTGGGCACCACCCCCACGGTGGCCGGACTCGCCACGATCGACCCGTGGCGGCTGGCCGAGGCGATCACCCCGATGATGTACGGCCTGCCCGCCCAGGCCGACCGCTGGGGACCGCTGGCCCGGACCGGCTCCCCGTTCTCCGTCGTGGTGGACGGCGACCTCGTGCCGGAGACGCCCTGGACGGCCCTGCCGGACGGCCGGGCGAGCGGCGTCGACCTGCTGACCGGTCACACCCGGGACGAGTTCCGGCCGTTCCTCGTGATGAGCGGCGGCCGCGACAAGGTCACCGACGAGGACACCACGGCGGCGCTGAACGCCTTCGCCCCCGGCCCCGACGGCCCCCGCGCCTACCGCGCCGCCTACCCGGACGCCACCCCCGTGGAACTCTTCGAGACCGTCCACAGCGACGTCCTGTTCCGCATGCCCTCGCTCCACCTCGCCGAGGCCCACACCGCCGGCGGCGGCACGGCGCACCTGTACGAGCTGCGCCGCCCCGCGCCCGTCCTGGGCGGCGCGCTCGGCGCGGCCCACGGGCTCGACGTGTCACTGCTGTTCGGCACCTACGACGCCCCGCAGGCCCGGCTGCTGCTCGGCGAGGGGCCCGTCCCCGAGGACCTCCTGGCCGTCGGGGAGGAGATCCGCCGCTCGTGGACGGCCTTCGCCACCCACGGCGACCCGGGCTGGCCCGCCCACCAGGCCGCCGACGGCCGCCTCACCCGCCTCCTCGACACGGAGCCGAGCACGGCCCCGTACCCGGAGGAGCCGTCCCGAAAGGTCTGGGAGGGGCGAACGGTCCGTCCCTACGACCTGCCGGCCTGACCGCCGGCGGGGCAACGACGGCCCGGGGGCGCCGCGAGCGCACCCGGGCGCCGGGTCAGCAGCCCGCCATCTTGCCGTAGGCGATCCAGACCTCGCCCTTGTTGTTGAGGCTGACGTTCCCGGACTTGTGCAGCCCGGTGTACTTCCCGCGGTACTTCCGCAACTCTCCGACGGGCGACTCCAGCGTCATGTAGGGGGAGTCGGGCTTCCAGTCCCCGGAGAACTTCGCGTAGACATCGTGCGTCCCGTCGGTACCGCTCGCCCAGCAGGCGCGGGAGCCGGAGTAGAGCACGAGGTTGCCGTCGTACTGCATCTCCAGGCGGTAGCCGCCGTTCTGGAGACAGTGGCCGGGGATGAGCCTGTCGGTGAACGATGTGCCGTCGCCGCGGCACCCCTGCGCATGGTGCGCGGCATGCGAGGGGGCGGCCGTGGCCTGCCCTGCCGTCGTGGCCAGGGCGACCGCCAGCAGATTCGCCGCGACGATCGCGCAGGCACGGAAGGCTGTCCTCATACTTGTTCCGCCTGTTCTTGTGAGCGTTTCACAGGTCCGGTACTCCGGACGCAGACAGTACTGGCACGCTCACGCCAAGTGGCCGGTGTATCCCTCAGACTCACCCCGGCGTGTGTACACGCTCGCCGAGGCCGGACGAGGGGACGCGCCTTACTCCACCGCGTCCAGGTACACCCAGTGGCCGTCCTCCCGTACGAAGCGGCTGAGTTCGTGCTGGGAGCCGGTCTCGCCGTGGGTCTCGTAGTGGGCGCGGAACTCGACCGTGCCGTCGTTGTGGAAGGTGCTGCCGCCGGTCGTGGCCAGGATGTCGAGGCCGGTCCAGCGGATGCCGGGGTCGAGGTCGAGGTCGGCCGGGCGCGTGGTGGAGTGCCAGGTGCGCAGCAGGTAGTGGGGGTCGAGGACGACGAAGGCGCTGTAGCGCGAGCGCATCAGGCGTTCGGGGGTGGGGGCGGTGGCGCGGCCGGCGTGGAAGGCGCCGCAGCAGTCGCCGTACGTCGCGTCGAGCCCGCAGGGGCACGGGGAGCCGGCGGTGACGACGGGCGGCTTCGGGGAACGTGAGCTTCTTCTGGACACCCCCCGATTCTGCCTGCCCGGAGGAGCGCCCCCGGCCACGGGGGCGAACCCTTTCGGCGGCAGGGCCGGATGGCGTCGCCCTCGCTGTTCTTTCGGGTGAATTCCCAGCTCATCGGGGTGTGCGGGCCCGGCGCCCGGTGCCGGTCACCGGGTGCGACCGGTTGCGCGCCCATCCGGCGCGGCGGACGGTGGTCGGGTCCCGACAGGTGTTCGGGCTTTCGGAAGGGAGTCATCCGTATGCGCGGCACCAAGCTCACCGCCATAGCCACGACCCTCGTCTGCGGTTCGGTCGCCGGCTCGGTCGTCCTGGGCGTCACCGGACCCGCGCTCGCCGCCGGCCGCGCGGCGCGGCCCGCCGCCGCGGCGACCGAGCCGGCGGACTCCATCGGCAGCCTGGGCGAGACCCTCCACCTCGGCTCCCGGATCACCAAGGAGGCCGACTCCTGGAACCCCGACGTGGAGCACCTGCGGGATCTGAGAACGCGGCTGCGGGAATCAGCCGAGCGGCTGCTCGCCGACGTCCGGGCGGTCAAGGCCAAGACCCCGGCCCGCCCCGGCGCCGACGGCCTGGCGGTCGACCCGCTCTCGGACGTCAAAACACAGTTGGACACCCTGGTCAAGGACGTGAACGACCTGCTGGCGGCCGTCGACGCCAAGGACGTCGGCAAGGTCACGGCCCTCAACGGCAAGGTGACCGCGGACCTCCGGGCCCTCCTCACCTCCGTGCCCAAGCTCCTGGCGAACCCCGCGCCCCTCCCGGGACCGTAGCCACCTCCGCTCCTCCCGGCACACCCCTGTTCGACGGCGCCCGGCTCCGCTACGGTCGGCCCGGTGCGCAGACGTCTGTTCGTCGCAGCGATCCTGACCGCCTCCCTGACGACCGCCTGCGGCGGCGAGGGCTCGGAGGAGCCGGACCCGGATCCCTCCCGCTCCCGGCGCGCCGACCAGGCCGAACCGCTCTTCCACTGCGGCCGCCGGGCCAGCGCCCAGAACCCGGCGTTCTCCCCGGACGGACGCTCGCTCCTCTTCACCGTCTTCGAGGACGGCTACAACGAGGGCGCCGCCGCCCTGCGCGTCCTGCCCCTGGCCGTCGGCGACGGCGGCACGCCCGGGGCCACGCCCCGCACCCTGCTCGACGAGCGGGACAAGGCGGCCGTGAACCTGCCGGGTTCGAGCTGGAACCCGTCCGGCGAGGTGGCCTTCGCCTCCGACCGGGCCGGCGGCGGCCGGGACGAGGTCTGGGTGCTCAGACCCGGCGGACGGCCCACCCGGGTGACCGAGCACGAGGGCCCCTCCGGTTATCTGGAGCCCAGCTTCTCCCCGGACGGCGCGTGGATCGTCTTCCAGGAGAGCGTCGAGCGCGAGGGCTCCGGCGACGGCGCCGAGCTCGGCTCCCTGTGGAAGGTCCGGCGCGACGGCAGCCGCGCCACCAAGCTCGTGGACGGCCCCGCCACCCGGACCGACAACCGCCAGCCCAACTGGTCCCCCAGGGGCGACCGGCTGGTCTTCCAGCGGCGCGAGGAGGACGGCGACGACTGGGCGCTGTACGTCATGAACGCGGACGGCTCGGGCCGGCGCCGCCTCACCCGGGACGCGGGGGAGCACACCGACCCCAGCTGGTCGCCGGACGGGCGGTCGGTGGTGTTCTCCTCCACGGCGGGCGGCCTGGAACTGCCGCAGATCTTCGTCATCCCCGCCGACGGCTCCGGGGCCCCGGTCCGCGTGACCAGGAACCCCGACACCTACGACGGCGCCCCCAGCTGGTCCCCGGACGGCCGCTGGATAGCCTTCGAGTCCCACGAGGGCGGCGAGGACCGCCCGAGCTCCCTGTGGCGGATCCCGGCTCCCCGGACCTGAGAGCGGGACGGGACGCCGGAGTCGAACGGATTCTCGTAATCCGGGGTGGAGGGAAACACTCCGCAGTACCGTGCCCTTGCGGAACTCACGTCACAGGAGGGCGCGATGGGCTCTGGAGCGACTTCAGCCGGCGGACGTACGGTGCGCGACGTGGTCCACGAGGTCGTGGCCGAGGTCGCGCCGGAGGAGCTGCCCCTGGTGGCGGCGCTGGCCCGGTTCGACGACGCCACGGTCGTCCGGCGGCTGGGCCGCACGGGCGGGCGGCGCGAGCCGCTGGGGTTCGGGCTGGGCGAGGTCGTGGCGATGGCCGCGCCCGTGGTCTGGCTCGTCCTGGACGAGGCGGGGCGCCGGATGGCGGACGCCGTCGTGGACGCCGCGGCCACCAGGTCGAGGTCCGTGCTGCGCAGGGTCCTCCGCCGGCCGTCCGCGCCCGTCGTCCTCCCCGCCCTGAGCCCGGAGCAGCTGGCCGAGATCCGCCGGCGCGTGGTGGAGACGGCCCTGGCGCGGGGTCTGACGGCGCGCCGGGCGGAGACGATCGCCGACGCGGTGGTGGCCCGGCTGGCGCTGGCGGAGGCGGGGGACGGGACACCGGAGTCCCCCGCGCCGGAGCGGGGCTAGCGCCGCATGACGACCACGACGCCTCCCCGGATACGGGTCGACGAACGGGTGATGGGCGCGGGCACGACGGTGCGCTTCGTGCTCCTGATGGTCCTGTTGCTGGTGAGCTGCTGGAATGTGATGGGAGGCATCACCCGCCGGTTCGCCCTCCGGACCGGCTTCGACCACTACGGCTGTCTTTTCGCCGCCGGGGGCGATCCGTTCGACGGCGACGTCGCGCGCGACTTGGTGGCCGCGAAACTCCAGGCCCCGGCCTTTCAGGCCTGCCTCGACCGTTACGAGCCGCCGCTGGCCTGGTGGGTGACCCTTTCCTGGCCGGTGCTGCTCGTGGTCGTGGCCTGGGCGCTGTTCCGGGGCGTCCCCGCCTGGAGGACGCGGCGCGGCAGGGTCGTCCCGCTGGCGGCCGTCGACCCCGACGGCACGATCCTGCGGCTGGTGGAGGAGCTGGCGACGGTGGCCGGGCTGAGCCGGGTGCCGCGCGTCGTCGTCGATCCGGCGGCGGCCTCGACCGGCGCGGTGGTGCTGGGCAGCGACCGCCGTCCGACGGTGCGCCTCCACGGGGGCCTGCTCGCCCGCAGGCACACCGATCCGGAGGGCTTCCGGGCGGTGCTCCTCCACGAACTCGCCCACATCCGCAACCGGGACGTGACGCTCACCTACGTCACCCTCGCCGTGTGGTGGGCGTTCGTCGCCGTGGTGCTCGTGCCCGCGGTGGTGGTCCTCGTCAGGAGCGCCGTCTCCATCGCACCGCAGTTCCAGGACGTCCAGGTCCCGTCCGTGGTGAGGAGCTTCGGGCTGCTGGGCTTTCTCGTCGTGCTGGTCTATCTCGCCCGTGCGGACGTGTTGCGCAGCCGGGAGATCTACGCCGACCTCGCGGCGGTGCGCTGGGGCGCGGATCGCGGTGGCTGGGCGGTCACGACACCGGACCCGCCGTCGACCGGGTGGCGGCGGGCCGCCGGGGCCCTCGCGGAGCTGTGGCGCACCCACCCGAGGTGGGACCTCCGCCGGCGGTCCCTCGACGACCCCGTCGTACTGTTCGGCGTGCGGGCCCTGCCGCTCTTCCTGACCGGGGCCGCCGCCACGGTGATCACCTCGCAGGCGCGCCAGGAGGCGCACGCCGCGAACGCCGGGTGGGCGGGCCACGCGTGGGTACTGGCCTCGGCCGCGCTGGTCGTCGGAGTGCTCGGCGTCTCGCTGTGGCGGGGGGTGGCCCACGCCGTGCTCACCTCGCGCCGGGTGCCGTCCGGGGCGCGCGCGGGGCTGTGGCTGGGGGCGGGGATGGCCGTGGGCGAACTGGTCGTGGACGACGTGACGTCGTTCACCTGGCTGCCCCCACGGCCCTGGGTCCTCGCGCTGGTGGTGCTCGCGGGAGGGGCGTTCGCGTGGTGGGCCACCCAGTGCGCGCACCTGTGGATCCGGGCGTGGCCCGGCCGGACGATCCGCCCGCCGATGCTGCTGGGGCTGGCGGCCATGTGCCTGGTGCTGTCGGCGTGGTTCGAGTGGTGGCAGCGGACCGGCACGTTGTACGCCGCCGGAGGGCCCTTCGACACAGGGGGCTTCCTGCAGTCGTCGGGTCTGGAGTCCATCGCCGAGCCGTACCGGTCCCTGCCCGCCAAGGTGCTGCTGGAGACGCAGGGGGTGGCCGGTCAGCCCCTCGTCCTCCCCGCGGTCGCGACGTTGTGGGTCGTGCCGTTGCTCGCCTGGGCGATCGGCCCGGCCACCGCCCCGCCCGGCTGGATGCGGGACGCCACCGGCGGCGGCGCCGTGGAGACGGACGGGGAGGGCGTGCCGCCGTTGCGGCGGGTGCTCCTGGCCGTGCTGCTCGGCGGGGTGGCGGCCTGTGCCGCCCTCGCGGGCGCGATGGCCTTCCTCCACGCCCGGCGGGCCCCCGAGGGCCTGACGATCCTCGATGTGGTGGCCTACTGTGGATGGATCCTGGTGGCCCTCGGGACGGGGGCGGCGGTGGCCGCCGTCGCCGCGAGCGCGTCGGCCGGGCGCTACCGGCTGCTCGTCGCGCTCGTCGCGGGCGAGGCGGCTGTGGCGGCGGGCTGCGCCGCGACGTTCGTGCTCGCCTCCTTCGACGGATGCGTCCCGCCGCTCGGCACGCTCGCCCGGACCTGTGATTGGCGCCCCGAGGTGCCCTGGCCGCTCTACCAGCTGCTGCTGGGTCCCGCTCTGTTGCTGGGCGCGGTCGTCGCCGTCGTCGCGGCCGCGGCCGTGTCGGCGGTCGGGGCCGTACGACGGCGGCCCGCGTCGCGCGGCGCCGTCGCCCCAAGACGGGCCCCACGACGGCCCGTGCGGCCCGTCCACCGCGTCGTCGCGGTGGGCCTGCTGTGCGCCGTGGCGGTGGGCGCCACCGTGGCGGCGGGAGTGTTCCGGGCGGGGAACGGCCAGGGCCTCGACGACAGGGCGCGCGGCCACGAGCCGGCGATCACTGAGGGCCGTGCGGATGCGGCAGCCGGCCTCGCAGGGCCGCCCGTATCCGCCCGGACCCGGGAGATCCAGGTGCTCGCCTGGCACATGTACGGCGGGGAAGAGCTGATCAAGCGCTTCATGACCGGCGCGAAGGGCTTCTCGGGCCTTCTCGCGGCCGGGCGGGGCGAGGTGTCCGAATCCCGTGTCCGCCCCTTCTGCGAGGACTTCGGGAGGGTCGCGCGGGACGCCGGCGCGTTCTTCCGGGTGCCGGAGCCGCGGGCCGCGGAGCTCTGGAAGGAGTTCGTCGCACAGGTGGAGAAGACGGGCCGGACGTGCGGTCAGGCGGTGGAGCAGTCGAACGGCCGGCTCCTGGAGCGGTCGATGAGCGAGCTCGTCGGGGCGGCCCGCCTGGGCGACGCGGTGCTCGCACGGACGAAGGCGGTGGCGGAGGAGGGCGACATCCGGTAGACGCCCCGCGCCACCGCCTTCGTCCCCGGCGTCAGCCCAGAGTGACGGTGAGCAGCGAGTACTGGGCGACTGTCAGCGGAACGCTCACCGTTGCGCCGTCCGCCGTGAAGGGCACCGCACGCGGAGCGGGCGATGCCGCGTCAGGCGAGCTGACGGTCGCCCCCAGCACCTTCTTCCCGGCCGGCACCGTCAGCGCGACCGTGCACGCGGCGGGCGTCGTCCTGAACGTGGCCGGCACGTCGCCGAACCCCGTGAAGTTGACCAGCTGGACCACCACGTCACCGCCCAGCCGCCCCATCTCCAGATGGATCCGGTCGTCGCCGCTCAGCGTCACCGAAGGCGGCGCGGCGGCCCGTACCGGGGCGAGCAGCAGCTCACCCGCCGCCTTGTCGGCCGTGTCCAGGTACGCGTGCCCCGGCAGGGACTTGACGTACCTGCACGTCCCCGCGCCGAACCGGTTCTGCTTGCTGTCCGGCAGGGCGTCGCCCTTGCGGAAGCCGAGGACGTCGGCGAGCGCGTACTCGCTCCGGGCCGTGCCCAGCTCGTCCAGCGCCGTCGGCGCCGGGCCGGTGATCACGACGGTGCCGCCGCCCGCGACGTACCCCCGCAGCACCGCCGCCTCCGCGTCCGAGACCGCCTGGAGGTTGGGCAGCAGCACGACCTTCAGCCCGGCCAGATCGGCGGCGGTCAGCCCCGGGCTGGTGACGGTGACGAACGGGACGTGCGCGTACACCAGCGCCTTGACCGTGCCGCGGAACTCCCCGAGCCACGCCTGCCGGGCGCAGCTCTCCTCCGCGCTGCCCGAGCTCCACCACTCCTTGACCCCGGCCGGCTTCTTGACGTTGGCGTACATGCCGGTGCCCGGCGAGGGGCTGACGAAGTCCCGTGAGGCGGAGGAGTGGTAGACGCCGACCTCGGCGGCGGTCGTGGTGGTGTAGAGCTTCTCCTGGTTGGCCGCCACGAAGGCGTACATGCGGGTGCGCATGGCCTTGTCGGTGGTCTCGTTCTTGAACGGGCTCTTGACCTCGTACGGGTTGCAGCCCGCGGCCAGCAGCTCGGCCATCACCAGGGACGCGTCGTCGGCCTTCCAGCCGTAGGAGAACGCCCAGGCCGGCTTGGTGCCGCTGGCGGCCCGCGCGTACTTGTACATGGAGATCAGGCAGGTCCAGTCGGTGGCGGTGGCGTGGCGCATCCCGTCGTAGTTGGCGAGGATGTCCACCTCCCACATCTGGCTGACGCCCTCCGCCGTGCGCAGGTACGCGCCGTCGAGGCCGACCAGCGTGGCGTACTGGTAGTCCATGCTGACGGTCTCGACGAACGTGACGAGGTCGGGGTTGACGGCCCGGCCGGCGGCCGCGATGTCGAGCTGCCACTGGTGGAGGTTGCGGTGGCGCCATTCGACGTAGCGGCGGAAGGTGAGGCTGGTGAAGTCGGCCTTGGGGGGCAGGGCGAGGCCGGTGTCTGCCTTGAAGGCGGTCGCGGCCCAGGAGGAGCCGTCGCACCAGCTCAGCGCGCCGTCGAAGTAGATGGGGACGTCGGGCCAGATGGCGTCGAGGCCGGTGCCGGCGAGGGCCTTGATCCGGCCCAGGTAGTAGTCGCGCCAGGGGGAGTTGGGGCTGAGCCAGCAGCTCTCGTCGCCCGGGTCCACCCAGACGACCAGGCTGCCGTAGAAGACGTTGGGTTTGCCGTCGAGGGAGCGCTGGACCCAGTCCTTGCCCCGGTCGTTCTTGTAGAAGGAGCGGCCCTTCTCGCCGCCGACGCTGATGAGTTCCATCGACGGGTAGTACATGACCACGCGGAGGCCCGCCGCGTGGGCGAGGCCGACGAAGTCCCTCACCTTGCCGACGTGCTGGGTGAACTCCTGGTCCGTCAGCCAGTTGGACAGGATGGTGTCGAGCTCGATCACGCTGACGTTCTGCGCCTTGAGGGCGTCGATCACCGGTTTCATGTCCCGGACCGGGTCGGCGTCCTCGTCGAACGTCCCGTCGGCCAGCCGGGCGAACCGGCTCCACTCGGGGAAGGCCCCCGCCCGTACGGCGGGCGCGGCCCACGCCGCCCGGTCCAGCGGCAGCGAGGCGGGTGCGGCGGGTGAGGCGGCCGAGGCGGGGCCGGCGAGCGCCGGGTGCTGCCCCACCACGGCGGCGCCCCCCACCCCCAGCCCCGCCCGTAACAGCCCTCTTCGGCTCATTCTCCGGGGCACGTCCATGACTTCGTCCTCCTGAGGTGACGTCCGTCGCCGCTGTCGCGGCAGTCGCGCGAATCAGCGATTGTGCTGGGAATCCGGCGGGAGGGAAGAGTTCCGGCAAGACCGCGCCCACATGCGCCGATTTGCCGGAATTCAGAACGTGCGTAGCATTTTGTCGTGGTGCGGATACGGATACCGGACGGCCCGCCGCGGCTCGCGGCGGGCCCACTGGGCCTCGCGGCGGGCCCACTGGACTGGTCCCTGGTGAGCGGGTGGATCCCGTTCGCCGTCCTGGCCGCCGGCCTCTGCGCCCTCGCCGCCCTGTTCTTCTCGCGGCGGCGCGTGTGGCGGGCCCGCTGGGCGCCCGCGGCCGTGGTGCTCGCCGCCCTGCTCACCCTGCTCCTCCAGGTGGCCGTCGACGACTGGCTCCAGCCCTTCCCCGACCCCCTGCCCACCGAGGTCGTCCTCTGGGCGGGCGTCGCCGCCCTCGGCCTGTGCCTCACCGCCTTCCGGCTGCCGCTGCTGCGGCCGCGCCACTGGCTCCCGGCCGTGCTCGCGGGCCTGCTCGTCGTCCTCATGGGCGCCTCGCAGATCAACCGCCACTTCGACCAGTACCCGACGGCGCGCAGCGCCCTCAACGCCTGGCTGCAGAAGACCACCCGCCTCTCCGAGGCCACCGGCACCGCCGGGCCCACCCTGGCCGTGCCGCCGGGCAAGACGCTCTCCGAGGTGTGGCGGCCCCCGGCGGGCATGGCCGACACCGGCACGATCTCCCGGACCGACATCCCCGGCACCGTCTCGGGATTCAAGGCCCGCAGCGCCTATGTCTATCTGCCGCCCGCCTACAAGGCCACCCCGCGCCCGCTGCTGCCCGTGCTCGTCCTGATGGCCGGTCAGCCGGGCTCGCCCGACGACTGGATCAACTCCGGCCGGCTCGTCGAGATGATGAACGCCTTCGCCCGCGACCACCGGGGCCTGGCCCCCGTCGTCGCCGTCGTGGACCCCCTCGGCTCGCAGTTCGCCAACACCCTCTGCCTGGACTCCCGGCTCGGGAACGTCCAGACCTACCTCGCCACCGACGTCCCCGACTGGATCCGCTCCCACCTCCAGGTCGCCGGCGCCCGCACCTCCTGGGCCGTCTCCGGCCTCTCCTTCGGCGGCACCTGCTCCCTCCAGCTCGGCGTGAACGCCCCCCAGGTCTACGGCGTCGTCAACGACATCTCCGGCCAGGACGCGCCCACCCTCGGCAGCCGGCAGAAGACGATCGACAAGGCCTTCGGCGGGGACGCGGCCGCCTACGAGAAGGTGAACCCGCTGGACGTGCTGGCCCGGCAGCGCTTCCCCGACACCAAGGCCGCCTTCGTCGCCGGCAGCGACGACAGCACCTACCGGCCACAGCAGCGGAAGGCCTACGAGGCCGCCGTGAAGGCCGGGATGCGGGCCGAGTTCGTGCTGCTGCCCGGCGGCCACAGCTGGGCCGTCTGGCGCCCCGGCCTGGAGCGGCAACTGCCCTGGCTGTCCCGCGAGACGGGACTGATCCGGTGAGCGCGCCCGGCGGCGGCCCGGCCGCCCCGCCACCCGTGCCCGCGCCCGGCGACGTGCCCGGCGTCGGCGACAGCGCCCACCCCTGGCGGGCCACCCTCGACCGGCTCCTCGTACCCGTCCGCCACGCCCCCTTCACCCTGGGCTTCCTCGCGGTGCTGTGGATCGTCGGCGCCGTCACCGGCTCCCTGGGCTCCGGCCCCCGGCCGCATCGCATGGAACGGATCGCCGTCGGCGTGCCCGCGCTCGCCGAAGGCCGCTGGTGGACGCCCGTCAGCTCCCTGCTGTGGTGCCCCGGGCTCGGCGCGTACATCGGCTCGACCGTCATCGTGCTGCTGCTCGTCACCCCCGCCGAGCGGCGCCTGGGCGTCGCCCGCGCCGCCGCCGCGCTCCTCGGCGGCCAGATCCTGGGCACCCTGCTGGGCGTGGGGGTGGTGAAGCTCGGCTCCCTCGCGGGCGAGCAGTGGCTGGACAGCCTCACCCAAGACCTGTCCGTCACTCCCACCGTGGGCGCCCTCGCCGCCGGAGCCGTCCTCAGCTACCGGCTCACCGCCCTGTGGCGGCGCCGGGTACGGCTCGGCATCGTCGCCTTCTCCCTGGTCATGGCCCTGTACGTGGGCCACCTCCAGGGCGTGCTGCGGCTCGGCGGCGCGGTCGCCGGGCTCGCCGTGGGCGCCCTGCTCCTGCGCCGACGCGGCCCCCTGCGGCCGCTGCACTCCTCCCACACCGAGGCCCGGGTGCTCGTCGCCCTCGTCGTGGCCGCCGCCGCGATCGGGCCGATCACCGCCATCCTCTACAAGGACGCCTACGGTCCCTTCAGCACCTTCAACGAGCTCTACGTCTCCACCCGGCCCAGCGCCCAGGACGTCGCCGACGCCTGCGCCCAGTCGGTCCGCGACTGCCACGCCGCCCACGCCGTCCGCGGCTTCTACGACTCGCCCGCCATCGCCATGGCCGTCGTCGTCCCCGTCGTCCTCCTCGTCCTCGCCGAGGGGCTGCGCCGGGGGCTGCGGCTCGCCTGGAGCCTGGCCGTCCTGCTCCACCTCGGCTGGATCGCCCTGTTCGCCTACTGGCTCCACGACTTCCTCGGCAACCCCTCCGCCTACGGCGCCGAGCCCACCGAGCACGTGGACTACGTCCAGTACTTCGCCGAGCAGATGCTGCTGCCCGTCCTGGTGCTGCTGCTCCTGCTGGTCACCCGTAAACGCTTCGACCTGCGCCTGCCGCGCTCCGCCCTGTGGGGCCTGGCCGCCGTGGCCGGCGGCGCTCTGCTGCTGGCGTCCGCCGCGTACGTGGGCATCGGCTGGGCCGTGCGTGACCAGTACGACCCGGAGGCCGGTTTCGGCCTGCTGCTGAGCGGCCTGGTGTCGGAGTACCTGCCGCCCGCGTTCCTCGGCTACTTCACGGACTGGCCGGTGCCGGTGGGCGGCACGGCCGAGACGCTCTACCGCTACTGCGGGCTCCTCTTCTGGCTGGTGACCCTGATCGCGCTGCTGATCACCTTCCGCAGGCCCCGGCTCCACACCGACGCCGACGCGGCCGTGCGCGCCCGCGAACTGCTCGTCGCGCACGGCGGCTCGACGCTGTCGTACCTGACGACCTGGGACGGCAATTACTACTGGTTCGCCGCGAACGGCCGCACCGCCGTCGCCTACCGGGTCATCGCCACGGTGGCGCTGACCACCGGCGACCCCTTCGGGGTGCCGGAGGAGCGGGTGGACGCGGTGGGCGGCTTCGCCCGCTTCTGCGACGAGCGCGGCTGGACGCCGTGCTTCTACAGCGTCGGCGCCGCCACCCGCGAGGCCGCCGAGCGGCTGGGCTGGCGCTCGGTGCAGGTCGCCGAGGACACCGTGGTGCCGCTGCCCGACCTGGCGTTCACCGGGAAGAAGTGGCAGGACGTGCGCACGGCGCTGAACAAGGCGAAGAAGGAGGGCGTCACCGCCGAGTGGTGGTCCTTCCCCGACGCGCCCGTCGCCGTCACCGACCAGATCCGGTCGATCTCCGAGGAGTGGGTCGCCGACAAGGGCCTGCCGGAGATGAACTTCACCCTGGGCGGCCTCGACGAGCTGGACGACCCGGCCGTGCGCTGCCTCCTCGCCGTCGACGCCGAGCACACCGTGCACGGCATCACCAGCTGGATGCCGGTGTACGAGGAGGGCAGGCCCGCCGGCTGGACGCTGGACTTCATGCGGCGCAGGGCGGACGGCTTCCGCGGCTCGATGGAGTTCCTGATCGCCTCCGCCGCGCTCGGCTTCAAGGAGGAGGGCGCCCGTTTCCTCAGCCTCTCCGGCGCCCCGCTGGCCCGCAAGGCGACCGAGGAGCCACCGGTCGCCCTCCAGCGGGTCCTCGACTACGGAGGGAAGATGCTGGAGCCCGTCTACGGTTTCCGGTCGCTGCTCGCGTTCAAGGCGAAGTTCCAGCCGCGCTACCGGCCCATGTACATGGCCTACCCGGACCCGGCGGCCCTGCCCGCCATCACCCGGGCGGTCAGCAAGGCGTATCTGCCGCACTTGACGGCCGTCCAGGGGGTGCGGCTGGTGCGGCAGTTCTCGGCGTAGCTCTAGGCTCCTCCAGTGGCGCACGGGTGCCACGCACAGCCAGGGGTGACGGGTGACGGGCGAGAGGGGCCACGTGGCACACGAGAGCGGGATCGCGACGGCCAGGGAAGCGGCGGACGACGGCCTGGTGCTGGCCTTCGGCCGGCTCCAGGGGGCCGCGAACCGGCTGGAGTACATCCTGGGCCGGGCGATCGAGGAGGAGTGCGGGATCAGCCACCTGATGTTCGAGGTGCTGCTGATCCTGGGCCGGGCCGGGGAGGCGGGGCTGCCCATGCGGGCGATCGCCCAGGAGCGGGTACTGAGCACGGGCGGGGTGACCCGGCTGGTGGACCGGATGGAGGCGGCGGGCCTGGTGGTCCGGGACGCCGACCCCGGCGACCGGCGGGGCCGGCTCGTCCGGCTGACCCCGGCGGGGGAGGAGACGGCGGTCCGGGCCGCCCGGATCCACCGCGAGAACATCCGCCGCTTCTTCCTGGAGCCGCTGCCGGAGGCGCACCGGGAGCGGTTCGCCGAGGACCTGAAGGTCCTCAGCCACGCGGCGAGGGACGCGCTGCCGCGACTGCGCTGAGGGCCGCGCCGAGGAGTGCGGTCGGCCGTCCGGAATATCTGACTGAGCAGATACTGTTGTGGCAGGTGAATAGCTCGCGTCACACCCTCCTGGAGGCACCCCCCATGAAGCTCGTCTACGTCTTCGACGCCTACTGCGGCTGGTCCCACGGCTTCTCGGCCACGCTCACCGAGACCGCCCGGCGCCACCCGGAGCTGCCCGTGGAGGTCGTCTCCGGCGGACTGTTCACCGGCGCCCGCCGCGTGCCGATCCGCGAGTTCGGCTACGTCCAGGGCGCCAACGCGAAGATCGCTGAGCTGACGGGGGCGGAGTTCGGCGCGGCCTACGACCGGCTGATCGCGGACGGCTCCTTCGTCATGGACTCCGAGGCCGCCGCGCGCGGCATGGCCGCCCTGCGCCAAGCCGCCCCGGACCGGGCCGCCGAGCTGGCCGCCGCCCTCCAGGACGCGTTCTACGCGGACGGGCTCAGCCTCTCCGAGGAGAGCACCTACCGCACCGTCGCCGAGGCCGCCGGCCTCGACGCGGACGCCGTGGCCGCCGCCTTCTCGGCACCCGGCGCCGCCAAGGCCGCCCGCGCGGACTTCCGCCGCGCTGCGGAGTACGGCGTCCAGGGCTTCCCGACGCTGCTCGCCGTCGACGGCGAGCGTGTCACGGTCCTGGCCGTGGGACACGCCACGGCCGACCAGGTCGCGGCGCGGCTGGTGGCGGCAGGGAGCTAATTCAGCCCGTCCGGCGCTTGAGGACAGAGCACAGCAGCCCGTCCGGCGCTTGAGGACAGAGCACAGCAGCCCGTCCGGCGCTTGAGGACCGGGGTCCGGGGCGGAGCCCCGGGAAACGGTGAAAGGGCGGGACCGGGGCAAGTCTTCCCCCGGTTGCGACCTGCGGCACCCCGCCTAGCCTGGGAAAGCACCATGGCCCGCACCCCGCCCGCAGGCGCGGCCCGCCGCGCCGCCTGGGCCACCCTCGCCGGCTGCGCCGGCTTCTACGGCTTCGCGCACGCCCTCGGCGACCGCACCGTCGGCCTCTACGCCACCTTCGGCGTCCTCCCGCTGGTGCTGTTCTCGCAGATCCCCGGCCCCGCCCGGCACCGCACCCGCGTCCTCCTCGCGATGGTGCCGGTGGGCTGGATCATGGTCACGTCCGGCACGCTGCTGGCCGTGCGCGGCTGGGCCGCCGCGGCCGGCATGTTCGTCGTGGGCTTCCTCGTCGCCTTCGCGGCGACGGCCGGGCCCGGCCCGGCCGGGCTGAGCGTGGCCTGCCAGCTCTTCTACATCCTGCCCTGCTTCCCGCCCTACGCTCCCGAGACCCTCGGCTCCCGCCTGGCGGGCCTGACCGCCGGCATCCTGCTCACCGCCCTCGTCGACCGGCTGCTGGACCTCCTCGGCCTGCGGGAGCCCCCGCCCACCCCGTACCGGGTGCGGCTCGGCCGCGCGACGGCCGCCGTGGCCGACAGCTGCGCCGCCGCCGCGCGCGGCGGCGAGGACGTCCGGCCCGCCGCCGAGCTGGCGCTCCAGGAGGCGCGTCCCTCCCGGATCCCACCCGCCGAGCGCCCCACCTCGCCCTCCGCCCGCGATCGCGCCCTCAACCACACCCGCGCGTGCGTCCGGCACGTCCACGACCAGCTCGACCGCTTCTGTCGCGGCCCCGGCGCCCCCGGCCCCGCCGGACCCGACGACCCCGCCACCGCCCTGCTGGAGCGCACCGCCACCGCCCTGCGCCCCGTCGCCACCGGCCTGACCAGCGGCACTCCACCCCCCGACGGCAACGACGGCAACGACGGCAACGACGGCAACGACGGCAACGACGGCACCGACGACGACGCGCTGCGCCGTGCCGTCGCCGCCTTCGACGCCGTCCGCGCGGACGAGATCCCCGGCGCCCCGCCCGAGCGGCTCCGCCGCGACGCCGTCGTCCGCTCCGCCGCCGAGGGCGCGCGGCTGGCCGGCCAGGCATCGCGGATCGCCCTGGGCGCCCGCTCCACGACGGCCGGGGCGGGGCGCGACGGACCGTTCTGGTACGCCGCCGTGCCCGCCCCCGAGCTGTGGTGGCACCGGATGCGGGTGCACCTGACCCTCCGCTCGGTCCACCTCCAGAACGCCCTCCGGGTGGCCACGGCCATGGCAGGCGCCCGGCTCCTGGTCGGCGCCCTCGGCCTCTCGCACGGCTTCTGGGTCCTCCTGGCCACCCTCAGCCTCATGCGCACCTCGGCCGCCGACACCCGTACCGCCCTGCGCCCCGCCGTCACCGGTACGACCGCCGGGGCCCTGCTCGCCGCCCTCGCGCTCCGCGCCGTCGGCGACGTACCGCTCTTCTACGCGGTCGCGCTGCCCGTCGTCCTGCTCGTCGGGTTCACCGCGGCCCCGCTGCTCGGTCCCGCGTGGGGGCAGGCGACGTTCACCGTCGTCATCGTGCTGATGTTCGCCCAGCTCTCCACGCCGCAGTGGCAGCTGTCCGCCGTGCGCCTCGTCGACGTCCTCGTCGGCGGCGCGATCGGCGTCCTGGCGAGCCTGCTCGCCTGGCCGCGCGGCGCCGGGGGCGAACTGCGCTGCGCCGTCGCCGACTTCCTCGCCGCGGGCGCCGCCGGGTGCCGGGGCGTCACGGACCTCCTCTGCGGCCGCCCCGCGCCCGCCGACCCCCTGCGCCCGGTCCGGGTGGCCATGCTCCTGGCCGAGGCCTCGTACTGCCAGTACCAGGGCGAACGCCTCCTCCGGCGCGCCGTGGACCCGCCGTGGGAGATGGCCATGCTGGCCGGCTACCACATGCTGCGCGGCGGCGAACTGATGCTCCTGCGGCAAGGCGCCGCCCTCGGGGCCACCCCGCTCTCACCCGGAGCCGCCGCCGAACTGACCTTCCTCGCCGACCGCGTGGCCGACGACGCCCTCCGCGCGGCCGAGGCGCTGCGCGCCCCCGCCCCGCCGCGCCCGGCCCCCGGCATCCCCGGCCCGCCCCCGCGCCCCGCCGCCACGTCGGGCCTCCTGCGCGGCGCCGCCCTGCACGCCGGGCACGTGGACGCCGCGCGCGTCCTGCTGACGGTGGACGCGGAGGCCTGGCTGACGGGCGTGGCGGAGGACGTCGCACGGATCGTCCGCGCCCCGTACGCCGTCACCCGTTCGGGTTAGTCCGCCCCGTGGCCCGCATGCCCCCTCCCCGGCCGTGCGCATGCTGATGGCGGGGCCTTCTCCAGCGTGGGCCCGGCATTCAGTGAGGAGAACGCCATGTCGCTCATCGACACGCTCAAGGGCCTCGTCGGCAAGGGGAAGGCCGCCGCGGCCGAGAACCCCGAAAAGGTCGAACAAGCGGTGGACAAGGCCGGGACGTTCATCGACGAGAAGACCGGCCACAAGTACTCCGACAAGATCGAAAAGGGCAAGGAAGCGGCGAAGAACGCCATCCCCGGCGAGGGCGAGCCCGAGACACCTCCTCCGCCCGCCCCGGAACCGCCCGCGCAGCCCTAGGCGCGCGCCTATCGTGGAACGCGTGGGCGGACGCGACGACGCGTGCGCGAAAGCAAGACGCGTGAGAGGCGCGAGAGGCGGTGGCGACGTGCCGGATTCCGCGACGAGAGTGACCGTGGTGGTGGCCGACGAGCACCCCGCCTACCGCGAGGGCGTCGTCCGGGGCCTGCGCGCCGACGGCCGTATCGACGTGCGGGCCGAGGCCGAGGACGGCGTCGCCGCGCTGACCGCCATCCGGGAGCTCGTCCCGCACGTGGCCCTGATCGACTACCGGCTGCCCAAGATGGACGGCGTCGCCGTGATCCACGCCGTCGTCGGGGAGGGCCTGCCGACCCGGCTCGTGCTGCTGTCGGCGGCCACCGACGCGACCGTCGTTTACCGGGCGCTCCGGGAGGGAGCCGCCGGGTACCTCGCCAAGGACGCCAAACGGCCCGAGTTCGTCGAGGCGGTGCTGGCGGCCGCCGACGGCAGGCCGGTGCCCTCGGAGGCCGGTCCCCGGCCGGCTGCCGACGGGGACGCCGCGGCCCTCTCCGAGCGCGAGCGGCAGGTCCTGCGCGGCTTCGCCGAGGGAAAGGGCATCCCCCAGCTCGCGGCCGAGCTGCGACTGGCGGCGAGCACCGTCAAGACCGTCACCCACCGGCTGTACGAGAAGCTCGGCGTGCCCGACCGGGCGGCCGCGGTCGCCGAGGCCGTGCGCCGGGGCCTGCTCGACTAAAGCCCGCCGAGGGCTCAGCGCTTCGCGGGCTCGGACGACGCTCCGGTTGCGTGTGCCCCGGGGATCCGGTCGACTGGCCTGACCGGTGCCTTCCGGCCACCGGACGCTCGGGTTCCCGAGATCGGTGAGGTGTTGTCGTCCGATGGCGCGAGCTTCCGGGGACCCCCACTCCACAACTGGTCCCGCCCCCGGCCGCTGGGCGATGCTGGCCGTGCTGTGCGCCAGCCTGCTGCTGGTCGCCATGGACGCCACCATCCTCAACGTCGCCCTGCCCTCGCTGATCGACGACCTCCGGCCCGGCCCGCTGGAGCAGTTGTGGATCATCGACATCTATGGGCTGATCCTGGGCGGCCTCCTCGTCACCACCGGCGCGGTCGGCGACCGGTGGGGCCGCAAGCGGCTCTTCCTCGTCGGCTTCGTGCTCTTCGGCGTCGCCTCCGTCCTCGCCGCGACCGCGCACAGCTCGTTCCAGCTGATCGGTGGCCGGGTGCTGCTCGGGCTGGGCGGCGCCATGGTGATGCCCTCGACGCTCTCCCTCATCCGGAACATCTTCACCGACGCCCGGGAACGGGCCCTGGCCATCGGCGTGTGGGCCGCCGTGGCCGGGGCGGGCGCCTGTGTGGGGCCGCTGGTGGGCGGGTTCCTCGTCGAGCACTTCGAGTGGCAGGCGGCGTTCTGGGTGAACGTCCCGGTCGTCGTTGTGACGGTCGCCGTGGGCGTGCGGCTGCTGCCGGAGTACCGCGCTCCGCACCCCGGGGGTCTCGACTGGCCCGGCGCGGGCCTGTCGATCGTCGGCATCGTGGCCCTCGCCTGGGGCATCAAGCACGTCGCCAAGGGCAGCCCCAACCCCTCGGACGTGGGCGCCCTCGTCCTCGGCGTGGCCCTGCTCGCCCTGTTCGCCTGGCACCAACTACGGCTCGAGGACCCGCTGCTGGACGTCCGGCTGTTCCGCGAGGGCCCGTTCCTCGCGGCAGCGCTGGCCACCCTCCTCGCCATGCTCGCCATCGGGGCCGCGCTGTTCCTCATCTCGCTGTGGCTCCAGTACGTCCACGGCTACTCGCCCTCGGAGGCCGGACTGC
Source organism: Streptomyces luteoverticillatus (assembly GCF_003970715.1). Classification (NCBI taxonomy): domain Bacteria; kingdom Bacillati; phylum Actinomycetota; class Actinomycetes; order Kitasatosporales; family Streptomycetaceae; genus Streptomyces; species Streptomyces luteoverticillatus. Next base: position 841,076 of record NZ_CP034587.1, on the reverse strand, counting down.
GCACCCTGCCCTCGGCCCTTGCCATGCTGGTCGGCTCGCTGAGCTCGCCCTGGCTGATGCACCACGCCGGGGTGCGCGCCGTGCTGGCCACCGGACTGGGCGCCCTGGCCGCCGGGTTCCTGCTCCTCGCGCTGGCCCCGGAGCCGACCACCTACCCGGTCGTCGCCGTCGTCCTGGCCGGGCTCGGCCTCGGCGACGGGCTGGCCATCACCGCCTCGGCGTCCGTCCTCGTCTCCGCCGTCCCGGCGGAACGGGCCGGGCAGGCCGGCGCGGTCTCCGAGACCGCCTACGAGCTCGGCGTCGGCCTGGGCGTGGCCCTGCTCGGCAGCATCCACGGCGCCGTCTTCTCCCACCGGATGACGGACCGGACGGCGAACCTGCCGCTGCGCGGGCACGACCTCGACACCGCGCGCGGTTCCGTCGGCGGCGCGGCGGACGTGGCGCGGCAGGTGGGCGGGGACACGGGACGGCGGGTGCTGACGGCCGCGCGGGGCGCCTTCGACCACGCGCTGACCACCACCGCCTACGTCTCGGCGGGCATCGTCGTCGCCGTGACCCTGCTGACCGTGTTCATGGTCCCGCGCGGCTTCAAGGTGACGGGCGGCGGCCACTGAACGCCGGCCGCCCGCCGCCCGGATCAAGGCCGGATCAAGGCCGGATCAGGACCGGGTCAGGCCCGGATCACGGAATGATGCGCAGCTGCGTCACACCGGTCGACCGCCGGACGCCCTCCGGGGTCAGGCACGCCAGCGGAAGCCCCTGGGCCGGTGCCACCTCGACGAACCGTTCCGCCTCCGCGCCCTTGTCGCGCCCGGCGACGACCACGCCCTTGAGCATCACCGTGTTGACGCCGAGGACCCGCTCGGCGTTGCCGACGGGGTAGGAGATCTCCGACACCGAGCCGTCCCCGTACCGCAGGACCTCGTGCCCCGCGGGCGCGTGGAGTCCGAGACAAGTGGATTCCGGGGACCGGCCGTTGGCGGATCCGGTGGCCGCGATCGTGTGCCCCGGGCGGTCGGAGCAGGTGTACGCGGTGGCCGCCCGGATGCCGACCGACTGCGGCGTGAGCGTCAGGCCCGGACTGTACGTCGTGCTCTCCCGCCCCTGGCACGTGACCGGCCCGTGGCCCCCGTGGCCCCCGTGGGCGCCGTGGTCGTCGTGGGCCCCGGCCGCCGGAGCGGCCCAGCCCAGGCAGGAGGCGATCAGCGCCAGTGAGACCGACGCGACCCCGATGCCACGCTTTCCGAACATGCCGTACCCCTTCGAGAAGCCTCGACGCACCCGGACGGGCGCGTTCCGGCCCTCTCTACCCCCGCCGGCCACGGGAACCACCCGGCACCGCCCGGCTCCCGCAGCACCCCCGGCCCGCCCGCGCCACAGCGCGCGCACCCCGGCGCGGCGCGCTCAACCGGTGCGCAGGAGCGGCAGCGACGCGCCCGCCGTCGTGCCCCGCAACGCCGCGTGGACGGCGAGCAGCACCCCGGCGGTGCCCGTCGCCAGGTCCATCGACAGCCGCAGCAACCCGTCCATCGGGAACGCCAGCCGCCCCTGGAACCGCACCGCGTGCAGCCCCAGCCCGCGCAGCTGGGCCTCGCGCGCGTCCGCCGGGCCGCCGAGGTGGACGAGCGCGTAGAGCAGCCCGGCGTGGCCCTCGAAGAGGCCCGAGGACAGCAGCAGTTCCGCTCCCAGCCCGGCGCGGATCCGGTCCCGCAGCCCGGCGAAGTGCGGGTCCTCGCGGTGCCGCAGGTACTCGTGGAGGGCGATGGCCACACCGGCGCCGCCCCCGCCCAGCGTGGTCAGCCGGCGCCGCCCCGCGCGCACATGGACGTGCCGGCCCGGGGACACCCCGCAGTGCGCGAGGTCGCGGGCGAGCGCGGCCTCCGCCCACCGCAGCCAGCGGTCCTCGCCCGTCTCGGCGAAGAGCCGGCTGAACAGCAGGGCCGGCCCCGACCAGCCCCGCATCAGCCCCGCCGCCGGGACCGGCGCGAGAACGTCCTCGCAGAGGCCGCGCGCCAGCCGCTCCGCCAGCCGGGCCGCCGCCCGCAGGTCCCCGAAGTGGGCGAAGGCCAGGCCGATCCCGGCGAGCCCGCCGAACAGCCCCGCCCCACAGCCGCGCAGGTCGAACGCCGCCAGCCGGGCCAGGGCCGCCCGCGCCTGCTGCGGGCGCCCGAGCTCGTCGAGGACGTAGGCCACGCCCGCGAGCCCGTCGTACAGCCCCGGCCGGGGCCAGTCCGCCCGCTCGGCCGCCCGGGCCAGCCAGTCCACGTATCCCTCGAAGCGCGCGCCGCCGCCGTGCCCGGTGCGGTGCAGCGCGTGCAGCACGCCCGCCGCGCCGTACGCCAGCGCCGCGCCCTGCCCGTCGAACTGCCGGACGTCACCGGGGAAGAGCCGGTCCGCCCGCTCCGGGGTGGCGCTGCGCACGACGGCGTCGCACAGGGAGCCGAGGACCTCGTCCCAGGTACCGGTCGGCCCGGCCGCCGCGCCCGGCCACGTGGGCGCGGGCGGCGGCGCGGGGTCCGGGGGCGGGGCGAGACCGGCGCGCAGCCGCTCGCCGTAGCCGGGCGGGAGGGGGAAGCGGTCCTCCACGTGCCGGATCAACTGCTCGTGCTTGCGCGGGTCGAAGCGCAGCAGCTCGGTGAGCGGGCAGAAGACCGCGAGCCGCATGCAGTCCAGCGCGTAGGCGTCGACCGCCGGCCCCGTACGCGCCCAGGGAGCCGTGAAGCCCGCCGTGCCCAGCGCCGGGGTGAAGTTCTCGTCCATCCCGAAGGACGTCTCGAAGTCGACGAGGCAGACGCTGCCGTCCGGCCGGACCAGCACATTGCCCGGCTGTAGGTCCCCGAAGACCACGCCCCGCCCGTGGAGGGCCGCTATCGCCTCCTCGAGGCGGGTGACGACCGCGCACGCCCAGTCGGTGTACGCGGCCAGCTCCGCGCGGCTCGCGCCCGGCCGGAAGAGGGGGTGGCGGCGGCCCATGGCCTCCTCCAGCCGTTCCCCTCGACGAACTCCTCGACGAGGAAGTGGTGTTCCCAGTGACGCGTCCGGGCGAGCACCCGTGGTACGCAGCCGAGTCCCGCGAGGCGTTCCAGCACGGCGTGCTCGCGCCCCAGCCGGGCCACCGCGTCCATGCCGTTGTCGTCGACCCCCGCGTACGGCCGGGCCTCGCGCAGCACCACGCGCCGCCCGGTGCCGGGGGCGAGAGCGCGGTAGACGCCGCCGCTGTTGGAGAACCGCAGGGCCTTCTCCACCCGGTAGGGGAAGCCACCGGCGCCGTCCGCCCGAGCGGCGCGGATCCGCCCGGCGACGAACGGCGGCACGCCCGCCCACGGCGGCACCTTGAACGCGGCCCCGCGCACATCGGGCACCGCCCTGCCGTCCGGCCGGACGACGGCGGGCACGTACTCGCCGTCGCCGGAGAAGCAGAACCGTGGCGTGAAACCCCCGTAGCGCAGGTACAACGGCCCCTCGCCCCAGCGCAGATCGCTGAGGATATAGGGGCCCTTGACGCCCCGTAAGAGGGTGGACAGCTCCTCGAGCGCGCGCTCCAGGAGCTCCTCGGAGCGCGGGTAGACGGTGACGAGCTTGCCGCCCGCCGAGCGCGGGGCCCGCTTGCTGTTGACGAGGGCCAGCAGGGTGCGGCTGCGCAGGAACTTGAAGCCGATGCCGCGCGCGACGCAGTACTCCCAGACCGTGGCGACCGCCCGGGAGGCCTCCTCGGCGGTCGCCGAGACGTGGATCTTCCAGCCCTGCGGCGGCAGCCGCGCGTCCCGGGGCCGCAGCATCACCCAGCCGTCGCGTTCGGCGCGCCGCCACCCCGGCGGGGCCGGGCGGGCGGCGTGGGCGAAGCGGACGGCGGTGTCCTCCACGCGCTCAGGGGCGTCCACGAAGAGGGGGTCGGCGACGAGGTGGCCTTGAGCGAGCATGCCGTGCTCCTCCGGTGCCATGTCGGGCCTCGCGATTCCGGCGGGCCGGCCGTCGCCGTGCGGTGCGGCGGCCGGCTCGCCGTCCTCCGAGGGCGGCTCAGACCTGTCCGAGGGTGCTTTGGTAGCTGTTGCTACACGGCCACTGGGCGGGGGTCTCCTCCTCCAGCTCCTGCAGCTCCAGGATCTCCGACACGTCGTTCACCTCCCTCCCGGGCGGGTGGTACGGCCACGGGACGGGGGTCGAGGAAGGGCAGCACGGGCCCGGTCGCCCCGAACGCCGAGCCCAGCGCGAGCAGCACACCGGCGGCGCCCGTCGCCAGGTCCGCCGACAGCCGCAGCATCCGGAACCCGGGGAACGCCAGGTGCCCCCGGTAGGCCTGGGCGTACCAGGACAGCCGGCGGATCTGCCCGCCGAGCGCCGTGCCTGTCACCGGCTCGCCGAGCGCCGCGAGCACGGCCACCGACCCGGCCCGGCCGCGCAGCAGGCCCGCGTTGCGCACGTACACGGCGTCGCAGGTGAGCCGGAGCGAGGTCAGCACGGCGGCCAGCCGGGGGTCGGGCCGGTACCGCAGCAGGTCGCGCAGGACGAACGCGAGCCCGGTGCTGCCCCCGTGGAGGTACGGCAGGTTGGCCGTGCCGTCGAAGAGGGTGAGCATCCCGTCGGGGAGGGTGCGCAGCCGCACCAGGTCGTGGCGCAGGGCGCGCCCGGCGAGGCCGAGGAGGGAGGCGTCGCCGGTGTGTTCGTACAGCCGCAGGAAGAGCAGGGCCGCTCCCGTCGCGCCGTGCAGCAGCCCGTAGGGGGCGGGGCGGCCCGGCGGGGCGGGCGGGGGGCCGTCCTCGACGGCGCGGCCGAGCTCGCCCGCGAGGCCCAGCGCGCGGGTCAGGAGCGCGGGGTCCCCGGTGGCGCCGGCGAAGTGGAGCAGGGTCAGGGCGATGCCGGCCCGGCCGGCGGCCAGGCCCGCGTCGGGCACCGCGTCGCGCTCCGGCGGGCAGAGGCCGAGGACGTCGAGGGCCTCCGCGCGCAGGCCGAGCGCGTCGAGGACGAACGCGACGCCGTGAAGGCCCTCGTGGAGGCCGGGCGCGGGCTCGGGGTCGCGCCGCACGGCGTCCAGGAGCCACGCGGTGTACTCCTCGGGAACCCGCGCCCCGGTCCGGTGCAGCGCGTACAGGACCCCGGCCGCGCCGTGGGCGAGCCCGGGGCCGCCCAGCTCCCCGGTCCCGGTGGGGCCGCCGGGGAAGAGCCGGTCGGCGCGGTCCGGGGTGGCGGTGGCGTGGATGCCCCGGACGAGGGAGTCGCGGATCGCCGGCCAGTCGGGCCGGTCCGCCGCCAGCAGCGCGCCCGCCCGGTCGTCCTCGGCCGGGTGGCCCTCGGGCCACAGCCCCGTCAGCAGCCCGGCGCCGAACCCCCGGGGGACCGGGTAGTGCCGCTCGATCGCGGCGGTGAGGGTGTGGAGCTTGCCCGGGCCGCGGTGGGGGACCGGCAGGAAAAGCCACAGGCGCAGCCGGTCCAGCAGATGGCGCAGGGCGTCGGGGGCCGTAAGGCCGGGCGGTGCGGCGAAGCCGGGGTCGCCGGTGGCGGGGGCCCGGTCGTCCCCGGCGTCCGTGAGCGTGCCGAGCCCGACGAGCGCCACCCGCCCGTCCGGCCGCACGACGATGTTCTCCGGCCGGAGTTCGCCGAGGCGCAGTCCGTGGGCGTACAGGGCGTGCAGGGCCCGCTCGGTCCGGTCCACGACGTCCAGGGCCCAGGCGGTGTAGGGGGCGGCCTCCCGCGCGGCGCGCTCCCGCGAGGTGAGCGGGAAGGCGTCGGCGGCGGCCCGCAGCAGCGAGGTCCCCTCGATGAACTCCTCGGCGAGAAAGCGGTGTTCGGCGTGGGTGAGGTGGCCGAGGACGCGCGGTACGCAGTCCAGGCCCACCAGGCGCTCGCGCGCGGCCCGCTCCCGGTCGAGCCGGGTGACGGCGTCCTCGCCGCGCTCGTCGAGCCCGGCGTACGGCCGGGCCTCGCGCAGGACGACGCGCTCGCCGGTGCGCTTGTCGACCGCGAGGTAGGTGCCGCCGCCGTGGGACCTGCCGAGCGCCCGCTCGGCCCGGTAGGGGAAGCCGCCCGCCGGCCGGGCGCGCAGCGCCTCCAGGTCGGCCCGCAGCGGCTCGGGCAGCGGTACCCCGCCCGGCGGGGCGAAGACGGTCCGGTCGCCGGGCCGGGGCAGGCCCTCCGGGCCGGGCGGGCCGTGGCTGACGTACAGCGGGCCGGGCCCGTGCCGCAGCGCGCCCGCCACGTACGCGCCGGGCAGCCCGGCGAGGAGGACGCCGAGTTCTTCGAGGCTCCGGGTGAGCGTCGCGCCGTCGCCCGCGTGGACGGTGATCAGCCGGTTGCCCGGCAGCGGTTCGGCGCGGTGGCCGCACAGTTCCCGTGCGGTGGCGCGGCTGCGGACGAAGTCGAAGGGCAGGGCGTGGGCCACGCAGTGCCCCCAGACGATCTCGACGGCCCGGGCGAGCTCCGGCAGCGCCACCGACACATGGATCCGCCAGCCCGCCCCGGGCGCCGCCGGACCGGGCCGCAGGGTGATCCACCAGCCGGACTCGCCCCGCTGCCAGCCCCTCGGCGGCTCCCGGCGGGCCGCCGCGAACCTCTCGTGGTCGTCCGGGTAGCGCTCGGGCACCTCGTAGAAGACGGGGTCGGCGAGGCAGAAGCGGTCGTAGTCCTTGAGCGTCAGCACGGCGCGTCCCTTTCGGGGCGAGGACTGCGGGGGTCAGTGGGCGAGGGCGCTGAACTCCGGGGGATTCGTACGGATCGCGCGGCGGTCGATACGGGAACGGACCTCTGGGGAGCCGAAGTGATAGTCCATGCGGCGCACGGCCGCCGCCCAGTCCTGCATGGTGCGCACCGCCGACAGCGTTTCCACGACAAAGGGATCGCTGAGCCGGGAGACGCCCCGGTGCCACAGATCGAGCGGCGATTCCTGGAGAATGTTTCCCACCGTGCCCTCGTACACGGGCAGCGCTCTGACATCACCGTCCGGTTCGATCTGCATCACCAGTGTGTCGACGCCACTGGCGAAACGATCCGGGCGCATCACGAGGTTCTGATTGTCGGTGGTGAAGACCCGTACCCCGGCCGGTGCGAGCCGCTGGAGCCGGGCCCGCCGCCCGTCACTGGTCAACTCGGCGACCTGGGTGTCGTCGAGGAGTTCGAAGCGGCAGAATTCCGGGCGGCTGGCGAGCCCTTCGGGCACCGCCGCGTTGAAGGTGAGCGTGCGCAATTCCGGGAAGCGCGGGGCGATGGCCGTGCAGAATTCCTCGAGTTGCGGGAAATTACTGCGCACGACGACGCAGTCGATGCCGAACCACAGCGGCGCGCGCCCCCGCCGGGCGCGCTCCCGGGCGACCCCGTCGAGCAGGGTGAGGGCGCTCAGCGCCCGGTCGAAGGAGCCGCGCCGGCCGCGGATCCGGTCGTGGACCTGGGCCGTCGCCCCGTCGAGGCTCACGATCACCTCGTCGAACACCGAACCGAGTTCGGCCGCCATCCAGGGTTCCATGATCCAGCCGCTGGTGTAGACGGCGGTGCGCACCCCGGCCCGCGAGAGCCGGCCCGCGACCTCGAAGATCCCCTTGACGACGAGGGGTTCCCCGCCGGAGAGCGCCACCACCCGGGGATTCAGCGAGATCAGGGCGTCGGCGACCCGCAGCATGTCCTCGTGGCTCAATTGCCGCGGTGCCCGCCTGCCGGACTCCGAATAGCAGTGCGAGCAACGCAGGGGACAGGCATAGGTGGTGTCCCAGACGACCACCTCGGGACCGGAAGACACGCTCATGGTTCCCTTTCGGCTTTCCTTGAATCGCAGAATCGCACAGTCGATCGTCCTACCGGGACCGCCGAGGGCCGGGTAAAGGGCGTATATACCGAGTCTGCCGCGCCGGGACCGCCGTGCGTACCCCGGAATCCTCCGATCTCACTGGGGGTTTTCCGCTATACGCGCCGAACGGGATCGTCTGGACTGGCACCTGGGCGCCCCCGATAATGTCGCGCGTGAGGGGTGCATGTGAGGGGTAACGGCCGTGCGATACAGGTCGCCGCGTTCTCCGGCGGGCTGTGCCTGCTGTGGGCGGTGACCACCGGAGCGTTTCTGCTGCGGAACAACACCGTCACCCTGCCGTGGATCCTCGGTTCCGTCCTCCCGTGCTACTGCGCCGGCCTGTTCGCGTGGTGGCACGCCCCCGCGAGCCCGGTCGCCCGCCGGCTGCTGCTGATCGGCGCGGCGCTGGCGGTGAGCATCGGCATCCGCTGTACCTCCGCGCTGCTGACGACCTCGTTCGGCTGGGACCTCACCGCGCCCGAGAACGGCCTGCCGTCCCTGACGGCGTCCTGCCTCGTCCTGCCCACCGAGTGGGACAACCTCGCCGTCAGTATCCTCGTCGTCCACCTGCTCGCCCTGCTGCCCGACGGCCGCCCCCGGTTCCGCTACGAACGCCCCGTGCTGCGCTCGCTGTGGGCGCTGCTGGCCCTGCCGTTCCTCCTGCCGCTGGCGGGCGTGCCCACGCGCGTCGTGGAGTACGTGGTCTTCTACTACCCCGAGGCCTGGCTGCCCGGCGTGGGCGCCGCGCTGCTGGTGCTGCGCGCCCTGCGCGCGCGGGCCGCCGGGGACCGGGACCTCGCCGGGGTGCTGCCCGTCGCCGCCGCGGCCACCGTCCTCTTCCTCGGCCGGGGCGCCTCGCGGCTGTTCCGGCCCTGGCACGGCGAGACGGGCGTCCTCTACCTCGTCGGCTCGGCGCTCGGCGCCCTGCCCTATGTGCTGATCTCCCTGTCCGTCGTCTACGCCGCCTTCCGCTACCGGCTCCTGGGCGTCGACATCGTCATCCGCCGCTCGGTCGTCTACGGCACCCTGTGGCTGATCATCAGCGGCTGGTACCTGGGCATGGCGATGACGCTCGGGCTGACGGCCGGCCAGTACTTCCCCATCGGGCTGTCCGTGCTGGTCGCGGTCACCGCGACCGCCCTGTTCCAGCCCGTGCGGGAGCGGCTGAACCGGCTCGCCCAGCGGCGGGTCTTCGGCGAGCGGCTCAGCGGCTTCGAACTGCTCGTCCAGTTCGGCAGCGCCCTCGAACACGCCTACGACCTCAGCCGGTTGGCGCCCCAGCTCGCGGCCGGCCTCCAGCAGGGGCTCACCCTGAGCTGGACCCGCGTCCGGCTCGGCGGCGGGGACCTGCCCGTCCACCTGGGCACGGCCGGCGAACCCCCCGGCCGGGGCCGCCCGGCCGGCCCCGGGGGCGGCTTCCCGCTGCGCTACGGCGACGACGTCCTCGGCCTGATCGAGTACGGGCCCAAGGCCGAGGGCCGCTTCACCCCCGAGGACCACGACCTGGTGGAGACCCTGGCCCGGCAGGCGGCCCTCGCCGTCCACAACGCGCGCCTGGCCGCCGAACTCTCCACCCGCGTCCTGGAGGTGCAGCGCCAGGCGGGCGAGCTGGACGCCTCCCGCGCGCGGATCGTCCACGCCCAGGACAGCGAACGCCGCCGCATCGAACGGCGGCTGCACGACGGCATCCAGCAGGACCTCGTGGCCCTCGTCGCCAAACTGCGCCTGGCCCGCAACCGGCTGGGCCGCGGGGGCGACGTCGACGCCGTGCTGACCGAGGTGCAGGACGACGCCTACCGCGTCATCGACGAGCTGCGCGAGGTCGCCCACGGCATCCACCCGCCCGTCCTCACCGACCAGGGACTGGTCGCGGCCGTCACCTCCCGGGCCCGGCGGATGCCGATCCCCGTCACCGTGCGCGTCGACGAGTCCCTGGACCGGGTGCGCTTCGCCCTGGAGATCGAGGAGTCGGCGTTCTACCTGGTCTCGGAGGCGCTGACGAACGTCCTCAAGCACGCCCGGGCCGGCCGGGTGACGATCGGCATATCGCGCGCGGACGGCTGGCTGGTGGTGGAGGTCGTCGACGACGGCGTGGGCTTCCCCTGCGACACCACCGGGGGCTCGGGGCTGACGGGCATGCGGGACCGCATCGAGGCGGTCGGCGGGGACCTGCGGATCACCAGCCGTGCCGGTGGCGGCACCACGATCCGCTCCCGGCTGGCCGAGAGGCTCAGAGAAGAGGAGACCGTTGACTGAGGTGACGGAGGGACCGATGCGCGTCGTCATCGCCGAGGACCACTACCTGGTGCGCGAGGGCACCCGCCGGCTGCTGGAGGACACCGGCGACATCTCCGTCGTCTCGGCGGTCGGCGACGCGGCGGAGCTCCTCGACGCCGTCGAGGAGCTCCGCCCCGAGGCGGTCATCGCCGACATCCGCATGCCGCCCGGCCACCACACCGAGGGCATCACCGCCGCCCACGCCATCCGCGCCGGCCACCCCGGCATCGGCGTCGTCATGCTCTCCCAGCACGCCGACGAGAACTACGCCTTCGACCTGTTCCGGCGCGGCACCGACGGCCTCGCCTACCTCCTCAAGGAACGCATCGGCGAGCTCGACGAACTGCTGCGCGCCCTGCGCGAGGTGGCGGCGGGCCGCTCCGTCGTCGACCCCCGCATCGTCGAGGTCCTGATGGGCAGCCACACCCGCGCGGCCGACGCCCCGCTGGCCTGCCTGACCCGCCGCGAGCTCGACGTCCTGCGGCACATGGCCGAGGGCAAGACCAACCGCGCCATCGCCGCGGAGCTCGTCCTGTCGGAATCGACGATCGAGAAGCACGTCAACTCCACGTTCGCCAAACTCGGCCTCGCGGAGGAGCCCCAGCTGCACCGGCGCGTCAGCGCCGTCCTCGCCTATCTGCGGCACGCGCCACGGGGGCCCGCTACCCCCGCAGGTCCTCCCAGGTGACGACCGGGCTCCCCGCGCGCAGGCTGTAGTCCATCGCGGGGTCCCGCACCGGCCACTTCAGCCGGAGCCAGCCCGGGATCGTCGCCGGGATGCCGTCGTCGGCCGCCAGGTGCCAGAAGGTGTTGGAGTCCCGGCGGGCGAAGTACGGGCAGAGGAAGGAGACGACGACCGTCACCCGGCGGCCCCGCGTCACCGGGGTGACGGCGTGGTAGATCCGGCTGCCGTGGAGGAACAGTGCCGCCCCGCGCTCCCCGCAGGGCGCCTCCCGGATCCGGGGATCGCCCTGCCGGGCGCCGGTGAACTCGTCCACGCGGCCCAGGAAGTAGTGGAAGCGCCCGCCGTCGTAGTCCTCGTAGCCGTTGAGCTGGAGGGTGAGGACGTGGTCCATGCCGTCGTGGTGCCACTTGACGATGTCGGCGCGGCCGTCGGCCTCGAAGTAGTTGATCTGCACGGTGGGGATCCGCAGCGGATGCGGGATCAGGGGCACCCCCGCAAGCCGGGAACAGGCCAGCAGGAAGCCCTTGTCCCGGATCATGTTGTTGATGAACGCCGACATCAGATCGGCGTTGCGCACCCGGCGGGTGGTGATGAACCGGGCGGTGCCGGCCGAGCTCTCCAGCCGGTCGCACACCTCGGTCAGACAGGCCAGGCCGTCCGGCGTGAGGAGCCGCACCGGCCCGACGAGCGCCGTGTCGTCCACCGCGCCGTAGCCGCGGCTGAGCTCGTGGGAGGCGTAGCCGAAGTCCTGGAGCCCCAGGCGCGGCCCCTGGGCGTCCCGCGCCACGAACTCGGCGCGCCAGCGGGGCTCGCCCGGCAGCCCGGCGGCGCGCCGGGGCTTCCGGCCGCGCAGGGCGTGGAGGACCTGGTCGAACCCGGTGGCCATCTTCGGGTGGTTGAGAGGGCGGGGTCTGTGTCGGGTCGTCACCATGAGCCGATTGCAGCGCCGCGTGCGGCGCGCGGCAAGGGAGGTGTTCCCGCCACGGCTCCCGCCGTGACCGGCCCTTCCTTGCTTCTATTGCGAAAACGTGAATGCCTCCTTTCATTTCCAGGCGAAGTGGCGTTGAGCGCCTACGATCATCGGCACAGCAAGCCCCGTACGTTCTTTCGTGGAATGAGCTCCGATGAGAATCTCCCTCTCCCGCCGCCGCGCCGCCGCGGCCTCCGTCGCCGCCGCCCTCACGCTCCTGCTGTCGGCCTGCGGCATGTCGGACGCGGCCGGCGGCGACCGGGTGCGCATCGGGGTCAACGGCGCCGACCCGGAGTGGGACGTCCTCGCCGAGGAGGCCAAGAAGGAGGGCATCGACGTCAAGATCGTCAACTTCGACGACTACCAGCTGCCCAACAGGGCCCTGGCCGACGGCGACATCGAACTGAACGCCTTCCAGCACCTGGCGTTCCTCTCCGAGTTCAACAAGCGGAACCGCACCGACATCGTGCCCGTCACCTCCACCTCCGTGGCACCGATGGGCCTGTACTCGCTCAAGCACAAGAAGGTGGAGGACATCCCCGACGGCGCCCGCGTCGCGATCCCCAACGACCCCTCCAACCAGGGACGGGCCCTGCTCGTCCTCCGCCAGGCCAAGCTCATCGGCCTCAAGGACAAGGCCGGCATCCACGGCACGCCCGACGACATCACCGACAACCCCAAGCACCTGAAGATCACACCGGTCGACGCCCAGCAGACCCCGCGCGCCCTCAAGGACACCGCCGCGTCCGTCATCAACGCGGGAGTCGCCGAACTGGCCGGTTACAAGGTCGAGCAGGCCGTCTTCCACGACGACCCCGAGAGCGCCGTCGCCCGCCCCTACGTCAACGTCATCGCCGCCCGCGCGAAGGACAAGGACAACAAGAACATCCGGAAGATCGTCGAGCTCTACCGCTCGCGCACGGTGCAGGAGGCCGTCAGGAAATCGGCCCACGGCGCCCGGTACGTCCTCGACATCCCCCAGGGCGAGCTCCGCCACGAGCTCGACCGCCTCACCCGCCAGGACCGGGGCTGAACCGTGATCGAACTCCGTGATGTCACCAAGGTGTTCCCGGCCGCCAAGAAGAGCCCCGGCGCCGGGGCGCCCGCCGTCGACGGCGTCTCCCTGGCCGTCGAGCGCGGCAGCGTCTTCGGCGTCGTCGGCCACAGCGGCGCCGGCAAGAGCACCCTGCTGCGCCTGATCAACTACCTGGAGACCCCCACCTCCGGCACCGTGCTCGTGGACGGCCAGGACCTCGGCGCCCTGGGCGAACGGCGGCGGCGCGAGGTCCGGCGCTCCATCGGGATGGTCTTCCAGCAGTTCAACCTGTTCCGCTCGCGCACCGTCCTCGGCAACGTCGCCTACCCGCTCCGGCTCTCCGGGCTGAGCCGCGCCGAGGCCCGCGAGCGGGCCGGGGAGGCCCTGCGCTTCGTCGGCCTGGACGCCCACGCCCGCCGCTACCCCGAACAGCTCTCGGGCGGCCAGCGCCAGCGCGTCGGCATCGCCCGCGCCCTGGCCACCGAACCGGGCGTGCTGCTGTGCGACGAGGCGACCTCCGCCCTCGACCCGCGGACCACGGGCGAGGTCCTGGACCTCCTCCGGCGCGTCAACGGCGAACTGGGCGTGACGATCGTGCTGATCACCCATGAGATGGAGGTGGTCCGCTCGCTCTGCGACCACGTGGCCGTGATGGCCGCCGGCAAGGTCGTGGAGACCGGGGGCGTCCACGACGTCTTCTCCCGCCCCGCGCACCCCGTCACCGGGACGTTCGTCCGCTCCGCGCTCCACGACGTGCCCGACGCCGCCACCCTGGCCCGGCTCCGCGCCCGCCATCCGGGACGGCTGGTGACCGTCCCGGTGGGCGGCGGCGAGGACCTCTCGCGGCTCTTCCGCGAACACGACGTCGACTTCACGATCGCCCACGCCGGCGTCACCGAGGTCCAGGCCCGCACCCTGGGCGGCGTCACCTTCGAACTGCGCGGCGCCGAACGGGACGTGGCCGCCGTCCTGGCCCGCCTGACCGCCGAGGAAGAGGTGGTGGCCCGATGAAGGCCGACTGGAACACCTTCTGGGTCAAGGTCGTCGACGCCACCGGCGAGACGGTCTACATGGTGCTCGTCACCCTGGCCCTGTCCGCCGTGCTCGGCACGGCCGTGGGCCTCGCCCTCTACGCCACCCGTAAGGGCGGCCTCCTCCGCAACCGCGCGGTCTTCGCCGTCCTGAGCGCCCTCGTCAACGTCATCCGCCCGGTCCCCTTCATCATCGCCATCGTCGCGCTCTCCCCGGTGACCCGCGGCGTCGTCGGCACCATGATCGGAACCGAGGCCGCCATCTTCCCCATGACGGTCGTGGCCACCTTCGGCGTCGCCCGGATCGTCGAGAGCAACCTGCTGTCCGTCGAACCCGGAGTGATCGAAGCCGCCCGCTCCATGGGCGCGGGCCCCCTGCGCGTCCTGCTCACCGTGCTCGTCCCCGAGGCCCTCGGGCCCCTGGTGCTGGGCTTCACCTTCATGCTCGTCGCCCTCATCGACTTCTCGGCCGTGGCCGGGACCGTCGGCGGCGGGGGCGTGGGCAACCTGGCCATGACCTACGGCTATCTGCGCTTCGACACCTCGGTGATGGTGGTCACCGTGGCCGTCCTCGTGCTCCTCGTGCAGATCGCCCAACTGCTGGGCAACTTCCTGGCCCGCAAGGTGCTCCGGCGGTGACCCGCCCGTCAGGAAGCACCCTCCGGCCAGCGGTAGCGGACGTGGGTGAGGGACTCGGACGTGTGCCACAGCCGGGCGGCGAGCGTGGTGCTCGCGGCGGGGACGGGGAGGTCCACCGGGCCGGGGGCGCCACGGGTCTCGAAGCGGCCGGTCGGGCCGTAGAAGCCGGCGGGGGCGACGTCCGCAGCCGTCGCCGCGTACAGCGTCGGCAGCGCGGCCGACTCCACCGACTGGCCCACGAAGTGCCCCGGCAGCAGCCGGGCCAGCGCGCGGACGGGCCGGGTGGCGTGCCGTTGGAGGCCCGTCGCGCTGAAGCCCGGGTGGACGGCCACGCTCGTCAGCGCGACGCCCGCCGCGTCGGCCCGGCGCTGGAGCTCCAGGGCGAACAGCACGTTGGCCAGCTTCGACTTGGCGTAGGCGTTCAGGGCCCGGTACTTGCGGGTGCTCTGCAGGTCGGAGAGTTCCGCGATCGCGCTGCGGGAGATCGCCGCGCTGACCGTCACCACGCGCGGCGCGGGCGCGGCCAGCAGCTGGGGCAGCAGTCGGCCGGTGAGCGCGAAGTGGCCCAGGTGATTGGTGCCGACGGTCAGCTCGAAGCCGTCCTTGGTGGTGGCCCGGTGCCGGATGCCCATCACCCCCGCGTTGTTGACCAGCAGGTCGACCGGGCGCCCGCCGTGCTCCACCCGGTGGGCGAACCCCGTAACGGAGGCCAGGTCGGCGAGGTCCAGCAGGTCCGGACGCACCCGCGCGCCCGGCACCTCGCTCGCCATGTCCTCCGCCGCCCGCCGCGCCCGGCCCGCGTCCCGTCCCGTCACCACGACCTCGGCGCCCGCATGGGCCAGCTCGCGCGCGGTGACATAGCCGATGCCGCCGGTGGCGCCGGTCACGACGGCCAGCCGGCCCTCCAGGTTCGGCATGTCCTCGGTGGTCCAGCGGGGCGGGCTGTGGCGCATGCGACTCCTCGGCGGCCGGTCGCGGACGGGCGACCGTATTGTCCGCCGCCCGACCGGCGCCCGAGGGGAAGGCGCGCCCGGCGGCGGCCCCGCCTCACACCCCGGTGCCGTCCGCCGTCCCCGATACCTCCCCGGCGACCCGGCGGGCCTGCCGGACCACCTGGCGCAGGTGGTTCGAGAACGGAAACCGTACGTGCGTTCCGACACCCACCACCCACACCCGCTCGGGCCGGGCCCCGGGGCTCCGCCGGACGCGCAGGTCGTCCGCCAGGAAGTCCACGGTGCCGGAGTGGCGCGGCGGCTCCGCCGGGTGGAGCGCGGTGCC
This sequence comes from Streptomyces luteoverticillatus, assembly GCF_003970715.1. Taxonomy (NCBI): domain Bacteria; kingdom Bacillati; phylum Actinomycetota; class Actinomycetes; order Kitasatosporales; family Streptomycetaceae; genus Streptomyces; species Streptomyces luteoverticillatus. The sequence goes on along the minus strand of NZ_CP034587.1, from coordinate 825,389 downwards.
GTCCTCCGACCAGTACAGCCGGGGCTGGTCGAAGCCCGTGGCGTTCACCACGTGGCCGAAGCGCTCCGGCCCGCCCCCACCGGGCCACTCCACCCGCCAGGCGCCCGCCTCGAAGGCCACCGCGTCCGGGTAGCCGCCGGCCAGGCGCAGCGCCCCGGAGTCGATGTGCGTGAGCAGCCTGCGCGCGTTGACGACCGTCATCGCCGTGGCATACCGGGCGACGAACCAGCCGTGGCGCTCCAGCAGCGCCGCCCGCCGCTCGGCGGGCAGCCGGGCGCCCAGCTCGATGACCGCCTCCAGCGCGGCCATGACGGCCCCCGGCCAGGCGCACGCGCCCGCCTCCACCAGCGCCGTCTCCTCGCGCAGCCGCGCCACGGGGTCGCCGGCCGACGAGGACTGCAGGCGCAGCGGGGTCGGGTCGAGCGACCGGACGGCCTCCACGACGGCGCGCCGCACCTTCTCCTCCAGCAGGGGATCGTCCGGGTCGAGCCGCGCGAGGCCCTCCAGCGAAGGGAAGTCCCCTACGGGCGCGCCCAGCGAGACCCGTACGGCGGGCAGTACGCCCGAGGGCGAGGCCATCGTCACCCGGTGGCCCTCCCGGCACAGCAGCAGGGAGGCGTCGATGGCCGACTGGCGGCTGCCCAGGACCAGGACCTCCGCTCCGGGCGGCGGCCCCAGCTCGGGGTCGCGCAGCCGGGCGGCGGGGTAGGGGGCGGGCGAGTAGCGGGGGTGCCCGGTGAAGGCGGCGAAGCCGTCCGGGACGCGGGGGCGGTGGACGCCCGTGCAGACGACGACGGCGTCGGCGTACAGCTCCTGACCGGTGCTCAGCCGGACCGTACCGGCCGCGATCGAGTTGACCACCGCCGGTACGTGGGCGACCTCGACGCCCAGGGCCTCGGCGGCCTCGCGGGCCTCCTCGAAGCGGTCCCGGCAGTACTCGGCCATCCGCACCCGGGGCACGCAGTCGCGCGGCTCGCCCGTCCAGCCGTGCTGCCGCAGGTACGCGACGAAGTCGGCGGGCTCGTCGGCGAGGAGGGAGTTGACCTCGGCGGCACTGTTGCACAGCAGCAGCGGGTCGGTGTCGCCGAAGGCGAGGCCCCAGCCGACGGGATTCGGGTCGACGATGCGGATGGACCGCATCCGCCCGGCGTTCTCCCGACTGAGCGCGCGCACCAGGCACAGGAACACGCTGGTTCCCGCGACCCCAGCTCCCACGATCACCACATCACGCGCCGCGTCACACGCCGTGTCACATGCCGCGTCCTGCCCGGCCTGCCCGCTCGGTCCCATGGGCACCTTCCCTTCCCGTTCGCCCTCTCACCCTGCCCGGGCGGGGGCATACGGATGCATGGTCACACGCGGGTCAGGGCGGCGGCGCCGAAGGAGACGTCGAAGCGGTCGCACCAGATGCTCACGCTGGTGTAGCGGTTGAGGTCAAGGCCGGCGGGCAGGACGTAGTTCTGGTCGCCCTTGTTGCCCTTGAGCTTGCCGAGGCTGGTGTGGGCTCCCTTGTCGAAGACGAACCAGCCGGCCCGGCCCTCCTTCACCGGGGCGTCGGTGATCAGGACGCGCAGGTCGGGGCCGTTGCTGGTGTCGAGGTTCTCCAGGCGCAGGGTGCGCGAGCCGTCGGGCAGCCGCAGGATCCGCACGGTGCCGCTCGTGGCGTGCTCGTGGCTGATCAGCCGGCCGGTCGCCAGCGTGCGCGGCGCCTCGCCGCGCCCGTCCCCGGCGGTCGGCGCGGCCTCGCGCACCGTCTCGCTCACCCAGAGCTTCCACGGCTGGAACCAGTACGTCCCCGCGCCCACCAGCAGGATCCCGACGCCCAGAATGCCGATGACCACCTTCTTGCCCAGCAGTCGCCGCACGCGTCCCATGTTCCGCCTCCCGAAGCCGTTCCGTTCTCACAGGGGAGAACGCCGGGGAGGCGGGCCGGGGATCCGGATTTCCGATGACGAAAGTCTTACGCGCGGAACTCTCAAGCGCAGAGCCAGACGGTGAGCGCGATCACTCCCGTGCAGGCGCAGAAGAGCTGCGCGTACATGCCGGGCGTCGGCTTCGGCGGGTCCACGCCGGGGCGGCCGGCGCCGTCGAGGTACGCCTGCCTGATCGTCCTGCCGCGGCCCGCGAAGGCGAGGACGATGCCCAGCAGCGTGGCGCTGTAGCAGGCGAGCGCCTCCTGCGCGTCCAGCCACCGGACCAGGATGAGCACGGCCGCGAACGGCACCATCCAGGCCGGCACGGCGCACAGCCGGACGGTGATGCCCCGATCCGGGATCAGCCGGGCGTAGAAGGCGAGGTAGATCACTGTCGCGACGGCGGAGACGACCCACCAGACCGACAGGGGGAACGAGGGGGAGTGCATGGAATGCCCCAGGGATAGGACCGAGGGGCCCACATGGTGGGCCCCTCGGTTGTGTGCCTTATGGACTGTGTGTCTTATGGACCGGTCAGTCGAAGAGCCGTCTGAAGCCGGACTTGACGCTGTCGACGACCTCGTTCGTCTTCCGGGTGACGATGCCCAGGGCGCGGGCGCCGGGGCTCGCGCCGGGTCCGGTGTGCCCGTGCATGTACTCGTTGAGGGAGTTACCGGCGCTGCGGAGGGAGTCGTCGAGGGCGCCCGTCGCGTAGAACCTGAGGAACGCGCTGCCCGCGCCCGCCGCCATGCTGATGCCCTTGGTGACGCCCGCGGCGATCGTCGACAGCTGCCCGACGACGGGAATGCCCTTCGGAACCTTGGCCAGCCAGCCGGAGACGAACCCCGAGATGGTGCCGACGATGCCGAGGTAGTTCGCCCACTTCTGCGCCGTCTCGTGCTCGTTGCCCTTTTCGCCGGGCAGCGGGGCGGCCACGGCCGCGAGGGCGATGTCGTTGGCCGGGTTGTCGGCCGGGTCGACGCCCTTGGCGGTGTTCTCGCGGGCCTCCTGGGCGGCCTGGGCGGCGGCGGCCGCCTGCTCCGCCTGGTACTTCGCGGCGGCGATGCCCTGGGCCTCGGACGCGGCGGCGGAGGCCGCCGCGGCGTCCCGGCCGGCGCTGGTGGCCGACTGGCGGGCACTGGCGGCCGAAGCCGCCGCGTTGGCGGCCGACGCGGCCGCCCGCTGGGCGGACGCCGTGGCCTGGTTGGCCGAGTAGTTGGCCTGGCGGGAGGCCCGCTGGGCGGTCGACGCGGCGTCCTTGGCCTTCTGCGCGGAGCTGGCGGCGGAGGCCGCCGACGCGTCGGCTTCCTGGGCCTTCTTCTGCGCCTCCGCGGAGTAGCCCTTGGCCTCGTCGGCCGAGGCCCGCGCCTTGTCGGCCCACTCGCCGGCCTCCTGGGCCTTGTCCCGGGCCCGGGCGGCCACCTCGGAGGCGAGGGCGGCGTTCTCGTTCGCCGTGGCGGCCGACTGGGCGGCGCCCGCTATCAGCGCCCGCACGGAAGCGACGTGGGTGGCGGTGTCGGCGTCCATCTGGGCGGCCTTGTACTGGATCCGCGTCACGAAGTCGTGCTGCATGGAGGCGGGTCCGGCCATCGCGACCTGGGCGGCGGCCTTCACGGCCGCGCCGCCGTTGTTCATGATGGTGAGGGTGCGGACCCGGTCGTCCTCCTCGAGGGCGTCCTGGTAGCCGCTCAGGAGGAAGGCGTGGAGGGCCTTGACGCCGCCGTCCTTGATGGCCGCGCTGCCCGCGTCCTTGACGGCGTCGCCCGCGCCGTTCATGAGCTTGAGGACCTGGACCCGGTAATCCTCGGTCTGGACGTCGTACGCGCCCTCGTCGAGGAACTTGTCGACCTGGCCGGGGTCCTTGCTCTCCAGCGCCTTCCGGGCCGCTTCGGCGAGCGTGGGCCCGCCGACCTTGGCGAGGAAGACGGCCTGGTCCCGGTTGTCCAGCTGCCGGCCCCGCTGGTACTCCGTCTTCACCCAGTTGACGACGTCGCTGTCCGTCCCGGACAGCGCGGCCTCGCTGGCCCCGCGCGTCCAGGTGCCGGTGCTGCGCAGCAGGTTGACGGCGGCCTTGCGGCCGAGCTGGGCGGCGGACTTGGTGTCCTTGCCCGCCGCGGCGGCCTTGGCCAGCAGGTCCTTGGTCGCGTCGTCGACGGCTCCGGACTGCTTCCGCGCGTCGTTGACCTGCTTGAACGCGTCCTGCTCGGCCTTCTTGCGGGCCTTGGCGTCCTCGATGCCGGCCTGCGTGTCCGCCTCGAGCTGGGCCTTCTCCGCGTCGCGGGCGAGCTGCTCGGTCTTCTGCGCCTGCGCCACCGCGCCGGACGCGGTCTTGGCGGCCTCGGCGGCGGCGTTGGCGTGCGCGGTGGCCTTGTCCGCCCAGTCCTGGGACTGGCCGGCCTGAGCGGCGGCCTCGTCGGCCGCCTGGGCGGCCTTCTCGGCGTGGTCGGCGGCACCGTTGGCGTACGTGCGCGCGTCGTTGGCCGCGTCGGCGGCGCGGGCCGCGAGCGACTGCGCCCGGTCGGACGCCGCGGTCGCCGTGGCGGCGGCGCCCCGGGCGGTGGCGGCGGCCTCACGGGCCCGGCGCGCCTGGCTGCTCGCCTGGCCCGCGGCGCTGCCGGCGCTCGCGGCGGCGTCCGCGGCGGCGGCGGCGTTCCGCGCGGCCCGCGCGGCGGCGGCGCCCGAAAGGCCCGCCTTGGCGCTGGCGTCGGCGGCGTTGGCGGCGGCGTTCGCGGCGGTGCGGGCACCGGCGGCGGCGTTCCGCGCGGCCTGGGCGGCCTGCCGGGCCGCGGCGGCCTCGCCCGCGTTCCCGGCGGCCGCGGAGGCGGCGGAGTAGGCGCGCGCGGCGGCCCGGCCGGCGGCGGCCGCGGCCGAGGCGGCGGCCTGGGCGGCGTTCGCGGCCGTCCGCGCGGCGGACACGGCGGTGTTCGACGCGGAGATGGCCGTCCGCGCGGCGTCGGCGGCGCCCTCGGCCGCCGCGGCGGCGGCGTTGGCGGACCGGCCCGCCTTCTGGAGGTCGTCCTTGGCCGCCGCGGTCTCCTCGGCGGCCTTCAGCGCGGCCTTCTTGGCGTTCTCCGCCGCGTCCTCGGCCCGCTTGCCGGCCTCCTTGGCCGCCTCGGTCTCCACCTGGGCCCGCTTGCCCGCGTCCTCGGCGACCTGGGCGAGCTGGGCGACGGTCAGGCTCTCCTGGTCCCGGGCCCGGCCCACGTGCTGGCCGGTCTCGAGGAACTCCCGGCGGTCCTCCGCCGTCCCCTTCAGGGCGCGGTCGCCGAGCTTCTTCACCTCCGGCCCGGCGTTGTTCATGACCTTCAGGACCTGGAAGCGGTCGTCCTCCTCCTGGGCCTCGGGCAGGCCCGTCCGGAGGAACGCTTCCAGGGCGTCCGCGGTGTTCTTCTTGAGCGCCTGGTCGGCCGCGTCACGGACCTCGTCCCCGGCGTTGTTCATCGCCGTGAGGACGGCCGCGCGCTGGTCCTCCTCCAGCGGGTCCTTGTACCCGGACCTCACGAACTCGTGAATGTCCGCGTCGGATCCGCTGAGCGCCTTGGAGGCGGCCGCGCGGACGCTGTCGCCCGAGGAGCTCAGCAACTTGAGCACGGCGAAGCGCTCGTCCTCGGCCCTGGCCCGGTCCTGCCCCGACCGGAGGAACGTGGCGATGTCGCTCTCGGAGCCGAGCAGCGCCTTCTCCGCGGCGTCCCTCGTCGCCGAGCCACCGGCTCTCCAGGCCTCCACGACCTGGGCCCGGGCGTTCTCCGGCAGTGGCGGCCCGTCGGGTGTGGCGGGCGCGGCGCCCGCCACCGTGGTCCCGAAGACGGTGGCGGCCATGCTCAATGCGGCGACAGCGATGAGTCTCGCGCGCATGGTCCCCCCGCGCGACGGACCCGCTGTCGGTCTCTTGTCGGTCATATCCCCTCGAAAGTTCGCAGGCCAAAACGGGCCTGTCGGGTGCGCGGCGGTCAGCACGGCACACAGCGCATGATCGTAAGCGAATCGGCCGACATCGCTCGATCCGGATGTGGAGCCTCAAGTTCCGTAAAAGCCCGAGGAGATGACACACGGCTGCAGAGCAGGTCAGAGGGGGAGTACCGGCACCGGACCGACTTCCGGGACAAGCGGCCCGGGTGATATCAATAGCTCGCTCGCCAGTCCGAGCACGGGGGAATGCGGACGGATCGTCAGAGGGCTGACGTCCGCCCGTCACTGGGGGGTACGACCGAACTTTCCGGTTCCTTGCCGGGCGGGCCTGCGTCCGTGCGCGCAGTCGCGGCACGGCCTTCACCCATCGCATCGCCGACCGAGAAGCAAGGAACCGAATCCATGCGTCTGTTCACCCGTACGCTCGCCGCCGGCGCCGTCGTGGCCGCCACCGTGCTGACCGGCGCGGCCACGGCCGTGGCCGACGAGATGCCGCCCTCCAACGTCGAGGACTTCGAGTACCCGCAGGCCGACAAGATCTTCCAGGAGCGCGGCATCAAGCTGAAGAGTGGCGACGGCCACCTCATGCTGGCCACGTGCGACAGCGAGCCCGGCCTGATCGAGATCATGGCCCAGGGCATGAAGCAGACCGACAAGGTCGGCCAGGGCCGGTTCTGCTTCCGCGTCACCGGCGCGTCCGGTTACCTGAGCCTGGAGATCCCGCGTGTCGTGGGAGGCATGGGCAACAACGACTACAACGTGAACGTCAGCATGGTGACCGGCGCCGAGGAGAAGTCCTTCGAGCTGGACAAGAACCGCTGGACGCCGATCGGCAAGACCGCCGACGGCCAGGGCCGCGACTTCACCCTCGTCGAGATCGTCGCGAAGAAGTAATCGTCGCGAAGAAATAGCGGGGGAGACGGGGATGCCCGCGCGTCTCCCCCTCGCCCGCCCCGTCAGGGCAGGGTCAGGACGCGCGGGCCGTCGTCCGTGATGGCGACGGTGTGCTCGAAGTGCGCGGCGCGGCTGCCGTCGGCCGTGCGCAGGGTCCAGCCGTCGGCCGCGGTGGCGTAGTCGTCGCGGCCGCCCGCGATGAACATCGGCTCGATGGCCAGCACCAGCCCGTGCCGCAGCGGGAGGCCGCGCCCGGCCCGGCCCCGGTTGGGCACGTGCGGATCCTCGTGCATGTGGCGGCCGATGCCGTGCCCGCCGAAGTCGGCGGGCATCCCCAGCCGGGCGGCCCGGGCGACGGCGCCGATGGCGTGGGAGATGTCGCCGACGCGATGGCCGACGGTGGCGGCGGCGATGCCCGCGTCGAGGGCGCGCCGGGTGGCCTCCATCAGCTCCTGATCGGCCGGCCGGGGCGTGCCCACGGCGAAGCTGACCGCCGCGTCGCCGGCCCAGCCGTCCAGCACCGCGCCGCAGTCGACGCTGACGAGGTCGCCGTCGCGCAGCCGGTAGTCGTCGGGGACGCCATGGGCGATGGCGTCGTTGACCGACGCGCAGATCACCCCCGGGAACGGCACGGGCGCGAACGAGGGCCGGTAGCCGAGGAAGGGCGAACTGGCCCCCGCCTTCTCCAGGACGTCCCGGGCCGCCCCGTCCAGCTCCCGCAGGCTCACCCCCACGGCGGCGGCCTCCTCGACGGCGGCCAGCGCGTGCGCCACCACGCGCCCCGCCTCCCGCATGGCCGTAAGTGCCGCGTCCGTCTTTATCTCCACCACGTTTACTGACTCCCCACCGGCAGTATTCCAATTCTTATACCGGTATTAGTATCACGCCCACTAGGATCGTGGGCATGGTGAGGACTCCTCTGACCCCTTGGGAGCGGCAGCGCGGCGAGCGGCTGGGCGAGCTGCTGCGCGAGGCCCGTGGTGGGCGCAGCATGGTGGAGGTGGCGGCCCGCGCCGGGCTGTCGTCCGAGACCCTGCGGAAGATCGAGACGGGCCGGGCGCCGACACCGGCGTTCTTCACGATCTCGGCACTGGCGAACGCGCTGGGGCTGTCCATGGACACCCTGGCCGACGCCTGTGTCGCGGATCTGGACCCGATGGAGGAACAACTGACGGCCTAGCCCGCGCCCGCCGGGCCGCGTGACGACCGGTCCGGCGGGCCCCGTCCGCCGGCTCAGCCCACCAGTCGCTCCCGCAGCAGCCGCTTGTCCGGCTTGCCCGCCGCCGTCAGCGGGATGTCGGGCAGCAGATGCAGGGACTCGGGGGCGTAGAGGCGCCCCTTGCGGGAGGTGACGAACTCGCGGACCTCCTCCAGTGAGGGCCGCCGCCCCGCCACGGGCACCACGGCGGCGTGGACGTGCTCCACCGACTCCGCGTCCCGGCTGCCGAAGACCGCGCACCGGGCGACGCCGGGGTGGCTCAGCAACAGTTCCTCCAGCTCCGTCGGATACACATGGCCCCCGACGACCACGATCATGTCCTTGATCCGGTCCACGATGTAGAGGTAGCCGTCCTCGTCGAGATAGCCGACGTCGCCGGTGTGCACCCAGCCGTCCCGCAGCACCTCCGCCGTCAGGTCCGGACGCTTCCAGTAGCCGGCCATCACATGGGGCGTGCGCACCTGCACCTCGCCCCGCTCGCCGGGCGGCAGGGTCGTCCCGTCGGGGTCCCGGATGGCGATCTCCACGCCCGGCACGGCCCGGCCGACCGTCAGGTGCCCGCCGCTGCCGGTCCTCGTCTGCTCCGCGGGGCCCGCCTCGGTGATGTGCTGCGCCTCGGCCTGCCCGTACAGGCCGTAGAGGACGGGCCCCAGGACCTCGGCCGCCTGCCGCATCCTGGCCGCCGAGGCGGCGGTGCCGCCGTAGCTGATCCGGCTCAGGCTGGAGAGATCGGCGCCGGGCAGGTCCGGGTGGTCCAGCAGCCGGTAGAGCAGCGGCGGCAGCAGCCAGGTGTGGGTGACGCGCTCGCGCTCGATCGTGGCCAGCACGTCCCCGGGCTCGAAGCCGTGCCGCAGGACGGCCGAGCCGCCCTGACGGAGCGTCATGTCGATGAAGACGCCCGCGAGATGGGCGAGCGCGGTGCACGCCAGGAAGCGGGGCGGGTCGCCCGCGCCGGCGAACCGGTGGTCCAGGCCCTGCCGGTACGGGCCGTGGGTGGTCCGGATGCCCTTGGGGACCCCGGTGGTGCCGCCGGTGTGCCGGACGCACCAGTCGTCGTCCGGGCCCACCAGGCCGCCCATCGGCCGGGCCGGCCGACCGGCGGCCGCGGCCAGGACGTCCTCGGCGAAGCCGGCCGGCCCCAGGGCGAGCATCGGGGGAACGCCGGCGATCTTCCCCAGCTCCTCGGCGGTGTCGTGCCGCCGGTCGTCCACCAGCAGGAGGGCGCACTCCACGCTCGCCATGATCTCGGCCATGGTCGGCGGGCTCATGCCCTCGTAGAGGCCGACGACGCGGGCGCCGGCGAGATTGGCGGCATAGCGGGCGACGAGGGCCTCGGCGGTGTTGCCCGTGAGCAGGGTGACCGTGGTGCCACGGACCACGCCGCGCTCGGCCAGCTCCCCGGCGAGCCGGAGCACCTGGTCCCGGAGCTCGCCCGCGCTGATCACCCGCCCTTCGGCGGTGGTGACGGCCGGCCGTCCCGGCCCTTCGGCCAGGGTGTCGAGGACGGCCTCCACATAGCTGTCGAAACCGCCGTCCCGGGTATCGTCTCGCTGGCTCATCGCTGGTCTCCCTCGTCGGAACCGGTGGACGGATCCGACGCTAGTGGTGGCCCCTCATACCTTCCACGACCTGTTCCGCCATGAACTCATGACCCCGGAGGCATGAGCCGCGTCCATGGCCAGCCGACGGAAGTCCTGGGCGGCGGGGGACAGATAGGCGTCCTGCCGCCATACGAGGGTCAGCGTCCGGTGGCAGTCCGCGGCGTCCAGCCGCAGCCAGACCACCGGGCTGCGCCCGCCGAGGGTCTGCCGCGCGACGGCCGGCATGAGGCCGAGGCCCAGTCCGGCGCCGATCAGCTCGGGGGTGGCGGCGGCCTCGTCGCCCTCGCAGACCACCCTCGGCGTGAGCCCCTCGCGGGCGAAGAGCCGGTCCAGCAGGGCACGCTGCCAGTGGCCGGGGCGCGTGCTGACGAACTCCTCGTCCGCCAGCTCCGCCACCGTCACGTGCTCCCGGCCGGCCAGCGGATGCCCGGGCGGCACGGCCAGCATCACCTCCTCCCGCACCAGCTCCACCGCGCACAGCCCGGGGCCGGCCAGCGGCTGGGAGGCGACCGCGAAGTCGACCTCGCCGGAGCTCAGATGGCGCCGCATCGACTCCGGCGGCGCCTGGAACAGCCGCACCCCCACCCCGGGGCGGTGGGCGCGGAGGGCGGCCAGCACCCCGCCCAGCTGGACGAGGGTCTCGGCGGCGACGGCGACCCGGCCCGGGCCGTCACCGGCGGCGTCGGCCATCTCGCGCCGGGCGTCGTCGAGCTCGGTCAGTATCCGCTCGACGCGGCGCAGGAAGGCCGCGCCGTGCTCGTTGAGCCGTATGCGGCGACCGTGGCGGTCGAAGAGCGGAACACCTAGTTCCGACTCCAGCCGGATGATGGTCCGGCTCAGTGACGGCTGGGCGACCCTGAGTTCCTCGGCGGCCCGGCTGATGTGCTGGTGGCGGGCCACGGCCCGGAAATATCGCAGCGACAGGAGATCCATGACGGCAGTCTCGCGGAATCGGCCATTCGGACGACCCGCGTCCGGCCGCGGCCCTCCTAGCCTGGGCCGCATGTACCAGAACCAAGCATTCGTCGGCCGCACCGCCGCCGCGCTGCGGCTTCTGGACCGGCACCCGGAGGACGGCGTCACGGCGCTGCTGCGGAGCCTGGAGGCCGAAGGGCTGGTCCGGCGGGAGCCGGACGGCGCCTTCCGGCCGGCCGGGCCGCTCGGCGGCCCCGCCGCCGACTGCAACGACCTGCGGGCCGCCGCCATGAACTGGGCGGACAAGCTGGCCGCGCACAGCGGCATGAGCGTCCGCCTGGCCGTGGCGCACCCGGACGGGGCGCGGATCGTCCACCACGTCTTCCGCCCCGACAACAGTCCGCAGCGCCTGGAGACGGGCGAGATGTGCCCCGCGACGGGCGCCCTGGCCCGCGCCCTGGCCGCCCCGCACGACGGGCGCTTCGTCTACGCGACGGACACGGACGGTCACGGGACGGCCTCCCTGGCCACCACGATCCACTGCCCCGGCCCGGAACCCACGACCTGCGCCCTCGGCCTCACCGGCCCACGCCCCGCCCTGGACCCGGCCCTTCCGGCCTCCGGCCACTGCCGCGACCTCTTGCGGGAGGCCGCCGACCGCATCGCCACCACGCTGGCGGCCGGCCGCCGCTGACCGTCAGCGGCGCCGCCTGGCGTTGAGCCGGGCGGCCTGGCGCGTGAGGTGGTCGCGTTCGGCGAGGTCGGGCGCCTTGTGGGCCGCCTCGGCGTACAGCCGTGCCGCCGTCGCCAGGTCGCCGTCGCGCTCGTTGAGGTACGCCGCCACCGCGGTGTATCGCGGCAGTGAGGGGTCCAGCGCGGCGAGCGACGCGAGGCCGGCGCGCGGTCCGTCGGCCTCGCCGACGGCGACCGCGCGGTTGAGCCGGACGACCGGGCTGTCGGTCAGGCGCGCGAGCTCGTCGTACCACTCGACGATCTGCGGCCAGTCCGTCTCCTCGGCCGTGGGCGCGTCGGCGTGGAGTGCCGCGATGGCGGCCTGGGCCTGGAACTCGCCCAGCCGGTCGCGGGCGAGGGCCGCCTGGAGGATCCCCACGCCCTCGGCGATCGCCGCGGTGTCCCACCGGCCGCGGTCCTGCTCGGCGAGCGGCACCAGGCTGCCGTCGGACGCGGTCCGGGCGGCGCGCCGGGCGTGGTGGAGCAGCATGAGGGCGAGCAGCCCCGCCACCTCGGGGTGGTCGACGGCGGCCGCGAGCCGCCGGGTGAGCCGGATGGCCTCGGCGGCGAGGTCGACGTCGCCGGAGTAGCCCTCGTTGAAGACCAGGTAGAGGACGCGCAGCACGGTGGCGACGTCGCCGGGCCGGTCGAACCGCACGCCGGATACGGTGCGCTTGGCCCGGCTGATCCGCTGCGCCATGGTGGCCTCGGGCACCAGGTAGGCGCGGGCGATCTGGCGGGTGGTCAGCCCGCCGACGGCGCGCAGGGTGAGCGCGACGGCGGACGCCGGGGTCAGCGAGGGGTGGGCGCACAGGAAGTAGAGCTGGAGCGTGTCGTCCACCGCGGGCGTCGGCCCGGGCGCCGGCTCCTCCTCGACGCGGTCCTCACGCCGGCGGCGGGCGGTGTCGGCGCGCGTCGCGTCGAGGAACTTGCGCCAGGCCACGGTGACCAGCCAGCCTTTGGGATCCCGCGGCGGGTCGGTCGGCCAGACGCGGAGCGCCTCGACGAGCGCGTCCTGCATGGCGTCCTCGGCCGCCGCGAAGTCGGCTCCGCGGCGGACGAGGACGGTGAGCACGCTCGGGGTGAGGCCGCGGAGCAGGGCCTCGTCCATCGATGAGGTCACTCGGTGATGGTGGGCGGGCAGGCCAGGAACGGGCGCACCTCCAGCCACTCGTGGATCGGCTCGCCGCCCGCCCCCGGGGCGGCCGACAGCTCCCCGGCCAGCTGGACGGCGCGTTCGTAGCTGTCGACGTCGATCACCATCCACCCGGCGATGAGGTCCTTGGTCTCGGCGAACGGTCCGTCGGTGACCGGCGGGCGCCCCTCGCCGTCGTAGCGGACCCACGCCCCCTCGGGGGCGAGCGCCTGTCCGTCGACGAACTCGCCGGTCTTCTCCAGCCGGGCCGCGAAGTCGTTCATGTACCGCATGTGCTCCGAGATCTCCTCGGGCGTCCACTGGTCCATCGGCACGTTGTTCACCGGAGCCGGGGCGCCGCGGTAGTGCTTGAGCAGCAGGTACTTCGCCATGGTGGTTCTCCTCGGTGCGGGTGCGACCCATTGTGGTCGCGTTCACCCCGGGGACGGAGCCGGACGCGGGTTCTCGACATCGCCGCCCGAATTTTTTTCGCGGGGGCCCTGCCTGCGATGGCGGTCAGGCCGTTTGTCGGCACCAGGTGTCCAGGATGGCCTGGACGGCGCTGGAGACCTGGCTCGGCCGGCCGGCACCGGCCCACAGGTGCGCGTCATGCTCGGTGAGCTTGACGGTCTGCCCGGTGACTGCGGCGGTGAAGTTGAACTGCCGGGTGCGGCGGCCGGAGCCGGATCGATAGTCGAAGTGCCCCAGGTAGTCATCGACCGCTGTCACGATCAGGCCGGTCTCCTCGGTGACCTCGCGCTGCAGGGCCTCGGTCAGGCTCTCGCCGGGCTCGACACCGCCCGAGGGCAGTTCCCACAGGCCGCCCAGGTAGTCGTCGGCAGGCCGGTGCAGCAGCAGCACCCTGTCGTCCGGGTCGGTGATGACAGCGCCGACGACGGTCTTCTCGATGCCGTCCTGTGCGGCGGTACGGGCGAGGTCGTCCAGAAGGTCAGGGGTGACGGTGGAGAAGGTCACGTCAGGTCCTTCGCGTTGGTGGCGACTTTGGTGATGGCGGTGGTGTAGGCGTCGGCGAGGCGAACGTCGCCCTCGTGATGCCACACCGGCAGCTTCAGCGTCGTGGCATGCACGTGCTCCGCCGCCGGGAAGCCGTCGGCGGGCAGGCCGTGGCCGTCAGCGTAGCCAGGCAGCAGGGCGCCCGGGGTACGGAAGAGCGGATGGGTGTGCAACGGGCAGGTGGAGCCGGGGCGGTCGGCCTCGGTGGCGCCTTCGGCGTGGAGGGCGTCGAGGAACCTCTCGATCGGCAGGCCGTCGAGTTCGGCCGGCTCGTAGCGCAGTGGCAGCGCGTACCACGACGGCCGCGTCGCCGCCGGCAGGTCGGGAACGCTGATGCCGGGGACGCCGTCCAGTACAGCGCACATCCGGGCCGCGACCGCCTGACGCCCGGCGAGGTGGTCCTCCAAACGAGTGAGCTGGGCGCGGGCGAGCGCGGCGGCCAAGGGGTGGATACGCAGCTTCAGGCCCATGCCGGTGACGGCGAAGCGCGCGAGCGGGTGGGCGGCGGGGATCTCGCGGCGGCAGCGCTTGTTGTACTGGCCGTGCAGCAGTACCCGGTAGTACAGCTCGGTGTCGTCGGTGGCGACGAAGCCGCCCTCGCCGGCGGACAACGGCTTGGGCCCGTTGAGGCTGAACGCCGAAGCGGTACCGAAGGTGCCCACCATCTGGCGATTCCAGCCGGCGCCGTGGGCGTGTGAGCCGTCTTCCAGCAGCATGAGCTCGTGCTCATCGGCGAACGAGGTCAACGCGTCCATGTCCTCCGGCAGCCCCCACAGGTGCACAGCCACCACCGCCTTCGTCCGGTCGGTGACACGGCGCGCTGCCTCCTCCAGATCGAGTCGGCCGCGCTCGTCGACGTCGGCGAGAACGGGATGGGCGCCGAGGTGGAACAAAGGGGTGGCGGTGGCGTGGAAGGTGAGCGCCGGGATGATGACCTCGTCGCCGGGGCCGATGCCGGCGGCCGCGTACATCGAGTGCAGCGCCGCTGTCCCTGTGCAGGTGGTTACCACGTGCCGGACGCCGAAGTAGGAGGCGAGGGCGTCCTCCAGGTCGGCGACGACGCCGGAGCGGTCCGGGATCGAGACGGCCGTCTCCAACTGGCGGTCCACCGCTCGGCGGTCGGCCTCGGTGATCGGCGGCCAGGCGAAGTGCGGGCCCGAGGCGGTGATGGCCGGGGCGCCGCCGAGCAGGGCCAGAGTGGAGTCGTTCATGGCAGGTACTCCTTGGGGTCGGCGGGCTGGTTGGTGGCCGTGGAGGCGTAGGCGGCGGCCAGGAACGCGGCGTGCGGCAGGTGCTCGGCCGGGCCCGACGGGTTGGTGGCGGTGCCATCGAGGACTCGGCAGAAGCGGTCGATCACGGTGGCGGGCGGGCAGGGCCAGGCGGGCTCCCGCAACAGCGACTCGACGACCTGACCACCGGGGGCGAGGAGGCGGGCGGTGCCGCGCTCGATGGCGAGGGTGCCGTTGGGGCCGGTGATGGCCAGGTGCTCGGTCTTGGGACCGGCCGAGCGGGAGACCAACAGCGACCCGTACAGCCCACGGTCGTACGCGAGGTGCACCAGGGCGGTGTCCTCCGCGTCGTACTCGCTCTCCGGCGCCGCGGCGGCCGAGATGCCGGCGAGGACGCGGTCGGGAAGGCCGAGGTACCACAGGAGCAGGTCGACGAGGTGGTAGCCCATGTCCGCCAGAGCCCCGCCCCCGGCGAGCTCGGCGCGACCACGCCATCCGGCGGCCGGGTCCGGGCAGTGGAACGTGTAGCGGCCCTCGACCAGGTACGGGTCGCCGATCCGCTCCAGCAGGGCGAGCGCGGCCGCGTAGACGGGGTGGAAGCGGCGCTGGACGGTGACCATCAGCTCGATCTCTGCCTTCTCGCACAGCATGGCCAGGTCGGCGGCCTCGTGCGGGTCGGTGGCGAACGGCTTCTCCTTCAGCACGTGCACCCCCGCCTTGGCGCACGCCTTGATGACCTCCCGGCCGGAGTGGTGCGGGACCGCGATGATGACGAAGTCCGGCCGCACCGACTTCAGCAGTTGCTCGATGTCGGTGAAGCCCGGCACGTGGTACCTGTCGGCCACGGGGGCGATCCGATCGGGGTCGACGTCGCAGACGCCGACGAGCTCGGCGAGGCGGCACTCGGCCAGGCCGGGAAGATGGTCTCCCGTGGACTGGCCACCGAGCCCCACCACAACCGCCCTCTTGCGTACGGTCATCGCTCACATCCCCCTTCGGATGCGCGGCGGTGGCCCGCCGTCCGGGCCGCCTGCCCTTCGAGGACACCGCGACCGGCAACGCGGCGTCAGGGGCGTAACCGTGAGCCGCAAAGCCGTTTGCATCCGGTGCAAAGCCCCTGTCCCTGGGCGGCCGGTACCGCTACGGTTGCCGCGGCGCACTCCCGGCGAACGGGGGACGGGTATGGACGCGGTCCCAGCACAGCCAGCACCGGCGAAGGACGGCGATTCCGGGAAGCTGGTCCGGCTGACGCGTAAAAAACATGGGCTGACCTTGGCCCAGCTCGGCGCGCTGACCGGGTACTCCGCCGCCCAGGTATCCCGCTACGAACGGGGCGTTTCGCCGCTGACGGACATCACCGTGCTGCGGCGTTTCGCCGGAGCGCTCGGTATCCCGGCGCAGGCCCTGGGCCTGACCGACCCACCCGAGATCCGGCACGGGCGCGCGGTCGTGCAGACTACCGCCTACCCGCGCCTGCCAGCCCCTAGGCTGGCGGGGACGGCTCGTCGAGGAGACGGGGAGGATCCGGTGCGGCGCAGGCAGTTGCTCGCCGATCTCGCGGTCACCGCTGCCGCGGCCGTCGGCGCCCCGATCCTGCCCACCGGCAAGACACCCGCCGCCGAAGCCGATACTGGTGAGACCCTGGTCGCGCGCGTCCGCGACGCCATGCTGGGTCTCCACACCGACACCGCCGTGCCTTCGGCCACGGTCCTGCGCACCGACCTGGCCCGTGCCTTCACCGACTTCCGCGCCTGCGCCTACAGCAGTCTTGCCATCCGCCTGCCCCGGCTCCTGAGCGCCGCGCACGCCCGGGCGGCAGAGGACGACGGACTGCTGGCCCACAGCTACCTGCTGGCCACACGCATGCTGATCAAGCTGGACGAACAACAGCTCGGCTGGATGGCCGCGGACCGTGCCCGCCAGGCCGCCGAAGCCGCCGACGATGCTCTGCTGGTCGCCGAGGCCGCGCGGCAGCTCGCCGTACTCGCCCGCAAGGCCGACTGGCACGAGCAGGCCCTTTCCCTTGCGCTCACCGCCGCCGACGATCCCCGTCTGCGCGGCGGCGCTCGGGTCCTCGCGGCGCAGCGGGGCCTGCTGATCCAGTCCGCCGCTTACACCGCCGCCCGTGCCGGTGACGCCGCAGGCATGCGGGAGTTGACCGGCGAAGCCGCCGCCATCGCCGAGGAGCTGGGCAAGGCGACGTCGCTGCGGGACCACGGCGGCGGATTCAGCCCCACCACCGTTCAGCTGCATTTGGTGTCCGCGGAGAACTCCGCCGGCGACCCGGCGGCCGCGCTCGCCGCGGCCAAGGCGGTGGCGCCCGGGAGCCTGCCCAGCACCGAGCGCCGCGCCCGCTACTACACCGACGTCGCCACCGCCTTCGCCCGCTGGAACCGCCGGGACGACTGCATCCGCGCACTCCTGGCCGCCGAGCATCACGCCCCCGAGGAGACCCACGCTCGCCCGGCGGTGAAGTCGTTGGTCTCCGGGCTGCTGCTCTCCGGGCGGACGACCACGGAACTACGCGGGCTCGCCGCCCGCGTCGGCGTCCTCGCCTGACGCCTGGCTGGATGGCCACCACCTCGCAGGGAGAACGCCGCCGACGACTGCTACCGGGGCGTTTCGGCCGCCAGGGCGTCGAGGTGGGCGGCGATCCGCTGGAGCAGAACCATCAGCATCTCGTGCTCGTTGGCCTCGTCGGCCGAGCGGCACCGCCCTCAGGGCTCCGGCCCCCTATCGGACCAGCCGCGAGGCCACCCGCGCCCCCGGGCTGCTCTCCCCGAGTGCCATCATCAGCGCGTCCCCGGCGGTCGTCAGGGACGGGTCGTCGAGGGGGCCGAGGGCGTCGAGGATGAAGACCGCTCGGGTGGTGGTGAGGGTCAGCCGGGTGCGGGCGCACTGGCGCCAGTTCCAGCGGCGGCAGGTGACTCCGGCGTCGTCGCGCCAGACCACCTCGCCGGGCGGGCAGAGCTCGGTCACGCTCTCGCCGCCGCCCGTCGTCTCGAACGGCTCCTCGCCCGTGGCGCGGACCAGCCGGGCCGGGCCCCGGTAGTGGTCGAGGTCCTCGCCGCCCAGCGGCAGGACGTGGGCGACCGAGATCGCGTTGTAGATGTCGGTCAGCCGGTCCACCCGGGGCAGCCCGGCGGCGGGCACGCGGCGCAGCAGCGCCTCCGCGCTGGGGCGGGTGCGCTGCGGCTTGGCGCCGAAGGCGCGGAACGCCTCGCGCCAGGCGGCCAGGTGGGGGTGGTCCTCCGGGGCGGTGTGCGCCAGCCATTCGCGGGCGGTCTCCTCCGCCCCGGCGAGCAGCTTCTCACTGGCGTCGTCGCTCGGGCCGGGCACGAGGCCCTCCGCGACGACGACCAGGGCCCGGTAGTCGGGCCGCAGCTCCCGTACGGAGGGGTCGACGGCCACGGCCTCGAGCCAGGTCCCGATGTCGGCGGTGTCGACGGTGCCGGTGCCGGTTGTCATGCCTGCTCCTCGGGTCGGTACGGTTCCTCGGGTCCTTTAGGGCAACATCATGAACCAAAGGGTGCTTTTTACTGTACCCCGTCCGCCGGTGGCAGCGCCCCGCACAGCGCCTCCAGCGCGCCCGCGAAGGCGTGCTCGGGCGGAGTGCCGTATCCCACGACCAGGCCGTCGCCCGGCACCCCGGCCGCCTCCCCGTACCGGTAGACGCCGAGCCCCTCCACGGCCAGCCCCCGCCGGGCGGCGGCCCGGACGACGGCCCGCTCCGTGCCCGGCGGGAGCTCAAGCACCGCGTGCAGCCCGGCCGCGATCCCGGTGACCCGGACGTGCGGGGCGGACTCCGCGAGGGCCGCGACGAGCCGGTCGCGGCGCCGCCGGTAGTGGCGGCGCATCCGGCGGACGTGGCGGTCGTAGGCGCCCGAGGCGATGAACTCGGCGAGGGTCAGCTGCTCCAGCGCGCTCGTCCAGGACTCCCGCTCGCCCTTCGCCTCCAGCACCGGGTCCACGAGGTGCCCCGGCAGCACCATCCACCCCACCCGCAGCGCGGGGGAGAGGCTCTTGCTGGCCGTGCCGAGGTAGACGACCCGCTCCGGGTCGAGGCTCTGAACGGCTCCGACGGGCCGGCGGTCGTAGCGGAACTCGCCGTCGTAGTCGTCCTCCAGTACCAGCCCGCCCGATCTCCGCGCCCAGTCGACGAGCGCGACCCGGCGCCCGGGGTGGAGGGGGCCGCCGGTCGGGAACTGGTGGGCGGGGGTGAGCAGGGCCGCGCTCACGCCGGTGGCGGGCAACAGGTCGACCCGCGCGCCGTGTTCGTCGATGGGCAGGGTGACCGTCCGCAGCCCGGCCTCGGTGAGGAGGCCGCGGTGGAAGCCGAGCCCGTACGACTCCACGGCGACCGTCCCCTCCAGCACCCGGCCCAGCAGCCGCAGGGCGTTGGCGAAGCCGCCGCAGACGACTATCCGTTCGGGGTCGGTCCGTACGCCGCGCGCCCGTGCGAGGTAGTCGGCCAGGGCGTGGCGCAGCTCGGGGCGGCCCCGGGGGTCGCCGGGGCCGAAGGCCTCGCTGGGCGCGGCCGTCAGGGCGCGGCGGGTGGCGGCTACCCACGCGGTGCGGGGGAAGCAGGACGCGTCGGGGGTGCCCTGCACCAGATCGTGGACGGGACCGCGGAGCGGGGTGGGGGCCGTGGGGCGGCGGAGGTGCTCGGCGCGGGGCGGGTCCGCCCGGTGGGCGACGCGGGTGCCGGAGCCCTGCCGGGCGGTGAGCCAGCCCTCGGCGACGAGTTCGGCGTACGCGTCGGCGACGGTGTTGCGGGCCAGGCCCAGGTCGGCGGCGAGGGAGCGGTAGGGCGGGAGCCGGGTGCCGGGCGTCAGCCGGCCCGTGCGGACGGCGTCGCGCAGGGCCCGGATCAGCGCGCCGCGCCGCCCGCCGGGGCCGTCCGGCAGCTCGAGGTGGAGATCGCCGCCGGGGCCGCCCAGGGCCGTCCCACCAGTGGGACCAGCGGTTGGATCAGCGGCGGGACCAGCGGAATTGACCATCGCGTTCACTCGTGAATTGCACCACGGGAGATCATCCGCGAGATCCCCGGCATGGACCGACGGCCGGTGGCCGCACCGGACGAGCGCACCGGACGAGGCGTCAGACCCTGCGGAAGCGGTCGCGGTACGCGGCCGGGGACACCCCCGTCTCGCGGACGAACGCGCGGCGCATCGTCTCGACCGTGCCGAAGCCGCACTGCCCGGCGATGGCGTCGACGCTGTCCGGCGTGCTCTCCAGCAGGGCCCGCGCCGCCGCGACCCGGGCCCGCTCCACATAGGCGCCGGGGCTGGTCCCCACCTGCTGGCTGAACAGCCTGCTGAAGTGGCGACGGCTCATGCCCAGGCGCGCGGCGAGCGTGGGCACCGACCGGTCGCCCGCCGGGTGGGCGTCGATGTCCTCGACCAGCTCGCGCAGGGCGCCCCCGCGCGGCGGGTCGCCGCGCGTCCAGGTGCTGAACTGGGACTGGCCGCCGGGGCGCTGTATGAAGACGACCAGGAACTTGGCGACGGCACGGGCCGCCTCCGGGCCGAGGTCGTCCTCCAGCAGCGCCAGGGTGAGGTCGATGCCCGCCGTCACCCCCGCCGAGGTCACGACCGCGCCGTCCCGGACGAAGATGGCGTCCGGCTCGACCGATACCTCCGGATACCCGGCGGCCAGTTCGGAGCAGAACGCCCAGTGGGTGGTGGCCCGCCGCCCGTCCAGGAGACCGGCCTCGGCCAGGACGAACGCCCCCGTGCACACCGAGCCCGTCCGCCGCGCCCCGGTGGCGAGCCGCCGTACGTGCCGGACCAGTTCGCGGTCCGACGCGGCGGCGGCGTAGCCCCGGCCGCCGGCCACCATCAGGGTGTCCGGCGGCTTGCGGATCCGGGTCAGGTCCGCCGAGACGCCCAACTGCGCCTCGGCGGAGGTGAACACGGACCGGCCGCCCAGCGAGGCCAGGCGCACCCGGTAGCCGCCGTCCCCGTCGCCGCCGGCCCGGTCGAGGACGTCCAAGGGCCCCGCGACGTCCAGCAATTGCACTCCGTCGTACACGACGATCAGGACGTCGCGCGTCACCACCTTGCCGCTCACGGGCCCATCATCGAGCGCCGCCCCGGGGGCGCACGGCCGAACGGGTCAACGATCACCTTTATGGAGCAATGGCCTTTTTTCGGGTCATAAGGCGCACTGTGCCATGAGCGGTGGCCCCGGGCCGGTCACGGCCGTCACAGCGGTTGCGGCACCCCACCCGGCCCCTAGGGTGGAAGACAGCCATGAAGCGAGACCCCGGCCCCGAGGTGCCCGGGGCGGCCCCGACGCTGCCCCGCGGTGTGCGCCCGCTCGTCGTGGCGGCCTACGTGCTGCTCGCCGCCGCCGTCGCGCTGGACCTCGCCACCAACCCCTCGCTGACCTTCTCCCCGGTGCTGGCCACCGCCCCCGCGCTCGCCAGCCTCGGCACCCGCAGCGCCCGCGTCCCCCTGGCGACCGGGCTGATCGCGCTGCTGCTCGTCGCCCCGCTGGCCCTCGCCGATCCCGGCGTCGCCCTGCCCGTCCACCTCACGGCCGGGGCCACCGTGCTTGCCATCACCTGTGTCTCCACCGCCAACGTCGTCCTCGTCTCGACCCGCGAGCGCCAGCTCCTCCAGTCCCGCTCGGTCGCCGAGGCCGCCCAGCGCGCCCTGCTGCGCCCCGCGCCGGAGCGGATCGGCGGCCTGCGGATCGCGGTGCGCTACGCCTCGGCGGCGGCCGAGGCGCGGGTGGGCGGCGATCTGTACGAGGTGCTGGGCACGCCGTACGGGACGCGGCTGCTGCTCGGCGACGTGCGGGGCAAGGGGCTGGCCGCCGTGGAGACCGCCGCCGACGTCCTCGGCACCTTCCGGGAGGCCGCCCAGGTCGAGCCCGGGCTCGACGGGGTCGCCCGGCGGCTGGACGCCACCGTCGTCCGGCGCGGGGCCGGGGAGGAGTTCGTGACGGCCGTGCTTCTCGGGGTGCCGGTGGGGGACGGCGCGGTGGAGCTGGTCGACTGCGGGCACCTGCCGCCGCTGCTGTGGCGTGCGGGCGAGGTCGCCGAGATCCAGTCGCCCACGCCCGACCCGCCGCTGGCGCTGCGGCAGCTGGACCCCGGCCCGTACCACGTCCTGCGCACCCCCTTCGCGCCGGGCGACACACTCGTGCTCTACACGGACGGGGTGACGGAGGCCCGCGACGCGACCGGGACCTTCTACCCGCTGGGCGAGCGGCTGGCGGCGCTGCCCGATCTGACGCCGGGGCAGCTGGCGGACCGGATCATGGCCGATCTGCGGGACTACACGGGGGGCGAGCTGGCGGACGACGCCGCGCTGCTGATCGTCCGCATGGAAAGACGACAATAGAAAGACAACCTTGCAAGGTGAGCTTCTGGGAAGTTAGCCTTCCTATATGTCGCCTTCCTCGTCCGGGCCGCTCGGATCCATAGGCTTCGGCCCCCGCTTCGTGGTGCCGATCGTCATCGGGTCGATGCTCAACCCGGTCAACTCGACCATGATCTCCACGGCCCTCGTCCCCATCGGCCGCGCGCTCGGCACGGGCGCGGCCGGCACCGCCTGGCTGGTCTCCGGCCTCTACGCGGCCAGCGCCGTCGCCCAGCCCGCCATGGGCAAGGTCGCCGACCGGTACGGCCCCCGCCGCGTCTACGCGGCCGGACTGGTCCTGGTGGCCCTGGCCGGGCTCGTCGCGCTACGGGCGGACTCGCTGGGCGAGCTGATCGCGGTCCGGGTCGCCCTGGGCGTCGGGACCTCCGCCGCCTACCCCGCCGCGATGGCCATGATCCGCGCCCAGTCCGCCCGCCTCCGGCGCGAACCCCCGGGCGGCGTCCTCGGCGCCCTCACCGTCGCCGGCCTCGCCAGCGCGGCGGTCGGCCCGGCCCTCGGCGGGCTGCTGACCGGACTCGCCGGATGGCGCGCCATCTTCGTCGTCAACGCCCCGCTCGCGGCGGTGGGGCTTCTGCTCACCCTGGCCTGGCTGCCCCAGGACACCCCGCGCCCGGCCGGCGAACGGGAGTCCGCCTGGACGGCCCTCGACCCGCTGGGCGCCACCCTGTTCGCCGGGGTCACCCTTCCCGCCGTGCTCTTCCTGATGCGCCTCGACCACCCCCGGTGGTCCCTGCTCGCGCTGGGCGGCGCCCTCGCCGCGGCGCTCGTCGCATGGGAGCTCCGGGCCCGCCGCCCCTTCCTCGACCTGCGGATGCTGGCGGCCAACCGCCCACTGGTGCGCACCTACATCCGCTACGCCACGGCCTTCCTCGTCCTCTACTGCGTCCTCTACGGCTACGCGCAGTGGCTGGAGGAGTCGGCGGGCCGCTCGACGACGACCGCGGGGCTGTTGATGCTGCCGATGTCGGTGGTGGCCGCCGTGGCCTCCTGGCTGGGCTCGCGCCGCAAGCGGGTGCGCGCTCCGCTGCTGCTGGGCACCGGCGCGATGGTGGTGGCCACCGGAGTGCTGCTGTGCGCCGGGCCGGACAGCCCCGTGGTGCTCCTCGTCGTCCTCGGCGCCCTCTTCGGGCTGCCCAACGGGCTGAACGCCGTGGGCAATCAGACCGCCCTGTACGCCCAGGCCCCCGCCGAGCAGACGGGCACCGCCGCAGGCCTCTTCCGCACCGCGCAGTACACGGGCGCCATCGCCGCCTCCAGCCTGATCGGCCTGTTCTACGGGGACCGCGCCTCCACGTCCGGGCTCCACTCCCTCGCCCTCGTCCTGGGCGCGCTGAGCGCGCTCCTGCTGGTGGCGACCCTGGCGGACCGCGAGCTGCCGCGCGGCCCGGGCGACGCGGGGTGAGGTCCGTCCGGACCGGTTCGCCCCGGCCCCGGATCACCGGCCGTTCGAAAGGTACCCTTGCTTGATGAAGGACCGAGAGCAGCCCACCGCCGCCCCCGCCCCGTCCGCCGAACTGACCGAGGCGGCCGCCCGGCTCCGCGTGCTCACCGGGCAGTTGACGCGCCGTCTGCGCGCGGCCTCCGAGGGCACGGACGTGACGCTTTCGCAGGCCGCCGCGCTCAGCAGGCTCGACCGCGAGGGGCCCGCCACCACCGTGGCCCTGGCCCGCGCCGAGCGCGTGCGCCCGCAGTCGATGGGCGCGACCCTCGCCGCCCTGGAGGAAGCCGGCCTCGTCGAGCGCTCCCCGCACCCCAGCGACCGCCGCCAGGCCATCATGTCCCTCACCGACCAGGGCCGCCTCCGGCTGGCGGAGGTCCGCCGGGAGCGCGAGGGCTGGATCGCCCGGGCCCTGGCGGAACGCCTGGACGAGCGCGAACAGGCCGTGGTCGTCGAGGCGCTCGGCCTCCTCGCGCGCCTGGCCGAGGAGGACTGAACCGCGCGCGTGGCGGGCGCGGCGGAGCCGGGCCCGCCTGGCCGGCTCGTGCCGTGGGCGCGTCGTGCGCACGGCCCCTACCGTGAAGGCCGTGGCGGCGGAGGCACCGGCGGCCCCGCCGTCCGGCCGGCGCGGTCGACCGGCGCGCGCGTCACCGGCATCTGCTCACCCTCCTGCGCAAGGCGCGCTGACCGGCCGCGCCGGGGAGAACCGGCGCGGGTCCGGCCGGTGGGCGCCGGACGGCGGCGTGACCGCCCGGCGCGCGAGGCGACTATCCGCCCGTCACCTGCGTGCTCGCCGCCACAGGCGCGCTGCCGGAGACCGCGCACTCCACCGTCACGCCGAAGACGTGCACCTTCGCCGTGCCGGGGCTGAAGGTCGTGGTGCCGGCGTTGTCGAGCTTGACGGAGGCCGTGCCGCCGGTGAGGGTCACGCCCGAACCGCTGGGCACAGGGTCGGGGTTGGTGAAGCCGGTGGCCGTCACGGTGCCGGACGCGGCGCCGCCGAGGGTCAGGTCGAGTTCCCCGGTGACGGCCTGCGCGGGGACGCTGATCGGAACCTTCAGCTGGGTGCTGGCCTCGACGGTGAGATCCGCCGTGCCGCCCTGCGGGACGCTCGCCGGGGCGGTCACGGTGACCTGCAGGGACTGGACGTCGCTGGGCGCGCCCGGTCCGGTGCAGGTGTAGCTGACGGACACCGTGTCCGCGGCGGCGGACGGCGCGCCCAGGCCGAGGCCCGCGCACGCCAGGGCGGCCACGAAGGCCGCGGCGGCCGCGGCGCGCCCGCGGTGCCGGTCGCCGATGGTGGGTGTGTTCATCGCCGTACTCCCTTCCGGCCGGGAGCGGCCCCTGCGGCCGCCGCCGACTGCGGAGAGCGGGGTTGAGGTGAACACGACATCAGTCGCACGGGAAGGTGCAGAAGTCAACGGACTCCCCGGGTCCGGCGGGGCCGCGCCGACGGTAATCGGCCATGTCGGTGGGGTCCCCTAGGCTTACGGACATGGAGACAGAGGGAGGGGCGGTACGGATCGACGCCTGGATCTGGTCCGTACGGCTCAGCAAGACACGCTCGGCCGCCGCCGCGGCCTGCCGCGCCGGGCACGTCCGGCTCAACGACGAGCGGGCCAAGCCCGCCCAGACCGTCCGGCCCGGGGACGAGGTGCGGGTGCGCCAGGAGGGTTGGGAACGGGTCGTGGTCGTCAAGCGCCTGATCCGCAAGCGCGTCGGCGCGCCCGTCGCCGTCGAGTGCTACGAGGACAACAGCCCGCCGCCACCGCCGCGCGAGGCCGTCGCCCCCGCCGGTGTCCGCGACCGGGGCGCGGGCCGGCCGACGAAGCGCGACCGGCGCGAAATGGAGCAGCTGCGCGGCCACTGACGGAAAACGTGGGATTTCCGTTCCCCGTGGGGAACCATCAGCTGTGGACGGCCCTCTCTGAGGCCGGACGCGTACACACGTACGCCGAGCACGGGATACACACCCACATCGCGGGGGGCGGTACATGACATTCAAGGTCGCGCAGCGGCGGTCGTCGGCGGTACGGAAGGCCACGGTCAGAACGGCGGCCGCGCTGGCCGCCGGGCTGGCGCTCGTCATGGGCACGGCGGCGCCGGGCCAGGCCGCCGGCGCCACGCCGAAGGCCGGCTGTGACAGCCCGGACCGGGCCGGTGCCGCGAGCGCCGCGCCCGCGTGGGCCGCCGCGCACCAGCCGGCGCCCGTGCCGGCCCTCACCGGGACGGCCGCGCAGAGCTTCGCGTACGGCATGCCGGGCCAGCTGCCCATCGGGCTGTGGTCGGACTCCGGCGTCACCCTGCGCACGCCCGTCACCAAGGGCACGGTCCGGCTCGACGTCGCCAGCAAGGGTTTCAGCACCGACTCCCTGACGGTGCAGCGCTACGAGCCGCGCGACCGCCGCTGGGTCGACCTCGACACCAAGCCGGGCTCGGAATCCTTCCCCACCCGGGGCGTCCTCACCTTCCCGGTGACCGCGCCGGACGCGAGCCCCCGGCACCCGGTCGGCATCGCCCTGCGGCTCCAGGACCTCGACCGGCCCGGCACCCTCACGGTCGCCGCCTCCCTCGACGACGGCCGGGGCCACACCTACCGCGCCCCCGCCCGTACCGCCGAGGCCACCCGGCCGAACGTCACCGTGACGGGATGGGACAAGGGTGCCACCCTGCGGCGCGGGGGGACGGGGCGCGTCGTCACGGTCACCGTGAAGAACACCACCGACCGGGCCTACCCGGCCCTGAACGCCTCGTACTTCGCCTACGGCGCGGGCGGCTCGCACGTCCTGACGCCCAAGGACCTGACGCTGTCCCAGTACCGCTCGGACCGCGGCTGGGTGCGCGTCCCGCTGGTCGCGGGCGGCTGCGACCCGGGCATGAGCGCCGCCCTGCTGCCCACCACCGGCAAGCGCGTCCTCGCCCCCGGCGAGACGGCCGTCTACCGGCTGAAGGTCGCCGTCGCCCGGACGGCCCCGCGCGACGTGACCCGCGCGGACGCGGGATTCTCCGTCGGCAACGGCGACGCGTCCTTCCACTCCCAGCAGCTGCCCTTCACGATCCCTCAGGGACGCTGACCCGGGCCCGGACCGGGACCCGGACTCGAATCCGGACCCGGACCGGGGAAGACCACGGCCGCCCAGTCCGGCGGGGGAGGCGGCGGCTCCGCCGCCTCCGGCGCCGGCCTGGCCCGCCCCGTGCGCCGCAGCGCGGTCACGAACCGCAGACAGCTGTCGAAACGGTCGTCCGGCGCCTTGGCCAGCGCCGTCGCCAGGACGTCGTCGACGTCCGCGGGCAGCCCTGGCAGCAGCTCCGAGAGCCGTGGCGGCGGCTCGTACTGATGGGCCCACAGCAGCGCCATGTCGTCCTCGCGCCGGAACGGCGGCGCCCCCGTCAGCATCTCGAAGACGACGCAGGCCAGGCTGTAGACGTCGCACCGCCCGTCCACCGGCTTGCCCGAGATCTGCTCCGGCGCGACGTAGTCCAGCGTGCCCACGAACTGGCCCACCCGGGTGTAGCCGGTCAGCGACAGGGACTTCTTCGTGAGCCCGAAGTCGGTGAGGTAGACGTGCTCGGGGTGGTCGGCGTCGGTGCCCTCGGCGACCAGGATGTTGCCGGGCTTGACGTCCCGGTGGACCAGGTCGTGGGCATGCGCGGCGTCCAGGGCGGAGGCGACCTGCCCGGCGATCCGGGCGGTGACGGACAGCGACAGCGGTCCCTCGCGGTCGAGGAGCGCCCGGAGGTCCTGGCCGGGCACGTAGCGCATGGCGATGTAGAGGACGCCCTCCACCTCGCCGGCCTCGAACACCGGCACGATGTGGGGGTGGTCGATGGCGGCGGCCACCCTCGACTCATGGCTGAAGCGGCGACGGAAGGTGTCGTTGCGGGCGAGCTCGGGCGCGAGGAGCTTGAGGGCGACGGTGCGGTCGAGCCGGAGGTCCGTGGCGCGGTAGACGACGGCCATGCCGCCGCGGCCGATCTCGCTCTCGACGCGATAGCTCGCGACCTGATGCCCGATCAGCCCCCCGGGCCCGGCCCCGAGCGACACATCGGGCCGCGCGGGCCGCCCCTCCTCCTCGCCGGCCATCACCGGCCCCCACCGTCGAGCCGGGTGGCTCCGGAGCCGTCGGCTCCGGCCCCGGTGGCGCCGGATCCCCCGCCGTCGCCGACAGGCCTCGCGCCCCCGCCGTTCAGCCGCGTCGCCCCGGGCCCCGGCCCGGTGGGGCCTGAGCCGGCGGCGGGGCCGCCTGCGTCGAGGCGGGTCGAGCCCGCGCTCGCGCCGCTCGCCCACGCCGCGTCGGCGCCCGCGTCCCGGTCCGGGGACGGCTCGCCTCCCGTGACGGTCGTCATCGTCGCGCCGTCGCTGTAGCACCAGCGGTCGTGCGCCGCGTCGTACAGCCAGACCTCCTCGCCCGCCACGACCACCCCGATCCGCAGGTCCCGCGTCGTGAGCCGGAACGTCTCACCGTCCGTCCGGCCCGCCGTCAGGTCCTCCACCGCCTGCCGGTAGCGGCCCAGCGTCTCCTCCACCCCGGCCAGCAGCTCGCGCGCGTCCGCCGTGCGGACGAGCGCCCCGCCCGTCCCGGGCGGCCGCTGCGGCAGGGTGACCAGCAGCCGGGCGTCCACCCACGCCGACCAGCCGTTGGAGCACAGCACCTGACCCCAGTCGCCGCGCCGGGCCAGCAGCCGCACCGGCAGCAGCGGGTCCAGCGGCTCGCTGGGGACGGCCGCGTCGGGCGTCGCCCACGTCGGCAGGCCCTCGTTCGGCACGACGTGGGTCGGCTGGAAACCGGGGACGTCCGGCACCGCGCCGGACGACAGGGGGGCTGTACTCATGGCAGCGCCGTCACTTCCGCATCACCGCCGGCTCGTGGCGGCGCAGCAGCCGGGCGACCAGGAACGCGAAGACGAGGGCCAGCACCACCATCATGCCCATGTCGAGCAGCCACGTGCCGACGGCGTGCCGGAAGAGCGGATCGGCCCCGCCGCCGCCCTTCGGCGGGAGCTGGCCGGTCTCGGGCGGGATGTGGGTGAAGTCGATGGTCGAGCTCATCGCGGCCAGCGCCCAGCGCGACGGCACCAGCCAGGAGAGCTGCTCCAGCACCAGCCTGCCGTTGAGCTCGATCATCCCGCCGCAGAAGACGACCTGGACGAGGGTGATGAGCACCAGCAGCGGCATGGTGACCTCCTCCCTGCGCACCAGCGCCGACACCAGCAGGCCCAGCAGCATGGAGGTGAACGACAGCAGCGCCAGGGCGAGCGTCATCTCGAGCAGCGGCGGCATGAGCACGCCCTGCCCCTTGGGGGCCCGGGTGTCCACCCCGCCCAGGCCCACGACGCCCAGGACGATCGCCTGCGCCACCGTGATCACGCCCAGCACCAGGACCTTCGACATCACATAGGCCGAGCGGGACAGCCCGACGGCACGCTCCCGCCGGTAGATGACGCGTTCCTTGACGAGCTCCCGCACGGCGTTGGCCGCGCCCGTCAGCACGCCTCCCACGCAGAGGATCAGCAGCACGGTGTTGGCCTTGTCGGCGGAGGCGAAGCGGGTGCCGGAGGACAGCCGGGCCATGGCGCCGGTGAGGAACGGCAGCGCGACCATGATGATCAGGAAGGTCCGGTCGGCGCTGAGCGCCATCACATAGCGGCGCATCAACGTCCACAGCTGGGCGCCCCAGGTCTGCGCCTTGGCCGGCGCGGGGGCCGCCTCCGGCGCGGGCGGCGCGCCCAGGCGCGGCTGGTCGGTGGCGGAGGCGATGTACTGCCGGTGGTGGGCCGAGGAGCGGTACTCGCCCGCCCAGTCCCGGTCCCTGTCGTTCTCGAACGCCTCGAAGGCCTCGGGCCATTGGCCGAAGCCGAAGAAACCGGGCATGTCCCCGGGCGGCCCGTAGTAGGCGGTGCGCCCGCCGGGGGCGAGGAACAGCAGCCGGTCGCAGACGTCCAGGCTGAGCACGCTGTGGGTGACGACGATGACCGTGCGGCCGTCGTCGGCGAGGCCGCGCAGCATGTTCATCACCGAGCGGTCCATGCCCGGGTCGAGGCCGGAGGTCGGCTCGTCGAGGAAGAGCAGCGAGGGTTTCGTCAGCAGCTCCAGGGCCACGCTGACGCGTTTGCGCTGGCCGCCGGAGAGGCTGTGGATGGGCTGGTCGGCGCGCTGCTCCAGGCCCAGTTCGCCGATGACCTCCTCGACCCGGGCCCGGCGTTCGGCCTTGGCGGTGTCGCCGGGGAAGCGCAGCTCGGCGGCGTAGTTCAGGGCGCGGCGCACGGTCAGCTGGGTGTGGAGGATGTCGTCCTGGGGGACGAGCCCGATGCGCGCCCGCAGCTCGGCGTAGTCCCGGTAGAGGTCGCGGCCGTCGTAGAGGACGGTGCCGCGGTCGGCGGGGCGCAGCCCGGTGAGGGCGTTGAGCAGGGTCGACTTCCCGGCGCCGCTGGGGCCGACGACGGCGAGCAGGGTCTTGGCGCCGACGGGGAAGGAGACGTCGTCCAGCAGGGTCTTGCGGCCCTCGTCGACCTCCACGATCAGATCCTGGACGTCGAGTGAGACCTCGCCGGTGTCGACGTACTCCTGGAGCTGGTCACCGACCAGGCTGAACGCGGAGTGGCCGATGCCGATGATGTCGCCGGGCCCGACGAGGGCGCGGTGCACGGGGTGGCCATTGAGGTAGGTGCCGTTGTGGCTGCCGAGGTCGACGATCTCGTAGTCGCCGTCGGGCAGGGCGCGCAGCTCGGCGTGGGTCCGGGAGACGATCAGGTCGTCGAGGACGAGGTCGTTGTCGGCGGCGCGGCCGATCCGTACGGTGCGGGTGGGCAGGGGGCGTACGGAGGTGGGTTGGCGGAAGGTGCTGGTGCCCGACGGGTGGGAGACGGCGGAGGGCCGGTCGGCGGGGCGCGCCAGGGCCTCGGTGACATGCACGGCGGGCCCGTCGGAGGGGTTGCCGAAGCGGACGACGCTGCCGGGGCCCACGTCGAGCGAGGTCACGCGGTGGCCCTCGGCGTAGGTGCCGTTGGTGCTGCCGGTGTCCTCGAGCGTCCAGTGGTCCGCGACGGCGCGCAGGGTGGCGTGGTGCCACGAGACGCGCCCGTCGTGCAGCACGATGTCGCTGAGGGGGTCGCGCCCCACGTGGTAGACCCTGTCGGGGCTCATCACCCGCGAGCCGCCGTCGGCCTCGACGACGAGCTCGGGCGCGGAGGGCGCGACCGACCGCTCTCCCATGGCTCCAGGCTACGGCCGACCGCCGCCGCCCGCCTTCCGGCGGTGCCGGACGGTGTCAAGGGGAGACGGATGGCCGGGGGACGGCCGGGGAAGGGAGCGCGGGAGTGGTGGCGGAGGACTCCGGAGGGCTGCCCGTCTTCGTCTACGGGACGCTGCGGCCCGGGCGGCACAACCACGACCGCTTCCTGCGCGGCCGGACGGTCGCGGAGGAACCCGCGCGGCTGCGGGGCGCGGTGCTGTACGAGGGGCCGGGCTATCCGTACGCGGTGGCGGGGGCGGAGGGCGAGATCCGCGGTGAGCTGATCACCGTGGCGCCGGGGGAGTACGGCCGGGTGCTGGCCGCGCTCGACGCTCTGGAGGACTACGTGCCGGGCGATCCCCTCAACCTGTACGAGCGTGTGGTGTGCGACGTGCTGGTGGAGGGCGGCGGTCCGGTACGGGGGTGGGTGTATCTCGCGGCGGACCGGGTGGCGCGCCGGCTGCGGGCGTCGGGAACCATGGTGCCGGGCGGCGACTGGCGGGGGTAGCGGCGGTCCCGTCTCACATAGTGATCAGTTGGCCAACGGCGGCAACCTTTCGGCGCGTTGCCGCATCCTTCCCCGCAAGTCGACAGGAAGTTGCGCTGTCGTAACGGTGTGTTGGTTATTTGTAAACGATAGATCAACTGTTCGGACAAGAAGCCTCTTCGCTCTTTTCATGGGCATGCCAGGGGGTGCATGGTCATCCACGGGACCTGGACCAGGGGTCCCCGTGGTGCGGCAGAACCGGCACCGCGTGCACGCAGGCGGTCCGGTCACCCGAACCGCCCTCATGGCAAAGGGCGCTGAAACGTGCGTACATCCCCCACGAACTTCATATCGGCCTCGACCGGCAGACGCGCGCTGACCATCGCCGTCGCGGTCGCCGCCGCGGCGACCATGGCCGGCACGGCCGCGGCCGACACCCTCCCCTCCCGTTCCGCGGCCCAGGCCCCGGCCGCGACCGCCGCGAACATCGCGGCCGGCGGTGTCCAGGCGGACGTCGTCAAGGCCGCGCGGAACGCCGCCGTCGCGAACGCGGCGGCCACCGGAGTCACTTCGGCGGACACGCTGACCGCCAAGGACGTCCTCACCGACCCCGAAGGGAAGCGGCACGTCCGCTTCGAGCGGTCGCAGCACGGCGTCGCCGTCATCGGTGGCGACCTCGTCGTCCACCTGGACGCGAAGAACTCCTACCTGGGCGTGACCCGTTCGGCCAACCGCCAGGTCACCGTACCCAGCGTCACCCCCAAGCTGAGCGCCTCCGACGCCGCCGCCAAGGCCGCCGCGTCGGCCGACGGCACCGCCGCCGGCAAGCCCGAGCTGGTGGTGGACGCCCGCGCCGACAAGGCCGTCCTCGCCTACCGGGTGACCGTCACCGGCACCCCGAAGACCGAGGCCGGTGCCGCCCACTCGGTGCTCGTCGACGCCGCGTCCGGCAAAGTCATCAGCAAGACGCCGCTCTCCGACGCGTTCATCTCGCCCGCCCTGAAGGCGAAGCTGCGCGAGCAGGGCGTCCAGGCCACGCCGCGCGTCAACACCAAGCCCCTGCCCGGCCCGGTCAAGCCCGCCGCGGGCGCCTTCCCGGCGCAGGCCACCGGCAGCGGCTCCTCGATCTTCGTCGGCAACGTCCCGCTGATCACGACCCAGACCGCGCGGACCTCCTTCACCCTGAAGGACCCCAGCCGCGGCAACGCCGAGACCCGCAACGCGGGCCGGCAGCAGCTGGGCACCTTCAGCAGCGGCAAGGCCTTCACCGACACCGACAACAAGTGGGGCAACGGCACGACGTCGGACTCCGCCAGCGCCGCGGTGGACGCCCAGTACGGCATCACCGCCACGTTCGACTACTACAAGAAGACGTTCGACCGGAACGGCATCAAGAACGACGGCGTCGGCCCGCACGCCCTCGTCCACTTCGGCAGCAACGTCGGCAACGCCTTCTGGTCCCCCGACTGCGGCTGCATGCTCTACGGCGACGGCGATGGAAAAACGTTCAAGCAGCCGCTGGTCGCCCTGGACGTCACCGGTCACGAGCTGACCCATGGCGTCGTCGAGGCCACCGCGAACTTCCAGCCCACCCGCGTCGACGACGACCAGAACCAGTTCGGCGAGGCCGGCTCGCTCAACGAGTCCTTCGCCGACATCTTCGGCACCGGCGTGGAGTTCGCCACCAACAACTCGGCCAACCCGCCGAACTACCTCCTCGGCGAGAAGCTCGGCCTCCAGCAGACCTTCCTGCGCCGCCTCGACAAGCCGTCGCTGGACAAGCTCGAGGGCACGGTCGACTACTGGGACGAGGGCTCCTACGACCGCGAGGTCCACGCGGGCTCCGGCGTCTCCTCCCACGCCTTCTACCTGCTGGCCGAGGGCAGCGGCAAGAAGACGATCGGCGGCTTCAGCTACGACTCGCCGACGTACGACGGCTCCACGGTGACCGGCATCGGCCGCGCCAAGGCCGAGCAGATCTTCTACCGCGCCCTGAGCCGCTACCTGGTCTCCACCAGCGACTTCCACGACGCCCGCAAGGCCACCCTGCAGGCGGCGGCGGACATCTACGGTCAGGACGGCGCGGAGTACAAGGCCGTGGACGCGGCGTGGGCGGGCGTGAACGTCACCGAGGCGAACACGCCTTCGGCGAACGCCAACCTCAAGCGCTGACGCCGGCGCCTTCGGCGCCGACTGAACAAGCGGTGCGTCGTGTGACGCGTCAGGTCTGACGCGTCACACGACGGGCCGACCCGGGGAGGGGAGGCCCCGGTCGGCCCGGGGCCGTGGCCGGCGGACGACCGCCGACCACGGCCCCACGTGCGTGGGGGGGGCGGGCGGGGCGTCACCCCACCCGCCCCGACTCCCTGCGGCGCAGGTGGTTTACGAGCACCCCGCCCAGGAACCCCGCCACCAGCCCCC
This sequence comes from Streptomyces luteoverticillatus, assembly GCF_003970715.1. Classification (NCBI taxonomy): domain Bacteria; kingdom Bacillati; phylum Actinomycetota; class Actinomycetes; order Kitasatosporales; family Streptomycetaceae; genus Streptomyces; species Streptomyces luteoverticillatus. The sequence continues at coordinate 791,859 of NZ_CP034587.1, read as the reverse complement.
ACAGCAACCCCCAACCCACCAGCGGCAACAGCCGTGGGTCGAGGGTCACCTCGCCGCCGAAGTCGCCCAGGTCGCCGACGCCCAGCAGGGACAGGCCGTAGCGGGCCGAGATGCGGGTGAGCAGGCCGATCACCAGCAAGGCCAGCGCCAGTGCCACCGCGAGGCGGATCGCCAGCCGCCAGGGGCTCGTCCCGGCGGGGGAGCGCACGGCCGTGAGGAAGCCCGCGGCCAGGAGGGCGAGCGCGGCCAGCAGGGCCAGCAGCCAGGCCCGTCCGTCCTGGGCGGAGAGCGAGGACAGGTCCACCGTCGCGGTCCCCTCGCCGCCCTCCCGCAGGACCGCCGCGAGCGCCTGCGGCATCGGCAGCCCGATCCCGTCCGGGACCCGCCCCTCCCACGCGCCGCCCAGCCCGATCCCGAGCCCCATCCAGGCGAGATTGGGCAGCCCCAGCAGCAGGACCGCGAACGTCCGGTCCGCGTGCCCGCGCGTGGCGGCCACCACCAGGCCCGCGAACAGCCCGAGCACCACATAGCCCAGCAGCAGCACCAGCACCGCGAACGCCGCCGGGCGGACGGAGTCCTGGAAACGCAGCAGCCGCGAGGGCAGCGGCGTCCTCCGGGACGCGGCCGTCGCCACGACCAGCAGGACCAGCAGCCACAGCAGCCCGTAGCCGACCGTCGGCCCGGCCGCGGCGCGGAAGCCGACCGTGGGCGTCACGCCCAGCGCCGCGCCGAGCTCGTCGAGGATGTCCTCGTCCAGACGGATGCGGAACGTGTGCCGGGCCGCCCGCGCGACGAGCAGCAGCGCCACCACCCACACCACGGCCGTCCGGGCGGCCCGGCCGAGGAACGCGGCTCCGCTCGCCACCGCGTGATGGCGCATCGGCAGCAGGAAGACCAGCGCGAGCGCCAGCGCCCCGGCGAGGGTCACCGACAGCGGTACGACGGCCAGCCCCGCGCCCGTACGGCCGATGAAGCCGGCGCCGCCCGACAGCTCGACGGTCCCGCCGACGGCGCTGACGACGGTGGCCGCGATCACGGGGGCCAGCGCGTCGGCCCCCAGCGCCCCGGCCCCGGCGGTCCACAGGCCGAGCGCGGCGACCGCGGCCATGGCGGCCAGCCCGGCGGCCACGGCCGCGAGGGCGTCCCCCCAGGCACGCAGCTCGCTCATGCCGCCAACGTAAGCCAGCGCGTGGCACGCCACCCGTCCGGGCGCGCGGGCGGGCTAACGCTGTCCGGGAGCAACCCGTACGCCCGCTTGCGGGGCCCCTGGGTCTGGTACACACAATGTGCCCAGGTGTGGTGAAAAGGAACAAAAACCTCCACCGAGGAGTCAGGGACGTGTCGTCCGAGCCACCGTCAGCCAACCGCCCCTCCGGCCCGCCGTCCGGCCCCCTGTCGGGCCGGGGCTCCCAGCCGCCGGACCGCCCGGCGGGCGAGCCGGAGCAGACCCGGCCCGACTGGTCGGCCCCCCGCCCCGAGACCCCCGGCGGCCCCACCGGACCGGGCGGTCCCGGCGGCCCGCCCGCGCCGCCGGCCGGCGGGCGGGGCACCCCCGACGAGGGCCCGGGAGGCGCACGCTGGTGGCGGTCGAAGACGGCGCTCGTCTCGCTCGCCGCCCTGGTCGTCGCCGCCGCGCTCGTGGTCTTCTTCCTCCGCCAGGGCTCCGGCGGCGCCGGTGAGGTGTACCTCCAGTCCGCGTCGGCCAACGGCAGGGATCCGTTCACCCAGTCGACGGCCAAGGACTACGGCGCGTCGGCGTCGGCCCACCCCGTCGTCCCGGCCGGTACGAGCGGCAACGGCGGCACCCGGAACGTCAAGGGCGACACCCGGGGCCTGTACGGCGGCTCGCGGCACAACGCCAGCTGCGACGTGGAGCGCCAGATCGGCTACCTGACCCAGGACCAGGCCAGGGGCCGCGCCTTCGCGGGCGCCGCCGGTATCGAGCAGAACGGCCTCGCCGCCTATCTGCGCGGCCTGACGCCCTTGCAACTGCGCGCCGACACCCGGGTCACCAACCACGGCTTCAAGGACGGTTCCGTCACCAGCTACCAGTCCGTCCTCCAGGCCGGCACGGCCGTGCTCGTCGACGACCGGGGCATGCCCCGGGTGCGCTGCGCCTGCGGCAACCCGCTGAGCCCGCCGGTCGCCGCCAAGGGCACCCCGACGGCCAAGGGCGACTCCTGGCCCCTCTACAAGGCCTCCGACGTCGTGGCGGTCACCCCCGCCGACTCCGTCCTCGAGTACTTCGTCGTCTACGACCCCGACACCGGTGAGTGGTTCGAACGGCCCGTGGGCACCGACGGCGAGGACGACCGCTCCACCTCGGCCCCCAAGGGCGGGATGACGATGAGCCCCAAGCCGAACACGTCGCAGGGCGGCGGGCAGCAGACCCCGCCGGCACCCCCGCCCCCGCCGAAGTCGCCGCCCACCACCGCGCCGCCGCCCACCACGCCCTACGTCACCACGCCGCCCGGGCAGCCGCCGGCGCCCCCGGCGTACGGCCCGCCCCCGGTCCGCCCGCGCTGATGCCCCGCCCGACGCGTGACCCGCGCACCGCGCGAGCGGTGTGGGCCCCGCTGCTGCTGGCCACGGCGGCCGTGGTCTACAACGACTGGGTGCTGGAGTTCCTCCTGCCCACCGGCCTGGACCCCCGGCACTCCTACGTCAGCGAGCTCTACGCCGCCGACCAGCGCTTCCACGGGCTCTTCGGCGGCATCGAACTCCTGGCCGCAGCCCTGGTCGTCGCGGGGGCGCTGCTGGCGCGGGGCCGGTCGCCGGGCCGCTGGGAGGACGCCGGCTGGTGGTCGCTCGTGGCCTTCGGCGTGGCCTCCGTGGCCGACGTCGCCGTCCCGATGCGCTGCGCCCCCTCGGTGGAGAGTCCCTGTGAGGCGGTCAACCCCTGGCACACCACCACCAGCGCGCTGGTGCACCTGGCGCTGTTCGCCTCGATGGCCCTGCTGGTGACCTCGGCGGCGCTCGGCGCCCCGTCCCGCCCCGCCGTCCGCCGCTGGGGCCCGTGGGTGCTGGGCACCGCCATGACGACGGCGCTGGCCACGGTGGGGCCGCTGTTCGGGCGGCCGGGCTGGCACGGGGCGCCCCAGCGGGCGCATCTGCTGCTCGTCGGCGTGTGGTTCGTCCTGCTCGCCGCGGCCCTGCGCGCGGAGGCCCGGCCGCGGCCGGGCACGGCACGACTGCCCGGCCGCCCGGCCCCCCGGGCCGTCGCCGGTCAGCCGATCAGGCCGTACACGTGCAGCGCGCCGGAGAACGACGGCAGGTAGACGCGGCCGTTGGCCACGGTCGGCGGGACGAACTTGGCGAACTTGCCGACGTCGTCCCGGGCGGCGTTCATCCTGCTGTGCCACACCTCGTCGGTGAGGTCGCGGGCCCGGTAGGCCCGCAGGACGCCGTCCACCACGGCCTGGTTGGCGTTCTCCCGCCAGGGGTGGGACGCCCACACCAGGCCCGAGTCCGGGTCCCGGCCGGCGGCCGAGACGGACAGCATCCCGCCGGGCATGCCGGGGGAGCCGCCCGGCACGCCCGTGGGGTCGGTGGTGGTGCTCGTCGACACGGGGGACACGTCGAGGCGCCCGCCGGAGAAGCGGTAGGCGCGCAGGAAGGCGTTCTCCGGCCAGACGTAGAACCAGGGGCCGCCGGGGAGGTCCCAGTAGACCGGCCCGCCGTGGATGTGATGGCTGTTCGCGTCGGGCGCGACCACGTAGAAGCTCTGCGGGATCTGGCTGTCGGAACCGGCGTGGAAGTGCCCCAGGGCCTCCCTGTCCAGCAGGTAGAACTTGCCCTCCTTGCCCCCGCCCAGCAGCAGCCGGGTGCCGGGGATCAGCAGTGGCCCGGCCGATCCCAGGTCGGCGTCGGCCGCGTCCAGCTCGGCGTTGTTGAACGGCGAGAACCAGTCGGCGGGCGTCAGGTCCGGGCGGAGCTTGACGACGCTGTCGCCCAGCTCCGAGCCGTCTGGGCGGAAGCCGCCGTTGCCGGTCATGAAGTACAGGCACCCCGCCTCGTCCACGGCGAGCCCCTGCCCGGCCTGCCAGATGCCGCCCAGCCCGGTGCCGGGCGTGGTGACGTACACCCCCGTGCGGCGCAGCGTGAGGGCGTCGAAGCCGAACACCCAGCCGTGGTACGGACTCCGGTCGCCGTAGGCGGCGAAGGCGGCGTACACCGTGCCGTTCGCCAGGGTGAGCGCCGAGCGCTGGATCTGCCGCGCACTGGTGAAGGCGAGCCGCCCGCCCACGCTGCCGTCGCCCGTCCCCGGCACGCTCGCCTCGACGCGCACGGGCCCGCCCAGGACGGGCTGCCCGGTGCGGGTGTCGAGGGCGTGCAGCGTGTGGTGGTGGCCGTTCGCCTCCTTGGTGAACGCCAGCACGTAGAGCACCTTGCGCGCGGCGTCGATGACGGGGGTGCTCACCACGCCGACCTCGACCGCGATGTCGCGGTAGTGCGGCGGGCCGATCTCCGGGTCGGGCAGCGGGCAGGACGGGCCGAGCGAGGTGCGCCACAGCGGGGCCGAGGCGGCGGGGTCGACGGCGTCGAAGGCGTAGACGCTGTTGTGCATCGTCGCCACGTAGACCACGTCGCGCGGGCCCCGGCCCGGCAGCTCCACGCCGGGGAGGACCAGTGGCTGGGCGTAGACATGGCCGTCGACCGCGCGGCTGAAGAGCCGGCCGAAGGAGGCCGGGGTGACGTTGCCCGGATGGAGCGTCGTCTCGCACGCGTTGAGGCCGGTGCGCCGGTTGTCGTTGTGCTGCGTGGTGACCGCCACCGGAACGTTCGCTGTCCGCTGCATGGCGCTCCCCGTCCCCCGGCGGCCCGGATTCCAGGGTGAGCGGTGACGACACGGGTCACAATCACCGGAACGGGTGAAAGTGAGTGATAACCCTCTTACCGGGCCTTCTGTTTATGGGTCAGCGGTCTGTTTACGGGGCACCGGCCCGGGTACCCGGCTCCGGTGATGAAGAGAAACCAGCCGAGCGTCGTCGTGGTGACCGGGGCGAGCGGCGGCGTGGGCCGGGCCACCGCCCGGGCCTTCGCCGCGAGCGGCGCGAGCGTGGCGCTGCTCGCCCGCGGCCGCAAGGGGCTGGACGCCGCCGCCGAGGAGGTCCTGCGGGCCGGCGGCGCCGCGCTGCCGCTGTCCGTGGACATGGCCGACCACCGGGCCGTCACCGAGGCCGCCGACCGGATCGAGGAGGTCTTCGGCCCGGTCGACGTCTGGGTCAACAACGCCTTCACCGGCGTCTTCGCGCCCTTCGTCGAGATCGAGCCCGACGAGTTCCGGCGCGTCACCGAAGTCACCTATCTGGGCTATGTGTACGGCACCCACGCCGCGCTGACCCGGATGCTCCCGCGCGACCACGGCACCATCGTCCAGGTCGGCTCGGCGCTGGCCTACCGGGGCATCCCGCTCCAGTCCGCCTACTGCGGCGCCAAACACGCCATCCAGGGCTGGAACGAGTCCCTGCGCTGCGAACTCCTCCACCAGGGCAGCAAGGTCCGCACCACCATGGTCCAGCTCCCCGCCGTGAACACCCCGCAGTTCGGCTGGGTGCTCAACCGGATGCCCCGCCGCCCCCGGCCCGTGGCGCCCGTCTACGAGCCCGAGCTCGCCGCCCGCGCCATCCTGTTCGCGGCCGCCCACCCGCGCCGCCGCGAGTACTGGGTGGGCGCGAGCACGGTGGCCACCCTCCTCGCCAACGCCGTCGCCCCCGGCCTGCTCGACCGCTACCTCGCCCGGACCGCCTACGACGCCCAGCAGCGCCCGGAACCGACGCCCCCGCTGCCCGACGTGAACCTGTGGCACCCGGTCGACGGGGACGGCGGCCACGACCACGGCGCCCACGGCGACTTCGGCATGGGCGCCCGGACGCACGGCCCGCAGCTGTGGCTCTCCGAGCACCGGGGCGCCCTGGCGGCCGGCGCGGCGTTCGTCGCCGCCGCGTTCGCCGCGACCCGCATGCGGGCGGACCATGGGTGGCATGAGCGCTGACCCGACCCCCTCCGAATCGCGGCGCAGGACCGTGCGCGCCCGCCACGCGGAGGCACTCGACCTCTTCACCGACCGGGTGCGCGCCGTCCGCCCCGACCAGTGGACGGCGCCCACCCCCTGCACCGAGTGGACCGTGCGCGACCTGGTCAACCACCTCACCGTCGAACAGCTGTGGGTACCGCCCCTGCTGGACGGCAAGGGCATCGCGGACGTGGGCGACGCCTTCGACGGCGACCAGCTGGGCGACGACCCCGTCGCCGCCTGGGAACGGGCGGCCGGGGCCGCCCGCGAGGCGTTCGCCGCCCGGGGCGCCCTCACCGGGACGGTGGAGCTGTCCTACGGACGCACCGCCACCCACGCGTACTGTGCCCAGATGATCGCCGACCTGGTCGTCCACGCGTGGGACCTCTCCCGGGCCATCGGCGCGGACGAACACCCCTCCAAGGCCCTGGTCGACTTCACCCGCCACGAGGTGGAGCCCTACGCCGGCGCGCTCTCCGGCTCGGGCCTGTTCGCACCGGCGGTCGAACCGCCCCCGGACGCCGACTCCTGGCAGCGGCTGCTGGCGCTACTGGGGCGACAGCCCTGACCTCGCGACCGAACGCGGGCTCGGTAGTGTTCACCCCTGTGTGACAGCTGTTAACGGGGTGTAAGGAGGGGGCGGAGTGAGCGGGATAGTCGTCCATCTGCCACAGGGAAGCGGTAACCGTCCGCCGGGAAGCGCTAACCGTCCGCCGGACGGGAGCGGCGACGCCGACGGGGAGCCGTACGGCGACGCGGTCACGTTACGGCTCGGCCCGGGGGAGGTGGCCCGCTTCGGCCGGGGCTCCGCGACGACCCCCGTCGAGCTCCGCCTCGTCGACGAGGCGATCTCCCGGCTGGCGGGGGAGATCCGGGTGACCGACGACCACTGGCAGCTCAGCAATCACAGCGCGACCCAGTGCTATCTGGTGGAGAACCCCGAAGGGGCGGGCGAGTACCTGAGGGTGCCGCCGCGCCGGGCCGGGGCACCCATCCCCTTCGAGTTCTCCAGGGTCGTACTGCCCACCCGAGGCGGCAGCACGGTCGCCTTCCACGTGTACGCGCCCGACCACGTCTACCTGGACCCCGACGGCGCGGGCGGCCCCTGGGAGAACCGCACGGTCACCGCGTACTCCCTGGACGAGACCGCCACCTACTTCCTGGTGCTGGTCGCCCTCTGCGAACCGAGACTGCGCGACGAGTCGCCCGTGGCGGTGCCCACCACCCCACAGATCGTCGAACGGCTGCGGGGACACGCCGCCTGCGCCCGGCTGACGGCCCGGGCCGTCAGCTCGCACATCGACTACCTCGCCGAGGAGAAGATGCGGATCGCCACGCCGGCCGGGGCCGAAACCGGCCGGGGAGCCCGCCGCAACGGCAAACGGGAGGCGATCGTCGGGCTCGCGCTGCGCTTCGGGCTCGTACGGGAGGAACACCTCGCGCTGCTGCCACCCCGGGCCGGAACGGGCGCGGCGGCGTGGGAGACCGCGCCATGAGCCACCGGCCGCTCCCGCCCGGCCGGCGCGTCGGCGACTGGGAGGTCACCGCGCCGATCGGGACCGGCGGCTGGGCCACGGTCTACGCGGGACGCCGGGCCGAGCAGGACGACGACACCGCCGACGACGTCGCCCTCAAGATCCTGCCCACCGAGGGCCTCGCACCGCGCCAGGCCCGCAAGGTCGCGGAGACGGCCCGGCGCGAGGTGGAACTCGCCCGACGGGCCCGCCACCCCCGGCTCATACCCCTGCTGGGCTCCTTCGTGCTCAGCGAGCCGGGCGACCCTTTCCTGGACGGCGCGATCGTGCTCGTCATGGAACGGGCCGAGCGCAGCCTGCGGGACGCGCTCGAAGACGGGGCGACGGATGGCGGGCCGACCGAGGCCGAGGTCGGCCGGATCGTCGCCGAGATCTGCGAGGGCCTGGCGCACCTCCACGCCACCGGCTGGGTGCACGGCGACCTCAAACCGGACAACGTCCTGCTCATGGCGGACGGTTCGGTCAGGCTCTCGGACTTCGGGCTCGCGACGGAACTCACCGGAGACCGGGGCACCCACGGCTACGCGCCCCCCATGGGCACCTTCGACTACCTTCCGCCCGAGCGCTGGAAGGCCCCGCTCGGCGAGCACGGGGTAACGGTCCGGCCCAGCGCCGACATCTGGGCCCTGGGCATCATCATCCACCAGGTGTTCGCCTCCGGAGCCTCGCCGTTCCCCGGCGCCACCCCCGTCTCGCGCGCCGCCTCGACGCAGGAGTACGCCGAGGGACGGGCACCGCTGCGCATGGACAACGCGGTGCCCCCGTTCTGGCGCGCTCTGGCCGCCGACTGCCTGGCACCCACGCACTCCGCACGCGCCGCCCACACCGCCGAGAGCCTGCTGGCCCGCATCAACGCCCGGCAGGACGCCCGGCCGGAAGGGGCGGGCAGCGGCGGGAAGGCGGGACGCCATCGACTCCGTACGTGTGCCGCTGTCGTGGCCGTCGCGGTGTGCGCCGTGGTGGCCGGCTGGGCGTCCGTCCTCCACGATCCCGGATCCGCCCCGCCCCCCGGCCCCGGGTCCGCGCCGAACGGCCGGATCCGGGTGTTCAACGTCGAACGGTCCTGCCAGGACCGCCAGGACCGGAACGCCGAGTGCAGCCTCGGCCTGGCGATCGACCCCTTGCGGCCCTACACCATCGACAACGTCGTTCCGGCACGGGTGTGGCACGACGACGTCCTCGCCGTCGACTGTCAGTTGTCCCACGGTGTGCCCATCGTCGACGAGACGGGCACGTGGTCCGCCGACTGGTTCCGCGTCCGGCTCCCACGCGGCTCCGCGCGGCCCACCGCCTGGCTGCCCGCCGTGCGCACCAAGGACCGCCCCGCGCTTCCCGTGTGCCCGCGCCCCACACCTTCCTACCGGTGACCGCCGGGCGCTGTCACCCCGGATCGTTCCGGATGCCGCGCCCCGGCACGCCGCCACTACCTTGCGGGCCGTCGATCCACCACGGGACATGAGTTCTTCCGATGAGTTCTTCGTTCGATGACCAGGAGGTCATGGTGAGTGAGTACAGCCCTTCCCGCAGGAGCCTGCTGAAGGCCGCGAGCGGCCTGTCCGCCGCGGTGGCGCTCGGCGCCGGAGGCGTCCTCGCGACCGCGTCGGCGGCCCACGCCGTCGGCGACGGCTTCGGGCTGCGCGTCGCGGAACGCGGCGAGAACGACCCCCGCATGTGGTACTACCGCTTCGAGACCGCGGAGATCGGCTGGAAGCCCGCCGTCAACGTCCTGCTCCCCGACGACTACCACACCAGCGGACGCACCTACCCCGTCCTCTACATGCTCCACGGCGGCGGGGGCGACTTCATCGAGTTCGACCGCGCGGGCATCCGCGAACTGACCGCCGGCAAGCCGATCATCGTCGTGATGCCCGACGGCGGGAAGACGGGCTGGTACTCCAACCCCGTCCGCTCCAACGTCGGTCCCCGCAACTGGGAGAACTTCCACATCAACCAGCTGATCCCGTGGATCGACGCGAACTTCCGGACGTTCGCCGAGTACGACGGCCGTGCCATCGGCGGATTCTCGATGGGCGGCTTCGGCGCGCTGAAGTACACGGCCAAGTACTACGGCCACTTCGCCTCGGTGAGCTCCTACTCCGGCCCGGCCAGCCTCCGCCGTGACGGCGGCCTGGTCGTCCACTGGGCGAACACGACGTCCGCCCTGGACCTCGGCGGCGCCACCGTCTACGGCGTGCCGTGGGACCAGCGGAGGGTGAGCGCCGACAACCCGGTCGAGCGCGTCGAGAGCTACCGGAACAAGCGGATCTTCATGGTCGCCGGTACGGCCCCCAAGACCGCCTTCGACTGGCTCAACGAGCCCGAGGTCCTGGCCGGCCAGCGGGAGTTCCGCGGCCTCCTCGACCGGGCCGGCATCCCCTACGAGGCGCACGAGGACGGCGGCGGCCACTTCTTCCGCACGGAGTTCTTCCGCGGCGACATCGACGGCATCATCGGCCGCCTCCGCAAGGCGTAGGCGGCGGCCCGACGGGCGGGGCAGCCTTGGCGGCCCCGCCCTATCCCGTCAGCCGGGGCAGCACGTTCGTCCGGTAGAAGTCGAAGAAGCCCCGCTGAAGGGGGCCGATCTGCGAGACGTGCACCCGGTCGAACCCGGCGTCGGCGTACGCGCGCAACGCCTCCACATGGGCGTCGACGTCGTCGCCGCACGTGATGGATCCGGCCACGCGCTCGCGTGTCACCAGCTCGGTGGCCTGCTCGAAGTGGGCCGGCGTGGGCAGCACCTGATTGAGCTCGCCCGGTAGCTGCTCCACGGCCCACAGCCGGTGCGCGGTGTCCAGCGCCGCCTCCCGGTCCGGGCCCCAGCACACCTTCAGCCCGCCCTGCACCGGCTTCTGGCCACCGCCCGCGCGCCGGAAGCGGGCCACCGCGTCCTGGTCCGGCGTCATCGTCACCAGCCCGTCGCCGATGCGCCCGGCCACCTCCGTGGCCGCCGGCCCGAACGCCGACACGTCGATGGGCACCGGCGCCTCGGGCAGCGTGTACAGGCGGGCGTTCTCGACGGTGTAGTGCTTGCCGCGGTGGTTGACCTGGCCGCCCTCGAACAGCAGCCGCATCACCTGGACGGCTTCCTCCAGCATCTCCAGCCGCACCGCCGCCGGCGGCCACGGCCCGCCCAGGATGTGTTCGTTGAGCGCCTCCCCGCTGCCCACCCCGAGCCGGAAACGCCCCTGCAGCATCACCGAGCTCGTGGCCGCCGCCTGCGCCGTCACCACGGGGTTCAGCCGCATCGTCGGGCAGGTCACGGCGGTCTCCACCGGCAGCGACGTGGCCTCGGACACCGCGCCGATGACCGACCACACCAGGGGGCTGTGCCCCTGCTCGCCGGTCCACGGGTGGAAGTGGTCGGAGATCCACAGCGAGCTGAACCCCGCCTGCTCCGCCATCCGGGCCTGCTCGACCAGATCCCTGGGGGAGTGCTCCTCACAGGACAGGAAATAGCCGTACTCGGTCATCGCGGTCGGGTATCCCCACCCGGCCCTTCCGAAACCTCGGGTTCCAGGAGGGCGGGGCGGGGTGCCGCTAGGAATCCGGGCACGCGGGGCCGGACGGCAGGTCGCGCAGGTACGCGGAACGCTCAGGGTAGGTGAAGTCCCGGTGGAGGGCCCGGCAGAGCGTCCTGGCGGCTTCCGCCGCGTCGGGAACCCCCACGGTCCACAGCCGTACTGTCTTGTCGTCGCTTCCGGTGGCGAGAGTGTCGCTGTCGGGGCTGAAGGCCACCGACCTCACATGGCCGGTGTGGCCCGTAAGGGTCCTGCGGATCTCACCGTCGGTGGTGTTCCTCAAACGTACGGTCTTGTCGTCGCCGCTGGTGGCCAGCGTCTTGCCGTCCGGGCTGTACGCGACCGACTGGACGGAACCCTCATGCTCGGGCAGGGTGTCACGGGGGATTCCGTTGGCCACGTCCCAGAGCCGTACTGTCTTGTCGGCGCCGCCTGTGGCGAGCGTCTTCCCGTCGGGGCTGAAAGCGACCGCGTTCACCTGGTCGGTGTGGCCGGTGAGGATGTTCCGGGATCTACCGTCGGCCACGTCCCACAGCCATACCGTCCTGTCCCGGCCGCCGGTGGCCAGGATCCTGCCGTCGGGGCTGAAGGCCACCGATTGAACTCTGTCGGCATGGCCGGAGAGTTTCTCCTTCATTTCCACGTTGGCCACGTCCCACAGGCGCACGATGCCGTCGGCGCTTCCGGTGGCCATGGTTCTGCCGTCGGGGCTGAACGCCACCGATTCCACGTCACTGTCGGGATCGGTGAAGGTGCCGCGGGTTTCGCCGTCGACCGAATCCCAGAGCCGTACGGTTCTGCCGCCCCCGGCAGTGGCGAGGATTCTGCTGTCGGGACTGAATGCCAATGAACTCACGGGATCCGTGCGCACGGTGAGGGAACGGCGTGGTGTGCTGCCGGTCACGTCCCACAGCTGTACGGTCCTGTCCTCACCGCCCATGGCGAGACTCCTGCCATCGGGGCTGAAGGCCACCGTGTTCACCGTCCCCGTGGCGCCCGTGAGGGTGCTGCGGGATTCCCGGCCGGTGGTGTTCCAGAGCCGTACGGTCCTGTCCGTGCCGCCGGTGGCGAGACTCCTGCCGTCGGGGCTGAAGGCCACGGACATCACCATGCCGTGATGGCCGGCGAACGCGGCGGTGAACCCGCGCGCGGCAATGTCCCAGAGCCGTACGCTCGCGTCGCTGCCGCCGACGGCCAGGGTTCTGCCGTCCGGGCTGAACGCCACCGACCCCACGTGATCGGCGCGGGTGGCGACGGTCCCCCGGGACTGGCCGCTGCCCGTGTCCCACAGCCGGGTGCTTCCATCACCCTCGCCGGTGGCGAGGGTCCTGCCGTCGGGGCTGAAGGCCACCGACCTCACCGCGTCGATCGACTCGATGCGCCGTTGGATCTCCCCACTGGCCGTGTTCCAGAGCAGTACGGTCCTGTCGGTGCCGCCGGTGGCGAGATTTTTTCCGTCGGGGCTGAACGCCACCGACCGTACGGCGTCGGTGTGGCCGATGAGGCCGCTCCGGATACTGCTGTCCGCCGTGTTCCACAATCGAGCCGCGCCGTCCCTGGTGCCCGTGGCGAGCGCGGTGCCGTCGGGGCTGAACGCCACGGATTCCACGGCGCTGCCGGTGCCGGAGATGACCCCCCGGAGCCTGCGGCTCGGCATGTCCCACAAGCGCGCGGACCCGTCGGCACCGCCGGTGGCGAGGGTCCTGCCGTCGGGACCGAAAGCCACCGACGACACGATGTCCGTGTGCCCCTCGAGGGTCCCTCGGGCCTCGCCGGTGGCCGTGTCCCACAGCCGTACGGTCCTGTCGGCGCCGCCGGTGGCGAGGATCCTGCCGTCGGGGCTGAAGGCCACCGCGTTCACCCGGGCCGTGTGGGTGGTGAGGCGGTGCCGGAGGGGCAGCGCGACGGCCCGGTAGAGGCTCGCTTTGGCCTCGTCGGTCGGGCTGGTCCGGTAGGCCTGGACGGCCAGCAGCGAGGCGAGGTCGGGCTGGGTGTCGATCAGGGCACCGGACTGGGCGGCGAGCTGCCGGGACTGGGTCTTGTGCTGCTCGGCGAGGATCTTGTGCCGGGCGTCGACGGCCGTCTGCATCTCCCAGAAGGCCACTCCCGTGGCGATCAGGGCGAGGGCGAGCAGGCCGGCCAGGACGGTGTTGACGAGCCGGCCACGACGGACCCCGGCCTGCTGACGCTCCTGGCTGGCCGTCAGGAACTCGGCGATCTCCTCGGGGAGGGGGCGCCGGCGGGCCCAGTCCCTGCCCTCGGCGAGGTCGGTTCCGTGCAGCAGGTCCCCGGGCAGGCCGCTGATGATGTGGCGTGCCTGCTGCCCGGCCGTGCGGTGCAGCCAGACCTGGAAGCGGTGGTCCTGGGCCACCCAGTCACGGAGATCGCCCCAGTCGCGGATGAGCGAGTCGTGGATGAGTTCGGCCGTGGGCTCGCCCGGCGCGCCGCCGCGCTCGGTGGCGGTGCGGGTGGTGACGATGCGGTGGCGGGTCAGGGCCGCGAGGACGTCGTCGAAGGCACGGCCGTGCTCGGGCCGCGCGGCCTCGGTGGCCAGCGCGCGCAGCCGCGTGAGGGGCACCTGCTGGCGGGTCGCCGGGGTGCCGTGGCTCTCGTCGGCGGGGCGGACCAGGGCGGTGAGGACGCGCCTGGCGACGGGGCGGTGACCGGACGGCAGTTGATGGAGGGCGGTGTTGCACCAGGCCGTGAGGGTGCCGGTGATCGCGCCGAGCTGCTGGTAGGCCTGGTGGGTGAGCCGGCCGTCGGAGCGCCGCTCCCACAACTGGCTCAACGCCAGCTCCAGGGGCGGCAGCAGCGTGGTGGACGCCTGCCGGGTGGGGCTGGCGGCGAGGACGTCGGAGATGATGCGTTCCGGCAGCCCGTCCTCGAAACGCGCTCCCGCCGCCCGGGCGGGCCGGGTGATGATCGCCCGGAGCTCCGGGGTGCTGAGCGCGGCTGGCACGTTGAGCAGCCCGGGGGTCGCGGCCGCCAGCAGTTCGGGCGCCAGGGCCGCCAGTTGGGGGTAGAAGTCGTCCCGCATGACCAGGATGACGGCGAGCTCGGTGCCGGGCGCCATGAGCGCCTGCGCGGCGGCCGCGCACTTCTCCGGTATCCGGCTCTCCCCGGGGGCCGGCCGGGCGAGGATCTCCTCGAACTGGTCGATGACGAGAAGCACGCGGTCGTGACCCGGCTCGGCGGCCAGCCGGCGTCGCACCGACGGCATGATCCCGTCGGTGGCGGCCACGGTCAGGCCCGCGTGTTCCAGCTCGGCCACGAGGTCCTGCCCGGGCCGCACCACCAGCGGCAGCCAGCGGTCGCTCCCCGGCAGGCCGCCCGCGGCGAGGGCGGGCAGCACCCCCGCCTGGACGAGGGAGGACTTCCCCGCGCCGGACGGCCCCAGGAGCAGCAGGAGCCGTCGTTGCGTGCCCAGCGCCTCCAGCACACCGTGCACCGCGGCGTCCCGGCCGTGGAACCACTCGGAGTGCTCGGCGGTGAACGGTTCCAGCCCCCGGTACGGGGACACCTCTTGCTCGACGAGTTCCCGCCAGGCCTCCCGCAGGACCTGCGTGGGGGTGGCGTAGGCCACGGACAGCCCTTTGAGGTGCCGGTCGGGTGCGGCGATGGAGGTGACCATGCCGATGACCAGTCCGGTCATCTCGTCGATCACCGGCCCGCCGCTGAAGCCCGTGGTGATGTCGTTCGCGTCGGTCAGTTGCAGCAGTGTGCTGTCGGCTCCGTTGCCGCCCGCCAGCAGATCGCCGGCTTCCGCGTACCCGAAATGGCCCCCGGGCGGTGCCTGGGCCGGAAACCCGAAGGTGCGCACCCGGTGCCCCCGGCAGCCCTCGGCCGATCCCAGGGACAGTGCGTCCATACCCGGCGGAGCGCTCTTCAGGCGCAGGACGGCGATGTCCTGCGCACCGGGCGGCCGCCAGGGGCCGGGCAGGACATGGGCCTGGACGTGTCCGGCGGCGTTCGCGTGCGGGAAGGCCACCCACACCGTGGCACCCGGGCCGTGACCGGCCGCGCGGACGACATGCGCGCAGGTGATGACGGTGTCCGCGGCGACCGCGAATCCCGTACCCGCCACGCCGCCGTCCGCGTCGAGGATCTGGGCGACTGCCCTGACGACCTTGGAAGCGGTTTTCACCGGAATTGGTTCCCCCGAATCCTCCAGTGGAATTCACGCCACACCTTCGTCCGGAACGTGGTCGTTCCGTCGCGCCGGAAGCGAAGGCGGCGACTCGGAACGTAGCAACTTCCCTCGCGCCGCGGACCGATTCAAAGGGCGCGGACAGTGGTATTCGGACAGCGTCGGCAGGGGACTCCGCCGGCGGTCGAAGCGGAAGAAACTATTCAGCCGTTTCATTCGTGCTTCACGATGCGTGCGGCGCAGATCGCTGGTTTTTGGAGGGGAGACCGGATGGACCACGCCGAAGAACTGCTCGCCGTGTTGAGGGACGACGCGGGCGGCCTCCGGGGCCGACTGGACGACGACCGGTACCGGTCGCTGATGGCCCTCGTCCGGCACCTCGTGGACGCGGCGGACGATCCCGCCGTCGCACTGCGAGCCGTTCATGACATCCGGCACGTCCTGAGGGCACTTCCCGGCGACCATCCGGTCTGGCCGGCGCTCAACGCCCTGCTCGTCCCCGCTCCTCGGGCGCCGGACGGCCCGGTGCCCGCCACGGGCGCGCTGATGACCAGGCCGACGGCGCGGGCCGCCGAGCGGGACGAGGAGGGATCCATCGTGAAGCGAATGAACATTCCGGAACCCGGGGCGGACACCGCCGCCGTCGTCACCGAGGTGCGGCGCCGCGTGCTGACGGCGCCCTCGTTCTCCGCCGACGAGGCACGGTCGCGGTGCGCGGGCGGGCGGCCTCCCCGCGAGCTCATCCGGCTGGACGACCCGCTGCGCGGCGCGCGCTACCCGGCCTTCCAGTTCGCCCTCGGCTCCGGCGGGCCCCCGGTCCCCGTCGTCCGGGAGGTCAACCGGCTGCTCATGGCGCACGTCGATCCCTGGGGCGCCGCGGACTGGTGGCTCAGCGGCAACACCTGGCTGGGCGGACCACCCGTCTCGTTCCTCGGGGCGGTTCCGGACGAAGAGCTCACGGGGGTGGCCCGGGCCTTGGTGGAGGGGGACTGATGACAGGCAACGTATCGCCCGCCCTGTACACGATGCGCCCCCGCGCGTATCTGCTCCCGGCGGGCACGGAATGGTGGCGCGTGCACAACAGGGCCCGTCCGGCGACGCAGTTCAATCCCGTGTCCGCCGACGCCCATTTCGGCGGCAACCGCTTCGACGGCACGTCGTACGACCCTTATCCCTATCTCTATCTGGCGAGCGATCCGGCCACCGCGCTGGCCGAGACGCTGCTGCGCTCGCTCGACTTCGACACCGAGTCGGGCATGCGTCTCGTCCCGTACGCCGCGATCGCCCACAGGACGCTGAGCGCGGTGCGGACACGGTGCGACCACAAGCTCATCTCCCTGATCAGCGAGGAGGACCTCGCGGCCGTCTGCCAGGACTCCTGGCTGCTCGAGACGGAGGGCGACGGGTACGCGAAGACCCGGCGGTGGGCGAGCGAGCTGCGCGCGCAGGACCCCGACGCCGCCGGCCTGGTCTGGCAGTCCCGGAGACGCCGGCCCCGCCTGGCCGCCGTGCTCTTCCAGGACCGGTGCGGAAAGGAGCCGTTGACCGTGCTTCCCGTGGAGGAATTCCAGGACCTGGGATCCCCCGCCGGTGTCGCCGCGGTGAACCGGATCCTGGCGCCGCTGCGCGCGGCCGTCGTCAGCCCATGGCACTGACCCGGGTTCTCATGCTGGCCACGTAGTCACTTGTCCGCCCGCGGCGCACGGTGCCATGGTGCCGGACGTGCCGATAAACGACGAAGACTACGCGTCGATGCTGGGGGAATTGAAAGAAATCAGAAGAGCCGGGCTCGTAAAGCTGCGCACATTGCGGGTACCGGTGCTGCAGCGGACGGCGGCCGCACGGACGTCCAACGGTTCCGTCGAGGAACTGATCCGGCATGCCGTGTGCCGGCTCGACGAGGGGACGTTGCGGGCGGCCGCCGAGTACACCCTGGGCCTGGCGCAGGGCACCCGCGACTGGCCGGGCGCCGACCGGCGAAGACGCGCGGCCGAGATCTACGGCGTGAGCATCGAGCGGTTCCGCAAGGATCAGGAGCTGATGCTGCTCGGTCAGGTCGCCGAGGCCATAGACGGCCTCGGGGAGGAGGCCGCCGGGGACCGGTGGGACCTCGGCACCACGCATCGCGTCGTCCCCGTCGCCGTCCGCGGCCGGACCGTCCCCGTGACCGTGCACGTCCACCCGGTCGACCTGCTGCGGGACGTCGACGTCGTGGTGGCCCCCACCAACGTCTTCTTCGCGCTGCCCGAGCCCTACAAGTCGTCGGTCTCGGCGTCCCTGCGCCGGGCCGGGGCCGTCCGCGGAGTGACCGGCGACATCCTGGAGGACCGGATCCGGGACGAGCTCCGGGCCTGGGTCGCGCGGCAGGGCGCCCTGGGCCGTCCCGTGCCGGCCGGCACGGTGGCCGCCACCGGCGCCGGCGCCCTCACCGGCCAGGGCATACGCCGCGTCTACCACGCCGCCGTCGCCGTGCCCCGGGGCGGCACGAACGACTACGACGTCCAGCCCGCCGACGTCACCCGGGCCGCGACCCGGGCACTCGCGATCCTGGCTGAGGAAGAGCACGAGTTCGGCCCGCCGCTGCGCTCGGTGTGCTTCACCCTGCTCGGCGCGGGCCGGGGCGGGCTGCCGTACCGGACCAGCATCGGCGCGCTCTGGGCGGCCGTGGAGGCCGATCTGGCGCGTGGCGCGCGGTGGGACGTCCACTTCGTGGTGCGCAATCCGTCGGCCGCGGCACTGCTGACCCGGCTGGCCACCCGGATCCGCCCGAAGGCCGACCCGACACCGACCGGCTGACCGACTTCACTGGAGTCATGCGGCCGAGTACGGGGTTGTGGAGTACGGGGGTCTTCACGCCCGTACGAGGCCGTTGTGCGGCGCGACGAGCGAGGGGGCGGCATCAGCAACTGATGCCGCCCCCTCGGTTGTCCGCCCCGTGCCGCGCCGGTCAGTAGGTCCAGATCTGCTGCTTCACGTTGGCGAATTCCCATTGCTGGGCCCGGGCGCCGTTGCGGGTGCTGCCATTGTCGATCTCCAGGACCTTGCCGCTGTTCCTGTTCACGATCACGCCATTGGAGTAGGCGATCCACTGCTGGGTCGCGACACCGTCGACGCAGGCCCACTGCTGGGCCGGAGCGCCGTTCTCCCTACGGGAGTCCGCGATCTCCAGGCACTTGCCGCTGTTGAGGTTGACGATCTGGATGTAGTCGCCTCCCACCGCTCTGGAGCCCCAGTTGGCACCGGCCTGCCCCTTGCAGTCCCACTGCTGGACGCGGGCGCCGTTCTTGGAGCTGGAGCCCTCCACCTCCAGGCACTTGCCGCTCTTGTCGTTCGTTATCAATGAGCCGGCGAGGTGGACGGGCTTCGCGGAGACGGTGTCGGCCGTGCCGCCGCCGGCCTGAACGGCGTTGGCGGTCGAGCCGGAGCTGCCCAGAGCCACCAGGACCATCGCGCCGGCCATGGCCGCCTTGAGGGGGATGTTCCTCATGAGATCTTCCCTTCGCCGGAGTAGCTGACATGTCCAGCTAACGGGAGGAGCTGGTCGAGGAGCGGTCGCCAGGAGGGCGGATTCTGGCACCCCAACAGGCGGCACCATGCCGACCGATTCGAAGCGCAACCAAGTGGCCTCCCCGTGTGTCCTACGGGCATGACAAGCGCAGCAGTGAAGAGAGCGAACGTCCGTGTACGCGGACGACTCGGTGTTCTCCTCGGCGCGGCGGCCGTGCTGGCCGTGCCGCTGTCCGGCGTGGTGGGGGCGGGCAGCGCGCAGGCGGCCACGGCCTCCTGCACCGCCGGGGCCGGGCCGTACCAGAAGCAGGCCGAGCGGTTCCTGGGGCGGCCCGTCGACGGGCGGCAGTCGGCCGCCGACTGCCGGGCGATCCGGGACTTCCAGCTCGACCACGGCATCAGCCCCGCCGTCGGCTACGCCGGGCCCGTCACCTGGGGCGTCATGGACCTCGTCGCCAAACAGCGCGCCGCCGGGAGCAACCCCAACGCCGATCGCAAGTGCCCGGTCGACAAGGGGCGGATCGCCTGCGTCGACCTCACCCGTCAGCTGAGCTGGATACAGGACGGCTCGCGGCTGGCGTTCGGGCCGGTGCCGATACGGTCCGGCCGGGACGGGTACGAGACGCGGACCGGGCTCAAGCGGATCTACTGGCGCAGCGTCGACCACTGGTCGACGATCTACAAGGTGCGGATGCCGTACAGCCAGTTCTTCGACGGCGGGCAGGCGTTCCACTCCATCGACGGCAGCGTCTGGTCGGCACCCGGCTCCCACGGCTGCGTCAACATGCGGCGCGGGGACGCGAAAACGTACTGGTCGATGCTGAAGAACGGCGACGACGTCTACGTCTACGGGCGCAAGAGCGGCACCTGATCCGACGCCTCGGCCGATGCCCGGTCCGGGCCACTTCATGGCCCGGACCCGGCTCCTCCGGTGCCCCCGCCAGCGGATACGGTGGTCCTCGGGTGGGCGGGTCGTCCGTCCGTGAAGGTTCGGACGCGCCTACGAGGAGGCACGGCATGGTGGTGCGCTTACCCCAGCTCAGACTGGACGAGCTGCTGGAGGAGCTCCAGGCCCGGATCGACGCCGCGCGCGGCACCCGGGACCGGGTGCACAGTCTCCTGGAAGCCGTGATGTCGGTCGGCCGGGAGCTGGAACTGGAGCATGTGCTGCGCCGGATCGTCGAGGCGGCGGTGGCGCTCGTGGACGCCCGGTACGGCGCGCTGGGCGTCATCGGGCCGGACGGGCGGACGCTGTCGCAGTTCCTCACTGTCGGGCTGCCGGAGGAGCACATCAAGGCCATCGGGCCGTATCCCTCGGGCCACGGCATCCTGGGCGAGCTCATCCGCCATCCCGAGCCGCTGCGGCTGCCCCGGATCTCCGCGCACCCCGCCTCGTACGGCTTCCCGGCGGAACACCCGCCGATGGACAGCTTCATGGGCGTGCCCATCCGGGTGCGTGAGCAGGTCTTCGGCAATCTCTACCTGGCCGAGAAGCGGGGCGGCGCGGACTTCGAGGACGAGGACGAGGAGGTGCTCGCCACGCTCGCCGTCGCCGCGGGCGTCGCCATCGACAACGCCCGGCTGTACGAGGAGTCCACCCGCCGCGAGCGCTGGCTGCGCGCGGGCGCCGAGGTGACGAACCGTCTGATGTCCGGCGTCCGGCCGGCCGACGTCATCGGCCTGATCGCCGAGCGGGCGAAGGAGATCACCTCCGCCGACCTGGTCACCGTCTCCCTGCCCCTGCCGGAGGGGGAGCCCGCGCTGACCGTCGAGGCCGTCCTGGGGGAGGAGGCCGACGACCTGCGCGGCACGGTGCTGCCGGCCGACGGCACCCTCGCCGGGAGCGCGTACGCCTCCGGCCGGCCGGTCCTCAGCGCGGGCCTCGCCGCCGACCCGGCGAACGCCGCCGGGCCCTGCCGCGCCGCGGGTCCCGCCGTGGCCGTGCCGCTCACCTCCGGTGACGCGGTGCGCGGTGTGCTGCTGCTCGCCCGGGCCAAGGGCCGCGCGCCGTTCACCCAGGAGGAGACGGAACCCCTTCTCGCCTTCGCCGGGCAGGCCGCCGTGGCCATGGAGCTCGCCGAACGCCGCGCGGACGCCGCGCAGATCGCCGTGCTGGAGGACCGCGACCGCATCGCCCGCGACCTCCACGACCTGGCCATCCAGCGGCTCTTCGCCACCGGTATGACGCTCCAGAGCGCCGACCGCTTCATCGACCACCCAGAGGCCGCCGAGCGCGTCCAGCGGGCGGTCGACGACCTCGACGAGACCATCAAGATCATCAGATCCACGATCTTCGGTCTGCGCTCCCGGGAGACCGCTCCCCAGCACGGGCTCCGCACCCGGGTCGTCCAGACCGTCGGCGAGGGCGGCACGCTCCTCGGCTTCGCCCCGAGCCTGCGGATGGAGGGGCTGCTGGACACCCAGGTGCCGCGCGAGGTCACCGAGGACGTCGCCGCCGTCCTGGGGGAGGCCCTGGCCAATGTGGCCCGGCACGCCCACGCCCGGTCGGCCGACGTCGCCGTCGTCAACGACGGCCGCCGGCTGACGCTGACGGTCACCGACAACGGTGCCGGGATGCCGGAGGGCGAGGGCGGCCGCCGCAGCGGCCTGCGCAACCTCGCCGAGCGGGCCGCCCGCCACGGCGGCCGGCTCCGGCTGACAGCGCCGGAGGGCGGCGGGACGACCCTGACGTGGAGCATCCCGCTGCCGGACCGCTCCCGCGAGGGTGTGACGCGAGGCGCGACGGGCGAGGTATGACGGGGGAGAGGGTCAGGACGGCCGGGCGACGTTCGACGCGAGCACGGCCGCCTGGATGCGGCGCTCCACACCGAGCTTGGCGAGCATCCGCGAGATGTGGTTCTTGACCGTCTTCTCGGACAGGTAGAGCCGCTCCGCGATCTGACGGTTCGTCATGCCGTCGCCGATGAGGCCGAGGATCTCCCGCTCGCGCGGTGACAGCCCGGCCAGGCGCTCGTCCTCCGGCTCGGGCTGCTCGTCCTCGCCGCGCAGGCTGTTCATCAGGCGCGTGGTCGTCGCCGGGTCCAGCATCGACTGGCCGGAGGCGACCGTGCGGATGGCGGCCACCAGGTCGGAGCCCTTGATCTGCTTCAGGACGTAGCCGGACGCCCCCGCCATGATGGCGTCCAGCAGCGCGTCGTCGTCGTCGAACGAGGTGAGCATCAGACAGGTCAGCCCCGGCATCCGGGACCGCAGCTCGCGGCAGACCGTGATGCCGTCGCCGTCGGGCAGCCGGACGTCCAGCACCGCCACGTCGGGACGGAGCGCGGGCCCGCGCGCCAGCGCCTGGGCGATGCTGCCGGCCTCGCCGACGACCGAGATGTCGTCCTCGCCGTCGAGCAGATCGTGCACACCCCGGCGTACGACCTCGTGATCGTCCAGGAGGAACACCCGGATCGGCCGCTCCGCGGAGAACGCCCCCGCTCGCGCTGACTGCTGCTCCACCGCTCCGGCTCCTCATCGTTTCGTCGGCATGCCGTCCTGTTTGGATCATGATCCAACATTTGTCGGACCGCCATGGGCCGAACGGCCCCGATCCGGCCAGGACGCGCCGCCGGGCCGGCTCGGCTCACTCCTCCGCGACCAGCACCGCCACGCCCGTGACGCGGTCCCCCGCCAGGTCCGCGAGCGCCTCGTCGGCACGGCTCATCGGATACGGCTGCACATGCACCACCGGCCGGTGCCGGGCGACCTCGGACAGGTACGCGCGCCCGTCCGCCCGCGTGTTGGCGGTGACGCTGCGCAGGGTCCGCTCCTGGAAGAGGTGCCGCTGATAGCCGAGCACCGGGATGTCGGTGAGATGGATTCCGGCCACGGCCAGCGTCCCGCCCCGGTCGAGGGCCGCCAGCGCCACCGGCACGAGATCCCCGACGGGAGCGAAGAGGATCGCCGCGTCGAGCGGCACGGGCGGATCGTCGTACGTGCCGCCCGCCGACGCCGCGCCCAGCTCGAGCGCCAGCCGGCGGGCCGGCTCGGCACGGGTGAGGACGTGCACGGACGCGCCCTGGGCGATCGCCAGCTGTGCGGTCAGATGGGCGGACGCGCCGAAACCGTAGATGCCGAGCGCGCCGCCGGGCGGCAGCTCGGCCCGCCGCAGGGCGCGATAGCCGATGATGCCCGCGCAGAGCAGCGGCGCGAGCTCCTCGTCCGGCGGGCCCTCCGGCAGCCGGTAGGTGAAACGGGAGTCCGTGACGACGTGCTCGGCGTACCCGCCGTGGACGTCCCAGCCGGTGTAGCGGGAGTCCGGGCAGAGGTTCTCCCGGCCGCCGGTGCAGTACCGGCACGTCCCGCACGTGCCCGCGAGCCAGGCGGCGCCGACGCGGTCGCCGGGGGCGAAGCCCTCCGCGGCCGGCCCGGCGGCCAGCACCCGGCCGACGATCTCGTGGCCGGGCGTACGGCGGGGCGCGCGCGGCGGCAGATCGCCCTCCGCCAGATGCAGATCCGTCCGGCACACCCCGCACGCCCGCACCTTGATCAGCAGATCGTACGGGCCCGGTTCCGGCAGCGGCCTGCGCTCCCGGCGCAGCGGCCGTTCGGCGGCGGGCGCTGTGTGGTCGACGACCCAGGCCATGGTCTCCGTCGGGGGCGGCACGGCGGCCCCAGCCGCCACGGCGGCTCCGGGCTCGGGGGAGCGCGGAGCCTGCGGTTCGGGGACCGTCATCGTGCTCACCTCCGGCCGTCGAGCCCTCGCTCCTTCCACGGTGCGCCGGGCCCGGGGCGACGGCAAGGCCCGGGTGTCCCCGCGCGGGGACCGTTCGGCCCCTGCGCGCCGCGGCCGCGCGACGGCATGCTGGTCACAGCCCGGACGGGATGTCGTCCCCGCTCGGTCCCCCGGGCGCGTGCCGGGGCCGGAAGCCGATGGCCGGCCCTGGCACGCCGCCCCGGCGGCACGCCCCGCCCGGGTGCCCGGCCGCCGCCCGCCCGGATCGTGCGCGCGGCGGCCGCCCGGCGGTCAGTAGTGCCAGCGCGGGCGACCGCCGTCGCCGCCGCAGGTGATGGGGCGGCCGTGGGCGTCGTGCGTACCGGCGCCCACATCGCCCTTGCGGCAGAACTGGCCCGCCTTGTAGCAGTTCCCGGCGTCGGAACGGATCTCGCAGGACGATTCCGACGTGGACGACCCCTTCGCCCCCGCCGCCCCCGTCTGTTCCGCGCCGGGCGCCGGGGGTTCGGTCTGCGGCCCGCGCGTCTTGGGCGGCGCCTTCGGCACGTGGGTCGCCGACCCGGGGGACGGCGTGGTGGCGTGCGTCGCGCTCCCCGTGGGGTCCGGGGACGGTGAGGACGACGCGGACGCGGACGCCGACGCCGAGGCGGACGCGGACGGCGAAGCGGACGGGCGCGTCGGCGACTTGTCGTCCCCCGTGCACCCGGTGAGGGTCAGCGCGGTCGCGAGGGCGAGCCCGCACGCGGCGGCGAGGCGCCGGCGGAACGCGGGACGGGACACGGTGGCTATGGCCAAGGCGGAACTCCACGATCGGTACGGACGGGCAGGCGGGCATCGCCGCCGAACGTGGGGGGACCGGCGGCGTTCACCCTAACGCCCAACGCGTCAGGCATATAGCACCTCCGCACATGTGCCGAAGGAAAATGCCAAAACCCTCACCCTCTGCCATCCGTATCGGTTACCTTCCGTCGCATGGGTCACATCCCCTGGTGATCACCCCCCATGTACCGAGCCTTGTACCGATACGCGGCGCTCCCTGTTGCCGTCGCGCGGCTGGAGAGGATCGTGTGACCGGAATAGACGGGTGCCTGACGGAGGCCATGGCCATTCCCGGGGCGCGGGGCGCGAGTCTGGTGGACTGGACGAGCGGGCTCACCCTGGGGGCGGTGGGCGACGGACCGGACGGCGATCACGAGGCGTCGGCGGCGGAGGCCGCCGAACTGGCCCGGCTCGCCGTCGAGAACGGTGGGTTCACGGGCGGCGCACGCCACGACGGGCCGGTCGAGGAGCTGATCGTCACGGCGCGGGGGAGCTACCACCTGTTCCGGTACGTGGCGACCTCGTTCGACAGCAGTGTCTTCCTCTACGTCTGGCTGGACCGGACGGAGGCCAATCTCGCCGTGGCGCTGTTCCGGATGAAGGACCTGGCCACCCGGCTGGTGTCGGCATGACGGCCGTGGTGACGGGCGGGGCCGTGGTGACGGCCACGCTGGACCGGCTCGTCCGGGAGCGGGCGACGGGGGCGCTGCACGGCCGGGCCGGGGCGCTCTACCTCGCCGACGGCGCCCTGGTGCACGCCGAGAGCCCGGTCGTGCCGGACGTGGGGTGGCGGCTGACGGCGAGCGGCCGGCTGTCGCGGGAGAGCTGGGAGGAGGCGGTGGCCGAGGGCGGGCCGGACCACCGCGCGGGGAGCCTGCTCGTCGAACGCGGCAGGCTCAGCCGGGGCGAGCTCGAACTGTGCCATCTCAGCGCCCTGTTCGACGCGGCCTACTTCGTACTGTCCCCGCTCGACGGCTCCCAGCGGGCCCCCGACCGGTTCCTGCGGGGCGCCCGCCACTGGTTCGGTCCCGTCCGTCCCGTTTCCGTGGCGGCCGTGCGGCGTGAAGTGCGCCGCCGCCGGGGCCTGCTGGAGCGGGCCTGGCCCTGCCCGGCGCTCGACGTGTCCCCGGTCGTCCCCGTCCCGGTACCCGTCCCCGCGCCCAGGGCCGTCCGCCGGTCCCCGTCCGGCGCGGTGCTGGCCGCGGCCGACGGGGTGCGGACGCCGACGCAGATCGCCGGCGCGCTGGGCCGCCCCGCCTTCGCCACCCTCCTCGACGTCCGGCGGCTGGCGGCGGCGGGGCTGGTGCGGACCCCGGCCCCCGGCACGCCACCGCCCCGCCGGGCCCGCCCGGCGGCGCCGGCCGCGAAGGTCCCCGCCGACGCACCGGAGATCTTCCTGCTCCAACGGATCCGCGACGCTTTGGAGGCCTTGTGACCCTGAGACGCTCCGCGACCGGGCCGGGTGCCGGCCGGGTCCCACCGATCCCATGATGAGGCGCGCGTTGAGGCAATTCGTCGTAAGGAGGCAGCCGATGACCGCCGCACCCGAGGTGCTCGCCGAGCTCCAGGGGTTACGTGTCCGGGTACCGCATCTGACCGGTGCCATGGTGGCGAGCACCGACGGGCTGGTGATCGCGCATCTCGTCACCGGTGCCGAACCGGACGGGCTGGCCGCGCTGACCGCGGCGGCCCTGGGGGTCGGCGCGCGGCTCTCGGACGCCGTGGGCCACGGCGGGTTCCGCGAACTCGTCGTCAGCGGCGAACTCGGCTACGTGGCCACGTACGCGGCCGGCGCCGCGAGCGTGCTGACGCTGCTGGCGTCGGCCGACGCCAATGTGGGGCGGCTGAACCTGGAGGCCCGCAGAGCGGGCGCCCGCATCGCCGAGCTCGTCGACGGCGCGCTGGAGCGACAACGCCAGGCGTAGTGCCCCATACGTATCCATCCATAAATTCATCGACAAATTCATCGACAAAGAAATGGATTTCCCATGGCGAACACCGAGACGGCCCTCAAGGACGCGATGAACTCGATCGACGGCACGCTGGGCGTGGCCCTCGTCGACTACGGCAGCGGCATGGCGCTGGGCACCCTGGGCGGCTCGTCGTCGCTCGACCTCAACGTCGCGGCCGCGGGCAACACGGACGTCGTCCGGGCCAAGCTGCGCGCCATGGAGATGCTCAACCTCCAGGACAGCATCGAGGACATCCTCATCACCCTCGGCACGCAGTACCACTTGATCAGGCTGCTGACGGGCCGGGGCGGCAGCGGGCTGTTCCTTTACCTGGTGCTCGACGGCAAGCGCGCCAACCTCGCGATGGCCCGCCATCAGCTCCGGCGCATCGAGGCCGAGCTGGAGGTCTGAAGCGTTTTGGCGACTTGACGACCGCACCGCGGCACACCGCGTCAGGGACCCGTCGTCACCGGAGGGGTGGCCCGATTTGCGGGGGCGTCGCACCCGGCGCAGGGTCTTCGTGAAGATCCCCTTCTGTTCGAAGGAGTTACCTCCATGGGTGTCCCCCGAAGATCCGGCCTGCTGGTGTCCGCCACCGTGTGCGGTGCGCTCCTCCTCGGCACCGCGGCCCCCACCACGGCCGGCACGGTGTCCGCGCCGGCCGGCGCGTCCGGCGCCACCGCCCACGTCCAGGCCCCCTCGCCCGACGCCCTGCGCAAGGCCGCGGGCCAGGCGATGCGGGCCATCGACGAGAACGCCGTCGGCAAGGAGGCGGCCGAGGAGGCTGCGGGCTGCGCCGCCCTCGGCCCGGAGCGGTCCCGCGCCGGGCACTGCGGGACGGTCCGGGACAACCTCGACGCGCTCGGCCGGGCCCGGGCCGGCCTGGAGCGGCAGGCGGGCAGCGGGCGTCCGGAGCTCCGCGCGGTCACGCTCGCCACGACCGACGCGGTCGTCGCGACCGTACGGCTCGCCAAGGAGCGGGCCGCGCACGACGGCGGCCGGTTCGACGGCGCCGGGCTCATCCCTTCCGTGCAGGGCCTGCTGAGCGGGCTCGTCAACACGCTCGGTGGTGTGGTGGGCGGTGTCAACGACCTGATCAGCGGGCTGGTGCGAGGTTTGCTCGGCTGACGCGGTCACCACGGCCCGAACGGGACGAGGTCCGGGCCCACGCCGTGCCAGTCGTCGCCCCCCTGGGCGACGCGGTGGAAGAGGTGCGCGGCGTACCAGACGACCAGGTCCTGGCCGTCGGTGCTCTCGGCGTTCAGATAGCCGTTCAGCCCGTCGTCGGCCGCGCTGCCCTGCCGTCCGTAGCGGTCCTCGCTCGCGCGGTAGCGCAGCAGCCACAGGTCGGAGGCCGAGAAGGCGTCCGCGGTGCCGTCGTTCGGCCCGGGCAGCACGTGGTAGCCACGGTGGCTGTCCAGGTCGACGACGGCCCAGCTGCGCCGCGACGGCGGGTTCTTCAGCCGCTTGGTCTCGGTGCGGAAGGGGTGCCAGCCCGCCCCCCAACCCTCCTCACCCGTATATGTGTTGTACTCCAGCGCCAGATCCCGCCCCGCGCCGTCGATGTCGAAGTCCAGCCGCCAGTAGACGTGGTGACGGTGGTCGAAGGGGCACTGGATGCCCGCGCTGAAGAGCCGGGGCATGATCACGCCGTTCTCCCAGAACACCCAGCGGTGGGTGAGCCGGTAGGCGCTGATGGTGTGGTACGACTCCACGCTCAGGGCGCGCAGGCCCCCGCTGGAGTAGGCGTAGACGCACACCCTGCTGCCCGGGCAGCGGGAGGTGGGGTGCGCGTTGTTGTAGTTGAGCGGGTCCTTGTACGGGCCGCACGGCCCCTCGTACCGCACCCGCAAGGAGGGGAGGCTGGCCTTGGCGAAGACCTGGTGCCCCCGGTAGGCGGCGCCGAGGATGACGATGCCCTCCTCATCGGGGGCGTCCGCCAGCCGCCAGTCGAAGGTCCATACCGGCTGCTGGGCGGGCCAGCTGATCCGGCCCGACTCACTCATCGCCCACCCTCCTTCCCGCGTCGACCACCCGCTCCTCCCCGAGGTCGACCAGGACGCGCACCTGGGGCATGCGCCGGTCGGGGGAGCCGAAGGCGACATAGGCGCGGCGCCGGCCGTGGTGCTCGTCGCCCCCGCGCTCGTCGCTGGTGAGCAGCACCATGGGCACGGCGTCGGCCGGGGCCCGCCGCGCGGCCTCGGACTGGGCCCGGGCGATCTCCACCGCCCGCTCGATCTCCGCGTCCGAGAGGGCGGGCTGGGCGGGGCCCGCGGTCATGCCGGTGAGGACCGGCGGCTCGCCGTCGTCGAGGGTGAACTCCAGCGTGCGGTCGTCGGTGTAGTCGTAGACGAGCACCAGGATCGCGGGCGTCGTACGGTCCTTGTCGTCGGCGAGCAGGCCGGCGCCCAGGAAGGCGTACCGGTGTCCGTCGAGCGCGGCCCGCGCCCGGGAGTCGGCGAGCACCGCCGGGGCGGCGCGGTCGAGCAGCTCCTCGCCGGAGGGGGTCGCGGTGCGCTCCCAAGCCACCGGTTCGGCGGGGCCGGGGGCCGGCGGCGGCCCGGGAATGTCACGGACGGCGGGCTCCACGACGGCTGGGAATTCCGGGAGGCCCGGTCGGTCCGGCGGTGGTTCGAGGCGGATTTCTGGCATGGGCCACCCTTTCCTCGCGTCCGCGCAGACGGGCGGTACCCGGCGGCGGCCGGATGCGGAATGCTGCGCGGCACCGATGATTTCACCGTGCTTTCCGGTCGTCACCGGTGTTCACGGGTGACGGCCCGTGGGCCGAAGCGCGGCCGCCCGGCTGTGCTCCGGCGTGCGGAGAGGGCGCACGGACGGGTGGTTCGCCCCGCCCGCGCGGCCCCGGCGGCACGGCCGCCGGGCGTCGTTCAAGGAAATGGGTTTCTCGGCCGAACGGAGCAATCGAGAATTTCCCGGGCGGTCCGGCCGGATGAACCCGGAATAAACTCGGCGGCCGGAGAGCCACGAATTCCGAGGAGCGCCCCCATGGCCGAAGTGAAGCTTGCCGCCACACCGCGTACCGACTTCGGCAAGGGTGCCGCCCGGCGTATCCGCCGCGAGAACAGGGTTCCCGCCGTCGTCTACGGCCACGGCGCCGACCCCAAGCACCTCGCGCTGGACGGCCACGCGCTGTGGATGGCCCTCAAGACGCCGAACGTGCTCATCCGGCTCGACATCGAGGGGGGCAAGAGCGAGCTGGTGCTCCCCAAGGCCGTCCAACGCGACCCGCTCAAGGGCTTTCTGATCCACGTGGACCTCCTGGCCGTGAAGAAGGGCGAAAAGGTCACCGTGGACGTCCCGGTCCTCACCGAGGGGGAGCTGGCACCCGGCGGAAACCTGCTGGAGCACATGCTGGACGCGCTGCCGATCGAGGCCGAGGCCACCCATATTCCGGAGTCGTTCACCGTCTCCATCGAGGGCCTGGAGGCCGGTCACACCATTCGCGCCGAGGACATCGAGCTGCCGCGCGGCAGCACCCTGGCCGTCGACGGGAGCACGGCCCTGCTCCAGGTCGTCGCCGCCCAGGCGGAGGAAGTCCCCGAGGAGGAAGAGGAGGAGGGCGCCGCCGAGGCCGCCGCCCCGGCCGAGGGAGCCGAGGCCGAGCAGCCCGCGGAGGGCGGCGAGGGCTGACGCGCGCATGGCGCTGCACAAGGGCGGCGGCGGCCGGCACGCCGCCCGCCGTTACGCGGTCAACCCCTTCTACGGGGAGGCGGACCCCGTCTCCTCGATGGCGCTGGAGCCACCCCAGCACCGGCTGCCCGACGGGCCGATGACCCCGTCCGCCGCCTATCAGTTCGTCCACGACGAACTGATGCTCGACGGCAACGCCCGGCTCAACCTGGCCACCTTCGTCACCACCTGGATGGAGCCCCAGGCGGGCGTGCTGCTGGCGGAGTGCCGGGACAAGAACATGATCGACAAGGACGAGTACCCGCGCACCGCCGAGCTGGAGCGGCGCTGCGTGGCCATGCTCGCCGACCTGTGGCACGCCCCCGACCCCGCCTCTGCCGTCGGCTGCTCCACCACCGGCTCCAGCGAGGCGTGCATGCTCGCCGGCCTCGCCCTCAAACGCCGCTGGGCCCTCGCCCATGGCGACCGCTACCCGGGCGGCGGGGCCCGGCCCAATCTGGTGATGGGCTCCAACGTCCAGGTCTGCTGGGACAAGTTCTGCAACTTCTGGGAGGTCGAGGCCCGCCAGGTGCCCATGGAGGGCGACCGCTTCCACATCGACCCGGACGCCGCGGCCGCGCTCTGCGACGAGAACACCATCGGCGTCGTCGCCGTCCTCGGCTCCACCTTCGACGGCTCCTACGAACCGGTCGCCGAGATCTGCGCCGCGCTGGACGCCCTCCGGGAACGTACGGGCCTGGACGTCCCCGTCCACGTCGACGGCGCGTCCGGCGCGATGATCGCCCCCTTCCTCGACGAGGACCTGGAGTGGGACTTCCGGCTGCCGCGCGTGGCCTCCATCAACACCTCCGGCCACAAGTACGGCCTGGTCTACCCCGGCGTCGGCTGGGCCCTGTGGCGGGACAAGGCGGCGCTCCCCGACGAACTGGTCTTCCGCGTCAACTACCTGGGCGGCGACATGCCCACCTTCGCCCTCAACTTCTCCCGCCCGGGCGCGCAGGTCGCCGCGCAGTACTACACGTTCCTGCGGCTGGGCTGCGAGGGCTACCGGGCCGTCCAGCGCAACTCCCGCACCGTCGCGAGCGGTCTCGCCCGGCGTATCGGGGAACTGGGCGACTTCCGTCTGCTGACGCGCGGCGACCAACTGCCGGTGTTCGCCTTCACCACGGCCGACGGCATCACCAACTTCGACGTCTTCGACGTCTCGCGCCGGCTCCGGGAGCGGGGCTGGCTCGTCCCCGCGTATGCGTTTCCGCCGAACCGGGAGGACCTGTCGGTGCTGCGGGTCGTGTGCCGCAACGGGTTCTCGCAGGACCTCGCGGACGTCTTCCTCGACGACCTGGGGGCGCTGCTGCCGGAGCTGCGGCGGCAGAGCGCGCCACTGGACCGGCCGGAGCGGGTGGCGACGGCGTTCCACCACTAGTAGGACTTCGTTAGGTCTGTCTTGGTCTTGTTGTGTGTGTCCTGGTGGGCAGGGGTTGGTGGCAGGTGGTGCAGATGCCGGTCCAGCACCTCAGGATGTCCTGGAGAGTGTCGAGGATTTGGTAGAGGGTGAGACCGGTGTGGGGGCTTTTGGGGCCAGGCGTTGTTCGGTGAGGAAGGCGTGGGCGGCGGTGACGAGGGTGACGTGGTGGTGCCAGCCTGGCCAGGAGCGGCCTTCGAAGTGGTCCAGGCCCAGGCCGTGTTTGAGTTCGCGGTAGTCGTGCTCGATCCGCCAGCGGATCTTGGCCAGATGCACCAGGTCGGCGATGGGGGTGTCCGCCGGGAGGCTGGACAGCCAGTAACCGGTGGGGGTCTCGGCGTCTTCGGGCCATTCGGCCAGCAGCCAGCAGTCGGGCAGGACCCCGTCCCACCAGCCCTGCCCGGCCGAGGCCGCGGCTTTGACCGGACGCTCGACGGCCTTGCCCGCGGGACGGACGCGCACGGCGGCGAACCGGGAACGCAGTTTCCCTCTTGATCCGTTCCGCCAGGTCACGGTGGTGAAGGCTTCTTGTCCGAGGCCGGTGGCCAGGGCTGCTACCGAGGGTGCCCGGTGGCGGTAGCGGGGCTGGGGCCGGCATCCGGTGGGCCCGTTGCGGGCCGGGGCCGAAGGCTCGGCGTCGAAGGGGTGGGCGGTCACGTCCGCGCGGATGGCCAGGACGTAGGCGAGTTTGCGGTCGGCCAGTGCGGCCCGTAGGTGTGCGTTGGTGCCGTAGGCGGCGTCGGCGACCACGACCGGTGGGCTCATGTTCCAGCCGGCGAGGGTGTCGAGCATGTCCAGGGCCAGTCGCCATTTCTCGCGGTGCGTGACCCCGGGCGGGATCCGGGTCGTGGTCCGGCGGGCGGTGTCCGATGCCCATTCCTCGGGCAGGAACAGGCGCCATTGCAGCGGGCAGGAAGCCGTGTCGGTGGCGGCGTGGATACTGACCGCGACCTGGCAGTTGGCCTGTTTGCCCAGCGCCCCGCAGTACTGCGGGGCCACCGCGACCGACATCCGGCCGTCCTTGGGCACCGACACATCATCGATCACCCAGGCCACCGGGTCGATCAGCGGCAGCATCCGCTCACAGATACGGCGCTGCACCGGAACGGGGTCCCACGTCGACTGGTTCACGAACTGCTGCAGGTTCTGCTCGTTGCCGTCCGGCAGCCGCGCGGCCATCGCCTGGACGGACTTCCGGCGGCCGTCCAGCATCAGCCCCCGCAGATAGCAGTCGCTCTTGGCCCGCTGGTCCTTCCGCGGCACCGACGCGAACACATCAGCGACGAACAACCCCAACTTCACCCGAACACGGCCCACTTCAAGCGCGTCCATACACCCAACATGCCACCGAACAAACCCGCCAGGAAGACCTAACGGAGTCCTACTAGCTGTGTGGGGGATGAGGCCCCGGTCCCGCCCTCTCACCGTTTCCTGGGGCTCCGCCCCAGACCCCGGTCCTCAAACGCCGGACGGGCTGAAAGTCAGCCCAGCAGCCGCTGCTCCTTCGCCACGGCCACCGCCCCCGCCCGCGTGTCCACGCCCAGCTTGGCGTAGATGCGGCCCAGGTGGGTCTTGACCGTGGCCTCGCTGATGAACAGCGCCCGGGCGATGTCCCGGTTGCCGAGGCCGCGCGCGAGCTGGTCCAGGATGTCGCGCTCGCGGTCGGTGAGCGTGCCGGTGGCGGGCCGGGTGCCGCGCAGCCGGGCCATGACCCGGCCGGCCACCGGCGGGGAGAGCGCCGTACGGCCCTGGGCGGCGGCCCGGACGGCCGCGAAGAGCTCCTCGGGCCGCTCGGCCTTCAGCAGATAGCCGGTGGCCCCGGCCTCCAGGGCGCGGGTGACGTCGGCGTCCGTGTCGTAGGTGGTGAGCACCAGCACCCGCACCTCGTCCGGCGCGGCGGTGATGCGGCGCGTGGCCTCCACCCCGCCGATGCCCGGGCCCAGCTGGAGATCCATCAGCACCACGTCCGGCCGCAGCTTCGCCGCCATGGCGACGGCCTCCTCGCCGGTACCCGCCTCGCCGACGACCTCGATGCCGGGCTCGCTGGCGAACAGGGCGCGCAGCCCGGCGCGGACGACGGCGTGGTCGTCGCACAGCAGCAGACGGACGGGCGTGGCGGCGCTCATGGCAGCTCCGGGGAGTCGGGGGAGACGAGGGGGAGGGCGGCGGAGACGACGGTGCCCTCGCCGGGCACGGACTCCACGCTCAGCCGGCCGCCCAGCCTGCCCGCGCGGGCCCGCATCGCGGGCAGGCCGTGGCCGCGCCCCGGGCCGGCCGCCGGGGCGGTGGAGGCGTCGAAGCCCCGCCCGTCGTCGGCGACGTCGAGGACGACCTGGTCGTCGAGCCAGGTGAGGGTGAGGGCCGCGGTGCTCGCCCCCGCGTGCTCGCGGACGTTGGCGAGCGCGCCCTGCGCGATCCGCAGCAGCGCCGACTCCGCGCTCTCCGGCAGGGGCACGGGCGTCCCCTCCTGGTGGAAGCGCACCGCGAGGCCGGGCACCGGCTCCCGCTCGGCCAGGGCGCGCAGCGCCTCCGCCAGGGGTACCCCGCCCGCCAGATCGGCGGGGGCCAGGTCCTGGACGAAGCGGCGGGCCTCGGCCAGGCCCCGGGCGGCGACGTCCGCCGCCGCGCGGACGTGGTGGCGGGCCGTGCCCGGGTCGGCCGTCCAGATCCGGTCGGCCGCCTGGAGCAGCATCTGCTGGCTGGACAGGCCCTGGGCCAGGGTGTCGTGGATCTCCATCGACAGCCGCTGCCGCTCGGCGAGCGCGCCCTCGCGGCGCTCGGTCGCGGCCAGCTCCCGGCGCGTGCGCAGCAGATCGCCGATCAGGGCGTCCTGCCGGGCCCGCTGCCGCTCCATGTGCACAAAGGCGGCGGTGGCCAGCGCGGCGACGGTGGGCGGCGCGACGACGAGGTTGGGGTCGAAGCCGAAGAGGCTGATCTGCGCGGCCACGACGAAGACCGTCAGCCCCGCGATCAGCACGAGGGAGCCCCGGACGGGCAGGGTGCGCAGGGCGGTGTAGACGAGCGGCACGGCGCACCAGGCGAAGCTCGGGGCCGCGACCACCAGCACCACCCACACCCCGACGACCGCGCCGAGCCACAGCCGCCGGTGCGCCGGGGCGGCGTCGTCGAGGCCCGCGCCGAGCACGTAGAGGATGCCGAGGAGGGTGCTCAGGGCGATGATCCACGGGGTGTCCGGGTGGCCCGCGTGACGGATCAGGAAGCGGACGAGGGACGCGCCGAGGAGGAGGAAGAACGCGGTGTGCCGGACGACGGCGAACCACCGCGCGTCGGGGTCGCGGTCCGGGAGCGGTGGGGCGGTGCCGGTCACGTACGTGTTCACGTCTTCTGTCCTAACCCCTGGTGATCGCCCTCGCATCATCCGATCGGTCGACCCCGGGTCGTCCGAACCGCGCGCGGATGCCCTCCGGACCGACGACCGGAAGGGGTCGTGATCGCTTCGAGGATGGAGACGTCCCGATCGGCTCCGATCAGTTCCGTCAGGAGTTCCCCATGAAGAGCCTCCAGAACGTCTCCGTCCGCGCCCGTGTGATCGCCGGCTCCGTCGCCGTGGCCGTCGCCGGTGCCGTCACCTTCGGCGCCGTCGCTGCCACGGCGGCCCCCGTTCCCGCCGCCGCCCCGGCCCCGGTCGCCAAGGGCCTGGTCCAGGTGAACCGGCTGTCGGTGGACGCGGCGACCAAGGCCGCGCAGGCCGCGCTCGCCGCCGCGAAGAAGGACGGGCAGAAGGTGTCCGTCGCCGTCGTCGACCGCGACGGCAACACCGTGGTGACCCTGCGCGGGGACGGCGCGGGCCCGCAGTCCTACGAGTCCGCCGAGCGCAAGGCGTTCACGGCCGTCTCCTGGAACGCCCCGACCTCGGAGCTGGTCAAGCGGCTCCAGCAGACCCCGAACCTCAAGGACATCCCGGGCACCCTCTTCCTGCCCGGCGGCGCCCCCGTCCAGGACAAGGGCGCCCCGGTCGCGGGCATCGGCGTGGCGGGCGCGCCCAGCGGCGATCTCGACGAGAAGTACGCGAAGGCGGGCGTCGCCGGCCTCGCGGAGTAGGTCCGGCGCACGCCGTGGGGCCCGCCCCGGAAGACCGGGACGGGCCCCATGAACCTCAGCTTCAGGCCGCGACCAGCGCGTCGCGGACCTCGCGGAACGCGGCGACCGTGCGCAGCACATCCTCGCGGGAGTGCGCGGCGGACAGCTGGACGCGGATGCGCGCCTTGCCGTTGGGCACGACGGGGTAGGAGAAGGCGATCACGTAGATGCCCTTCTCCAGCAGCGCCGCGGCCATCCGGCCGGCCAGCGCGGCGTCACCGACCATCACCGGGGCGATCGGGTGCTCGCCCGGCAGGATGTCGAAGCCCGCGGCGGTCATCTCCGCGCGGAAGAGCTTGGTGTTCTCCCGCAGCCGCGCCCGGCGGTCACCGGACTCGGTCAGCAGGTCGAGCACCCGCAGCGAGGCGCCGACGATGGACGGCGCGAGGGAGTTCGAGAAGAGGTACGGGCGCGAGCGCTGGCGCAGCAGCTCCACGATCTCGGCGCGCGCGGCGACGTAGCCGCCGCTGGCCCCGCCGAGGGCCTTGCCGAGGGTGCCGGTGATGATGTCGACCCGCTCGGTCACCCCGAACAGCTCGGGCGTGCCGCGGCCCTCCTCGCCGACGAAGCCGACGGCGTGGGAGTCGTCGACCATGACGAGGGCGCCGTAGCGCTCGGCCAGGTCGCAGATCTCGTCCAGGGGGGCGATGTAGCCGTCCATGGAGAAGACGCCGTCGGTGACGATCAGCTTGTGCCGGGCGCCGGAGGCCTCCTTGAGGCAGCGCTCCAGGTCGGCCATGTCACGGTTGCGGTAGCGGAAGCGGGCCGCCTTCGACAGGCGGATGCCGTCGATGATGCTCGCGTGGTTGAGCTCGTCGGAGATCACCGCGTCCTCGGCCGTCAGCAGCGTCTCGAAGACACCGCCGTTGGCGTCGAAGCAGGAGCTGTAGAGGATCGTGTCCTCCATGCCGAGGAACCGGGAGATCTTCTCCTCGAGCTCCTTGTGCGGCGCCTGGGTACCGCAGATGAACCGGACGGAGGCCATGCCGAAGCCCCAGTCGTCCAGGGCCGTCTTGGCGGCGGCGATGACCTCGGGGTGGTCGGCGAGGTCGAGGTAGTTGTTGGCGCAGAAGTTCAGGACCTTGCCGTCACCCACGCTGATGGCCGCGGACTGCGGGCTGGTGATCACGCGCTCGGACTTGTACAGCCCGGCGTCACGGATGTCCTGCAGCTCCTTGCGCAGGTGCTCGCGCATGCTGTCGAACACGGGGGACTCCTCGTGGTGTGGTCGTACGCCAGGGGGATGACCGGCGTGGGGGCGGGACGGCGTCAGGGGAGGACCGGACGGGTCCAGTCGAGGACGATCTTCCCGCACTGGCCGGAGCGGGCCGTGGCGAAGGCCTCGGCGTACTGCTCGAAACCGAAGCGGTGCGTTATCACCGGCGAGATGTCGAGGCCGCTGCGCAGCAGCACGGACATCGCGTACCAGGTCTCGAACATCTCGCGGCCGTAGATG
Organism: Streptomyces luteoverticillatus; assembly: GCF_003970715.1. Lineage (NCBI taxonomy): Bacteria > Bacillati > Actinomycetota > Actinomycetes > Kitasatosporales > Streptomycetaceae > Streptomyces > Streptomyces luteoverticillatus. The sequence goes on along the minus strand of NZ_CP034587.1, from coordinate 755,017 downwards.
CCGCGCAGCGTCAGCATGCGGGTGACGACGGTGGCCATGTCGATGCTCACGTCGCCGGTGGGCAGGCCCAGGGCGGCGATCCGGCCGCCGGGGGACATGGTCGCGATCATGTCCTGGAGGGCGTCGGCGCGGCCGGACATCTCCATGCCGACGTCGAAGCCCTCGGTCATGCCGAGCTCCGGCATGACGTCGGCGATGCGCCGGTCGCTGACGTCGAGGGCGACGGTGGCGCCCATCTTCTCCGCCAGGGCGAGCCGGTAGGGGCTCACATCGGTGATCACGGTGGAGCGCGCCCCGGCGTGGTTCGCGACGGCCGCGGCCATCATGCCGATCGGGCCGGCGCCGGTGATGAGGACGTCCTCGTTGAGCACCGGGAAGGACAGCGCGGTGTGCACGGCGTTGCCGAACGGGTCGAAGATCGCGGCGACGTCGATGTCGATCTCGTGCCGGTGGACCCAGACGTTCGACTCGGGCAGGACCACGTACTCGGCGAACGCGCCGTCGGTGTGGACGCCCAGGCCGATGGTGCGGATGCACAGGTGGCGGCGGCCGGCCATGCAGTTGCGGCAGGTGCCGCAGACGAGGTGGCCCTCGCCGCTGACGATGTCGCCGACGCTCACGGTGCTCACGCCGGCGCCGGTCTCCACGACCTCGCCCGCGAACTCGTGACCGACGACGAGGGGTGCGCGGACCACCCGGGCCGCCCAGTCGTCCCAGCTGTCGATGTGCAGGTCCGTGCCGCAGATGCCGGTGCGCAGCACCTTGATCAGTACCTGCCCGGGACCGGCCTCGGGGGTCGGTACCTCGGTCAGTTCGAGACCCGGCCCCGCCGCGGTCTTCACCAATGCCCTCATGGGGGATCACTGTGGCGGCTGAGGACTGTGAAGTCCATCAACGTTATGCGATGACACCTGTGAAGCTCTGCTTCATGAATGCGATAGTGGACAAATGATCGACCCCCGCCGGCTCAGGGTGCTGAGCGCCCTCGCCGACCACGGCACCGTGACCGCGGCCGCCCACGCCCTGTACCTCTCGCCCTCGGCGGTCTCCCAGCAGCTGGCCGCCCTGGAGGCGGAGACCGGGCACGCCCTGCTGGAGCGGCGCGGCCGCACGGTCCGGCTCACGGCGGCCGGCAGCGTCCTGGCCGGGCACGCGGTGGAGATAGCCGCCCAGCTGGAGCGGGCCGAGGCCGACCTGGCCCGGTGCTCCACCGGTCTGGTGGGCGAGGTGACCGTCGCGGCCTTCGCCACGTCCATCACCGAGGTCGTCGCCCCCGCCGTGGCCGCCCTCGGCCGGAGGGCGCCCCAGGTCCGGGTGCGGGTCAAGGACGCCGAGGGGCACACCAGCGCCCGGCTGCTCCTGGACGGCGAGGCCGACATCGCCGTGGCCGTCGAGCACCGCGACGCCCTGGCCTCCGACGCCGGTCGGCTGCTGCACGCCCCCCTCTACGAGGAGCCCTTCGACGCCGTCCTGCCGCCCGGCCACCGCCTCGCCGACAAGCCCGAGGTGGACCTCACGGACCTGCGGGACGACCCGTGGATCACCCCCTGGCCGGGCAATCCCGTCCACGAGGCCGTGGTGCGGGCCTGCGAGGAGGCCCGGTTCCGGCCCCGCGTGGAGTGCCTCTCGGACGACTTCTCGGCGGTCTGCGCGCTGGTGGCCGTCGGGGCGGGCGTCGCGCTCGTCCCGCGCTCGGCGCTCCACGGCATCCGTCCGGCGCTCACCCCCGCCGTCCGTCCGCTGCGCGGCCCGGGCCCCACGCGCCGGGTGTTCACCGCGGTCCGCCGGGGCAGCGAGGGGCACCCCCTGCTGCGGCTGGCCCTGGCGGAGCTCCGAGACCGGGCGGCCGCACTGGTGGGGTGAACGGGTGACGGCCGCGGCCGGTTTTCCGGCAGGGCCGGAATCGGTCGCACCGGCGTTCGCGGGCCGCGAGGGACCGGGGCACGATGGTGGCGATTCAGCCGTCCGCATCAGCCGTTCGCACCCCCCAGGAGCACGCATGATCTTCATCGCCGTCAAGTTCACCATCCGCCCCGAGCGCAGCGCCGAGTGGCTGGACCTGGTCAAGGACTTCACCGAGGCCACCCGCGCGGAGGACGGCAACGTCTTCTACGAGTGGTCCAAGAGCGTCGACAACCCCCACCAGTTCGTCCTGCTGGAGGCGTTCAAGGACAGCGCGGCCGGTGAGACGCACGTCAACACCGAGCACTTCAAGACCGCCATGGCCTGGATGCCCGACGTCGTCGCGAGCACGCCGGAGATCATCCACGTCGAGACGCCGGGCACCGGCTGGTCGGCCATGGCCGAGGTGACGCCGCGTCCGTGACGCCGTCCGGCCGGGCGCGCCGGGGAGGGGGCTGTTCGGGTCACGACCCGGCGCGTCGGAATATCTGAAGAGATGGTCAAAGCCATAGTCGGGACCGTGCGGCGAAAACGTCGACAAATCGGTTAGACCAGGCGGAGACAAAGTGAACGAAGGCACGGCCAGGCCCCCCGACGATCCCCGGACCCGCTTCCGCGCCCGGTGCACCACATGGCTGCGGCGCACGGCGGCCGGCGCCGCCACCGCGGCCGCCGCCCTCGGTGGCCTGGCCCTGCCCGCCCAGGCGGCCCCGCTGCCCGGCGGCCTCGGCCCCTGCCTGCCGGGCAGCTGCCCCCGGACCTACCCGGCCCTCAACGACAGGCCGTTCACGGGCCGCGACGACAACATCAACCTCTTCACCGGCGGTGACTTCCGCGTACGCGGCGGCGCCGCCGGGGCCGAGGGCCGGGTGGTGACCCTCGGCGACTTCGACGTCAACAAGACCTCCGGCGGCCCCCTCTACACCGTGGGCGTCCTCCACTTCGGCTCCCGCGTCCCCCCGTCCGACGGCGCCGACTTCCTGACCACCGACGGGGACGTCCTCGTCGCCCCCGGCCAGCGGCTGGACGCCGAACGCGGCGTCGTCCGGCACGCGGGCGACGTCTCCGGCCTGGTCATCGGCGGCGACGTCGCGGCCTCGGGCGCCGCCCGGCCCTACGCCGGACTGCGCGAGCGGCTCCTCGCCGCCGGCCGCTGCTACGCCCGCGGCGCGGACGGACGCGGCCGCCCCGCCACCGGCACCGCCCGCAACACCGGTACGGAGACCGTGTTCACCGGCGACGGCACCTCCCGGCTCCAGGTGTTCCACGTCAACTTCGACCTCGTCGGCCGTGACGGCGGCCAGCAGGCCATTCGCTTCACCGGCATCCCCGCCGGCGCCACCGTCCTCGTCAACCTCGAAGGCACCTCCCGCGTCGTCAACACCTTCAGTGGCGGTGCCACCGACGACAACCCCTTCAACCGGCTGCGCGAGCGCCTCCTGTGGAACGTCCCCGACGCCCGGCGCGTCGACTTCCTGGGCACCGGCCAGTTCCAGGGCAGCGTCCTGGTGGGCGACCCCACCAGCGAGGCCACGGTCACCCTGCCGGGCATGAACGGCCGCTTCCTCACCGCCGGTTCGCTCACCCACACCTCCGCCACGGGCGGCGGCAGCGGCCAGGAGTTCCACGCCTACCCCTTCAACGGCGACCTCCCCGACTGCGCGCCCCCGCCCCGGCCCACCGGAGAGGTGACGGTCGTGGACCGGGACGCCCAGGACGGCCGGCCGCTGCAGGGCGCCCGTTTCCAGCTCTGGCGGGAGACCAACGGCGTCCCGGGCCTCCAGACCTCCGGCGACCGGCCCGACACCCGCTCCGCCGACGAGTGCGTCTCCGACACCCACGGCGTGTGCCGCACCACCGTGGAACCCGGCACCTACTACTGGCAGGAGCTCCAGCCCCCGCCCGGCTACAAGCTGCCCGACCGCACGGTGTTCGGGCCGCTCGAGCTCACCGCCGTCAACGCGGCCGAGGGCGTCTCCCTCACCGTCGGCAGCACCCCCGACCCGGCCTCCTACGGCTCGATCCACCTGGTGACCAAGGACGCCCGCACCGGCCGACCGCTGCCCGGGGCCCGCTTCGAGCTGTGGCGCGAGACCAACCGCCGCCCCGGGCTCCAGATCGCGGGCGCCGCCCCCGACCGCCGGGCCGACCCCGGCTGCACCACCGACCGCGCGGGCCGCTGCGCCTTCCGGGGCCTGCCGCCGGGCGCGTACTACCTGCGCGAGACCGTGGTGCCCGACGGCTATCTCCCGCCTCCTGAGCGGGTGTTCGGGCCGTACGCGGTGACCGTCGCCAACGCGCGGTCCGGCATCACCGTGACGGTGAAGGGCACCCCGCGCGAGAAAGGTGGGCGCGCGTGACGTGACGGGCGGGGTCCTGCGGGTCAGTCGACCCGCACCTCCTCCACGCCCAGGTACATCACCTCCGGCCGGGCCGGGTTGAAGGCGATCGCGGAGACGCCGTCGTAGGCGTTGTGCGTCGCCGTCACCCGGCCCGTCGAGGCGTCGTAGCGGAACAGATCGGTGCCGTAGTTCTGGAAGTATGTGCCGAAGGTGAAGTGGAGGACCTTCGGGTCGACCGGACTGGGTGCCAGCAGCGTGCCGTTGGTGAGCTTGACGGCGGCGGAGTCGTCGACGACCTTGGCGTACGTCAGGCCACCGTCGGCCGACCGGTACAGATGCCGCCCCTCGGAGGACGAGCCCGGCGCGGCCTCCACCAGGTCGACGCCCAGGGCGTAGACGACGTGAGGGTCGGCGGGGGAGACGGCGGCGTCGAAGAGGTTCGCCCGCCCGCCGTCGGCCGAAAGCCCGCGCGCCGCCCGCCAGGTGACGCCGCCGTCGGTGGTCACCGCGCCACCGGTCGCCATGCCACCGGCGACGGCGTGATCCGGATCGGCCGGGTCGAAGGCCACGCCGTAGACGCTCGCCGTGCCGCCGAACGCCGGGGTGCCGGCGCGGCGCCAGGTGGCCCCGCCGTCCACGGAGTCGTACAACTGCCCGTCGGCCCCGGCCAGGCGCACATGACCGGGCCGCGCCCGGTCGGTCCCCAGCCCGCTGACGCGCGCGGTCGGCGCCTTCAGGGGCGTGACGGTGGTGCCGTCCACGCGGGCGAGATAGCGGCCGTTCTTCTGCCAGACGAAGGCCCGCCCGCCGGGTGCCGCGGCCAGCCGCGTGGAAGCGCCGCCGAGCGTGGCGACGCGCTGCCAGACGCAGCCGGCGTCGGTGGAGCGCAGCAGGGCGTCGTTGTGGGTGGCGAGCAGGGTGCCCGGGGTGTCCAGCGCGACCAGGCCGTGGGTGTAGCCGGTGGCCTTGAGGGTGCCGGAGGTGGGCGCGAGGGTCCTGCCGTCGTCGGTGGTGAAGGTGACGGAGCCGTCACCGGTGACACGGGCGCAGGACGGTGCCGTCCAGGACGCCGGTCCGTCGGCCGCGGTGGTGGGCGGCTGCGCGGAGGCGGGCATCTGGACGAGCGCGAGGGCGGCGGCCGCCGCGGTGGCGGCGATACCGATCCGCTGCATGGGATCTCCTGAAGTAGGCAAGGGGTGGAGCCAACCGGGCGATCATGCCCCTGAGGAGGGGAGGGCAACCATGGGCCAATGGCACCAAGCCCGTCAGCCGATCGGGTAGTATGCGTTTCGCGCCGCTAGCTCAGTTGGTCAGAGCGGCTGACTCTTAATCAGCAGGTCCGGGGTTCGAGTCCCTGGTGGCGCACTGAACGACAGCGAAGGCCCCCACCGGTCGGTGGGGGCCTTCGCCGTACTCCCCAGGCGTCAGCCCCGCAGGAGGGACGTGAGCCGGGTCCCCGAGGTGCCGAGGCCGGCCGGTGCGCCCAGGGGTGCCTGCAGGGGCGGCGCGGCGGCAGAGGCGGCGCGGCGGCGGACCAGGTCGGCCTCGCCGTAGCGCCGGCACTCCCGGTGCCAGGTGAGGATGGCCGCCAGCCAGTCCTTGAGCTCCTGGACGTAGCCGTCCAGGGCGATGCGGGCCTTCACGTCGAGCGCGAACTCCTCGCACAGGGCGGGCAGTTGCGTGGCGACGATGTGGAGGAACTCCCGCATCCGGGACCTCATCAGGTCGGCGACGATGCCCAGGGCCTCCTCGCGCCCGCAGTCGAAGAAGTTCTGGACGACCAGGACGGAGTTGTGGACCTCGCCCTCGAACTCGATCTCCTTCTGGTAGGAGAAGACATCGTTCATGAGCGTGGCGTAGTCCGAGGCGGCGTTCTCCAGCGCCTGGACGGGCCGGGAGGCGAGGACTTCCGGGGGCAGCGCCTTGCCGTGGCGGAGCCGGGCGAGCGCCATGGTGAGCGGGGAGCCGAAGGTGTCGCGGCGCATCTCGATGTAGTCGACCGGCTCGGGGATCTTGTTCATGCGCTGGTTGGTCAGCTCCCACTGCCAGCTGTCCAGCATCCCCTCGACGGCCCGCCGGAACACCGCGCGGTCGGCGGCGGGCATGGGCGTCACCGTCCGGACCCAGATGTCGGCCAGGCTCCGCTCCAGGCAGTTCAGCGGTGTCTCGGTGACGACGGCGTCCAGCGGCATGAACAGCTTGAGCCGGTCGGTGCAGTCCTTCGCCGCCGTCAGGCCGTCGGCGCGCCGCCCGAAGTGCGCGGGGTAGACGTCGTCCGCGTAGGTGCCCCAGATGAGCCAGTCCGTGGCGAGGTCCAGTTCGTCGGGGCTCGACTCCGGGCTGATGCCGGCGGCGCACAGCCCCAGGTCGAAGTCGTGGAGGTTCTCCTCGTCCCAGTGGCCCGCGAGGGGGTCGGTAGGGCTGGGGACGGTGATGCCCGTGCGGCGGGCCCAGTCGACGCCGTGCCGGCGGGTGGCCTCCAGGTGGGGGTTGTGCCGGGTCTGGAAGGGCATCTCGAAGTCGGGGCGCGGCAGCGGGCCCACCTTCTCGAACGGGACGTGGGTGAACCCGCGCAGCCGCGCGGGCAGCGCCGCCAGGATCGAGGGCACCAGCAGGGCCGCCGAGGTGCCGATGCCGAGCGGCCCGCCCAGCAGGGCCTCGGGCACCCGGGGGGTGCCCGTGGTGCTCTTCATGTAGCGGCTCGAGCGCAGGTGCCACTCGTGGCCGCCGGCTTGCCAGTCCTGGAGGCCCTTGACGTAGGCGAAGACGTCGGCGTACGCCCGCGCGTCCAGCCCGTGCTCCCGCAGGACCGGGCCGACCTCGGTGAGGGCGGTGTGCTCGAACTGCTGGAGGCGGGAGGTGAGGAGGTCGCCCACGGCGTCGGCGGCCCGTTGGGTGTCGCAGCCCAGGAAGTGCTCGAAGACGAGGACGGCGTTGGCGAGTTCGCCCTCGCTCTCGGTCTCGCGCTGGTAGGAGAAGAGGTCGTTGCGCAGGTGGACCCCGTCGGCGAAGGTGTCCTTCAGGACGCGCAGCGGCCGGCTCGCCGCCACCGCGTCGGGCACCTCGGCGCCCGCCGCGTACTCGACGAGGTGGGCGGACCAGGGCGCCCCGCCGACCTTGCGGCGCATCTCGATGTACTCGACGGGGTTGGCGACCCGGCCCTCGTTGATGTTCGACAGCTCCCACATCGACTCCTCGAGCAGATGCCAGGTGCTCTCCCGGAAGCGCCGCCGCCACTCCGGCGACATGTCCGGCACCGTACGCGCCCACAGGTCGGCCAGCCCCGCCTCCACCTGATTGGTGGGCTCCGCCACGGGGTCGTCCGGGCCGAGCGGCATAAAGGCGCGGAGGCGGTCGAGATACGCGCGGGCGCCCACGGTGTCGCCCGTGCGCTTGAACCGGGCCAGGAAGTCGTCGTCGAAGAAGAACACCCACACGTACCAGTCGGTGACCACGTCCAGCTTGGGGCCGGAGGCGTCGGGGTGGGTGTAGGAGCACAGCAGCGCGTAGTCGTGGGAGTCGAATTCCCCCTCGTCCCAGACGCCCGATCCCTCGACCATGTTCATCCGCCGCGCCCATGCCTTCGAATGCCGCCGCGCACCCTCGAGATGGGGATTGAGACGGGCCGGGTGCGGTGTGTAGAAGCGGGGCAGCTCGAAGGGGTTGGGCATCGCGTGCGCGGCCTTTCGGTGTGGATGGGACCGTCGGGGGCACGCTATGGCGGGGAGTGGGCGAGGAGGTGAGGGAAAGTAGGATTTCCGCCCAATATGGTGAATAAAAGAGGGGCTGAGATTAACGATCTTGCTGCTGGTGACGCCTTTCCCCTACAGTCCCCCCGTTTTGCTCTTTTGATCTTGGGGGAATCGATGACCGACGTGTCATCCGCGCCGTCCCGGCGCTTCGGGCCCAGTGCCATGCTGAGCTGGGCCGTGACCATAGCCTGCAATGTGGTGCTGCCGTTCGTCACCTACAACCAGCTCACCGGCGCCGGCTGGAGCGACTTCTCCGCCCTTGTGGCCTCCGGCGTCTGGCCGGTGGTGGACGTCGTCATCTACCTGATCTGGCACCGGCGCGTCGACGAGTTCGCCGTACTGACCCTGATCTTCCTGGTGCTGACCATCGCCGTCACCGGCGTCGGACCGCACTCGGCCCGCCTGCTGCTGGTCAAGGACTCCCTGATCACCGGCCTCTTCGGCGTCGTCTGCCTGATCAGCCTGGCCACTCCTCGCCCGCTGATGTTCTACCTCGGCCGGAAATTCGGCACCGACGGCTCCGCGAACGCCGTCGCCCACTGGAACGGCCTCTGGCGGCACGAGAGTTTCCGGCGGACGATGACCCTGATCACCATGGTCTGGGGCCTCGGATACGTCGTCGAGGCGATCGCCCGCGTCGGACTGTCCTACGCGCTGTCGACCGGCGCCATGGTCGCCGTGAATTCCGTCCTCGCCTATGGCGTCCCCGCCCTGCTGATCGCCTGGACGATCACCCATTCCAAGCGCGCCCGCGCCAAGGGCCACGCCGAGGCCACAGCGCCGGCGGCCGAGGCCGCCGCCACGGCCGTCTGATCCTGACCTGCCGAGTCCCCGTCATTTCGGGGACAGGAAACGGCGCAGCCGTTGCAGCGGCCAGGTGTTGATGATGTCATCCTTGGTCAGCCAGCCACGCTGCGCCGTTCCCACGCCATAGCGCATATACGGAAGATGCGTGGTGGAGTGCGCGTCCGTGTTCACCGCGAACTTCACCCCGTACCGTTTCGCCCGCAGAATGTCCTCGTCGCACAGATCGATCCGCTCCGGATGGGCGTTGATCTCCAGGGCGGTGCCGGTCCGCGCGCACGCCTCGAATACGGCGTCGAAGTCGGCGTCGATTCCCGGCCGTTTGCCGATGAGCCGGGTGGTGGGGTGCCCGATGACCGACACATGGGGGTTCTCGCAGGCCCGCACCAGCCGTCGGGTCAGCTCCGCCCGGCTCTGGTTGAAGTGCGAGTGGACGGACGCGACGCACAGGTCGAACCCCGCGAGGAACTCGCCGGGCCAGTCCACCTCCCCGTCCGGCCCGATGTTCAGCTCGGCGCCGTGCAGCAGCCGCATCCGCCGGTGCTTCCCGTCGAGTTCCCGCACCCGCTCGCGCTGCGCGAGGATCTTGGCGTCGGTCATCCGCTGCATGTACAGGTCGGGCGCGTGGTCGGTGACGGCGTAGTAGGAGTAGCCGCGCCGGGCGGCGGCGGTGACCATGTCCTCCAGGGAGGCCAGCCCGTCCGTGAGGTCGGTGTGGGTGTGGAGGTCGCCCCGGATGTCGCCGTCCTCGACGAGTTCGGGCAGCTCGTCGCGGAGCCCGGCCGCCACCTCGCCCCGGTCCTCGCGCAGGGTGGGCGGGATCCAGGGCAGGCCCAGCCGGGCGTAGACGTCCTCCTCCGTCGCCGAGGTGATCCGCCGCCCGCTCTTGGCGTGGAACAGCCCGTACTCGGACAGCTTGTACCCGTGGCGGACGGCGAGTTCACGGATGCGGATGTTGTGCGCCTTGGAGCCGGTGAAGTACAGCAGCCCCGCCCCCCAGGAGCCGGGCGGCAGGACGCGCAGGTCGACCTGGAGACCCTTCGTGGTGCGGATCGAGGTCTTCTTCTCGCCGTGCGCGATGACCTCGGCGGTGTACGGGAGGGCGGCGATCGCCTCCATGAACGGGCCCGAGCGGGTGGCGGCGACGAGGACGTCGATGTCCCCGATGGTCTCCCGCATCCGGCGCAGCGACCCGGCGTACGCGCACCCCTCGCAGCCGGCCGTCCCCGAGAGCTCGGCGACGATCTGTTCCGCGACGTCCATGGCGGCGTCGATGAGGATGCGGCCGCCGGAGCCGCCCGCCTTCCGCGCGAGGTCGATGCCGTGGAGGATGTTCTCCTCGGTCCGGGGCCCGAAGCCCTTGAGGTCGCGCAGCTTCTTGTCGTGGATGGCGTCGAGGAGTTGTTCCACGGAGGAGACGCCCAGCTCCTCGTAGAGCGTCATGGCCTTCCTGGGGCCCAGCGTCGGGACGGCGATGAGCTCGCGGACCCCGGGCGGGATCGCCGCCCTGGTCTCCTCCAGTGCCGGGATGCGGCCGGTGCTCAGATACTCCAGGACCTTGTCGGCGATGGACTTCCCCACATGGGGGATTTCGCGCAGGCCCTCGGCGTCGAGGGTGGAGATGTCGGTGGGGAAGCCGCCGATCGCGCGGGCGGCCTTCTCGTAGGCACGGGCCTTGAAGGCGTCGCCACCGGTGATCGCGACGAGGTCGGCGTACTCCTGGAGGACCGCTTCGACCTCGTCATTGGGCCGGGCCATAGGTCAAGCGTGCCACCGGGACGGTGCCGCGCAACCGGGTGCCCGGCCGTGTGGGGGCGGGGAGCCGGCACGCGGTGATGGTGGGGGCGCCGCTGTCGGCGGTCCCGGGCGAGCCGGGCAGGAGGCCGAGCACGGCGGCGGTGCCAAGGGTCATGACAGGGGTGCGGCGCATGAAGTACCTCTTATCCGGTCATCGGCTTGGACGTTAGGGGTCTGCCCCGGTGCCGGGACGGCACGCGCCGTATCGCCCGTACGGGGGAAGGAGAAACGATCTATCGGCACGGCGTGCGAGCGGACGGCACCGGATCGCGTGAGATCGTCCCGGGTTTCGCGCGGGAGGAGTGTGCGTATGTTCTGGTCCCGTCGGTGGCCAGCGGTCGCGGCCGCCCTCCTGCTGATGCTCGCCGCCGCGGCTCCGGGTATCGCGGCTCCGGGCGCGGTGGGCCGGCCAGGCGCCGGTTCCGTTTCCGGGCGGCCGGGCTGTTCCGGGGCCGCGCTCCGGCGCGTCCCCACGGACCGGAAGGTCATCGCGCTGACCTTCAACGCGGCGTGGAACGAGGACGGCATCACCCGCGTCCTGACCGTGCTCCGCCGGGAGCGGGTGCCCGCCATGTTCTTCCTGACGGGGGACTTCGCCGACCGCCACCCCGAGGCGGCCCGCGCGCTGGCCGCCCGCCACCCCGTGGGCAGCCACTCCTACAGCCACCCCCGGTTCCCCGGCCTGTCCTTCCCCGAGGAGCGCCGGGAGGCCGTCCTGTCCGCACGCGCCATCCGCCGGGCCACGGGCCGTATGCCCGTGGCCTTCCGGTTCCCGTACGGCGAGTTCACCGAGCGGAACGTTCGCGACGTCAACGCGCTCGGGTACGCCGTCGTCGAGTGGGTGGACGACACGGCCGGCTGGCGCGGGCCCGACGGGGGCGTGACGGTGGACATGGTCGTCCGGCGGGCGGAGCGGGCGTTCTCACCGGGGGCGATCATCCAGATGCACGTGGGCTCCACGGACGCGCGCCACTCCGTGCTGGACGCCGACGCCCTGCCGCGGATCATCGCCTCGGCCCGCGCCCACGGCTACGGCTTCGCCGATCTGGGACGGCTCGTACGGCGCTGCCGCGTGCGCGGCTGAGACGCCCGGCACAGGCGGTCCGCCCACCAGTGGCCGGACCGCGCACACGGGATCACTCTTGAAGAACACCACATGACGGCAGGAGGCGGATCATGGCCGAGATATGGATGCCGCACGCCATCAACATGGACCTCGGTGACCACGCTCCTTACGATCCGGGTTTTCCGCCGAAAGCCATCGCGCACATCACGGCGGACACTGACAAGGCCACGCCGGAGCATCCGCTGGACCTTGTTCCCTTCACCAATCTCCAGGGTTTCTTCACCCACGACGGGAAGGAAAAGGCGCCGCACATCCTCTGGGACCCGTTCGCCGGCGCCTTCGCCCAGTTCTTCCCCGCGACGTCCCGGAGCAAGGCGGTGCACGACCTCGCGGGCGGCACGCGAACCAACCGTGCGGGAAAGGTCGTCATTCAGATCGAGGCGCTGTTCTTCCCGTTCTGCCGCGTCAACGGCAAGGTGTTCCGGCGATTGGCCGACACCCCGTGCAAAGGGTGGCCGGCACTCAACGCGTGGGTGCGTTCCTGGGAGGTGCCGGACACCTGGCCCATGGGGCACCCCGTGGATTTCACCCCCCACCGCTCCGAAACGGTGTGGGAGACCAAGGGCGGCTGGTACGCCCACGCACAGGTACCCGAGAACACCCATGTGGATCCCGGCTCCTGGCCGGACTTCGCGGAATAGCTCCGCTGACCGCGACCGCCTCATGGAATCCCACCCGGGACGCGCGAGGCGCTACCGCGCCCTCCCGCAGAACTCGGCCTCCGCCAGGGCGAGCGTGTCGAAGGGCACCCCGAGGGCGTTGCCGCCGAACGCGGCCGTGTGCGAGGCGTCCCGGACGCCGCTCACCTGGGAGACCGCGCCCTGGATCCCGCCGTCGTGCCCCCACACCGTCACCCCGCAGGACAGCTTCCGCGCGGCGATGCCGAGCCCGTACCGCGCCGCCGGGCGCAGCCCGGTGTCCACCGTGGTCAGCATCTCCGCGAGCTGGCGGGCGGGCAGGAGCCGGCCGCCCAGCAGCGCCCGGTAGAAGGCGTTCAGGTCGCCGACGGTGGAGATCATCTCGCCGGCGGCCCACGCCTCCGTCGGGTTGATGCCGGTGACGTCGTGGAACGGCGTACCCGGCTCGTCCGGGAAGCGGATGTAGCCGCGTCCGGAGGGCCGGGGGAGGGCGGCCGACCGGCCCGGTACGGAGGTGGCGCGCAGGCCCAGGGGCCGCAGGACACGGTCGCGGATCTCCCGGCCGTAGGGGTGGCCGGTGACCTTCTCGATGACCAACCCGGCCAGCACATAGTTGGTGTTGGAGTAGCTCCAGCCCTTGCCGGGCGCGAAGACCGGCGGATGGGACACGGCCGTGCGCACCAACTGCCGTGGCGTGTAGGTGTCGAAGCGGTGGCGGAGGAAGTCCCGCTCGAAGAGCCGCTTGTGGAGGGCGGGGTCCGCCGCGTAGTCGGAGATCCCGCTGGTGTGGTCGAGGAGCCGGCGCAGGGACACGGCGCGCCCGTCATTGCCGTGGCCGCGCACCAGGCCCGGCAGCCAGCGCTCGACGGTGTCCGTGAGCCGGAGCCGGTGCTCGGCCTCCAGCTGGAGCATCACGGTGGCGACGAACGTCTTGGTGTTGCTGCCGATCCGGAACCGGTCGCGCGCCCGCGGTGCCCGTGGCCGCCCGAGATCGGCCGTCCCGGCGGACCCGTTCCAGACGCGGCGCCCGTCGCCGGCGCCGCTCCCGTCGCGCCCCTCGCTCGCCTGGCCGACGACGCCGGGCATCCCGGCCCGTACCAGCGCCTCCATGGCCGCCCGGGTCCCCTCGTGCGCACGGTGGTCCGGCGGGACGGACGAGCGGGCACCGGACGGGCCGGACGCGCCGCCGATCAGCGCCGCGGCGGTGAGCAGGGACAGCAGAACGCCGCGGGCGGTGCGCTTCGTCATGACTCTTCGCTACCGCGACCCACGATCCGGCCGTCGGACGAGCGGGGGAAGTCATCCGTACGAGTAGGACGGGTAGACGGGTAGGACGTGTGGGAGGGCCCCGCACGGGTAGGCGCACGGCGCCCGTGCACCGGGTGGACCCGCTCGATTGGCCGTTCGGCCATGCCTCTGGTGAGCTGGAAGACACCCCGCAGGCCCGAGGAGGACCTTGATGGACATCGGCGAGCTGACCGACGAGACGCTCCGCGACCTGCGCCGTGAGCGCCCGTACCCGGCCGTGTCACTGCTCCTGCCGACCACGCGCCGTGCCCCGACCAGCACCGAGGACCAGGTCAGGCTGCGCAACACGGTCGCGGAGGCCAAGCGACGGCTCGCCGACGACCCGAAGGCGAGCCGCTCGGCGCGCATCGACGTCGAGGCGCAGATCGACGCGGCGGTCAAGGAGGTCGACCTCGCCCACTCCAGCGACGGCCTGCTCATCCTGGCCGCGCCGGGCGAGCACCAGGTCTGGTACCTGCCCCGCACCGTGCCGCAGCGCGTCGTCGTCTCGGATACCTTCCTCACCCGCAACCTGGTCGCGGCCCGGCTCTCCGAGGAGCCGTACTGGGTGCTGGTGCTCTCCGAGGCCGAGACCCGGCTGTGGGACGGCGCCGGGGACCACCTCGTGGAGACCATCGCCAACGGCTTCCCCGTCCGCCCCTCCCTCCCCGACCACGAGGACGCCCTGCCCGGCGCCAACTTCGACAAGGTCGGCAGCCACGCCACGACCGCGCGCGAGGAGGCCCACGTGGAGCGCGAACGCCAGTACACGCGCACCGTCGTCGGGGCCCTCATGCCCGTACTGGACCGCGAACCCCGGCCGTTGTACGTCGTGGGGCTGCGCGAGCAGATCGCCCTCCTCGAGAAGCTGTGCCCCAGGCCCGGCGCGATCACCTCCCGGACCGAGCAGGGCGGCGCGATCGGCCTGTCCGCGCACGCGCTGGCCGAGGTGCTGCGCCCGGCGTTCGAGGAGCGCCGCGCCGCACGGCAGGGGGAGGTGCTGCGCCGCCTCAGCGACGCGCGCGGCCAGAAGCGCTTCACCTCCGGACTGGACGAGATCTGGCAGACCGTCCGCCAGGGCCGGGTGGCGCTCCTCGCGGTCGAGGACCACTACCAGATCACCGCCCGCGTCGACGGCAACGGCGGCCACCCGGTGCGCCTGGAGGAGCCCGCCGAGCCGCTGACGGCGGACCCCGCCATCCGCGAGGACGTCGTCGACGAGATCGTCGAGGCGGCGCTGGACAACGGGGCGGACGTCGAGTTCGTCCGGGACGACACCCTCGCCGAGGAGGACCGGCTGGCGGCGGTGCTGCGCTACTAGCCGTACCGGTCGCCTGATCGCCGTCCCGGCTTGAACCTCACGCGGCGTGAGGATGCATCGTTGTCCCCATGACCGCTTCCACGACCTGGAAGGTCGGTCCGCTCGCCGAGGCCAGCGGGCTGACCGTCCGTACGCTGCACCATTGGGACACCATCGGCCTGCTCAGCCCCTCCCGGCGCACCGCCGGCGGGCACAGGGAGTACACCGAGGACGACCTCGTCCGGCTCTACCAGGTGCTCGCCCTGCGCGGCCTGGGGCTGGGCCTGGACACCATCGCCGCCTGCCTCGACGCCGGAGTGGACCCCGGGCGGCTGGTCCGGGACCACCTGGCGAAGGTCGAGGCCTCCATCGCCGCGCTCGACGTGCTGCGGCAACGGCTGCGCCGCCTCGACGACAGCCTCGCGGCCGGCCAGTACCCGACCACCGGCATGCTGCTCGACGCGCTGCACGCCCTCGGCGGCACCGGCCCGGAGGGCGAGCACACGCTGCGCCGCCACCTGGACGACGACCAGCTGCGGGTGCTGGAGACGCGCGCCGCCGCCCTGGGACCCGCGGCGCACTATCTGCTGGAGATCGAATGGCCGGAGCTCTACCGCCGGGCCGACCGGCTCCGTACGGCCGGGGTCCCGCCCACCGATCCGAAGGTCCGGCGCCTGGTGACGCGCATGGACGAGCTGAGCACGCTGTTCACCGGCGGCGACGCGGGGATCTCCACCGGCGTGCGGGCGGCGTGGCGTGACGACCCGGCCGCGATGTCCGGTGAGCCGGAGGCTCCGGCCGACGGCTGGCGGGAACTGGCCGACTACCTGGACGCCGCCCGTTCCGATTCCCTCCGCCCTCTTCCCCCGTCCTCTTCCGCCGAAGGAGCCCGGCCGTGAGCCACCGCCGTACCCGTACCCGTATCCGCCTCGCACTGATCGGGACGTTCCCCACCGCGCTGGCCGTCCCGGCCCTGGCCCTGCTGGCGGCGTTCGGCGCGGTGCCCTGGGAGGTCCTCCCGGCCCTGGCGGTGGCGCTCGCCGTCCACGCCGCCGTCAACTTCCTGTGGCGCCGCTCCAGCAGGACCACATGAGAGGACCGTACCGGTCTTGTTCCCGCCAAACGCGCGGGTTTTCACCGGCGGAAACGCATCGAACGCGAGTTCCTTGGCCAAAGGTCGGTGTGAACCCGTCATACGGGAACCGAGCGGTCCTCCGTGACCGGGGAAGCTGCGAGAGTTCGTTTCCGCCCGCCTTCACCCGGGGGCACCGGTGGAAGAGCAACTCGACGAAGGGATCCTTTCGTGGGGAAGAAGACCGCAACGACGCTCGCGGCCGCGGCACTGATGGCCGTCACCCTCGGCGGCCAGGCCGGCGCGGCCACCCTCGATCACACCTCCTCGACGACCGGCGCGACCCGGACGAGCGCATCCGCAGCCATGTCGACAGAAGTTCGCAACGCGCCGTTCGTCCTCGAGAGAAACCAGTCGGTGTCGTCCGACACCGCCACGCTGGTCATGCAGTCCGACGGCAACCTCGTCGTCTACGACGAGTTCGGCCGGGCCCGCTGGGCCTCCAACACCGTCAACAGCGGCTGGCGGGCGGCGTTCCAGGAGGACGGCAACTTCGTGGTCTACACCCGCTCGGGCAAGGCCGTCTGGAACTCGGGCACCGCCGGGCACCCCGGCTCGCGCCTGGCCGTCCAGGACGACGGCAATGTCGTGATCTACGACGGCAGCCAGGCGATCTGGAACACCCGCACGGCTCACTGACGGGCCGCCGAAGAGATCGGTCCGGCGGTCGCCTCGCGGCCGCCGGATGTGTCATCCCGCCCCGCGCAGGTGGTTCCGGGCGAGCTCGGTCATGACCGTCTGGGTCTTCGACGCCTGCTGTGGAGCGGGCCGGAGGCCCTGCTCCCGCACGATGCGCTCCAGGAGCTCCTGGGCGCCCGGGGCGTCGGCGTGCGGGGCGCGCAGGGACAGTTCGAGGAAGCACGGGCCGTCGTCGCCGACGCTCCAGAACTCGGCGGTGAGCGGCCGGGCCAGGTCCGGCCGCGAGAGCTTCCACCTGGCGGCCCGTACCGGGCCGAGGGCGACGGCGTCCCGCAGGCCGTCGTCGGTGATCCCGGCGTGCGCCAGCAGGTCGCGCTGGCCGGGGGTGAGCGGGGGCGGCCAGGGGGCGGGCCCGTTCCCGTCGCCGGAGGCGGGCGGCTCGAAGGTCCCGTCCACCTTGAGCGAGGCCGACCAGACGCGGTCGCTGCCGCTCCAGTCCTCCTCGACCTTGAACTCCCACCCCTTGCCGCCGCGGTTCTCGCGCCATTTCGCGGGCAGGGCGGCCGGGTCGCACGGCCGCAGCTTCGCCGTGAGATCGCTCCTGTCTCCCTTGCCGCCGCCCTTGTTTCCCTTGGTGCCCCTGTCCGGCCTGCGCAGCCGGATGATGGCCCCGGCCTCCGCCAGGGGGAGGCGGATGCCCTCGCCGTCCTCCCGGGGGGCGTCCCAGAAGTGGATGCCGAGGCGTTTGCCGTTCCCGGGCTCCAGCCCCAGAGACCGGCGCGCGTCCTCCGCCGTCCCACCCGCAAGGATGATCTTGATTTCGGCCTCGGCGTTCCTGAACGTATCCGCCATGTCATCCTTTATGTCACAGAGGGAGAATGCGCGCCAACTGGCTGACAATCACAGGAACTTCGGGCTCCGGCGCGCCGCGCACCGGCCCCGCCCGGCCCGACGGGATCCTTGCCCCGTGAGCGATCATGACCCGCCGCACCACGTCGGGCCCGTCCAGGCCACCGAAGCGCGGCTCAACTGGCTGCGTGCCGCCGTCCTCGGCGCCAACGACGGAGTGGTGTCCACCGCCGGACTCGTCGTCGGCGTCGCCGGCGCGACCGAGGATCGGGGCACCCTGCTGACCGCCGGACTGGCGGGACTGCTGGCCGGTTCGCTCTCGATGGCCGCCGGCGAGTACGTGTCGGTCTGCGCTCAGCGCGACGCGCAGCGAGCGGCGCTGGAGCTGGAGGAGAAGGAGCTGCGCGCGCATCCCCGCGCCGGGTTCGCGGCGCTGACCGCCGCGCTGGAGCGGCGCGGCCTGAGCCATGGCGTGGCCCAGGCCGCCGCCCGGGAACTCAGCGGGAACGACGCGCTGCGGGCGCACGCGCGCGTGGAGCTCGGCATCGACCCGGACGACCTCACCAACCCCTGGGCCGCGGCCGTGGCCAGCTTCCTCTCCTTCACCGCCGGTGCGCTGCTGCCCCTGCTGCTGATCGTCCTGCCGCCGGCCGACTGGCGGCTCCCGGTGACCGTCCTCTCCGTCCTCGCCGCCCTCGTCGCCACCGGCTGGGCGGGCGCCCGGCTCGGCGGTGCCACCATCGGCCCGGCGGCGCTGCGCAATGTGATCGGCGGGGCGCTGGCCATGGCGGTGACGTACGGGGTCGGCACCCTGCTGGGCTCGACCGTCTGACGCGCCGCGCGCCGGCCGCTCCCCCCCCGGTGGCTCGGCTGCTCCCCGCCGCGAGGACTCGGCGCGAGGCCTCAGCCGGTGGCGCGCAGGATGCGGTGGGCGGCGCGGCGGAGGTGGTCGAGGACGGCGGGGTCGGCGTCGAGGGTGTAGTCGGCGTCGAGACCGGCCAGGGTCCGGGCGACGCGGGGCAAGTGGTCGTCGGAGGCGTCGACGCGGCAGGTGGCGTCGTCCACGGGCGTCAGGCGGGTGGCCAGGCCGGGCGCGCGGGCGCGGACGTGGTCGGCGGGGGCGTGGACGGTGGCGACGGCGCGGTGCCGGGTGGGGACGGAGGAGAGGCGGCCGGCCACGAACGCGGCGGGGTCGTCGCCGGGCACGGGACGGGCCGGGACGCGCCGGCCCGTCGGTCTGGCGTCCGAGATCCGGTCGAGGCGGAAGAGGCGCCAGTCGTCCTTGCCGGAATCGTGCGCCAGGAGGTACCAGAGGCCGCCCGAGTCGACCAGGTGGCAGGGCTCCGCCCGGCGCGGGGTGGTGGTGCCGTGACGGGTGGTGTAGTCGAAGGTGACGATCTCGTGGTCGCGGCAGGCCACGGCGAGGGTGGCCAGGAGCGCCGGGTCGGCGCGCGGCCCCCGGTCCTCCCAGACGATGCCGGCGAGGGCGGACTGGAGGGCGGTGACCTGTCCCCGCAGCCGTCGCGGCAGGACCTGCTCGAGCTTGGCGAGGGCGCGCAGGGCGCTCTCCTCGATCCCGGCGAGGCCGCCCGCGGCGGTCCGCAGGGCGACGGTGACGGCGACGGCCTCGTCGTCCTCGAGGAGCAGCGGCGGCAGGTCGGTGCCGGAGGCGAGCCGGTAGCCCCCGGCGTGTCCGCGGGCGCTGTCGACGGGGTAGCCCAGCTCGCGCAGCCGGTCGACGTCGCGGCGGACGGTACGGACCGTCACGCCGAGGCGCTCGGCGAGGCCGGCGCCGGACCACTCCCGGCGGGTCTGCAGCAGGGACAGCAGCCGCAGCAGCCGGGCGGTCATGCCGCTCGTCATGAATTCCATCCCGTCATGAATTCCATGATGCCGCTCAGAGGACACGTTCTGTCCTGAAAGGACCCTACGGTGGACCTGTCCGCATAGAGCAAAACGGGAGGTTTCCCATGAAAATCACTGTCCTCGGTACCGGTGGCGGGGCCCGCGCCCACATCGCCAAGCTCGCCGGCCTCGGCCACGAGGTCCACGTCGGCACCCGTGACCCCCGGGCCACGCTGGCCCGCACGGAGCCCGACATGATGGGCACCCCGCCGTTCAAGGAGTTCCTCGCCGAGCACCCCGGCATCCAGCTCCACACGTTCGGTGACGCGGCGGCCGCCTCCGACGGCCTGGTGATCAACGGCATCGACGGCCACAACGCCGTCGCCGCCCTGTCCGCCATCGCCGACCGGCTCGCCGGCAAGACGCTGATCGACTACGCCGTGCCCTACATCTACAACCCGGACGTCGAGCACCCCTGGCCGACCCCCTGGGCGGCAAGAACACTCTGCCTTCTGCCACAACGAGCGAAAACCGCAGGTCAGAGCGACTATGGAAGACATGGGCTCCACCGCTGGCCGCCCCCTCTGGGGCATCCTGGCCCGTAAGTCGAAGGTTTACGGGGCGGGCGACCGACGCCGCGAGCTGAGCACGGAAGCCCAGATCGAGCAGGGCCACCGAGAGGCCGCAGAAGCTGGTGCGCTGGTCCCGGCGGAGTACGTGTGGTCAGAGCTGGGGTCAGCGTTCAAGGAACGGGAGCGCGAAGACTTCGACGAGGCCCTGCACGCTCTCGCCACGGGCAAGATTCACGTCCTCTGGTGCTACCGGCTCGACCGGTTCAGCCGCAAGGGAGCGGAAGACCTCCTAAAGGTCATCGGCAAGGTGCGCGTCATCTTCTGGTACGACCGCTTGGACTCCATGGAGCCCGGAGACCGGCGAAGGATCATCGACTACGCCGAGCAGGCCCGCGAGTATTCGGTGCGGCTCTCTGACAGCGTCGTGCAGACCAAGCGCACACAGCGCGATCGGGGAGAGTGGCTAGCCAAAGCACCGTTCGGATTCAAGGTCAACGGGGACCGGAAGCTAGAGCACGGTGATCGATGGGACACCGTGGAACGGATCTTCTTCACTCTCGCCGAGGGCAAGGTATCCGGCCGCCAGCTCTGCCACGGCATGAACGCGGACGGCGTTACGTCCCCCAAGGGCGGGGCCTGGACCATCTCTGTAGTGCACCGACTCGTGAACAGCCCCGTGTACGAGGGATGGCAGACCATACGGAACCCGGCAGGCAACGCGCCACCGACCATCCCGTACAAGAACTCACGCGGACAGCGTGTGTCCGTCCTCGCCGAGGGCACAGAGCCGATTCCCCTGCACATCGTGAAGGCGGCGCGCGAGAACCTGAGCCGTCGACAACCGCAGGCCCTCGCCGAGGTCGAAAAACACCACAAGCCCGCAGCAACCAAGAGGGGCGTGGCTATCCACCTGATGACGGACGCCCTGCGGTGCGGGGGCTGCAAAGGCGCCATGACTATGTGCGGTAGCGATTCCTACGGCTGCTACCGGCATCACTACCTTGGGCTTGATTGCCCCGCCCCGGCCTCCGTCAACAAGAAGGCCATCGAGGACTACATGGCGGTTCGCTGGATCAACCGAGTTGGTGGTTCTGACGCGGGAGACCCGTTGCTGCTGGCTGTGGCCGAGCGATGGGCTTTGCTCACGAAGCCGGAGGAGACCAAGGCCCACCGGGAAGCTGTGCAAGCGGTGGAGGCAGCGCAAAAGCGTCTGCGGCGGCTCATGGAGGACCGCAACAAGGGCCGCTACGACCTTATGGAAGACCTGTTTGAGGAGCATGAACAGGAAGCCCGGGAAGTTCTCAGCGAGGCCAATAGGGACCTTGCCCAGCATGGCCCCACGACATCGTTGGACGCCGTGGGTTTCCTGACCGAGCCGGAGCAGGTTCGAGAGCTGTGGAATACGGCCACCCTGTCCATGCAGCGGGATTTGCTCCGTTTGGCGATCGATTACGTGATCGTGAAGAAGTCCCCAAGAGAGGGGGAAGGTTTAACGGCAGCGAACGAGTGACGATCAAGTGGGCGAAAGCTGGGGAGCCGGTGCCGCACGGCCGCGACAGGAAGTTCGGCAGCGGGACCGCAGGGCAAGCCGCCGCGTGATCTCGTACTGAAGGAACAGCGAAAGAGACGCTGCCCGTACCTTCTTTCCTAAACGCGTAATAGGGGAAGAAGGGGCGGGCAGCACCTTTTCTGCTGGGCGCGGCGTCCAGCGCGGCCCTTCGGGGCGCTCGCGGCGGGCGCCTCAGCCTGCTGTACCCCACCCGAACTTAATCAGGATGCAAGGCCGAGAGCGCCACGCGCGTGCGTGCGCATAAGACGAGTGACGCCCCGTAGCGCGGCCCTGCAACCGCCCCGCCCGGCGCGGTCCCGTGGTGACTCTCCTCCCACGGTTCGACCCCGGGCGGGGCGCTGAGCGTCGACTTCCATATGCCAGCAGGGAGGATGCCTGAGCGGCAACTGGTCTACCAGCACCCGCCGTGCTCAGCTCCCACGAAACTGGCCTCGCATCCGCGCCGCTGTCCTGTCCCGGGACGCGCACCTTTGCCAGTGGATCCGCTACGACACGGGCTTGCCGTGCTTCGAGGAGGCGTCCGAGGTGGACCACCGCTTCGATCCGCACGACCACCGGCCCGAGGCGCTGTGGTCGCTGTGCCACTGGCATCACGCCCGCAAGACGGCGCAGGAAGCCGCGGCCGGCCGAAGGCGGGCCCGTGAGACCCGTGAGCGTCCCACAAGTCGCAGGCCCCACCCTGGGGCGCTGTAAGCCCCCTCCTCCCTGCACCAGCACCCAGGGTGGTTCCCGTCCGTACCCCGGGGGCGGGCCCGGAGGGTGGGCCGCGCGGAGCGCTGGCCGGTGGGTGTGGAGGGCGGGGGTCGGTGGCGTTCGCTGCATCGCTCAACGGGTTCTCGGGAACAGTGCTGGTGCGCGGGCCCTGACGGTGGTGTCTGGGTGCGGTGTCCGTCGTGGCGTGCCCTCGGTGGGCTGGGCCGGGGTGCTGCCGCTCCTGGTGGTGCGGCTTGCTCCTGCGCTGTCGCTTCAACGTTGTTGATCACTTGTCGTTCGTGTCGCGTGATCGGTCGCTGTTGAGTGATCGCGAACCTCGCGACCCCAGGGGGGTGGCTCCCTGATCATGATTCTTCCTGACCGGGGCGTGACAGCAGCTCGGTTTCTGTGCGATCCCGAGGCCGCCTCTTTTCCCCGCTTCGCCCCTTGTGCCGCCTGGCCGAGAGCCGCATCCCCCACGTACTGAGATCCGAGGTGACGACGCCCTGCGCATCGATCCCAAGCTGAAGGACGCGGACAAGATCCGCGCCGCTCTCGTCGACGGGTTCGAGGTCGAGCTGGAGCTGGAGCCGGCGGACCTGGCGGCGATCGACATCGCCGCCCCCATGCTGGCCCGCGCCGCGTCGCTGGACGACCTAGTCCGCCGCGAGGGGCAGATGGTGCCGGGCGGCAACCGCGCCGGCATGTTCGTGCTGCACCCCGGCATCACCGAGGCCCGGCAGCTCCGGCAGGCGGCCGGCGCGCTGCTGGCGAAGGTCCGCGGCGAAGGCGACGGGCCAGAGCGTGGGCACAACTCCCGCTCGGCGGCCGGTGCCCGGTGGGCGGGTCGCCGCTGATGGCCCGCCGCAAGAGCAGGGCCGGGAACGGCCCGTCGAACGAGGCCCTGCGCATCGCCCGGACGATCGCCTACTACGGGGCCTGCCTCGATCGAGGCGTCACGCACGAACAGGCGCGGGCCCTGTGGGCGCATGACATGACGCAGCCCTTTACCTCTTGCCCGGAGGACGTCCCGCCGGTGCTGCTGGCCCGGCTGGAGGCCGAGGCCCGGCGCGACGCGGAGGCCAGTACATGACCGACTGAACCGAACGGGGGTGGCGCTTGCCCGCGCCGGCTTTCGCCCCCGTGCGGACCGTCGAGGACACCGTCCCCGAGCTGACCCTTGCCCGGGACATCCTCCGGTGGACTGCCCACCGCTTCCGGGCCGACTGGCGGTACACCCCGGAACAGGTGCGCATCCTGGCCCGCTGGTACGCCATCGACGCCGAGGGCGAGTTCACATATACCTCGGGGACGCTCAGGCGCCTCAAGGGCTGGGGCAAGGACCCGATGATGGCGTCCGTGTGCTGGGTCGAGCTGATGGGCCCGTGCCGCTTCGGCGGCTGGCGCGCGGACGGCTCGCCTCGGGGAGTGCCGGCGAAGGAGCCGTGGGTTCAGATCTTCGCCACCTCGGCGACGCAGAACACCAACACCATGTCGGCCCTGCTGGGGCTGCTGACGGACGAGACGATCGCGCTGTACGCGGTCGATCTGGGCCAGGAGAAGTGTTACGCGACGCTGCCCGACGGCCGGCGTTGCCGGCTGGAAGCCAAGGCGTCGAGCTACCGGGCCGCCGAAGGCGGGCGCCCGAGCTTCGCCCTGATGAACGAGACGTGGCACTGGGTCACCGGCAACCACGGCCCGAAGCTCGCGGCCACGATCCGCGCGAACTGCGCCAAGGTCTCCGGCCGGTACATGGAGATCACCAACGCCCCGGTGGTCGGCGAGGACTCGGTGGCCGAGAACACGCTGTACGACTTCCAGAAGCAGCGTGACGGCAAGAACCGGGCCACGGGCCTGTACTACGACAGCGTCGAAGCCCCCTCCGGCGTCGACCTCGGCGATGAGGAGCAGTTGCGCGCCGCGCTGCTGTGCACTCGGGGTGATGCGGTCTGGGTGAATCCGGACCGGGTCATGCCGGAGATCTGGTCGGCGTCCACCACCGAGGACGAGTCCCGCCGCAAGTACCTGAACCAGACGACCGTCGCCGAGGACGCGCTGGTCGACCCCGAGGACTGGGGCCGGTGCGAGGTCGAAGGCCGGGACCTGCGACCGGGCGAACGCATCGTCCTGGGCCTGGACGGCGGCGAGGCCGACGACAGCACAGCCTTGGTGGCCATGCGCGTGCGCGATGCGATGTGCGTCCCGCTGGGCGTGTGGGAGAAGCCCGACGGTCCCGCCGGGGCCGGCTGGGAGGTGGACAAGGAAGTCGTCAGCGACGCCGTCGCGAACGCCTTCACCACCTACAACGTGGTGGCGTTCCTCTCCGACGTGGCGTACTGGGAGACCTACACCGCCCAGTGGTCCGAGAAGTACGGCCCGAAGCTGCTGATCCGCTCGAACGCGCGGTCCGCGGTGGGGTACGACATGCGCGCCAATCAGCGCGAGATCACCACGGAGAACATGGCCATGGTGGGGGCCATCGAAGCCCACCAACTCCTTCACCAAGGCCACTTCACACTGCGCAGGCACGTGGAGAACGCCCGGAAGCGGCCGAATCAGTACGGCATCAGCTTCCGCAAGGAGTCGCGCGAGAGCCGGCACAAGGTCGATGCGTACGCAGCACTGCTGCTGTGCTGGATTGCCCGTCGGCGACTGATCGAGTCCGGCAAGCTCAAGCCACAGCGCGCGGTGGCACAGCTGACCGCGTACGAAGGGTATTGACAGCTTGACCGAGGTCGCGAGCGTGCTCACGCAGCGCGCACGCCACGCCCGTGGCCTGATCCAGCGGGACTACGAGCGGCTGAACCTGGCCGACCGGTACCTGCGGGGCTTCCACCGCGCACCGTTCATCCCGAAGAAGGCCAACCCGGAGTTCCGGGCCCTGGTGAAACGGTCCTTCGACAACATCGTCCCGCTGATCGTGGACGCGCCGACCAACGCCATGGGCGTGGACGGCTACCGCCGCTCGGGAAGCGACACCAACGCGCCCGAGTGGAAGTGGTGGCAGGCCAACCGGCTCGACCAGCGGCAGCACCAGGTCCACCGGGGCGCGCTCGCCGCCGGCCACAGTTACGTGACCGTCCTGCCCGGGATGCGGCCGGGCGAGAAGCGGGACCGGCCGCAGGTGCGCGCGTACGACGCGGTCAAGACGGTGGCGGTCTACGAGGACCCCACCTTCGACCCCTTTCCGCTGTACGCCCTGCACCTGGACCGCACACCGGGCGACGGCGGCCAGGAGCCGCACACGGGCCGGCTGATCGACGACCAGGCCGTCTACCACCTGGATTTCGAGTCCGGCGACCCGAAGGTCACGAAGGTCGAGCAGCACGGCATGGGCGTGTGCCCGGTCGTGCGGTTCGCGCCGGCGGTCGACTTGCAGGGCCGCACTCAGGGGCTGGTCGAGCGGGTCATGACCACACAGGACCGCATCAACCAGATGACGCTCAACATGCTCATCGCCCAGCACTACGGCGCGTTCGCGATCCGCTTCGCCACCGGCCTCGCGCCGGTGGAGGTGCTGGACGAGTACGGCGACCCCGTGCGCGACGAGAACGGGCAGCCGACGTTCCTCCCACCGGTCCTGGACCCCTCCACGCTGCTGGTCTCCCCGAACGCCGAGACCGAGTTCGGACAGCTCCCCGCCCAGTCCACGAAGGATCTCCAGGACTCCATAGCCATGGCGGTCAAGCACGCCTGCATGGTCACCGAGACCCCGCCGCACTACGTGATGTCGGACATGGTCAACATGGCGGCCGACGCGCTTGCGGCGGCCGAGTCCGCGTTCATGCGCAAGGTCGCCGAAGTGCAGGCCGCGTTCGGCGAGAGCTGGGAATCGGTCATGAGGCTGTGTGCCCTGGTAGCCGGCGACCGGGCCGGCTTCGAGGACGAAGAGTCCGAAGTCGTCTGGGCCGACCGGGGCAACCGCTCCTTCGCCCAGGCCGCCGACGCCGGCCTGAAGCTGTCGCAGATCGGCGTCCCGCTCGGCATCGTCCTGCGCAAGGTCCCCGGCTTCACGCAGTCGGACATCGACGAGGCGGTCAAGGAGTGGAAGGCCGCCCAGGAACAGCGGCTGCGCGAGATCGCCGCGAGCCAGCAGGCGAAGGCCCCCGACGAGGGGGTGAACGATGGCGACGAGCGCGGACGCGCTGCGGGCGACAGCCGCGTACCGGCGGGCGCAGGAGCGCACAGCCGCTGAGGTCGCCGCCGACCTGACCGCATGGCTAGCCGGCATCTCCGCGCAGGACGTACGGACCGGTGCCGGGCCGCTGGGCCGCGAGTACCGGGCCCGCGTCGCCCGGGGCCGGCGGAAGTCCTACGCCCTGGCCGTCGCCTTCTACCGGCTACTGCGCGCGCTGGAGACCGGTACGGTCGTCAACCTGCCCGGCGCGGCCACGGCCGAGGGGCCGACCCTCGAAGGGCTGTGGCGCGAGTTCAACCGCGCCGCCGGCGCGCAGGCCGGCACAGCGAGCCGCGGTGGTCACCTGCTGGTGGAGGATTCCCCGTGGGTCGGCTACGACGAGCGCACCGAGCAGCGGCGCGCCGAGGGCGCGTTCCACCGCGAGGTCACGGCCCGCCTGGACAAGGCGCGGGGCGCGGCCGAGCGGCGGGGCCGGCTCGATGACCCGCAGTTCGAGAAGGAACTGGCCGAGGTCATGACGACCGCCCGGCAGGAAGCCGCCCGCACCGGATCGCAGATCGCCGAGGACGGCGGCCGCGAAGCCCTGGCCGAGGCCGTACGCTGCGACCCGAAGGCGCTGGGCTACTACCGGGAGACCGACGCCGACCCGTGCGCCTGGTGCGCGATGCTCGCCAGCCGGGGCGCGGTCTACAAGTCGGCCGCGACGGCCGGCATGTCGGACGGGGTGCGCTACCACCCTGACTGTCACTGCCAGCCGCGCCCGATCTTCTCCCGCACCCACACGCTCCCCGAAGCGAACCAGCGCTACATGCGGCTGTGGCAGGAGAAGTCCAAGGACGGCCTGACCCTGGCCGAATGGCGTCGAGAACTTGAGAAAGAGAGCAGCACCACGTGAGCGAGCAGACCCCGGTGGGCGCCCCCCAGCAGCCGCCGGCCGCCCCGACCCCGACGCCGGCCGAAGTCTTCGGCGGCAAGGAGCCCGCAGCGGTACCGGCCGAGTCGCCGACCGCTGAGCGCGCCCCGGCAGGAGAGCAGGCCGAGGCGGCGGTGGACTACCGCGCGCTGTACGAGAAGGCGCAGGCGGAGGCCCGCTCCCTCGCGGACGCAGCCAAGGCGGCAGACGCCGAGGCCGCTGGTTATAAGAACCGGCTGGCGGAGCTGGAAGTCTCGGTGCTCCGGCACCAGGAAGCCGCCCGCGTCAACCTGCCCGCCGACCTCGCGGCACGCCTCCAGGGCGAGACGCCCGAGGAGATCGCCGCCGACGCCCGCAAGCTCGCCGCACTGGTCGCCCCGAAGCCCGTCACCGGCAAGGGCGGGCTGGAGCCCGACGCGCCGGCCGAGCACGACCCCGAGGCGATCACCCGCCGCATCCGCGCCATCAGCTTCTGATCCGCGCGCCTTCCCCCGGCCCCTGCACCCAGGGGCTTTCGCGTACCGAAAGTAGTTGCACCACCCCTTGGCTCATAGCTTCATCACTACGGAGAACGCGGGCGGCAAGGTCGCCCGTCAGGCCCTCTCCCTCCTCGCCGCCGAGCTGGTCCTGGGCCGTCTGGTCCACCGCGATGCCGAGAGCGAGTTCGCCGGCGGCGTGGGCAACGTCGTCAACATCAAGAAGCCCGGCCAGACGCAGGACGCGCACGACGCCGGCACCGCCACGCCGAACATCGGCAGCGGCACCCAGGGCTACCTCGACGTCCGCGAGTCCTCGGTGCCGGTCCGCCTGGACCACCACTTCATTCACCCGGTCAAGGTCACCTCGCGCGAGCTGACGCTGGACATCGAGAGCTTCGCCGCCCAGGTCCTCGCCCCGCAGGTCCGCAAGATCGGCGAGCGCATCGAGGGCACCATCGCGGAGCCGATGAACGCCGCCATCAAGGCCGTCCCGGAGACCGCCACGGTCGACCCGTCCAAGGCCAAGGCGGTGCGCGAGGCCATCATCGCGGCCGGCGTCACCATGGACGAGGCCAACGTCCCGGACACCGGCCGCATCCTGGTCGTCTCGCCCGCTTTCTACGGTGAACTGCTCAAGGACGATCTGTTCGTCCGCGCCGACCAGTCCGGCAGCACCGAGGCCCTGCGCAGCGCGAACGTCGGCGACATCCTCAACTTCCAGGTCTTCAAGTCGAACTACATCAAGGGCGGCGCGCTGGCGATGACCCGTGAGGCGTTCGCCCTGGTCGTGCGGGCCCCCCAGGCGTCCATGGGCGTGAAGCACTCGGGCTCGGAGTCCTACCAGGGCTACGCGATGCGCTGGATTCAGGACTGGGACACTGCCGGCCTTTCCGACCTGTCGATCTGCGACGTCTTCGCGGGTGCCAAGCCGCTGTTCGAGGGCCCCGACCCGATCACCGGTCTCGCGGAGTTCTGCCGGTACGTGCCGATCACCCTCAAGGGCAACGGCACCGGCAAGTAAGGCGGGCCCCACGTGTCGGACACACAGTCCGCGGGCCGGCTCGCCGACCTCGCCGAACTGGAACGCCGCTACGGCGGCACCTTCACGGGGGCCGACCGTGAGCAGGCCGAGGCCGCCCTGGACGACGCCTCGGCGATCGTGCGGGCGTACGGGAATCCGTCCTGGGGCGCGGTCGTCGACGGCCGGCCCCGGCCGGTGCCGGCGGCGGTCAAGGCCATCGTCCTGGCGGTGGCCGAGCGCCGCGTGCGCAACCCCGAGGGGTTCGTGAGCGAATCGGCCGGTGAGTACAGCTACCGCATGCCCGAGCAGGGCGCGGTGGGTGGCTCCCTGTCGAAGGGCGAGCAGCTGCTGATCGAGCGGCTGTCAGGCCGTAGCGCCCTGCGCTCGCTGGAGACTGTCCGGGCCGTCGCCCTCACCGACCGGTGCGCCGGCTACCCGTACCCGGACCCGTCCGACCAGCGGGGGCTCGTGTGATCTTCGATCGCCGGGTCCCGGTCGAGCTGCGGGTGTACCCGCCGGCTGAGACCGACGACGGGTACGGCGGCACCGCCCCGGGCCTGGGCCGGCCTGCGACCATCCGCGCCTTTGTGCAGCCCCTGGACGCCCCGGAAGGGGTGGCGACGGGCTGGGCGGCACCCGTACGCCGGAAAGTGATCACCGGGCCGTGTGAGGCGGTGCAGACGTGGGCGCGGGTCGAGATGGACGGCGAACTGTGGCACGTGGTGGACCCGCCGCGCGTGCACGGGGCCTCGCGCCGTACCCGCTACGTGTCCGCCGTGATCGAAGGGGGCAGCGGTGGCGTACGTGAAGCCCAACATCCATAAGACCGTTGCCGGGATGCCCGGCGTCATGCAGGTTCTCAAGGCCCACGCCACGGTCGTGGCGGGCGAGATCAAGGCCGCGGCCGCGCCGCACCGCAAGACCGGCGCGTTCGAGCACGGCATCAAGGTCCGCCGGCACCGCAAGGGCTACTCGGTCAACCTGGAGGACCGCAACAGCGCTTCGATCAACTACGGCCACTTCACCAAGGCTGGCGAATGGGTCGAGGGCATCCATGCCATCGAGCACGTGGTGGGCGCGGGTAGCGGCCCCCGCAGCCGGAGGTGAACGTGTACGTTCTGCCCGACACCGAAGCGCTCGTCCTGGAGGCGTTGCGCGCCTACCTGCCCGCCGGCACGGCGGTACGGGTCGCGATGCCGCAGCAGTGGGCCGGGCTCCTGCCGCTGGTCGTCGCCCGGCGGGTGGGCGGCAAGGCCTGCGACCCGCGCTTCATCGACTCCGGCATGTTCACAGTTGAAGCCCTTGCCGCCTCCCGGCCGGCCGCCTCGCTCCTCGCCCGGCAGGCCCGGGGTGCCCTGCTGGCCGCATGCCGGGACCAGCATCGGGGACCGGACGGTTACCTCAGCCGCTTCACCGAGGTCACCGGCCCGTTCATGACGGGCGACGCCCTGACCGCCGGCCACCCGGGAGCCTGCCGGTTCACGGCCACCTATCAGCTCAACGCCCGCCCTCTGACCGCCCGCCCGCCGATGACGGTGGCGCTCGCGGCGGACCGGGGCAACGGCAGGTACTACCGCGCGCAGGTGGCCGGCGCAGCCGCCGGCCCCGCGCGCCTGGATTGGGGAGACGGCCACATGGCCGATATCACTATCGGATCCGACCCGGTCGTGGTCGAGCACGAGTACAAGACGCTCGGCGCGCACATGGTCACGGTCACGGACGCCGACGGCAACACCAAGACCGTGAGGACCGCGCCTGTCCTGCCCGTGGAAATCTCCTGGGCCATGGACGTCGGCTCGAACTTCGAGGGCGTGCTGTCGGCCACCGGCGTCAAGCCTGGCGTGACGGTGGACTGGGGCGACGGCTCTCCGCTCGCCACTCCTGCTGTCTCGGCCGGCAAGGTCACCGAGCGGCATGTCTTCACCGCCGACGGCGAGAAGACCGTCACGGTCACCGTTCCGTCCTGGAAGGACGCCGGCTTTGAGGGCCACACCGCCACCGCCACGGTGACCGTGCGGCTCCCGCGTGACCTGGACGTCCAGCTCGGCTACTTCGAGGACGACCCGCGCAAGGTGTCCGCCACCATCCGCAACGCCGTCGCGGGCAAGGGCCAGATCACCTGGGGTGATTGATGGCGGCGGAGATCGTGGACATTCCCGGCCCCGGCTCCGTGGTGACCTGCCACCACACCTACCCGGGCACCGCCACGACCTTCGAGGGTTCCTTCGAGGACCGGGCCGGGCGGCGCTTCGCCTTCACCGTGACCCTGCCGGCCCCCGCCCCGGAGGCCCCGAAGGACGTGCAGGTCTGGCGGGACGGCGGCGCGCCGAACGAGGTGCACGTGATGTGGCTGCCGGTCGAAGGGGCGGAGGACTACACCATCCGCATCTTCAAGGACGGCGCACTTCTGCGAACCGTCACCGCCCCCGGCCGGCCCCCGAACGAGAACGGATACCGGCAGGTCCACGTGGCCCCCGAGCCGTACCCGGTGGTCGGCCAGGTCTACGAGTACGACGTCTCCGTCAAGGGCACGGACGCGTGGTCGACACGCGTCGCCCACCAGTGGGCCGGCTTGTAACCCCACCGCATACGAACGAACGACGACGGCCCGCCTGGGGCTTCCTGGGCGGGCCGTTGGCATGCTGGAAAGGCGGCCCTTGGCCGAGAAGATCGAACCCGTCATGAACCCCTCGCAGGGGTACGTCTACGTGGCGGAAGTCGGCACCCCGATGCCGGCGCTTCCCATCCTTCCGAAGGACCCGAACGCGACGATGCCGCAGGTCGGCGGTGCGAAGTCCACGGCCTGGCGGGACGTGGGCAACACGTCGCTGGAGAACGGCATCGAGATGTCCGTGGACGGCGACGACGCCGAGACTCTGGGGTCTTGGCAGAACCCGAACCTGAAGCAGACCAACCCGAAGAAGACCTACGCGCTTACGGTGAATCTTGAGGACTTCACCGTCGAGACGTACAAGCTCTACTACGGGGCCGGGGACGAGGCCGTCATCACCGACCCCGTCACCTCCAAGCCGGTCGGCTTCAACATCCCGCTGAACCCCACGGCCACGGAAAAGGCCCTGCTGATCGTCGGCACGGACGGGGACAACGCCGTCGCCTGGCACTACCCCAAGGTAGCGATCATCGGCGGCGACTCCATCACCTTGGACCCGGCCGCCCTGTCCGAGGTGCCCGTGAAGGCCACCATCCTCGGCTACGGCGGCTCCACCGGCACTGTGACCGAGCGCTACGCGCTCTAGTTTTACTCTGCCGCTGGCCGCTCAATCGCTGATTTTCAGAGCACCCGGAATGGCGCTAGTTCCCCCAGTAATACCAGCTTTGGATAGCGAACCCGGGTATGGTTTCGGCTTGCATGGAGAATTTCCAACTTGTGTCCTGAAACTCCGTTTCTGGCCTAGTTCCCACACTGCCGGATTGGTGCATGTACAGGAAACGGCCGGGCGTCGAAATGCATTGAATGCCAAAGGAGCCATCACCCCTTGGCACCAAGAAGAAGAGTTGGCTCGCTGTGTTTGCCATCTGCTGAACGGTTACCGTACCACCGGGGGACACGTCCAGCGAACGGTAGTCATACCTACTGCGGATTCGGACGAATCCGGAAGGGATAATTACCAAACCACCTCCAACGCCGCAAAGGTAGAAGTGCTCATCACGGTCACCCGTGTAGGGGCGCCCCCCCACTTGACCGTTTGTCTTCATGTATAGCGAGACCCGCTTCCGTGGCGGCGGCTTGGGGCGGCTGTGGTCATTCATCTTGATGATGGCTGATGCCAGGTCGTAGCTCCCACCGCCGCCCATGAAGGCGGTGCGGTCGATAAAGTCTGCCGCGATTACACCAACGGTCTTGGCGGGATTGTAGATGGACTGGACGCGTGCTAGCACGTAGGGGTTGAGGCCCCTCGCGAAGTCCGATGGCGTCGTGCCCGGGGGGTTGGTGGCGCTGGTGTAATTCAAGAAGATCTTTGACTTGGGCGTGGTGGCTACCGCTCTATTGAGATGGTCGTCAATAGCCGTGATCTTCTCGGACATGCTCGGACTGTTCCACTTGTCCTGAGTGTCGAAATGGCCGCTATCGAGCCCTCCCATATAGGGGTCGCGCGTCATCAGTACAATCTTGCCGCGGACTTGCCCTAGGGTTGGGATGCTCGTCCCGATGTGAAAGAGGTATCTCCATCCCATCTTCGTGAGGTAATATTCCTCGAAGATCCTCTTGAATACAGTGGCATCGTTAGATTTTGTCTCCGATACCCGCATCAGGATCGTTTCCTGATTGTGTTCCCGCAAAAATTCGGCACATTCCATCAGGACGTCACCGAACATCATTTCTTGGTCGATGTCACCGTGGTGGATGCGAAAGACACCTGGACCGCTTCCAACCGACCGGCAGCGAATATCCAAGAATCGGACCCCCGCATCCAGCTGCCATGTGATGCTGGTGTCCTGACACTTACCAAAGCCGAACGACCAGTCCCCGACCCGCGCGCAACTCTCATGCGTGCCCGGGATGGACATGTTGGCCAGGCTGACACCGTCGGGGACAGTTGCCATCCAGTCGGAATTGGCTGTGGGCGTCAGCGGTTCGGCGGTGCTTGCGAGTTCCCCTGCTGCCGACTCCGGCAGCAGGGAAGCATCCACCCCGTCCATCAGGGACAGCAGGAGGTCCTCTTCGAGTGCTGGTAGCTCCAGGGAGGGCAGGGAAAGTTCCGCGCTGTCCTGGGAGAGGATCGGCTCGGGAGTGATGGAGCTTTCACCTTCAGCGGGGGTTCCGCTCATGTTGACCTCAATCACGTGTTCTAGGTATGAGCGGGCGACTACACGGGCCAGAGACCTGCGCCGTCGCCAAGGGCACCGCTCATCCTGACCAAGGGGGTGTGCCTCTGTGAGAGGTTTGCCGACGATGTCCTGAACTCGCCCTCATTCAACTGGAACTGAGCAAGTCAGGCTGCCAGCACGATGACTTCAGCGTGCTCAGGCAAGACCGGCCACTGGACGAGCAGTGAACCTATCCGCCGGACGGGCCCCCGCGCTCCACCGGCCGACGCTTCGACTTTCTTCGCAGGGGAACCTCCTGCGCAACTTGAGCCCCAGAAGGACCCAGCTTGACCACACTGAACTTCGCTGATCTCAAGGCCGAGGCCGAGAGCAAGGCGTCCGCCGGCCTGACCTTCATCGGCCCCGCCGGCGAAACGATCCACCTGCGTCCGCTGGCCACCGTGCCGGGCGGCGACCTCAAGGCCGTGCTGGCGCACATCGACGCGCTCGGCTCGGACAAGGTCTCGGACGTCACCAAGATCCACGCTATGGACGCGGCCCTGGTCGCGGTCGCGACCGACAAGAAGGCCATGGCGGCGGCTCTGGACGAGCTGCCGCTGGATGGCCGCTCGCGGATCTTCGAGGCGTGGATGGAGGCTGCGGAGGTCCCGGAAGCCTGAGTCTCGTCAGGCTGCTGGACGAGCACGGGGCCGCCATCTACGCGGACTTGCGCCGGTTCTACTCGGTAGACCTGCTGGCGTACTTCCGGGGTGAGATGTCGGCCCGCGCCGTCCTGGCGCTTGTCGAGAACCTTCCCGACGACGCGGCCGTCATGGCCGCTCTCCTCGGCGGCCGACAGGCCGTCGGGTGGGACGTGCACGCGCACATCCTCGCGGACCTGGTGGACGCGGTGCAGTGGAACACCTACGTGGCTCTCGTGCAGCGCGCGAAGCGGCCCGGGGCCCTGGAGAAACCGACGCCCTACCCGCGCCCCGGCAAGGGCTCGGGCACTGCTGAGCGGGCCTCGAACCCCTTCGTCTCCGCGCTGGCCGGCGAACGGCCGCGCGCGCCGCACCTCGCGCCCGTCCGCGCGTCGGTCGCCATCCCGGCCGTGGTCGCCGAGCGCTCGAAGGAGCAGCCGGAGGCGCCCCCCTTCATCGTCAACTAGCAAGGAGCACCATTTGGCAGGTGCGGGGCCGGGCGGGCCCGAAGGCGGCCGCGTCCATATCAAGGTTCTCCCGGACACGAGCAACTTTCACCAGTCGCTCCAGCGGTATCTCGACCGCATCGAGCGGCAGGCGCGAGTGCGTGTCCATGTGGACGTAGACGACGCCACGGCACGGGGCCGGCTGGACGCCCTGGCCCGCCGCGCGCGTCGCATCACCCCGACCATCCGCCCGGACGTGGACGCCGGCCGCGCCGAGGCGCGCCTGATGGCGCTCACCCGCCGGCGCGATGTGCGCATTCAGGCACGGGTGGACCGGGGCTTCCTCGGCAACGTCGGCCGCGCGGTCGACGGCGCCCGGCAGCTCCTCTCCGGCACCGGAGAGATGATCGCGGCCGGCTTCGGCACCGCGTTCACCTCCGTCCGGGCCGGCTTCTCCGATCTGCTGGACGGCGGCCGGCAGACGTTCAGCGGTATCGCCGGCGCGGCCGGGGCCGCGAGCAGCGCGATCGGCAGCGGCGTGCAGGTGGCCGTGATGGCCACGGTCGCCTCGCTGACAACCCTCGCGGTCGTCGCGGGTGCCGGCCTCGTCGCCGTCGCCGCCCTGGCGGCGGTCCCCCTGCTGCCGCTGGTGGCCGGCGTCGCGGCCCTGGCGCTGGGGACCGACAAGCTCAAGTCGTCGTTCTCCGGCGTCGCCAAGGAGGCGAAGTCCGTCTTCGCGGACGCCGCCTCGGTGATGGAGCGACCGGTCAAGGCCGCCCTGGACCACATCCGCAGGTGGCTCGGTTCCTCCCGGGGGATGTTCCGGTCCTTCTTCGAGGCCGGCACCCAGTACGTCGATCCCCTCGTCCGCAGCCTGACCGGCTTCGCGGACAAGCTCCTGCCGCGCCTGACGAAGGCGCTCAACGAGTCGGGGATGCAGGACTTCGTCGAGCACGTCTCGACGGGGTTCGCCGAACTCGGCCGGATCGTCGGGGACTTCTTCGACAAGCTCGCGCAGAACGCGCCGGTCCTGTCGAAGGTCTTCGACGCCTTCATCAACTTCCTGTCGGTCGTCACCAGCGCCTTCGCCGATCTGCTGGTTTCCCTGGCCGACTTCGCGCCGCAGGCGCTGAACACCCTCGCCGAGGCGCTGCGAGGGGTGATGCGGGCGCTGACGGACAACCCGGAGGCCATGCAGCTCCTGGTCGACCTCGCATCGTGGATCTTGATGCAGTTCGTCGCCGGGCTCCAGGCCACCATGGGGGCGCTGAACCTCTTCGCCCAAGCCTGGGAGGCCATGCGCTCGGCCATCGCCACGGCGGTGGACTGGGTGCGCTCCGAGGTGCCGGCCGCCTGGCAGTGGGTGCAGGACAAGACGGGCGCGGCCTGGCAGTGGTGCTCCGACAAGGTGAGCTCCGCCTGGCAGTGGATCACCAACGCGACGTCGCAGGGCGCGCAGTGGGTGCAGGACAAGGTCTCGTCCGCCTGGGACGCGTGCAGAAACGTCACGGCGACCATCTGGCAGGCCATCTCCGACGCCGTCTCCCGCGCGGTCGGCTGGGTGCGCGACGCCTGCGCCAAGCTCGGCGAGCTGCCGGGCAAGTTCGTCGACTGGTTCGGCCGGGCGAAGGACGGCGCGGTCTCGAAGCTGGGTGACCTGGTGAGCTGGTGCCGGGGCCTGAAGGACAAGGTCCTCGGCGCGATCGGCGATGCCGGCTCGTGGCTGGTCCAGAAGGGCAAGGACGTCGTCAACGGCTTCATCTCCGGCCTGAAGTCGGTGTCCGTGGGCGGCGTGATCTCCGGGATCAAGGACGCGATCACTTCGCCGTTCTCCAGCTTCATGTCCCTGGCCGCCATGCCCATGAGCTACGCGGCGCCCTCGCCGTTCATGGCGCTGCCGGTCATGTCCGACTTCGGGCCGTCGCCCATCGGGTACAGCGATCCGATCGCGGACGCGCTCCAGCCCCTCCAGCAGATCGTCTCCCGATCCCTGGTCGGCGACTTCGGCCGCAAGGCCGGCCGCAGCGCGGACGAGAACCGGGACAAGCACCGGGACGGCAAGACGGACAGGGCCGAGAGGCCGATCACGATCAACGCGAGCACGAACGCGGACCCGCGCGAGATCGGCCGCGAAGTCGCATGGCAGCTTCGGATTGGACGGTAAACGATGAAGTCGGCGCGCATCCCGTTCACAGGCACGCCGTGGACACTCGCGTACGGAGGCGTGCTCCTGGGGGATGAGTCCCCGCTTTTGCCGGTCAAGGTGGACGGCTTGGCCGCGATGCCGGACGTGAAGTCCCATGACCTCGAACTCGTCAACTACGACGGGCTGCTGCCCGGCCGCGACTACATGCGCGGCCGCGTCGTCAGCATCACGTTCCGGGTGATGGCCGACTCCTCCGAGCACCTCGATCTCCTCATGGGCGAGGTCGCCGCGGCCTTCACCCATTCCCGCGACGAGCGGCCGTTCTCCTTCTGCCTGCCCGGCGTCGCCCAAGGCGCCTGGGCCCAGGTCGCCGGCCGCGTCCGCAAGCGGGAGACCAGCGTCGACGAGACGTACGGACAGTTCCATCCCCTCGTCGACGTGCAGCTCGAATGCACCGAACCGTGGATTCGGGCCGTGCGCCCGATCCGCAAGGAGCTGGCCGCCTCCACCGACTTCAAGCGCGGCGGCTACCGCTTCGGTCGGCACCGTGCGCTGCGCATGCCGCTGCGCATCCCGCGTAACGGCGGCTGGGGCCCGCCCCGCACCGCGATGCTGACGAACGGGTCGATGGACACCGCCGCGCTGCGGGCGGAAATCCGCGGACCCGTCGAAGGGCCGGTCCTGGTGTTCAAGGAGGCTGGCCAGATCGTGGGACGCATGGGAGTCGAGCGGTGGCCGGACGGCACGCCGTTCCGGCTGACCGCCGGCGAGCGCCTGGTGCTCGACGTCCCCGTGACCGGCCCTCCGGCGCTCACGCACTACGCGGACGGCGCGAGCGCGGGAACGCCCGTCGCGCCGACCCTCACCCAGTGGGGGCGGGCGGAGGCCGGCCGGACAGTGGAGGTCTCCATCGAGCAGAGCAAGACGAGTTACGACGGGGCCGCCAGCGGCCATGTCGAGTGGCAACCCGGGAGGTTCGTGTGATCACCGTCGCGTTTCAGGAAGAGGCCGACTACTCGGCGCAGAGCTTCCGCCGGATGTTCGGGTCCATGCAGGACTTCGTGGCCGGCTTCGACAGCCGCGAGAGCTTCGAGCCCTCCCTGTCCGCCCTCCACGGCCCCGGCTACATCGCACTCGCCCCGGGCCGGGCGTGGATCAAGGACGGCGACGAGGCCGGCGGCGTGTACTGGGTCGAATCCGACACCGCCCTGCAAGTCCCGGTGCCGACGTCCGTGCAGTCCGGCTACGTCGTGCTGTACGTCGAGGACATCGCCCACGGCGACTGGCGCAACGCCCTGGTGCCCCAGGTGGTGCCCGACGACGCCCCGCCGGCCACGGACGAGGGCCGGCGGCTGGTCGTTGCGAAGTTCGGCCGCTACCCGGACGGCACCCTCAACCTGCCCCCGGACTACGACCAGCGGTACGCCTATGGGTGGGGGCAGTATCTGGTCACCCGCACAGGGCCGGCGCGTGGCGAGGACCCCGCGCCGGCCGAGCTGGCCCGCTTCCGCCTCGGCACGCAGTACACCAACTTCTCCTCCGGCAATCGCTTCGTGCGCACCGAGGAGGGGTGGCACCGCGACGGCAACAAGTTCTACGCCGCCACGGTGGACCCGGCGAAGGCCGAGGGCCTGAACGGGGACCAGTGGATCAATACCGCGACCATGGGCCTGTTCAACAAGGCCGGCGGAGACTGGGCGTTCCTCGGCAGTCTCAAGGGCGCCAAGGGCGAGACGGGCACGGTCGAGGCCAACACCGGCGCGACGGTCGGCGGCGATCTGGTTGTGAAGCAGAACATCACCACCGAGCGGTTCAAGGTCACCCCGGCCGGCGTCGTCACCCTCGGCCCTTGCGCGGCAGCTCCGGACCGTCCGCAGGACGGTGCGGTCCTGTACGCCAAGGACGGGGCCCTGTGGGTCGCCGAGTCCGGGAGCACCGGCAAGACGTTCAAGGTCGGCTCCGCCGACCTCGTCATGGCCGGCGAAGGCCCGCCCCCCGGCTTCACCGCCGTGCCGGCCACCACCGGGAGCGGCGGCAATGGCTGACCCGATCGCCCCCGGCACCACCTACGTCGACACCCGCGCCGGCAGCCTGTACACCGCCCTGGGCGACGGAACATGGCAGCCGGCGGAGCGCCGCCCGTTCAGCGCGCAGGCCCGCATTGACAACGACCGCTACGCCTTCCGGATGGGGTACGCAGGCAACGCCTCCCCGGAGGTCGAGCTGGGCTCGCTCCTCGTCCCGGCCGCGCCGTACCCGCGGATCGTGTCGGTGGACGCAGCCATCGCCTGGCACTCCGACGGACCCGGGAAGACCACCCGGGTCAACAGCACCACCACGACGATCACGCGGGACGTCCGCCTCGCCGACGGCCGGACCCTGACCGGCCGGGTCGGCGAGGCCACCCGTGAACCGTGCTGGCCGGACGGCGGCGGCGCGGACGTCTCCACCTACGACCGGCTACCGGCCGGCGCGTCGGCGACCTACCGCCTGGTCGGGCACTGCAACGGCATCGAACCCCGCAGCACCGGCGCGTGCACGGTGAAGGTCGAGGACACCGAACCGGGCACCTTCCTGCGCGCCACCGCCTACCCCGACCAAGGGAGCACGACATAGCAACCCCTGGAACCCGGTACACCGACACCCGCACCGGCGACCGGTACTGGGCCGACCGTACGGGCACCTGGCAACGCGCCGGCCGGGGCATGGCCTACGCCGAAGCGTTCCCGGCCGCCGTCACGCTCACCGGGGCCGACGAGGGCCGGTGGACGCCGCTGACGTCCGTGACCATAGCTCCGGCCGCGTACGACCGGGTGGCGGTCATCAAGGCCATGGCCTGGGCCGCGTTCTCCGGTGACACGCCCGAGTCGGTCTCGCTGCGCGTGCGTGAGGGCAGCGGCAACGAGCTGGCCGTGATGTTCCGGGCCCCGGCCTGGAGCAGTGCCGGCGGCACTGACACCGTCACCATGCATCCCGTCCCGGCCGGCACGGCCGTCACGTACGCGATGGACTTCACCTTCCGCTCCGAGGCTGGGCAGGACACCGCCGGCATGCGCCTGAAGATCAGCCCCGACCGGCCGCACGACACCTACCTGCGCGTCGCCCTCTACCCGAGGGAGGACTGAGTGACCGCACCCGGAACCCTGTATCTGGACACCGCGGCCGGCACGGAGTACGCCCGGACCACGGCCGGCACCTGGGTGCCGGTCGGCACGCCGGGCGCGCAGTTCCGCAGCGACTACGCCGAGCTGGGCCTGACCATCACCGGTCACCTGCGCTGGAACCCCTTCGGCGAGGTCCGGTTCGAACCCACGCCGTACGCCCGCCAAGTCGAACTCACCGCCTCGTGGTGGGGCGACTTCTCCGACCAGCCCCCGGCCTCGGCGGACGTCGAGATCCGGGTGCAGCTCGGCACGGCGGCGGAGACCAAGCTGGCCACCGTCTTCCGCGCCCCTTCCCGACCGCAGCGCTCCCCGAAGGGCTGCGGTGCGGACATCGCCACGCAGTTCGAGGCCCCCGCCGGCGTGCCCGTCGTCGTCCGCGCCCTGGCCGGCCTGCACGCCGGCGACAAGACCCGCGCCACCCTGCGCACCGGCTACCAGGTCACCTACCTGCACGCCGTCGCCTATCCCAAGCGCTGATCCACCCGCACCATCCGCACGAAAGGGGGCCGCCCTGGCGGTCACCGAATCGGGCTACGAAGCCCGGTTGTACGAGTTCATCCCCGACGGAGACCCCGCTCTCGACTTCACCCGGGGAACCGGCAGTACCGGGTGGCACCCCGACAGCTTCCGGCAGAAGGGCTGGCGCGCCGTCTACCGGGCCTCGCCCCGCTTCGTGAGCGTCGGCTGGCGGCGCACCATGGACAAGCCGTCCGAGGCCACCGTGACCATCCCGCTGGCCGCCCTGGACGACGCCCGCCTGCGGTACCCGGCGATCCAGCCGTTCCGCACCGTCCTGGGCATCGTCCGCGACGGCTACATGGTCTGGGGCGGCATCGTGTGGAACCTGCGCGTCGACCTGGAGGAGCGCACGCTGGAGCTGGCCGCCCGCGACTTCCTGTCGTACTACGAGACCAACCACGCCTACGGCGGATGGTCCACCAAGGCCGGCGGTGACTTCCAGTCCGACATCCTCAAGCGCATGGCCCTGCGCGCCGAGTGGGGCATCCAGACCAGCACCGCGGCCATCACCGCGATGCCCCGAAAGCGCGAGCTGTCGTTCCTCGAGAACGAGTTCAAGCCCTCGCTGGACGTGATGCAGGACCTCGCCGATAACATCGGCGGCTTCTTCTTCCGCAGCGCGGCATGGCGCGCCCACAACGGCACCGAGCTGCGCCACGACATCCGCAACACCGTCGACCGCACGCCCCGCACCGCCACCGACCCGGCCGGTCTGCCACTGCCGGACCTGGTGGACGGCACCACGTGCGAGGTGCAGGAGCTGTTCCTCAACGGCGAGAACATCGCGACGACCGCGTACACCATCGGCGCGAGCGGCAGCGACAAGACCGCCGGAGTCTGGTCCCGCCGCGACAACCCACCGCTGCGCCGGCTCTTCCCGCAGCGCGACATCGTCAACGTCATGGGATCGATCAAGCACCAGAGCACTCTCGATCTCCACGGGGACACCGCCCTGCACTTCGGGGCCACGGGCATCGTCACCCCGCGCGTGCTGACCTACCCCGACGTCTACGCCCCCCACCATTTCGACCCGAACATGGGCCAGAAACTCCGCCTCGTCTCAGCCAACGAATTCATGCGCATCGACAGCTCGTACGTGCTCACCGAAGTGCGCGTCGCGGTCAACGCGGACGGCTCGGACCGGTGCGAGCTGTCCCTGTGCCAAGAGGAACTGTTTGATGCGGAGAGCTTCACTAGTCCGTGAGCCGAGCCTGGTCGACCAGCTCGCCGACCTCGAACGCCGGCTGCGCGACCTGGAACGCACACCCCCGCGCGGCGGGCGCACCGACCGGTTCCAGTCGGTGGCCGTCTACCCCGGCTCCGCCCACCGCTTCCAGGGCCCCGGCTGGGTGGACCTCGCCGAAGTGCCGATCTCCGGCATGAACAAACCCATCTTGCGAGTGGAAGCGCGCCTGTTCTCCGCCCAGGACTGGCAAGTCGAGCTGAAGACGAACACCGGCAAGACCACCCACAACACCGGCGGATACCCCTGCGCCGTCGTCCGTCCCGGGGACATGCAGTCCTACGACGTCCCCGGCAAGGGCACGATCAAATACCGCACCCTGCGGTGGTTCTGGCGCTGGCCCGGACGCACCGGCTGGTCCGAGGGAGACGGCGCGGACCGCTTCTTCCTACGCGGCAACACCCCCGCCACCGACACCTCCAGCGCCTCGTTCTGGGTGCCGGCCGTCACCGCCCTGGGCGAGGACGACCTGAGCGACGAAGAGCTCGCGAAGGTCGACAGGGCGCCCACTTTCGTTTAGCCTGCCAATTTCCGGATTACTGTTTCCGGTATTCCAGAAATTCACGCCGACCTTATGCATAAGGTGGAGCCGTATATATAAGGTCGCCATTTGCGCACAGCGGAACGGTCGCGCTATGTTCCTGCCATGGAGATGACAACTGTCCTACCGGGTACGGGGTTTCTGGCAACAGTCTCCGCAGTACTGCTGACGGCGGTCATGCATCCGGACCCCCGGATCAGAGAGCGTGCATTGCTGGCACTCAAGGCATTATTTGGAGGCAGGGTCAGGTAATTTTTGGCTGCCAGGGCTCCGTTGTGAATCATGTGGGCCCTGGCCAAGTCATTCTCATCTCGAAAGGAGGAACCCGCACTGGGTTCCCGTAACGCCTTCCTCGCCGAAGCGAGGAAGTGGGCCGACCAGAAGTACAAGGAAGGCCGCAACAACGACACCGTCTTCGGCCGCTGGTACCCGATGAACTGGCAGCCCTGGTGCGACATGTTCGTCTCGTACTGCGCCGAGCGGACCGGCAACGCGGCGGCGGTCGGGAAGTTCGCCTACTGCCCCTCGCACGTCGAGTTCTTCAAGGGCCGAGGCCAGTGGTACAGCGCACAGGCGCAGGCCAGGGCC
The DNA here is from genome assembly GCF_003970715.1 of Streptomyces luteoverticillatus. Lineage (NCBI taxonomy): Bacteria > Bacillati > Actinomycetota > Actinomycetes > Kitasatosporales > Streptomycetaceae > Streptomyces > Streptomyces luteoverticillatus. Next base: position 712,100 of record NZ_CP034587.1, on the reverse strand, counting down.
GGCGACGTGGTCTTCTTCCACAACGGCGACGGTGTCGCCTACCACGTCGGCATCGTCCTGGCCGACGCTGAGCCCGGGGTGAGCGTGAGGACGGTCGAGGGCAACACCTCCAGCGGCGCGGCCGGCTCGCAGAACAACGGCGACGGCGTGTACTACCGCACCCGGCCCCGGTCGATGATCCTCGGCTTCGGCCGCCCCGCCTTCGCCACCGTCGCCGGCGACACCACCGCCCCGGCCGGCCCCAGCCGGTGGACCGTCAAGCGCGGGCAGACCCTGAGCGTGATCGCCGCCCTGTGCGGAACCACCGTCTCCGCCCTCCTGTCCCTGAACCCCGGCATCGACCACCCCGACCGGATCACGGAAGGTCAGGAGCTGACCGTCCCGGCCACCGCCAAGCCCGCTCCGGCCAAGCCCTCCCCACCGGCACCCGACACGCCCCTGCGGGATCAGGACGAGCCGCCGACCGGCCGGGTCACCATCGACGGACGGGAGTATGGCCCTGGGGCGACCGGGCCACACATCACCGCCCTGAGCAAGGCACTGGTGGACAAGGGCTTCAGCCGCCACTACACGGAAGGACCCGGCCCCCGCTGGTCGCTGGCCGACCAGCTCAACTACGCCGACTTCCAGCGCTCCCTCGGCTTCACTGGCCCGGACGCCGACGGCATCCCCGGGCCCGCATCCCTGCGTCGGCTTCTGGCACCCGCTCCCGCGAAGGTGAAGCCGACATCACCGCAGGAGCCGGCCCCGGCCAAGCCGGCACAGCCGAAGCCCGCCAAGCCAACCGACCCGCCGGAGAAGGCCAAGCCCGCGCCGGCCGATCCCCTGGGCGAGGGGCTGTGGACCATGCAGAAGAACGCGGACGGCTCGATCACCTTCCGCCCGGTCAAGCCGGCCTCGAAGAAGGACGCCGCGCGCACCGAGCTGACGCGCACCGTGCCCGAGCTGGTGACGGCGGCATGAGCGAACGCGACTCCCTCGGCGTCAGCATCTCCGCCCGCGAGATCTACGACCAGATCGTGGGCCTGCGCGACGACGTCCGAGGACTGACCCAGACCCAGACCACCACCGCGGCCGAACTCGCCGACCACGAGAACCGGCTGCGCGCCATCGAACGGTGGCGCTACGCCGCGCCCCTGGCCGGCGTCTCCGCCCTCGGGGCGATCGTCGCCGAGGCCATCCGCGTCACCGGAAAGGCATGACCCTGAGAAACGACATCCGAGACAACCCCGTGATGGTGCGCGCCATCGTCGTGGCAGCCCTCTCCCTGCTGGGAGCGTGGGTTCCCGCCCTCGCCGGCATCGAGCACACCGAACCCCTGGTCGGTGCCGTCGTGGCCGCCGTGACGCTGTTCCTCGGCCACAGCGCACGAGCCCGCGTCACCCCCAACCACCGCGCCGTACTCCGGGAGGAGGCCGAGGCGATCCTGGCCCAGGTGGCCAGCCCCACCGAGCAGCCGACTGCGCTCCTGCCCGCCGTCTCGAAGAAGACCGAAGGGCGCGGCCGGCTCGACTGAGCTGTACCCCTCCCGAACTCAACCCTCGCGACGGTCGAGGGAAGGGGAAGGGTGCGAGGCATCGGGATCATCGGACGGGCACGCAGCGGCAAGGACACCGTGGCCGCACGGCTCGTCGCAGCACACGGATTCCGGCGCATGGCCCTGGCCGACCCGCTCAAGGACATGGCTTTCGGGATAGACCCCCTGATCGCCCCCGCAGTGCAGGACGGCGGCACCCTGCGTCTCGCCGAGGCGGTACGACTGTTCGGCTGGGAAACGGTCAAGGAGCGCTACCCCGAGGCCCGGCGCTTCCTGCAACGCCTCGGCACAGAAGGCGTACGCCACCACATCAACGCGAACTACTGGGTAGACGTGCTGCTCCAGGAGGCCGGCACCGCCTGCCGGGCGGGGGACGTCCGTCCCGTCGTCGTGCCGGACGTCCGTTTCGAGAATGAGGCCCGCGCCCTGGCCGCACACGGCTTCGCCCTGTGGTCCGTCGACCGGCCAGGGCTCCGGGACACGGTGCATGAATCCGAGCGACTGTCCCTCCACCACGGGGAGCTGCTGATCAACAACAACGGAACACTTGCCGCGCTTCACCGCCAGGTGGACGCGGCCATGGAACAGACCAGGAAGAGCCGATGCGACACCTACTGATCAAGCTCCTGCGAGCCGTGCCCGTCGAGAACGTGCTGAACGCCGTGGACGAGAGTCCGCGGGTGTCGGTATCGCCGCACGAGTTGCGCGAGCAGTGGGCGGCGGACGCCCGAGTGCGCGCTGAGGTGCCTGGCTACCGGGACGGCGTGCCGTCCATCAACCGGGCGCGCTGACCCCGCCCTCCTGGCCCCCATGGTCGGTCCTCTGGATCGGTTGCGGGGGCCTTCGTGCGTTCCCCGAGGAATACGGTCTTGAAAACCGTCGTGGCAGCGATGTCACCGTGGGTTTAAATCCCACAGCCTCCGTCAGTTCTGCGTTGACGCAGGTCAGAAGGGGTGCCCCGGATCGGGGCGCCCCTTTCGTGTGGGGTCTATCTCAGTCTGGATCACTGATATCCCGGCGTTGATCAGTGCGTGTGGCCCATCTGTGGCCCGGGCCTTCGAGGGCCAACGGATGGTTGAACTCGTCAGCCAATCTCAGTCCGGGCTGCTGCTACCGACGGCATGGACGTACGCATCGATTGCCTGAACTATGTGCCCACCGTGACCCTCTGCGCCGTACGATGCTGACGGGATGCTCACACTCTCCAGGGGGGCGGTTGCGGTCGTGCAGGTTCGGCAGTCACAGCAACTTGAGCGAGAGGGGGTGACCTGGATCAGCCACCTCGTCACCCGGGAGCTTGGTTGGGTCTTCAGGGAGCAGCCGACTGTCGATGTGGGTATCGACGCGCACTTAGAGGTTGTGGACGGCACCACTTCAAAGGCGACCGGCCAACTCCTTGCTGTGCAGATCAAGGCAGGGCTGAGCTATTTCGCGTCACCTACTGAAGATGGCTGGTGGTTCGTCGGCGACACGGCACATATTGAGTACTGGCTGGGCCATTCACTGCCAGTTCTTGTGATGCTCTACAACCCTGAAACTCAGAGGGTCTACTGGCAGCACGTCAGCAGGCAAACTGCGTTTTCGACGGGCAAGGGGTGGAAGATCCACGTGCCTGTTACTCAGGAGCTGAGCGCGCAGTCCGTTGTGGAGATCCAGCCACTCGCGCGGCCATCATCCGAGCTCCAGGGTCTACAAGGGCTGCTCGCTTGGGACATTGAAGGCGAAACCACGTGGGCTTCCTGGCCAGAGAAGGCCGAGTTCTACCGCCACCTCTTGAGCGCGCGCCTGCACATACTTTTCAGTAGCGTTGTCGCCATCTCCGAGGTTCGGCATGACTCTATGCCGGTGGACATGACGGTATGGCTGACTATGGGACGCACTTTTGATGTTGCTCTGATTCATCCCTCCAGTCGTCTGGACAGACTCATCGCCCGAGGCAAAGATGCCCTCGCCCCCATTGTGGCTGTCGTTTGTGGCGCCCAGAATCTGAGCGAGTGCCCTCAACTACGGGGGCTCACAATTGATCCACCGCTCTTCTTCGCTGCATGGAGCCCGGAGACCGGGGGCGATGAAGATCTGCGAAATGCGGTGAAACATGCCATCCGTTGGCTGGCCGGACCCGACGAAGACTGGTGCTGATGCTGTGCTGGCCAGGCTTGCTGGCCAGCAACTGCCTTGGAGGCACCGTATTTGGCGTCCAGAGTACCCGTCTGAACGCAGCATGAGTGCGGGCCGTGGCTCTTTGTGAGCTACAGCCCGCACTCGGCTTCGGGGTTATAGGGGCTATCCGGTTGATGTGTCGGCGGCCTTTGTCAGGGCTCGTTCGATCCTTTCGTTTGCTTCCTGCTGGAGGCCGTGGATGACCTTGGCGTAGAAGCGAAAGAGGACGGCGATGCTGTGGCCCGCGCGGCGGGCGACTTCGACAGGGGCGACGCCGGACGCTGTATGAAGCAGGCGCGATTGGGAGTCCAAGGCAGCGGGCTCCGCTCAAGCGGTGACCAGCGCACCAGCGGCCCCTCTATCCAGTAGTCAGGAGCGGGGATCAGCGCGCGTCCCGCGCTATTGACCGTCCGTCGACCTTCAGTAGTGATCACCAGGGTCTGGGCGCGGTGCAGCAAAACAGCTGCTGCACGTACCTTCTTCCCTACCCGCATATAAGGAAAGAAGGTGGCGACAGCGATTTTCCTGCTGTCGCCACCGATCTTGTACCCCGCCTGAACTCAAGCCCTTCGCAAGAGACGACCCCCGCTGCCGGCGGGGCTGCGGAGAGGGTGCGATGGCAGGCGCGAACACGATCATGCGGGGCGGCTCACGGTTCTACGTGGAGCCCGAGAGCGGCATCAAGGTCCCCGGAGTCACCTCCATCATCTCGTGCCTGCCCAAGCCGTTCCTGGCGTTCTGGCAGGCGAAGATGACGGCCGAGTGCGCGGTGCAGAACCTCGGCTCGGTGGTGGGACTGGCGCTGAACGACGCGGACGGGGCGGTCGACTACCTCAAGGGGGCCGCGAGGAGGTACACCCAGCAGCGCGCCGCCCTCGGTTCCGACGCCCACGACCTCTTCGAGCGCCTGGCGCGGGGGGAGGCCGTCCGCCGCGTCCACCCCGACCTCGAACCGTACCGGGCGCACTTCTGCGAGTTCCTGGAGCGGGCGCAGCCGGAGTTCCTGCGGATGGAAGACGTCGCCTGGAGCGACCGGCATGTCTACGCCGGGTCCTTCGATACCATCTGTCGCATTGACGGAGAGACGGTGATGTTGGACTACAAGACGTCGAAGGACACCTACGCGGACGTCTCCCTTCAGCTGACGGCCTACGCGCGGGCGGACCACATCATCGACGCCGACGGGGTCAAGCATCCGATGCCCCGGTGCGAGGCCGGTGCGGTCCTGCACGTGACCGCCGACCAGTGGGCGCTCAAGCCCGTGGAGATCTCCGACGAAGTCTTCGGCCACTTCCTCGCGCTGCGTGAGACCTTCGACTGGGAGCGTGAGCGGTCGAAGGTGGTCATCGGCAAGCCGGTGATGTCGGGCGGCTCCACCCTCGTCACCGGGACCCAGCGCCGGGCGTCCCGGTGACCCTCGAACCCGTCGTAGTGCTCGCCCTGGTCGCGGCCGTGCTGCTGTGGCTGGCGACCGGGGCACGCCGCTGAACGCGGCTGTACCCCACCCGAACTCAAGCCCTCCGAGAGAGGGGCCATGCTGACCCGGCTGAGCCGCCGCGCGCCTCTCTCCGCTCATCAACGCAAGTCAGAGCACGGAGAATTACTTGAGCCTGCGCATTTTCGAGACCGACCCCGAGAGCCGGCCGAAGCCGCGATTCAGCAGCGACACGGTAGGGCGGTTCCGGTCGGGCCGGATGGCGGGCAACCGCCCGGAATCGCTGAGCGCCTGGCGCGTGACCACCGGGGACCCCGAGGTCGCCGACGCAGTGGCGAAGGCGTACGGCGGCAGGCCGGAGGAGTGGGAGACCTCGGCCGAGGACCGGCTGGAAGTCCTCACCGAAGCCGACGCGGTGAAGATCGTCATCGACGGGCCGCAGGGCATCCGCTCCCGCATGGTGCTGTGGGGCCGGCAGGGCCCCATCCACGAGTGCGACGGCGTGGAATTCCTGAGCCCGGAGGAGGACAAGGGCACCCCGTGCGGCTGTCCCGCCCTGCTGGCCGACCGCAAGGCCGCGGCCAAGACCGGCCGGGGCCCGGCCCCCTCCGTCGAGGTGACGTTCTCCCTCGCCGACCAGCCCGACCTCGGCCGCTTCCGCTTCGTGTCCGGCTCCTGGGAACTGGTCAAGGTCCTGCACGAGGTCGAGAACAAGCTGGAAGCCGTCGGCGGCCCCGCGCTGTGCACGCTGCGCTTGGAACTCGTGGAGTTCCAGACCAAGAGCGGCATCGACGTCCGGTACCGCAAGCCCGTCATTGACGTCCACAAGGCCGCCCAGCCGGCCGAGGTCCCGTTCTAGCACCCGGACGTGACTCCGCGGGCCTGCCGCGTCGACGAAGCGCGGCGGCCCCGTGACCACCGACAACCCATGGAGATCGACAGGTTGACCAGCACCACCCTCCCCGGCCGCCGCATGCTCAGCGCCGAGGAGATCATGCGATGGCCGTTCCGCCAGGACGCCCTCCTGCCCGACCTTCACCCGTCGACGGGCACCGGCAACAGCTCGGCCAAGCTGAACGAGGACAAGGTCCGCGCCATCCGGTCGGCCGCCGCAGCCGGCGCGCACCTAGCCACCCTCGGGCACGCCTTCGGCATCTCCGAACGAGCCACCCGCCACATCGTGGACGGCACGAGCTGGCGGCACGTCCAGTAGTGGCCAACGTGAACAAAGCCAAAGGCACGGCCTGGGAATCGGCCCTGCGGACCTACCTCAACGAGGGGCTGACCGACCGGAACGCCCAGGTGCGCCGCAACGCGCAGACAGGCGTGAACGACATCGGCGACCTGGACGCCTACCCCTTCACCGGCGAGGCCAAGGCCGTCAAGGCGTACGACCTCGCCGGCTTCGTCGAGCAGGCCAACCGCGAGGCCCACAACGCCGGCTCACCCTTCGGGGTGGCGCTGATCAAGCGCCCGCGCAAGGGCGTGGGCGACGGCTACGCCGTGATGGACGTACGCACCTTCCGCCGGGTCCGGGCCCGGCTTCTGGGGGTCGATGCCCCCGACGACTGAGAAGAGAGACAAGCAAGTGGAGTTCCGTTCGATCCTGGCGCGCTTCGAGGACGTCTCGGAGCACGCGGACGGCGGCTATCTGGCCCGGTGCGCCGGCCACGACGACCACCACCCCTCGCTGCGCATCTGGCGCGGCGAGGACCGCAAGGTGCGCATGGTGTGCCGCGCGGCCTGCAAGACCGCCGACGTGCTGAAGGCGGCCGGCCTGACGTTCTCCGACCTCTTCAACTCCGAAGGTGAGGGCCTGACCGCCCCGGCACTGCGCTCGTCGCCGGTCGGCCCGGCGCAGGTCGCCGCGCTGCGGGTGTGGCTGGACGAGCGGATGATGGCCGCCGGTGACGCGGTCTACGACTACGTCGCCGAGCGGTTCGGACTGACCGCGCAGCAGGCTCAGGCCCTGGAACTGGGCGAGTGGCAGCCGGCCGCGGAGTACCCGGAGTTCGTCTCCGACACCTTCGCCCGCTTCCCCCGCCTGGTCGTCCCCCTGATCGGCTTCGACGGCGTCGCGCGCGGCGCCCAGGGCCGGGACATCTCCGGCCGCTGCCCGGCCCGCTGGGTCTCCCTGGCCAACACCGGCGGCACCTGGGCCAAGTACGGCATCTTCCGGGGCGGAGCCGGCTTCGAGACCGTCATCATCACCGAGGGCCCCTCGGACGCCCTGACCGCCGCAGCGGCCGGCTACGACTCGGTCGCCGTACGCGGGGCTGGCCTGGCGCGCAACGAGCTGCTGGTGGCCGAGCTGGCGGACGGCCTGGGCGACCGGGACGTGGTGCTGGCCGGCGACCGCGACCGGGCCGGCGACGCCTTCACCGACGACCTGGCGCGCGCCCTACTGCGGGCCGGTGTCCCGGTGCGCCGCCTTGATGGCATCCCGGCCGGCCTGGACCTGACCGAGTGGCGCGAGCAGGACCCGTCGGAGTTCGCCGGCCGGCTGCACCGGGCCGTCCGGTCGGCGCAACTGGTCAAGGCCCTCGAGCCCGCCTCGGCCACACACGCGCCGACCGGGGCCGAGGAGCCGGGGCCGCTGCCCCTGACCGACCTCGGCAACGCCGAGCGGCTTTACCGCAAGCTCGGCGGCAACGTCCGCATGATCCCCGGGGCAGGTGTTTTCAGATGGCAGGGCCGTAAATGGGCCCAGGTTCCGGAGGAAGCCCTGTACGCCGACGTTCGGGCCGTCGTCGCGGAGATGGCCAAGGAGTCCGGGCACGCCAACCCGGACGCCCTGGCGAAGTGGGTCAGCCTTTCCCAGAGCGCGCAGCGGGTGCGCGGCATGGTGGACATGCTGTCCTCCATTCCCGGCGTCTACGCGAGCGTCGACCAGTTCGACGCCGACCCCCGCCAGCTAGCCTTCCGAAACGGCATGGTCGACCTGTTCACGGGCGACTTGAGCGAGCACCGGCCGGAGAACATGAACACGTTCTTCGTGGACGTGGACTTCAACCCCGAGGCACCCGCGCCCCGCTGGGAACGGTTCCTTCGCGAATGCCACCCGGACAGCGAGGCCATGCCGGCCTTCCTCCAGGAACTCGTCGGATACGGGCTTTCCGGGCTGTCGGTCGAGCGGTGCTTCGTGATGCACGTCGGTCCAACGACCAACGGCAAGACGACGTTCACCGGCACCCTCGAGGACGTGTTCGGCGCAGCGGCACACCGAGTGGACGCGTCCCTGTTCCAGCGCCGGCGGGAGTCGGGCGGACCTCGCGCGGACATCGTGGGCCTGCGCGGAAAGCGGCTGGTGATCAGCTCGGAGTGGCCGGCCTCGATGCAGCTCGACCAGGCCCTGATGAAGGCCATCACCGGGGACCAGACCATCAGCGCGCGCGGCGTCTACGCCCGCCACGACATCACGTTCCGGCCGGCCTGCCTGGTGCAGGTGGACACGAATTACTGCCCGGACGTGGACGCCACCGACGCCGCACTGTGGCAGCGCGTCCGCGTCATCCCCTGGGAACAGGACTTCCGGGGCCGGGAAGACCGGCACCTGTCGACCACCTTGCACCGCGAACGCGAAGGCATCGCCGCATGGGCGGTGGCCGGCGCGGTGCGCTGGTTCGCCAAGCACGCAGCCGGCCAGGGACTCGATTTCCCGCCGTCGGTCGAGAAGCGCACCGCCCACTACCGGGATGCCTCACACCCGCTCTCCGGATTCATCGGCGAGGAGTTCGCCGTCGAACCGGGTGCCTTCACGCGCCGGCCGGATACCTGGGAGCGCTACCGCACCTGGGTCGAGGAATGCGGGATCAAGCACCCCATGAGCCGCAATCGCTTCTACGACGCCGTGCGGACCTTCCCCGGCGTGGTCGAAGGACAGCGCTCCGACGGCTCGCGCGGGTTCCGCAACCTGCTGGACCTTTCACAACCCGCACGGCGGGGCCCCGGCATTTTCGGGGGCGATAACTAAAGGAAGAACGCTTGCGTACGCACGGGTACGTCATCGCCGGGGAGCCGGTCGACATCCACGTGGTGGAGGACGCCCAGGACGTGCGGGCGTTCCAGGACTGGGCGGCCGGCCACATATCGGCTGGCCGCCCGGTCGCCTTCGACACCGAGACCAGCGGTCTGGACATCTTCAGCGCCGACTACCGGCTGCGCCTCGCGCAGTTCGGCGACCAGCGCACCGCGTGGGTGCTGCCGGTCGAACGTGGCCGGCTTTTCGCCGACGCTGCACGCCGAGTCCTTCTCGACCTGCCGCGCGTCGTCATCCACCACGCCGCCTTCGACTGGCTCGTGGCGGACCGCTGCCTCGGCGTACCGCTGGAGCACCTCTACCCGCGCACCGTCGACACCAAGATCATGGCCACCCTCGTCGACCCCCGCCAGGCCCAGGAAGGCGGGGTGGGCACCGGCCTCAAGCCTCTCTCCGCTCACTACATTGACCCGGCCGCCCCCGACACCCAAGAGGACCTGACCCGCGTTTTCCGGTCCCTCGGCCTGACCAAGGCCGCGGGCTTCGCCGGCATCCCGCTCGATCACCCGACCTACGAGACGTACGCAGGACTCGACGTCCTGCTCACCGCCCGGCTCCTGTATGCCCTGAACGGCGTGCACGCCGAGTTGGGCATCCGGCCGACGCTGCTGGAGTACGAGCACCGCATCGCCTTCATCTGCGCCCACATGCAGCGCACGGGCCTGCTGTGCGACGTCGAGTACACCAAGGCCCTGTCCGACCGGCTGCACGCGCAGGCCGAGGAGTTCGAGCACAAGGCCCGCCGCTACGGCGTCGAGTCGATCAACTCGCCCAAGCAGGTGGCGGACGCCCTCCTCGGCATGGGCGAGACGCTGACCGAGCGGACCGCCGGCGGCGCGCTGCGCGTCGACAAGGCCGTCCTGCTGGCCTTGGCCGATCTCAACACCTCGTGGGAACGCCTTGGTGCCCGGACTCCGAACCCGCTGGCTGATGCGGTCATCCGCTCCAAGAGGGCGGGCAAGTGGAAGTCGGCGTACGCGGATACGTTCCTGCAAACGCTGGACGCCGAAGGGCGCGTGCACCCCTTCATCCACTCCCTGGCCGCACGGACGGGTCGGATGTCGATCACCCGGCCGGCCTTGCAGACGCTTCCCGGCCGGGACGTGATGATCCGCCGCGCCATCCTGGCCGACGAGGGCCACGTGATGATCTCGTGCGACTTCGACGCGGTCGAGATGCGGGTCATGGCCGCACTCGCGGACGTCAGGCGCATGAAGGCCGCCATCCTCGCCGGCGAGGACCTGCACAGCTACACCCGCTCCCTGGTCTACGGCGACGCCCCGGACCCGGACGGGCGGTTGCGGGCGCTGTGCAAGGGCATCGGCTTCGGGAAGATCTTCGGCGGCGGAGCCTCCGGCGTCGCCCGCATGACGGGAGCCGACGAGGGCGCCGTCCGTTCGGCCATGCGCACCTACGACCACGTCTTCCCCGAGATCAAGCGGGCCTCGAACACCTGGCAGCGCGAGGCCATGGCCAACGGCATGATCACCACGACGGTGACCGGCCGCCGGCTCCCGCTCGACCGCGACCGCACGTACGCGGTCGTGAACTACCAGGTCCAGTCAGCCGCCCGCGACTGCTTGGGTCAGGCGCTGTGCGACATGCAGGACGCCGGCGTCCTGGACTACCTCCGGCTGCCGGTGCACGACGAGGTCCTTGTGTCCGCGCCGGCCGAGGACGCCCAGGACATCGCGCGAGCCGTCGAGAAGGCGATGAACTTCGACCTGTACGGCGTGCCGATCACCGCAAGTGCGGACATCGGCAAAAGATCATGGGGCAGCCTCAAGGGCGGCGACTACTGAGGAGGCGGGAGCAGATGAGCGTCAAGCCCTGCTGCGACTGCGGCGACCTGCTGCCGCTCGCCCGGTTCCCCCGGCACCGCTCCAACGGAGACGGCCGCACCTCCCGCTGTCAGGCGTGTACCACCGCCCGCAGGAAGCAGGCCCGGGTCCCCGCGCGCGAGCGGGACCGACGGCTGCGGCGGACCTACGGGATCACGAGCGAGGACTACCGGTCGATGGGAGCCGCCCAGGGATGGCGCTGCCCGGTCTGCGGGGAGGGGCCGGCTTCCGGCGGCCGACTCGTCGTCGACCACGATCACGTCTCCGGACTGCCCCGTGGCCTCCTGCACTCCACGTGCAACGCCGCGCTGGGACTGCTCGCCGACGACCCGGCGGTCCTGGAAAAGGCCGCCGCCTACCTATCCCGGACCGCCGACCTCCGGGCCCAGGTGCTGGGCTGACCCGGACCCGGGCCCGGAAGCGATTGGGCAGAGGTGGTTTCCACCCGTGATCAGGTCACGGAACATCTCGCCCAGATCACGCAAGTATCACGGTGATCACGCCCTCATCCCCCACATGGAGGGGGCGCCCGACGGTCTCTCGTTCCGGCGGCGGATTTGGGTCACGGCACGGCCAATCGGGGTTTATGCCGTGTTTAAGTACTGCGGTGCGAATTGCGCACTGGTGAGTAACTAGCAGGAGGTGGAAGGGCTGTGCAGCTTTCAACCATCCGCCCTGCGTCATCCTGTCAGAGCTGTTTCACCGGCCGATCGGCGGCCCCCGAGGTGTTCATTCGGGCGCTGATCGAGCGTCTGCGCTGCCTGGCGCTGCACTGGCTTACCGGTCTGCGTCCGAGCGTGATCGTGCGGCTGATCCTCGCGTTTCCTGCCCTCCACCTCCACCGGGCATGGTCGTACCGCGCGTTCTTCCGCGCCGCCCGCGTCGCGGCCGCACAGCGCTGCCGTGCCGACGGTGTCTTCGCCCGCCTGCTCACCCTCGCCGAGCCCTGCACGTAGCGCGCAGGGCGGCACTCCCACGCCCCTGCGCTGATCACGGCACAGGGGCCCCTTTGTAACCAGTCACGCCCCCGCCCGGCCTACCCGCCGTCCGGGGGCTTCGTCATGCCCTTTTTCGGCCCTCGTCGGGCGCTTTCTCCGGGTTTGTACCCAACCCGAACTCAAGCCCGGCGGAGAACCGAACAAGGAGCACCACCCTTGCGCACGACCATCACGGCCGAGCAGATCACCGCCGCCCAGAACGGTGACGCCGCCGCTGCCGAGCAGATCCTGGACGCCCTGGAGGGCGCCGCCGTGAAGATCGCCGCCGATCGGGCAACCCGCATCGCCGGCGGGACCCAGATGCGCGACGACCTCATGCAGGAGGCCCGGCTGGCCTTCTGGCGCGCACTCCAGGACTGGGACGTCGACGCTGACAACGCCGCCGCCTTCACGACCTATGCGTTCCAGCGGGCGAAGTTCGACGTCCACCGCGCGGCCCTGCGCTGGACTGTCCCCGGAATCGGCGACGTCGCGCGGGCCACCTTCGCCGCCGCCCTGCGGCAGAGCGGCGGCAACTTCGACGAGGCCGTACACATCGTCACCTCGCTGGACGACCCCGAGCGCCGGCTGTCGCCGCAGCTCGCCGCACTGGTCCGCAGCGCCTTCGAAGGCCCCGAACCGATCGAAGGAAGTTCCGCGACCGCGGCGGGGGTGGCAGCCCTGCCCGCGTCCTCCTCCGCGTACACCAGCGGCGACCGCTGGGCCGAAGACCAGGGCCAGCTCCCCGACCACATGTGCCACCCGCTCGACCTCTCACGCGACGCGGTCCGCTGCAAGGGCGTGGCGACCACCGGCAAGGGCGTGCAGGTCGGCGCGAAGCGGCGCGAACGCATCCACGCCGGTCAGCCGCCAGCCCAGGGCAGGGGCGCCACCTGGCGCGAGGTCGGAGCCCTGGCGGACCACGCCGCCGACCGTGAGATGCGCGAGCGCTCCATAGCCGTCGGTCACGTCATCGCCGGACGCGTCGCCGAGGTGCTGTCCCCCGCCGAACGGGAAGTCGTCTCCGTCGCCTACGGCACCGCCTATAGCTACAACGAGGCCACCGCCAAGGGCACCCCCGACCTGCACACCACCGCCCAGGTGCTCGGCAAGACCCACAACACCGTGAACGTGACCCTCAAACGGGCCCGCACCAAGCTGCGCAAGGCCCGGGAAGTAGGCCACATCTGATCAACGAAAGCGATCACCAGGTGAGCTACTACGCCACCCCCGAGGACGCCGCACTGGCTGGCGCGTCCGTCCTGGACGGCCAGGACTGGACCACATGGGACGACTCCTGGGACTCGTGCCACTCGCCCCCCGAAACCGACCAGTAAGCCCCCGCCGGCTCCGACGCCACAGAGCAGAGAAATGATCTACCGCTTCAACTGCAACTCCACCCCGGGTGACTACCTGGCCGTCTCCCTGGACACGGATGGCGACATCGCCTTCGCCGTCCACGAGCAAGAGCAGACACCGCGCATGGTCTACCTGGACGCCGGTGAAACCCGGCTCCTGATGCAGGTACTCGCCGACCTCGCCGAGCGCGCCACCCGACCGCAGGACGGCCAGCAGGACCACAAGGACGTGATCACCGAGGCACTGAACCGCGAGGGCCTGGCCCTCGAACGCGACACCAGCCCTACCGACCCGGAACCCGAACCGGTCGCGGTGAGCCCGTCCGATACCGTCTCGCTCCCCCTCCTCCATCCCGTACTCACCACCGCAGTTGAACCCGCGCGGGTCAACACCGAGACGGTCGCAGAGCCCATCCCTCACGCCGTCGAGGAGGCCGTGGAATCGGGTCCCTGCAAGGAGGGCCGCAACCTGGAGCAGCCGGCGGCCGCTGCCGCGACGATCGGGGACGTCATGATCCCCCAGCCGGTCACCGTCAACGCAGAGCGGGCCTATCTGCGCGCCCGTGAACTCCTCCGCCAGGGCGACACACCGTTCACGCACGCCGCCGTACTCGACCTCGCGCGCTACCTCGCCGAGGCCGCCTAGAACACCGCCGGCCGCTCCGGCCGGACGGGACGCAATGAAGGACAGCAGTTGATCCACCGCAAACGGACGGCCGCCCTGGTGACCGGCCTCGCCATCCCCGGTGCACTCGCCGGCACCGCCTATGCCACACCCCAGGCCACCGCCACCAGCACGTACTCCGGCGCCCCGGACAAGGCCATGCCGACCACGCCGGCACTGTCGAGTACGGCCGACACCTCCGACAAGAACACGACCAGCAAGAAGACTATGCGCACCGTGCGCGAGGGCGACACCCTCTGGGACATCGCCGCCCAGCAGCTCGGCTCCGGCGAGGACTGGCAGCGCCTCTACGGAGCCAACGCCGACAAGGTCACCGACCCGGACCTGATCTTCCCCGGACAGACCCTCACCGTGGACAGCACCGACCCCAAGACGACGCCGCCCCCGACGGAGAAGGCGAAGGCGCCGATGCCCTCGCCGGCCTCGAAGAAGGACCGGGCTCGCGCTTCCGTCAGCGGCACCCTGGACGGCTGGATCGAGCAGGCGCGCGAGGAACTGCGCAAGAACGGGGACCTCGTCCCCTCAGCCGCAGCGATCAAGGCCCGGGCCATGATCGAGTCCGGCGGCAACCCGCGGGCCATCAACCTGACCGACAGCAACGCGGCGGCCGGCACCCCGTCCAAGGGCCTCCTTCAGGTGATCGACCCGACCTTCCGCGCCTACCGGCTCAAGAGCCTGCCCGACGACCCTTACGACCCCGTTGCGAGCATCTGCGCCGGCGTCCGGTACGCGAACGCGACCTACGGCAGCTTCGAGAAGATCGCCTACCAGGCCGGCGGGTACTGACACCCGGCCGGATGCCAACGTTCGCCGGCATCCGCACTGAAGGCCCCCGCCCCACCGGGCGGGGGCCTTGCCCTGTTCATCGAATGAAACAGTTAAACAACTCGGCCAACTAAGTTGACCGGTAACCACGTCGCACGCCAACTTTTGGCCCCGCCAGGCGTGAAGTTGGAGTGTGACAACTATGAGTTGGCAGAACGCGCGCGTATGAGGGCTTGTTCATAGTGGACCATTACGCTGACCTGCGCGGTTACAGGTTAACAATCAACCTTGAAACTAAACCACGTTTTCCCGGGCAGTGGCTCATATATGCATCACTGTGCCGCGTGTAGCGCGGGGTGACTGACCGTAGGACTGGCGGGGGCTGCCGTCCCGCCGAGTTTTCACTTCGCGCAGAGCGAGTAATGATGGAGACGTGACCACTCAGATATTGGGCACGAACGCCCATCTGGAACTGCAAAGAAAAGAACAGCCAGATGATCAGTGGCGGACAGCGCTGACTCGGCCCCCCTTCCCAGGGGCCGGACCGTTCGCCATGCGCGGTGCGGCACACACGCTGGAGGAGGTCGGCCAGATCACCCGGTGTTACTCAGTAGCCGTGAAACACTGGTACGAGTCTCCGAGAAGCGAGTTCGGCTCGCCGTTCGCGTTCCGCCTCGTCTGTTGTGCCCAGGGGACAGGTAGGCCCCTGGCGTTGGTGGTGTATGTCAGAGGTAAGGAGGGCAGATACGAGAAGATCGCGGAGTGGGTAACCGACGACCCGGACGCGCTGCCTCCATTGAGGGGAAGTCATGTACAGCGGCGAGGCGCGCGGAGAGCCAGTGGGTGAGCAGCGGCCCGGCTGTCGACCACGCATCGGTGGAATAGGGGCGCACCCATGAGCTGATGCGCCCCCAACGGTGGTGCGAGGCTCACTCAAGCGGGCAGGATCTTCGGCATGGACGTTCTGATCATGGGTGGGTCGCACTTCCTCGGGCGCCGTATCGCGGAGGAGGGCCTACGAAGAGGTTGGCAGGTGTCGGTCTTCAACCGGGGGCGCACTGGCACCAACCCCGAAGGCGTCACCGCGCTGAAGGGGGACAGGACGAGTGAGGAGGACCTTAAGAGGCTCGCTGCGCGGGGCCGATGGGACGCAGTAGTCGACACGTCCGGAATGTCGGCTGACACCGTTGAGGCCGCTACGCGGGCTCTGGGGCCTGTGGCAGGCCGGTACGTCTATCTGTCTACGGTTTCCGTTTACGCAGGGTGGCCGTTGCTGCCGCTCTTCGAGGGCATGCCAACCCTGGCGGAGGCCGAGCCGGTGGAAGGGATGCCGACGGACGTCAATGTGCCTTACGGCCAGGACAAGGCACAGTGCGAGGAGGCCGCGAGAGTCAATGCCAGGGAAGCCCTGACGATTCTGCGGCCCGGTGTGATTCTCGGGCCTCACGAGTATGTGGGGCGGCTGCCGTGGTGGCTGCGTCGCATCGCCAAGGGCGGCGTGGTGCTTGCCCCTGGGCGACCGGAGCAGCCAATCCAACCCGTGGATGTTCGAGACATTGCGAAGTTCGCCTGCGACCAGGCCGGACAGGCCGACGGCAACGCGGTCTTCAACGCCGTCGCACCCATCGGGCACTCGACCATGGGCGACTTCCTGGCCGCTTGCATCGAAGCCACCGGCCGTTCCGATGTCGAACTGGAGTGGGTGGACGGCGACTTCCTTCTGTCGCGTGGGGCGAAGCAGTGGACGGAGATTCCGCTCTGGCGGACCTACCCCGGAACGTGGCAGGTTTCGGGAAGGCGGGCCCAGGACGCGGGCCTCGTGTGTCGGTCTTTGACTGAGACAGTTGCCGACACCTGGGAGTGGCTATCCGCTGGAAACAACGCCGTGGAGCATGAACGGGCGGCTGCCATTGGCCTTGATGCCGCGAAGGAAGCGGCGCTCCTGGCGGAATGGCGAGCCACCCGCGGGTGAAGCTAGGTGAGCGCTCGGGGAGCTGGCGGAAGCAGCAGCAACCTGGCTGAGTTCAGGCTGAACTCTTCGATGCGCTCACCCAGTTCGGTAGCGATGCGGGCTTGCCGGAACGGTGCGGACAGCAGTTGGGAGCGGACCCCAGCCATCCGCAACATGAGGCCGTCGACGCGTTGCTCAGGATCGAGGTTGAACACTGCTTCCAGGGCAGAGGTCGCTGCCTCAAGGTCCTGGTTCAGTAGTTGGGCGAGTGCCAGGTCGGCAGCGGCTTCGGCACCGACCTTCGTGGACCGTTGATGCGCGGGCATTCCTTGCAGCAGCGTGATCGCCTTCGTGGAGGCGGCCACAGCGTGACGACCGTCGCCCAGGAGCACCCACGACGTACCAGCCGACATAGCTGCTCGCTCCGGGGGGAACGAGAATTCTCCGCCGACGTCGTCGTGCAGCTCGTCGCGAAGATCCCGGTTCACTTCCTCTGCCTCGTGCAGCTCGCGTTCGACGGAGCGGGCATCGCCGAGGTACGCATACGCGCGGGCGGCGATGCTATGGAGTCGAGCCTGGCCTGTTCCGGAGGTCGCTATCTCCTGAGCGGCCCTGACGTGCCCGACGGCTTCTGCCGGCCTGTTTCCCCAGTAAGCCAGGAGACCCAGGTTGCCACTGCTCCAGGCCATGAGGGGGTGGTGGTCGATCGGTCGGGCATAGCCGAGCGCGGCGTACGTCAGCGTGCGTGCCGCCTCTTGCGAGCCAAGGTCGAACGCAGCCGAGGCCATCAGGGCGCACGCTTGGCCCGCGATGACGTACAGGGCGGTCTCCTGGTCCGGCCGGTGCGTGAGCGGCATGTGCCGTTCGACCTTCTCGCGAACGGCACGCGCGGCTCGGAACACATCGTCCGGCCGCTTCAGGTGGTACCTCTGCGCAAGGGTGAAGACCTCGTTGCGAAGGAGGTCAAGGGTCGCGGGGGAAAGCGCTTGGGAAGCGGCGTCGCCGGCGTGAGAGGCGGCGTCGTGTGCTGACATGAGGAGCTCGTCTTCCGTGATGGTCGGCGGTGCCGGTGCCGTGCAAATGATTTGCGGGGAAGGCTCGGTCGGCGGTGCCAGGGCAAGGAGTTCGCTGGCTGAGCGGTTGAACATATGGCGCAGGATCCGGCAGGCCACGGGGTAGGGGGCTTCCTTGACATCCCCAGCGAGCCACCGGGCGTACTGTCGCTGGCTCAACGTGGCCTGTCGGATTTCGGGGTCGTTGTCCTGAGTGCTCAACTCGCGCGCCGCACGTTCGTACTTCGGGCGGAACGCGGCGTACGGCTCGATGCCGCGTGCACGCGCCAAGCGCCTCAACAGGGTCTCGGGAGCGCTGTCCACCCCGGTCTCTCCAATCATCGAGTGAGCCCACCTACTGACCGGGATACCACCAGGGAGCCGGAAACGGGCCTCGCGCTGTGAAGACGGCGGCAAGAAGGCGTCGCCATGGCATGTGACCCCCACGGGGTCATCCGTAGGTGGTGGAGATGACAAGTCCGCGGCATCGAGATGTCAGCCGAGAGCCCCAACGCTTGAGCGCACACACCAACCGCCGAACACGAGGGGGTTGCGGTGAGACCTGAGGACTCACGGCAGAGGACTTACGAACGGCACGACGTCGTGCGCGACACCCGTGACCAACGGGTAGGGGTCGTCATGGACCGATGCGGCCCGTGCTACCAGTTGCGCCCGCTCGGTGGCGGGAAGGAGTGGGAAGCTGCTCCGGCCGACATCGAGCCGGCCCCGGCGTCTGTTCAGCTCAGCGCACGACTGGCGGAGGCGAATCGGGCCAGTCGGGACGGGGGCGGCCGCCGGTGACTCCTCGGCTGCGTCTGACCTTCGCCAAGTGGACCTTGAGGCTGCTCACGGGTGAAGGCGTGCCCGACGCCATCTATTCGATGGAGTGCATGACCTGTGGCGCGGTGTCGGAGGTCACCGACAACGACGCGGGTCCGGGTCAGTACTGGTCCCTGAGTCACGCCGGCCGCAATTCCGACTGCCGGGTCTTCAAACTGCACACCGAGACGTACTGGCAGACCGAACCCGCGTGCGGTAATCCGCACGCCAACGTGAAGCGGCGGGAGCCGTGGTCCGAGGCGCGACGGTGAGCCGCCCGACGTACCGGTTCTGGTGCGAGCTGCACGGTATTGCGCGGGACGGTTCCGGGCTTCTCCCGTTGGCGGGAGAGCCGACGAAAACGCCCCGCCTGGCCGTCCGCTGGTTACGGTGGCACGCCCTGTACGCGGCCAGCCGGCTCGACCCCGCCCCGGTCGACCCGCAGCACCTCGGGCTCCTCCGGGCCGGTTACCCGGTGGGGCGGCCGGACCCGACCCAGATCCTGCGGGCGTGGGCGTCCGATCAACAGGCTCACGAACAGGCCATGACCGAGTTGTGTAACGGGGAGCCGTACGCCCTGGTCGTTGCCCCGTTCGCCTTCTTGACGGCCGCGCCGCTGTACCCCCGGGCTGCCGTGCTGCCCCGCCCCCGGTCGGTAGCGGCGCTGTGACTACCGACTCCCCGCGCCCGCCGGAAGACCCCGAGGACTTCCCCTCTCCCTCGAGGAGACCGGCCGGCGCGGGACTCAGGCGAGGAGCGGTGCGGTGCACCCACCCTCCGCAGGAACGCACCGCCGAGGACGGCGTCATGCGCTGCCGCTGCGGCGCCAGGACCTTCACGGACTACCGGGAACTCGCCGGCGCTGCCCTCGGCGTCGCTGACCGCCGTCCCGAACCGCCGACCGGCCGGACGAGCACCACTACCGGCACCCTCGTGATCCACGAGGGAGTGCCTCTTCGACCCCCGCCCCGGCTGTTGGTTGAGGTCCATTCCGCCGGGGCGGGTCCGCAAGAGCACCGCCACGCGGGGACGGTCCCCGCGTCGGGAGAGCACCAGGAGTGACATCGTGAACGAGTTCACACCACCGCTCAGGCGCGCACGCAGCTTCGAGAGGCTGTTCACCACCAAGGCGCACCGCCGGGTCCAGACGCCGGCGGAGACGCACGAGTACAAGAAGACCTCGGGCTCCTCCGACGGCGCGAAGACGTACGACACGACCGCCACCTGATCCACAGATCTTCTCCACCCGCCCGAGGGGCCGGCTCGCCGTGCCCCTCGGGCTCTCGAAGGGAGAGCACGCCTTGATCAAGTTGCGCCTCACCCCGTACGCAAGCACTACATGGGCCTGGGACGGCCGCCGGTTCGCCACAGCCGACGGCACGAGCGAGGCCGAACCGTTCGAGCACCCGATGGTGGAACAGACCGCCGTCACCGATGGCACCCGCACGCTAATCGTCGTACGCGAACGGGTCGCCGGCCGGCCGCTCGCCCAGCCCGGCCCCGCCACCGTCACCCCCGGGGACTTCGACAAAGCGGCCGAGCTGGCCCAGCAGTGGCCCGCCGACTACGTCCTGGTGGAAACGGCCCCGGGCCTCCCGTGCCGGGTGACGGCCGGCCCCGGTGGAATCGCACCGCTCTACGTCGCCTACGACACCTCCAGCCTGTACGGCTCCTGGGACATGGCCGACCTCGCCGATCATGCCGCCGGCCTGTCGCCCCGGGAGGTCGCGCGCCTGCTGATCTACCGGCCGCGCTACAGCACTGAAACCGTCTTCCGCGGCATCTACCGCGTCACTGAACGCACGACCGC
The DNA here is from genome assembly GCF_003970715.1 of Streptomyces luteoverticillatus. Taxonomy (NCBI): domain Bacteria; kingdom Bacillati; phylum Actinomycetota; class Actinomycetes; order Kitasatosporales; family Streptomycetaceae; genus Streptomyces; species Streptomyces luteoverticillatus. Next base: position 691,671 of record NZ_CP034587.1, on the reverse strand, counting down.
CCTCTACGGCGGCCATCTGCACCTGCACTACCCCGAACCCGTCCTGCACAGCGGCCCCCGTGAACTCGCCCCTGACGCCGATGTCCTCGCGGCCTTCGTCGCCGCCATGGACAACGCCCTGGACCTGCGCCCGCTGGCCGAGGTCGACACCGTGCTCCATCTGACGGGCGGTTTCGACTCCGGGACCGTCGGAACCCGTCTCGCCGAACGCCATCCCGGCCGCTTCCCGACCGCCGCTCTTCTCATCGCCGGCCCGGGACGCGCCCACCAGATCCGCCGCCGAACCGAGATCCTGAAGACGCTCCCCTTCGCCGAGCCGGACCACCTGGTCGACGCGATGGAACACGCCCCGCTCAACCCGGAGTGCGCGCGAGTGCGGGGCGAGCGCATCAGCCCGTACGAGGAACCGTTGCATCGCCCCTTCACCCGCCTGACCGAGACCCTGGCCGAGCACGGGGCCCGCGTCGTCGTCACCGGCCTCGGTGGTGACGAGATGGTGGCCCTGTCCCAGGACGAGTACCCGCACAAGTCGACGGGCGAGATCAGCGACGCCCTGCCATGGATCGGGCCGCGAGCACGGGCGGCCCTGGAGTACGCGGACGACAACATCGCCCCGCCGGCCGCCACCAACAGCATGACGCTGCTGTCCCTGGAGACCACTGCTCCCGTCCTCATGCGAGCCGGCATCTGGCCCGTGCACCCCTTCGCCGACCCCGGCATGGTCCAGCTCGGCGAGTGGCTGCCGATGCACTGGCGCGAACTCAAACAGCTCCAGCGCCGCCGACTCGCCGCCCTGGGGCTGAGCACGGACGTCACCGAATCCCGCGAGCGCGAATCCTTCGCCGAAGTCGTCCAGCACACCCTCACCACCCACGCCCGCCCCCTGTTCGCCCGCATGCTCCACGACGGCTCACCCCTCTTCGAGGAACAGGTGGTGGACCCGGACGGCCTCCGGCAGGCCGTCCGCCGCCTGTCCGAAGGGCCGTACCGCGAAGACGGCGACGCCCAGCTCCTCGAAGTGCTCGACCTCCACTTCGCCGCCCAAGCCTTCCTCTCATGACCCCACGCAAAAGGAGAGACATGTTCGCCATGCGTCCGGCCACGGCCGACGACATCCCCGCCGTCGAAACCATGATCCTCGCCCGCTCGGCCTGGCTGGAGGAACGCGGACTACCGAGCTGGCGGGAGAACGCCACCGACCTCGCCGGACAGGCGGAGAACCCCGACGGCGACGTATGGGTCCTCACCGGCGACGACGCCGAACGGATCATCGGCTTCATCACCGTGCAGGACCAGACCCCGCCGTGGGGCTGGACGGACGAGGAACTGGCCGAGCCAGCGCACTACCTGTACTCGTCGGTCACCGACCCCGCGTACCGCCGACACAAGCCTGGAACCGCCATGGCCCTGTGGGCCGTGGACCGCGCCGCCGCCATGGGTAGGACCTGGGTCCGACGCGGCTGCAACTTCCCCAAGCTGGTCGCCTACAACGAGAGGCAAGGGTTCACGCTGAAGCATGAGGTGCGGCGCACTCACACGACGGTCTACCTGCTAGGCCGGCCAGCCGAGCGCATCCCGGATCTACATGAACGGTTCGCAGCCCTGTAAGCCGATAACCGCCCCTGGGGCGGGCCCGGGAGGGCAGAGAGCCGGGCCCCGTCCGGAACGCCGGGCGGGGCTCTCGCCGTCTGACCTGCGGTTATCCTAGAACTCAGAGTGTTCTTTCGCCCTGGGGGATCATGCCGAAGCTGGAGCCGGTCGACACCGACAGCCTCGGCGAGCGCATCCAGCGCGCCCTGCCCGACACCAAGGTCGTCAAGTCGTTCGTCACCCAGGAGCAGACCACCGTCGTCGACCCGAAGGCCGTCGGCGACGGTGATCACACCATGTTCGTCGCGGGCGACGACGCGGACGCCAAGCGGCAGGCCACGGAGTTGCTCAAGGCCTACGGCTGGACCGACGTCCTCGACCTCGGCCCCCTCGTCTGCGCCCGTGGCATGGAGATGTACGCCCACATGCACTCCGCCATCGCCTTCGGCCTCGGCCAGCAGTTCGGCGGCCACTTCGGCATCAAGGTGGTCCGCTGACCACGGCCACGACGAGGCGGCGCGAAGGCGGCGGTGGCGATGTCGTCGCGCCGCCCCCGATCGCGATCCGCGCCCCGAACCCGTTGCTGGGCGGGAAGCTCACGGTCCGCTCAGCGGACCGGCGGCTTCCCGCCCTCTCCGCGCCCCGACATGCTGAAGGCCGGAGGAAGACGTCGGTTGGCGGTAACCGGTGCGCGGAGATGTGTCCCAGGTGGCACGCCGCCTGGAAGCGGCGGTGGGGGAGCGGTTCGTCCGCGACGAACTGGCCGAGCTGGTCTCGCGGGCGATCGGCCCCTGCGTGGCGCATGACGGGCTGCGGCTGTTCGGGATGAACCCGGTCACCGGAGCCGTCTCGTTCGGGTTCCTGCACACGTTCAGCCCCGGGCTCGTCCGGGACCAGTTGTACGAGTCCTATCTGGGCGACGACCCCTTCAGCCCCGTCGACGTCGCCCGGCTGCCGGCGCCCGTGGGCCTGATCGGCGGCGACGAGCGCGCTGATCAGGCGCCTCCACCGAGGTCGCCCGGGCGCCGCCGCGCCCTGGAGGTCCTGACGGCGCACGGCGCCGGCTGCGAGCTGCGGTTGCTGCTCCGGGACGGCCGGGGCCTGTGGGGCCTGCTGTCCCTGCTGAGGTCGGAGGGCGGCAGGGCCTTCGGCCCCGACGACGCCGAGCGGCTCGCCCGGATCTCCTCACCACTGATCACCTTGCTGCGCCGGTACGCCACCGCCGGTGAACCCCGTACCGCCCGGCCCTATCTGCCGGCCGGAGTCGTCATCGTCGGCGCCGACAACGAGGTGCGTTCCCTCACCCCCGAGGCGCGGGCGTGGCTGGGGGAGATCGACCCGGCACACGGCATGGCGCCCGAGTGGATGCCGATGGTGGCGATGCGTGAGATCACCCTCGCCGCGCGGCGCCACCTGATCGATCCGAGCGCGCCGGCCCCGGTCGCCTGCAGCCCCGCCGCGTTTCTCGGCCGCAGGGTCGCCGTGCACGCGCAGCCACTCGACGCGGACGGCACCGGCGATGTCGCGGTGATCCTCCAGGAGGCCACCGGGGACCTGCTGCTGCCCGTGTTCTCGGCCTGGCACGGCCTCACCGCCCGCGAACGCCAGATCGTCCAGCACCTGCATTCCGGCGCGGCGCCCAAGCAGATCGCCCGCAGCCTGAGTGTGTCCCCGCACACCGTCAACACGCATGTGAAGACGGTGTTCCGCAAGACCGGGGTGAGCGGCCGGGACGAACTGCTCGCCACACTCGGAGCGTGACGTGCGGGGCGTGACGCTCCGAGTGCGACGGGCGCTCAGGTGGCCGTGAGCACCAGGACGACGTTGTGGCCGCCGAAGCCGAAGGAGTGGCTGACGGCCGCGCGGACGTCCTGACGACGTGGCTGCTTGGTCACACAGTCGATGTCGAACTCCGGTGCCGGAGCCGTGAGGTTGGCGATCGGCGGTACGAGGCGGTGCTGGATCGTCAGGACGGTCAGCGCCGCCTCGATCGCCCCGGCCGCGCCGAGAGTGTGGCCGAGGACGCCCTTGGACGCGGTGACGCTGGGCCGGTGCGGCAGGACCCGGGCGATCAACGCGGCCTCCGTGGCGTCGTTGAGCGGGGTGGACGTGCCGTGCGCGTTCACGTGGTCGATCTCGCACGACGCGAGCCCGGCCTCGCGGAGCGCGGTGCGCAGGGCGGCCTCCGCGCCGGGGGCTCCCTCCGGCGGCGCGGTGGGGTGGTGGGCGTCCGAGGTGCTGCCGCAGCCGGTGAGCAGGGCACGGGGACGGGCGCCGCGCGCGACGGCGTCCTCGGCGCGCTCCAGGACGAGGACGCCGGCGCCCTCGGCCATCACGAAGCCGTCCCGGTCGGGCGCGAACGGACGGGACGCCTCGGCGGCCGCGTCGGTCCGGCCGGACAGGGCGCCCATGCTCCGGAAGCCGCTTGTCGACAGACGGCTGATGGCCGCCTCCACGCCCCCGGCCACCGCCACGTCGCACGCGCCCGAGGCCAGCAGGTCGCGTGCCACGGCGATGGCGGTGGCACCGGAGGCGCAGGCGGTCGCGGGGGCGAGGTTCGGCCCCCGGGCCTTCAGGTCGATGGAGACCTCGCCGGCGCCGAGGTTGGGGATGATCATGGGGATGGCGAGCGGCGAGACGGCGTCGGGGCCGCGCCGGCCCAGACGCCGGTACTGCTCCTCTACCTGCTCCAGGTTGCCCATCCCGCACCCCATCACGGTGGCGACGCGGGAACCGTCCCAGCCGGCCGGGTCCAGCCCCGCGTCCCGCACCGCCTCGCGGGCGGCCAGGACGGCGAGCTTCGCCGGCCTGCCCATGCGCCAGGACATCCGCCCGACGCGCCGGTCGACGTCGTCTTCGCCCAGGGGCACGCGGCAGGAGAAGTCCACGGGGAGGCCGTCGAGCAGCGGGTCGCGGGCCGCCGTGCCACGGCCCTCGAGGACGCCCTTCCACGTGGCCTCGACACCGTCTCCGGCCGGGGTGACCAGGCCGAGGCCGGTGACGGCGACCGGTGGTCCCGGCGGGTTCACGGGGCTCCCACCGCCTCCCCGCGCCGCAGGGCGTCCAGGTGGTCGGTGATCTCGGCGAGCGTGGTGAAGCGGGTGGCGTGCTCGCTGTCGAGCTTCACCCCGATCCGCTCCTCGAGGAGGAGGGCGAACTCGGCGAGCGCGAGGGAGTCCAACTGGAGCTGCTCCAGCGTGACCTGGGGCCCGATCTCGTGGTCCGGCACCCGGAAGGTCATGGTCAGGATGGAGTGGATGACGGCGTAGGTGTCGGTCATGGTGTGTTTCCTTTCGGTTCGGTCGTGGACGGTTCCGCGGGTCAGGGCACGAGGGAGGTGGTGTGCTCCCGCGTCCGCTGGGCCGGTGGCTTCGGCGTTCCGGAGGGGTGCCATGCCATGAGGAGCATTCCGAAGGAGGCGCCGCTGGCCAGCCCGAACAGGGCCACCAGGTCGCCGGGGCGCAGCAAGCCGCGCCGCTCCGCCTCGGCGAGTTGCAGCGGCAGGGTCGCGGTGGCGACGTTGCCGTAGCACGGGAAGGTGGAGACGGCTCTCTCGGCGGGAACGCCGAGGGCTTCGAGGATGGCGTGGGTGAAGGGGACCGACGCCTGGTGGACGCAGCAGAGGTGGATGTCGCCCGTCGTACGGCCGAGGGCGTGCAGCGCGTCGAACGCCGCCCCTTCCATGCCGGTGAAGGAGGCGGCCAGGGCGTGGGAGTCGAAACGTGCGGACTGCGAGCCGAACCGGGGAGTGAAGTACGGGTTGGTGACGGTCGCGGCCCGCCAGCCGGCGGAGTTGGCGTGGAAGGTCGCTCCGAGCACTCCGGGGTGGTCGCTCGCCTCCAGGAGGAGGGCGGCGCCCAGGTCGCCGAGGGTGTACGCGGGGAGGAGCGCGGCGAGTTCGTCCTGGTGCCGCGCCGGGAGCCGGGACAGGGCGCTGCCGAGCTCCCCGGTGGTGATGAGTACGCGGTCGTAGCGGCCCGTCCGGATCAGCGCGTCGGCGACCTCGACGGCGTTGAGGACGCCGTTGCAGGCGTTCTGGACGTCGAAGACCGGCGCGGTGACGCCCAGTTTGTGGGCGACGATGTGGGCCGTGGCCGGTTCCTCCATGTCCTCGCTCGCGGAGGCGAAGATCAGCAGGTCGACGGCGTCGGGACCGAGGCCCGCCCGGTCCAGGGCGCGGCGCCCGGCCGCGGCGGCCAGGTCGGAGGGCCAGGTGCCGGCGGGTGCCACGCGGCGCTCCTCGAAGCCGTACATCTGCCGCAGCAGCCCGGGGAGGAGCCGGATGCCCGGGTTGCGGGCACGGATGTCGTCCTCGATCTCCTCGCCGGTCTGGCGGCCGGCCGGCGCGTGGACGGCGACCTGGGCGATCGTGCTGTGGCGGGGAAGGCCGGGGGATGGCGGGACGGTGCCGTCGTGGCTCATCGCAGGAACCTGAGCCTGCCCGTGCCGTACACCGTGCGCAGGCCCAGGCCGGCGCACTGGCTCACGTCACTGGTGGGGGTGGCCTTGCCCGCTAGGTACGCGCCGGTGAGCGGCCCGCTGGTGACGACGCCGCCGAGGAAGGCGTCGCCGGGGTTGTGGCCGTTCACCGTGTCCCGGAGGGGCCGGAAGTGGGAGACGCCCGCGTGGCGACCCGCGCTGTCGTACCAGACGATCCTGCCGGAACCGGTGATCCGCGAGGCACCGGTGCAACTGGCCAGGGCGTTGCCCTGGACCATCGCCATCCCGCCGCGCAGGTTCCGTTCGGAGCCGTCCGGCGAGGTGCAGTGGGTCACGCGGAAGGTGCCGGTGACCCGGATGGTCCGGGGCTGGAGGGTGAGTTCGGGGGAGAACGTGATCGGCCGTTCGGTGGCCGTCGCGACGCGGCAGCGCAGCACGGTGCGCAGGTCGGTGGGGGCGGCGGGGGCGGCGGTCGCGTGGGCCGGGGCGGTGGCGAGGGCCGTCGACGCGAGCAGCGCCGCGACGGCGGTCCTGAGCGGGCGGAGGAGGCGTGGCGGGGTCACAAGGGGTCTCCTTGGGGGTGGGCGGGCGAGGTGGCCACCGGCACGGGCGGGGCCGGTCGTTGCGGGGGCAGCGCGGCGGCGGGGAACGGGGGCAGCAGCCGGCGCAGCGGTCGTGGCAGCCACCAGTTGCGATGGCCGAGCAACCGCATGAGTGCCGGTACGACCACCAGGCGGATCAGGGTGACGTCCAGGAGCACGGCGGTGGCGACGAGGAAGCCGGTCTGGCGGAAGTCCTGGCGGTGGGTGGCCATGAGCCCGGCGAAGACGACGGCCATGGTGGCCGCCGCGAGCGTGATGGGACGGGCGGTCTCGCTCAGCCCGCGCGCCACGGCCCGGCGGCAGTCGCCGTCCGCGCGGTAGTGGGCGGTGATGTGGTGGACGAGGAAGACCTCGTAGTCCAGGGACAGCCCGAAGACGATCGTCAGGGCCAGCAGCGGCACCGCGAGATTGACCGTTCCCGCCGTGTTCCGGGTGATCCAGGCGAGCAGCCCGAAGGCGGCCGCCGTCGACAGGGCGTTCATGGCCAGGGCCTTGACCGGGACCAGCAGGCTGCGGAAGGCCACCAGCATCACCAGCAGCGAACCCGCGAGGGCGAGCGCGCCGACCTGCCACAGGGCGGAGCGCAGCGCGCCGACGAAGTCGGCCAGGGTGGGGGCGGGACCGCCGGTGTACACCGGTTGGCCCGGCGGCAGGGTGCGGGCGGCGAGTGAGCGGATGTCATGGACGAGTCGGCGGGCCCCGGGGCTGTCCACGGGGAGGCGGTCGGTGACGGTGACGACCGTCAGGTCGTTTCCGTTGTCCACGGCCCCGACGGTGGTGACGCGTGGGTCGTCGTGCAGCGCGTCGACCAGGGTGGTGGTGTCCACGGGGTCCGTTCCGGCGCGGTGGGGGAGGGCGAGCAGGGTGATGTCGGCCAGCCCGTCCCGTTCCAGCCGGGCCAGACCGGCTCCCGCCGCGCTGTGGGCGATCGCCGCGCGGTCCACCCGCAGCCCGAGCCGCAGGTCGCCCGCGGGCACGGCGGCGAGCGCGAGGACGGCGACGGCGCCGAGGAGATACGGCCAGGGGCGGCGCATCATGTGCTCGGCCCACCGCTCCCAGCGTCCCCGCTGGGGCCGCCCGCGCCGGACCCGGCCCCACTCCTGCAGCCGGTCCAGGCGGGGCAGGACGGCGGGCAGGGCCGTGGTCGCCACGGCCGCGGTGACCACGGTGGAGAGACCGGTGGCCAGCGCCATCGTGCGCACGAAGCCCAGCGGCACGGTCAGCAGGGCCGCGCTGGTGACGAGCACCGCCGCCGCGCACCACAGCACCGCCCGCCCCGCCGTCGCCCGCGCGCGGTCGGCGGCCGCGCGCGGGACGAGCCCATGGTCGCGGTGACGGCGGTAGTGGAGCAGGACCAGAAGGGTGTAGTCGAGGCCGAGACCGAAGCCGACGGTGGTGGCGACGGTCAGCGCCATGCTGTCGACGGGCAGCAGGAAGGTGAGGGCGGCGAGCGACCCGGCGCTCACGAGGACTCCCAACCCGGCGGCCACCAACGGCACCAGGGCGGACCCCACCGAGCCCAGCCCCAGGACGAGCACCAGCAGGGCGGCCGGTACGGTCACGGCCTCCACGTACCGCAGGTCGCGCAGATCCGCGTCGCGCAGGGCGGTGAAGACGGGCGTCCCGCCGGTCAGCGCGACGGTGACCCGGCCGTCGGAAGCGCCGACGGTGGCGTGGTGGGCGGTGGCGCGCCATACGGGCAACAGCCGCTGCCGGGCGTCGGCGTCGCCCCGGGCCCCGAAGATCAGATAAGCGTGGTGGGGGCCGACGCGCGGGGTGTCCGGGACGGTGAGCACCTGCCCCACCCCGGGTGCGGCCGCCATGGCCCGGGCCGTTGCCGCCACGGCCCGGCGGTACGGGGCTTCGTCAGCGCGCAGGGTGGGGGAGTCGAAGGCGAGGACCAGCTGCTCGGTGCCGAGCCGCGGCATGCCACGTACGACGAGCGCGGCGGCGCGGGCGGAGGAACTCCCCGGCAACTCCGGTACGGTGCCGCGCAGATGACCGAGCCCGGCCGGGACGGCGAGCCCCGCGGCGAGCGCGAGAACGGCCCACACCAGTACGCACCACTGGCTCCCGCGGGCCCGTAGCCGTGCCACGGCATCCGCCTCCCTCACATCATCAAATAGCAATAAACAAGGGCACTGTGTCGCAAAAGGGAATAATGCGGTCAAGATGGAACATGGTTCCATGAGGACTGCTCAAGTCATCGTCAAGCGGCCCGGCATGTTCACACGTACGCGTCGAACGGCGGAGGGGACGGTGCCCTTCAGCGTCGGCGACAAGTCCGTCCATCTGCGGGACAGTCGCGACTGGAACGCGCTCGTCGCGTTGCGCAAACGCGGTGGCCCGCCCACGGCGGAGGACGTCCGCACCCAGCTGGCCGATGTGACCGACCGGATTCCCGCGCTCGGCCACCGCGTGGGCGGTCGCCGGTGGAACCGGTACTTCGAGCCCTGCGACGTGGACCTGCGCCACCACGTCGAAGAACTCCGCTTCCCGGCCGGCCGGACTCGCGAGCAGTGTATGAAGGAAGCGGTGGAACGGCCCTGGCCTCCCGGCCGCCCTCCGTGGAGCGTGCAGATCATCAGCGGCTACCGCGCCGACGAACACCTGCTGGCCTACCGCGTCTCCCACGTTCTTCAGGACGGCATCGCCATCGCGACGACGGGGAGAGCCCTCTTCTGCGGTGAGCGGTTGCCGTTCGTGCCTGCTCAGCCGTCCAAGGGCAAGCTGCCCGGCCGTGCCCTGCGCGTCGGCCTGCGCCTCACGCCACGCTTCTTCCTGCCCGGCGCCCGCTGGCTGCCGGCCGACGAACCCGACGCCTCCGAGGAATGGCAGCGGCACACAGCCGTCCTGGACCGTTCGGATTTCGACGAGATCGGCCGTCGCACCGGAGCCGGGACCGCGCAGATCTGCCTGGCCGTGCTCAGCGGGGCGCTACGGGCCTGGACACCGGGGCACTGGACCGGCGCCCTCGACCGTCGGCAGCGCCGGGGCCTGCCCGCGTACCTCGCCGTGAACCTGCGTGCCCCACGCGAGACGCATTGCCTGGGAAACCGGGTCGGGGGGCTGCCCCTGACCCTGCCCTGCGCCGAACCCTCGCCGGTACGACGTCTGCGACAGGTCGCCGAGCAGGCCGACTACCGGGACGTCAACGACTTCCGGAAGCTCCTCGCCACCCTGTACCGCGCCCCGAACCTGCTCGGCTGGCTCCTCGCCCATGTGGTGCTCGTCGGGGAGAGACCACGGCCCATCGTGACGATCATTCCCGCTGCCGACCCCGCCGAAGCCGGGGCCGACGAACTGCTCGCCGTACCGGCGAGGCTCCCCAAACAGACCGCGGGATTTCTCGTCACCGTAGGCCCCACGGAGATCACCGTGCATTGCGTTCTGCGGCCCTTCGTGGGCGATGCGGGCCGCCTGCCCGGCCTCATCGCGGTGTCCCTGGCCGAACTCCGCACAGCGCTCATCAACCGACCCGAGGAATCAGCCCTGTGAAGAAGACAGTCGTCATCACCGGAGCCACCAGCGGCATCGGCCGGGCCACCGCCCTGGACCTGGCCGCCCACGGCTTTCACGTCATCGCCACCGCCCGGACCACGGAGAAGGCCGGGAAACTCACCGCCGAGGCGGCCGAACGCGGCCACACCCTGCGCACGGTCCTCCTGGACGTCACCGACCCCCGCTCCTGCCAGGACGCCGTCGCCGAGATCGACGAACAGACCGACGGCGGTCCCTGGGCCCTGGTCAACAACGCGGGCATCGTGAATCCCGGCGCCTTCGAGGACGTGTCCGAGACGGACGCGCGCGCCGTGCTGGAGGTCAATCTGCTGGGCGTCGCCCGCATGACGCGCCTGGTCCTGCCCGGAATGCGGCAGCGAGGCGAGGGCCGCATCATCCAGATGAGCTCCGCCGGGGGACTGATCGCCGTTCCCTTCAACGGCTGGTACTCCGCCGGCAAGTTCGCGCTGGAGGCACTGACCGACACCCTGCGCAGGGAGCTCGCCGGAAGCGGAGTACGGGTCTCGCTCATCGAGCCGGGAACCGTCGACACACCGTTGGTCTCCGGAGCACTCGCGCGACTCGCTCCTCCGGACTCCCGGTACGAGGCGGCCTACGACCGCGCCCGCCGGATCGTCACCGCGCGGAAGCCGCCCGGCCCCGAGACCGTCGCCCGCGCCGTCCGCCGGGCTCTGACCGCCCGCGTGCCACGCCGCCGCTACGGCGTCGGTTACGAAGCGGCGATGGCCCGGGCCGCACGCCTGATTCCGCCCGCAGCCGTGGACTTCGCGATGTGCACCGCCCTGCGCCTGAACGGCCGTCGGCGCTAGATGACGACCCGAGCTCCTTCCCCGTCCCGGAGCCCCGCGGACGTGGCGCGACGCCTGCTCAGTGCCTCCGCCACCCGCTCCTACGACCCCGACAAGGACGTCGACTGGGAGGTCGGCGCACCGGACGACGCCTGGTTCGCCCCGCCCGAGCTGGTGTCGCTGTACGGGACGGCCACGTGGGACCGGCTGGACGCGCGGCAGCGCGTCGAACTCTCCCGTCAGGAACTGGCCAGCTACATGAGCATGGGGTACTGGGTCGAGCTGCTGGTCCTGCGTATGTTCTCCCGGCACCTGACGTCGCTGGCCCCCACCGACCCGCGCGGTCACTACGCACTCACGGAACTGGGCGACGAAACGCGCCACATGAAGATGTTCGGGCGTTGTCTGAGCGCTCTCGGCTGCCCGGTCTATCCTCTGCCCGCGAGCGTTCGCCGCCTGTTCCCGCTGGGCGAGCCGCTCTTCCAGGACCTCACCACCTTCGCCGTCACACTGGTGGGCGAAGAGGTACTGGACCATTACCAGCGCGCGCTCCTCGCCGCCGAACACGCCCATCCCCTGGTCCGCCAGATCTGCCGCATTCACGTCGCGGAGGAAGCCCGTCATGTGAGCTTCGCCCGGACGGAACTGCGCGATGCCGTACGCAGGGCCTCGCGGCGACGCCTCGCCTTCCACCGAGAACTCACCGGGTGCGCCGCGAGCCTGATCATTCCGGGCCTCCTCGATCCCAGCCTCTACGCCAGGGTCGGCCTCGATCCCGTCCAGGCCCGGCGCGAGGCCGGCCGGAACCCCCACCACAAGGAGTTCCGGCTGCGCTCCGGCGCGAAGCTGGTCGCCTTCCTCCAGGACGTCGGAATGATCACCCCGGCCCAGCACCACTGGTGGCGCCGCGCCGGCCTGATGCGCTGAGACCGGCCGCCGCCGCGCACGCCGCCGCCGGGTCAGAGCCGGGGCGGTCCCTGTTCGGCGCGGCGGAGGACCGTCCCGAGGTGGGAGAGGCGCGGGTCGCGGAGGGGGAGCCGTTCGTCCCACCACGTGGCGCCCGCGTCGCGTAGGGGCCCGACGACGTCCCGCGCGGCGGCCGCGTCCTGCCCGGGGGAGACGCCTCCGACGACCACCTCGAAGGGCGCGTCGCGGCGGTCGCCGGGCCGGTGGCGGCGGACGTAGGCCACCAGGTCGCGCAGCTCGTCCACCGGAGGGGCGCTGCCGTGCCCCGCCGACTCGAACAGGGGCACCGCGCCGTCCCAGCGGGCCGCGCGCCGCATGGGCCTGCGGTGCGGCCAGAAGCCGGCGATCCACACGGGTGGGCGCGGGCGCTGCACGGGCGGGGGCAGCAGTGCCACGTCCTCCGCGTGGAAGTGGCGGCCGTGGTGGGTGACCGGCTCGCCGGTCCAGTACGCCTCCAGGAGGCCCAGCCCCTCGTCCAGGCGCTCGGCGAGCAGGACTTCGTCCGTGGGCTCGCCGAAGCTGCCGTACTCGTCCTCGACCGGCCCGCCCAGGCCCGCCGCGAAGACCACCCGGCCGCCGCTGATCCGGTCCAGTGTCGCCACCTGCCGCGCCAGCTGGTGCGGCCGCCGCCGGGGCACGGGCGTGACCAGCGTGCCCAGCCCGATGCGCGTGGTGGCCAGCGCGGCCGCCGTGAGCAGCATCCACGGGTCACCGACGGGGCGAGGGGAGTCCTTCCGGTGGACGACGTGGTCCCACAGGAACAGGGCGTCCCACCCCGCCTCCTCGGCGGCCACGGCCAGGGCCGCCACGTTCCTGGCGTCGGAGAAGTCGCCGAAGTTGGGTACGTTCACCGAGAACCGCATCCTGGCATCGTGGCCCGGCCCGGGTCTCCCCGCAACGGTCGACGTAATTCCAGCCGTTCGGCGACTGCCCGGCGTTCGTCGAGTGGGCCGTGGGCAGGTATCCCGGGCGTACCTCGTATCGACTCTCGCATCACCCTCGCATCAACGGACACATCGACGGCCCCAGAGATACGGCCCCAGAGATACGGACTCAGAGATGAGGATGAACACGGGCATGGGATCAAGATCTGCGCGAAGATCCTGGATAGTGGTGCTGGCGGCGGCGGTCGGGCTTGTGCTCACCCCGGCACGGTTCACGCCGTCCACGGCCGTGGCGGCGGCGCCGTCGGCCCCGACGGCGAGTGCCGGCGGGTCGCAGTTGTACACCGCGCACGACGCTTCGGGCCGGGTGACGGTCACGGTGTTCCGGAACACCAGCTCCGACGCCCGCGAGATCTGGACGGACCAGGAGATCACGGTCGGCGACGACGCCATGGTCGCCATCGGCGGCGGCGCCACCGCCGTCGAATACCCGGCGGGCGCCCTGCTGACCGCGTCCTACCCGAACGACTCGCGGACGGGGTGGATCGTCAGCGCGAAGGACCACGCGATAAAGCAGGAGTACCAACTCACCACGTATGTCATCGGACTGAAGATCGCCGGCATGACCCGGGACGAGCTGAAGAACTACCTGGTCTACCACGACGAGGGCCGGGCGTACGGTTCGACCCCGTCCGCCGCGTCGCACCTGGACTCCAACACCGACGTATTGCTCGGCGGCGGGTTCCGGACCTTCTGGAACGGCTGGGGGCAACTGGCCACCGGCTCCTACCCCTCGGGTCCCGTGGAGTGGACGGCGAGCTCGAAGGATCACTTGCACGCGTCCCCGGGAACCGTCCAGTCCTGGGCCATCGGCATCAAGAGGAACCTCCCCGTGGGCACGATCGACCCGTACGTCTCGCGGCCCGCCGCGTCGCAGCGGTCGAACCATCCGTCGTCAACAGCCCGTGTGGAGCCGGGGTTCGTGATGACCGGCGGCGGTGGCAGGGTCGCCTCCGACGGCCAGGGCTGTGCGCTGTGGAGTCTGGATCCGTCGATCGACAACTCCGGCTATCAGACCTTCAGCGTCCGCGCGAAGGACCACGCCGAGCCCGGCACGGGCATCACCTGGGCGTGGACCATGGGTATCAGGCTCGTCTGAACCGAGCGCGACCGCCCGGGCGGCCGTGGTGGGGGTCCGGCCCTCGTCGTTGAAAGGGGCACGAAGTGGCGTGAGATGCCCTGGCGGCCGGCCGGGCGGCGCGGCCATCGTGGAGTCGTACAGCCCGGCATATGCCGGACGGCCGGCACTTCGGAACCGCTATGGAGGCAGCCCCGATGGACCACACCGCCCCCTCCGCCCCTTCCGCCCCCTCCGCTCCTGATTCCCTCTCCGCCATCGATCCGCTCGCCGCGCACCTCACCGACTACGCGCTGAGCTATCTGCACTCCGCCGCGCTGCGCACGGCCGCGCGGCTCGGTGTGGCCGACCACCTCGCCGACGGTCCCCGCGGCGCGGACGAGCTCGCCGCGCTGACCGGCGCCTCCGAAGGACACCTGCGCCGGATACTGCGGCTCCTCGCCACCAGGGACGTCTTCCACGAGGACGACAAGGGCGCCTTCCACCTCACGCCCCTGGCCGAACGCCTGCGCTCCGACACCCCGTCGTCGTTGCGCGAGGCCGTTCTCCTGGCCACGGACGAGTCCTTCGTGCGGCCCGCCACGCGGCTGGAGGACGCCGTGCGCACCGGACGCTCCGTCTTCGACGAGATCTACGGCGCCCCCTTCTTCGAGTACCTGTCCCGCGAGCCCGGCGCGGGCGAGGCGTTCGACCGGGGCATGGCCAACGTCTCCGCCGGCGAGGACGACGCGGTCGCCGCCGCGTACTCCTTCCCGGCGAAGGGCACGGTCGTGGACGTCGGCGGCGGGCGCGGCGGGCTGCTCGGCCGGACGCTGGCGCGCAACCCCGGGCTCACGGGCGTCCTCTACGACCGGGACGCGGTGCTGCGCGGTCACTCGCTCGACGTGCCCGAGCTGACCGGACGCTGGGAGGTCCGGCCCGGTGACTTCTTCACGTCCGTCCCGGCCGGAGCCGACGTCTACCTCCTCAAGCGGATCCTGCACGACTGGTCCGACGAGGAGTGCGTCCGCATCCTGCGCGCGTGCCGCGCCGGCATGAGCGCCGACAGCCGTCTCCTCGCCGTCGACTGCGTCATCCCGCAGGACAACACACCGCACCCCGGGAAGGTCCTCGACGTCCTGATGATGACCGCGCTGAACGGCCGGGAGCGCGGTGAGGAGGACTTCCGCCGGCTGTTCACCGAGGCGGGGCTGCGGCTGGTCCGCGTCGTGCCGACAGGGTCGGCCGTGTCGATCGTCGAGGCGGCCCCGGTGGCCCCGGTGGCCTGATGTGCCGCGCCGGCCGGGCCCCGCCGCGCGTACGCCTGCGGGGACCGGTCGGCGCGCCCGTGCGTCAGAGCGCCTGGGGGAAGTCGAAGACGCGCTTCGGGTCGTACCGCCGCTTGAGCTCCGCCAGCCGATCCGCCGCGTCCCCGTAGTAGGCCCTGCGCCAGTCCGTCAGGCCGGCGTCCGTGTAGTTCTGGTAGGCGGCGCCCGAGGCGTGGCGGCCCATCGCCGTGCGCGTCCCGTCCAGCCAGGCGGTCTGCGCGGTGCCCGGCCCGCCCGCCGCCCACGACGTCAGGTACTGGGCCAGCACGCGCGAGCTCCGGTGCACGAAGGCCGTGTCCAGCGGCTTGACGCGGTTGACCGCGCCGCCCAGGGCCGTCAGCTGCACCGAGGCGCCGCCGCCCTTGACCCCGCGCCCGAAGCGTTCCAGCTGGTCGAGCAGCGTGCGGACGCCCGCGTCGTCCAGCGAGCGGTCGAAGAAGTCCGAGCGCGCCGCGTACGTCTCGCGCTCCAGCTTCCCGGAGGACTCGCGGCCCGGAGTGGTGCCCGGGAGGTGGCACTGCTCGGTGGTCGTGTCGCCGCAACCGGCGTAGCGGCGGACCGTGTCGAGGTAGGTGTGACGGCGCAGGCTGACGGTCCCGATGCCGTCGCTGCCGCCGCTCGCCGAGGCCACCTTGCCGATCAGCTCGTCGTAGGCGTTCTCCAGGTCCCCGTACGAGCCGATCGAGAACGCGGCGACGGATATGTGGGGGGTGCCGCCCGCCGCGACCGACAGGTCGCAGGCGGACCAGATCTCGTCCGGCCGGCCCGGTCCCCACTCCTGCCACGCCCGCACGACCGCCGCGGCCTTGGACCAGGGGAAGGAGACGTATCCCGTCACTCCCTCGCCGACGGCGTGGGTGCGGAAGCGGAGCTCGGTGACGACGCCGAAGTTGCCGTTGCCCGCGCCGCGCAGGGCCCAGAACAGGTCGGCGTCGCGGGTGGCGTCGCAGTCGAGGGTCTTGCCGTCGGCGGTGACGATCGTGGCGCCGGTGAGGTTGTCGCAGGTGAGACCGTAGGCGCGGGAGAGGACGCCGTGCCCGCCGCCCAGGGTGAGCCCGGAGACCCCGACGGTGGGGCAGGAACCCGCCGGGATGGTCACGCCGTGCGCGGCCAGGCTCGTGTACACGTCGATGAGTTTGGCGCCGGCGCCGATGACGGCACTGGACGCGGACGGCGTGCGGACGCTCCTGAGCCGCGAGACGTCGATGACGAGCCGGCCGTTGCCGCTCGACCAGCCCGCGTAGCTGTGGCCGCCGTTGCGGATGGAGACGGGTATGGAGAAACGACGGGCGAAGGCCAGGGCCTCGGTGATGTCCGGGGTGCCGGCGACGTAGGCGATCGCGGCCGGGCGCAGCGCGTCGAAGCGCGTGTTGTAGAGCTGACGGGCGGCGGTGTAGTCGGCGTCGCCGGGGCGTACGAGGCCGCCGGCGAGGCCCTTGCCGAGGGCGGTCCAGTCGCTCTCCGCGACCTTGGCCGCTTTGGACGCGCCCCACGCGTCGGCGGCCCTCTTGGTGTCGGCCCTCGCCGTGCCGGTCGTCGTCGTGGCGCCCCATGCGGCGGTCGCCGCCAGCCCCGTGCCCGCCGCTGTCAGGAGTGTGCGCCTGCTGATGGCCATGCCGATCCCTGCCCCTTTGGTGCGTGTGCGTGCGCATGTGTCCGCGCGCGTGCGTGTGCGCTGATGCGCTTTACCGAGTCCCCGTTGATCAAACAGATGGGTCGGTGGGGGCGGGTGGTTCCGGCCGTGAGCGACTGATGCCGAAGTGCTGGCACCATGGTGGGATGCACGAACAGATCACCGCCGCGTGCGACGGCGCGTCGAAGGGCAACCCCGGGCCCGCCGCCTGGGCATGGGTCATCGGGGACGCCACCGGCGAGGTGCGCCGCTGGCAGGCCGGACCGCTGGGCACCGCGACGAACAACGTCGCCGAACTCACCGCGCTCCAGGAGCTGCTGGAGTCCACCGACCCGGCCGTCCCCCTGCAGGTGCGGATGGACTCCCAGTACGCGATGAAGGCCGTGACGACATGGCTGCCCGGCTGGAAGCGGAAGGGGTGGAAGACGGCCTCCGGCACCCCGGTGGCCAACCAGGGGCTCGTGATGCGGATCGACGAGCTGCTGACCGGCCGCGCCGTCGAGTTCGTGTACGTACCGGCCCACCAGGTGGACGGCGACCCCCTCAACGCCGCCGCCGACGCGGCCGCCAGCCATACCGCCCGCACCCAGCGGGAGGCGGGCACCTCCCTCGGCTCCGACCTTCCGGAGCCGGAGGCCGGGGCCGCGCCCCGGGCCGGCGGCGGCCGCGCCCGGAAGCCCGCCGCCTCGGAGCCGGGGGCGGGGCGCCCGTCGAGCGGCCGGGCGAGGGGGTCGCTCAAGGCGAGGTTCCCCGGGCGCTGCCGCTGCGGAAAGCCGTACGCGAAGGGCGAGACGATCGCGAAGAACCCCGACGGCTGGGGCCACCTCGCCTGCGCCACGGCCACGACCGGCTGACGGAGCCGGCCCCGGTCAGGAGCTGACGGAGCCGGCTCCCGGTCGGAACACTTCGCTCAGGACACGAGGGTCTGCTCCTCCAGCTCGGTCAGCCTCACGGTGCACAGGCCGCCGCGCTCCGCCTTCACGTCCGTCACCTTGAGCTGCGTTCCCGGCGCGAGGATGAACTCCTCCTCGCCCGTGAACGCGGAGAAGTTCTGGATGCCCACGGCCCGGGCGGGCGTCACCTCGAAGAGCGTCCGCTTGCCCCTGCTGCCGAGGAACGCCCGGGCCACGCCGAGCTTGGACGTGCACGACGAGACGCCCCACCACGTGACGGTCCGGCCGACCGGGTACTGCGCGCGCAGGTCCAGCGACACCCCGCGCCACAGCGGTTCCGTGCGGGCGGGAAGCCCCGACACCGCAGAGAACAGCAGCCGCAAGTACGGGAGGTAGGGGACGATCCTGCTCCGGTCCGGGGCGCGCAGAATGGCGTTGATCTCCCGGTAGAACGCGGACTCGCAGGTGTAGAGGTAGAGCGCGGCGATCGCGTCGGCGGACAGACCGCCGGCACCGGCCGCCTCGTCCGCCCGCCTCTTGCCGAAGTCGTGCGACAGATCGACATGCTGGCCGAGGCCGGACAGCAGCTCGGCGACCGGCGCGACGGCGTCCCGGAACTCCATCAGCGGGGTGTCGAAGACACCGGTGATCGCGGGGAGGGCCAGACCCTCGTCCTTGACGCCTGCGAGCCGCTCCAGATACAGCTGGTGCAGCTCCATGGTGGACGCGATGAACGCCCCCATGCGTTCGGCGACGCCGCCGTCCGCCCCGCCGGCCTCCGACGAGGCGTCGTTCCACCCCTTGCTCGGCAACCAGTCGATCTGATCCATGCCCAGCGACGCGAGGGCGTCGTTCACCACGCCGAAATGGTCGCCTTCGCAGAAGATGTCGCCCTGTGCGGCGGGATTGGCGTGGTCGATGTGCCGGACCTCGACGTCGGGGTACTTCTCCTGGAGCCTGAGGACGATCTTCTTCAGGTTGCGCGCGTGCGCGCCCCACCACGCGAAGACGACACCGCGGTCCTCCTCGTCGGCGTTCTGCTTGGCCTTGAGGATCTCCTCGACGATCCGCTCGGCGACCGGACGCCAGAACACGGTGTGCCGGTCCGCTCCCCGCGCCTCGGCACTGCTGGCGGTGAGTGCCGCGTTCAGCAGCAGCACACCCTGGGTGAGCATCGCCTGGAACCACTCCGGCGGCTGGACGGTGTCCTGCTTCTTCAGCAGCGCGCGCACGTCGGCGATCGGCGTCTTCTTGGGTATGCCGTACTTCCACATCGCCGCCGCCTTGATGATGCAGCGGATGCTGACGACCCGTCCGAACTGACTGTCCTTCCAGTCGTGGAAGGTGTTGTCGAACATGGCGATGCCGGTGGCGCTCTCCGGCCGCGGGTAAGGGTTCTGGCCGAAGACGACGACCTTCCACTTGTGCGGCGGGTTGGGCTTGAGCGCCTGGAAGGTCAGCTCACGGACGGGGACGACCTCCGGGCCACGTCCCGTGCCGATGAAGGCGGCCGCGTCCGGCTGCGCCTCGATCACCGGCTTCAGCAGTGGAAGCCACGGTTCCCCGCCGCCTTCGAAGAGCTCGGCGAGGGCCAGCGGGTCGTTCGGGTCGGGGGTGGCGGGCGTGGCGGGCGTGGCGGGGGTCTGGGCGTCGCTCATGGTGCGGGGACTCCGGTCTTCGTGGGAGCCCGTCGGATTGGCCGGCGGACCCCACAGCTGTGCGGGACGCCACTGTTATACCGAGGGGGTCCGACAACGGCGCCGGGCCGGAACGGGCTTGTCAGTGGGGCGCGGTAGCGTCGTGAACGACCGAGGGCCGCATCGCCGAGGGCCGTCTTCCGATCGGAGTGGAGCATGAGCATGGACCGTACGCAGTCGCCGTTGAAGGTGGTGCTCACCGACATCAACGCGTCGGTGGTGGAGGCCTGGCGGGCGGCGTTCGCCGACACCCCCGGGATCGAGATCCGCAAGGGCTCGATCCTGGACGAGAAGGTCGATGCCTGGGTGACTCCGACGAACTCCCGGGGCCGGATGGACGGCGGGGTCGACGCGGCCATCAAGCGGCACCTCGGAGCGGGCATCCAGCTGCGCGTGCAGCGGGCGATCCGCGACCGGTTCGCGGGGAGCCTGCCGGTGGGCAGCGCGGTGTGCGTGCCGTCCGGGGCGGTCCACCCGAAGTTCCTCATCTCGACGCCGACGATGGAGCACTCCGCACAGAATGTGAGCGAGACCCTGAACGTGGCCCTGGCGTGCGCCGCCGCGTTCCAGGCGATACACCAGCAGAACGCGAAGGCGCCGGGCAGCATCGAGTCGGTGGCACTGGTCGGCATGGGCGCCCACACCGGCCGGGTGCCGGCCCGGGTGTGCGCGAATCTGATGTGGACGGGCCACACGCTGTTCCACGACTACCGGTTCGAGGACTACGACGACCTGCGGAGCACGATCGTCGCGCAGCTCGACGACATCGAGAACGCCCCCGTCGAGGAGCGCGTACGCATCACGCCGCCGCCCCGGAGCCGCCGCTCCCGTGGCTGACCGAGGCGCTTCCGTAGCCGACCTCGGCCGGACACCTCGGCCGGACACCTCAGCCCCGTAGGGCGAACGCTTCCGCGATGTCGTCGCGCCCGGCTCCGGCCGCCAGTAGCAGCCGGAGCAGTACCCGGGCCTTGTACGGGTCGAGGAAGCCGCTGTCGATCAGTCCGCGGCGCCGCAGGTCCGTCTCCGAACCGGGCGCGCTGTAGGTGTGCCGCAGGACCGGACCGCTCCCGGTGCGCGAGGTCAGTACGACCGGCATGTGCTCGGCCAGGGCGCCGAGCCGGGGCGCGAGCGCGCCCGGCACGTGGCCGACGCCGAACCCGGCGACGACCAGGCCCCTGTGGGTGGCCTCCAGCCCCTGGAGCCGGTCGCCGTCGTCGTCCAGGGTGACCACGTGCAAAGCGACGCGGGCGTCCTCGAGCCGCTTCCGGTCGGGCCCGGCGGGCAGCGGTTCGTGCCGGGGCGGGATGAGGAGCATCCGTACCCGGCCCTCGACGATGTGCCCGAGTGGGCCGGTGTTCGGCGAGGCGAAGGTCGCGGTGCTCGTGCTGTGCGTCTTGCGCACCCATCGCGCCGCGTGCACCTCGTCGTTGAGGACGACCAGCGCACCCGCGCCGCGCGCCTCGGGGGCCGTGGCGACGCGTACGGCGGCGAGGACGTTGGCCGGTCCGTCCGCCCCCGCCATGGCCGGCTGCCGCATCGCACCGGTCAGCACGAACGGCGCCTCGTGCGGCCACACCAGGTCGGCCAGGAACGCCGTCTCCTCCAGGGAGTCGGTGCCCTGGGTGACGACCACGCCGTCCGCGCCCTCGGCCACGGCTCGCGAGGCGATGGCGACGACGTCCAGGAACTGCGCGAAGGTGAGGCTTCCGCCGGGCACGGCCTGCACGTCCCGCACGTCCAGGGGGACGCCCAGCTCCGTCAGGCCTGGTACGGCCGCGGTGATCTCGGCCCCGCTCAGCCGCGCTCCCCGCCCCCGGCCCGGCACCGAAATGGTGCCCCCGAGTGCCAACAGTACGACGCCCAAGGCCTGCCCCCCTCGCCCCGTGTCACCACCGCCGGGCGAAGCCCCGCCGGACGCCCCCAACCTACATCCCGGTACGAACACTTGCACTTGGGGACGGCGTCGCACTGGCCCTACGGGCCTGAACCGGGCCGTTCGCGGGTTCGGGCGAGGTGAGCGAGGTGATGCGCTCCATGTTGGCCGATCCCCACTCGCCCAGCGGCATGAGGGCGCCGAGAAGCGACGCGCCGAACTCGGTCAGGGAGTACTCCACCTTCGGTGGCACCTGGTGGAACTCCTCGCGATGAACTAACTGGCTCGCTTCCATCTCCTTCAGCTGGCTGATCAGGACACGCTCGCTGATGCCGTCGACCGCACGCCGCAGCTCTCCGAAGCGCAGTGGTCCATCGGTGTGGAGTGCCCACAGGATCAGCATCTTCCACTTGCCGCCGACGACGGCGAGGGCGGCGTCGAACCCGCAGGTGAAGGTTCGTTTCTTCATCAGTACTCCCACTGATCCAAAGGTAAGTACCCGCCAAAATAGTCGGTACTTGAGGAAATGTCCGCTTGAGCCGGAGCATGGAGCGTCAACGGCCGAAGGGCCGAAACCACCCGTGTTCCGACTGGAGTTGAGCATGCCTGCAAACGACCGCACGCCGGTGACCGTGATCGGGTTGGGGGCTATGGGCACCGCGCTGGCGGAGGCGTTCGTCGGGGCGGGGCACCCGACGACCGTGTGGAACCGGAGCGCGGAGAAGGCCGTGCCACTCGTCGCCAAGGGAGCGCGCCACGCCGGCACGGTGGAGGAGGCGGTGGCCGCCGGCCCGCTGGTCATCACCTGCCTGACCACGTACGACGCCACCCGCGAGGCCCTGGAACCGGCCTCCGCCACCCTTGTCGGGCGCGCGTTGGTCACCCTCAACACCGGGACACCGGAAGGCGCCCGTCGGATGGCCGGCTGGGCGGAGGCGCGAGGAGCGCGGTTCCTGGACGGCGCGGTCAAGAACGTTCCCACAGCCGTCGGCGCACCCGGCACCCTCCTGTACTACGGCGGCGACAAGGGCGTGTTCGACACGTACGAGCGGACACTGCGGGTGCTGGGCGGGGACACCGTCCACCTCGGTGACGAGCCGGACCTGGCCGCGCTCTACGAGCAGGCCGTGGGCGGGCTCCTGCTGCCCGCCCTCCTCGGCTTCTTCCAGGGCGCCGCGCTGGTCACCGCACGCGGCCTGACGGCCGGCACCCTGGTGCGTTATACCGTCAAGTGGCTGGAGATGATCGCCTCCGAACTGCCGGCCATCGCCGAGGAGATCGACAGCGGCGACTACACCCGACCGCGCGCGACGGTCGGGATATTTCACCAGGGCATCGCCAATGTTCCCCAGCTCGGCCGGGAGGCCGGCATCGATGTGTCCTGGCACCTGCCGATGCACGCGCTGCTCGAACGTGCCGTCGCCGACGGCCACCGTGACCACAGCATCTCGGCACTCGTCGAGACGCTCCGGAAGCCGGAGTAGCAGGGGCGCCGCCTCGGCGCCAAGCCGATCCGATCCGATCCGCGCCGTGCCGTCAGCCGACCCGTCGGGCCAGCACCTGCCCCGGCCAGGAGTCGGCCAGGAACCGGTCGGTGGGGGCGAACCCGTTGCGCTCGTAGAACGCGACCAGCTCGCCCCCGCCGCCCGCCCAGCAGTCGACCCGCAGCAGCTCCACACCGGCCCGCCGGGTCTCCTCGACGGCGTGGGCCAGCAGCGCCGCCCCGATGCCCAGACCGGCGTACCGCCGGTCGGAGACCAGCAGCCGGACGTACCGCTCGGGTTCCCCGGCCGGGGCGATCGGCATCTGCGGGCTGGGCCCGGAGTCCAGCACCATGGCTCCGACGGGTGTTCCGTTGCCGCCCAGT
The DNA here is from genome assembly GCF_003970715.1 of Streptomyces luteoverticillatus. Taxonomy (NCBI): domain Bacteria; kingdom Bacillati; phylum Actinomycetota; class Actinomycetes; order Kitasatosporales; family Streptomycetaceae; genus Streptomyces; species Streptomyces luteoverticillatus. The sequence goes on along the minus strand of NZ_CP034587.1, from coordinate 668,471 downwards.
TCCGCGATGTAGGGGACGTTCTCGGTCATGTATCGCTCCACCCTCGCCACACCGCCGGGCTTCCGCGAATACGGCGTCGTGCCCCACTGCTCGGTGTTGCCGCGACCGTTCATCCAGGCCACCGCGGCGTCGAGCATGTCCAGAACGGCCGGTGCGTCGGCCAGGCCGCCTGGTCTGATCCGTATGTCATGTGTGCTGTCGTTCACGGCGGAATCTTAAGCAGTCGCGGCGTCGGCTGCTAGAATGAGCGTGTTGGCCTTCGGCGCCCCAATGGGTGCGTCCGGAGGCTTTTTTCATGCCTACTGACACATGCAGATCCACATCCACATCCACATCCACACCCACATCCACCGCACCTACTGTCGTCGGCTACCGCGCCCTCCTGCGCAACCGCGAGTTCGCCGGCTTGTACGCCGGCTTCACACTCACTGTCGCCGCCGGCACCTTGTCGGGCTTCGCGCTCGGCACATTGGTCGACCGCCAGACACAGTCCCCGTTCCTGACGGCCGTGAGCATGTACGGCGCCACCTTCGCCACGGTCCTCGGGGCGCTGACACTGATGTCGGTCGCGGACGGGAGCCGTCCCCGCCGCACCCTCCTCGCGCTCCAATGCGTCTCGTTCGCGGCGGTCGCCGCGCAGGCGGTTCCGGGGCTGCCGTTGGCCGCCCGGTTCGGGCTGCTCCTGGTGGTGGGTTTCTTCCAGTCCCTGGCGACCGGCACGCGGATGGGGTTGCTCGTCGAGGTGATACCGGACTCCGCCTACGCGCCGGCACGTTCGCTGATGAACATCACCTCGGGTGGCATGGCAGTCCTCGGCTACGCCGTCGGCGCCGTATTGCTGCGGCACCTGAGTCCGAGAGAAGTGTTCATCGTCGCCGCCGCTCTGACCGGTATCGGGTTGGTCCTCGTGTGGGCGACCATCCGGGAACGCTCGATCCGTCTGACCCGTCGCTCCGGACTGCGAGAGACCTGGACAGCGAACATCGCACTCTTCTCCCGCCCCGGCCGAAGGGCACTGCTGCTGAACCTGTGGGTTCCCAACGGCCTGATCGTCGGCTGCGAGGCCTTGTTCATCTCCTACGACCCGGAACTCGCCAGTGTCCTCCTAGGCGCCGGTTCGGCCGGCATGCTCCTCGGGGACCTGACCGTCGGGCGGCTGCTCACCGCCGACCAGCGACGCCGCTGGGCGTTCGCCCTGCGGCTGCTGCTCGCCGCCCCCTACTTGGTGTTCGCCGTCCACCCGCCCGTGCTGGTGGCGACGGCCACGGTGTTCGTCGCCAGTGCCGGGTTCGCCGCCACTCTGCCGCTCCAGGAGCAGCTTCTCGCGTCGACGGCCGATCCGGTCCGCGGTCAGGTCCAAGGCGTCGAGTCCGCCGGCCGGATGACATGGCAGGGCATCGGAGCCGCGATCGCCGGCGGTGTCGCCCAGTACCTCACCCCCGGCACCACGATCTCCGTTCTGGCCGCAGTCTCCCTCACCATCACGGTCTTCACCCGCCGTGCTTGTCACCTCGGTTCGGCGCACACATAGGCACCCACGGCGATCCAGATCGTTTCCGTCCGGTACGGGCAGGCAGCCGGTGTGCCGAGGGACAGCGTGCGGACCGGCGTGGCGCGCACCTCGTGTGGGCGCCGCACCACCCCGTCGCCCGTCAGGACCACCTCACCACCCTCCCGGTGGACGCTGAGGTGCACGGGGCGACGGGCCTCGAGCCACAGCACGCGGGACGTGGCGCCCAGCGTCCCGGCGTTCACCCGTAGCGTGGGGGCGGAGGCGGGTGCGCGGAGGCCAACCAGGAGTCACGCAGGCACGGCGACACGCCCTCCACCGCCTCGTACAGCGTCACCCCGAGGGAGAACAGGTCGCTGCTCGTCTTCCGCTCCTTGACCGCCACTTCGGTCTGGAGGCGGGCGTCGTGCGCCTTCCAGACGCGTCCCATGCCGCCCGAGGCGGTCGACTGCACCAACTGGCAGCGGCCTCCGACGACGTCGCCCGCTTGTGCCCCCTCAGCCACTGTGCCCCCGCTCAGTGTGAATAGGTGTCCGAGAGCATAAAGCGGGTCCCGAGGCCGTTACTCGCCCTTGCGCATCAGCAGATGACCTCGCCGGTACCGCTCGTCCTGGCGCGGTTCACGAAGCATCCGGCCGATCTCGACGAACCCGGCTTCGCGGGCCAGCCCCGCCACGTCGTCGATCGGCCACCGGTAGGCCGTCGTCACCTTGTGGTCGAACGCTGTGACCGGCCCGCCCTCCGACTCGAAGAAGGCGAGCAGGAGGTGGCCACCGGGTGCGAGCACCCGCTGGAACTCCGCGAAGTACGAGGGGATTTCCTGGGGCGGGGTGTGGATGACCGAGTACCAGGAGAGGATGCCGCTCAGCTCGCCGTCGGCCAGGTCCAGGGCGTCCATGGAACCCACCTCGAACCGCAGGTCCGGGTGTGCCTCACGGGCGAGATCGATCATCACGGGCGAGAGGTCGATGCCGAAGGCGTCCAGTCCCAGGTCGCGCAGATGCGCCGTCATGTGCCCCGGGCCGCACCCCAGCTCGGCGACGGGACCGGCACCGGCCCCGGGACCGTCCCCGGAGGTCAGCGTGAGCTCGGCGAACGCGGCGAGCACCGCACGGTCCAGCGGAAGAGCGTCGAGCGAACCACGGACGAATTCGGCGTAGCGGACGGCGACGGCGTCGTACGCGTCCGCTGTCGTACGGAGGTACGGGGAAAGGGAAGGGGTAGGGGAAGGTTCCATCACGAGCGAGCACCCTATGGCCTACCTCCTGGGCCCTGTCCACCGGCCGCCGTGCAAAAGACCATGTCAGCGTGGCCGGAATCGCACATTTCCCGTGCAAGGGTGACCAGAACGCATCCTTCCCGGTCATCGGACCCGTCCATCATTCATCAGGGGGGCACGTCGAACGACGTCGTACGGACGGACCGAGGTGAAGGGTTGAGCGTGAGGAACGTGCTTCTCGAACGCGACGAGGCGTTGGCGGAGGCGGCGAGGGCCGCCGAGGCCGCACGGTCCGGCAACGGGCGCTGGCTGCTGTTCCGTGCGACGACGGGCCTGGGCCGCACCGCCCTGCTGGAGGAAGTGGCGCGGCGGGAGGCGACGGTGGGCGGCATGCGCGTCCTGCACGCGCGTTGCTCGCCGGAGGAGTCGGCGTTCCCCTTCGGCCTCGTGCGCCTGATCTTTGCCGAGGCCGAGGCCGGGGCCGGGGCCGAAGTCGATGGCGAAGACATCCCGTTCGCGGACCCGCCGGCTGCCGAGGAACAGCAGACCTTCCACTGTCTCGTGGCCTCCCTGGCCCGCACCGCCGCCCGGCGCCCCGTGCTCGTGGCCGTCGACGATCTGCACGACGCCGACGCGGTGTCACGCCGCTGGATCGGCTACCTGGCCCGGCGGCTCGCGGGCCTGCCCGTGCTGTTGCTCCTCACCGAGTGCCTCACCGAATACCCTGAGAAGGACAACACCGCGCTGCCCGGCGCGACGGGTACGTCCGTGACGCTCCGCCCGCTCGGCCCCGCGGCCGTCGCCCGCCTCGCGCTCGCCGGCCCGACGCGTACCCGGAAGCAGGACGCCGACCGGGCCGAGCTGTGCGTCCGGGCGTGCGCCGGCAATCCCGCACTGGTGCACGCCCTCCTCGCCGACCTCCGTGAGGGGCCGCCGCCCGGCCGGCTGTCCGACCTGGCCGGACGCCGCTACCGGGACGTGATCGGTCACTGGTTACGAACCCGCGCCACCCCACGGTCGCGCCGCCTGTCGCTGGCGATGGCCGTCGCTGGGGACGGTCCCGCGCCGCTCGGTGGAAGGCTGCTCCACGAGGCCGCCGACCTCGGGCCCGACGGGCACAACGCCCCTGCGGACGCGCCTGCGGACGCGCTCGGCCTCGGCCGTCTCTTCTCCCACCCCCTGGCACGCGAAGCCGCCCTCGCGGCCGCCGAACCCGCCGAACTGGACGCGCTGCGCCGCCGTATCGCCCGGCTGCTCGACGAACAGGGCGCGCCCGCCGCCCATGTCGCCGCGCATCTCCTCCACATAGAGCTCCACACAGAGCTCCACACAGAGCCCCGTGCGGACCTCCACACCGACCGGCCCGGTGAGGAGTGGATGACGCAGTCCCTGGAGGACGCGGCCGAGGACGCCGTCCGCGACGGCCGCACCGACGAGGCCACCAGCCTCCTCCGCCATGCCCTCACCGCCCCGCTCGCCCCCGCCCGGCGCGCCGGACTCGCCCTGCGCCTCGCCGCCCTGGAGCTGCCCCACAGCGCCGACGCCTGCATCCGCAGACTGCGCGCGGCCCTGGAGCTCCACGCGGACGGCCACCAACGCGCGGCCGTCGCGCCCGCCCTCGGCGCGGCGCTCGTCGCCCGGGGCCGTACGGACACCGCCATGCACGTCATGCGCCAAGTGGGCAGTGCCGTGGAGGACGACGAGCTCGTCCGCGTGCTGCAGACCACCGCCGCCCTCATGGCCTCCCATGACGCGATCGCCTGGCGCAACGCCGTCGCCCGCATGCGGGAGCTGGCGGCGACAGCCCCCGCCACCGTAGAGCCGCTCGCCTGCGGCCTGGTCACCGAGTACGAGGCCGGGGCCGGCGGGCTGTCGGCGGCCGAGGCCATGACCCGTGTGCTGCCACGGCTGAAGGCACCGGTGGACCCCCGGCTCCGCACCGGCTGGCTGGGCAGCGCGGCCACCCTGCTGCAGTGGGCCGACCGGCTGGACGAGGCACGCGCGCTCGCCGACGAGTGCCTTCCCGCGCCGCCCGCGCTCCCGGACCTGACGGACATCGGTCAGCAGTGCCTGATCAGCGTGCGGGCCGAGGCGGCCCTGTGGGTCGGCGACTTCCGGCGGGTCATCGCCGAGAACGCCCCGCTCCTGGACGCCCGCACCGCGCAGGGGCTCCGCATGCCCCACCTGGTGTCCATGGTGGCGCTCGCCCACCACGAGCTCGGCCACCGTGCCCACGCCCGGCGGCTGGTGGCAACTCTCGACGAGGTGAGCGCGAGCGCCGACAGTTCCTGGGAGTGGAACGAGCTGCGCCACGCCAGGGCTCATATGCATATGGCCGAGGGGAGCTGGCAGGCCGCCCTCGACGACTATCTGTCCTGCGGCCGTGGCCAGAGCGCCCGCGACTTCGTCAGCCCTGTGGCCACGCCGTGGCGGTCCGGCGCGGCCCTCGCCCTCGTCAGACTCGGACAGCCGGCGCGGGCCCTGGACCTCGCCGAGGAGGAACTGCGCCACGCGCGGACCTGGGGGACTCCCCGTGCGGTCGGCCGGGCGCTGCGGGCCCACGGCGCGGCGGTGGGCGGCCGTCGCGGGCTGGACTCGTTGCACGAGGCGGTTGCCGTGCTGAGGCAGGCCCCGGCACCCGTGGAACTCATCGAAACGCTGCTCGACCTGGGACAGGCGCGGATCGGCGCCGGGAACGGCCGCAAGGGCCGGGACGATCTGCACGAGGCCCACACCCTGGCGCTACGGCTCCTGGCCCCCGACTCCACTCCCGACTCCACCCCCGAATCCACCCTCGGTTCGGAACCCGACCCCGACCCCGACCCCGACTCCGCTCCGGTCGCCGGACGCCTGGTCCGTGCCACCGAGAGCGCTCTGCGCACCGGGGGTGCCCGTAGGACCCACCGCGTCGCGATGGGCAGCGCCGCGCTCACCGTCGCGGAACGGCGCATCGTCGAGCTCGCGGCCATGGGGCAGACGAACGCCGAGATCGGTGCGGCGCTCCATCTGGCCCGCCGCACGGTGGAGACCCACCTCACCAACGCGTACCGGAAGCTGGGCGTGACGCGCCGCACCCAGCTCGCGTCCTGTCTGGGCGGGGCGGGCACAGGGAACCCCTCGGCCGCACGGGACATGACCGCGCTTGCCTGATCCGACGTCGCGTCCGCTGTGTTCGTGGTCTTCCACGATGCCCGGCCGCCCGGCCGCCGGGCATCGTGGGAACCGCGCCGGGCAGCACCGGCAGGACCACCCGCACCGGCCGTGGTCCGGGTGCGGGACCCGGCGTTTCCCACCGGACACGTGCGAGCCGCCGAGCGCTCGCGGAAGAGGGGTAACCATCATGAGGCCGACCACGCGCAGGACCGTCCGGAACTCCCTGGCCACGCTGTTCGCCGCCACGGGCATCACCGCGGGACTCGCCCTGCCCGCCGGCGCCGCCGGGGCGAGCCCTGCCACGCCGGCCCCGGGCGTGACGCAGCAGGCACAGCCGAAGGCCGACCGGGCCCAGCAGCTGGCCGGGTTGCAGGCGAACCAGATGTGGAAGCTGCGCAAGAAGGGCGACAAGTACGAGATCGCCAACGCCCACAGTGATCTGTGCCTGAAGGTGAAGGGCGGCTCGACCGACAACGGGGCCCCGGTCGTCCAGGGCGAATGCGGCACTGCCTCCGAGAATCTGTGGAAGTCCCAGGTGACGGACAACGGGTCGTACATCATGCTCCGGAACGCGAACTCCAACAAATGCCTGAGCATCGACGGCGGCAGGGCGACCAGGGGCGCCAAGATCGTCCAGTGGGACTGTTTGGGCGGCGGTAACCAGAAGTGGTGGGACACGGACAACATCACGGCCGACCAGGGCTGGTGGATCAGCGCCAACACGCCCAGCGGCGCCCCGACGTGGATGTGTCTCGACATGCCGGGCTGGAGCACCTCGCCCGGTACACAGGCGGCCATGTACGAGTGCACCAGCTGACGCCTGGTCCCCCTGGAAATCTCCGCTCAGAATTGTCCCGCAGGAGTTCATCATGCGTGAGTCGCACCGTCCCCTGAACGCCGCCGCCCTCGCCGCCACGACCGTGGCCGCCGCCGTCATGACCACCGGAGCCGCCTTCGCGGCCCCCGGGCCGGCCGGACCGGCAGTCCTGGCGCCCCCGGCCGCCCAGGTCGCCGCCTATCCCAACCCGGTTCTGGACGTCGAGAAGGCCAGTGCCAAGGACTACCGCAATTTCGTCCAGAGCCTGCGCTTGAGAGCCACCAACGGGCAGATCTTCAAGGACAAGATGTACAAGACCAACCCGCAGGCCACCGACCTCTTCCCGGTACGCCTGAGCACGGCCAAGGGCTCCGTGGACCTCGTCGTCCGCTCCGGCGACCTGTACACCGTGGGCTGGTACACCGAGAGCGACAACACCTTCCACTCCCTCAAGGAAGGCAATACCAACCCCGTCTACACGCCGAAGCCGAACACGACGCAGGACCGGCTCGACTACGACGGGAACTACGGCACTCTCGAAGGCCGCGCGCCCGGCAAGGCCAAACGCCTTAATGTCGCTCTCGGCAAGGAGAGCACCAAGCAGAGTGTCATCAACCTGGCGACCACTCCGGCCAAGGGCGGGGAAGCCGCCAAGGCGCTCCTCGTCCTCGTCCAGGAGATCAACGAAGCCGCCCGCTTCAACAAGATCGACACGTTGGTGGCAGCCGGCTGGGCCAACGGAGCCGTCGCCCAGCGCGACCTGCTGGTCGACCTGGAGAACGACTGGGCGCCCTTCTCCACTTGGGCCATCAAGAAGCTCAAGAACCTGCCCGTGGATCCCCACGCCATCGATGGCAAGCACATCGCGACCCTCGACTCGGCCCAGGAATACCTCGCGGTGGTCAAGCAGTAACGACCCGGCCGCCGGAGGGCCGCCGCCTTGTACGAGGCGGCGGCCTTGTTCATCCGTTCGAGCTCAGACCCGTCCGTCGAACGTCGGCCCCAGCAGCACCTGGGCCCAGCGCGCCGACCCTTGGCCGGGGTCGCTGACGCAGAACCAGAGCGTGCACTTCCCGGACGGCTCCTCAAGCGCGGTGAATTCGCCGACGTGGCCGTTCTTGGGGAGCCCGGGCCCGCGCCTCAGCTCACTGACGACGACTGCCTCGGGCGTCGTCGGCACGGTCGGACCGAGGGGGCGGGTTCGCCGAGGCGGCGCGGGAGCGAGTGAGCCGGGCACAAGCCGCCCTCGACGCGGCGCTCGAGGCCGGTGACGCGTACGGGATGTCGGTCGCGGCCGACGAGCTGGAAGACGCCCTGCGCATAGCCCGTGAGCACGGGCTGGGCATGGAGAACGGGCAGTGAAGCGGACGGCGGTTCTCCTCGAAGAACTGCTCGAGGCGAAGGCGGCGCGGTGAGGCGGCGCCGCAGGCACGCCCCGGTGGCGGTGTGCGCGCCGAGGGAGTCCTCGCCGGTGTGGCGCCGAGTGCTGACGGTGCCTTCGATGCCGGAGGCGGTGCGGACGGCCCGGTACGACGCGACCGCGGCGTTGTCCGAGTACCGGCTCGACCCGGAGTCGGCCTTCGGCGGCACGGTGCTGCTGGTGGTGAGCGAGCTGGTGGCCAATGCCGTCCGGCACGCGGCCGATCGTTCCCCGACGGTGGACGTGACCCTTGCCGTAGGGGCCGGGCAGCTCGTGGTCGGTGTCGCGGACGCCGATCCCCGGCTGCCCGATCTGTCCCCGCACATGATGGGGAGGGGCTTGCGGACCGTCGCCGACCTGGCCCGCGCCTACGACGGCGCGCTCAGTGCCGAGCCCGCCGTGCGCGGGAGCGGCAAGGTGGTGCTGGCCCGGTTCGTGATCCCTGACGGCGTGGGCCCTTTCTGAAAGCCCGCCGGCTCCTGAAAGCATGCCGGCCCACGCCCCAGCCGTCCGATTCCGGCCCCGGGAGCGAGGGTCCCGCGAGCGGGAATGGCCTTTCGTAATTGATTTGCCGCATACGAAACCGCCCGGGGCGTCGCCCCGGGCGGTCACCGGCCGGTTCAGGCTTTCTTGACCACGCCGGACTTGAGCTGCATGGGCCCGAATCCCTCGATCTTGCAGTCGATGTCGTGACCCGCCACGCCTTCCACGAGGCGGATGTTGCGCACCTTGGTGCCCGCCTTGATTCCGGTCGGATGACCCTTGACCTTCAGGGACTTGATGACGGTGACCGTGTCGCCGTCGGCCAGGACATTGCCGACCGCATCCTTGATCACCCCGCCCTCGGCGGCGCCGGCGGATTCCGCGGACGCGGGTGACCATTCGTGCCCGCATTCAGGGCAGACCAGGAGTGCGCCCATTTCGTAGGTGTACGCACTCGAGCATTCGGGGCAGGGCGGCAGCATGTTCTCACTCACCTGGAAATCGTATTTCGGTTGGGGGTGTCGGTGCGCCATTGCCGGACCGGCTGGTCCGTCACGGCGTGGTGGGCGGCCAGCGCGGTGTCCAGGTCGGGGTGGACCGGGACGGGCTGCTGTGCGGCGTGGGGGACTACGGAGCCGTCGGCCGGAATTGCGGCGAGTTCCAGAGCCCGGCCGTGGGCCGCGAGTCGGGCGGCCGCGTCCGCGATGGCGCGCTGACCTTCGACGGACCAGCCCTTGAGAGCCGTCAGGTCCAGGATGAGAGGACCGGTGCCGCGTGCGAAGGCCCAGCCGATGGCACCGCCGAAACGCGGCACGGCGTGCGCTCCGAGGTAGCCGGATACCGACATGACGCCCAGTCGGCCATGGTCGGTGTAGTGCCACTCGATCGTCATGTCGCTCCTCGCGAACGTGTGCCGGTGCCCGGCCCGTTCGGGTCCGCACAGGCTGGATGGACAGGGGGGAACCGGATCACGAGGCTGTGGGCCTGCCCGTACCGCCGGTGGCTCCGGCGCCATGGGCGAAGCGGAAAGCGGTGACCGTCTGCGGGTGGATGCGCAGGAGGGCGTCGTGGGGGCCGTGGGCCCAGCCGGGCAGGGTGCGCCGGTAGTGCGCCGCCTCGTCCGGGTCGGTGATGAGCTCGGCCGGCCCGGTGGCGGTCACCGCCCAGCCGGTGCCGGCATGGGGATGGATGTGGTCGCAGTGGTAGGTGACGCCGACCCGGCCGCGCAGGGCGGCGCCGGGAACCGGTGTGCGGAGGACCAGGCGCCCGTACTCCAGGACATGGGAGGCGGGCCGCACCGCGATGACATCACGCTGCTCGTACATCATCCGCCCCTGGGTGGCGCCGCCGAGCAGGTACCAGGCTTCCTCACCGGACACGTCGACCATGCGGCGAGGCGTGGGGGAGGTGGTCATGGGGCGGGCTCCTCGGTGACGGCGGCGGGCTGCGCGGGGACGGTGGCCGACTGTGGGGCGACGGTGGCCGGCCGCGCGGGGACGGTCAGCACTCCGGCGCCTTGAAGGAGGGCGCGGGCGGCGGCGATGGCCTCGGGGGTGGTGGCGAATTCGCGGCCGTCGTGCCGCAGGAGGTCCAGGGCGCCGACGGAGTCGAGAACCTGGCGCTGTCCGGGCCGTATGCCGGAGGCCAGCACGGTGACGCCGCGCCGTCGCAGCTTGGCCACGGCGTCCTTGAGGACCAGGGCGCCGGTGGCGTCGACGGTGGATATGCGGGACATGCGCAGGATGACCACGCGTACGTCGGCGACCTCGGTGAGCTCCAGCAGGAAGCGGTGCGCGGCGGCGAAGAACAGCGGTCCGTCGATGCGGTAGGCCACGATGTGCTCCGCGAGCAGGGCGTGCTCCTCGGCGCTGTGGTCACCGGACGGATCCGCCGTGAGGGGCACCTGGTCGAGGCGGGCCTGCTTGGCGACCGCCCGCAGCGCGAGCGCGCCCGCGACGGCCAGGCCGATGAGGACCGCGTAAACCAGGTCCAGGGCCAGGGTCGCGGCGGCGGTCAGGACGAGGACGAGCGCGTCGGAGCGGGTGGCGCGGGCCATCGCCCGCAGCGAGCCGACCTCGACCATCCGGATCGCCGTCGCGATCAGCACCCCGGCCAGGGCGGCCAGCGGGATGCGGGCCACGAGCGGGGCGGCGGCGAAGACGATGACCGCGAGCACGGCCGCGTGCGTGAGCGCCGCGAGCCGGGAGCCCGCGCCGGTGCGGACGTTGACGGCGGTACGGGCTATCGCGCCGGTGGCGGGAACGCCGCCGAAGAGCGGGGCCGCGATGTTCGCCAGGCCCTGGCCGAACAGCTCCCGGTCCGGGTCGTGCTTCTGCCCCACGGTCATCCCGTCCGCCACGGAAGCGGACAGCAGCGACTCGAGTGCCGCCAGTGCCGCCACCGCGACCGCCGGGGCCAGCAGCGATCCCAGCGCGCCCGGGTCGAGGAAGGACAGCGAGGGGGCGGGCAGCCCCGCGGGCAGGGCACCGATCGGCTTGGCCGCGTCCAGGTGGAAGACCTGGGCCGCCACGGTCGCCCCGATCACCGCGACGATCGAGAACGGAACCGTCGGCTTCCAGCGAGCTCCCAGCAGCATGACCGCGGCCACGGTGGCCGCGAGCGCGACGGCCGTCCAGTTCGGCGTCCGTACGAACGACTCGACCGCCCGCCAGGTCACCACCAGGACCTTGTCGCCCTCCGGCTTGGGCACTCCCAGCGCACCCGGCACCTGCTGCAACCCGATCACACCGGCGATACCGAGCGTGAAGCCCTCCACCACCGGGGCCGGAACGTAGCTCATGTACCGCCCCGCGCGAGCGAGCGCGAGAGCGATCAGCATCAGGCCGGCGATCAGCCCGACCGCCAGGACACCGCCGGCACCGTACCGGGCGAAGATCGGCACCAGGACCACCGTCATCGCACCCGTCGGCCCGGACACCTGAAGGTTCGAGCCGCCGAACACCGCGGCCACCGCGCCGGCGACGACAGCGGTGGCCAGCCCGGCCTCGGCTCCCAGACCGGAGGAGACACCGAAGCCCAGCGCGAGCGGCAGCGCCACGATCGCCACGGTCAGACCCGCCAGCAGATCACGCCTGGGGTCACGGCGCGCCGCTACGAGATCGTCGCGGCCGGGCAGCAGGGAACGCACCCGTGACCACGCCCGGACAGCCGTCGTGCTCACTGAGTGCCGCCCCCGGATTCCCGCAGCTCCTCCAGGAGCTCGTTCTGCCCGTCGAGCACCTGCGTGAGGATCCGCCGGGCCGCGCGCATCAGCTCGGCCACGTCCCCGCCCGCGAGCTCGTAGACGACGGTCGAGCCGGTCCGCGTGGCCGTCACGATCCCCGAGCGGCGCAGCACCGCCAGCTGCTGAGAAAGCGCGGACGGCTCGATCTCCATCGCGGCGAGCAGATCACGCACCGGTGTGGGCCCGTCCTGGAGCAGCTCCAGCACCCTGATCCGGACCGGATGCCCCAGCATCCGGAAGAACTCCGCCTTCGCCTGATACAGCGGAACCGACACCAAAACCCTCGATCTCTGTCTGTCGCACGGCCTCCTGGCGGCCGGTCCCGCCGGCCGGGGCCTGTCGTCCAGTGGCCGCGCTCACGGCTCATGCGGGCACGACCAATACATCATGTAGCGAATTGAAGAACTTTGCAATTTGTGTGCCCGTGTCACAGGTACTGTCCGTGTCACAGGTACCGCCCCGTGTCACGGATGCCGCGGGGTCACTGGTACTGCGGGCGCCACTCGAAGAGCAGGATGGTCGCGTCGTCCCGTAGCTGGTTGCGCTGGTAGTCGAGGATGGCGTGGATGAGCAGCCGCAGCACCTCGGCCGGGCGCTGGCCGGCCGCGGAGGAGCGGATGATGAAGTCGGTGAACCGGGCGAGGCCGAACTCCGCGCCGTCGTCGTCGCGGGCTTCCACGACGCCGTCGGTGTAGAGCAGGACGCAGTCGCCGGGCTCCAGTGTCGTCTCGTGAACGTGCCGGGTCGCCGGGGCGAGTTGGCCGGCCAGGCCGATCGGCGGCTGCGGGGGGCTGTCCATCGCCCCCTCGAGCACCCGCTCGGCACGGATCAGCAGCGGCGGCGGGTGACCGCAGTTGACCCAGCGCAGCACCCCGGTCGCCGCGTCGAGGTGGCACAGCACACCGGTGCAGAAATGGTCGGGCAGCCACTGGGCGAGCGCCTGGTCGACGGAGCCGACGATGTCGGCCAGGTCGCCACCGCCGCGGCGGGCGTTGCGCGCCGCCGCCATGGCGACCGACGTGGTCAGGCCGGCGGACACGTCGTGTCCCATGGAGTCGATGATCATGGTGTGCAGTACGTCCTTCACCACCGAGTGGTCGAAGGCATCGCCGGCGATTTCGTACGCCGGTTCCAGGACGGCGGTCGACACGCACCTGCGGCTGCCGATGGTGTGGGACGGCAGGAAGGCCCGCAACATCTCGGCGGGCAACCGCATGGGTGTGATGCGGGCGCGGGCGGCGAGCCAGTCGCTGTAGGCGCGCTTGGAGGTGATCAGCATGGCGAACAGATGGGCCAGCATCCGGCTGCGGCGCATCCGCACCCCGTCGAGCACGGCGGTCCGTACCGCCAGCACGCCCAGCCGCTCAGCGCCGTCGATCAGGGGCATCCAGGCGATCATGTCGTTGCCGGCGTCGACCACACGCGGGGTGACCGTGCGGTACGCCCAGCCGGCCGGCGAACGGTCCACCGGCAGTGGCTCCAGGGCCTCGTCGAGCGGGACGAGCAGCTGTTGCTGCAGGTCGACGAGGTAGATCAGCGCGGTGCCCAGGCCGAGGGCCGCGGCGCACCGGTTCGCCAGGTCGGGCAGCTCGAACGGCAGTGCCGTCTGTGCTTCGGTGATCAGCTCTTCCAGTCGGTTCTCGTCGATGGCGACGCGGGGACCAGCGGAAACGTGCGGTGGGTCCGGCACTGGGATCACCACCTTCCGTTCCCAGTCTCACACCGATCCCGGCCACTCTCACGTCGGGCGCGATGCGTTGAGCTCCTCCGATGTCTCGGCGGCGGGGTTCCCCCGCCAGCGCGTACGAGCCGGAACGTGTTCACCTTTCATCAGGAAGGAGTCGGCGTCGATGTGTGCGGTGTCGTCGATGACGACGCCGTAGTGGACGAACGCGTTGGTGCCGATGGTGCAGTCGTCGCCGATCGCGATGGGGCCGGACTTGAAGACACCGTCCTCCAGGGAATGAGCCTGGAGAGTGCTGCCCGCGTTGAGGGCGCAGTTGTCGCCGACCCGGGTGAGGGTGCGCTCGATGATGCCGCAACCGTCGTCGAAGACCCGGTGGCCCATGCGGACGCCGAGGAGCCTCCAGACGGCAGGCTTGAGCGGGGTTCCGTTGAAGACGGCGAGGTAGGCCATGGACGGTACCTTCCAGTACCGCTCGTGTCGCCAGAAGTCCTTGTCGTAGATGGAGCAGAACCGTGGCCGCAGTCCGTGCGGGCCCACCACCGCCCGTTCGACCACGACGAACCAGCCCACGGTGAACGCGAGTCCGAGCACGGCGGAGCAGGCCGTGCCCAGCCAGTGCGCCACGTTCCCGTCTCCCCAGGGGAGCATGGCGATCAGCACCAGGCCGAAGACGTACAGAATCCGGACGGCCAGGAACAGGACGATGGTGACGGCGTTGTGCCGGTTCTTGGCCGCGAGCCCGCTGCGGCGCCCGGGCCGCCCCGTGCCCGCGTGGTCGAAGAGGCGGTCGCGTTCGACCGAGCGCGGGATCTCGAAGGGCGGCGAGCCGAGCAGCCCGGTGTTCTGTTTGACCGCGCCACTGACCGGGATCATGGTCTTGGTCGCCAGCAGACAGCCGTCGCCGGTCCTGCCGTCGGCGGGGAAGGCGATGTTGTTGCCCAGGAAGTTGTTCCGGCCGATGACGGCCGGGACGGCGCGGAAGGACGTGCTGGAGAATTCGGCGTTCATGAGGGACAGCCCGTCCGAGACCATCGTCCCGGTGCCCACGTGGCTGAGGGTGGGGACTTCGTGCTTGACGACCATGCCGAAGTTGGACCCGGTCTGCTCGAACGGTCTCAGTCGGTAGCCGATGGCGCACAGATAGTGCACGACGGCCGAGCTGTCGCCGAACAGGGCGTTGTAGAAGCGGATGTTGGAGACGCGGGCGGTGGCGCGCTGCAGGGCGAACCGCGCACCGTAGAGCGGGTACACCGCGTTCGGCCTGACCAGGTGGCCCAGCAGCCGCGACAGGGCCGCGATCAGGACCGGTCCGAGGACGGCCAGGCCGAGCACCCCGGCGGCGGCGAGCCACAGGCCGTCGGCGTAGTACGTCAAGCTGTCCGGACCGGCCGCCCCGGCGACCGCGTCGGCCAGCGGGGAGGGCCGGGACACCAGCAGCGCGGCGACGGCGGTGCCGCCCACCCCGGCGGTGGCCACCACGGCCAGCAGCCAGACGACGCTGTGCCAGACGCGGCGCACATTGCCGCACCGGGCCGGCGGGACCGTGAGGTACTGGCAGCCGGCCGGCGCCGGCACGGCCGGTGAGCCGTGCCAGCACTGCCCGTCGGGCACGGACTGGCCGGAGTGCAGCGACGAGGCGTGGCCGAGCTGGGCGGCGTGCCCGAGGCGCACGTCGATGTCGAGGGTGCTGAGCTCGCCGACGAAGGCACGGTCGCCGATGGTGACGCGGCCGGTCTCGATGACCCCGTCGTGGGCCCGATAGCCGTTGAGATAGGTGTCCTTGCGGATGACGCTGTCGGCTCCGACGCTGAGCAGGTCGGTGCACACCGGTACCCGGATGGTGAGGATCAGGGCGCGGGGTCCGATCCTGGCACCCAGCGCCCTAAGGTACAGCGTGTACAACGGCGTACCGACGGACAGCAGGGCGAGCGGATTGGTGGTGACGAGGGTCTTGACGCACCAGAAGCGGACGTAGGTCATGCTCCACAGGGGGATACGGCGCGCCGACCACCGGCCGACGAGCGCCCACTTCGCGGCGATCGGCAGCAGGCCCGTCCCGCCCAGCGCAGCGGCACCGAGGACGATCGCGCGCCCGCAGACGCCGGGCCACCCGTCTGCCTGCCTCACCCAGGCGGTCCCGGCGTCCAGTGCCATCGAGGCGAGGGATATGTAGGCGAGGAACATGAGGAGTTGCGCTGCCGTGCACAGGGCGTACCGAGGGGTGCTCACCATGGGCCCCGGTTCCGGTGCCGGAGCCGCTTCCGGTGCCGGGGGGCGCGCCGGTGTGTGGTCGTCCGGTACGGCCGGTGCGGTACCGTCCAGGGCCGTCGCGAGGGCGCGTACGGTGGGGTGCAGGTAGACGTCCTTCATCGACACGCCGGGCAGGCCCGGGAAGTCGCGGACGGCAGCGTTGAAGTGCGCCATCAGCAGGGAGTTGGCGCCGAGTTCGTCGAAGAAGTGGCTGTCCACGGAGACCCGTTCGACCCGCAGGGTACGGGCCAGCAGCTCGGCCAGCGCCTGTTCGGTGCCGGTCCTCGGTGCCGTGAACCCGCGCCCTGCCGCGAGCCGGCGCGGTCCGGCCGGCGCGGGCAGACGGTCGCGGTCGGCCTTGCCGCTGGGCAGTACCGGTATCGACGGTATGGGTTCCAGGTAGGCGGGGACCATGTATCCCGGCAACTGCTCCCGCAGCTGTACGACGACGTGATCGGGGTCCACGACGGCGTCTTCGCGGGTGGTGTAGAAGGCGCACAGCTCCACGGCCCCCGGGGCGGCCTCGTGCCGGGTCACCACGGCCTGGGCGATTCCGGGGACGTGGAGCAACACCGATTCGATCTCGGTCAGTTCCACACGGTAGCCGCGGATCTTGACCTGGGTGTCGATGCGGCCGTGATGTTCGATCTCGCCGCGATCGTTGATCCTGCCCAGGTCCCCGGTGCGGTAGATCCTGCCGGAGGGGTTGCCGGGAACGCCGAGGAAGTCCGGGACGAAGGCGCGTTCGGTCAGGTCCGGCCTGTTGAGGTAGCCGTTGGCGAGCCCCATGCCGGCGATGGCGATCTCGCCCATCGATCCGGGTGGCAGGGCGGTGTTCCCCTTGGGGTCGAGCAGGGCCACCGCGTAGGTCGGCAGCGGGACGCCGATCGTCACCGGGCGGTCCGGGTCCAGCAGGGTCCAGGTCGCGGTGACGGTCGCCTCGGTCGGGCCGTACACATTGAGGAACCGCCGGCCGGGCCGGTGCCAGCGGCGGATGAGGTCCTGGGGGCACGACTCCCCGGAGACCAGCAGGAACCGCAGCTCGGACAGGTCCGCGTCCAGCGTGGCCAGCAGGGTCGGGACGCAGCACAGCGCGGTGACGTGCCGGTCCCGCAGGAAGGCGTCCAGCTCGGCCCCGACCAGACCGGGCCCGGCCGGCCGGGGTACCAGCGTGGCACCGGCCATCCAGGGCACCCATGTCTCCTCGACGGAGAAGTCGAAGGCGAGGGTCATCCCCTGGTACACCCGGTCCTCGGAGGTGAGGCCGTAGACCTCCGCCGCCACGCGCACGAAGTTGCAGATGGCCGGGTGACCGATGGCCACGCCCTTGGGGCGGCCGGTGGAACCCGAGGTGTAGATGACGTAGCAGAGGTCGTCGGTCTGCCGGCCGGGGGTGGTGGCGGTGGCGTTGTCGAGGCGTCGGGTGGGCCGCTGGGCTATCTGGGCCCGCACCCGGTCCAGGTACAGCAGCTCTGTACCGTCCCCGTCCCCGTCGGCGAGGTGGGCCGCCCGGTCGCCGAGCCTGGAGAGCGTCAGGACCGTGCGCACGGCGGCGTCGGAGACGATGTACGACAGCCGGTCCGCCGGGAATCCGGGGTCCAACGGTACGTAGGCCGCGTGTGCCTTCAGTACGCCCAGCATCCCGACGTAGGCGTCCACCGGGTCGTCGAGCAGCAGCCCGATCCGGTCGCCGGGGCGGATGCCCCGGTCCAGCAGAAAGCGGGCGAGCTGATTCGCCCTGTCGTCGAGCTGCGCGTAGGTGAGTGTGACACCGTCGGCGTCCACCGCGAGCCGGTTCTCCCGGCCCTGGGCCCGTAGCCGATCGCACCGTTCCTCGAACAGACGCTCCAGCCGTTCACCGTCCCGCCACCGGGCCGATCCGCCGTCCCCGGCGCAGGTCAGCAACCCGTCCGGCCGGCTCGACGACCGTGGCACCCACTGCCACGTCGGCTCCCGCCCGGGGGTCTCTCTTTCTCTCCGCTCGTCATCCGGGGTCATGATTCGCCACGCAGCTTCGCGCGGGTATTGGTGGCACGTACATTTTACCGCCCCATGCCCACGCCCACCCCCAGCCCCACTGCCCGGCGCCATCCGTTCCGACCTCTCGGCGTGCGTAGGCGGGCGACGGGCCCTTGACTGGAGAGCGAACCGCCGAGGACGCCCCCTGGAGGAGAAGTGATTCGACGCTGGACTCGCCGCGCGACGGGCGTGGCATTGGCCGGACTCGTCACCTTCACGGGTGCCGGCTGCTCCAACGGTTCGAGCGGCCCGTCCGGCACGGGGAGCAAGGCGGCCTCCGTCGCCTCCCAGGCTTCGGCGGCGGTGTCGTCCCTCGCCTCGGAGGCTTCCGGTGCCCTCGCGTCGGCCAGCGCGGAGGCGAGGCGGAAACTGGACGGGATCAAGGGTGGGGTCGACGTCAAAGGCGACGTGAAACTCGGGAACGTGACCACCGATGGCGAAGGACACGCCACGGCCCGGCTCACCCCCACCAACACGGCCGGCTCGGCCAAGTCGTTCGCCGTCCAGGTCAATTTCACGGACCCGGGGGGCAACCTCCTGGACACCGCGGTCGTGACCGTACCGGATGTCCCCGCCGGCAAGACCGGCACGGCCACGGCGCGCAGCACACGGAAGCTGTCCGGCGATGTGCGGGCCGAAGTCGTCAGGGCGGTGCGGTACTGACGACCCGGCCGGACGGCCCCGGGCGCGGTGGCCTACGGCGGCCGCCTCGGCCGCTACGGCGCTCCGGGCCCGAACCACATGCTGATCGACCGCGCTCGGCCGGAAGGAGCCGTTTCACCGGTGGGGGAGCCGGAGCCATTCCCGCAGTCCGTCGAGATGCCCGAGCTCGGTCCCGTTGACGATGGTGGGTCGGACGACGTCCGCCGAAGTGGTGCGCATGGAGTCCACGCGGTCCGGACGGCCGGCGGTGCACTTCAGGTCGGTCGGTGGGAGGTTGCCGCTCGCGAGGTAGGCGTTGACGGCGTCGTTCACGCAGGCGTTGCCGTAATCGGTGCCGTAGACCGCGTGACGGAACGAGTCCGTCACCGTGATCATCCGGGACGAGGGCCATCGCGTGTGCATGGCCTGAGCCTCGTTGTACGGCACTCGGGGGTCGCCGGTGGCGTTGAGCATCAGCGCGGGGGTGTCGCCGTCGACGGTGGTGGGCCCCTCGCGGGGCGGGTCCCAGAAGGCGCACGGGGTGGTGTTGTTGAGCAGCGGGCCGAACAGAGGATGCCTGTGCCGTGAACGTTGCACCGCGTGCCAGAACACTTCCGCATCGTGCGGTCCCGGTGTGTCGGCGCACAGGAACGCCGTCTGCGCGCTGGCGTACGCCGAACTCTGGGCGGACAGCAGGGAGGGCAGCAACTCGGCGAGCGCGGGATCGGGTTCGGCCCGCCCCTCCGTGGCGGCTTTCTTGAGGGTGCCGGTCATCACCGCGATCTGTGCGTCGGTCGCCTCGGTGTCGGCACCGAGCACCCCGTAGAAGAGGACGGGCACCACGTGTTCGTCCAGCAGGTAGTCACCGACACGCAGCGGCCGGTGGGCGGACGCCCCGGCGATCCCGGCGACGGTGGCGAGTACGTCGTCGGCGCTCGCCCCCAGCCCGTACGTGCCGTTCCGGGCGGCGGCCCAAGCGGCCCAGTGCCGCAGCGCCGCCTCGTTGGCGCTTTCGGTGCCGTACTCGGGCCAGGGGGCGAGGTGGCCCGGTTCGTGGACGCCGTCCAGGACCATCCGGTCGGTGCGGCCGGGGAACATCGCCGTGTACACCTCGCCCAGGTACGTTCCGTAGGAGATCCCCAGGTACGAAAGGCGCTGCTCGCCCAGGGCCGCGCGGACCAGCTCCAGATCACGGGCGACGTTTCGGGTCGACGCGTGGGGCAGCAGGTCCCGGGCGTCGGCGCGGGTGCGGCAGCGTCGCGCGAGGTCCTGCTCGAAGGCGGCCGTGCGGCGGAAGCCGGCGCGGTCGTGGCCGGCCGACCGGAAGTAGCTGCCGGTTTCCCAGCCGCAGTCCAGCGGGGTGCTCCGGCCGGTGAACCGCGGATCGACACCCACCAGATCGAAACGGGCGCCGGTGGCGCCCAACGCCGTGCGACGGGCGGGGAGGAAGTCGATGACGGGATCCCCGGGGCCGCCTTCGTTGACCACCAGGGTGCCGATGCGGTGGGCCGTGTCCGCCGCCGGGATCCGGGCGAGGGCGACGGTCACGGTCCGGCCACCGGGGCGCGTGTGGTCCAGCGGGACGGCCAACCGCGCGCACCGGGCGCCCGCCGCCTCCAGTTCCCTGCCCGCGCTGTCGTCGGGGCCGCGCACACAGCTGCCCCAGCTCAGCGGTTGGGCGGCCGGGGCGGCAACGGCCGTTCTCGGCGCGGCGATCAGGGCGAGGACCGTGGCGAGCGCGGCGGCGACTGCCCGGCCACGCGAGTAGCGTGTCATGCCGCCGACGGTAGTGCGTACGGGCCCGGCCCGCCGGAGCACGTTCCGGGCGGGCCGAATGCGCCCCCGGCGTGCGGAAGCCCGGCGGAAGCCCGGCGGAAGCCCGACGGAATACCCCCGGAAGCCGACGCGAGCTTTCTGAGTACGAATACTCAGGTGCTGAGGCGACGTCGAGTGGACACTGACTGACGGTCCGTCAAGTCTGTCAAACAAGTCCGCCAAGTCCGGAAGAGAAAGGGGAGAGCTCGTGCAGGATCCTTCCTCGCCGCCGCCTTACCCGTCGCATCCGCCCACGTCGCATGTCCCCGCCACCGGGGAGCGGTCGCTCCTGGCGAAGATCGCCATGGTTCTCGGCTGCGCGCTCGCCGCCGTCCTGATACTCGGCGGCCTGGGGGTCCTCGGAGTGATGGTGCTGCTCGCGACCGGCTCGATCCAGTTGTTCCCGAACAAGTGAGGGCGGCCGCGCAAATGCTCGATCGACAGATAGCCGACCGCATCCGTGTGCTGGTCATACTCAGCCGTCCCGCCGTCGCCGTGCTCTTCGCCCTCTACGTCGCGCTCGGCCTCGCCCAGGCCGGACACGCGGAGGATCGCCTGCTCCTGGCAGGGTGCCTCATCCCGGTCATGGCCTTCCTGCTCTGCTCGGTCTGTGTCAACGACCTGTCCGACCGGGCCATCGACCAGGTCAACCTTCCTGGTGACCGGAACCGGCCGCTGGTCACCGCCGCCGCCGGCAGCCGGGAACTCGTCGTCACGGCCGTGGTGTCCGCCACCGTCGCACTCGGCTCGGCGTTCGTGCTCGGACCCCGCCCCGGACTGCTGATGCTCGCCGCGCTCGCGGTGAGCGCCGGGTACTCGCTGCGCCCGATCCGCCTCGCCGACCGGGGAGCCGTAGCGGCCCTGGCGCTGCCGGCCTGCTACGTCGCGCTGCCGTACCTGCTCGCCCTCACCGCGGCCCGTTCCGCCGTCCACCCGCGCGACCTGCTGATGCTCCTCGGGCTCTACATCGGCTTCGTCGGCCGGATCCTGCTCAAGGATTTCCGTGATGTGCGTGGCGACGCCCTTTTCGGCAAGCGGACGTTCCTGGTCCGGCACGGACGACGCACGACCTGCCTCTTCAGTGCCTGCGCCTGGACGATCGGCAGCTTCGTCATCCTGGCCGCGACACCTCGGCGCACACCGGCGCTCGTATGCTCCTACCTCCTCTGCCTCGTTCTCGCCCTGATGATCCTTCGCGTCCTGGCGGGCGAGGTCGGGCACCGGCGGGAGGAGGCGCTCATCACCGGCGCGGCGGCCATCGGCCGGGGGATGCTGATCCTGCAGCTGGCACACCTGGCGACGGACCAGGCCGGATGGGGTGCGCTCGCGCGGTCGACGGTCATGGGCGCGCTGCTGGCGCTCACGCTCGCTCAGGCCATTGGCATGCTGCGGCACGGCCCGACAACCGGTCTCACCGTCGCCTCCCTGCAGGAGGAGACAACCGCGTCGCGAGGTGCGCGACGCCGGCCCGGGATTTCAGGGCGTGAGGTCGTTCACGTGGAGGGCGACCGGCCCGAAGAGGTCGCTGATGGTCGTCAGAGCCGAGTTCTGGAGGACCGCCGCGGGCACCGTGGCGCCGTCCGGGGCCGTCAGTGACCGGGTCGCGGTGGCCTCGGCGACGACCGTGGGGCGGTAGCCGAGGTTGAAGGCGCCCTGGGCGGTGAACGTGACGCACATGTGAGTCATGAAACCGGCCAGCACCACATCGGGGCCGGCGCCCAGCGCGCGCAGCGTGGCGTCCAGGTCGGTGGTGTGGAAGGCGTTGGGGAACTGTTTGACCACCACCGGTTCCCCCTCGATCGGGGCGACCTCGTCGCTGATCGCGCCGATGTCGGCCCGGATGTCGTACGGGGTCCCCGGGCCGCCGTCGTTGACCACGTGCACCACCGGTACCCCCTGGGCGCGGGCGGCGCTCAGCAGCCGGGCACCGGCGGCCAGGGCCTCCTCGACGCCGTCCAGGGCCATGACGCCGGCGCGGTAGGTGTTCTGAAAGTCGATCAGGATGACCGTGGTGTCCTTGAGGAGCGGCAGTCGGCTGTCGAGGCCGATCACGTCACGCAGGCTCGTCGATGCGGAGATGGGTGTGGACATGGTGAGGTCATTCCTCTCAATTGGGCGGAAATAGGGCGCACCGAGGTGCGTGGGCCCGCCGTCGTGACGCGGGGGCGGGCAGGTGGTGGTCAGGCGGTGCGGAAGCGGCGGCGGTACGCGGCCGGGGTGGTGCTGATCTGCCGGCGGAACGCCCGGTGCAGGGTCTCCGGCGACCGCAGACCGCAGGTACGGGCGACCTGCTCCAAGGGCTGGTCGGTGGTCTCCAGCAGCCGGCGGGCGGCCTCGACCCGTGCGGCTTCGACGTAGGCGGCGGGGGTGGCGCCGGTCTCCTGGGTGAACACGCGGGAGAAATGCCGTTCGCTCAAACACATCCGTGCCGCCAGAGCGGCCGCCGACAAGTCCTCGCCGAGGTGCTCGCCGATGTACCGGCGCAACTCGTCGATGTCCCTGCGGGACGAGGCCGGGCGGCTGATCGGCACGCTGAACTGGCTCTGGCCACCGGGGCGTTTGAGGTAGACGACCAGGTGCCGGGCGACTGCCAGGGCCAGGTCCTCGCCGTGGTCCTCCGCGACGAGGGCCAGCGCCAGGTCCAGGCAGGCACTGATGCCCGCACCGGTCCACACCCGCCCGGAGCGGATGAAGATCGGGTCCGCGTCGACCTCCACCCGAGGGTGATCGGCGGCCAGTTGGGCGGCGGTGGACCAGTGAGTGGTCGCCCGCTTGCCGTCCAGCACGCCGGCCGCGGCCAGCAGGTGCGCGCCCACGCACACCGAGGCGACGCGCCGTGCGTGCGGGGCGGTGGCCCGGATCCAGTCCACGATGTCGTCGTCGATCCGGGCGCGGGGGCCGTCGGGCCCCTGGTCGACCGCGCCGGGGACGAGCAGCGTGTCGACCGCCGTACCCACGTCCCCCAGACCCATGTCGGTCACCAGGCGCATACCCGCCGAGGTCGCCACGGCCTGGCCCGCCCGCCCGGGACCGGCCAGGCGGACCTCGTAGGCGGCGAGGCCGCCGCCTTCCCGGTTGGCCAGCGCGAACACCTCGGCCGGGCCGGTGACGTCGAGGAGATCGACGTCGGGAAAGACCGCGATCACAACGCGGTGGTGCGTCTGGTGCATGCCCCTATGGTCCGGCCGTCACGGGCATGGCCGCAATGACGTGGTTCTGTCACATCCGGACACCCGGGGCGGCGCGGGGCAGTCAGGGTCGGTCGGGTGGCAGTGGCCTCCGCACCCTTTCCCGAGCTGATCGTTGTGATGGGTATGACGTTACGACGGTCGGAAGGCAGTCTCTGGCGGCACGGATGCTTCTTCCGGTACTGGCTCGCGAACGCCGTCGACCTCGTGGGCAGCGGGGTCACACAGGTGGCGTTGCCGTTGGTCGCGGTGGTCGAGCTGCACGTCTCCGTCTGGCAGGCCGCGCTGCTCTCGTTCGCCCAGAAGTGCCCGCCCCTGCTGGTGTCGCTCCCCGCCGGGGCGCTCGCGGACCGGCACCGCAAGCGTCCGGTGATGGTGGGCGCGGCGCTCGCAGGTGGTGCCGCCTTCCTCGTCATCCCACTCGCCGACGCCATGGGCCGGCTGTCCCTGGGGCTGCTGTACGGGGTGGCACTGGTGGGCTCGGTCGCCGAGGTGTTCGGCTCCACAGCGCGCATCAGCCTTCTCCCGTCGCTGTTGCCCCGCTCCCGGCTGATGGAGGCGAACTCCAAGCTCGGGGGGATCAACTCCCTGGCCGACAGCGCGGGCTCCCAGCTCGGGGCTGTCGTGGTCACCGCCCTCGGCGCCGCCCATGCCGTGTGCCTCGATGTCATCTCCTACCTGGTCTGCGCTGTGCTCCTCGGGCGTATCCGCACCCACGAACCGGATGTGGCACGGCCGGGCCGGAAGACGACTTTCCGGGGAGAGATCGCGGAGGGGTTGCGCTATGTGTGGTCCCATCCCACGATCCGGCCGTTGGTGCTCGCCGCCACCGCGTACGTCGCCGTCATGGCCTTTCTCACCACGCTGTGGCCCGTCTACCTGCTGCGTCGGCTGCACTACTCGAGTGCGGCGTTGGGCACGACGCTGAGCGTGGGCGCGCTCGGTGGGTTCTGCGGTGCGCTCGTCGTCCGCCCGTTGGTCGCGCGGTACGGCCCGGTGCGCGTCATGCTCGTCGCGCTGGCCCTGGCGCCGTTCACGGTGGCCCCGCTCCTGCTCGCCACGCCGGGCCGCTTCTGGCAGGTGGCCGTGGGCGTGGGGATGTTCGTTCAGGTGGGGTGTGCCGTCGCCCAGGGTTCCACCCAGCGCACCGTACGGCAGGCCGCCTGCGACCCCGCGTTGCAGGGCCGCATGCTCGCCACGAGCCGGTGGGTCGTCTACGGCTCCCAGCCGGTGGCCGCCCTTCTCGCCGGCGCCGTCGGGAGCTGGTATGGGCTGTGGGACGGCCTGGCTCTCGGCGCCGTCACCCTGGCCGTCCCGTTCCTGGTCCTGCGCTTGTCCTCGCTCCGCGACTCGCTTCCTGACTCGCCTCCCGGCTCGCCTTCCAGTGTGCCTTCCGACGTCCCTCGGGCCGCCGCCGCTGTCCTCGAAGAATCCCCTCGGTCACACACGTGCCCGCATGACGAAAGCGATGTCTCATGAACCCTGGAGAGAATCCGGGCCGGCCCCGTCCGCCCCGTCCCGCCGGGCGGTACGTTCCCGCCAGAGGGATCTACACGGAGTCGGCGCGCCTTCAGCGGCTGGCCTGGTTCCGTTCCACGACCCGGCTGGAGCTCGACTCCTTGCAGCACACACAGCTCGACGCCGGCAAACTGACGGGAAACATCGAGGGTTTCGTCGGCACTGTCGAAATCCCGGTGGGCGTCGCAGGTCCCTTGCTGATCCACGGGGAGAACGTCCAAGGCGAGGTCCATGCCCCTATGGCGACCACGGAAGGCGCCCTGGTCTCCTCGGCGACGCGGGGCGCCCTTGCCGTCACCATGGCAGGTGGTGTCAGCACTCGCGTCCTCTCGCAGACGATGACCCGGGCACCCGTCTTCGCTTTTTCCCGGCTGTCGGCCGCGAGCCGTTTCGCCTCGGTGATTCCCCAGCACCTGGAGGCGCTCCGCACGGCCGTTGGGCAGGTCTCCGACCATGCCCGGCTGCTCTCGGTCCAGCCCTTGGTGGTGGGGAGGACCGTTCATCTGAAA
This sequence comes from Streptomyces luteoverticillatus, assembly GCF_003970715.1. Taxonomy (NCBI): domain Bacteria; kingdom Bacillati; phylum Actinomycetota; class Actinomycetes; order Kitasatosporales; family Streptomycetaceae; genus Streptomyces; species Streptomyces luteoverticillatus. Next base: position 642,997 of record NZ_CP034587.1, on the reverse strand, counting down.
TTCCGGTACACCACCGGGGACGCGGCCGGGCAGAACATGACCACGGCCTGTACGTGGCACGCTTGTCAGTGGATCCTGGACCGGTCTCATCTGATCGGGCCCGAAGAGCTCGAATCCTTCATCGTCGAGGGAAACACCTCGGGCGACAAGAAGGCGTCGTCCCAGGCCATGGCGGAGGGCCGCGGAATCAGAGTATCCGCCGACTGCCTCCTGCCCGGAGGAATCGTCGAGCGGGTCCTGAAGACCACGCCCGACGAATTGGTCAGGGGCTACCAGCACATCGCGGCCGGGGCCGTGCACAGCGGAGTACTGGGCTCCAACGCGAACACCGCCAATATGGTGGCGGCGTTGTTCACCGCGACGGGGCAGGACATCGCCTGCGTTCACGAGTCGAGCCTGAGCCAGTTCGTCCTCGAGCGGAGGCCGGAAGGCGTCTACGCGAGCATCACCCTCCCCGGGCTGGCCATCGGCACGGTCGGGGGCGGCACTCACCTCCCCGCGCAACACGAACTTCTGGAGGCGATGGGGTGCACGGGCCGGGGGAGCGCGGCCCGGCTGGCGGAGATCATCGCCGGTTTCGCCCTGGCCCTCGATCTCTCGACGGTCTCGGCCGCCGCCTCCGGCCAGTTCGCCAGCGCCCATGAACGCCTCGGCCGCAACCGGCCGGTCCGCCGGTTCCGACTCGACGAGCTGGACGCCACGTTCTTCGAATCTGCGCTGGGCGACTCCGGGATGCCGGGCGTCAAGGTCACAGGTGTCGAAGCGGTGCGCATTCCCATGGGCCCCAGCGTCCTTTCGGAGCTGACGTCGCGGACGGTGAAGAAGGATGTCGGCCTCTTTCCGATGCAGCTGAGGGTCGAGCGTGACGACGTGGCGGACAAGCTCGACGTCATGGTCAAGGTCAAGCCCACCGACCGGGAGGTCATCAAGATGGCCGGGCTGGCCGCCGCTCTGTGCGGCGGCCCGGTGGCGGCCCACTACCGCGCGTTCGACCGGCGTCTCGGATTCGTGGGATGCGATGTGCGCGAACTGGCCCTGTACGAGCAGACCGACACCCGCTTCACCAGCCTCGTGCCGAAGCAGTACCGAATCCATCGTGATGACCGGCGGGAGGCTTACGTCATCGTGATGGAGTGCCTTCGCGACATGGAGCTGATGGACACGTCGGACCGGGGGCGCGGCTGGTCGCGCCGGCATTTGACCATCGCCCTCCGTGACCTCGGGCAACTCCACTCCGTCTGGTACGGAAAGGAATCGGCGCTCCGCCGGATGCCGTGGATCGGCCATGTTCCCAATGCCCCGGACATGGTGGAGATGAGGGACTTGTGGCTGGCCCTGGCCGACCATTCGGCGCAGGAGTTCCCCGAGATCGTCAGCGGTCGCCATCACGACCGGCTTCTCGACTGCATCGGGACCATCGACCGCTGGTGGCCCCGGATCGAGGCCATGCCGCGAACGCTCGTGCACAACGACTTCAATCCCCGTAACCTCGCCGTCCGGGCGGACGGCAGGCTCTGCGCGTACGACTGGGAGCTCGCCACTCTCCACATTCCGCAGCACGACCTGGCGGAACTGCTCTGCACCGCCCTGGAGCCCGCCGACATCGACGCGGCGGTGGTCCAGGAGCTCTCGGAAGTCCACCGCACATCGCTCGAGACCCACACCGGGGCAGTCATCGACAAGGACCGGTGGGAATTGGGGTACCGCCTCGCCCTCAAGGACCTGGCGGTCAACCGCTTCGGGCTCTACTTCGTGGCGCACACGGTTCGCCATTACGGCTTTCTCGAGCAGTGGTGGCGGAATCTCTGGGCGCTGATCGATCTGGCGGAGACCGTGGACGGGGGTTGACCCCGGTCCGGGTGACGACTTTCTTCCGCCGGATACGGTCTCGATATGGGATCGATATGGGCTCGTCCGATCGTAACCTCGGGCGAGCTATTCCGTTAGACCAACCGGGTGAGCGTCGACGGGAATGCCACAGGGCGCGTCGGCCGCGTTTGTCGCCTACCTGTGTCTCATCATCGGAAAAACCAAGGAAAAGGCGGACCAGTGGATTCACTGAAGCGATTCGCGGTTCTGTCCGGCATGGCCCTGGCGGTCCTGGCCTCCCCCGCGAGCATCGTGGCCGCGAGTGCTGACACGATCGACGCGGGGCCGGGCGGTCTGCTGTCCAGCATCGGAAGCAGGAACGCCTCGGCGCACTCCAACCTGTGCGGCGCCAGCAGGGTGGGCCTGCTGAACGACCGTACCTGTGTCACCCGGCGCGACTCCCACAAGGGCCACGGCAACGACCGTCAGGTGACCGGCCCGAGCGGTGGTCTGCTCTCCAACATCGACTCCCGCAACGCCTCCGGGTTCAGCAACAACTGCGGGACCGACACCATCGGTGTCCTCAACCACACCACCTGCGTCGCCGAAGAGAAGTAAGGCGCGCTGACAGGCGTCAGCCGTTGTGTCGAGACGCCTGTCCGGTCCCGCCCTGCGTGCGTTCGGGTGGGGCCGGACAGGCGCATCGCGCCTCGGACCGTGGCAGGAGTGTCAGGAACGTCCCCCGCCTTCCAGGGGCAGGTGTACGTCCAACAGGCAGACGTCATCGCGTTGTTCGCCCGAAAGCAGCCGGTCCAGCAGTGGCTGGAGCGATCCGGCGTCCGCTTCCCCGAGCTCGCGCCGGGCCGCCTCGGCGAAGCGGTCGAAGCCCTCGTCCAGGTGCTCACGGGGGCGCTCGATCAGTCCGTCCGTGTACAGCAGCAGGTGGTCGCCGGGCTCGATGCGGCACTCGGCCTCGCCGTAGTGCGGCTGTGGCGTGGCGCCCAGCAGCATGCCCTCGGGCGGGGCGAGGAACTCCGTCTTGCCCTGCCGTACCAGCAGGGGCGGCGGATGGCCGGCCTGCGCCCAGGCCAGGCAGCGGCGGGTGGGGTCGTAGCGGCCGAGCACCATGGTGGCGGTGGAGTGGTGCCCGTCGTGGGCGTGCAGCAACAGGGTGTTGAGCCGGTGAAGTGCGCCGGTCAGCGAGGAACCGGTGAAGACCATGCCCTTGGCGGTGAAGCGCAGCTGCGCCATGGTGGCCACCGCGTCGATGCCGTGCCCGGCGACGTCGCCGACGGCGAACAGCACGCTGCCGTCCGGCATTTCCAGGGCGCTGTACCAGTCGCCGCCCACATTGAGGTCGTCGTGCGAGGGCAGATAGGCCACGTCCACCCGCAGGTCCGCCAGGTTCAGCGACTGCCCGGGCAGTGGCAGCAGCGCGTGCTGCAGGCGGGCGGCGACGGTCCGTTCCGCCTCCAGCACGTTGCGCTGGGCCTGGACGGCCTGCCGGGACTCGGTCAGGGCCAGCTCGGCGCGGCGCCGGGCGGTGAGGTCCTGTACGAAGCCGTGGATCTCCACCGGGGTGCCGTCGGCGTCCGGCACCGTTTCGGCGACCATCCTCAGATGCCGCACCCCGGCGGCCGTCCTGATCCGGAACGGATGGTCGAGGGGAGTTCCCCGGCCGAGGAGTTCCTGGAGCTCCCAGGCGAAGGCGGGCAGGTCCTCGGGCAGCAGACGGCTGGGCAGTTCCTCCAGCGGCATCGGGCCCAGTGACCGGTCCCGGTCGAGGATGTCGTAGACCTGGGGTGACCAGGTGATGGTGTCGGCGGCCAGGTTCCAGTCCGCCCAGCCGAGGTTGCCGACCCGCTGGAGGTCGGCCAGCAGTCGCCGCTGGCGGTCGGCCTCGTCCTCGCAGGCCCAGGTGATCACCAGCCGGTCGTCCAGCTTGGCGGCCCGCAGCTTGTAGGTGGAGTGCTGCCGGACTCCGGCCGCCACCTCTTGGTAGGGGAAGGAGTCGGTCTCGAAGACCGCGCCGGTGCGCAGGGTCTCCAGATAGCCGTTCCAGACCGGGGAACCGGCGATGGTCGGGTAGCACTCCAGCACGCGCGCCCCTACGAGCTGCCGGCCGTGCCGCCCGGCGACGTCGACCGAGTCCGGGGCGGCGGCATCGACGCGGAAGTCCTCGACCTGGCCGGCCGCCGACCGCAGGGGGGTGAGCAGTACAGCCGCCCCGGGGAGCGCGTCGAAGACTGCCTGGACCCGCTGCGCGGTGCGGTCGGCGGGCCGTGCGCGGGACGCGCCGGTCATGCTCAGGTTTCCCGCGCACAGCGGAGCGACTTGCTGGAGCAGTTCGCGTGCCGCCGGTTCGAACGGTGCGTCCGTGGTGCGCAGTACGCCCAGGGCCGCGGTGATGGTGCCACCGGTGACCACCGGGAGCCAGGCGCGGGTGGGCCACCGGGAGGGCTCCCCGATCAAGTGATAATGCCCTATGTCGTGTTGGGCGTCCTCCAGCCACACCGGCTCGCCGCGCCGGATCACCTCCAGGGCGGCGACCCCGGCGACGGGCGGCACATGCCGCCATTGGGCGGCCACGGTGGCCCCGACACCGGCGTGCCCGGTCAGCTCCAGGGCGTTGTCACCGGTACGGGTGTAAAGCATCACGGCGTCGGCTTGTACCGGAGCCACGGCCAGGTGGTCCAGGAGTCGCCAGGCCAGGTCATGAGGGTCGGTGACGTCGGCGAGGGCCTCGCTCAGAGCGCCGAGTGTGATCGTCTCCGGGGGTTCGACGGAATTGACTGGTTCGGTGGCTTCGACGGATTCGGCTGGGACGGCGGGTTCGGGACGTCGGTGCCTGTGTGCCGGGTGTGATGGGCGGCGGGGGCGAACACCGAACCGTCGCCGGGCACGTCGGTCGTATCGGGCGGCCGCTGGCCCTCCCGGGCGGCGGGCACGGCCGGGCGCTGGTGGATCTCGCCGAGGACTATCCAGCACTCCTCCGTCAACGTACGGCTGCCGGCCGCCGCACGCCGGGTCAGCTCCTCGTACGCCGCCGGAGCCGAGCAGCCGGAACGGGCCATCAGCACGCCCTTGGCGCGTTCCAGCACAGCCGTGGTGGACGCCTGGCGCTCCAGCCGCTCGTTGTCGGCCCGTAGCTTGGCCACCACTTTGCCCAGTGCGACCACGGCAGGCGGTGTGGCGGGGTCCTCGTCGCGAACAGACTCGGTCGTCACGCACTTGAGCATGGCACACCCCGCGCCCTGACGACCCGACCGATTTCTGACTTGGCCGGACCTGCGGCAGGATGGGGGCCGGGTATGTGCTCACTTCGGCGGGTCTCTGTCGTCCCCTTGCTCGCGTGCGCGCGCTGGGACGGCTGAGGCGTTCGCGCCACGGACTTCCGCTGTGGATGGCGGAGGCCTGAGGCCTGCGGGATTCCTACGGCATTCTGGGCTTGGACCGAGGAGCGGTACGTCCGACCGAGGAGCGGTACGTCCGCGAGGAGACCTGGCCGCAGCGAGCGCGGCCGTCGTCAACTACCGCCACTGTCTACCCGCTATCCGGGGACTTCGGGAGAGGGACGTTGTCGTCCTGGGCAGATTCGTGGAACTCCGACCGAGCCAGTCCCCGAACGACACAGGCCGACCGCCGAGGTTCAGGGGCAGGATCCGCGTCCAGTGGCTCGCGTGCGTCGAGCTCGTCAACGCCGCCCTGGTCTCCGGGCGGGTCGCTCGGCGGAGGACTCGGCACTCCGAGGGGCGGTACTCGAAGCGCCGAGGTATCTGGCGATGGGGAGTACATGGGCTCCGATGACCAGCGGTCTGTCCGTTGAGGTGGTGGTTTCGAGTCTCAGCTTTCCACCTTCGAAGTCGGCATTGTTGGTGACGCCGTCGCCGGCCGGAACGAAGAACGGCCACAGACCTGCAGCCGCTTTCGCCTTGACGACCTGCTGGTCCTCGGGGGAGAAGACGGCATCCGAGGTGACCACACTCCTGAGCCTTTCCACCACGATCAGCGAGGCGATCGCACGCTGGAGCCTCCCTGACTTCTCGCCGAACGCCATGTCCCAGTACAGACGAGGATTCGAGGCCCAAGGGGGAATCGTCTGTTTCGTGTAGGCCACGTGAAGTTGACTCGAATCGTACCAACGGGGATCAGGATTGACCGCCCAGAGCGCATACGCACCCAGTTCGGCCTTGACCGTCACCACACTCCGAGCGAATCTGGCGGTCGTTGTGTCGAACTGATCGGCGCCGGACCACAGTCCCGAGAAGTCCTTGTGCACCCCTCTGGTCCAGGTGCCGGAAACATCCCCGCTCGTTGTCGTGCTGTCGAAGGAAATCATCGCGGATGAGGAGCTCCTGAGCACGCTCAGCAGCTCCCTGATGCCGCCGAGATACTCGGCGGGTTTCGGGGGCGGCCCCTGATACGAGCAGAGAAACCGCTGCAGTGCTCTCAGACGTACGATATCCCGTAGCGCGGACGCGCCCTCGTTGGCGATATCCGGGTGGTGGGTCATGGCCCAGGTGTAGAAGACATCGGGCAGCCTGTCCTCGTCCGGCTGGGGCGTCAGCCCTCTGACGTACACGAGCCATTCCTGATGGACGACCGAACCGATTGCCGCCACGAAAGCGCTCTCAGGGACGGACAGTTTCTGAATCACGGTGGTGTACGCGTCGAAGAAGGACGTGCTCTCGACCCGTTGACGGTTGAACGTGAGGGACGCGGGCGGAACGATGTTCCCCCTGGTCCACAGCGCGGTGTCGGACAGTTCCACCGGGGGAGCGGGCTGGACGAGCTGGGTGGTCGAGGGGGGAGCGGGCAAGTTCTGCAATACGGCGTTGTACCAGCGGTTCTGGAGCTCGGCCATCGAGTTGGGCGGAGGGTTGGGCGGAGGCTGCACGGTTGGCATGGCGCCGGCCTTCCGTCGTTTTTCCCTGGGCATTTCTGAACTGCGGGCATTTCTGAACTGCCGGTGAGCCGGCGGTCGGCCGCCGGCTCACCGGCCTGCCCGGGTCGGCGTCGACGCCGACCCGGGCGCTACTGCTCGCGCGCTGCCGGCGTGTAGCCGAGGAATCGGCCGATCGGCAGGACGTTGACCCCGATCACCACCGGAACGCCCGGAGCGGACGCGGTGGTGATCGTGGTTCCGCCTGAACCGCTGAACTGTGTGTTCGTCGTCATTCCGTACTCTCCGCGGCCGTTGTAGAACGGCCAGAGCCCGAAGCCCGCGTTTCCGCGGATGGTCTGCTGGTCCTGCTGGCTGTACGAAGTTTTGGCCGCCACGGTGATTTCCATGGTGTCGGCCACCATCAGATTGATCGCGACCCGCTGGATGTTTCCCGAGGCGCCGAATGTGTTGTCCCATGTGATCGCGCTGCCGCTACGCCACGGCGGGTCGCCCTTCTTGGCGTAGGCGGTGCCGAGCGCGGACGAGCCGTACCAGGCTCCCGCATTGGTCTGGAAGTTCAGCAGGTGCCCGAAGGAGGCGCTGACGGTGAGCTCGCTCTGCGAGAAGTACTCACTCAGACGCTCGGTACTCTCGCTGCTTCTCCACAGGCCGAACAGCACGGAGCGCCGCCCGGAGCTCCACGTCCTGCTCACGTCCGAGCTTGTGGTGGCGCTGCGCATCTCGAATGCCCGCCGAGGCGCCTGCGAGAGATCCTGCAGCAGGGCGTCGTAGCCCCGAACCCAGTCCGGTGGCGCCGGCGGTCTTTGCATGTAGGGCATCAGAGCTTGCTGCGCGCCGCCGATCGGGTCGAGGATGATCGCCGCGTACGCCGACGCTCCCTGCTGGGCGACGTCGGGCGCGTTCACCATCGCCCAGTTGAAGAATACGTCGGGGAACTGATTGGCCGGAGGTATCGGCTTCAGCGACTGCAGGTATTTCACGAAGTTCTCGAAGTTCTCCTGGCCGATCTCCTGCTTGATGTCGACCTTGGTCGCCGGCCGCAGTGCGGACAGGACGCCCTTGTAGTCGGAGAAGAGTTGATTTCCGCCGCTCTGCGTGTAGTTCTGGTCCAGTGAGAGCGGCGGGATGTTGTTGAGGAAGGACCAGAGGAATCTGTCCCCGCCGTCCGAGGTGATCGGGGCCGCCGGCTGGAGGAGCTGGAAGGTTTGATTCGACTGGCCCAGACCTTCGACCAGTGCGTTGTAGAGCTGGTTCTGAACCGTGATGAACGGCATGGGGCAACTCCCTTTGACAGGCGCCGGGAAGGGGTGATGGACAAATGAGGGGCTTTTGCTGGCCATGGTCGTTTCTTTGCCGCCACGAGAATCGGCCCGGACATGATGCTCGCGCGTGTGACGGATAACAACCATTGGGTTTTCGGGATCAGTGCATACTGGCCATGACCGCTCAGTGCTCCAGTCGCAGATCGTTATGTGCCTGGTCTTGGGGGCTGTCTGCCGCTGGTGGAAACTCAGGTGCCCACGGCGCACCATCTGGGCAGAGTCGGGCAACGCCCGAGCCGAAGCGGCTGCATGCCGGCCACGCCCCGGCGGTTCTCGCCTTCGAGCTGGCGAACCGCACCTACTTCGCTCGCCTCGGTCTCCGACCGTGGCGACGACTACGTGCTCGTCGTCGGCGGGACGGCTCGGTACTTGACAGGTTCGATCTGCTCGACAGCGAAGACCACACTGCGGGTGGCCACCGCCCGCGGTAAGCCGGGCACCGCGCCGACCGCCTTCGGTGCCCCGCGATCTTCGGCGGGTGCGGCTCCCATCGCGCCCACTCTTTGCCCGAGAGATCACCCCGGGTCCCGCCGACCCGAACGATGTGTGCGTGAAGCAGTCACACGAACCGTCGGACAGGCCCTGTGTGAGTTGCCGAATTACGTTTCCTGGCGGTCAGGTGCTGAAACGGCGTTGGCTTCTCGGCCAGGGACGTTCTGGCCGTACACGGCTGCTGATCGGTCAATCAGGCTCGGGATGAGGATGGCCTCTCGGTTCCCGGTCAGAGTTCTACCCGATGGGTGAAGTCGAGCAGGACGTTGACCGGTTCGCGGTCGCCCCGCCTGGCGGCGTTCGCCTGCCATTCGCGGGCGATGGAGCGCACCAGCGCCGGATATACCCCGACGTACCGGAAAGGTTTGATGACGGCCGTATAGAGGGTTCCGAAAAACCCGTTCGGCTTCACCAGGACGGCCATCTGGTTGCGGCAGCCGCCGGACGCGTCCGGGACCCAGCCGATGTGCATCAGCGCGTGCACGGTCCTATTGCCCATCTCAGCGGCCCACTCGTCGTCCCTCAGGTAGAGGGAGGTGAACGAGGACGAGCCGAGGTCGGGACCCCGGGGGCCCTCCCGAAGGTCCTTCGGGAGGCGGTCGTGCAGGGAGGGCAGCCGGGTGCCGATGCCGGTACCCGGCTTGTCCCAGCCGAGCAGCGCCCCGTGCTTCCAGCGGACGGCGAAAAGGCACGCGGGAGACGGCACCCTCTCCGCTCACCCCGCCACGGATTCCTTCGGCGATCTGACGCACCAGCCACACAAGAACGTCGGGTCCGCCGGGGGTGGGCAGTGCCCATACGTCCTCGACCGTGAAGTCGCCGGTGATCTCATGGATCCGCCAGGGGCGGCCGGTGTGGGCGGTTCGGGGAAGCCGCATGAGCAGGCCCCTCTCCATACTTGGCGGGGATGTGAGGAGGCGCACGCCATGGGCGCGACGCGCACGCCACGCGGCAAGTGGATCGAGGAAGGCTTGCGGGCACTCGTCGCAGGTGGCCCGGAAGCAGTCCGGGTCGAGGTGCTGGCGCAGGTGCTTGGCGTCAGCAAGGGCGGCATCTACGGGTACTTCCGCAACCGGGACGCGCTGCTTGCGGAAATGCTCGACACCTGGGAGTACGGGGTCGCCGAGAGCGTGATCGAGCAGGTGGAGAGCGGCGGGGGAGATGCCAGGGCCAGACTGGAGCGACTGTTCGCCATCGTCGCCGAGGCCACCGATGGGCCGGTGCGGGGCACCACCGCCGATCTGGCGATCCGCGAGTGGGCCCGCCTCGACGCGGCCGTCGCCGAGCGCCTGCGCCGCGTGGACAACCGCCGTATCGGCTATCTGCGTTCGCTCTTCTCCTCCCTCTGCCCCGACGAGGACGAGGTCGAGGTCCGCTGCCTGATCGCCGTCTCGGTGCGCATCGGCAACCACCTCCACGCCGCCGACAACGGCAAGCAAAGCCGTCGCCTGACCAACTCGGCGAACTTGTGCCGCGACGGCGACCGCAGTCGGGATTCGGGAGACAGTCTCCTGGACACCGCGGTCGTGATCGCACCGGATATCCCCGCCGGCAAATCCGGCACGGCCACGGCGCGCAGCGATCGGAAGCTGTCCGGCGACGTGCGGGCTGAAGTCGCCAGGGCGGTGCGGTACCGACCGGCCGTTCCGGGAAGTGAGGGCCGGGCCGACGGCTAGAAGATCCTTTCGATCCACCAGCCGAGGCCGGTGACCGCTGCGGCCCCGCAGGCGTACGCGGCTCCGCGTACCACGTTGAACACGGCGGTTCGGGTCAGGCGTCGCAGGGTCCGTGTCGGCCTCTTGCTCATGGTGTGCTCCTCACGAATCGACGGCTGCGTGGTGCTCGTGACCTGGCGTGGGAGCGGCCAGGGCTGAGGAATCGGTCCGATCGGGGCTGAGGCCGGCAGGAAGTCGTTACGCCATAGGGCGGGTTGCGTCACGTGAGAACATCGTTGAACGCTGCTGAACGGGCGTGGATGGAGGGGGACGGATGGGACGGGCCGGACGCCTGCGCAAGCCTGATATTCCGCACTGGATGCACCGCGCGTTGAACGACGCGCTGCACGAGCTCCATCTGGTGGCCAAGAGCCCGTCGCTGACGACGATGGTGAAGGGCCTCAAGGATGTGCCGGGGGCCTCCCGGACCACGATCTACAACGCGTTCTCGAGCCGGCGACTGCCGATGCCCGACGTCGTGGACGCGCTGGCCGTCTACCTGGCCGGACGGGTGCGGAATGTTTCCTCGGGACAAGTCGACGCGGTGGCCCATCATTTCGACAGTCTCTGGCGCCTGGCCGAGGCGGAGGCCCGGTACCATGCCTCTGCCTCGACGCCTGCCCCGCCGCGTTCCCAGCCCGAGGGATCCGAGGGAGCCGAGGCTGCCGAGGAATCCACGGGAACAGTGACTTCGTGCGTTCCCGTATTCGACGTGCCGCGGCAGCGACTCGCGCTGGAGCCGGTCAGGCTTCGGCCGCGCCTGGACGCCCTGCGGGATGCCTTCGGCGACACGGGAGTCGGCGAGGCGGTGATCGCAGGCCTGGCCGAGGCGATATCGCAGCTCCCGGACCGGCGCGACGACCCCACCGGGGTGCCGTCCGGCGAACTGCGACCTCGTCGGCAAGTGACCGAGTGATGCCCATCGGTGGACCGTGGCGCAGGCGGGGTCGGGTTACTTGACCTTCACGTGTGCGTCCAGGCGTGACAGCAGGGACAGTGCCTTCGCAAGTGCTTCCCGTTCGTCGGGGGCGAGGGCCTCGGTGATCGCGGTGCCGAGCCGGTCCGCACGCCTTCGGCGCTCCTCGGCCAGCCGGTCGCTTCCCTCCGGCGTGAGGCGGAGCAGGAGCTTGCGCCCGTCGCTGGGGTGGGCCTCGGCGTGCAGAAGGCCCTGACCGAGTAGGTCTTTGACCGCTCTGGCGGCCGACTGGTGGCTGACACCCCACTGGTGTGCGACGTCGGCGGTGGTCAGCGGGCCATCGCGGTCCACGTAGCCCAGGACGGTGGCCTCGCCCGAAGGCATCGTGTCGACGGCGCGCACCGTGCGAACCAGCCGCCCGATGACCAGGCGGAGCTCTTCGGCCAGCTGGTTGTCGTCCATGACATCAGCCTACTCATACCCCAGCAGAACTGTACACCTAGGTTGTGGAACCTAGGTGTACAGTTTTGTTGTAGAGAATCGTTCGGTCGGGAAAAGGAATCACCGTGGAGCTCACCAAGCACGCCCATGCCTGCGTCACGATCGAGAAGGACGGCACCCGCCTGCTCATCGACCCCGGCACTCTCACACCGGACGCGGCGGAGGCCGTCGGCCGGGCCCATGCCGTCCTGATCACTCACGAACACTTCGACCACTTCGACGAGGAGCTCGTCGCTGCTTCCCTGGAAGCCCGGCCCGAGCTGCGGGTCTACGGCACGGCCGCCGTCGCGGCCGCCCTGGGCGGCCATGACGGCCGTGTGCGTGCCGTCGCCGCGGGCGACACCTTCACCGTCGGCTCCGTCACTGTCGCCGTGCATGGCCACCGCCACGCGCCGATCCACGCCGACATCCCGTGCCCCGACAACGTCGGCTACCTCCTCGACGACGGAGCCCTCTACCACCCCGGCGACGCCTACTTCGCGCCCGACGCCCGTGTGCGTACCCTGCTGCTGCCGACCAGCGGGCCGTGGACGAAGCTCGGCGAAGCCGCCGACTACGTCCGCGCGGTCAAGCCCGAGCGCGTCATTCAGATCCACGAACTCATGCTCAGTGACCTCGGCCAGACCTTCACCGCCAACCTCCTGGGCGAGAACGGCCTGACCGGTGTCCCGATCAGCCGGGTCGAGCCCGGCACCACCGTCCGGCTGTAGCGCATCGCGCCGCGGACTGCGGCAGGAGTGTCAGGAACGTCCCCCGCCTTCCAGGGGCAGGTATACGTCCAGCAGGCAGACGTCATCGCGTCTGGCCGCGGCCGACGCGGTCGTGGTGGCGAACAATCCGCCGGCTACCAGCCCCGTGGCCGCACACAGCGACACCAACCGTCGTGACGTTCGCATATTGTTCCCCTCTGCTCGGGGCCTGGGTGGCGGCGTGATGGATACGGACCGGACACTGATGTACGGCTGGTTCGCCGCCCCTTAGCAGAGCGTCCCGGCAGAGGTGATCTCCAGGGGCGGTCGGGAGTCGATGCCCGTTCGGGGCATCAGGATGAGCGATCCGCCCCTGTACACGATCCGTGCGGAGTGGTCGGTGTTGTTCTCGACCACGCTCACCTCGAAGTACGGGGTGAAGTCCGCCACCTTGCACTCGCGTATCGGCAGCGGCTCGGGAATGCCGATTCCGGCCCCCGTGAGGCAGAGGTTCCCGGTGGGGCACAGAGACGAGGCGGGAACGACTGCCGCGGTGGCCGGGCCCGAGCAGACGCCCACGAGGGAAGCGGCGAGGGCGGCCGCCGCGGCAAGGGCCACCGCGGCAGGCCGTCTGCGGCGGTCGGGACGGTTGAGGCGACGGTGGCGCTGCCAGTCCATTGCGGCCTCCAGGCGAGTCGCGAGGACGGTGCCTGCCACGTGGCTCATGGCGCCCACGGTGGACCGCCCTTCAAGGACGATTCAGCGGCCACTCCGCTCACCTGTAAAGTCCTGGTTACGCCACTTCCATGGCGCGTATGTGACCAAAACCTTTCCCGAGCTCATTCAGCTGCGGGCTCTCGCCCACTACGGGTTGCGCAGCTCGGCGTCAGACCGCTTTCACGGCGTCTGCGTTCCGGTCGGCCCGACCTGCCAGTGCATGTGGGAGTGGTGGGCCTCCCGGCCGTTCGGGGTGCCGGGCGCGGAGGTCGGATGGTCGGGTGTCATGATCCTGCTGGCCCCGCCGATCGCCGACGGAGGACCGATCTCAAGTGGGCCCTCGGTCTTGTCCTGGTACTCGCCGGCCACCCAGGCGTAGAGGTCGGCGAAGAAGTCGCGAGCGAGCGGGTCCACACCTGGGAGACTGAGCAGGCGGAACGCCAGCCGGCGTGTCACCGGCGGCCAGTCCGGTCGGCGGGGCTTGGTCGGGTCGTCCAGATCCGGCACGCTGTGGTTCTTCCAGTCGTTGAAGACTGTCAGATGGAATGGCGTCCCGAGCCGGGAACCCACGACGCCGACGAAGTCGATCGCTCTGCCGTTGCCATGGCAGTCGTTCCGGGACGCGTCCCCGCTGATCCCGGCATGATGTACCTCGGTCACACCCCACGTCGACGACAGGTGCAGCGCAAGGCGGACCAGGCCGACCACGTGCCGGATGTCGAGCCCGGCCAACGCCGCCGAGACCGGATGGTAACTCGGCAGTCGCTTGTCGCCGCCGTGCGTGAACTTGAATTCGACCCCGGCGACCGTGGACGGAATGGTGAACTTCGCGTGCGCGTTCGGCATGTGGATGGAACCGTCCGGTGCCGTGGTAGGAGCCGGCGCGAGGGATATCCGTCCCAGATTGGCGTGCTGAACCGCCTCGATCAGAGCCGATTCCTTGCTGTGGTCGCGTACCAGCGTTGCCCCGCCGATGATGTGCTGCGCCAGCTCCTCCACGATCAGCGCTGCAAGCGCCGGCCCCGGATCCACCGTCGGCGGCCATTGCGCCCCGTCGGTCACCGCCTTGGCGTTCTCCATCTCCCCGGCATTGGTGAACAGGGTCGCCAGCTCGCCGAGCGCATCGACGAGATCCACGGACGCCGCCGCACCGTCGTCGCCGAGCATCCGGGCCGCCGCGCCGACCAGGTCGGCCGCCAGGTCCGTGGGGACTTCGGCCCCCGAGTTCACCAGGCGGGTCGCGCCATCGCCGTCGACGCCCACAGCGACAGCGGCCGCTGTGTGGGCGAGTACCACGTTGACGAGCTGTTCGTCGGCGCCGCCGAGATCGACGACCGGCCCGTCCGAGTCCGGCGGACACCCACCGAAGGTCTCGTCGAGTGCCGTGCACTCTTGGTCGAGCGCGGCCATCGTCAGCGGCCCGACGACCCCGTCGATCGACCCGTCCGGACTCCGCAGGTCGCGGGCGGTCTTGTAACTCAGCACAGCCGCGACGGTCTCCTGCCCGTACACCCCGTCCGCGCCGAAGGCCGGCAGTGATTCGCCGAGGTCCATCAGTGCCTGCTGCACAAGAGCGACGAAGTCTCCCGTTGTGCCCTGGTGCAGACGGGCCGCGAATTCTCCTGCCAGACACCGTTCCAACCTGTCGACCCCGGCGAACCGGGCGCTGTTGAGTGGCATGTCCGCCTCCGGGAATCGGGGAATCGGGGAGGTCGACTCCTGGAATCTCCGAGGAATCGTCAGGTCCCCAAACGATCGAGTGAAGCGTCTATCCGCGGCCCCGACTTGCATGAACAGTCGTAGCTCCTCACGGAGCAGCGAAACGAACCCGTCGGCGCCCCGGTTCTGAACGAGCCGACCGGCCGGCAGCTCTGTGTCCTGGCCGGCTCAGGCGGCCACCGGCCCTTCGGCCTGGGCCTGCCGGACCCCGAGGAAGCTCGTCTCGTGGTTGACCTGGTCGACCGGGGGTGGAGTGTGATCCGAATTGGCCGCACTTACCGCACTCGCCTCTCACGGTGCGGCGAGGCGGAACCCGGCACACTGCCCAGTTGCGCCATCTGGGTGAATCGTAACGGTTCGTGTCACTCCGTACCCGCAGTGTGAATCCTGGAAAGTCTCCAAACCGGGGGTCCCGCGTGCGTAGGTGCCGAAGCTGGGCGTCGGAGTAGACGGAGAGGGACACTCACGGCCGCTGACGTCCAGAGCGGGGGACGCGCCCGTAGCGGTCAAGGCGCGCCGCTGTCTTGAGCAAGACCGGATGCAGTCGGGTTCCGGCGTGGCGATGAGTCCGCGAGTACCGGTGGGTCTACCTCTTGACGGAGGTAACCGACTCATCAGGAGTAAGCCATGGGCCTCATCCACATCGAGTTGTTCGCGACCCTCGACCTCGTCGGGCAGGCGCCCGGCGGCCCTGACGAAGACCCGGTGGGGTTCCCGTTCGGCGGCTGGCAGGCGCCTCTGCTGGACGAGGTCACCGAGGCGCAGGCCGGTGCCGCGTACGAGGGCACGGACGCCCTCCTGCTCGGCCGGCGGACGTACGACATCTTCGCCGCCTACTGGCCTCACCAGGAGGGCGGCGTGGACAACGAGATCGCCACGCTCTTCAACCGCGTCCCGAAGTACGTGGCCTCTCGCGGCAGGCCCGACCTCTCGTGGGCCGGGTCCACGCGACTCGGCCCGGACCTCGCCGACGCGGTGCGCGAGATCCGTGACCGGCACGAGCACGTGAAGGTCGTCGGGAGCCTGAACCTCGTGCAGTCCCTCTTGCGCGAGAAGCTCTTCGACCGTCTCGATCTGTGGCTGCACCCGATCGTGCTCGGCGTCGGGAAGAAGGTGTTCGACGGTGGCGCGGTGCCCACCAACGTCACGCTTCTCGCGCCCCCGGTAGCCGGCCCGAAGGGCATCGTGTATCTGCGCTACGGGCTGGCCGACGGCACTCCCGGGACGGGGGACATGAGCGCACCCGATCGCGGTGTCGGGCGCGACCGCTGAGGTCACCCCGCGCCCGGTGTGTCCGGGTGTTGATCGTCCTCGCGCCGGTGGGAGGTGACGACACGGCGACTGCGGCGTCTCGCGGCCATGAGCGACGCGGCTCTCTGGCCGCGGCGAGGATGACGTGGGCGGGCTCGCTGTACGGCTTCCGGCCGGGAGCAACCGTGTGATGGTGGCTCCCGGCCGGGAACGGGGATGGCTGACGTGGTGCGGGGTGGGTCAGTGCAGCGGGCAGCCCTTGGGCATCTTGGCGAAGTCGAAGAACACGTACCCGATGGAACCGCCCTCCGTCTTCGACTTCAGTCGTGGGGTCCAGCTTTCCGGCCCCTCGATCTCCTCGTAGATTCCGGCGGAGTCGGGAAGCTTGGGGTGAGCGCGGTCGAGCGTGCCCAGGCGGGTGATCCGGCTGCTGTCGGCCCAGTCGTAGAACTCCACGGACGGGCCGTTCGGGCTCGTCGTCATCCGGGCTTCGGTGCCCGCGCCGATGTCCTGGCGCTTGACCACGGTGCACTGCTCGATGACCAATGCCTTGTCCACCGAACAGCCCTTGGGCATCCGGGGAAAGGCGACGAGGTCGTACTGGGCAGCGCCGCCCTGGGTCTTGGTGAGCAGTTGGGGAGCCGAGCCGTACGGGCTGAGGATCTCCTCCTCGATGCCCGCGCTCTGCGGCAGCGCGGGACGGCTGCGGTCGAGCGTGCCCAATCTGGTGATCGGGCTGCGGTCGCCCTCGTCGAAGAAGGTGACCGACGGGCCCTGGGGGCTCATCGTCATCCGGATGCCGGTGCCCGCGCCGACGCTGTCCTCCTTGACCACCGTGCACCGGGCGGTCGAAGGATCGGCCGACGACGCGGTGCGGGCACTGTGGGAACCGGCCGCGAACGCGGTGGTCGGGGCGAGGGCGGAACCGGCGAGGACGGCTACGGCTAAGCCGGTACGGAGGGCGCGACGACGCATGGCAACTCCTGCGTGTGAAAGTGCGAGCAGAGAAACGAGCGGAGAAAGAGGGTTTCGGCACCGATCGCCCTCGTCCGGCGTGATCCGGGGTGGCTTAGTGGTGCATGAGTGAATCTATGTGGACTTGCGTGGCGGACCGGTTCGCTCCATGTCACAGAAATGCCACAGTGGACCCAAGTCCGAACTGCCCAGCATGCCAGCCGCGTTGGCCCTGTGCGGGCCGCCCGGCTCGCAGATCGCCACTGGAGGCTCCGCCCACCCCGCGGCGGCCTGCATGTCGCGCAGGAACTCCCAGGCGTCGAAGCCGGCGTCGGCCGGCACCACCAACCCCGGCCGTCAGATGCCCCAGCAGGGTGGTGGCGCAGGAGAGTTCGCCGTCGGCTTCGGGGCTGAACGCAGTGCGCATCCCGCACCAGTGGGTACCCGGCGCATCCGGCGCCGCACCGCCCGCGCCTCCGCCGGCACCACGTCCACCAGCGCGAAGTCCACGACCTGTGTGAGCTCGCCCAGGCGTTCCGTTGCCTCGTTCAACCACCTTGATCTGCACCTCCGCACCCAAGCGCGGCGGGTGGTGGCCCGGCAGCAGGGTCTGCCGGGCCACACTTCGGTCAGTGGGTGTCGGTGCGCCTTTCGAGGCGGGTGCCGTGGCGGAGGGTGATCGACATGAGGTCGCTCGGAGAGTCCAGTTCCAGGCGGTGCCAGCGGCCCCGGGGAACGATCACGGCGGCGCCCGCCGGCAACTGCACTGCCTCGCCGGCTTCGCCGGGCCCGGTGGGGCGGAAGTGGATCCGGGCGCCGCCTGCCAGGCAGCACACCGCCTCGTCTGCCTCCGGGTGCATTTCCCAGTGGTCGGCGTGGACGTCGGCGTCGGTCTCCACGTGGAAGGTCGCGATCTGCCATGCGCCTGAGTCGCTGCTCGTCATGCGGCGTTCGGCGGCTCGGACGTCGCCGTCGGGGTGGAACAGCAGTGCCGAGGCGAACAGGTCGATGGGTGTCGTCGTCATGACGGTGTTCCTTCCAGTTGATTCTCTGTGGAGGTGGCGGCTTGCGGGGTGGTTGGCTCAGCGCGGCGGCGGGGCAGTATGGCGATCGCAACGGCCGCGGCGAGCAGGAAGAGCGCGGCGGTGACCGCCAGGCCCAGGGCGTAGCCGTCGTTCAGTGCGGCGGGGTTGGTGGCCGTGCCGGTGCGGTGCGCCGCGACGGTTGCGAGGACGGCCAGGCCGATGCAGCCGCCGAGTTGACGGGAGCTGTTGAAGACGCCTGATGCCATGCCGGCCTCGCGGGGGGTGATGCCTGTGGTCGCGGCGGCGGCGACCGGAGCCAGGACCAGTCCGGTGCCGATGCTGGTGAGGATGGAGGGGCCGAGTACGTCGGCGAGGAAGCCACCGTCCGGTGTGATGGTGGAGAACCAGGCCAGCCCTGCGGCGGCCAGCAGCGCGCCGGACACCAGAGCCGCGCGCGGGGAGCGGGAGGAGGTGATGCGGGTCGCGGCGACGGTGCCCGCGACCAGGCCGACGGAGAAGGGCAGGAACGCGGCACCGGTGGCAGCGGCGCCCATGCCAAGGACCTGTTGCAGATACAGGGACACGAAGTAGAAGGCGGTGAACTGCCCGGCCGCCGCGAGGAACACCAGGACGTTGGCGCCGGCGACCCAGCGGCTGCGCAGCAGCCCGAGGCGCAACAGCGGTGCCGGGGTCCGGGATTCGGTGACGACGAAGGCGGCCAGTAGTACGGCCGAGGCGGCGAGGGCCACCAGCGTGGCCGGGGAGCCCCACCCGGCCGTGTCGGTGCGGACAACGCCGAACACCAGCAGCCCGATTCCGCCGGTCGCCAGGACGGCGCCGAGCATGTCCGGAGATTCGCGCCGGGTGGGAGGTGCGTCGGCGGGCACGCCCGCGAGGACCAGTGCGAGAGCCGCCGCGACGATGGGCAGGTTGATCAGCATGACCCACCGCCAGCCCGCGTACTGCGTCAGCAGCCCGCCCGCGAGCACCCCCAGTGCGCCGCCCGCCGCGTTCACCGCGCTCCACACCCCGAGCGCCCGGGTGCGCCGCGGCCCCTCGGGGAACGTGGCGGTCAGCATGGCCAGCGCGGCCGGGGCGGCTGCGGCGGCACCCAGGCCCTGGCCGGCTCGGGCGGCGACCAGTTGCCAGGGCGCCTGAGCCAGCCCGCCCGCCAGTGAGCACAGCCCGAAGACCGCCAGGCCCAGTGTGAAGAGCCGACGCCGACCGTAGAGGTCGCCGGCCCGGCCACCCAGCAGCAGAAGTCCGCCGAGTGTGAGCGCGTAGATGTGCACGACCCAGGAGAGGCCGAGCGGGGTGAATCCCAGTGCGAGGCGGATCGCGGGCAGCGCGACGTTGACCACCGACATGTCCAGGGCGACGACGAACTGCGCGACGGCAGCCGCCGCCAGCACGGCTCCGGGACGCCCCCGTAAGTTTCTGTACATGTAAGAAAACTAGCCCCTGGTGCGCCTCGGTGTCGACACCCAGGGGATGATGAGGGCATGCCGCAGACGCCCGCACCGCGCAAGACTCCCGGCCGGCCTCCCCGGATCTCCCGCGACGAGATCATCGGGACGGCCCTCCGGATCCTGGACGAGGGAGGCGTGGACCGGTTGACGATGCGTCGATTGGCCGCGGAGATCGGCAGTACGCCCATGGCGCTCTACCATCACGTCCGCAACAAGGACGAGCTGCTCGTGCTGCTGCTGGACGACTACGCGACACGGACACTGCGCCGGCCCGAACTGCCCGCCCAGCCCCGCGAGCGGGTCATCGTCGCCGCGGAGGCGATCCACGAGGTACTGGCAGCCTGCCCCTGGATCGTGACGGTGCTGACCGCTGACGACCTGCTGTCCAAGACCGCGCTGTGGTTCGTCGAGCAAATCGTGGACGGGTTCGTCGACTGCGGGCTGACCCTCGACCAGGCCGTGCACGGTTACCGCGCGATCTGGTACTACACAGCCGGAGAGATCATGGTCCGGACGGCAGCGACCCGGCGACGCGCGGAAGACGACCGTCCCATCCACCGAGAGAGCGTCTTCGCCGACCTCGACCCCGACGAGGTTCCCCGGTTGGCGCAAGTCGCCGACCGATGGGAGGCGTTGACCGCCCAGGACACCTATTCCGACGGGCTCCGAGCACTGGTGGACGGCCTCGCCACCCGGTAACGACACACCACCGCCACCACGTCGCCCACCAGCGACCACGCACTCCTGTGAGCACCACACGGAGGGAGGCGTCCGACGAAACCGGCGCCGTGGTGTCCGGCCGCGGAGCCTCCGCGAAAACCCGTTGGCGGAACCACGGCGGCCACTGCTATGTTTCCGCCAGGCCGTGCGAGAGAACGAGGAGGTGGTACCCGTGAACGCAGTATCGACATGGGTGCTCCCCTCCGGGGTCACGGTCGGACGATAGACAGGTCGTCCGGGAGCGCCGTTCACGTGCACTCCCGAAAGGCACGACCATGCACTTCACTTCTGAGCACCGTCTCGACGACGCCGTCCTCGAGCGCGAATTCACCCTCGGTGAGATTCCCGGCATCCTGTGGACACCTGGATCCGCATCCTCGTCCGCACCGGCTCCGCTGATCCTGCTCGGCCCCCCTCCGCTCGGGCTGCGCAAGGCGTACCCCCGGCTGGTGGCCCGGGCCCGGCACGCCGCGGCGGACGGCTTCGCCACGGCCACCATCGAGCTCCCCGGGAGCGGCGACCGGCCCCGCCTGCCCGCCGCCGAGCAGGCCCGCGCCGATCTGCGCCGGGCCGTGGCGGCCGGCGAGCCGGTCGGCGACGGGATCGTCGACGCCCTCATCCTCCCGCTGGTCGACAAGTCGGTCCCGGAATGGCAGGCCGCCCTTGACGCCCTCCTGTCGCTGCCTGAGATCGGCGGCCCGGTCGGGTACTCGGGGGGAGTGATCTCCATCGGCACCCGGCTGGCGGTGGTCGAGCCGCGCATCTCGGCCGCCGTTCTGTTCGCCGGGAGCTTCGTCCCCCGGGCCATCATCGAGGAGGCCCGCCGGGTCACCATTCCGCTGCACGTCCTGCTGCAGTGGGACGACGAAGGGAACGACCGGCAGACGGCCCTGGACCTGTTCGACGCCTTCGGCTCCAAGGAGAAGACCCTGCACGCCAACATGGGAGGGCACACCGGCGTCCCGCAGTTCGCGGGGGACGCCGCGGCCCAGTTCTTCACCCGGCACCTGAAGTGATGCCGGGCCGTCAGGCCACCAGCAGACGCTAAGCCGTGCCGGCCGTGATGCCGCCCATCCAGGGACAAGTCCCGGCCCTCCTCGGCTCTCTACACCACGGGCCCCTGCCAGACCATCGGCAGGGGCCCGCGCTGCCCGAAGCCATGAACTGCTCGAAGTCCGCAGAGCTTCGAGTGCCGCCCAAACTCGTGTACAGGCGCTGTCGGCTCGTGAACAAAGCCACTCGAGCACACCCTTTTCCGGAAACCCCATCAACGGGCTTCTACGATCCGGTACATGGCGCGTCCTGAAAGCTGGTCCAGGCTTGCGGGTGGGAGTCCCGTCCGGGTAGACACCGGAGCGCCCGGTAGCAGGTCCCGGTTCGTCGTGGAGACGCGGCGGGCTGACCAGGAGGTCAAGAGCCCCTCACACCAGACCCTTTGACCAGCTACTTCAAGTTGGCGGCGGCTCAGTGAAGTCGGCCGGGAGAGGGAAGAGCCCGTCAGCCTGGGTATCGACAGTGCCACGAGCGCATGCGTCGGCCGTATCGGCGAACAGGGTGTCGGTGCGCGCGCTCTCGTCCGGGTTGTCGGTCAGGGAGAACTCCCGGCATCGCTGCAGCCAGAGGCTCAGTTGCTGAAGAAGCGTTGCCCGCCCCTGGTTGACGATGCCGGTCAGATATCCGTTGGAGTCGAAGAGGCCGGTGACTTCCTGAGCGTAGAACCTCACAGCTTCCGCAAGCTTCCCGGGCGGCAGGAACCGCGGGGCGAAGGGGTTGCCTGCCGCTTCCTGCACCACGATCCAGTGCACATGGCGGGCACAGATCTCCCCCACGAAGGAGTCGAGCACCTGCGCGGTCGGCCGGCCCGTCGCCGATCGCGCCTGGGCGAGCGCGGTGTCGACGTAGGTGCCGCCATCGGTGTCCGGGGTCCGAAGCAGCCGCACCTCGGCCGAACGGTTCCGGACATGGGTGAGTTCGTGGACGAGGACGCCCTGCAGGCTCACCCGTGCCCGGCCGCCGGTGGTGGTGCGCACGATGAACTGACGGCCCAGGATGACGTCGTCCTTGATCAGCACGAAGGCCTGCCGCGTGCCGTCCCGGGCCTGGAAGGTGACGGTGCGGCCCACGGCGTCGTCGGTGATCAGAGCGTCGTCGAAGAAGTCCGCGGCAGAAGTCCCATTGGGCTGCGTCGGTGCCGCGGCGGCGAGGAAGCGGTCACGGAGGTCCAGACTTCTGCTCATGGCCACGATGCCGAGCAAGGTACTCGAGTTGAGCGCATCGAGCGTGAAGCGGCCGAGCATATGGCGCCACGAGTTCAGAGGTGTATCGATGAGCACGGCCAGTTCCAGCCCGGCGAACGGCTCGAGCCGCCGGTCGACCACGAAGGGGCTGAATTCCTTGAACGCCGGATCCAGCGTCGGCGGGTCGACGAACAGGTCGTCATCGAGGGCGCCCATCGTCCCCTTGCCGACGACCGGGTCGTCCGGTGAAAGCCCCTTGGCGTCCTTGTACGCCGAGACGGCCGCGCCCGTGTCGGGGCCGAAGAACCCGTCGTCCCCTGCCGGGCCCACCGGCCTGCCGAGCGCGATCAGCGCGGCTTGGACGCGCTTGACCGCCAGTCCCTGTTCGGGCCGGAACATCCGGTGCGTACCGGCCAGGCAAGCCTCCAGCACAGGATCACCGGCGAATCGTGGACATCTCAGAACCATGGTGATGAACCCTTGTGCGTAATGGCGTCCGGGGCAGGATGCCGAGGACGGGGACCGTCGCCGATGGGCCTCCGGGTGGGTGCTGCCTTGGGTCAGTTCCACGGCGACATCGTCTGTGCGCAGCCGCAGTAGCGGCCCCTCGAAGTCCCGGATCGTCCGCCCGCGAACCCCCGCACCCGCCGCACTCCGTTTGCCGGCCATCGGGATGTAGGGGGGCTCCTCCCCGCGAACCCATCATCCTTCGGGTGGGGCAAGGGTGCACGTCGTGACACAGGCCTACCTGCGGCTCGGCGCCCGCGGCCGCCGTGCCGATGCCCAGTGGCGGGGATCCGCCATCGGAGTGAGCATGGAAATCGGTGAGCGCAGCCGCCGCGTACCCCACACCTTTCTTGACTCGGATGGGGATTCGTCATGCCGTTCAACACTGCCCGTCCCGTCGCCCTGAGACTCTGGATGGAGACCCGGAACCACCCCGATGACGATCACGATGGCGACCACCATGACGGCTTCGGCGGAGGGCACGGTCCCCACCCTCACCCCGACGGGCCCCCGGAACCCGGTCCCCACGACGCGGACGTCGCGGAGGGGCCGTTCCGGGTGGTGCGGCCGGCGGACATGCTCGTCGTCGACATCAACCTGGTCAACCTGCGGTTCGACGGTCATCGCCTCGTGCGGAAGGACCCGGGTGAGCCGGCGTTCGTGCTCGTCGGGCTGCCGCCACAGCATGTGATGGAGGAGGTCCCGGCGCCGCTGGGTGCGACGCCGCTCGGCCCCATGAGGGCGTTCACCGCCGGCTCGAGTCATCTGTCCTTCTCGGTGCCGGCCACCATGGACGGCCTGGACCTGTCGCTGGCGTCGTTGCTCGACTGGGCACGCCTGGTGCCGATCACGGTGCCGGTGGGTCCGCAGGGCCCGGACGCGCCGGGATCGGCGGTCTTCCAGGGCATCCCCAGAAGCGTCCTCGAGTTCCCCACCCGACTGCTGGTCACCTACGACGAGCCGGTGGGCTGGGCGGTGCCGTCGGAGCCCCCCGAGGCGGATGGCCCGACCGCGCTGTGGCACGCCCGGTTGCGCGGTACGCAGGACGACGAGGTGTTGCTGCGGGCCTTCGCGACAGTGGGGGGCCGGGGCGTCCTGCCCGTGCCCACCCCGCTCTCCGCCGAGAATCTGGAGGACATCGTCACCCTCACGAGCCGGGTCGAGCTACCCGGCCCGGGTGGCGGCCCGCCCCTCGAGATCCACAGCGCGCCGCTGCACGCCGAGCAGTTCATCGTGACGCCCCTGGGGTCCTCGGCCCATCTGCACGGTGCCTGGCAGCCGTTGTCGCAACCGGCCCAGGACCGGTTCACGCAGGTGGGGAGACGCCCGCCGAACCTGGTGCTGTACGACCACATCACGGGCCTGGGCCGTGACCAGTTCGTACGCACCGCCACACACGGACGCATGAGCACCGGCCACGAGGCCGTGCACTTCAAGGAATTCAGGCGGGTGTTCGTCGCGCGCCCGAATGACGGGATCGTCGCCTACCTGCAGCGGCAGGACCGCATCGTCATCAAGCAGCCGGAGGTCCAGTACGGACCGTCCGGTTACAGGCACGAAGGGCGTGAAATGCCCTTCAGCACATTGCGCATCACGGACCGTGTCACGCCGCTGATTCAGCAACCCGGACCCGACCCCGATGCGTTCTGGGTGATTCTCCAGGATTCCGGGAAGGACCACGAGTTCACCTTGATCGGCACGGATTGCGAAGGCCGGAAGGTCAGCTTCACCATGCCTCTGGCGTTCGTGGCCGACGGAGTGCCTCAAGAGCGGGTGAACAACCTGTACGACCCGGCGCAGCAGCCACGGCTGGGCGATCGCCTGAACCGGTCGATGGGCGGCCAGGTGATGGCCATGGCGCAACCGCCCCCCGGCGCTCCCGGCAGCACCAGCCACGCGGTCGGCACCTTGACGTTCGGGCTCGGGATCCGCAACGGGAACGGGAAGGACCGAGACCTGCCTGTGATCGGTCTGCCCTTCGTGTCCGGCGCGGCGGTGCGGGTTCCCGCCGTCGAACAGTTCACCCCGAACGGCGGCGATCTCCCCGTTGCGTTCAACGAGACCTACCTTCAGCAGACCATGGCGGCGCATCCCGCCGGCGCGTACCTGGATCTGGAGAAGGCGGTCAGCCTCACCTTCGGGGCGGAGAAGGCCGGGGGAGTCGCCAGCCCCAACGCCGCGGTCAAGGTCATCACGACCCAGGCGGGTGTCATCCCCGAGATGTTCAAGAAAGACAGCGCCGGGCAAGCCGTCGACGCGCTTGACATCGGCGACATCAGGAAGGCCTTCGACGGGGCGAAGATGCTCGGCTTCATCAGCCTCGGCGACATCCTGAAGAGCGTCACCAAGGACACCCTCGGCGCTCTGCGGAAACTGGGCGACGCCGAGATCGAGGCGATCCTGCGGGATGCCAACGGCCTCTTGCCGGCGCCCGTGCTGCGGATCCGCGACCTGGTGGACGGGCAGGGAAAGGAACTGCGCTATGTCTGGAAGCCCTCCTTGGAGCGGCCGGCGTCCGGACCGGCGCACGTTCTCGATGTGTCCAAAGCCTCCTTGATCCTGGACGCCCGGACCGTCCGCTCGAAGGACGCCGTCGACCAGTCCACTGTGGAGGGCCGCCTGAGCCACTTCGCGCTGGACTTCGAAGGCATTGCCCGACTCGATTTCGCCGAGCTGAAATTCAAGGCGAGCCCGGGGAGGAAGCCCGATGTCTCGGCCAGCGGTCTGGAACTGAAGTTCAGCAAGGATCTGGAGTTCATCAACTCCCTCCGCAGCGCCCTGCCCGCCGACGCGTTCGGCCCCGGCTCGTACCTGGACGTCCAGCCGACCGGCATCCGTGCGGGCTTCAAGCTCGCGCTTCCTGCCATAGGGCTCGGCGCCTTCACCCTGTCGAACCTCTCGCTGGGCGCGGAGCTGGATGTGCCCTTCGAGGACAAGCCGGTCTCGTTCCGTTTCTCGGTTTCCGAGCGGGTACACCCCTTCAATGTCACCGTCTCCCTGTTCGGAGGCGGCGGATACTTCTCCATGCTGATCGATGCGAAAGGGGTGCAGCAGGTCGAGGGCGCCATAGAGTTCGGCGGCGCCACGGCACTGAATCTCGGAGTGGCCAGCGGCGGGGTGTCGGTCATGGCGGGTGTCCGCTTCCTCTTCTCCCGCAACCCCGACAATGTCACGCTGGGCGGATATCTACGGTGCAACGGCAATCTGACGGTGCTGGGCATCATCACGGTGACCGCCGAGTTCTATCTGGAGCTCACCTACGAGAAGCACGGTCATGAGTCGGTGGTGCGGGGCAGGGGCACCCTCACCGTCGGCGTGCGGATCGCCTTCTTCAGCAAGTCCGTCTCGCTCACCCTCGAGCGGAGCTTCTCCGGGGCGCCCGGTGATCCGTCCTTCACCCAATGTGTTCTGCCAGGCCACTGGCACGAGTACTGCCGGGCGTTCGCCGCGTGAGCCCGTGGGAGGCGAGATGACGTTCGAACAGCACATCAACTGGACCGTTCTTCCCGCCGGGCTCTCGGCCGACGGCACCCAGGCCCGGGTATCGGTGTTCATCGCCCCGCGCCTGCAAGCGCCCGCCGGGAACGGCCCCGGCACGCTCGCCGGGAACGGCCACGTCACGCTGGAAAACTTCCCCGACTTCATCGCCTGGCCGGAAAAGGTCAAGGCGGCCACCTTCGTGTTCGGTACCACGGACGGTTCCTCCACGGCGTCCGTATCCTTCACCGGCCCGCTAGAACCGCAGGGCCCGGCACCGGACACGAACTTGTGGACGAACCTCTTCCACAAGGACATCCCCCTGGAGCCCTACGTCTTCCTGGACGCCGGACAGCGGGAATTCCGCACCTATTCGGCCAAGGAAGTCCACGACTTCACCAGGGACACCTATGCCAAGGCGGCCAAGACGTCACCCGAGAGCCCGCCTGTCACAAGGGACATGCTGCGCGCGGCAACCGCCGCCGGAGCAAGCACCGAAAACGTGGCCGCGGCGACGGACGGTGGGATGCCCCCGAAGCTGGCCGCGCTGGACGACTTCCACGCGGTGAGGAGCGCTCCCACGGTCGCCGGCGTCAAGCCTCAGCCGCAGCCACCGCCCGTTTTGCCGCGTCCCGACTTCCACCAGATTCTCACCTCGCTGGGCGACCATCCCCAGCTGCTCCGACGCCTCGGGCTGGTCCTGGACGTCCTCCTGCCGGCCGACCGGCTCCCCGTCTCCTCGGGTGAGCGGTTCCTGACGGTCACCCCCCACTGGAAGCCCGCGCTGGGGGACGACTCGCATGACGTGTCCCCACGCACGCGGTACGTCTTCCTCCCCGACCGGCGGGCCTTCGTGCCCGGCGCCCAGTCCCTCACGGCCGCCGACCCGCTGGCACCGCCATCCCGTGGCCTGGTCGCGCTCCAGAGCAACTTCCGCATCGAGCAGGCCGACATCGACGGTGCCGCGCTCAAGCTGACGTCGGTGACGGCGGACGCCAAGGGACTGTCCCCGGTACGGACCTATGGGATTTCGCTTGTCAGGGATGACCGTCTGGGCAGCCTCAAGGAGGACTTCGGCCGGGCGGCCCGGCACGAGGGTGCCTTCACCCGGGCCCTCGCCCGGGACGGAGCCGCGGTCCAGGTGCCGGACCCGCCGTCCCCGGCAGCCGCCACGCCGGATGTCCAGGGCGCCCCGAGCGTCCCCGAGCTGGTAGCCGAGGACCTGGTACGCGGCCACCGGATGGACATCTGGGACGAGGAACGAAAGCGGTGGTTCTCACTGCACGAGCGTGATGTGGTGTATCGGCAGCCCGATAACGGTCCCGTCCTGCTGTCGGTTTCCGACGAGGGCTTCTTCCAGGCCAACCTGGCCTCCCCGCCGCCCGAGGCCCTGGACACCCACCTCCATGTACCCGAGCAACTGGTCACATGGGAGGGGTGGTCGCTGTCCGCGCCGCACCTCGGCCTGGTGCTGGGCATCAATGAGAGATCGGACGAGGATGACAAGCCCCCCAACATGCCGGTGGAGGTGAGCAACAGGGCGAAGACGGCACTTCCGCTGGAGATCACGGCCAAGGTACGGCCCGGTTCGTTGCCCAGGCTGCGGTTCGGTCACGAGTACAGGGTGCGGCTGCGTACCGTCGACCTCGCGGGCAACGGTCTCGGACCGGCCGAGGCCGATGCCCTGATGGACGACAAGGCCCTGGCGCTCCCCGGCGAGGGATTGCTGACCTTTCAGAGGTTCGAGCCCGTCCTGGCACCCGCCGTGGCGCCCAGACTGCCCTTCGGGGAAGGCGCCTCGGCCTTCCGGCTGGTGATCCGGAGCAGCCCGGGGGACCGGCCGCCCGCGGCGGGCCCTGCGGGGAACGTGGTGAGGGTCGCCCTGGTGAACGTCCAGTTCGGCAAGACCAACGAGGACATCCGCGTCGTCCAGCAAGCTCTCATCGCCCGCGGCCACCAGCTCGTGGGTGGCGCGGACGGCGTCTTCGGCCCGCTGACCAAGGCCGCCTACGCCGAAGAACAACGCGCCCAGGGCTTTTCAGGAGATGACGCGGACGGCAACCCCGGCTGTACGTCCCTGACCAAGCTGGGCAGCGAGAGCGGCTTCACCGTCGACTGTGGGAGCGGCGACAGCCCCGTACCGGGCGTGACGGCCGAGCAGTACGCGGCGGACTTCAACCGCTCCTCGCTGGTGACCACGGAAGGACACGTCCCGTACCAAGGGGTGGACGAGCGTCATGTGGTGGCGCCGAAGGCATCGCTACGGTGCGTGGAGTGGCACGGACTGCTGGACGAAGCAATCGGCTCCACCGACGAGCAGGTCCAGGACAGGGTCTACAAACTGGCCGGACGGGAGAGCGGCTCGCTGAACAACCCGTCCCAGCCGGATGTGCGACTGGAGCCGGTCGACTCACCGGCGACGGATCCCAAGAACCCGGCGGTGACCGCCCTGCACACGGGCGAGACGATCGAACTGCCCTACCTTCCCGATCCCCTCGCCACGGCAGCCGTTCTCCTGGACCTGCCGGGAATGCCCGCCGGGCAGCCCTTCACCGTCCCCTGGGGCGGCGAGGCCTGGCACCGCCCCAGGTCCTTCAGACTGAGACTGGCCGAAGGAACCGCGCCGCCCCGCTTCGACGAGGCGTCCCGGGTGCTGACGGTATCGCTGCCGAAGGGCGCCGTGGCGACTGTGCGGCTGTGCTCCGGCATCGACTTCGACGAGAAGATCATGGGTATGGCCTCGTGGTGCCGGGATGCGGTGGAGTCGGCACCCCAGCTCGCGACGGAGACGGAGGCGGACGCGGCGGCGAGGAGGACGGAAGAGCTGCGACGTACCGACCAGGCGCTGGAACTGGCCGCCGCCGGCCGGCACTGGATGTTCACCCCCTGGCAGGAACTGACGCTCGTCCACGCGGTGCAACGGCCGCTGAGGACACCGGTGCTGGACCTGTCGGCCCTGGGAACCCCACGCGGCCCCAACGAGACGGCCGAGCACCTCGCCGGTGGGATCGCGCTGGACGAGGCGAGTACGGACCGGATCGACCTGGTCGCGGAGTGGACCGAGGTGACGGACGCCGGCCCCACGGGCCGCGACACCCAGAAGATGAACGTCCCGGTGTTCCACCTGCTGACGGCGAGAGTGGACCGGGAAGGAGTCCCCGGTGCCGAACCCGCCGTCCTCCAGAACGGCACCCTGACCTTCAGCACCAAGGCGGCCGAGGACAAGTCGAAAGCGGACCAGGCCAAGACCCCGCCCGTAATGACCCCGCCCGTACCGGAGAAGCATGAGTTCGGCGACACCAAACACCGCATGGTGAGCTACCGGCCGGTGGCCGGCAGCAAGTTCAGCGACTATTTCCCTCCGCGGTTCGCGGAGCCCGGCCAGAACGCGCTCACCGTTCAGGGTGAGGCCAAGGAGCACTCGGTGCCGAGCAGCGCGTCGCCCACGGCGCCACGTCTGTTGTACTGCGTCCCCACCCTGGCCCTGGAGAGCCTCGACGGACCGCCCGGAACCATCGTCCAACGTCGACGTGGCAGCGGTGTCCGGGTGTACCTGGACCGTCCCTGGTACTCCTCCGGAGACGGCGAACTGCTCGGCGTGGTCCTCGGAGAGCCACCGGGCGGCGACCCGGACTCCAACCGGGACGCCTGGGTCACTTTGATGGGCCGAGACCCCATCCACCGTTCCGCGCCCGTCGTCGCCCCGACCCCGGACGTGTTCACCAACGCGGTGCGGCGATCCGGGAAGCTCACTCTGCCCACGCGCTCCGGTCCGCTCGCCGTCACCGTCGCGGGCTTCACCCCGCAGTTCGAAAGGGACGACGAGAACGAGAAGGGCGGCCGCTGGTTCTGCGACCTGGACCTGAACACGGGGGACGCCTGCCTCCCGTTCGTCCGGCTCGCCCTGGTCCGCTTCCAGCCGGACTCGATCCCCGGCGCCGAGATCTCACAGGTCGTTCTGGCGGACCTGGTGCGCACCCTGCCCGACCGTGAGCTGACGGTCAGGCCCGGCGAGGTGCTGTCGGTCAGCGTCACCGGCCCTTCCTGGGACCCCACCGGATCGTCTCCGCCGCACATCACCGCCACGCTCCAGCGTCGGCACGACGTCGTCACGGACAAGGACCTCGGCTGGGTCACGCTCGAGGACACGGCCGTCGTGCTCAAGTCGGTCGACGCCGAGTCCTCCCACAGGCCCTTCTACACAGGCCAGGTCCCGGTACCGCCCGGGCTGCGCGGGGCGCGCTTGCGCTTGTTGGTCGTCGAGACCGAGGGCGTCCCGGCCGATGGCCTCACCGCGCCTACGACCCCAGGGCCGGTGGTCTACTGCGACGCCGTTGACCTACCGGCACTGCACGGCGGCTCGGGGGAGGGCCCCCACGACGGGCATGACGGGCATGACGGGCATGACGGGCACGATGGCGATGACGGCCACGACGGGCATGATGACCATGACGGCCACCATGGGCCGGGCGGCCACGATGACCATCACGGGTGAGGCGATGGGGTCAGGTACCGCTTGTCCACCTCGGGGGTGACGACCCTCGCACCGCCGACTCCCGTCAGAGCCGCGCCCACCAGGGCGGTGACGGTCATGTTCACCGGAGGCTCGCCCACCGGACGCGATCCCAGGAGCACGGCCTCCGGGTGATGACGTTCAGGACCGGCGTGTCGGCTTCGGTCCGCGCCGTCGATGGTAATCGTGTCGGTCTCCGACTCCATGTCCTGCCCTTCGACGCCCAGCGAACTGGCTGCTGGAACGGGTCGTCGCCGGGTTCGGCCCGCCGGATGCCCGTCAGACGCGGCTCCTGTGCGGGGCGCTCGTCCATGCCCGGGGGACTGCTGTGCTCTTCCCCCGGAGCTGGCTCACGTACTTCGTCGAACGGTCCTCCTTGTTGGCGCGGTCCGGCTGGCGGCCGTCTCCCGACCCGTTCGTCCTCCTGGAGGGGAACCCGGTCGGCGCGCCCGTTCTCGTCCGTCCGTCGGCGATCGGCCTCTCGCGGCATGTGCCCGTCTCCGGGGTGCTGACACAGCCTCCGGACCAGCCGAGGCCCTCGGCGCACACGAGGGGGAGGGCGCTTGCCTCGATCGTCAACTGGCACACCCGTCCCGCGTCCCCGCAGCGGCTTCGCGCGGCGCACGCCTTGCTGTCCGCCCTGCCCGTCCACCTCGGTACCCGGGAGGAATCGCCGGCCTTCCTCCAACGCCCCGAACACCTCGAGTGCCTTGACACGTAGCGCGCGGGCGCTATGACTCGGCCGCGATTTTGATGAGGGTGCGGTAGTAGTCGGCCGGGAAAGGTTCTCCGATCGGGCGGCCTTCCGCTTCGACCCACGCATGGGCGCGGAACGGCGCGGTACGAACACCGGTGCACCAGTCGGGCCAGGTGCCGCGCACCCTGCAGAGCAGGGCGGTCGCCACCGACCGCTGCAGGCATGCTTCTCCGGCACACCTCGCGCTCATGGCGACGACCGCTCGGCGGGCCGTGAGAGCCTGCTCACCGGTGGCGGGGGCGGCGCCCCGGCGGGCCAGTGAGAGCACTCGGCGGATACGGCGCGGCGGGAGCAGGGCGATCAGGCGGGCGGCGGTGATGGCCAACAGGACGGCTGGGCGCCGGACGAGGGGGGTGGTTCGCCGGTCGGGTGGGACGTGGCGATGGTTCACGCGATCGCTGCCACGAGGCGAGCGGTCGAGAGCGCACGGATGACGGACGCCACATCGTCGGCCGCCTGCTCGGCGGGTAGGACGGGATGGCGTTCGTGGAGCCGGTGGGCGGCCTCCTGGGTGGTGGCGCCATCCATGAGGGCGCTGAGAATGAAGGCCGCTGTGTCGTTCAGCTGCCAGTAGCGTCCAGTGGTCTCATCGAGCAGGACGGTCCCGTTCTCGGTCCGGGCTGTGGAGACCTCGGGTCGAAGGGTGAAGGTCACGGGGCTCCTTTCGCGGCAGAACGGCCTTTCGCGGCGGAACAGCCGCGCAACCACATCTCGCAAGCCACGGTGTTGTCCAGGGCGCGCATCGCCTCGGGAGGGAGTCCGGGCTTTGCGAGATGGGCCCGCAGGACGGCGGTGTCCACGAGTCCCGCCCGGGCGAGGTGGGAGTCGTCGACGAGGCGGTTGAGGGCGGCCTTGTTGCGGTGGAGCGCCTGATGGAAATCGGCTGTGTACTCGCCTTTCGTGGACCGGGCGAGGAGCTCACCGGGCACGTCGGGGTGCACCGCCGTGGTGAGGAGGGGTTTGCAGCGGTCGAGTGCGCCGCGCTCGGTGATGCGCACCGAAAGTGCCGCTTCGAGTACGTTGTCATCGAGGTAGGGGGCGGCCGAGGGGAGTCCCAGAGCGGCGGTCACCTGCTCCGTCACGCGGAAGGCGCGGCCGCAGGTGCGGGCCGCGGACAGCGCGGCGTGCTGGCCGCGCTGGGCGGCGAGCGGCTCGTGCGTGCCGGAGGACGCTTCCCGCAAGAGGGTTCGCGCGGCGTCCACGGCTTCCGCGCGGGCCCATGGGGGTACCTGGGGCATCACCTCCCATGCCGTGGACGGCACCCGGCCGGTTCTGG
Source organism: Streptomyces luteoverticillatus (assembly GCF_003970715.1). Classification (NCBI taxonomy): domain Bacteria; kingdom Bacillati; phylum Actinomycetota; class Actinomycetes; order Kitasatosporales; family Streptomycetaceae; genus Streptomyces; species Streptomyces luteoverticillatus. Next base: position 610,025 of record NZ_CP034587.1, on the reverse strand, counting down.
GGCGCGCCGGGAGCGCGGGGTCGGTGATGCGGCGTGCCGTGGTGGCCAGCCAGTCGGCGAATGTGGTGCGGTCCGACAACTCGGCCAGCAGCGGCCGCAGCGGCCAGCGTTGCATGACCCGTGTCCTGTTCACCTGTCGCAGGGCCGAAAGCGATCGGCTGCGGACGTGAGCGTGGAGGTACGGGGGCAGGAACCCGAACAGCTCGTCTCCGCCACCGCCTGTCAGATGCAATCGTGAGCCGTGCCGGGTCATGAGGCGAGCGAGAAGGAGCAGCCGTGCGCTGTCGCGGGCCCACAGGCCCGGCTCGTCGGTCGCCGTCGGTACATCGCCCAAGCCGCTGAACCACAGTGTCGCGTCGGACGGTTCGGGTGCCACATGCTCGGCGTCGGGCAGCAGGGCGGCCGCTTTCCGGGCCCAGGCGGTGTCGTCGTTCCCGGGGTCCAGGCTCGCCCAGTGGAAGGTGATCAGCCGGGCCGGGCCACGAGCGGCGAGGAAACACAGAGTGGTGGAGTCCAGACCACCGGAGAGGTCCGCGCTGATGACTGTGCGGTTGGCTGTGTGGTTGCCTGTGCGGTTGGCTGTGCATGAGGACACGGCCAGTGACAGCGCCCGCCGCACGTTTTCCGCTCCTTCGGCAAGGGACAGGTCCGGCTCAGGGGGTTCCCACCAGGGCCGGACGGTTGCCCTGCCGTCCGGGCCGATCAGCAGGGCGTGTCCGGGCCGGACGGCCTGGACGCCGCGCCACAACGAGCGGTGTTCGCCGAACGGGTACGAGGGAGGTGAGGACAGCAAGTGGAGCGCCAACTGCTCCTCGTCCATCACGGCACCGACGGCGTGCGCCAATGCGTCGGCGCGGCTCGCCGCCACCGTTACGCCGTCCGACTCGGCGTGGAAAACCCGCCGTACGGCGGAAGCGGTGCCGCGTACCCGGAGCCGGCCGCCGGCGGAGACCACTACGTGGAAGCTCCCCGGCAACCCCGCGACCACCTGTTCGGTCTGTTCGGTATCGCCGAGTTCCCGCATCCCCCGCAGCCGGAGGGCGAGTTCCTCGGCGTTGACCGGACAGCGTCCGATCAACGCCAGTAGCGAACTCCCCGCCTCCGCGACGACCACATCGCCGACCGGCCATTCACCCAGCAGCCACGGACGGCCGGAGGGGTACCTCACCACGTCGACTGGCCGGGGGCAGACCTTTCGCGCGACGCCGGCAGCCGCTTCGGAATCGGGGAAGACCGCGAACCATGGCCCGCCGGTCATCCACGACGGGCGGCTCGTAAGTCTCCTGCTGCTCCATGAGAGGAGGTGCTCCGCTTTTGCTCTGTTATGCGTGAGGGGTACGTCATTCACCCGAACGGGGACGTGAGGCGCCGGAATAAGTGGTTCCGGTGTACCCGGGTGAGACCAGGGTGACGCGCAGGTCGGGGCCGGACCTGCCGCGGCCCCTCGGCCAGTCCGATGGACACATGCGCGGCCGCCGGGACGACCCGCACCGACATCGGCCCGTCCGACACGGTCGCCGCCCTCGCCCTCATCGGCGCACTCAAGCTTGGCCACCCTGATGACACGTTGCCAAGGCGATGGGACGTCCGACGCGGTGCGGCACGTCAGTACCAGCCTGAATCGGACAGTGCTTCAGTGATCAAGCGGGTGGCGAAGTCGGGGTCGTTTGTGAGCCGGTTGATCTGCTCCGCGAGCAGGAAGGCGGTGGCTTCGAGGGGGTTCATCTCCTCCTCGGTCCAGAATCCGTACTGCTTGCGCCACAGGCTGGGACTCAGGTCCGTGCCCGCTGCTATGACCAGGCCGGCCATGGTGGGGATGGCCTCGGGGCGGATGCTCTTGGGCATCATGCGCATCGTCGCCACGAGGTTGGGCACCACATACGCGATGACGTCCTCGTCGTGCTCCTCGCAGACCGTTCGCAGCCACTGCATGAACATGAAGATGAGTGTGCACGTGCCGTCCAGCACGTCATCGGCTTCCTTGGGCCCCAGGGACGCGGTGACCTGATCCGTCAGCGCCTGTTGTCCGGGGTCGGTGGCGGTCTTGCCGCCGTGGATGCCTTTGAGTCGAGAGTCGATCAACATGAGCGCAGCGCCCACATCACCGGCGGGAGCATGCTGGGGATCGCAGGACGATGGCACGGGGTTCCTCCTTTGATGACCGCAGTAGGAGGCGCGGGCATGTCCGTACGGTAGACCGCCGATGCGCCAGGGGGCCGGCGAATCCCGGTGAAAGGTCTTCAGGCTGCCGGGTGCGGCCTGTGTCTGGCTGGGCGCAGGGAATCGCGGGCCGATGGGGCGGTCGTAGCCTTGACCGATGCGCCGTCCCATGGTGCTGAGGTCATGCGCATCCCACCGCTGAGTCACTCGTGGCGATGGCCAACCGGCGACCGGCACGTTCCCATACCGACCGTCCTTATCCGGCATGATCCGGGGGGCTCGGTGGTGCATGAGCCACAGCATGGACACTGGGCAACGGAGTCTGGCCCGTGGTGACCGCCCTCGCCACTATCGGCTCTCCCGGTGAACCGCACGGGCAGGTAGCGGCGCGACGACTTGCGTTGAAGCTGGTCCGCGAGGGGGCGGGTCAACTCAGTCGATCAGGCTGTCCAGTTGTCGGGCCAGCAACTCCACGGTTTCCGTCGCCGCGCCCTGATCCCCGTCGATGCCCAGTTGCAGCAGCGCACCGTCCAAGGCGGCGGAAGCGAGGCGGGCGGCGCTCGGCGCGATGGCGGGAGACATGCCTGCTTCGACGAGCCACTGCTCCGCGGTGTGAAGGTAGGACGACGCGGCCGGCGCCAGCTGCTCGCGCCACAGCTCGTCCGTGCCTGCCAGCGAGGCCGCTTCCAGATACAACCGCAGAGCCACGCGAACCCCGGGTTCTGCGAACGTCTGCCACAGCACACGCACCAGATCGGACGGCCTGGCGGCCTGCCGCCCCTGCCACACGGTGGCAAGGTCGGCGAATGCCCGGTCCAGCAGGGCCACCACCAGCCCCTCGCGACTGCCGAAGTGGTACACGAGCATCCGGTCGCTGGTGCCCAACGCGGCAGCGAGGGGCCGCAGGGTGAGCGTCGCAAGACCGTGGTCCCCGACGTAGTGCATGGCCGCGCTCAGCAGCTCCTCGCGACGGGACACGCGATTTCTCCTTCTGCGGCATGTAGCGTATGTAGCGATCGCTACATACTACGTGAACTGCGGGGTGCGGCTCGATGGAGAAGCGACGGCTGGCGCACGTGTGGCCCGAGACAGTGGGGGCCTTTGTGATCTGGGTAGCCGCCTCGGCGGGAGTCACGGCCCTGGCGCCCACGCTCGCGGGTGCCCCGGCCGCACCGGCCGCGGCGGCGGTCGTGGCCGCCTTCACGGGCATGGGTGCCCTGGTCGGCCGAATACTCCCGGCCGGATACGGAGTTCGTCTCGGTGTCGCTGTCGTGATCGTCGGTCAACTCCTGGACGTTGTCCTCGTCCTGGCCTTCGACGGGCTCTATCCACGGACCGACGAGGGCGGTAGCGGGCGTGTTCTGCTGTTTCTACTGGCCGGGTACGCCGGATTCCTGCTGGGCGCACTCGCGGGCGACCGCTCCTTCAGGGTGGACACGGCTGCGGCGCCGCCCGAATGAACCCGTGGACCGGAGCCGCCGCTGTCCATGACTCATCGGCCACCAGCTGATCACCGGTCTTGCGACGCTGGTTACAGTCCCTGCATGGCAAGTCACCCCTTGGACGGCAACGGCCATGACACGGCCGTGGTCGTCGCCCACGAGATCTACGGAGTCAACGAGCACATCAACGGCGTCGCCGAGATGCTCAGCCCGTACCGCTGCGATGTCTTCACACCCAGCTTCCTTCCGTCGGGCGTCGTGTACGCCCGCGAAGACGAGCCCAGGGCATACCGGGAATTCACGCGGACCCCGGGCGTGGCGGGCATGGGCAACGCACTCGCGCAGTACACCGACGGCCTTCGTGAACGCTATCGCAGGGTGCTCTGCATCGGCTTCAGCGTCGGAGCCACCAGCACCTGGCTCGCGTCGGGAACCGGCGCTGTGGACGGCGCCGTGTGCTTCTACGGATCCCGGATCCGCGACCACCTGGACATCCAACCGGCTGCCCCGTGCCTCGTCATCTTCGCCGAGCAGGAGCCCAGCTTCTCGGTGTCGGCAGTCACCGAACGCCTGGCGGGCCGAAAGGGCGTCGTGACGGAGGTGCACCCCTGCCGGCACGGGTTCTGCGACCCCGGCAGCCCTCACTACTGCGCCAGGCACAGCCGCAAGGCGTGGACCTCGGCCACCCGGTTCCTGGGGCTGCCCCGCTGACGAGAGGCCCCCTCCGTGAGGCGCTGTCCGGCCGCTCCTCCCCGCCGGCCCGTCACTCGTTCCGGCGATTGCGGGGCGTGCGGTCGTTGACCGACCCTGGAATACCGGCCGGGGCTCGTCCGTCCCGGCCCGGATCAGGGGGAGATGCCATGCCGGAGACCGTCGTGCCGTCGATCGTCGCCGAGCCCGTTACGGGTGTGCGCGGTGACCCGCATCAGGACGTGGGTGGCCCTGCCGTGGGAGCGCGGCCCTGGACGCCGCCCGCTTTCACCGATGTCGAGCTCGCCGCCGAGGTCACCGCCTACGCCGGGCACTGGTAGACCCCCATGACCGACCCGGAGGCCCGCAGTACGGCCGAGTTCACCGCCGCCCTCCGCGCGCACGAGGACCGGTACTGGCACAAGCACCCCCTGCACCTCCGGCTGCACGAAGGGCGTCTCGCGCCCGACGAGCTGCGGCAGTGGATCGCCAACCGCTGGTACTACCAGAAATGGCTGCCCCAGAAAGACGCCGCCATCATCGCCAACTGCCCCCTCGCCGACGTGCGGCGGCGTTGGGTGCGGCGCCTCGCCGACCAGGACGGCAGCGAGGGCCGCCCCGGCGGGCACGCACAGTGGCTCGACCTCGCCGAAGCCGCCGGGCTCTCCCGAACCGAGGTCGTCGACGAACGCCACGTCCTGCCCGGCGTGCGTTTCGCCACCGACGCCTACGTCGCCTTCGCCCGCACCCGGCCCTGGATCGAAGCCGTCGCCGCATCCCTCACCGAGCTCTTCTCACCCGCCCTCATGCGCACCCGCCTCACCGCCCTGCGCACCCACTACCCCTGGATCGCCCCCTCCGGCCACCGCTACCACGAAGCCCGCCCCGACACCGCCACCCACGACGCCGGGCACGCCCTCACCCTCGTCACCACCCATTGCGTCACCCGTGCCGAGCAGGATGCCGCCCTCGCCGCGCTCGGCTTCAAGTGCGAGGTGTTGTGGAGCATCCTTGATGCTCTTGAGCACGAACACACGGGTCGCGGGCGGTGACCTGCTGGCGGCTGCGGCCGGGAGTGCGGCTGATCCACGATTCCGTCCGGGACGCCGGTGTTCTGCTGCACCCCGACGGGGTGTTGATCCTCAACGAGACCGGTGCCCGCGTTCTCGCCCTCTGTGACGGGAACACAGACCTCGTCGCGATCGCCGACGCCTTGTCCCGGGCGTACGACGCCGTTCCCCTGCACGACCTCCGGGATTTTCTCGACGCACTCGCCCGGCGGCGGCTGATCGAAAGGGCACACCCGTGAACAGGCCGCTCGGCATGCTCGCCGAGCTCACCTACCGCTGCCCCCTCCGCTGCGGCTACTGCTCCAACCCCATCGGCCGCCATTCACGTTCCAGCGAACTCACCGCCCAACAATGGTGCCGGGTATTCGAGGAGGCCCGTGCGCTCGGAGTTCTTCAGGTTCATTTCTCCGGGGGAGAGCCTCTGCTGCGCCGCGATCTCCCCGGACTCATCGCCCATGCGCACCGCCTCGGGCTCTATGCCAGCCTTATCACCGGCGGGCAGGGGCTGAGCGCCGAACGGCTCGCCGGCCTTGTCGCCTCCGGACTTGATCACGTCCAGATCAGCCTTCAGGACGCCGATGCCGCGATCGCCGACGCCATCGCCGGGCGCGCTGCTGTACATCAGCGCAAGCTCACCGCCGCACGGCTGATCAAGGAAGCCGGGCTTCCGCTCACCCTCAACGTCGTGCTGCACCGCGCCAACATCGACCACACCGGCGATCTCATCGACCTCGCCCTCCGACTGCGCGCCGACCGGCTTGAACTCGCCAACGCCCAGTACTACGGGTCCGCCCTCCTCAACCTCCCTGCCCTGCTCCCCAGCCGGGCCCAGCTCGACGCCGCAGAGACCCTCGTGCAGGAAGCCCGCAACTCCCTCGCCCACCGCCTGGAGATCGTCTACGTGCGGTCCGACCTCCACGACGGCGTCCCCAAGCCCTGTATGCACGGCTGGGGCAGCCGGCAGCTCACCGTCACGCCCAGCGGCGACGTCCTGCCCTGCCCGGCCGCCGCCCGCATCCCCGGCCTGGACGTGCCCAACGTCCGGCAGGCCTCTCTCGCCGACATCTGGTTCCACTCGGCCGCGTTCAACCGCTTCCGGGGGACCGCATGGATGCCCGAGCCGTGCCGGAGCTGCCCGCTCAAGGAGGACGACCACGGAGGCTGCCGCTGCCAGGCATTCCAGCTGACCGGTGACCCCGCCGCCACCGACCCGGCCTGCGGGCTCTCCCCGCACCACGCCCTCGTACGCACCCTCGTGCAGGACGCCGAAAGTGCCCCCGACACGATTCCGTACCGGGCATGAAGCTACGGATTCTGGGCACAGCCGCAGGCGGCGGGCTGCCGCAGTGGAACTGCGCCTGCCCCGGCTGCTCCCGGGCCCGCGCCGCCGGACCCCGCGCCTGGCGCACCCAGGAATGCCTGGCCGTCTCCGTGTCCCCGGACGCCTGGTACCTCGTCAACGCCTCACCCGACATCCGCGCCCAGATCCTCGCCGCCCCCGGCCTCGCCCCGCCCGACGGCACCCGGCACACCCCGCTGCGCGGCGTCCTCCTCACCGACGGCGAACTCGACCACACCGCCGGCCTGCTGGCCCTGCGCGAGGGCGCCGCCCTCGATCTGTACGCCCCGCCCGCCGTCCTGGCCGCGCTGGACGGGCCGTTCCCGCTCCGTACCCTGCTCGCCCCCTACGGCTCCGCCCGCTGGCACGCGGTGGGCTCCGGCCCCCTGCTCCTCGACGGCGGGCGGCTACGGGTGACCGCCGTCCCCATCAGCGACAAACGGCCCCGGTACGCCTCTGGATCCGGCGCCCCCGGCCCCTGGGTCGTCGCCTACCGCTTCGACGACACCGCCACCGGCACCGCCGCCGTCTACGCGCCCTCCCTCGCCCGCTGGCCGGACGCCCTCGACGACGCCCTCGCCGGGGTGGGCTGTCTGATCCTCGACGGTACGTTCTGGAGCGAGGACGAGATGGCCCGGGCGACCGGCGGCCGGGGGAGCGGTGCCCGCGCGATGGGCCACCTGCCCGTCGACGGGCCCGACGGCACGCTCGTACGGCTTCTCGGCCGTGATGGCATCCGTTGTTTCTACACGCACCTCAACAACACCAACCCACTCGCCGATCGGGCGTCCCCCGAGCGCGGCGCCCTGGCCGGGACGCCGGTGGAGGTCCCCTCCGACGGGACCGAGATCGAGTGGTGAGCGGCGGCTAAGCGGCCGCGTCCGCGGTGCGCCGGTGTATTCGGCGGAGCACTGCGGGCAATTCCCGCGCCGTCGGCCCCGGGCCGCCGCCCGGCGCGAACTCCACCGCCGCCACCCGCTCCCGTGACACCCGGTCCAGCAGCACCACCGACGCCGCCTCCGGAAGCGAGCCCCCGGACAGCTCGCCCAGCAGACGGTCCAGTCCCCTGCGGTGCTTGTCGAAGACGCGCCGGGGCGCCCACCGGCCACGGGCGTCCTGCCCGGCCAGGGCCTCCGTCGCGGTCACATCCAGCAGGATCAGATGCAGCTCGTTCCCCTGCCGTGCCGCCTCCCGCGCCAGCCATCGGCGCATCCACGCCCGGCTGCCGCAGTCGTGCACCAGGAACGGCCGGCCCCCGCGCACCTCCGCGCGCAGCCACCGGAAGTACTCCACACGAGCCCAGGGCCGGTAGACGGCGTACGGCAGCCAGGCGGGCATCACGGCCTCGCACGCCTCATGGACCATGCGCGGGTCCACGGCCGGGGCGGCCTCGGACAGGCGCCGCAACAAGGTGCTCTTGCCGCTGCCGGGCAGACCGGAGACGACCAGTGCGACGCCTGCCGGGTAGGACAGGGTGACCGGGGTGCCGTCCTGCCCCCGTAGGTCCATCAGTCCTCGCGGGGTTGCCGTCGGCCGGGGCGGTCGGTGCGGTGCCGCCTCCGTCACCCCGGCCGACCCGCGTATGTCGTCCACGTCCATCCCCTGCCGTTCGAATGCCGAAGCCCCTCAGCCTCGCACGGTCCGGGGGTAGTGGTGGAGACGCCGTCGCGATCCAGCCGGTTGCCCGCGGCGGCGCGTGTGTGTGATGCGTGTGATGTGTGCGACCTATGGGTGCACCGATGCCCATGAGGCTTTTTATTCAGGATTGATCGGGCGTTTAGCGTGTGGTGATCGCAGGCTTCCAAGCTCTCGCTCGTTCCGCCGGCCAACCCGGCCGACAGCGAAAGGGAGCAGAACCATGAAAACGATGCGCACCGTGCTCAAGGGCGCCTGGGTCGCCACCGCCATGGCCGCCGCGGTCGTGACGGCGGCCGGCACGGCGTCGGCCGCGAACACCGACGTGGTCACCGCCGCCGCGTCCGGGGCGGGCAGCCGCGCGTTCGCCCTGACCATCGACGACGGCCCCAGCCCCACCTGGACCAACCAGGTCCTGGACCTGCTCAAGGATCGCGAGGTGAAGGCCACCTTCTGCGTCATCGGGGACCACGCGCGCCAGTACCCGGACCTGATCCGGCGGATCGTGGACGAGGGGCACAGCCTGTGCAACCACTCCATGCACCATGTGAACCCCACGACGCAGAGCCCGGACCAGCAGCGGTCCGACATCCAGGAGGCCTCGGACGCCATTCGCGCCGCCGCGCCCGGTGCGTCGATCGACTTCTACCGGGCGCCGGAGGGCGGCTGGACGGACGACGCCAAGCAGTACGCCGCGAGCCAGGGCATGCAGCCGATCGGCTGGTCGGTCGACACCGAGGACTGGCGGCGGCCCGGCGCCGACGCGATCTTCGAGAACTACAAGCGGGCGTTCCAGGGCGGCGGAGTGATCCTCATGCACGACGGCTCGCAGGAGAACGACCGCAGCCAGAGCGTCGAGGCCATGGGCCGGATCCTCGAGGACCTCTCCAACAACGGCTACTACGACGACCGTCCGGCCGTCCTGGGCTGACGAACGGCCCCGGCCGATCCGTTCCCCGCCGCCGTCACAACCACCACTCAGATGGGATGAACACTCCGATGTCCGCTTCCGTACGCTCCCTGTTCGGCCGTACGCTCGCCGTCGCCGCGCTGGCCGCCGGTCTCACCACCGTCGTCTCCGTGCCGGCGCACGCCGACAGCGGGCCGCAGGCCTGCACCGCCTCCTGGTACGGGGCGCCCGGCGAGATCCCGCCGGGCTGGCCCACCGCCAGCGGTGAGCCCTTCGACTCCGAGGCGATGGCCGCCGCGAGCCGCGACCTGCCGTTCGGCACCGAGGTCCGCGTCACCAACGCCGAGAACGGTGAGTCCGTCACCGTGAGAATCAACGACCGCGGCCCCACGGACACCAGCCGCTGTATCGACCTGACGCGAGGGGCCTTCGCCCGGATCGCCGATACGGACCGGGGCCTCACCGAGGTCACGCTGGAGATCCTCGGCGACTGACGCCACACCATCCCGATCGCTTCGCCCGGGGCGGGCGGCCACCATCACATCCGGTGGCCGTCCGCCCCCGGTCCGTCTCGACGTCCCGTTCCGAAGCCTCCTTCCCGAAGTCTCGGAAATTCCTTAGCCCGATGCGTGATTGCGTGAGCGTGCCGAGCACTGCGAAAGGGGACTGTATGTCCAAGCGCGCGCTGATAACCGGAATCACCGGGCAGGACGGTTCGTACCTGGCCGAGCACCTGCTCTCCCAGGGGTACCAGGTCTGGGGGCTGAACCGGGGGCAGGCCAATCCCCGGAAGGACAGGGTGAGCAGGCTCATCCCGGACCTCCAGTTCGTCCACGGGGACCTGATGGACCAGGCCAGCCTGGTGGCCGCCGTGGACCTCGTCCAGCCCGACGAGGTCTACAACCTCGGCGCGATCTCCTTCGTGCCCATGTCCTGGCAGCAGGCCGAGCTCGTCACCGAGGTCAACGGCACCGGCGTGCTGCGGATGCTCGAGGCCATCAGGATGGTCAGCGGACTCAGCGGATCGTCCGCGCGGGCGGACCGGCCCGGGCAGATCCGGTTCTACCAGGCGTCCTCCTCGGAGATGTTCGGCAAGGTCGTCGAGAGCCCCCAGAACGAGCGGACCTCCTTCCACCCCCGCAGCCCCTACGGCGTCGCCAAGACCTACGGGCACTACATCACCCAGAACTACCGCGAGTCCTTCGGGATGTACGGCGTCTCCGGCATCCTCTTCAACCACGAGTCGCCTCGCCGCGGCGCCGAGTTCGTCACCCGGAAGATCTCGCTGGCCGTCGCCCAGATCAAGCTCGGCCTCCAGGACAAACTCATGCTCGGCAACCTCGACGCCGTACGCGACTGGGGCTTCGCCGGCGACTACGTGCGCGCCATGCACCTCATGCTCCAGCAGGACGAACCCGGCGACTACGTCATCGGCACCGGGCAGATGCACTCCGTGCGGGAGGCCGCGCGGATCGCCTTCGAGTGCGTGGGCCTGGACTGGGAGGAGCACGTCGTCGTCGACCCCGCCCTCGTGCGGCCCGCCGAGGTCGAGACGCTCTGCGCCGACCACGGCAACGCCAGCGAACGGCTGGGCTGGGAGCCCTCGGTGGAGTTCCCCGAACTGATGCGGATGATGGTCGAGTCCGACCTCCGCCAGGCCGGCCGCGAGCGCGAATACGGCGAGCTGCTCTCCGCCGCGAGCTGGTAGGCCCGCCCCCCGCCACCTCTGCTCACACCCGTCGCACGCCCCGAGAGCGGACCGAACCGAGCGAAAACCGGCCGACTCTAGGGAATTCCATGGCCACGCCCGCCGACACTGAGCGCGTGGCGTGCGGGAAGTCGAGCAGGCGCCCCGTCGGTGCGGGGCGCCCAGATGACTCACGTCGACTGTGGATCAGCCATCCCGAGTGCCGGATGCCCACAGCGAATTCCTCTGCTGTCCGCCGGTCTTGAGATGGGTTGAGTTGACAATGGACAAGGAACAGAAGCTCCGGGACTACCTCAAGCGGGCGAGCGCGGACCTCAAGCGCACGCGGCAGCGGGTGGGCGAACTGGAGGCGGCCGCCCGCGAGCCCATCGCGATCGTGGGCATGAGCTGCCGCTTCCCCGGGGGCGTGAGCAGCCCCGAGGAGCTCTGGTCCATGCTCGTCGCCGGCGAGGACGGCATCACCGGCTTCCCCGGCGACCGCGGCTGGGAGCTGATGACCGACGGCACCGAGGAGTTCTTCGGCGGCTTCCTCCACGACGCCGCCCGCTTCGACGCCGGCTTCTTCGGCATCTCCCCGCGCGAGGCCCTCTCCATGGACCCCCAGCAGCGGGTACTGCTGGAATCCTCCTGGGAGGCCTTCGAACGGGCGGGCATCGACCCCGCGTCGGTCCGGGGCACCCGGACCGGCGTGTTCGTCGGGGCCATGCCCCAGGACTACCGCGTCGGCCCCGACGACGACGTCCAGGGCTTCACCCTCACCGGCAACGCCACCAGCATCCTCTCCGGCCGGCTGTCCTACTTCTTCGGGGCCGTCGGGCCCGCGGTGACCGTGGACACCGCCTGCTCGTCGTCCCTGGTCGCCCTGCACCTGGCCGCCCACTCCCTGCGCCAGGGCGAGTGCTCCCTCGCACTGGCCGCGGGCGTCACGGTCATGTCCAGCCCCACCACCTTCGTCGAGTTCAGCCGCCAGGGCGGACTCGCCGCCGACGGCCGCTGCCGCTCCTTCGCCGACTCCGCAGCCGGCACCGGCTGGTCCGAGGGCGTCGGCGTCCTCGTCCTGGAACGGCTCTCCGAGGCCCGCCGCAACGGGCACCAGGTCCTCGCCGTCATCCGGGGCTCCGCCGTCAACCAGGACGGCGCCTCCAACGGCCTCACCGCCCCCAACGGGCCCTCCCAGCAGCGCGTCATCGAGCAGGCCCTGACCAGCGCCCGCCTCTCCGCCGACGAGATCGACGTCGTCGAGGCCCACGGCACCGGCACCACCCTCGGCGACCCCGTCGAGGCCCAGGCCCTCCTCGCCACCTACGGCCAGGGCCGCCCCGAGGACCGCCCGCTGCTCCTCGGCTCGGTCAAGTCCAACATCAGCCACACCCAGGCCGCCGCCGGCATGGCCGGCGTCATCAAGATGGTCATGGCCATGCGCCACGGCCTGCTGCCCAAGACCCTCCACGTCGACGCCCCGTCCTCCCACGTCGACTGGACGGAAGGCGCCGTACGGCTCCTCACCGAGGCCACCCCCTGGCCCAAGGGCGACCAGCCGCGCCGCGCCGGCGTCTCCTCCTTCGGCCTCAGCGGCACCAACGCCCACACGATCCTCGAAGAGGCCCCCGAGTACGCCGAGGAGACCGCTCCCGAGAGCCGCCTCGACGTCGACGTCCTGCCCTGGCTCGTCTCCGGACGGACCCGCGAGGCCCTGCGCGCCCAGGCCGGCCGGCTCCTCGCCTTCCTCACCACCGCCCCGGCCTCCGGCCTCGACCCCGCCGACATCGCCTACTCCCTCGCCACCTCCCGCTCCGGCTTCGAGCACCGCGCCGTCGTGACCGCCGCCAACCGCGACGAAGCGCTCGCCGCGCTCACCGCGCTGGCCGCAGACGAACCGGCCGCCGCCACCCTCACTCAGGGCGCCACCCAGGGCGGCCGCGGCAAGCTCGCCTTCCTCTTCACCGGCCAGGGCGCCCAGCGCCCCGGCATGGGCCGCGAGCTCTACACCCGCTTCCCCGCCTTCGCCCAGGCCCTCGACGAGGTCCTCACCCACCTCGACCCCGGCCTGGACCGGCCCCTGCGCGAGCTCCTCTTCGCCGCCGACGGCACCCCCGAGGCCGAGCTCCTCCACCGGACCGGCTACGCCCAGCCCGCCCTCTTCGCCCTTGAGGTCGCGCTGTTCCGGCTGGCCGAATCCTGGGGCGTCAAGCCCGACTTCCTCGCCGGGCACTCCGTCGGCGAGATCGCCGCCGCCCACGTGGCCGGAGTGTTCTCGCTGGCCGACGCCGCGACGCTGGTCCTCGCGCGCGGCCGGCTGATGCAGGCCCTGCCCGCCGGCGGCGCGATGGTCTCCCTCCAGGCGAGCGAGGACGAGGTCCTGCCGCTGCTGGCCGGCCGCGCCGAGAGCGTCTCCCTCGCCGCCGTCAACGGCCCCCGCGCCGTCGTCGTCGCCGGCGAGGCCGACGCCGTCCACGCGATCGAGCGGCACTTCACCGACCTGGGCCGCAAGACCAAGGAACTGCGTGTCTCGCACGCCTTCCACTCGCCGCTGATGCGGCCGATGCTGGACGAGTTCCGCACCGTCGTCGCCGGCCTCGACCCGCAGGCGCCGGTCGTCCCCGTCGTCTCCTCCGTCACCGGCGCGCTCGCCACCGTCGAGCAGCTCACCTCGCCCGACTACTGGGCCGGCCACGCCCGCGACACCGTCCGCTTCGCCGACACGATCGCCTGGCTCGACGCCCACGGCACCGGCACCTACCTCGAACTCGGCCCCGACGGCGTCCTGTCCGCCATGGCCCGCGACTGCCTGGACGCCGACGAGCGGGCCGAGGGCACCGCCCCCGCCACCGTCGCGCTGCTGCGCGCCGGCCGCCCCGAGACCCGGGCCGTGACCGCGGCCGCCGCCGAACTCCACGTCCGGGGCGTGGCCCTGCGCTGGGACGACTACTTCACCGGCACCGGCGCCCGCCGCGTCGACCTGCCCACCTACGCCTTCCAGCGCCGCCGCTACTGGCCCAAGGGCGTCACCCACGGCGGGGACGTCCGCGCCGCCGGACTCGGCGCCGCCCACCACCCGCTGCTCGCCGCGGCCGTCACCATCGCCAACTCCGACGGACTGCTGCTCACCGGCCGGCTCTCCCTCCAGTCCCACCCCTGGCTGGCCGAGCACGCCGTGCGCGGCACCGTCCTGCTGCCCGGCACCGCCTTCCTGGAGCTGGCCGTCCGCGCCGGCGACGAGGTCGGCTGCGCGCGCGTCGAGGAACTCACCCTCGCCGCGCCCCTCGTCCTGCCCGAGCAGGGCGGCGTCCAGGTCCAGGTGTGGGTCGGCAGCCCCGACGCCACCGGCCGCCGCGAACTGAGCCTCCACTCGCGCCCCGACGGCGCCGAGGAACTGCCCTGGACCCAGCACGCCACGGGCGTCCTCGCGCCCGACGAGCACCGGGCCGCCGGCCCCGACGCCGCCGCCTGGCCGCCCGCCGGCGCCCAGCCGCTGGACCTCGACGGCTTCTACGACGAACTCGCGGCCACCGGCTTCGGCTACGGCCCGCTGTTCCAGGGCCTGCGGGCCGTGTGGCGCGCGGGCGACGACGTCTGCGCCGAGGTGGCCCTGCCCGAGGACTCCACCGTCGACGCGGGCTCCTTCGGCATCCACCCCGCGCTGCTCGACGCAGCCCTCCACGCCTCGGCCTTCCTCGGCCTCGGCGAGGGCGGGCGCGGCGGCCTGCCCTTCTCCTGGCAGGACGTGTCCCTCCACGCCTCCGGCGCGACCACGGTCCGCGTCCGGCTGTCCCGGGCCGGGGACGACGCCCTCTCCCTCGCCGTCACCGACACCACGGGCGCCCCCGTCGCCTCCGTCGGCTCGCTCGTCCTGCGCGCCCTGCCCGACGAGCAGTCGGCCGCCGCCGCGCCCATCGTCCGCGACGCGCTGTTCGAGCTGCGCTGGTCCCCGCTGCGGGACCAGGCCGGCGCCGCGCCCGCGTCCGTCGCCGTCCTCGGACCGGACGCGTTCGGCCTCGCCGCGGCGGCGGGAGCCACCGCGCTCGCGTCGCTGGACGCCGCCGACGGCGTCCCCGCGCTCGTCCTCGTGCCCGTGGCGGGCGACCCGGACGACGCGGCCGCCGCCGCGCACACCCTCACCGCGACCGCGCTGAAGCTGCTCCAGACCTGGCTCGCCGACGAGCGGTACGAGCAGTCCCGGCTGGTGTTCGTCACCCGGGGCGCGGTCGCCACGGACGGGCAGGAGGCCGTCGACCCGGCGGCCGCCGCCGTCTGGGGCCTGGTCCGTTCCGCGCAGACCGAGCACCCGGGCCGCTTCGGGCTCCTCGACCTGGACCCGGCGGAGGCCGGTACGCCTTCCGAGGCCCCCGCCCTCCTCCCCGAAGGCGCCCTCTCCGTCACCGAGCCGCAGGCCGCCGTCCGCGCCGGCACGGTCCTCGGCGCCCGGCTCGCCCGCGCCCAGGCTCCCCGTACGCGGGAGAGCGCCTGGAACCCCGACGGCACCGTCCTCCTCACCGGCGCCACCGGCGGCCTGGGCCGCGTTCTCGCCCGGCACCTGGTCGCCGAACGCGGCGTCACCCGGCTGCTGCTCGTCAGCCGCCGGGGCGCCGACGCCCCCGGCGCCGAGGAGCTCCGCGCCGAACTGACCGGACTCGGCGCCCACGTCACCCTCGAAGCGTGCGACCTCGCCGACGCCGCCGCCGTCGAGCGGCTGCTGGCCGCCGTGCCCGCCGAGCACCCCCTCACCGCCGTCCTCCACAGCGCCGGCGCCCTCGACGACGGCGTCATCGAGTCGCTGACCCCCGAGCGCCTCGCCACGGTCCTGCGGCCCAAGGCCGACGCCGTCTGGCACCTCCACCGGGCGACCAAGACCCTCGACCTCACCGCCTTCGTCGTCTTCTCCTCCCTCTCCGGCACCGTCGGCGCGCCCGGCCAGGGCAACTACGCCGCCGCCAACGCCTTCCTCGACGCCGTCGCCCGGCTCCGCCACGCCCAGGGCCTGCCCGCCCTGTCCCTGGCCTGGGGCCCGTGGGCGCCCGCCGCCGGCATGACCGGCGGCCTGTCCGGCGCCGAGCTGGAGCGGATGGCCCGCCGGGGCACGCCCGCGCTCACCGAGGAGCAGGGCGTCGCGCTCTTCGACGCCGCGCTCTCCTCCCGCGTGCCCGTCCTCCTGCCCGTGCGCCTCGACCTGTCCGTGCTGCGCCTCCAGGGCGACGTTCCGCCGCTGCTGCGCGGCCTGATCCGCACCCCCGTGCGCCGCTCCGCGGTCTCCGGCGCGGAGACCGCCGTCGGCCTCGTCCAGCGGCTGTCCGTCCTCGACGACGAGGGCCGCGCCGCGCTGGTGCGCGACCTCGTCCGCACGCAGGTCGCCGCCGTGCTCGGGCACGACGGCGCCCAGGACGTCGACGTGGACCGCCCGTTCCAGGAGCTGGGCTTCGACTCGCTCACGGCCGTCGAGATGCGCAACCGCCTCGGCGCCGTCACCGGGCTGCGCACCGCCGCCACCGTCGTCTTCGACTACCCGACCGTCACCGCGCTGGCCGGGCACGTCCTCGCCGAGCTCATGGGCGCCGACACCGCCGCCCCCGAGGCGGCCCCCAAGGCCGCCGCCGACCACGACCCCATCGTCATCGTGGGCATGAGCTGCCGCTACCCCGGCGGCGTCGCCTCGCCCGAGGACCTGTGGCGGCTGGTGAGCGAGGGCACCGACGCGATCTCGGGCCTGCCCACCGACCGCGGCTGGGACCTCGACGCCCTCTACCACCCCGACCCCGACCACCTCGGCACCACCTACACCCGCTTCGGCGGCTTCCTCCACGACGCCGCCGACTTCGACCCCGCGTTCTTCGGGATGAGCCCCCGCGAGGCCCTGGCGACCGACTCCCAGCAGCGGCTGCTGCTGGAGGCGTCCTGGGAGGCGATCGAGCGCTCCGGCATCGACCCGGTGTCGCTGCGCGGCAGCCGCACCGGCGTGTTCGCGGGCGTCATGTACAACGACTACGCGGCCCACCTCGCCGACGAGCGGTTCGAGGGCTTCCAGGGCAGCGGCACCTCGCCCAGCATCGCCTCCGGGCGCGTCTCCTACGTCCTGGGCCTGGAGGGCCCGGCCGTCACCGTCGACACCGCCTGCTCGTCGTCGCTGGTGGCCATGCACTGGGCCATGCAGGCGCTGCGGGCGGGGGAGTGCTCGCTGGCGCTCGCCGGTGGTGTGACGGTGATGTCCACGCCGACGTCCCTCATCGAGTTCTCCCGCCAGCGCGGCCTGTCCCCGGACGGCCGCTCCAAGGCCTACTCGGACGCGGCCGACGGCGTCGGCTGGTCCGAGGGCGTCGGCATGCTCGTCCTCGAGCGGCTCTCGGACGCCCGCCGCAACGGCCACCGCGTCCTCGCCGTGGTCCGGGGCAGCGCCGTCAACCAGGACGGCGCGTCCAACGGGCTGACCGCCCCCAACGGGCCGTCCCAGCAGCGCGTCATCCACCAGGCCCTGGCCGGCGCCGGCCTGACCACCGCCGACGTCGACGCCGTCGAGGGCCACGGCACCGGCACCACCCTCGGCGACCCCATCGAGGCCCAGGCGCTGCTCGCGACGTACGGTCAGGACCGGCCGGAGGAGCGGCCGCTGCTGCTCGGCTCGGTGAAGTCCAACATCGGCCACACCCAGGCCGCCGCCGGCGTGGCCGGCATCATCAAGATGGTCATGGCCATGCGCCACGGCGTCCTGCCGCGCACCCTGTACGCCGACGCGCCGTCCTCGCACGTCGACTGGGAGGCCGGCGCCGTCCGGCTGCTCGCGGAGGAGACGCCCTGGCCCGAGGCGGGCCGGGCCCGCCGCGCCGGCGTGTCGTCCTTCGGCATCAGCGGCACCAATGCCCACGTCATCCTCGAAGAGGCCCCCAGGGCCGCCGAAGTTCAGAACCCCGCCGTCGCCCCGGCCGTCGTGCCGTGGGCGCTCTCCGCCAAGAGCCGTGCCGCGCTGCGCGAACAGGCCGCGCGCCTGTACGCCCTCGTCGAGGCCGAGCCCGCCCTGGACCCGGCCGCGACCGCCCTCGCGCTCGCCACGACCCGCTCCGCCTTCGACCGGCGCGCCGTCGTCGTCGGCGACCGGGACGAGCTGACGCGCGCGCTCGCCGCGCTCGCCGCCGACCGGCCCGACCCGGCCCTCGTCGAGGGCGAGACCGGCTCCGCCGGCGAACTCGCCCTGCTGTTCTCCGGGCAGGGCAGCCAGCGCCCCGGCGCCGGCCGCGAGCTGTACGCCCGCTTCCCCGTGTTCGCGGAGGCCCTGGACGAGGTCACCGCCGCCCTGGACCCGCACCTGGACCGCCCGCTGCGGGACGTCCTCTTCGCCGCCGACGGCAGCCCCGAGGCGGAGCTGCTGGAGCGCACCGGCTGGACCCAGCCCGCCCTGTTCGCCCTGGAGGTCGCCCTCCACCGGCTGCTGCGTTCCTGGGGCGTCCGCCCGCAGGTCCTGCTCGGCCACTCCGTCGGCGAGATCGCGGCGGCGCACGCCGCCGGGGTGTTCTCCCTGGCGGACGCCTGCAAGCTCGTCGCCGCCCGCGCCCGCCTGATGGAGGCCCTGCCCGAGGGCGGCGCGATGGTCTCCCTGCGCGCGGGCGAGGACGAGGTCGCCGCGCTGCTCGCCGGGCGCGAGCACGAGCTGTCCCTCGCCGCCGTCAACGGCCCCGACGCCGTCGTGATCGCCGGTGACACCGACGCGGTCCACTCGGTCGAGCGGCACTTCGCCGCGCTGGGGCGCAAGACCCGGCGGCTGCGGGTGAGCCATGCCTTCCACTCGCCGCTCATGGAGCCGATGCTGGCGGACTTCCGCCGCGTCGCCGAGGAGATCGCCTACAGCGCGCCGGCCGTCACCGTCGTCTCCAACCTGACGGGCCGTGCCGCGACCGCCGAGGAGCTGTGCTCCCCGGACCACTGGGTCCGTCACGTCCGCGAGACCGTCCGCTTCGCCGACGGCGTCCGCGCCGCCCGCGCCCTGGGCGCGGCCACCTTCCTGGAGGTCGGCCCCGACGGGGTGCTGGCCGCCCTCGCCCAGGACGTCCTGGGCGACGAGACCGACACCGGCGCCGACGTCGTCCCGCTGCTGCGCGCCGGCCGGGACGAGGAGCGGGCCGCCACGACCGCCCTGGCCCGCCTCCACGTCCGGGGCGTCGCCGTGGACTGGACCGCCGTCCTCGCCGGCACCACCGCCCCCGCCGCCCCGGCCGTGGACCTGCCCACGTACGCCTTCCAGCGCGAGCGCTACTGGCCGGAGGCCGCCCCCGAGGCCCTCCCGGCCGTCGCGCTCGCGGACCCGGCCGACGCCGAGCTGTGGGGCGCCGTCGAACGCGGCGACGCCGCCGGGATCGCCGGGCTCCTCGGCCTGCGCGACGAACAGCACGCCTCCCTCTACTCCCTGCTGCCCGCCCTGTCGTCCTGGCGCCAGCAGCGCCAGGAGAAGGCGCTGCTCGACGCCACCCGCTACCGCGTCGAGTGGCGGCCCGTCCACGCTGCCGCCGCCCCCGTCCTGGACGGCACCTGGCTGGTCGTCACCACCGACGGCGTGGACGCCGACGAGATCGTGGACGCGCTGCGCGGCCACGGCGCCCAGTTCGAGCGCCTCGGCCTCGACCCGGCGGGGGAGGAGCGCGAAGCCCTCGCCGACCGCCTGCGGGAGTCCGGCGACATCTCCGGCGTGCTCTCCCTCCTGCCGCTGGCCGACCGGCCCGGCCGCCCCCTGGGCGAGCGGCTGCCCACGGGCCTCGCCCTGGGCGTCGTCCTCACCCAGGCGCTGGGCGACGCGGGCCTGACCGCGCCCGTGTGGACCCTCACCCGGGGCGCCGTCACCACCGGCCCCGACGACCCGCTCGCCGCACCCCTCCAGGCCGCCTCCTGGGGCCTGGGCCGGGTGGCCGCCCTGGAGGACCCGCGCCGCTGGACCGGCACGATCGACCTGCCGCCCGTCCTGGACGCGCCCGTGGTCCAGCAGCTCGTCAGCGCGCTCGCCGCGCGCGGCGGCGAGGACCAGCTCGCCCTGCGCGCCACGGGCACGCTCGGCCGGCGGCTCGTCCGCCGCCCGGCGGCCGACCTGCCGCCCGCCGACGCCTTCGCCGCCGAGGGCACCGTCCTCGTCACCGGCGGCACCGGCGCGCTCGGCGCCGACGTCGCCCGCTGGCTCGCCCGCAGCGGCGCCGAACACCTCCTCCTCACCAGCCGCCGCGGCCCCGACGCCCCCGGCGCCGACGCCCTGCGCGCCGAACTGGAGGAACTGGGCGCCCGCGTCACCCTCGCCGCCTGCGACATCGCCGACCGCGACGCGCTCGCCGAGCTGCTCGGACGCGTCCCGGACGAGTACCCGCTGACCGGCGTCGTGCACGCCGCCGGCGTCGGCCAGGCCGCGCCCCTGACCGACACCTCCCTGGCCGACGCCACCGCCCTCATGGCCGCGAAGCTCCTGGGCGCCGCCCACTTGGACGCCCTGCTCGCCGACGAGG
Organism: Streptomyces luteoverticillatus; assembly: GCF_003970715.1. Taxonomy (NCBI): domain Bacteria; kingdom Bacillati; phylum Actinomycetota; class Actinomycetes; order Kitasatosporales; family Streptomycetaceae; genus Streptomyces; species Streptomyces luteoverticillatus. The sequence goes on along the minus strand of NZ_CP034587.1, from coordinate 589,607 downwards.
ACCTGGACTTCTTCGTCCTCTTCTCCTCCGTCGCCGGAGTGTGGGGCAGCGCCGGGCAGAGCGCCTACGGCGCCGCCAACGCCTACCTCGACGCCCTCGCCGAGAACCGGTGGGCCCGCGGCCTGCCCGCCACCTCCCTCGCCTGGGGCCCCTGGGCCGAGGCGGGCATGGCCACCCACGAGGCCGTCGCCGACCGCCTCCGGCAGAGCGGCCTGCGCTTCCTGGCCCCCGCCGCCGCCCTCGCCGAGCTGCGCCGCGCCGTCGTCCAGCAGGACGTCACGGTGACCGTCGCCGACATCGACTGGGAGCGCTACCACCCCGTCTTCACCTCCGTCCGCCCCAGCGTCCTCTTCGACGAACTCCCCGACGTCCGCGCCCTGTCCACACCGGCCGGCACCGCCGGCGAAGGCGCCGCGCCCGAGTTCGCCGGGCGGCTCGCCGGCCTGGACGAGGCCGCGCAGGAACGGCTGCTGACCGACCTGGTGCGCGCCGAGGCCGCCGTCGTCCTCGGCCACGCCTCCGCCGAGGCCGTCGACGGGCGCCGCGCCTTCCGCGACGCCGGCTTCGACTCGCTGACCGCCGTCGAGCTGCGCAAACGCCTGGCCGGCGTCACCGGCCTGGCCCTGCCCGCCACCATGGCCTTCGACTACCCGACGCCCCTGGCCCTCGCCCGCTTCCTGCGCGGCGAACTCCTGGGCGCCGGGCAGGCCGCGGCCGCCCCGGCCGCCGCGCCCGCCGGGGGCTTCGACGAGCCCGTCGCCATCGTCGGCATGAGCTGCCGCTTCCCCGGCGGCGTCCGCTCCGCCCAGCAGTTCTGGGAGCTGATCGAGGGCGGCGTCGACGCGATCTCCGACTTCCCCGTCAACCGCGGCTGGGACACGGGCCTCCACCACCCCGACCCCGACCACCCCGGCACCACCTACTCCACTCAGGGCGGCTTCCTCCACGACGCGGGCGAGTTCGACGCCGGCTTCTTCGGCATCTCCCCGCGCGAGGCCATCTCCATGGACCCGCAGCAGCGGCTGCTGCTGGAGACCACCTGGGAGGCGTTCGAACAGGCCGGCATCGACCCCGCCACCGTCCACGGCAGCGCCACCGGCACGTTCATCGGCTCCACCTACCAGGAGTACGGCCTCGGCCTCGACGACGGCGCCGCCGCCGGACACGCCGTCACCGGCACCAGCCCCAGCGTCCTCTCCGGCCGCCTCGCCTACCTCTTCGGCCTCGAAGGCCCCGCCGTCACCGTCGACACCGCCTGCTCCTCCTCGCTGGTGGCCCTCCACCTGGCCTGCCAGTCGCTCCGCAACGGCGAGAGCAGCCTCGCCCTCGCCGGCGGCGCGACCGTCATGACCACCCCGGCCCCCTTCATCGCCTTCAGCAAGCAGCGCGCCCTCGCGGGCGACGGCCGCTGCAAGGCATTCTCGGAGGCCGCCGACGGCATGACCCTCGCCGAGGGCGTCGGCGTCCTCGTCCTCGAACGCCTCTCCGACGCCCGGAAGAACGGCCACGAGATCCTCGCCGTCATCCGCGGCTCCGCCATCAACCAGGACGGCGCCTCCAACGGCCTCACCGCCCCCAACGGCCCCTCCCAGCAGCGCGTCATCCGCCAGGCGCTGGCCAACGCGGGCCTGACGGCCGCCGACGTCGACGCCGTCGAGGCCCACGGCACCGGCACCGCCCTCGGCGACCCCATCGAGGCCCAGGCCCTCCACGCCACCTACGGCAAGGACCGCGCCCCCGAACGACCGCTGCTGCTCGGCTCGGTGAAGTCCAACATCGGCCACACCCAGTCGGCCGCCGGCGTCGCCGGCGTCATCAAGATGGTCATGGCGCTGCGCAACGGCGTCCTGCCCCGCACCCTCCACGCCGACGAGCCCACCACCCACGTCGACTGGAGCCCCGGCACGGTCTCCCTCCTCGGCGCCGGCGCCGACTGGGCGCGCGGCGAGCGCGTCCGCCGCTGCGCCGTGTCCTCCTTCGGCATCAGCGGCACCAACGCCCACACGATCCTCGAAGAGGCCCCCCGCACCGAGGTGCCGGAGGAGGCCCCCGAAGCCCCCGAGGCACCGGCCGTCGTGCCGTGGGTGCTCTCCGCCCGCACCCCGGGCGCGCTGCGCGGCCAGGCCGCCCGGCTCTTCGAGAGCCCGGACCTCGTCCAGGCCCGTCCCGCCGACGTCGCCCACAGCCTCCTCACCTCCCGCGCCCTGTTCGACCACCGCGCCGTCGTCCTCGCAGGCCCCGGCCAGGACCCGGCGGCCGCGCTGCGCGCCCTCGCCGAGGGCCGGTCCGCGCCCGGCGCCGCCTTGGGCGTCGCCGACGCCGACGGCAGGACCGTGTTCGTCTTCCCCGGCCAGGGCTCCCAGTGGGCCGGCATGGCCGCCAGGCTCCTGGAGGAGTCCCCGGTCTTCGCCGAGCGCCTCGCCGAATGCGCCGCCGCCCTCTCCGAGTTCACCGACTGGTCGCTGCTCGACGTCCTCCGGCAGACCGAGGGCGCCCCCTCGCTGGAGCGCGTCGACGTCGTCCAGCCCGCCTCCTGGGCGGTGATGGTCTCCCTCGCCGAGCTGTGGCGCGCCCACGGCGTCGTCCCCGACGCCGTCATCGGCCACTCGCAGGGCGAGATCGCCGCGGCCGCCGTCTCCGGCGCGCTCTCCCTGCGCGACGCCGCCCGCGTCGTGGCCCTGCGCAGCCAGGCCATCGGCCGGATCCTCGCGGGCACCGGCGGCATGGTCTCCGTGCCGCTGCCCGCCGCCGACGTCGAGGAACGCCTGGCCGCCCTCGGCGGCGAGCTGGCCGTGGCCGCCGTCAACGGCCCGAACTCCGTCGTCGTCGCCGGGCCCGCCGCGCCGCTCGACGCCCTCATGGACCGGCTCACGGCCGAGGACGTCCGCGCCAAGCGCATCGCCGTCGACTACGGCTCGCACTCCGCCCAGGTGGAGCTGCTGGAGGACGAGCTCCTCACCGCGCTCGCCCCCGTCCGTCCGGCCGCCCCCCGGGTGCCGTTCCTCTCCACCGTCACCGGCGAATGGCTGACCGAGGACACGCCCCTCGACGCCGCCTACTGGTACCGCAACCTGCGCCGGACCGTGCGCTTCGACCCCGCCGTCCGCAGCCTCCTGGAGGCCGGGCACGGGGTGTTCGTCGAGGTCAGCTCCCACCCGGTGCTGGCCATGGCCGTCCAGGAGACCGCCGAGGACACCGGCGCCCGCGCCACCGTCCTCGGCACCCTCCGCCGTGACCAGGGCGGCGCCGACCGGTTCCTGACCTCGCTGGCCGAGGCGTACGTCCGGGGCGTCCGCGCCGACTGGGCGCCCGTCCTCGCCGGCGGTGCCCGCCGCGTCGAGCTGCCCACCTACGCCTTCCAGCGCGAACACCTGTGGGCGATCCGCGAGCAGCAGCGGACGGGCGCCGACACGGACCCGGCGGACAGCGCCTTCTGGGCGGCCGTCGAGGACGAGGACGTCGACGCCCTCGCCGCCGGACTCCGCCTGGACGGGGCCGCCCTGGCCCCCGTGCTGCCCGCCCTCGCGACCTGGCGGAAGCGCCGCCGCGAGGAGACCACCGTCGACTCCTGGCGCTACCGCGCCACCTGGAAGCCGCTCACCGGCCTGCCCCCGGCCGCCCTCACCGGCACCTGGCTCCTCGTCACCGCGCAGGGCCTGCCCGGCGACGACGTCACCGACGCGCTCGCCGCGCACGGCGCCGACGTCCGCACGCTCGTCCTCGACGACGCCTGCCTCGACCGCGCCACCCTCACCGACCGCCTCGCCGGCCTGCCGGATGCCACCGGCCTGACGGGCGTGGTGTCCCTGCTCGCCGCCGCCGAGGAGCCCGCCCCCGGGCACCCGGCGCTCGCGACCGGCCTCGCCCTGACCGTCACCCTCGTCCAGGCCCTCGGCGACGCCGCGATCGACGCGCCCCTGTGGTGCCTGACCCGGGGCGCGGTCGCCACCGGCCGCTCCGACCGGCTCACCCGGCCCGTCCAGGCCCAGATCCTGGGCCTCGGCTGGACCGCCGCCCTCGAACACCCCCAGCGCTGGGGCGGTCTCGTCGACCTGCCCGAGACCCTCGACCGGCGCGCCGGGGAACGGCTCGCCGCCGTCCTCACCGGCGGCACCGGCGAGGACCAGCTGGCCGTCCGCGCCTCCGGCGTCCTCGTCCGCCGCGTCGCCCGCGCCGCCGCGGGGTCGGCCCCCGCCCGCGCCTGGACGCCGCGCGGCACCACCCTCGTCACCGGCGGCACGGGCACCCTCGCCCCCCACCTGGCCCGCTGGCTGGCAGAGCAGGGCGCCGAACGCGTCGTCCTCACCAGCCGCCGGGGCGCCGACGCGCCCGGCGCCGCCGAACTCGTCCAGGAGCTCACCGACGCGGGCTGCGACGCCTCTGTCGTCGCCTGCGACCTGACGGACCGCGACGCCGTCGCCGCGATGCTCGACGGCCTCAAGGCCGACGGGCACACCGTGCGCACCGTCGTCCACACCGCCGTCACCATCGAGCTCGCCTCCCTCGAGGAGACGAGCCTGGACGCCTTCGCCAAGGTCGTCGACGCCAAGGTGTCCGGCGCCCGCCACCTCGACGAACTCCTCGACGACGACGAGCTCGACGCGTTCGTCCTCTACTCCTCCACCGCCGGCATGTGGGGCAGCGGACGGCACGCCGCCTACGTCGCGGGCAACGCCTACCTCAACGCGCTCGCCGAGCACCGCCGCGCCCGGGGCGCCACCGCCACCGCCGTCTCCTGGGGCATCTGGGCCGACGACCTCAAGCTCGGCCGCGTCGACCCCGGCGCCATCCGCCGCAGCGGCCTGGAGTTCATGGACCCGCGCGCGGCCCTCACCGGCCTGCGCCGGGCCCTCGACGACGACGAGACCGTCCTGTGCGTCGCCGACGTCGACTGGGAGCGCTACCACCCCGTCTTCACCTCCGGCCGGCCCACCGCCCTCTTCGAGGACGTGCCCGAGGTCCAGAAGCTGACCGAGGACAGCACGGCGTCCGCCACCGGGGACAGCGAGTTCACCACCCGGCTGCTCACCCTGCCCGCCGTCGAGCAGGACCGGGTGCTGCTGGACCTGGTGCGCGGCGAGGCCGCCACCGTCCTCGGCCACGCCTCACCCGACGTCCTCTCCGAGCAGCGCGCCTTCCGCGAGGTCGGCTTCGACTCGCTGACCGCCGTCGACCTGCGCAACCGGCTGTCGAACGTCACCGGGCTCACCCTGCCCAGCACCATGGTCTTCGACTACCCGACGCCGCTCGCGCTCGTCGAGTTCCTCCGCACCCGCGTCGCGGGCGCCCGCACCGAGACGGCCGCCGTCGTCCGGGCGGCCGCCGACGACGAGCCCATCGCCATCGTCGGCATGAGCTGCCGCTACCCCGGCGGCGTCGGCACCCCCGAACAGCTGTGGGACCTCGTCGCCGCCGGCGGCGACGCCATCACCGACTTCCCCGTCGACCGGGGCTGGGACGCCGAGGGCCTCTACGACCCCGACCCCGACCGGCCCGGCCGCACCTACTCCACACGCGGCGGCTTCCTCCACGACGTCGCCGACTTCGACGCCGGCTTCTTCGGCATCTCCCCGCGCGAAGCCCTCTCCATGGACCCCCAGCAGCGACTGCTGCTGGAGACCGCCTGGGAGGCCCTGGAGCGCTCCGGCATCGACCCCGCCACCCTGCGCGGCAGCAGCACCGGCACCTTCATCGGCGCCAGCTACCAGGACTACAGCACCGGCCCCGCCACGCCCGAGGGCAACGAGGGCCACCTGATCACCGGCACCATCTCCAGCGTCCTGTCCGGCCGCCTGTCCTACACCTTCGGCTTCGAGGGCCCGGCCGTCACCCTCGACACCGCCTGCTCCTCCTCCCTCGTGGCCCTGCATCTCGCCTGCCAGTCGCTGCGCAACGGCGAGAGCACCCTCGCCCTCGCCGGCGGCGTCAGCGTCATGGCCACCCCCAGCGCCTTCGTCGGCTTCAGCCGCCAGCGCGCCATGGCCGCCGACGGCCGCTGCAAGGCCTACGCCGAGGCCGCCGACGGCATGAGCCTCGCCGAAGGCGTCGGCCTCGTCCTCGTCGAGCGGCTCTCCGACGCCCGGAAGAACGGCCACCAGGTCCTCGCCGTCATCCGCGGCTCCGCCGTCAACCAGGACGGCGCCTCCAACGGCCTGACCGCCCCCAACGGCCCGTCCCAGCAGCGTGTCATCGCCCAGGCCCTCGCCAACGCGGGCGTGACCGCCGCGGACGTCGACGTCGTCGACGGCCACGGCACCGGCACCAAGCTCGGCGACCCCATCGAGGCCCAGGCCCTCCTGGCCACCTACGGCCAGGACCGCCCCGCCGACCGGCCGCTGCTGCTCGGCTCCGTGAAGTCCAACATCGGCCACACCCAGATGGCGTCCGGCGTCGCCAGCGTCATCAAGATGGTCATGGCCATGCGCCACGGCACCGTCCCCCGCACCCTCCACATCGACCGGCCCTCTACCCACGTCGACTGGACCTCCGGCGCCATCCAGCTGCTCACCGACGACCGGGAATGGCCCACGACCGGCCGTCCGCGCCGCGCCGGCGTCTCCTCCTTCGGCCTCAGCGGCACCAACGTCCACACCGTCCTCGAACTCCCCGTCGAGGACGAGCCGCAGCAGCCGGCCGAGGCCCCCGAGGCATCGCCCACCACCGTGCCGCTGGTCCTCTCCGGCCGCACCGACGAGGGCCTGCGCGCCCAGGCCGGGCGCCTGCTGTCCCTCCTGGACGAGCACCCCGCCCTCCCGCTCACCGACCTCGCCCACGCGCTCGCCACCTCACGGGCCGCCCTCGACCACCGCGCGGCCGTCGTCGCCGACGACCACGACACCCTCCGCCGGGCGCTGGCCGCCCTCCGGGACGGCACCCCCGACGGCGCCCTGCTCACCGGCCGGGCCGGACGCGGCCGCCTCGCGTTCCTCTTCACCGGCCAGGGCAGCCAGCGCCCCGGCACCGGACGCGAACTCCACGACCGCCACCCCGCCTTCGCCGAGGCACTCGACGCCGTCCTCGCCCGCTTCGACCTCGAACTCGACCGCCCCCTGCGCGAGATCCTCCTCGCCGAACCGGGCACCGAAGAGGCCGCCCTCCTCGACGACACCGCCTACACCCAGCCCGCCCTCTTCGCCCTCGAGGTCGCCCTCTTCCGGCTGATGGAGTCCTGGGGCCTGCGCCCCGACTACGTCGCCGGGCACTCCATCGGCGAACTGGCCGCCGCCCACATCGCGGGCGTGCTCTCCCTGGACGACGCCTGCACGCTCGTCGCGGCACGCGGCCGGCTGATGGCCGCCCTGCCCACGGGCGGCGCCATGTGCTCCCTCCAGGCGAGCGAGGAGGAGGTGCTGCCGCTGCTCGACGGGAACGACGACCGCGTCTCCCTCGCCGCCGTCAACACCCCCGCCTCCGTCGTCGTCGCCGGCGACGACGACGCGGTCCAGGCCATCGAGGAGCACTTCGCGGCCCTCGGCCGCCGGACCAAGCGCCTGCGCGTCAGCCACGCCTTCCACTCGCCCCGCATGGACGCCATGCTGGACGACCTCACCCGCGTCGCGGCCGGACTCGACTTCCAGCCGCCCGCCATTCCCCTCGTCTCCACCGTCACCGGCGAACTCCTCACCGCCGACGAGGCCGTCTCGCCCGCCTACTGGGCCGGACAGGTCCGCCGCACCGTGCGCTTCGCCGACGCCGTACGCCGCCTCGACGCCGCCGGAGTGACCGCCCACCTCGAACTCGGCCCCGACGCCGTCCTCTCCGGCGCCGCCCGCGAGACCCTCGACGCCGCGTCGCCCGCCCTCGCCGTCCCCGCGCTGCGCCGCGACCACGCCGAGACCCACGCCCTGACCACGGCCCTCGCCCGGCTCCACGTCCACGGCGTGCGGCCCGACTGGGCGGCCGTCCTCGACGCCCCCGCCCGGCGCGTCGACCTGCCCACCTACGCCTTCCAGCGGCAGCGCTACTGGCCCGACACCACCGCCCTGCCGGCCGGGCCCGCCCCGGCGGGCACGCCCGACGCGGTCGACGCCGAGTTCTGGTCGGCCGTCGAGCGCGCCGACCTGACGGCCCTGGGCTCCTCCCTGGAACTCGACGACGCCACCCTCACCGCCGTCGTGCCCGCCCTGACCTCCTGGCGCCGCAAGCGCCGCGAGCACACCACGGTCGACGGCTGGCGCTACCGCGTCACCTGGAAGCCGCTCACCAAGGCCCCCACGACCCAGCCGACGGGCACCTGGCTGCTGCTGACCCCCGGCGACACGGCCGAAGCGTCGGAGGCGGACCGGGCCTGGGTGGACGCGATCGCGAACGGCCTCGGCACGGGGACCGTACGCCTCGACGTCACCGAGCCCGACCGCGCCGACCTCGCCGAGCGCCTGCGTGAACTCACCGACGGGGACGCAGAGTTCACGGGCGTCCTGTCCCTGCTGGCCCTGACCCCGGACTCGGACGGTCTCGCCGCCCTGCCGCTCACCGCGACGGCCGTCCAGGCGCTCGGCGACGCCCGGATCGACGCCCCCCTGTGGTGCGTCACCCGCGCCGCCGTCGCCGTCACCCGCACCGAACCCGCGGACGACCCCGCGCAGGCCGCCCTCTGGGGCCTCGGCCGCGTCGCCGCCCTCGAACACCCCGAGCGCTGGGGCGGCCTCGTCGACCTGCCCGAAACCCTCGACGACGCCACGCTGCGCCGCCTCGCGGGCGTCCTCTCCGGCGCCGGGCACGAGGACCAGCTCGCCGTACGCCCCACCGCCACCTACGCCCGCCGCCTGGCACACCACCCCGTCGGCGACACCCCCGCCCCCCGCCCCTACACCCCCACCGGCACCGTCCTGGTCACCGGCGGCACCGGGGCGCTGGGCGGCCACGTCGCCCGCATGCTCGCCGAAGCGGGCGCGCCGCGCCTGCTCCTGGTCAGCCGCCGGGGCGCCGACGCGCCCGGCGCCGAGGACCTGCGGACCGAACTCGCCGCGCTCGGCGCCGACGTCACCCTCGCCGCCTGCGACACCGCCGACCGCGACGCGCTCGCCGCACTGCTCGCGGACATCCCGGCCGAGCAACCGCTCACGGCGGTGTTCCACACCGCCGGAGTCGTCGACGACGGCGTCGTCGACACCCTCACCCCCGAGAAGTTCACGGCCGTCCTGAGCGCCAAGGCCACCGCCACCGTCCACCTCCACGAACTCACCCGCGAGACGGACCTGGCCGCCTTCGTCCTGTTCTCCTCCACCGCCGGCACCCTCGGCGCGGCCGGACAGGGCAACTACGCCGCCGCCAACGCCTACCTCGACGCCTTCGCCGCCGCCCGCCGCGCCCAGGGCCTGCCCGCGACCTCCATCGCCTGGGGCCCCTGGGCCGGAACCGGCATGGCCGGCGACGGAACGCTCGCCGACGGCCGCGTCCGCCGCGGCGGCTTCACCCCCATGGCACCCGCCTCCGCCCTCACCGCCCTGCGGCACGCCGTCGAACACGACGACACCGCTGTGACCGTCGCCGACATCGACTGGGACCGCTACGCCACTGCGTTCCGCACCAGCACCCTCGTCGGCGACCTCCCCGAGCTCCGCGCCGCCACCGTCGTCACCGCCGCCCCCCAGGGCACCGCACTCCTTGCCGGCGGCCCGGGCGAGGACGACCTGCGGCGACAGCTCGCCGCACTCGCCGAGTCCGCGCGCCCCCGGTTCGTCCTGGACCTGCTGCGCGCCCACGTCGCCGCCGTCCTCGGCCACGCCGGAGCCGACAGCATCGCCGCCGACCAGGCCTTCACCGACCTCGGCTTCGACTCCCTCACCATCGTCGAACTCCGCAACGCCCTGTCGGCCACCACCGGCCTCAAGCTGCCCGCCACCCTCGTCTACGACTACCCCACCCCGACGGAACTGGCCGGGTTCCTCCTCACCGAGCTCCTCGGCACCCTGCCCGAGCGGGACGGGGGCGGCGCGCTCCCGGCCGCCCGGGCAGCCGTCGACGACGACCCGATCGTCATCGTCGGCATGAACTGCCGCTTCCCCGGCGGCATCGGCTCCCCCGAGGACCTGTGGCGCCTCCTGTCCGACGGACAGGACGCCATCTCCGGCTTCCCCGCCGACCGAGGCTGGGATCTCGAACACCTCGCCCGGGGCGGCTCCGCCACCCTCGAAGGCGGCTTCCTCGACGGCGTCGGCCTCTTCGACGCGGCGTTCTTCGGGATCTCCCCGCGCGAGGCCCTCGCCATGGACCCCCAGCAGCGCCTGCTGCTGGAGACCACCTGGGAGGCCTTCGAACGGGCCGGCATCGACCCGACGTCCCTGCGCGGCAGCCGGACCGGCGTGTTCGTCGGCACCAACGGCCAGGACTACGTCAACGTGCTGCGCGCCGGCACCGCCGACGTCCGCGGCCACGTCGCCACCGGCAACACCGCCAGCGTCATGTCCGGCCGCCTCTCCTACGCCCTCGGCCTGGAGGGCCCGGCCGTCACCGTCGACACCGCCTGCTCCTCCTCGCTCGTCGCCCTCCACATGGCCGCGCGCTCGCTGCGGCAGGGCGAGAGCGCGCTGGCCCTGGCCGGCGGCGTGTCGATCATGTCCAGCCCGGACGCCTTCGCCGAGTTCACCGCGCAGGGCGGGCTCGCCCCCGACGGCCGCTGCAAGGCCTTCTCCGACACGGCCGACGGCACCAGCTGGTCCGAGGGCGTGGGCGTCCTCGTCCTGGAGCGGCTCTCCGACGCCCGCCGCAACGGCCACGACGTCCTCGCGGTCGTCAGCGGCAGCGCCGTCAACCAGGACGGCGCCTCCAACGGCCTGACCGCCCCCAACGGCCGCGCCCAGCAGCGCGTCATCCGCCAGGCCCTCACCGACGGCGGCCTCACCCCGGCCGACGTCGACGCCGTGGAGGCCCACGGCACCGGCACCACCCTCGGCGACCCCATCGAGGCGCACGCCCTCATCGCCGCCTACGGCCGGGACCGCGACCCGGAGCTGCCGCTGCTGCTCGGCGCCGTCAAGTCCAACCTGGGCCACACCCAGGCGGCGGCCGGCGTCGCGGGCGTCATCAAGATGGTCCTCGCGATGCGCCACGGCGAACTGCCGCGCACGCTGCACGTCGGCACCCCGTCCTCGCACGTCGACTGGACGGACGGGACCGTGGCGCTGGTGACCGAGCACCGGGCCTGGCCCGAGACCGGCCGTCCGCGCCGGGCGGGCGTCTCCGCCTTCGGCGTCAGCGGCACCAACGCGCACGTCATCGTCGAGCAGGCACCGGAGGCGACGCCCTCCGAGGAGCCGGTGGCGGAGCGGGCGCCCGGCCTCGTGCCGTGGGTGGTCTCGGCCCGCTCCGAGGCCGCGCTGGCCGCGCAGACCGAGCGGATCGCCGCCCTCGCCGGAACGGGCCGGGACGCGACGGACGTCGGCTTCTCCCTGGCCACGGGCCGGGCGGCCTTCGCGCACCGCGCGGTGCTGCTGGCCGACGGCGAGAGCGCCCGGGAGGCCGCGCGCGGCATCGCCGGGGACGCGGCGGGCAAGCAGGCGTTCCTGTTCTCGGGCCAGGGCTCGCAGCGCGCGGGCATGGGCCGGGAGCTGTACGAGCGGTTCCCCGTCTTCGCCGAGGCGCTGGACGAGGTGGCGGCGTACTTCGACCGCGAGCTGGAGCGTCCGCTGCGGGAGGTGATGTTCGGCGATGACGCGGAGGCGTTGAACGGGACGGGCTTTGCTCAGCCTGCGCTTTTCGCGATCGAGGTGGCGCTTTTCCGGCTGGTCGAGTCGTGGGGAGTGCGTCCGGACTTCGTCGCTGGTCATTCCATCGGTGAGATCGCGGCTGCGTATGTGGCGGGGGTGTTCTCGCTTGAGGATGCGTGTTCCCTCGTCGCGGCTCGTGCGCGGCTGATGAACGCGCTGCCTTCCGGTGGTGCGATGGTGGCGGTGCAGGCGTCCGAGGACGAGGTGGCGCCTCTTCTTGTCGCCGGTGTCTCGATCGCCGCTGTCAACGGCCCCGACGCCGTCGTCATCGCCGGCGAGGAAACGGCTGTTCTGCGGATCGCCGAGGAGCTGGCCGCCGAGGGCCGCAAGACCCAGCGGCTCTCCGTCAGCCACGCGTTCCACTCGCCGCTCATGGACCCGATGCTGGAGGACTTCCGCCGGGTCGCCGCGAGCCTGTCGTACCAGGCGCCGAGCGTTCCCGTCGTGTCCAACGTGACAGGTGAGATCGCCTCGCCGGAGCTGCTGTGCGGCGCCGACTACTGGGTGCGGCACGTCCGGGAGACCGTTCGTTTCGCCGACGGCGTCCGGGCGCTGGGTGAGGCAGGCGCTACCGCCTTCCTGGAGCTCGGCCCCGACGGTGTCCTCACCGCCCTCGCCCAGCACACCCTGGACGGCACTGTGGCCGTGTCCGCCCTGCGCAAGGACCGCCCCGAGGAGGCCGCTCTCCTCACCGCCCTGGCCCGGCTGCACGTCACCGGAGTCACCGTGGACTGGGCGGCCTGGTTCGCGGGCACGGACGCCCGCCGGACGCCGCTGCCGACGTACGCCTTCCAGCGCCAGTGGTACTGGCCGGAGCGCGCGACGGCGGCCGGCCACGGCGAGGCGGGCGACCGGGACCCGGTGGACGCCGCCTTCTGGTCGGCCGTGGAGCGCGAGGACCTGTCGTCGCTGTCGGCCGAGCTGGAGCTGGACGACGCCGCGCTGTCGGCCCTCGTACCGGCCCTGTCGTCCTGGCGCCGCAAGCGCGCCGAGCGGTCGGCCGTCGACGGCCTGCGGTACCGCGTGACCTGGCACCCGCTGGCGGTCCCGGGCGTGAGCGCCCTGACCGGCACCTGGCTGGCGCTGGTCCCGGCGGGCCACGCCGACGACCCGTACGTCTCCGCGCTGGTGGGCGCGCTCGGCGACGACGCCGTGCGCGTCGAGGTCGGCACGGACGAGCACGCCGCGCTGACCGAACGCCTCGCCGCGCTGGGCACGGACTTCGCCGGTGTTGTCTCCCTGTCCGTGACGACCGCGCCCGACGAACTCCTGCGCGTCCTCGCGGACGCCGGAGTCGACGCCCCCTTGTGGTGCGTCACCCGGGGCGCCGTCGCCACCGGCCGGTCCGAGGCGGTCGCCGACGACGCCGGGGCCGCCGCGTGGGGCCTCGGCCGGGTCATGGGCCTGGAGCGGCCCGAGCGCTGGGGCGGCCTGATCGACGTCGCCGACGTCCTCGACCGGCGCGGCGCGGACCGCTTCCGCGCCGCCCTGTCCGGCGCCGACGGTGAGGACCAGCTGGCGCTGCGCTCCTCCGGCCTCCTCGGCCGGCGGCTCGTGCGAGTCGCCGCCCACACCGCGCCGGACGCGTGGCGGACCTCGGGCACGGCGCTGGTCACCGGCGGCCCGGCCGGCTTCGGCGGCCACACCGCCCGCTGGCTCGCCGAACGCGGGGCCCGGCACGTGCTGCTCGTCGGTGACACGGCACCGGACGCCTCCGCCGTGGCGGCCCTGGAGGCCGAACTCGCCGGGCTGGGCGCCGGGCTGACGGTCGCGACCGGCTCCCTCGCCGACGGCGAGGCCGTGGCGGCCGCGCTCGCCGCGACGCCCGCCGACCACCCGCTGACCGCCGTCGTCCACACGGGCAGGGACACCGGCCCCGACCCGGACCCGGCCGCGTACCTCGCCGCGCTCCGCGCGGACGTCGCGGGCCTGGAAGCCGCCGTCGACGCGGCCGCCGGTGACGGCGCGGCGGACGTGGCGTTCGTCCTCTTCGCCTCCATCGCCGGCGTCTGGGGCGTCAGCGGCCAAGGCGCCGGGGCCGCCGCGAGCGCCTACCTCGACACGGTGGCCCGGCGCCGCCGGACGAGCGGCCTGCACGGCCTGTCGGTGTCCTGGGGCGCCTGGGCCGACACCACGCCCGACGGCCTGGCCGCCCACCTGCGCGCCAACGGCCTGCCCGCCATGGACCCCGGGCGCGCGCTCGCCGCGCTCGCCCTGTCCCTGGCCGGCTCCACGGGCGGCTCCATGGACCGCTCCACGGCCGACTCCATGGCGGACGAGGACGCCGCGGTGACCGTCGCCGACGTGGCCTGGGACCGGTTCGCCCCGGCCTTCGGCCGCTCCCGGCCCACCGCCCTCTTCGCCGAACTGTCCGAGGCCCGCGCGGCCCTGACGCCCACCAAGGGCGACGAGCAGGGCGCCGCGACCGGCCTGCGCGCCGAACTGGCCGTCCTCGCCGAGGGCGACCGGGCAGAGACGCTGCTCAGCCTGGTCCGGACCGAGGTCGCCGCGGTGCTCGGCTTCGCCGACCCGGCGGACGTGCCGGCCGCACAGGCCTTCCGGGACCTGGGCTTCGACTCGCTGACCGCCGTCGACCTCCGCAACCAGCTCGCCACGGCCACCGGGCTCACCCTGCCCGCCACCCTGGTCTTCGACTACCCGACGGCCGAGACCCTCGCCGCCCACCTGCTCGCCGAACTCCTCGGCGGGGACGGCGAGGAGGAGCGCCGGGCCGCCGTGCCGGCCACGACGGCCGCCGACGACGACCCGATCGTGATCGTCGGCATGAGCTGCCGCTACCCGGGCGGCGTCCGCTCGCCCGAGGACCTGTGGAAGCTCGTCGCCGGAGAGGTCGACGCCATCGGCGGCTTCCCCGACGACCGTGGCTGGGACCTCGACCGCATGGTCCACGGCGACCGGGACGGCCGGGGCCGCAGCGTCACCCGCGAGGGCGGCTTCCTCTACGACGTCGCCGACTTCGACCCGGGCTTCTTCGGCATCTCGCCGCGCGAGGCCATGGTCATGGACCCGCAGCAGCGCCTCGTGCTGGAGGCCTCCTGGGAGGCCCTGGAGCGCACCGGCATCGACCCGGCCGCGCTGCGCGGCGGCGACACCGGCGTCTTCATCGGCGGCGGCACCGGCGACTACCGCCCCGAGGCGGGCCAGCTCGGCCACGCGCAGACCGCCCAGTCGGCCAGCCTGCTCTCCGGCCGGCTGTCCTACACCTTCGGCCTGGAGGGCCCGTCGGTCAGCGTCGACACGGCCTGCTCCTCGTCCCTGGTCGCCCTGCACCTGGCCGCCCAGTCGCTGCGCAACGGCGAGTGCCCGCTCGCCCTCGCGGGCGGCGTGACGGTCATGTCCACCCCCGTGAACTTCATCGAGTTCGGCGAGATGGGCGCCCTGTCGGGCGACGGCCGCTGCCGCGCCTTCGCGGCGTCGGCGGGCGGCACCGGCTGGTCCGAGGGCGTGGGCGTCCTCGTCCTGGAGCGGCTCTCCGACGCCCGCCGCAACGGTCACGAGGTGCTGGCCGTCCTGCGCGGCTCCGCCATCAACCAGGACGGCGCCTCCAACGGCCTGACCGCCCCCAACGGCCCCTCCCAGCGCCGCGTCATCCGCCGCGCCCTCGCGAACGCCGGGCTGACGGCCGCCGACGTGGACGCGGTGGAGGCACACGGCACGGGCACCACCCTCGGCGACCCCATCGAGGCCCAGGCGCTGCTGGCCACCTACGGCCAGGACCGGCCGGAGGACCGGCCGCTGCTCCTCGGCTCGGTGAAGTCCAACATCGGCCACACCCAGGCCGCCGCCGGTGTCGCGGGCGTCATCAAGATGGTCATGGCCATGCGCCACGGCGTCCTGCCCCGCACCCTCCACATCGACGAGCCGTCCACCCATGTGGACTGGACGGCCGGCGCGGTCGAGCTGCTCACCGAGCGCGCCGACTGGCCGGAGACGGGCCGCGTGCGCCGGGCCGGCATCTCGGCCTTCGGCGCCAGCGGCACCAACTCGCACGTCATCATCGAACAGCCGGAGCCGGTCGAAAGGCCGGAGCCGGTCGCGGAGCCCGCTGGTGCGAGCGCGCCCGAGGACGACGGGCCGGGCATGCTGCCCGTCCCCGTCTCGGCGGCCGCCCCCGAGGCGCTGGCGGCCCAGGCCGCCCGTCTGGCCGCCCATCTGACGAGCCGTCCGGAACTGACCGTCGCCGGCCTGGCCCGGGCCCTGGCCACGACCCGGTCGTCCTTCGAACACCGGGCCACCGTCCTGGCCGCGAGCCGCGACGAGCTGCTGGAGGCCCTGGCGGCCCTCGCCGACGGCCAGGCCGACCCGCGCGTCGTCCAGGGCCGCACGGCGGGACGCGCCGGGAAGCTCGCCTTCCTCTTCTCCGGCCAGGGCTCGCAGCGCCCGGGCATGGGCCGCGAGCTGTACGAGCGGTTCCCGGTCTTCGCCGAGGCGCTGGACGCGGTGACCGCCCACTTCGACGGCGTGCTGGACCGGTCCCTGCGCGACGTGATGTTCGCCGAGGACGGCACCGCGCTGAACGACACCGGCTTCACCCAGCCCGCGCTCTTCGCCCTCGAGGTCGCGCTGTTCCGGCTGGTGGAGTCGTGGGGAGTGCGGCCGGACTACGTGGCCGGTCACTCCATCGGTGAGATCGCCGCCGCGCACATCGCGGGCGTCTTCTCCCTTCAGGACGCGTGTTCCCTCGTCGCGGCCCGTGCCCGGTTGATGAACGCGCTGCCTTCCGGCGGCGCCATGGTCGCCGTCCAGGCCACCGAGGACGAGATCGTGGGGCGGCTGGTCGACGGCGTGTCCGTCGCCGCCGTCAACGGCCCGCGGGCGGTCGTCCTGTCGGGCGACGAGGCCGCCGTGCTCGCCGTCGCGGAGAAGTTCGCCGCCGACGGCCGCAAGACTAGGCGTTTGCTGGTCAGCCATGCGTTTCACTCCCTGCACATGGACGCCGTACTCGAGGACTTCCGACGGGCCGCCCGCGGCGTGACGTACGCCGCGCCGGCGCTTCCGCTCGTGTCCTGCCTCACCGGCGACCTCGCCACCGGGGAAGAGCTGTGCTCGCCCGAGTACTGGGTGCGGCACGTCCGCGAGGCCGTACGGTTCGGCGACGGCGTCACCGCCCTCACCGGGCGCGGCGTCACCCGCTTCCTGGAGATCGGCCCCGACGGTGTCCTGACCGCCATGGCCCAGGACACCCTGGACGCCGCCTCCTCCCGGGCGATGACCGTACCGGCGCTGCGCAAGGGCCGCGACGAGGAGACGTCCGTGCTCACCGCCCTGGCCCGGCTCCACGCCGATGGCCTGAGCCCGCGCTGGACGTCCGTCCTCGGCGCCGCCGACCCGGCGGCGCGCGTGGACCTGCCCACCTACCCGTTCCAGCACCAGCGGTTCTGGCCCGAGAACCGGCCCGCCACCGCCGCCGGCACGACCGGGGGCGAGGACGAGGCGTTCTGGTCCGCCGTGCGCGGCGAGGACTTCACCGCGCTGGAGTCGGAGCTGGACGTCGACGGCGACGCGCTGGCCAAGGTCCTGCCCGCGCTCGCCGACTGGCGCCGCCGCCGCGCCGAGCGGTCCACCGTGGACGGCTGGCGCCAGCGCGTCGTCTGGAAGCCCCTGACCGCCACCGCGCCCACCGGCCGCCCGGCCGGCACCTGGCTCGCCGTCGTACCCGCCGGACAGGCCGACGACCCCTGGGCCACCGGCGTCCTCGCCCGCCTCGGCGACGGGGCTGTACGCCTGGATGTCACCACCGGAACCGACCGGGACGCCCTGGCCGCACTGCTGAAGGAACAGGCCGCCGAGAGGCGTGAGTTCACCGGAGTCCTGTCCCTGCTCGCCCTCGCCACTCCGGGCGACACCGACGGCGTCCCCGAGGGCACCCTGCGCACCGCCGCCCTCGTCCAGGCGCTCGGCGACGCCGGGATCGACGCGCCCCTGTGGTGCGTCACCCGCGGCGCGGTCGCCGTCTCGCCCGCCGAGCCGGTACCGGGCCTCGCCCAGGCCGGCGTCTGGGGCCTGGGACGCGTCGCCGCGCTCGAGCACCCGCGCCGCTGGGGCGGCCTGATCGATCTGCCGGAGACCCTCGACGAGCGGTCGGCGGACCGGTTCGCCGGACTTCTCGCCGACTCCGGCGGCGAGGACCAGCTCGCCGTCCGGCCCTCCGCCGTCTTCGGCCGCCGGCTCGTGCCCGTTCCGGCCGACGGGCCCGTACGGGAGTGGCGGCCCACCGGCACCGTCCTGATCACCGGCGGCACCGGCGCCCTCGGCGCCCACGTGGCACGCGGCCTCGCCGAAGCCGGCGCGGCACACCTGCTGCTCGTCAGCCGCCGGGGCGCCGAGGCGCCCGGCGCCGAGGACCTGCGGACCGAACTGGCCGCGCTGGGCGCCGAGGTCACCCTCGCCGCCTGCGACGTCGCCGACCGCGCCGCGCTCGCGGCCCTCCTCGCGGACATCCCCGACGGGACGCCCCTGACGGGAGTCGTCCACGCGGCGGGCGTCCTCGACGACGGCGTGATCGACGGCCTGACCCCCGAGCGGTTCGCGGCCGTCCACCGCGCCAAGGCCGCCTCGGCCCTGGCCCTCCACGACCTGACCCGGGACCTCGGCCTCACGGTGTTCGCCCTGTTCTCCTCGGCGTCCGCCACCGTCGGCAACCCCGGGCAGGCCAACTACGCCGCCGCCAACGCCCTCCTCGACGCCCTCGCCGAGCGGCGCCGCGCCGAGGGCCTGGCCGCCACCTCCATCTCCTGGGGCGCCTGGGCCGGCGGCGGCATGGCCGCCGACGCCCGCGCCACCGCCGCCGCCCAGCGCACCGGCATCCGGCCGCTGGACCCGCGCCTCGCGGTCACCGCGCTGCGCCGGGCCGTCATGGAGAACGGGCCGACGGAGGTCGTCGCCGAGGTCGAACCCGCCCGGTTCGTCCGCGCCTTCACCGCCGTCCGCACCAGCCCCCTCCTCGCGGAGCTCGCCCCCGCCGACGACCCGGCCCAGGCCGGGACCGGCGGCGACACCGCGCCCGGAGCGGACGGCGCGGCCCTGCGCGAGAAGCTCGCGGGCCAGAGCGCGGCACAGCGCACCGAGACCGTCCTGAACCTCGTACGGAACCGGGCCGCCGCCGTCCTCGGCCACACCGACGCCGACGCCGTCGGCGCCGACCGGGCCTTCCGGGACCTCGGCTTCGACTCGCTCGCCGCCGTCGAACTGCGCAACCAGCTCACGGCCGCGACCGGGCTGACCCTGGCCGCCACGCTCGTCTTCGACCACCCCACACCCGTCGACCTGGCCGCCCACGTCCTGCGCGAGCTGCTGCCCGGCGCCGGACAGGGCACTGCTGGGGAGGGTGAGGAGATCGACCAGGCCGGCATCCGGGCCCTGCTCGCCTCCGTCTCCGTGGCCCAACTGCGCGAGATCGGCGTGCTGGAACCCCTGCTGAGGCTCGCCGCCACCACGGCCACGGCCGACGACGCCACCACCGGGCGGACGGCGGACCCTGACGGCGGCTACGCCGACTCGATCGACGAGATGGACGTCGACGCCCTCGTCCGGGCGGCGCTGGACGGCACCCCCGGCACTCCCGGCACCACTGGCTCCACCGGCTCCAACGACGACGAAGGCTGAGAGAGCGGAACATGACCACGCCCAGCGAAAAAGTAGTCGAAGCTCTCCGGGCCTCCCTCAAGGAGACCGAGCACCTGCGCCGGCAGAACCGCGCCCTGGCGGCCGCCGCCGCCGAGCCCGTCGCCATCGTCGCGATGAGCTGCCGCTACCCGGGCGGCGTCCACACCCCGGAGGACCTCTGGGACCTCGTCGCCACCGGTGGGGACGCCATCTCCGGCTTCCCCACCGACCGGGGCTGGGACCTCGCGGCCCTGCGCGACGCCGGAGTCGACAAGCGCGGCAACAGCGTCAGCCAGGAAGGCGGCTTCCTCGACTGCGCGGCCGACTTCGACGCCGACTTCTTCGGCATCTCGCCGCGCGAGGCCGTGACGATGGACCCCCAGCAGCGCCTGCTGCTGGAGACGTCCTGGGAGGCGATCGAACGCGCCGGCATCGACCCGGCCACCCTGCGCGGCAGCCGCACCGGCGTGTTCGTCGGCACCAACGGCCAGGACTACGCCTACCTCCTCGTCCGCTCCCTCGCCGACGCCACCGGCGACATCGGCACCGGCATCGCCGCCAGCGCCACCTCCGGCCGGCTCTCCTACACGCTCGGCCTCGAAGGACCGGCGGTCACCGTCGACACGGCCTGCTCCTCCTCCCTCGTGGCCCTCCACTCCGCCATCCACGCCCTGCGGGCCGGCGAGTGCTCCATGGCCCTCGTCGGCGGCGTCAACGTCATGTCGTCGCCGGGCTCCCTGATGGAGTTCAGCCGCCAGGGCGGCCTGGCCGCCGACGGCCGCTGCAAGGCCTACGCCGACACCGCCGACGGCACCGGCTGGTCCGAGGGCGTCGGCATGCTCCTCGTCGAACGCCTCTCCGACGCGCGCCGCAACGGCCACCCGGTGCTGGCGGTGGTGCGGGGTTCGGCCGTCAACCAGGACGGCGCGTCCAACGGCTTCACCGCCCCCAGCGGCCCCGCCCAGCAGCGCGTCATCCGCCAGGCCCTGGCCGGCGCCGGGCTGAAGGCGGCGGACGTCGACGCGGTCGAGGGCCACGGGACGGGCACGCCGCTCGGCGACCCCATCGAGGCCCAGGCCCTGCTGGCCACCTACGGCCAGGGCCGCCCGGCCGAACGGCCGCTGCTGCTCGGCTCGGTGAAGTCCAACATCGGCCACGCGCAGGCGGCGGCGGGCGTCGCCGGAGTCATCAAGATGGTCATGGCCATGCGCCGGGGCGTGCTGCCGCGCACCCTCCACGCGGAACGGCCCTCGGCACACGTGGATTGGGCCGGGGGCGCGGTGGAACTGCTGACGGACGCCCGGGCGTGGCCGGAGGTGGACCGGCCGTGGCGTGCGGGCGTCTCCTCCTTCGGCATCAGCGGAACGAACGCGCACGTCATCCTGGAACAGGCCGTCGAGCCCGAGCCGGTGGGGGAGCCGGAGGCGCCCGTGGTCCGGCCCGGTGTGGTGCCGTGGCCGGTGTCCGCCAAGTCCGAGGAGGCGCTGGCCGCCCAGGTCGAGCGCGCGACCGCCCTCGCCGGGACCGCCGCCCCCGTGGACGTCGGCCACTCGCTGGCCACGGGCCGCTCGTCCTTCGACCACCGCGCGGTCCTCCTGGCCGGCCCCGACGGCTCCCTGTCCGAGGCAGCGCGCGGCCGCGCGGCCGCAGGCCGCTCCCTGGCGGTGCTCTTCACGGGCCAGGGATCCCAACGGGTGGGCATGGGCCGGGAACTGTACACCCGGTTCCCCGTCTTCGCCGAGGCCCTGGACGCGGTGGCGGCCCGCCTCGACAGCGCACTGGAACGTCCGCTGCGCGAGGTCATGTTCGAGGGCGACGCGGCCGTACTGGACCGCACCGGTTTCGCCCAGCCCGCGCTTTTCGCCCTCGAAGTGGCCTTGTTCCGGCTGGTCGAGTCGTGGGGAGTGCGGCCGGATTTCGTGGCGGGGCATTCGATCGGTGAGGTCGCGGCGGCGCATGTGGCGGGTGTGTTCTCGCTTGAGGATGCGTGTTCCCTCGTCGCGGCTCGTGCTCGGTTGATGAACGCGCTGCCTTTTGGTGGCGCGATGGTGGCCGTCCAGGCGTCCGAGGAGGAGGTCGCGGCGCGCCTGGTCGAGGGCGTGTCCATCGCGGCCGTCAACGGCCCGGACGCCGTCGTCATCGCGGGCGACGAGACAGCGGTGCCCCGCATCGCCGAGAAGTTCGCCTCCGAGGGCCGCAAGACCCAGCGGCTGGCGGTGAGCCACGCCTTCCACTCGCCGCTGATGGACCCCATGCTGGAGGACTTCCGGCAGGCCCTGGCCGGGCTGTCCTTCCAGGCGCCGCGCATCCCGGTCGTCTCCAACGTGACCGGCCGGATCGCGACGGCGGAACTGCTGTCCACACCCGAGTACTGGGTGCGGCACGTCCGGGAGACCGTCCGCTTCGCCGACGGCGTCCGGACGCTGGCGGTCGAGGGTGCCACCGCGTTCCTGGAACTCGGCCCCGACGGTGTGCTGACGGCCATGGCCCAGCACACCCTCGACGACACCGGGACCACGCTCGCCCTCACCGCCCTGCGCCGGAACCGGGCCGAGGAGCGCTCCCTGCTCACCGCGCTCGCCCGGCTGCACGTGGCGGGCGTCGCGGTGGACTGGGCGGCGTGGTTCGACGGCACGGGCGCCCGCCGCGTGGACGTTCCCACGTACGCCTTCCGGCACCAACGGTTCTGGCCCAAGCCCGCCGCCGTCGCGGGCGACGTGTCCGCCGCCGGCCTCACCCCCGCCGGCCACCCGCTGCTCGGCGCGGCGGTGTCCCTGGCCGGCCTCGACGGCGTGCTGTTCACCAGCAGGCTCTCCACCCGCACCCACCCCTGGCTCGCCGAGGGCACCACGTTCCCGGCCGCCGCGTACGTGGAGCTCGCCATCCGCGCGGGCGACCAGGTCGGCTACGGCCGCGTCGACGAACTCACCCTGACGTCGCCGCTCGCCCTGGACGGCGACCTCGCCGTCCTCCTCCAGGTCTGGGTGGGCGCCCCCGACCCGGCGGGCGCCCGGAAGGTGACCGTCTATTCCCAGCTCGCCGACGCCCCCGACCAGACCTGGACGGAACACGCGCACGGCATGCTGAGCCCCGGCGAGCGCGTCGCGGACTTCGGCACCGACGAGTGGCCGCCGCGCGACGCCACCGCCGTCGACGCCGATGCCGTCGAGGAGTTTTACGACAAGGCCGGACACGGCCCCGCCTCCCGGACCGTCCGCGCGATCTGGACGCGGGCCGCCGACACCTTCGCCGACACCTTCGTGGAAGCCGCCCTTCCCACCGAGGCCGCGGACGATGCCGGAGCGTTCGGCCTCCACCCCGCACTGCTGACGGCCGTCACCCAGGCGCTGGCCATCACGGCGCCGGGCGGGGGAGCCGACGAGCTCGTTCCGGTGTCGTGGTCCGGGCTCTCCCTCCACGCCGGGGGCGCGTCGGCCGTACGGATCCGGGTCACCCGGACCACCGAGGACACCGTCTCCGTGGCCGTCGTCGACACCGAGGGCGCACCGGTGCTCTCGGTAAGCACGCTGGTGCTCCGCGAACGGGCGGAGACCGAGGCCGACCGCCGGGCCGGCGGCCAGGAGCATGGATCCCTGCTGCGGCTGGACTGGGTCCCGGCCCCGGCATCGGAGGCGCGGTCGGAGGACCGCGAGATCAGCCAGGTGACCCTGGCCACCGGGACGGCCACGCCGGCCCTGGCCGACGTACCGGACGGCACGGAGCTGGTGCTGGCCCCGCTGGAAGCGGGCGGCGACGGGACCGACGTGCCCGGCGCGGCGCACGAGCTGACGGCCCGGGCGCTCGGCCTGGTGGGGGAGTGGCTGGCGGAGGAGCGGTTCGCGGGCTCACGACTGGTGTTCGTGACGCGGGGCGCGACGGACGGGGACGACCTCGCGGCCGCCGCCGCGTGGGGCCTGGTGCGCTCGGCGCAGACCGAACACCCGGACCGGTTCGCTCTGATCGACCTGGCCGCCGGGGCTGAGCTTGATGCGGTGGTGCCCGAGTTGCCGGGGCTGCTGGCGGCGGGCGACGACCAGTTCGTCGTACGTGACGGTGTGGTGCGCGTGGGGCGGCTGGCGCGGGTCGCGGCGGAGCCGGATGCTCCGGCAGCGGAATCCTCATGGAATCCGGCTGGCACGGTGCTGATTACCGGTGGTACGGGTGGCCTGGGCGGCCTGCTGGCCCGGCATCTGGTGGCCGAGCACGGTGTGACGCACCTGCTGCTGGCGAGCCGCCGTGGCCCGGCGGCGCCGGGGGCGGCGGAGCTGGTCGACGAACTGACCGCCCTCGGCGCGGAAGTGACCGTCGAGGCGTGCGACATGGCGGACCGTGGCGCGGTGGAGCGGCTGCTGGCCGGGGTCCCGTCCGCCCGTCCGCTGACCGCTGTGGTTCACACGGCCGGTGTCCTCGACGACGGTGTGATCACCTCCCTGACCCTGGACCGCCTCTCGGGCGTCCTGCGCCCGAAGGCCGACGCGGCCTGGCACCTCCACGAGCTGACCAGGGAACTGGATCTGGCCGCATTCGTCCTCTTCTCGTCGGTCTCCGGCGTGATGGGCGGCGCGGGCCAGGCCAACTACGCCGCCGGCAACGTCTTTCTCGACGCCCTCGCCCACCACCGCCGCCTTCTCGGCCTCCCCGCCCAGTCCCTGGCGTGGGGCGCGTGGGCGCGGTCGAGCGGCATGACGGGCACGCTGTCGCAGGCCGACATGCAGCGGATCGCGGCCTCCGGAGTGCCCCCGCTGACGGCCGAACAGGGCCTGGCGCTCTTCGACGCGGCCGTCGGCCTCGACGAGCCCTACGTCGTCCCGATCGGCCCCGCCGCGCGCGGCGGACGCGCCCCGGGCGTCGTACCCCCGCTGCTGCGCGGTCTGATCCGTGGCGGCCGGCGAACGGCCGCCACGGCGGCGGGCGGCGCCGGCACGGCGGCCGCGCTCAGCCTCCGGCTGTCCGCGCTGGGGGAGGAGGACGCGCTCCGGTCCGTGACCGACCTCGTCCGGACCGAGGCGGCCGCCGTCCTCGGGCACGCCTCGGCACGACAGGTCGAGGCGGGCCGGGAGTTCCGCGAACTCGGCTTCGACTCCCTGACGGCGGTGGAACTCCGCAACCGGCTCACCACCGCCACCGGCCTGCGGCTCACCGCGACCCTGATCTTCGACTACCCCACCCCGGCCGCCCTCGCGAGCCACCTCATGGCCGAGCTGCTCGACCAGCACGAGGACGGCGGCGCCAGCGCCCCCGCCGCAACCGCGGCCGTCGCCGACGACCCCATCGCCATTGT
Source organism: Streptomyces luteoverticillatus (assembly GCF_003970715.1). Taxonomy (NCBI): domain Bacteria; kingdom Bacillati; phylum Actinomycetota; class Actinomycetes; order Kitasatosporales; family Streptomycetaceae; genus Streptomyces; species Streptomyces luteoverticillatus. The sequence goes on along the minus strand of NZ_CP034587.1, from coordinate 564,992 downwards.
CGGCATGGCCTGCCGGATGCCCGGCGGCGTACGGTCGCCGGACGACCTGTGGCGGATGCTCGCCGAAGGCCGCGACGGCATCACCGGCTTCCCCACCGACCGGGGCTGGGACCTCAAGGCGCTCTTCGGCACGGACCCGGAGAACCGGGGCGGCAGCGCGACCCGGCGCGGCGGCTTCCTCCAGGACGTCGCCGACTTCGACGCCGGCTTCTTCGGCATCTCGCCGCGCGAGGCCCTGGCGATGGACCCGCAGCAGCGGCTGTTGCTGGAGACGTCCTGGGAGGCGTTCGAGCGCGCCGGGATCGACGCGACGGCCCTGCGCGGTACGAAGACGGGTGTCTTCGTCGGCACGACGGGCCAGGACTACGCCACGCTCGTGATGAACTCCCGCGAGGACGTCGAGGGCCACGCCAGCACCGGCCTCGCCACCAGCGTCATCTCCGGCCGGGTCTCCTACACCTTCGGGCTGGAGGGCCCGGCGGTGACGATCGACACGGCGTGCTCGTCGTCGCTCGTCGCCCTCCACCTCGCCGCCCAGTCCCTCCGCAGCGGCGAGAGCTCGCTCGCCCTCGCCGGCGGCGTGACGGTCCTGTCGACGCCGATGACCTTCGCGGGCTTCAGCCGCCAGGGCGGCCTCGCGACGGACGGCTACTGCAAGGCGTTCGCGGACGCCGCCGACGGCACGGGCTGGTCGGAGGGCGCCGGCGTGCTGGTGCTGGAGCGGTTGTCGGATGCGCGGCGTAATGGTCACCGGGTGTTGGCGGTGGTGCGTGGTTCGGCGGTGAATCAGGATGGTGCGTCGAATGGTCTGACGGCGCCGAATGGTCCGTCGCAGCAGCGGGTGATCCGGCAGGCGTTGGCGAGTGCGGGTCTGAGCGCCGCTGATGTGGATGCGGTGGAGGCGCATGGTACGGGTACGACGTTGGGTGACCCGATCGAGGCGCAGGCGTTGCTGGCGACGTACGGGCGTGAGCGGGACGCGGAGCGTCCGTTGTGGCTGGGGTCGGTGAAGTCGAACATCGGTCACACGCAGGCTGCCGCCGGTGTCGCCGGGATCATCAAGATGGTCATGGCGATGCGGCACGGCGTCCTGCCGAAGAGCCTGCACATCGATGAGCCGTCGTCTCATGTGGACTGGACGGCGGGAGCAGTGGAACTGCTCGCGGAGGCGCGGGCGTGGCCGGAGGTCGATCGTCCGTGGCGCGCGGGTGTGTCGTCGTTCGGCCTCAGCGGGACGAACGCGCATGTGATTGTTGAGCAGGCGCCTGAGGCCGCTGGTGCTGAGGCTGGTGTTTCGTCGTCGGGTGGGCTGGTGCCGTGGGCGGTGTCGGCGAAGTCGGAGGCGGCGCTCGCGGAACAGGTGGAGCGTCTGGCTTCTGTGACGGGTGAGCCTGTTGATGTCGGCTTCTCGCTGGCGGCGGGAAGGGCTGTTCTCGACCACCGCGCGGTGCTGCTGGCAGGGGACGAGGTGGCTCGTGGGGCTGCCGTGGATCGGCCGCTGGCGGTGCTGTTCTCCGGTCAGGGCTCGCAGCGGCTGGGGATGGGGCGTGAGTTGTACGCCCGGTTCCCGGTGTTCGCCGATGCGTTTGAGGACGTCGCTGGTCGTTTTGACGGGTTGCGGGATGTCATGTTCGGCGACGATGCGGAGGCGCTGAACTCGACGGGCTTCACTCAGCCCGCGCTTTTCGCGCTTGAGGTGGCCTTGTTCCGGCTGGTCGAGTCGTGGGGAGTGCGTCCGGACTTCGTCGCGGGGCATTCGATCGGTGAGATCACGGCGGCGCATGTCGCCGGTGTCCTCTCGCTTGAGGATGCGTGTTCCCTCGTCGCGGCGCGTGCTCGGTTGATGAACGCGCTGCCTGCTGGTGGTGCGATGGTGGCGGTGCAGGCATCCGAGGCCGAGATCGTGCCTCGTCTCACCGCCGGTGTCTCGATCGCCGCTGTCAACGGCCCCGACGCCGTCGTCATCGCCGGCGAGGAAGCGGCTGTTCTGCGGATCGCCGAGGGACGTAAGTTCCAGCGGCTCTCCGTGAGCCACGCGTTCCACTCGCCGCTCATGGACCCGATGCTGGACGATTTCCGTCGGGCCATCGAGGGCCTGTCCTACCAGGCCCCGACCATTCCCCTGATCTCGAATGTGACGGGTGAGCTCGCCTCGGCCGAGATCGTCGCCACCCCCGAGTACTGGGTGCGGCACGTCCGCGAGGCCGTCCGTTTCGCCGACGGCATCCAAGCGCTGGCGAAGGCAGGCGCTACCGCCTTCCTGGAGCTCGGTCCCGACGGTGTCCTCACCGCCCTCGCCCAGCACACCCTCGACCCCGACCAGGACCTGCTCTCCGTCCCCGCTCTCCGCAAGGACCGCCCCGAGGAGACCGCTCTCCTCACCGCCCTCGCCCAGCTCCACGTGTCCGGGGTCGACGTCGCGTGGGCCGAGCTGTTCGCGGGTACCGGTGCCCGGCGCGTCGAGCTGCCCACGTACGCGTTCCAGCACGAGCGTTTCTGGCCCCGCCCCGCCGCCCTCACCGGTGATGTCTCGTCCGTCGGCCTCGTGCCCGCCCGGCATCCGCTCCTGGGTGCCGCAGTGCCGCTGGCCGACTCCGACGGGGTGCTGTTCACGAGCCGGATCTCCCCGCAGAACACCGAATTCCCCGTATCGGCCTTCCTCGAGCTGGCCATTCGCGCCGGTGACGAGGTGGACTGCGACCGCGTCACCGCTCTGACCGTCCACACGCCCCTGGCCCTCACCGGCGAGTCCGCGCTCGCGCTCCAGGTGTGGACGGGCGCGCCGGACGCGACAGGGGCCCGTGCCGTACGCGTCTACTCACGCCCCGAGGACGCCCTCGACGAGCCGTGGACCGAGCACGCCACCGGCGTCCTCGCCGCCGGCGAGCGGGTCGCGGATTTCGACGCGTCCACCTGGCCGCCCACCGGCGCCACCGCCGTCGACGCGGGCGACGAATCCACCACCCTCTGGGTCCGCGACGACGAGGTGTACGTCGAGGCGAAGCTGACCGGCGAGGCCGCGTCCGACGCTCCCTACTACGGCATCCACCCCGCCCTGCTGGAATCCCTCGCTCAGGCAGCGGAATTCGCGGGCCTGGACGGTGAGGAAGAGCTGTCCCCGCTGTCGTGGTCGGGGGTCTCCCTCCACGCAGGCGGCGCCTCGGCCGTGCGGGCACGCCTCACCCGGACCGCGGGGGACTCGGTCTCGGTCGCGGCGGTGGACGCCGCCGGCGCTCCCGTGCTGTCGGTGGAGACGCTGGTCCTCCACCCCCGGCCGGTCGCCGACGACGCCCCCACCGGGGCCGGTGCGGAGCAGGGCGCCTTGCTGCGCCTGGAGTGGGTCCCGGCGCCCAGCCCCGCAGCCACCGCCCAGGAGACGCTTCGGTCCGTGACGCTCGGCGACGACGGGATCGCGTCCCTGTCCGACGTACCGGCCGGCACCGATCTCGTCGTGGTCCCGGTCGCCACCACCGACGGCGAGGACGTACCCGCCGCCGCACACCGGCTGACCGCCCACGCCCTCCAGCTCGTTCAGGAGTGGCTCGCCGACAACCGCCACGCAGCCTCCCGTCTCCTCTTCCTCACCCGTAACGCCATCCCCGCCGACGCGGCGGACGCCGTCCATGACCCGGCGGCCGCCGCGGTCTGGGGTCTGGTGCGCTCGGCGCAGTCGGAGCACCCCGGACGGTTCGTCCTCCTCGACGTCGATAACGTCGCCGACGCCGACCCGAGCGCCTTGCTCCCCGGCCTGCTCGCAGGCGGCGACGCCCAGTTCGTCGTACGCGACGGCGCGGTGCGCGTGGGGCGGCTGGCGCGGGTCGCGCCGGAGGCCGACACTCCGGCAGCGGTACGCACATGGAATCCGACCGGCACAGTGCTGATTACCGGTGGCACAGGCGGCCTCGGCGGCCTACTGGCCCGGCACCTCGTGGCCGAGCACGGTATGAAGCACCTGCTGCTGGCGAGCCGCCGTGGCCCGGAGACCCCCGGCGCGGCGGAGCTGGCCGACGAACTCGCCGCCCTGGGCGCCGAGGTGACGGTCGTCGCCTGCGACACGTCCGACCGCAGCGAGGTCAAGGGCCTGCTGGCCGGGATCCCGTCCGCCCGTCCGCTGACCGCCGTGATCCACACGGCCGGTGTCCTCGACGACGGCGTGATCACCTCCCTCACCCCGAACCGCCTCGCGACCGTCCTGCGCCCGAAGGCCGACGCCGCCTGGCACCTCCACGAGCTCACCAAGGACCTCGGCCTCGACGCCTTCATCGTCTATTCCTCCATCTCCGGCGTGATGGGCAGCGCCGGTCAGGCCAACTACGCCGCCGGCAACGTCTTCCTCGACGCCCTCGCCTGCCACCGCCGCCTTCTCGGCCTGCCCGCCCAGTCCCTGGCGTGGGGGGCCTGGGCGCAGGGGAGCGGCATGACGGGCGCGCTGTCGCAGGCCGACATGCAGCGGATCGCGGCGTCCGGGGTTCCGCCGCTGACGGTCGCGCAGGGGCTGGCGCTGTTCGACGCGGCCGTCGGGCTCGACGAGCCCTACGTCGTCCCGATCGGCCCGGCCTCCGGCGCCCGGCGCGCCCAGGGGGAGGTGCCGCCGCTGCTGCGCGGCCTGGTGAAGGGCGGCCGGCGGGTTGCCGCGGCCGCCGGGGACAGTGCCGCGACGGCCGCCGGACTCGCACGACAGTTGAGGGAAATACGGGAAGAAGAGCGCGTACGTTTCGCCGTGGAGCTCGTCAGGGCGGAGGCGGCACGTGTGCTCGGGCACGCCTCGCCCGAGGCGATCGGGGCGAAGAAGGGGTTCCAGGACCTGGGCTTCGACTCCCTGACCGCCGTCGAGCTCCGCAACCGGCTGACGGCCTCGACGGGGCTGCGGCTGCCCGCCACCCTGACCTTCGACCACCCCACCCCCGTCTCCCTGGCCGAACACCTCGTCTCTCAGCTCGTGGGCGAGGACGGCCCCGACACCTCCTCCACCCTCCTCGCGGAGCTCGACCGCCTCGACTCCGCCCTCACGACCACGGAACCCGACGCCCTCACCCGGGCGGCCGTCTCCAACCGGCTGCTCCAGATGCTGGAGAAGTGGCGGGGCGGCGCGGCCGAGACCGCCGGCACCGAGGTCGCCGAGCGGATCGGCTCCGCCAGCGAGGACGAGATCTTCGCCTTCATCGACAACGAGCTCGGCCGTCTGGGCGATCGCTGACCCGGCCTCATTCTTCACACGGAAGGTTCCACGCAATGTCGAACGACAGCAAGCTCGTTGACTACCTCAAGTGGGTCACGGCGGATCTGCACCAGACCCGCCAACGGCTGCTGGAAGTCGAGGCCGGAAAGCAGGAGCCCATCGCCATCGTGGGCATGTCCTGCCGGCTGCCGGGCGGGGTGCGGTCCCCGGAGGATCTCTGGCGGATGCTGCACGAGGGACGTGACGGCATCACGCCCTTCCCGACCGACCGTGGGTGGAACCTCGAGGCCCTGACGGGCGACGGCGGTAACGGCGGTGACGGCAGCAGCGTCACCACCGAGGGCGGCTTCGTCGACGCGGCCGGCTTCGACGCCGACTTCTTCGGCATATCGCCGCGCGAGGCCGTGACGATGGACCCGCAGCAGCGGCTGTTGCTGGAGGCGTCCTGGGAGGCGATCGAGCGCGCGGGCATCGCCCCGGCCTCCCTCCAGGGCAGCAAGACGGGCGTCTTCGTCGGCACCAACGGCGTCGACTACGCGGGCGTCGTGATGAACTCCCAGGAGGACGTGGAGGGCCACGGCGGCACCAGCCTCGCCGGCAGCGTCCTCTCCGGGCGCGTCTCGTACACCTTCGGGCTTGAGGGCCCGGCGGTGACGGTCGACACGGCGTGCTCGTCGTCGCTCGTCGCCCTCCACCTAGCCAGCCACGCGCTGCGCAACGAGGAGTGCTCGCTGGCGCTCGCCGGTGGTGTGACGGTCCTGTCGACGCCGATGGGCTTCGCGGGCTTCAGCCGCCAGGGCGGTCTGGCGGCGGACGGCCGCTGCAAGGCGTTCGCGGACGGCGCCGACGGCACGGGCTGGTCGGAGGGCGTCGGCGTGCTCGTCCTGGAGCGGCTGTCGGACGCCCGGCGCAACGGGCACCGGATCCTGGGCGTGATACGCGGGTCCGCGGTGAACCAGGACGGCGCGTCGAGCGGCCTGACGGCGCCGAACGGCCCGTCGCAGCAGCGGGTGATCCGCCAGGCGCTGGCGAGCGCGGGTCTGAGCGCCGCCGACGTGGACGCGGTGGAGGCGCACGGTACGGGTACGACGCTGGGCGACCCGATCGAGGCGCAGGCGCTCCTGGCCACGTACGGGCGCGAGCGGGACGCGGACCGGCCGTTGTGGCTGGGGTCGGTGAAGTCCAATATCGGTCACACGCAGGCCGCCGCCGGTGTCGCCGGGATCATCAAGATGGTCATGGCGATGCGGCACGGCGTCCTGCCGAAGACGCTGCACGTCGACCAGCCCTCCACCCACGTCGACTGGTCGGCGGGCGCGGTGGAACTGCTGACGGACGCCCGGGCGTGGCCGGAGGTGGACCGGCCGTGGCGCGCGGGCGTGTCGTCGTTCGGCATCAGCGGCACGAACGCGCACGTCATCGTCGAGCAGGCCCCGGCGGACGAGCCCGCCGAAGAGCCGGCCCCGGCCCCCGAGGTACCGTCGCCGGCCGTCGTGCCCTGGCCGGCGTCCGGGAAGACCGAGGCCGCCCTGGCGGCGCAACTGGAGCGGATCATGGCCCTGGTGGGCACGGACTCCCCGGCGGACATCGGCTACTCGCTGGCCACCGGCCGTTCCCACCTCGCCCACCGCGCCGTGCTCCTGGCGGGCGCCGGCGAGGCCCTTGAGATCGCGCGCGGTGTGACCGGGGATGTCGAGAGAAAGCCGGCGTTCCTGTTCTCGGGGCAGGGGTCGCAGCGGCTGGGGATGGGGCGGGAGTTGTATGCCCGGTTCCCGGTGTTCGCGGAGGCGCTGGACGGGATCGCGGCTCGTTTCGACGGGCTGCGGGACGTCATGTTCGGTGACGATGCTGATGCGCTGAACGGTACGGGTTTCGCTCAGCCCGCGCTTTTCGCGATCGAGGTGGCGCTGTACAGGCTGGTCGAGTCGTGGGGAGTGCGGCCGGACTTCGTGGCCGGGCATTCGATCGGTGAGATCGCTGCCGCGCATGTCGCGGGTGTGTTCTCCCTTGAGGATGCGTGTTCCCTCGTCGCAGCCCGTGCTCGGTTGATGAACGCGCTGCCTTCCGGTGGTGCGATGGTCGCCGTCCAGGCATCCGAGGACGAGGTCGTGGGGCGGCTGGTCGAGGGCGTGTCCATCGCGGCCGTCAACGGCCCGACGGCTGTCGTCATCGCCGGTGACGAGGACGCGGCTCTGGCCACCGCATCGGGTTTCGCTGCCGAAGGCCGCAAGACCCAGCGGTTGTCGGTGAGTCACGCCTTCCACTCGCCGTTGATGGATCCGATGCTGGACGATTTCCGTCGGGCCATCGAGGGCCTGTCCTACCAGGCCCCGGCCATTCCCCTGATCTCGAATGTGACGGGTGAGCTCGCCTCGGCCGAGCTCGTCACCACCCCCGAGTACTGGGTGCGGCATGTCCGTGAGGCCGTCCGCTTCGCCGACGGCGTCCGTTCCCTTGCCGCCGCAGGTGCTACCGCCTTCCTCGAGCTCGGTCCCGAGGGTGTCCTGACCGCCCTCGCCCAGCACACCCTCGACCCCGACCAGGACCTGCTCTCCGTCCCGGCCCTCCGCAAGGACCGCCCGGAAGAGACCGCTCTCCTCACCGCCCTCGCCCAGCTCCACGTGTCGGGCGTCGAGGTCGACTGGGCGGCCTGGTTCGCCGGTACGTCCGCCCGTCAGGTCGACGTGCCCACCTACGCCTTCCAGCACGAGCGTTTCTGGCCCCGCCCCGCCGCCCTCACCGGTGATGTCAGCGGTGCCGGGCTGATGCCCGCCGGGCACCCCCTGCTTGGCGCCACGCTCGCCCTCGCGGACTCCGAGGAGGTGCTGTTCACCGGCAAGCTGTCGCTGCGCACGCACCCGTGGCTGTCAGATCACGTGCTGGGTGACAACGCCTTGTTCCCCGGCACCGGGTTCCTGGAGCTGGCCCTGCGCGCCGGGGACCAGGTGGGGTGCGACCGGGTGGAGGAGTTCACGCTCCTCGCGCCGCTGGTGCTGCCCGAGGAGGGCGCGGTCCTGATCCAGGTGCTGGTCGGCGCGCCCGACGAGGCCGGCGACCGTACCGTGACCGTCCACTCCCGTCCGGACGACGCCCCCGGCCTGCCGTGGACCGAGCACGCCACGGGCGCGCTGACGACGGGCGAGCGGGTCGCCGCCTTCGACGCGACGGTCTGGCCGCCGCAGAACGCGGTGGTCGTCGACCTCGAGGAGTTCTACGGGCGGACCGAGTACGGGCCCGTCTTCCAGGGGCTGCGGTCGGTGTGGCTGCGCGAGGGCGAGGTGTTCGTCGAGGCCGCGTTGCCCGCCGACGCCGCCGGGGACGCCGGTGCCTTCGGGCTTCACCCGGCCCTGCTGGACGCGGTGCTGCACGCCCACGGCTTCGCCGGGGTGGGTGACGAGCACCACCTGCTGATGCCCTTCGGCTGGAGCGGTGTGTCCCTGCACGCCGGCGGGGCGTCCGTGGTGCGGGCCCGGGTGGCGAAGACCGGTGACGAGTCGGTGTCCATCGCGGCCGTCGACGTCGAGGGCGCCCCGGTGCTGTCGGTGGAGACGCTGGCCTTCCGCGCCCGGTCGTCCGCCGTGTCCCCTGCCGCCGCCGCGCGCAGCGCCGAGCACGACGCGCTCCTGTCGCTCGACTGGATCCCCGCCCCGGACGTGGACGCGACCGGGCAGGTCAAGGCCGTGTCGCTGGGCACCGACGCCCTGGGCGTCGGCGCGACCGTCGCCACCCTGGCGGACCTCGAGGGCGACGAGGACCTGGTCCTCGTCCACCTTTCCGGCACCGATGGCGACGACGACGTCCCCGCCGCCGCCCACGCCCTGACGACCCATACCCTCCACCTGCTCCACGACTGGCTCACCCAGCGCCATTCCGAGCGCTCCCGTCTCGTCTTCGTCACCCGCAACGCCATGTCGGCCGACGAGGGCGAGGCCGTGGCGGATGTCGCCGCGAGTGCCGTGTGGGGTCTGGTGCGCTCGGCGCAGTCGGAGCACCCCGGGCGGCTCGTCCTCCTCGACCTCGACGAGTCCGCCGACCTCGCCTTGCTCCTGCCCACCCTGCCGGCCCTGCTCGCCACGGACGACGCCCAGTTCCTCGTACGCGACGGCCTCGTCCGCGTGGGACGGCTCGCCCACCTGAGCGCGGCCGCCGGGCTGCTGCCGCCCGCCGGGGTGCCGTGGCGGCTGGACACGGCCGCCAAGGGCAGCCTGGACGGGCTGCTCCTCATTCCGTGCCCCGAGACGCTGGCACCCCTCGCGCCCGGACAGGTCCGGGTCGAGGTCCAGGCCGCCGGTGTGAACTTCCGCGACGTGCTGAACGCCCTGGGCATGTACCCCGGTGAGGCCGGGCTGCTGGGCGCAGAGGCGGCCGGTGTTGTCGTCGAGGCCGGGCCCGAGGTGACCGGCGTGCGCGTCGGCGACCGGGTCATGGGCATGGTGCCCGGCGGCTTCGGCACCCTGGCCGTCGTCGACGAGCGGTTCCTGGCGCGGGTGCCGGAGGAGTGGACGGCGGCGGAGGCGGCGTCGGTGCCGCTGGTGTTCCTCACCGCCCTCTACGCCCTGAAGGACCTGGCCGGGCTGCGGGCCGGGCAGTCGATCCTGATCCACGCGGGCGCCGGCGGCGTCGGCATGGCAGCGATCCAGCTGGCCCGGCACCTGGGCGCCGAGGTGTTCGCCACCGCCAGTGAGGGCAAGTGGGACACCCTCCGCGAACTGGGCGTCCCCGACGACCACATCGCCTCCTCCCGGACCACCGACTTCGAGCGGCGTTTCCTGGAGACCACGGGCGGACGCGGCGTCGACGTCGTCCTCAACGCGCTGGCCGGCGAGTTCGTGGACGCCTCCCTCCGCCTCGTGGCCCCCGGCGGCCACTTCCTGGAGATGGGCAAGACCGACATCCGCGACCCCCGCTCCGTGACCGGGATCGACGGAGCCGAAGCACGGTACCGGGCCTTCGACCTCGCCGAGGCCGGCCCGGACCGGATCCGGGAGATGCTGACCGAGCTGCTCGGGCTGTTCGCCGGGGGCGCGCTGCGGCCGCTGCCCGTCGCCACCTGGGACGTCCGCCGGGCGCGCGAGGCTTTCCGCCACATGAGCCAGGCCCGCCACATCGGCAAGATCGTCCTCACCATGCCCCGCGCCTGGAACCCCGACGGCACCGTCCTCATCACCGGCGGCACCGGCGGTCTCGGCGGTGAACTGGCCCGCCACCTCGTCGCCGAACGCGGTGTGAAACACCTGCTGCTGGTCAGCCGGAGCGGCCCGGAGGCCCCGGGCGCGGCGGAGCTCCGCGACGAGCTGACCGCCGGGGGCGCCCACGTCACCGTCGCCGCCTGCGACGTGGCCGACCGCGACGCGCTCGCCGCCGTGCTGACCGCGATCCCCGCCGAGCGTCCGCTGACCGCGGTGATCCACACGGCGGGCCTCCTCGACGACGGCGTCGTCGCCTGGCTGACCCCGGAGCGGCTCGCCTCCGTCATGACCCCGAAGGTCGACGCGGCCTGGCACCTGCACGAGCTCACCAAGGACCTCGACCTCGCCGCCTTCGTCCTCTTCTCGTCGATCGCCGGTGTCACCGGCGCCGCCGGCCAGGGCAACTACGCCGCCGGCAACGTCTTCCTCGACACCCTCGCCCGGCACCGTACGGCCCTGGGCCTCGCCGCCCAGTCCCTGTCGTGGGGCGCGTGGACGCAGTCGACCGGCATGACGGGCACCCTGTCCGAGGCCGACATGCAGCGCATCGCCTCGTCCGGCGTGCCGCCCCTGACCGTCGAGCAGGGCCTGGCGCTGTTCGACGCCGCCGGGATCTGCGACGCCGCCCACCTCGTCGCCATCGGCGCCGTCTCCGGCCCCGTCCGGGTGGCCGGACCGGTCCCGCCCGTCCTGCGCGGCCTCGTCAAGACCACCCGGCGCGCCGCCGCGACCACCGCCGCCGGTGCGGGCACGGCCGCCGTGCTCACCCGACGGCTGGGGGAGCTGCGCGAGGACGAGCGCCTTCGCTTCGTCGTGGACCTCGTCCGGGCCGAGGCGGCCGCCGTCCTCGGCCACGCCTCCGCCAAGGCCGTCGACGACCGGCGCGAGTTCCACGACCTGGGCTTCGACTCGCTGACCGCCGTCGAGCTCCGCAACCGGCTCAGCACCGCCACCGGCCTGCGCCTCTCCGCGACCCTGGTCTTCGACTACCCCACCCCCACCGCGCTCGGCGAACACCTGCTGGCCCTGCTGCTGGACGAGCACGACAACGCCGACACGCCCGCGCGCACCGGCGCGGCGGCCGTCGACGCCGCCGACGACCCGATCGTCATCGTCGGCATGGCCTGCCGGCTGCCGGGCGGCGTGAACTCGCCGGAGGACCTCTGGCGGCTCGTCGCCGAGGGCCGCGAGGGCATCTCCGACTTCCCCACCGACCGCGACTGGGACCTCGACACCCTGCTGGGCGGCGACGACCGGGACGGCGGCCGGGGCCGCAGTGCCACCTCGCGCGGCGGCTTCCTCCACGGCATCGCCGACTTCGACGCCGACTTCTTCGGGATCTCCCCGCGCGAGGCCCTCGCCATGGACCCGCAGCAGCGGCTCCTCCTCCAGACCTCCTGGGAGGCCATCGAACGCGCCGGGATCGACCCCACCTCGCTGCGCGGCAGCCGGACCGGCGTCTTCGTCGGCACCGGCGGCCAGGACTACACGATGCTCGTGATGAACTCCGACGAGGACGTCGAGGGCCACACCAGCACCGGCCTCGCCGCGAGCGTCGTCTCCGGGCGCGTCTCGTACACCTTCGGCCTCGAGGGCCCGGCCGTCACCCTCGACACCGCGTGCTCGTCCTCGCTGGTGGCCCTGCACTGGGCCGCGCAGGCGCTGCGCTCGGGCGAGTGCACGCTGGCGCTGGCCGGCGGTGTCACCATCATGTCCACCTCCGTCGGCTTCCCGGGCTTCACCCGCCAGGGCGGCCTCGCCGCGGACGGCCGCTGCAAGGCCTTCTCGGACGAGGCCGACGGCACCGGCTGGTCCGAGGGCGTCGGCATGCTCGTCGTCGAGCGGCTCTCCGACGCCCGCCGCAACGGCCACGAGGTGCTGGCCGTCCTGCGCGGCTCCGCCATCAACCAGGACGGCGCCTCCAACGGCCTGACCGCCCCCAACGGCCCCTCCCAGCAGCGCGTCATCCGCCAGGCCCTCGCGAGCGCCGGACTCTCGACGGCCGACGTCGACGCCGTCGAGGCGCACGGCACGGGCACCACGCTGGGCGACCCGATCGAGGCCCAGGCCGTGCTGGCCACCTACGGCCAGGGCCGCGCCGAAGGCCAGCCGCTGCTGCTGGGCTCGGTGAAGTCCAACATCGGCCACACCCAGTCGGCCGCCGGTGTCGCGGGCGTCATCAAGATGGTCATGGCCATGCGCCACGGGACCCTCCCGAAGTCCCTCCACATCGGCACGCCCTCCTCGCACGTCGACTGGACGGCCGGTGACGTCCGGCTGCTCACGGAGGAGCGGGCCTGGCCCGAGACGGGCCGGCCCCGCCGGGCGGCCGTGTCGGCGTTCGGCATCAGTGGCACCAACGCGCACACGATCCTGGAGCAGGCCCCCGAGCCGGAGCCGGAGCCTGATGCGGGCGAGGGGGAGGCCCGGCCCGTCGCGATGACGGCCGTTCCGTGGCCCGTCTCGGCCAAGTCGGCCGACGCGCTGGACGCCCAGCTGGAGCGGCTGCGCGCCTGGGTGGCCGAGCGACCGGAGCTGACGCCCGCCGAGGTCGGCTTCACGCTGGCGGCCGGGCGGTCGTCCTTCGACCACCGCGCGGTGCTGCTGGCGGACGGTGACGAGGCTCGTGAGATCGCGCGCGGCACCACCGCCTCGGGCGGGTCGCTGGCCGTGGTCTTCTCCGGCCAGGGCTCGCAGCGTCTGGGGATGGGTCGCGAGCTGTACGCCCGTTTCCCGGTCTTCGCGGAGGCGCTGGACGCGGTGACGGCCCGCTTCGACGGGCTGCGGGATGTCATGTTCGGCGACGACGCCGACACGCTGAACTCGACGGGCTTCACTCAGCCCGCGCTTTTCGCCCTCGAAGTGGCCCTGTTCCGGCTGATCGAGTCGTGGGGAGTGCGACCGGACTTCGTCGCGGGGCATTCGATCGGTGAGATCACGGCGGCGCACGTCGCCGGTGTCCTCTCCCTTGAGGATGCGTGTTCCCTTGTCGCGGCTCGTGCTCGGTTGATGAACGCGCTGCCTTCCGGTGGTGCGATGGTCGCCGTCCAGGCGTCCGAGGACGAGGTCGAGGCCCTGCTGACCGCCGGTGTGTCCATCGCCGCCGTCAACGGTCCCGACGCCGTCGTCATCGCGGGTGAGGAAGCGGCCGTCCTGCGGATCGCCGAGGGCCTGGCCGCCGAGGGCCGCAAGACCCAGCGGCTCTCCGTCAGCCACGCCTTCCACTCGCCGCTCATGGACCCGATGCTGGAGGACTTCCACCAGGCCATCGACGGCCTGACGTTCAGCGAACCCCGCATCCCCCTGATCTCCAACGTCACGGGCGCCGTGGCCGCGCCCGGCCTGCCGCGCTCGGCGGACTACTGGGTGAGTCACGTCCGCGAGACCGTCCGCTTCGCCGACGGCGTACGGGCGCTGGCCGACGAGGGCGCCACCGCGTTCCTGGAGCTCGGCCCGGACGGCGTCCTCGCCGCCCTGACCCACCGCAGCCTGCCGGAGCGGGCCGGGGCACAGACCCCCGTGGCGGTGCCCGCTTTGCGCAAGGGCCGCCCCGAGGAGACCACGCTCGTCACCGCGCTGGCCGAACTGTACGCGGCGGGCGTCGGCGTCGAGTGGGCCGCGCTGTTCGACGGCACGGCCACCCGGCGGGCCGAACTGCCCACGTACGCCTTCCAGGGCCGGCGCTTCTGGCCCCGGCCGGGGGCGGCCGGCCCGGCGGCCGCCGCCGGTGACCCGGTCGACCAGCGGTTCTGGGCCGTCGTCGAGGGCGAGGACCTCGACGTCGACGGCCTCGCCGCCGACCTCGACGTCAGCGCCGAGGCCCTCGGCGCCGTCCTGCCCGCCCTGTCCACCTGGCGCCGCAACCGGCGCGGCCAGGCCATGCTGGACGCCGTGCGCTTCCGTGAGGCGTGGAAGCCGCTGTCCGGCGGCGCGCCCGGCCGTCGCCCGGCGGGCACCTGGCTCGTCGTCGCCCCGGCCCGCACGGCCCTCGCCCCCGCCGACGACGCGTGGACGACGACCGTGACCGAGGCCGTCGGAACCGACACGATCCGCCTCGACGTCGACCTCACCGCCGGCGCCCCCGACCGCGAGGCCCTGGCGGAACGGCTGCGTGAACTGGCCGCCGCCGGTACGGCCTTCGCGGGCGTGGTCTCCCTGCTCGCGCCGTTCACGGAGGCCGTCGGTGAGAGCGGAGGCGCGGTCGCCTCGACCGCCGTCCTCCTCCAGGCCCTGCGCGACGCGGACGTCACGGCACCGCTGTGGTGCGTGACGCGCGGCGCCGTCTCCATCGGCCGCTCGGACAGGCTCACTGCCCCGCAGCAGGCGGGCGTCTGGGGCCTGGGCCGAGTGGCGGCGCTGGAGTACCCGGCGGAGTGGGGCGGCCTCGTCGACCTGCCGGAGGACCTCGACACCCGGACCGCCCAGCGCCTCGCGGGCGTCCTGGCCGGCTCCGACGGCGAGGACCAGGTCGCGGTGCGCTCCTCCGCCGTGTACGGCCGCCGGCTCGCGCAGGCCCCCGAGGGCGCGCCGAACGACGGCTGGGAGCCCAAGGGCACCGTGCTGATCACCGGCGGTACCGGTGGCCGGGGCGGGCGGATCGCCCGTCGGCTCGCCGAGGCGGGCGCCCACCACCTCCTGCTCGTCAGCCGCCGGGGCGAGGAGGCGCCCGGCGCCGCCGGACTCGCGGCGGAGCTGCGCGAGCTGGGGGCGAGGGTCACCGTCGCCGCCTGCGACGCGGCCGACCGCGACGCGCTCGCGGCCGTGCTCGCCGCCGTCCCCGAGGACGCGCCGCTGACCGCCGTGGTGCACGCGGCCGGTGTCGTCGACGACGGCGTGCTGGCCGACCTCACCCCCGAACGGTTCGCCGCCGTGCACCGCGCGAAGGTCACCGCCGCTCTCCACCTGGACGAGCTGACGCGCGACCACGACCTCGCGGCATTCGTGCTGTTCTCGTCCGTCGCGGGCGCCGTCGGCAGCGCGGGCCGCGCCACCCTGGCCGCCGCCAACGCGGTCCTCGACGCCTTGGCCGTCCGGCGCCGCGCCGAGGGCCTCGCCGCGACGTCCCTGGCGTGGGGCGCCTGGATCGGTGACGAACCGTCGGACGACGGACAGCCGCTCGCGAACCCCCAGCAGCCGTACCCCGCTGTCCACCCGGACCTGGCGATCGCCGCCGTACGGCAGGCCGTCACCCGTCCCGAGCCCGGCCTCGTCCTCCTCGACCTCCAGCAGCCGCGCGTCCTGGACACCCTTCTCGGCGTACGGGACAGCGCCCTGCTCAGGGACCTGCCGGGCATCCGCACCGCCCGTACGGAGACCACCGTCTCCCGTGAGGACAGCGAGACGGCCGGCTCCGCCCTGCGGCAGCGGCTGCGGCGACTGGCCGCGAACGAGCGGCTCGCACCGCTGGTCGCCATGGTCCGTACGCACGTGGCGGCCGTCCTCGGCCACGCCGACGCGGCGGCCGTCGAACCCGACCGGAAGTTCCGCGACCTCGGCTTCGACTCGCTGACCGCGATCGAGCTGCCCAACCGGCTCAACCTGGCCACGGGCCTCCACCTGTCGGCCACCACCGTCTTCGACTACCCCACGTCCACGGCACTCGCCGAGCACCTCCTCGCCGAGCTGTCCGAGCTTGCCGAGCTGTCCGACGGAACCGGGGACGAGCCCGGTACCGCCGACGGCGGCCTGCCGGAGACGTACTCGCTCGCCGACGATCCGATCGCGATCGTGGGCATGGCCTGCCGCCTGCCCGGCGGCGTGACCTCGCCCGAAGACCTGTGGAGCCTGGTCTCCGAAGGACGCGACGGCATCAGCCCCTTCCCCGCCGACCGCGGCTGGGACCTGGAGACCCTCCGCACCGGCGGCCCCGGCGGCCGCGGCCGCAGCGCCACGCTGGAAGGCGGCTTCCTCGACGGCGTCGCCGGCTTCGACGCCGGGTTCTTCGGGATCTCGCCGCGCGAGGCCCTGGCGATGGACCCGCAGCAGCGGCTGCTGCTGGAGACGTCCTGGGAGGCGTTCGAACGGGCCGGCATCGCCCCCGAGAGCCTGCAGGGCAGCCGGACCGGCGTCTACGTCGGCACGAACGGCCTGGACTACGCCCAACTGGTGCTCAACTCCCGCGAGGACGTCGCCGGCCACACCGGCACCGGCCTCGCCAGCAGCGTCATCTCCGGCCGGATCTCCTACACCTTCGGCCTGGAGGGCCCGGCCGCCACGCTCGACACCGCGTGCTCGTCCTCGCTGGTGGCCCTCCACTGGGCCGCGCAGGCCCTGCGCGACGGCGAGTGCTCGCTGGCCCTGGCCGGCGGTGTCACCGTGATGACGACCCCGGCGAGCTTCGCCGGCTTCACCGTCCAGGGCGGCCTGGCCCCCGACGGCCGTTGCAAGGCCTACTCCGACGCCGCCGACGGCACCGCCTGGTCCGAGGGCGTCGGCATGCTCGTCCTGGAGCGGCTGAGCGACGCGCGCCGCAACGGCCACCCGGTGCTGGCGGTCGTCCGGGGCTCGGCCGTCAACCAGGACGGCGCGTCCAACGGCATCACCGCCCCCAACGGGCCGTCCCAGCAGCGCGTCATCCGCCAGGCCCTGGCCAACGCCGGGCTGAAGGCGGCGGACGTCGACGCGGTCGAGGGCCACGGCACGGGCACCCCGCTCGGCGACCCCATCGAGGCCCAGGCCCTCCTCGCCACCTACGGCCAGGACCGCCCGGCCGAACGGCCGCTGCTGCTCGGCTCGCTCAAGTCCAACATCGGCCACGCCCAGGCGGCGTCGGGCGTCGCCGGCGTCATCAAGACCGTGCTGGCACTGCGCCACGGCGTCCTGCCCAGGACCCTCCACCTCGACGAGCCGTCGTCGCACGTCGACTGGTCGGCGGGTGCGGTGGAGTTGTTGACGGAGTCGCGGTCGTGGCCGGAGGTGGGGCGTGCGTGGCGTGCGGGTGTGTCGTCGTTCGGCATCAGCGGCACGAACGCGCATGTGATCGTGGAGCAGGCGCCTGAGGCTGTTGGCGCTGAGGCCGGTGTTTCCTCGTCTTCGTCGTCGGGTGGGCTGGTGCCGTGGGTGGTGTCGGCGAAGTCCGAGAGCGCGCTGGCGGAGCAGGAGGAGCGTCTGGCCTCTGTGACGGCTGAGCCTGTTGATGTGGGCTTCTCGCTGGCGACGGGGCGGTCGGTCTTCGACCACCGTGCGGTGCTGCTGGCAGGGGCCGAGGTGGCTCGTGGGGTCGCCGTGGACCGGTCGCTGGCCGTGCTGTTCTCGGGCCAGGGCTCGCAGCGGCTCGGGATGGGCCGGGAGTTGTACGCCCGCTTCCCGGTGTTCGCGGAGTCCTTCGACGCGGCGGCGGCCCTGCTGGACGCGGAGCTGGAGCGTCCGCTGCGGGAGGTGATGTTCGGCGATGACGCGGAGGCGTTGAACGGTACGGGTTTTGCTCAGCCTGCGCTCTTCGCGCTTGAGGTGGCGCTGTACAGGCTGGTCGAGTCGTGGGGAGTGCGTCCGGATTTCGTCGCGGGGCATTCGATCGGTGAGATCGCTGCCGCGCATGTGGCGGGTGTGTTCTCGCTTGAGGATGCGTGTTCCCTCGTCGCGGCGCGTGCTCGGTTGATGAACGCGCTGCCTTCCGGTGGTGCGATGGTGGCTGTGCAGGCGTCCGAGGACGAGGTGGTGCCTCGTCTCGTCGCTGGTGTCTCGATCGCCGCTGTCAATGGCCCCGACGCCGTCGTCATCGCGGGTGAGGAGCCGGCGGTTCTGCGGATCGCCGAGGGCCTGGCTGCTGAGGGTCGTAAGACTCAGCGGTTGTCGGTGAGCCATGCGTTCCACTCGCCGCTCATGGACCCGATGCTGGACGACTTCCGTCGGGCCATCGAGGGCCTGTCCTTCCAGGCGCCTGCGATCCCGCTGGTCTCGAACGTGACAGGTGAGCTTGCTGAGGCCGAAGCCGTCACCACCCCCGAGTACTGGGTGCGCCACGTCCGCGACGCCGTCCGTTTCGCCGACGGCGTCCGAGCGTTGGCCGAGGCAGGTGCTACCGCCTTCCTCGAGCTCGGCCCCGACGGTGTCCTGACCGCCCTCGCCCAGCACACCCTCGACCCCGACCAGGACCTGCTCTCCGTCCCGGCCCTCCGCAAGGACCGCCCCGAGGAGGCCGCTCTCCTCACCGCCCTCGCCCAGCTCCACGTGTCGGGCGTCGAGGTCGACTGGACGGCCTGGTTCGCCGGTACGTCCGCCCGTCAGGTCGACGTGCCCACCTACGCCTTCCAGCACGAGCGTTTCTGGCCTCGCCCCGCCGCGCTCAGCGGTGATGTGACGTCGGCGGGTCTGGTCCCTGCGGACCACCCCCTCCTCGGTGCCGCCGTGTCGCTCGCGGAAGCCGGTGGAGTGCTGTTCACGAGCCGGCTCTCGCTGCTGGTGCACGGCTGGCTCACCGACCACACGGTGGGCGGGGCGGCCGTCATGCCCGCCGCCGGGTTCGTGGAGATCGCGGTGCGCGCGGGCGACCAGGTCGGCTGCGACCGGGTCGAGACGCTGACCGTGACCGCGCCGCTCGCGCTCACCGACGCCTCCGCGCTGGCGCTCCAGGTGTGGATCGGCGCGCCGGACGCCGTGGGGGCCCGCCCGGTGCGGGTCCACTCCCGGCCCGAGGACGCGCTCGACCAGCCGTGGACCGAGCACGCCACCGGTGTCCTCGCCGCCGGCGAGCGGGTCGCGCACTTCGACGCCTCCACCTGGCCGCCCACCGGCGCCACCGCCGTCGACCTGGACGGCTTCTACGACGCCACGCACTACGGCCCGGCCTTCCAGGGCCTGCGGGCGGTCTGGGTCCGCGGTGACGAGGTGTTCGCCGAGGCCGGGCTGCCCGGTGACGCCGCCGACGACGCCCGGTACTTCGGGCTGCACCCGGCGCTGCTCGACGCGGTCACCCACGCCGCCGGGTTCGCGGGCACCGGCGACGAGGACGTCATCCCGCAGGCCGCCGCCTGGAGCGGGGTGTCCCTGCACGCCGCCGGCGCCTCCGTGCTGCGCGCCCGGATCGCCCGCACCGGTGAGGACACCGTGTCCCTCGCGGCGGTCGACGCCGATGGCGCGCCCGTTCTGTCAGCGGAATCCCTGACGCTGAGCGCTCCTTCGGCGGAGGTTTCCGCTGCCCGGGGACGCGATCCGCTGTTCCGGGTGGACTGGGTCCCGGCGCCCGAGGTGCGCGCCGACCGCAGCGTGCGGTCGGTGACGCTCGGCACGGGCGCCGACGGGACCGTGTCCCTGGCGGGCGTCGAGGGCGGCGAGGACCTGGTCCTCGTCCACCTCTCGGGCACCACCGATGGCGCCACTGATGTCCCCACCACCGTCCACGCCCTGACCGGCCGTGTCCTCCAGCTCCTCCAGCAGTGGCTGGCCGACGACCGGTACGCCGCCTCCCGGCTCGTCTTCGTCACCCGTGGTGCCGTTTCCGCCGGTGCGGACGACGGCGTCACGGACCTGGCCGCCGGTACGGTCTGGGGCCTGGTGCGCTCGGCGCACGCGGAGCACCCCGACCGGTTCGTCCTTCTCGACCTGGACGCCGGCGCCGACCCGGCCTCGCTGCTCCCGGTCCTGCCGGGCCTGCTGGCCAGCGGGGACGCCCAGTTCGTCGTGCGCGGCGGCGAGGTGAGGGTGGGCCGCCTGGCCCAGCTGCCCGCCACCGCTGCCACTGTGGACACGACCCCGGCCTCCGCCCAGGTGCCCTGGCCCGCCGACGGGACCGTGCTGATCACCGGTGGTACGGGCGCCCTGGGCGGGCACCTCGCCCGGCGGCTCGCCGCCTCGGGCGTCCGGCACCTGCTGCTGACCAGCCGGCGCGGCCCGGCCGCGCCCGGCGCGGCGGAACTGGCCGAGGAGCTGCGGGCGCTGGGCGCGGAGCCCACCGTCGTGGCCTGCGACACGGCGGACCGTGACGCGGCCCGCGAGCTGCTCGCGGCGGTCCCGGCCGCCCGGCCGCTGGCCGCCGTGATCCACACGGCCGGTGTCCTCGACGACGGTGTGATCACCTCGCTGACCCCGGACCGGCTCTCGGGCGTCCTGCGCCCGAAGGTCGACGCCGCGTGGCACCTCCACGAGCTCACCAAGGGCCTCGACCTCGCCGCGTTCATCACGTTCTCGTCCGTCGCGGGCACCATGGGCAGCCCCGGCCAGGGCAACTACGCCGCCGCCAACGTCTTCCTGGACCTGCTCGCCCGGCACCGCCGGGACCAGGGCCTCGCCGGGATGTCGCTGGCGTGGGGCCCGTGGGCCCAGGACGCCGGTATGACCAGCAAGCTCAGCGAGGCCGACGTCCAGCGGATGCAGAGCGGCGGCATGCCGCCCCTGACGGTCGAACAGGGCCTCCACCTGTTCTTCTCGTCCCTCGGTTCCGACGAGCCGCTCGTGGTGCCGCTGGGGCTGGCCGCCGGGAGCATGCGGCCCGTGGGCGACGTCCCGCCGCTGTTCCGGGGCCTGGTCAAGGGCGGCCGGCGGGCCGCCGCGACCGCCTCGGGCGGCTCCGGCACGCCCGCCTCGTTCACCCGGCGGCTGCTGGAGATGGCGGAGGCCGACCGCGTGCGGCACGTCGTCGACCTCGTCCGCACCGAGGCGGCGGCCGTCCTCGGCCACGCCTCCGTCGAGGAGATCGGCGAGCGGCGCGACTTCTACGAGCTGGGCTTCGACTCCCTGACCTCCGTCGAGCTCCGCAACCGGCTCAGCTCCGCCACCGGGCTGCGGCTGCCCGCGACGCTCGTCTTCGACAGCAAGACGCCCGCCGACCTGGCCGCCTGGCTGCGCAGCGAGCTCGCCTCGCAGCCCGGCCCGGACGGCACCCCGGAGGGGGAGGGGCTGCGGATCCCGTCCGGCGAGCCGGAGATCGACTCGCTGGAGCGGCTGTTCCTCGACGCGATGACCAACGGCAAGATGCCGGAGGCGCAGAAGATGCTGGCCACCGTCGCGGCGCTGCGCCCGACGTTCGAGGCGACGGCCGAGCTGGAGGACCTGCCGCTGCCGGCGACCCTCGCCGAGGGCCCGGACGGGCCGAAGCTGATCTGTGTGAGCGCGCCCACCGCCAACGGCGGCGTCCACCAGTACGCGCGGCTCGCCGCGCACTTCCGGGGCCGGCGGGACGTGTCGGCGCTGCCGCTGATCGGTTTCGCCACCGGTGAGCGGCTGCCCGCGACGCCCGAGAGTGCCACGCGGGTGATCGCGGAGAGCGCGCTGCGCGCGAGCGACGGCGCCCCGTTCGTCCTCGTCGGCCACTCCTCCGGTGGCTCGTTCGCCTACGCGGCCGCCGGGCTGCTGGAGAGCACCTGGGGCATCCGGCCGGAGGCCGTGGTCCTGCTGGACACCCTCAGCATCCAGCACAACAGCGACGAGGGCGTCGACTACGCGGGCATGATGCGGCTCAACTTCGCGGGCCGCGACGCGTCCCCGGTGCGGATGACGAACTCCCGGCTTTCGGCGATGGGCCGCTGGATGGTCCTGCTCAACCGGCTGGAGGTGCGGCCGACCACCGCGCCCGTCCTGATGATCCAGTGCGACCGGCAGCTGCTGGGCACGGAGTCCGAGGCGCTCGGCACGGGCGGGGCGGCCGGCGCGGCGCAGGAGCCGCTGATCCCGTCGGCGCACGTCCGCATGGTCGACGCCGACCACCTCTCGATGGTCCGGGAGGACTCCGCCGCCACGGCCGCGATCATGGAGGACTGGCTGGGGGCGGTCACCGGCGCCTGACGCACGACCTCGGCGGGCGGCCTCCGGGCCGCCCGCCGCGGCGTGTTCCCCAGGACCTCTCACACCTCCTCGCGCCCTCATCTAGGGAAACCCGCAGTCGACCTCGATCAGGATGGCCTTGCAACGGGTCAGACGTGAGTGTCGGCAGTCGGCAGTCCGCTCCCCGAGACCGGCAGATCAGCGAGGGGTTGACATCCTGATGTCGAATGAGGGCAAGCTCCGCGAGTACCTCAAGCGTGCCATCGCCGACCTTCACGAGACCCGCGAGGAACTCGGCGAGACCCGGCGGCGGCAGCGCGAGCCCATCGCCATCGTCGCCATGGGCTGCCGCTACCCCGGCGGCGTGCGCACCCCCGAGGAGCTGTGGGAGCTGGTCGAGGGCGGCGTCGACGCCGTCACCGCCTTCCCCGCCAACCGCGGCTGGGACCTCGACGGCCTCTACGACCCCGACCCCGCCCACCAGGGCACCAGCTACGCCCGCGAGGGCGGCTTCCTCCACGACGCGGGCGAGTTCGACCCCGCGTTCTTCGGCATATCGCCCCGCGAGGCGACGGCCATGGACCCGCAGCAGCGACTCCTCCTGGAGACCGCGTGGGAGGTCGTCGAACGCGCCGGCATCGACCCGGCGTCCCTGGCCGGCACCCGCACCGGCGTCTTCGTCGGCACCGGCCCCGGCGGCTACGACCCGGGCGCCGTCTCCCTCGGCGCCGTCCAGCGTACCGACGAGGTGGGCGGTCACCTGCTGACCGGCAACGCCATCAGCGTCGCCTCCGGCCGCATCTCCTACGTCCTCGGCCTCGAAGGTCCCGCCCTCACCGTCGACACCGCCTGCTCCTCCTCCCTGGTCGCCCTCCACCTCGCGGTGCACTCGCTGCGCCAGGGCGAGTGCGCGATGGCGCTGGTGGGCGGGGCGACCGTGATGTCCACCCCGCAGATGTTCGTCGAGTTCTCCCGGCAGCGCGGGCTCGCCCCCGACGGCCGGTGCAAGCCCTTCTCCGCCGCCGCCGACGGCACCGGCTGGAGCGAGGGCGTCGGCCTGCTGCTCGTGGAGCGGCTGTCCGACGCGCGGCGCAACGGCCACCCCGTGCTGGCGGTCATCCGTGGCTCGGCCGTCAACCAGGACGGCGCGTCCAACGGCCTGACCGCCCCCAACGGGCCCTCCCAGCAGCGCGTCATCCGCCAGGCCCTCGCCAACGCCGAGCTCACCGCCCACGAGATCGACGCCGTCGAGGCCCACGGCACGGGCACCACCCTGGGCGACCCCATCGAGGCCCACGCCCTCCTCGCCACCTACGGCCGGCAGCGCCCCGCAGACCAGCCCGTCCTCCTCGGCTCGCTGAAGTCCAACATCGGTCACACGCAGGCCGCCGCCGGTGTCGCGGGCGTGATGAAGATGGTCCTGGCCATGCGCCACGGCCTCCTGCCGAAGACCCTCCACCTCGACGAGCCCACCCCGCACGTCGACTGGACGTCCGGCCACGCCCGGCTGCTGACCGGCCAGGAGGCCTGGCCGGAGACCGGCCGGCCGCGCCGGGCCGCCGTCTCCTCGTTCGGTGTCAGCGGCACCAACGCCCACGTCATCATCGAACAGGCCCCGGAACCGGAGCCCGTGGAGCAGCCGGAAGAGCCGGCGCCCGTCCCCGCCGTGCGGCCCGCCGCGCTGCCGTGGGCCCTGTCGGCCCGCTCCGAGGAGGCCCTGCGGGCCCAGGCCGTGCGCCTCGCCCGGCATCTGCGCGCCCACCCCGGGCTCGCCCCCGCCGACGCGGCCTTCTCCCTCGCGGCCGGCCGGCCCCTGATGGAACACCGGGCGTTCGTCGTGGCCGATGGCCGCGAGGAGGCCCTGGCCGGGCTCGACGGCCTCGCCGCGGGCCGGACCGCGAACGGCCTCGTCACCGGCACGGCCGCCAAGAAGACCCCCACGGCGTTCCTCTTCGCCGGACAGGGCTCCCAGCGCCCCGGCATGGGTCGCGAACTCCACCGCACCTACCCGGTGTTCGCCGAGGCCTTCGACGCGGTGTGCGCGGAACTCGACCCGCTGCTGGACCGCCCGCTGCGCGAGATCGTCCTCGCCGAAGAGGGCACGGCCGAGGCCGCGCTGCTGGACCGGACCGGCTGGACGCAGACCGCCCTGTTCGCCGTCGAGGTCGCCCTCCACCGGCTTGTCGAATCCTGGGGTGTCACCCCGCAGTTCGTCGGCGGCCACTCCATCGGCGAGCTGTCCGCCGCCCACGTCGCGGGCGTCCTCTCCCTCCCCGACGCCGCCCGCCTCGTGGCCGCCCGCGCCCGCCTCATGGAGGCGCTGCCCGAGGGCGGGGCGATGCTGGCCGTCGAGGCCGGCGAGGACGAGATCCGTGCCTCCCTCACCGGACTCGACGAGCAGGTGTCCGTCGCGGCGGTCAACGGGCCGCGCTCCGTCGTCGTCTCCGGCGACGAGGACACCGTCACCCGCCTTGCCGCCCAGTGGGGGGCCGAGGGCCGCCGCACCAAGCGGCTGCGGGTCAGCCACGCCTTCCACTCGCCGCGCATGGACGCCATGCTGGACGACTTCCGGCGCGTCGCCGAGAGCCTCGCCTACCAGGCCCCGCGCGTTCCCGTCGTCTCCACCGTCACGGGCGCGCTCGCCGGCGCGGACGAGCTGACCTCCCCCGAGTACTGGGTGCGCCAGGTCCGCGCGACCGTCTGCTTCGCCGACGCCGTACGGGCCCTGGAGGACGCGGGCGTGACGGCCTTCGTCGAGGTCGGCCCGGGCGGGGTGCTCACCCCGCTGGTCGAGGGCTGCCTGACCACCGCCGGCGCGGCCGTGGCCGTGCCCCTGCTGCGCGGCGACCGCCCCG
This sequence comes from Streptomyces luteoverticillatus, assembly GCF_003970715.1. Lineage (NCBI taxonomy): Bacteria > Bacillati > Actinomycetota > Actinomycetes > Kitasatosporales > Streptomycetaceae > Streptomyces > Streptomyces luteoverticillatus. The sequence goes on along the minus strand of NZ_CP034587.1, from coordinate 540,072 downwards.
AGGCCCGCGCCCTCGCCGAGGGCCTCGCGGCGGCCTCGGCACGCGGCGTCCGCGTCGACTGGGCCGCCGCCTTCGCCGGCGTCGACGCCACGCGCGTCGACCTGCCCACCTACGCCTTCCAGCGGCAGTGGTACTGGCTGAACACCACCGACGCCCCCGCCGGCACCGACACGGCCCCCGCCCCGGCCGACGCCGTCGACGACGACTTCTGGGCGGCCGTCGAACGCGAGGACACCCGCACCCTCTCCGACGTCCTCGCGCTCGACGGGGACGACGCCACCACTCTCGGCGGCATCCTGCCCGCCCTCGCGTCCTGGCGCCGCCGCCGCACCACCCGCGCCACCGTCGACGGATGGAGCTACCGCACCACCTGGACCCCGGTCACCACCGGCACCGACCGCGCCCCCGCCGGCCGCTGGCTCCTCGCCGTCCCCGCCACCACCGGCGAGGAGGCGGACGGCTGGATCGACGCGCTCACCGGCCCGGGCGGCCCGCGCGCCGACAAGCTGACCCTGACCGGCGACGAGGCCGCCGACCGCGACGCGCTCACCGCCGCCCTCGCCGACGGGCCCGTGGCCGGCGTGCTGTCCCTGCTCGCCCTCGACGAACGACCCCACCCCGAGCACCCCTCCGTACCGCTCGCCCTCACCACGACCACAGCGCTCCTGACCGCCCTGGAAGCCGCCGACACCACCGCCACCCTGTGGTGCGCCACCCGGGGCGCCGTGGCCGCCGACGCCACCGAGGCACCGACGAGCCTCACCCAGGCACAGCTGTGGGGACTCGGCCGCGTGGCCGCCCTCGAACACCCCGGCAACTGGGGCGGACTGATCGACCTCCCGGAGCACGCCGACGCGCGAGCCCTCTCCGCCCTCCTCGGCGTGCTCGCCGACGGCCGCGAGGACCAGGTCGCCCTCCGCCCCGCCGGAACCCTCGCCCGCCGCCTGGAGCGCGTCCCGGCCGCCGCCGACGACACGGACACCGCCTGGCCCGTCCGCGGCACGGTCCTGATCACCGGCGGCACGGGCGCGCTGGGCGCCCGGGTGGCCCGTACCCTCGCCGAGGCCGGCGCCGAACACCTGCTGCTCACCGGCCGGCGCGGCGCGGACGCCCCCGGCGCCCGCGAACTGGCCGCCGAACTCACCGCGCACGGCACCCGCGTCACCCTCGCCGCCTGCGACGCCGCCGACCGCGACGCCCTCGCCGCCCTCCTCGCGGACATCCCGGACGACACCCCCCTCACGGGCGTCGTCCACGCCGCCGGCGTCCTGGACGACGGCGTCCTCACCACCCTCACCCCCGAACGCTTCGCGACCGTCCTGCGGCCCAAGGCCGACGCCGCCCGCCACCTCCACGAGCTGACCCAGGGCCAGGACCTGGACATGTTCGTCCTGTTCTCCTCGATCACCGGCGTCATCGGCAACGCCGGCCAGGCCAACTACGCCGCCGCCAACGCCTGCCTCGACGCCCTCGCCGAACAGCGCCGCCACCAGGGCCTGGCCGCCACCTCCGTGGCCTGGGGCCCGTGGGCGGGCGACGGCATGGCCACCGACGACGCCCTCGCCGGCCGTATGAGCCGCGACGGACTGCGGCCCATGGCCCCCGCCCCCGCCCTCGCCGCCCTGCGGCAGGCCGTCGCCCGGGGCACGGCCCACACCACCGTCGCCGACATCGACTGGGCCCCCTACGCCGCCGCCCTCACCGCCACTCGCCCCTGCCCCCTGATCGACGGCGTGCCCGAGGCCCGCCGTACCCGCGAAGCCGCCGGCGCCCCGGGCGCCGCACCCGGCGGCTCGCCGCTGCGCGACCGGCTCACCGGTCGCCCGGCCGCCGAACAGGACCGGCTGCTCGTCGACCTGGTCCGCGAGGAGATCGCCAAGGTCCTCGGCCACGCCTCACCCGACGGCATCGACGCGGGCCGGGCCTTCCGCGACCTCGGTTTCGACTCCCTCACGGCCGTCGAGCTGCGCAACCGCCTCTCCGCCGCGACAGGCGTACGGCTGCCCGCCACCCTCCTCTTCGACCACCCCACGGCCGCCGCCGTGGCCGCGCTCCTGCGCACCGAGGTCCTGGGCGCGACGGACGCCGCACTCGAGCAGGCCGACGCGGCCGCCCTCCTCGACGAGCCCGTGGCGATCGTCGGCATGGCCTGCCGCTTCCCCGGCGGCGCCAACTCCCCGAGGACTTCTGGCGACTCCTCGCCGAGGGCGCCGACGGCATCATCCCCTTCCCCGAGGACCGGGGCTGGGACACCGCCGGCCTCCACCACCCCGACCCCGACCACCAAGGCACCAGCTACGTCCGCGAGGGCGGCTTCCTCACGGACGCGGCCGGCTTCGACGCCGGGTTCTTCGGCATATCGCCCCGCGAGGCCCTGGCCATGGACCCCCAGCAGCGGCTCCTGCTGGAGACCACCTGGGAGGTCCTCGAACGGGCCGGCATCGACCCGACGTCCCTGCGCGGCAGCCGCACCGGCGTGTTCGCCGGCACCAACTCGAACGACTACCAGACCATCCTCGACGGCACCCGCGACGAGGTCGCGGGCCACCTGCTGACCGGCAACGCCATGAGCGTGGTCTCCGGCCGCGTCGCCTACACCTTCGGCTTCGAGGGCCCGGCCGTCACCGTGGACACGGCCTGCTCGTCGTCGCTGGTCGCCCTCCACATGGCCGCCCAGTCGCTGCGCCAGGGCGAGTGCACGCTCGCCCTCGCGGGCGGCGTGACCGTCATGTCGACCCCGTACTCCTTCGTGGAGTTCTCCCGGCAGCGCGGGCTCGCCGCCGACGGCCGGTGCAAGCCCTTCGCGGCCGCCGCCGACGGCACCGGCTGGAGCGAGGGCGTCGGCCTGCTGCTGGTGGAGCGGCTGTCGGACGCGCGGCGCAACGGCCACCCGGTGCTGGCGGTCGTCCGCGGCAGCGCCGTCAACCAGGACGGCGCGTCGAACGGGCTGAGCGCCCCGAACGGCCCGTCGCAGCAGCGCGTCATCCGCCAGGCGCTGGCCAACGCGGGCCTGGCGGCTGCCGATGTGGATGCCGTGGAGGCCCACGGCACCGGTACGACCCTGGGCGACCCGATCGAGGCGCAGGCGCTGCTGGCGACCTACGGTCAGGACCGGCCGGAGGGCCGGCCGCTGTGGCTGGGGTCGGTGAAGTCCAACATCGGCCACACGCAGGCCGCCGCAGGCGTCGCGGGCGTGATGAAGATGGTCCTGGCCATGCGCCACGGCGTCCTGCCGCGCAGCCTCCACATCGACGAGCCCACCCCGCACGTCGACTGGGCCACCGGTGCCGTCGCCCTGCTCGCCGAACCCACCGAGTGGCCCGGCGACGACCGGCCCCGCCGGGCCGGCGTGTCCTCGTTCGGCATCAGCGGCACCAACGCCCACATCATCCTCGAACAGGCCCCGGCGGAGGCCCCGGCGGACGAGCCCGTGACCGAGGCCCCCGCCGCCCCGGGCCCGTGGCTGCTCTCCGCGAAGACCGGCGACGCCCTCCGCGACCAGGCCCGCCTGCTGGCCGAGTACGTCCGCGCCGCCGAGGCGCCCGACGCCGCCGGCATCGCGCACGCGCTGGCGACCGGCCGCGCCGCCCTGGAGCACCGGGCGGCCGTCGTCACCGGCGGCACCGACACCGGCGAACTCCTCGCCGCGCTCGACGCGCTGGCCGCCGGGCTGCCCTCGCCGCACGTCCTCGACGGCACCGCCGAGGGCGACAGGGGACCGGTGTTCGTCTTCCCCGGCCAGGGCTCCCAGTGGGCCGGCATGGCCCTCGAACTCCTCGACACCTCCCCGGCCTTCGCCGAACGCCTCGCCGAATGCGGCGCCGCGCTGTCCCAGTACGTCGACTGGTCACTGCCGGATGTCCTCCGGGGCGCCCCCGGGGCGCCGTCCCTCGACCGGGTGGACGTCGTCCAGCCCGCGCTGTTCGCCGTGATGGTGTCGCTGGCCGCGCTGTGGCGCGCGCACGGCGTCGAGCCCGCCGCCGTCCTCGGCCACTCGCAGGGCGAGATCGCCGCCGCCTGCGTGGCGGGCGCCCTCGGCCTGGACGACGCGGCCCGCGTCGTCGCCCTGCGCAGCCAGGCCATCGCCCGCGCCCTGTCCGGCGACGGCGGCATGGTCTCCGTCGCCCAGCCCGCCGACGCCGTCCGCGAGCGCATCCGCGCCTGGGGTGAGCGCGTCTCCGTCGCGGCCGTCAACGGCCCCGCCTCCGTGGTCGTCTCCGGCGAGCCCGGCGCCCTCGACGAACTCCTCGCCGCCTGCGAGCGCGACGGCGTGCGCGCCCGGCGCGTGCCCGTCGACTACGCCTCCCACTCCGCCCAGGTCGAGCGGATCCACGACGAACTGCTCACCCTGCTGGCCCCGGTCACGCCGCGCCCCGCCGAGGTCCCGTTCTACTCGACGGTCACCGGCGAGCCCGTCGACACGACCACGCTCGACGCCGCCTACTGGTACCGCAACCTGCGGCAGACCGTCGAGTTCGAGGAGACCACGCGGGCGCTGCTGCGCGCCGGGCACCGGTCCTTCATCGAGGTCAGCCCCCACCCGGTGGTCATCGCCGGAGTGCAGGAGACCGCCGCCGACACCGGTGTGACCGCTGCCGCGACGGGCACCCTGCGCCGCGACGACGGCGGTCCCGCCCGCTTCCGCGCCGCGCTCGCCGACGCCTGGACGCACGGCGTCCCCGTGGACTGGTCCACGCTGTTCCCGGGCACCGCACGTGTCGACCTGCCCACCTACGCCTTCCAACGGCAGCGGTACTGGCCGCGCGTCGTCGAGGGCGCGGGCAACGTGGCCTCCGCCGGGCTGGAGTCGCCCGAGCACCCGATGCTGGGCGCGTCCGTGGAACTCGCGGGCGGCGGCGGGCTGATGGTCACCGCGCGCTGGTCCGTGCGCACCCACCCCTGGCTCGCCGACCACGCCGTGTCCGGCACCGTCGTCGTCCCCGGTGCCGCGCTCGTCGAGGCCGTGATCCGTGCCGGCGACGAGCTCGGCTGCGGCCACGTCGACGAACTCACCCTCCACGCCCCCGTCGTCCTGCCCGAGCGCGGCGAGATCCGGGTGCAGATCGCCGTCGGCGCCCCCGAGGAGTCCGGGCACCGCCCGGTGACCCTCCACGCCCGCACCCTCGACCCGGCCGCCCGCACCACCGAGGACACCTGGACCGAGCACGCCACCGGCACCCTCGCCCCCGCCGCCCCGGCGGCACCCCAGGAGCTCACCTCCTGGCCGCCGCAGGGCGCCGAGGCGCTCGCCGTGGACGGCTTCTACACCACGCTCGCCGAGCGCGGCTACGGCTACGGGCCGGTCTTCCAGGGCGTACGGGCCGCCTGGCGGCACGGCACGGACGTGTACGCCGAGGTGGAGCTGCCCGAACGGGCCCGCACCGACGCCGCCCGCTTCGGCCTCCACCCCGCCCTGCTGGACGCCGCCCTCCACCCGGCCGGGCTCGGCCCGCTCGACGCCGGGGACGGCCGCCCCGGCATGCCGTTCTCCTGGACCGGCGTCACCCTCCACGCCACCGGCGCCACCCTGCTGCGCGTACGGATCGCGCCCGCCGGACCGGACGCCATCGCCGTGACCATGGCCGACGGCACGGGCCGCCCGGTAGCCACCGTCGAGCGGCTGACCGTGCGCCCCGTACCGGCCGCGCTCCTCGACCCGGCCGCCCACGCGGCTCGCGAGGCGCTGTTCCACGTGGAGTGGACCCCGCTGACGCGCCCCCAGGCCACGGAGGCCGACGGCGGGACGACCGCGTGGGTCCTGATCGGGCCCGACCCGGACGGCGCGGTCGCCACCGCCCTCGCCGACGCGGGCGTGGCCGTGACCGCGTGGGACGGCCTCGCGGCCCTGGCCACGTCCACCGAGCCCGTACCCGACGTGATCGCGGTCCTCGCCACCGGCGGCGGCCGCCCCGACGACGCGCCGGACACCGCGCTCGAACGCGCGCTCGCGCTCGTCCAGGCGTGGCTCGCCGATGAACGGTTCGCCGACACCCGCCTCGTCGTCGTCACCCGGAACGCCGTCGCCACCCACACCGGCGAGGACGTCCGGGACCTGCCGGCCGCCGCCGTGCGCGGCCTGCTGCGCTCGGCGCAGTCCGAGCACCCCGGCCGGATCGTCCTCGCCGACGTCGACGCGCACACCGGCTCCTGGCCGCCGCTGCCCGCCCTCGTCGCCGAAGCCGACGAACCCCAGCTGGCGCTCCGTCAGGGCACCGCCCACGCCCCCCGCCTCGTCCGTACCCACACCCACGCGCCCCTGCCCGTCCCCGACGGCCAGGACCCGTGGCGGCTGGACATCCCCGAGAAGGGCACCGTCGACAACCTCGCGCTGACGCCCTGCCCCGAGGCCGCCGGCCCCCTGGAGCCCGGCCAGGTCCGCATCGCCGTCCGGGCCGCCGGCCTGAACTTCCGCGACGTCCTCAACTCCCTCGGCATGTACCCCGGCGGTGCCGAGTACCTGGGCTCCGAGGCGGCCGGTGTCGTCGTCGAGACCGGCCCCGGTGCCGACGGGATCGCCGTCGGCGACCGCGTCATGGGCATGGTGCCCGGCGGCTTCGGCCCGCTGGCCGTGGCCGACCACCGCGTCCTCGCACCCGTACCGCGCGGCATGTCCTTCGAGCAGGCCGCCGCCGTCCCCGTGGTGTTCCTCACCGCCTACTACGCCCTGCGCGACCTCGCCGGCCTCACCGCCGGGGAGTCCGTCCTCATCCACGCCGCCGCCGGCGGCGTCGGCATGGCCGCCGCGCAACTGGCCCGCCACTGGGGCGCCGACGTCCTCGGCACCGCCAGCACCCACAAGCAGGACCTGCTGCGCGCCGACGGCTGGCCCGCCGAGAAGCTGGCCTCCTCCCGCACCCTCGACTTCGAGGACCACTTCCGGGGGACCACCGGCGGCCGGGGCGTGGACGTCGTCCTCAACTCCCTCGCCGGCGACTTCGTCGACGCCTCGCTGCGGCTGCTGCCCCCGGCGGCCGGCTGATCGAGATGGGCAAGACCGACATCCGCGACGCCGCCGACGTGGCCCGGGACCACGAGGGCGTCACCTACCGGGCGTTCGACCTGATCGAGGCCGGGCCCGAGCGCATCCACGAGATGCTCGCCGAGCTCGTCGCCCTGTTCGAGGACGGGACGCTGCGGCCGCTGCCGGTCACCACCTGGGACGTCCAGCACGCCCGCGAGGCCTTCCGCTTCGTGTCCGAGGCCCGCCACGTCGGCAAGGTCGTCCTCACCGTGCCCCGCCCCTGGGACCCCGACGGCACCGTGCTGATCACCGGCGGCACCGGCGAACTCGGCGGCCTGCTGGCCCGCCACCTCGTCGCCCACCACGGCACCCGCAACCTGCTGCTCACCAGCCGGCGCGGTACGGCCGCCCCCGGCGCCCCCGAGCTCCGCGACGAACTGACCGCCCTGGGCGCCCACGTCACCGTCGCCGCCTGCGACACCGCCGACCGCGACGCGCTCGCCGCGCTGCTGGCCGGCATCCCCGACGGGCACCCGCTGACGGCCGTCGTCCACGCCGCCGGCGTCCTCGACGACGGCGTGATCACCTCCCTGACCCCGGACCGGCTCTCCGGCGTCCTGCGGGCCAAGGCCGACGCCGCCCGTCACCTCCACGAGCTGACCGCGCCCCACGACCCCGCCGGGTTCGTGCTGTTCTCCTCGGCCGCCGGCGTCTTCGGCTCGGCCGGCCAGGGCAACTACGCGGCCGCCAACGCCTACCTCGACGCGCTCGCCCAGCACCGCCGCGTCCAGGGCCTGCCTGCCACCTCCCTCGCCTGGGGCCTGTGGGAACAGGCCAGCGAGATGACCGCCCACCTCGACGACGGCGACCGCGCGCGGGCACGTCAGTCGGGGGCGCTCACCCTCTCCACGGCCGACGGCCTCGCCCTCTTCGACGCCGCCCTCGCCGCCCGCAGGCCCCTGCTCGTCCCCGTCCGCCTCGACGGTTCCGTCCTGCGCGCCCGCCGCCCGGCCGAACTCCCCGCCCTGATGCGCGGCCTGTACCGGGGCGGCGCCGCCACCGCGCGGCGCGCGGCCGGCGCCGAACGGCCCGCCTCCGGCACCGACGCGCTCCGGCAGCGGCTCGCGGGCCTGCCCGCCGCCGACCGCCGCGCCCACCTGCTGGAGCTGGTCAGCGGCTGCGTCGCGGCCGTCCTCGGCCACACGGACACGAGCCTCGTCCCCGCCGAACGGGCCTTCCGCGACCTGGGCTTCAACTCGCTCACCTCCGTGGAGCTCCGCAACCGGCTCGGCACCGCCACCGGCCTGCGCCTCCCGGCCACCCTCGCCTTCGACTACCCGGCCCCGGCCGCCCTCGCCGCCTACCTCGACGGCGAGCTCTCCGACGGACTCTCCGACAGCGCCCCGGGCGCGGAAACGGTTGTCACGTCCGCCGCCGACGAGCCGATCGCCGTCGTGGGCATGGCCTGCCGGCTGCCCGGCGGCGTCCGCTCGCCCCAGGACCTGTGGGAGCTGCTGGCCTCCGGCACCGACGCCATCGCCGGCTTCCCCGAGGACCGCGGCTGGGACCCGGACGCGGTCTACGCCTCCGTGCCCGAGGGCACCGGCTCCTCCCGCACCCGCGAGGGCGGCTTCCTCCACGACGCCGCCGAGTTCGACGCCGCGTTCTTCGGCATCTCGCCGCGCGAGGCCCTCGCCATGGACCCGCAGCAGCGACTGTTGCTGGAGACCGCGTGGGAGACCTTCGAACGCGCCGGCATCGACCCGAGGTCCGTACGCGGCAGCCGCACCGGCGTCTTCGCCGGACTGGCTTCCAGCGACTACCTCGCCCGGATCCCCGAGATCCCCGAGGAACTCGCCGGGTACGTGAACAACGGCAACGCCATGAGCGTCGTCTCCGGCCGCGTCGCCTACGCCCTGGGCCTGGAGGGCCCGGCGGTGACCGTCGATACAGCCTGCTCGTCGTCGCTGGTCGCCCTGCACATGGCCGCCCAGTCGCTGCGGCAGGGCGAGTGCACGCTCGCCCTCGCCGGCGGTGTGACCGTCATGTCCTCGCCGCGCCTGTTCACCGACTTCGCCCGCCAGCGCGGCCTCGCCGGCGACGGCCGCTGCAAGCCCTTCGCCGCGGGCGCCGACGGCACCGGATTCTCCGAGGGCGTCGGCCTGCTCCTCGTCGAGCGACTCTCGGACGCGCGGCGCAACGGCCACCCCGTGCTGGCCGTCCTCCGCGGCAGCGCCGTCAACCAGGACGGCGCGTCGAACGGCCTGAGCGCGCCGAACGGCCCGTCGCAGCAACGCGTCATCCGCCAGGCCCTCGCCAACGCCGGCCTGAAGTCCGCCGACGTCGACGCCGTGGAGGCCCACGGCACCGGCACCAGCCTGGGCGACCCGATCGAGGCCCAGGCGCTCCTGGCCACCTACGGCCAGGACCGGCCGGAGGACCGGCCGCTGTGGCTGGGCTCGGTGAAGTCCAACATCGGCCACACCCAGGCCGCCGCAGGCGTCGCGGGCGTGATGAAGATGGTCCTCGCGATCCGCAACGGCGTCCTGCCCCGGAGCCTCCACATCGACGAGCCGTCCCCGCACGTCGACTGGAGCGCGGGCGCGGTGAGCCTGCTGGACCGGGCCGTCGACTGGCCCGGGAACGACCGGCCGCGCCGGGCCGGCGTGTCCTCCTTCGGCATCAGCGGCACCAACGTCCACGTCATCCTCGAACAGGCCCCCGCCGATGCGGAAGCACCGGCGGAGAGCACGCCGGAGCCCCCGGAGACCACGGTCCCGTGGCTGCTGTCGGCCCGCAGCGAACGCGGACTGCGCGGCCAGGCCCGCGCCCTCCTCGCCCACCTGGAGAAGCACCCGGACGCGAACCCCCTCGACCTCGCGTTCTCCCTCGCCACCCGGCGCTCCACGCTCGAACACCGGGCCGTGGTCGTCGGCGCCGGCCGCGAACGGCTCACCGAGCGGCTGCGCGCCCTCGCCGAGGGCGAGCCCGCCACCGCGACCGTCCACGGCGGCTTCACCGGCTCCCGCGAGCGCAAGGCCGTCTTCGTCTTCCCCGGCCAGGGCTCCCAGTGGGCCGGCATGGGCACCGAACTCCTCGCCGGCTCCACCGTCTTCGCGGACCGCGTCGCCGCGTGCGAACGCGCCCTCGCCCCGTACACCGACTGGTCCCTGACCGCCGTCCTGCGCGGCGACGCGGACGCGCCGGGGCTCGACCGCGTGGACGTGGCCCAGCCCGCGCTGTGGGCGGTCATGGTCTCCCTCGCGGAGGTGTGGCGCGCCCACGGCGTCCGCCCCGCCGCCGTCCTCGGCCACTCCCAGGGCGAGATCGCCGCCGCCTGCGTCGCCGGGGCGCTGTCCCTGGAGGACGGGGCCAAGGTCGTCGCCCTGCGCAGCCAGGCCATCGCGAAGGAGCTCTCCGGCCACGGCGGCATGGTGTCCGTGACCGCCGCGCACGCCGACGTCACCGACCGCCTCGCGCGCTGGGGCGACAAGCTGTCCGTCGCCGCCGTCAACGGCCCCTCCAGCGTCGTCGTCTCCGGCGACGACACGGCCCTCGACGAACTCCTCGCCGAGTGCGCGGCCGACGGCGTCCGCGCCAAGCGGATCCCCGTCGACTACGCCTCCCACTCCGCCCAGGTCGAACGGATCCACGACACCCTCCTCGCCGACCTCGACGGCCTCGCGCCCATCCCGGGCGACGTGCCGTTCTTCTCGACCGTCACCGGCGACTGGCTCGGCGGCGGCGACAGCGGCGGCGACGCCGACCGCCTGGACGCCGCCTACTGGTACCGGAACCTGCGCCGCACCGTACGGCTGGAGGACGCGCTGCGCGCGCTCCTCGCCCAGGGCCACGACGTGTTCGTCGAGTGCAGCCCCCACCCCGTCCTGACCATGGGCATCGAGGACACCGTCGCCGACGCGGAGGCCGACGCCGTCGCCCTCGGCTCGCTGCGCCGCGACGACGGCGGGGCCGAGCGCCTGCTGACCTCCCTGGCCGAGGCGCACGTCCACGGCCTGCCCGTCGACTGGACCGGCGCCGTCGAGGGCGGCCGCCCCGTCGAGCTGCCCACCTACGCCTTCCAGCGCGAGCGCTTCTGGCTCGAGCCGACCGGCCACGCCGACCCGGCGGGCCTGGGCACGGCCGTGGCCCTCGCCGACGACGGCACCGTCCTCACCGGAACCGTCGGCCTCGCCTCCCACCCCTGGCTCGCCGGTCACACGGTCCACGGCTCCGCCGTCGTCCCCGGCACGCTCCTGCTCGAATGGGCCGTGCGCGCGGGCGACGAGGCCGGCTCCGCGACGGTCCACGAGCTCACCGAACACCTGCCGGTCGCCCTGCCCGAACAGGGCACGACCGACGTCCAGGTGGCCGTCGGCGCGCCGGACGGCGACGGGCGGCGCCCGGTCACCGTGCACACGCGCCCGGGCGGCACGGACGCCCCGTGGACGCGGAACGCCACCGGCACCCTGACCGCCGGACCGGCCGCCCCCGCCGCCCCGGCGCCCGTCACCTGGCCGCCCACGGCCGCCCGCCCGGTCGACCTCGACGCCCTCCTCGACACGCTCGCCGCGCACGGCCACGACCACGGGCCGGCGTTCCGCACGCTCCGCGCGCTCTGGCAGGGCGACGGCGAGCTGTACGCCGAGGTCGCCCTGGCCGACGAGGACCGGGCGGGCGCCTCCGGCCTCCGCCTCCACCCGGCCCTCCTCCAGGCGCTCCTCACCCTCCACGACCCCGAGGGCGCCCCCGCGCTCCCGTCCGCCTGGCGGGGCGCCACGGTCCTCGCCGCCGGCGCCGACCGCCTCCGGGTGCGGCTCGCCCCGGCGGGCGACGACGACACGCTGTCGCTGACCGCGTGGGACACCACGGGCGCGCCCGTGGCCGTCGTCGACGCCGTGACGACGCGTGAGCTCACCGCCGACCGGCTCACCACCACGGGCCGGGCACGGCACGACGCCCTTCACCGCGTGAGCTGGACCCCGCTCGCCCTCGAAGCGGCGCCGGAGGCCGGGGACTTCGCCGTCCTCGGCGACGCGGCGGCCCCGTCGGCGGCGGAGCTGACGGCGGCGCTGGAACGGTCCGGTGCGCCCGTCCGCGCGTACGCCGACCGGGCCGCCCTCGGCGCGGCCGTCGACGCCGGGGGCCCGGCACCCCGGACCGTCCTGCTGCGCGTCGACGCCGGCCGTGCCGGGGACGTCCCCGAAGCCGCCCAGCGGGTGGTCCGTGACGGCCTCGCCCTCGTCCAGTCCTGGCTCGGCGACGAGCGGTTCGCCGGCTCCCGGCTCGTCCTCGTCACCGAAGGCGCCGTCGCCACCGGGCCCGGCGACGCGGTGGCCGCCCCGGCCGGGGCCGCCCTGTGGGGCCTGGTGCGCTCCGCGCAGACCGAGCACCCCGGGCGCTTCGTCCTCGCCGACCTCGACGGCGACGACCGCTCCACCGCCGCCCTGGCCCCGGCCCTCGCCACGGCCGAAGCGGCGGGGGAGAGCCAACTGGCCGTTCGCGGCGGCACGGTGACCGTCCCGCGCCTCGTGCGCACCGACCCGGCCGACCTCGCGGATACCCCCGTGTGGGAGTGGAACCCCACCGGCGAGGGCACCGTGCTGATCACCGGTGGCACGGGAACGCTCGGCGGCCACGTCGCCCGGCACCTCGCCGTCCGGCATGGCGTCCGCCACCTGCTCCTCACCGGCCGCCGCGGCCCCGACGCCCCCGGCGCCCGGGAGCTGTGCGAGGAACTGGCCGCCCTGGGCGCGGAGGCCACCGTCGTCGCCTGCGACGCCGCCGACCGCACCGACCTCGCCCGCGTGCTCGCCGCGATCCCGGCCGAGCACCCGCTCACCGCCGTCGTCCACGCCGCGGGCGTCCTCGACGACGGACTCCTGGAGAACCTGACCCCCGCTCAGGCCGAGCGCGTCCTGCGGCCCAAGGTGAACGCCGCCTGGCACCTCCACGAGCTCACCCGCGAGGCCGGGCTCTCCGCCTTCGTCCTCTTCTCCTCCTTCGCCGGCGTCGCCGGCGGCATGGCCCAGGCCAACTACGCCGCCGCCAACGCCTTCCTCGACGCCCTCGCCCACCACCGCCGCGCCCAGGACCTGCCCGCCGTGTCCCTCGCGTGGGGATACTGGGAAGAATCGAGTGGATTGACGGCCACCCTGGACGACGTGGACCTCGACCGCTTCGCCCGCTCCGGCATGCTCCCCATGCCGACCGGCCACGGACTGGACCTGCTCGACGCCGCCTCCGGCGTCGACAGCGCCCTCCTCGTACCGGTCCGGCTCGACCCGCGCGCCCTGGCCGCCTCCGCCCCCGCCGGCGTCCCCCCGCTGCTGCGCGCCCTCGTCCGCACCCCCGTGCGGCGGGCCGCGAGCGGCGGCGACGGCGCCCGCGAGACGGGGATCGCCGAACGGCTGGCCGGGCTGAGCGCGCCGAAGCAGGAAGCCCTGCTGCTGCGGCTCGTCGCCGGGCACGTCGCCACCGTCCTCGGCCACGGCTCCGCCGACGCCGTCGACGCCGAACGCGGCTTCCTCGACCTGGGGATGACCTCGCTCACCGCCGTCGAACTGCGCAACCGGCTCAACGCCGAGACCGGGCTGCGGCTGCCCACCACGGCGATCTTCGACCACCCGACCCCGCTCGGCCTCGTCCGCCACCTCCGCGAACGGCTCGACCTCGCCCCCGGCGCCGACGGCACCGGCGATACCGCGCCCGTCTTCACCGAACTCGGCCTCCTGGAAGCAGCCGTGGCCGCGAGCGAACTCGACGGCGAGGCCCGCACCCGGCTGCTCCAGCGCCTGAAGTCACTCCAGTGGAAGCTCGACGCCGACGGCGACGGCACGACGGCCGAGGACCCCACGGCCGCCGACCCCGCCGCCTCCGACCTCGAAGCCGCCGAGACCGACGACGAGATGTTCGACCTCATCGACAAAGAACTCGGCCTCGCCTGACAAGCCCAGTCAGTCGAAAAACACCCTTTTTCCGGACTGGGAGGAAGCAAGCACCATGACCAGCAGCACCGAAGACAAGCTCCGGGACTATCTCAAGCGCGTCACCGCCGACCTGCGGCGAGCCAAGCAGCGGCTGGAGACCGTCGAGGCCAGGGACAGCGAGCCCATCGCCGTCGTCGGCATGGCCTGCCGCTTCCCCGGCGGCGTCGCCTCCCCCGAGGACCTGTGGCGGCTCGTCGACGGCGGCGTCGACGCGGTCGGCGACGTACCCACCGACCGCGGCTGGGACTTCGACGCCCTCTACGACCCCGAGCCCGGCAAGCCCGGCAAGAGCTATGTGCGCCAGGGCGGCTTCCTCACCGGGGCGGCCGACTTCGACGCGGAACTCTTCGGCATCGCCCCCCGCGAGGCGCTGGCCATGGACCCGCAGCAGCGGCTGCTCCTCGAATCGGCCTGGGAGGCCGTCGAACGCGCCCGCGTCAACCCCGCCTCCCTGCGCGGCAGCGACACCGGCGTCTTCGTCGGCGGCGCCGACACCAACTACGGCTCGCTCGCCTCCCGCACCGACGAGACCGAGGGCCACCTGCTCACCGGCGGCGCCACCAGCGTCCTGTCCGGCCGCATCGCCTACACCCTCGGCCTCGAAGGCCCGGCCGTCACCGTCGACACGGCCTGCTCCTCCTCCCTCGTCGCCCTCCACCTGGCCGTCCGCGCCCTGCGCTCCGGCGAATGCTCCCTCGCCCTGGCGGGCGGCGTCGCCGTGATGCCCACCACCAGCCTCTTCACCGAGTTCTCCCGCCAGCGCGGCCTCGCCCCCGACGGCCGCTGCAAGCCCTTCGCCGAAGCCGCCGACGGCACCGGCTGGAGCGAGGGCGTCGGCGTCCTCCTCGTCGAACGCCTTTCCGACGCCCGCCGCAACGGCCACCGCGTCCTCGCCGTCGTCCGAGGCACCGCCGTCAACCAGGACGGCGCCAGCAGCCGCCTCACCGCCCCCAACGGCCCCTCCCAGCAGCGCGTCATCCGCGCCGCCCTCGCCAACGCCCAGCTCACCCCCGACCAGGTCGACGCCGTCGAGGCCCATGGCACCGGTACGACGCTGGGCGACCCCATCGAGGCCCAGGCGCTCCTCGCCACCTACGGCCAGGACCGGCCCGCCGGGCAGCCGCTGCGCCTCGGCGGCATCAAGTCCAACATCGGCCACGCCCAGGCGGCGGCCGGCGTCGCCGGCGTGATCAAGACGATCATGGCGATGCGTAACGGCGTCCTGCCGCGCACCCTCCACGTCGACGAGCCCACCTCGCACGTGGACTGGACGGCCGGCGCCGTCGAACTGCTCACCGAGCGCCTCGACTGGCCCGCCACCGGCCGCCCGCGCCGCGCCGCCGTCTCCGCCTTCGGCATCAGCGGCACCAACGCCCACGTGATCCTGGAGCAGGCCGAACCCGAACCCGAGCCCGCCGCCGAGGAGCGGGAACCCGCCGTGACCCCGGGCGTGGTGCCCTGGGTGCTCTCCGGCAAGACGGAAGCCGCCCTGCGCGCCCAGGCCACCCGCCTGCTGGACATCGGCAGCGGGCACCCCCTGGACATCGGCTTCTCCCTGGCGACGACCCGGGCAGGCTTCCCGCACCGCGCCGTCGTCCTCGGCGACGGCACCGAAACCCTCACCCGCGCCCTGACGGCACTCGCCTCCGGCGAACCCGACGCCGGCCTCGTCCAGGGCGCGGCCACCCCCGGCAGAACGGCCTTCCTCTTCTCCGGCCAGGGCTCCCAGCGCCTGGGCATGGGCCGCGAACTGCACGCCCGCTTCCCCGTGTTCGCCGATGCCTTCGACGCCGCGTGCGCGGGTTGGACGCGTATCTTGACCGGCCCCTGCGGGAAGTGGTCTGGGGCGAGGACCAGGACCTCCTCAACCAGACGATGTACGCCCAGGCCGGGCTGTTCGCCGTCGAGGCCGCCCTGTACCGGCTCGTGGAGTCCTGGGGCGTCCGCCCCGAGTACGTCGCCGGGCACTCGCTCGGCGAGATCACGGCCGCCCACGTCGCGGGTGTCCTCTCCCTGGCCGACGCCTGCGCCCTCGTCGCCGCCCGGGGCCGGCTCATGCAGGCCCTGCCGCGGGGCGGCGCCATGGCCGCCCTCCGCGCCACCGAGGACGAAGTCCTGCCACTGCTGACGGACGACGTGGCCATCGCCGCCGTCAACGGTCCGTCCTCCGTCGTGATCTCCGGCGCCGAGGACGCCGTCGAACGCGTACGCGCCCACTTCGAGAACGACGGCCGCAAGACCAGCCGGCTGCGGGTCTCCCACGCGTTCCACTCCCCGCTGATGGAACCGATGCTGGACGACTTCCGCACCACCGTCGCCGCGCTGACCTTCGCCCGCCCGGACCTGACCGTCGTCTCCAACGTCACCGGCGGCCTCGCCACCGACGACCAACTGCGCTCCCCGGACTACTGGGTCCGCCACGTCCGCGAAGCCGTCCGCTTCGCCGACGGCATCCGCACCCTCCACGCCGAAGGCGTCACCCGCCTCCTGGAACTCGGCCCCGACGGCACCCTCTCCGCCATGGCCCGGGAAACCCTCCCCGACGAGACGCCCGCCGTCCCCGCCCTCCGCAAGGACCGGCCGGAGGAGACCGCCCTCGTCACCGCCCTCGCCCACCTGTCGGTCCAGGGCACGGACGTCGACTGGAACGCCCTCTTCACCGGCACGGCGGCCCGCGAGACAGACCTCCCGACGTACGCCTTCCAGCACCGCCGCTACTGGCCCGAACCCGCCCCCGCCACCGGCGACGTCGGCACCGCCGGCCTCGAGGCGACCGACCACCCGCTGCTGAGCGCCGCCGCCTCCGTGGAGCTCCCCGATGGCGGCGACGGCCTCCTGCTCACCACCCGCCTGTCGGTCCGCACCCACCCCTGGCTCGCCGACCACATGGTCCTGGGCTCCGTCCTCCTGCCCGGCACCGCCTTCGTCGAACTCGCCATCCGCGCCGCCGACGAGGTCGGCTGCGACCGCATCGAGGACCTCACCCTCGCCGCGCCCCTCGTCCTCCCCGAGGACGGCGCCGGCGTCCAGCTGCAACTCCACATCGGCCCCGCCGACGACACCGGCCGCCGCACCCTCACCGCCCGCTCCCGCCCCGAAGGCGACGGCGAACGCCCCTGGACCCGCCACGCCACCGGCGTGATCGGCGGCACGGGGGAGGAGCGGCCCCCGGCCGCCCTCGACATGATCGCGTGGCCGCCCACCGGCGCCGAGCCCGTCGAACTCACCGGCCTCTACGACCGGATGGCCGTCGGCGGCTTCGACTACGGCCCGCTCTTCCAGGGCCTGCGCCGCGCCTGGCGGCACGGCGACGAGATGTACGCCGAGGTCTCCCTGCCCGAGACCGGCGAGGGCGACGCCGCCTCCTACGGCATCCACCCCGCGCTGCTGGACGCGGCCCTCCACGTCACCGCGTTCAACGGCATGGAGCGAGGCGTCCTGCCCTTCTCCTGGGAGGGCGTCACCCTCCACGCGTCCGGCGCCTCGGCGATCCGCGTCCGCGTCGTCCGCACGGGCGACGACTCGGTGTCCGTGACCGTCGCCGACGCCGAGGGCGGGCCCGTCGCCTCCGTCGAGACGCTCGTCCTGCGGGCCGTCTCCGCCGACCGCGCCGACCGGCTGACGGGCGCGGGTACGGCGGGCACGGTTGGCCGGGATTCCTTGTTCCAATTGCGCTGGGCACCCGCGCCCCAGGGTGTGCCGCGTCCTGGCAGCGTCACGGTCGTGGGCACGGAGACGTTCGCTGTCACCGACACCGAGCGGTTCGTCCACCGCGCGGACCTGGCGGCGCTGGCCGAGGCCGGCGACGTACCGGACACGGTGCTCGTCCCCGTGGCGGGCGACGGGTACCCGGACGCCGTGGTGGACTCCGTCCACACGGTGACGGCCCGGGTGCTGGAACTCGTACAGGCATGGCTGGCGGACGAGCGGTTCGCCGGGTCGCGGCTGGTGTTCGTGACCCGGGACGCCACGAGCGGGAACGACCTCGCCGCGGCGGCCGCGTGGGGCCTGGTGCGCTCGGCACGCTCCGAGCACCCGGACCGCTTCGGCCTGCTGGACCTGGAAGGCGACGAGGCGGCCTGCCTCGCCGCACTCCCGCACGCCCTCGCCCTGACCCCCGACGAGCCGCAACTGCTCCTCCGCGACGGCGAGCTCCTCACCGCGCGACTGACCCGGGCCACGCCCCAGGAGACCACGGGCACCCCCTGGACCCCGGACGGCACCGTCCTCGTCACCGGCGGCACGGGCGGCCTCGGCCGCGCCGTCGCCCGCCACCTGGTCACCGCCCACGGCGTACGGAGCCTGCTGCTCGTCAGCCGCAGCGGCCCCGCCGCCGAAGGCGCCGAGGAACTGGCCCGCGAACTGACCGACCGGGGCGCCGAGGTCACGGTCGAAGCGTGCGACGTCACGGACCGGGCGGCGGTGGACGACCTCGTCTCCCGGCACAGCCGCATCACGGCCGTCGTCCACACGGCCGGAGTGCTGGACGACGGCGTGGTGGAATCCCTGACGCCCGACCGGCTCGCCACCGTCCTCCGCCCGAAGGCCGACGCCGCCTGGCACCTCCACGAGGCGACCAGGGACCTCGACCTCGACGCCTTCGTCACCTTCTCCTCCGTCTCCGGGGTCTTCGGCGGCCCGGGCCAGGCCAACTACGCGGCGGGCAACGCCTTCCTCGACGCGCTCGCCCAGCACCGCCGCGCCACCGGCCGCACCGCCGTCTCCATGCCGTGGGGTCCCTGGACCCAGGACGGCGGCATGACCGGCACCCTGTCGGACGTCGACATCCGGCGCATCGCCCGCTCGGGCATGCCCGAACTCACCCCCGCCGAAGGCGTCGCCCTGTTCGACGCCGCGCTGACGGTGGACGACGCCGTCGTCCTGCCCGTCCGCTTCGACCTCCCCGCCCTGCGGGCCCAGGGCGACGCCCCCGCGCTCCTGCGCGGCCTCGTCCGGGGCCGCGCGCGCCGCTCGGCGGCGGCCTCGGCGGCGGCCGCCGGACTCGTGGGCCGCCTGACCGGGCTGGGCCCGGTCGAGCGCCGGGAGGTGCTCCAGGACCTGGTCCGCGGCCAGATCGCCGTCGTCCTCGGCCACGCGGACGCGGACACCGTGGACCCGTCACGCGCCTTCCAGGACCTCGGCTTCGACTCCCTGACGGCCGTCGAACTCCGCAACCGCCTGAACGCGGCCACGGGCCTGCGCCTCTCGGCGACGGTGGTCTTCGACTACCCGACCACGGAGGCCCTGGTGGCCTTCCTGCTGGACGAGCTGTTCGGCACGGAGCCGGAGGCCGCGCCCTCATTGGCTGTGAGCACGCTGCCGGCGGTGGCCGACGACCCGATCGTGATCGTCGGCATGAGCTGCCGCTACCCGGGCGGGGTGACCAGCCCCGAGGACCTGTGGCGGCTGGTGTCGGACGGCGTGGACGCCGTCTCCGGCTTCCCGGCCGACCGCGGCTGGGACGTCGAGGCCCTCTACAACCCCGACCCCGACGTCCCCGGCACCTCCTACACCCGCTCCGGCGGCTTCCTCCACGACGCGGGCGAGTTCGACCCCGAATTCTTCGGGATGAGCCCGCGTGAGGCCCTGGCCACGGACTCGCAGCAGCGGCTGCTGCTGGAGGCGACGTGGGAGGCGATCGAGCGCGCGGGCATCGACCCGGTGTCACTGCGCGGCAGCAGGACCGGCGTCTTCGCCGGCGTCATGTACAACGACTACGCGAACATGCTGGTCGGCGACCAGTTCGAGGGCTTCCGGGGCAACGGCAGCGCCGCCAGCATCGCCTCCGGCCGGGTGTCGTACACCTTCGGCCTGGAAGGCCCGGCCGTCACGGTCGACACGGCATGCTCGTCTTCGCTGGTCGCCCTGCACTGGGCGGCGCAGGCGCTGCGCTCGGGCGAGTGCTCGCTGGCACTGGCCGGCGGCGTGACCGTCATGTCGACGCCGACGACGTTCGTGGAGTTCTCCCGCCAGCGCGGCCTCGCGGCGGACGGCCGCTCCAAGGCCTTCGCGGACGCCGCCGACGGCGTCGGCTGGGCGGAAGGCGTCGGCATGCTGGTGCTGGAGCGGCTGTCGGACGCGCGGCGCAATGGCCACCGGGTGTTGGCGGTGGTGCGTGGTTCGGCGGTGAATCAGGATGGTGCGTCGAATGGCCTGACGGCGCCGAACGGCCCGTCGCAGCAGCGGGTGATCCGTCAGGCGCTGGCGAGCGCGGGCCTGGCGGCCGCTGATGTGGATGCGGTGGAGGCGCACGGTACGGGTACGACTCTGGGTGACCCGATCGAGGCGCAGGCGTTGCTGGCGACGTACGGGCGTGAGCGGGACGCGGAGCGTCCGTTGTGGCTGGGGTCGGTGAAGTCGAACATCGGTCACACGCAGGCTGCCGCCGGTGTCGCCGGAATCATCAAAATGGTCATGGCGATGCGGCACGGCGTCCTGCCGCAGTCGCTGCACATCGACGAGCCGTCCACGCATGTCGACTGGTCGGCGGGCGCGGTGGAGCTTCTGACCGCACCCGTCGAGTGGACGGCCGCGGAGGACGGCCGACGACGGGCGGGCGTGTCGTCGTTCGGCGTCAGCGGGACGAACGCGCACGTGATCCTGGAGCAGGCCGAGCCCGATGCTCATCCCATGGACTCTCCGGAGCCGGGCGCGGTCGTCGTGCCCTGGGTGCTGTCGGGCAAGGCGGAGGCGGCCCTGCGGGATCAGGCGTCGCGTCTGCTGACGCACATCGACGGGCAGCGTCCCGTGGACGTGGGCTTCTCGCTGGTGTCGAGCCGTTCGAGCTTCGCGCACCGGGCGGTGGTGCTGGGCGCGGACACGGAGTCGCTGACAGGGGCGCTCGCGGCGCTGGCGTCGGGTGAGCTGCCCGTTGCCGGTGTGGTCGAGGGCTCGGTCGGCTCGGGCAGGACGGCGGTGCTGTTCTCGGGCCAGGGGTCGCAGCGGCTGGGCATGGGCCGGGAGTTGTACTCCCGCTTCCCGGTGTTCGCGGATGCGTTCGACGCCGTGTGCGCGGGGTTGGATGTTTATCTTGACCGGCCCCTGCGGGACGTGGTCTGGGGTGAGGACGAGGAGCTGATCAACCAGACCGTCTACACCCAGGCCGGGCTGTTCGCCGTCGAGGTGGCGCTGTTCCGGCTGGTGGAGTCGTGGGGCGTGCGTCCGGACTTCGTCGCCGGGCACTCGATCGGCGAGGTCGCGGCGGCACACGTCGCTGGCGTCTTCTCGCTGACGGACGCGTGTGCGTTGGTGGCGGCTCGTGGTCGTCTGATGCAGGAGTTGCCCGCTGGCGGTGCGATGGTGGCGGTCCAGGCGACGGAGGACGAGGTCCTGCCGCTGCTGACGGACGATGTCACCATCGCGGCGGTCAACGGCCCGTCGTCGGTGGTGGTGTCGGGCGGCGAAGACGCCGTCCTGGAGATCGCTTCCCGCTTCGAGGCGGAGGGGCGCAAGACGAGCCGTCTGCGCGTCTCGCACGCGTTCCACTCGCCCCTGATGGCACCGATGCTCGCGCGCTTCCTCGAGGTCGTGGAGGGCCTGACCTTCGGCACCCCGGCCGTCCCGGTCGTCTCCAACCTCACCGGCGAGACCGCCACCGAGGCACAGCTGACCTCTCCCGCCTACTGGGTCCGCCACGTCCGTGAGGCCGTGCGCTTCGCCGACGGGATACGCACCCTTCACGCCGCAGGCGTGACCCGCTTCCTGGAGCTGGGCCCGGACGGTGTGCTGACCGCCATGGCCCGCGAGTCGGTGACCGACGAGGCCGCCGTGCTCGTGCCCGTCCTGCGCAAGGACCGGCCCGAGGAGCTGACGGCACTCACCGCCCTGGCACACCTGCACGTCTCCGGTGCGACCGTGGACTGGGCCGCTGTGTACGCCGGGACGGGCGCGCGGCGCGTGGACCTGCCGACGTACGCGTTCCAGCACCAGCGGTTCTGGCCGGCGGGCACGATCGCCCGTGCGGGAGACGTCCGCTTCGCGGGTCTGGGCTCCGCCGATCACCCGCTGCTGGGTGCGACGGTGGAGCTGGCGGGCTCCGGCGGCTTCCTCTTCACAGCGCGGCTGTCGCTCCAGACCCACGCCTGGCTGGCGGATCACGCTGTCATGGGGTCGGTGCTGGTGCCGGGAACGGCGCTGGTGGAGCTGGCGCTGCGAGCGGGCGACGAGGTCGGCTGCGCGGGGCTGGAAGAGCTGACGCTGGCCGCGCCGCTCGTCCTGCCCGAGCAGGGCGGGGTGCAGGTACAGGTGCGCGTCGGCGAGCCCGACGAGGCGGGCCGCCGCGCCGTGACCGTCCACTCGCGCGAGGCCGACGAACCGTGGACGCTGCATGCCGACGGTTTCCTCACCTCTGACGACGCCGAACCGCAGATTTTCGATGCCATGACGTGGCCGCCGGCGGGTGCCGAGCCGGTCGACGTCACAAGCAGCTACGAGGAGTTCGCGGAGGCGGGCTTCGACTACGGCCCGGTGTTCCAGGGACTGCGGGCGGCGTGGAAGCTCGGCGACGACGTGTTCGCCGAGGTCGCGCTGCCCGAGGACGTGGACGGCGGCGCGTACGGTCTGCACCCGGCGCTCTTCGACGCCGTCCTGCACGCCTCCGCGGTCACCGGCTCCGACGACCGCCGCGGCGTCCCGTTCTCGTGGACGGGTGTCTCGCTGCACGCCACGGGTGCCTCCGCTGTACGGGCCCGGATCCGCACCGCCGCCGACGGCGGGCTGTCCATCGCCGTGACGGACACGGCCGGTGCGCCCGTCGCGTCCGTGGAGTCGCTGGTGGTCCGTCCGATCGCGGCCGACCAGCTCCGCACCGCCGACCGCGACTCGCTCTTCGCCCTCGACTGGACCCCGGTCCAGGCCCAGGTCACGGACGCCGAAGGCGTGGCGTACGCGGACCTCGCGTCGCTGAGCGAGGACGATGCCGTACCGGCCGTCGTCGTGGCCTCGGTACCGATGATCGATGTGGACGACGTGGTGGGCTCGGTCCACGCCGCCACCGCGCGAGCTCTCGAGCTCGTCCAGTCGTGGCTGGGCGAGGAGCGATTCGCTTCCTCGCGTCTGGTGTTCACCACTCATGGGGCCGTTGCGGGCGACGACCTGGCGGGTGCCGCCGTGTGGGGTCTGGTCCGCTCGGCGCAGTTGGAGAGCCCGGGCCGGTTCGGTCTGGTGGATCTCGATGGTGATGCCGATGCCTCGGTTCTGTCCCGGGCGCTGGCCGTGGACGAGCCGCAGGTGCTGATCCGGGATGGCGAGGTGCTGGCCGCTCGGCTGGCGCGCGTGGAGAAGCAGGCGTCGGCGGAGGTCTCGTGGAGTCCTGACGGCACGGTCCTCATCACGGGTGGTACGGGTGGCCTGGGCCGTATCGTCGCCCGGCACTTGGTGGGCGCGTATGGCGTGCGCAGCCTTCTCCTGGTGAGCCGTAGCGGTCTGGCCGCCGAGGGCGCCGAGGCGCTGGTGGCCGAGCTGGCGGCCGAGGGTGTCGACGTGGCGGTGGAAGCGTGTGACGTCGCGGACCGCGCGGCGGTGGACGACCTCTTCTCCCGGCACGGTCGCATCACGGCCGTCGTGCACACCGCCGGTGTGCTGGACGACGGAGTCGTCGCTTCCCTCACCCCGGATCGTGTTTCCGCCGTCCTGCGGCCGAAGGTCGACGCTGTCTGGAACCTCCACGAGGCGACCAAGGGCCTCGATCTCGACGCGTTCGTCGTCTTCTCTTCCGTCGCCGGTACCTTCGGCAGCGCGGGGCAGGCGAACTACGCGGCGGGTAACGCCTTCCTCGACGCGCTCGTCGTGCGTCGCCGGGCCGAGGGGCTGCCGGGTGTGTCGCTGGCCTGGGGCCCGTGGGCCCAGGACAGCGGCATGACCGGCACGCTGACCGACGCCGACGTCCAGCGGATCGCGCGTTCCGGTATGCCGGTGCTGTCCGTGGAGCAGGGCCTCGCACTGTTCGACGCCGCCCTCCCGGTGGCCGCGTCGCGGCCGGCGCTGCTGCCCGTACGTCTGCACCTCACGGCCCTGCGCGCGCAGGGCGAGGTGCCCGCGCTGCTGCGCGGCCTCGTCCGCACGCGCGTCCGGCGGACGGCCGGCGCGGGCGTGGCTGCCGCCTCCGGGCTGGTCCGGCGGCTGGCGGCGGTCCCCGAGGTCGAGCGGCGCGACGCGCTGCTGGACCTCGTCCGTACGCAGATCGCCGTCGTGCTGGGCCACGCGGGGTCGGACACGGTGGACCCGTCGCGGGCCTTCCAGGACCTCGGCTTCGACTCGCTGACCGCCATCGAGCTCCGCAACCGGCTCGGCAAGGCGACGGGCCTGCGGCTGCCCGCGACGGCGGTGTTCGACTACCCCACCGCCCGTGCCCTGGTCGGCCATCTGTACGACGAGCTCTTCGGCGCGGAGCCGGAGGCTGCGCTCCAGGCCGTCGGCTCGCTGCCGTCGCTCGTCGACGATCCGGTGGTGATCGTGGGCATGAGCTGCCGCTTCCCGGGCGGGGTCTCGTCGCCCGAGGACCTGTGGCGGCTGGTGTCGGACGGTGTGGACGCGGTCTCGGGCTTCCCGACGGACCGAGGCTGGGATCTCGACGACCCGGACCGTGAGAGCGCCATCGCCACCCGGTCCGGTGGATTCCTCCACGACGCGGCCGAGTTCGACCCCGAGTTCTTCGGCATGAGCCCCCGCGAGGCCCTGACCACCGACGCCCAGCAGCGCCTGCTGCTGGAGACGACGTGGGAGGCCCTGGAGCGGGCCGGCATGGACCCGGCCACGCTGCGCGGCAGCCAGACGGGCGTCTTCGCGGGCGTCATGTACCACGACTACGCCCAGCTCCTCTCCGGGCGTGAGTTCGAGGGCTATCAGGGCAGTGGCAGTGCGGGCAGTGTGGCGTCGGGCCGGGTGTCCTACACCTTCGGCTTCGAGGGTCCGGCGGTCACTGTTGACACCGCCTGCTCTTCGTCGCTCGTCGCTCTGCATCTGGCGGCGCAGGCGCTGCGGTCGGGGGAGTGCTCGCTGGCGCTGGCCGGTGGCGTGACGGTCATGTCGACGCCGCTGACCTTCGTCGAGTTCTCCCGCCAGGGCGGGCTCTCCGCCGACGGCCGGTGCAAGGCCTTCGCGGACGGCGCCGACGGCGTCGGCTGGGGTGAAGGCGCCGGCATCCTCGTGCTGGAGCGGATGTCGGACGCCCGTCGTAACGGCCACCGGATCCTGGCGACCGTGCGGGGTTCGGCGGTCAACCAGGACGGTGCGTCGAATGGTCTGACGGCGCCGAATGGTCCGTCGCAGCAGCGGGTGATCCGTCAGGCGCTCGCGAGTGGCGGGCTGTCGGCCGGTGATGTGGATGTCGTCGAGGCGCATGGTACGGGTACGACGTTGGGTGACCCGATTGAGGCGCAGGCGCTGCTGGCGACGTATGGTCAGGGGCGGTCGGAGGAGCGGCCGTTGCTGCTCGGTTCGGTGAAGTCCAACCTCGGGCACACGCAGGCGGCTGCTGGTGTGGCCGGGATCATCAAGATGGTCATGGCGATGCGCCATGGCGTCCTGCCGCGGACGCTGCACGTCGACCAGCCGTCCTCTCACGTGGACTGGTCGGCCGGCGCTGTGGAACTGCTGACGGAGCGGACCGTCTGGCCGGAGGGTGAGGGGCCGCGTAGGGCGGGTGTGTCGTCGTTCGGCATCAGCGGGACGAACGCGCACGTGATCCTGGAGCAGGCCGACCCGGAGCCGGAGCCGGAGCCGCAAGGCGACGACACCCCCGCGTCGGACGTGTTGCTGCTGCCCGTGGTGCTGTCCGGCAGGACCGAGGCGGCCCTGCGGGCCCAGGCGTCGCGCCTGTTGGCTCACCTCCAGGACCGGCCGGAGCCGCGGCTCGCCGATGTCGCGTACTCGCTGGTGACGAGCCGGGCCGTCTTCCCCCACCGGGCCGTGCTGCTGAGCGCGGACCGGGACGACGTCCTGCGCTCCCTGTCGGCGCTCGCGGCCGGTCGGTCGGAGGAGCACCCGGAGGGCGCTGCGCGCCCCGGCAAGGTCGCCTTCCTCTTTTCCGGCCAGGGCTCCCAGCGGCTCGGTATGGGCCGTGAGTTGCACGCCCGCTTCCCCGTCTTCGCCGACGCGTTCGACGCCGTGTGCGCGGGCCTGGACGAGCACCTGGACCGCCCCCTGCGGGAGGTCGTCTGGGGCGAGGACGAGGGCCTGATCAACCAGACCGTCTACACCCAGACGGGGCTCTTCGCCGTCGAGGTCGCGCTGTTCCGGCTGCTGGAGTCGTGGGGCGTGCGCCCGGACCAGCTGCTCGGTCACTCCATCGGTGAGATCGCGGCCGCGCACGTCGCCGGCGTCTTCTCGCTGGACGACGCCTGCCGGCTCGTCGCCGCTCGCGGGCGGCTGATGCAGGCCCTGCCCTCGGGCGGGGCGATGCTGGCCGTACGGGCCGGCGAGGACGAGGTCCGGTCGCTGCTGACGGACGAGGTCGCGATCGCGGCGGTCAACGGGCCGTCGTCGGTGGTGGTCTCCGGAGCCGCCGAGGCCGTCGAGGCGGTCCGTGCCCACTTCGAGGAGCAGGGCCGCAAGACCACCCCGCTGCGGGTCTCCCACGCCTTCCACTCGCCGCTCATGGAGCCGATGCTGGCGGACTTCCGCGCCGTCGCCGAGAGCCTGACGTACGGCACCCCCGCCATCCCCCTCGTGTCGAACGTGACCGGTGAACCCGCCACCGACGAGGAGCTCCGCTCCCCGGAGTACTGGGTGCGGCACGTCCGGGAGGCGGTCCGCTTCGCCGACGGCGTGCGGACGCTGTGGACGGCGGGCGTCAGGTCGTTCCTGGAGCTCGGCCCGGACGGCTCCCTCACAGCCCTGGCGGCCGAGTCGACGGACGAAGGGGGCGCTCTCGTCCCCGCCCTGCGCAAGGGCCGGGACGAGGAGCGGGCGCTCCTCGACGCCGTCGCCCGTCTGTACGTGCTCGGCGCGGACGCCGACTGGTCCGCCCTCTTCGCCGGTACCGGGGCACGCCGGGCCGACCTGCCGACGTACGCGTTCCAGCGCGAGCGGTTCTGGCCCACGGGCGGGCCGGCCCGCGCCGGCGACGTGCGCTTCGCGGGCCTCGGAGCGGCGGGACACCCCATGCTGGGCGCCGCCCTCGAACTCGCCGACGCCGACGGCTTCCTGCTCACCGGCCGGCTGTCCGTGCAGGCGCAGCCGTGGCTCGCGGACCACGTCGTCCAGGGCGCGGTGCTCGTCCCCGGTACCGGCCTGCTCGAACTGGCCGTCCGGGCCGGCGACGAGGTCGGCTGCGACCTCGTCGAGGAACTCACGCTCACCGCGCCCCTGCTGCTGCCCGAGCAGGGCGGGGCGGTCCAGATCCAGGTGCGCGTCGGAGCGGAGGACGCGACGGGGCGCCGCGGTCTCGGCATCCACTCCCGTCCGGAGGGCCGGGCGCTCGACCCCTGGACCCAGCACGCCACCGGCGTGCTCGCCTCGGGCGCCGAGACCCCGGACGCCTCGGATGCCGCCTGGCCCCCGCCGGGAGCCGAGCCGCTGCCGGTCGAGGGCGCGTACGAGACGTTCGCCGAGTACGGCTACGCGTACGGCCCGGTGTTCCAGGGCCTGCGGGTCGCGTGGCGCATCGGCGACGAACTGTTCGCGGAGGTGGCGCTGCCGGAAGGCACCGATGGTGGGGCGTTCGGTCTCCACCCGGCGCTGCTGGACGCGGCGATGCACGCCGCGATCCTCGCCGGTGACGGCGAGGGCGGGACGATGATCCCCTTCGCGTGGACCGATGTGGCCCTCCACGCTGTGGGCGCCTCCGCGGTCCGGGTGCGCCTCGCCCGCAAGGGCGACGGCGCGCTTTCCCTGACGGTCTCCGACGTGACGGGCCGACCGGTGCTCACGGTGGGCTCCGTGGCGGGCCGGCCGGTCTCGGCCGGGCAACTGGACGCCGGCGGACGTACGGGCGAGTCGCTGTACGGGATCGAGTGGTCCGGTGCGGCGGTGGCGGATGGTGCTGCGGTGGTGTCGTGGGCGCCGTGGGAGACGGTCTCGGACGCCGACTTCGACGGTTCCGTGCCGGATGTGGTGGTGCTGGACTGTGGTGCGGTGCCGTCGGAGGGCGATGTGCCCGGCGACGTACGGGCCGTGCTGCGCCGCGTGTTGGACGCCGTGCAGGAGTGGCTGTCCGACGAGCGCTATGCGACGTCGCGTCTTGCCGTGGTCACGCGCAACGCGGTGGCTGTGGCTGATGGTGTGGCGTTGGACGTGGTGCAGGCTCCGGCGTGGGGTCTGGTGCGTTCGGCGCAGGCGGAGAACCCGGGCCGGTTCGTCCTGGTGGACACCGATGGCGGGCTTGAGGAAGTGCCCATGGTGGCGCTGGCCTCGGGTGAGCCGGAGGTGGCGGTGCGCGGTGGCGAGGTGCTGGTGCCGCGCTTGGTGCGCATGACCCCTGCGGTTGAGGCAGCGGAAGTCTCCCTCGATGTCGAGGGTGCAGTGCTGATTACCGGTGGTACGGGTGGCCTGGGCGCGGTCGTGGCCCGCTACCTGGTCGCCGAGCACGGGATCCGGCACCTGACGCTGACGAGTCGCCGGGGTCTGGAGGCCCCGGGCGCTTCGCACCTCGTGGCGGAGCTGACCACTGCGGGCGCCGATGTGCGCGTCGTCGCCTGCGATGTGTCCGATCGTGGGGCGCTGGCCGCCGTGGTGGACGGAATCACCACCGACCGGCCGCTCACCGCCGTGATCCACGCTGCCGGAATCGGTGACAACGGCCTCGTCGGAGCGCTCACCCCCGAGCGCGTCGACGCCGTGCTCGCGCCGAAGGCCGATGCCGCCTGGTGGCTGCACGAGCTCACCCGCGAGATGGACCTGACGGCCTTCGTCACCTTCTCCTCCGCCGGCGGGCTCGTCCTCGCCGCCGGTCAGGGCAACTACGCGGCCGCGAACGTCTTCCTCGACGCCCTGGCGCAGCAGCGCCACGCCGAGGGGCTGCCCGCGACGTCGATGGCCTTCGGCCTGTGGGACGTGGGCGCCGGGCTCGGCCAGTTCCTGAGCGACATCGACCGCAAGCGCATGGTCACCCAGGGCGTGCCCGTGCTGTCGCACGAGGCCGGTCTGGAGCTGTTCGCGGCCGGGTTGCGGTCGCCGCGGCCCACGGTCGTCCCCATCCACGTCGACACGGCCGCCCTGCGCACCCGTACCGACGAGATTCCCGCCCTCCTGCGCGGCCTCGCGCCCAGGATCCGGCGTGCCGCGGCCGCCGACGCGACCGCCGTCACGGCCACCGGCCTGCGGGCGCGCCTGGCCGGACTCACCGACGGCGAGCGGAACCGTACGGTGCTGCAGATCGTGCGCGGTCAGGTCGCGGCGGTTCTGGGGCACGGTTCGGCCGACGCGATCGGTCCGGACCGGGCGTTCCAGGAGCTCGGCTTCGACTCGCTCGCGGCGACCGAGCTGCGCAACCAGCTCAACCGCATCACCGGCCTGCGCCTCCCCGCCACGCTCGTCTTCGACCACCCCAACTCCCGGGCCGTCACCGACCACATCCTCGCCCTGGTCGCCGACCAGGACGGGACGGTGGCGGGTGCGGTGACCACGGCCGACGTCGGCCGGCGTCCCCGCCCCCTGGACGACGAACCGATCGCCATCGTCGGCATGGCCTGCCGCTACCCCGGCGGCGTCGCGTCCCCGAGGACCTGTGGCGGCTGGTCGTCGACGGCGTCGACACCGTCTCCGACCTGCCCGTCGACCGCGGCTGGAACGTCGAGGACCTCTACGACCCCGAGCCGGGCAAGGACGGCAAGAGCTACACGCGCCGCGGCAGCTTCCTCCACGACGCGGCGGAATTCGACCCCGGGTTCTTCGGCATCTCGCCCCGCGAGGCCACCTACATGGACCCGCAGCAGCGACTGCTCCTCGAGGTGTCCTGGGAGGCGATGGAGCGCGCCGGCATCGACCCGGCCACGCTCAAGGGCAGCAGGACCGGCGTCTTCGCCGGTGTCATGTACCACGACTACGCCCTGAACGTGTCGCCCTCGGGCACCAGCGGAGGCAGCGTCGTGTCCGGCCGCGTCTCCTACACCTTCGGTTTCGAGGGTCCGGCGGTGACGGTGGACACGGCGTGCTCGTCGTCGCTGGTCGCCCTGCACCTGGCGGTGCAGGCGCTGCGCTCGGGCGAGTGCTCGCTGGCGCTGGCCGGCGGTGCGACGGTGATGTCGACGCCGGGCATGTTCATCGAGTTCAGCCGCCAGCGCGGGCTCTCCGCGGACGGCCGCTGCAAGGCGTTCGCCGGCGCGGCCGACGGCGTCGGCTGGTCCGAGGGCGCGGGCGTCCTCCTCGTCGAGCGGCTCTCCGACGCCCTGCGCAACGGCCACGAGGTGCTCGCGGTGGTGCGGGGTACAGCGGTGAACCAGGACGGGGCGAGCAACGGCTTCTCCGCACCCAACGGCCCCTCGCAGCAGCGGGTGATCCGCCAGGCCCTGGAGAACTCCGGCATCGCGCCCACCGACGTCGACGCGGTCGAGGCCCACGGCACGGGCACGACGCTGGGTGACCCGATCGAGGCGCAGGCGCTGCTGGCCACCTACGGCCAGGACCGGCCGGAGGACCGGCCGCTGTGGCTGGGCTCGGTGAAGTCCAACATCGGTCACGCGCAGGCGGCGGCCGGTGTCGCGGGCGTCATGAAGATGGTCATGGCGATGCGGAACGGTCTGCTGCCCAAGACCCTGCACGTGGACGAGCCCTCGCCGCACGTCGACTGGTCCGCCGGTGCCGTGGCACTGCTGACCGAGCCGACCGCCTGGCCCGAGACCGGACATCCGCGACGCGCGAGCGTCTCGGCCTTCGGTATCAGCGGCACGAACGCGCACGTGGTCCTGGAACAGGGCCCGTCGAAGTCGACGTCTTCGACGTCGCAGCCGGAGAGCGTCGAACCGGACGGAGATACGGCCGGTGACACGGCCGACGTCGTGCCGTGGCTGGTCCACGCCGCCACGCCGGAGGCGCTGCGCGCCCAGGCCGGCCGACTCCGCTCGTTCGTCGCGGCCCGCCCGGAGCTCACGCCGTTCGAGGTGGCGCACTCGCTGGCCACGACCCGAGCGCCCCTGGAGTACCGCGCGGTCGTCGTCGGCACGGACCGCGCCGAGCTGCTCGACGGACTCGAGGCCCTCGCGCACGGCGAGTCCGTACCCACCGCCTTCACGGCCTCCGCGCGCGGCAACGACTCGACGGCGGTGCTGTTCTCGGGCCAGGGTTCGCAGCGGCTGGGCATGGGCCGGGAGTTGTACTCCCGCTTCCCGGTGTTCGCCGACGCGTTCGACGCGGTGTGTGCGGGGCTGGACGAGCACCTTGAGCGTCCGCTCCGGGGTGTTGTCTGGGGTAGGGACGAGGAGCTGGTCAACCAGACTTTGTATGCCCAGGCCGGGTTGTTCGCGGTCGAGGTGGCGTTGTTCCGGTTGGTGGAGTCGTGGGGTGTGCGGCCGGAGTATGTGGCCGGGCACTCGATCGGCGAGGTGGCGGCGGCATACGTCGCCGGGGTTTTCTCGCTGGCGGACGCGTGTGCGTTGGTGGCGGCTCGTGGTCGTCTGATGCAGGAGCTTCCTGCCGGTGGTGCGATGGTGGCGGTCCAGGCGACGGAGGACGAGGTCCTGCCGCTGCTGACGGATGATGTCACGATCGCGGCTGTCAACGGCCCGTCGTCGGTGGTGGTGTCGGGAACGGAGGAGGCGGTCGCGAGGATCGCCGAGCGCTTCGAGACCGAGGGGCGTAAGACGAGCCGGCTGCGCGTCTCGCACGCGTTCCACTCGCCGCTGATGGAGCCGATGCTGGCGGAGTTCCGGGAGGTCGTGGCGGGCCTGTCCTTCGACGCTCCGGCCATTCCGGTCGTCTCCAACCTCACCGGCGCGCTGGCGACGGCCGAGGAGATCGGGTCCGCCGAGTACTGGGTGCGGCACGTCCGCGAGGCGGTCCGCTTCGCGGACGGAGTCCGCACCCTCCTCGGCGAAGGCGTGAGCCGCTTTCTGGAGCTCGGCCCCGACGCCGTGCTCACCGGGATGGTCAAGGACACCCTCGGCGACGACGCCGTGGACGCTGCCCTGACGGTGTCCGCCCTCCGAAAGGGCAGGGACGACGTCGCGAACCTCGCGAACGCTCTCGGCCGCCTGCACGTGCATGGTGCCTCCGTGGACTGGCACGCGTACTTCGCCGGCCCGAGCACGCGCCGTGTCGATCTGCCCACCTACGCCTTCCAGCGCGAGCGGTACTGGGTGAACGCCACGACCGGCACGGGCGACCTGAGCGCCACCGGTGTGGACACGGTGGCGCACCCGATGCTGGGTGCGGTCCTGCGGCTGCCCGACTCGGACGGCGTGGTCCTCACGGGCAGGCTGTCCGTGTCCTCGCACCCGTGGCTCGCCGATCACGCGGTGCGGGGCACGGTCCTCGTGCCGGGCACCGGGTTGCTGGAGCTCGCCGTCCGGGCCGGTGACGAGGTCGGCTGCGACGTGCTGGAGGAGCTGACGCTCGCCGCGCCGATGGTGCTGCCCGAGCGCGGCGCGATACAGGTCCAGGTCGTCGTGGGCACGGACGAGGCCGGGCGTCGCCCGGTGGCCGTGTACTCGCGGCGGGAGGACGCGGGCGACCGCGCATGGGTCCGCCACGCCTCCGGGTTCCTCACGGCTGATACTCAGAGGGCGGCGTTGTTCGACCTGAGCGCCTGGCCGCCGGCCGGTGCCGAACCGGTGCTGCTCGACGGCGCGTACGAGGCGCTGCGCGAGCACGGCTACGGCTACGGTCCGGTGTTCCAGGGCCTGCGGGCCGCGTGGCGGGTGGGCGATGAGCTGTTCGCGGAGGTGGCGCTGCCGGAAGGCACCGATGGTGGGGCGTTCGGTCTCCACCCGGCGCTGCTGGACGCTGCCATGCACGCCGCGATCTTCGTCGGCGCGGGCGACGGCGAGACCCGAATTCCGTTCGCGTGGACCGACGTT
The DNA here is from genome assembly GCF_003970715.1 of Streptomyces luteoverticillatus. Lineage (NCBI taxonomy): Bacteria > Bacillati > Actinomycetota > Actinomycetes > Kitasatosporales > Streptomycetaceae > Streptomyces > Streptomyces luteoverticillatus. The sequence continues at coordinate 507,172 of NZ_CP034587.1, read as the reverse complement.
GCCTTGCACGCCGTGGGCGCTTCGGCGGTCCGGGTGCGCCTGTCGCGGCTCGACGGCGGCGGGCTGGCGTTGGCAGTCGCCGACACGACCGGGCGACCGGTCCTGTCCGTGGGCTCGATGGTCGGCCGGCCGGTGTCGGCCGAGCAACTCGACGCGGGCGACGGCCCGGGCGAGTCGCTGTACGGGATCGAGTGGTCCGGTGCGGCGGTGGCGGATGGTGCTGCGGCGGTGTCGTGGGCGCTGTGGGACGAGGCCATGGACGCGGAGTCCGGCGCTGTGCCGGATGTGGTGGTGCTGGACTGTGGTGCGGTGACGTCGGAGGGCGATGTGCCCGGCGACGTACGGGCCGTGCTGCACCACGTACTGGAGGCGATTCGGCGCTGGCTGTCCGACGAGCGCTTCGCGGGCTCGCGGTTGGCCGTGGTGACCCGCAACGCGGTGGCTGTGGCTGATGGTGTGGCGTTGGACGTGGCACAGGCTCCGGTGTGGGGTCTGGTGCGTTCGGCGCAGGCGGAGAACCCGGGTCGGTTCGTCCTGGTGGACGCCGATGGCGAGCCGGGGGAGGCGCTGGTCGCGGCGCTGGCTTCGGGTGAGCCGGAGGTGGCGGTGCGCGGCGGTGAGGTGCTGGTGCCGCGCCTGGTGCGCTTGGCTCCTGCGGTTGAGGCAGCGGAAGTCTCCCTCGATGTCGAGGGTGGGGTGCTGATTACCGGTGGTACGGGTGGTCTGGGCGCGGTTGTGGCCCGTTACCTGGTCGCCGAGCACGGGATCCGGCACCTGACGCTGACGAGCCGTCGGGGCCTGGAGGCCCCGGGTGCGTCGGAGCTCGTGGCGGAGCTGACCGCTGCGGGTGCTGACGTGCGCGTCGTCGCCTGCGATGTGTCCGATCGTGGGGCGCTGGCCGCCGTGGTGGACGGAATCACCACCGACCGGCCGCTCACCGCAGTGGTCCACGCTGCCGGAATCGGTGACAGCGCACTGGTCGACGCTCTGACGCACGAGCAGGTGCACTCCGTGCTCGCGCCGAAGGCGGACGCGGCGTGGTGGCTGCACGAGCTGACCCGTGAGATGGACCTGGCGGCGTTCGTCCTGTTCTCGTCCGCCGGAGGCCTCGTGCTGACGGGCGGACAGGGCAACTACGCGGCCGCCAACGTCTTCCTCGATGCCCTGGCGCAGCAGCGCCACACCGAGGGGCTGCCTGCCACCGCGATGGCGTACGGCCTCTGGGAGGTCGGCGCCGGGCTCGGCCAGTACCTCAGTGACATCGACCGCAAGCGCATGGCCAACCAGGGCGTCCCGGCTCTCTCCTACGAGGCCGGTCTGGAGCTGTTCGCGGCCGGGCTGCGGTCGCCGCGGCCCACGGTCGTCCCCATCCACGTCGACACGGCCGCCCTGCGCAACCGTACCGACGAGATCCCCGCGCTGCTGCGCGGCCTCGCCCCTGTGGCACGCCGGTCGGCGGCCGCCGGGGACGGCGTGGCGGCGGGCGAACCGGCTGGCTTCGAACAGCGGCTCGCGGGACTGTCGGCGAACGAGCGGAACCGTGTGGTGCTGCAGATCGTGCGCGGTCAGGTCGCGGCGGTTCTGGGGCACGGTTCGGCCGATGCGATCGGTCCGGACCGGGCGTTCCAGGAGCTCGGTTTCGACTCCCTGGCGGCGACCGAGCTGCGCAACCAGCTCAACCGCATCACCGGTCTGCGCCTCCCCGCCACGCTCGTCTTCGACCACCCCAACTCCCGGGCCGTCACCGACCACATCGAGGGCCGGCTGGCCCCGGTGGCGGACGGGCACGGCGCGGAGGACGAGATCCGCAGGGCATTGCAGGCGATTCCGACGAACCGGCTGCGCGACGCGGGCCTGATGGACAGCCTCCTCGAACTCGCGGAGGCGGGAGATCTACCGACCGACCCGGACGCGGAGGAAGTCACCGACGAGACCGACGACACGGACAACGGCGACGGTGACGCGCTGCTGGCCGCCCGCAGGGAGACCGCCCGGCTCCGGAAGCACAACCGCGAGCTCTCCGCGGCCCGGCACGAGCCCATCGCCATCGTCGGCATGGCCTGCCGCTACCCCGGCGGCGTCGCGTCCCCCGAGGACCTGTGGCGGCTGGTGACGTCCGGTGGAGACGCGATCTCCGCGTTCCCGGACGACCGTGGCTGGGAGGGCTTCCAGGACGCGGGCCAGTACCCCCGCCTGGGCGGGTTCCTCGACGAGGCGGCCGGTTTCGACCCCGCGTTCTTCGGGATCTCCCCGCGCGAGGCCCTCGCCATGGATCCCCAGCAGCGGCTCACCCTTGAGCTGTCCTGGGAGGCCCTGGAGCGGGCGGGCATCGACCCGACCTCGCTCAAGGGCACCCGGACCGGCGTCTTCGCCGGTGTGATGTACCACGACTACCCCGGCAGCGACGGCAACGGCAGCGTGGTGTCCGGCCGGGTCTCCTACAAGCTCGGCCTGGAAGGGCCCGCCGTGTCCGTGGACACCGCGTGCTCGTCCTCCCTGGTCGCGCTGCACCTCGCCGTGCAGTCCCTGCGGCAGGGCGACTGCTCGCTCGCGGTGACCGGCGGTGTCACCGTGCTGTCGACGCCGGGCGTGTTCGCGGAGTTCGGCCGCCAGGGCGCGCTCGCGTCGGACGGCCGCTGCAAGTCCTTCGCCTCGGCCGCCGACGGCACGGGCTTCTCCGAAGGCGCCGGCTTCCTCGTCGTGGAACGGCTGTCGGACGCCCTCCGCAACGGTCACCCCGTGCTCGCCGTGGTCCGCGGCTCCGCCGTCAACCAGGACGGCGCCTCCAACGGCCTGACGGCGCCCAACGGCCCGTCCCAGCGCCGCGTCATCCGCCAGGCCCTCGCCAACGCCCGCCTCGCCGCCGACCAGATCGACGCGGTCGAGGCCCACGGCACGGGCACGACGCTGGGTGACCCGATCGAGGCCCAGGCGCTGCTGGCCACCTACGGCCAGGACCGGCCGGAGAGCGAGCCGCTGTGGCTGGGCTCGGTGAAGTCCAACATCGGTCACACGCAGGCCGCCGCAGGCGTCGCGGGCGTCATCAAGATGGTCATGGCGATGCGGCACGGCGTCCTGCCCTCCACCCTCCACGTGGACGAGCCGTCGTCGAAGGTCGACTGGTCCGAGGGAAGCGTGCGCCTGCTGACGGAGACCAGGGAATGGGGTACGAACGGCCGTCCGCGCCGCGCGGGCATCTCGTCCTTCGGCATCAGCGGCACGAACGCGCACGTCCTGGTCGAGCAGGCACCGCCGGTGGCGATCGAGGAGGAGAGGGACGCGGCACCGGTCGTGGTGCCGTGGCTGCTGTCCGCCCGTGACGAGACCGCGCTGCGGGCGCAGGCCGAGCGCCTGCTGACCCTGCTGGACTCCGGGGCGCAGCAGCACAACCCGCTCGACGTGGCCTTCTCCCTCGCCACGACCAGGGCCGCCCTCGACCACCGCGCGGCGGTCGTCGGCGCACAGCCGGACGAACTCGTCGCCGGCCTGCGGGCCCTGGCCCGCGGCGAGGCGGCGGCGCACGGCTCGCGGGCCGAGGGACTGCTGGCCGTGCTGTTCTCGGGTCAGGGTTCGCAGAGGCTGGGGATGGGGCGGGAGCTGTACGCCCGGTTCCCGGTGTTCGCGGATGCGTTCGACGCGGTGTGCGCGGGGTTGGATGGGCGCCTGGACCGGCCCCTGCGGGACGTGGTCTGGGGTGAGGACGAGGAGCTGATCAACCAGACTTTGTATGCCCAGGCCGGGTTGTTCGCGGTCGAGGTGGCGTTGTTCCGGTTGGTGGAGTCGTGGGGTGTGCGGCCGGAGTATGTGGCCGGGCATTCGATCGGCGAGGTGGCGGCGGCGCATGTGGCCGGGGTTTTCTCGCTGGCGGACGCGTGTGCGTTGGTGGCGGCTCGTGGTCGTCTGATGCAGGAGCTTCCTGCCGGTGGTGCGATGGTGGCGGTCCAGGCGACGGAGGACGAGGTCCTGCCGCTGCTGACGGATGATGTCACGATCGCGGCTGTCAACGGCCCGTCGTCGGTGGTGGTGTCGGGAACGGAGGAGGCGGTCGCGAGGATCGCCGAGCGCTTCGAGACCGAGGGGCGTAAGACGAGCCGGCTGCGCGTCTCGCACGCGTTCCACTCGCCGCTGATGGAGCCGATGCTGGCGGAGTTCCGGGAGGTCGTGGCGGGCCTGTCCTTCGACGCTCCGGCCATTCCGGTCGTCTCCAACCTCACCGGCGCGCTGGCGACGGCCGAGGAGATTGGGTCCGCCGAGTACTGGGTGCGGCACGTCCGTGAGGCGGTCCGCTTCTCCGACGGGGTGCGCACCCTGGAGGCGGAAGGTGTGACCCGCTTCCTGGAGCTCGGCCCCGACGGTGTCCTGACCGCCATGGCCGAGGCTTCGCTCACCGGCGAAGCCGGCGTGATCCCCGCTCTGCGGCGGAACCAGGCCGAGGAAACCGCTGTCGTGGATGCCCTCTCCCGGCTGCACACCTCCGGTGAGCAGGTGGACTGGGCGGCGTTCTTCACCGGCACCGGTGCCCGTCGCATCGACCTCCCCACCTACGCCTTCCAGCACCAGCGCTTCTGGCCGGCGGTGATGACGCCCCTCGGCATCTCGTCCGAGGGCGGGCACCCGCTGCTGGGCGCGGCGGTGGAGCTGGCCGGCTCCGACGGCGGCTTCCTCTTCACAGCGCGGCTGTCGCTCCAGACCCACGCCTGGCTGGCGGATCACGCTGTCATGGGGTCGGTGCTGGTGCCGGGAACAGCGCTGGTGGAGCTGGCGTTGCGGGCCGGTGACGAGGCCGGTTGCGGCCTGCTGGAGGAGCTGACGCTGGCCGCGCCGCTGGTTCTGCCCGAGCGGGGCGGCGTGCAGGTACAGGTCCGGGTCGGCGAGCCCGACGAGACCGGCCGCCGGGCCGTGACCGTCCACTCCCGGCCCGACGACGGTCAGGACCAGCCGTGGACGCTGCACGCGCAGGGCACACTGGCCGACGGAGTCGGCTCCGCCGTCGCGTTCGACACGACGGTATGGCCGCCGGAAGGCGCCCAGCCCCTCGATGTGGCAGGTGGCTACGAGCGGTTCGCCGAGGCCGGTTTCGCGTACGGTCCGGTGTTCCAGGGTCTGCGGGCGGCGTGGAAGTTCGGCGACGAGGTGTTCGCCGAGGTCGAGTTGCCGGAGGACGTGGACGGCGGCGCGTACGGTCTGCACCCGGCGCTGTTCGACGCGAGCCTGCACGCCGCTGCCTTCAGCGGTGGCGAGGGTGAGGGCCAGGGCGGAGTCCCGTTCTCATGGACGGGTGTCTCGCTGCATGCCATGGGGGCTTCGGCCCTCCGGGTCCGCATCCGTACGGCCGCCGACGGCGGGCTGTCCATCGCCGTGGCTGACACGGCGGGCGTGCCTGTCGCTTCCGTCGAGTCGCTCGTGGTCCGTCCGATCGCGGCCGATCAGCTCAACACAGTCGACAGGGACTCGCTGTTCCGGCTCGACTGGACCCCGGTCCAGGCCACGGACGCCGAAGCCGTGTCGTACGTGGATCTCGACCAGCTGAGCGAGACGGATGCCGCTGTCCCTGCGGCAGTCGTGGTCGACGTCGTTGGCGAGGCAGACGTAGTGGGTTCGACGCACGAGCTCACCGCCCGTGTTCTCGGTCTGCTGCAGTCGTGGCTCGCGGACGAGCGGTTCGCGGACTCGCGTCTGACGTTCGTCACGCGTGGTGCCACCACGGGCCGTGATCTGGCCGGTGCGGCGGTGTGGGGCATGGTCCGCTCGGCGCAGTCGGAGAGCCCGGGCCGGTTCGGTCTGGTGGATCTCGATGGTGATGCCGATGCCTCGGTTCTGTCCCGGGCACTGGCCGTGGACGAGCCGCAGGTGCTCGTCCGGGATGGCGAGGTGCTGGCCGCTCGGCTGGCGCGGGTGCAGAAGCAGGCGTCGGCGGAGGTCTCGTGGAGTCCTGACGGCACGGTCCTCATCACAGGCGGTACGGGTGGCCTCGGCCGCATCGTCGCCCGGCACTTGGTGAGTGTGCATGGCGTGCGCAGCCTTCTCCTGGTGAGCCGTAGCGGTCTGGCCGCCGAGGGCGCCGAGGCGCTGGTGGCCGAGCTGGAGGGCAAGGGCGTCGACGTGGCCGTGGAAGCGTGCGACGTCACGGATCCGGCCGCCGTGGCCGATCTCGTCTCCCGGCACGGCCGCATCACCGCCGTCGTGCACACCGCTGGTGTGCTGGACGACGGAGTCGTCGCTTCCCTCACCCCGGATCGTGTTTCCGCCGTCCTGCGGCCGAAGGTCGACGCTGTCTGGAACCTCCACGAGGCCACCAAGCACCTCGACCTCGACGCGTTCGTCGTCTTCTCTTCCGTCGCCGGTACCTTCGGCAGCGCGGGTCAGGCGAACTACGCGGCGGGTAACGCCTTCCTCGACGCGCTCGTCGTGCGTCGCCGGGCCGAGGGGCTGCCGGGTGTGTCGCTGGCCTGGGGCCCGTGGGCCCAGGACAGCGGCATGACCGGCACGCTGAGCGAGGCCGAGGCCGGGCGGATGACCCGCGCGGGCATGCCGCCGCTGTCGCCCGAACAGGGGCTGGCGCTGTTCGACGCGGCGCTGGCCGGTGCCGTCGCCGGCGGTGAGGCAGCGGTGCTGCCCGTCCGCCTCGACCTGCCGGTGCTCCGGAACCAGGGCGAAGTGCCCCCGCTCCTGCGCGGGCTCATCCGTACGCGGGCCACGCGCCGCGCGGGCACAGCTGCAGCCTCCGGGCTGATCCAGCGCCTGGGCGGGCTGTCCACGCCCGAACGGCGCGAGGCTCTGCTCGACGTCGTGCGTGGACAGATCGCGACGGTCCTGGGCCACGCCGGTTCCGCCGAGGTGGACCCGACGCGGGCCTTCCAGGACCTCGGCTTCGACTCCCTCACGGCTGTCGAACTGCGCAACCGGCTGGGTTCGGTGACCGGCCTCCGGCTGCCGGCCACAGTGGTGTTCGACTACCCCACGGCGGAGGCTCTCGTCCGTTTCGTGCTGGATGAGCTGTTCGGCGGGGACACCGAGGCCGAGGCGGTCGTCCCGGTGCGGGCGCTCCCGTCCGTCGCGGACGATCCGGTGGTGATCGTGGGTATGAGCTGCCGCTTCCCGGGCGGGGTCTCGTCGCCCGAGGACCTGTGGCGGCTGGTGTCGGACGGCGTGGACGCGGTCTCGGGCTTCCCGGCCGACCGCGGCTGGGACCTCGACGCTCTCTACAACCCCGACCCCGACCACACGGGGACCGTCTACACCCGTGAGGGCGGCTTCCTGCGGGAGGCGGCGGAGTTCGACCCGGCGTTCTTCGGGATGAGCCCTCGTGAGGCCCTGGCGACGGACTCGCAGCAGCGGCTGCTCCTGGAGGCGACGTGGGAGGCGATCGAAAGGGCCGGCGTCGACCCGGTGTCGCTGCGCGGCAGCCAGACGGGCGTCTTCGCCGGCGTGATGTACAACGACTACGCCAACCTTCTCTCCGGCCCTGAGTTCGAGGGCTATCAGGGCAGTGGCAGTGCGGGCAGTGTGGCGTCGGGCCGGGTGTCGTACACCTTCGGCTTCGAGGGCCCGGCGGTGACTGTCGACACGGCGTGCTCGTCCTCGCTCGTCGCTCTGCATCTGGCGGCGCAGGCGCTGCGCTCTGGCGAGTGCTCGCTGGCGCTGGCCGGCGGTGTGACGGTCATGTCGACCCCGACCACGTACATCGAGTTCTCGCGTCAGCGCGGCCTCTCCCCGGACGGCCGGTGCAAGGCGTTCGCGGACGCGGCCGACGGCGTCGGCTGGTCCGAGGGCGTGGGCATGCTCGTGCTGGAGCGCATGTCGGACGCCCGTCGCAACGGCCACCGCATCCTGGCGACCGTGCGGGGTTCGGCGGTCAACCAGGACGGTGCGTCGAACGGTCTGACGGCGCCGAATGGTCCGTCGCAGCAGCGGGTGATCCGCCAGGCGCTCGCGAGTGGCGGGCTGTCGGCCGGTGATGTGGATGTCGTCGAGGCGCATGGTACGGGTACGACGTTGGGTGACCCGATCGAGGCGCAGGCGCTGCTGGCGACGTATGGTCAGGGGCGTTCGGAGGAGCGGCCGTTGCTGCTCGGTTCGGTGAAGTCCAACCTCGGGCACACGCAGGCGGCGGCGGGCGTGGCCGGGATCATCAAGATGGTCATGGCGATGCGCCATGGCGTCCTGCCGCGGACGCTGCACGTCGACCAGCCGTCCTCTCACGTGGACTGGTCGGCCGGCGCTGTGGAACTGCTGACGGAGCGGACCGTCTGGCCGGAGGGTGAGGGGCCGCGTAGGGCGGGTGTGTCGTCGTTCGGCATCAGCGGGACGAACGCGCACGTGATCCTTGAGCAGGCCGACCCGGAGCCGGAGCCTGAGCCGCAAGGCGACGACACCCCCGCGTCGGGTGCGGTCGTTCCCTGGGTGCTGTCGGGCAAGACCGAAGCCGCTGTGCGGGATCAGGCTGCGCGCCTGCTGGCGCACATCAGCGGAAGCCGGCCGACGGATGTCGGATTCTCGCTGGTGTCGAGCCGGTCGAGCTTCGCGCACCGGGCCGTCGTACTGGCAGCCGACGCGGAGTCGTTGACGGGAGCGCTCGCGTCACTGGCGTCGGGTGAACCTGGCGCCGGTGTGGTCGAGGGCTCGGTCGGCTCGGGGAGGACGGCACTGCTGTTCTCGGGCCAGGGCTCCCAGCGGCTCGGCATGGGACGGGAGCTGCACGCCCGTTTCCCCGTTTTCGCCGACGCGTTCGACGCCGTGTGCGCGGGCCTGGACGAGCACCTGGACCGCCCCCTGCGGGAGGTCGTCTGGGGCGAGGACGAGGAGCTGATCAACCAGACCGTCTACACCCAGGCCGGGCTCTTCGCGGTCGAGGTCGCGCTGTTCCGGCTGGTGGAGTCGTGGGGCGTGCGCCCGGACTTCGTCGCCGGGCACTCGATCGGCGAGGTCGCGGCCGCCCACGTCGCGGGTGTCTTCTCGCTGGACGACGCCTGCCGGCTCGTCGCCGCTCGCGGGCGGCTGATGCAGGCCCTGCCCTTGGGCGGGGCGATGCTGGCCGTCCGGGCCACGGAGGACGAGGTCCTGCCGCTGCTGACGGACGACGTCTCGACAGCGGCCGTCAATGCCCCGTCGTCGGTCGTGGTCTCGGGCGCGGAGGAAGCGGTGGCAAGGATCGCCGGGCACTTCGAGGCCGAGGGTCGCAAGACCAGCCGCCTTCGCGTCTCGCACGCCTTCCACTCCCCGCTGATGGAGCCGATGCTGGCGGAGTTCCGGGAGGCCCTGGAGGGCATCTCCTTCGGCGCCCCGGCCGTCCCGGTCGTCTCCAACCTCACCGGCGACCTCGCCAAGCCCGAGGAACTGGCCTCCGCCGACTACTGGGTGCGGCACGTCCGTGAGGCGGTCCGCTTCTCCGACGGGATACGCACCCTTCAGACCGAGGGCGTGACCCGCTTCCTGGAGCTCGGCCCCGACGGCGTCCTGACCGCCATGGCCGAGGAGTCCCTGACCGACCCGGCCACCCTCGTCCCCGCGCTCCGCAGGAACCGGGACGAGGAGACGGCGATCGTCAGCGCGCTCGCCGAACTCCACGTCCACGGTGGGAAGGTGGACTGGACAGCGTTCTTCACGGGGGCGGATGCGGGCGCGCGGCGCGTGGACCTGCCGACGTACGCGTTCCAGCACCAGCGGTTCTGGCCCACGGGCACGGCCGTACGCGCCGGGGACGTCCGGTTCGCGGGCCTCGGCTCCGCCGAGCACCCGCTGCTGGGCGCGGCGGTGGAACTGGTCAACACCGATGGCTTCCTCTTCACGGGCAGGCTGTCCGTCCAGTCCCACCCCTGGCTGGCGGATCACGCTGTCATGGGGTCGGTGCTGGTGCCGGGTACGGCGCTGGTGGAGCTGGCGTTGCGGGCCGGTGACGAGGCCGGTTGCGGTCTGCTGGAGGAGCTGACGCTGGCCGCGCCGCTCGTCCTGCCCGAGCAGGGCAGTGTCCAGGCGCAGGTCTGGGTCGGTGAGCCCGACGAGGCGGGCCGTCGCGCGGTGACGATCCACTCCCGTACGGGAGAGGAGCCGTGGACGCTGCATGCCAGCGGTTTCCTCACCGCGAGCGCCGCGCAGACGCAGGAATTCGATGCCGCAGCGTGGCCGCCGGCCGGAGCGGAAGCGGTCGATGTGGCGGGCGCCTACGAGCGGTTCGCGGAGGCCGGTTTCGCGTACGGTCCGGTGTTCCAGGGCCTGCGGGCGGCGTGGAAGCTCGGCGACGACGTGTTCGCCGAGGTGGCGTTGCCCGAAGGCACCGACGGTGGGGCGTTCGGCCTCCACCCGGCGCTGTTCGACGCGAGCCTGCACGCCGCCGCCTTCAGCGGCGGTGAGGGCCAGGGCGGAGTCCCGTTCTCGTGGACGGGCGTCTCGCTGCATGCCACAGGCGCTTCCGCCGTCCGGGTCCGCATCCGTACGGCCGCCGACGGCGGCGGGGTGTCGATCGCGATCGCCGATACGACGGGCGCGCCCGTGGCCTCCGTCGAGTCGCTCGTGGTCCGGCCCATCGCGGCCGACCAGCTCAACACAGTGGACAGGGACTCGCTGTTCCGGCTCGACTGGACTCCGGTCCAGGTCGCGGACGTCGAGGCCGTGTCGTACGTGGATCTCGACCAGCTGAGCGAGACGGACGCCGTCCCTGCCGCGGTCGTGGTCGAGGTCAGTGGCGAGGCTGATGTGGTGGGGTCGACGCACGAGCTCACCGCTCGTGTTCTCGGTCTGCTGCAGTCGTGGCTGGTGGAGGAGCGGTTCGAGGAGTCGCGTCTGACGTTTGTGACACGCGGCGCCACCACGGGCCGTGATCTGGCCGGTGCGGCGGTGTGGGGAATGGTCCGCTCGGCGCAGTCGGAGAACCCGGGCCGGTTCGGCCTGGTGGATCTCGACGATGATGCCGACGCCTCGGTTCTCTCCCGCGCGCTGGCCGTGGACGAGCCCCAGCTCCTGGTCCGTGGCGGCGAGTTCCTCGCCGCCCGCCTCGCCCGGGTGACGGCCGAGCCGGTGGCGGACGCCCCCTGGCGCCCCGACGGTACGGTCCTCGTCACCGGCGGCACGGGCGGCCTGGGCCGCATCGTCGCCCGGCACCTGGCCACCCACCACGGCGTACGCGACCTCCTCCTGGTGAGCCGTAGCGGTCTGGCCGCCGAGGGCGCCGAGGCGCTGGTGGCCGAGCTGGCCGCCGAGGGTGTCGACGTGGCCGTGGAAGCGTGCGACGTCACGGACCCGGCTGCCGTGGCCGATCTCGTCTCCCGGAACGGTCGCATCACCGCCGTCGTGCACACCGCCGGTGTGCTGGATGACGGAATCGTCGCCTCCCTCACCCCGGATCGTGTTTCCGCCGTCCTGCGGCCGAAGGTCGACGCTGTCTGGAACCTCCACGAGGCCACCAAGCACCTCGACCTCGACGCCTTCGTCGTCTTCTCCTCCGCCGCGGGCACCTTCGGTACCCCCGGCCAGGCGAACTACGCGGCCGGCAACGCCTTCCTCGACGCCCTGGCCCGGCACCGCCGGGCCGAGGGACTCGCGGGAGCGTCGCTCGCCTGGGGCCCGTGGGCCCAGGACAGCGGTATGACGGGCACGCTGACCGAGGCCGACGTCCAGCGGATCGCCCGGACGGGCATGCCGGAGCTCTCCGCGGAGGAGGGCGTGGCACTGTTCGACAGGGCGCTGGCCCTCGCGGACGAGCCGGTGACGTTGCCCCTGCGGCTGGACCTCGCGGCGCTGCGCGCGCGGGGTGAGGTGCCGCCGTTGCTGCGCGGCCTGATCCGGACGCCGGCGGGCCGGCGGGCGGCCTCCGCCGGGGCCGGTGGCGGCGCTGCCGCCGCCGATCTCGCCCAGCGGCTGTCCGCGCTCTCGGCGGCGGAGGGGCGCGAGGTGCTGCTGGACGCCGTCCGGGGGCAGATCGCGACGGTCCTCGGCCACGCCGGCGGCGCGGAAGTGGACCCGGCCAAGGCGTTCCGGGACCTGGGCTTCGACTCCCTCACCGCGGTCGAGCTGCGGAACCGGCTCAGCGCGCTCACGGGCGTCCGGCTGCCGGCGACGCTGCTCTTCGACTACCCGACGGCCGGGGAGCTCGTGGACCACCTGTACGCCAAGGTGGCCCCGGCGGACTCGCCCGCCGGTCCGGAGGCGGTCCTGGGCGAGCTCGAGAAGCTCGAGAAGGCCTTCCTCGGTCTGGAGGTCACCGAGGAGATGTTCGAGCGGGTCGCCGGCCGTCTGGAGGTGCTCCGGTCCAAGTGGGGCGCCCTGCGCGACGGCGGCAAGGGAGCGGGTGCCGGGGACGCGACCGGCTCCGGGGAGGACGCGGAGTTCGACTTCGAGTCCGCCTCCGACGAGGACGTCTTCGACCTCCTCGACAACGAGCTCGGCCTCTCGGACGAGATCTGACACCAGCCCCGAATAGCGCTGCCCGTACCGGAATCCCGGTACGGGCAGCGTCGTGTAGAGGTGAGGGGAAGAACCGTCAGAGCGGACGCCGGAACCCCAGCACCGCGGCCACGGCGCCCACCACGGCGATGAAGCCGCTGATGAGCACCGCGGGCAGCGCGGCGTCGGCGCCCGGCACGTCGAGGGCCAGGGCGCGCGTGGCGTCGATGGCGTAGGTCAGCGGGTTGACCTCGGCGACCACCCGGAGCCAGGCGGGCAGGTCGTCGACGGGCACATAGGCGCTGGAGGCGAACATCAGGGGGAAGATGGCGATGATCGCGAGGTTCTGCATGGGCTCGGCGCGCCGCAGCCAGGCGCCGGCCGCGATGAACGCCCACCCCAGCGTCCAGCTGATGAACAGCGTCAGCCCGGCGGAGGCGGCGAGTTCGCCCGCGCCGCCCTTGGGGGAGTAGCCGAGCACGGTGATGCCCAGCAGCAGGATGATGACGACCTGGATCGCGCTGCGCACGAGGCTGGAGATGCTGCGGGCGATGAGCAGCGAGCTGGGGTGGATGGGGAGGGAGCGCAGCCGGGCGACGATGCCGTTCTTGAGGTCGTCGACGAGGCCGACGCCGCTCTGCATGGCGGACTGGACGGCGTTGTCGATGAGGACGGCGGGCAGGACGAAGTCGAGGTAGCTGACGCCCTTGGGGAAGTGGGGCGGGTGGCCCATCTTGCTGAAGACCTGGGTGAGGACGAAGAGGATGATCACGGGCTGGATCAGGCCGAACAGGACCGTTCCGGGGTCGGTGGCCATCGCCCGGAGGGATCTGCCGGTGAGCACCCGTACCTGGCCGAGCATGGAGCTGCCGGCCCAGGCGGTGGGGCTGCCCGGGCGGCCGGGGGCGTGGGCGACCGGCGCCGCCGTGCCCTCCTCGGGGGTCCGGGTGAGCGGTGCGGTCATGGAGTCTCCACAGTGAACGCGAGCATGCGAATGGGTAGGTGTGGGTGGGGGTTACGGGGCGACCGCCGGTGCCGTCGGCCGGGGGCGGGTCTGCTGGTCGGCCAGGGCCAGGTAGACGTCGTCGAGGCTGGGTTCGCCGAAGGACAGTTCCGTGGCCTCGATGCCCGCGTGGTCGAGAGCCCTGATGACGGCCGCGATGTCCTTGGACGCCTCGATGGCGATGACGACCGTGCCGTTCTCCCGGTCAGGGACCGGTTCCATCCCGGCGCGGCGCAGGGCCGCGGCGGCGGCGTCCGGGCCGGCGGCCGGGTCGGGGGTGACGGTGACGGTGCGCTGGCCGACGGTGGCCTTGAGCTCGGCGGCCGTGCCGCCGGCGATGACGGATCCGGCGGAGAGCACCGTGATGGAGTCCGCCAGCCGGTCCGCCTCGTCGAGGTACTGGGTGGTGAGCAGGACCGTGGTGCCCTGGGCGACGAGCCCTTCCACGATCTCCCACAGCCTCAGTCGGCTGGACGGGTCGAGCCCGGTGGTGGGTTCGTCGAGGAAGATGACGTCCGGTTGGCCGACGAGGCTCGCGGCGAGGTCCAGGCGTCGGCGCAGGCCGCCGGAGTAGGTGCCCGGCCGGCGGGTCGCGAAGTCCTGGAGCCCGAAGAGCTCCAGGAGTTCGTCGGCCCTGGCCCGGGCGGACCTGCGGTCGGCGCCGAGCAGCCGGGCGATGAGGACGAGGTTCTCCCGCCCGCTGAGCTGGGCGTCGACGGAGGCGAACTGGCCGGTCAGGCCGACGCGTCGGCGGACCTCGCGGGGTTCGCGCGTGACGTCGAAACCGGCCACCCTGGCCCGGCCCGAGCTGGGCGGCAGGGCGGCCGCGAGGATGTTGACGAGGGTGGTCTTGCCCGCGCCGTTGTGGCCGAGCAGGGCGAGGACGGTGCCCCGCCGGGCGGTGATGTTCACCGAGTCCAGTGCGCGTACGGAACCGAAGACCTTGCCCACGTCCTCGGTCTCGATCATGATGTCGTCCCCGGCCATCGGGGCGTCGACAGGTACGGTGAGCCCACTCATGGCTGATCTCCCGCAGATGGATGAGATGGATGAGATGGATGAGATGGATGAGATGGCGAAAACGCCGTGATTTTCGAGTGATTTCCGACAGCGAGCATGCGGGAACCGGGAGTTGACCGGCCACCGGCCGTAACACGAAAAGTCTCGGGTCTCACCTAGGGCTGTCGGGTGCATGGTTGCAGCTTCGGCGTCCGTCGACCGATGGCCGCGCAGAGGGAGGATCCATGGCACGAGAGCCCCTCGGGGAATTGTTGGACGAGGCGGTGGCGATCATGCGCCGCAAGGGGCATCCCGCCCCCCGGGGCGAGGTCGAGGAGATCGCCGCCCATGTGCTCGGCAGAAAGGTGGGCGAGCTGGTCGCGGACTTCGAACCGCACGACCGGGTCGCCGCGAAGTTCCGCAGGCTGGTGGGGCGCCGGGCCGACGGGGCGCCGATGGGCCACCTGACCGGCCTCGCCGAGCTCGGCGGCGTCGAGGTGGCGGTGGGCCCCGGGGTGTTCGTCCCCCGCCCGCACAGCGAGCTGGTGCTCGCCAGTGGGCTGGCGGCCGTCGCGGAGGTCTCCGCGCCGCTCGTGGCCGACCTGTGCACCGGCTCGGGCGCGATCGCGCTGGCCCTGGCCCACCGGCGGCCCGACGCCACCGTCCACGCCGTCGACTTCGACCCGCTGGCGCTGGACTTCGCCCGCCGCAACCGCGAGCGCCGCGTCAAGCTGGGCGACACCCCGATCGTCCTCCACGAGGCGGACGTCACCCGCCCCGGGCTCCTGGAGGAGCTGACCGGGCGGGTGGACCTGGTGGTGGCGAACCCGCCGTTCATGCCGGACGGGGCGGAGGTGCCCCCGGAGTTCGGCACCCACCAGCCCCGGCAGGCGATCTTCGGCGGGCCGGACGGGCTGCGGGTCATCCGGCACGTGGTCGCGGCGGCCGAGCGGCTGCTGCGGCCCGGGGGCGGGTTCGTCGTGGAGCACGGGCACGTCCACGGCGAGTCCGTGCCGGAACTGCTGCGGGCGGGCGGCCTCTTCACCGAGGTGTCCACCCACGCCGACCACGACGGCTGGCCCCTGTACTCCCTGGCCCGGCGGGCCGGCGAGTAGGGGGCCGGGTGAGGGCGCGCCGGCCCCGGGAACGGGCGCCGGCGCATCATCACCCCCCACTCGTCAGCCGGATCACTCCCCGTCCATCAGCCGGAACAGCTCTTCATCGCTGGCCGAGTCCAGGTCCAGCCCGCTCTCCGGCACGTCGGCCTCGGGCGTGGTCTCCGGGCCCCAGCGGGTCGCGAGGGCCCGCAACCGGGCCGCCGTCTCCGCGTTGACCGTGACGCCCGTGGAGAGCAGGTACTCCAGCTCGTCCACCAGGCCGGTCACGCCGCGCGGGGACCGGGTGGCCGCCTCCTCCAGGCGTTCCCGCAGCAGGGCGACGACGGCGTCCGGCGTGGGGTGGTCGAAGACCAGCGTCGCCGGGAGCCGGACGCCGGTCGCCTCGATGATCCGCCCGCGCAGCTCGATCGCGTTCACGGACGTGACGCCCATCTCCGTGAAGGGCTGCGCGCCGGCGTCCTCGCCCTGCGGCCCGTGCCCGCCGAGGGCGGCGGCCACCTCGGCCAGGACCAGGCCCAGGAGCAGCTCGTCCCGCTCCGGCCCGTCGAGCCCCGCCAGCCGCTCCCGCAGCGGGGACGCGCCCGTGTCGTCGACGGCGGGCGTCGAGGGGACCACAGGCGGCACCGGGGGCGCGGTGGCCGTGGCCGCCGAGCTCACCCAGTACTCGCGACGCTGGAAGGCGTACGTCGGCAGGGGCACCGGTACGGCAGTCGGCAGCACGACCCGCCAGTCGACGGACGCGCCGTGGGCGTGGAGCCGGGCCGCCGCGGCGAGCGCGGCCCGCGCCTCGTCCTGACCCGTCGTCAGCGTCGGGACGATCGCGACGGCCCCCGGCCGGCCGGGCGTCGCCTGGACGCACTCGTCGATCATCGGCGTGAGCGCCGGGTCCGGGCCCAGCTCCAGGAAGCACGTCGTCGCGGCCGGACCGACCCGCAACCGGTCGACGGCGTCCTTGAAGCGCACCGCCTCCCGGACGTGCCGCACCCAGTGGCCGGGGTCGCGGGCCTCCTCGGCGGTCAGCGGACGGCCGGTGAGGGCCGAGACGACCGGAACGACCGGGGCGGCGAAGGACAGGCCCTCGACGACCTCCCGGAACTCCGCCAGCATCGGCTCCATCAGCGGCGAGTGGAAGCCGTGGCTCACCACGAGCTGCCGGGTCTTGTGCCCGGCGGCCGCGAGCCGGTCGGCGAGCCCGGTGAGCGGGCCCTCCGCCCCCGACAGCACCACCGAGCGCGGCCCGTTCACCGCGGCGACGGACACGCTGTCGGCGAGCCCGGCCAGCCACGGCGTCAGCTCGTCCTCGGCGATGCGGACCGCCACCATCGTGCCGCCCGGCGGCAGCGCCCCCATCAGCCTGCCCCGGGCCGCGACCAGGGCGCAGGCGTCCCGCAGACTCAGGACTCCCGCCACATGGGCGGCGGTGATCTCGCCGACCGAGTGGCCCACCAGATGGTCCGGGACCACTCCCCACGAGGTGAACAGCCGGTGGAGCGCGACCCCGACGGCGAACAACGCCGGCTGGGCGTACGCGGTGTCGTCGAGGAGCCCGGCCTCCTCCGAGTCGGGGGCCGCCCACATCACCGAGGTGAGCGGCCGTTCCAGCAGCGGGTCGAGGGCCGCGCAGACCTCGCGCAGCGCCGCGTCGAAGACGGGGAATGCCGCGGCGGCCCGGCGGCCCATGCCCAGGCGCTGGCTGCCCTGGCCCGTGAAGACGAACGCCAGGTCGCCGGGCGCGCTCTCGTCGCGTACGACGCCGGGCGCGCGCTCGCCGCCGCCGAACGCGGCGGTGGCGGCCAGCAGTTCCTCGCGTGAGGCGCCGGTGACGACGGCCCTGTGGCCATGCAGGGCCCGGGTGGTGGCCAGGGCGTAGCCGATGTCCCGGGCCGGCAGGGCGGGGTTCGCCCGCGCGTGCTCGGCCAGCCGCAGCGCCTGGGCGCGCAGGGCCGCGTCGGTGCGGGCGGACAGGACCCACGGGACGGCCGTCCCCTGGTCCTCACCGGAAAGTTCCACGGAGTCCGAAGCCGGCGGTTCCTCCAGGATCACGTGCGCGTTGGTGCCGCTGATCCCGAACGAGGACACGCCCGCCCGGCGCGTCCGCCCGTCCTCCCGGGGCCACGCCCGCGCTTCCGTCAGCAGTTCCACCGCACCCGCCGCCCAGTCCACGTGCGAGGACGGCTGGTTCACGTGCAGGGTCCCGGGCAGCACGCCGTGGCGCAGCGCCAGCACCGTCTTGATGACACCGGCGACACCGGCGGCCGCCTGCGCGTGGCCGATGTTCGACTTGACGGACCCGAGCCACAGCGGCCGGTCCGCGTCCCGGTCCCTGCCGTACGTGGCCAGCAGCGCCTGCGCCTCGATGGGGTCGCCGAGGGCGGTGCCCGTGCCGTGGCCCTCCACGGCGTCGACGTCCGCCGCCTTCAAGCCGGCGTTGGCGAGGGCCTGGCGGATGACGCGCTGCTGGGAGGGGCCGTTGGGGGCGGTGATGCCGTTGGAGGCGCCGTCCTGGTTGACGGCGGAGCCCCGGACGACCGCCAGCACCGGGTGGCCGTTGCGACGGGCATCACTCAGCCGCTCCAGCAGGAGCAGTCCCGCGCCCTCGGACCAGGCCGCGCCGTCGGCGGCGTCCGCGAAGGACTTGCAGCGCCCGTCGGGGGACAGGCCGCGCAGCCGGGAGAACTCCACGAAGGACGCCGGTGTCGCCATGACCGCGACCCCGCCCGCCAGGGCCAGGGAGGACTCCCCGGACCGCAGGGACTGGCACGCCAGGTGCAGGGCGACGAGCGAGGACGAGCAGGCCGTGTCGACCGTCAGGGCCGGGCCCTCGAAGCCGTAGGTGTAGGCGACGCGCCCGGACAGGGCGCTCGCGGCCGTGCCGATGCCCAGCAGCCCCTCCAGGCCGGCCGCCGCGCCCGCCCGGTCGGTGGCGTAGTCGTGGTACATGGCGCCGGTGAAGACGCCCGTGCGGGTGCCCTTGAGGGTCGTCGGGTCGATGCCCGCCCGTTCCAGGGCCTCCCAGGAGATCTCGAGCAGCAGTCGCTGCTGGGGGTCGGTGGCCAGGGCCTCCCGGTCGGAGAGGCCGAAGAAGCCCGCGTCGAAGTGGCCCGCGTCGTGGAGGAAGCCGCCTTCCCGCGCGTAGGAGGTGCCCCGGTGCTCGGGGTCGTCGTCGAAGAGCCGCTCGAGGTCCCAGCCGCGGCCCGTGGGGAAGCCGGAGACCGCGTCGGTGCCGTCGGCGAGGAGGGCCCACAGCTCCTCGGGGGAGTTCGCGCCGCCGGGCAGCCGGCAGGCCATGCCGATGACGGCCACGGGCTCGCCGGGGTCCGCGCCGTGCGCGGGGACGGCCTCCGGTGCCGTCTCCTCGGCGGGGCAGCCGGTCAGGGCACGCGCCACGGCGAGCGGGGTGGGGAAGTCGAAGGCCAGGGTGGTGGGCAGGGGCAGGCCCGTCGCCTCCTGGAGGAGGTTGCGCAGCCGGATGGCGAGGACCGAGTCGAGGCCCAGGTCACGGAAGGTCGCCTCCGCCCGCACCTCCGTCTCCGCGTCCGCGAGCACGTCGGCCACGCATGTGCGGACGAGGTCCAGCGCCTCCTCGACCGTGCACGGCCGCCGGTCCGGGCCGTCGCAGACCGGGCCACGGGCGATCTCGCCCGTGGCGAGCGCCTGCTCCAGTGCCCGGCGGTGGAGTTTGCCGGCGGGGGTGAGCGGGAGCTCCGGCACCGTGACCACCTCCAGCGGGATCTTGTAGTCGGCCACGCCGCGCCGCCGCAGGAAGTCCGTCACCTCCGCGAGGCCGGGCGCGGGACCGGCCTTCTCCGTGACGACCAGGCAGGGGTATTCGCCGAGGCGGGCGTCCGGCACACCCAGGACGGCGAGGGGGCCGATGCCGGGGAGGTCCGCGAGCAGGCCCTGGACCTCCGTGGCGTTGAACTTCCGGCCGCCCACGTTGACGATCTCGGCCGACCGGCCGTGGAACGCGACCTGCCCGTCCGTGCCCAGGGCGGCCTGGTCGCCGGTGCGCAGCCAGCCGTCGTCGGTGACGGCGGCGCGGGTGAGCTCCGGCTCGCGGAAGTAGCCGCGGAACATCCCGGGGCCGCGGTAGCGCAGTTCGCCGACCGTGCCCGGGGGGAGGTCGCGGCCGTCCTCGTCGACGACGCGGATCTCGGCGCCGCTCGTGGGCAGGCCCACGCTGCGGGTGGCGACGTCGGCGGGGTCGTCGGCGCGGGTGCGGGTGCCGGTGCCCAGTTCGGACATCCCCCAGACGACGACGAGCGCGCAGTCGAGCGCGTCCCGCACGCCCGTGACGAGCGCGCCGGGGATGGCCGCGCCCGCCGTGCGCACCTCGTGGGGCCGGAAGCCGGCCGGTTCGCCGGTCTCGGCGAGCCGGGTGACGACGTCGTGGAGCTGCGCGGGGACGGCGAAGACGACGCTCGGGCCGGCCTCCCGGGCCAGGGCGAGGAAGCGGTCGGGGTCCCAGGACCCCAGCAGCACCTGCCGGCAGGCGGCGAACAGGGCCGAGTGGAGGGACTGGAGGCCGAAGAGGTGGGTGAGGGGGCAGGCCGTGACGACCGCGCGGGCGAACGCCTCCGGGGCCTCGGCGGTGACGGCCGAGGTGTTCGACAGCAGGCCGTCGTGGCTGTGGAGGCAGATCTTCGGCCGGGCGGAGGTGGTGCCGGAGGAGGGGACGAGCACGAACGGCATGTCCGGGGTCACGGTCACGGGGTGGGGGGCGCTGCCGGACCAGGTGGCCAGCAGGGTGTCCAGCCGGGCCGTGCCGGGCCCCTCGTCCCCCTCACCGGCCGTCCCTTCACCGGCCGCCCCTTCGTCGGCCGCTCCGGTAAGCAGGACGGTCCGGAGCGAGGGCACGGTCCGCAGGAGGTGATGCACCATCAGTTCATGCTCGCCGTCGCCGACTTGAGTGGCAGCGGGGAGGACGGCGAGCGCGGGCTCCACCCGGCTCAGCAGGGCGTGGACGTCCTTGGGGCCGTTGCCCTGGTGGACGGGCAGCAGCACGGCGCCGACGGCGGCGACCGCCAGGTGGAGGGTGGGGAACTCCCAGCTGTTGGGCAGGTGCGCCGCCACCACGTCGCCGGGCGCCACCCCGAGCTCCTGGAGGCCTCTGGCCAGGGCGTCGACGTCGGCGTGCCACTGCCGCCAGGTCCAGGAGCGGTCCCCGTCGACGAGGGCCACCGCGTCGGGGGCGGCGCTCACGGCGGCCTGGAACACGTCCGGGAGTGTGAAGCCGCCCAGGGCGCCGGGGGAACCGGCCGGCGGGTCGATCGTGTAGTCGGTGGTGCGGACGGGCATCGTCACTCCCGGAGGTTCAAATGAGGGCGCCGGTGTCGCCGGCCGGGCCCGGTGCGGCGGTCAGAGGTGGGTCGCGGGCGCGCGGCCGGGGAATTCGGCGCCGAGCAGCTCGAGCAGCGGTGTGGCCTTCACCGCCGTCTCCTCGAACTCCGCCTCCGGGTCCGACAGCGCGATGATCGCGCCGCCCACGCCGTAGCGGAGGACGCCGCCGCTCAGTACGACGGTGCGGATGACGATGCTCAGGTCGGCCGCGCCGGTCAGCGAGAAGTAGCCGATGGCCCCGGAGTAGACGCCCCGGGGGCCGTCCTCCAGCCGGTCGATGATCTGCATGGTGCGGATCTTCGGCGCGCCCGTCATCGAGCCGCCGGGGAACGCGGCCCGGACGCCCGTGACCGCGCAGTCGTCCTCCCGGAGCCTGGCCCGGACCGTGCTCACCAACTGGTGGACGGTGGCGTAGGACTCCACCTGGAAGACGGGGGACGCCGTGACCGAGCCGATCTCGGCGCAGCGGCCCAGGTCGTGCCGGACCAGGTCGACGATCATCAGGTTCTCGGCGCGGTCCTTCTCGCAGGAGGCGAGCTCCTCGACGAGGGCCGCGTCCTCCTCGGCGCAGCCGCCGCGCGGCCGGGTGCCCTTGATGGGCTTGGACTCCATCAGCCCGTTCCGGTCGATGCGCAGGAAGCGCTCCGGGGAGGTGCTGAGGACGGACAGGTCCGCGAAGCCGAGGTAGGCGGCGAAGGGGGCGGGGCTGGTGCGGCGCAGGAAGCGGTACGCCTGCCAGGGGTCGAGGTCGGCCTCCGCCTCGATCATGTTGGTGAGGCAGACCTCGTAGGTCTCGCCGGCCTTGATCTCCTCCTGGCACGCGGCGATGAGCTTGAGGTAGGTGTCGCGGTCGTGCCGCAGCCGGATCCCGGTGGTGCCGGGCGGCACGGGCCGGTCGCAGGGGCCGGGGGCGTGGCCGGCGGCCCCGGCGAGGAGGTCGGCGGTGGTGCGCAGCCAGGCGCGGGCGGGCGCCTCGTCGGTGTCCTCGGCGAGGGCCAGCAGATGGGTGGTGTCCGTGCGGTGGTCGAAGACGACGGCGCGGTCGGCGAAGACCATCACGGCGTCGGGCTCGGCGGGCCGGTGCGCGGCGGCCCCGTCGCACTCGGCCTTGAGCTCGTAGCCGAGGTAGCCGACCCAGCCGAGGGCGAAGTCGAAGGGCAGGCCGGGGGTTTCGACGCGGGCCGTGCGCAGGTCCCGCTCCAGCCAGGTCAGGAAGTCGCCGGGTACGGTCCGGGCGGGTTCCGTGGTGGCGGTCACGGTGACGGTGCCCCGGGCGACGTCGGCGGTGGCGACGCGGGCGAGGGGGCCGGAGGCGTCGCCCATGACGGAGAGTTCGCCGAGGGGGCCGCCGGTGCGGCTGCTGTCGAGCCAGAAGGGGTGGTTCCCGGTGCGGAAGAGCCGGTCGAAGACGACCTCGGGGTCCCAGCGGGTGGCGAGGGACTCGGTCAGCACGCGCAGCCGCCGGGTGGGGGCGGCGTGCTCCGCCGGGGCGGGCGCGGTTCCCGGCGTGGTTCTCGTCGCCGCCGTTCTGGCTTCGGCGCGGGGGGTGTTGGTCGCGCGCTGGTGGTGTTCCGTCAGCTTCCGGAAGTTCTCCAGGATGCGATGGCCGCCCTGGGTGCTGATGGACTCGGGGTGGAACTGAACCCCCCACAGGGGGAGGGTGCGGTGGCGCAGGGCCATGACCACGCCGTCCGGGGACCAGGCGGTGGGTTCGAGGTCGGGGGAGAGGTCGGTGACGGCGAGCGAGTGGTAGCGGACGACGTCGAGGGGGGAGGGGAGTCCCTCGAAGAGGCCGGTGCCGTCGTGCCGGACGGGGGAGACCCGGCCGTGGCGGGGTTCGGGCGCCCGGCCGACGGAGGCGCCGTGGGCCAGGGCCATGCCCTGGTGGCCCAGGCAGACGCCGAGGACGGGTATCCGGCCCTCGGCGGCGATCTCCGCGCAGAACCCGAAGTCGGCGGGCCGGTGGGGGGTGCCGGGGCCGGGGGAGAGGACGACGTTGTCGAAGGCGCCGAGCAGCTCCGGGCGCCACGCCGGGTCGTCGTTGTGGATGACCTCGGGCTCTTCGCCGTTGACCTCGGACAGGTAGTGGAAGAGGTTGTAGGTGAAGGAGTCGTAGTTGTCGACGAGGAGCGTGCGCATCAGAGTTTCCCGAGTTCGCGGGCTATCTCGGCGTTCACGGCCACGTGATTGCCGGTGAGGAAGAAGTGGCCGCCGGGGAACACCTCGAGCCGGAACTCCCCTTCGGTGTGCCGCTCCCAGGCCTTGGCCTCGTCCAGGGAGGTGCGGGGGTCGGCGTCGCCGGTGAGGACGGTGACGGGGCAGCGGACGACGCGGTCCTCGGGGCAGCGGTAGGTCTCGATCGCGGTGTAGTCGCCGCGGATCGCGGGCAGGGCCATCCGCAGGATCTCCTCGTCGCCGAGGACCCCGGCGTCCGTGCCGTTGAGGAGCTTGAGTTCGGCGATGACGCCGTCGTCGTCGCGCTGGTGGACGGTCTCGGGGCGGGAGGTGGAGGGGGCCCGCCGGCCGGAGGCGATGACGGCCCTGGGGGCGGACGCCGCGCCCTTGTTCTCCAGCCGCCAGGCCACCTCGAAGGCGAGGACGGCGCCCATGCTGTGGCCGAAGTAGACGGTGGGCTTGTCGTCCAGGTCCAGCAGCCGGTCGGTGATCCGGTCGGCGAGGGTGGCGATGTCGGTGACGCAGGGCTCGTGGCGGCGGTCCTGGCGGCCGGGGTACTGCAGGGCGATGACGTCGACGCCGGGGGCGAACCGGGCCGAGACGGGGTGGAAGAAGCTGGCCGAGCCGCCCGCGTGGGGGAAGCAGACCAGCCGGGTGGTGGCGGTCTCGGCCGGGTGGTAGCGCCGGGCCCACAGGGCCAGGTCGTTGTCCGCGCTGTTCAAGGGCTCGGGTCCTTTCTCGGTGGGGGTGGCGGGGCGTTTCGCGGGTCAGTCCTCGTGCACGGTGATGGCCCGTGCCGGGCAGAGGTCGCCCGCCCGCCATACGGCGTCGGTGAGTTCGGCGCCGGGTTCGGGGGCCAGGACGGTGACGAGTCCGTCGTCGTCCTGGTCGAAGACGTCCGGGGCGGTCAGCACGCACTGGCCCGCGCCGATGCAGCGCTCGTTGTCGGCGGTGACACGCATCAGGAGCTCTCCCACTGGACGGGCATCTCGTGCAGCCCGAAGAGTACGACGTCGTGCTTGAAGGCCAGTTCCTCCACGGGGACGGCCAGCCGGAGGGTGGGGATGCGCTCGAAGAGCCTGCGGTAGGCGATCTCCATCTCGACGCGCACCAGGTTCTGGCCGAGGCACTGGTGCATGCCGTAGCCGAAGGCCACGTGGTGGCGGTCGGTGCGGGAGGGGTCGAAGGCGTGGGGGCAGGCGAAGACCTTCTCGTCGTGGTTGGCGGCGGCCACCAGCGGGATGATGCCCTCCCCGGCCCGGACGAGCTGCCCGGCGATCTCCACGTCCTCGACGGCCACCCGCAGGGAGACGATGTCGGCCACCGAGTGGAAGCGCAGCGTCTCCTCGACGACGCGGTCGTCGCCGATCCACTGGGGGTTCTGCAGCAGGGTCATCACACCGAGCGCGATGTTGTTGGCCGTGGTCTCGTGGCCGGCGATCAGCAGGAGCAGCAGGACGCCGGACAGCTCGTGGGGGGCGATGGTGCCGGTGGCGAGGAGCCTGCTGACCAGGTCGTCCTGGGGCCACTTCGACTTGATGTCGATGAGCCGGTTGATGTAGCGCAGGAGTTCCTTGGTGGCGGTGTCGCGCTGCTGGTCGGTGGAGGAGCGGATGGCGACCAGGGTGCGGGTGCGGGACTCGAAGAAGTCGCGGTCCACCGGGGGCACGCCCAGCAGGGCGGAGATCACCAGCGAGGGCACGGGCAGTGCGAAGTCGGCGACGAGGTCCGCGGAGTTCCCGGAGGCGAGCAGCTCGTCGATGAGCTTGTCGACGGTCTCCTCGATCGCCGGGCGCATGGCCCGGACCCGGCGCACGGTGAACTCGGGGATGAGCGCCTTGCGGAAGCGGTCGTGCTCGGGGGAGTCCATGCCCACGAACCAGCCGGGGATCTGCTCCTGCTTGGGCACGCCCATGGTCTCGCTGATGTTGGGGAAGCCCTTGTGGTCCGGGTTGGAGCTGATCTTCGGGTTGGTGAAGACGGCGCGGACGTCCTCGTGCCGGGTGACCAGCCAGCACTTGTTGCCGTTGGGCAGGTAGGAGAGGACCAGCCCCTCCTGTTCGCGGTAGGTCGTGTACCGGGGAGGCGGGAAGGCCTCGCCGGGCTTGCGCAGCGGGAAGTCGACCACCATCGGGTCGGCGTGCGTCATGTCGGAGAACTCATTCCCTCGTGGCGTGCCTGCGGGTCCGGTCATCGGGCGGTGTGGAACTCGCGGACCCGGGCGGTGATGAAGTCCTGGTCGGCGGCGGTCAGCCCGGTGTGGGTGGGCAGGTAAAGGCCGTCCTCCGCGAACCGGTTGGCCTTCAGCGAGGGCCAGTCGGGGTGGAGGTAGCCGGGCTGGCGGCTCATGGGCTTGAAGAAGAGCCGGGTCTCGATGCCGGCTTTGGCGAGGAAGGCGCGCAGCTCCTCGCGGCGTTCGGCGCGGAGGTCGTACATCCACAGCACGTCGCGCGACGGCATCAGGGTGATGCCGGGGATGCCGGCGAGGCCCTCGTCGTAGCGCTTCTCTATCTCCCGGCGGGTCGCGAGGATCTCGTCCAGCCGCTCGACCTGGGCGAGGGCGACGGCGGCCTGCATCCCGGTCATCCGGAAGTTGTAGGCGAGCTTCTTGTGGAGGAAGCTGTGGTCCCGGGTGAAGGCCATGGCGCGCAGGTGGGCCAGCTGGCCGGCGAGCCGGGGGTCGTCGGTGAGGCAGATGCCGCCCTCGCCCGCCGTGATGATCTTGTTGGCGAAGAGGGAGTAGCAGGCGATGTCGCCCACCGGGCGGATGCCGTGGGCCTCGGCGGAGTCCTCGACGACCCGCAGGTTGTACTGGAACGCGATGTCCATGATCGCGTCCATGTCGCAGCGCCGGCCGTAGATGTGCACCGGCATGATCGCCCTGGTCCGGGGGGTGATCTTCTCCTCGATGCGGGTGACGTCGATGTTGAGGTCGTCCCCGCAGTCGACGAAGACGGGGGTGGCGCCGGTGTAGGTGACCGCCCACGCCGAGGCGATCATGGTGAACTCGGGGACGATCACCTCGTCGCCGGGTCCGACGCCCAGGGCCCGCAGGGCCAGGGTGAGCGCGGCCGTCCCGGAGGAGCAGGCCACGCCGTGGGCGACCGCGTTCCAGTCCGCGAAGGCCTGCTCGAACCGCTGGATGACGGGGCTCTGCGAGGATATCCAGCCGTCGCCGATGGTCGCGGTGACGTACTCGAGCTCCTTGCCGTCGAGGGCGGGACGGGACACGGGGTACTTGAACGACATGGGTTCCTCTCCTGATCAGACCAGCGCGGGGAGACCGAGGACCAGCCCGGCGGCCGTCTCGCGACCGCCCGCCGCGCGCTGCAGGGCGCCCAGCCGCTCCGCCTTCTCACGGAACGAGGGGTCGCCGAGCACCCGGGTGAGCTTGTCGACGACGTCGTCGACCGCGACGGTCTGGGGCCGGTCGAGGGTCAGGCTGATGCCGAAGTCCTGGCCGCGTACGGCCTGGTCGAAGCAGTCCACCCACAGGGGGCGCACCACCAGGGGCTTGCCGAAGTAGATGCCCTCGTGGAAGCCGTTGCCGCCGCCGTGGGTGAAGAACACCTTGACGTTGGGGTGGGCGAGGACGTCGAGCTGGGAGGGGACCCAGCCCTCGATACGGAGGTTGGCCGGCAGCGACTCCGCCGGCGGCAGGAGGTGCTGCTGCTCCTTGGGCAGCTTCCACAGCACCTGGTGCTCGCCCTCCAGCCGGCGGGCCACCTCCACCAGCGCGTGGACCTGCTCCTTCGTCAGCCGGGTGATCGTGCCGAAGCCCATGTAGACGACCGACGACTGCGCGTCGAGCCAGGTACGGACGTCCTCGTCGGCCGGGGCCTCCGGCAGGGGCGGCATCATCGCACCCACCAGCCGCATCTTCTCCGGTATCGGGAAGGGGTAGTCCAGCTCGGCGATGGAGTTGCACAGGACCAGCTCGGCCTTGTCGATCCTGGTCATCGGGTTGGGCGGCGGGATGCGCAGCTCCTTGCGGATCCGCGCGTCCTCCTGGAGCACCTTGCCCATGGCCGGGTTGAAGAACATCGCCAGCGTCCGGTACTTGAACAGCTCGTTGCTCAGGCGCTGCGCCGGGGTCATCTTCCGCGGCAGCCCGGAGTGGGGGACCGGGAAGTCCCCGGGGGTGTGGCCCTTGGCGAAGGGGTTGAGCGAGGTGAGGACGTTGCTCGGCAGGAACGGGACGCTCAGCACGAACGGGATGTCCCGGGCGATGGCCAGGTCCACGGCGAAGCCCGCCATGCAGTCGACGACCATCAGCGCCGGCTGGACCTTCTCGACCACGGCCTCCAGCTTGCGGAACTTCCCCGCCTGCAGGGCCGGCTTGTAGGACTGCTTGATGACGGCCCGGTGCGCCCGGAAGCGGGAGGACTGGGTCACCTCCCGGTAGACCTCGTCGTCCCAGGTCACGGCCGACAGCTCCGGTATCACCTCGCCGAGCGAGGCGAACTCCACCGGCGACCGCTCGGCGATCCTCGCCACGTCCTCGCGGCGCGGCTCGTCGGTGGCGAACCACAGGTCCTCCACGCCCTGCCGGGAGAGTTCGCCCGCCAGTACGAGCAGCGGATTGAGCAGTCCGCTCTCCGGAAGGCTGACGAACAGGATCGGCCGTCGCGCGGAGTCCATGGCATCCCTTTCAGTGGTGGCCGTCGGGGCGGGGCACGGGACGCCCCCGGGCGGGCCGTTCGGCCTCCCCGCACTGTGATCTCACGCCACGCGCCGGGAAATCCTTAGACTCCCCCCGGACGCGACGCGCCGGGCACGGCCTCTTACCACGACAAGACAACAAGAGGTTCTAATGTCCAGGAGTTCGAGCAAGTGGAACCCCTAGTCATACAAAACGCTCTAGAGTGACAAGAGACCTGACGAGGTGGCCCAAGATCCACCTTGCCGGGACTTGAGCGGAATGTGATGTCTGAGCGCCGAATCCCCCCGCGGGGCGTGAGGAGAACGACCGTGCTGCACCGCCCGCCCGCCGGCGGCTTAACGGAGCCGCCGCCCGGCCGTGGCGGGGAACTGGCGGCGCTCGCCGCCCGCGCCGCCTCGGCCCGGGCCGGCCACGCCCAGGCGGTCCTGATCGGCGGCCCCTCCGGCATCGGCAAGACCCGGCTGCTGCGCGCCTTACTCGACGACCAGGCCACCCACGGCACCCGGACGCTCTACGCCGCCTGTGGCCGAGAACCCGCCGCCCACCGGGTCCCCAGCGCCTACGACGGTCTGCCCGACGGCATATCCGGGGGCGCCGCCGCCCCCTACGGCGCGGTGCGCGCCCTGTTCGGCCCCCTGGGCCTCACCGGCACGGGCCCCTCCCCCCTCCTCCGGGGCGGCGCCCACCACGCCCTGCCCGCCCTGGCCCCCGGCGCGGACACCACCGCCCCGCCCCCGCACCAGGTCCTCCACGGCCTCTACCGCCTCGCCGGCAACCTGATGACGGACCGCCCGCTCACCCTCGTCCTCGACGACGCCCACCACGCCGACGAACACTCCCTGCGCTGGCTCGACTTCCTGCTGCGCCGCGCCGAGCACCACCTGCCGCTGCTGGTCGTCCTCGCCCACCGCCCCGAAGCGGAACCCGTCGCCGGAGCCGCCCTGGCCGCCGCCTGCGCACCCCACCGGACCACGCTCCTGTCCCTCGGCCCGCTGGCCGAAGCGGAAGCCGCCGAGCTCGCCCGCCGGATCCTCGGCGCCCCCGTCGGCCCCGCCTTCGCCGCACACCTCACGGAGGCCTCCGGCGGCAACCCCCGCACCCTCACCCACGCCCTGCGCACCCTGCGCGCCGAAGGCACCGCGCCCGACGAGCACGGCGCGCGCCGCGCCACCGAACTCTGCGCCGCCCTGACCGCCACGACCACCCGCCGGTGGCTCGGCCACCAGCCCGGCTGGGTCCGCGACGTCGCCACGGCCGTCGCCGTCCTCGGCGAGGACGAACCCCGGCGCGTCGCGGCCCTCGCCGGCGTGACCACCGCCCTCGCCGAGGACGCCCTGACCGCGCTGCGCCGCGCCGGCCTCGTCACCCCCGGCCGCGCCGCCCTCGCGGACGCCGCCACCCGCGCCGCCGTCCTCGCCCCGCTCACCGAGCCGGAGCTGACCGCGCTGCGCACCCGGGCCGTCCTCCTGCTCAGCGACGCGGGCCGCCCCGCCGAGGACATCGCCGAACACGTGCTGCGGCTGCCCGGCCCCGTACCGCCCTGGATGGCCGCCACCCTGCGGGACGCCGCCGCGCGCGCCGCCGCCCGGGGCGCCCACAAGACGGCGGCCCGCTACCTCCACGCCGTGCTCCGCGCGGAACCGGACGACCTGTCCGCCCGCACCGAACTGGCCCGGGCACTCGCCGAGATCAACCCCGAGGAGGCCTTACCGCTGATCGAGGAGACGCTCGCGCTGCGCACCGACCCGCGCACGAAGGCGGCCGTCGCCGCCCAGTACGGGCTGACCTGCCTGGCCCTGCGCCGCGTCCCCACCGCCGTCCGGGTCCTCGACGAGGCCGTGGCCGCCTTCACCGCCGAGACCGGGCCCGGCGCCGGGCCCGCCGACCGCGAGCTGACCGTGCTCCTGGAGTCCGTCCTGCTGCTCGCCGGGACCGTCCGGCGGGAGACGATCGCCGCCGTCCGCGACCGCGCCGCGCGAATGACCCTGCCCCACGGCGACACCCCCGCCCAGCGGCAGAAGGCCGCCATGATGAGCACCCTGACCGCCCTCGACGGCCGCTCGGCGGCGCGCACGGTCCTCCAGGCCCGCCGGGCCCTGCGCTCCCCGGCCGCCGAGCCCGGCGGCTGGGCCGCCTTCGCCGCGGCCTTCCCGCTCGCCCTCGCCGACGAGGTCGACGACGCGCTCGGCGCGTTGGAACGCGTCCTGACCCAGGGTCAGGAGTACGGCGAGGCCCGCGTGTACACCCTCGCCCTGGCCGCCCGCTCGCTCGTCCTCCACGGCATCGGCGCGATCCCCGACGCCCTCGCCGACGCCCGCACCGCCGTCGGGCTGACCGCGGAGGAGGACCAGTGCGCCGAGCTGACGATGCCTCATATCGTGCTGGCCACCTCGCTGGTCGACCACGCCGAGCCCCGACGGGCCGAGGAGGCCCTCGCCCGTATCGAGCCCGGGGACCTGGACGGCCATGTGCTGGAGCAGCCCGCCTACTTGATGGCCCGGGCCCGCGCCCGGCGGGCGCTCGGCGACCACGAGGACGCCCTCGTCCTCCTCTTCGCCTGCGGGGACGCCCTGGCGGCGGCGGGCGTCGCCAACGCCGTCCTCCACCCCTGGTGGGTGCACGCCGTCCGCCAGCTGACCGCCCTCGGCCGGACCGGTGAGGCCCGCGAGATCGCCGAGCGCTGGAGGGGCCCCGCCCGGTCCTGGGGCACCCCGCGCGCCCTCGGACTCGCCGCCCACGCCCTGGCGGTTACCACCCCCGGGCCCGAGGGCGTCGTCCTCCACACCGAGGCGGTGGAGTGGCTGGCCGGCTCCCCGGCCCGCGCCGAACACGCCCGCGCCGAGTACCACCTGGGCCGGGCCCTGCTCGCGGCCGGCGACCAGCCCGCCGCCCGCGAGCACCTGCGCACCGCCGTCGGCCTGGCCCGGCAGTGCGGCGCCCTCGCCCTCGCCGAGGCCGCCCGCGGCGGCCTCGTGACCGCCGGCGGACGCATGCGCAAGGCCACCGGATGCCGCACCGACCTCCTCACCCGCACCGAGCGCAAGGTCGCCGCCCTCGCCCGCGCCGGGGCGAGCAACCGCGAGATAGCCGAAGCGCTGTTCGTCACCGTACGGACCGTGGAGATGCACCTCACCGGCGTCTACCGCAAGCTCGGCGTCGGCGACCGCGCCGCCCTCGCCTCGGCACTGCCCCCCGAGGCCCCGCCGGAACCCCCCGCCGGAATGCCCACGGTGGCGTACGGGAGGCCCGCCCGTGCCGCTCGTTGACCCCCTCCTGGCCCACTGCGGCCGGGCCCGGGGACGGCTGACCTCGGCACTGACCCGCCTGGAACAGGGCGGCTCCGCCGCCGTCGTCGTGACCGGCCCCCCGGGCCACGGCCAGCACGCCCTGCTGCGCTGGGCCGCGACCGCCGCCGAGGCGCGCGGCCTCCAAGCCCTGACCGCCCGCGCCACGGAGCCCGCCGCGACGATCCCGCACGCCCTCACGTCAGCGCTCCTGGCGAGCCGCGTTGCCGCGCCTGCGCCGGCCCCCGGCGACGGCCCGGACGCCCTGCTGGCGGCCCTCCACGCCCGTCCCACCCTGCTCGCCGTCGAGGACGCGTTCCGGGCCGACCCGGAGTCCGCGCGGCTGCTGGCCGCGCTCGTCGGCCGGCAACAGGGGGCGGCCCCCCTGTTGCTGCTGATGAGCACCCACGGCACCCCGCCCCGGCTCCCCGAAGTCCTCGCCCGGATGGGCAGCGGCGCCGGCGTCACCGAGCTCGTCCTCCCGGCGGTGGACGAGCACGGCGCCGCCACCATGGCGGCCGCCATCTGCGGCACCGACCCGTCCGTCGACGAGCGGTTCGCCCGGGCCGCCGCCGAGGCCGCCGGGGGCAACCCCGCGATACTCGACGACGCGCTGCGCCGCCTGGCCCAGCGCGGACACCCGCCCGTCGCCGCGCACATCCCCCGGATACGGGAGCTGGCCGCCGCGGCCACCACCGACCACGTCGCGCGCGTCCTGCGCACCCTGCGCCCCGCCGAACGCACCGCTCTGCGCGCCCTCGCCGCCGCCCGCGGCGTCCTGGACCTCCCCGCCCTCCGCCACCTCGCCGGCACCCGGCCCGAGGACGAACCCGCCCTCTGGAGCGCCCTGGAGGCGACCGGGCTCGTCACCCCCGGCCGGCCGCTGCCCGGCCTCGAACCGGCCACCAGGACCCGCGTCCTCGCCGACATGCCCCCGGCGACCGGGCCGCCCTGTGCGGGCGCGCCGCCGAACTCGCCCACCGCGCCGGAACGACCGGCGAGGACCTCGCCGCGCTCCTCCTCGACACCCCGCCGACCGGCCACGACCGGTTCGTGCCCGCCCTGCGCCACGCCCACGCGGCGGCCCTCCGCCGGGAGGACCACGCCCACGCCGCCGCCTGCCTCCGCCGCGCCCTCGCCGAACCCCAGGACCCCGTGGAACGCGCCCGGCTGGAACTGGAACTGGCCGCCACCGAGGCCCTGACCGCCCCCGAGGCCGCCGACCGCAGGCTCGGCGCGATCGCCCGCACCCCGGGCCCCGCCCTCGCCGCCGCGCGCGTGCGCGCCGTCGACCACGGCCTCCTGCGCGGCTACACCCACGGACTGGGCCACGCGCTGGCCGACGCCCTCGCCCGCGCCGAGGACACCGAGCGCGACGACCTCGTCGCCCTGTACTGGGCCGCCCATCACGGCTGGCGCGAGGAGACGGACCCCGGCACCCCCCGCGTCCCCGGCCTGCCCCGCGTCCCCCGCACCCCCGCCCAGGCCGGCGTCCGGGCTTGGCAACTGGCCCGCGACGGCGAGGACCTGGCCGGCACGCTCCGGCTGGCCCGCGCGGCCCTCGTCCCCCCGGCCGGCCGGGACACGCCCCTGCTGCCCCGCCTCGCCGCCTGCCGCGCCCTCTACCTCGCCGACGACTACGAGACCGCCGACGCCGGCATCGCCGCCCTCCTCGCCGACGTCCGCCGCGACCGGCTGCGGGCCGGCGTCGCCCGGGTGCTCACCGTCCGCGCCGAGCTGAGCCTGCGCCGGGGCCTGCTCTCCGACGCCGAGCGGTACGTGGCCGAAGCCGAGCGCTCCCTGCCGCCGGGCGGCTGGCACCCCGCCACCGCCCCCTACCTGACGGCCGTCCGCACCGCCGTCGCCCTGGAGAACGGCGACCGGGAAAAGGCCCGCGCCCACGCCTGCGCACCGGCCCCCGCCGGCACCGAGGGCAGCGCCCCCTGGGCGTACCAGCTCTTCGCCCGGGCCCTGGTCGCCGTCGCCGACGACGACCTGCCCGAGGCCATGGGCCTCTTCCGTGAGACCGGCCGGATCCTGCTGCGCCGCCAGTACGTCAACCCCGCCCTGTTGCCCTGGCGTTCCCTCGCGGCCCGCACCGCCCTCGCGCTCGGCGAGCACGCCGAGGCCCGGCGCCTGAGCGGAGAGGAGCTGGCACTCGCCCGCCGCTGGGGAGCCGCCGGCACCATCGGCTGGGCCGAGCTGAACGCCGCCCTGCCCACCGGCGAGGAACGGCCCGCCAAGGTGGGCCGCGCCGTGGACGTCCTGCGCGACACCCCCGCCGGCCTCGCCCACGCCTGGGCGCTCGCCGACCTCGCCGCCCTCGAACTCCGCACGGCCCACGAGCGGCCCGCCACCCCTTGGGCGAGCGACCTCTCCGCGCTCATCACCGCCCACCCGAGCAGCAGACTGGCGGACACCGTGCGCCGGCTCGCCGGGGACCGCGGGCCCGCGCCGTCCCCGACCGACGTCCGCCGGCTCCGGGAGTGGGCCACCCTCTCCCAGGCCGAGACGCACACCGCGACGCTCGCCGGCCACGGCCACGCCAACCGGGTCATCGCCGAGATGCTCTCGGTCTCCCGGCGCACCGTGGAGCTGCGGCTGAGCAGCGTCTACAAGAAGCTCGGCGTCAGTGGGCGCGGCGAACTGCGCGCCCTCGTCCGGGGAATGGAGAGTAACTGAACACATGCTGCTCGAACGAGGCACCGAGTTCACCGCGGCCGGGGACGCCCTGCGCGCCGCCGCCGGAGGAAAGGCGTCATGCCTGCTGCTGACCGGCCCGGTGGGGACGGGCCGGTCCGCGCTGCTGCGCGCGCTGCCCGGCCCGGCCGACGGGGAGGGCGTACGCGTCCTGCGCGCCCACGCCGCCCCCATGGAAGCGGACTTCGCCTTCGGAGTGGCACACCAGCTGTTCGACAGCCTCCGGTCCCGGGCGCCCCGCGAGGAGAGCGAACGATGGCAGGACGACCCCCGGCTCACGGCGATCGACCGCGCCGGGGGGACCACCGGTGACGCCGCCGAGGAGTGGGCGGTCCTCGAAGGGCTGCGCTCGCTGCTCGCCGATATCGGTGCGGAGGCCCCGCTGCTGATCCTCGTGGACGACCTCCAGTGGGCCGACACCCCGTCGCTGCGCTGGCTCGCCCACCTGGTCGCCCGCCCGCACGGCCTCCGCGCGGCCGTCGTGGGCACCCTCCGCGACGGCGACCCGGGTGGCCGCCGCCCCGCCGTCCTCGACCTGCTGGACGCGGGCCCGCGCGTCCTGCGCCCCGCCGCCCTGACGCCCGACGCCACCCGGACGCTGGTCCTCGAGCGCTTCGGTACCCCGGGCGACGAGGAGTTCACGGCCGCCTGCCACGACGCCACCGGCGGCAACCCCCTCCTCCTGACCTCCCTCCTGGACCGGATGGCCGCCGACGGCGACGAGCCGACGGCCGCCCACGCCGGCCGGGCGTACACGCTGCGGCCCCCGCTGCTGACGGAACGGCTCGCCGACTGCCTGCGCGCGCAGTCCCGCCCCGTACGGCACCTGGCCGAGGCCCTCGCCGCCCTCGGCGGGCACGCCGGGCCCGACCTCGCCGCCGAACTGGCCGGCCTGGACCCCTGGGAGGCCGACGGGGCGCTGGCCGACCTCCACCGGCTCGGCCTGCTCACCGGACCCGGCGAGCCGCGCTTCGTTCACCGCGCGGTCCAGGACGCGGTGGCGGCCTCCACCACCCCGGACGAGCGCCGCGAACGGCACGAGGTCGCCGTGGACCTCCTCCACCGGCACGGCGCCCCCGCCGCCCTGATAGCCGAGCGGCTCGTGGAGTCCGCCACCGCCCCCCGGCCCTGGGCCGCCGCGATCCTCCGCGAGGCCGCCGAGACCGCGCTGCGCGCCGGCGACCCCGAGACGGCCGCCCGCGCCCTGCGCAGAGCGCTCCAGGACACCCCCGAACCCGGTCCCGACCGCGCCCGGTTGCTGGCCGACCTCGCCGCGGCCGTCCGCGACACCGACGCCGCCGCCTGCGAACGCCACGTCACCCAGGCCGTCTCCCTGCTCTCCGACCCCACCGAACGGGCCCTGGCCGCCCTGCGGATACCGCCCGCCTTCCTCGGCGCGCTGCCCGCCCCCGCCATCGCCCTGCTCCGCCGGACGGCCGGGGAGCTGGGCCCCGCCGCGCTGCTGAAGGGCACGGCCCGGGAGGCGGCCCTGCGTCTGGAGGCGCGGCTGCGCCACGCGGGCCGCGAGGACCCCGCCGAGCTGGGCGCGTCGGTCCTGCGGCTGCGGAGCATGGGGGAGGAGCCCGCGCTGCGCTCGGCGGGCGAGCGGGAGCTCGCGGCCGTCCTGCTCTACGCGGCGGCGGTCTCCGGTGCCCTGACGGCGGCGGAGGCGGCCCGGCTGGGCCACCGGATCCTGGAGCACGAGCCGGCCGCCCCCGACCGCACCCACTCGGCGCTGCCCCTGGTGGTGCTCGCGCTGTGCGGGGCCGACTCGGTGGACGCCGTCTCCTCCTGGCTGACCGCCGGGCACCGGCTCAGAGCCCCTTCCCCCGCTCGCGGGGACGGCCTCGTGGCGTGCGCCGTCGACCACGCGGAGCGGGCGCTGACGCTGCTGGCCCAGGGACGGCTGACGCAGGCGCGCGAGCACGCCGAACGCGTCGTCGTCGACCGGCCGGGGGAGCCGGAGGGCGAGGGGAGCGCGGCCTTCGCCGTGGTGCTCGCCGCCGTCGCGCTGGAGGTGCGCGACCCGGCGTTCAGCGAGCGCGTACTGGCCCTGGGCGGCCGGTGCCGGGCGCCGGGGCTGGTCACCACGTCCATGCTCGGACTCCTGGAAGCGTCCCTGGAGGCGGGCCGCGGCGACTGGGCGGGCGCCCTGGAGACCGTCCTGTCCTGCGGCCGGCAACTGGCGGCGTCGGGCTGGCACAGCTCGGCGCTGTTCCCCTGGCGCCCCTGGGCCGTCAGCCTCCACCACCGGCTCGGCGACTCCGGCGCGGCGCGCGCCCTCGCCGACGAGGAGCACGCGCGGGCCGAGCGGTGGGGCGCGCCCGCCGTACTCGGCCGCGCCCTGCGGCTGAAGGGCCGGCTGTACGGGGGCGGCCGGGGCGAGGCCCTGCTGACCGAGGCGGTCACCGTGCTCAGGGGTTCGGCCAACCGGCTGGAACTCGCCCGCGCCCTCCAGGAGTTGGGCCGACGGCTCGGGGGCGGCCCCCGGGCGGAGGCCGCGCTGCGGGAGGCCGGGGAGCTCGCCGTGGCCTGTGGCGTGCCCCGGCTGGTGAAACGGGCCGGACGCGAGGAGCTCGGCGCCCCGGGGGTGCCCGCGGCGGTGCTCACCCCGGCCGAACGCCGGGTGGTCGCGCTCGTCGGCCGCGGCCTCACCAACCAGAACATCGCCCGGGAACTCGGGGTAAGCCCCCGGGCCGTCGAGAAACACCTTACGAATTCTTATCGAAAATTGGGGATCCGGGGCCGCGCCGAGTTGGCGGCCGGGCAATGTGGACCGGCATTGGGGATGACCGGCTGAATCCTTTGTCCGCGCTTGTTGCGCGCGGCTTCCAATAAACCGTCGGTACGGCGC
The DNA here is from genome assembly GCF_003970715.1 of Streptomyces luteoverticillatus. Taxonomy (NCBI): domain Bacteria; kingdom Bacillati; phylum Actinomycetota; class Actinomycetes; order Kitasatosporales; family Streptomycetaceae; genus Streptomyces; species Streptomyces luteoverticillatus. The sequence continues at coordinate 470,658 of NZ_CP034587.1, read as the reverse complement.
GCCCGGATGTCCGGGCGCGCCGTACGCGCAGGTGAACGCGGGCACCGAAGACCGAAGGGCGGACCGTACCTCTCCGGCGACCGACCGCAGGTTTAGGCCCGGCGACAGGACGGTCGTTGACCGCCGACCGGCGGCTATCTAGTCTTTCAAGCAGTTCGCCCAGTTCGGCTGCCGGGCCTCGGGACGAGGGTCTGGATTCCGCGTTACAGCGCGATTGCATAGCGATTCCGCATGTGTGAAGTGCCATGAAAGGGTTCCATCTCTTGTTGAATTCTGTTCTCGCTTCGGTCGATTCGGCTCGGGTCATCTCCCAGGACGGCCCGGAGGGCCAGGCGGGGTACCCGGACGCCCGTACACAGCCCGACCAGTCGGGGCTGTGCCTGGCGAGCCTCGACACGTCCCTGACCATCCAGCAGGCGAACCAGGAGTTCTTCCGGCAGTTCGACGGCTCCTCGGAGGAGCTGTGCGGCAGAAGCTTCCGCGACGTGGTCCACCCCAGCGTCCGGCAGCCGCTGATGCGGCAGTTCTCCCACCTGATCGAGGGCAAGCACCAGCGCTTCGTCACCCCCGTCATCGCCGTGGGCGCGGACGACTCCCCCTTCACCGTGCCCCTGACGGCGGTCTCCGTGCGCGGCGGCCTCCCCGACACCACCGCGATCCTGGTGATGATGCCCGCGACCCGGGGCGCCGAGGGCGCCCGGGTGGTGGCGGGCCGCAAGAAGATCCTGTCCGAGATGGACGCGCGCATCCTGGAGGGCATAGCCGCCGGGGTGTCCACCATCCCGCTGGCGTCCCGCCTCTACCTCAGCCGGCAGGGCGTCGAGTACCACGTGACGTGTCTGTTGCGGAAGCTGAAGGTGCCCAACCGCGCCGCGCTGGTCTCGCGCGCCTACTCCATGGGCGTGCTCAAGGTCGGCACCTGGCCGCCCAAGGTGGTGGAGGACTTCGTCAAGTGACCTGCGGCGCGGCGGCAAGAGTGCCTGACGGGACAGGAGCGGTGCCGTTCCGGACACTTGCCGTCCGCTTCCGTCAAGGAAGCGCATGGTTCACCCGGAAGCTGCTGCGCGTTCACTCTCCGTTTTCCTAGGGTCTGAGCTCTCCCTCCCGATCACCCAGGAGCGCCGACCCATGGACTCGTCACGGCACCTCGTCGCCCATCTCGGGCTCGACCTCGCCGCCATATGCCTGCTGACGTTCGCGATCTACTACCCCCGGCACCGCCGCCGCGACCTCGTACCGGCCTATCTCGCCCTGAACGTCGCCCTGTTCACCGTCGTCGCCGCCCTCGCCCAGGTGGGCGGCGACGGCGGGGCGGCGCTCGGCTTCGGCCTCTTCGGAGTGCTCTCGATCATCAGGCTCCGCTCCGACGCCGTCCAGCACGAGGAAGTCGCCTACTACTTCACCACGCTGGTCCTCGGCCTGCTGTGCGGGCTGCCGCACCTCCCGTTCACCGCGGCGGCCGGCCTGAGCACGGTCCTGCTCCTCGTCGTCTACGCCGCCGACCACCCCCGGCTGTTCGCCCGCTCCCGCCGCACGGTCGTCACCCTCGACACCGTCCACGCCGACCCCGCCGCCCTCCGCGCCGACCTCGCCCGCAGACTCGGCGAACCCTCCCACTGGACGGTCATGGAAGTGGACTACGTCCGCGACCTGATGGTCGTCGACGTCCGCTACCGCGAACCCGCCCCGGGCGCCGCCCACCAGGCCGGAAAGTCCCGGACCGCGCACCGCGCCGCGCCCGCGTGGGAGACCGTATGACCACCACACCGGCGCCACCGCTCCCCGCGGCCGTCCGCGCCGTCGGCGAGGCGGCCGGCGCCGCCGCGCCGATCTCCCTGGCCGAGGTCAACGCGCGGGCGGAGCTCATGGCCCGCTTCGACCGCAGCTACCTCGTCCCCGCCGACGTCTTCCTGGCGATGGCCCGACGGCTCACCGACCCCCGCCGCCCCGGCGGCCCCTTCCGCGCCCTCACCATCGACGGGCGGCGGGCCTTCCGGTACCACTCGGTGTACTACGACACCCCGGAGCTCCGCTCCTTCCACGACCACCGGCAGGGCCGCCGCCTCCGCTTCAAGATCCGCGAACGCGTCTACCAGGACAGCGGCGAGCGGCAGTTCGAGATCAAGCTCAAGGGCGGGCGCGGCGACACCGTCAAACACCGCCGCCCCCTCACCGGCGAGGACACCCCGCTCGACCCGCCCTTCCGGGCCTTCCTCGCGGACACCCTGCGCGACGCCTACGGCATCGACTCGCCCCCGGTGCTGCGGCCGTCCCTCACCACGGACTACGTCCGCACCACTTTCGTGGCCGACGGCGAGCGCGTCACCTGTGACGTCGGGCTGGTCTGCGACGACCTGCGGGCGGGGCGGAGCGTGCGCTGCGCGCCCGGCCTCGTCCTGGTGGAGACCAAGACGGCCGGTCATCTGACGGAGGCGGACCGGCTGTTGCACGACAGCGGCGTACGCCCGGCGGTCTTCACTAAGTACTGCGGGGCGTACGCGGCCCTGCGGCCGGGCCTCCCCGGCAACCGCTGGCGCCGCGCGGCCCGGCACGCCTTCGGGGCTCAGTGCCCTCCGCCGGGCCCCGCGAGGAGCTGACCCACCACCGGCAGGTGCGTCAACTGGTGCTGGAGCGGCCCCACGAGCGGCTGAAGCGGGCCCCCGAGCGAGTTACCCGCGTTGCTCACCGGCACGGACGGGGCCGGAGCCGCTTGCGGCGCTGCCTGGGGCGCGGACTGAGGCGCCGCCTGCGGACCGGACTGAGGCGCCGCCTGAGGTGCGGACTGCGGGGCGTCCTCCCGCATCCGGTCCATGGCGGCGGCCTGCTCCTTCTTGACGAGCGCCCCCGGATTCGGGAGGTCCGCCGCCGCCTGGAAGGACAGCGTCTCGGGCAGCTGCTCGGCGCTCGGGGGCGCCGCCGACGCCTCCGCCGGTGCGACCACGGCGAACGACAGGGCGGCCAGCAGCGGGGTGACGGTGTGACGCAGACGCATGAGAGCCTCTCTCGGTACCGGAACGACGTACACCACGAAAACGAACCAAAGCCCCTCAAGTCACTGTGGCGCGGCCGAACGCACCGGGTCACACCCAACGGGCCCTGCCGGTACGGTGATCGCAGCATTTTCCGGTTCGGACGACGGAACGAATGGGGTGTCGACGTGACAGCAGAGGGCGCCGAAGGCGGACCGCGCGCGAGTGAGGACGAGGACCGGGCCCGGCGGCACGCCGTCGTCATCGGTGGCGGCCTCGCGGGCCTCCTCGCCGCGCACGTACTCACCGCCCACGCCGACAAGGTGACGCTCGTCGAGCGCGACCGCTTCCCGGAGGGCCCGGACAACCGCTCCGGCATCCCCCAGGACAAGCACACCCACGTCATGCTGGAGGGCGGCCAGGGCGCCCTGGAGAAACTGCTGCCCGGCATCGTGGGCGAGCTGCTCGACGAGGGCTCGCCGCGCGTGGCGATGCCCACCGACGTCCTGCAGTGGCAGGTGGGCCACTGGTACCGCCGGACCCGCCCCACCACCCATGTCCTCACCGGCTCCCGGCCCCTGACCGACTGGGTCGTGCGCCGCCGCGTCCTCGGGCCCGGATCCCGTATCGAGACCGTAGAGGGCGCCGAGGTCACCGGCCTGCTCGGCGACGCCACCCGAGTCCGCGGCGTCCGCCTGCGCGAGCGCGGCCTGCCCGCCGCCGCCACTGCGGGCACCACCCTGGAGGCCGACATCGTCGTCGACGCCTCCGGCCGCTCCTCCCGCGCCCCCTCCTGGCTGGCCGCCCTGGGCGCCGAACCACCCCACGAGGAGGTCCTCGAGACCGGCCTCGCCTACGCCACCCGCTTCTACCGCACCCCCGCCGGCCTGACGGACCCGGGCTTCCGGGGCGTCTACATCATCCCCAACCCCGACCAGCGCTACGGCGGCATCCTGATGCCCCTGGACGGCGACCGCTGGTCCGTGATCCTCTCCGGCCTGCGGGGCAACGAACCGCCCACCGACGACGAGGGCTTCCTCGACTTCGCCTCGAAGCTCCCGCACCCCGTCCTCCACGACTGGCTGCTCAAGGCCGAGCCCCTCACCCCCATCCACGGCTTCCGCAAGACCGGCAACGTCCGCCGCCGCTACGACGGCCCCGGCCGCCGCCCGGCCGGCTTCCTCGCGACGGGCGAGGCCCTGTGCGCCTTCAACCCGGTCTACGGCCAGGGCATGTCGGTCGCCGCGCTCTGCGCCGTCGCCCTGCGCGACGCCCTCACCGACCCGCGCCGCACCCCCACGACCGGCCGGGTGCAGCGAGCCCTCCTCGACGCCGCCCGGCAGGCGTGGGACATCTCCTCCGGCGCGGACAAGAACGTGCCCGGCGCGACCGGCAACATCCCCCGGGGCCGACCGGTCGACCGGCCCGGGGACTGGTACCTCGCCCGCGTCCAGCGGCGGGCCACCGGTGACCCCGTCGTGGGCGAGGCCTTTCGCCGGGTGCTCTCCCTGACCGCCCCGGTGACGTCCCTCTTCGCACCACCGGTGGCGAAGGCGGTCCTCTTCGGCCCGGACCCGCAGTCCCCGGTGGAACCGCAGCTGGTGGCGGAGGGCTGATTTCAGCCTGTCCGGGGTTGGAGGACCGGGGTCCGGGGCGGAGCCCCGGGAAACGGTGAAAGGGCGGGACTGGGGCACCCTCACCCCATGTCCCGCCGCCGGAAAGCGGCCAAGCCCACGGCCGTGAGCACGGCGGCAAGCCCAAGCAGCCAGAAAAACGGCCCCGCCGAAACCCCCGCCCCCGGCAACCTCGGCAGGTGCCCGAACGGCGAAAGGTCCATCACCCACCCCGGCAGCCGAAGCGCCGGCCCCAGCCAGCCGATGGCCAGGCAGCCCCCGGCGAGCCCCCACGCCGCCACCGCCCACCGGGGCAGCGCCCCGAAGAGCAGGACGGCCACCGAGGCCAGCACCCACGCCGCCGGCGACTGGGCGAGCGCCGCGCCGAGCACCGGCGGCAGTCGCCCCCCGACGTCCCCGGCCGAGACGCCGTACGCCAGGCCCATGCCCAGGCCGCCGGCGAGCAGGACGACCGCCGTGCCCAGCCCGGCGAAGGCCAGGTGCCCGGCCGCCCACCGCGTCCGGCCGGTCGCTCCGGCCAGGACGGGCTCGGCGCGCCCGCTCGTCTCCTCCGCGCGCAGCCGCAGCACGCAGCCCACCGAGTAGAGCGCGGCGACCATGCCGAGCAGGCCCGTCAGGGCGGCCAGCAGGGAGTCAGCGAGGCCCTCCCGGCCGCCCATCCGCTCGATGATCTCGCGCGTGCCCTCGTTGTCGCCGACGAGACCGGCGGCGCCCTCGATCAGGGAGCCGAACACGGTGCCCGCGACGGCGAAGCCCACCGTCCAGCCCAGCAGCGTGCCGCGCTGGAGCCGCCACGCCAGTCCGGTCGCGCCGGTGAGGTGGCGTGGCGCCGTCGCGGCGCCCGGGCGTCCGGCCAGCAGGCCCGCGCCGATGTCGCGGCGCCCGGCCAGGGCGAAGGCGGCCGCCGCGGCGAGGCCCGCCGCCGCGTAGGGCAGGGCGAGGACCCACCAGCGTTCGCCCGCGAAGGCCCGGGTCTGCTCGGCCCAGCCGACGGGGGAGACCCAGACCAGCGGCGAGGAGGCGCCGGCGCTCGCCGCGTCACCGGCCGCGCGCAGCAGGAAGGCGAGGCCCACCGTCGCGCCCGCGAGGCCCCGCGCCGCCCGGGCGGTGTCGGTGAGCTGGGCCGTGACGGCGGCGACGCCCGCGAAGCACAGGCCCGTACCGGCGACGGCCAGGCCCAGGGCGGCCGCGCCGCCGGCCGGCAGCCCGGCGCGGGCCAGCCCGGCGGTGACGAGGACGGCGACCAGGCCGTCGGCGGCCAGGGCCGTCAGCAGCGCGGCGGTCAGCGGGGCCCGGCGGCCGACGACCGCGGCGGACAGCAGTTCCTGACGGCCGGTCTCCTCCTCCTCGCGGGTGTGCCGCACCACGATCACCAGGCTCATGATCCCGGCGAGGACGCCGCCGAGGACGGCCATGCGCCAGGCGACCAGACCGCCGGTGGAGTCGCCGAACACCGGCCCGTACAGCGCGCGGACCGAGGCGTTCGCGTTGGTGGAGCGGGCCACTCCGGCCCGGTCGGCGGGCGTGGCGTACAGCGACTCGAAGGCGCTCGCGACGCCGGCGACGGTGAGGGACAGGGTTACGGCCCACACCGGCAGCAGCACCCGGTCGCGGCGCAGCGCGAGGCGGGTCAGGGTGCCCGTGCCGGCCAGCCGGGGCGAGGCCGGCCGGGACGAGGCGGCGGAGGCGCTCACGTGGTCACCGTCCGGGCGGGGGCGTCCTGCTGGTAGTGGCGGAGGAACAGCTCCTCCAGGGTGGGCGGCACGCTGGTCAGGCTGCGGACGCCGGACTCGCTCAACTGGCGGAGGACCGGCCCCAGTCGGTCGGTGTCCACCTGGAGCCGCACCTGCTTCCCCCCGCCCCCGTGGAGCTCTCGGACGGTGAGGTCGTGGACGCCGGGCAGGCGCGCCAGCCCGTTGGGCGCGCCGGTGAGTTCGGCGGTCACCGAGGTCCTGGTGAGGTGGCGGAGCTCGGCGAGGGAGCCGGTCTCCACGGTCGTCCCCTCGCGGATGATGCTGACCCGGTCGCACAGGGCCTCGACCTCGCCGAGGACGTGGCTGGAGAGCAGCACGGTGCGGCCGCGCTCGCGCTCCTCGGCCACGCAGGCGCGGAAGACCTCTTCCATCAGCGGGTCGAGGCCGGAGGTCGGCTCGTCGAGGACGAGCAGGTCGACGTCGGAGGCGAAGGCGGCGACCAGGGCGACCTTCTGCCGGTTGCCCTTGGAGTAGGCGCGCCCCTTCTTCGTCGGGTCGAGGTCGAAGCGCTCCAGCAGTTCGGCGCGGCGGGCCCGGTCGGCGCCGCCGCGCAGCCGGACGAGCAGGTCGATGACCTCGCCGCCGGAGAGGTTGCGCCAGAGGGTGACGTCGCCGGGGACGTACGCCACGCGGCGGTGGAGCTCCACGGCGTCGTGCCAGGGGTCCTTGCCGAGCACGCGCGCGGAGCCGCCGTCGGCGCGCAGCAGTCCGAGGAGGACGCGGATGGTGGTGGACTTCCCCGCGCCGTTGGGGCCGAGGAATCCGTGCGTCTCACCGGCCTCGACGGTGAGATCGAGGCCGCTGAGCGCACGGGTCCGGCCGAAGGACTTCTCGAGGCCGGACACGTGGATCGCCTTCGTCATGCTTCCGAACGTACGCTTCCTTCAGAAATTTGTGAAGGTTGGAAAGAGTGTAAATTGGCCGATGAGATCGAACAGGCGGGATCGAACAGGGGAGAGGGCGAGGGCGATGACCGAGACGACCGGAGCGGGCGCCAACGGCCGGGAGCGGGACCGCGAACGCGACCAGGAAGCGGTCTCCCGTTTCGTCGAGCGCTTCGCCGCCGAGCTCACCGACGCGGGCATGCCGCGCATGGCCTCCCGGGTCTTCGCCGCGCTCCTCGCCTCCGACGCGGGCGTGATGACCTCGGCCGGCCTGGCCGAGGCTCTCCGGATCAGCCCGGCGGCGGTCTCGGGCGCCGTCCGCTACCTCACCCAGGTCGACATGATCGGCCGCGAACGGGAGCCGGGCACGCGCCGCGACCGCTACCGGCTCAACGCCGAGGTCTGGTTCCAGGCCCTCACCCGCCGCGACCAGCTGCTGATCCGCTGGGAGGGCGTCCTGCGCGACGGCGCGAAGACCCTGGGGGCCGACAGCCCGGCCGGTTCGCGGGTGGCGGAGACCGCCGAGTTCATCGAATTCCTGCAGAAGGAGTTCGAGGGCGTCCTGGACCGCTGGCGCGAGCACAGAGCCACCCTCGGTGAGGACCGGCCGTAGCCTCTACCTCCTCCCTCCGGGCCGCCGGAAGGGCCGAACGGCCCTGTCATCCCGGGCCGATCGGGTGCGTTCCCGCACTGCCATACTGCTTTGCGCTCGGAACGACGGAGTACAGGAGACCCAGCCCGTGAACACCCCCAAGGGCAACGACTATTACGCGTTGCTGGCCCGGCACGACGCGATGCGGTTGCGGCGGCAACTGCTCGCACCCGGTGGGCCGCCCGGCCCCGCCGACAGCGCCGGACCCGCGCAGGCCACCCCGTACTGCGACGAGACCGACCGGCGGCTGATCCTGGGTCATCTGGACCTGGTCACCCCGTTCGAGGAGCTCATCACGCCCCTGTACGAGGTGATGTTCCGCCGCCATCCCTATCTGCGCTCGATGTTCCCCGAGTCGATGGCGTTCCAGCGCGCCCATCTCGCCAAGATGTTCCAGTACTTGACCGACAACCTGGACCGGCCCGAGGACGTCGTCGCCACCTTCACCCGGCTGGGCCGCGACCACCGCAAACTCGGCGTCCGCCGCGCCCACTACGCGACGTTCGAGGACGCCCTGCGCGAGGCGCTGCGCCTGCGCGCGGGCCGGCGCTGGAGCGTGGAGCTGGAACGGGCCTGGCTGCGGATGCTGCGGTCCGCCGTCGACGCCATGGTCGCCGGGGCCGACGCCGCGCTCACCGAACCGCCCTACTGGCACGCCACGGTGGTCCGCCACGACCTGCGCCGCCCGGACCTGGCGGTGCTGCGCGTCCGCACCCACGAGCCCTACCCCTACCGCGCGGGCCAGTACGGCGCGCTGGAGTCGCCGTTACTTCCGCACGCCTGGCGGCAGTACTCGATGGCCTGCGCCCCGCGCGCCGACGGCATCGTCGAGTTCCACGTGCGGCGTACCGGCCCCGACGGGGTGAGCGAGGCCCTGGTCGACCGGACGCGCGCCGGCGACACCCTGCGGCTCGGCCCCGCCACCGGGACGATGACCCTCGGCGACGAACTCTCCCGCGATCTGCTGCTGGTCGCCGGCGGCAGCGGCCTCGCCCCCGTCAAGGCCCTCCTCGACGAGCTGACCTCCCGCCGCGCCGGCGGCCCGCGGGTCCAGCTCCTCCTCGCCGCCCGGGACCGCGGCGACCTCTACGACGGCGAGTGGCTCGCCGACTTCGAACGCCGCCGCCCCTGGCTGACCGTGCTGCCCGTCCTCGGCGACGCGCCCCCGCCCGGCGGCCGGTCCCCGCTCACCGACACCCTGGTGCGCCACGGCGCGTGGGCGGACCGCCTCGCCTACGTCAGCGGCCCGGCCGGGATGGTCGAGGCCACCGTGCGCGCGCTGCGCGAGCTCGGGGTGCCGGCCGCGCGGATCCATCACGACCCGCTGGGCTCGTCCCCCGTGTCGTCGGTCTCCGCCGCCAGCTGGTGATCCACGCTCACCACGCCGTCGACGCTCTGGCACAGCTGGACGACGACCGGCACCAGGCTGGCGCGCCGCACCGAGCCGCTGAGCCGCACCTGACCGTGGTTCACCTCGACGCCGACGGCTGACGGCGGCTGCCGCAGGGTGCGGACGAGGACGTCCTCGATGATCTCCTCGCGGATGGCCCGGTCGGTGCGGAGGAAGACCCGCAGCAGGTCACCCCGGCTGACCAGGCCCACCAGCCGGCCCGCGTCGTCCACCACCGGCAGCCGCTTGACGCGGTGTTCCTCCATGGTGCGGGCGGCCTCCACCACGCTCCAGTCCGGCCGGGCGCACACGGCCGGACTGGTCATCAGCCCCTCGGCGGTGGTCGCCTCGTGCTTGGCGCCCGTCCCGTTGCCGGCGCCCGGCGCGTTCGCCCGGGCGCCGGGCCCGTCATGGGGATCCGGCCGCCGGGATGCCTTCGCCAGCAGATCCGCCTCGGAGACCACCCCCACCGGCCGGTCCTCGGCGTCCACCACCGGGACGGCGGTGATGTCGTGCTCCTGCAGCACGTGCACGATCTCGGTGAACAGCGTGCCGCGCTGCACCCGGACGACCGAGCGGGTCATCAGATCGCCCACGGTTCTGTGCTGGAGCATGTACCGGTCCCTCATCCCTCGGTGATCCGCAGTGCTGCCCTCCCAGCCTCGCACATACGGGGACGTACCGGCGCCGCCCGGGTCGGGCATGACCGGCATGTGGCGATCTTGTATCGACCGCCCGGGACCCTTCCCCTGACCAGGGTTGACTCGATACCGTCCGGTCGGTTGTGATCGGCCGTCGATCGCGACGACCGCAGACCGGGCGGCCGCCATCGGGGCCGCCCGCACCGAAAGGACCTCCGTGCGCGCACACCTCCGCCGAAGAGCGATATCCGCTCTCGTCACCACCGTCGTCGCCACCCCCGTGCTGTTCGCCGCGGCGGCGCCCGCCGAGGCGCGGCCCGCCGGGCAGCACGAGAAGGCCGAACGGCTCGCCCGCAAGCTCGTCAAGAACTCCTCGGGCAAGAGCGCCTACCGCCACCTCCAGGCCCTCCAGAAGATCGCGGACGCCAACGGCGGCAACCGCGCCGCCGGCACCCCCGGCCATGTGGCCTCCACCGAGTACGTCTACCGCCTGCTGAAGAAGGCCGGTTACGACGTCTCGTACCAGGACTTCGACTTCTACGAGTCCAAGACGCTGCGCGAGAAGCTGGGCGTCGTCTCGCCCGAGCCCCGCGACATCCGCACGTTCGCCTACAAGTTCAGCAAGGCCACACCCGAGGGCGGCCTCGTCGCCCCGCTGGCCGCCGTCCGCGTCGACGAGACCCCGGGCTGCGGCCTGGACGACTACGCCGGCCAGGACTTCAAGGGCAAGATCGCGCTGGTCAAGCGCGGCAGCTGCGCCCTCCAGCAGAAGGAGGAGATCGCCGCCAAGGCGGGCGCCGCCGGCCTGATCCTCTACAACCACTCCGGCACCGAGCCGGTCCGGGGCACGGTCGGGACGCCGGACAAGGCCCACATCCCGGCCGCGGGCGTCTCCCTCGCCGACGGCGAGGCGCTGGCCGCGCAGGTCGCCAAGGGCGAGACCAAGGTCCGTCTCGACGTGGCCACCGAGGCGATCAAGCGCCCCACCCGCAATGTGATCGCCGAGACCAAGGGTGGCAGCGCCGACCACGTCGTGACGCTCGGCAGCCACCTCGACTCCGTGCCCGCCGGCCCCGGCATCAACGACAACGGCTCCGGCTCCGCCGGCCTGCTGGAGGTCGCGCTCAAGCTCGCCCAGCAGACCCGCGGCCACGGCCAGCAGCCCACCAACAAGGTGCGGTTCGCCTGGTGGTCCGGTGAGGAGCTCGGCCTCCTCGGCTCCGAGCACTACGTGGCCCAGCTGAGCGAGAAGCAGCGCAAGCAGATCGCGCTCTACCTCAACTTCGACATGATCGCCTCGCCGAACCCGGTGGAGTTCGTCTACGACGGCGACGACTCCGACCACACGGGCTCGGGCCCCGGCCCCAAGGGCTCGGCGCAGATCGAGAAGCTGATCAACGGCTACCTCGACCGCAAGGGCGCCCCGCACGAGGGCACCGACTTCGACGGCCGCTCCGACTACGGCCCGTTCATCGAGAAGGGCATCCCGGCGGGCGGCACCTTCACCGGCGCCGAGGGCATCAAGACCAAGGACCAGGCGGCCCGGTTCGGCGGCACGGCGGGCACCGCGTACGACCCCAACTACCACGGCGCGGGCGACACCCTCGCCAACATCGACCGCAAGGCGTTCGACCTCAACATCGGGGTCATCGCGCACGCGGTGGGCATCTACGCCCACGACCTGAGCTCGCTCGGCGAGCCCGCGGGGCACTGAGCCCCCAGGGACCGGGCGGCGCCATGGGCGCCGCCCGGTCCTGTCGTTTTCCCCCCGGACGCCGCCCGGGTCGCCCGGACAAAGCCACCCTCGTGGGCGATGATGCGGGTGGCGTCGACGCGGCCGGCGGCAGCGGGCCGCCCCGTGCGAGAAGTCGGGAGAACACCATGCAGAAGATCACGCCCTGTCTGTGGTTCGACGACCAGGCGCAGGAGGCGGCCGAGTTCTACACGTCCGTCGTCCCCGGCTCCCGGATCGTGGAGATCCGGCGCTACGGGGAGGCCGGTCCGCGGCCCGCCGGGATGGTGATGACCGTCGAGTTCGAGCTCGCCGGGCAGCGGTTCCTCGCGCTCAACGGCGGCCCCGACTTCACGTTCAACGAGGCGATCTCGCTGAGCGTGGACTGCGCGTCGCAGGAGGAGGTCGACGAGCTGTGGTCGGCACTCGGCGCCGGCGGGTCGGAGGGTCCCTGCGGCTGGCTCAAGGACAAGTACGGCGTGTCGTGGCAGATCGTACCGAGGGCCCTTCCCGAGCTGCTGGGCGATCCCGATCCGGTCAAGTCCCAGCGGGTCATGCGGGCGATGCTGGGCATGAAGAAAATCGACATCCAGGAGCTGGTGGACGCCTACGAGGGGTGAGGACGGCCCGGAGGGGCCGGGGTGGGGCGAGGGACGGGGCGGCGTGAAAGCGTCGCAGCGCGGTCGGTTTTACCTCGCCAATATTGTGCCATGACCAAAGCTTGACTAACGTCCTGTCGCGTCAGCGCACCTGCACTCGCATGGCAGACGCAGAAAACCCCGGGAGTCGTATCGCGCCTGACCGCGCGACAGCTCCCGGGGCTTCCCCGCTCTTCACTTTTCCTTCTCTGACGCCGACGGCATGACCGCGAGCTTTTCCGGGCAGCGGTCATCAGCACGCGTCGGCGCGACCAGTGTCCTGGAGGGTACCGTGAATCACCCCAACCGGCTACGTGCCGCCATCGCCGAGAACGGCACCACACCCCTCATCGGCGTCTTCGACATGTTCTCCGCCTCCGTCGCCGCCCAGCACTACGACGGCATGTTCGTCTCCGGATTCGGCTTCGCCGCCTCGCACTACGGTCTGCCGGACATAGGTTTCATCGCCTGGCCCGACATCGTCGCCTTCGTCCAGCGGATGCGCCTGGCGTTCCCCGCCCACCATCTGCTCGTCGACATCGACGACGGCTACGTCGACCCCGAGACCGCCTGCCACACCGTGCAGCACCTGGAGGCCATCGGCGCCTCGGGCGTGATCCTGGAGGACCAGAAGCGCCCGCGCCGCTGCGGCCACGTCGACGGCAAGCAGATCCTGCCCCTGACCGAGTATCTGGAGAAACTCGAACTCGTCCTGTCCGCCCGGCGCGACCTCGTCGTCGTCGCCCGGACCGACGCCACCGAGGAGGACGAGATCCTGCGCCGCGCCGAGGCGCTCGCCGCCAGCGACGCCGACGTGATCCTGGTCGACGGCGTGCGCAGCGTCGAGTGGATCCGCAAGGTACGCGGCGTCATCGGCTCCAAGCCCCTGCTGTTCAACCAGATCGCGGGCGGCAAGTCCCCCCGCCTCAGCCGGTCCGAACTGACCGAGCTGGGCGTGGACGTCGCGATCTACAGCACGCCCTGCCTGTTCGCCGCCCAGTCCGCGATGGACGAGGCGCTGCGCCGGCTGAAGGAGGACGACGGGCGGCTGCCCGAGACGACGCCGTCGAGCGTGGGCGTCGCCGAGTGCCTGGCCCTGCTGGAGAAGAACATCAGCCGGCACCACCGCGCGCCGGCCCCGGCGGTGGCCGGGAACTGATCCCGTACGGCGGCGGGCGTCGCCCCCGCCCACCGGTCCCCTCGGGCCGGCGGGCGGGGGCGCACGGCCGTTCCGAGGGGACCGGTTCGTCAGGGCCGCGCGCCGATCGCGTCCAGATAGGCGTCGGCCTCCGCCGGGTCGAGGAACCACCGGGCCCCGGAGGGGTCCGCGTACACCTCGGCGAAGCGGTCGGCGACCTCCTGGCGCACGGTCGCCGTCCCCAGCACCCGTGCCACGTGCGGGGGCAGCGGGCCGAGCATCGCGGTCGTGAAGGCCGTCGCGTGGCGGGCGTAGGCCCAGAACTCCTCGAAGGTCTCGCGCATCCAGGAGTCGTCGAAGGGCCGGTCGCCGCGCGCGAGGATCGCGCGCCGGTAGACGTCGGCGCAGCGGGCGGCGCTGTTGGAGCCCTGCCCGGTGACCGGGTCGTTGACGACGACGGTGTCGCCCATGCCCAGCACGGACACCTCGCCGTCGAGCCGGGCGACGGGGTGCCGGACGACGGGGTCGACCGCGCCGTAGAGGGTGGCCGTCGCGTCCGTCGGCTCCGCCTTCGCGCACAACTCGTATTCCCACGGCACGAATTCCCGCATCAGCGCCAGCGAGCGCTCGAGGTTGTCCCGCGGCCCGGGGCGGTCCTGCCAGCAGTCCAGCGGGCCGCCGGGGACCGCCTCCCACAGCAGGATGGTGCAGGGGCCGCTCGTCGTCAGGGCGGGCTGGAGGAGACCCTCGCCGACGCCGGGGATCATCAGGACGCGCACATGCGTCTCGGCCGGCTCCGGGGAAGCCTCCACGCCGCGGAGATAGAGGCATGCCAGGGTGCGCTGGGGGCGGTCGAAGGGGGAGCGCGCGGGGTCGCGCGGGAAGATGCCGGAGAGCGGGCCGCGTCCGGCCGCGACGATCGTCAGCTCGTGCCGGCGGGCCAGTTCGGCGAGCCCGGCCCGGTCCACCGAGCGGTATTCGACGCGGCCGCCCCGCCGCTCGAGCAGCTCCAGCCAGCCGGAGAGTTTCACCCGCTGGTCCACCGACCGCTGGGGGTGGGCGAGCCTGCCGGTGATGGCGGCGGCGACGGTGCCGGGCGGGTCGACCATGGTGGCCCGTATCGTGTGGACGGCGGGCACCTGGTCGTCCCACAGGTTCAGCCCGGCCTCGCGCTCGACGGCCTGCGCCGGCCCGAACATCGCCTGGGTGGACAGCACGTGCCCGTCCCGGATCTCCCCGGCCGTGCGGGCGGATATGAGTGTGACGTCGTAGGCGTGGGCCTGGAGCCCCAACGCCAGCTGTAATCCCGCCTGTCCCGCTCCTACGATGGCGATCCGCCGCATGAGACCCCCTCAGGTCCTCGGCCCGGCACGGGTGGTGGTGCCGGGCGACGCGTGGTGCCCGGCGGGCACCACGCGTCCCATCGTGCAGTGGCGCACCGCCGGGCAACAGAGGGCGACGGGCGCCACAGGCGGGCGCCACAGATGGGCGCCACAGTGGGTCAGGCGACGGTGAAGGGCGTCGGCGGGGTGGGGTTCTCGGCGTTGTCGTAGCCGATGACGCAGTAGGTCCAGGGGCCCTTGGCCGCCTCGAGGGTGGTGGGTACGCCCAGGAAGGGGCGGTAGCCCTCGGGGGCGGCGCAGTCGGTGCCGGCCTTCGGGCCGTACTTGACCTTGTAGGAGGTGATCTCCCAGGGCGCGTACACCGGGCGGACCCAGAAGCGCTTGCCGCCGTCCTCGCCCTCGAAGCTCCGGATGTCGACGGTCGGGGCGACGGTGGGCGGAGTGTCGTCCACGCGGGCCCAGGCGTACGACGGATGGGCGAAGGAGGCGGCCCAGCCGGGGCCGTGCGCGGTGCCGTCGGGCCCGCCCGCGACGCACAGGACGTGGAGGCCCTCGCGCGGCGGCAGCGGGTCCTTGTGGTCCACGCCCGCCGCCGTCAGCCGCTGGGGCCTGCCGTAGCCCTGGGGGCTGGTGCAGTCGGTGACGCCGAACAGTCCGCTCTTGAAGGCGACGTACGTGTGCCGGCCGGCCTTGTCGGGAGTGACGCGCGCGTCCCAGCGGGCCGGGCCCTGCGGCGTGTGCGACCGCGTGTGCTGCCCGGGCGATTCGACGGTCACCTGCTCGCCCCGGTCGAGCCGGCAGCCCGTCCGGTGCAGCCGCAGGCCGGTCCCGTCCAGGCAGGAGGCCACGGCATCGACGGGCGTGGCGTAGGCGGTGCCGTCCTTGGGGACGACCAGCCCGGCCGGGCCGCCCTCGCAGGGCCGGCCGAGGCCGCAGCCCAGATAGCCGGGCGTGGCCACGGTGTTGAGCAGTCCGACGAGCCGGGTCCCGTCGGCGGTGGTGACGGCACCGCCCGACGAGCCGCCGCTGATGCCGAGGCAGTCGGTACGGGTGAAGTCCCGCCACAGCCAGGAGGATTCGTGGAGGCTCACGGCGGCGGCCGTCGCCCGGCACGTGGACAGGCGCAGGAACCGCTTGTCCTCCTCGACCCCGTCGGTCGGCGCGTGGGCCGCCCGCAGCGGCGTCCCCGCCGCGACCGGGCGGTCGGCGAGCGTCCGGGGCGTCACCTTCAGCGCGGCGAGCTCCCCGTAGGTGGCCGAGAGCTGGAGCAGCGAGACGTCGATGTCCTTCATGGTCGCGTAGACGACGCGTTCGACGGTGAACTTCCTGTGCTCGGCGGCGTTGTCGTGGAAGAACGCGGGGGTGAAGCTCCAGCCGTCGGGCGCGGGCTGGTCGACGACGACGTCATTGGTCCGCATCGAGTCGTCGGCGCAGTGCCCGTTGCTGAGGATCAGCGCCTTCCGCGCGGGATCGGGCTTCCCCGTGGCGTGGACGACGGTCGCCGTGCACGTCGTACCGCCGCCCCCGACGAGCCGGCCCGAGGCCCGGAACCGGAGGCCGTCGGCCGACCCGGCGTCGATCAGCGGCGCGTCGTGGTCGCGTGGTGCCGGCCCGTCGGTGGCGTGGGCCGGGCCCGCCCAGAGCGTTCCGGCGGTGATGAGAGCGGCCGCGCTCGCGGCCAGCAGACGTATTCGGGCGGGGGGAACGACGTCCCTCACGGCAATCTCCTTGATCGTCGACCGCTGACGGGCCGACTGTGGCAGAGCCTCCGGCGGGCGGGCGACGGTGCGAGTCCGCTTTCGGCCAGGCGCGGAGAGTTCAACGGAGAGTTCAAGCGGAGGGCGATGTTCCGTAAGACTTTACGATCGCTCGATGCACAAACGCGCCGCCCCGAACGCCATTACTTGCGGAGGGGGTGGAGCGAAGGCGTCCCCTCCCGGGCGCGGTGACACCGGGGCGTGGACAGGCCCCGCCCGGCTCATGACCATCCACAACCGGAGGGACCAGTACTTCCGTGATCCCACACGATGCAGGCGACGGGGCGACGGGCCGGCGGCGGGGAGGGAAACGGTGACGCTCTCCCGCCATGCGGGTACGTTTCCCATGACCGAACTGCCTGCCGATTATCGTGCGTTCCACCAGCTCTACCGCCCCCGCTACATGCAGTGGGCCGAGCTCTACCTCGGCAATCGCCACGACGCCGAGGAAGCCGTCGACCAGGCCTTCGAGGACCTCTGCTTCACCTGGAGCGAGGTCCTGAGGACCGAGTCGCCGAACGCCTACGCCTGGTCCGTCGTCCGGCACCGCACGATCGACTGCGCCCGCGCCCGGGGCCGGCGCCCCACCGTCATCGACACCGCCGCCTTCGAGACCTCCGCGCTGCGGCACGCCGTCGACCCGATCGGCGAGCTCGAGGAGAGCCTGTCGGTCTACAAGGCCATCTGCGCCCTGCCCGAGCGCCAGCACGACGTCATCGTCCTGCACTACTGCCTCGGTTACAGCATCCGCGAGACCGCCGACATCATGGGCATCACCCAGGGCGGGGTACGGTCCACCGCCCGTTTCGCGAGACACCGTCTCCACGACGCCCTCGGACTGGAGAGAGAAGAGGAGCACCGGTGATCGGGTCCCTCGACCACGCCCTGGCCAAAGCCCGCCTCGAACCCCGGCCCTACACGATCGCCGACACCGACCAGGCCGAGGCCCGGCTGCGGGCCCGCCTGGCCGAGCGGATGTGGCACGGAGCGCTGTACTTCGACGACCAGATGGAGCCCGCCCGCGCGGCCGCCGTACGGTCCGCCGAGCGCAACTCGCTGCCGCACCGGGCCTTCCGGCGGCGGCTGCGGAGCCTGTGCGAGACGGTCGTCGCCCAGGACCTCCACAAGCTGGGGGCCTTCCTGGCCCACCGGATGCTGGAGCCCGACGGCGCCCTGGTCCTCGGCTGTGTGCTCCAGCTCGCCGACCGGGAGGACAGCGCCCGGTTCTGGTGGCAGTTCGCCGCCGGCGCGGACGCCGCCGGCGCCGCCTGCTGCCTCTACCTCCACCACATGGCCTTCGGCGAACGCAGGGAGGCGGAGCTGTGGCGCCGCCAGGCCGGGCTGGAGGCGCTCATCCCGCAGACCCCGGAGGACATCGACCGGGGCGATCTCAACGCCGCCCTCCAGATGCTCGACAGCCTCCGCGACGGGGAGCGCTTCTCGCCCGCCGCCAGCGCCGTCATCGCCTACGTCCCCGACGCCCTCGGCTTCGTCGAGGAGGTCGATCTGCCCCTGCCCCAGCCCGACTTCCCCGAACGCATCGGGGAACTCACGGCCACGGCCTGAGCGATGAGCACCCCGGAGGGACCGGCGGGGCGCCGGTCGCCTCCCGGGGGCGTGAGATATGGACAGGGAGCGCCTGCCGGACCGAGAATCACCCTTATGACCTCACCTGACTTCCGTACGCGCCTCACCCGGCCCTCCGAGGCCGAACGGAACCAGGCCCTGGTCCTCCTCCGGGACGGCGCCGGCGACGGCAGGCTCTCCCACGACACGTTCATGCGCCGGATGAACATCGTCCTGACCGCCCGCCACCGCGCCGAGATCGACCTCGCCATGGCCGACCTGCGCACCAACGGCCGCTTCTCGGACTTCCTCGTCCGCACCGTCACCCGCCTGGCGGGGCTGACGGGCCGGCTGCGCGGCGCCTGGCGCGGCGCCCGGCTGCCCGGGCTCAGGCTGCCCGAGCCGGGCGAGGAGACGCTGACCATCGGCCGCTCGCCCCTGTCCGGCCTGCGCTTCGACCACGACACGGTCTCCCGCCGCCACGCCGAGCTGCGCTACGTGGACAACCACTGGCGCCTGTCCGACCTGGGCTCGCGCAATGGCACGTACGTCAACGGGCTGCGCATAGCCGGCACCGTACGCGTCCACCCTGGGGATCAAGTGGCTTTCGGCAGTCTGCATTTCCGTTTGTCCGTCTGATCCCGCGCATCCCTCTTCGCTCCTTCGCGCGGGGAAGCGCGCCCCCTGCCCGCCCGGTGCCCCGGACGTCGTCCGGTCGTTGGCCCGGTCATGGGGAGACGGCAGGGGAACGAGCGTAACGAGCGCACGCGACGGGAATTCCTGGCGACGGCGGGCGGCGCCGGCGGCGCGGCCGCCCTGGCGTCCGCCGGGCGGGCCGGGGCCGCCGCCCGCCACGGCGGACCGGGCCGCGACGTCGCGGTGCTCGGCGGCGGCGTCGCCGGGCTCAGCGCCGCGCAGGAGCTCGCCGAACGCGGCTACCGCGTCACCGTGTACGAACGCAACACCGCGCTCGGCGGCAAGGCCCGCAGCATGGACGTCCCCGGCACGGCCCGGGACGGCCGGCGCCCGCTCCCGGGAGAACACGGCTTCCGCTTCTTCCCCGGCTTCTACCGCAACCTCCCCGACACCCTGCGCAGAATCCCGCTGCCGGACGGCCGGCACAGCGTCCACGACAACCTGGTGAACGCCACCGAGGAACTCTTCGCCCGCGCCGGCGGCCGCCCCGACCTCCGCATCCCCTTCCACACCCTCCTCGCCCCGCCCGACCTCGCCGCGCTGCTCCCCGACGCCCTGCCCGGCACCCTCGCGGGCGCCCTGGACACGGCCCTGCGCCTGCCACCCGGCGAGGTCCTCCACTTCACCCACCGCGTGCTCGTCCACCTCACCAGCTGCGACCAGCGCCGCTACGGACAGTGGGAACGGGTGCCCTGGTGGGACTTCATCGACGCGGCCCGCATGTCACAGGACTACCAGCGGCTCCTCGGCACCGGCGTCACCCGGAACGTCATCGCCACCAAGGCCGAGATCGCCAGCACCCGGACCGTCGCCCGGGTCTTCCAGGCCTTCCTCTACAACGGGCTCGGCCGGGGCGACGACGGGGAGCCGGACCGGGTGCTCAACGCCCCGACCAACGAGGCGTGGATCAACCCCTGGGCCGCCCACCTGCGCCGCCTCGGCGTCCGGTTCGCACTCGGCGCCGAGGTCGAGGAGGTGGTGTACCGCGGCGGCCGCGTCAGCCACATCCGGCTGCGCTCCCGGGAGCTCGGCGTACCCCGCGCCGCGAGCGCCGACCACTACGTCAGCGCGATGCCCGTCGAGCACGCCCGCGCCACCTGGGGCGGCGCCCTGCGGGCCGCAGAGCCCCGGCTGGCCCGCTGCGACCGGCTGCGCACCGACTGGATGGTCGGCGTGCAGTTCTACCTCCGCACCCGCACCCCCATCGTGCACGGTCACGTCAACCACGTGGACTCCCCGTGGGCGCTCACCACCATCAGCCAGGCGCAGTTCTGGCCCGGCCGTGACTTCCGCGCGGACTACGGCGACGGCCAGGTGGCCGACTGCCTGTCCGTGTGCGTCTCGCAATGGGACGCGCCCGGCGTCCTCTACGGCAAACCCGCGATCGCCTGCACCAAACAGGAGGTGATCCGTGAGGTGTGGGCCCAGCTGAAGGCCGGGCTGAACGACACGGGGCGGCGCGTGCTGTCCGACGACGACGTCCACTCCTGGTTCATGGACCCGGCGGTCACGGGGCTGGGCGGCCCGTCCCCGGCCAACCGCGAACAACTCCTCGTCCACCCCACGGGCACCTGGTACGACCGTCCCCCGAGCCGCACCGCCGTGCCCAACTTCTTCCTCGCCGGCGACTACGTCGCCACCGACATGGACCTCGCGACCATGGAGGGCGCCAACGAATCCGCCCGCCGCGCGGTCAACGCCCTGCTCGACGCGGACGGCTCCCCGGCCCCGCGCTGCCGCGTGTGGACCCTGTACCGGCCGCCCGAGCTGGAGCCCTTCCAGCGCCAGGACGAGGCCCGCTACCGCGCGGGCCGGCCGAACGTCTTCGACGTGCGCTGAGGTGCGGTGACGTGCCTGGTGCCGGTCAGTCCAGCCCCCTCGCCCGCCGGAAGCGGGCCAGGCCCTCGGTGAGATCGACGACCGGGGCGGGGTAGCGCAGGGCCGCCCGCGCGGGGCCGTCGAGCCGCCACGGGGTGTGGACGGCGGCGCCCGGCAGAGCGGCCAGCTCCGGGACCCAGCGGCGCACGTAGTCGCCCCGGGGATCGAAGCGTCTGGCCTGCACGAGGGGGTTGAGGACGCGGTGGGGGCGGGTGTCGTTGCCCGTGCCCGCCACCCACTGCCAGTTCAGCCGGTTGTCGGCCACGTCCGCGTCGACGAGGAGGCCCTCGAAGTGCCCCGCGCCCTCGCGCCAGTCGTGGTACAGCGTCTTGGTGAGGAAGGACGCCACCAGCATCCGGGCGCGATTGTGCATCCACCCCTCGTGGGCGAGCTGGCGCATGGCCGCGTCCACGACCGGGTAGCCCGTCATGCCCGCCCGCCACGCGGCGAGCTCGTCGGGGTCCGTGCGCCAGCGGTCGTGCCGGGTGCGGTAGTCGCGGTGCGCCGCCCCGGGGACGGCGGCCAGGACCTGGTGGTGGAAGTCGCGCCACGCCAGCTGGCGGACGAACGCCTCCGCGCCGGCGTGCGGCTCGTCCTCTGTGGCCCACCGGCGCGCCCGGGAGATCACCTCGACCGGCGAAAGACAGCCGAAGTGCAGATAAGAGGAGAGCCGGGACGTGGCGTCCGCCGCCAGATCGTCGTGCGCCGCCGCGTAGCCCGCGAGGCCCGAGCGCAGCCAGGCCGCCAGCCGGCGCCGGCCCTCGCTCTCGCCGCCCTTCGGCAGCCCCGCCGGGGCGGGACCCCGGGCCAGGTCCCCGGGCCCGGGGAGCGGGAGCGAGCGCACCCGGGGCAGCTCGACGCGCCGGGGCGCCGGGGAGACGGGCCGCAGCCGCTCGGCCGACCAGCGGCGGTGGTACGGGGTGAACACCGCGTAGTGGTCCTTGCCCGAGTTACCCGATGAGGGCACGAGCACCCCCGGCGCCACGGCCGTCGTCACCGCGTCGTGCACCCGCAGTGACCGTCCGTCCACCGTCAGCGCCGAGCGCAGCCGCTCCTCGCGCCGCTGGGCGTAGCCGCTCGCCCCGCTCGCGAGGTGCACCTCCGTCGCATTGGTCTCGGCGGCCACACGGCACGTCTCGCGCACCACATCCCCGGCCCGGACGATCAGCCGGCCGCCCCGCGCCCGCAGGCCCTCGTCGAGATCGGCGAGGCAGTCCGCGAGGAAGGCGGCGCGCGCCGGTGTGACGAAGCCCGCACCGGCGATGCCGGAGTCGATCACGAACAGGGGCACCACGTGCTCGGCCGCGCGCAGCGCCGCGGCCAGTACGGGGTTGTCGCGCAACCGCAGATCGGCTGTGAAAAGGACGACAGTGGCGCGCATGCCCCCACCCGCCTCGTTCCGGTGGCCCTGGCCGTGTCCTGCGGGCTCAGGCTAGGACAGCGGGGGCGGAAACGACGGCATTGACTGTGACGTCCGGGCTTGCGAATTCCTCGAAGGGATGTTCTGGTGTGGACACGCCGTGCCGGATCGACCGGCCGCGCCGAGGCCGAAGACCTGGCCGGGGAGACCTCTGGCACTGGTGTCGGTCCTCACAGCCGAGGAAGCGACTCATTCGGTACCGGCCTAGGGCCGGTCACAGTACGGCCCAGGATCGGCGAGGGGCACTGCCATGCCATTCGCCAAGGGTCCGCGTTGGGAGATTCTCGTGTCCGCTCTGTCGTCACAGCCGCCTCTGTCCGTCATCCGACCGTCCCGCCCGCCCGTCGCGATGGCGGCACCCCGCACCGGCGGCGCCCGTCACGCCCGTCCGCTGGGCCTCTACGACACCTGGTGGACGCTCGCCGGTGCCGCCGTCGCGCTGTGCGCGGGCTGGGCCGCCAGCGTGTGGGTCTCGATCCACCTCCAGGCGGACGCGTCCCTGCACACGGTCGCGCTCTTCGTGCACCTCGCCAGCCTCGTCCTCGGCTTCGGCGCCGTGCTCGTCGCCGACTACTACGGGCTGCTGTGGATCACCGGCCGCACCACCCTGCGCGAGGCCCTCGGCAGCGCGAGCAAGCTCCACCTGCCCATCTGGGCCGGCCTCGCCGGCCTCGTCGCGAGCGGTGTCTTCCTCCACCCCAACCCCTCGGCGACGCCCACCGCGATCAAGCTGGGCTTCGTCCTCGTCCTGAGCCTCAACGGCCTCCAGGCGGGCCTGCTCAACAAGCACATGGCCCGACAGCCGGCCGGCGAGCCGTCGCCGCGCCTGCTGGCCTGGGGCGGGGCCACGGCGATGATCTCCCAGATCTGCTGGTGGGGCGCGGTCGTCATCGGCTTCATGAACACCACCAGCCACCACTGACAGGCGTTTCTCCACAAGTCTCCGCAAGAAGGGCTGCTGCCCCCGTCTCCTCGACGGGGGCAGCAGCCCTTTCCCGTACGGTTCAGCTGCCGCAGACGGCCACCAGTTCCGCGGCTTCCTCCGTGATCGACCGGGCGAGCAGGTCCAGGTCGGGTACGGCTACGGCGTCGGCGATCAGGCCGTAGCAGACACGGTCCTCGTAGGTGGTGATGCCCACGGCGAGGGACTGCCCGGGCGCGAGCGGGGCGAGCGGATAGGCCTCGCGGACACGGCTGCCGGCGAGCCGGAGGCCGTGGGCGCCGCGCAGCGGGACGCTGGAGACCAGCAGGTCGTAGAAGAGGCGGCCCGAGCGGGCGATCAGGCCGCCGCCGAAGCGGTGGCCGAGGGGCGGGATGACCTCGGCGAGCAGCGCGGCGGCGCCCGGCCCGCTGGCGGGTCCCGCCTGCTTGTTGCTCTCCATGGTTCGGCGTACCGCGCCCAGGCGGGCGAGCGGCTCGGTCTCGGCGACGGGGAGCCGGACCAGATAGCCGGAGAGCCGGTTGCCGGAGGCGCTCGGGTCGCCCGGGTCGCGCAGCGAGACGGGGACGAGGGCGCGGGGACGTACGCCGTCGCTGCCGTCGCCACGCTTGTCGAGCCAGCGTCGCATGCCGCCCGCGACCACGGCGAGGAGGACGTCGTTGACGGTGCCGCCCGTGGCCTCGCGGACGCGGTTCACATCCCGCAGATCGACGATCGCGCCGTCGGCGCGGCGAGCGCCGGTGGCGCGGGAGACGAGGGCGGGCGAGGAGCGCACGTCCAGCGCGGCGCGGGCCATGGCGGAACCGATGGACAGCGCGCGCCCGGCATCGGTGACGACACCGCGCACGAGACCGGGCAGCTCGCGCGGCCCGGGGAGGCGCGGACCGGATTCCTTCTTCGGCTTCTGTGGCACGACGGCCGGAACGGGCGCCCCGTCGGCGACGGCGGGATCCAGGAGCGACAGGACGTACGACGCCGCGCGCATGCCGTCCGCGTGGGCGTGGTGGAACGTGAACAGCACGGCGAAGGACGTGCCGTCCGCACCGGGCAGCACATGCGCGGCCCACGGCGGCCGCCCCCGCTCCAGGGGCTGCTGCATCAGGGCCCCGGCGGCCGCGAAGAAGTCCCGCACGGGCGCGGTGAGATGGACGTGGTCCGACGGGTCGTAGCCGGGGGCGACATGCCGGGCGGCGCCCCCGACGGGAAGCAGGACGGGACGGATGCGGGTGTTCAGCCCCGGTATCCGGGCGGCACGGCCCGCGAGCAGCCCGGCGGCACGCTCGGCGGCGTCCGGGGCGTCGGCGTCGAAGACGAAGAGCCCGCCCATGTGCAGGGGATGACCGGCGGACTCGATGTTCCAGAAGGCGAGGTCGAGCGGCGTGAGCGGTTCGGGGGTCACTTCAGGGGTCACGGGGTCTCCGAGGTCACGGGGCATTGGACGTGCTCGCGCGTCGGGGTGAGCCGGGGACGGCGCTGCGCTGCTGTACGTAAGCGGACAGAAGTCAATCGCCGTCGGCCAACTACGGTCAAGTGCCGACTGGATACGCTCCGTTAGTGACATGTGAAGACCTGCGGGTTTCAGCCCCTCCCAACCCCCTCGGACCGCCCCCGGTTCCCCGGGTAACCCCACCCGACCATTGCGTCGGCCCCGTACGCGACTTGTCCTGAACGAGACCCCCGGTGGGCGTCAGTTATGGTCGGGCCATGTCAGCCGCTCCGGATGCCGCCCCCGCCCTCACCCTGCGCCCCGCCACCCGCGCCGACCTGCCGGCCGTGCTCGCCCTGCTCGCGGACGAGGAGAACGTCGTGGATCCGTCGACGGTCGTGGTGACGGAGGAGTACGAGCGGGCGTTCGCGGCGATCGACGAGGACCCGCGCAACGAGCTGTTGGTCCTGGTGGAGGGGGCCGGCGCGGTGGTGGGGTGCCTGCAAGCGACGTACATCCCCGGGCTCGGCAAGGGCGGCGCCGAGCGGGCGCTGATCGAGGCGGTCCGGATCCGCGCCGACCGGCGCGGCGGCGGGCTCGGCCGGACCCTGATGACGCGCGCGGTCGAAAGGGCACGCGCGCGTGGCTGCGCGCTGGTTCAGCTCACCAGCAACAAGCGGCGCGAGGACGCCCACCGCTTCTACGCCGCGCTGGGCTTCGCGCGCAGCCACGACGGGTTCAAGCTGGCGCTTTAGAGACGTGCCCCGAAGGGGCGCGGGGAACTGCGCGACAAGCCACGCACGGCCCGCAGCCGCTCGACCGCGCGCCGTCGGGGGCTGATCGCGCAGTTCCCCGCGCCCCTGGCGGGGCGCACCCCGCGACAGGGCGCGCCCGGAACGTCAGCGGTGCCGGAAATCCGGCTTCCGCTTCTCCACGAACGCCGCCATCCCCTCCTTCTGGTCCGCGACAGCGAACACCGCGTGGAAGACGCGCCGTTCGAACCGTACGCCCTCCGCCAGCGTCGTCTCGAACGCCCGGTTCACCGCTTCCTTCGCCATCATGGCGACCGGCGCGGACATCCCGGCCACCGTCTCGGCGACGGACAGCGCCTCCGCGAGGAGCTCGTCCGCCGGGACGATCCGGGAGACCAGGCCCGCCCGTTCCGCCTCGGCCGCGTCCATGGTGCGCCCGGTCAGGCACAGCTCCATCGCCTTGGCCTTGCCGACGGCCCTGGTCAGCCGCTGCGAGCCGCCGATGCCGGGGATGACGCCGAGCTTGATCTCCGGCTGTCCGAAGACGGCGGTGTCGGAGGCCAGCAGGATGTCGCAGAGCATGGCGAGTTCGCAGCCGCCGCCCAGCGCGTAGCCGGAGACGGCCGCGAGGGTCGGGGTGCGGAGGGCGCCGAGCCGGTCCCAGGCGGTGAACCAGTCGTTGAGGTACATGTCCATGTACCCCTGCGGCTGCATCTCCTTGATGTCGGCACCGGCGGCGAACGCCTTCGCCGAGCCGGTGAGGACGATACAGCCGACGTCCGGGTCCCGGTCGAGGGCCTCCGTGGCCTCGACGACCTCGTTCATGACCTGCAGGTTGAGGGCGTTGAGGGCCTTGGGGCGGTTGAGGGTGACAAGGGCCACGCGGCCCTTGCGCTCGACGAGGATGGTCTCGTACGTATTCGTCATCAGGAAGCCGTTTCGTTCCGTTCGGTGATCGTCTCGCGGATTTCCCGGATGATCCCGGAGAAGTCCTCCGTCGCCCCGGCGCCCGCCGCGTACTCCGCGTACCGCTTCGCCGCCTCGATCCCGAAGGCGGAGTCGATCCCGCTCGCGCGGAGCGCGTCGGCGGCGAGGCCGAGGTCCTTGGCCATCAGGGGGGCCGCGAAGCCGGGCCGGTAGTCGCGGTTGGCCGGGCTGGCCGGGACCGGGCCGGGGACCGGGCAGTTGCTGGTCAGCGACCAGCACTGGCCGGACGCCGTGGAGGCCACGTCGAAAAGGGCCTGGTGGGACAGGCCGAGGCTCTCGCCGAGGACGAAGGCCTCGCTGACCGCGATCATCGAGATGCCCAGGATCATGTTGTTGCAGATCTTCGCCGCCTGCCCGGCACCCGGGCCGCCGCAGTGCACGGTCTTCTTGCCCATGACGGCGAGCAGCGGCTCGGCCCGCGCGAACTCGGCCTCGCCGCCACCGGCCATGAAGGTCAGCGTGCCGGCCTCGGCACCGGCGACCCCGCCGGAGACGGGCGCGTCCAGGGCCTGGTGACCGGCCGCGACCGCGGCCTCGTGGGCGGCGCGGGCGTCGGCGACGTCGATGGTGGAGCAGTCGACGAACAGCGTGCCGGGCGCGGCCGCGGCGAGGAGGCCCTCGTCCCGGTAGAGGGCGAGGACGTGCCGCCCGGCGGGCAGCATGGTGACGACCACGTCCGCGCCGGTCGCGGCGTCCGCCGCCGAGGCCGCGGGCTCGACACCGGCGGCCTCGGCCGCCTCCAGGGACTCGGCCACCAGGTCGTAGCCGCGCACCCGGTGCCCGGCCTTGACGAGGTTGGCGGCCATCGGGCCGCCCATGTGGCCGAGGCCGACGAAGCCGACGGTCAGGGGAGTGCTGCTGCTCATCACGACACCTCCTGGGTCAGGGCGAGTTCCCGCTCGCCCAGCGGTGCGAAGAACCGGGCGACGTCCGCCTCGCCCACCTCGGCGAGCGTGGCGGGCGACCAGCGCGGGTTCCGGTCCTTGTCGATCACCTGGGCGCGGATGCCCTCCACCAGGTCCGGCGCGGTCAGGGCCGCGCACGAGACGCGGTACTCCTGCTCCAGCACCCGCTCCAGCGAGCCGAGCCCCGGCACGGCGCGCAGCGCGGCGAGGGTGACCTTCAGTGCGGTGGGGGACTTGGCGAGGATCGTCTCGGCGGCCTGCTTGGCGGCCGGGGTGCCATGGCCCTGGAGGCGCTCGACGATCTCCTCGACGGTGCCGGCGGCGTAGCACGCGTCGATCCACTCGCGGTGACCTGCCAGTTCGCCCCCGGGCGCCTCGGTGGCGTGCCGGGCGACGACCTCGTGGGCCGGGGCGTCGGCGAGCTCCGCGAGAAGCGCGGGCAGCCGGTCCGAGGGGACGAAGTGGTCGGCGAGCCCGCACAGCAGGGCGTCGGCGGCGCCCACCGCCTCGCCGGTCAGGGCGAGGTGGGTGCCGAGTTCCCCGGGCGCCTTCGCCAGCAGGTAGGTGCCGCCGACGTCGGGGACGAAGCCGATGCCGGTCTCGGGCATGGCCACCCGGGAGCGCTCGGTGACGATCCGCACGCGGCCGTGGGCGGCGATGCCGACGCCGCCGCCCATGACGATGCCGTCCATGACGGCCACATACGGCTTGGGGTAGTCGGCGATCCGGGCGTTGAGCCGGTACTCGTCGCGCCAGAAGTCCGCCGAGGCCGTGCCGCCGGAGCGGGCGTCCTCGTGGATGGAGCGGATGTCGCCGCCCGCGCACAGCCCGCGCTCGCCCGCGCCGGTGATCACGACGGTCTCGACGGCCGGGTCGTGCTCCCAGGCGGTGAGGGCCTCGTCGATGCGGGAGACCATGGTGTGGGTGAGGGCGTTGAGGGCCCTGGGCCGGTTGAGGACGATATGGGCGGCCCGGCCCTCGACGCGGAACAGAACAGAATCGTCGGTCACCGGCCGGCCCCCGTCAGACCGCGGGCCACGATGAGGCGCATGATCTCGTTCGTCCCCTCCAGGATCCGGTGGACCCGCAGATCGCGGACGATCTTCTCGACGCCGTACTCGTTGAGGTAGCCGTAGCCGCCGTGGAGCTGCAGGGCCTGGTCGGCGACCTCGTACCCGGTGTCGGTCGCGAATCGTTTCGCCATGGCGCACAGCTGCGGTGCCTGCGCGTCGCCGCGGTCCAGGGCCTCGGCGGCCTGCCGGACCAGGGCGCGGGCGGCGGTCAGCTCGGTGGCCATGTCGGCGAGGCGGAAGCGCAGCGCCGGGGAGTCGATGAGGGGCTCGCCGAAGGCCTCGCGGTCGGTGAGGTAGGCGAGGGTGCGGTCGAGGGCGCTCTGGGCGCCGCCGAGGGAGCAGGCGGCGATGCCGAGGCGGCCGCCGTTGAGCCCGCCCATGGCGATGCGGAAGCCCTCGCCCTCGCCGCCGAGCAGCCGGTCGGCGGGGATCCGGACGCCGTCGAGGATCACCTGGCGGGTGGGCTGGGCGTTCCAGCCCATCTTCTTCTCGTTGGGCCCGAAGGACAGGCCGGCATCGTCGCGGTGGACGAGGAAGGCGGAGACGCCGCGCGCGCCGGGGCCGCCGGTGCGGGCCATGACGATGTAGACGTCGGTCGAGCCCGCGCCGGAGATGAACTGCTTGACGCCGTCGAGGACGTACTCGTCGCCGTCGCGGTCGGCGCGGGTGGTCAGGGCGGCGGCGTCGGAGCCGGCGCCCGGCTCGGTCAGGCAGTAGCTGCCGAGGATCTCCATCGCGCACAGGCCCGGCAGGTAGCGGGCGCGCTGGGCGTCGTCGCCGTAGTGGTCGATCATCCAGGCGACCATGTTGTGGATGGAGAAGTAGCCGGCGACGGAGGGGCAGCCCGTGGCCAGGCTCTCGAAGACGAGGACGCCGTCGGCGCGGGTGAGGCCGGAGCCGCCGGACTCCTCACGGACGTAGACGCCGCCGAGGCCGAGGTCGGCGCCCTTGCGGAGCACGTCGACGGGGAAGTGCTTGTCGCGGTCCCAGTCGACGGCGTTCGGGGCGAGGTGCTCACGGGCGAAGTCGAGGGTCGTCTCGGCTATGGCGCGCTGGTCCTCGGTGAGGAAGGTGGTCGTCATGGCGGTCAGCCCATCGTCGGGATCGTGAAGCTCGCGCCCTCCTTGACCCCGGAGGGCCAGCGCGAGGTGACGGTCTTGGTGCGGGTGTAGAAGCGGATGGCGTCGGGGCCGTGCTGGTTGAGGTCGCCGAAGCCGGACCGCTTCCAGCCGCCGAAGGTGTGGTAGGCGACGGGCACGGGGATCGGGACGTTGACGCCGATCATGCCGGTGTCGACGCGGCGGGTGAAGTCGCGGGCGGTGTCCCCGTCGCGGGTGAAGAGGGCGACGCCGTTACCGAAGGGGTGCTCGCTGGGCAGCCGCAGCGCCTCCTCGTAGTCGGCGGCGCGGACCACCGACAGCACGGGCCCGAAGATCTCCTCCTGGTAGATCCGCATCTCCGGGGTGACCCGGTCGAAGAGGGTGGCGCCGGCGAAGAAGCCGTTCTCGTGGCCCGGCAGGACGAAGTCCCGGCCGTCGACGACCAGTTCCGCGCCCTCCTCGACGCCCAGGTCGACATAGCCGCGCACCCGGTCGACGGCGTCGCGGCCGACGAGCGGGCCGAAGTCCGCCTCGGGGTCGTCGGAGCGGCCGATACGGAGGGTGCCGATGCGCTCCTTGAGCTTGGCGACGAGCGCGTCGGCGGTCTCCTCGCCGACGGGCACGGCCACCGAGATGGCCATGCAGCGCTCGCCGGCGGAGCCGTAGCCGGCGCCGATGAGGGCGTCGACGGCCTGGTCGAGGTCGGCGTCCGGCATCACGATCATGTGGTTCTTGGCGCCGCCGAAGCACTGGGCGCGCTTGCCGTGGGCGGCGGCGGTGGCGTAGATGTGCGCGGCGATCGGGGTGGAGCCGACGAAGCCGACGGCGCCGACGCGCGGGTCCTCGAGGAGGACGTCCACGCTCTCCTTGTCGCCGTTGACGACGTTGAGGACGCCCGGCGGAAGGCCCGCCTCCAGGAACAGCTCGGCGAGCCGGAGCGGCACGGAGGGGTCGCGCTCGGAGGGCTTGAGGATGAAGGCGTTGCCGCAGGCGATCGCGGGGGCGGCCTTCCACAGCGGGATCATCGCCGGGAAGTTGAACGGGGTGATCCCGGCGGCGACGCCGATCGGGCGGCGCAGGGAGTGGACGTCGATGCCGGTGCCGGCGTTGTCCGTGAACTCGCCCTTGAGGAGATGCGGAATGCCCGCGGCGAACTCCACGACCTCCAGGCCGCGCTGGATGTCGCCGAGCGCGTCGGGGACGGTCTTGCCGTGCTCGGCGGACAGCAGCCGGGCCAGCGCGTCCTTCTCGCCCTCGACCAGCTGGAGGAAGCGCAGCAGGACCCGGGCCCGGCGCTGGGGGTTCCACTCGCCCCACTCGCGCTGGGCGCGGACCGCGTCGGCGATGGCCGCCTCGGTCTCCGCGCGGCTGGCGAGCGGGACCCGGGCCTGGACCTCGCCGGTGTTGGGGTCGTACACATCGGCGAAGGCGCCCGATGTTCCCGGGGTGTGCTTGCCGCCGATGAAATGGGTCAGTTCACGGACCATGGAAGCCTGCTCTCATCAGGTGAGATCCGGGGACAGGCACGGCGGGGCCGCGGGCGCGCGCCCTTGTGGGGCGCGGTCCGTCCTGTCCGTCCTCGTGGTTGCCCCCGAACATATAGTTGGACGTCCTACTAAGTCCAGGGTTGAAAAAACGTGCGGGGCGGCCGGGTGGCCGCCCCGCACGCCGGGGACGGGGAAGGACTGGGGGAGAGGGACCGGGAGAGGGACGGAAAGCGGAATCGGTCAGGAGACGGGTTCGGCCGTGCCCCGGGCCGAGCGGTCGTGCCCGGCCCGGGGGACGAGCAGCCGTTCGGCCAGGTGCCCGAAGAGCAGCCCGAAGCCCGCCCACAGGACGCCCTGGACGGCGAGGGCCGCGAGGCGGAACCGCCACAGCACGGTGGCCGGGAAGTCCGCGGGCACCTCGTCGACCACGGGCAGCACGGCGTACGCCGCGCCCACCACCAGGACGAACGCCGCCACCGCGACGACGCCTGCCCACCAGCCGCCCAGCCGGGGGACCAGCCCACGGCCCAGGAAGATCGCGGCGACGCCCAGCAGCACACTGAGCACGATCATCAGGAAGTACAGCGCGGTGCGCTTGCCGATGGTGTCCGGATCGCCGACGGACGGCGGATTGGCCGGGTACTTGAGGAACGGCACCACATGGACCACCAGCAGCCCGCCCAGCGAGAGCAGGGCCGCCGTGGCGCGCGGGCCGATCCGGCCGATCCGGCCCAGGGCGACGCAGAAGGCCAGCGCGGCGATGCCGCCGAGCGCCACGCCGTAGACCAGGACGCCGGTCGCCAGCCCCCCGGTGGACTGGAGGGTGCGGCTGACCAGCTCCACGCCGTGGTCGCCGTGGCTGTGGGCCTCCTCGTAGCCGATGGCTCTGTCCACGGACGGCTCACCGAGGAGATAGGCGACGAGGAGGGCCAGGCACCCCGCCGCCAGTCCGGCGAGCATGCCGCGCACCAGGAGCGACCGTACGGAGACGGTGTTCACGAGAGCGACTCCCCGGCCGTCAGTGGCACGGGAAGCCGAGCAGGTGACGTCCGTCGTGGAGCCACTCGTGGACGCTCGCGCCGGAGAGCAGCGAGGTGGCACCCTGCTCGGCGCCGACGAAGTACAGCAGGACGAGCATGAGCACGCCGAAGAACACCGCCCAGGGGGCGATCGCCTTCAGGGATATCGGCGCGATCTCCGGCCGGGCGGACGAGCCGGACACGGGAGCGGCGGAATAGGCCATGACCAAAC
This sequence comes from Streptomyces luteoverticillatus, assembly GCF_003970715.1. Classification (NCBI taxonomy): domain Bacteria; kingdom Bacillati; phylum Actinomycetota; class Actinomycetes; order Kitasatosporales; family Streptomycetaceae; genus Streptomyces; species Streptomyces luteoverticillatus. The sequence goes on along the minus strand of NZ_CP034587.1, from coordinate 438,645 downwards.
CTCCTGGGGAAACACGCGTCCCAGAACTAGGGGTTCCCGGACGACTGGAGGCGGGTCTGACTCCCCGGGCGCCGCCGCGCTGCCGCGAACGCCGGCCGGATTCACAGTGGCGCGACCGTGCCGGATTCCCACCGGCTTCCGCCACCCGTCGTCATGTCCACGCGACCGTACCGTTCCGGCCAACGTTGCGCCATGGGGCGGGAGGATGCGCACCGGCGTACAACCCGGCGTGCACGCTCTGGAGCGCGCGCCGGGGCCGCGCCCGTTCCGCTCCTCCGCCGCCCGTGTGTGACCGGTATGTGAACAGCACTGTCCAGCGGGAGACTTCACCGCCTACGCTGGCCGCCGCAGCCGGTTCGCCCTGCCCGCCAGGCAGACGCGTCGCAAGAGGGAACCCGGTGGGAATCCGGGACTGCCCCGCAGCGGTGAGCGGGAACGACCGCCGTCACACGCACTGGGCCCGACAGGGCCCGGGAAGCGACGGCCACTAGGTGTCCGCCCTCGGGCGGACGTGCCCGCGAGTCCGAAGACCTGCCCGCTGCCCGCGCGCGAACGACTCGCGCGCGGAGATCCCGGTGACCCCGAGGGCGGGTCGGCGCGCACGGACGAGCACTCGGCGGCTCGCCCGCACCGACGCGACCCCTCGCGGCCCTCCCGGGATCCAGGAGACGAGCTCGCGAAGGAGAGTTCCGTGACCAGCAAGACCGCAGCCGCGGCAGTCCGGGCCACCGTGTACGGCTACCCCCGCCAGGGACCCGACCGGGAACTGAAGAAGGCCGTCGAGGGGTACTGGAAGGGCCGCGTCACCGCCGGCGCCCTCCACCGGACCACAGCCGGGCTCCGCGCCGCCACCTGGCGCGATCTCGCCGCCGCCGGCCTCCACGAGGTCCCCACCGGCGACTTCTCGTACTACGACCACGTCCTCGACACCAGCGTCATGGTCGGCGCGATCCCCGCCCGCCACCGCGCGGCCCTCGCCGCCGACCCCCTCGACGGCTACTTCGCCATGGCGCGCGGCACCCAGGACGTCGCGCCCCTGGAGATGACCAAGTGGTTCGACACCAACTACCACTACCTCGTCCCGGAACTCGGCCCCGATACCGTCTTCGCCGCCGACCCCGCCAAACAACTCGGCGAGCTCCAGGAGGCGCTGGCCCTCGGCCTCGCCGCCCGTCCCGTCCTCGTCGGACCGGTCACCTACCTCCTGCTCGCCAAGCCCGCCCCCGGCGCCCCGGCTGGCTTCGACCCCCTCACCCTCCTGGACCGGCTCCTGCCCGTCTACGCCGAGGTGCTCGCCGCGCTGCGCGCCGCCGGAGCCGAGTGGGTCCAGCTGGACGAGCCCGCCCTCGTCCAGGAACGCACCCCGGCCGAACTCAACGCGGCCGCCCGCGCCTACCGCGACCTCGGCGCCCTGACGGGCCGTCCGAAACTGCTGGTCGCCTCCTACTTCGACCGCCTGGGTGAAGCCCTGCCCGTGCTGGCCAAGGCCCCCGTCGACGGCCTCGCCCTCGACTTCACCGGCCCCGCCGCCGCCAACCTCGACGACCTCGCCGCCGTCGGCGGACTGCCCGGCAAGCGGCTCGTCGCGGGCGTCGTCGACGGCCGCAACATCTGGATCAACGACCTGACGGCGTCACTGACCACCCTCGCCACCCTCCTCGGCCTCGCCGGCCACGTGGACGTCGCCGCCTCCAGCTCCCTCCTCCACGTCCCCCTCGACGCCGCCGCCGAACGCGACATCGACCCGCGGATCGCCCGCTGGCTGGCCTTCGCCCGCCAGAAGACCACCGAGATCGCCACCCTCGCCCGCGGCCTCGGCCACGGCACCGCCGCCATCGCCGCCGAACTCGCCGTCAACCGCGCCGACCTGGCCCTCCGCGCCGGCTCCGCCCTCACCCGCGACCCGGCCGTCCGCGCCCGCACCGCCGCCGTCACGCCCGCCGACGCCCGCCGTTCCCTGCCCTACCCCGAACGGACCGTCGCCCAGCGCGCCCGCCTGGGCCTGTCCCCGCTGCCCACGACCACCATCGGCTCCTTCCCCCAGACCACCGAACTGCGCACCGCCCGCGCCGACCTGCGCGCCGGACGCATCGACGCCGACACCTACGAGCGGCGCGTCGAGGCCGAGATCCGCGAGGTCGTCGCCTTCCAGGAGAAGGCCGGCCTGGACGTCCTCGTCCACGGCGAGCCCGAACGCGACGACATGGTCGCGTACTTCGCCGAACGCCTCACCGGCTACCTCGCCACCCGGCACGGCTGGGTCCAGTCCTACGGCACCCGCTACGTCCGCCCGCCGGTCCTCGCCGGCGACGTCTCCCGCCCCGAGCCGATGACCGTGCGCTGGACGACCCACGCCCAGTCCCTCACCGCACGCCCCGTCAAGGGCATGCTCACCGGCCCCGTCACCATGCTCGCCTGGTCCTTCGTCCGCGACGACCAGCCCCGCGCCGAGACAGCCCGCCAGGTCGCGCTCGCCCTGCGCGACGAGGTCGCCGACCTGGAGGCGGCGGGCACCGCCGTCATCCAGGTCGACGAGCCCGCCCTCCGCGAGACCCTCCCGCTGCGCGCCGCCACCCGCCCCGGCTACCTGGCCTGGGCCACCGAGGCCTTCCGGCTGACCACCGGCGGCGTCCGCCCGGACACCCAGATCCACACCCACATGTGCTACGCGGAGTTCGGCGACATCCTCCAGGCCATCGACGACCTCGACGCCGACGTCATCAGCCTGGAGGCGGCCCGCTCCCACATGCGGGTCGCGGACGAACTCGCCGGCGCCGGCTACCCCCGGGAGGTGGGCCCCGGCGTCTACGACATCCACTCGCCCCGCGTCCCCGCCGCCGACGAGACGGCCGCCCTGCTGCGCCGGGCACTGGAGGCCGTCCCCGCCGAACGACTGTGGGTCAACCCCGACTGCGGCCTGAAGACCCGCGCCTGGCCCGAGGTCCGCGCGTCCCTGGAACATCTGGTGACGGCGGCGCGCACGATAAGGGAGGAACTCCGCGGCTCGTCCTCGTAAGGCGTGGGGACGGGGTGCCCCGGGTGGTCACCGGGGCACCCCCTCCCCTCGGCGACTGCGAAACTGTCCGCATGGCCGAACTCAACGGAAAGCCCGTTACCCTCGACGACCTCCAGAGCCTCGCCCTCACGAACTACGGGCACTTCACGACCATGCGGATGGAGGACGGCACGATCCGGGGGCTGTCGCTCCACCTGGACCGCCTGGTGCGGGACTGCCGCATCGTGTTCGGCGTCGAACTGGACCGCGACCGGACGCTGCACTACATCCGCAAGGCGGCCGAGGGCGTCACCGGAGTCGCCGGCATCCGGGTCACCGTCTTCGACCCCGCGCTCGACCTCACACGCCCCAGCGCCGCCAAGGACCCCCACATCCTGGTGAATCTGCGCCCCGCCGGCGCCCTGACGCCGCCACCGTTGACAGCGAAGACCTTCACTTTCACCCGCGACAACGCGGAGGTGAAGCATGTCGGACTCCACCCGCAACTCAAGCTCCGCCGCGACGCCCAGCTCGCCGGATTCGACGACGCCGTCTTCGCCGAACCGGACGGCCGCGTCTCCGAGGGCGCCACATGGAACCTCGGCTTCGTCGACCAGCAGGGCACGGTCGTCTGGCCGGACGCCCCCGTCCTTCCCGGCACGACGATGCTGCTGCTCCAGAGCCTCGACGCCCCGAAACAGATCACCGCCCCGGTACGGCCGGCCGACATCCCCGCCATGGCCGCCGCGTTCGCCACGAACGCGTCCATCGGCGTCCGCACCGTCAGCGCCCTCGACGACGTGCGGTTCCCCCAGGACCACCCGGTGCTGGCGGCACTGCGCGACGCGTACACGGGTATCCCCGGCGAGGGCCTTTAGGTATCCAGGGCAGGTATCCGCAGCGGGATACGTAACGGGATACGCAAAAACCCCCAGAGAATCTGGGGGTTTTCCTTGTGTCCGAGGGGGGACTTGAACCCCCACGCCCGATAAAGGGCACTAGCACCTCAAGCTAGCGCGTCTGCCATTCCGCCACCCGGACCGGATGTTTGTCACCGCCGGGTTTTCCCCGTGGCGACGTGGAAAAGAATACCAAGGTTTCGGGGTGCCTTTTCACACCCCGTTCTCCTCGTCGTCCCGGCGCAGGGCGCCGCGTACCGCGAGTGCGGCGCCCGCGCCGAGGAGGGCGCCGGCCAGGACGTCGCCGGGGTAGTGCACCCCGGTGTAGACACGGGAGAAGCACACCGACCAGGCGAGCGGCGCGAGGGCCAGGCCCCAGGTGGGGTTCTCCAGGCCGACGCCCGTGGTGAAGGCGACGGCCGAGGCGGCGTGCCCCGAGGGGAAGGACGTGGTGAACGGCTGCCGGGGCAGCCGGCGGACCAGGGGTACCGCGTCCAGCACCGGACGGCCGCGCCGTACCGTCCGCTTGCCGAGGGTGTTCACCGTCGCCGAGGCGACCGCCAGCGACGCCACGCCGCGCATCGCGGCGCGCCGGGCCGGCCGGCCGCCCAGCAGCGCCGCGCCGGCGGCCATGCCGAGCCACAGCATCCCGTGGTCGGCGCCGCGCGACAGTCGCGGCAGCACCCGGTCGCCCGCAGGCCAGTGATGGGTCGCGACCCGCTGGAACAGGGCCCGGTCCCATGCGCTCACCGTGTTCCGCATGCCTGGCGGGTACCCGTTCCGGCGGTGCGCACGCCGCCGGGGACGGGGGCCCGGTTCAGCCGTATGCCGTACGGGGCATGCGCCCGCGCCGCCGCCCACTGACACTCGTGGACGGAGGGGACGACCGCACCACGACGACCGCAGCACCTCGCTTGCGAAAGGCGGACTCCGGATGAGCGCCAAGGACAGGGTCAGGGCGAAGGCCGAGCAGACGAAGGGCCTGATCAAGGAGACCGCCGGCCGGATGACCGGCGACCGGCGCATGGAGGCCCAGGGGCGCTACGAGCGGGCCAAGGGCGACCTCCGCGACGTCGTGGAGAAGACGCGGCAGACCTTCAAGAAGAAGCACAAGTAGCCGCCGCCCGTTCGCACGCGAGGCGTTCCGCACGCGACGGCCATGGACGTCGACAGCGTCGCCGACGAGCTCTTCCTGCTGCGGCCGGAGGAGTTCACCGCCGCCCGCGACCGGCTCGCCGCGCGGGCCGTCCGCGACGGCGACCGGGAGCTGGCCCACCGTCTGAAGGCCCTGCGCCGTCCCACCCTGGCGGCCTGGGTGTGCAACCTCCTCGTCCGGAAACGGCCGGACGAGGCCCGCGCGCTCGTCCGTCTCGGCGAGGGGCTGCGCGAGGCCCACCGGGCTCTGGACGGCGGGCAGTTGCGGGAGCTCGGCCGTCGGCAGCGCGTCCTGGTCGCCTCCCTTTCGCGGGAGGCCCGCCTGCTCGCGGAGGAGGCCGGGCACCAGGTCGGTGACGCCGTGGCGCGTGAGGTCGAGGAAACCCTGTACGCCGTCCTCGCCGACGCCGGGGCGGCGGAGGCGTGGGCCACAGGCCGGTTGTCCCGGCCGCCGGCCGGGGTGCCCGGCTTTCCTGGGCTGCTCCCCGGCCCGGCGGACCGGCTGGCCGCCCCGCCGGCGCCGACCGCGCCCGGCCGGGAGACCGGGGCCGGGGAGGGGACCGAGGTCACCGACCTGGCCGAGGCGCGTGAGCGGCGCCGGCGGGAGCGGCGGCGCGAGGAGCTCGACCGCGCCCGGCGCCGGGCCGAGCGGGCGGCCGCCGACGTCCACGCCTGCGAGGCGGAGCTGGCCCGCGTCCGGGAGGCGGCCGACCGGGCGGAACGGGACGAGCGCACGGCCGGGCAGCACCTCGCGGAGCTGACCGCCGAACTGGACGCCGCCAGGGCCCGCCGGAGCTCCGCCGAGGAGACGGTGGGGGAGGTCCGTGACCGTCTCCACGAGGCGGAACGCGCCTGGCACGCCGCCCGGGAGGCGGCAGAGGCCGCGGACGCCGAGGTCGATCGCTTGCGCTGACCCCGGCACGGGCCCGCGTGTCACTCCTCCATCAGCCGCCGGACCACCCGGCCGAAGACCCAGTGGCCGCACAGGGCCGTCACCGAGTCGAACGCCGCCGGCAATCCCGCGATGTGCAGGACCTCGCGCCAGACGATCCAGGAGCCGGACCCCGACGGGCCCGCCTCCAGCTCGGCCCAGCCGGTGATGAGGGAGCCGCGTTTCTCCAGCCGGCAGTGGCCCGGGCGGCCCCCGGCCGGCGGGTGCCAGCGGACGACCTCCATGACGTCCTCGAACGCCGCCCGGCCCACCCCGGTCCGGGCCGTGAACCGCGTCCCCACGCCCGTCGGCGGTGGCGTCGTCACCACGACGCGGGTGAACGGGACGTGCGCCCCGTGGCGCTCCCAGTCCGTGAGCCGCAGCCACGCCTCGTCGACGGGCAGCCGGGAGCGCCGGCTGATCAGAATGGATCTCACACCTGAAGGTATGTCACATCCTGGCGGCCCGTGCGGGGAACGGCTCGGGCTCGCTCACCACCGGTACCACCGCCCCCGTGTGCCACCGGGCCCGGTGGACCTCATCACGAAGCCCAGCAGCCAGATCACGAGCACGGCCACGGCGATCCACCACAGCACCTTGATGGCGAACCCCGCTCCGAAGAGGAGCAGGGCGAGAAGCAGGACGAGAAGGATCGGAACCATCAGTCGTTTACCTCCTGGCCTTCGCCTGCCCAGTCGGACTCGGTTCATGTCCCATCGGGCGAGGCACGCGCCGCCGCGCGTAGACAGTGTCTACGCCCCGGTGGTAGACAGTGCGCATGTCACAGGAACCCGATACCTCCTCCCTCCGGGAACGGCTGATCGACGCCGGGGTGGAGCTCGTGCTGACCGAGGGCACCGCCGCGCTGGGCCTGCGCGAGATCGCCCGTCGCGCCGGTGTGTCGCACGGGGCCCCGCGCCGGTACTTCCCGACGCACCACTCCCTCCTCTCCGCGATCGCCCGCCGCGGCTTCGCGGACCTCGGCGCCCGCGTCGCCGCCACCACGGACGAGGCCGCGACGCCGCGCGCCCGGCTGGACGCCCTGGCGCGGACGTACGTCGGGTACGCGCTGGAGCGCCGCGGCATGTTCGAGCTGATGTTCCGCCACGACCTGCTGGACAGCGAGAAGCACGCGACGGGCGGCGGGGGCGGGCCCCGGCTCCGGGAATCGACGCTCCCCATGTTCGGCCTCTTCACCGGGCTCGTCGCCCACTGTCGCGCCGGCGAGGACGACCGCCCGGACGTCGCGGCCGCCGCCCTCTGGGCCAACCTCCACGGCATCGCCCAGCTCTGGACCTCGGAGAGCCTGCCCCTCGCCCTGGGTACCTCCTCGCCGGAGAGCCTCGACGCCCTCGTCACCGCCGCGCTGGACGCCCACCTCGGCCCGGTGAACCCGTGACGGAGACCGCACGCGCCCGCCTCGTCCTCCTCGTCAGCGTCGCCGGCGCGATGATCGTCGCGCTGGACGGGACCGTGCTGAGCGTGGCCCAGCCCAGCCTGCAACGGGACTTCGGCGCGGGCGTCGCCCAGGTCCAGTGGACCAGCACGAGCTATCTGCTCGCCGTCGCCGCGCTCCTCGTCGTCGCCGGACGCCTGGGCGACCGGTACGGGCACCCGCTGATGCTCCGCCTCGGACTGCTCGGCTTCGCGGCCGCCTCGGCGGGCATCGCGCTCGCGCCCGGCATCGGCTGGGTGATCGGACTGCGCGCCGCCCAGGGTGTGTTCGGGGCGCTCCTCCAGCCCGCGACCCTCGCCCTGCTGAGGTCGGCGTACCCGGAGGAGCGGCTCGGCCGCGCCGTCGCCCTCCGCACGAGCGCGATCGGGGTGGCGGCCGCGGCCGGACCCGTGCTCGGGGGCGCCCTCGTCGGCCCGCTGGGCTGGCGCGCGGTGTTCGTCATCAACGTGCCGGTCGCCCTCGCGAGCGCCGCGGTCACCCTCGCCGTCCGCGCCCCCGCGCCGCCCCGCGACGGCTCCCAGCGGCTCGACCTCCCCGGCGCCGCACTGCTCACGACGGCGCTCGCGGCCCTGGTGCACACCCTCGTCGGCGTACCGGAACACGGCTGGACGGCTCCGCCGACGCTCCTCGGCCTCACGGCCGTCGCGGCACTCGCGACGGCGTTCGCCGCGCACGAACGCCGCACGTCACAGCCGATCGTGCCGCGCGCCGTGGCCCGGTCCGTGCCGGTGACGGCGTCGATGACGCTCCTGCTGGTCACCACGGCCGGCATGTTCGGCGCGCTGTTCGTGACGACGTTCTTCCTCCAGAACGTCCTCGGGTACGGCCCGCTCGACTGCGGCCTGCGCGTGCTGCCGCTGACCGCGCTGATGGTCCTCGGCGCGCCCGTCGCGGGCGCGGCCCTGCGCCGCCACGGCCCGCGCCGCACGGCGACCGCCGGGTCGCTCCTCGTCGTCCTCGGCGTCGCAGGGCTCTCCCGGCTCGACGCGGACAGCCCGTGGACGGTCGCCGGGGCCGCCTTCGCGGTGCTCGGCGCGGGGTTCGCCGCCGTGATGGTCACCGCCACCGGGACGGTCGTCGGCGACGCCCCGCCGGGGTACGCCGGGGTCGTCGGCGGCCTCAAGCAGACCGCGATGAACGTCGGCCCGGCGTTCGGCATCGCCGTCGCCGCGGGCATGATGCTCACCGGACCGCAGGCCGGCGGCGGGGCGGCCCCCAGGATGGGCCCGGCCCTCCTGGTCCTGGCCGGGGTCACCGCCCTCGGCCTGCTCCCGGCGGCCCTCCTCCCGCGCGGCGGCGCGAAGCCCGGGAAGGACGGGAACTCCGGGAAGGACGGGAGCCCCGGGGAGGCGGTGCCCCGCGCGGGAACGCCCGTCGAGGAGGACGTCCGGTGAGGAGGCCGCCCGTTGAGGAGGAGGGCCGCCCCGTCGCGCGGCACACCACGGGCTGAGCCGAACGGCCCCCGGGCTCAGCCCTCGACCAGCGGGCGCAGCCCGGCGATCACCACGGAGACGCCGAAGCCGAAGAGCCGTTCGCGATGGGCCTCGCTCTGCCGTCGCAGCCCACGGGCCTGCTCCTCGACGGTGAACCCGTTGACGTAGCTGGTCAGGACGTCGCCGGCGGAGGCGGCGCCCTCGGCGTCCAGCCCCGCCTCCCGGAGCACGCCGACGAGCCGCTCGAAGAAGGCGTGCGCCATGGGGCCCGGCGCGCTCATACAGGCGATGACCCGTGCCCCGTCCCTGCGCGCGAGCATGGCGTCGCGGTGCGCCCGGGCGATCGCGGCCAGCCGCTCCGCCCAGTCCCCGTCGGGCAGCGGCGCGGCCGCCGCGTCGGCGGCGATGTGTTCGGCGACCGCGTCCAGCAGCGCCTGCTTGCTGGGGTAGTGCCAGTAGAGGGCGCCGACCCGGACGCCCAGCGCGGCCGCCAGTTTGCGGGTGGAGAACTCGTCCAGCCCCACCTCGTCGAGCTGTTCCAGCGCGGCCTTCAGCACGACGGACCTGTCCAGCGGCATCGCGAACCTCCCATTGTTCCTTCGCCGTCCCATGATGCCCGCTGTTCCTTGCGGAATTGAACACCGACCAAGTAACTTGAGCACCGTTCAATTGAACAGTGCTCAATGAGTGTTCAATACAGACAGGGGGAGACATGCGTGTCATCGTGATCGGCGCGGGGCTGGGAGGGCTGTGCCTGGCACAGGGGCTCCGGCGCGCGGGCGTCGACGTGACGGTCCACGAGAAGGACCCGGGCGTCACGGCCCGTTTCCAGGGCTTCCGGATCGGCCTCGCCGAACAGGGGCGCGCCGCACTGCGCGGCTGCCTGCCCGAAGACCTCTATTCCCTGGTCGAGGCGACCCTGGGCGACATGACGGGCCCCGCCCGGGCCGTCGACCCGTGGCTGCGCCCGCTCGGCGAGTACCCGATGGAGGGCGCCACCGCCGCCGACCGGCACGTCCTGCGCCACATCCTGCTCGCGGGGCTCGACGGCGCCCTGTGCTTCGGCAAGGAGCTGACGGACTATCACGTACGGTCCGACGGCCGGGTGGAGGCCCGCTTCACGGACGGGACCACCGACACGGCCGATCTGCTGGTCGGCGCCGACGGGATCAACTCCGCCGTACGGGCCCGGCTGGCGCCGGACGTCCGCCCCCACGACACCGGCGTCCGGTTCGTCATCGGCCGTACGCCGCTCACCGACCGCTTCGCCGGTCTGGTCCCCGGCTTCGGCACCCGGGTCGTCGACCGGGACGTGAGCATGCTGCTCGGCCTGATGCGCTTCCGCCGGCCGCCGCGGGGGGCGGCGGCCGAGCTGGCGCCCGGGCTCGCGCTGCCCGGCACCGCGGACTACCTCCGCTGGGCCATGCTGCTGCCGCCCGGGCAGGCGCCCGAGCCCGGCCGCGACGGGGCGCAACAGACCGTACTGGCCCGGACGGAGGGCTGGCACCCCGAGGTGCGGGCCGTCGTCGAGGCCGCCGACCCCGACAACAGCACCCTGCTCTCCATCCGGGTGGTACGGCCCGGACCGAGATGGCTCCTGGGCCCGGTGACCCTGCTCGGGGACGCCATCCACGCCACGTCGCCCAGCGGCGGCAACGGCGCGAACACGGCACTGCGCGACGCCGACCTGCTGCGGAGCCTGCTCGTCGACGCCCACGCGGGCCGCCGCACCCTGCCCGACGCCGTCGACGCGTACGAGCGCCGGATGCTCCGTTACGGCGCCGAGGCGGTGGAGCACAGCCTGGCCGCCCTGGGCCCCTTCCTCCCCGGCCCCTTCCTCCCCATATCTGACTCCTTGGCGCCCTCGCAACCCTGACGATCGTCAGGGGTCGGCGATGCCGTTCGGCAGAGGTGGCGCCGGTCCGGCGGTCCGTAGGTTCGGGATCATGGAACAGCGCAACAGGGAACGAACGTCAACGAGCACTGGCCGGCCCGGGCGGCGGCCGGCGGCCGCCGCGGGGGTCGCGGTCGCGGCCGCCGGGCTGCTGTGGTGGCTGACGCCCGGCGGAACGCCCGGGCCGGGCGGGGCCGTCGAGGTCACCGGCGGGGCCTCTGTCTCCGCGTACCGGTCGCTCGCCGGGGCGGCGGCGGACGCGCCGGGATGGGTGGGGACGTCGCTCGGCCTGGCCACCGAGGGAACGCTGGTGGTGCTCGGGCTGCTGCTCGTGTGGACCGCCTGGCGCGGGCTGCGCCGCGGGGACGCGCGGACGGTCGCCGGAGTGGTGCTGGCCGGTGCCGCCACCGTCGTGGCGTACGGGATCAGCGAGGTCCTGAAGACGATGGTGGACGAGGAGCGGCCCTGCCAGGCGCTGAGCGGTATCACGGCCGTCGACCCGTGTCCCGAGGTGGGGGACTGGTCCTTCCCCAGCAACCACTCCACCCTCGCCGTCGCGATCGCCGTCGGCGTGGCCCTGGCGCGGCCGCGGCTCGCCGCCGTGACCCTGCCGCTGGGCGCGGCGGGCGCGCTGCTGCGGGTCGCCGTGGGCGTGCACTACCCGCACGACGTGCTGGCCGGCTCCGTGCTCGGCGCGGCGGCCGCGATCGTCCTCTTCCTCGTGCTGCTGCCCGTCACCGTCGGGCCGGTGGCCCGGCTGATGTCACGGTTCGGAGCGGACCGGGGCGGCCGGGGGCGTCACACCCGCTTCGTGGGCCATGACGGCGGCCGCGGCGCGGTTGTCGACGCCCAGCCGGGCCAGTATGGAGCTGACGTGCGCTTTGACGGTGCCTTCCACCACGTGCAGACGCCGCGCGATCTGCCCGTTGGACAACCCGGCGGCCACATGGGCCAGCACGTCCCGCTCGCGGGCGGTGAGGGCCGCGACCCGTTCCCGGGCGGCGGCGCGCCGGCCGGCGGCGGACCCGGCGCCGGTCGCGGCGAGATGGGCCACCACCCGGGCGGCGACCTTCGGTGACAGATACGCGGCGCCGCCGGCCACCGCGCGGACGCCCGCGATGAGCTCCTCGGGCGCGCCCGACTTGACGAGGAATCCGGCGGCGCCGCCCGCGAGCGCCTGGAGGATGTAGTCGTCCTCGCCGAACGTCGTGAGCATCACGACCCCCGTCTCCGGCGCGGCGCCCCGGAGCGAGGCCAGCGCCTCGATGCCGCCCACGCGCGGCATGCGGATGTCGAGGACGGCCACGTCGGGCCGGTGCCGGCGGACCAGCTCCACCGCCTCGGCGCCGTCGCCCGCCTCCGCGACGACCGTCAGCCCGGGGTCGGTGGCCAGCACCGCCCGGACGCCCGCGCGGACCATCGGCTCGTCGTCGGCGATCAGGACCCGGATCACCGCCCGGTCACCCGCCGAAGACGGTACGGCCGATCAGCCGACCGCCCTGGAAACAGAGCTGGTACGCGTCCCCGGAACTCGAGACGAACCGGGCGGCCGTCACCGCGTAGTACTCGCACTCGATCCCCGGCCCCTTCGGTTCGTACGCCCGTGGCCGGTACGGCAACTGACGGTCGGGCAGCACACGCGCCACCTCCGCGCGATTCTGCCCGACGCGCAACGCGGCGTAGTCGTCGGGGTCGAGGACGGTGTGGGACAGCGTCAGCGAGCCCCACGCCGTCAGGGCGCCCGTGAGCACCGCCGTGGCCAGCAGTGGCACCGCGACCGCGGCGGCCAGGGCCCGGCCGGCCCGCCGCCGGGCCCGCCGGTGCTCCGGCGGCAGCGTGCCGCCCGGCGCGGAAGGCGGGGAGGACGGGGGCCGGGCGGCCGCGGACGGCGTGCGCGGCAGCCGGGCCGTCACCGCGAAACCGTTCCCGCGCGGACCGCAGTCGAACGAGCCGCCCGCCAGCCGCACCCGCTCGTCCAGACCGATCAGCCCCAGGCCGCCGCCGGGCAGGGGTGGGGCCACGGGCGCGGGCGGGGCGGTGTTCTCCACCGAGACCACGACCTCCCCGGCCGTCCGGGAGAGCCGCACGGTGACCGCCGCGCCCGGGGCGTGCTTGGCGACGTTCGTCAGCGCCTCCTGGACGACCCGGTGCGCGGCCCGCTCCACGGCGGGCGGCATCTCGTACTCCTCGCCCTCCGTGCGCAGCACGGCCGGCAGCCCCGAGGCCGCCGCGTCCTCCACCAGCCGCGCGACGGCGAAGTCCGCGGGCTCCGTGGGCGCGCCGTCCGCGTCCTCGCGCAGGATGCCGATCACCTGCCCCAGCCGCTCGACCGCGCCCGCCGCCCGGGCCCGGACGTCCTCGGCCGCCGCCCGGTGCTCGTCCGCCAGGCCCGGGGCGAGCTTGAGCGCGCCCGCCGACAGCGCGACCAGGCTGAGGTCGTGCCCGAGGGCGTCGTGCATGTCCTGGGCGATCCGCGCCCGTTCGCGCAGCCGTGCCTGCTCCGCCACCAGCCGCTGCTCGCGCTCGAGCCGCCCTGCGCGGTCCCAGCCCAGCCGGGTCAGCTCCTGGTACTGCCGCCACACCCGGCCCGCGAACCACGGCAGCAGCGCGGCCCCGACCACGACGACCACGAACCGGCTGCCGAGCACCAGCAGCCCCGGCACGGCCACCACGGCGATCGACGCCGCCGTCACCAGCACGGTCAGCGCCACCACCAGCGGCCGGGTCCGCCCCGACAGACGCCCCGCCAGAAACGCGGCGGCCATGGCCGGCAGGGCCCACCACAGGCTCGTCGTCCCCAGCCCGGCCGCCGCCACGGCCACCGGCGCCAGCACGGCCCCCGGGTCCCGGCGGGGCCCCGGCGTGCCGGGAGCCGTCATCGCTTCGGTCGTTCTCGTTCCGTCCACCCGACCACGGTAAGCAGGTGGCGGAAACGATCTTCCACGGGTCAGGATGCCGCCATGACCGACACCCGACTCACCCACATCCCCGCGCCGGAAGGCGTCCTCCCCGGCAACGGCTACACCCATGTCGTCATGGGCACCGGCCGCTTCGTCGCGCTCTCCGGGCAAGTGGCCCTCGACGAGCGGGGCGAGGTGGTCGGCGAGGGCGATCCCGCCGCCCAGGCACGGCAGGTCTTCGAGAACCTGCGGCGCTGCCTGGCGGCGGCGGGCGCCACGTTCGACGACGTCGTCAAGCTCACCTACTACGTCACCGACATCGCCCACCTCCCCGCCGTCCGCGCGGCACGCGACGCGCACATCGACACCACGCGCCCGCCCGCCAGCACGGCCGTGCAGGTGGCCGCGCTGTTCCGGCCCGAGCTGCTGCTGGAGGTGGAGGCGTTCGCCCTCGTAGGTCAGGGGGCGGAGTGAGCGGGGTGGCGGCGTGACGCGGGCGCCTTCAGCTCCGGCGCCCCGGCGGGCACGGGCACGGCGGCGAAGATCGCGTCCTGCTGCTCCTGGAGCTCCTTCTTGCGCTCGGGCGTGGTCGTGGGCAGCCGCTCCTCCTCGTAGAGCTTGTGGGTCTCCTCCTGCGCCCGCTTGCTCGCCGGGGTGTGGAACTGCACCTCGAAGACGTGCCCCGAGCGCGGCTCCTTCCACGCGGAATTGACGCCCTTGTAGCCCTTCGCGCGGCTCCAGGTGTTGGACCACTTGACGTTGTCGTCGCCCCAGCCCGCCAGGACCGACGAGGCGAGGGCGACGCCCGACGTGTACCGGCCGTCGGGCCACTGGAGGGTGTAGCGGACGGAGTCGTTGATGCCCGCCAGCGCCTGGTCCACGGTCCGGCCGGGGGTCTCCTTCAGGGCGGTGGCGACCTTGCGCTTGAGCGAGTCGGCGGACTTCAGCCGGTGGTCGAAGCCGATCACCTGGGCGTGGCTGATCACGGCCGCCGCCCTGACCTGGGGGCTGATGTTCCGCTCCGCGCGGCGGGCGCGGAGAACGAAGGTGTCGACCTTCTTGTTGTCGGCGGCGTTGAGCTCCAGCCCGTCGCCGTGCCACCCGCCGTCGCCGGGGTCGCCCTTCAAGGTCTTGACGGCCACGCCGGCCGGAGCCGCCGAGGCCATGTGGAGGGGGACGAGGCTGAGCGCCGTGGCCAGCGCGGCGGAGGAGACGGCCCGGACGGCGGTGCGGTGGAGGGTCATGGAGGCGTCGCGTCCCTTTCGTGGTGTGTACGCGTGACGGTGTGGCACGCAGACACAACCGCAGGACGTGTTCACCGGTGACACCGGCTCCCCGCGTGTCCCGCCTTTCGGCGTGATCCGATCGCTCCCGTGGCGGGATTCCTACGTCGGCGGCACGCTCACTCGTGGAGCCAGAAGCCGGTCCGCTCCCGCCACAGCTCCAGCAGCGCCGCGTCCCCGGTGACCTCCGGGCCACCGCCCGCCGTGGGGCGCCCGTAGACGAACAGCAGGAGGTCGGCCGGCGTGGCGCTCGCGACGACGGCGGCCTCCTCGTGGTCACGGCTCCAGACCGGGACGTCGCGGGTCAGGTCGACCCGCCAGTGCGCCCCCGCCCCGGTCGCGGTGCCCGTCGCGCGGAAGGCGAGCGTGCGGCCGGGGCCCAGCAGGGCGGGCCTCCCGGGGCCCGGGGCGAACGCCTCCGGCACCGAGCCGAAGGACATCCACTCGTCGAGCGCGTCGACGGCGACGTCCCCGTCGACGGCGAACTCCACGCCGGCGGCCAGTGCCGCGTCCGCCCGGTGGACGACCGTCTCGTGCGTCATCCTGCGGGCCCAGAACGCCGGGGAGGACTGCCCGGGCACCGGGGTCCACACCGCCGCCCCCGGCCCGGCGTCCCGCAGCGTGGCCACCAGCAGCTCCGCGCCCTCGGCCAGCCACGGGCCGACCACGTCCACGTTCTCGTCGGTGTACCCGGCGATGTCGTCGAGCCGCGCGTGGGACACGGCCTCCGGCGACCGCGTCCGCACGATCGTCTCCGCCCAGCGGTGCGCCCAGCCCACGTGACGCAGCAACTGTCCGAGGTTCCAGCCGGGGCAGGACGGCACGGGGACGCTCAGGGCCGCGCCCTTGACGTGCGACCGCAACAGGCCGGTCTGCGTGAGGATTTCGGCGCGGAGGCGGTCGAAGCTCAGCGGTGTCATGACGCCACGGTACGACCGGTGGTCGTAGGGCGCCTCCGCCGTACGGCGGAGGGGCACCCGACTCCGGAGGGATGTTCCGGGGCGTGGGGGACGGCAGGGTGGAGGGCGACGCCAGGGGCGGGCGGGCCCGCGCCGCACCGCAGGGGAGTGCGGCGCGGGCCCGCCGGTGGTGATCCGGTCAGCGGAGGACGACGTTGTAGGCGGGGGTGACGTCGGGCTGGAGGTCGCCGTACCCGAGGTCGGCGAGGATGGGGCCGAGGTGCTTGGCGAAGGCCTCCAGCGCCTCGGCGGACTCCCAGACGTCGACGACCCGCCAGCCGCCGCCCACCGGGCCCGCTATGTGCGCGAGGAGGCCGGGCACGGGCAGGTCGGCCGGCGAGGTGAAGCCGCGGCCGTTGGTGATCCGGGTGATGCAGTCGTCGTAGAGCTGCTTGCCCTCGGTGCCCTCGACCTGGAATGTGACGACGATGGCCATGGTGGCGTGCTCCTGTCCCTGAGAACCGGGTGTGGTGTGGCGGCGCGGCCCGCCGGGCCGCACGGACCCACGATCGCCCGGGACGCCGCCCGGGACACCCGCGTGGGTGACGGCTCGTCGGAGCGTCGGGAGCTGACCCGGCCGGACCGGGCGCGGGCGGCGGTGCGGTGTGCTCAAGTCCCGTGGCCCGGGCGGCACCGAGGGACGCGATGGGCGGCCGGCGGAACCCCTCCCGCCGGTTGCCTATGCTGGCGGCATGAACGCCGCTCCCCGTACCCCGCAGGACGCCCTCGACGCGCTGGCCGCGCGGGACGAGCCCACCGGCCTCGACCTCACCGGCCTGGACCTGCGCGCGGCCCTCGCCCGGCGCACGGCCCCCGTGGTCCTGCGCCGCTGCGACCTGAGCGGGGCCGATCTGCGCGGCGCCGATCTCGACGAGGCCGTGTTCGACGACTGCGTCGCCGTCGGGGCCCGGCTCACGGAGGCCGTGCTGACACGGGCCCGCTTCCTGGGCGGCTCCTTCGCCTCGGCGGACTTCGAGGACGCCGACCTCGGTGACGCCGTCTTCGAGCGGACCGACCTCGCCAACTCCTGCTTCACCCGGGCCCTGCTGGACGACGCCGCGTTCACGGGCTGCCGGATGACCGGCGCGGACCTGTCCGCGCTGCGCGGCCTGGCCGTCACCCTGACCCTGCGGAACTGCGCGATGCAGCTCGTCGACCTGCGCGACACGGCCCTGCGCGGCATCCACTTCACCGGCTGCGACCTGACCGAGGCGCACCTCCACCGCACCGACCTGCGGGACGCGGTCTTCGAGGACTGCCGGCTGCGCGAGGCCGATCTGAGGGATGCCCGGCTGGACGGCGCCGATCTGCGCGGTGCCGACCTCGGCGAGATCGGCGAGACCGTGGTGTCCCGGCTGCGCGGCACGGTGATCTCACCGGATCAGGCCGCCGCCGTGTGCGCCGCGCTCGGTCTGCGGGTGGTCGGCTGAGGACCCCGGCCGGTGAGGGCCCCCGCCGGAGGCCCTATCGCTTGACGGCCTGTCCGGCCTTCGCCCAGTTGGCGCGGAGCCGGTCCAGATACGACTGGGCCTGAGGGCCGGGCTTCGCGCCCCGGGCGAACGCGCCCATGTTGCCCGCGCCGGCGTTGTAACCCAGGGCCAGCAGCTCGTTCCTGGTGTAGGGGCCGGACGGCTGCCCCGGCAGCTGGGAGGCCAGGTCGTGGAGGAACCACGCCGCCGCCTCGACGGCCAGGCCGGGGTCGTCGGGCAGTTCGTCCCACGACCGGTTCGCGAAGTCGCGGCCCTGTTTGGTGTCGTCGAAGGCCGCCTTGTGCATGTTCGCGATGCCGAACGCCGAATCGGGCTTCATCCGTTGCCAGGCCCGTTCCAGCGCCGGGTCGTGCGGCTTGTACGACTCGTTGTAGAGGATCGCCATCAGCAACTGGGCGTCGATCTTCGCCCGGCCCGCGTACTTCACGACCTGGGGCGCGAAGCGCGCGGGGTCCTGGTTCGCGGACGGTGACGACCCGCCCGGCGCGCCGGGGCTCGCCGAGGCGGGCGGCGGCGCGGCGCGGTCGCCCGTGCCGCCGCAGGCCGTGAGGGCCCCGGCCGCCGCCGCGGTCACCACGACCGCCGCGACGAGCCGCATCAGGGGTCGCCGAGCTGCCATGCGCCGTCCGCCTCCTCACCCGCCCCGCCCCGGGGATCACCCGCCCGGGGATTCCCGCCGTCCGTCAGACGTTGACGCCGAAGTCCGAGGCGATGCCCGCCAGCCCCGAGGCGTAACCCTGGCCGATGGCCCGGAACTTCCACTCGGCGCCGTGCCGGTAGAGCTCGCCGAAGACCATCGCCGTCTCGGTGGAGGCGTCCTCGGTGAGGTCGTAGCGGGCGAGCTCACGGCCGTCGGCCTGGTTCACCACGCGGATGAACGCGTTGCGCACCTGCCCGAAGCTCTGGCCGCGCTGGTCGGCGTCGTAGATGGACACCGGGAAGACGATCCGGGCGACCCCGGGCGGTACCTGGCCCAGCGAGACCTGGATCTGCTCGTCGTCCCCGTCGCCGCCGCCGGTGAGGTTGTCCCCGGAGTGCACGACCGAGCCTTCGGGGCTGCGGAGGTTGTTGAAGAACACGAAGTGCTGGTCGGAGAGGACCTTCCCGGCCGTGTCGCACAGCAGGGCGGAGGCGTCGAGGTCGTAGTCGGCGCCCGTGGTGGTGCGCACGTCCCAGCCCAGCCCGACCATGACGGCCGTCAGGCCCGGGGCCTCCTTGCTCAGTGAGACGTTGCCGCCCTTGGCCAGGGTCACGGCCATGTTCTTCCTCCGGAGTTCGCTGGATCGCGTGCTTGTCATTTCGCATAACGCCAGGCCAGAACCCATGGTTCCCAGCTTGCGCAAGCAATGAAGTATTTCATCCCTCTTCTGCGAGTACGACGATCTGGTCCCCTTCGCGCAGGGTCAAGGGCTCGGTCCTGGACGGGTTGAGGTGCACCCCGTACGAGGGCGCGGTGTCGCGGTCCCGGCCGAGGCGGTAGCCGATCGCGACCTCGCCCCGTCTGCGGGCGGCCTCGACGGCGGTCGCGAAGGTGGCCTCGACGCCGGGCACCAGATAGTGGTCCGCCGGCTTGAGGTAGATCTCCGAGCCGGCCGGGTCGAGCAGGATGCGCAGCACCCGGTAGAGGCGCTGGTTCTGGGCCAGTTGCGTCAGCAGCAGACAGATCAGCTTGTTGCTGACGATGAAGTCGTCGGCCTTGGTGACCTGGGCGACCTCGCGGTTGCTGTCGTTGTTCATCTCCGAGACGATCGAGTACGGGTCGCCGAGGCCGACTTCTATGTCGCGGAGGTGGAGCAGCGTCACCAGCGTGTGGTTGTCGGCCGCTTCGGGGTCCACGGTCTCGTCCGAGAGGAGGAGGATGTGCTGGTAGTCGCCCGGGGAGAGGGCCTCCAGCGACCGTCTGTTCGTCGGCTCGCAGTGCTTGTGGCCGAGCGTGAGGCGCTCCGGTGTCAGGTCGTCGAAGCCGTCCGGGCGGTCGGGGGAGGCCACGTCGAGGGCCGAGCCGGGCCGGGTGAACCGGTCCAGCAATTCGATGATCTTGGGCGCCCGGGAGTTCCAGCCGATCAGCAGCGTACGGTCGGGGGCCGGCGGCCGCCCGGCGGCTCTGGCGATCGCCTCCTCCACGATCGGCGGCGGCTCGTCCGCGAGCCGGATGAACTCGTCGTCCCAGGCGACGAGGATGACGCCGTCCTCCGCGCCGATGAGAGTGTCCATGGGCGGGTTCAGCAGAATCCGGCCGTCCGCCCGGGCCACGCCGATGGGTACGCCGAGGGCGTAGCGATGGAGGGCGTCCCCGAAGGCCACCCCGGCGAGGGCCGGTTCCGGGACGATGTAGATCTCGTTGCCGTAGAAGCTCAGTAATTCGTTGCAGACCGTGGACAGGCCGGACTGCCGGTGCGACTGCACGGTCAGCCGTACGGCGAGGTCGTCCGCGTCGACCACCAGTCCGCTCGGCCCCGCCGCGAGCCGGGCGGCGGCGAGGTTGCCCGCGTCCTGCACGGCCGCGATCAGCGGCGGCCGGCTCCTGGACCACCGCCTGTTGTTGAGGATCAGCAGCATCTTGATCACTCTGGTGTCGCTGTCCGGGGAGAACGACGGGAGCACGATGACGGCCTGCGCCGTGTCCGGGCTCACCAGCTCCAGGTCCGCCTGCTTCAGCGGATTGCCCGACCGGCAGATCACCTGCGTACGGCGGGTCTCGGGGACGCGCAGCCGGATCTGCTCCTCCATGGCCACCTTGTCGCGGTCCGCCAGGATGGCCACGCAGGAGCGCCGCTCGCTCTGATTGGCCTCGACCAGCTCCGCGACCACCGTGAAGACCTGCTCCGACCAGCCCAGGACGACGGTGTGGCCGCTCTCGATGATCTGCGAGTGACCCTTGCGCAACTGCTGGATCCGGTTGTTCAGCCCCGTGGTGAGCACACCGATGAGGGTGCTGACGATGAAGATGCCCCCGACGGTCGCCATCAGCATCAGCGCCAGGAACATCCAGCCGCCGTGGTCCCCGCCCATGGTGCCGGGGTCCAGGGTGCGCAGCATGCTCATCCACGCCACGCCCGCCCAGCCGCCGTTGGCCTCGGTGTCCTCATTGGTGAGGGTCACCACCAGTACGGTCGTGACGCCGACCAGCACCACCGATGCCAGCGCCAGCCAGCCGATGAGGGCCGGCGTGCCACGGTCCATGGTGCTGTCGAACCAGTACCGCAGCCGGTCCCGCCACTTCACCCGCACCACTCCCGCCGTCCGCCGCCGACGGGGGTGGTTCTACCCCCGTCGGGGCGCCGGTAGCCCGGTCCGCGCGCCCCTCACGCGCCGCCACCGGGACGGGCCCGTACGTGCATGCGCTCGCCCTGCGGGCCGAAGAGGCTGAGGAACTCCACCGGCTCCTCACCGGCGTTGGCGAAGCCGTGCGGGACGCGCGTGTCGAACTCGGCGGCCTCGCCGGCGGTGAGGACGAGATCGTGCTCGCCGAGCGCCAGCCACAGCCGTCCCGACAGCACGTACAGCCACTCGTAGCCCTCGTGGGTCTTCTGCTCGGGCCGGACGTCCTTCGTCCCCTTGGCCGGGACGATGTGCTTGAAGGCGCGCAGACCGCCGCCGAGGTCGCGGGTCAGCGGGATGAAGGTCTTCCCGTTCCGGTTGAACGGGCGGGGGTGGACGCGCGGGTCGCCGGTGGGCGGCGCGCCGACCAGCTCGTCCAGCTGGACGCCGTAGGCCTTGGCCAGCGGCAGCAGCAGTTCGAGGGTCGGCTTGCGCTGCCCGGCCTCCAGCCGGGAGAGGGTGCTGAGCGAGATCCCGGTGGTCTCGCTCAGCCGCGCCAGGGTGACCCCGCGCTCGTGGCGCAGCGCCCGCAGGCGGGGGCCGACAGCGCTGAGCACCTGGGGAATGTCGTCGTCGGTCATCCCCCTATTTGCCGATCCGGCAAGAATTTTTGTCAAGCGGGTGGGGTCCGGGCGAGGCTCACGGTGAACCGAGAGGGAGGGCTCCCCATGAGCATCAGCGAGCACCGGCACCACCAGGCCGAGGACGTCGACCCCGCCGAGTACTGGGAGCGGCGCTACCAGGAGCGCCAACGCGTGTGGAGCGGCCGGGCGAACCCCGTCCTCGTCGACGTCGTCGAGCCGCTGCCGTCGGGCACGGCCCTCGACCTGGGCTGCGGCGAGGGCGCCGACGCGGTCTGGCTGGCCCGTCGCGGCTGGCGGGTGACCGCCGCCGACGTGGCCGCCACCGCCCTGGAGCGGGCCTCGGGCCACGCCGCCGAGGCGGGCGTCGCGGACCGGATCGACTTCCAGCGGCACGACCTGGCCCGCACCCTCCCCGACGGCCCCTTCGACCTGGTGTCCGCCCAGTTCTTCCAGTCCAACGTGGAACTGCCCCGCGAACGGATCCTGCGCGCGGTCGCGGAGCAGGTCGCGCCCGGCGGCCTCCTGCTCGTCGTCACCCACGCCACCGTCCCCCCGTGGTCCTGGCACCCCCACGAGGACGCCGTCCCCACCCCGGAGGAGGAGCTCGCCGCGCTGGGCCTCGCACTCGACGAGTGGCACACCGAGCGTCTGGACGCCCCCGCCCGCCAGGTCACCGGCCCCGACGGGCGAACGGCCACCGTCACCGACAACGTCATCGCCCTCCGGCGCCGCGCGCGGTGAACACCCGGGCCCGCCGGGCGGGTTCCGTCCGGGACCCCGCCGGGTAGGGTCGACGGCCATGGACAACGCCATCGACAACGCCATGGACATGAGCGTCCTCGTGCTCGGCGGCACATCGTTCGTGGGCCGCGCGATCGTGGAGGACGCCCTGCGCGCCGGCGCCCGGGTGACCCTGTTCGGCCGGGGCAGGACGGGCACCGACCTTTTCCCCGGGCTGACCCGGCTCATCGGCGACCGCGACACCGGCGACTACGCCGCGCTGCGCGACGGCCGTTGGGACGCGGTCGTGGACGTCAGCGGCTTCGTCCCCCGCCACGTCGGCCAGGCCATGGACGCGCTGGGCGACCGCGTCGGCCGGTACCTGTTCATCTCCAGCCACGCCGTCTACGACAACACGGGCCTGCGGCCCGGCTCCGACGAGGACACCCCGCGCCGCCCGCCTGTGCGCGACACCGAGGTGCTCGACAACACCACGTACGGGCCGTGCAAGGTCGCCTGCGAAGATGACGTCCTGGCCCGGTACGGCACCCGGGCCACGATCGTCCGGCCGGGCAAGGTCGCGGGCCCCCACGACCCGTCGGACACCTTCACCCACTGGGTGCGGCGGGCCGCCCTCGGCGGCCGCGTCGCCCTGCCCACCGACCCCACCCAGCCGGTCCAGATCGTCGACTCGCGCGACCTGGCCCGCCTCGTCGGCCGGCTGCTCGCCGACGACCGCCCCGGCGCGTTCCACGCCGTGGGCCCCGCCGAACCCACCACGCTCGGCGGGCTCATCCGCACCTGCGCCCGTGTGGCCGGGACGCGGGTGGAGATCGTCCCGGTGACGGTGGCCCCCGAAGAGCTGCCGCCGCTCTTCCCCCTCCTGCGCCCGGACTGGCCGTCCCAGCAGCGCAGCCCGGCCCGCGCCCGCGCGGCGGGCCTGCCCGCGACCCCGCTGGAGGTGACGGCGGCCGACGTCCTCGCCTGGGACCGCGCCCGCGGTCTGCCCCCGCTCCGGCGCGGATTCAGCCCCGAACAGGAGAGGGAACTGCTGGCGTGACAGGACCGCCGGCAGGACCGCCGCCAGAACCGCCCGGCCCCGGCTTCCGGGTGAACGGACGGGACGGGCGGTGTCAGGCCCTCATGCCCGAGGAAGGCATCAGGCGCGAACCCCCAGGAACGAGGAGAGCGCTGTGGAGATGCCCCAGGTGGCCGTGTGCGAGGTCGCCGAGTGCGCGTACAACGAGGACAGCGCCTGCCATGCCCTGGCCATCACCGTGGGCGACGCGACCCGCGCGCGCTGCGACACGTTCTTCGTGCACCCGGTCAAGGGCGGCGACACCTCCGCCGTCGGGCGGGTGGGCGCCTGCCACATGGCCGGGTGCCTCCACAACGTCGGGCTCGAGTGCCAGGCGCCCGGCATCACGGTGGCCGCCCTCCAGGACGCGGCGGACTGCCTGACGTACACGGCCCGGTGACGGTCGGCCGCCCGCGAGTTCGGCCGCCCGCGAGGTCAGCCGCCCGCGAGTTCGGCCGCCTCGTGGGCGTCGAGGAGCGGGCCGGTGAACTGCCGCAGCGTCCCCAGCCCCCGGTCGCGGACCAGCACGTGCAGGGCCAGACAGGGCGCCACCGCCTCCATGAAGGCGGCGGGGGTGTTGGAGCGGACGACCGGGACCCGGTTGTACCGGTGGGTGTCCTCCGCACCGCGGTCCTCGTAGCCCCACCGGGCGGGCACGGCGCGCAGCAGCGTCTCGCCGATGTAGCGCACGGCACCGGTCGTGAAGTCGGCGTTGGACGCGGCGTCGATGGCGGCCCGGTCCGGGAAGCGCGACAGCAGCAGCGGCTCCAGCGCGTCCAGCGAATCCAGGCCGAAGTCGAAGGGGAATCCGGCCGGGAGATGGGCCCGGCGCCACTCCGCCAGCGCGGTGTCCATGGTGGCCAGCCACTGGTCGAGGAACGCGCACGCGGGCCCGGTCATGGTCGCGCGGTCCTCGGCCATGTACGCCTCGGTCCGGCCGGGATCGTTCAAGGTCTCTCCGCCTCCGTCGTCGCCGGGACCGTCCGCCCGGGAAATCCGCCGCCGCTACGGTACAGGGACGTCTTCGGCGTTCTGACAGCACAAACGCTCATGTCGGTTCACTCGAACGGTAGATAGCGGTGACCGACCGGCTCGCCCACGGTTTGCCCACCCATGGGCGTAGCCCCGCCGGACCCGGGCATACTCCACGACCGTGACGGAAAAGCCCGCCCTCGTACCCGCTCCCGGCGCGCACCCCCACCCCGGGCCGCGACGACGCCGCCGCGCCCCCGTCTACGAGCTGATCGACTGCGCCCTCCACGGGCACCGCCTCGTGGGCACCGACGCCGCCGCCGTGCGCGAGGCGGACGCGCTCGTCGTGCGCGAGACGTCCGACGGGGCGCGCTGGCACCGCTGCCTCCGCTGTGACGCGTGGCTGCCGCTGCCCGTGCCCGCCTCGCCGGAGCGGGAGTTCCCGCCCGCCCGGGCGGAGCTCGCGCTCCCGCTGCGGGGCAGGCCCCTGCGGGACCGGTACGTCCTGCGGCTGATCGCCGTCGACCGGATGCTGCACTTCGTCGTACTGGCCGTGCTCGCCGCCGCCGTCTTCGTGTTCGCCCATGAGCGGACCCGGCTCCAGAAGCCGTTCTACCGGATCGTCGACGCCATCCAGAACGGCGTCGGAGGGCCGAGCGGGATGTCGAACCACGGGCTGCTCAAGGACCTCGACAGGGCCTTCGCCGCGCACGCTTCCACGCTCTGGCTCGTCGGCCTGGTCCTGGCGGCGTACGCGGTGCTCGAAGGGGTCGAGGCCGTGGGGCTCTGGTACGCGAAGCGGTGGGCGGAGTACCTCACCTTCGTGGCGACGTCGGTGCTGCTGGTGCCGGAGGTGTACGAGCTCACCGGGCGGATCAGCGCCACCAAGGTCCTGACGCTGGTCATCAACCTGGCCGTCGTGCTGTATCTGCTCTTCGCCAAGCGGCTGTTCGGCATCCGGGGCGGTGGGAGGGCCGAGGCCGCCGAGCGCGCCCACGACACCGGATGGGGCGCGCTGGAACGCGTCTTCACCGGGCACGCCCACCCGCCCGCCGCACCCGGCACGCCCGGCGGCGCCCACCCGTAGCTCAGCGGGCCAGCCGGCCCAGCAGGGAGGCCGCCGCGGCGATGCCCAGGAGCGCGGCGAGGGCGAGGACGGCGAAGTCGGTGAGGAGGTGGGCGGGGGTGCCGATGAGCAGCCCGCGCAGGGCGTCCACCTGGTAGCTGAGCGGGTTCACCGCGCTGAACGCCCGCAGCCAGCCCGGCATCACGTCCACCGGATAGAGGGCGTTGGAGCCGAAGAACAGCGGCATGGTGATGGCCTGGCCGATGCCCATGAGACGGTCGCGGGTGAGCACGATCCCGGCGATCGTCATCGACAGGCAGGCGAAGAAGGCCGAGCCGAGGAGGACGACCACGAGAACACCCAGCAGCCGCAGCGGGTTCCAGGTGAGCGCGACGCCCAGCACCGCGGCGATGGCGATCACGACCACGGCCTGGATCACCGCCTTCACCCCGGACGCGAACGCCTTGCCCGTCACCAGCGCCGCCCTGGGGGTGGGGGTGACCAGGAGCTTGGTGAGGACGCCGGAGTCCCGCTCCCAGATGATCATGATGCCGTAGAAGATGGCGATGAACATCGCCGACTGGGCGATGATCCCGGGGGCGAGGTAGTCGATGTACGGGACGTTGCCCGTGGGGATGACGCGCATCCGGGTGAAGGTCTCACCGAAGATCAGCAGCCAGAGCGCCGGCTGGACGGCCCGGGTGTAGAGCTCGGTGCGGTCGTGCCGCAGCTTCTGCAGCTCGACCGCGCACATCGCGGCCACCCGGGCCGGGACGACCCGCAGCCCGCCGCGGGCGCGCGGCGGGGTCAGCAGCAGCGCGAACCGCTGGTCGGGGGCGGCGGGCCGGTCCGGCGCGGCGTCAGCCGACGCGGGACGCGGTGTGGCGGGTACGGCGGACATCGCTGAACTCCCCTCGCCGCTCGTCGGGTCCCGGGTCGCCCAGGCCGCTGCCCGCGAAGTGCCGGAAGACGTCCTCCAGGGAGGGCGGCCGCGGATCCGCGTCGCCGGACTCCCGGCGGTGGGCGATCAGTTCGGCCTTGAGCTCCTCGGGCGTGCCCAGGGCGCGGACGCGTCCCCGGTGCATCAGCGCCAGCCGGTCGCAGCGCTGGTCGGCCTCCTCCATGGAGTGGGTGGTCACCAGCACGGTCATGCCCGTGCCCGCGCGGATGTCGGAGATCCGCTCCCAGACGCTGTCGCGGGCGATCGGGTCCATGCCGATGGTCGGCTCGTCCAGGATCAGCAGGCGCGGGGCGCTCACCAGGGCCTGGGCGAGCTCGAGGCGGCGGACCATGCCGCCCGAGTACGTTCCGGCGGACCGCTGCGCGGCGTCGGTCAGGCCGACCGCGTCCAGCGCCTGCGCGACGCGCGCGGCGCGTTCGCGGCGGGGGACGTCGAAGACCCGGGCGAAGAGAGCCACGTTCTCGCGGCCGGTGAGGCCGGCGTCGGCGGACAACTGCTGGGGCACGTAGCCGAGCAGCCGCCGGACGGCCATCTTCTGCCGGGCCGCGTCGTGCCCGAAGACCTCGACGACGCCCGGCGGGACGGGCAGCAGCGTGGTGATCGCGCGGATCGTGGTCGTCTTGCCCGCGCCGTTGGGGCCCAGGAGGCCGAAGACCTCGCCCTGCTCGACCCGCAGGTCCAGGCCGTCGACGGCCTTGGTGGCGCCGAACGCGTAGTGCAGGTCGACACAGCTGATCGCCGCGCTGCCGGCGGTCCGTCCGGCGGCCTGTCCGGCGGTCTCGACGTGGTGGGGGAAGGAAGTGGTCATGGCACCTCCGTGGTGGTCAGACGGGCTCCGCCGCCCGCATCGACGCGGCCAGCCTGCGCAGCGCCGGCAGCGCCGCGGCAAGGGCCGCCCGGTCCTCGTCCGTGAGCTCCCGGACGTGGTCCCGGAAGAGCGCGGCGCGCCGCGCGTCCCAGTCCCGAAGCCGTTCCCCGCACGACGGCGTCGGGAAGAGCAGCACGGCGCGCCCGTCCCCGGGGTCGGCCTCCCGGCGCAGCAGGCCGGCCGACATCAATTGATTGACGAGCGTGCTGACGGTGTTGGCGGCGAGACACAGCTCGCGGGCGGCGGCCGAGACGCCGATGCCGGGGCGGGTCGTGACCAGTCGCATCAGTTCGACCTGGGCGCCACGAGGCCGTGGTACCGGAAGGCCGTGCCACAGCCTCCGGCGGGCCATCCGCTGGATACCGGACAGAACCCCGGCGAGCTCGTCGGGAAGACTCCCTGCGGCCATACCATCATTTTAGCTCTGTGTAAGAGCCAGTGGCCAGCTACCGGCAGACGCCCGCACGCGCCGGTTCGGGCCCCGCGCCCGCCGGCGCCGCCCGGCCGGACGGCACGACGCGCTTGGCCGGTTCGGCGTCCGCGCCGAGACCGAAGGACCGGTGCAGCGCGCGCAGCGCGTCCGGGAGCCGGTCGGCGGGACAGAGCACCGAGATCCGGGTCTCCGTCGCCGTGATGGACTCGAACCGCACGTCCGCCCGGGCCAGCGTCTCGCAGAACGCCGCGATCGCGCCCGTGCCCGTCCGGACACCGGAGCCGACGAGCGAGACCCTGCCGATGTCGTCGCGGCTGGTCACATCCGTGTGGCCGATCTCGGCGCGGTGTTCGCACAGCGCCGCGAGCACGGCGGGCACGTCGCTCTTCGGTAGGACGAACCTGATGTCACCGGCCTGTTCGCCGGCCCGTTCGCCGGGCTCTTCCCCGGGCTCGCGCGGCGCCGACTGGACGACCGTGTCGATCTCCGCACCGGCGTCCGCCACCACCCGGAACGCCGCCGACACCGCCCCCGGACGGGCCGGGACGGCGGCCACGGTGATCTCGGCCGCGGACAGGTCGTGCGCGACGCCCACGAACGGCGCGCGCTCCGGACAGGCGGCGTGTTCCGCGCACGCCCCGCGCTCCGGTTCGCCCGCGCACGCCGTCACCACCGTGCCGGGGCAGCCGCCCTCGGCGGCGCGGACGCGCACGGTCACCCGGTGCCGGCGCGCGTACTCCACGCTGCGCGGGGCCAGCACCTTGGCGCCGCTCGCGGCCAGCTCCAGCATCGTGTCGTAGTCCAGCCGGGACAGCGGCCTGGCCTGCGGCACCAGATGCGGGTCGGCGGTGTGGACGCCGTCCACGTCGGTGTAGATCTCGCAGACGTCCGCCTTGAGCGCGGCGGCCAGCGCGATGGCCGTGGTGTCGGAACCGCCGCGCCCCAGCGTCGTGTCCTCGCCGGTCTCCCGGCTGACGCCCTGGAACCCCGCGACCAGCACGACCAGCCCGCGGTCCAGCGCCTGCCGGACCCGGGTGGGCTCGACCCCGATGATCCGGGCCCGGCCGTGCACCGAGCTGGTGATCACACCCGCCTGCGGGCCCGAGAAGGAACAGGCCGGCACCCCCAGGGTCTGGACCGCCATGGCCATCAGCGCGTTGGAGATCCGCTCGCCGGCGCTCAGCAGCATGTCCAGCTCGCGGCGGGAGGGGACGGGGGCCATCTCCCGCGCCAGCCCGAGGAGCCGATCGGTGGTGTCGCCCATGGCGGAGACCACCACGACGACGTCGTGGCCCTCGTCGTGCGTGGCGACGATGCGTTCGGCGACGCGCCGGACCCGCTCGGTACTCCCCACCGAGGAGCCGCCGTATTTCTGGACGATGAGCATCGTTCGGGGCCTTCCACTGCTTTGAGGAGCCACTGCTTAAGGAGTACGTGCGGCGCGGGCGGTGATCGCGTCGACGAGGATCGAGCAGGCGGTGTCGACGACCTCGGCCGTCACATTGAGGGGCGGCAGGATCCGTACGACGCAGTCGTCGCGGCCGCCGAGCTCCACGATCAGACCGTGGCGCAGCGCGTGGGCCTGCGCGGCCGAAGCGGCCTCAGTGGCGGGCCGGCCGGTCACGGGGTCGGCCAGCTCGACGCCCCACATCAGGCCCCGGCCCCGCACCTCGCGGACCCCCGGACGGCCCGTCAGCGGCGCCAGCCGGCCGGCGATCTGCTCGCCGCGCCGCCGGACGTTGCCCAGCACGTCGTCCCGCCGGATCACCCGGATCGCCTCCACCCCGGCGGCGAACGCCAGCTGGTTGCCCCGGAAGGTGCCGATGTGCGCACCGGCCTCCCAGGTGTCCAGGGCGGCGTCGTAGAGGATGACGGCGACCGGCATGCCGATGCCGCTCAGGGCCTTGGACGCCACGACGACGTCCGGCTCGATGCCGTACTGCTCGAACGCGAACCACGTGCCGGTGCGCCCGCAGCCCGTCTGCACCTCGTCGACCACCAGGGGCACGCCGAGGTCACGGGTCAGCTCCCGCACCCGCCGGACGAATTCGGGGCCGGCCGGGACCACGCCGCCCTCGCCCTGCACCAGCTCCAGCAGGACGGCGGCGGGCGGCGGGATGCCGCCGAGGCTGTCGGTGAGCGCCTGTTCCAGGGGCTCGGCGCGGTTGTACGGGAAGAAATGGACGCCCGGCATGGTGTTGGGCACGTTCCGCTTGGCGGACACCAGGCCGCTGAGCGCCATGGCGGCGTGGGTGCTGCCGTGGAAGCCGCCCTGGAAGGAGACGACGTCCCCGCGGCCGGTCGCGGTCTTGCACAGCTTGACGGCGGCCTCGACCGCGTTGGCGCCGGTCGGCCCACAGAAGTGGATCTTCATCTTCTCGCGCAGCTCCGGGGGCAGCATGGACAACTGGGCCTCGGTGAAGGCGTCCTTCGCGGGGGTGGGGAAGTCCAGGCCGTGGGCGAGCAGCCCCAGCTGCCGGGTCACGCTCGCGACGA
Source organism: Streptomyces luteoverticillatus (assembly GCF_003970715.1). Lineage (NCBI taxonomy): Bacteria > Bacillati > Actinomycetota > Actinomycetes > Kitasatosporales > Streptomycetaceae > Streptomyces > Streptomyces luteoverticillatus. The sequence continues at coordinate 408,751 of NZ_CP034587.1, read as the reverse complement.
CCTCGGGGTGGTTGTGGCCCAGGGAGAGGACTCCGGCACCGGCGAGGAAGTCGATGAAGACATTGCCGTCGACGTCGCGGACGAAGCTCCCGGAACCTTCCGCCAGCGCGATGGGCAGATGCCTCGGATACGTCCGGGCGCTCGACTCCCGGAGCTCCTGACGGGCCAGCAGCTCGGCGGAGAGCGGACCGGGCAGCTCGCCGTCGACGTACGGGGCGGTCAGCGGGCGGGCGGCGACGAGCGCGGTCATGACGCACCTCCTGCGATCGTTTCGGGCGGCGGCCCGCGGTGGAGTCTCTCGTCGAGAGGGCGGACGTCGAGGAGGTGGACACCGTAGGTGGGCAGGGGCATGCCGACGGTGAGCAGGCGGTCGAGGGCGGCGCGAGCGCATCCGGGCCGTTCCGCCAGGGCCCGGACGCCGGGCGGCACGCCCGTGGCCCGGGTCCCGGCGGACCCCGCGGCCGTTGTCGACTCTGTCATGACCTCTCCCTGCGGGGCGGATCCGCAGCGTGTGCGCCTTACCTGTCCATATGTACGGATTGCCGAGGGGCGCCGTTCATCCGATGGGCCCGGACGACGGCGGGTGCGGAATCTTCACGTCGAGCTTTTGACGTATGGAATGTAGCGTTTTGTCCCTCTCCTTCTTCCACGGTAGGTAACGTGGCCGCGAAGGGGAAACGGAGGGCCTAGGCGCGGCGGATGTAGAGCTCCACCGGGTTGAACCCGACCGGGTCGGGGACCCGGGGCGGGACGCGGTGGAAACCGGCCCGGGCCAGCGTGGAGCGGACGGCGATGCCGTCGATGTACTTGTCATGAATCTCCATGACGATCCGCGCCACCCGCGCCATCCACGGCCGGGCCTCGGCGAAGATCCCGGCCTCGCTGCCCTCGACGTCGATCTTCAGCAGGTCGACGCGGTCGATGCCGTGCTTGTCCAGCAGGCGCTCCACGGTGACCGCCGGGACCGTGCGCGACGGCCGGGCCAGCACGTTCTCCAGCCGGTGGGGGCGGCTGCCGCGCAGCTCGCGGACGGCGGGGACGGCGGTGCAGGTGTCCCAGAAGCCGCTCACCGCGAACTCCAGTTCCCCCTCCCTGCCGTCCACCGCCAGCGGCTCGACGATCCAGTCCAGGCCCGACAGCTCGGCGTTGCGCCGCAGCACCGCGAGACTCTCCGCGATGGGCTCGACCGTCAGCAGCCTGCGCGGCCGGTAGCGGGCGGTCAGATAGGCGGCGGCCAGCCCGGTGTTGCCGCCGAGGTCCACCACCGTGTCGAGGGTGGTGAGGGGCTCGTCCAGCGCGTAGACGGCGTCGAGCTCGTAGAAGCGGCGCAGGAACACCTGCCACAGGATCAGCAGGTCGCTCTGGCCCCGCCGGAGGACCACCGAGGCGGGGCGGTCGGGCGTCGCGAAGCGGAAGGCGAGTAACGCCTCGCTGTCGAGGGGCGTGCCGGCGGCGCCGGCGAAGCGCCGGGCCATCCAGTACGGCACCGTCACCCGCCCGGCCCCCCGCCCCCGCCGGAGGCCCACCGCCATGTCCCGCACACATCCGGCCGCCTCCCGCGCCAGCACCCGTGCCGTGCCCGTCCCCGCCGCCCGGTCGGCGTCCGACCGCAGATACGCGAGTCCCATCGCCCCTCCCTTTCAGCGCCCTTCGGGTGCGTCCCGAAGACCATCACGGTAGTGAAGGACCGGTGTCTTCCGGGCGGTTCGGGCGAGGGATGCCGTCGGAAGGAGTACGCGAGGCGCGGGCGGGTGACCGGACGGACGCGGTCAGCCCCGCGTCGCCGGGACCGGCTCCGGCCGCGGGGCCGGTTCGGTGAGGCGGGCGCGGACGAGGCGGTGCTGGGCGGCGCAGGTCGCGGCGATGAGGGTGCCGAAGGCCGTCCAGCCGAGGGGGCCCGTGGCGATGGCGGCCGTGACGGCCAGGGGGCCGACGGCGCGCTGGGTCGCCTGGGCGAGGCCGTGGACGCCCAGGTAGGCGCCCTGGGCGGTGTCGGGGGCCAGGGCGACGGACAACTCCCAGGACACGGTGGCGTGGAGCATCTCGGCGAGGGTGAAGCCGGTGGCCGCGAGGGTCAGGAAGGCGGTGGCGGGCACGGCGCCGTGGGTGGCGGAGGCGGCCATGGCGACGCCGGACGCGGCGAAGACGGCGGCGAGGGGGAGGAGTAGCGCCCGCGCCCTGGTGGTCGTGGCGCCGAAGCGGGCGAGGGGCACCTGGAGGGCCACGACCAGCACGCTGTTGAGCACCAGCAGCAGCGGGACCAGGCCATGCGGGGCGTCGGTGGCGCGGATCGCCCACAGGGGCAGGCCCACCCGGAAGACGGCGTCGTCGAGGAAGAGCACCGTGTCGCTGACCACGTACGCGAGGTAGGCGCGGTCCCGCCAGGGGTTCGTGGGGCGTGCCGCCGGTACGGGACCGTCGGCGCCCGTGACGGTGCGGGCGGGCGCGGACGTCTCCGCGCAGCGCAGGATGATCAGGGCGGCGGCGACGAACGAGAGGGCGTCGCCGAGGAGCAGGCCCGTGTAGACGGTCGTCGTGCCGGCGGAGAGGGCCGCCGCCGCGCCGAGCCCGCCGACGGCCCAGCCGGCGTTGGCGACGGTGCGGTGGAGCGCCTGGTAGCGCACCCGGTCGGGCCCGGCGATGCGGGAGGCGTAGAGCTTGGTGAGCACGTTCGACGCCCGGTCGCCGAAGCCGCCGGCCGCCGAACAGACCAGCAGGAGCGTGTAGTCGTGGGTCAGGAGCAGGCCCACGGCGGCGGCCGTGCGCAGGATCTGCAGGGCGGCGAGGACGCGGACGACCGGCAGCCGGTCGGCCAGCAGCCCGCCGAGCGGCGCGCCCGCGATGCCGACGATCCCGGCGGTGGCGACCAGGGTGCCGACCTGAGCCACGCCGAGGTGGGCGACATAGGTGAAGTACAGGACCGAGGTGGCGGCCCACAGGCCGCTGCCGACCCGGTCGACGAGGGCGACGGCGAGCATGCGCCGCCCGTCCCGCCCTCCTGGTATCCGTCCCGATATCCATGCTGATGTCCGTGCGCCGCGCATCGTTCCCCCCGGTTCCCTTGCCAACCAGATATGTATCAATACATAATTGACGGTGTGGCAACACAATATGCGATCACTGGTACGACAGCCAAGGCCCTTTCCGCGTCCGTCGAACGGGCGGTGACCGAGGGCGCCCTGGAGCCCGGCGCCGCGCTGCCGCCGGTCCGGCGGCTCGCGGAGGACCTCGGGATCAGCCCCGGCACGGTCGCGACCGCCTACAAGGAACTGCGGCGGCGCGGGATCGTCGTCACGCGGGGGAGGGGCGGCACGGTCGTCGCCCCCGCCCCCGCCGTGGCCTCCCGGCGCCCGCCCAAGGTGCCCGAAGGACTGCGCGACCTGGCCGGCGGCCACCCCGACCCGGCCTTCCTCCCCGACCTCCTGCCGCCCGTCCGGCTCTCGCCCGGCGCCCGCTCCCACCGCTCGTCCCCCCGGCTGCCGGGCCTGGAGGAGGCCGTCCGCGACTGGCTGGGGGCGGACGGGGTGCCGGTGGAGCACGTGACGTTCGCGCACGGCGCGCTGGACATGATCGGACGGCTGCTGTCCGTCGAGCTCCGCCCGGGCGACGCCGTGGCCGTGGAGGACCCCGGCTACCACCACCTGCTCGACCTCGTCACGGCGCTCGGACTGCGCACCGTCGCCGTCGCGGTCGACGACGAGGGCATGCGCCCCGAGGCGTTGCGGGACGCGCTGCGCGCGGGAGCGCGCGCCGTGGTGTGCGGTCCCCGGGCGCAGAACCCCTGGGGCGGCCGCTTCACTCCCGCCCGCAGGGACGCGCTGGTGGCGGTCCTGCGCGAGGCGCCCGAGGTCCTCGTGATCGAGAACGACCACGCGGGGAGCGTCGCGGCGGCCCCCCTCCACACCCTCACCGGCGGCGGGCTCGCGCGCTGGGCGCACGTCGCGACCGTCACCAAGTACCTGGGCACGGACCTGCGCTGGGCGGCCGCCGCCTGCGACGCGACGACCCTCGCCCGGCACGACGGGCGGATGCTGCTCACCTCCGGCTGGGTGAGCCACCTGCTCCAGGAGACGGTGCTCGGCCTGATGACGGACCCCGCGACCCGGGACCTGGTGTGCCGGGCCCGCGACGCCTACGAGGAACGGCGGCTGGCCCTGATCGGCGAGCTCGGCCGGCACGGCATCACGGCCCACGGGGTGAGCGGCATGAACGTCTGGGTGCCCGTGCGCGACGAGTCCGCCGTCGTCAACGGACTGCGGACGCACGGCTGGTGGGTCGCGGCCGGGGCGCGCTTCCGGATCGGCGGGGCGCCCGGGGTGCGGATCACCGCCGCCGGGCTGCCGCCCGCCGACGGGCGGCGGCTGGCCGCCGACTTCGCGGCGGTGCTGGGCGAGTCCCAGGCGACGTACGGGGGATGAGACCCACGGTGGGGGATCAGCGCCGCTCGAGCTCCTCCTTGAGGACGGCGGCGGCGCTGATGTCCTGGTCGCGGGTGGCCGTCAGCAGGGTGAGCGGTCGCTCCCCGGCCACCTCGCGCAGATGCCCGAGGGCGTTCTCGTGCGTCGCGTCGCCGTGGAGCTCGGCCCGGTAGCGGCGGCCGAACTCGGCGAACTTCCCCGGGTCGTGGCCGTACCAGGTGCGCAGCCCGGTCGAGGGGGCGACGTCCTTGCACCACTCGTCGAGTGCGGCCGCCTCCTTGCTGAGGCCGCGCGGCCAGATCCGGTCGACCAGCACCCTGCTGCCGTCGGCCGTCGCGGGTTCCTCGTAGACCCTGCGCACCCGGATGTCCCGGGTCTTCTTCGCCGTCACGGTCACCTCCCGGTCCGGCTCCGGCTTCCATGATCTACCGCGCCGGCCGGCCGCGCACCCGGAACCGGCCGTGCCGCGCGGGCCGCCGCCTGGTCGTAGCGGCGCAGGACCAGGCGGGCGACGGCCGGGTGCGTGCCGAGCGGCGCGGCCACGGCGTCGGCCCCGCGGCCGGACCCGGCCCGCCGGGCGAAGTCGCCCGGCGCCAGCAGGTAGGGGGCCACCGCCAGCGGCCCGGGGAGGCCGCGCCGCCGCAGCGCGGCGACGGCCTCGGCGGGCGGGGGCAGCGGCCCGCCGAGGTGCGCGGGGACGACGGGCGCGCCCAGCCGCGCGCTCAGCAGCCCGGCCATGGCGCGCGTGGCCGCCGTCGCCGCCGGGTCCCGGGACCCGGCGGCCGCCAGCACCACGGCCGCGCCGGGCGCCCGGCCGCACCAGCCGGCCTCGCGCAGCCGCCCCGACAGGGCCTCGGCGAGCAGCGGGTCCGGGCCGAGCGCGGGCGCCGTCACGGCCCGGTGGCCGGCGCCGGCGGCGTCCAGCACGGCGGGGATGTCGACGCGGACGTGATAGCCGGGCCCGAGCAGCACGGGCACCACCACGACGGGCCCCGCCACCCGCTCCAGCACGTCCCCCGGGGCCGGGGCGGCGAGCCCCAGGAACCCGCACTCCACGCGCAGACCGGGGCGCAGTGCCCGCACCCGGTCCAGCAGCAGACGCACGGTCCGCACCCCGGCCGGATCCCGCGTGCCGTGCGCGACGGCGACGAGGACGGGAGCGGGCCCTCCCATCACGCCCCCGCCAGGGCGTAGCCGCGCTTCGGGACCGTGCGGACCAGGGCGGCGTGGCGGCCCAGGGCCCTGCGCAGCCGGGCGATGGACATGTCGACCGCGTGCCGGTCGGCGCGGCCGTCGGGCCAGGCGCGGACGAGCAGTTCGGTGCGGCTGAGCACCTGGCCGGGGCGCTCGGCGAGAGCGCGCAGCACCGCGGCCTGCAGAGGCGGCAGCCACACCGGGGCGCCGTCGCCGAGGAGCGCGTTGCCCTGGAGCACCAGGGGGTCCGGCGCGGGGCTGAGGGCCCGGCGGCCGCGCAGGGACAGGACGTCCTCCAGCGTCCGGACGAGCGCCCCGAGCCGGCTCCGCTCCGGGCAGTGCACCGGCACGTCCGCCTCCCGCAGGGGGTGCGCGCACAGCTCGCCGACGCAGAACGCCGCCACGTCCTCGCGCAGCGCGGCCAGGAACCGTTCCCGCTGCCCGGCCGCCGCGGCCGCCTCCAGTAATGCCACGGCGGCCGGGGCGCTGGTGAACGTCAGCGCGTGCACCTCGCCGCGCGTGGTGCCCTCCACGAGGCGGCGGACCGCGCCGGGATCCTCCGGAGGCCCCCACCGGTAGACCGGGACCTCGATCACCTCCGCGCCCCGCTCGCGCAGCGCGGCCGTGAAGTCCGGCAGCGGCGCCCCGTGTTCCTGGACCGCGACCCGGCGGCCGTCGAGGTCCCGGGCGAGCAGCCACGTCAGCACCTCGTGACTGGCCTCGGTCCCGGGCGCGAACGCCTCCGCCAGGCCACAGGCCCGTACCGCGCCGGTGGCCTTCGGGCCACGGCTGACGACCGTGGCGGCCCGGCAGGCGCCCAGCAGCGCGTCGGCCGTCCCCCAGCCCTCGGCGGCGCTCATCCAGCCGCGCCAGCCCACGCCCGTCGTGGCGACGACGTAGTCCAGCGGGGCTTCGAGACAGCGCTCGGTGGCGCGGCGCAGCGCGGCGTCGTCACCGAGTGGCATGATGCGCAGCGCGGGGGCCTCGACGACGCGGGCGCCCCGGCGCACGAGCAGTGCCACCAGCTCCTCGCGGCGGCGGTCCGCCGTCACCCCGATCGTGAAACCCGTCAGCGGTCCCACCGCCCCGTCGTCCCGGCCGGCGGTCGTGTTCCCCGTACTCATGGGCTCAGGCTCGCGGCGCTTTGTTACCGGCGAGTTGCCGCACTGTCATGGCGGCGTCAGCGTTTGCCCGGCTCATGTTAAATGCGGATGCCACCCACATCACACAACCGCCGCCGGGGCGTGAGGAATTGGTGCCACGGCCGCAACATTCCGGACCCGGCCGTGTAACGGGCCGGACTCATGCTCGGCGTATGACTCCGACCGACACCCACTGCCCGTACTGCGCGTTGCAGTGCGGCATGCGACTGCGGCCGCGACCCACCGGTCCCGGCGGCACGCCGCCCTCCGCCCCGCCGGTCGATGTCGAGGAACGCCCCGGATTCCCCGTCAACCAGGGCGCGTTGTGCGGCAAGGGCCGCACCGCGCCCGCCCTCCTCGCCCGCGCCCTCCGCCTGACCGCGCCCCTGGTTCGCGACTCCGCCGACGGAACCTTGCGCGAGGCGTCCTGGGACGAGGCCCTGGACCGGATGGCCGACGGTTTCCGGCGGGCCGCCGAACACCACGGCCGCGAGGCCGTCGGTGTTTTCGGCGGGGGCGGACTGACCAACGAAAAGGCCTACGCGCTCGGCAAGTTCGCCCGCGTGGTCCTGCGCACCCCGAACATCGACTACAACGGCCGCTTCTGCATGTCCTCGGCCGCCACCGCCCACCGCGCGGCCTTCGGCGTCGACCGCGGCCTGCCCTTCCCGATGGAGGACATCGCCACGACCGGCTGCGTCGTCCTCGTCGGGGCCAACCCCGCCGAGACCATGCCGCCCGCGCTGCGCTACTTCACCCGCATGCGCGAGGCCGGCGGCCGGCTGATCGTCGTCGATCCCCGACGGACGCGCACCGCCGAACAGGCGGACCTCCACCTGCGCCCGGTGCCCGGCACCGATCTGGCGCTCGCCCTCGGGATGTTGCACCTGGTGATCGCCGACGGCCATCTGGACAAGGACTTCATCGCCGCCCGCACCACCGGCTTCGAAGGGGCCCGCGCCACCGCCATGGCCCACTGGCCCGAGCGGGTGGAACAGATCACCGGGGTGCCGGTGTCACAACTGCGCGAGGCGGTACGCATGTTCGCCGGGGCCGGCACCGGCATGGTCCTCACCGCGCGCGGCAGCGAACAGCACAGCAAGGGCACCGACACCGTCCGCGCCTGGATCAACCTCTGCCTGGCCACCGGCAAGGCCGGGCGCCCCGGCAGCGGCTACGGATGCCTGACCGGCCAGGGCAACGGCCAGGGCGGCCGCGAGCACGGGCAGAAGGCCGACCAGCTCCCCGGCTACCGCTCCCTGACCGACCCCGCCGACCGCGCCCACGTCGCCGCCGTCTGGGGCGTGGACCCCGACTCCCTGCCCGGACCGGGCCCTTCCGCCTACGAGCTCCTCGACCGCGCCGGAACCCCCGACGGCATCCGGGCCCTGCTGGTCATGGGCTCCAACCCGGTCGTCTCCGCGCCCCGCGCCGCCCATGTCACCGAGCGGCTGCGCGCGCTGGACTTCCTCGCCGTCAGCGATGTCGTGCTCTCCGAGACCGCCGAACTGGCCGACGTGGTCCTGCCCGCCGCCCAGTGGGCCGAGGAGACCGGCACCACCACCAACCTCGAAGGCCGGGTCATCCTCCGCCAGGCGGCCGTCCCCCCGCCCCCCGGGGTCCGCACGGACCTCACCCTCCTCAAGGAGCTCGCCGCGCGCCTGGGCACCACCCACGGCTTCCCCGACGACCCGCGGGAGGTCTTCGACGAGCTGCGCCGGGCCTCGGCGGGCGGCGCCGCCGACTATGCGGGCATCGACTACGCCCGCATACGCGCCGAGAACGGCGTCTTCTGGCCCTGCCCCGACCCCGCGCACCCGGGGACGCCGCGCCTGTTCCTCGACCGCTTCGCCACCCCCGACGGCCGGGCCCGGTTCGCCGAGGCCGGCCACCGACCGCAGGCCGAGGAGCCCGACCCCGCCTATCCGCTGCACCTCACCACCGGCCGGGTCACCGCCCAGTACCAGAGCGGCGCCCAGACCCGCCGGATCGCCGAGCTCAACGCGGCCGCCCCCGGCCCGTTCGTCGAGCTCCACCCCCACCTCGCCGAGCGCCTCGGCGTCGGCGAGGGCGACGTCCTGGCCGTCACCAGCCGGCGCGGCCGCGCCCTCGCCCCCGCCAGGATCACCGCGGCCATCCGCGCCGACACCGTCTTCATGCCCTTCCACTGGGACGGACCCGGCCGCGCCAACACCCTCACCAACCCCGCCCTGGACCCCCAGTCGCGCATGCCCGAGTTCAAGGTCTGCGCGGTACGGGTGGAGAAGGCGGCCGAAGCCGAGGCCCGCCCATGAACACGAGCGGCAGCATGAATATCCGCCGCGTCGCCGTCGTCGGCGCCGGCATGGCCGCCGCCCGCTTCGCCCAGCAACTCCTCGCCCGCACATCCCCCGGTGCCGCCGAGGTGACGCTGTACGGGGCGGAGCCGGACGCGCCCTACAACCGTGCCCTCCTCGCCGACGTCCTCACCGGCCGTTACGACCCCGACGCCATCGGCCTGCCGCTGGGGGAGGGCACCACCCTGCGCACCGGCACCCGCGTCACGGCCGTCGCCCCCGCCACCCGCTCCCTCACCCTGGCCGACGGCACCACCGCCCCCTACGACGCGCTCGTCCTCGCCACCGGAGCCGCCCCCGTCGTGCCACCCCTGCGGGGCCTGCGCGACGGCGAACCGGAACCCGGCGGCGTCCACCTCCTGCGCACGCTCGCCGACTGCCGGGCCCTGGCCGACGCCGCCCGCCGCGCCACGCACGCCGTCGTGATCGGCGGGGGAGTGCTCGGCGTCAGCGCCGCCCGGGCCCTGGCCGCCCTCGGCACGCCCACCACGATCGTCCACCGGGGCGCGTGGCTGATGGAACGCCACCTCGACGACCGCTCCGCGCACTTGGCGCGCGGGTGGCTCGCCGCCCTCGGCATCACCACGCACCTCGCCGCCCGGCCCGTCACCCTCCACGGCACCGACCACGTCCAGGCCCTCGAACTCGCCGACGGCACCAAGCTGGAGACCGACCTCGTCCTGCTCGCCTGCGGCGTCCGGCCCCGCACCGCGCTGGCCCGGGCGGCGGGGCTGCGCGTACGCCACGGCGTCGTCGTCGACGACCGGCTGGCCGCCTCCGCCCCCGGCGTCCACGCCATCGGCGACTGCGCCGAGCACCGGGGCGCCGTCCACGGACTGACCGGACCCGCCTGGGCCCAGGCCGACGCGCTCGCCGCCCACCTCTCCGGCACGGACCCCGGCGCCCGCCACACCGGCGCCCGCCCCCTGACCCGGCTGTCCGCGGGCCCCCTCCAGCTCGCCGCGTTCGGCGACATGACCGCCGAACACGCCCCCGGCCACGACGTGCTGCGCTACTCCGACACCACGCGCGGCACCTCCACCACGCTCGTCCTGCGCGGCGACCGGCTCGTCGCCGGCGTCCTCCTGGGCGACCTCGCCGCCACGGGCGACATCGCCCTCGCCTGGCAACGGGACGAACCGCTGCCCGCAGACCCCTCTTACCTGCTCAACCCCGAAGGAGCCCGCGCGTGACGCCCCCGCTCTCCACCTCGGCCCCGCACCGGCTGGTCCTCGTCGGCCACGGCATGGTCGGCCAGCGCTTCCTGGAAGCCCTCCACGAGCGGACCGGCACGGCCGGGCGCTTCGCGGTGACCGTCCTCGCGGAGGAGCCCCGGCCCGCCTACGACCGCGTCCACCTCACCTCGGCCTTCAGCGGCACCACCGCCGAGGAACTGTCCCTGTGCCCGCCGGACTTCCTCACCACCCACGGCATCGACCTGCGTCTGGGCGACCCGGCCGTCGCCGTCGACCGCCCGGCCCGCACCGTCACCACCGCCTCCGGCGCCCGCGTGCCCTACGACACCCTCGTGCTCGCCACCGGCTCCTACCCCTTCGTCCCGCCCGTCCCCGGCCACGACGCCGACGGCTGCCACGTCTACCGCACCCTCGATGACGTCGACGCCATCCGCGCCGACGCCGCCCGGGCCCGCGCCGGCGCCGTCATCGGCGGCGGGCTCCTCGGCCTGGAGGCCGCCGGAGCCCTGCGTGCCCTCGGACTCGAGACCCACGTCGTCGAATTCGCCCCCCGGCTGATGTCCCTTCAGATAGACGACGCCGGCGGCGCGCTGCTCCGCCGCAAGATCGAGGAACTCGGCGTCACCGTCCACACGGGCGCCGGCGCCCAGGCCGTCGGGACCGGCCCCGACGGACGCGTCGGCGCCCTGACGCTCTCCGACGGCACCGGCTTCCCCACCGACCTCGTCGTCTTCTCGGCGGGCGTCCGGCCCCAGGACCGGCTCGCCCGGGACTGCGGCCTGCCCGTCGGCGAACGCGGCGGCATCGTCGTCGACGCCCGCTGCCGCACCGCCGACCCGCACGTCTTCGCGATCGGCGAATGCGCCCTGGCCGTCGACGGCCGCGTCTACGGGCTCGTCGCCCCCGGCTACGCCATGGCCGAGACCGCCGCCCGCGCCATCACCGGCGACGCCTCCGGGGAGTTCACCGGCGCCGACACCTCCACCCAGCTCAAGCTCCTCGGCGTGGGCGTGGCCAGCTTCGGCGACGCCCACGGCACCACCGAGGGCGCCCTGGACGTCACCTACGCCAACAGCCGGGCCGGCGTCTACAAGAAGCTGACCCTCGGCCCCGACGGCTCGCTGCTCGGCGGCATCCTCGTCGGGGACACCGACGACTACGCCACCCTGCGCCCCCTCGCGGGCAACGGCGCCCCCCTGCCCGTACCGGCCGAACAACTGCTCCTGCCCCGGCCCGCCGGGTCGGCGGGCGGCGGCAGTGTCGGCGCCGCGGCGCTGCCCGACGGGGCCGTCGTCTGCTCCTGCCACAACGTCACCAAGGGCACCATCCGCGCCGCTGTCAGCGAGCGCGAGTGCACCACCGTGCCCGCCGTCAAGAAGTGCACCAAGGCCGGCACCGGCTGCGGAAGCTGCGAGAAGCTCCTCACCTCGATCGTCACCGGCGAACTCGCCGCCGCGGGCGCCCCGACCAGCCGCGGCCTGTGCGAGCACTTCACCCACACCCGCGCCGAGCTCTACGAGATCATCCGCGTCAAGGGCATCACCTCCTTCGCCCGGCTCCTGGCCGAACACGGCACCGGTCAGGGCTGCGCCGTCTGCAAGCCGGCCGTCGCCTCCATCCTGGCCGGGCTCGGCGAGACCTCCTACATCCTCGACGGCGAACAGGCCGCCCTCCAGGACACCAACGACCACTTCCTCGCCAACCTCCAGCGCAACGGCTCCTACTCCGTCGTGCCCCGCGTCCCCGGCGGCGAGATCACCCCCGACGGCCTGATCACCATCGGCGCCATCGCCCGGGACTTCGGCCTCTACACCAAGATCACCGGCGGTCAGCGCATCGACATGTTCGGCGCCACCGTCGACCAGCTCCCCGAGATCTGGCGCCGCCTCGTCGACGCGGGCTTCGAGTCCGGGCACGCCTACGGCAAGTCCCTGCGCACCGTGAAGTCCTGCGTCGGGCAGACCTGGTGCCGCTTCGGCGTCCAGGACTCCGTGGCCCTCGCCATCGAACTGGAGCTCCGCTACCGGGGCCTGCGCTCCCCCCACAAGATCAAGGCCGCCGTCTCCGGCTGCGCCCGCGAGTGCGCCGAGGCGCGGAGCAAGGACTTCGGCGTCATCGCCACCGCCCAGGGCTGGAACCTCTACGTCGGCGGCAACGGCGGCGCCACGCCCCGCCACGCGGACCTCCTCCTCCAGGACACCGACCGCGGCACCCTCATCCGCACCATCGACCGCTTCCTGATGTTCTACATCCGCACCGCCGACCGCCTGGAGCGCACCGCCCCCTGGGTCGAACGCCTCGAAGGCGGCCTCGACCACCTGCGCGCCGTCGTCGTCGACGACGCGCTCGGCATCGCCGGGGAACTGGACGAGCTGATGGCCCGCCACATCGAGGGCTACGAGGACGAGTGGGCCGCCACCCTCGCCGACCCCGAGCGGCTGCGGCGCTTCGTCTCCTTCGTCAACGCCCCGGGAACCCCCGACCCCTCCGTCAGCTTCGTCCCGGAGCGCGAGCAGATCCGCCCGGCCCTCCCCGAAGAGGTAGGCACCCGATGAACGACCACTCCTCCACCACCACCCTCGTCCACCCCGACGCGCGGGTGGAGATCGGCGGCACCGACGAGGCCACGGCCTGGACCGCCGTCTGCCGCTACGGCGACCTCACCCCGGGGCGCGGCGTCACCGCCCTCGTCTCCGGAGAGCAGATCGCGGTCTTCCGCGACGGGGACGGAACGCTCTACGCGCTGGACAACCGCGACCCCGTCAGCGGCGCGTACGTCATCTCGCGCGGCCTCACCGGCAGCCTGGGCGGCGTGCCGGTGGTGACCTCACCCATGTACAAGGAGACGTACGACCTGCGGACGGGCGAACGCGTCGACGAGGACGGCGTCGCGGAGTCCCTGCGGACGTGGCCGGTCCGCGCGGTCGCCCCGGAGAGCCCGGCCGCAGGCGGTCGCCCCCGGACCCGCACCCTCACCGACTGGCGGCCGGAAGAGCCCGGGTTCTGGGAGCGCACCGGCTCGCGTGTCGCCCGGCGCAATCTCCTGGTGTCCGTGTTCACCGAGCACATCGGCTTCTCGGTGTGGAGCATGTGGTCGGTGCTGGTGCTCTTCCTCGGCCCTGAGTACGGCATCGACCCGGCGGGCAAGTTCACGCTCACGGCTGTGCCGACCGTCGTCGGCGGCGTCCTGCGCCTGCCGTACACGTACGCGGTGGCCCGCTTCGGGGGCCGCGCCTGGACGGTCCTCAGCTCGCTCCTCCTGCTGGTGCCCACCCTCCTCATGGCCGCCGTGCTCAGGCCGGGAGTGTCCTTCACGACCCTGCTGCTCGTCGCCTCCGTGGCCGGCGTGGGCGGCGGCAACTTCGCCTCCTCCATGGCCAACATCAACGCCTTCTACCCCGGGCGTCTCAAGGGCCGGGCCCTGGGCGTCAACGCCGGCGTCGGCAACATCGGCGTCCCCGCCGTGCAGCTCGCCGGCCTCCTCGTCCTCGCCACCGCCGGCGCCGGGCACCCCGCCCTGCTCCCGCTGGCCTACGTCCCCCTGGTCGTCCTCGCCACTCTCGCGGCCCTGCGCTGGATGGACGACCTCCCGGCGGTGCGCGACACCCGGCCCGCGCTCCGCGAGATCATCGGCGACGGCCATACCTGGGGGATCTCGCTGCTCTACATCGGGACGTTCGGGTCGTTCATCGGCTTCTCGTTCGCCTTCGGGCTGGTGCTCCAGACGCAGTTCCACGACCAGTTCGACACACCGGTGAAGGTCGCGAGCCTCACCTTCGCCGGGCCCCTGCTGGGCTCACTGGCCCGCCCGTACGGGGGCGCCCTGGCGGACCGCCTCGGCGGTGCCCGCGTCACCCTCGCCGTCTTCGCGGCCATGGCGGCGAGCAGCGCGCTCGTCCTCGCCGCGGCGCGGGCCCACTGGGTCACGGTCTTCTTCGCCGGTTTCATCGCCCTGTTCGTGCTCAGCGGCCTCGGCAACGGCTCGACCTACCGCATGATCCCGGCCGTCCACGACACCCGGGCCGACCGCGCGACGACACTCATCGGCTTCGCCGGCGCAGTGGGAGCGCTGGGGGAGTGCTGGTGAACGTCGCGTTCCGGCAGTCGTTCTTGAGCACGGGGAACGGTGAGTGGGCGTATGCGGGGTTCCTGGTCTTCTACGGGGTGTGCGCGGGGGTGACGTACGGGGTGTACGGCCGGCGCCGCTTGGCGTGAGGGAACCCGGGAACCGCTACGCCCCGTGGCACGCCTCGATCAGCGCCCGCAGCACCGCACGCGGCGGATCCGGCCGCACGGCCAGGAACGTCCGCATCACCGGCGAGGGATTCCGAAGCGGCCGGAACACCACCCCCGGCACCGGCAACTGCTCCGCGTGCGGCGCGTAGAAGACCGTCCACGACGGCATGCCGAAGCCGATCGTCGCCAGCGTGTCCTGCGCGGTGGTGAACTCCGGCCCCATGACCGGCTCGAAGCCGGCCTCCCGGCAGGAGGCGGTCACCAGGTCGTACAGGGCGGGGTTGCGCGACGGCGGGGACAGCCGCAGCGGCAGCCCGGCGAGGTCGGCGGTGTCCACCACCGCGCGGACGGCCAGGTCGTGGCGGGCGGGCAGGGCGACCATGAGCGCGTCCTCCCACAGTGGCAGGAACTCCAGCCCCGTACCCGGCCGCTCGCCCCGCAGCAGCGTCGCGTCGAGCTCGCCCGAGCGCACCGAGCGGAGCCGGGCGTCGGTGGCGGCCGTCACCAGTTCCAGGCGGGCGCCCGGGGCCAGCCGGGCGAACCCGTCGAGGATGGCGTCCAGGCGGGTGCCCAGCCCGGCGCTGGTGCCGAGCCGCAGGGTCGCCGCCTGTTCGGTGCGCAGCTCGTCGACCGCCGCCCGTCCCCGGACCTCCGCGGCCAGGACCTCCCTGGCGTGCGGCAGCAGCCGCCGGCCCGCCTCGGTCAGGCTCACCGCCCGCGTGGTGCGGTCGAAGAGTTCGGCGTTCAGCTCCCGCTCCAGCCGGCGGACCTGCTGACTGACCGCCGACTGCACGATGTGCAGCCGCTCGGCGGCCCGCCCGAAATGCAATTCCTCCGCCACCGTCAGGAAGTAGCGCAACTGCCGGATCTCCACACCCACCCCATTGATCGGGTTTCGCGATGAGTGTAAGCGCGATCCGGTGGTTGGCCGACAACCGGGTCCGCGATGGGATGAGGGCCATCACACCCCTCTGACCAGGAAAGACAGCCCCATCATGCCCAAGACGACCATAGGCATCAGCGGCGGCGACGCCACCGTCGAGTACGACATCACCGGCACCGGACCGGGGGTGGTCCTGGTGCACGGCACCGCCGCCACCCGTGAGCAGTGGCAGCCCTTGACGGAGGCGGTCGCGGACCGGTTCACCGTCGTCGCCCCCGATCTGTCGGGCTCGGGCGGCACCACCGACCACGGCGGCCCCCTCACCCTGGCCGACCTGGCCGACGAGGTCCTCGCCGCCGCCGACGCCGCCGGCCTGGACACCTTCCACCTGGCCGGCCACTCGCTCGGCTCGGCCGTGGCCACCCACCTCGCCGCCACCCGGCCCGAGCGCGTCCGCTCGCTCGCCCTCCACGCGGGATGGGCGCACACCGACGTCCGCATGGACGCCGAGTTCCGCTACTGGCTGGAGCTGATGCGCGCCGACGCCGCGCACGGCACCGCCCTCTTCCCGCGCCTGCTGCCGCTCATGGCCTACGGGCCGCGCTACTGGCAGCACGTCGACGCGGCGGCCAACGAGGAGCTGATCCGCGCCCTGATACCGATGATCACACCCGGCGCGGTACGGCAGACCGAGGTCGACCGGCAGGTGGACCTGCGCCCGCTCCTGGGCCGGATCACCGCCCCGACCCTCGTCCTCGCCAGCGCCCACGACCGCATCATCGACGCCGAGCAGCAGCAGGCGCTCCTCGCCGGCATCGCCGGCGCCCGCTACGCCGAGATCGACGCGGGCCACGGCGCGCCCGGGGAGGACCCGGCCGGATTCGCCGCCAAGCTGGCCGCCTTCCTGGACGAACAGGGGTGACGCGGCCCGCCCGCCCGCACCATAATGCGGCGGGCGGGCCCACTTGTGGCGACGTGGTGCGGCGGATCCTGGAGGTGGGGTCATGGCGGTGTTCGTCCTGGTGGCGGGCGGCTGGCTGGGCGGCTGGGCCTGGCGGGACGTCGCGGCGGAGCTGGAGCGCGCGGGGCACCGGGCGGTACCGGTCACCCTGACGGGCCTCGGGGACCGCGCCCACCTCGCCACGGCCGGCACCGGGCTGAGCACCCACGTGCAGGACGTCCTCAACGTCCTCGCGTACGAGGAGCTCTCCGACGTCGTCCTGGTCGGCCACAGCTACGGCATCTTCCCCGTCCTGGGCGCCGCCGACCGCTGCCCGGAACGCGTCGGCCGCGTCGTCTTCCTCGACGCCGCCGCGCCCCAGGACGGGGAGAGCGTCGTGAACACGTTCATGGACCCCGAACGGCGGGCGGCGTTCGAGAAGCGCGTCGCTACCGAGGGCGAGGGATCGCGCTTCCCCCTGCCGGGACCGGACGAACTCCCGGCGTGGGGCAGCCTCGACGGCCTGGACGACGCGGCACTCGCCCGCATGCGCCGGCTAGCCGTCGGCCACCCCTACGGCTCGTTCACCGAACCCCTCCGCCTGACCGGAGCGGGCGACCGGCTGCCCGCCTCCGCCGTGTTCTGCACGGCCAACGGCAACACCCTCGCCATGATCGAGGCCCTCCACCGGGCCGGCGACCCACGGCTTCGAGCCGTGGTCGACAAGGACACCACCTTCTTCGAACTCCCCACCGGCCACTACCCGATGCTCTCCATGCCCACCGCCACCGCCCACGTGCTGATCGACGCGGCGGAGGGCCGGGGCCGACGCCTCGAACCGGGGCCGTGAATCCCCGGCCCTGCGCGTGACCGCCGGTCCCCGCCGTCACCCCGGCCTCGTGATCCGGTGTGTCACATCCGTACGGTCTCCTTCGTCAATGGGATGACGAACGCCGACGGAAGAAAGCGACCGATGAACAACGAGGAATTCCTGGCCGAGCGCTTCGAGGCCCACCGAGCCCACCTGCGCTCGGTCGCCTACCGGATGCTCGGCTCGCTCAGCGAGGCCGACGACGCGGTGCAGGAGGCGTGGCTGCGGCTGGCCCGTGCCGACACCGAGGACGTCGCGAACCTGGGCGGGTGGCTGACGACCGTCGTCGGCCGGGTGTGCCTGGACATGCTGCGCTCGCGGAATACGCGCGGCGAGCAGTCCCTGGACGTCCACGTCCACGTGCCCGACCCGGTCGTCAGCGGCGTCGACGGGATCGACCCCGAGCAGGAGGCGCTGCTGTCCGACTCCGTCGGCCTCGCGCTGCTCGTCGTGCTGGAGTCGCTCGCCCCCGCCGAGCGCCTCGCGTTCGTGCTGCACGACATGTTCGCCGTGCCGTTCGACGAGATCGCCCCCATGGTCGGCCGCACCCCGGCGGCCGCCCGGCAGCTCGCCAGCCGGGCCCGCCGCCGGGTGCGGGGCACCGCGCCCGTGCCCGACGCCGACCTCGGCCGGCAGCGGGAGGTCGTCGACGCGTTCCTCGCCGCCGCGCGCGGCGGCGACTTCGACGCCCTGGTGACCCTGCTCGACCCGGACGTCGTCCTGCGCGCGGACACCGGCGCGGGCCTCGCCGGCGGGTCGCGGGAGCTGCGCGGCCCCGCCGCGGTGGCCGGGCAGGCGCTGCTCTTCCAGCGTGCCGCCGGCTCGTCGCGGCCGGCGCTCGTCAACGGCGCCGCGGGCATCGTGTCGATCGTCGGCGGGCGGCCCACGGCCGTCCTGGGCTTCACGATCACGGACGGACGGATCGTCGAGATCGACATCCTCGCCGACCCCGAGCGCCTGAGCGGCCTCGACCTGACGTCGCTCGACGGCTGAGCCCGACCCTTCCGCGAGGGCCGATCGGCCGCTCCTGACCGCCCCCGGCCGACCGGCTACCGCCGGGGGCGGCACCCCGGTGGTAGGGATGGGAGCGATGAGTGACGCACGGCCGCTCCTGGAGGTCCACGACGTCCACAAGGCATACGGCAGGCACCGTGTGCTGCGCGGCGTCGACATGGAGCTGCGGGCGGGCCGCCTGGCGGGTGTCGTCGGCGAGAACGGGTCCGGCAAGTCGACCCTGCTGCGCATCCTCGCCGGGCGGCTCCGGCCCGACCGGGGCGTGGTCAAAGGCCCCGGCCGCATCGGCTACTGCCCCCAGGAGACCGTGCTCAACCCCGCCTTCACCGTCGAACAGCACCTCGAACTCTTCCGCGTCGCCTACGGCCTGCCCGGCCTCGACCGCGCCCACGAACTCCTGGAGACCCTGCACTTCGCCGACTACCGGCGGCACCGGATCGGCACCCTCAGCGGCGGCACCCAGCAGAAACTCAATCTCGTCCTCGCCCTGATGCACGACCCGCCCCTGCTGCTCCTGGACGAGCCCTACCAGGGCTTCGACTGGGAGGCCTACCAACGGTTCTGGGAACTGGCCGGGCAGCTCCGGGCCGTGGGGCGGTCCTGTCTGGTCGTCACCCACATCGCCTATGACACCAGCCGGTTCGACGACCTGTGGCGGCTCGACGCCGGACGGCTCGTCGACGACGCGCGCCGGGGCGGGTGAACCGGCCGTGCGCACCGCCTCCACCTCCGCCTGGACGTACTTCTCCACCGCCGCCCGCTACGCGCTGCTCGAACACTCCCGGAACAGGCTGGCGCTCGTCCTCGTCCTCTTCTACCTCCCGCTGTGGATCTCCCTCGGCCATGTGGTGATCACCTCCGCCGAGGTGCGGTTCCTGCTGCGCGCGACCGACGAGACCATCACCGCGCCCGGCAACAACCTCAGCAACATCTCCGGGGCCCTCAACGCCGTCACCCTGATCGTCGGCTTCATGATGTTCTCCGTCACCTTCACGGCGGGCCGGTTCGACCACCGGCTCGCCATGGCCGGCTACCCCCGCCCCCAGCTGATCGCCGGCAAGCTCGTGGCGCTGCTCCTCGCGGCCGTCCTGACCAGCGCCTACGCCACCGCCGTGGTCTGCCTCTACTGGCACCCCCGGCAGCCCTGGCTGCTCGGCCTCGCCCTCACCACCGGCGCGCTGACCTACGGCGGCTTCGGGGTGATGCTCGGCGCGACGCTGCGCGGCGAACTGGCCGGAATGCTGCTCATCATCATGACCAGCATCATCGACACCGGCCTGCAGAGCCCCATCGCCAATCCGGTCGCCGACAACGACTTCATCCGCTACCTGCCGTCCTACGGGGCCATGCAGGCCGCGGTCACCGCGGGCTTCCGGGACTCCTTCCCGTTCCCCTACCTGCTTCTGGGCCCGCTGTGGTTCCTCGGTGCCGTCGTCGTCGCCGGGATCGCCTTCCACCGGCACACCCGCGACCGCAGGCCGGCCTTCTTCGGCTGACCGCCGACGACCGGGTCCGGGCGGCTCAGGCTCGTCGCGGCTCAGGCTCGTCGGAGGTAGGCGAGCGTCGCGGGCGCGTACCCGAACTCCACGGGCACGGCCACGCCCAGGGCACGGGCGACCGGCACCATCACCGCCAGGTGGTGGACGGCGTGGTGGGCGACGAACAGCAGCTCCCGCCCCACGGTGGAGCGCGTGCGGACGACCGTGCCCGCCGCGTCCACCACACTGAGCACGTCCACGGGCCGGTCGAGATCCGCCGGTGTCACCGCGGCCACCCGGGCGGAGACGTCGGCCAGCCGCGCCAGCGCGGCACCCCGGTCGGTCTCCAGCACACCGCCGCGCTTCCGCCGGTCGTAGTCGACCGTGCCGCCGCCCGCGCCGGCCAGGAGCGCGGTGTAGTGGTCCACGCAGTGCCGAACGTGCCCGGCGACGCAGCTGCCGGCCTCATGGGGCCGGCACACGTACTGCGCGTCGCTGAGCATGCCGAGCAACTCCCGCGTGTGCCCGAGCTGGGCGGTGGCGTATCCGACGACCCCGGCGGCCCGTTCCTCGTCCTCTTCCCATGGCGTCATCACCCCACTGTGCGGACGCCGCTCGGCGCGGCACCGGGCCCCGGGCGCGGATTCACACGATCGGGGAGGGGAAGATCTCCCGGTGGCCGGCCTGCACGTAGGATCGAACGTTATGCCGGATGTGTGTGTTGTGATCGAAGGGGTTGTCGGAGAATGAGGCTTCGTCAGGGGCGGGTCGCGGCGCTGGTGGTCGCCGTGTGCGCGGTGGGGGCCACCCTCGCCGGTTGCGGAGGCAAGTCCGGTGACGCGGCCGCGTCGTCCGGCTCACCGTCGCGACCGGCCGGCGCGTCGTCGGCGGCGTCCAAGGCGCCCGCGCCGTCGGGCGAGGGGAAGAACCGCGCGGGCGACCCGCTGCCGGGGCTCCCGACGACGGGCGAGGCCCGCAAGCAACTGGCCGCGCTGAAGGCGGAGAAGCCCCACTCGATGTCCGGCTACAGCCGCGCCAAGTTCCCCCACTGGGCCCAGCAGGGCAACAAGTGCGACACCCGGGAGACGGTCCTGGAGCGGGACGGCAAGGGCGTGAAGCGGGACGGCGAGTGCCGGGCCGTCGAGGGGACCTGGCACAGCCTCTACGACGACAAGACCGCCGACAAGGCCGGTCAGGTGGACATCGACCACATCGTGCCGCTGGCCAACGCCTGGCGTTCGGGCGCCGACAAGTGGGACGACGACCGGCGCAAGGCGTTCGCCAACGACCTGACGCACCCGCAGCTGCTCACGGTCTCCGCCGCCTCGAACCGCTCCAAGGGCGACCAGTCCCCGGACCAGTGGCAGCCGCCGGCGAAGAGCGCCTGGTGCTTCTACGGCCGGGGATGGACCTCGGTGAAGTCCACCTATGGCCTGAGCGTGACCGAGGAGGAGCGAGGCATGCTCACCAAGATGCTGGATACGTGTACGTCATGAACACAGGAGCGAGCCAGGAGCGCTACGAGGACAAAGTGACCGCCGGACCGGGTGGGGCGATGACCGACGACGTCGGGGTCATCACCGGCGACCTCACCGTGGTCACGGCACGACGCCCCGACGGACTGGCGGACGTCCGCGTGCAGTACACCGGCGCCGAGGAGTGGTACACGCTCACCGGCGGCCCCCGGGCCGTGCCGCCCGGGGGACTGCGGGCCTTCCACGAGGCCGTGCTGGCCGCGATCCGCGCCGGGGGCGCGGCCGAGGTGCCGCGCTGACGCGCTGGGTCAGCGACGCCGCGCGCCGGCCGAACGCGGCCGCAGCAGCGCCGCCGCCAGCACGGCCGGAGCCGTGATCAGCAGGGTGAGCGTGACCAGCGGGATGCCGTGCACCCGCTTCTTGTTGAGGGCCTTGAGAACGCCGTGGTGGGCGGACCCCTGGGGATAGCCCGGTCGCGGCCGGGGCCGAGGCGGTGGCGCCGGGGCGCGAGGGGCGGGCGCGGGCGGCGGCGGTGCGGGGGCCGCTCGCGGTGGGGTGTCGCCGACGGGCACGACGCCCGGAGCCCGTGCCCCGGGCGCGGCGGCTCCCGGCGGCGCGGGCAGCCCGGGCAGCCCGGGCCGGCCGGGCTGACCCGGCTGCCCGGGAGGCATGGGCGCGGGGACGCCCGGCGCCGGCGGCGCGCCCGGAACGGCCGGTGCGCCGGGGGCCGGTGGCGCGGGCGGCGCCGGGGGAGCGGGCGCGGGGGGCGCCGGAGCCGGAGGGGCGGGTGGGGCGCCTGGTGGTGCGGGCGGTGCTGGTGCCGGTGGTGCGCCCGGGGCGGGCGCCGGGGGAGCACCAGGCCCCGGTGCCGGAGGCGCGGGTGCGGGTGGTGCCGGTGGTGCGCCAGGGGCACCCGGCGCCGGGGGAGCGGGCGCGGGCGGCGCGGGAGCCGGAGGCGCGCCCGGTGCCGGGGGTGCCCCCGGTCCGGGCGGCGCGGGCGCCGGAGGAGCGCCAGGCCCCGGTGGCGCGGGTGCGGGTGGTGCCGGTGCGGGAGCCGGTGGCGCCGGTGCCGGAGGGGCGGGGGCCGGTGGGGCCGGAGCAGGCGGGGCCGGCTTGCGGCAGCGCAGCCACACCTCCGCGTCCGCGTTCGCGGGAGGTACCTGCGCGTTGACGTTCAGACAGCCCGTACCGCTGTCGATGACCTCGGCGTTCACCGCGCCGCCCAGAAGGGACGCGGTCACATGGGTCGGCGGGTGCGGGAGCAGCGCCAGTGGGTTCGGCAGGTGGTGGAGGACAGCCGTCACCGACGTGTCGCCGAGCGCGGCGTGCGCGCCGCCGTCGTCCGCGGCCGCCTCGCCCGCCGGCGCGAACACGGCGAGCGCCGCCAACACCCCCGCGTGTGTAGCTCTTCGCCATCCCGTCACGGGGACAGCCTGCACAACCGAGCGTGTGTACAGCCGTGTTCGCGCCCGGATTCCTCCGATGGGCGGAAAAATCGCCGAGCGTACCCGTAAGAGGTTTATTACGCCGACAAGACGACGGCGAACAAGTCGCGTGTGCAAGAGATGAGTTGTCTGTGTCGGCGTTGTAAAACGTGACAGCAGTTATCAGGAGCCACTGTCCAACTTGCCTGTGTTCCTTGCTGTTTGTAGTTCCGCAAGAATGTTGCGTATGCCACACATCTTCGATCGGTGTTGATCTGAGCGCGTCAACGCTGCCAGGGTTTTGGATCACCCGGAGCGAATCCGTGTTCGCCCCGGGTGTGTCGTGTGACCGAACACGCGACGCCCCCCCACAACTCCACGAGGAGGAACCCTCGTTATGGCAGCCCACAAGCGCACCGGCAAACGACGTCTCGTCCTGGCGATATCCACCGCCGCGGCCGTGACGGCCGGAGCCACCCTGCTGGCCCTGCCCGCAGGAGCCAGTGCGCCCGCGGAAGGCACCGTCTTCGGAACGGCGTCCAAGGACGCCGTCGACGGCAGCTACATCGTTCTGCTGAAGGACGGCGTGAAGGACGGCGCGAAGGGCGTGGCGAAGAGCGCCGACGCCCACGCGGTCTCGACCGAAGGCAAGGGCCTGGCCGAGCGGTACGGCGGCAAGCTGGAGCGTACGTACACCTCCGCCGTCCACGGCTTCTCCGCCAGCGGCCTCGACCTGAAGGAGGCGAAGCGGCTCGCCGCCGACCCCGCCGTCGCCAAGGTCGTCCAGAACCACCGCTTCACGGTCAAGGGCGCTCAGGAGGCCCCACCCTCCTGGGGCCTGGACCGGATCGACCAGACCGAGACCAAGGGCGACGGCAAGTACACCTACCCCGACAGCGCCGGTGAGGGCGTCACCGCGTACGTCATCGACACCGGTGTGCGCATCAGCCACAAGGACTTCGGCGGTCGCGCCTCATACGGCTTCAACGCCGTCGACAACAACGACAAGGCCGACGACGGCAACGGCCACGGCACCCACGTGGCGGGCACCATCGCCGGCGCCGCGCACGGCGTGGCCAAGAAGGCCAAGGTCGTGGCGGTGCGGGTGCTGAACGCCGAGGGGCAGGGCACCACCGAGCAGGTCGTGGCCGGCATCGACTGGGTCACCAAGAACCACAAGGGCCCCTCCGTCGCCAATATGAGCCTCGGCGGCGGCGCGGACGAGGCGCTCGACGCCGCCGTCCAGAAGGCCATCGCGTCGGGCGTCACCTTCGCCGTCGCGGCGGGCAACGAGTCCACCGACGCCGGCCAGGGCTCCCCGGCCCGGGTGAAGGAGGCCATCACCGTCGCCTCCAGCACCAAGGACGACAAGCAGTCGGACTTCTCGAACTACGGCGCCGTGGTCGACCTCTACGCCCCCGGCTCGGACATCACCTCCGACTGGAACGACAGCGACTCCGGCACCAAGACCATCTCCGGTACGTCCATGGCCACCCCGCACGTCACGGGTGCCGCCGCGCTCTACCTCGCGGGTCACAAGGACGCCACCCCGGAGCAGGTGGCGAACGCCCTGACCCAGGGCGCCACCGCCGACAAGATTGCCAACCCCGGTGCGGGAACCCCCAACAAGCTCCTGAAGGTCGTTCAGTAGCACCCGATGGTTCCTCCCCGCTGCCCCCGGCCGGTCGCCCGGCCGGGGGCGGTCGCGTATGGTCTCCCGGGCGTGATTTCCCTTTCGGATTGCGACACAAGGGTGAGTAATTCGCTTTGTATTTGATTGCACACCCTTTCAGGCTGCACAGTTCCGTTAAGCGGAAACATCACGTTCCGCCGGTAACCCAGTCACGACAGTCAGGGGAGTGATCGTGAAGGGCATGAGGATTCAGCAGATTCGGCGGTACGCGCCCCACCGTCATCCGCTCGCCGATCAGGTGCACGACGCGCTCACCGTCGTGATCGTGATCGTCGTCGTCGCCGTCTGTTCCCGGGGAATGAGCCCAGAGGCGCTGGGGCTCGTCGGGTTGGTGGCGACCGTCATCGGCTCACGATCCCGGGCGGGCGCCGGACAACGGGGATAGTCGCCCCTTGGCGAGACCTGGACGGATTCCCGGCGCGCCCTTGCCCCGCGCTTTGTTCCCACCCCGAGGGCGCGGCCCGATGATGGCCGGATATGTGCGTCACCAAGGCCAAAGGGGTGCGGATGAACGCTGACAAGGGCATAGACGTCGTCGACTTCGCGTGCGCGCACTGCGGACTGAGCTGGACCCATGAGTACGAGGTGGTCCGCTGCGCGACGTCGAGCGGTTTCGAGCGGGAGTGCTTCAGCATCCACGACCTGCCCGTGATGCCCCCGTACAGCTGGGAGGGAGCGCCCGAGTGCGCCCGGTGCGGCCACTGGGTGGTGGGAAAACTGGCCATGCGGCGCTCATGACCCACCGCGCCGCGACGCGTTGACATCGCCCGGAGAATCGCCCCGGAGAGTGGTTTGCCCGCCGGAGGAGCACAGACGGCAACAGTCCGCCAGGACACTGCCGTGGTCCGGACAGGCGGATCATCTCAACAGACGGGGGATGCCATGATGGGCGGCACGGTGCTGTTCGCGCTCGACGAGGACCCGCTCGGCGCGGGCGCCGCGGGCGGGCAACTGCGCAGGATCCGCGAGGAGGTGGAGGCCCACGGCCTCGAAGTGCGCTGGGCCCGCACCGGGACCGACGCCGGGGCGGTCCTGCGGACCGAAGCAGGGCTGGCGGCCGCCGTGGTGGCCTGGGACCTCCCGCCGGGAAGGCGGAGCCCGGCGCGGAAGGACGCGGAGAAGGACCGGGAGAAGGACGGGGACGAGCCGGGCGGCGCCGCGGTACTGCGCCGGATCGGACGGCGCTTCACGGACCTGCCCGTACTCCTGGTGATGTCCGACGGCGCCGACGACGACCTCGAGCGGCTGCCCCTGTGGGTGGCGGAGACCGTCGTCGGCTACGTCTGGCCGCTGGAGGACACCCCCGCGTTCATCGCCGGCCGGATCACCGGCGCGGCGCGCGCCTATCGCCAGTCGGTCCTCCCGCCGTTCTTCAAGGCGCTGCGCCGCTTCGACGACGCGCACGAGTACTCCTGGCACACCCCGGCCCACGCCGGAGGCGTGGCCTTCCTCAAGTCGCCCGTCGGGCGCGCCTTCTTCGACCACTACGGGGAGCGGCTCTTCCGCAGCGACCTGTCGATCTCCGTCGAGGAGCTCGGCTCCCTCTACGAGCACACGGGCCCGATCGGCGAGGCCGAGCGCAACGCCGCCCGGATCTTCGGCGCCGACCGCACCTACTTCGTCCTCCACGGCAACTCCACCGCCGACCGCATGGTCGGCCACTACTGCGTCGCCCAGGACGAGATCGCCCTGGTGGACCGCAACTGCCACAAGTCCGTCCTCCACGGACTCGTCCTCTCCGGCGCCCGCCCCGTCTACCTCGTGCCCACCCGCAACGGCTACGGACTGGCCGGCCCGCTGCCCCCGGCGGAGATCGGGGCGGCGTCCGTGGCCGGCCGCGTCGCCCGCAACCCGCTCACCCCGGGCGCGGTGTCACCCCACGCCGAATACGCCGTCCTCACCAACTCCACCTACGACGGCCTGTGCTACGACGCGATCCGGGTCGCCCGCGAACTCGCCCCCAGCGCCCCGCGCGTCCACTTCGACGAGGCGTGGTTCGCCTACGCGCGCTTCCACCCCCTCTACGCGGGGCGCTACGGGATGTCCGTCGGCCCCGACACCTTCGACGGGCCCGACCGTCCCACGGTCTTCTCCACCCAGTCCACGCACAAATTGCTGGCGGCGCTGTCGCAAAGTGCGATGGTCCACATCAAGCCATCACCCAGGGCACCCGTCGAACACGAGCGGTTCAACGAGGCGTTCATGATGCACGGCACGACATCGCCGCTCTACCCGGCCATCGCCTCCCTCGACGTGGCGGCCGGGATGATGGACGGGCCGCAGGGCCACTGGCTGGTCGACGAGGCGGTCACCGAGGCGATCCGCTTCCGTCAGGCCGTCGTCCGCATGGGGCGGCGTGTCGCGGCGGCCGGTGACCGCCCCGGCTGGTTCTTCGGCGCCTGGCAGCCCCCGGCCGTCACCGACCCGGCGACCGGCGAGCGTTACGACTTCGCCGACGCCCCCGCCGAGCTGCTGCGCTCGCACGCCTCGTGCTGGCAGCTGGAACCGGGCGCCGACTGGCACGGCTTCCCCGGCCTCGCCGACGGCTATTGCCAGCTCGACCCGGTCAAGGTCACCCTCACCTGTCCCGGCATCGACGCCACCGGCGCCTGGGCGGAGTGGGGCATCCCGGCCCGGGTCCTGACGGCCTACCTCGCGACCCGCAACATCGTCGTGGAGAAGACCGACAGCTACACCACGCTCATCCTCTTCTCCATGGGCATCACCAAGGGCAAGTGGGGCACCCTGCTGGACGCCCTGATGGACTTCAAGGCGCTCCACGACGAGGACGCGCCCCTGGACCGCGTCCTGCCCGGCCTGGTGGACCGGTACCCCCGCCGCTACACCGGCACGACCCTGCGCGAGCTGTGCCGGTCGATGCACGACCACCTGCGCGACGCGGACCTCGTCGGCCTCCTCGACACCGCCTTCCAGGAGCTGCCCCGCCCCGTCGTCCCGCCCCAGTGGTGCTACCAGCGCCTCATCCGCCGGGGCACCGAGCGCGTCCGCCTCGCCGACGCGGCGGACCGCGTGGCCGCGGCCATGGTCACCGTCACCCCGCCCGGCATCCCGGTCCTGATGCCCGGCGAGTCCATCGGCGCCGCCGACGGGCCCCTGCTGCGCTACCTCGGCGCGCTGGAGTCCTTCGACCGCCGCTTCCCCGGCTTCCGCAGCGAGACCCACGGCGTCACCGTGGACGACGAGACCGGCGACTACGCGATCGAGTGCGTACGCCAGGACGAGGACATCCCCGCCTGTTGATGCCTAGGGTGCGGGTATGACCGCCACTTCCGTACCCGCACCCCCGCCCGGCGCCCCCGGTCACCACGGCCGCACCGCGCTCGTCACCGGAGCCGCGAGCGGCATAGGGGCGGCCTGCTCCTTACGGCTCGCGGCCGCCGGGGCCCACGTCCGCGCGCTGGACCGCGACGCGGCCGGCCTCGACGGCCTCGTCCGGCGGGCGCGGGACCTCCCCGGGGCGGTCGAGCCCGTGGTCCTCGACCTCACCGACCTCGACGCCGCCGAACAGGCCGCCGCCGGCGCCGACATCCTCGTCAACAACGCGGGCATCCAGCTCGTCCGCCCCGTCGAGGACTTCCCGCCCGACGCCTTCCACACGATGCTCACCATCATGCTGGAAGCCCCCTTCCGGCTGATCCGCGGCGCCCTGCCGCACATGTACGAGCGGGGCTGGGGCCGCGTCGTCAACATCTCCTCCGTCCATGGACTGCGCGCCTCCGCCTACAAGTCCGCCTACGTCACCGCCAAACACGGCCTCGAAGGGCTGTCGAAGACCGTGGCCCTCGAAGGCGCCGCGCACGGTGTCACCTCCAACTGCGTCAGCCCCGGCTACGTCCGCACCCCTCTCGTGGAGAAACAGCTCGCCGACCAGGCCGCCGCCCACGCCCTGCCCGTCGAGGACGTCCTGGCCGACGTCCTCCTGCGCGACACGGCGCTCAAGCGGCTCGTCGAGCCGGAGGAAGTGGCCGAGGCCGTGGCCTACCTCTGCGCGCCGCACGCCTCGTTCGTCACCGGCACCACCCTCGTCATGGACGGCGGCTGGACCGCCCACTGACGCGCGCGGGCGTAAGGTGGCCCGGACACGGGAGACGGAGGCGCCATGAACAGACAGGACGGTCCCCAACGGCCCTACGACGTCGTGCTTTTCGGAGCCACGGGGTTCGTCGGCGGGCTCACCGCCGAGTACCTGCTGGAACACGCGCCGGAATCCTGCCGGCTGGCGCTCGCCGGACGTGACCGGAAGAAGCTGGAACGGCTGCGGGAGCGGCTCGCGGCGGTGGACCCGGCGCGGGCCGCCGAACTGGGGATCGTGACGGCCGACGCGTCCGACCCGGCGGCCGTGCGGGCGCTCGCGGAGTCCGCGCACGTCGTCGCGTCGACCGTCGGGCCGTACATCCGCTACGGCGAGGAACTGGTGGCCGCGTGCGCGGAGGCCGGCACCGACTACACGGACCTCACGGGCGAGCCGGAGTTCGTGGACCTGATGTTCCTCCGCCACGGCGCGCGGGCCCGGGAGACCGGCGCGCGGATCGTCCACGCCTGCGGCTTCGACTCGCTGCCGCACGACCTGGGGGCGTACTTCACCGTGCGGCGGCTCCCGGAGGGCGTGCCGCTGACGGTCGACGGATTCGTCCAGGCCATGGGGCTGGTCTCCGGCGGCACGCTCGCCCCGTCGCTGACGATCCTCGCGCGGCGGAACCAGGCGGCGGCCGCGGCCCGGGAGCGGCGGCGCCACGAGCCCCGGCCGGCCGGTCGGCGGGTCGCCGCGCCGCTGGGCGCGCCGCGGTTCAGCAAGGAGACGGGCACGTGGGCGCTGCCGCTGCCCACGCTCGACCCGGTGGTCGTACGGCGCTCGGCCGAGGCGCTGGAACGTTACGGCCCCGACTTCCGCTACCGCCACTACGCGTCCGTGAAGACCCTGCCGATGGCACTGGCCGGGCCCGTCGCGGTGGGCGCGGCGGCGGCCCTCGCTCAGGTGCCGCCCGTCAGGTCGTGGCTGACGGCCCGGTACGAACCCGGGCGCGGGCCGGACGCGCGATGGCGCGAGCGCGGCTGGTTCCGGCTGCGGTTCGTGGGCGAGGGCGGCGGACGGAGGGTGTTCACCGAGCTCACGGGAGGCGACCCGGGCTACGGCGAGACCGCGAAGATGTTCGCCGAGGCGTCGCTGTGCCTGGCGCTGGACGACCTGCCGGTGACGGCCGGACAGGTCACCCCCGCCGTGGCGATGGGCGACGCGCTACTGCAGCGACTGGCGGCCGCGGACCTCGCGTACCGCGTCAGGCACGCGCGCTGACGCGGTCCGCGCGACGGGGCAGCCGGGTCCGGTTCAGCACTGGGGACGGCGGCCGTGGTTGGCCGCGTGCTTGCGGCGCTGCTTCTTCTTGCGACGGCGCTTCGAGGACATGACGCCTCCTCTCCGAGGGAGCTTCCGTTCCAGGGGAGCTTCCGTCCAATTTATCCGGCTTACGGATGGTTCGCTCGGTGATGGGGGTTCGAATCACCCTTGGTCGGGTTTTCCGGTCATCTGCGAAGCTTGGGGCATGACGATTCGGTTCCGCTCACCCCTCGCCCACTGGCCGGCCGTCGTGCCCGTCGTGGCCGCCGTCGTGCTGGCCCTGACCTGGGGACGGTCACTGTCCGTCGGGCTGGTGGTCGTCGTGAGCTGCTGCCTGGCCGGTGCGGTCCTCGCCGCGGTGCACCACGCGGAAGTCATCGCGCACCGGGTCGGTGAACCGTTCGGGTCACTGGTCCTGGCGGTCGCGGTGACGGTCATCGAAGTGGCGCTCATCGTCACGCTGATGGCCGACGGCGGCGAGAAGAGCAGTTCCCTGGCCCGGGACACCGTCTTCGCCGCCGTCATGATCACCTGCAATGGCATCGTCGGCCTGTCCCTGCTGGTGGGCGCCCTCCGGCGGCGGGTGGCGGTGTTCAACGCCGAGGGCACGGGCGCCGCCCTCGCGAGCGTCGCGACGCTCGCCGGCCTGAGCCTGGTCCTGCCGACCTTCACCACCAGCACCCCGGGGCCCCGGTTCTCCCCGCCCCAGCTCGTCTTCGCCGCGACCGCCGCCCTCATCCTCTACGGCCTGTTCGTCGCGACCCAGACCGTGCGCCACCGCGACTACTTCCTGCCCGTGACCGCCGAGGGCGAGGTCATCGACGGCGACGACCACGCCCACCCGCCCTCCACCCGCGTCGCCCTGGTCAGCCTCGGCCTGCTGGGCGTCGCCCTGGTGTCGGTGGTCGGCCTGGCCAAGGGCGTCTCGCCCACCATCGAGTCGGGCGTGGCGGCGGCCGGCCTGCCCGCCTCGGTCGTCGGCGTCGTCATCGCGATGCTGGTGCTCCTCCCCGAGACGATCGCGGCCCTGCGCGCCGCCCGCCGCGACCGCGTCCAGACCAGCCTCAACCTCGGCCTGGGCTCGGCCATGGCCAGCATCGGGCTGACCATCCCCGCCGTCGCGGTGGCCTCGGTGTGGCTGGAGGGCCCGCTCGTCCTCGGCCTGGGCGCCACCCACATGGTGCTGCTCGCCCTCACCGTCGCCGTCGGCACCCTGACCGTCATCCCGGGCCGGGCCACCGTGCTCCAGGGCGGCCTCCACCTCTCGCTCCTGGCCGCCTACATCGAGCTCGCGGTCACCCCCTGAACGCAAGGGGGGGGCGGCTCGGCCGTCGCCGAGCCGCCCCCCTCGCGTGCCGTCAGCCTTCCGTCGTCCGGTGGTGGGCGTCGTGCGCGGGAACGGCCCGGCTGCCCGCGGCGATCAGGAGCGCCGCCACCGTCGTCAGCCCGATCCCGGTGCGCAGCGTGCTCGCCTCGGCGACGAACCCGATGACGACCGGACCCACCAGCAACCCCGAGTAGCCCATGGCCGACACCTGGGCGATGGCCGCGTCCGACCGTCCCGGCGCGACCGTCCCGGCCAGCGACATCGTCAGCGGGACGACCACGCACACCGCCAGGCCCGTCAGCGCGAACCCCGCGATCGCCACCGGCGCCGACCCGGCGGTGACGACCACCAGGACGCCCACGGCCGTCGCCCCGCCCGCCGCCGCGAGCAGCGACCGGCCGCCGACCCGGACGCGCAGCCGGTCGCCGAACAGCCTGCCCGTGAGCGTCGCGAGCTCGAAGGCCGGGTAGGCGAGCGCGGCGAGCGCCTCGGAGGCGTGGAGGTCGCCGTGGAGGAGCAGACCGCTCCAGTCGGCGACCAGCCCCTCCAGCAGCAGGCCCAGGAACGAGATCGCGCCGATCACATAGACGCTCGCGGGCAGGCCCCGCCGCCCCTCGGACGTCTCCTCCTCGGCAGGCTCGTCCAGATACGTCCCGCCCACCGCCAGCGCGACCGGCAGCGCGCACACCGCGACGGTCACCACCGAGGCGGTGTACGAGACGTGGAGGGCGGCCAGCAGCGCCGCCAGCAGGCCGCCCGTCACCGCCCCGGTGCTCCACCCGGCGTGCAGACCGTTCATCAGCGGCCGGCCGGAGAGCCGTTCGACCAGGCTGCCCTGGGCGTTCATCATCGTCTCGGCGACCCCGGAGGTGACCCCGAAACAGGCGGCCGCCGCGAGCAGCAGCGGATAGCTGGGGCTGAGGCCGAAGAGGCCCACCGCGACGGTGACCGCCGGGGCGCCGACGCGCAGCAGCGCCCGGTTGCCCACGGCGGCGACGAGCCAGCGCACGCACTGCATCGTCACCGTGGCCGCGACGCCCCAGGTGAGGATGAGCACCCCGACCTTTCCGGCGTCCAACCCCAGCTTGCCGGCGAGCCCCGGGAGGCGCGCCACCAGGATGCCGTTGACCACGCCGATCAGCGCGAAGGTGACGACGACCCCCGCGTGGGCCCGGCGCAGGGCGGCCGCTGGTACACGTATGTCACTGTCGGCGCTGCTCACGACGCTCCCGCCTCCCCGCGTGCGGCGGGCAGTTGCAGCGTCACGCAGTGGATGCCGCCGTCGCCGAGGGCGAGGGCCCGGGCTTCCACGCCGACGACCTTGTGGTCCGGGAAGACGGTCGCGAGGGTGGCGAGCGCCCGCGCGTCCGCGTCGGTGCCGGCCAGGGGCACCACCACTCCGCCGTTGGCGATGTAGAAGTTGGTGTAGCTGACGCCCACGTCCTCGCCGTACGCGCGCACGGTCTGCCGGGGCGGCAGCTCGGTGATCTCCAGGCGGCGGCCGTGTACGTCGGTGGCCGCCGCCAGGACGGCGAGGTTGGCCTTGAGCCGCGCGTGGTCCGGCCCGGCGGGGTCGCCGGGGGCCTCGACGACGATCCGGCCGGGCCCCACGAACTGGCACACGTGGTCGACGTGTCCGTCGGTGTCCCCTTCGAGATGGCCGTAAGGCAGCCAGATCACCTTCGTGGCCCCGAGCAGGTGCCCCAGCTCGGCCTCGATGTCGTGCCGGTCCAGCCGGGGGTTGCGGTTGGGGTTGAGCAGGCACTGCTCGGTGGTGATGAGGGTGCCCTCGCCGTCGACGGTGACCGCCCCGCCCTCCAGCACCGTCATGCTGCCCCGGCGCGCCA
Organism: Streptomyces luteoverticillatus; assembly: GCF_003970715.1. Lineage (NCBI taxonomy): Bacteria > Bacillati > Actinomycetota > Actinomycetes > Kitasatosporales > Streptomycetaceae > Streptomyces > Streptomyces luteoverticillatus. Next base: position 375,921 of record NZ_CP034587.1, on the reverse strand, counting down.
CGCCCAGCGCGCGCAGGAGCCGTTCGCCGGCCTTCTCGTCCTGGTCGTAGGGGAAGAACCGCTCGCCGAAGGAGTTGAACCGGAAGTCCACGCCGACGGGTTCGCCCGCCGGGCCGTGGACGAAGACCGGGCCGGAGGCCCTGAGCCAGGAGTCGTCCAGCGGGATCTCGACGGTGTCGATGTCCACGCCGCACAACTCCCGCACCCGGCCGGCCCGGCCGGGCGGCACCACGACGGTGACGGGCTCGAACTCCGCGACGGCCCGCACCGTCGCCGCGTAGTCGCGCTCGGCGCCCTCGAAACCGTCACCCCACAGCGCCTCCCGGGTCGGCCACGCGATCAGGCAGGCCGCGTGCCGATGCCACTCCGCGGGCATCCGCAGTCGCTTCACAACACTTCTCCTCAGTCAAAAGGACGGCCGGTGAGCCGCCGTGGAGGGGCTCACCGGCCGGTTCCGGATCCGGCTAGGCCGTCACGGGGGCGAAGGACGTCACCGCCTCGTACGCCGCGTCCCAGTCGCCGTCGAAGCGGCCCGCGAGCACGTGCAGCCACCGCTCGACGCCGAAGGCCACGCAGGAGGTGCTGGCCTGGACGCCGGACACGAGGATGTCGGCCCGTTCGCCGAAGAAGTTGCGGTGGTAGTTCACCGATGCGATGGCGAGCCCGCCGCCGCTGAGGAACTCCTCCTTGGTGGGGAAGAGCTTCTGCATCACGGCACGGGAGCCGTTCGCGTCGAAGAACGGGTCGGTGGCCGTCTCGGTCACAAGCTTCAGCCCGAGGTGGTCGGCGAACCGCAGGATGAGCGACTTGTGGGTGTCGAGGTGGTCCTTGACCGTCTCCGGGTCGCCGATGGCGATGATCTCCCGCATGGTGAAGCCGTGGAGGCGGCGCAGCCCGGTGTACTCGTTCTCGCGGCGGAAGCACTGCGCGATCGTCGTCAGCTTCACCGGCCGGTCCAGCCGGGCGCCCGCGAGGGACGCGTAGGCGTTGTAGCAGGCCGCCGAGGGGAGCATCAGCGCGGCGTCGGCCAACCGGCCGGCGCCGAGCCGCTCGTCGCGGGCGACCGGGTGCCGGGGCAGCCCGCTCGTGTCCGAGGTGTCCACGGGGGCCGCCGCGAGCGCCAGGTGGGGGAAGTTGACGAAGTAGTCGAAGCGCGCCAGGTCCGCGACCCGGCTCAGCGGGGGATAGAGGACCTCGGCGGCACCGGCCGCGGCGGCCCAGTTGGTGAACACCGCGTCGAGGGCGGAGCGGAGCCGGACGGCGGTGGGGCCGAGGGTGACGAAGCCGTCGGCGACGTCGACCGGCGGGAAGAGATGGTCACCGGTCACGGCCGGCACCCCCGATCATCGCGTGGATGCGGTTGAGGGTCCGGAAGTTCTCCACGTCGATCGTGCCGGGATCGACGGGCGCCCCCGTGACCTCCTCCAGCAGCACGAGGAACTCGACGAACGCGAGCGAGTCGAGGATCCGCAGCTCGATGAGGTCCTGGTCCCAGTCGAGGGCGTCGGTGGCGTCGTTGGCGCGCCGGAGGAAGTCGACGACCTTCTCCATGGCCTCGTCCGTCCCCGTGGCCTTGTCACTTGCTGACGTCATTGCCGACCCCCCAAGCGGTCTGGAAAATCCCGGCTGCCACGAAGAACCTGTCGACGCGGGCCATCACCTTGCTGTGGAACGCCTCGCGCACCGGGTGCGTCATCGCCGCCCTGCGCGTCTCGAGCGCCTTCGGCATCCCGGAGTCGCGATAGGCGTGGGGGCTGTAGAGGCTGCGCACCGAGTACGTCATATAGGACTTGATGTAGTTCTCGATCTCCAGGCGGCGCTCGGGCCCCGCCTGGTCCTGCTCGCAGGCCCGCGCGTAGAGGTGCTTGAGCAGCTGCTTGCCGAACGCCACGTGCCGGCTCTCGTCGTGGTGGTGCACGGCGTGGATCTCGCGCAGGATCGCGGGGATCTCGGCGGACTTGCCCAGGCGGCTGTTGAAGTAGTCGAAGATCTCCTCGAAGATGAGGATCCTCGCGAAGACCACGACGTCCTCCCAGGCGGGGCCGAAGCCCTCGCCGCGCACCGGGGAGTACGCCTCCGGGTAGATGCCGCCCGCGTAGCGGTAGCAGAACTCGGCGAAGAACCACATGTGTGCGTTCTCCTCGCCGAGGAAGTGGTGGAGGTATTCGTTGTAGTCGGCGAAGTCCGGGGTGTGGATGCGCTTGGACACCCCGATCATCAGCTCGCGGATGCCGTGGACGTGGAGGCTGAAGAAGTTGACGGTCTCCCGGCGGGCGAGCGCCTTGAGGATCCGCTCGTCCTCGACCAGGCCCGTGCCGTGCGTGGTGAGGTACTCCGGGGTCATCCACCAGGAGTCCTCGGGGACCTCGTCGGGCCAGGAGAACCGGGTGTAGGGGTTGTAGTGGTCGTGCCGCGACTTCTCGGAGAGCCGCGCGAGCATGGCGCCGCTGCCGGCGTCGTTCATGGTGCACCTCTGACTGGCCGCCCGGAGGACGGCGGAGGATTCGCGATGGGTGGTGTTGCGTGGGGGATTCGGAAAGTCGGATACGGCCGTGGTGGTCAGCCGCCGGCGGCGGGCACGCGGCCGGCCGCGGTGAGGAGGGAGTTCTCCAGCGCCCGGAGGAAGTCCTCGGTGTCCGCCGGCGCGAAGTGCGCGGCGTCGCAGGTCAGGGAGAACTTCATGGCGTCGCCGTCCTCGTCGACCACGAGGTAGAACGGCTCGCGCTCGGTGACCGGGAGCCAGGTGAGCGTGGAGTCGCCCAGCAGGTCCCGGGGGTCCGTTCCGGGGGCGAGGGGGACGGGTTCGGTCCGGCCGCGTTTGTCGTTGAAGCAGTGGGAGAGCTTCAGCGGGGCGTCGGGCCCGTCCCCGAGGCGGCCGAGCAGCTCGGTCAGGGCGTCGGTGGCGCAGCCCGCGTTCCGGTAGGCGGTGATGGACGCCCGCCAGGAGCGCTTGACGACCTCGAAGGCGTCCGCCGCGCCGGTGACGTCGACGGAGAAGTACGCCTCCTGCATCAGGGTCGCGACCATGTGCCGCAGGTCCCGGTCGAAACGCTGGGAGCTGGTGAGGAGGAGGTCCACGGTCCCGCTGCCGGTCCGCTCGGCGAGCAGCGCGGCCGCGCAGCCGAGGACGACCGAGGTGGTGCTCAAGCCCATGTGCCGGGCGATGACGCCGGTGGCGAGGTTCGCGGCGGGGGAGCGCAGGGCGGCCCGGTGGTGCCGGGGGCCGGTCGTGGGCGTGCCGAGCGCCGGGGGCAGGGGCAGGAGTGGCCGGCCGCCGAAGGTCGTCTCGATGTGGCGCAGGGTGCGGGTGCCCCGGGCGACGCCCTCGGGCGATGCCTGGTGGTTCGCGAGGTCGGCGGGGCGCGGCGCGTCGTCGGCGAGCGGGGGCAGGTTACCGCCGTCGCGGAAGTAGGCGCGGACCTCCCGGAGCAGGGCGTCGAGCCCGAACCAGTCGACGGCCATGTGCGAGAACGCGTAGACGGCCGCGCGGACGTCGCCGCCGGAGACGACCAGCCCGATCCGTACGGGCAGTTCGTCGGCGTACGAGAAGGGCCGGGAGGCGAAGTCCTCGCGGAACGCGGCGGCCGTCCCGGCGACGCCCGCCCCGTCCGCGCGTGCCACCGCGACGGGGACGCCGCCCTTGCGCAGCACCCGCTGGAAGACCCGTCCGTGCCGGTCGCGGGGGAAGAGCGTGCGCAGCGCCTCGTGGCGTGAGACGAAGAAGGAAACGGCCCGCAGGCAGTGGTCCTCGTCGAGGCGCGTGCCGTCCGGGACGTCGATGACGCCCACCACGTTGTAGACGTGGTCCTCCGGTGCCGCGTCCTCGATGAGGGACCAGATCTCCTGCTGGCTCCAGGTGAGGCCGGCCTCGACGCTTCGCGTGCCCGTGAAGGCCACCTGTTTTCGTTCGATCACGCCGTCGTTCCGCCCCCGTGTCGACCACCGCTTGTCATGAGCATCTCTGCGGTTCAGAGGGTGATCATTATTGGGGAGCGGTACCGGCGGCACAAGGCTTCCCGCGCACTTGATCGTTGAGGGGAGATCGTGTGGGCGGTCGTCCGGCTCACTCCGGATAGCGGCCGGTGCGCACCCACTCCTCGATCGGCGGCCGGTCGCCCAGGCCGACGTACTCGACGCGCGCGCCCAGCAGATCCGGTGCGGTGATCACGGCGAACGGGATGGCTCCCGGCCCGGAGCGGAAGTACGCGTCCACACCGATGCCCTGCCGCCGCAGCCGTTCGAGCCGGGCGTCCATGTCGGGCTCCCACACGCCGTAGTAGAGGATCTTTCCGCAGTGGGCGGCCGAGATGATGCCGTCCCCGGCGGCCTGGATGAGCTCGTAGTAGGGCGCCCCCGTGCGGGAGAACACGGCCGTCAGCTCGGCCGGGTGGGGGTCCGGGTCCTCCAGCCAGGGGATCCGGAAGACGTGCGGCTCGGTGAACTCGATGCCGAGCACGTCGGAGTGGAGCGCCACCGCCTTCTCCAGGTCGGGCACCACCATGCCGACGTGGAACAGGGAATCCGGCACGGAGTCCGGCACCGGCACCACGTTCCGGCAGGTGGTGACCTTCGGGAATTCCGTCAGGCAGGCCAGCAACCGGGGCAGGAATTCCCGGAGATGGCGCGAACCCTGGTGGGACTCCAGCGCCGCCGCGTCACGGTACTCCTCGATGACCAGGCGGCGCAGCGGCGATTCCTCGGTGCGGACGTAGTCGAAACGCAGACAGCCCGGCTCGCTCTCCAGAATGGCATCGCGCAATCCGGCCATCACGGCGTCGAGTTCCTCTTCACGGCCCGGGACGACCTGCTGCTCGGCTATCACGGTGATCACGCGGATTCCCCCTTGAACTCCGGTAGGAAACCGAGTGAAGCAGCGGTCCGGTGGCCCGGCAAATAAGGAGAGGTCGCAGGGGGCATCGCCCGCTGAATATCCGCATTTCCGCGGCCGTCCGCCGCCGGGCGGGTCAGGCGGAGCGCGCCACCCCGGTGAACGACGCCTCCGCCGCCCAGGGCGCGTTGCGGCGGGCCAGGGAGACCAGGGCCGTCAGAGAGCGCTCGGCCGGGCCGAGCCCCGTGCGCCAGCGGGCCTCGATGCTGACCGGTTCCAGGCCCTGCCGGACGTCCAGCTCGACCAGCTCGCCCGTCTCCAGGTCCTGCCGGACGGCGAGGTGGGGGAGGAGCGCGATGCCCCGGCCGTGGGCGGCGAGGCGGCGCAGCGCGGCGAGGGAGCCGGTGACCATGCCCAGACGGGCGCGCGGGGCCAGGTCCCGGCCGAAGCGGTCGACGAGCATCTGCGAGGTGCAGCCCGCCTCGGCCACCAGGAACTCCTCCTCCAGCAGCTCCTCCGGGGCGAGCCCCCGGACCCGCGCCAGCCGGTGCCCGGGACCGGCGACCGCGACGGTCCGGTCGTGACCCACCACGGAGCACGGGTCGCTGCCCGGGACCCCGTTGTCGAACAGGAAGACCAGGTCCAGCCGCCCGGCGGCCAGTTCCTCCTGGAGCACGCCCCGTCCCGCCACCCTCAGCCGCACCTCCGCCGCCCCGGTGCCCGGACCCGCCGCCCCGCGCCCGAACGCCGCGAGGATGTCCGGCAGCCACTCCACCGCGAGCGACTCCAGCGCCCCCAGCCGCAGCCGGGGCGCCCGGTCGCCCACCGCGCGCCGCATCCGCTCCTCCAGCTCCAGCGCCTCCCGCGCGTACGGCAGCAGCAGCCGCCCCGCCTCGGTGAGGGTGGTGCCGGTCGGCGAGCGGCGCAACACCTCCGCGTCCAACTCGCGCTCCAGCCGCCTCAGCTGGACGCTGAGCGTGGACTGCGCGTAGCCGAGCGCGGCGGCCGCCGCCGAGATCCCGCCCGCGTCCACGACCGCCACGAAGGCCCTGAGATAGCGAGAGTCCATGGCCCCCAGCATGCCATCGGGAAGTCCGATGGGGCCATCGAAGAACCGGCCTGGCCGGATGTCCCCCGGGCCACGAGCCTTGGGGCCATGTCCACAACGAATGACAGAGCCGCGCGGATCCCGCGGGCGGCGTCCGGAGCGAAGCACGGCGCGCCGCGCCCGGCCGCCCCGGGCCTGCTCTTCGCCGGGGTCGTCGCCGGCAACTTCCTGGTCCTCCTGGACACTTCGATCCTCAACGTGGCGCTGCCGGACGTACGGGAGGACCTCGGCGCCCCGGCGGCGGCCCTGCCCTGGGCTGTCGACGCCTACACCGTCGTCTTCGCCGGGCTGCTGCTCGTCGCCGGCGTCGTCTCCGACTGCTTCGGCCCCCGGCGGGTCTACCGCACGGCGCTCGTCGCCTTCGGCGCGATCTCGCTGCTCAGCGCCCTCGCCCCGAACGTGGGGTCCCTGATCGCCGGACGGGCGCTGCTGGGCGTGGCCGCCGCCGGGCTGGTGCCCGCCTCGCTGGCGCTGCTGGCCCGGCTCCACCCCGACCCCAAGGAGCGGATGCGGGCGGTGGGTTCCTGGGCGGCGCTCAGCAGCATCGGGCTGATCGCCGGCCCGGTGCTGGGCGGCCTGCTCGTGGACCAGGGCGGCTGGCGGCTGGTGTTCCTCGTCAACCCGCCGATCGCCCTCCTCGCCCTGCTGGCCGCCCGCCGGCTCAGCGGCGAGCGGCCCGAGTCCGCCGCCCGGCCCGACCGCGCCGGGATGCTGCTGTCGGTGCTCGCCCTGGGCACGCTCACCTACGGGCTGATCGCGGCCAATACGGACGGCTGGGGACGGCCGCTGCCGCTCGTGGCGCTGGGCGTCGCGGCGGTCGCCCTGGTCCTGCTGGCGCTCGCCGAGCGGCGCGCCGAGGCCCCCGCCCTGCCGCCCGCGCTGACCGGCCTGCCCCGGGTCCGCGCCGACCTGGTGGCCGGCGGAATGGCGTCCTTCCTCTTCTACGGGCTGCTGTTCGCCCTCACCCAGTGGCTCGTCGACGAACGCGGCCTCTCACCCCTGAAAACCGGGCTGGCGTTCCTGCCGATGACCCTGCCCATGTGCTTCATGCCGTACTTCACCGGCCGCATCGTGGCGCGCTGGGGCGCCCGGCCCGTGCTGTACGCGGGGCTGGGACTGGACGCCGCCGCGGGCACGGCGCTCGCGTTCTGCTCGCAGGACTCCCCGTTCGCCCTGATCACCGTCGCGCAGGTGCTGCTGGCCTTCGGCTCGACCCTGGCCATCCCGGGAGCCACGGCCGACATGGCGGCCGCCGCCCCCGCCCGGTACGCCGCCACCGGCCAGGGAGCGCTCAACGCCTGCCGCCAGGCGGGCGCCGCGCTGGGCGTCGCGGTGCTGGGCACCCAGGCTACCCTCCACGCCTCGGGCGTCACCCTGGCCGTCGGCGCCGTCCTCTCGCTGGCCCTGGTGGCCGCGGCCCGCCCGAAGCCCGAGTGAGTGCCGGTGCGTCGCGGGCCGGGCTCAGCCCCACAGCGGCGCCTTCAGCAGCAACTGGCCATGCACCAGCTGGACGTGAGGCTGGTGCCGGCCGCCCGCGCGGGTGGTGAGGTAGATGGTGTTGATCGGCGGGATCTCCGGCTCCAGCAGCGGCACCACCTCACCACGCGCCAGCTCGTCCCCGCACAGATACGTGGGCAGCACGGAGATTCCCGCCGAGGCGCGCACGGCCGCCAGGACGCCCCGCAGATCGGGCACCACCACGGCGGGCACCGTCCCGGGCGCGGCGTCGAAGACGCTGCTCCAGTAGCGGCGCACGATGGGCAGCGACTCCGCGTAGGCGATGACCGGGTACTTCTCCAGCACGGCGGGGCCCTCCCCGGCCAGCCGGTCCAGCGGGATCTCCGCGCGCAGCCCCGGTGAGGCGAGCAGGACGAACTCCTCGTCGAAGAGCGCGATCGCCGAGAACGCCCGCGACCGAGGCCGCTTGGTGGACAGCACCAGGTCGAACCGGCCCTCCGACAGCTCCTGGAGCAGCGCGTCGGCCGGCCCGAACCCGCACCGCAGCCGCACCCCGCTGCGCACGAGCTCGCCGACGGCGGGCAGCACGCGGGTGGTGAGCAGCTCGTTGGGCCCGCCGAGGAGGACGGGCCGGTCCGCCACCGCCTGGGAACAGCCGGTGAGCCGGTCGGTGACCACCCCCAGGGTGTCGATGGGCGACTCCACCTCGCGGATGAGGGTCTCGGCCGCCGGAGTGGGACGCGCCCCTTCCGGCATTCTCTCGAAGAGCTGTCTGCCCAGCTTCGTCTCCAGCGCCCTGATCTGCTGGGTGACCGCCGGCTGGGACAGCCCGAGCTCCCGCGCGGCCCGGGTGAACGAACCGCGCCGGTAGACGAAGACGAAGGTACGGAGCCACCCCAGCTGCATGGACTGCATCGGCCTGTCTCCCCCGTGATGACGCCGACAGTACGTTCGCTGTTCGCACTTAAAGATGCTCTGCGGGGGTGAGGCGTTGCGGCGGAAGCCGAGCTTGTGGGTACGGCATACGGAAGCACCAGCTCCCCGGGGAGCTGGTGCTTCGCGTTCGCGCGGCCCGGTCCCGGGCGGTGGCGCGCCCTCGCTAGGGCCGCAGGGCGGCCAGCGCGAGCCTGGCCACCTTGACGGCGGAGGCGGGGTTCTGCCCGGTCACCAGGCGGCCGTCGGCGACGGCGTGCTCGGTGAAGTCCGGGGCCTTGGAGAACTTCGCGCCCCGCCGCGTCAGCGTGGTCTCCAGCGGGAACGGCACCACGTCGGTCAGCCCGACGGCCGCCTCCTCGTCGTCGGTGAACGACGAGACCTGCTTGCCCTCGACGAGATGGGTCCCGTCGGAGAGCTTCAGCTCCACCAGTCCGGCCGGCCCGTGGCACACCGCGGCCACCACGCCGCCGCGCTCGTACACCCGGGCGCCGAGCGCGGCCAGGGCCGTGTCGTGGGGGAAGTCCCACATGGTGCCGTGCCCGCCGGCGTAGTAGAGGATGTCCACCGCTTCGGCGTCCACCCGGTCGGCGGTGGGGGTCTCGCCCAGGGCGCGCCGCGTCGCGGGGTCGGCGAGGAATTCGGCGACGACGGTGTCGTCCGGCTTCACCCCGTCCCGGGGCGGGGCGCCGCCCTGCACCGAGACGAAGCCGATCTCGCAGCCCGCCTCCGCGAACACCCGGGCGGGGTGGGCGACCTCCGGTACGTAGAAGCCGGTGGCGCGCCCCGTGTCGCCCAGCGTCCCGTGGCTGGTGAGGGCGAACAGAACCTTGACGGTCATGACAGCGGTCTTCCTCTCACTCGTGTTTCCGATGGCCGTGTCGGGCATCATGCCGAAAGTCCGGCCAGTTCCGGCAGATAGAGACGGGCCACGCGCCGCCGCAGCGACTTCCGTACGTCGTCGGCGGTGTGGTAGCCCCAATAGGCCCACAGGGCGCGGGCGCCGGTGTCCCGCACCTGGAGGGCGTTGCGCAGGTTGTCGTCGACGAACGTGGCGTGCTCGGGCCGCAGCCCGTCCTCGGCCACCAGCTCCAGCACGGCGGCGCGCTTGTCGGCGCACTCGCCGACCACCGACACCACCGCGCCGCCGAGTCCGTGGTGGGCGAGGATCTCCCGCACGGACGTCTCGTCCTTCGCGGTGACGATGCTGACGCGCCCCGCGTGCCGCTCCAGCAGGCCGCGGACGCCGGGATAGAGCCGGTGCATCCCCAGCCACTCGGCGCGGTGCCGGCGGCGCAGCTCGGCCCGGAGCGCGGTGGCCCCCGCGACCAGCCGCTCCCGCCGCTCGTCCGGAATGGCCGAGAAAAGGGCGTCGAACTCCTCCTGGCCCCCGAGGCGTTCGCTGCGGGGGTCGAGGGCCACCATGAAGTGGTCCAGCAGCCGGGAGTGCCAGCGCACGGCCCGGAAGCGATCGAGGAACGCCGGGGCGAGCCCGGCGGCCAGCTCGGCCGGGGACTTCGCGGCGGTGGCCGCGGCGGCGTCCCCGGCGTGGCGGGTGACGACCGCGCACTCCTCGAAGGCGTCGCAGACGACGCCGTCGAAGTCGAGTATCAGCATGGCTGTGCTCCTTCGTGGGCGCGCGGGGACGGGCGGGGGTTCTGGGACGGAACGGCTCGCCCGTCCCCGCGCCTGCGGTGGGCCCGCACGCTCAGGGCGCCACCGGCTCGGGGGTCGCCGTACGCTCGCGTACGGTCTCGAACACGGCCTGCATGAAGCGGCCGACGTAGCCGTAGTAGGAGCAGGTGACGATGTGGCCGTCCACCACCACGTCCCCGTCCACGACATGGGCGCCCGCGTTGACGACGTCGTCCCGCAGCCCGATGTAGGCGCAGGCCCTGCGGCCCCTCAGCACCCCGGCGCTGACCATGATCCACGGGCCGTGGCAGAGCCCCGCGACGACCTTCCCCGCGGCGTCCATGCCCCGGACGAAGTCCAGCACCCGCGCGTCCTGGCGCACCCGGTCCGGGGCCTCGTGGCCACCGGTGAGGATGACCGCGTCGTACCCGGCCACGTCCAGCTGGTCGAAGGAGACGAGCGGCTTGGCGGTCTTGTCCATCGGCAGCGGCACCCCGTACTTGCCGGTGACCTCGCCGCCGTCCCGGGTGGCGACGTCCGCGTGCCAGCCCTCCTCCAGGAGGCGGTAGTAGGTGTAGACGACGTCGTGGTCCTGGAATCCCGGACCGGTGACGATCACCGCGCGGTGGGTCATGACGGATCCTTTCTTCTGTGCGTTGACGACTCGTGCGTTCATGACGTGGTGGCGAGCGCGAGGCTCAGGTAGTACTCGTCGACGGCCGGCCGCCGGCTGTCGCCGCGGGCCGCCACGAGGATCCCCAGCTCCCCGGTGACCACCCCGGTCAGTCCCAGCGGGACGTGGAAGAGGTCCTCCGGGCGGGGCCGGTAGAAGATGTCCATGCCCGCCCGGATCTCGAAGCGGAAGCCGCCGCAGGGCGAGCGGTCGCGCATCCGGGCCTCGGGCAGATAGGGCACCGGGCGGACGGGCAGCTCCGCGAGCCGCCGGTGCTCGGACTCGTAACCGCTGTTCTCCCGGCTGTAGCCGTCGCGCAGCCGGATCAGGTCGAACTTGTTGCGGGGCGCCTCGACCTCGACCAGGAACAGCGGGCCGGGGCCCAGCGAGCGCGTGGAGTGGAACGCCCCGCCGCCGATCCTCAGCAGCGTGCCGGTCTCCACCGGATATTCCGCCGAGAGCGTCTTCGCCACGCCCTGCCCGCCCAGGCAGAGCAGATAGGTCAGCTTGCGCGGATGGACGTGCAGCGAGGTGGCGTGCCCCTCCTCGATCCGCAGATTCCAGATGTCGATGAAGTCGTCGACGTACACCCGGTATTCCAGGCCCCAGGGCTTGGGTATGACCTCGTCCAGATGATGGTCGGCGTCCAGCCGCTCGTTTCCGACGCGGCTTCCGTTGCGCACCACTTCGCGGAGCACCGCGAAGTCGCGCGGGCCCGGGTCTATCCGCACCACGAGGTTTTCCCCGACGGTCGCGGGTATGACGTCATTGCTCGTTCCGGGCATTGCTCCCCCTGTCGCGTGCAATTCCTCCGGCCGCCGGGAAACCGTCCCGAACCCCCATGTCCGGCGGGCCGACGCACTGACGCTATACCGTCCGGGAAGGCGGGCCAAATAGCTCTCCATGCACCCCCGATAAGGAATCCTTTCGTCCGGAATCCCCGATACGGATTCCCTCATTTCCTCTTATGGGCGACCTCGGTTCGGTTATTTGCCGGGGAGTCCTGGGCGCTGATTCACTCTCCTGCGTTCACCGCGCGCATTGCCGCGCGAACGAATCCGAGGGGGAATCGCCATGACGACGGTGACACGGGAGACGGCGGAGGGGACACGTCCGGGCACGAGCGGCGTCGTCCGCTCCATCGCGGTGCTCGGCTACGAGAAGTGCAGCGAGCAGGACACCATCACCCCGCTGGAGATCTTCAAGGGCGCCGCCATGGTGTCCTCCGGCGGCATCGCGCCCTGGCAGCGCGAGGCCGCGCCCCGGGAGCTGGACGTCCGCCTGGTGGGGCTGACGCCGGGCGTGGTGACCATGCAGATGGGCACCCAGGTGGTCGCGGACTCCGTGCTCGACCCGGACGAGCTCTTCGACATCCTCTACGTGCCCGGCGGCGTCGGCTCCGGGGAGCTCACCTCCGACGAGCGAGTACTGGAACTGATCCGCCGTCACCACCAGGCGGGCCGGGTCGTGGCCGCCAACTGCTCCGGCGTCGGCGTGCTCGCCCGCGCCGGCGTCCTGGACGACTCGCCCGTCACCTGCGTCGCCGCCGTCGCGCGCGGACTGCGGGCCGAGGGCTTCAACGTGCCCGTCGGCCGCCGGATGTGGATCGGCAACCCCGACACCGGGATCTGGACGGCGACCGGCTCGTACGGGGTGCACGGCGGCGCCGTCGCCATGGTGGCCCACTACCTGGGCCGGGAGACCGGCACGATCGTGTCGATGATGTTCGACACCCTCAGCGGGCTGGGCGACGTCATCTTCGAGGAGGTCGGCCCGGAGTTCTACCAGCACCCCGAGCTCGAGCAGTCCTTCCAGGACTACTTCCAGGACATGCTGCTGCCCCGCGTCACCGACGAGCCGTCCGCCGACGCCCTGCCCGGCCGCGAGGGACGCCGGTGAGCCCGCGCTCGGTCGTCACCCACGCCGGGCCGCCCGCGCCCGCCGCCCGCACCGGGCCGGGCATCCGTGTCACGCCCCCCGCCCTGCGGGACCTGGACTGGATCCGGGGCGCCCTCCAGACGGCGGTGGCCCTCGAACACGCCACCATGCCGCTGTACTCGGCCGCCATGTACTCCCTGGAGGTGCAGAACTACCCCTCCTACAACACCATCCGCAGCGTCCTGATGGAGGAGATGGTCCACATGGCCATCGCCGCCAACCTGCTCGCCGCGCTCGGCGGCTCACCGGACATCAAGGGCCTCCGGCCCCGCTACCCGGCACCGGGCGGCGGCCTGCCCGGCGGCGTGATGCCCGGTCTCACCCCCGTCCTCGCCCGGCTCTCCGCCCGCCAGCTGGACGACTTCCTGCGGATCGAGGCCCCCGCCCGCCTCCTCTCCGAACGCGAGCGGCGCTCCGCCTACCCCACCATCGGCCACTTCTACGACGCCCTGCGCCAGGCCGTCACCGCCAACGCGGACCGGGTGCGCCGGGCCGTACGGGCCGGGGGACCGGCCAACCAGGTCGGCGGCAACCTCGGTTACCCCACCTTCGCCCCGGACGACCCCGCCGACCCCGTCGAACGGTTCCTCCACGGCATCGACATCATCACCCACCAGGGAGAGGGCGAGCACGAGCGCACCATCGAGGCGGGCGGCACCTACCAGCACGAGGGCTCGCACTACGCCCGGTTCGCCGAGCTCCGCCACCGGCGCCGCTACCGCGCCCCCGACCCGCCGCGGCCGCTCACCCGGGACACCGAGGCGGACTTCTTCCGGGGCGAGGAGATCCCCTGGCCGGTCGTCATCAACACCCTCGCCGTCCCGGCCGACGGCTACGCGGCCGTCCTCGCCGAGGACCCGGACGGTCCGGCGGCCCGCAAGGAACTGGACGCCTTCGACGCCGCGTACACCGCGATGATGACGGCCCTGGACCGCGCGTGGAACGGGCCCGCCGAGACCTGGTGGCCGTCCCTGGGCGCCGCGGTGGAGCGGATGAACGACATGCGGGTGCTGTCCTGCTTCAACGTCATGCGGCAGCCTGTCCCGGAAGCGGTGGTGGAGCGCCTGGAGGTCCTCTACCCGCGCGAGTACAAGCTGCTGGCGGACCGCACCGATCTCGGCCGGCCGGTCTTCTACGGACCCAGGTTTCAGAACAACGCCGCCCAGAACAACGCCGCCCGTAACAACTCTCCCTTTTGACAACGGAGTCGAGTGAGAATGCGGTCATGACCGACACCACCGCACCGAACGGGGACCAGGGCCCCGTCACGCTGATCACCGGCGGCTCGACCGGCATCGGCGCCGCCACCGTGCTCCGGCTGCTCAAGGCCGGCCACCGGGTCGCGGCCACCGGCAGGGAGGCGGCCAAGCTCGCCGCGCTCGCCGGGCGGGCGGCCGCCGGGGAGCGGCTGCTCACCCTGCCCGGCGACGCCACCGACCCCGGGACCGTCGCCTCGGCCGTCGCGGCGACGGCCGAGCGGTTCGGCGGGCTCGACCACGCCGTCGCCAACGCCGGGTTCTCCACCCACGACACCATCGCCGACGGCGACCCGGCGGGCTGGCGGGACATGGTGCTCGCCAACGTCCTGGGCCCGGCGCTGCTGGTGAACGCCGCCCTGCCGGCCCTGCGCGCCAGCCGCGGGCGGATCGTCCTCATCGGCAGCGTCGCCGGGGTGAAGAACACCCCGGGCAATATGTACTCCGTCACCAAATGGGCCGTGCACGCCCTCGCGGAGAACACCCGGATGCAGGTCACCGCGGACGGCGTCGGCGTCAGCCTGATCGCCCCCGGCAGGGTCGACACGCCCTTCTGGGACAGCCGCCCCGACGGCACCCGCCCGCCCGGACCGGCCCTCTCGGCCGAGTCCATCGCGGAATGCGTCGCCTGGGTGCTCTCCCAGCCCGAGGGAACGGACGTCAACCAGGTCCTGGTGCGTCCCCTGGGCCAGCCCCTCTGACGCCACGCGGGCGCTCTGGCGTCACTCTTCTCTCCGCTCTACCTTTTGACGGCGATGGGCACATCCCATCGAACGGCTTGCCATCTCCTCGTCCGAGGACGACAGACAAGAGGTAAGTCCCGTGTTCCCTCGCCGTAGTCACCACCGCCGCTTACGGCGCCTGGGCATCGTCGCCGCGCTCCTCGGTGCCCTGGCCGTCGTGGCCCCCGGAGCCGCCCGGGCGACCCCCGACGCGACCACCCGGGCGAGAACGCCCCTCGTCCAGCCGATCGACCCCCAGCACTGGCGCAACCCCGACGACATGACCTGGGCCGAATACCGCGCCGTCCCCGGCACCCACTGGGCCGACCCCGGCGTCAAACCCACCCGGCGCACCTTCAAGGGCGCCCTCGTCCTCCTCGACTACCCCGACGAGGAGTTCGCCGTCACCCGGCCCGCCGGGTCCGACGTCTTCGGCAACCCCCAGCCCACCGCCGCCGGCATCCCGCGCGAGCAAGTGCCCCGCTTCTACCAGGACTTCCTCAACAAACCCGGGACGCTCAACCACGGCCACACCATCAACGAGTACTGGATGGAGGACTCCGGCGGCCGCCTCGGCGTCGACCTCACGTCCTTCGGCGTCTACCGGATGCCCGGCAAGTCCCACCAGTACGGCATCGACTCCGGCATGAACCCCGGCGCCTGCCCCTCCGGCGACACCTGCGACAAGGACATCCGCGCCGACGCCAGGAGCGCCTGGGTGGCCGACGTCGGCGCCGACCGGGCGGACGGGTTCGACTTCGTCTTCTACCTCGGCGCCGGCGAGGACGAGTCCGCCACCTGGCAGGAGTTCGGCCAGATGAGGTTCGCCGGGCCCCAGGACGTACCGGCCGCCTGGGGGCCGCCGTCCCCCGCCCCCGGCGGGGGCAACGCCGCCCGGACCCGCTACGTGCCCTGGACGTCCTGGCGGGCGGCCGCCCGCTTGTGGCCCAACGCCGAGAACGGCTCCTCCACCCAGACCGAGAGCTCCGGCATGGCCACCTTCGCCCATGAACTCAGCCACATCCTGGGCATCGGCGACAACTACAACAACCCCTACGGCACCCCGCTGAGCCGCGCCTACACCGGCATCTGGGGCATGCTCTCCCGGGGCACCTTCAATGGCCCCGGCGGACCGCACACCCGCTGGCGGATACCCGCGACCGGCGGCGGCTCGATGGGCGCCCAGCACGTCCTGCGCGACAAGCTCAAGCTCGGCATCGTCGACGAGAAGAACGTGCTGCGCCTCGACCGCGACGCCCTCAAGGACTCCGGCCCCGTCGTCGCCCGCGTCACAGCGCGCTCCGCGCCGCCCGGCGAGAAGGGGCTCGCGGGCGTCAACATCACCATGGGCCGCGATCTGTCCCCGGCCTGCGACCGCGCCACCGACCCGCTGTGCGACGGCGGCGGTTACGAGAACTACACCGTCGAGGTCGTCGACCGCATGGGCATGGACTCCTTCACCCCGGACAGCGGAGTGCTCCTCACCAAGACCAAGAACGCCGACCGCGCGCCCTTCGCCTGGGTGGTCGACGCCCACCCCGAGGACATCGGCATGGTGGACTTCACCCGCCCCGACGGCACCCAGCAGAAGATCACCATGGGGGACTACCGCCAGCTCAGCGACGCCCTCTTCCACGCGGGCGCCGACTCGGGCAGCTCCTACGAGTACGTCGACCGGGCCAACCGGCTGCACTTCTACATCGTCGACGTCCGGCGCGACGCCTCCGGTGTCCTCTCCTACACCGTCGGCGTCAGGTCCCTGGACGGCTCCGGGGCGCGGGCGCGCGGTGTGGCCCTCGGCCGGGGCGCGGTGAAGGGCAGGCCGGCCGGCGGCCGGGCGATGTGCACGTTCGCGCTGGCCAACACCGGCCGGGCCGCGCCCCAGGACGATCCGTCCCGCGCCTCCGACGTCTACCGGCTGTCGGCCACGGCCTCCGGACGCGGCTGGACCGCCTGGCTCCCCAACCGGCTCGCCACCGCGGCCCCGGGCGAGCGGATCCCCATCGACGTCGCCGCGAGCGCGGCGGCGGGCGCCGACCGCGACGGCAGGATCACCCTGACCGCGCGCTCGGAGAGCGACCCGGGCAGAACGGCGACGGCCACCTGCTCGCTCAGGAAGTAGGGAGCTTGGTCCAGACCTATTGACGTCGGTTCCGGGCTCTCCTACCGTGCGGTCGACCCCACCGCACCAGTCTCCAGGCCCCCACAGCCGTCGGAGGTGGACATGTCGCGCGCGCTGTTCCGGAGAGCCCGACTGCTGGGCGCCTGCACGGTCCTGGCCCTCGCACTGCACGCGCCGGTCGCGGCCGCCGCGACCGGCGCCACGCGCGAGGACACGTGCCCCCTCAAGCCGAGACCCGCGGGGAAGGTGCTCCAGGGGTACTGGGAGAACTGGGACGGCGCCGCCAACGGCGTCCACCCGCCCTTCGGCTGGACCCCCGTCGACGACCCCCGCCTCCCCGCCCACGGCTACAACGTGCTCAACGCCGCGTTCCCCGTCATCCACCCGGACGGCACCGCCCTGTGGGAGGACGGGATGGACGCGACCGTCAAGGTCCCCACCCCGGCCGAGATGTGCCGGGCCAAGGCCGCCGGACAGACGGTCCTGCTGTCCATCGGCGGCGCGGCGGCGGGCATCGACCTGAGCTCAAGTGCCGTCGCCGACCGGTTCGTCGAGACGATCGTCCCCATCCTCAAGGGCTACGACTTCGACGGCATCGACATCGACATCGAGACCGGCCTCGTCGGCAGCGGCGACATCACCCGGCTCTCGCCCTCCCAGGCCAATCTGATCCGGATCATCGACGGCGTGCTCGCCCGGATGCCCCAGGGATTCGGCCTCACCATGGCGCCGGAGACGGCCTACGTCACCGGAGGGAGCGTCACCTACGGCTCGATCTGGGGCGCGTACCTGCCGATCGTCAAGAAGTACGCCGACAACGGCCGTCTTTGGTGGCTCAATATGCAGTACTACAACGGCAGTATGTACGGCTGCTCCGGCGACTCCTACGCGGCCGGGACGGTCGAGGGATTCACCGCCCAGACCGACTGCCTGAACAGCGGGCTCGTCGTCCAGGGCGCCACCGTCACGGTGCCGTACGACAAACAGGTCCCCGGGCTCCCCGCCCAGCCGGGCGCGGGCGGCGGCCATATGCCCCCGGACCTCGTGGCCCGCGCGTGGAACACCTACGGCGGCGCCCTCAAGGGCCTGATGACCTGGTCGGCCAACTGGGACGGGGCACGGAACTGGACCTTCGGCGACAACGTCAAGGCTCTGCAAGGCCGTTGAGGAGACAACGGGAATCGGCCCGGCACCTGCCTCCGGCGATCCGCCTACGGAATATGCCGCCCGCCTCGTGGCCGAAGGTGTCGTAGAGCCGTAGCCCGGGCGAACAAAGTTGCCGAGGTTGAGCCAGCCGCCTCACGGAAAGTGTGTGACCGTGGCTCACATTCATCACCATCGCGATGGTCGGCCGATCACGGCGTACGAGGCGCGGAGCGCGGGCGCGCGGAGCGAGGAGCCCGACGCCACCCGTCGCCGGTGGTAGCTGTGCGCCGCTGAGGCGCGTGAGCCCCCCGAGAGGGTGATTGCCCTCCGGGGCTCAGAGGTGTGAGGTGTGACGGTCCCCGATCCACCCCCGAGACAGGCCCTGCGTACGTTCCCGGACCGGGCCGGCCCCCGCCGGCGGGACCCGGGTGAGCGGCAAGGAGGCACCGCATGTCAGGAGTGGTCAGTACGAGCCCCGCCGTGGCCCGGCCGGCCACGGCCCGGCCGATACCCCAGCACGTGGGCATCATCATGGACGGCAACCGGCGCTGGGCCCGGGCCCGGGGGCTCGACGCCGTCGAGGGCTACCGGGAAGGCGCGCGCCGGCTCCGCGAGGTGTGCGAGTGGGCCGAGCAGGCCGGGCTCACCGCGCTGACTTTATGGGGGCTGTCGACCGACAACCTGAAGCGGTCCGACCAGGAACTGTCAGGCCTGCTTCCGCTGATCGGCGAGACCATCGAGGAGCTGGCCGCCCTCCGGCGCTGGCCCGTCAACCCCATCGGCGACCTCATGGCCCTGCCGGCCGATCTGCGGGTCGCCATGGAACGGGCCCGCGACGCCAGCCACCGGGCGCCCGGCATGACCGTGAACGTCGCGGTCGCCTACGACGGCCGCCGGGAGATCGCCCACGCCGTACGGCAGATCCTGTGCGCCGGCACCATGCCGCCCGCCGACGCCGACGACCCGGCGGGCAACTGGCAGCACCTGATCGCCGAACACCTCTACACCCGCAACCAGCCCGATCCCGACCTGATCATCCGGACCTCGGGGGAGCAGCGGCTCTCCGGCTTCCTGCTCTGGCAGACCGCCGCCTCCGAGTTCTACTTCTGCGACGTCCCCTGGCCCTCCTTCACCCGTGACGACTTCGACCTGGCCCTGGACTCGTACGCGTCGCGGCACCGGCGCTACGGCTTGTGAACACCCCGCCTCCCACCGGCGAAAGGAGATCGACTACAACACAGGGATGACCTTTGCCACGCGGACCCTCGCCCCGACGACCCTCACCGCCGGGGGCCTGCTCCTGCGGCCCCTCCGGGAGAGCGACGAGCCCGCCGTCGCCGAAGCGCTGCGCGACGCGGACATCCTCCGCTGGGCGGCCGGCCTCGCCACCGTCCAGGCGCCCGTCCACGAGCGCGCGGCCGTGTGGCTGGGGCCGCGCGCGGCCGGGTGGGCCACCGGGGACGCCTACTTCGCCATCACCGACGGGACGACGGGGGAGTTCCACGGGGCGCTGAGCGTCCGTGAGATCAACCGGCTGCCGGACCAGGCGGTCGTCGGCTACTGGGTCACGCCGCGCTCCCGGGGCCGGGGCGCGGCCCGGACCGCCCTGGACGCGGCGGCCCGCTGGGCCCTCGCCGCCCCCGAGGACGGCGGGCTCGGCGTGCACCGGATCGCGCTCGACCACGTGCTGGCCAACGTCGCCTCGTGCCGGGTGGCCGCCGCCGCCGGCTTCCGCCTGGAGGGGGTGATGCGGGACTACTTCAAGGAACCCTCCGGGCGGCGCCACGACGCCCATCTGCACGCCCGGCTGGCGACCGACCGCCCCGAGTAGCATCCGCACATGGATGCGAGCGCCGATTTCGCCCCGTGGTCCCCCCGGTTCGTGGCCGACCCCTACCCCGGATTCGCGGCCCTGCGCGCGGCCGGGCCCGTCCACTGGTTCGAGCCCAGCCGGCAGTGGCTGGTGCCCCGGCACGTCGACGTCTCGGCGCTGCTGCGCGACCGGCGGCTGGGGCGCACCTACCTCCACCGGTTCGGCCACGAGGAGTTCGGGCGGACGCCGCCGCCCCCCGAGCACGAGCCCTTCCACACCCTCAACGACCAGGGCCTGCTGGACCTGGAACCACCCGACCACACCAGGATCCGGCGCCTGGTGTCACAGGCCTTCACCCCGCGCACCGTCGAACGGCTCGCCCCCGTCGTCCGGCGGCTGGCCCGCGAACTGGTCGACGGCCTCCTCGCCGACGGCGGCGGCGATCTGATGACGGCCCTGGCCGAGCCCCTGCCGGTGGCCGTCATCGCCGAGATGCTCGGGATCCCCGCCGCCGACCGGGGCCTGCTGCGCCCCTGGTCGGCGGACATCTGCGGGATGTACGAGCTGAACCCCGGCGAGGAGGCGGCGCGGCGCGCGGTACGGGCCTCGACCGAGTTCTCCGCCTATCTGAGGTCACTGATCGCCGCCCGCCGCGCCGATCCCGGCGACGACCTGATCAGCGCGCTGATCGTCGCCCACGACGAGGGGGACCGGCTGACGGAGCAGGAGATGGTCTCCACCTGCGTCCTGCTCCTCAACGCCGGTCACGAGGCCACCGTCAACACCACCGGCAACGGCTGGTGGGCCCTCTTCCGCCACCCGGAACAGCTCGCCGCCCTGCGCGCCGACCAGGGGCTGCTGCCGGGGGCGATCGAGGAGCTGATGCGCTACGACACACCGCTCCAGCTCTTCGAACGCTGGGTGCTCGACGACATCGAGATCGGTGGCACCCTCATCCCGCGCGGCAGCGAGGTGGCCCTGCTCCTCGGCTCCGCCAACCACGACCCGGACCGGTTCCCCGCGCCGGAGCGGCTGGACCTCGCCCGCGCCGACAACCCCCACCTCAGCTTCGGCGCGGGCATCCACTACTGCCTGGGCGCGCCGCTCGCCCGCCTCGAACTCGCGGCGTCCTTCGGCGAGCTGCTGCGGCGGGCGCCGGGCCTGCGACCGGTGGCGGAGCCGGAGTGGAAGCCGGGCTTCGTCATCCGGGGGCTGCGGGAGCTGCTCGTGGAGTGCTGAGCCACCGGCCCCGGCTCAGTCGCCGGGGCCGATCACCCGTCCGTCCTCGACGACGGTGATGGCCCCCGCCGGGCAGGAGTCCGCCGCGTCGACGAGCGCCTCGTCCGGCTCGCACTCGCCGTCCGGCCCGTGCGAGCGCTCGCCGTCCATCGTGAACAGCTCCGGCGCCAGGGCCGTACAGATCCCCGAGCCCATGCACCGGCCGCGGTCCACCGTCACCCGCCAGGCCATCGCCGTCACCACCCCACCGGCATCGAACGCGGCCCCCGGACCAGCATCTCCGTCTTCCACACGACATCCCCGGCGAGGCGGACGCCGGGCAGCCGCAGGGCCAGGGCCCGCAGCGCCTCCTGGAGCTCCAGACGGGCCAGGGGCGCGCCCAGACAGTGGTGGACGCCGTGGCCGAAGCCCAGGTGCTGGTTTCCCTCCCGGCCCAGGTCGAGGCGGTCGGGGGAGTCGAACCGCCGCGCGTCGCGGTTGGCGGAGCCGACGGCCACCAGGACCGGCTCGCCCGCCCGCACCAGCGTGCCGCCCACCTCGACGTCCTCGGTGGCGTAGCGGGCGAAGCCCGCGGCCATGCCCAGCGGGACGAAGCGCATCAGCTCCTCGACCGCGGCCGGGATCCGCTCCGGGTCCTCGCCCAGCCGCGCCAGCTCACCGGGATGCTCCAGGAGCGTCAGCAGGAAGTTGGGGATCTGGGTGGCGGTCGTCTCGTGGCCGGCGACGAGAATGCCCACGCACAGGTCGACCAGCTCCAGTTCGGAGAGCCGGCCGGTGCCGTCCCGCGCCTCGATGAGCGCCGTCATCAGGTCGTCGGCGGGCCGGGCGCGGTGCTCGGCGACCAGCCCGGCCATATAGGCCCGCAGCTCCTCCCGGCTCTTCTCCCACTCCTCGGCGGTGAGCGAGCTGGTGGACAGGGCGTCGTCGCTCCACTTGCGGAAGAGCGGCCGGTCCTCCTCGGGCACGCCGAGCATCCGGCAGATCACGGCGACCGGGAGCGGCAGCGCGAAGTCCTCCACCAGGTCGGCGGGCGGGCCCGCCGCGACCATGCCGTCCACCAGGCCCTCGGCCAGGGCGCGGATGCCCGGCCGCAGCCGTTCGACCCGCTGCACGGTGAACGCCTTGGTCACCAGGGTGCGCAGCCGGGTGTGGTCGGGCGGGTCCATGGAGAGGAGGCCGGCGTCGGTCCGGCCCTCCGACTGGCGGGGCGCGTCGTGCTCCTGGGCGGCGGCCCGGCTGAACCGGCGGTCGCCCAGGACGAGCCGGGCGTCCGCGTAACGGGTCGCGAGCCAGGCCGGCTCGCCGTAGGGCAACCGCACCCGCAGCAGCCCCTCTTCGTGCCGAGCGCGCTCGTAGGCCGTGGACAGGGCGAGCTCCTCGGCGTTGTTGAAGGGATAGACGACAGGTTCGTCGTGGGAGGTGGACATGAGACCCCTCTTCGCGATGTAAGCGTCTGCTTACAAAAACGTAGGGCGAGGTGGGTAGCGCGTCAACGGTGCCTTCGGACAGGGTTGTCGCACCCGCCGGGGGGACACCGGGCGGTCTCGTGGGGAGGAGCGGAATGACCGACGGCAAACCCGTACGGCGGCGGCACGCCGACACGACCCGGCAGGCGCTGATCGACGCCGCGGCCGGGCTGTTCGCCGAGCGGGGGTACGACCGGACGACCGTCCGCGCGATCGCCGACCGCGCCGGCGTCAACCAGGCCCTGCTCTTCCGGTACTTCGGCTCCAAGACCGCCCTCTTCGGCGAGGTGATGGCCAACGACGGGCGCAGACGGCTGCGCGAGACCCCGCCGGAACGGCTGCTGGAATCGGCCCTGCGCGGACTGCTCGACCCCGCCGGCGACGCCCCCCAGGGCGACCGTTCCCTGGAGGTCTTCCTGCGCTCCGCCGGGGGCGAGGACGAGGTGGCGGACACCAGCCGGCGCCTGAGCGAGGAGTACGCCCGGACGCTGGCCCGGCTCACCGGCGAGGAGGACGCCGAGCTGCGCGCGGCCCTCGTCCTCGCCTGGCTCCTCGGCATCGGCCTCACCCGGCTCGTCGTACGCCAGGAGCCGCTGGCCGGCGCCGACCCGGAACGGGTGTGCCGGCTGATGCTCGACGCCTCCCGGACCCTGCTGGAAGGGCTGGCCTGAACGGGAACGGGCCGCGCCGCGTAGACGCGGCTCCCGTCCCGTCTCAGCCCTTTGCGTACTTCACCCGGGCGAAACCCGCGTGCCACCATCCACCATGCGGCGTTACGACGTGGTGGTGGTCGGCAGCGGCCACAACGCCCTGGTCACGGCGGCATACCTGGCCCGGGCGGGCCGGGGCGTCGTCGTCCTCGAGGGAAACGACCGGCCCGGCGGGCTCGTACGCACCGAAGAGCTCACCGTCCCCGGCTTTCTCCACGACACCTACTCCTCCGCGCACCCCCTGTTCACCACCGGCCCCGCCTACGCCGAACTCGGCCCGGAGCTCACCGCCCTCGGCCTCACCTACCGCAACTCCCGTTACTGCGTGGGCGTGTCGATGCCCGGCGCGCGGACGGCCGTGCTCTCGACGGACCCTGAGGAGAACGTGGCCGAGGCCGAGCGCCTCGCCCCCGGCGACGGCGCCGCCCTGACCGCCCTCCTCCAGGACTTCCAGCCCCACGCCGGGCCGGTGTTCGGCCTGTTCGCGGCCGAGCTCGCGAGCCCCGCGTCCGCCCGCGTCATCCACGACCTGACGCACGACGACGGGCACTACTCGACCTTCGCCCAGCAGTTCCTGCGCACCGCCCGGGACCTGCTGGAGCACACCTTCGCCTCACCGGTCGCCCATGGACTGCTCGCACCGTGGGCCCTCCACCTGGGCCGCAGCCCCGACGAGGTCAACAGCTCCTTCTGGACCGTCATGGTGCTCCTCGCCGTCACCTCCGCCGGCATGCCCACCCCCGAGGGCGGCAGCGAACGGCTCACCCGCGCCCTCGCCGCGCTCACCGAACGGCACGGCGGCCGCGTCGAGACCGGGCGGTGGGTGGAGCGGATCCTGGTCCGCGACGGCCGCGCCGTGGGCGTCCGCACGACCGACGGCGAGGTCGTGCGCGCCGACCGGGCCGTCGTCGCCTCCGTCAACCCCGACCAGCTCTACCTCGAACTGCTCGCCCACGAGGACGGCGTCGTCCCGCCCCTCATCCGGCGGCAGGCGGCCGACTACCGCTACGGGCGCGGCTGTGTACAGATCCACCTCGCCCTCTCCGCACCGCCCCGGTTCACCGACGAACGCCTCGCCAGGACCGGCCAGTCCCACCTCACCGGCGGCCTCGACGCCCTCTCCCGCTCGGTCAACGAGGCCACCCGCGGCCTTCTCCCGGCGGAACCCACCATCTCCATCGACACCCCCGCCGCGGCGGACCCCACCCGCTGCCCACCGGGCGCGGCCGTGGCCCGGCTGCAACTCCTCGACGTCCCGCTGCGCCTACGCGGCGACGCGGCGGGCGAGATCGACACGACGGACGGCTGGACCGACGACGTCAAGAACGCCTTCGCGGACCGCGTCCTCGAACTCGCCGCCCGCCACGCCCCCAACCTGCCCGGCGCCGTACTCGGCCGCCACGTCATCGCACCGCCCGACCTGGCCCGCTTCAACCCCAACTGCGGCCCCGGCGACCCCTACGGCGGCAGCCACGAACTCGCCCAGAGCTACCTCCTGCGCCCCCTGCCGGGCCGGCCCTCGCACCGGACCGTCGTCCCCAACCTCTTCATGGTCGGCGCCGCCACCTGGCCCGGCCACGGCGTCAACGGCGCCTCCGGCTACATCGTCGCCAAGGAACTGACCGGACCCGAGCAGGGATGAACCCGTCCCCGCCTCAGCCGCACAGGGCGGCGTCGGTGAGCTTCCGCACGGCCGCGTACACGGGCGAGTCGTCGGGCAGGGGGTACGCCGCGGTCGTCACCGACACGACCGCCCGCCGGGAGCGGTCCGGGGTGGTGAGGGCCAGCGTGTAGTAGCCGTGGATCTCCCCGGTGTGGCTCCAGGCCGTCACCCCGCAGGAGTTGGGCACCCGGAAGATCCCCAGGCCGTAGGGGACGGGGTCCCCGTCGCGGGGGAGGAGTTCGGCGAGCTGTCGCGCGGGCAGCAGCCGCCCGCCGGTGAGCGCGGTGAGGAAACGGTCGAGGTCGGCGTCGCTGGAGATCATCGACCCGGACGCGTCGGCCACGGTCGGGTTGAGCTCGGTGATGTCGACGGGCCCGGCGGCGGGGGAGACCCGTTCGTAGCCGTGCGCGTGCGGGCCCGGGACGCGCGTGACGTCCCCCGGCACGCCGGTCGCCCGCAGCCCCAGCGGACGGATGACGCGCCCGGTCACCTCCGCCCCCCAGGGCCGGCCCGTCACGGCCTCGATGAGCAGGCCCGCGACGACGTAGTTGACGTTGGTGTACCTCCAGTCCGTTCCGGGTGCGAACACCAGCGGCCTGTCGGCGATCCGGCGCACCAGCTCCCGGGCGTCGTAGTGGTCGAAACGGTGCCGCACGAAGTCGGCGCCTTTGGGGATGGTGGACACGTAATCGGCCAGCCCGCTGGAGTGGTGCAGCAGCATGCGCACGGTGATGGCGTCCTTGTCGGCGGGCAGCAGATCGGGAAGATAACGCCGCACCGGCTCGTCCAGCCCCACCTTCCCCTCGGCGACCAGCTGGAGCAGCACCGTCGCCACGAACGTCTTGGTGACGCTGCCGATCCGGTACCGCCCCTCGAACGGCACCGGCCGCCGCCCGCCCAGCGTGGCCGAACCCGCGCGCAGCCGCACCGTCCGGCTGTGCTCGGTCACCAGGACCCGCGCCCCCACGGCGTCACCGCCGGCCACCACGCCGTCCAGAGCCTTCCGTAAGGCCATGTCGGACGACCCGGCGGCGGCCGCGGGCACCCCCACCCCCACCGCCAGCGCCGCAGCCGTCACAGCGGCGGCGAGCATCCTGAACGTACGGCGCATCACATCTCCTGCACATCTGCCGGGTGTTCCGTCACCCACGACGGTAGGAAACCGGCGGCCGCCGTCCCATCCGGCCCGCACCCCTCACAGGGGTGTCGCCAGGCCCCCTACGGCAGGTGGCTACTCATGAACCTGAACACACGCGTGCCCGTGCGCCGCGAAGCCGCCCTCGTCGAGCTTCCGCCAGCCGTCGACGCAGATCCACGTACGGTCCGGGACCTTCCGGCCCAGCGCCATCCCGTACAGCTGCCCGGGCCGCCAGTGCCGCAACGCGCTCTTGCCGTCCAGGCCGCCGCCGTACATGTGGAACAGCCCGACGAAGTCGGCGTTCGGCGCGGGCGTGGCCGACGCCCGCAACACGTACCGGCCGTTCGCGTCCACCGTGAGGCACGACTGGCCCCCGCACGACGTCGCCGCGAAGGCCGTCGGCCCGCCGGCGAGGAACAGGGCCAGGGCCCCCACCGTGCTCACCCCCGCGCGCAAGGCCCAACGCGTCCTCGTCGCCCACCACTTCATCGCTGCTCCGCCCTTCGGTCGTCGGTGTGCGACGAGCCTGCCAGCACACCCGGCCCCGGCCTCCCGCACGCTCGCACCGACCGCCGATATCACCCGAACGGAGACCCCCTACGGTGGGGCGATGACCGACTCCCTGCTGCTCTGCGCCGACCCGCTCCGCCCCGCCCGCAGCGACCCGCACTTCGCCGCGCAGGCCGCCGCCCACGACGCCGGCGCGACGGTGGCGCTGCTCGACCACGACGCGCTGCTCGCGGGCCGGGCCGAGGAGGCCGTACGGCGCGTACCCCGGGGCGTCGGACCGCTGTGGTACCGGGGCTGGATGATCCCCGCCACCGCCTACGCCGGGCTCGAGGCCGCGCTCGCCGCCCGCGGCGCCCTCCTGCGCACCGGCGCCGGGCACTACCGCGCCGCCCACGAGCTGCCCGGCTGGTACGGGGTGTTCACGGCGGTGACACCGGCGAGCACCTGGCTGCCCTGCGCGCCCTTCCGGGCACCGGGGCCGGCGGCGCTCGCGGAGGCGGCGGCACGCCTCCCGAAGGGCCCCGGCATCGTCAAGGACTTCGTGAAGTCCCGCAAGCACGACTGGGAGGAGGCATGCCACGTGCCCGACCTCGCCGACACGGCGGCGCTCCACGCCGTGGTGTCCCGGTTCGTGGAGCTCCAGGAGGACTCCCTGGCCGGAGGCGTCGTCCTGCGCGCCTTCGAGGAGCTGCGCCGGGAGGAGGGCGAGGCACGGGTGTGGTGGCTCGACGGGCGCCCGCTGCTCACCACCGCCCACCCCGACACCCCCGGCCTGACGCCCGAGCCCGGCCTGGACGACGTCGCGCCGCTGGTGGCCCGGCTCGGGTGCCGGTTCGTCACCACCGACCTCGCCCGGCGCGCCGACGGCGCCTGGCGGGTGATCGAGGTCGGCGACGGCCAGGTCGGCGACCTGCCCGCCGGGACCGACCCCTCGGCCCTGCTCGGCCCACTGCTGAACGCGGGGTGAGCTCCCCGGCTCAGCGCGCCTTCTGCGAGCGCGCCGCCTCGGGGCGCAGATCGCCGAGGGCCAGCCGGTGGCGGGGCGGCCCGGGCAGGACGACCCGGCCGGTGGCGGCGAGGTCCGGCCCGACATGGAGGAGTTCACCGCTCTCCAGCGGCCGCCAGCCGGGGTTGTCGTCCATGGCCTCGGAGGCGACGACGACCGCCGGGGCCTCGCTCAGGTCGTGCGAGTGGACGCGCAGTCGCCCGCCGGTGCCGCTGTGGTCCAGGTGCCGGCTGCCGTGGTGGCCGCCCGCCGCGCGCTCCAGCACGAACAGTTCGTGGGTGTCGGGATAGCGCAGCGCCCATAGCTCGTCCCGCGTGGTGAGGACGAGGTTGAGGGAGTAGACGGGCAGCTCGTCGGCGATCCACCGGGCGGCTCTTACGATGCCCGCAGTGACGTCGCCGCCGTGCGCGGCGATCTCACGGGTGATCAGGGCGAAGAACCGCTCCGAGTCGGTGTCGCCGCGCACCGTGGCCCGGGCCGCCGGGCCCAGGTGGGCGTCGAGCGCGTCGAGGCCCTCGATGACGCCGTTGTGGGCGAACAGCCGCCCGTCCTGCTCGAACGGATGGGTGTTGCGCGTCTCCAGCCGCCCGGTCGAGGCGAAGCGGATGTGGGCGAGGAACGTCGCCGACTCCACCGTCCGGGCCTCCTCGGCGAAGGCCCGGTCCGCGTAGGCGGCCACGGGCGCCTTGTGCACCTGCGGCACCCCCGCGGCGTCGAAGAAGCCCAGGCCCGTCCCGTCGGGGTCGCGACGGCTCTGGACGCTGAGGCTGTCGGGCGCGTCCAGCAGCCAGAACGTGGCCCGGGCACGGAGCGGAGTGCTGCTCATGCCGAACAGACGGCACATGGGCCCGTCTCCTCTCCTGCGTCGACCCCGTCGATCCCGTCGCGTTCAGCATCGGCGCGCCGCGCGCACGCCGACAGTCGGTATCCGGCTGCGTTCCGCCCCGCCCGGCTCAGGTCATGCCGAAGAGCTGCGTCCAGTACGTGCCGGCCGGGCCGCCGCCCGCGTAGCCCACGCCGAGGTGGGTGAACCCGGGCTTGAGGATGTTCGCGCGGTGGCCGGGGCTGTCCATCCAGCCGCGGACGACCTCGGCCGGGGAGCGCTGCCCGCACGCGATGTTCTCGCCGATGCCCCGGTGGCGCGCCCCGGCGGCCGCCGCCCGGTCCCAGGGCTCGGTGCCCTCGGGGGAGGTGTGGGAGTAGAAGCCGCGCGCGGCCATGTCCGTGCTGTACGCCTGGGCCGCCGCGGCCAGCCGGGCGTCGGCGGCCAGCGGCGGCAGACCGGCGGCGGCCCGTTCCGCGTTGGTGAGCGCCAGGACCTCCGCCACCGTGCGCGCCAGGCTCCCGTCGGTCAGCGGCTCGGCCCACAGCGCCGTCCAGTACATGTCGCCCGAGGCCGCGACGGCGTGGGCGATGCCCACGTGGGTGAAGGCCGGGTCGTGCGCCGGATGGCCGTCCCGCGCCCGGCCCTCGGCGAGGCAGTAGTCCAGGAACGCGTCGACGGTACGCGGCCCGGACACCAGGTGCTCCGCCACCCGTGCGTACGCGTAGCCCCCGGCGGTGACCCGCTGGAAGACCGAGCACCCGTCAGGGCCCGTGGCGTCCAGGCGCCGCTGGGCGGCCATGGCCTCCGCGTGCGCCCGGGCCGCCGCCACGAGACGGGCGTCCGAGGTCAGCGGGGGAGCGCCGACGCGCCGGCGAACGGCGTTGACCAGCGCGGTCGTGGCCGGGTCGGCGTCGGGTACCGGGCCGCCGGGGCCGCCGTCCGGCTCCGCGCCGTCCTCCGTCACCTCGATGCCGAAGTCGCGGACCAGGCCCGCCAGCCCGTCCGCGTACCCCTGGCCGAGCGCGCGCAGCTTCCACCGCGGCCCGCGCCGGTAGAGCTCGGCGAGCAGCAGCACCGTCTCGTGGACCGGCCGCGCGGGCGCGAACCGGGCGAGCGCGCCCAGGCCGTCGGCGTCGACGCACAGGACGGGCGCGGGCAGCCCGCCGAGCCCGGCACCGGGCTCGGCGGGCGTGACGACCACGGTGACCCGGGTCGCGCCGGCCCGCAGCCGCCGCGGATCCACCGTGAGGCCGCCGGGCGCGAGACGGGCGCCGGGGACGGCGGGCTGGTTGTAGAAGACGAAGTCGCCGTCGCCGGAGACCTTTCCGTCGTCCCCGGTGATCAGCGCCGAGATGTCGAACGGGCCGGGCACCCGGACCGACACCGGGCCGTCCGGCAGCGGAAGGTTCCCTCCGGAAGTCAGGTCGCGCACCTGGTCCGCCCTGGGTGAAGGAGACGGGCTGCCACCCGCCCCGGATCGAGGTATGTGCCGGAGGAACGCCCGGCCGACGACGGGGGTTCCCGGCGTCCGCGCGAGCCGGGCGGGCGGCGCGATTGGAGGTGTTACTCCTGGTTGGCGTAGTATGACCGGCGTCGCTATTGCGTCCTCGGCCATCTCGTCGTCAGCGAGCCCGGACCGTTCCCGAACCGCTTCGGGGGCAGCCCCAGGGCTCGTCGCGTCGTACCCGGTGTCCGTTCCCGGGGCCGATTTCGGCGAAGCCCAACAGGCCGGTACGCGGTGTCGGCGACTGATCCCCGTTCAGTTCGACAGGCGTCGCCGTCCATCGGCGCGAGCCGGTGGGACGGCCCCGGCAGCCGAACGCCGAAGAGGCGCATAGGGACTTCCAGTCCTTGTCTCCCGGCAGAACGGAAAAACAGCTCGTGGACATGAGCGCGGCCAACAGGAAAGGCCTCAGCCTTTTCGCCCTGATCATGATAGGCCTGGGGTCGATCTTCGGCTCCGGCTGGCTCTTCGGAGCCGGTCAGGCGGCCCAGGTGGCCGGGCCCGCCGCCCTGGTCGCCTGGGTGATCGGCGCGATCTTCATCGGCATGATCGCCATGACGTACGCCGAGGTGGGCGCCGCCTATCCGCTGCCGGGCGCCATGGCCCGCTTCGGCTCCATCTCCCACGGCCCGGTGCTGGGCTTCATCACCGGCTGGGCCGTGTGGATCGCCACCGCCTCGCTGATACCCATCGAGGCCATCGCGGGCACCCAGTACATGTCCTCCTGGAGCTTCGGCTGGGCCAAGGGACTGGTCGCCGACGGCCACCTCACCGGCACGGGCATCGCGACAGCCCTGTTCCTGACCTTCGCCCTGTGGCTGGCCTGCTACTGGTCGGTCGAGCTGCTGGCGCGCGCCAACAACCTCCTGACCCTGGTCAAGTTCGCCATCCCCGTCCTCGCGGTCGGCGCGCTCATCGCCTCCGGCTTCCACACGGACAACTTCACCGCCCACGGCGGCTTCGCCCCCAACGGCTGGTCGGCCGTCCTCACCGCCGTCACCGCCTCCGGCGTCGTCTTCGCCTTCAACGGCTTCCAGGCCGTCGTCAACCTCGGCGGCAACGCCAAGAACCCCGGCCGCGCCATCCCGCTCGCGCTCGTCGGCGCGCTCTCCCTCGGCCTGGTGATCTACCTGGCCCTCCAGGTCGCCTTCCTCGGCGCCGTCCCCCCGGAGAAGCTCGCCGAGGCCGGCGGCTGGAGCGGCGTCAACTTCGCCTCCCCCTTCGCCGACCTCGCCAAGCTGCTGATGCTCCACTGGGTCGTCACCATGCTCCAGTTCGGCGCCTTCATCTCGCCCAACGGCGCCAACATCGGCAACGTCGCCTCCTCCGCCTACCTGGCGCAGAACCTCGCCGAGACCGGCTTCTTCCCCAAGAAGATCGCCGAGGTCCACCCCCGCTACGGCGTCGCCCGCCCCGCGATGTGGCTCAACCTGGGCTTCTCCGTCCTCCTGCTGCTGACCATCGGCCACAGCTGGGAGGCGCTGGCCAGCGTCGTCTCCGCCGCGATGGTCGTCTCCTACCTCATGGGCCCCATCGCCGTCGGCGTCTTCCGGCAGACCAAGCCCGAGCTGCCCCGCCCCTTCCGGCTCCCGGCGGCCAGGATCCTCTGCCCCATCACCTTCGCCTTCGCGGCCTGCGCCCTGTACTGGTCGAAGTGGCCCAACACCGGCAAGGTCACCGTTCTCACCCTCCTCTCGGTGCCCATCGCCGCGATCGTGCTGCGCCGCCGGGGCGAGAGCGATCTGCGCCGCCAGTTCGCGCCGGCCTGGTGGATGGCCGCGTTCCTGCTGTGGCTCTCGGCGCTGTCGGCGCTGGGCAGTGAGGAGTTCGGCGGTCACGGGGTGATCCCGGGCGGTCTCGACATCGCCCTGGTGGGCGTGTCGGCCGTGGGCTTCTACTTCTGGGCGGTCCGCGCGGGCGTCCAGGCTCACCGCGCCGGGCTGCCGGACCCCGACCCGGTGCTCGACGGCGGGGCCCGGCCCACGCCCGGGACCGAGGACGGGCGGAAGGCCGCCGAGCCCGTGGGGGCCACCGCCGCCTGACGACGGCCGCGCGCCGCTCGGCGTCGTGTCGCACGGTGTCGCGCCGCTCGGCGTCTCGTCGTTTCGGCGGCGCCTCGCTCAGCGGCGCGTCGCGCTGTGGAAGCCGCCCCGGGCCGGACCGGTCCCGGGGCGGCCGTATGTCGCCGACAGTTCCTCGATGGGGTGGGTGGCCACGTCCCAGCCGTGGGCGCCGAGCCAGTCGCCGAGGCCCGGCCCCAGGCCGCCCAGCCAGAGCGGGGCGATGTGCGCCAGCCCCGGTTCGGCGTCGGCCGACGGAAGGTCCCGGCCGCGCTCCAGGGCGAGCCGGTCGCCCGGCCGGGACAGCCCGGCCAGGGCGAGGAGCAGGCCGGTGGCCTGCTCCTCCGTGAGATACACCAGGAGTCCCTCGGCCAGCCAGGCCGTCCGCACGGCCGGGTCGAAACCCGCCTCGACCAGCAGGCCGGGCCACTCGGGCGACAGCAGGTCGGCCGGCACCGCCGTGCGGGCGCAGCGCGCCCGGGCCGCCCGCCCGGCCAGGACGTCCTCCTTGAAGGCCAGCACGGGCGGAAGGTCCAGCTCGAAGAGGCGCACCCCGTCCGGCCAGGGCAGCCGGTGGGCCCGGGTGTCCAGCCCGGCGGCCAGCAGGACCGTCTGACGGCACCCGGCCGCGCTCGCGGCGAGCAGGAAGTCGTCGTAGAAGCGGGTGCGGATCACCGTGTGATGGGCGATGGCGGTGGCGTACGGACCGGGTCGTACGGCCGGCTCGGCGGGGTATCCGGCGGCGGTGAGGAACGTGGCGGCGTAAGGGTCCGTGAAGAGGGCGTCCGGGCGTTCGCTCTCCCGTGCCCGGACCCGGGCGACGGCCAGGGCCGTCCTGCTGACGGGGCTGAACGACGCGGCCCCGGCGGGCCCTGCGGCGGGTTCTGATGTGGTCATGGGGGCAGGATGCCCACCGGCGCGGCCGGGGACCGTGACGAGCGCCCGCGCGCCCGCCGGGTCCGGCGGGCGCGCGGGCGCCAGGGGCGGGGTGGCTCAGACCCCCACGGCCTCCTCCATCTCCTCCTCCGCGGCGTCGGCGGCCGCCGCGGGAGCCACGGGCGCCGCGGGCCGGGCGCGCCGGGCCTCGGTGGCCCAGGCCGCGCCGACGGCCACGACGCCGGCGAGCAGCCACAGCGCCAGCGTCCACACGTGCCCGCCCAGGCCCGCGTGGTCGAAGTAGACGAGGCTGCGTACGCCCTCGACGAACCCGGCGCCGTTCCAGAAGGAGTGCAGCGCGGCGAAGAAGCCGTTCTGGAGCTCGGGGCGGTAGACGCCGCCCGCGCTGGTGAAGTTGAGCATGACGAAGAGGACCATCACGCCCAGCGTCGTCCAGCGCTTGAGGAAGGTGTGGAGGCCGGTGCCGACGAGCAGGACGCCCGCGCAGTAGACCCACGCCATGGCCCACAGCCCTGGCAGGCCCTGGTCGACCAGGTGGAAGACGGGCCCGGCGAAGGCCGCGCCGATCACGCTGACGACGAGCGACATGGCACCGGCGAGCACGATCCGCAGCCGCATCGGCAGCACCGCGCCCGCTCCGCCGATCACGGCGACGGAGGCGTACGAGCCGATGCTCAGCGCGACCAGCAGGAAGAAGATGCCCTGCCCGGTGGGGTCGCCCTCGGCGGGCGGCACCACGTCGGTGACCTTCAGCGGGGCGCCCTGGCGCGCGGCCACGGGCTGGAAGACCTTCTGCACGGCGACGGCTGTGGTGTCCGAGCCGGCCGAGGCGGTCAGCAGCTCGGGGGAGCGCTTGCCCGGCACATACGCGCCGAAGATCTTCTGGTCCTTGAGCTGCCGGACCGCCTCCTCGCGGTCGGCGACGGTCCGTACGGCGAGGCGGTCGCCCGCCTTGTCGCCGATGGTCTGCGCGAGCACCTGGGTGCCGGTGCCGGAACCCACGACCGCGACGGGCAGCCGGTGCGGCTCCGGGTGGGCGAACGCGCCCAGGTAGGCGAGGCCCATGCCGACGCACATCAGCAGGGGGGTGAGCAGGTGGGTCAGCACATGACGCAGCGCGCCGCCGTTGGTGGATCTCATCGACACCCTCAAGATAGTTGGCAAATACAACTCTTCCTTCAAGTTGTACTCTACAACCACATGGCCTGAAAGGAGTCCCCGTGCCCCACCGTGACGAGTCCGTGGAGATCATCCAGCGGGAGCTGACCGCCTTCGCCCGCCGCGCCCGCGCCTCGGCGGCGCGGATGCACCCCGAGCTCTCCCTGGTCTCCTACACCCTGCTCTCCCACCTCGAGGACCAGCGAGGCTGCCGCGCCACCGACCTCGCGGCCCACTACCTCCTGGACAAGTCCACGGTCAGCCGGCAGATCGCCACGCTGGAGCGCCTCGCCCTCGTCGAACGCCGCGTCGACCCCGACGACCAGCGCGTTCAGGTGCTCCATCTCACGGCGGCGGGCCGGGAGACCCTCGCCCAGGTCGCCGCGCGACGCCACGCGGCCTTCCAGGAGCGCCTCGCCGACTGGAACGAGGACGACCTCGCCGGCTTCGCCGCCCAGCTCCTGCGCTACAACGCGGCGCACGACTCGTCCGGGGGCGCGTAGGCGTCGCCGGGAGCGGTCTTCGACGGTGATCGAAGCGCTCGACGGTGCTCACCAAGGGTGCGGATGATGTCGCTGTCGGTGGCGGTGAAGCGGCTGCTTCAGGACACCGCCGCCGCCTTCCGTGACCGTCGCAGAAAAGGACGCACCATGCGAATCGTCTCCGCCGTCACCATGTCCCTCATCGCGCTCATCCTGCCCGCCACCAGCGCCTTCGCCGCCCCGGCCGCCGGCCCACCGGCCTGCCCCAGCGGCTCGGTCTGCTTCTTCAGCGGCTCGGACTACCACGGCTCCAGCTGGGAGTGGACGGCCTCCAGCGGCTACCGCGACATGCCCCCGGCCCTCCACGACAACGTCGGCTCCTTCGTGGCGAGCACCGACGCCTGCTTCATCAACTGGGACCCGAAGGAGACCCGCCAGGTGCACACCGGCGACTGGCGCAGGGCGTACGGGGGCGACTTCGGCGGCCGGATCGACGGGGTCAACGGCGGCAACTGCTGACGCGGTGACCTGCTGAAACGCCTGCGGTGCGAGGCGGCGACGTCAGGCGGTGGCCACCGCCGCCGGCGTCGTCGCCTCCGGCTGGGGCTCCGTCTCCGGCTCCTGGCCGCGCAGGCCCTTGAGGAGGACGACCAGCGCCGCGCCGACCGCGGTGCCCGCCGCGATCGCGACGAGGTACAGCAGCGGCTGCCCGATCAGCGGGACGACGAAGGCGCCACCGTGCGGGGCTCGCAAGGTGCAGCCGAACGCCATGGACAGAGCGCCCGTCACCGCGCCGCCCGCCATCGCGGACGGGATCACCCGCAGGGGATCCGCCGCCGCGAAGGGGATCGCGCCCTCGGTGATGAAGGAGGCGCCCAGCACCCACGCGGCCTTCCCGTTCTCCCGCTCGGCGCGGGTGAACAGCCGGCCGCGCACGGCCGTGGCCAGGGCCATCGCCAGCGGCGGCACCATCCCGGCCGCCATGACCGCCGCCATCACCTTCAGACTGCCCGCGTTGGGGTCGGCCAGCCCGCCGACCGCGAAGGTGTACGCGCACTTGTTCAGCGGGCCCCCGAGGTCGAAGCACATCATCAGGCCCAGCACGGCACCCAGGACGACCGCGTTCGTCCCCGACAGGCCGCCCAGCCAGTCGGTGAGCGCCTTCTGGAGCGCGGCGACCGGCTTGCCGACCACCAGGAACATCAGGAACCCGACCACCGCCGAGGAGAGCAGCGGAATCACCACCACGGGCATGATGCCGCGCAGCGCGGGCGGCACGGTCACCCGCCGGACGCCCAGGACGGCCGTCCCCGCGAGGAGACCGGCGATCAGCCCGCCCAGGAAGCCCGCGTTCACGGTGAGGGCGATCGAACCGCCGACGAAACCGGGCACGAGACCGGGCCGGTCGGCCATCCCGTAGGCGATGTAGCCCGCCAGCACCGGCACCAGGAACGCGAAGGCGGCCCCACCGGTCTGGAAGAACAGCGCGGCCCAGCTCGCGGACTCGGTCCACAGGAAGTGGTCGGCGACGGACGGCGCCTTGTTCACCTGGTAGCCCCCGACGGCGAAGGCCAGGGCGATCAGCAGACCGCCCGCCGCGACGAACGGCACCATGTAGCTCACGCCCGTCATCAGCCACGTGCGCAGCCGGGTGCCGAACCCGTCGCCCGCCCGGGCCCCGGCGTCCATGGGCGCGGCGGCCGGGCGCGCCGCCGGGACACCGCCGGCCGCCGCCAGCGCGCGGACCTCGGCGATCAGCTCGCCGGGCCGGTTGACGCCCGCCTTCACGCCGACGTCCACGGTGGGCTTGCCCGCGAAACGGGCCCGCTCCCGCACCTCCACGTCATGGGCGAGGATCACGCCGTCGGCCGCCGCGACGACCGCCGGATCGAGCCGCGTGAACCCGGCGGAGCCCTGCGTCTCGACGGCGATCTCCACCCCCACGTCCCCGGCGGCCCGCCGCAGGGCCTCGGCGGCCATATAGGTGTGGGCGATCCCGGTCGGGCAGGACGTGACGGCGACGAGACGGAACGGCTGCGAGCCGTGGGCGTCGCCTGCGGCGGCCTCGCCGACGCCGGGGGTGTCGCCGCCGGGGGTCCCGGACGAGTCCGGCGCCTGGGCGGTCTCCGGGGCGACGCCCGGTTCTCGAACCCCGGCCGGCTGCCCCGCCCGGACCTCCTCCCGCGCCGGAGGCGTGTCGTCGCCGCGCAGCAGCGCCGCCACCGCCTCCGCGCTCTCCGCCGCCCGCAGGGCGCCCGTGAACTCCGTGTCCATCAGCTGCCGCGCCAGCGCCGACAGGATGGTGAGGTGGTCGCTGTCGGCGCCCGCCGGGGCGGCTATCAGGAAGATCAGGTCCGCCGGGCCGTCCGGCGCCCCGAAGTCGATGCCGGCGGACGCGCGGCCGAAGGCCAGCGTGGGCCGGGTGACGTGCTCGCTGCGGCAGTGGGGTATGCCGATGCCGCCGTCGAGCCCCGTCGGCATCTGGGCCTCGCGCGCCGCCACGTCGGCCAGGAAGCCCTCCAGATCCGTGACGCGGCCCAGCGCCCGCATCCGTTCGGCGAGCGAGCGCGCCGCCGCTTCCTTCGTACCGGCGGACAGGTCCAGATCGACCAGTCCGGCCGTGATCAGTTCACTCATCGCGGGCTCCCTTGCACGCGCTGACGCCCGGGGGCGGTGGGGGACAGAAGAGGGGCTGAGGATTACGCGGGCTCGGCCAGCGCGCGGTCGTACGGCACCGTCGCCGTGACCGTCACCGCCTCCGGCACGAGATCGGCCGGGCCCGGCATCACGCTGCCGGGCA
Source organism: Streptomyces luteoverticillatus (assembly GCF_003970715.1). NCBI lineage: Bacteria > Bacillati > Actinomycetota > Actinomycetes > Kitasatosporales > Streptomycetaceae > Streptomyces > Streptomyces luteoverticillatus. The sequence goes on along the minus strand of NZ_CP034587.1, from coordinate 338,830 downwards.
GCCCCACGGCCGCCGCGCCGTGCGCGAGGGCCGAGGCCAGGGCGGCGGGGCCGGTCCCCCCGGCGACGAGGAAACCGGCCAGGGACGCGTCACCCGCCCCGACATCGCTGCGCACGGCGGCGACGGGCGCCGTCCCGAAGTGCGTACCGCTGTCGTCGACCAGTAGCTGACCGTCCGCGCCGAGGCTGGCCAGGACCGCCCGCGCGCCCAGGGCCCGCAGCTCCTCCGCCGCGTCGGCCACGTCGCCGATCGTGGCCAGCGGACGGCCGACGGCCTGGGCGAGCTCGTGGACGTTGGGCTTGACGACGTCCGGGCGCTCCCGCAGGGCGGCGGTGAGCGCGGGCCCCGAGGTGTCCAGGGCGATCCGGGACCCGCCCGCGTGCGCGGCGGCCACCAGCCGCCCGTACCACTCGGGGCCAGGCCGCGCGGCAGGCTGCCGCAGCAGGCCACCCAGTCCGCGCGGGCCGACCGCGCCCCCACGGCGGCGAGCAGGGCGTCCGCCTCGGCCGGGGCCAGCACGGGACCCGCGGCGTTGATCTTGGTGAGGGTGCCGTCCGGTTCGGCGACGGCGACGTTCACGCGCGTCGAGCCGCGGACGGGCACGCCCGCCACCTCGATGCCGTGCTCGTCCAGCAGCCGCTCCAGCAACGCGCCCTCCGCGCCGCCGAGCGGCAGCACCGCGACCGTGGGCCGCCCGGCGGCGGCCACGGCACGCGAGACGTTGACGCCCTTGCCACCCGGGTCCACCCGGTCGGCACCGGCCCGCAACACCGCGCCGCGCTCCAGCCGGGGCACCTCGAAGGTGCGGTCCAGGCTCGGATTGGGAGTGACGGTGACGATCACGCGCGGACCACCGCCGGCCCGGCCAGCTCCACGGCCCGGGCGTCCTCGGCCGACAGGCCCGCGTCGGTGACGACCACGTCCACGTCGGCCAGGTCGCCGAAGCGCGCGAAGTGCCGCCGACCGTACTTGCCGGAGTCGGCGAGCAGCACCACACGCCGCGCCGCGCCCGCCGCCGCCCGCTTGACGGCGGCCTCCGCCAGGTCGGGCGTCGTCAGACCGCCGTCGAGGGAGAAACCGTTGGTCGCCAGGAAGGCCACGTCCGCGTGGATCTCGGCGTACGCGCGCAGCGCCCACTCGTCCACGGCGGCGCGCGTCCGGCGCCGTACCCGGCCACCGACGAGGTGCAGCGCGATGCCCGGGTGGTCGGCCAGCCGGGCGGCGACCGGCAGGGCGTGGGTGACGACGGTGAGGGAGGAGTCCAGGGGGAGCAGCCCGGCGAGGCGGGCGGCCGTCGTACCCGCGTCGATGATCACGCTGCCGTCGGCGGGGAGCTCGGCGAGCGCGGCCCGCGCGATGGCGTCCTTCTCGTCCGCCGCCGTGGTCTCGCGCTCGGCGAGATCCGGCTCGAAGTCGAGCCGCCCGGCGGGGATGGCGCCACCGTGGACCCGCCGGACGAGCCCGGCCCGGTCGAGGGCCTTGAGGTCGCGCCGCACCGTCTCGGCGGTGACCCGGAAGTCCTGGGCGAGGGAGAGCACCTCCACCCGGCCGCGCTCGCGGGCGAGGCGCAGGATCTCCTGCTGACGCTCGGGTGCGTACATGAGGGATTACTTCCGTTCGATGCCCGAATCTGTGGTTTCCGCTCACCTTAGTGGCTCAACGAAGGTGAAGTAAACAGAATCGGGCAATCAAACGGGCATGATCGGGCATCGCATGCGGCTCGTTCAGCCGCAGTTCCCCGCCGGCCGGGACCGGGTGACGAGGTCGGGGTACCCGGTGGTGGCGTCGATCCACACCACCCGCGTGCCACCCGCCGCGGCCGCCCCCAACTGCTCACCCCGGTCGCAGGAGACACGGCCCTTGCGCGAGCCGTCGGTCGAGAACTGCCACAGTTTGGACAGCGTCTCGCTGCGGAGGGCGCTGTCCGGCGTCCTCGCCGTGACGGTCACCGCGTCCTCGGAGGCCGTCAGACCCACGCCGTACAGCGCGTCCTCACCCTGTCCCGGGCTGATGTCCACGACGCCCGTGCCGTCGAGGCCCACGCGCCGCACGGCCGTCCGGTCGCTGTCCTTGACGTCCTTGACCAGCCAGAAGACATGCTTGCTCGTGATCGCGGTCTGCCCCAGACCGGACGGTGTACCGATCTGCGGCAGCACCGTCACCTTGCCGGTCGCGATGTCCAGCAGCTTGGTGTCCTGGCGGTAGACGCCGTAGACGCGGCCCGAGTCGGTGTAGGCGATCCGGCCGTTGCTCAGGGACGGCCGTACCGTCGCGGCCCAGAGCCTGCCCGACGCCGGTTGGACCTCCGTCGGCTCGATCTCACCGACGCGCAGGTACACCACGCGGTTGCCGCCCTTGCGCTGACCGATCTCGAAGACCACGTCCTTCCCCTCGATCCGCGGCGAGTGGACTCCGTGCCGGTCGGCGTACAGCTTCTTGATGGGGCCGCCCGCGATCGGCCGCGCCAGGACCTCCACCCGATTGCCCCGGTACGCCACCCAGACCACCGTCCTGCCGTCGGTGGCCGGCTCGACGTGGTCCCGGCCGTCATTGGGGCTGATCCGCCTCTTCTCGCCCGTGCCGTCCGTACGCCCGGCCCAGATCGAGTTGGCCTCGGTGCCGCTCTCGTTCGACGCCGGCGCGACCCACCAGCCGCCGCCCGCGCCCACGTTCGTCCTGTCGCTGGTGACCCTGCCGAGGAGCCGGTCGGTGTCCACGCCGATGGCGAGCTCCCAGCCGGGGACGATGCCGTGGGCGGTGAAGGCCCGTTCGACGGCCCTGAGGTCCTTGCCCGTGACGCCGAGCTCCCTGGCGGCGGCGATGACGGCGTCGCGGCCCTCGGTGAAGCCGTCCAGCGGGGTCATATAGCCGGTGAGCGCCCGGTGGACGATCCTGTCGGCGAGGGCGCGGTCGAGGTCCTTGCGGATGTCCCAGAGGGCGCCGGAGAAGATGGTGGAGTTGAGGTGGACGCCGCCGTTGTCGGTGGTAAAGCCCACGCCGACGAAGGACTTGGCGGTCGTCCTGCCGTCGTTCATGTCCCGGACGGCGCACTCGCGCGGGGACTTGGTGCGGCACAGGGTCTCGCCCAGCAGTCCCGATGCGGGGTCGTCCATGGACGTGCCCCGGGCGTCGGTCTCGATGGCGGCGCCGAAGTAGTCCGCGACCGCCCCGGCGAGCGCTCCGGACTGGCCCGCGTGGACGAGCCCGGCGGTGCGCTCGACGACGCCCTGCGTCATCACGTGGCCGACCACGTCCAGGGCGGCGGAGAACGGGCGGTACTCCGCGTCACCGTTGCCGTACGCCGCCTTGGTGCCGGCCCAGAAGGCGTTCTTGAGCGGGTGCCCGTAGTCCCAGACGCCCACCAGGGAGTTGACCGCCATGCCCCGGCCGTCGATGCCGTCCCGGCCGAGGACGGACTTGTAGTAGTCGAGGACCCTGCCCGCCGCCCAGTGGGCGTCGACCGCGCCGGTCTCGGTGGCCTCCTTGCCGAAGGCGGGGGTCGCCGAGCCGAACTCCTTGAGGTCGGCCGGCCAGGTACCGGCCACCTCGCCGGGGCCCCTGTGGCGCGCGTCCCAGGTGGCGATGGGCTTCCTGTCGCCGTCCCGCGTCCGTGAGTAGTCGCGCATGACGTATTCCTTGCGCGCCTCGTCGCGGTCCAGCCGCAGCTCGACAGTCGTCCCGTCCGCCCTGACACCGGAGCCCAGCGCTCCGGGCCCCGGCGCGGGCGGCCGGGGCGCGTCGGGTGTGCCGTTGGGGTCGTACGGGCCGGTGGGGAAGTTCCGTGAGGGCACGTCGAACGTCCTGATACTGCTGTACTCGAGGACCGGATAGCCGTCGGCGGCGTCGATGTAGACCTCTTCCAGCACCGGCGCCCCGGAGGCCGGGTCCGTGCCGCGCACGGTGACGTGCCGGGTGAGCACGCCCGTACCTCTGGGCAGGACGACCAGGCCACGCGCGGTGCCGGTCAGCGGCTCCGCTCCGGCGCTCTCGTCCTCCTGTCCCTGCCGGGCGTCGAGCCGAGTGAGCGTGGCGTCGACGGCCCGCTCGACAGCGATTTCCTCACTCACTTCGGGCGTGGTGTCGGTGGTGAGCGCTGTGAAGTACTTGCCGGACGCGCCGGTCACGACACGTTTACCGCTCTGACGCTGCATGCGAACGACGTACTGCCCGCCGAGAACATCGACGCCCCGGTGTTTCTGCTGGAACCGCACCGTCTCCGAGGCGCCGGAGGCGGTGGTCAGCAGGGGCGCCAGGTCGCGTTTCCCCTGGGCGGCGAGATGGGCGAGCGCGGCGTCCGCCGCGCTCCCGGTGTCCGCCGTCGGCGGCCCGGCGGCCGCGCCGGCGGGCGGCGCCGGGACGACGAGTGCGGCGGCGCTGATCAGCGCCGCCGCACTTGTGATGCGAGCTCTCGGTCTTGCCGTCCGTCTTGCCGTCCGTGCTCTTCGCTCGCGCAAGGTTCCCCCTCAAGCTGCAGGAACAACTGTGGGCGGAGCCATGCAAGCGGTGGTGCGTCGGCCCATCAATGGGCCGGGTTGTCGCGCGAGTGGAATCTGGCCTTGATCAGTACGCGGAGTTGACGTTGTCCATGGAGCCGTACTTGTCGGCGGCGTAGGCGCAGGAGGCGGTGATGTTGGCGACCGGGTCGTAGATGTCCCAGGAGGTGCCCTCGACGTGATACGCCTTGAACGTCGGGTCGATGATCTGCAGCAGGCCCTTCGACGGCACACCGTTGACGGCGTTGACGTCCCAGTCGTTGATCGCACGCGGGTTACCCGTGGACTCACGCATGACGTTGCGCTTGATGCCGTCGTAGGAAGCCGGGATGCCCTTGGCGCTCAGGATGTCCATGGACTGCTTGATCCAGCCGTCCAGGTTGTCCGCGTAGGCCTTCTTCGCCGGGGCGGCCGGCTTGGCGGCGGGGGCGGTGGGCTTGAGGGCCTTGCGCTCGGTGGAACGGTTGGCGCGCTCCTGGTCGGCCTTGGCCTTCGCGTCGGCCTTGGCCTTGGCGTCGGCGGCGGCCTTGTCGGCGGCGGTCTTCGTGGCGGCCTCGGCGGTGGTCTTGGCCTGCGCGATGGCGGCGTCCGTCTGCTGGGCGATCTCGGCCTGCTGGGTCTCACCGAAGGAGCCGGCGCTCTGCGCCACCGTCTTCAGCGTGTGGGTGTCGGCGGCGGTGGCCGGGACGGCGGCCAGGGCGACAGCGGCACCGGCGGCCACCAGGACAGCGGTGGCGGAGATCTTGTGGGCCTTGGGCAGAGCGGTATAGCCGGAGGAGATGGTGGAGCGCATAACTGAGCTGAACCTTCCAATCGCGGATATCGCCGGTGGCCGTCATTGGCGCGAAGAGAGCGCCGTTTCTCGATCGACGGCGCCAGGCGACCCCGTAATTGTTAGCGGCGGCGAAAGCCCATGGCAAAGGTGTGACCTACTACGCCACACCCAAGAAAACCAGGTTCAGACCACCCGCGAATGTCCAATTTGCCCCACCGTGCGGAAGCGCCCACCACTACCCCGCCTCGTATGTGACCCGGCTCTCATGGCCGGGCTCACATCGCGGCCCCCTCGCCGTCACCGCACGTCATGCGGCATGCGCGTGGCGTGCGTGGAAGATGCCCCAGCGGAGCAGGCCGTCGCGGCAGGCGTCCACCCACAGGGGCAGGTTCTCCAGGAGACCCGCCAGATAGCCGGCGCTGATGACGCCGCCGAGCTCCGTCGCCCGGTGCCGGGTCTCCTCGGTGAGCCGTGTGTAGTGGGTGAGCAGCTGCTCGCTCAGGTCGTCGAAGTCGACCCGCGCCAGCCCGAGCGCCGTGAGCCTGCCGCGGTAGAACGAAGGGGTGGCCAGGGCGTCCACCTCCAGCCGCGCGATCGTCCGGCTCAGGGCCTCCGGAGGGGTGTCCTCGCCCGCCATCAGGTCCGTGAAGACCAGGTCGCCCTGGGGAGTCAGCACGCGGACCGCCTCGCGCAGCAGCCCCTGGCGATCGCCGCTGTGGCAGAACGCCTCCTGGGACCACACCACGTCGAAGTGCCCGTCCGCGAAGGGAATGTCCTGGAACGACCCCGTGACGACCTCGATGAGGCCGTCCAGCCCGCGCTCGGCGTTGACCCTGCGGTGGTGCTCGTTCTGGTTCTCGCTGATGTTGAGGGCGACGACGCGGCAGCCGAAGCGTTCGGCCAGGTAGCGGGTGGGTCCGCCGTAGCCGGAGCCCAGGTCGAGGATCCGGCACTCCGGGCCGAGCCGGGCCAGGCGTTCCGCGATCTTGTCGGCCGCCCGCTCGATCGTCCGGTGGGAGGCGGCCGCGACGGGCTCCCGCTCGTGGGTGTAGATCCCGGTGTGGATGTCCTCGCCACCCCAGATCCGGGCGTAGAAGGCGTCGACGTCACCGGTGTCGTAGTAGCGTCGCGCCGCGGCGACGGGGTCCGTGCTGTCGTGAGGCATGGTGGTGTCCTTGCGCGGTCGGTTCGTTTCGCAGGGTTCGCAGGGTCGCGGGGGGCGTGGATGCCCGGCTCATTCTTCGCCGGGGAGCAGGTGCCGCAACAGATGGCCGCAGGCGGCCGCTTCCTCCGACGCGGGGAAGCGGGCCGTCACGGCGTACTCCCCGCGTTCGAAGAGACCGGTCTCCCACATCCCGGCGCGCAGGCGCAGGAAGTGGAAGTCGGGCAGCGGCGCCGTGGGCTCGTGAACGCCCTCGATGGAATAGAGGCGGTCGTTCACCCCTGCCGCGCGCAGCGCCGCGCACGCCCGCCGCCGGTCCAGCGGTTCGGTCATCCCGTCGTGGCGCTCGTGGCGGCGCTCGAGCCGGTGCTCGTGTCGGCGCGCTTGAGGTAGCCGTTGTCGACCAGCCACTTCACGCTGAGCTTCGGGGTGGGGGCGCCGGGCACCAGGGCCGGGTCGAGCTGGATCTGTTGGCCGCCGCCCGGCTGCTCGAACCACGCGGCGATGCCGCCCTGCCAGACCGTGAAGGCCTTGGCGACGGTGTAGACGTGGTAGTTGCAGGGGTACTTGTCGTCGATGGTCTGGAGGCTGTCCGGCGGCAGGGCGCGCTGGGAGTACGGGGCGCCGGCGGGGGCGAGGAAGGAGCCGCCCTCGTGGCCGAAGCGGTCGAGCTTCTGGCCGGCCTTGAGCTGCGTCTTGTTCTTGTCGAGCTTGCCACCGTGCTTGGCGAAGCCGTCGTCCGGCGGGTACCACCAGGTGGGCTTGGCGGTCCAGTAGGTGTTCAGGAACGCGTCGGGCTTGAGGCCTCCGGTTCTCTTGTAGCCCTTGAGTAGCGGTCCGACGGGCTTGGCCGAGGGGCCGGGGAGGGTGTTGGCGGCGGGGCCGAGCTGGGGGTTCTTCGTGTCGAACGCGCCCGTGCACAGCTTGGCCCGGAGGTCGGCTGCCTTCGTCCCGCCGCCCGCTCCCATGGCGGCCGTGGGGACGCGGCCCCGGCCGTCCTCCGCCGGAGCGGCGGTCGCGGGGCCGGCGAGCAGCGAGCCGGTCAGCGTCGCGCCGCAGACCGCCACGAGTAAGCGTATTCGGGTGTTCATGCTTCCCTCTTCCTTCCGGTACACGAAGAGCACGGCAACCCCATGGGTCACCGTGCTCTCGCATGTTCTCCCGGACCCCGGCCGCGCAGGCAGACCAAGATCAGCCAGATGAAGAGGAGGCTCAGCGTCCGGGGACGCTCGCCTTCTTTCCGGTCCGGTCGAGGGCGACGGGGATCGTCTGCGTCTCGACGCCGCGCTTCTGCCGGCCGTCGAGCGGCTTCTGGACGGCGTTGATGTTGAGGGACACGCCCTGGCCGCCGCTGAACTTGCCGCTCGCGAAGGCGCTCACGCCGTCCGCCGTGATCTCGTAGCCGGTCACGTCGACGATGCCGTTGTCCCGGCAGTCACGGAGGACCTGCTCGACGGGGACGAACCACAGCCAGTGGTTGTCGCCGTCGTGGTTGAGGTCGACCTTCTCGTTGAACCAGATGGCGACGTTTCCGCTGAGGCTGACGGTGGCGGTCCAGTCGATGTCGTACTTCTGGGTGCCGACCACGAGCGACGCCTCGACGACCGACTTCGCGGGGATCTTCAGCGGGAGGTCGACGCTCCAGTTCTGCGTCTCCTTGTGGGTGTACTCCTGCGTGGAGGAGAGGCTGGCCTCGATCGACGTGGTCTCGCTGACCTTGGCGACGGCGGGGATCTCCGCCGAGACCTCCATGGTCACGCCGATCTTCAGCGACTCGGTGACCGAGATCCGCAGGTCCTGCTCGGTGGTCTTGCTCTGCTTGTAGGTGACCTGCTGCTCGACGTCCGTGCCGTTGCGGTAGTTGGTCGCGACGGAGCTGACCTGACCCGGCACGGGGGAGGGGGCGTTGGGGTCGTAGACGATGCCGCTGTACTTCGCGGAGACCTGGTGCTGGTGGTAGTCGCCGAGGGCGCTCTGCTTGCCGTAGTCGGTGGACGCGGTGAAGCGGCAGCCGTTCGACTTGGGGAATCTCTCCCTGGCCAGCCACTTCCCCCACTCGTCCGATATCTCCTGGAGCGAGCGGACGGCGCCCTTGCCCTTGGCGCTCGCCTGCGCGCGGGGAGCGGCGCCGGCCGCGCTCGCGGTCGCTACGGACAGGGGGACGGCGGCGGCGACTCCGACAGCGGGAGCGAGCGCGAGAACGCGTCGTCGGGAGACATAACTCATTGAATTCCGTACCTTCTTGGGGTTGGTGGCGGAGGGGGCGAGTTGCTTGTCGATCATTGGATTCCGCTTATGCCCGTGCCGCCTAGGGACTTTGGTCCCGAAAACCCCGAGGGCCTCATTAAGTAACTTAAGAATCTCCCGACTTGGTCACGCCGTGCCGTCGGGCGGACGCGGACGGCCACGGACCGGTGAATTCGCGGCTCAGCGGAGGGCGAAGCGCGGCAGGGGCGCACACCGGCCCTCGACGACGTCGGCCACGTACTCGCCCCACGCCGGCCCGTGTTTGAAGCCGTGACCGGAGTCGCCGCCCACCAGCCAGACGTCCCGGCGGCCCGGATGCCGGGCGAGCAGGAAGTGCTCGTCCGGCATCAGCGCGTACGAGCAGACCTCGCGGCGCAGGACGGGGGAGTCGGCGAGGTGGGGGAGCCGGGCGCGGAGGTACTCCCGCAGGGCCCGGGGGATCTCCCCGGGGGACGGATCCGTGGCGGCGCGCGGGTCGGTCTCCACGTCCGGTACGACCTTGACGCCGAGCTCCCCGACCGCGGGGATCCCGTAGCAGCCGTGCGCCCGGTCCAGCCAGGCCGGCCGGCCCCCGAACCCGGACCCTGTCCCAGCCCCGGCCTCGTCCCCCGCCCAGGGGCCCCGGGGCCGCACGTACCAGCAGTCCTGGCGGTACGGGCGGACCGAGGTCAGCCCGGGGAACAGCGCGGGCAGCGCCGGCCCGACCGCCCAGAGGGTCAGGTCGGCGCGCAGCGGCTCGCCGTCCACGACGGCCGTGCCGCCGTCGGGCACGGCGGCCCCGCGCAGCAACTCCGCCCCCCGCTCCCGGGCGGACCCGGCGAGCGCGCGCGTCGCCGCCCGTGCCAGGAGCACGCCGGCCTCCGGCTCGAACAGGGCCGTGCCGCTCCCGCCGCCGTCGAAGCCCGGGAAGCGGCGGGTCACGGCAGCGGCGGTCAGCGTCTCGACCGGTACGCCGAGGCGGCGCAGCGCTGCCGCGCTCGCCCGCTCCCAGCCGTCGCCGTCGCGGGGACCCAGGGTGAGGACGCCGGTGGGCAGCAGGAGCCGTCGGCGGGACTCCCGTTCCAGCTCCCGCCACCCCGTGGTCGCCCGGTGGGCGAGGTCCGTGTACCAGTCGTCGGTGCCGTGGGAGAGCCGCAGGATGCGGGTCTCCGCGCTCGAAGCTCCCTCCGTGCCGGGTTCGTTGGGGTCGAGGACGCGCACCGACCAGCCGCGGAGGGCGAGCGCGCGGGCGGTGGCCAGGCCGAAGACCCCCGCCCCGACCACCAGGGCCGTACGGGTCACGACGCCATGACCCGCGCTTCGAGGTCTGCGGGCAGCGGGGTGAAGAAGCGGGCCGCGGTGTCGACGCGCACGCCGGCGGCGGGCGTCCGGACGCCGTCCCAGCGCGGCTCGCCGGTCTCGCCGAGGGCGGTCCACAGCCGGCTCGCGAAGTCCGGCATGACCGGGTGGGCGAGCTGGGCGAGCGTCCGCGCGGCGGCGGCCTCGGCGGCGAGCGCGGCGCCGGCCCGGCCGGAGCCCGCGCCCGAGTCGCGGGTGCGGCTCTGGGAGGCGGCGAAGTCCTGGGCGAGGCTGACCAGTTCGCGCAGCAGGCGGGTGGCGCGGCGGGGGGAGAAGTCCGCGGCGGAGTAGGCGTTCAGGCAGTCCTCGGCGACACGCTCCAGCAGCCGCAGGAACCGCTCCTGGGAGGGCAGCGGGTCGCCCGCCGGTATCGCCCCCCCGGCCTGCGTCTCGATCCGGGTGAACAGGTCGGTCAGCCAGGACTGCCAGCGCCCGGCCAGCTCGCCGTCGGCCAGCTCGTGGAAGCGCTCCCAGCCGAACGACGTCCGCTCGCTCTCGGGGCGGTCGTGGGAGAGGACGAAGCGGGCGGTGTCGGCGGGCACGGCGGCCAGCAGATCGTTCGCCCAGACCGCGTGGCGGCGGCTGGTGGAGAACTTGGACGAGCCCAGCTGGTAGAACTCGTTGGTCACCAGCGCCCGGGGCAGCTGGAAGTCGGGGTCGTAGGCCATCAGCAGCGCCGGCTGGAGCAGGGCGTGGAAGTAGCCGTTGTCGAAGCCGAAGAACTGGACGATCTCGGTCCGCGGGTCGTTCCACACCGAGCGCCACTCGTCCGCGTCCCGGCCTGTCGCGCGCAGCGCCTCGGCCAGCTCGGCGAAGTAGCCGGGCATCATCTCGGCCCAGACGTAGATCCGGTGGTCCTCGAAGCCGGGGACGGGCATCGGCAGGCCCCAGTCGGTGGGGTGGCCTACGGGGATGTCGGGCAGGCCCCGCTCGATCATGTCCGCGCAGAGGGCCTCGAGCTGCGGGCTCATGGCGGTGGCCGCGTGGAAGGCGCGCAGCCGGTCGGCGTACTCGCTCAGCGGGAAGACCAGCCGCTCGACGGGCCGCTCCTCGGGCGTGCCGCCGCAGGCGTTGCAGACGGGCGCGACGACGTCGGTGACCCGGTTGGGCAGCGCGCAGTTCTCGCAGGAGTTGCCGTCGCTGGCGCTGCCGCAGTGCGGGCACTTGCCGGTGAGGTGGGCCTCGAAGAGGTAGCGCTCGCAGTCGCCGCAGAACAGGGCCTGCTCGGTGCGGACGCGCAGCGCCCCCCGGTCGTACAGCCGGGCGAAGAACTCGCCGACGATGCTCCGGTGGAGCTCCGAGCGCCAGGGCCGGACGTAGGCGTCGGGCGTGAAGCGGGCGGAGTCGAAGATCCTGGCGATCTCGTCGGCGAAGCCTTCCGCCATCTCCAGGGGGTCGGTGCCGTCCCGGCGGGCCTTGGTGGGCACATAGCTCTGGTGGAGGTCGGAGCCGGTCACGAACAGGCCGTCGGCGCCGAGCAGGCGGTGGGCGCGGATCCGGATGTCGGCGCCCGAGTAGGGGCCCGACAGATGGCCGAGGTGGAGGTCGCCGTTGGGGGTGGGCGGTGCGGCGGTGACCAGGGTGAAGGAGGGCATGGCGGGGCTCCGGATCGGAAGTCTCGGCGGAGAGGGGGTGCGGACGGCGGCGGGACTCGGAGGCCGATGGGACTCAGGGGCCGATGGGACTCAGAGGTCGATGGGGCCGTGGTCCGTGGGCCAGTAGACGGAGAGGAAGACCAGCCGCTCGGTGTCGCTGGCGTTGCGCACGTGGTGGAGGCTGCCGGCCGGGAGCAGCGCGGTGACCTCGGGGCCGACCTCGCACTCCTCGCCGTCGACGGTCAGGACGCCGTGGCCGGAGAGGAACACGAACATCTCGTGGTCCTCGTGGTGGTGCGGCTCGGTGGCTCCGCCCGGTTCGACCACGGCGCGGCCCACGCCCCAGGGAGCGAGTTCCTCACCGCCGTTGGGGTAGATCTGCTGGAAACGGATGCCGTAGGCGTCGACCAGCTGGTCTTCGCCCGTCTTCCTGATCAGCATGGCTGCTCCGGAGGGTAGGGAAGCGGGAAGAGGAACGGGGGATCAGCGGTGGGCGGCCGAGCCGGCCGTGTCGCCGGCGCCCTCGGCGGACCGTCCGGCGTGCGGGATCCCGAAGGTGGTGAACGCGGTGCGCGAGGGCAGCGGGTGGACCTCACGGCCCGTGAGGGTGTTGAGGATGACGGCCGAGCGCCAGGCGGCGAGCCCCAGGTCGGGGGCGCCGACGCCGTGGGTGTGCCGTTCCGCGTTCTGGACGAAGACGGAGCCGGTGACCGGACCGTCGAGGGCCAGCCGGTAGTCGGCGTCGACCACCGGGCGTCCGGACGAGTCGCGGACGAGGTAGGGGTCCAGGCCGCGCAGCAGGCCGTCGCTGGGGCGCTCGGCGTATCCGGTGGCGAGGACGACCGCGTCGGTCGTCACCGTCTCGCGGCCGCCCTCCTGGACGTGCTCCAGCTCCAGCTCGATCCGCCCCTCATGGGTCCGTCCGCCGCGGACGGCGGTGGCGGGGCGCAGGACGGCGTCGGGCCAGCCGCCGGTCAGGGTGCGCCGGTAGAGCTCGTCGTGGATGTCGCCGATGGTCTCGCCGCTGATGCCCTTGTACAGCTGCCACTGCTGCGGCAGCAGCCGGTCGCGGGTCTCCTGGGGGAGCCGGCGGAAGAAGCGGGTGTAGTCCGGGGTGAACTGCTCCAGGCCCAGCTTCGAGTACTCCATGGGGGCGAAGGAGGGGGAGCGGCTGATCCACTGGAGGCCCTCGGCGCCGTCGGGCCGGGCGCGCAGCAGGTCGAGGAAGACCTCGGCGCCGGACTGGCCGGATCCGATCACGGTGACATGGCGCTTGGTGAGCAGCTCCGCGCGGCGGGAGAGGTAGTCGGCGGAGTGGAAGGCGGGGACGGCCGGGTCGTCCGTCAACGGCCGCAGCATCGACGGAATGGCGGGTTCCGTGCCGATGCCGAGCACCAGGTTGCGGGTGTGGCCCCGGCCGGCCAGGACCTCGTCGCCGTTCTCGTAGGTGTAGTCGACGGTGAACACCCGGTGCCGCTCGTCCCATGTGATGGCGTCGACCTGGTGGCCGAAACGGCACTGGGCCAGCTCCTCGCTCACCCAGCGGCAGTACGCGTCGTACTCGGCGCGGTGGATGTGCAATTGCTCGGAGAAGTAGAACGGGAAGAGCCGCCCGATCGCCTTGAGGTAGCCGAGGAAGGACCAGGGGCTCGTCGGGTCGACCAGGCTCACCAGGTCGGCCAGGAACGGGACTTGGAGCGTCGTACCGTCGATCATCAGCCCCGGATGCCAGCGGAATTCCTGCGTCCGCTCCAGGAAGGCCGTCCGCAGACCGGGCACGCCGTCGGCCATCGCGGCGAGCGACAGGTTGAACGGGCCGATTCCCACGCCCAGAAGGTCGAGCGGCTCCGCCGGGGAGTGCATCTCTGTCGTCATTCCCACTCTTTCGTGCCAGGGGTTCCAGGATCCGGAGGCGGAGGTTCGTCACAGGACGGACCGCTCGAACACCTTTGCCCACGTGGCAGCGAAAGGCAAGTAATCCTTTGGTATTTGCGTTGCTCACGATGGATTCGGCGCGGCCGTGGCCCCCGGGGCAAGAGATCTCTTGCCAAAAGCCCGCAGGACGGGCAGGCTGACGCATCGTGTTCGAACATGATCCAGATCAGGCCACCGAACCGTCCGACACCCTCGCCGTGACCGAACGCACCCGCCACCGCCGCCTGCGCGAGCAGGGCGGCACGAGCCGGGCCGAACTCGACGCCATCCTCCGGGCCGGATTCCTGTGCCACCTGGGGGTGATGGTGGACGGCGCGCCCATGGTCGTCCCCACCGTCTACGGCACGGACGGCACCACGATCTACTTCCACGGCTCCGTCGCCAGCCGCAGCCTCGTCGCCTCGCCCGAGGCCACCGTCTGCCTGACGGTCACTCACGTCGACGGACTGGTCCTGGCCCGCTCCGTCTTCGAGCACGGCGTCAACTACCGCAGCGCCATGATCTACGGCGTGCCGAGAGCCGTGGCCGACCCGGAGGAGAAGCTCGCCGGACTGCGCTGCCTCACCGAGCACGTCACCCCCGGCCAGTGGGACTACGCCCGCCGGCCCAGCCGCAAGGAACTCGCCGCGACCGCCCTGCTCGCGCTGTCGCTGGACGAGGCCTCGGTGAAGGTCCGCACCGGCCCGCCCGACGACGGCGACGGCCCAGACGCCGAACTGGGCGTCTGGGCGGGCGTCCTGCCCCTCCGGCAGACCTGGGGCGCCCTCGAGGCCGACCCCGCGCTGGCCGAGGGCATAGCCGCCCCCGCCCACCTCGCCGACCGCGTCGACCGTCCGCTCGGCTGACTCCTTCCCGTCCCCTTTCTCCCTCCCGCCCGGCTCCCACGACCGCTCCGCAAGCGTCGGGCCCCACGTCTGCCCGGATCCACAGGAGTTACCCGATGACCCTCGCCACCGGCAACGCCCTCGACGCCAAGGACGCCGTCCTGCGACGGCAGCACAGCCGCGAGTCCTCCGCCCGCACCTACGCCCGTACCTTCCCGATCGTGCCGGTGCGCGCCGAAGGCATGACGGTGGAGGGCGCGGACGGACGGCGCTACCTGGACTGCCTCTCCGGCGCGGGCACCCTCGCGCTGGGCCACAACCACCCGGTCGTCCTGGAGGCGATCCGGCGGACCCTCGACAGCGGCGCCCCGCTGCACATGCTCGACCTCGCCACCGCGGACAAGGACGAGTTCACCAGCGCCCTCTTCGAGAGCCTGCCCAAGGGCTTCGCCGACCGCGCCCGCGTCCACTTCTGCGGCCCCGCCGGCACCGACGCCGTCGAAGCGGCCCTGAAGCTGATGCAGACCGCGACCGGCCGCCGTGGCCTCCTCGCCTTCACGGGCGCCTACCATGGGATGACCGCCGGCGCGCTGGCCGTGACCGGCAACGTCGGCGTGAAGGAGCCGCTGCCCAGCGGCGGCGAGGTGACCCGCCTGCCCTACCCCTACGACTACCGTTGCCCCTTCGGCGTGGGCGGCGAGCGCGGCGCGGAACTGTCCGCCGCCTATGTCGAGCGCCTCCTCGACGACCCGGCGGGCGGGGTGCTGCCGCCCGCCGCGATGATCCTGGAGGCCGTCCAGGGCGAGGGCGGCGTCGTCCCGGCCCCCGACGCGTGGATGCGCGAGATGCGGCGGATCACCGCCGAGCGCGGCATCCCGCTCGTCGTCGACGAGGTCCAGACCGGCGCCGGGCGCACGGGCGCGATGTGGGCCGTCGAGCACAGCGGGATCCTCCCCGACGCGATGGTCCTCTCCAAGGCCATCGGCGGCAGCCTGCCGCTGGCCGTGGTCGTCTACCGCGAGGACTACGACGGCTGGCAGCCCGGCGCCCACACCGGCACCTTCCGCGGCAACACCCTCGCCATGGCCGCCGGCGCGGCCACCCTGCGCCACATAGCCGCCGAAGGCCTCGCCGAGCGCGCCGCGCTCGTCGGCGCGAGGATGACGGCCCGCCTGGAGAGCCTCCGTGCCGCGCTGCCGGTCATCGGCGACGTCCGGGGCCGCGGCCTGATGCTCGGCGTCGAACTCGTCGACCCCGCCGCCGAGCCCGACACCTGCGGCGCCCGCCCGGCCGACCCCCACCTCGCCGCCCGCGTCCGCGCCGCCTGCCTCAGCCGCGGCCTGATCGTCGAACTCGGCGGCCGGCACGACGCCGTGCTGCGCCTGCTGCCGCCGCTGACCATCACGGACGAGCAGGCCGAAGCGGTGCTCGACCGGCTGGCCGACGCCATCGAGGAAGCGGCGACGGGCACGGAGATCGCGGGGGGCCGGGCGTGACACGCGAAATCCCCACTCCCGGTGACGGTCCCTTGCGGGACAGCGCTGACACGGCACGCGTCGCGAGCCCGTCGGCCACGCGCGCGGTGGCGGGCGGCACGGCCGCGCCCGGCGGGTCCGGCTCGTCCCAGGCGCCCGGCGTCCCGGAGGGCATCGCGTCGTCCGCCCTGTCCGACGGCACGGCCGCGCCCGGCACGGCAGGGGCTCCCGGCCTGTCAGGAGGCGGCGCGGCGCCCGGCCTGCCGGCAGGCGCCGCCCTCTCCGGCGGTGTCGCCGGACCCGACGCCCTGCGGCCGCTGCTCGACGCGGTGCTGGCCGGCCTCGCCGACGGCGCGGCGCTCCGCGGCGGGCCGCTGCCCGCCGGCGGCCCCGCCGGGGTCGCCGCCCTCGTCGCGGCCGCGCTCGGGGACCGGGAGCACCGGGCCACGAGCGCCACCGGCGAACCGGCCGAGCCCAGCGGCCAGGGCCACCCGGGTGAAGCCCTCGCCGACGACGGGAACCACCCGGCCCGAGGCCGCGCCGGCGAACCCGCCGTGCCCGACGACGTCCTCCGCCGGCTCACCGCCCTGCTCACCCGGGGCAGCGCCGACCCCGCCGACCCCGCCTGCGCGGCCCATCTCCACTGCCCGCCGCTCGCCCTCGCGGTCGCCGCCGACCTCGCCGTCAGCGCCCTCAACCCCTCCCAGGACTCCTGGGACCAGGCACCCGCCGCGACCGAGCTCGAGACCGCCCTCGTGCGTGACCTCGCCGCCCTCGTCGGCTACGACCCGGCGACGGCCGCCGGCGTGATCACCTCCGGTGGCACCGAGTCCAACCTCATGGGCCTGATGCTCTCCCGCGACCACGCCCTCGGCCGGGCCGGCGGACACGCCACCGAACTCGGCGGACTGCCCCGGGACCTGAGCCCCCGGATCTTCGCCTCCGAGGCCGCCCACTTCTCCGTCCAGCGCGCCGCCGCCGTCCTCGGCCTGGGGGAACGGGCCGTGACCGCCGTGCCCGTCGACCGCGACCTGCGCATGGACCCCGCCGCCCTGGACGTGCTCCTCAAGGAGGCCGTCGGCCGGGGCGAGACCCCGGTGGCGGTCGTGGCCACCGCCGGCACCACCGACACCGGCGGCATCGACCCCCTGCCGCAGCTCGCCGACATCGCCGAACGGTACGGCGTCTGGCTCCACGTGGACGCCGCCTACGGCGGCGGGGCGCTGCTCTCCGACCGGCTCGCCCCCCTCCTGGCGGGTGTCGAACGCGCCGACTCCCTCTCCCTCGACTGGCACAAGCTGGGCTGGCAGCCCGCCCCCGCCGGAGTCTTCCTGGTCCGGCGCGCCGAGACCTACGCCCCCCTGGCCCGCCGCGCCGTCTACCTCAACCCGGCCGACGACGAGGAAGCGGGCTACCCCAGCCTCCTGGGCCTCTCCCTGCGCACCACACGCCGCCCCGACGCCTTCAAGATCGCCGCGACCCTGGCGGCCCTCGGCCGCACCGGACTGGGCCGGCTCGTGGACACCTGCCACGACCTCGCCCACCACGCCGCGGCCACGGTCCGGGCCCACCCGCTGCTGGAGCTCCACACGACCCCGGTGCTCACCACCGCCGTCTTCCGCTACCGGCCCGCCTCCGGCCTCCCCGCCGACGCGGACCGCGTCAACGCGGCGCTGCGCCGCCGCCTGCTGACGGAGGGCCGGGCGGTCGTCGGCCGCACCGAACTCCCCGGCCGGGGCCCGGGCCGCGTACGGCTCAAGCTCACCCTGCTCAACCCGCACACCACCCCCGCCCAGGTGGACGCCCTGCTGGCCACCGTCGTGGCCGCCGGGCAGGCGGAGGAGCGCGACGAGGCCGAACGCGCCGGGGAACCGGAGGGGGTCCTGGAGGGGGTACCGGCCTAGGGCCCGACAGGTGGGACGCCTCCGCGCGCCGAACGGCGCGCGGAGTGCGTTCTACGCCCGCGCGTGCCCGTAGCGCTCGCTGAGCGTCGCGAGATCCGGTTCGCCGAACCGGGCGCGGAGGTCGTTGAAAACGCCGACCTTGTCCTCGCCGAACCGCCGCACATGGACGGCGTAGGAATCGGCGGAGAGGAACTTCGGCGGCGTGCTCTTCGTATGGAACTTGTCCGCGTACATCACCAACCGCTCCTCGCCGGTCTCGGCCAGATAATCGGCGACGGGCAGATCGAGTTTCTGGTGATGGATGTCCTCGCGGGAGATCCCCACCCCCGTGTGGCACGAACAGAACCGGCACAGCCGCTCCGGGAACCCCTCACCCCGCAGGATCTCGTGCCCGAGGACGCCGTGCCGGACGTAGTCGCGCGTATCGAGCCGGCCCGACGCGTCGAAGAGCCGGTAGACACCGATGTCGTGCAACAGCGCACCGGCGCGCACGAGACCGGCGTCCAGCCGGTGACCGGTACGCGGGAGCAACTGTTCCGCGATATGGCTGACGATCTCGCAGTGGGTGTGGACGAGTTCCAGCGCGGCCGGCGTCGGCGCGTACTTCTCATGCAGCGCGCGTATCTCCCGCGCCGTGGGAATGATCATCCGGACAGCCTAGCGATTCAGTGGTTCTCGCTCTTGCGGACGAATTCGACCAGCCGCGCGTAACTGTCGTCGCCGTGACCGGCCCCGACCGCGCGGCTCGTCAAGCGCTGGAGGAGATCCGGCAGACCCGGCTCCACGCCGCGCAGTTCGCTCGCGTGGGCGAGGAGGTTCATCATCGAAAGGTGGAGGGTCAGGGGGAATTCACCCCCCGGATAGCGGCCCGCGTCGATCTGCGAGGCATAGCTGTTCATCAGGGCGCCGACGCTCTTCATCCAGTGGTTGACCACGTCCGTGAAGTCCGTCGCCGTCACCCCGCCACCGGGACCCTCGGCGCCGATGAGCGCCACGCCGTGCAGCCAGCCCATCAGCGTGGACCACAGCAGGCCCAGCAGTGCGCTGTCGTAGACGGACGGCAGGGCGGGGTCGGTGCCCAGGTGCACCGGGTGGCCCAGCGCGGCGAGCGTCTCGCGGTGCTGGTCGAAGACGGCGCGCGGACCGCTGTAGAGCTGGAGGAAGTCCGGATCGCCGATGCCCGACGGCGTCGACATGAGCGCGCCGTCGAGATAGGCGATGCCGTGCCGCTCCGCCCAGGCGGCCGTCTCCCGCGCCTGCGGCGGCGAGCCGGAGGTGAGGTTGACGAGCGTGGAGCCCGCGAGGCCGGGGGCCAGCGGGCCGAGGACGTCCTGGGCCGCGTCGTACGCCGTCACGCAGATCACGACCAGCGGGCTCGCCGCCACGGCCCGGGCGGCCGACGGCGCCTCCACGGCGCCGCGCTCCTTCAGGGCGTCGGCCCTGCCCGCGGTCCGGTTCCAGACGGTCGTCCGGTGGCCGGCCGCCGTAAAGGCCCCGGCCAGTGTCGTCCCCATCGCCCCCAGCCCGAGGACGGTCACTTTCGAACCCACGATTCCCCCCTATTTCGTGAAGTCAAATGAGAATGGAGAAACCTGCCCTTGTGTAAGCATCTTCACCGATTCTCCCCGCGCCGCGATCCGTCTATCCATGCGGAATGACATGAGCGGACGACACCGGACGGCACACCAGTACCGTCCGGTCCGCCCGGCCCCGCCCGGCTCAGGATTTCCCCCGGGAATTCCTGGACGCCACGTACGCACCCATGTAATCCGTCCAGATCCGGGCCGGGAAGACGCTTCCACGCCGTGAATCCGCACCGCCCACATCGGACATGGGCAGCAACTGGGGCTCGTCCGGCTTCGTACGGAACATGGTCACCGCCGTGGACAGCTCCTCTGTGGAGCCGACGAACCATGCCGATCGGAGCCGGTCCTGGTCCCCGGTCCGGCCCGCCGCGAACGGGCCGACGGCCCGGGCGGTGCGCTCGTCGACGCCCTGCGCGTCCCCGACGCTCTGCTCCCCGGCCTCGCGCAGGGAGTCCGCGACCTCGGTCGCCACGCCCTCGGGCAGCGCCCGGCTCGCCTTCGCCCTGCTCTCGAAGCCGCCGACGGACCGGCCGTCCTTCACCAGCTTGGTCACCGAGTACGGGTCGTTCTGCAGCCCGCGGTTGACGAAGGTGCCGTAGCCGGCCGCCACGCGGATCGCGCTGGGTGTGGAGGTGCCGATGGGGAAGGTGTCGTCCAGCGGGGCCATGCTGTCCCTCAGCAGTCCGGCGGCGACGGCGGTGTCCCGCACCCGCTCCAGCCCCACGTCCCGGCCGAGCCGTGCGTACGTGGCGTTGCCCCCGGTGGCCAGGGCCTGGCGGAGCGTGGGGTGCGCGTCGTCGGGCCCGGGGGCGTCACCGGACGGCTGGACGAGCGTGCCGTCGTCCCCGTAGTGGCTGCCGGAGGTCACGTCCTGCCGCTCGCCGTCCCGGGAGGCACGCGCGCCGTGCCTCAGGGCGGCGGCCAGGACGAACGGCTTGAAGGCGGAGCCGGACGGGACGCCGGCGGTGTCGGCGTTGTTGACGAACCGCTTGGTGGCGTCCGGGCCCCCGTACAGCGCGAGCAGCGCGCCGTCCGAGGGCCGCACCGAGGCGGCGCCGACCTGGACGTGCGCGTCGGTGTCACGTTTCTTCGGGTCGATGTCCCGCTCCAGCACGTTCTCCACCGACTTCGTCAGCTGACGAGTCCGGTCCTTGTCGAACGTGGTGTGGATCCGGTAGCCGCCGTGGGCGAGGTCCTGGTCGGTGAGGAGGGCGCGCTGTTTGATGTATTTGTTGACGACGTCCACGAGGTAGCCGGTCTGGCCGCCCAGGCTGGTCGACGTGGACTTCTTGAGCGGCTCGGGGAACGTCCGGTACCGTTCCCGTTCCTCGCGTGACATCCGGCCGGTCGCGACCTGCCGGTCGAGGATCCACGCCCAGCGCTCCAGCGCCCGCTCGTGGTTCTTCGGCCCCGTGGAGGGGTCGTACAGCTCGGCGCCTTTCAGCAGCGAGGCCAGCAAAGCGCTCTGACTGGGATTCAGCTGTTTCGCGGGAATGCCGTAATAGGCCTGGGCGGCCGCGTCGATCCCATAGGCGCCGCGCCCGAACCAACTGGTGTTGAGATAGCCCTGAAGAATCTCCTGTTTGCTCTTCGAACGGTCCACCTTCAGCGCGATGACGAACTCCTTGGCCTTGCGGGAGACGGTCTTCTCCTGCGAGAGATAGGTGTTCTTCACATACTGCTGGGTGATGGTCGAGCCACCCTGGGTCTCCTGCCCCTGGACCGTACTGACCACGGCCCGCGCCAAGCCCTTGAAGGACACGCCGGAGTCACGGTAGAAGCTCTCGTTCTCGGCGGCTATCACCGCGTTCTGGGCGGAACTCGGCACGTCCGACAGCCGGATGATGGTCCGGTTGAGGGCGCCGGTGCTCACCATCTGCGTACCGTCGGACCAGTAGTAGATATTGGCCTCCTGACGGGCCGCCACGTTCTCGTCGGGGATGTCGACGCTCGTGTACACATAGGCGAACAGCCCGGCCGTCCCGCCCGCGCCGAGGACGAACACGGCCGAAGTCAGCCGCCACGACGGCAACCACCGCCGCACCCCGCGTCTGCCCCGGCGCGGATAGTCGACGAGCCGCCGCCCGGCCGCCGCTCCTTCCTTCCCTCGGCTGCGACTGCGCGGACGTGACGTATGCCGGTGCTTGCTCAAGGGCCGGTCGCTCCTCGAAGAGATGGCTCATCCTGACGTCAATTGTGATCACTGAGATGACGTCGAGCGATACCGGGTTGACCAGGACTTCATGAGCATTGTGTGACAGGAGGGACGGATGGTCCTATTGGCGTTGGCCGCACGTGGGGCAGAACGTCACGCCGTCCGGCAGCGTGGCCCGGCAGGACGAGCACGAAGCCTGCTGCGCGAGTTCGTAGCCGCAGCCGGGGCAGAACCGGCCCCCGTGGCACTCGGCGCGGCACCGGGGGCAGACGAGCTGGCGCGCCGTCTGCCCGTCCTGCACCTTGCCCTGCCGCTGACCCTCGTCGTACGCCTGCTGCGTCACCATGTCGTTGACGCCCCGCTGCCGGGCCGCCATCATCTCGCCCGCGCTGTCCGGGGCGCAGGTGAAGCACAGGCCCTGCTCCTGGTGCCAGCAGCGGCCGCACACGTACGTGGCGCAGCGCGCGCAGCGGTTGAAATGGCCCTGGGCCGCGCCGATCGCCCGCTGGAACGCCGCGTCGCGCGCGTTCCCCCAGCCCGAGCCGGCCAGCCCCTCGGCGGCGCTGGTGACCCCCCACCACGCTCTGCCGAGCAGCCCCGACGCCGTCCCGATGCCCCGGTTGAGCCACCCGGCGAGCCGCCCGCCCCGGTACGGCTCGAAGGGGGAGCGCCAGGTGTCGTGGCAGCGCCAGCAGTAGAACTCGAACTGGAAACCCGACGCCGTACCGTGCTGCTCGCACAGATCCCGGTAGTTGTTCGCGAAGTAGATCTCCGTGCTCACCCCGTGCTCCCCCATGGACTGGACGGTGGCTCTTCTAGCCCACGACGCCGGTCATGGCGTCGCCGGTTCTGCCGACCGGGGCCGCTTGAGGGGGAATTGCCGTTCGAGGTGGTCAACACGGCCGGACGGGCCGAGACGCCCAGGGCCGTGGAGCCCGGCCCCCGGGTTACGCCCGGAACGCCGCCGGCCGTTCCGGGGACGCCTCGGCGAGAGCCTTGGTGACGGCCTCGACGCCCGCGCGCAGCCCGTAGACGGGGGTGTCGGGCTGCTGGCGCCAGGAGTCGTCGATCCCGCCCGCGTCGACGGTGTCGAAGCCCAGCTCGCCGATGAGCGCGCGGACCGTGCGCTTGGCCGCCTCGTCGTCCCCGGCCACCGGGAGCGCGAGCCGCTCCGGGTCGCCCTCGGGGCGCGGCGCGTCGAGGATGTCCTGGGCGTACGTGCCGTTGAACGCCTTGATCACCGGGTGGCCCAGCTGCCGCTCGACCCAGCGGCTCTCGGTGAGGCCGTCCTCGATGGCGGCGATGAGGCCGTCGCGCTCCTTGGGGTAGTAGTTGTTGGTGTCGATGACCGCGAAGCCCTCCGCGGCCCCCTCGAAGAGACCGGACGGCAGGTCCGGTACGGCCTTCAGCGGGACGGTGACCACCACGACCTCCGCGCCGCGCGCGGCCTCGGTCACGGTGACGGGCGTGGCGCCCGTCTCCTCGGCGAGTTCCGTGAGGGTGTGCGGGCCGCGCGAGTTGGCCACGGACACCTCGTGGCCGAGAGCGGTGAGACGCCGGGTGAGATTGCCGCCGATGTTGCCGGCGCCGATGATGCCGATCTTCATGGAGCGTCCTTCCGAAGTGGGTGACTGTGTGTCGTGTCAGCGGACAACTCCCCGAGCAGGGCGTCTATTCCGCCCCGTGTGTCAGTGACGTTTCGCCGGTGTGACACCGGCGGCGGCACCCGCGACCGGGAGCGCGCGCCGTGCGCCCGCCGGGTGCTGGGGTGCGCCGTCCGCGCCTCCTGGCGACCCGGACGACCGCCGGGGTTGCCTGGGGGCGTCACGTGTCTTCGTGACGTCCCTTCGTGCGCGGTGAGATCCGGCGCAGAGAGCGAAGAGAAAGGAAAGGGGAGACGCGCTCGTGATCCATGTCAGCGAAACACTGATCACCCACTCGGTGGAGGAGTTCCTGACCGCCGAGGAGATCGCCCGGCTCAACAAGCTCGTGGACGCCCACCTCGACGAGGTGCCGTGGACGGTCGCGCGGGCGGCGCGCTACGAGGAGCTGTTCCCGGTGCCGGAGGTCCAGGACGTCCTGGCCGAGGCGGCCCGGCGCGCGCTGCCGGCCGTCCGCCGGGTCGCGCCGTCCCTGGCGGGCTGCACCCCGTGGGGGATGTACCAGGGGGCCGTGGGCGACCGCGTCCCGCCCCATCTGCACGGCCTGGACCGGCACGCGTTCGACGGGCCGCGCCGGGTCGCCCGGCTCGCCGTGGTCGTCCGCGCGGCGGAGCGGGGCGGCGACTTCTTCATCGACACCACCAGCTCCGGGAGCGTGTGGTGCGGCGGCGAGGCCGAGCCGCAGGAGACCGACTTCGCCATGGGCATGCACTTCACCCGCCGCCCCGGGCCGGGGCACGGCGTGCAGGAGGCCGACTGGCTCGCCGGCACGCCACGGGCCCGCTGGACGGTCGACGCGCCCGTCGGCACCGCCGTGGTCTACGGGGCGCAGCTCGTCCACGGCGTGACCCCGGTCGTCCGGGGCACCCTGCGCAAGTTCGTCACCAGCCTGACCGAACCGGCCGGCCACGGCTGACCCGGCCACGGCTGACCCGGCTCCCGCCGGCCGCCCGGCTCGCGTGGCCGGGCGTGCCGTCGGGGCGGCGGAAAGGTTCTGCCCCGCTACCAGGCGACCGGGAGACCCACCGGCCCCCGGATGACGACGTCGGTCTGCCAGCTCACCTCGTCCGCCGGCACCGCCAGCCGCAGCCGGGGGAAGCGGGTGACCAGGTTCGACAGCAGAAGCTCCGCTTCCATCCGGGCCAGCATCGGCGCCACGCAGTAGTGCGGGCCGTGCCCGAAGGCCACGTGCTGCGGTCCCCGGCGCTCGAAGTCGATCCGGTCCGGGTCGTCGTACACCCGCTCGTCGCGGTTGGCGGCGACGTAGGAGACGTAGACGAACTCGCCCGCCCGGATGAGGACTCCGCCGACCTCCACGTCCTCGGTGGCGACGCGCGGCTGCCCGATCGCGTGCTTGTGGGGCACCCAGCGCAGGAGCTCCTCGACGGCCTGGGGGACGAGGGACGGGCGCTCGCGCAGCCGGTCGGCCAGCCCTTCGTGGGTGAGCAGGGCGTACACCATGTTGGCGGCGTTGTTGCGGACGGCGTGCCAGCCGTTGAGCTGGAGGAGGGTGGCGAGGGCGAGGAGCTCGTCCTCGTCGATGCGGCCGGCCGCGACGGCGGCCGCCATCGCGCTCATCAGGTCGTCGCGGGGCGCGACCCGTCGCAGGGCCGCGAGCGCGCGGAAGTAGTCGCGCGCGGACTCCTTGACCCGCTTCACCCGTGCCGCGGCGGCCTCGTCGTGGACCCGGGTGAAGATCACCTGCGTCCACTCGCGCCACAGCGGCCGGTCCGCGGCGGGCACCCCGAGCACCTCGCCGATGATCTCCAGCGGGAACGGCGAGATGACGTACTGGACGAGGTCGGCGGGCGGGCCCGCGCCCTCCAGGTCGTGGATCAGCCGGTCGAGCAGCGCCTGCGCCGGGCCCCGCAGCCGGTCGACGGCGCGCTGGCTGAACGCCGGGGCGACGACGGCCCGTACGCGCGCGTGCTCCGGCGGGTCCGCGTAACTGACGGCGCGGTCCAGGGGGATGGTGTGCCGGGTCATCCGGGGGGCGGAGCGGCCCAGGATGTCGCGGCTGAAGCGGGGGTCCGAGGTGACGAACCGGACGTCGTCGTACCTGGTCACCAGCCAGCAGTCGCCGTCCCCGTGCGGCACCCGGATGCGCGAGACCGGTGCCCGCGACAGGGACTCTCGGAGGAAGGGGTCGAAGTCGAGCGCCGGTACGTCGGCGCAGTCGTAGACCCGGGAGCTGTCGAGGTCGGCCACGACGGCCTCCTTGCATGGAGCAGCTTGTGTCAAAGCTACGCGAGCAGGGATGAAGAGCAAGAGAGCTGACGAAAGGATGATTTTACGAACGCGGTACCCGGTTACTTGACAATTTTAAATGTTGGCTTTTACATCTAAGTGGTTGCTTGAGGACGTCAAGCAACGGTCGGACCGCCGCCCCCGCCCCCGCACCCGAGAACGAGGCACCATGCACCAGCCCGCCCCCGAGCCGCCCGCCGACGCCGTCGCCCGCCTCCGCGCCACCTTCCGCACGGGTCGCACCAAGCCCATGAGCTGGCGCGTCGCCCAGCTCCGCGGCCTGCGCGCCATGCTCACCGACCACCCCGCGGACTTCGTCGAAGCGCTCCACGCGGACCTGGGCAAAAGCTCCTACGAGGCGTTCCGCACCGAGATCGACTTCACCATCCGCGAGATCGACCACACCCTCGACCACCTCGCCGCCTGGCTGCGCCCCGAGCCGGCACCGGTCCCGCCGCACCTCGCGGGCGCGACGGCGTGGACGCAGTACGACCCGCTGGGCGTCGTCCTGGTCATCGCCCCCTGGAACTACCCGGCCCAGCTGCTGCTGACCCCGATGGTGGGCGCGCTGGCCGCGGGCAACGCCGTCGTCGCCAAGCCCAGCGAGCTGGCCCCGGCCACCTCCGCCGTCCTCGCCCGGCTGCTGCCGCGCCACGTCGACCCGGACGCGATCGCCGTCGTCGAAGGCGGGATCCCCGAGACCACGGCGCTGCTGGCCGAACGCTTCGACCACATCTTCTACACCGGCAACGGCGCCGTCGGCCGCGTCGTCATGACCGCCGCGGCCCGGCACCTCACCCCGGTCACCCTCGAGCTCGGCGGCAAGTCCCCCGTGTTCGTCGACCGCGACACCGACCTGGAGGCGGTCGCGGCGCGCCTCGCGTCCGGCAAGTTCCTCAACGCCGGCCAGACCTGCGTCGCGCCCGACTACGTGCTCACCGACCCGGACACGGCCCGCGCGCTCGAACCCGCCCTCATCAGGGCCGTCGAGGCGCTGTACGGCACCGACCCGGCCACGTCCGAGCGGTACGGGCGCATAGTCAACGAGCGCCACTTCGACCGCCTGACCGCTCTGCTCGACTCCGGCCGCGTGGTGACCGGCGGCGACGCCGACCGTGCCACGAAGTACCTGGCACCGACGGTCCTGGCCGACGTCGACCCCGGCTCCCCGGTCATGAGCGAGGAGATCTTCGGCCCCATCCTCCCCGTCGTCACGGTCTCCGGCCTGGACGAGGCCATCGCCTTCATCAACGACCGCGACAAGCCGCTGGCGCTGTACGCCTTCACCGAATCCGACGAGACGCGGCGTCGCCTGGCGTCCGAGACCTCCTCCGGCGGCCTCGGCTTCGGTCTGCCCGTCGCGCACCTCACGGTCTCGGACCTGCCGTTCGGCGGCGTGGGCGAGAGCGGCATGGGGAACTACCACGGCCGCTACTCGATCGAGACGTTCAGCCACCGGAAAGCGGTGCTGGAGAAGCCGCTGGGCTGAGGAAAGCGCCGACGGTACGCCCGCGGCGTCAACCGGGCGGAGACTTCTCGTGCCGGACGACGCACAGGCCCCAGATGACGAAGGCGCAAATGGCGATCACCACGATCGACCAGAGCGGGTAGTAGGGGATGGACAGGAAATTGGCGAGGATGAGCAGCGCCGCCACGGCGATGCCGAGGATCCTGGCCCAGAGCGACACCTTGAACAGCCCGACGCCCACCATGATGGCGAGAATTCCCAGGAGCAGATGAATCCAGCCCCAGCTCGTCGTATTGAATTTGAAGACGTAGTGGGGCGTGGAGACGAAGACGCTGTCATGGACGATGCCCATGAGGCCCCGGAAGAGGTCCAGGAATCCCACGATCAGCATCATCACGGCCGCGAAGAGGGTCAGCCCTTCGGCCGCTGCCTGGGAGCTGTCGGTACGGGGGTCGAGGGGGGATGACATGGGCCCACCTCCTTCTCCTCTCCATCCTCGACCGGGTGCGGAGGGACCGCTACGCGGGGCGGGAAGGCCCGCTCACGTACCGTGCGAAGACGATCGCGGTGGGTGGGGGAAGAGGGTGCGGCGTGTGAGCCCGGCCATGAGACCTGGCTCACCTACGAGGCGGGGTAGTGGCGGGCGTTGTGCCGCGGTGGGGCAAATTGGACATTCGCGAGTGGTCTGAACCTGGTTTTCTTGGGTGTGGCGTAGTAGGTCACACCTTTGCCAGGGCGTTTTTCCGCCGCTAACAATTGCTGAGTCGCACGGCGCCGCTGACCGAGAAACGGCGCTCTTTGTTCGCGCCAATGACGGCCACTGCGACGCAAGCGATTGGAAGGGTTCAGCTCAGTTATGCGCTCCACCATCTCCGGCTATACCGCTCTGCCCAAGGCTCACAAGATCTCCGCCACCGCTGTCCTGGTGGCCGCCGGCGCCGCTGTCGCCCTGGCCGCCGTCCCGGCCACCGCCGCCGAGACCACCGGTGTGAAGACGGTGGCGCAGAACGCCGGCTCCTTCGGTGAGACCCAGCAGGCCGAGCTGGACAAGGCCACCGACGCCGCCGTCGCCCAGGCCCAGGCCACCGCGAAGGCCAAGACCGACGCCGCCAAGGCCGACCAGGACCGCGCGAGCCGTTCCACCGAGCGCGCCGCTCTGAAGCCCGCCGCCAAGCCGGCCGCTCCGGCGAAGAAGGCCTACGCGGACAACCTGGACGGCTGGATCAAGCAGTCCATGGACATCCTGAGCGCCAAGGGCATCCCGGCTTCCTACGACGGCATCAAGCGCAACGTCATGCGTGAGTCCACGGGTAACCCGCGTGCGATCAACGACTGGGACGTCAACGCCGTCAACGGTGTGCCGTCGAAGGGCCTGCTGCAGATCATCGACCCGACGTTCAAGGCGTATCACGTCGAGGGCACCTCCTGGGACATCTACGACCCGGTCGCCAACATCACCGCCTCCTGCGCCTACGCCGCCGACAAGTACGGCTCGATGGACAACGTCAACTCCGCGTACTAAGAGCCACACAACCCCCACGCGTCGCGAAGGGCGGCGGCACCCCACCCCGGGGCGCCGCCGCCCTCGCGCGTATACGCCCGCACGCTCCCTTGGCCCGCCCGCCGGGATGTGGCACCCTCACCGGCCATGGCGGATTCCCTGTCCCACAGCGATCCCACCCTCTACCGCACCCCTGCCGAAGCCGTCGCCGCGCCACCCGAGAAGCTCGCCTACGTCGTGGGTTTCGACCGCACGGCCCGGCGGCCCGACGCGCTGATGACCGTGGACACCGACCCCGGCTCGCCCTCCTACGGGCGCGTGGTGAACACGGCACGGTTACCCAACCTGGGAGACGAGCTCCACCACTTCGGCTGGAACGCGTGCTCCAGCGCGCTCGCCCACGCCTGCCACAGCGACCCCCAGCGACGCTTCCTGATCCTCCCCGGGCTGCGTTCCTCCCGGCTGCACGTCTTCGACACCCGCCCCGACCCGGCCCGCCCGCGCCTGGTGAAGGTGATCGAGGCCGACGAGCTGGCCGCCAAGGCGGGCTACTCGCGCCCCCACACCCTGCACTGCGGCCCCGGCGGGGTCTTCCTCTCCTGCCTGGGCGGCGCCTACGGGGCCGAGGGGCCCGGCGGCGTCGCCCTGCTCGACCACGAGACCTTCGACGTGCTGCGCCCCTGGGAGACCGACCGGGGGCCGCAGCACCTGGCGTACGACGTCTGGTGGCACCTGGGCCACGACATCGCGGTGACCAGCGAGTGGGGCACCCCGTCGATGATCGAGAACGGTCTCGACGCGGAGCTGCTCCTCCGGCGCGGGTACGGCCACGCGCTGCACTTCTGGGAGCTCGGCACCGGTCGTCACCTCCAGCGGGTGGACCTGGGCGACGAGCACCAGATGGTGCTGGAGCTGCGGCCCGCCCACGACCCCGAGGCGACGTGGGGCTTCGCCGGGGTGGTCGTCAGCGTGGCGGACCTGTCCGCGTCCGTCTGGCTCTGGCACCGGGACGGGCAGGCCTTCGCCGTCCGCAAGGTGATCACGATCCCGGCGGAGCCCGCCGCGCCCGAGGACCTGCCCCCGGCGCTCAAGCCGTTCGGGGCGGTCCCACCGCTGGTCACGGACATCAACCTGTCCGTCGACGACCGGTGGCTGTACGTGTCCGCGTGGGGGACCGGCGAGCTCCTCCAGTTCGACGTGAGCGACCCCTTCCACCCCCGGCGGACCGCCTCCGTCCGGCTGGGCGGCATCGTCGGCCGCGAGCCCCACCCCTCGGCCCCGGACGTCCCGCTCACCGGCGGGCCGCAGATGCTGGAGCTCAGCCGCGACGGGCGGCGCGTCTACGTCACGAACTCGCTGTACGGCGCCTGGGACGACCAGTTCTACCCCGGCGGCATCCGGCCCTGGATGGCGAAGCTCGACGCGGACACCGGCCATGGCGGCCTGGCGGCCGACCCGCGCTTCTTCCCCCACGGCGACGACTTCCAGGGCCTGCGCGTCCACCAGACGCGCCTGCAGGGCGGCGACGCCTCGTCCGACTCGTACTGCTTCCGCTGACCCGGCCGCACGGCCGCACGACCCGGCCGGCCCCCGGACGCCCCGTAGGTCACTCCGCGTGCTGCGGGGCGTCCGGCAGCCGCTCCCGGGACGCCCCCGGAGCGTCGGCCGTGTCGTCGTCGAAGGTGGTGGTGCGGCGGGCCCAGGGGTAGTAGACGGCCGAGGTGACGGCCAGGCCGACGATCCAGGAGACGTCCGCGCCGCCGAGCCGGGAAGTCAGCGGGCCCGTGTACAGCTTCGTCGCCAGGAACGGCACCTGGGCGAGGATGCCGAGGGCGTAACAGCTCAGCGCCGGAACGTTCCAGCGGCCGTAGCGGCCGTCCGGGTCGTACAGCGCCGGGACGTCGACGCGCTCGCGCGAGACGAGGTAGTAATCCACCAGGTTGATGGCGCTCCACGGCGTGAACACCGTGAGCAGCAGCAGGATGAAGTTCTTGAAGTTGTCGAGGAAGTCCGCGCTGGCCGCCATCGCGATGACCGTGGCCACCGCCGAGAACCCCGTGATGTACGCGACGCGCGCGGCCGGTGTGATCCGCGAGCGGCCGTCGAAGGCCGTCACCGTCGTCAGGATCGACATGAAGCCGCCGTACGCGTTGAGACAGTTGGCCGTGACCTTGCCGACCAGCACCACCAGATACATGACGTACCCCAGGGCCGCCGGCCCGGCCAGCTCGCCGACGAAGCCGACCTGGTCGGACAGGAACCGGTCCCCGGCGACGGCGGCGATCAGGGCGCCCAGCGACATGGCCCACACGGAGCCGGTGACGGTGCCCGCGAAGGTCGCCCGGAACGTCGCGCGTTCGCTGGTCGAGCGGGGCAGGTAACGGGAGTAGTCGGCCACGTATGGGCCGAACGTCAGCTGCCAGCCGGCGCCGAGCGAGACGGCGAGCAGGAACGTCGCGGCGTCGAAGGGCTTGACGCCGACGTGCGCGGGGACGTCGTAGCGGGTGAACACGGCGACCACGAGATACCCCAGCCCCACGATGCCCGTCACGGTCGCCACCCGGCCGGCGAGGTGGATGAGGCGGTATCCGGCGACGGCGACCACGGCGGTCAGCGCGCCGAACAGCGGAATCCCGAGCGTGGCGTCGGGCAGGTGGAGGATCCTGCGGACGGCCTGCCCGGCCAGCACACTGCCCGTGGCGGCGAACCCCATGTACATGAGGATCACCAGCACGAGCGGGAGCACGGCGCCCAGCACGCCGAACTGCGCCCGGCTGGAGATCATCTGAGGCACCCCCAGCCGTGGCCCCTGGGCGGAGTGGAGGGCCATGACGACGCCGCCGAGCACATTGCCGATCAGCAGGGCCGGGATCGCCCACAGCGCGTCGGCGCCGAAGACCACCGCCAGCGCGCCGTCGACGACCGCCGTGATCTGCATGCTCGCCCCGAACCACAGGGTGAACAGGCCGGCCGGCGAACCGTGCCGCTCCTCCTCGGGTATCGGGTCGATCGTCCGGCGCTCCATGGCGAGAGGCGACGGGGAGGGGGACGGGAGGGGGGACGGAGGCGGTCGCTCCGGCGTCGTCATGGGTGCCACACTCCAGGCTCGCGCGATGTCGCACAGAATCTGGCACGGCGGGAAATCCCACGTCAACGCTTGGGAGCCGGGAGAGGGTTGCGGCGTTCGCGGGCCGTCCTCAGACTTCCGCGCGGTGGGTGATGGGCGCCTCGGAGCGGTCGCCCAGGAACTCGTACCAGCGGCGCTGCAGGCAGACGTAGCGCGTGTCGGCCTCGACGAGTTTGAGGAACGCCTCCACCGTCTCGGTGAGGCGCTGCTGGTGCCCGGGGTCGGCCAGCGACCCGTCCTCCGCGAAGCTGTCGTACGAGCGGGCGAGGCTGAACATGTCCGGGTAGACGCGAGTGCCGAGGTGCTCCAGAGGTACCCGCAGCGCCCATAGCCCCCGGTTGCCGCCGACGAGCGACGGGGAGGCGGAGACGAGCAGCGCGTGTTTGGTCTTGAACGCCTGCGGCTGTACGCGGGAGACCCAGTCGATGGCGTTTTTGAGGATGCCGGGCACCGAGGCGTTGTACTCGGGGGAGGAGATGACGAGGGCGTCGGCGCCCTCCATCCGTTCGTGCAGCGCGAGCGCGCCGGCCGGGATGCCCCCGGCCTCCTCCGCGTCCCCGTCGTACAGCGGCATGTCGAAGTCGCGCATGGTGGCGAGGTCGGCGTCGGCCCCGGCCTCGGTGATCAGCCGGGCCACCAGGGAGGCGAGGCGGGCGTTGGTCGATCCGGCCCGTAGCGCGGCGCCGAAGACGAGGACTCGCAGGGGGCCGGGTCGGACGTCCGTGGCCATGAATCCGTCCTTCCGGCGTGTGCGGCACGCGCCCGGCAGGGCGCCGTCCGGACCAGTCTGCTCCCGGGGCGGGCGGCGCGCGAGGGGGCTGGGCCTTCCGGGCGAGGCACCGATTTGGTGGAAGGGCAGGGCAGCCGTGTAATGTTCTCCGTGTCGCCAGGGAAACCGCGAGGGAGACCGGGCGGACAACGGAACAAGGGGCTATAGCTCAGTTGGTAGAGCGCCTGCATGGCATGCAGGAGGTCAGGAGTTCAATTCTCCTTAGCTCCACAGTGGACCGAGAGGCCGCCCATTACGGGCGGCCTCTCGGTCGTTCACGCAGGTCGTTCACGCATGGGACGCGTCAGCGCTTCCGGCGCTTCGCGATCGTCGTCATCACCACGGGGAGCAGCAGCTCCAGCGCCTTGGCGACCGTGGCGGGCGGCAGCCCCGTCCGCTTCGCGACGGCCTCGGCCACCGGTCGTGTGATCTTGCTGAGGACGCCGGACATCAGTCCGCCGCCCAGGCCGCCCGCCAGTCCGCCGCCGAGCCCGCCGAGGCCGAGGGCCCCACCGGGCGGCCCGCCCCCGGTCAGTTCGGCGGGGAGCTCGTCGACCGTGGCCGCCACGACCTGTTTGGCGCCCTCGGTGTCGGTGCCGAGCTCCTGGGCCAGTTCCTCGATCCGGTCGTCCCCCAGCTCGTCGAGCACGTCGGCTCGCAGCGAGTCATCTGCCATGCCGTCGACACTACGCCGACGCGTCGGCCTCGGTACCCAACGCGCTACCCGCCATGCCGGTGACGCCCGAGCGGGGGTCGGCGACCGCCGGTCAGGCGCCCGCCGTCGCCCGCTCACCGCGCCGCCCGAGCGTCAGCAGCACATGCGTGGCGACGCCGAGGACCAGCCCCCAGAAGGCCGAGCCGATGCCGAGGAGGGTGACGCCGGAGGCGGTGGCCAGGAAGGTGACCAGCGCGGCCTCCCGGTCCCGCTCCTCCTTCACCGCGCCCGCCAGGCCGCCCGCGAGGGCCCCGAAGAGGGCGACTCCGGCGATCGCGGCGACGAGCTCCTTCGGCAGGCCGGCGAAGAACGCCACGAGGGTCGTGCCGAAGGACCCGACGAGGAGGTAGAAGGCGCCGCACGCGACCCCGGCGACGTAGCGGCGGCGCGGGTCGCGGTGGGCCTCGGGGCCGGTGCAGATGGCGGCGGTGATGGCCGCGAGGTTGACGGCGTGCGACCCGAAGGGCGCGAGCAGCGTGGAGACGATGCCGGTGGAGCCGATCAGCAGCCGGTCCTTCGGCGCGTAGCCCGACGCGGTGAGCACCGCCATGCCGGGGGCGTTCTGCGACGCCAGCGTCGCCAGGGTCAGGGGCACCGCGATCCCGATCAGGGAGGCGACGGAGAACGCGGGCGTGGTGAACACCGGCCGGGCGAGCTCGATGTGGTCGAGCCGGATGTGGACGCGCGACGTGGCCGTGGCGCACAGCGCCCCCGCGGCGAGCGCCAGCAGCACCGCGTACCGGGGGAGCCACCGCTTGCCGAGCAGATAGGCGAGCAGCACGGCCCCGGCGATCCAGGGCGCCGTCCGCAGGGAGGTGAACACGCCGGTGCCGAAGGAGAAGAGGATGCCCGCGAGCATGGCCGAGACCACCGCCGTGGGCACCTGCCGCATCAGCCGCCCGAACACCCCGGTCAGTCCGACCAGGCTGATGAGCAGGCCCGTGACGACGAACGCGCCGACCGCCTCCGCGTACGAGTACGCGCCGAGGCTGGTGACGAGCAGGGCCGCGCCCGGCGTCGAGAAGGCCGTGATGACCGGCATCCGCGTGACGAGGCTGAGGGCGATACAGGTCAGGCCGCTGCCTATGGATATGGCCCAGATCCAGGACCCGGTGTGCGCGGTGTCGAGGCGTCCCGCCGACGCGGCGGCGAGCACGATGACGAGGGGTCCGGAGTAGGAGACGACGACGGCCACGAACCCCGCGAGGACGGCGGACAGCGACATGTCGCGCGCGAGCCGAGGGCGGTCCTCCGCCGGTCTCCCGGCCGGTGGTGAAGCGGCGGCCGGTGACGCGGCGGCTGGTGACGTGTCGGCAGCGGCGTCGAGGGTGCCGGTGTCACGGGATTCGGTGCTCACGAGATGTCCTCCGTCGCGCGGTTCCACTGACTGCTCGGCCGGCCGCGGGCCCGGCGGGGGCCTCGGGGCCGACCGGAGTCGATGGCCCGGACGGCGCTCCGGCGACCGGAGCGTCCCCCACCTCGCACGCGGCGACCGTCGCACGGCAGCGTAGTGCCCCCGACGGCTCCGGCCCGGGTGGTGATCGTTACATCACGGCAGCCCTGGCCCGGGGGCTCACCCCAGGCGCCGGGCCAGCCACCGCAGGGCCGCCGTCCCCTGGGCGGCCTGGAAGGCCCGGAGGGTCGGCAGGCCGGGCGGGTCGGGCAGGAGCGACTGGCGGACGAAGTACCCGGCCACCGCGGCCAGCACCGAGGTCACGCCCTCCGGGTCGGCGGCCCGGCCCAGGGGGTGCGTGGTGAAGACGGACTCCGGGTCGGGGCCGCCCTGGGACGCGACGCTGGGCAGCATCACCAGCAGGTCGTACCAGGGGGCGGCCCGCAGCGCGTGGGGCCAGTCGACGAACACCACCCGGTCGTCGGTGAGCAGGATGTTGTCGGCGCGCAGGTCGCCGTGGGCGAGGCTGTCGCCGGTGGCGGGCTCCGCCCAGCCGGACTCCAGGCCGGCCAGCAGCGCGAGCCGGTCGGCCGCCCACGGGTCGAGGCGCGTGGTGTCGCCCGCGGCGAGCAGGGTCCGCCAGCCGGTGAACGCCTCCGCCTCGCTCTCGGCCACGGCGGGCACCTCGAACGGGGCCGGGGTCATGGCCCGGCTCAGCCCGTCGACGGCCGCGAGGACCCGGTCCAGCTCGGCGGGGAGCCAGGGGACGCGGGGCTGCCGGCCCGCGACGTCCTCGAGGAGCAGGGCGACCCAGGTCCCGTCGTCGTACGTGCCGAGCAGCCGTGGCGCGGGGGCGCCGGGCGGCATGGCGGCGCTGTTGCGGGCCTCGGCGCGGTGCAACCGGGGGCTGTGGGCGTTCGTCTCGGCGCTGACGGCCTTGACGAATGCGCGCCGGCCGTCGGCGAGCCGGACCCGGGCGGCGACGCCCGGTGAGAAACCGCCGCTCTGGCTGTGCGCCTCGACGACGCGCCCGCCCAGCGCGTTCTCCAGGGCGCGGCGCACGGCGGGCGGCAGGTCGGCCCAGGGCCGGCGGACGCCGGTGGCCGGGGGTGCGATCGTCTCCATCTCCGTATGGTTCGCCACGGGACGGGCCCGGGCCAACGGGTTTTCCCCCACAAGCGGGTTTCCCCCACAAGGGTCGAGTTCCTTGATCGATATGACATGTAGGAAATTTCCTACCTATAGTCGTCTCCATGAACACCACTCCCATCGGTACCAAGGCACCGGAGGATCGCGTCTTCGCGGCCCTGGCCAGCCCGGTGCGCCGTGAGGTGCTGCGGCTGCTGCGGGAGCGCGGGCCGCAGCCCGTCGCGGAGCTGGCGGGCCACTTCGACATGGCGAGACCCAGCTTCTCCGAGCACCTGCGGGTGCTGCGCGAGTGCGGGCTGGTGAGCGAGAACAAGGTGGGCCGGCAGCGCTTCTACGAGCTGGAGGCCGCGCCCCTCTTCGAGGTGCAGGAGTGGCTGCATCCATATGAGCGCTTCTGGCGCGACAAGCTGTCCGCCCTGCGGACGGTGCTCGACGAAATGGAGGACGAGGAGTCATGAACGAGCGAGGAGCCATCATGAACGAGCACGGCACGAACGAGCACGGCGTGGACGAGCGCGACGACCTGACCGCGGTGCGGGTCGACGAGTTCCTGCCGCACCCGCCCGCCAAGGTGTGGCGGGCCCTGACCGAGCCCGAGCTGCTCGCCCAGTGGCTGATGCCCGGCGACTTCCGCCTGGAGGTCGGCCACCGGTACACCCTGCGGGCCGTCGCCATCCCCGCCACGGGCTTCTCCGGCACGATCGCGGCCGAGGTCCTGGCCTTCGAGGACGGCAAGATGCTGCGGATCGGCTGGCGGGACGCCGACCCGGAGAACGGCGCCGACGTCGACTGGACGATCACCTGGACCCTTGAGCCGGAGGGCCGGGGCACCCGGCTCTTCCTGGACCACGAGGGCTTCGACCCGGACAACCCCCTCCAGCAGAAGGCGCGCGCCATCATGAGCGGCGGCTGGCGCAGCCACGTCATGCGCTCCCTGCTGACCTGCCTCGACGGCATGGAGGACGCCTAGTCCGCCATAGCCCGTGCCGAGAGGCAAAAGGCCCGAGGCCGGTTCCCGTGCGAAACGGGAACCGGCCTCGGACGGTTCTTCAGGGAAGGCGCGGAGGGCGCGGTCAGTGCGCCACGGCGGCCCGCTGGCGCGCGTAGCCCACGGCGGCCAGGGCCACCGCCAGACCACCGGTGAAGTACAGCTGCACCCGGGTGTCGGCGTCGAGGGCCATGAGGGCCAGCGCCCCGACCACCCCGGCCAGCGTCACCCACGTCAGATACGGGAAGCCCCACATCCGCACCGTCAGACGCTCGGGCGCCTCGCGCTCCAGCCGGCGGCGCAGCCGCAGCTGGGAGACGGCGATGAAGCCCCACACCACCAGGACGACCCCGCCGACCATGTTCAGCAGCCAGGCGAAGACCGTGGTGGGGTACCAGTACGACAGCAGGACGGCGACGAAGCCGAACGCGGACGACGCGAGCACCGCGCGGCGCGGCACGCCGCCGGAGACCCTGCCCAGGGCCTTGGGGCCCTGGCCGCGCGCGACCAGCGAGTAGGCCATGCGCGAGGCGCCGTAGATGTTGGCGTTCATGGCCGACAGCAGGGCGATCAGGACGACCACGTTCATGATCTGGCCGCCGCCCGGGACGCCCAGCCGGTCGAGCACGGCCGCGTACGGGCCGTTCTCGGTGACGGACTTGTCGTTCCACGGGATGAGCGTGACGATGACGAGCATCGAGCCGACGTAGACGATGCCGATGCGCCACATCGTCGTCCGCACGGCCTTGGCCACGCCGCGCACCGGGTCCTCGGACTCGGCGGCCGCGATGGTCACCGTCTCCAGGCCGCCGTACGCGGCGAGCGAGGCCAGCAGGCCGATGAGCAGCCCGTCCACGCCCGTGGGCAGGAACCCGCCGTCGCCGGTGAGGTGGGCGGCGCCGGGGGAGTCCGTGCCGGGCAGGACGCCCAGGACGGCGAGGGTGCCGAGGATCAGGAAGAGCCCGATGGCGCCGATCTTCAGGGTGGCGAACCAGAACTCGAACTCGCCGAAGTGCGCGACCGCGCCCAGGTTGGTGCCGCAGAACAGCGCCATGAAGAGCAGGACCCACAGCCAGGACGGGGTGCCCGGCAGCCAGCCCTGCACGATGTGGGCCGCGCCGATCGCCTCGATCGCCACGCCCACGACGAGCAGGGTCCAGAACATCCAGCCCGCGGTGAAGCCGGCCCACGGGCCGATCGCCCGGTCGGCGTGCACGGAGAAGGAGCCGGAGGCCGGATTGGCGGCGGACATCTCGCCGAGCATCCGCATCACGAACATCACGAGCAGGCCGGACACGGCGTACGCGAGCACGATCGACGGGCCGGCGGCGGCGATGCCGGCGCCCGAGCCGACGAAGAGGCCCGCGCCGATGACGCCACCGAGGGCGATCATCGAAAGGTGCCGCTGCTTGAGCCCGTTCGACAGCGGGGAGCCCTGCTGAGGAGTGCTCTCCACCGGCGGGGGAGGCGATGTGAGTGTCCGGCTCATGGTCGTACCTGTCCATTATCCGAGATCGGGAAGTCTCGAGTATGGAGAAGCGGGCGCGGGCCCGGCCGGGGCGTCCGATATCCGGACGGTCGCCTCACGCAGGGTGATCGTCGGACAGCGCGCGCATTAATGTGGAGCCATGATCAATGCTGATGACATCCGCCGTATCGCGTTGTCCCTGCCGGAAACCGCGGAGAAGGAGGCGTGGAGCATGCCCACCTTCCGCGTCGCGGGAAAGATGTACATCACGATCCCCGACGACCAGACGTCCTTCGC
This sequence comes from Streptomyces luteoverticillatus, assembly GCF_003970715.1. Lineage (NCBI taxonomy): Bacteria > Bacillati > Actinomycetota > Actinomycetes > Kitasatosporales > Streptomycetaceae > Streptomyces > Streptomyces luteoverticillatus. The sequence continues at coordinate 300,558 of NZ_CP034587.1, read as the reverse complement.
CGTCCGCTGCCCGAAGCACGAGCGGGCCGAGCTGATCGCGGCCGAGCCGGAGAAGTTCTGGGTGCCGCCGCACGAGGCGAGCTCCTCGTGGGTGCGGGTGCGCCTCGCCGCCCTGGAGGACATGGACGAGCTGCGCGACATCCTCGTGGACTCCTGGAAGCAGGCGGCGCCCGAGCGGCTGCTGGAGGCCCTGCCCGCCGCCCCGCGCCCCGGCGACGCCTGATGCCGTCCATGCGGTACGCCAAGACCGCCGACGGATCCCGGATCGCCTATCGGACCGGGGGAGCGGGCGAGCCCCTGCTCCTGCTGGCCGGGCAGGGCAACACCCACCACTGGTGGGACGGCGTCCTCGACGACTTCCGCGCCGCCCACCGCACCGTCACCCTCGACTACCGGGGGACCGGCGAGAGCGACCGCCCCGACGAGCCCTACAGCATCGAGGGGTTCGCCCGGGACGCGATAGCGGTCCTCGACGACCTCGGCATCGAACGGGTCCACGTCTACGGCACGTCCATGGGCGGCCGCGTCGCCCAGTGGCTCGCCGCCCACCGGCCGGACCGGGTCCGGGCCCTCGTGCTCGGCTGTACGTCCCCCGGCGGCCCGTTCGCGGTCGACCGCGGCGACGACGTGCGCCGGTCGCTGGCCCGGCCCGCCCCCGAGGGCCGGCGGGCCCTGCTGGAGCTGATGTACACGCCGGGCTGGCTCGCGACTCACCCCGGCCCGCACCACACGCTCGGCGACCCCACCATGACGCCGAAGGAACGGCTCAGGCACCTGGTCGCCAGCGAGCGGCACGACGCGTGGGACGTACTCCCAGGCATCCAGGCGCCCACGCTGGTGGTGCACGGCGACGACGACCTGCTCAATCCCACCGCGAACGCCACCCTGCTCGCGGAGCGCGTGCCCGGCGCCCGGCTGTGCCTGATCCCGGGGGCGCGCCACGCCTACTTCGAGGAGTTCCGGTCCGTCGCCGGCCCGCTCGTCCTGGACTTCCTCCGGGAGCACGAGCGGGCCTAGCGGGGCGGGAGGGCGGGCCTATCGCTGGGGGGCGGCCTTGGGGGCGCTCTTCACGCCGCCGCTCTTGTGCTTGGCCTTGGCGCTGGTCTTGGCGTGGGTCTTGGACTTGGCCTTGCCGTGTGCGGAGCCGGTGCCCTTCGGGTGGCCGCTCTTCGGGCCGGTGCCCTTGGGGCTCGTTCCCTTCGGGGTCGTCCCCTTGGGGGTCGTGCTCTGCGCCGCGTTGTCCTGTGCGGTCGGCGGCTTGATCCAGCCCTTCTGCACGAGCTGGTCGCAGTGCCACTTGGCGTGGCTCGGGGTCTCCTTGTGCTGACTGATGGCCGTGTCCATGCAGTCCTTGTAGGGCCACGGCGGGCCGACACGCAGCTGCGCGGGGGAACGCGACTCCCGGTCGACCTGGGCGGCGGCCGCCGGGGTGCTCATGACGCCGACCGTGGCCACCGCGGCCAGAGCGATGCTCATCCAGCGCACAGCGCTTCTCCTTTTCCTCGGGTTCGGGGTACGGCTCGCCTTCGCACAACGAGCCCGCGCCACCGAGGAAACGGGCGGTTCCGCCGCCCCGGGCCGTTACGCCGAGACGAGCGGGCGCGCGAGCTGGGGGGTGTGCCGGTGCCCGGCCCCGGTCCGGTGCTCGACCCGGTGCTCGAGCCCGGCCCGTACGCCGGGCCACTCCTCGTCGAGGATCGAGTAGAAGGCCGTGCCCCGGACCATGCCGTCGAGGCCCCGGGTGTGGGCGCGGTGGACGCCCTCGAGGACCGCGCCGAGACGCTCGATGGCCGCGCGCGAGCGCGCGTTGCGGGAGTCCGCGCGCAGGGACACCCGTCGCACGCCCCAGGTCTCGAAGGCGTGGCGCAGCATCAGGAGCTTGGTCTCGGTGTTGACGCCGGTGCCCTGGGCGTGTGCGGAGAGCCAGGTCCCGCCGATCTCCACCGCGTCGGGTATCGCGGTGAGGGGATCGCCGAGCGGGCCGCGCGGGGCCGGGGGCCACTGCACCGGGCCCTGCCAGTAGTCCAGCTCGCAGAACCGCGTCGAGCCCATGACCAGGCCGTCCGCGATCCGCACGGTGGCGAAGGGCAGCGCCCGGCCCGCGGCGCGGGCCGCGAGGGCCTCGGCCACGTAACGGGCCGTGGCCTCCGGGCCGTGCGGCACGGGAGTGAAGGCGTAGCTGCTGCGGTCCTCGGCCGCCGCGGCGGCCAGGCCCTCGATGTGGTGCTCGCCGAGCGGTTCCAGCCGCACGGTGCGGCCGTGGAGGAAAACGGGTACGGGCACGGCGCCTGGATCCTTCAGCGATGGGGGTGACGACAGAGAAAGGAGAGACGTCCAGCGGCTTTCCGGCACGGTGGTACTCACGCTCACCGTGGGGCTTGCGGGACGGGTGTCGTCAGTATGGGGTCGGGATACCCCCACGCGAAGGGCTGAAAGGTAAACAGAGGGAAACGGAACGGTAAACCCGCCGTGCCGCTCCCCCTCTCGTCCGGTATATGGCCTTCCCGTCCTCCCGTCAGCCCTTTTGACGAGGGCCGGCGGTCCGGAGTGGAACGGCGCAGGGCGACCCGGCGGAGGTCGAGCGGGCCTTGCGGGTGGTGCTGGACCGGTGAACCGGGGACCCTCAGCCGTCCTCAGCCGTCCTCGATGTCCGAGATGAGCTTGGTGCTCAGATCGCTCTGCACCGCCAGCCGGGTGTGCCCGGCGTCCGGGCCGGTGCCCCAGGTGAGCGTGACCGTGGTGAACAGGTGCCCGGCGCCGGAGTCGTGATAGCGGACCTCCCAGTGGGTGGGCACGTCCTGGGCGCGCAGGACGCCGTCGGCGTGGTTGACCTCCTCCCAGGCGGCCAGCCGCTGCCGGAGATCCTCCGTGAGGTAGTGGGCGCGGAGTTCCGAGCCCAGGTCGTCCGTCCCGTCGTCGACGGCGTCGATGTAGGCGCCGTAGAAGTCGGCCACCCGGTCGACCGCCGAGTCCGGGCTCCCCTCGCGGACCGTGCTGCCCGCATCGTCGTCCGGCATGAATTCCCCCTTGAGAACAGTGTTGTTCAGTCGTCAAGCTCACGCACTTGATGACAAACTGCCCCTCTTTTCATGGAAACAGTCCTTTGAGGTGACATATAGCCGAACGTCACGGTCTGGCCCTCGCTCAGGCCCCGGGTGCCGGCAGGTGCCGGGCGAAGAACGAGCGCACGTGGTGACGTACCCACGGCACCGACACGACGGGGTCGACCGCGCCGACCAGCCGAATCCGGTCCTCGGCGGTCAGCAGTCCCGCCGAGGCCAACTGGGGCACGAAGGCGGCGTAGTCGGTGAACACCCCGTGCGCGGCCCGGTCGAGCCGCCGCCGGTCCGTGCGGCCGCCCGGGTGGGCGAGCATGGCCGACCAGGACCGTTCGAGCTGCCGCCGCTCGGGGAAGCCGTCGGTGCCCAGCAGGAGCAGCGGCCGGTCCACCCCGTGTCGGGCGACCGGATACAGCTCTCCCGCGCGCCCAGGGGCCTCGGCCGGGGTGGTCGAGATAGCCCTCCATGTCGACGGCCGCGCGGACGCGCCGGTCCTCGTACATGGCCTCGGCGACGGTGGTGCCGCCCGCCGAGTGGCCGTACGCGCCGACGCGCCGCGGGTCCAGAGCGCGGCCGAGGCCCTCCGGCAGCGGCCGTCCCGCCGCGTCCGGGTTCCGCCCGGCCGCCAGTGCCTCCAACGCGTCCAGGACGAAACGGATATCCGCGATCCGGGTGTCGATCACGGTGCGGAAGAGCGGCGGGTCCATGCGCGGATCACCCCGGAAGACGGTCTCGCGCCAGGGCTCGGGACGGCCGTCCGACGTGCCCGGGAACTCGACCACGCCGGCGTCGCCGGGATGATCGACCGTCACCACCGCGTAGCCGTGGCTCGCGAGTTCCTCGGCGAGCCCGGTGCCCATGGCGCGCGGATCGCCGCCGCCCGGGCTGTACAGCAGCACCGGCCGCCGCCGTCCGGGCCGCGCGGGCGCGCCGGCATACGAATGGGTCGGGGTGGCCGCCCAGTCCACGCCACTCGTGGGCAGGCCCGGATGGATCGCGGCGGCGGTCTCCGGGAACTTCCCCGCCGCCATGGCGGACATCTGCGAGGCGAAGGGCCGGCCGTGGACCGCGTGGGCCGGGTAGAAGACCGTGACCATCAGCTCCCGCACCGGAATCGAGGGCGTCAGGGGGTCGGGCCGGGAACGGTCGACCAGATACAGGGTGGTGACCCCGGTCGGGTACGGGCCGGTCGGCCTCGGCAGGCGCAGGGTGACGCCGGTCGTGGCACGGGATCGCTGCCGCTGCCGCGCCTGAGCCGGTGTCGCACCGTCCGCGAGCAGCAGCGCGGCACCCGCCAGTACGGCCGACCTGACGACGCCTCGCCGGGTCGTCGCTCCTGTAGGGAACATGACCTTCCTCTCATCTCTCCGTCAACACGGCCCTTATGCTGCGGCCCGGAGGGGAGCGGGGGCGAAGGTTGAGGCCCTGGCCGAAACGATGGCGCGTGGCCGCCCCGAGGAGACGCGTGGCCGCCCGAGGTGCCGCCCGAGGAGAGCAGTGATCAGAATCCACTTCACGGCCGCCGACTTCGCCGGGGTCCGCTTCGCGCCCCGGGCGGCCCCGCTGCTGGAGCTGAACACGGCCCTGATGAAGCTGCTGACCCCCGGCGACGAACTGCTCTACGGCCGCTGGCGGAGACGGTCGCTCCACTCCCTGCCGGCCGCCGCCGGGGCGCTGGCGGACCTCGTCCCCGCCGGCCGGGCACCCGGTTTCCTCGACGTGTTCGACGACTCCCTCCCGGACGCGCTCGACGCCGCCCGGCAGTGGCACCCCCACCGGATCCGCTCGGAGATCGAGCGGGTCTACGCCGGGCACCCCGCGCCGCCCCCGCCCTGGGTCCGCGACCTCCACCGGGGCGAAGCCGGCGGCCTGCGCGTCCTGCGGCGGGCGCAGCACGCGGCGTTCGAGAGCGTGGTGCGTCCCGTGTGGCCCGTGGTGCAGGACCTCCACCAGCGGGAGTTCACCCGCCACGCCCTGGCGGTGGCCGAGCACGGCCTCGGCGCCGCGCTCGCCGGACTCGTGCCGGGCGCGCGGCTGCGGGAGAGCGTCTGGGAACTGCCCGGGGCCGGGGAGCGGGACGTCGAGCCCGGCGGACGCGGCCTGGTGCTGCGGCCCACCTTCCACTGGACCGGGCACCCGCTCGTCTCCGACCTGCCCGGCCGCCCGGTGCACGTGACCTTCCCCGCCGGGCCGGGTCTGCCGCTCACCCCGGCCGGTCCGGACGATCCCGGCGGCCCGGAGGAGGCGCTGGCGCGGGTGCTCGGGCGCACCCGCTGCGAGATGCTGCTCCTCCTCGCGGAGGAGCACACCACGAGCGGTCTCGCCCGGCGGCTGGGCGTCAGCAACGCCACGGCCTCCGCCCACGCCGCCGCCCTGCGCGGGGCCGGGCTCGTCACCACCGTCCGCGCCGGACGGGCCGTCCTCCACCGGCGCACCGCCATGGGGACCCTCCTGATCGGGCGGCACGACCAGGTAAGGAGTAAATGGGGTCACAAGCCGTAGATCGTCGCATCGTGCTGGGGGCGGTCTTCGTCACGGCCCGCTCTCATCCGCCGGCCCGATGCCGCCGCCCGGGGGATGGCCCGTCAGGAGGACCGTGTCCGATACCCGGTGACGATGCGCCGAAGCGTGCCCCGGGCGATGCTGTAGAGGCACGCTGAGCGAGTCGGGCACGGGAGACCGTGTCCCTCAACGGGGGTTCGCGAAAAGTGTTTGATTACATCGGTCACTTCGCCGATCGCATGGAGAAGCTCAAGGAATCCGGGCAGTACCGCACGTTCGTCGAGATCGAACGGCTCGCCGGTCGCTTCCCGCAAGCCCTGCACCACGGGTCCCAAGGCGTCCGGGAGGTCACCGTCTGGTGCAGCAACGACCATCTGGGCATGGGCCAGCACCCCGACGTGCTGGCCGCGATGCGCAGGACGCTCGACACCTCGGGAGCCGCCGCAGGCGGGTCGCGGAACATCTCCGGGACCACCCCGCACCACGTCGCCCTGGAACGGGAGGTCGCCGACCTCCACGGCAAGGAGAGCGGGCTCACCTTCATCACCGGCTACGCGGCCAACGACGCCGCCCTGTACGTCCTGGGGAAGACCCTCCCCGACTGCGTCTTCTTCTCCGACCGGCTCAACCACGCCTCGATGATCTCGGCGATGCGGGCCAGCGGCGCCGAGCGCCACGTCTTCGACCACAACGACCCCGCCGACCTCAACCGGCGGCTGAACGAGGTGCGCCCCGGGCGCCCGAAGGTCGTCGCCTTCGAATCGGTCTACTCCATGGACGGCGACGTCGCCCCCATGGCTGAGCTCTGCGCGGTCGCCCAGCGGCACGACGCGTTCGTGTACGTCGACGAGGCGCACACGGTCGGCATGTACGGGCCCGAGGGAGCCGGCCTGGCCGCCCAGCTCGGCGTCGGCGACGAGGTCACCCTCCTGATGGGGACGTTCGCCAAGGGATACGGCACCGCCGGCGGCTATGTGGCGGGCCCCGGGCCCGTCGTCGACGCGATCCGCAGTCTCGCGCCCGCCTTCATCTTCACCCTGTCCATGCCGCCGGCGGTCGCCGCCGGCGCCCTGACGAGCGTGCGGCACCTGCGACGCAGCGACATCGAACGCGCGGGGCTGCACGAGCGGGCCCGGCTGCTGAAGACCCTGCTCCGCGACGCCCGCATCCCGCTGGTGAGCGACCAGAGCCACATCGTGCCCGTGCTCGTCGGCGACCCGGAACGCTGCCGCGAGCTGGCCCGCACACTGCTGGAACGGCACCGGATGTACGCCCAGCCGATCAACTTCCCCAGCGTGCCCCGGGGCACCGAGCGCCTGCGCATCAACCCGTCCCCGGTCCACCAGCCACTGGAGGTCCACCGGTTCGCCGATGCCCTCCGCCGCTGCTGGGACGAGCTGGACCTGCCCCGCACCGCACCGGCGCGCGTACGCGCCCGGTCGGCGTGACCGGCTCCGGCCCGGCGACCGGCCTCGCCCCCCGCCTCCCGGCAGGGGGCGAGGCCGTGGTCACCCCATGGGCCCGCTGCGCGCTGCTGTACCTCTTCCTCTTCCTGATGGGGGCCGAGACCTTCCTGGTGTCCCCGCTGCTGCCCACGATCGCCACCGACCTGCGCGTGAGCACGGGCGCCGCCGCACAGGTCGTCACCGCCTACGTCCTGACCTACGCGGTGGCGGCCCCCCTGCTCGGCGGCTTCTCCGACCGGTTCCCGCGCCGCTTCTTCATCACCGTCGGAGGCGTGCTCTTCGTCGGCGGCAACCTGCTGTGCGCCACGGCGGACAGCCTCACCGCTCTGACCGCCGCCCGCGCCCTCACCGGACTCGGCGGGGCCACGGCCGCCCCCGCCATATGGGCCTACCTCTCCGAATCCGCCGCCCCTCACCAGCGCGGCCGCGCCGTCGCCACCGGCGTCTCCGGCTACGCCCTGGGACAGGTCCTCGGCGTGCCGCTCGGCGGGCTCCTCTCTGACGCGGCGGGCTGGCCGTGGACGTTCGCGGCCGTCGGCGCGGGACTGGCCCCGGTCGTGCTGCTCATAGGGTGGCGCCTGAAGGGCCCCCGGCCCACGGCCGCGTCCACCTCCCCGCTGGCGGGCTTCGCCGTGTGGCGGCAGCGCCGCCTGGCGCTGCCCCTGCTCTCCACCGGCTTCCTGCAGGCCGGCCGGCTCGGCGCGTACACGTTCGTCGGCGCGCTCTTCGCGGAGCGGTACGGCTACGACACCGCGCGGCTCGGCCTCATCGGCCTGTTGGTGGGCGCGGGTTCACTGACCGGCTCGGTGCTCCTCGGGCAGCTGAGCGACCGGGCGCGGCGGCGCGGCATCGGCGAGAACGTGCTGTCGGCGGGCTGCGCGCTGGTGTTCGTGGGGGCGAGCGTCGTCGCGCTGGTCAGCACGGCCGCGGTGGTCAGCCTGGCCGCGGTGTTCGTGTGGATGGTGGCCGGGGGCGCCTTCTACACCAGCCAGCAGACGTACCTCGGCGGCGCCGATCCGGCGCGGCGCGCGAGCGTCATCTCCTGGAACGGCACGCTCGACCACCTGGGGGTGGCCCTGGGGACGGCCCTGCTGAGCCCATGGGCCGTCGCGGGCCCCGGCTTCGTCGCCGTCACGGCCGTCCTGGGGCTGACGGCGGCCGCGCTCTCGGCGACGGCGGCGCGGCGGGCGGCCGGATAGGTTCCCCAGAGGTTTTGGGAACACCTCCGCCGGTATTACGGTCGAAGGGAGCTCCGAATGTCCCCGGGGTGCATGACGCCCCCGGGGCGTCGACCGGTGAGGAGTCCCCGTCGTGCGTGCCGTCGAGACCCTCGAACTGGAAGGGCTGGGCAACCGCAGCTATCTGGCGGGCGGTGCCGCCGTCGCCGTGGCGGTCGACCCGCCCCGCGACATCGACCGGGTCATCGCGGCCGCCGCCCGGCGCGGCACGCGGATCGGCCTCGTGGCGGAGACCCATGTGCACAACGACTACATATCCGGCGGACTGGAGCTCGCCCGCGTCACCGGCGCCCGGTACCTGGTGCCCGAGGGCGCGGCGGTCTCCTTCGCCCGCACGCCGGTCGCCGACGGCGACACGTTCCCGGTGGACGACGGCCTGGCGCTCCGGGCCCTGGCCACCCCCGGCCACACCCCCACCACACCTCCTACGTCCTTACGGAGCGCGGCCGGCCCGTCGCCGTCTTCACCGGCGGCTCGCTCCTCATCGGCACCGTCGGCCGCCCGGACCTGGTCGAGCCCCGGCTGACCGAGCGCCTGGCCCGCGCCCAGCACGCCTCCGCCCACCGGCTGGCCGACGAGCTCGACGACGACGTGCCCGTCCTGCCCACCCACGGCTTCGGCAGCTTCTGCTCCTCCGCCCCGGCCCGGGGCGACGCCACGACGATCGGCGCCGAACGCGGCACCAACGACGCCCTGACCAAGGACGTGGACACCTTCGTCGCCGGACTGCTCGCCGGCCTGGACGACATCCCCGCCTACTACACCCACATGGGCCCGGCCAACGCCGCCGGGCCCGCGCCCGTCGACCTCACCCCGCCCCGCCGTGCCGACGCGACCGAGATCGCCGCGCGGCTGGCGGCGGGGGAGTGGGTGGTGGACCTGCGCCACCGCGTCGCCTTCGCCGAGGGGCACGTCGCCGGTTCGTTCAACTTCGAGGGCGACGGCCGGCTCGCCACGTACCTCGCGTGGCTGATCCCCTGGGGCAAGCCCCTCACCCTGCTCGCCGCCGGCCCCGAGGAGCTCGCCGCCGCGCAGCGGGAGCTGGTGCGCGTGGGCATCGACCGCCCGGCCGCGGCCGCCACCGGCACCCCCGCCGGCTGGGTCCGCCCGGGGGAGGCGCTACGCTCCTTCCGCCGCGCCACCTTCGCCGACCTCGCGGCCGCCCGCGCGGCCGGTGACCGGATGGTGGTGCTGGACGTGCGCCGGGACTCCGAGCGCGCGGCGGGCTTCGTCAGCGGTTCGACGCACATCCCCGTCCACCGGCTGCGCGACCGCGTCGGCGAGGTGCCACCGGGAGAGGTGTGGGCGCACTGCGCGGGCGGGGCGCGCGCGGCCGTCGCCGCGTCCCTGCTGGACGCCGCGGGACGGAACGTCGTCGCCGTGGACGACGTCTTCGACGCCGCCACCGCCGCGGGGCTCACGGTCCCCGGGCGCGGCGCCGCCTGACCGTTCCCGACCGTTCCCCGCCCCTTTACGTCCCATTACGTCCGTAGGAAGTGATCGAAGGATGCTCCCGCAGTCCCGCCACGGCTTCGGCTGTCCCGGCCCCATACGCACCCGGCCACAGGAACGCGTCCACGACCACCTCGCCGCCGTGGCGGCCCGGGCCAGGGAAGGAGGGACCGGGAGCGCGGCGCCGACCGTCGGCGGAAGCCTCGGCGACGGCGTCACGGCGTGAGCGCCCTCATACTCGCCCTCGCCGCCGGAGCGGCGGTCGGGCTGGCCCTGGGCGCGCTCGGCGGAGGCGGCAGCGTCCTGGCCGTACCCGCGCTGATCTATCTGCTCGGCTTCACCCCGGCGGCGGCCACCACCGCCAGCCTCCTCATCGTCGCGGCGACCTCGGCGACCGCCCTGTACGCGCACGCCCGCGCCGGCAACGTCCGCTGGAGGACCGGCGCGCTGTTCGCGGCCTCGGGCCTCCTCCCCGCCGCCGCGGCCGGAGCGGTGGCGGCCCACCTGCCCCAGCGGGCACTGACGGCGGCCTTCGCGGCGATAGCCACCCTCGCCGCGGTGATGATGCTGCTGGGGACCCGCGAGAGACGAACCGACGACACACGAACCGATGACACACGTCCCGACGTACCGGAGCCGCCGCGTCGAGCCCCCGCCAGGGCCGCCGGGACCGGTGCCGGCCTGGGCGCGCTCACCGGACTGCTCGGCGTGGGCGGCGGCTTCCTCGTCGTCCCGACGCTCGTCGCGGTGCTGGCCTTCGAGATGCAGGCCGCCGTCGGCACCAGCCTGCTCGTCATCACGACCAACTCCCTGGCGTCCCTGCTCACCCGGGGCGCCACCGCCTCCGGCCTCGACTGGTCGGTCATCGGCCCGTTCGCGGCGACCGCGATCCTGGGTGCCTGGGACGGCAAACGCCTGGCCGCCAAGGTGTCCGGCACCGCGCTGCGCCGGACGTTCGCGGTGGCCCTGCTGGCCGTGGCCGCGTTCATGCTCGTCGACGCCCTGACGTGAACCGTTCCGGGCCCCACCCACCCGCAACGCTTCCCCCGCCCCGGCGTTACCAGAGCGGCGCGCACCGACGAGGAACGGCGGGGAGATGGTCCACGACATCCAGGAACCCTTGCGGGACTGGAACAGACTGAGTACCCAAGTCATCCACCGGAGCAGCCACCTGACCCTCCATCATGATCGCGTCCTCCAACCGGACGGCTCGGAAGGGACGTACGACCACCTCACCATCGCCGACGGCGCCAGAACCGTCGCCGTCGACGCCCGGCGCCGTGTCGCGCTGGTGGAGGACGCCTTCTACCCGCCGGGGCGGCGCCTCCTCCACGTACCCGGCGGAGCGATCGCCGAAGGCGAGTGCCCCCGGGAAGCGGCGCGGCGCGAGTGCGAGGAGGAGACCGGCCACCGCCCCGGCACCCTCAGCCCACTCGCCGTCTACCACCCACTGCCGTCCCGCACGTCCGCCGTGACGCACCTGTACCTCGGCACGGACCTCCACCCCTCGGCCGATCGCCACCGGGACCCGACCGAAGCCGCCATGACGGTGCGGTGGATCCCCCTGGACGACGCGGTGGCCGCCGTACGGGCCGGGGACATCACCGAGGCCGGGAGCGTCATCGGACTGCTCCTGGCGGCGGCTTGTGCGCTGGACCGTTAAGTCCCGCCCCTGTTTACGAGCGGTGCCCCGCCCTCAGATAGAAGCGCAACAGCCGTACCTTGTCCTCGCCCAGGACGGGCGTGGCCCGGTCGATCAGCTCGTCCAGCCGCGCGCGTTCGTCGGCGGGCAGTGCCGCGTACGCGGTGGGGGCGTCGGCGGGGCCCCAGCGCAGGGCGGCGGTACGGGCCTGCGCGCGGAGCCGGTGGTCGGCGTCGTCGAGCAAGGTCAGGCAGCACCGGAGCTGGAATATCCCGCGCTGCGTGGCGAGCAGCCGGAAGGCCGCCGCCCGGACGTGCCGGGGCCGGTCGGCGGCGAGCCGTTCCCACAGACATGACTCGGGGAGCCGGCCCCCCGAGGAGACGAGCGCGGTGGACACCTCACGGGTGACGGCCGCCGACGGATCGTCCAGCAACGGCCGCAGACGCTCGGCGTCGACCGTGCCCAGGGCGCACAGCGCGGCGACAGCGCGGACCCGTACCCGTGCGACCGGGTGCGCCAGCAGGGGAAGGAGCAGGGCGGCGTCCTCACGGGTGCCGCACTCGCCCAGACCTGCCGCCGCACCCGGCGGTACGTCGGCCGACGGGCCGGCGCACAGCTCGCGATAGCGCGGCAGCGGATCGGCGCCTCGCTGCCGCAGCACCCAGCGCGCGCAGGCGCGGACGATGCCCGCGCGGTCGGCGAGGAACGCCGTGGCCTCGTCGTGGCGCCCGGTCCGGTGGAGCGCGGTCACCCCGGACGCGCGCACCCGGGGGCCCGGGCGCGCAGCAGCGGTTCCAGGAGCTCGCCGTGCCGGCCGTCCTTCATGTGGGCGAGGACGGCGTCGGCGCAGACGTCCTGGACGACGACGTCGGCGTCCGTGGCGGCGATGCGGGCGAGCCGCGCCGGGGAGAGAAGGTTCCGGCGCACGGCGATCCGGTGGCCGAGCCGCCGGGTGGCCGGGTCGCGGCTGTCCAGCAGAGTGTCCGTCACCTCCGCGTCGGCGCTCTCCAGGATCTCCATGAGCAGGTCGTGGGCGTGGGCGCCGTGCCGTCGCACGGCCGTGCGCAGCGCGACGGCGGCGACGAGGGCGACGGTGCGCGGCGCCGCGCCCGCCAGCCCGGCGCGCAGCAGCGCCCGGGCCACGTCGCGGACCGGGCCCACCCAGTCCGAGCAGCGCACCGCCACGAGCGGCAGCAGCGCCGGAACCCCGGCGGCACGCTCCAGGGCGGCTTGCCGTACGCGTCCGTCGGGGTGGCACAGGGCGACGGCCAGGACGGGTTCCCCGGGCGGCGGTTCCGCCATCTCGAGCCAGACCATGGAGGGCAGGTCGGCCGGCCAGAACCAGGGCAGCCGCCGCACTCCGAGGTCGAGGGTGACCCACTGCCGGGGGTCACCGGTGTCGAGAAGCGACTCCAGGGTCGTCCTCCCGGCCGGGTGCCGGGCGGCGGTGGCGACCGCGAGGGCCAGGTCGTCGACGTCGGCGCGCCGGGTGTTCATAAGGGGGAATTCCTTGGAAAGCGTGAGGAAGCAGGAGTGAACAAGGGTGAAAGGGCCATCCTTCACCGGACGTCACTCTCCGGCCAAATGCTTTCCTGTGCAGTCGACGGCGGCCGGGCGCACTTCGAGGACGGTGGCCGTGCCGGCGACGGGGCGGCGCTCGTGCATCGTGAAGCGTTGACCGGGCCGGAGGCGGGCCCAGAGCGAGGGGGTGAGGGGCGCGAGGCGGATCGTGGCGTGTCCGCCGGGTTCCAGCGCGTCCCTGCCTTCGACCCAGAGCGAGGCGATGGCGAACGCTGTGTCGCCGGTGGACGTGCGGTGTCCGACGTCCCACACCGGCCGCAGGACCCCGGCGCCGGGGACGGGCATCCGGCGTGGGGAGTCCTCCGGCAGGGACAGTTCCGCGCGGATGACGCCGTGGCGGGTCTCGTACGCGCGCCAGTGGCACCAGGCGGCGCTTCGCCGCATCCGCAGGCCGATTGTCGTTCACCTATCAGGCGTGCCGCCCCGCGAACGGCATCGGAGTGGCCGCCGCGTGGCGACGATAGCCGCCGGGCGGGAGGCCGTACGCGCGCTTGAACGCCTTGGCGAAGGCGAACTCGGAGCCGTAGCCGGTGCGGGTGGCGACGATGCTCAAGGGATGGTCGGCCTCGCGCAGCAGCCGGGCCGCCGTCGTCATCCGCCAGCGCGTCAGATAGGCCAACGGAGGCTCCCCGACGAGGGTGTGGAACCGGCGGGCGAAGGTGGCCCGGGACGTTCCGGCGCGGGCGGCCAGCGACTCGACGCTCCACCGGGCGGCCGGGTCCTCGTGGATGGCCGTGAGCGCCGGGGCGATCACCGGGTCCCGGAGGGCGGCGGACCAGCCCGCCACCGCCGTCGCCGGCTGTTCCTCCAGCCACGCCCGCAGCACGTACAGCAGGAGCGCGTCGATCAGCGCCGGCACGATGCCGGCCGCGCCGGCCCGTTCCTCCTCCAGCTCGGCGCGCAGGAGCCCGACGGCGGCGGAGAGTTCGGGATGCCGTCCGTGCCGGGTCTCCAGGTGGACGACCTCGGGCAGTTGACGGACCAGTGGGTGCGGCCGTCCCTGGTCCAGGTGGTAGGCGCCGCAGAGCAGCGTGGTGCGGGGGCCGTCCCCGCCCAGGGAGAGCGCGCCGATCGGCGAACCCGGGCGGAACCGCGCCGGGCCGGCGTCGACGGCGGGTGTGCCGGGGTCGTCGGCGAGCGCGTGGCTGTGGTTGTTCTGGAGGAAGACCACGTCGCCGGGGTGGAGGCGGACCGGCTCGTGGCGGGGCGCGGGCCCGGCCGCGCCGTCGTCCGGGGGGAGGAGCCAGCAGCTCCCGCGCAGCACGACGTGGAATCCCGCCCCGGCCACCGGCGGCAGGCGCAGCCCCCAGGGTGCGCGCCCCTCGGTGCGGACCGAGGCCGGGCGTCCCGTGCGCATCGATCCGAGTACTTCGGTGAGGATGTCCATGCGCGTCCTGTGGTGCGTCGTGTGCGTCGTCGTACGTCGTTCGTGCGTCGTTCGTGCGTTGTCGTGCGGGGTGATCGTCTCAGACGGCGGTCTCGTCCCGAATGGTGAGGACGATCTTCCCCTGGGTGCGGCCCGTGCCGAGCAGCTCGTGCGCCTCGGCCACGCCTTCGAGCGGGAAGGTCGCGGCGATGTGCGGACGGACGCGTCCCGCGTCGACCAGCGCGGCGATCGCGGCCAATCCCTCGGCGTCCGGCTCGACGGACACCCCGGCGAAGCGCCGCCCGGCGGCCCGGACGCGCGCGGCGAGCTCCTGGTCGCGGTGCTGCATGATGCTGACGAGGATGCCACCGGGACGCAGGACGCCGAGCGAACGGTCGCCCTCGGCCGAGGAGTCGAGGACCACGTCGAGGTCCTCGAGCACTTCGGTGAAGTCCGTGGTGCGGTAGTCGACGACCTCGTCGGCGCCCAAGCCACGCAGGAAGTCGTGCTTGGCCGCGCTCGCCAGCGCGACGACGTGGGCGCCGCGCGCCTTCGCGATCTGCACCGCGAGGTGGCCGACGCCGCCGGCGGCGCGGTGGATCAGCACCCGGTCGCCGGCCTTCACCCCGGCCGCGCCCACCAGGGACTGCCAGGCGGTGAGCCCGGCGAGCGGCAGCGCCGCCGTGCGGGTGTGGTCGAGCGAGACGGGCCGCCGGGCGAGGTGGCTCGCCGGCACGGCGACGTACTCGGCGTAGCCGCCGGCGGCGCGCGGGAAGAGCGGCATCCCGTAGACCTCGTCGCCGACCGCGAACCCCGCGTCCTCGGCGGCCTCCTCGACCACGCCGGAGACGTCCCAGCCGATGCCGAAGGGCGGCTCGCCGAGCAGCGGGAGGAAGCCGGCCCTGACGGCGGCGTCCACGGGGTTCAGGGCGCTGGCGTGGACCCGGACGAGCACCTCGCCGGCCTGCGGGCGCGGTCGCTCGGTCTCCACCACCTCCAGGACCTCGGGGCCTCCGAAAGCGTTCTGGGTGACGGCGCGCATGGGGTTTCTCCTTGATCGGATCGGCTTGATGACCCAACCGTAGAGAGATCAACAGAGACGGAGAATGGCTTTCTGTCTCCCTTTCATATCCGATCGTCTCAACTCCGATCGTCTCGACTTGAGGTGGTGGCGTCGGACGCGGTGGTGTGCGGGTTCGCGGCCGGGCCCTCGGTGCTCAGCAGGACGAGCACCGACGCCGGCCCGAGCCCCAGCGCCGCCCGCCGCCCGTCCGCGCCGGCGCCCGTGAGCGCCGCGCGGACGCCCGCGAGGGAGGCGGCACCGCAGGGGCCGGAGGAAACACCGAGGGAGGCCAGATCGGCGGCCGCGCGAGCGCTTTCGGCATCCGTCACGGTGACCGCCGCGTCCAGGCCGTCCCGGAGCACCGGCCAGGCGAGGTGGGAGACGGTGCCGCAGTTCAGGCCGGCCATCGTGGTCCCGCCGGTGGGGACCGTGACGGGCCGCCCCGCCGCGAGGCTCGTGGCGAGGGCGGCCGCGTTCTCCGGCTCCACCGCCAGCAGCGCCGGGGCCCGCCCGTCCCGGCGGCTCCGGTAGTGGGTGACGACGGCCTGGGCCAGCGAGCCCACGCCCACGGGCACGGCCACGAGACCGGGAGCCCCCGCGCGGGCGAGCGCGAGCTGCGCGTCGATCTCGGCGCAGAGCGTGGCGTACCCCTCGACGATCCACGCCGGGATCCGCTCGTAGCCGGGCCAGGCCGTGTCCTGGACCAGGACCGCGTCCGGCGCGGCGGCCGCCTCCGCCGCCCGGCGCACCGCCTCGTCGTAGGTCCCCGCGACGCGGGTGACCTCCGCCCCTTCGGCCGCGATGGCGGCCACGGCCTCCGGGTGGACACCATGAGGGACGAAGACGTGGGCGCGCTGCCCGAGCAGCCGGGACGTCCGGGCCACGGCCCGCCCGTGATTGCCGTCCGTTGCGGTCACCAGCGTCACCAGGGCCGCCGCACCCGGCCCGTCGGCCGCCTGCCCGTAGGTCGTCTGCCCGTCGAGGACCCGGCGCACCGCCCAGGACGCGCCCAGCGCCTTGAACGCCGGCAGCCCCAGCCGGGACGACTCGTCCTTGACGAACACCCGGCCGACCCCCAACTCGGCGGCCAGAGAGGGAAGTTCCGTCAGTGGGGTCGGGGCGTAGCCGGGCAGGGAGGCGTGGAAGTCCCGCGCGTCGGCGGGCGCGGGCGCGCACGTCCAGGACCGGGCGGCCGGACGGGCGAACCACGACGGAGTGCGGGAAGAAGCGAAGGCATCGGGCATGCCACCAGCGTGCGGCCCATCCCATCGTACGGTCCAGCGCACGTTTCCCACCTATATTCATCAGGAAAACCGAACGTTCCGGCTGTCACCGCGCGGGCCGGGCGACCGCCACCGAAGGGCCGCGCCACCGATGTTCGACCTCCATCGACTGCGCCTGCTGCGCGAACTCAAGCACCGCGGCACCCTCGCGGCCGTGGCCACCGCCCTCTCCTACAGCCCGTCCTCCGTCTCACAGCAACTCTCCCAACTGGAGTCGGAGGTCGGCGTCCGGCTGCTCGAACCCGTGGGGCGGCGGGTACGGCTCACCCCGCAGGCGGAGATCCTCGTCGCCCACACCGAGGCGGTCATGGAGCGCCTGGAGCGGGCCGAGGCGGACATCGCCACGTCCCTCACCGACCTCACCGGCACCCTGCGCGTCGCCGCGTTCCAGACGGCGGCGCTCACCCTGGTGCCCGCCATGCTGGGCCTCCTCCGCGACGCCCACCCCCGGCTGCGGGTCCACGTCACGCAGATGGAACCGGAACGGGCCCTCCTGGCGCTCCAGGCCCGAGACTTCGACCTCGTCGTCGCCGAGGAGTACCCCGGCCACCCCACGCCCCGGCCCGCCGGGCTCGAACAGGAGCACCTGCTCGACGACCCCCTGCGCCTCGCCCTCCCCGCGCCACCGGCCGCCGCCGGCGGCGGCCCCACGGCGGCGCTGCGCGCCCTCGCCGGACGGCCCTGGGTGATGGAGCCCGAGGGCAGCGCCGCCCGCCACTGGGCCACCACCCTGTGCCGCGCCGCCGGCTTCGAACCCGACGTCCGGTTCGAGAGCACCGACCTGCTGCTCCACCTCCGGCTCGCCGAGGAGGGCCACGCCGCGGCCTTCCTGCCCGACCTGGTGTGGAACGGCCGCCCCCCGACCGTCGCGCTCCGCCGGCTCCCCCGTGGCCGGGGCACGCGCACGATCCTCACCGCGGTGCGCCGGGGCGGCGGCCGCCACCCGGCCGTCGAGGCCTGCCGGGACGCCCTCCGGCAGGCGGCCCGCGCCTGAGACGATGCCGAGCCGCGAACGGTGAGGGCGGCGGGCGCGCAAGTGGGCATCGGGGCGTGCGGCACCGGCGCGCAGGCTGCCGCGTGGTGACGCGCGTCCCGCCTGGGGCGCCTCCTGTCGTACGACGTGACACCAGCGCCCCCACGCGCCCTCGTCGCCCGGAGCGGGCCGGTCCGCCCCAGGGGGAGAGATAGGGGGAGATGGGGAGAACCAGGGACGGATCCGCCGTCGGGATCGAGGTGACCGGTGCGCACGATCAGCGAGGACCCCGGCGGCCCGGACCGCCGGCTCGGCTCCGACCCCGTCGCGATCGTCGGCCTGTCCGGACGGTTCCCCAAGGCCCGCGACATCAGGGAGTTCTGGGACAACATCGTGGCGGGCCGCGACTGCTCGGACATCGTGCCCGACAGCTGGTGGCGCCCGGACCGGTACTACGACCCCGACCCCTTCGCCGAGGACAGGACGTACTGCCGCCGCGGCGGCTTCCTCACCCCCGAGCTCTTCGACCCGCTCGAATTCGCGATGCCGCCCAACACGGTGGACTCCACCGGACTGGTGCAACTCCTGAGCCTGGTGGTGGCCAAGGAGACGCTCAGCGACGCGCGACGCGGCAGAGAGGACTGGTGCGCCCCCTCCCGTACCGGGGTGGTCCTGGGCGTGTGCGGCACCAACTCCACCCTCATCCCGCTCGCCGCCCGCCTCCTGGTCCCCGAACTGATGGAGACCATGCTCGCCGTGGGCGTCCCGGAGGAACAGGCGAAGGAAGCCGTCCGGATCCGGCTCGCGGCCCTGCCGCCCTGGACCGAGGACTCCTTCCCCGGCATCCTCGCCAACGTCGTCTCCGGACGCGTCGCCAACCGCCTCGACCTCGGCGCCGTCAACCACACCGTCGACGCCGCCTGCGCCAGCTCCCTGGCCGCCGTCCGCTGCGCCGTCGACGAGCTGATCTCCCGCCGCGCCGATGTGATGCTCACCGGCGGCTGCGACGCCGACAACTCGATCGTCTCCTTCATGTGCTTCAGCAAGACCCCCGCCCTCTCCCTCACCGGCACCGTCCGCCCCTTCGACACCGAGGCCGACGGAACCCTGGTCGGCGAGGGCATCGGCATGCTGGCCCTGCGCCGCCTCGCCGACGCCGAGCGCGACGGCGACCGCATCTACGCCGTTCTCAAAGGCCTCGGCGGCTCCAGCGACGGCAACGCGCAGAGCATCTACGCCCCCTGCGGCGCCGGGCAGAGCGCCGCGCTGCGCCGCGCCTACGCCGACGCCGGCTGCCCACCCGCCACCGTGGGGCTGATCGAGGCACACGGCACCGGCACCCCCACCGGCGACGAGGTCGAACTCACCGCGCTCAACGACCTCCTGGCCACCCCCGACGACCGGCACTTCGTGGCCGTCGGCAGCGTCAAGTCGCAGATCGGGCACACCAAGGCCGCCGCCGGCGCGGCCGGGCTCATCAAGGCCGCGCTCGCCCTCCACCACAAGGTGCTGCCCCCCACCATCAACGTCACCACCCCCCACGCGCAGGCCGTCCGCCCGGACGGCGCCCTCTACGTGAACACCACGGCACGCCCCTGGGTACGCGACCCCTCGGGCACGCCCCGGCGGGCGGGGGTCTCGGCGTTCGGCTTCGGCGGCGTCAACTACCACGCCGTCCTCGAAGAACACTCCACGGAGGAAGGGGAGTGCGCGCTGCACGACACCCCCTCCGCGTACCTCTGGCACGCGCCCGACAGGACGGAACTGCTGCGACGACTGGAGCGCGGCGACCCGCCCGACCCCGGACCGGCCCCCGCGCCCCACGCCCGCCTCGGCCTCGTCGCCACGGGACGACCGGAATACGAGGAGCTGCTCGCCCTCGCCGTCGCCCGATTGCGCGACCACCCCGGCGACGACACGTGGAACCATCCGCGCGGCATCCACTACCGGACCCGGGCCCTGCCCCCCGGCACCAAAACGGGGGCGCTGTTCGCGGGACAGGGGAGCCAGTACCCCGGCATGGGCCTGCGCGCCGCCCTCGCCCTGCCCCCGGTCCGCGCCGCCTTCGACGCCGCCAACGCCCGCTTCCCCGCCGCCGACAGCCTGGCCCGCGCCGTCTTCCTCCCACCGGGGACCGGTGACGCCGCCCACCACGCCGAACGGCTCCGCCGCACCTCCCACGCCCAGCCGGCCATCGGCGCCCTCTCCACGGGCCAGTACCGCTACCTGCGCGAGCTGGGCTTCGCCCCGCACGCACTGCTCGGCCACAGCTTCGGGGAGCTGACCGCCCTGTGGGCCGCCGGCGTCCTGGACGACGCCGGCTTCACGGCCCTGGCCCACGTCCGTGGCCAGGCCATGGCACGACCGCCCGGCCCTGGCCACGACCCCGGCGCCATGGCCGCCGCCCGCATGAGCCGCGACGCACTCACCGAACTCCTCGCCGAGCACCCCGAACTGACGGTGTGCAACCACAACGCGCCCGACGAGCAGGCGGTCGGCGGCCCGACCGCCGCCGTACGGCACTTCACCGACGAGTGCGCCGCACGCGGCCTGCCCGTACGCCTCCTGCCGGTCGCGGCCGCCTTCCATACCCCGCACATCGCCCACGCCGCCCAGGAGTTCGCGGCCGCCTGCGCCGAGGCCGCCTTCGCCCCGCCCGCACTGCCCGTCCACGCCGACACGGCCGGGGCGTCCTACGGCGACGACGCGGACGCCAACCGCCGCACCCTGGTCGAGCAACTGCTGCGCCCCGTCGACTTCGCCGCCCGCCTGGAGGAGATGTACGCCGACGGCGTCCGGGTCTTCGTCGAGTTCGGCCCCCGGCGGATCCTCAGCGGATTCGTCGAACGGACCCTCGGCACCGGCCGTGCGGAGGTCGTCGCCTGCGACGCCGGGCCCGGGACGGACGCCTGCGCGGCGCTCAAGCAGGCGGCCGTACGCTTGGCCGTCCTGGGCCTGCCCCTCACCGGCATCGACCGCTACACGGCCCCGCCCCGCCCGGAGCGCCGGACGCCCTCCAAGGTGGCCCGTCGCCTGGACGGCCCGTTCTTCGCCGTGGAGAAGCGGCGCGGCGCCTACGAGGAACTCCTCGCCCGGCACACCGCCGCCGGATCGCGGGCCGAGCCGGAAGGCGCGCCCGCCCCGGCCACGTCGCCGGCCCGGACCGAGGCGGCCGACCCGCTGACCCGCGCCGCCACCGACCACCTGGCCGCGCACGCCCGCTACGTGGACAGCGAGGTCCGCACCACCGAACAACTCGGCGCGCTCCTCGCCCGGGGCGCGGCGGCCGGCCGGATGGACGCGTCGCTGCTCGCGGCCATCCAGGCGGTCGCCGACCACAGCATGGCCCTCGGCGAGACGCACGCCCGCGCGGCCGAAGCGGTCTCCGGCCTTCTGCGACCGCCGCCGGGGCCACCCGAACAGGGCGACCCGCCCCTGCCCGTACCGGCGGCGGTCGATGCCGTGACGACCGATGCTGTGACGATCAATGCCGAGACGATCAATGCCGAGACGACCGATGCCGTGACGGCGGAAACGGAACCCCGCCCTGACGCCGGCCCGCCGGCCGAGGGCCCGCACGCCGAGAGGCGGTCGGCGCTCGCCGAGCTGTGGGCGGCCGAGAAGGGGGAGGCCGCGGCGACCGGCACGATGGACATCGGCTCGCTCGACCCCGACGAGGTCGAGCGGCACTTCCGCGCCGTGATCGCCGAGAAGACCGGCTACGACGTCGACATGATCGAGCCAGACATGGACATCCAGGCGGACCTCGGCATCGACTCCCTCAAACAGGTCGAGATCGGCGCCGAGATGTGGCGCCGCTACCCGGTGATCGCCCGTAGCGAGATGTACCGCTTCACCGAGGCCCGGACGGTCCGCGAACTGACGGCCATCGCCCAGGAGATCATCACCGAGCCCAGGCCCCAGCTCGTCTCACCGGTGGTGGGCACCGCCCTCGGCAGCGCCTGGGTGACCCCCGTGGACCTGCCCGCGGTCGACGTCCGGGAGGACGCCTACCCGGAGAGCCCCCACGCCCTGCTGATCGACGACGCGGGCGGGCTCGGCCGCCTCCTCGCCGACGCTCTCACCACCCGTGGCTGGCGGGTCAGCCGACTGGCCCTCCCCGGCGCCGCCACGGAGACACCCGGCTTGACGGACTGGTCGGAGGCCACACTCACCGCCCGCCTCGCCGGGCTCCTCGAGGACGGCACGCGTCTCGACCTGTGCGTCCTGCCCGTCAGCCGCGAGCTGCCCGTCAGCCGCGAGCCCGACGGCAGCGACGGCAGCGACGGCAGCGACGGCGGCGACGGCGGCGAGGAGACGAACGCCGCCGACCGGATCGTCACCCGCCTCCGGCACGCGATCCTGGTGGCCAAACACACCCGCCCCGCCCTGGAGGCGGCCGCCCGGACCGGCACCCGCGCCGGCCTCGTCGCCGTCACCCGGCTCGACGGGGCGCTCGGCTACGCCGGTTCGGGCGGCGACACCGCGGCCGCCCTCGCGGGCGGGCTCGGCGGGCTGGTCAAGACCCTCGCCCTGGAGGCGACGACCCTGTACTGCCGCGCCCTGGACCTCGCCCCCGGCCTGTCCGACGAGGACGCCGGAGCGGCCTTCGCCACCGAGCTCGCCGACCTCGCCGGCGACGTCCGCGAGGTCGGCGTGGACACGACCGGCCGCCGCACGCCCCGGGTCTCCGGCACCCCGTGGCCCCGGACCCCGATGGCCGCCACCGAGGTCGAACTCACCAAGGACGACGTCCTGTTGGTCACCGGTGGCGCCGGGGGCATCACCGCCTGGTGCGTCGAGGAACTGGTGCGCGCCCACCACTGCGGCTGCGTCCTGCTCGGCCGCACGCCCCTGACGGACGAGCCCGGTTGGGCCGCCGCGCTCGGCGGCCCGGAAGAGCTGCGGGCCGCCCTGGAGGCCCGGGCGCGCGACGCGGGGGAGGACCCCGGCGAGGAACCGGCGCGCACCCGCGTCGAGGAGGAGCTCGCCCTGCTCGTCCGGCAGCGCGGCATCCGCGCGTTCCTGGCCACCCTGCGCTCGTACGGCGCGGAGGCCGTGTACGCGGCGGCGGACGTCCGCGACCCGGACGCGGTGGCCGAGGCCCTGGCCCCGTACGCCGACCGGATCACCGGCGTCCTCCACGGCGCGGGCGTCCTGCGCGACCGGCCGCTGGCCGAGGCGGAGCCGGACGGTATCGCCGCGGTCGTGGACACCAAACCGGCCGGCCTGCGGAACGTGCTCGCCCCCCTCGACGCCGCGCGGCTGCGGCACCTGGTCCTCTTCACCTCGGTCGCAGGAATCTGGGGCAACCTGCGGCAGGCGGACTACGCCCTGGCCAACGAGGCGCTCAACCGCTTCGGCTGCGCCTGGCAGGCCGCCCATCCTCACTGCCGCGTCGTGCCGGTCGCCTTCGGGCCCTGGACCGAGGGGATGGCCGCGGACCTCCACCAGCTCTTCACCGAGGTGGGGGTGCCCGTGCTCTCCAGGGAGGAGGGATGCGCGCGGTTCCGGGAGCTCATGGCACCCGGCCGGGGCGGCGGGGTGGCGCTCGTCGGACCGACCGAGGCGCTCTTCCAGCGGTGCGACCCGCTCCCCGACGCCGGTCTCACCGCGTACCGCGTGCTGACGGGGCTCGGTGAGGAGCCCGTCCTGCGGGCGCACCGCGTCGCCGGGGTGCCCGTCCTGCCCATGACGGCCGCCGTGGGCTGGGCCCTGGGCGCCGTCGAGCGCGTCCACGGGGGAGCCCGGCCGGTGGTCGAGTGCCGCGACATCAGGATCGCCCAGGCGATCACCTTCCCGCCCGGGCACCCCGAGCGGCTCCGCGTCCGGCTGGAACGCGACGCGCGGCAGGCGGTCGTACCGTTCGTCCGTGTGAGCGTCGATGACGCCGGGGAACAGGGGAAACCGCGCTTCGAGGGGCGCTTCCGGCTCGCGGACCGGCCGGGCGAGGCCCCCGTGACGAGCCTGCCGCCCCGCACCTTCACGGACGCGCCGCACCCCGGCTACCGCGACGGCCGGCTCTTCCACGGCGCGGCCCTCAACGGCCTGCGCGACGTCCTGGAGGAGTCGCCCGGCCATCTGGTGATCACTGCCAGGATGCCCGACCCGGCTTTCGCCCACGGCGCGTTCGCCGGACGGCTGTACAGCCCGGCCCTCGCCGACCTGCTGATGCAGGGTGCCCTTCTGACGCTGCTGGCGCTGGCCGACGGCGAGGAGATTCCCGTCCCCGTCTCCGTCGAGCGCCTGGAGCTGTTCGGCCCGCTCCCCGACGACGAGCCCTTCGTCATCACCGTCGACGTCGACGAGGCCACGACACCGACAGCGACGTCCTTCTTCTCCCAGTGCGCGCTGACCGCCTGCGCGCCCGACGGACGGCTCCTCCAGCGGTGGAGCGGCGTCCGCACGGTGTGGATCGAGCCGGCCGCCCTGGCCGACGGCATCGCCACCCGGGCCGTGGCGGGCCGGCGATGATCAAGGAGGAATCCTCATGGACGAGCTCGGATTCGAGGGGATTCCGCTGCCGCAACCGGCTGTCGCTCCGGCTCCCGGCCCGGCTGCCGGCCCGGAGGTCCTGGACACCGTCGTCACCCCAGAGGCCGTCGCTCCGGAGGCCGTCGCCCCGGAGGCCGTGCCGGCGCTCACCGCGCGGCTCGCCGGGCGCCTCCAGCGCACCCACGCCCACGTCCTGGCGGCCCATCAGGCCGTCATCGCCTGGCAGCTCGCCCGAGCGGCACGCCCGACCGCCCACTCCCCAGCCCCCACCCCGCCCCGGCCCGTCGACCCCGTGGCGGCGATCCTGCACGCCGCCGCCCGCGCGTTCCGGGCCGAGGGTGCCGGCCTGTACCCGGGCGGCGCGGTGCTCACCTGGCTGGACGAGGCGCCCGAACTCCCGGACGGCGCGCCGCGCGTCGAGCGCACCGGCGAGGAGTGGCGGCTCGGCGACCGCGAGCGGACCTTCGCCGTCCTGGCGCCGCACGGCCCACAGGAGTCATGGCCTGAGCCCCCGGCCCCGCGCTTCCCGCCCGACCCCCGCCCCCTGGCCCGTGCCACCGCGACCCGGCTGACCGCCGCCGACCTCGACGC
Organism: Streptomyces luteoverticillatus; assembly: GCF_003970715.1. Lineage (NCBI taxonomy): Bacteria > Bacillati > Actinomycetota > Actinomycetes > Kitasatosporales > Streptomycetaceae > Streptomyces > Streptomyces luteoverticillatus. Next base: position 275,847 of record NZ_CP034587.1, on the reverse strand, counting down.
GCTCGCCGCCGGCGACATCGCCCGCGTCCTCGGGGCCGCCTTCGACCAGAGCGGCCTGCCGGCCGCCGCCCTCCCCGCGCCCTGGCCCGTCCCGCTGCTGGACACCGTCACCTTCGCCGATCCGCGCGGCGGCCGGAACGGGCAGGGCCTGCTGCTCGCCACGACCCGCCTGCCCGACCACGCCGAGGAGGCCTGGCCGCACTGCTTCGCGGCGGCCCTGGAACTCCTCCGCGTCCACACCTTCCACCAGGGCCTCCACCTGTGCCTGCCCGGCGCCCGCGCCACCCTCCCCGTCCGGCGGCCCGTCCTGGTGGACGTCCGCGACGCCCCCGCCCCGCCCGGCGCGGAACTCCGGCTGGAGGCCGAGATCACCGCGACCGGCATGCTGCCCAGGCCGTACGCGACCGCCGACTGCCGGGTCACCGTCGCCGGCCGCCCCCTGGCGCGGCTGCGGGACGTGGGCGTCGTGCTCAAGGAGGGGCCGGGGCAGGACGCCCTCGACCCCGCCCGGCCCGGCCTCCGCACGAGCGTCACCGGCAAGCGCGTCATCGCCGACGAGCTGCACACCGCGATCTTCGCCGAGGGCGACCTGGGTACGGTCCCGCTGCCCGGGAGCACCACCCGGGTCACCGGCCGGGTCCGGCCCCGGCTGCCCCGGGGGGACTTCCGCATGCTGGACCGCGTCGTCGACGGGCACGGGGAGTGGGACGCTTACCGCCCCGGCAGCTGGGGGCTCGCCGAGTACGACGTCCCGGCCGACCCCTGGTACGTACGCGAGAGCGGCGGAACCATGCCGCAACTGGCCCTCATGGAGACCGCGCTCCAGGCGGCGGGCCTGTTCAGCGGCATGCTCGGGGTCGCGGGCGCGTACCCCGACGGGCACCTCTCCTGCCGCAACCTCGACGGCAGGGCACGGCTGCTCCGGCACGTCGACACGCCCGGCACCACCGTGGAGCAGCATGTCACCCTGCGGTCGCACTCACCCCTGCCCGGCGGCGTCATGCACCGCTACGACTTCCGGCTCCGCGCGGGCGGCGAGCCCTTCTACGAGGGAGAGGCCGTCCACGGCTTCTTCACCCCCGAACTGCTCGCCGAGCAGCAGGGCCTGGACGGCGGCACCTACCGGCCGCCCTGGCTGGAACGCCACCCGCCCGCCCCCGCAGACGTCCGCCGGCTGGACCCCCGCCGGGACCTCCGGCCGGGACGCGGCCGCCTCGCGCTGCTGGAGGACGTCACGCTTGTACCCGGCGGCGGTGACCACGGCGCCGGATACGTCCTGTGCGACAAACCCGTGCGGCGCGACGACTGGTTCTTCCACCACCACTTCTTCCAGGACCCCGTGATGCCGGGCTCCGCCGGCGTGCAGATGCTCTACCAGGCGGTGCACGCCTACGCCCTCCACACCGGCCTGCTCGACCACCTCGTCCACCCCCGCGCGCACATCGCCGTCGGCGAGGAGCTCCACTGGTCGTACCGGGGGCAGATCCTGCGCGAACACCGGCGGGTGCGCGGCGAGGCGCACATCCGCGAGGTACGCCGCGAGGACGGCCGGGTCCTGCTGTTCGCCGACGGCAGTGTCTGGCGCGACGACCTGCGCATCTACCAGGTGGACAACATCGCGGCCGACATCCGCGGGGAGGCCGCGTGACCACGCGGGGGAGGGGAGCGGCGATGACGGGCGCGCAGGTGCGGTACGACGCCGACGGCGTCCACGCGGTCCTGGCCGACCTGGACCGCCCCTGCTACATCGTCGGCGACGGTGGCCGCGTCGGCGCCACCAACGTGCCGCCCGTGCCCGGTGACGGCTTCACCGTCCTGGCCGCCGTCGCCCCGCAGCACCCCGACCGGCTGGGTTCTGCCGGGTTCCGCCGGCACCACGGCGTCCGCTACGCCTATATGACCGGCGCGATGGCCGGTGGCATCGCCTGCGAGGAACTGGTCATCGCGGCCGCCCGGGCCGGGCACCTCGCCTCCTTCGGGGCCGCCGGGCTCCCCGAGGCCCGGATCGACACGGCCCTGGAACGGCTGGGGGACGTCCTCGGCACCGCCGGGGTGCCGTACGCGTGCAATCTCATCCACAGCCCCATGGCACCCGCCCAGGAACGCGCCTGCGTCGACGCCTGCCTGCGCCACCGCGTGCGCTGCGTGGAGGCCTCCGCCTTCGTCCAGCTCACCCCCGACCTCGTGCGCTACCGCCTCGCCGGCCTTCACCGCGACCCGGGCCCCTCGGGGGTGCGGGCCGAGCACCGGGTCGTCGCCAAGGTCTCCCGCCCGGAGACCGCCGAACTGTTCCTCCGCCCGGCCCCCGGCGAGCTGACGGCCGCCCTGGTGGCCGACGGGCGCGTCACCGCCGAACAGGCCGAACTCGCCCGCACGGTCCCGCTCGCCGACGACATCACCGTCGAGGCCGACTCCGGCGGGCACACCGACCGCCGCCCCCTCGCCGTCCTGCTGCCCGCCGTCGTCCGCCTGCGCGACCGCGTCGCCCGCGAGCACCCCGCCACCGCGTGGGTGCGCGTCGGCGCGGCGGGCGGCATCGGCACCCCGGAAGCCGTGGTGGCGGCCCTCGCGCTGGGCGCCGCGTACGTCGTCACCGGATCGGTCAACCAGGCCGCCACCGAGGCGGCCACCTCACCGGCCGTCAAGCGGCTCCTGGCGGGCGCGGGCCTCGCCGACTGCGCCATGGCACCGGCCGCCGACCTGTTCGAACAGGGCGTGACCGTCCAGGTCCTCGCCCGGGGCACCATGTTCCCCGGCCACGCCGGCCGGCTGTACCGGCTCTACCGCGACCACGACAGTCTGGCCGCCCTGCCGCCCATGGAACGCCGCTACCTGGAACAACGCGTCCTGCGCCGCCCCCTCGACGACGTCTGGCGGGACACGGCGGACTACCTGGCGACCCACCACCCGGAGTGGCGCGAGCGCGCCGAGCGGGATCCCAAGTTCCGGATGGCGATGGTCTTCCGCTGGTACCTGGCCATGGCCTCGCGCTGGGCCGTCACCGGGGAGGCCGGGCGCGAGGGGGACTGGCAGATCTGGTGCGGTCCCGCCATGGGCGCCTTCAACGCCTGGACCGCCGGCAGCGCCCTGGCCGACCCCGCCCGGCGCCAGGTCACCGCCATCGCCCACCACCTCCTCCACGGCGCCGCCTTCCACGCGCGCGTCACCCAACTGCGGCTGGCGGGCGTGCGGTTGCCCGCCGCGTGCGCGGAGTACCGGCTGCCCGCGGCCCCCGGTGGCGTCAGGGGCTGACGAAGAAGCCGCTGAGCCGGGGGGCCAGCCACGGCCTGCGGCCGCCGGGACGCATCGCGCCACGGACGATCGCCTTCCAGAGGGGGAGACGACGGAAGGCGATCAGCAGGAAGGTCGTCGGGTCGGTCGTGATCCGGCAGTCGTACGCGCGCGGCGGCGCGTCCCGCGTCACCGTCGCGGTCCCGTCGTCGACGACGACCGCCAGCCGTGGGCCGCCCTCGACGGCGAGGTCGAAGGCGATGCGGACGCCCCGCGCCCGGGCCGCGTCGACGGCGAACGGCATCATCGTCGGCATCGACTGCCCGAGCACCAGCCGCGCGTCGTCCGGCGCGATCGCCCAGGGGAGCCGGGCGCCGCGAGCGATGTCGAGGCCGTGCAGGAGGGTCTCGCTCAGCATCATGCCGGTGGCCGCCGCCAGGGTGATGGTGACGCCCGGCCCGTACCAGGGCGTCGTGACGGGCGCGTCCGGCGCGAGCCCCTCGGTGACCCGCAGGAACGTATCGCCTCGTTCCAGGACCAGCTCGCCGAGACGCGTGCGCGCCTCCTCGCCGATCAGGCCGAGCGCCTTGGCGTTGACCGAGGCGACCCGCTCGGCGAAGGTGCGCTCACCTGCCGGCAGCACGCTGTCCCAGTCCTGGAACTCACGCGTGAACGCCGAGCCGTACGCCACGTAGACGGCGCACACGTGTGCGCCCACATCGCCCACCGTCCACGGCGGCACCCCCGAGGGCGCCCCCGGGTCGGCGACGTCACCGAGCAGTCCCGCCAGCCGCCGCACCGCGGCCCGTAACGCCGCACGGGCCCTCTCGTGCTCGGTCCCGTGCTCGGGCCCGGCATCGAACCGGCCGGCAGTACCCATGGGCCACCCCCTCGGCGACGGACGGCCCGCAGGGTACCGCGCGGCTCGTGCTCATGACAGACGGCGGCGGTAGACCGAATGCTGGACGTGCTCCTTGGCCGGGCCGGTCGTCCGCCAGCGCACCCGCCACTCATCGGGGGAGACGACCGTGAAGGCGCCGTCGTAGAGGTCGGCGACGCAGGGGTGGCGCGTGTGCCAGCGGCCCGTGCGGAGGTCCAGGTCGTGGAAGGGGCGGCCGTCGGCGAAGGTCACCTCGGCGGTGCCGGCCGGGCCGGGCAGGAGCCTGAGCGTACGGCCGGCGCGGTTGACCGTGCCGTTCCAGTCCAGCTCGCCGTCCTCGACGTGGAGCAGGCGGGCGCCGTCGCCGTCCGCCCGGAATTCGGCCGTGCCGCGGTACGTCCCGGCCGACCCGGTGGCCAGGTCGGTGAGCGTGCGCTCCACCGTCCAGCGCCCGGTGAGGAACGCCAGGACGTCGGGCACCGGGAACACGGCGGACGGCGAGGGCTGCCCGGTCGGCCCGGACGGCTCGGTCGGCCCGGACGGGGGAGCGGTGGCGGCGGCGGAACTCATGCCCTCAGTATCGCCGCCCCGGCCGTCGGACCCGGGCGCGCCGTTCGCCCTTGGCACAACCGGTCCGCTCCTGGCGTACTCCTGTTCCCCCAGCGGCTTCCGTGCGCAGACTCAGCCACATGAGACTTCTGGTGATCGGTGGATCGGTATTCCTGGGAAGGGCGTTCGTCGAGGAGGGGCTGCGGCGCGGCTGGGAGGTGACGGTCTTCAACCGGGGCAGGACGCAGGCCGACCCGGACGGCGTCCAGATGATCCGGGGCGACCGCGAGCGCCCCGAGGATCTCGCCCGGCTCGCCGCGGCGGGCCCCTGGGACGCGGTCGTGGACGTCTGCGGGTACATCCCCCGCGTCGTGAAGGCCTCGGTCGAGGCACTGGCCGGTTCGGCGGCCACCTATCTGTACGTGTCCTCCATCAACGCCCGCCCCGGCTGGCCCGCCGAGCCCGTGGACGAGAGCTCGCCCCGGCACGAGTGCGCCCCGGACGCGGGCCCCGACGACGGCGACTACGGCAAGCTCAAGGTCGGCTGCGAGCGCGCCGTGCAGGAGGGCTTCCCCGGGCGCGCGCTGATCATCGAACCCGGCCTGATCATCGGGCCGCACGACCTCGCGCGCCGCCTCACCTGGTGGCTGCGCCGGGCCGCGCAGGGCGGCAGGATGGTCGCGCCGGGCGCGCCCGGCCGCGAGATGCAGCTCGTCGACGCCCGTGACATCGCGGCGTTCGGCCTGGACCGAACAGTCGCCGAGGACGCCGGGACGTACCTGGTCAGCGGCACGCCCGCGAACACGACCTGGGGCGAGTTCCTGGGCACGTGCGTGGCCGAGACCGGCGGCCGGGCGGAACTGGTCTGGGTGGGCGACGAGGTCCTGCTGGAGCACGAGGTCGCCGTCTGGACCGAACTCCCGCTGTGGGCCCCGGAGCACGGGGAGACGGCCGCTGTCTGGCGGCCCAGCTCGGCCAAGGCCGTCGCGGCGGGGCTGCGCTGCCGTCCTGTCGCGGAGTCCATCCGCGACACCGCCGCCTGGCTGTTCGGCCCCGGCGGCCTCGACGAGGCGTTCGGCCCCGACCGTACGGGCCGGGAGGCCCGGCCCCTCACGCCCGAACGGGAGCAGGTCCTGCTGGCGGCCGCGGATCGGTGACCCCCGGTAGCCCGTAGCCCGTAGCCCGGAGCCGCGCTCTTCCGGCGCGGCTCCGGCGGGCTGTACGTTCCGTCCATGCCCGCCCGATCCCGTACCGTCGCGCCGCCCGGGTGGAGCCGCTGGCTCGTGCCGCCCGCCGCGCTCTCCATCCACCTCGCCATCGGTCAGGTCTACGCCTGGAGCGTCTTCAAACCACCGCTGGAGGCCTCGCTGGGGCTCTCCGGCACCGCGTCGGCGCTGCCGTTCCAGGTGGCGATCGTCATGCTCGGCCTGTCCGCCGCGTTCGGCGGCACGCTGGTGGAACGCAAGGGGCCGCGCTGGGCCATGGCCGTCTCGGCCCTCTGCTTCTGCTCCGGGTTCCTGGTGGCCGCGTGCGGGGCGGGCACGCGGCAGTACTGGCTCGTGGTGGCGGGCTACGGCCTCATCGGCGGCACCGGCCTCGGCATCGGCTACATCTCGCCCGTCTCCACCCTCATCAAGTGGTTCCCCGATCGGCCGGGACTCGCGTCCGGCATCGCCATCATGGGCTTCGGCGGCGGCGCGCTCATCGCCTCACCCTGGTCCACCGCGCTGCTGGCCGCCTTCGGCAAGGACCCGGCGGGCATCGCGAGGACGTTCCTCGTCATGGGCCTCGCCTACGGCGTCTTCATGACGCTCGGCGTCCTGCTCATCCGGGTGCCCCCGGACGGGCACGGGGACGACGAGGACGGGCGTGGGGCGGGCGCGGGCGCCGCACCGGCCCGTCGCCCCGCGGCCGCCACGGCCCGGGTGTCGGCCCGTACCGCCCTGCGCACCCCGCAGTTCTGGTGTCTGTGGGTGGTCCTGTGCGCCAACGTCACCGCGGGCATCGGCATCCTGGAGAAGGCCGCACCGATGATCACGGACTTCTTCGCCGAGTCCTCCTCGCCCGTCACGGCCACCACCGCCGCCGGATTCGTCGGCCTGCTCTCGCTCGCCAACATGCTGGGCCGGATCCTGTGGTCCTCCGTCTCCGACGCCGTCGGCAGGAAGCACGTCTACCGGCTCTACCTCGGCGCCGGCGCGCTGATGTACCTGCTGATCGCGCTGACCGGCGGCTCCTCCAAGCCCGTGCTCATCGTCTGCGCGGCCGTCATCCTCTCCTTCTACGGTGGCGGCTTCGCCACCGTTCCCGCCTACCTCAAGGACCTCTTCGGCACCTACCAGGTCGGCGCGATCCACGGCCGGCTGCTCACCGCCTGGTCCACGGCCGGCATCCTCGGACCCCTCATCGTCAACGCGATCGCCGACGCGGGGAAGTCCGCCGGCCACACCGGGCCGGGCCTGTACACCACGTCCTTCTTCCTCATGATCGGCGTGCTGGCCCTGGGCTTCGCCGCGAACGAGTTCATCCGCCCGGTCCACCCCCGCCACCACGAACCGGCGGGCGCGGAAACGAGCGCCGCCGTCGCACCGGACGAGGGAGTCGCGCTGTGACCACCGGCCGAAAGGCACTGTTCGTGTTCAGCTGGCTGTGGGTGGGAGCGCCCTTCGCCTACGGCGTCTACGAACTCACCCTCAAGTTGCGGCAGCTTTTCACCGGCTGAGCACTGCTCACGGTGTGCTTCCGCGCCCCGCCCGCCGGGTCAGGGCCGTCAGCCAGACCACCCCCAGCAGCGCGACGACGATCAGCCCGCCGTCGGAGAACAGCGTGTAGAGGTGCCGCTGCTCAAGGGTGGGATGCGGCATGTAGCCGCTGTCGAACAGGGCACGCTGTTGCGCGTTCGCCGTGAGCGCGTAGACCAGCCAGACCGCGATGCCGTTGACCGAGTCCCACAACGCGTGCAGCACCGCCACCCCCACGTACGTGCCGAGGACCCGGCCCGTGAGCCGGAACCGGCCGTCGCGCCCCCGGTCGGAGAGCAGGGCCGCGCCCAGGACGGCCGTCCACAGGCCATGGCCGAACGGGGCCAGGACACCGCGCAGGATCTCCGTCTCCACGAGGTCCCGCAACGGCCGCCCGTGGAGGGTGAACAGGGCGTTGAACGCGTAGCCGGAACTCTCGAACGCCGCGAACCCGAAACCGACCGCCGCGCCCAGCACCAGCCCCGCGCGCAACCCCCGGACGTCCGGATACCGGCGCAGGACGAACATCAGCGCCAGGGCCTTGACGGCCTCCTCGATCAGGCCCACGCCGAGGAACAGCGTCAGGGAGGGGTGGAGCAGGTAGTACTCCAGGACGGACGCCCCGAGGACGCCCAGGATCCCGCCGACGACGAAACAGCCGAGCAACAGGTCCACGCCCAGGACCCGGCCGTGCTTCTCATAGGCCCACAGCGTGAAACAGCAGGGGACGAGGAAACTGCCCAGCAGGATCAGCGTCGGCAACAGGTTCGAGTTCTGCGTCGTGTACGTGACCACGACGGCGAGCACCCACAGCACCAGTCCGCCGAGCAGGCACCGCCACCACAGGCCCGGCCTCGGGGCGGCGGAAGGGGCCCGGGGCGGCGGCTCCGGGGCGGGTGCCGGCCGGGGCCTGCTCGGCCGGCCGGGGGCGTCACTCATGGGCGCTGGATCCCTCTGCGACAGTCGAACTCTCGGGCGTCCGCTCGCTTCCTTCAGTGGCCGCCCGCTACCGGCGGCAAACACCGGGAGCGGGCATTCACGCGTTCGGCGGCGCCACCCCGTCCAGCCGCCCCTTGAACCGCGCGAGCAGCTCGCCGACGGCGGCGTCCGCGGCGGCGGACACCGGGAACAGGTTCAGGAAGCCGTGGATCAGCCCGGCGTAGGTACGGACGAACACCTCCACACCGGCGTCCCGGAGGGCCCGCGCGTAGGCCAGGCCCTCGTCGCGCAACGGGTCGTACTCGGCGGTGGCGATGATCGCCGGAGCCAGTCCGGCGAGATCCCGTGCCCGGAGCGGCGACACCCGCGCCGAGCCGCGCACGGCGGGGTCGTCGCCGGCGTAGAGGTGCTGGATGTCGGCGATGTTCGCACTGGTGAGCAGATACCCGGAGCCGTTCTCGGTACGCGAGGGGTACTCGCCGTCGAAGTCGGTCGCCGGGTAGGCGAGCAACTGGGCCGCCAGCGGGCGGCCCTCGTCCCGGAAGGTCTGGGCGATCACGGCGGCGAGGTTGCCGCCCGCGCTGTCCCCGGCCACGGCGACGCGGTCGCGCCGCGCCCCGTACTCCTTGATGTGGTCGGTGACGTGGCGCGCCACGGCCAGGCAGTCCTCGTAGGGGGCGGGAAAGGGGTGCTCGGGCGCCCGGCGGTAGTGGACGGCGACGACGACCGCCCCGGTGTCCCGGCACAGCCGGCGCGTGACGTGGTCGTGGCTGTCGAGGTCGCCGGTGATCCAGCCGCCGCCGTGGAAGTAGACCACCGTGGGGACCGGGCCCTCGTCCGCGGGCCAGTAGATCCGCACGGGGACGTCCCCGGCGGGCCCGGGCACCGCGCCGTTCTGCACGGAACCGACGTCGACGGGCTCGGCCGGCGCCGCCCCGGCGGACAGCCGCCGCTCGGCCTCCCGCAGCACCTCGGGGTCGGTCGTCCGGACGGGGGCGGCGGCGACGGCGTTCGCCCGGTCGAGGAGGCCGGCGAGATCCGGGTCGAGGGGCATGGACGGTGCCCTTTCCTTCGGACGGGGAAATGGACGGGCCCGTCCGGAGGAAATGTCCGCGGACGCGGCGCATGCCGCCATGATGAACGGCGATCACCCCACGGGCCACTCGTGCGGTCCCGATGGCCCATCACCCTGCGCCGCCGCGCGGCATTTCGGGGAAATGAAAAAAGGCGACCCCCGGTCGAGTGGTCGCCTTTACGGACGGGCGCGCGGACACTGCCGCCGCCCGGTTCCCTACGCGGGGCCGTCGAGAGCCGGCTTGGCGGCCTTGGCGCGGCGCTTCTTGGCCTGCTGCGGGAGGGGCTGGGCCTCGCGGGAGGCGTCCAGGAACGGCTTCAGGGCCTCCAGGAGCTTCTCCAGGGACTCCTTGCCGAGGTCCACCTCACGCCGCTCGTGGGTCACGCACGGACGGGTCGCCAGCTTGTGGCTGCCGTCCTCGTTGAGCTCGTCGGTCTCGTATTCCTCGGTGCCCAGGACCGGGGCCAGGATCTCGACGGTGTAGACGTCCTCCGTCACCTCGGGATCGAGGTCGTCGTGGAAAATACGCCGCCAGTACGTTGTGATTTCCTGCCCGCCGACCGGAACGGAGACCGGCTCGACGCCGGGCGCTTCCTTTTCGGATTCTTCAACCTGCTCGAACTTGACTGCCATTGGGCACTCCTTTTTCGCGGTGTCAGCCCCAAACGATATAAGAAACAGGCGTGTTGGGCCAATCGGCAAGGCGGGCGGAACCTTTGGGGTGAAGAGGGAATTTCGCCGCTTCCGGGATGGGCCGCCGGACGACGGGTCGTCTCTTCTCCTACAGGCGGGCCGGTATGACGGTCCGACGGTAACGGCCGAATGGTCAATGCCCGGTTTCCGCCGCCGCTCGTCGGCGGGCGGACGACTTTCCCCGCAGGAGCGCGCCGACGGCGATCACGGCGCACGCCAGGGCCATCGGGGCCGTCGTCAGCAGCGTCACCGTGTTCACGCCGAGGCCCGCGCGCTCGCCGAGGAGGAAGCCGGTGAGCAGCGAGAGCACCATGTTGTTCCCGCCGTGCGCCAGGGACACCACCCACACGCTGCCGCTGCGGTCGTAGAGCCAGCCGAGCAGTACCTCCTGGAACAGGAACGACACCGTCCAGACAGCGAGCCCCAGCGGCAGATCGGAGAACTCGATGTAGCCGGTGAACGCCAGCGGATAGTGCCACACCGCCCAGATCAGCCCGGTCGCCACCGTGGCCCGCAGCGGGCGGCCCGGGCACAGCCGCTGCCGGAGGAAGGGCACCCAGCCGAACTCCTCCCCCCAATAAACGGGCGTCAGGAGCGGGACGACCAGCATGAGCAGCGGAACGAACGCCCAGGCGGGCAGCCCGCCGGAGAGGTCCGTGAGGGAGGAGAGGCCGGGCGTGCGCCACCCCAGCGCTCCCGCCAGCCCCACGGCCGCGGCGGCGAAGACCAGCGGCCCCAGCCACGCGGCGAGGTAGTACGGCCACGCGCCCCGGAACCGGAACCTCAGCCCGGCCCCGGCGAAGCCCTCCCTGGTCACCCAGCGGCGCACCACCACCGCGGCGAGCGCGGGCATGAACCCGAAGGGCAGTTGGACGAGCGGGTCGACCAGCGACAGCCCCCACCACGAGTGGGCGGCGTACAGATAGAGCCAGCTCCCCGAGAAACAGACGGCCAGGAAGGCCACCACGCCGTTCCGGCCGCCCGCGTCACCACTTCGCGCCACCTCGGGCGCGGTGCTCATCGCGGTCCGCGATGCCATGAAAGAACCCCCGTCTCACGAAGTCGTTGCGAATTCCCGGCAAGCCTCGTTCGCGGGACCGGCCGGCACATCCCGGTGACGGGGGAGCTCGCGTATCGCTCGCGCGGGGGAGGCGGGCCGCCGGAAGCCGCTGCGATACTCCCGGGCGTGCGTCTTCCGATACATCCGCTCCGTCCGCTGATACGTCCGCTGATACGTCCGTTCCGCCCGCCGACGAGCGGCGACACCCTCCGAACCTGGCTCCACGGACTGCTCGGCGCCGCCGTCGGCCTCCTGCCGCTCGCCGCCGCGTCGCTCGTGGTCGCGACGGCCCCGCGCGACTGGCCGGCGCCGGCCCGGACCGCCGTGCTCCTGACCGCGTGGGCCGCCCTCACCGTCGCCGCCGGCTGCTCGCGCCGGGCGCGGAGCGCCTCCGTCCGCGTGGCCAACCGCCTGCTGGGCACGGACCTGCCCGCCCCCGTCGCGGCGGCGCGCCCACGCGGCGCCGACCGGCTCCGCACGGGCACGTGGCTCCTCCTGCACACGGTGGCGGGCGGCGCGCTGACGGCCGTCACCGCCTTCGCGTCGGCGACGGCCGTCGCCCTGCCCGCCGTGTGGCTGAACGGCGGCGACCGCGTCACGATCCTCCGCCCCCTGGACGTGCCCGGGGGAGCGGCCGGGCTGTGGACGCTCCCGGTGGCCGCCGCGCTCCTCGTCCTGGCGGGCCACGCCTGCGCCGCCGTCGCCGCCCTCCTCCGGCGCGCCGCCCCCGCGCTCCTCGGCCACGGACCCGCCGAACGGCTCGCCGCACTCGAGTCGCAGATGCGCCGGATGGCGCAACGCAACCGGCTCGCCCAGGAGTTGCACGACTCGATCGGCCACACCCTGACGGCGTCCACCATCCAGGCGGCTGTGGCCAGGAGCCTCATGGACACCGACCCGGCCGCCGTCCGCCGTGCCCTCACCGGCCTGGAGGAAGCCTCCCGCGCCGCCATGGACGACCTCGACCACGCCCTGGGCATCCTCCGCGAGGAGCACACGGCCACGGCCCCGCCGCTCACCCTGGCCGACCTCCACACGCTGGTCGACCGGGTCCGCCACACGGGGACCGACGTCCGCGCGGACATCACCGGCGACCCGGCGGGCGTCCCCGCGACCGTGTCCCGGGAGGCCTACCGGATCGTCCAGGAAGGGCTCACCAACGCCCTGAAGCACGGCGGCCGCTCCCCGGTCCGGCTGCGCGTGACGGTCACACCCGCCCTCCTGGAGCTGGAGATCGCCAACCCGGTCCCCGGCCGCGCCCGGCCACCACGCGCCGAACGACGCGGCAGGGGCCTCACCGGCATCCTGGAACGCGTGGAACTCCTGAACGGCGAGGCCGCGACGGGACCGGCCCCCGACGGCACCGGCTGGCTGCTCGCCGTGCGCGTCCCGCTGAGGCAGGCGCCGTGACCACGACCGTCACCGTCCTCGTCGCGGACGACGAGGAGCTCACCCGCACCGGCCTGCGCACCCTGCTCTCCGCCCTGCCCGGCCTCGACGTCATCGGCGAGGCGGCCGACGGCCACCAGGCCCTGGCCCTCGCCGAGGAGCTGCGCCCCGACGTCGTCCTGATGGACGTGCGGATGCCCGGCATCGACGGCATCGAGGCCACCCGGCGCCTCCAGACCACCCTCGCCGGGCCCCCGAAGGTCGTGGTGATCACGACCTTCGGGAACGACGCGTACGTCTACGACGCCCTGCGCGCCGGCGCGGCGGGCTTCGTCCTCAAGCGAGCCCCGTCCGAACAGATCGGCCACGCCGTGCGCCTGGTCGCCACGACCGACTCCCTCCTCTTCCCCGACAGCGTCCGCCGGCTCGTCGCCGCCCGCCCCGGGCCGCCGCCGCGTCCGCCGCGCGGCACGCCCGCCCTCACCGGCCGCGAGCGGGAGATACTCCGCCTCATGGCCAGGGGCCTGTCCAACACCGATATCGCCGGCCATCTGATCGTCGGCCTGGAGACGGTCAAGACCCACGTCAGCAACCTGCTGGCCAAGCTCGGCGCCCGCAACCGCACCCAGGCCGTGATCCTGGCCTACGAGTACGGGTACGTCGTCGCGGGCGCCGGCGACGGGCCGATCGGCGACGGACCGGTCAGCGGGGCGGACGAATGGACAGCGCGTGCCGGAACTCGTTCCTGGGGTCCCAGTGCGCCTTGACGCGCTGGAGCCGCGCGTAGTGGCCCTTGTAGTAGAGGGTGTGCCACGGCGTCCCGGACGTGTTGAACGCGGGGTCGGCGAGCTCGGCGTCGGGGTAGTTGATGAAGCACCCGTCGCTGTTCGTGCCGGGCGCGGGCACGCCGCCGCTGTCGGCGTACACGGCCCGGTAGAGGTCGCGCAGCCAGGCGAGCTCCGGCCCGCCGTCGTGCTTCGGGTCCTCCCAGCCGGTCAGGTAGACCGCCTTGAGGATGGAGTCCCGCTGGGCGACGGCCGTCGCGTCCGCCGGGACGGTGTTGACCTGCCCGCCGTAGGAGACCAGCCACAGCGAACCGGGGAGCTCGCCACCCGCCTTGCCGGTGAGGTGTTCGTGGAGGACCGCGATCTGACGGTCCGTGAAGCGCTTCCGCAGGTAGCCGGACTTGGCCTTGAAGAACGACGGCGCGGACTCCGTCACGTTCGCGTTGACCTCGAGCCAGGGCCGGTCCTCCCGCTTCACCGTGGGCCGGGCCCCCACCCCCCGGCCGACGGCGGCCACGTAGTCGTCCAGGAGGCGCCGCGCCCCGGAGCCCGTGGAGTCCAGCTGGCCGACCAGGTCGACGGTGCCGTACTTGCGGGAGTTCAGCATCAGCACGCTGAACAACCCCGCGTAGGGCGAGCCGGGCGCGCTGTTGTTCTCGTACCAGGTGCCGTGGTCGCGCACCAGCCGGGCGAAGGAGGCCTCATCCAGGTCCTTCCACGACCAGGAGGCGGTGAAGGTGAGGACGGACGCGGGCGGGCGGGGCAGCAGGCGGGCGGGGTCCGACCCGGTGGCCGCCGGGTCCCGGAACCAGTAGCGCGTGACGATCCCGAAGTTGCCGCCCCCGCCACCGGTGTGCGCCCACCACAGCTCGCGCAGCGGGCCGGACGAGTCCCGGGTGGCGACGACGCTCGACGCCTTCCCGGACGCGTCCACGACCACCACCTCGACGCCGTACAGATGGTCGACGGACAGCCCGTGCCGACGAGACAGGGCACCGTACCCGCCGCCGAGCACATGCCCGCCGACGCCCACCTCGGCGGTGGCCCCCGCCGGGATGGACACGCCCCACTCGGTGAACAACCGCCGGTACACCTGGCCGAGCAGGGCACCCGGCTCGACCGCGAACGCGCGCCGCGACGCGTCGTAATGCACGGCGGTCATGGGGGAGAGGTCGATGAGGGCCTTGACGGACGGGTCGTCGACGAAGCTCTCGAAGCAGTGCCCGCCACTGCGCACGGCGACGCGTCTGCCCTCGCGCACGGCCTGCTGGACGGCCTCGACGACCTGCTCGGTGGTGTCGGCCACCCGGACGTAGTCGGGTCTGCCGACGAAGCGGGCGTTGGCGCCGCGCCGGGTGAGCGACGGGTAGCGCGTGTCGTCGGGGCCGATGGCGGCGGGGCCGGACCGGGCCGGCGCGGCGGCGGCCGCCCGCCCGGTGGGCGTCGCGGCCGCCTCCGGTGCGGACAGCCCCGCGGCAGTCGCCCCCAACGCCGCCGTGCCGGCGAGCACTCCGCGTCGTGTCATGTCCGTCAAGGCATGCTCCTGTCGCTGTTCGATGCGAGGAAACGGTGCACGCCCAACGGTCGTGGATCCGAAGGGGGATGACATCATCCGCGATGACCAGTCGCGTCTCCGACCCAGGGAGTAGGCGCACCCCGGCGAAGCCGGGGGCGGGGCCGGGCGGCTACGGCCGAGTGAGGGGGACGGACGCGCCCACCTCGTGCAGGTGCATGACGATGTCGTAGCCCCGGCCCAGCGCGAGCGGCCACGCCGTCTGGTAGGGATACCGGCCGGGGATCATGAACGTCGGACGGGCCGTGTCCAGCCAGCCCGTCAGCGCGGGGTCGCGGCGCGCCTCGCGCAGGTCGACGTAGAAGTCGCGGTGGCGCACCTGGTCGAGGACGTACTCGTTGCTGCCGGGCGCGGCGGCGAAGGGGAACGTCCCCACTCCCGTCGCCGTGCGGGCCCGGTAGGCGCCGCCGTACGCGGACGTGCCGACGGCGAGGTACTCCTTGCCGACGAGCTCGCGCAGGTCCGCGCCCATCGTGACGGGGTAGACGTGGGGCAGGGCCGTCTCGTAGGTGATGTGCCCGTCGTGTGCCGAGAGGAGGATCCGGTCGCCGGTGTTCCGCTGCCACCAGACGGCGTTCTCGGCCATGGCCCGGTCACGGTACCGGTTGGCGGCGAGGGCCTGGGCCGGGTCGTCGCCGTCGAAGGCGTTGGACGCGGCCATCTGCGAGACGACCCGGGCGTCCTGGAGCACCCGGGCATCCCGCTTGGCGGCCCCCTCCAGCAGCCGGTACGCGGCGTCGGCGTCCTCGGCCATCTTCTTGCGCTCGGCGAGCGGGAGGGCGCCGTACGCGGCCAGCCGCTCGGCGACCCCGCCGCGCAGCGCGCGGAGCGCCGCGTACCGCTCGCGCAGCTCGGGGACGAGCGCGGGCGTGTTCCGCCCGGCCCAGGCGAAGAGGCGGTCGTACTGCTCTGGGTTGACGTCGGAGAAGTCGACGCCGACGATCCGGACCTGGTGGGCGCTGGTGCGGTTGTGCTCGCGCACCCAGCTGAACAGCCGCAGGTACTCCTCGGTGTCGTCCAGGCCGTAGGCGTCCTGGAACTCGTCGCCCATGATCTGCCGCAGGTCGCCCTCGCCGGTGCGGACGTAGGCGTCGATGCGGGCGGCGGCCGACCAGTTGATCTCCATGGCGAAGGCGGAGAACCCCTCGCGCGTCACCAGGTGCCGCAGCAGCCGGTCCTTGAGGGCGAAGACGTCCCCCGAGCCGTGCGAGACCTCGCCTATGCCGACGATGGAGGCGCCCCGCGTCGCCTTCCCGAACGCCTCCAGGTCCGCGCCGGACCCGCCCGGCTGGGCGCCGCGCAGCCGGTGGGCGTACCGGTCGAGCCCGGCCACCACCTGACGGTCCGGCGCGGCGGTCGCGGCGGCGGGGGACGGGGCGGCCTGCGGCCGCCCGGCGGCGGTGGCGGCGGTGGCCGGGCCCAGCAACGCGGTGACGGCGAGGGCCAGGGACGCGGAACGACGTATGGTCATGTGTCTCATACATGCTGTTATACAGATTGACTTATGGGGCACTTGAGGCGGCTGAGACCGCCAGTCGCCAGAGAACGAGGTGGGGCCAGCCCCACCCACAACACGGGGACATACCGGATGGGCTCATGCCCGCCCGGCGACAAAGCTGAAGCGCATGAAGCCCACCCAACGACACCCGGCCACCACCTTCCTGACCCTCCTTCTCTGCCTGGGCGCGTCCGCGGCCACCACCCCCGCCCTCGCGGCGACCACACATGAGGACGACCGCGTCGTCCGGGCCGTCGAGAGCGTCGCCCACCCGCTGCGGTCCACCGAGCCGTCCGGCCCCTCGGACGACCTGCGCCCCCTGGACCGCATGGTGGGCGACGCGCGCGTCGTGGGAATGGGCGAGGCCACGCACGGCTCCCATGAGTTCTTCGCCCTCAAACAGCGCGTCTTCCGCCACCTGGTGCGCGACCGGGGCTTCCGCGCCTACGCCCTGGAGGCCCCCTGGAGCACCGGCCTCCGGCTCAACGACTACCTCCTGCGTGGAAAGGGCGACCCCGAGCGCGTACTGCGCGAGGACTTCCAGGACGCCTATCTCTCCTGGAACACCCGCGAATACCTCTCCCTCGTCCAGTGGATGCGCTCCTGGAACGTCGCCCACCCCGGCGACCCCGTCCGGTTCATGGGCAACGACATCGCCTACGCCGGCCCGGAGCTCTACGACCGGGTCCTCGACTACGCCCGTACCGCCCACCCCGCCCTGCTGCCCGAGCTCACCGGCCTCTACCGCGACCTGCGCCCCACGACGGCCAGCGGCCCGTACATGCGCGCCTACCTCGAGCGGCCGCTCGCCGAACGGCAGGACAAGGCCGCCCGCGCCCGGCGGGCCCTGGACCTGCTCCGGAAGCAGCGGCCGGGCCCTGGCCGCGCGGCGGGCGAGGCGTACCGGTGGGCCGTCCAGAACGCCCTGACGCTCCGGCAGACCGCCGACCAGTACGCCTTCGACTTCGGCAAGCAGGAGGGCGTCGCGGCGGCCATGCGCTTCCGCGACGAGGTCATGGCCGACAACACCGCCTGGTGGCAGCGGAACACCGGCGACAAGGTCCTGCTCTCCGCCCACAACGGGCACGTCGGCTACGCGAGCTCCGATCCCGTGAACTACCCGAAGTCACAGGGCGCCTTCCTCCACGACCGCCTCGGGACGCGCTACGTCGCCGTCGGGCTCTCCTTCGACCAGGGCTCGTTCAACGCGACCGGGCCGGACGACCTGCCGCTGGGGAAGAACGTCAAGAAGTTCACCGTGGGGCCCGCCGCCCTCGGCAGCAACGAGCACACCCTCGACCGCGTGCGGATGCGCGACTACTTCCTGGACCTGCGCACCGCACCGGCCCCCGCCCGCGACTGGCTCCGCCAGGCCCGGCCCACCTACAGCATCGGCACGGCCCATCCCTTGCCGAGCCACCCGGTCGCCCTGGGCCGCGGCTACGACGCCCTGATCCACCTCCACCGGGTGCGCGCCTCCGACCGCCTTCCGGGTGAGGACGACTGAAACCTCCGGCATGACCCGGACGGCCGGATTCGCACCCCCGCGTGTTCCGTGCCGAGCCGGCCCGGGGAAGGGATGACGCGGACCGGAAGCCGATCGGAAGGGCCGGGGAATGGGGACAGACGCCGCGGACAGGGCGGACCACTGGGGCAAGAGCAGTTTCGACGACATCTACGACCGGCCCGACCCCCGCGCGTACTTCACCCGGCTGGCGCCCCTGCGGTACCAGATCCCCCACCACGCCCAGCCCGTCTTCCGGGCCCTGCTCGCCGACCGGGCCCGCGCCCACCCCGGCGGGCCGGTCACCATGGTGGACCTGTGCTGCTCATACGGCATCAACGCCGCCCTGGTCAACCACGATCTCACGCTGCGGGAGCTCTACGAGCACTACACGAGCCCGCGGACGGCGGAGCTGTCCCTGGACGAACTCATCGCCGTCGACAAGGAGTTCTACGCCGGCCGCCGCCGCGCCGACGCCGTCCCCGTAGTCGGCGTCGACGCCTCGCCCCGGGCCGTCGGCTACGCGGCGGCCGTCGGCCTGCTGGACACCGCCTTCGCCGCGAACCTGGAGACCGTACCGGCGGGCGCCGCCCTGACCGAGGCGCTCGCCCCGGCGGGCCTGATCACCGTCACGGGCGGGCTGAGCTACATCGGGCCGCGCACCTTCGACACCGTCCTCGCCCCGTCCGGCGGACGGGCCTGGGTGGCGGCCTTCGTGGTGCGTCCCGTCGACTTCCGGCCCGTCGCGGCGGTGCTGGGGCGCTACGGGCTGGTCACACGGCCGTCCGGGGCCCCGCACCGGCAGCGCCGCTTCACCGACCCGGACGAGCGGCGGCGCACCCTGGAGAGCCTCGCGGCGGCCGGTCTGGACCCCGCCGGGCGCGAGGCGGAGGGCTACTACCACGCCGTCCTCCACGAGGCCCGGCCCCCGGAGGACTGGGACCCCTCGCTCAGTGGATGAACACTCAGTGGATGAACACGGCCGCCACGCCGAAGAGGGCGAGCAGACCGCAGATGGTGAAGTTGACGAGCTTGTGGTTGAGGAAGACGGCGACGAACTCGCGGATCGTCGCGCTCGGCCAGAAGTACGCGGCCGTCGGGGAGCCGACGACCTGGCCGTTGACGCCGGTCTTGCGGGCCATGAGCGCGGCCCGGAAGGCATGGAAGTTATTGGTGACGATCACACAGCGGTAGCCGGGCTTCGCCTCCGCCATGATCGCCTTGCTGTAGAGGAGGTTCTCCTCGGTGGTGCGGGACTTGTCCTCGCGCCGGACGTGCTCGGCGGGGAAGCCGCGTTCGGTGAGGTAGTCGGCCATGGCGTGGGATTCCGGAAGCTGTTCGTCCGGGCCCTGGCCGCCCGAGGTGATCAGGACCGGCGGCTTGCCGCGCGCCGCCTGCCGCTCGTACACCTGGCGCCCGCGCTCCAGCCGGCTGGCGAGCAGGGGCGGCACCTTCGTCCCACCGATGAGCCCGGAGCCGAGCACCACCACGAAGTCGACGTTCCGGCGCGGCCGCATCCAGCCGTACAGGAAGGCGTATCCGATGAAGCAGAAGAACAGGAACGACACATAGGCGGCGATCATCACGGTGGTGCCCGTGACGATCGTCAGGTTCCGGGAACGGGTGGCGGCGGACGCGATCGTCAGGCCGATGAGGCCGAAGATACCGAGACCGGCGAGGAACGAGAGCAGGTTGGCCGGGCGCCGGCCCTCCTTGCGGATCATCTTCACGCCGTTGGCCAGCAGCAGCGCCGGCAGGACGAACGCGCCGAGGAAGGGGATCAGGAGGAGCCCGGCCGCGATCCACTCCAGGGCGTGCACACCGCGATCACCGCCCGCCGCGGCCGCGCGCAGCAGACTGAACAACAGGCCGAACAACAGGCATATACAGGTGAGCCCGAAATGGACCGCGTTGCTGAAGCGCCGTCGGTCGCGCAACACGCCGATGCCGAAGAGGAGAAGGAACAGGGCTGCGGGGGCATAGGCGATCACGACTGCATCGTACGCGGTGTGACGATCCGTCTGAACATGGCGAAGCGGCTCTCCGGCGCGCCTTCGGACGGGCGAATGCGCCGGGCGGACGCGGGGCGGCCGCTAAGTATTCGCGCATGATCACTTCTCGCGCCCGGCGGCGCGTCGCCGCTGTTCTGGGGCTGGCCGCCGCCCTGGCCCCGTTCGTCGCCGCGTCGGCGGTATCCGCCCCCTCGGCGGCCTCCCACCGCGTGACGCCGGAACCTCCGGCGGCCGACGCGGTCCGCGCCGAGCTGGACGGGCTCAAGGTGGAACCGCCGCATTCGATGTCGGGCTACTCCCGGGCGAGGTTCCCGCACTGGATCAAGCAGTACGGGGAGTGCGACACCCGTGAGGTGGTCCTGTCGCGGGACGGCTCCGGCGTCACCCAGGACTCGATGTGCCGGGCCGTCGCGGGCAGCTGGTACAGCCCGTACGACGACAAGACCCTCGACTCGGCCTCCAAGGTGGACATCGACCACATGGTGCCGCTGGCCAACGCCTGGCGCAGCGGCGCGGACAACTGGGCCACCGACAGGCGCAAGGCGTTCGCCAACGACCTCGACAACGCGCAGCTGTACGCCGTCTCCGCCTCCTCCAACCGCTCCAAGGGCGACCAGTCGCCGGACCAGTGGTCGCCGCCCAACCAGGACTTCTGGTGCGTCTACTCCCGCTCCTGGGGACACATCAAGAGCGTGTACGGGCTGAGCGTCACCCAGCCCGAGAAGGACAAGCTCGTCGCGATGCTCGACACCTGCGACTGACGCGTCGCGGTCCGGCTCCTCCGCGTCGTGTTGTCGGTGTCCCCCATCTGTGCAAATCTGGACGAAGGGGTGAAGGGGCGATCACGTGGGGAGCGCGTGCCATGACTTTCTCCCTCAACGAATCCCAGGGGCCCGACGGGCTCCGCGAAGACCTCAGCCGACTGGCGCACGCGGGCTGGCAGACGCTCCTGGGCGCCGGCATCGCCTCGGTGGCCCTGGGGGCGATCGTGCTGGCCTGGCCCGGGGCGTCACTGCTGGTCGTCGGGATCCTCTTCGGCCTCTACCTGCTGGTGATCGGCGCCTTCCAGCTCGCCGGCGCCTTCAGCGCGTACATCCCCGGCGCCCTGCGGGTGCTGGGCTTTGTCAGCGGCGCCCTGTGCGTACTGCTGGGGCTGTTGTGCTTCCGTGAGCCCGCCCGGTCGATCCTGCTGCTCGCCCTGTGGATCGGTTTCGGCTGGCTGCTGCGCGGAGTGATGCTGGCGGGCGTGGCGCTGTCGCACAAGGGCATGCCCGCCCGCGGCTGGCAGGTGTTCGTCGGCTTCCTCAACGTGCTGGCCGGGATCGTGATGATCGACCTGCCCTTCCGGTCGATCGCCGTACTCACCGTGGTGACCGGGGTGTTCCTCGTCGTCATGGGCGTGTTCGAGGTCTTCCACGCCGTCCGGCTGCGCGGCCTCCTCAAGAAGGCGACCGGCTGAGCCCCGCTCGACCCGGAAAGGGCCTCGCGCCTGTCGTGGGCGCGAGGCCCTTCCGCCGTATCTGCACCACACTTCGACCCTATAAACATACTCAGCTACGTACGGATGAACGTACGTCGCCGATGCTGCGCGGATGCCCTCGGGTCCGCCACTCTGCTGCGTGGCCTGGTCGGGGCGGTGGCACGGTGGCCGCTGCCCGCACGCGCAGCGAAGGGACCCCGGATGAACCGGCTCAACGGCACCGCTCCGCTCGGAGCGGGCGCGCCGACCACCCCCCGCCCCGACGACCCGGCGGACGTCGCCGAGGCGGCACCGGCCGTCGTGGACGCGCTGCGCGGCCTGCTCGCCGGGCCGACGGGGCTCGGCACCTCGGCCGCCCGCCTGTTCCGCGCGGACCTCACCCCGCCGCCCGCCCCGCCCACCCCCGGGCCGGCCCTCGAGCAGCCGGCGGACGGGCACTCCCACGACCCCGGGCCCTCCTCGGGCTCCTCCGTGCGCGTACCACCGCTCTACTGCCCGGACGCCGAGCGCGACGACCCGGCCCTCGGCGAGGAGGTGAACAACCGGCTCGTCGAATGGGCCGAGGAAGTCGGCATCTTCCGGGGCCGGTTGGAGCGGCTGCGGTCGCACAACTTCGGGCGGCTGTTCATGCTCGCCCACCCCGACACCGACGACCCCGACCGCATCCTGACCGCCGCCCGCTGCGGACTCGCCGAATGGGCCGTGGACGACCACTGGGTCGACGAAGGGGAGGACACCTCACCGGAGTTGATCGGATCCCGCCTGGCCCTCGCCCACGCCGTCGTCGACCCCGTCCGCCTCCCCGCCCGCTACCTGGCCCAGTTCGAGAACGTCGTGCGCAAGGAACCCGTCCTGCGCGCCTTCCGCTCCTGCCTCGACCACCTGGCACGCATCGCCACCCCCACCCAGGTGGCCCGGCTGCGCCACGAACTGGCCGTGATGTTCGTGGGCTACAACCAGGAGGCGGAGTGGCGCGGCTCCGAGCGGCGGCCCGCCGTGTGGGAGTACCTGCTCCACCGCTACGAGAACGCCTTCTACCCCTGCATGGTCCTCATCGACCCCGTCGGCGGCTACGAGCTCCCCGCCGCCGAGTTCGCCGACGCGCGCGTACGCCGCACCTATCTGTACGCCGGCACGGCCAACGTGCTGCTCAACGACCTCTACTCGATGGCCAAGGAAGACCCCACCGACACCAATCTGCCCAACCTCCTCGCCGCCGAGGACAACTGCTCGCTCCAGGAGGCCGTGAACCGCGCCGCCTGCATCCACGACGAGCTGATGCACACGGTCGAGGCCGAGTGCGCCGTCCTGAGCGCGGTGGGCTCCCCGGAACTCCGGCGCTACCTCGCCGGGCTGTGGGCCTGGATGGGCGGGAGCAAGGAGTGGCACGCGACCAGCCCCCGGTACCACGGCGCATCGGCCCAGTGAATCCCCACCAGTTCATCAGCAAGCGGAAAGAGAAGACACGGTGACCATTCAGGAGATCAGCCCCGCCTCGGTTCTCGCCAGCGCCTACCAGCGCTCCGTCGCCGACTACTGGAACCGGGAGAAGAACCCCGTCAATCTCCGGCTCGGCGAGGTGGACGGCATCTACCACCACCACTACGGCGTCGGCGACGTCGACTGGTCCGTCCTGGAGGGGCCCGAGGAGACCCGCGACGAGCGGATCACCGCCGAACTCCACCGCCTGGAGTGCGCCCAGGCGGAGGTGCTGCTCAATCACCTCGGCACCGTCACCCCCGACGACCGCCTGATGGACTCCGGGTCGGGCCGCGGCGGCGGCAGCCTCGTCGCCAACCGCCGCTTCGGCTGCCACGTCGACGGCGTCTCCATCTCGGAGACCCAGGTCGCGTTCGCCAACGAGCAGGCCGAGAAGCACGGCGTCTCCGACAAGGTGCGCTTCCACCTGAAGAACATGCTGGACACCGGCTTCGAGAGCGGCCGCTTCCGGGCCATCTGGAACAACGAGAGCACCATGTACGTCGACCTCTCCCAGCTGTTCCCCGAGTACGCGCGGATGCTCCGCCACGGCGGCCGGTACGTGACCATCACCGGCTGCTACAACGACACCTACGGGCTGCCGTCCCGGGCCGTCAGCGAGATCAACGCCCACTACATCTGCGACATCCACCCGCGCAGCAGCTACTTCAAGGAGATGGCCGCCAACCGGCTCGTCCCGGCCGCCGTCGTGGACCTCACCGAGGCCACCATCCCGTACTGGGAGCTGCGCGCCCAGTCGCCGCTGGCCACGGGCATCGAGAAGGCGTTCCTGACCGCCTACAAGGACGGCAGCTTCCAGTACCTGCTGATCGCCGCCGACCGCGTCTGACCCCGGCCGGCCCCTTCCGGTCCCCGGCGGCCCGCCGCCGGGGACGGTTCCCGCGCCATGGCCCCACGGGCCGCGCCATGGCACGCTGACCGGAGCACCGCCACCCGCAAGGTCGCCAGGAACAGCCGGAGGAGGATTCGTGCTCTACGCCTTTGGATTCGAGCGGATCGGCGTCGTGGCCAGTGACCTCTACTTCATCGACCCCCAGCCGATCCCGGGCCAGGAAGGCGCCGAGCGGGGCGTGCGCCTGGAGGTCCGGCTGCTCCGGCCAGGTCCCCTGACGGGAACCATCTACGCCGCGCGGCCCATCGTCGTCGACCGCCCCCTCTGGCGGGCCGACCTGCTGGAGTCGGCGGACGGCCCGGCCGGAAGCCTGGACCGCGCCCACCACCACCCCAGGTTCGACGGCTGGGACCCGGGAGCGCGGGTCTTCGACGAAAAGCTCTCGGCCGCGCCCCTGGAATGGGTGGCCGGGAAACTGGCGGACCTGGACGCCCTGCTCGCGGAGGCCAAAGTGGGCAGGGACGAAGCCGGGCCGCACGACGCGGCGGAACTCCGGAACGCGACCCCCGACATCATGGCGGCCGTGCGCAAGCTCCTCGACGGCGTGGCCAAGGGAGAGCTGGCCCGCCCACCGGCCGGGGAGAACCTGACCAGCGCCCGCGTCAGCTGGCTGTGAACGCGCGGAGGGCGCCCGGCCGCACACGGCCGGGCGCCCTCCGCAAGGCATGGACCAGGGGCGTCAGCTGCCCTGCTGCTCCTGCTTCTGCTTGTTCTTCTCCTTGATGCGGACGGTTTCCTTGCGGACCTCCGCCTGGGTGGCGCGCTCCTTCTGGAGCCACTCCGGGGACTCCTGCTTCAGCGCCTCGATCTGCTCCGTGGTGAGCGCCTCGGTGACCCCGCCACGGGCCAGGCCCGAGATCGAGACACCGAGCTTCGCCGCGACCACCGGACGCGGGTGGGGGCCGTTGCTGCGCAGCTCGCGCAGCCACTCCGGCGGGTCCGCCTGAAGAGCGTTGAGCTCGTCGCGCGTGACGACACCCTCCTGGAACTCGGCGGGGGTGGCTTCGAGGTACACACCCAGCTTCTTCGCCGCGGTGGCGGGCTTCATGGTCTGGGTGCTCTGGTGCGACGTCATGCTGCCAAGGATATCGAGCGTGTGCGCCCCTTCCGACCACGCCCGGTAACCTGGCCAGGTGACAGGCTCGGAAGTACCTTCTCCCCCGTTCCGGCTCGCCTACGTACCGGGCGCGACCCCCGCCAAATGGGTGCGGATCTGGAACGAGCGAATGCCGGACACCCCGCTCGAGCTCGTGGCGACGGCCGCCGGTGAGGCACCGGACGCGCTGCGCGGCGGTGAGGCCGACGCGGGGCTCGTGCGGCTGCCCGTCGACCGGACGTACTTCAGCGCCATCCCCCTCTACACCGAGACCACGGTGGTGGTGATCCCGAAGGATCACCTCGCCGCGGCGTTCGAGGAGGTCACGCTGGCGGATCTGGCCGACGAGGTCGTCTTCCACCCCCTCGACGACACCCTCGACTGGCAGGAGGGGCTGCCGGGCCGGCCCGCGATCGAGCGCCCCGAGACGACGGGCGACGCCATCGAGCTGGTCGCGGCGAACGTGGGCGTCCTCCTCGTCCCGCAGTCGCTCGCCCGTCTGCACCACCGCAAGGACCTCACGTACCGGACGGTCACCGACGCCCCGCAGTCGAGCGTGGCCCTGTCGTGGCCCGAGGAGCGGACCACCGACATGGTGGAGGACTTCATCGGCATCGTCCGGGGCCGCACCGTGAACAGCTCCCGGGGCCGCCGCCCCGAGGCCGGGGAGCAGCCGAAGGACCAGCGCAAGGACAAGCGCCCGGAGCCGGGCGCCGCCCGGCGGAAGCCGGCGGCCGGCAAGACGGCCACCGGCAGGACGGCGGGCCGGAGCGCCTCCCGGACCGCGAAGCGCGGCAAGCCCGGAAAGCCCGGCCGCCGGGGCTAGCGGCGACACCGGGCACGGTGTTTGCTCCATGGTTCTGAAATCGATTACCAGCTGCATCACAGAGCTCGCCTCTCCGGGATAAAACCGCAGGTCAGAGCGTTGTTATCGCTACTGGAAACCGATGCCGTTGCAGCCTTTGCGCACCCCGTGAATCATGTTGTTCACTCGCTGGCGAAGCCCCCGACGAGGCAGC
This sequence comes from Streptomyces luteoverticillatus, assembly GCF_003970715.1. Classification (NCBI taxonomy): domain Bacteria; kingdom Bacillati; phylum Actinomycetota; class Actinomycetes; order Kitasatosporales; family Streptomycetaceae; genus Streptomyces; species Streptomyces luteoverticillatus. The sequence goes on along the minus strand of NZ_CP034587.1, from coordinate 249,931 downwards.
CAGGAGGCGCCGTGCCCGGCCACACCCATACCCATGAAGACGCCCCCGGCGGACACGCCCACAGCCACGACCACGGCTCTGGGCACGGCGGGCACAGCCACGGCGTCGCCGCCGACGCCGACCGCCGGTGGCTGACCATCGCCCTGACGCTGATCACCGTGTTCATGGCCGCCGAGGTCACCGTCGGCATCCTCGCCAGCTCCCTGGCGCTGATCTCCGACGCGGCCCACATGCTCACCGACGCCGCCTCGATCGTGCTCGCGCTCATCGCGATGCGCCTGGCGGCCCGGCCCGCCCGGGGTGGATACACCTACGGCCTCAAGCGCGCCGAGATACTCTCCGCCCAGGCCAACGGCCTCACGCTCGTTCTCCTCGGCGCCTGGCTCGGCTACGAGGCCGTGCGCCGGCTGATCAGCCCGCCCGACGTCGAGGGTCAGCTGGTCTTCGTCACCGCGCTCGTCGGCATCGCCGTCAACATCGTGGCCGCGTGGTGCATCTCCAAGGCCAACCGCACCTCGCTGAACGTCGAGGGCGCCTTCCAGCACATCCTCAACGACCTCTACGCCTTCATCGGCACCGCCGTCGCCGGGCTCGTCGTCATGCTCACCGGCTTCGCCCGCGCCGACGCCATCGCCACCCTCGCCGTCGTCGTCCTCATGCTCAAGGCCGGCTTCGGGCTGATCAGGGCCTCGGGCCGGATCTTCCTGGAGGCCGCCCCGGCCGGTATCGACCCCGACGCGGTCGGCGACCGGATGGCCGCCGCCGATCAGGTCGTCGAGATCCACGACCTCCACATCTGGCAGATCACCTCCGGCCAGCCCGCCCTGTCGGCCCACGTCCTGGTCACCCCCGACGGCGACTGCCACACCGTGCGCCGCCGCCTCCAGCACCGGCTGCGCGAGGACTACGGCATCACCCACGCCACCCTCCAGGTCGACCACCTCGGCGAGGACCAGGACGAGGAGGCCCTCCTCCAGATCGCCGCCCCCACGGGCCACCGGGGCCGCACCGAGGACACCCACGGCCCCGTCCACCGCCCCGGGCCCCACGACCACTGAGCCGACCGGAACGATCTCGGACGCCGTTTCCGGACACCATGGCGCGATGACTCCCTTGACGGGGAATTCCCGCTGGTCAATCGTGTGACGGCCGCGCACGCCCGGGGGAGCGGGCGCAGGCCGTCAAGGGGCCGATCGGCCCCTTGTCCCACGACTTGCGGCGTGCGATTCCGCACGCCTCCTCAAGGAGAGTCCTTGTCCGGCGAACAGCACCTGCTCAAGGTCTACAGCGACCGTGCCTACGTCCACACCACCACCGTGCGCCACCAGGGCACGGTGGTGGCCCTCGCCATGGACGACCGGCGGCGCGTCGTCTACACCGTGCTCGACATGGCGCGGTACGACGAGAGCAAGGGCGAGCTCGACGCCGCGTACTGGTCGGAGAACCCGCACCCGCTCCGCTTCCCGTCCGAGACCACCGACGTCGGCTTCGCCGCCGCCGGCCTCACCGCGTTACCCGTCGTCAAGAACGGCGGCCGCGTCGAGGCCGCCCCCGCGGAGCGGCTCGACGAGGACGAGGTGGACGCCTTCCTGTCCACCACCGCCCGGCTCACCGCCCTCGCCCCTTTCCAGGCGATCTCCGACGGCACCCACATCGTCGTCCTGCGCCAGTCCGTCACCGCCGACCACCCCGACGCCGTCCACAAGCTGGCCGGCGGCGGCTCCTCCGGGGACCCGGACCGCGCCGACTACGCCCGCGACCAGGACGGCGCGAAGATCCCGCTCGCGGCGGACACCCTGCTGTGCGACCGGTTCCTGCTCGTCGGCGGCGAGCTCAAGCCCGTCCTGGAGGCCCGCTACCGCCGCAGCCGCCACCGGACCCGCCCCGACTCCGCCAAGGACAGCCTGGGCACGACCGACATGGAAGGCCGCCCCTTCCACGAGCCCACGCAGGAACTGTCGTTCGTCCGCCACCTCTCCGGCGGGCGCTTCGCCGCCCTGCTCGTCCCCACCGCCGTCCACGGACAGCAGCGCTGGCAGATCTTCGCGCACAACGACGCCACGGGCCGCGTCGACTCCTTCAACGTCGAGCAGGGCAAGGACGGGCTGTTCAACCTCCAAGGCACCCAGGCCTGGACCAGCCCCGACCCCGCCCACCGCGACGCCGTCTACGAACCGGGCCCCGGCACCTGCCCGTTCACCGGCCTGCCGCTCATACCCGTCGTCAGCACCGAGGGCCACGCCGAGACAGCGCTGGCCTTTGGCGAGGGCGACGCCCACGTGAGAGTCCCGCGGGGACCCGAGCTCGCCGGGCGCGACTTCACCGTCGAATTCTGGGCGCGCCGCACCGCCCACGGCCGCCAGGAGTTCCTCGTCGGCCACGGCGACGAGGCCGGCAGCCCGCGGAACTCCCTCCACATCGGCTTCCGCGAGGACAACCGGTTCACCTTCGCCTTCTACGCCGAGGACCTCAACGCCGACGTACGGACCGAGGACACCGCCTGGCACCACTACGCCTGCGTCTACGAGCACGCCGCCCGCCGCCAGACCGTCTACCGCGACGGCGAGCAGGCCGGCAGCCGCACGATGGACGGCGGCTACACCGGCACCGGCGCCCTGCTGCTGGGCCGCGCCCTCGCCCAGGGCGCCCGCGCCGAACTGGACGAGGTCCGGATCTGGGACCGCGCCCGCACCGCCGAGGAACTCAAGCGCGACAAGAGCGTCCGCCTCATCGGCAACGACCCCGGCCTCGTCGCCTACTACCGTTTCGACGAGGGCTCCGGCACCCGCCTCCACGACCAGACCGACCACGCCCGCCACGGCGAGCTCGTCGGCGGCCCGAAGTGGGTGACCTCCGAGGCCCCCATCGGCGACCACCCCGGCGTGCGCCGCGACAGCTTCGCCGTCGCCGGCCGGAAGACCGTCTCCGGGCTCTCCGCCGTCCTGTACCACCAGCAGGAGGAGACCACCACCGGCTACGGCCAGGAGCCCAAGCCCGCCAAGCGCCAGGCCCGCGTCCTGCTGTCCTACGCCACCTCCGGACCCGGCCCGAGGACGGGCGCGGAGACCGACGACGCCTACCTCGCCACGGTCGACTTCGGCGTCGGGCGCGACGGCCGCCTCGCCCAGGTGCCGGACGAGCTGAAGCTGCCGGTGCTCGCAGCGCCGGAGGGTAGCTCCGACGTCGAGACGATCAGCGAACTGGACGCCCGGATCCGTCAGCTGGTCCAGGACCTCGCCGCCAAGGAGACCGAGGTCGCCGACCTCACCCGGCAGACCGCCGACGTGCCGGAGCTGGAGCGCCAGCGCGAGGGGTACTACGCCAGGTGGCAGGACATCGCCGGCTGGACGTGCCGGATCCGCTTCAAGAACGCGCGGGACGGCAAGCCGCAGTACCTGGCTGTGAAGGACGACGGTGCCGGCGGCGAACCCCCGCTGGTCCGGACCTCGGACAAGGACGCGAAGTCGGCGCTGTGGGACGTCATGTATCCCCCCGGGGCCTCGTGGAGCGGCCGTATCCCCTACCTCCTGCGCAATCGGCACACCGGCAAGGACATGAACGTCGCCGGTGACAGCAAGGACAACGACGCGCCCCTGATCGTGTGGCCGCGGAAGGTCACCGCCTGGAACACCCACTTCCATATCGACGAGCGGAGCGACGGCTACAGCACGCTCGTCAACCGCTACAGCGACAAGGCGGTCTGCGCCCCCGACCGGCTCGGCGACCGCGTCGTCCAGTACGACACCGCCGCGGTCACCGAGTCCGGCGAAGGGCTGATCGTCTTCGAACGGGTCGCCCTCCACGAATTCGGGCATTCCGACTTCCGCGACGCGGCCAAGCGCGTCGAGGCCCTCGACGCCCAGCTCGCCGAGCTCCGCCCGCAACGCGAGCTGCTGGAACGGCGCCGCCGCGAGATCGAGGCCGACCAGGCCGAGCTCACGGCCAAGCGCGACGAGCTCGCCCGCCTCACCGGCGGCCTCAAGGGCGCCGACGACATCGCGCTGCCCATGCCCCAGCTCTCCCTCGACCGCACCGGCCTGAGCGCCTCCGGCGCGCTGCTGGCCTTCGCCCGCTCCGCCGACCGGCCGCACCTGCTGGACAGCGCCACCGGCAACGTCGTGCTGTACTTCCGCGGCACCAACGGACAGTTCTTCGCCACCTACTACGACACCACGGTCCTGCGTTCCTCCCGCCGGCTGACGGCCGGCGACGGCCAGGGGGTCACCTTCACCGCCCGTGACTCCGGCACCGGCCTGGGCTCGGTGACGATCCGCGTCACCGAGGGCGGCGGACCCGGCCTGTGCGACGTGACCATCGAACGGGGCGTGGAGCGCGAGACCTGGCAGGGGCTGCCGCGCCAGTCGGCAGCCTTCGCCGCGATCGTCAACGGGACGCCGGAGGAGCCCGTCACGATCGGCGCGGTCAAGTCGTTCGACGCGACCACCAGAATCCTGTCCGGCGGCAAGTCAGGCGACGTCGTCGGCGGTGTCCTCCGGCTCGCCGAACCCCTCTCCGCCGCCCTGCCCGCCGGTACGCCGGTCACCCTCGGCGGCCACCTCTACCTCACGGAGACCGCTTGCGCGCCCGGGGCCACGTCGCTCCGGCTGGACGCCGGCGAGGGCGGCCCCGAGCCGCAGCCGGGCGAGCCCGTCCAGCGGCTGCGCTACGACCACCGGCGCGCCTCCTCCAACCGCCCCGGCGTCCCGCTCTCCGCGGGCTCCCGGCTGGTGCTCGCCGACCCGGGCACGGCCCGGGAGGTCCCGCTCGGCGAGGTCTCGGACCTCGTCGCCGGGCACGGCTGCCGCTGGCGCGCCGACAAGCCCGGCCGGGCGTACTCCTTCGACGGGCGGCGGAACGCCCTCACCCTGCCGCAGGACCGGCTGGACCGCGTGGCCGTGGCCCGCGACCTGACCCTGGAGGCGTGGGTCAACCCCGAGACGGTGTCCGGTACGGCCAGGATCGTCCACGTCGGCACCGGCGACGTCCCGTACACCCTCGGCCTGCTCGCCCCGGCGGCGACCGTCGTGCCCGCCCTGGCCTTCGACGGCAAGAGCGGCGTGGCCACGACCGAGAACGGCTTCAGCCTCGCGGGCCGGTCCTTCACAGTGGAGTTCTGGGCCCGGCGCACCAAGGAGTGGGACGGCAAGGCGCAGTACGTCGTCGGCCACGGCACCTCGCACGGCAGCACCAGGGGCGCCCTGCACATCGGCTGGCGCGAGGGCAGCGCCTTCACCTTCGCCTTCTACGGCGACGACCTCACCACCACCCACGGCCAGGACTACGCGGGCTGGCACCACTGGGCCTGCGTCTTCGACGCGGACACCCGGGAGCAGGTGATCTACCGGGACGGCGTCGCCGAGGACCGGCGCACCGCCACGGGCACCTACCAGGGCGACGGCCTCTTCAGCTTCGGCAGCCACTTCGGCGGCTGGGTGCCCGACTACGCGGCCGTCGAGATGGACGAGGTCCGGCTCTGGGGCACCGCCCGCACCGCCGCGGAGATCCGGGACCGCAAGAACGTACGGCTGACGGGCAAGGAGCACGGCCTGATGGGCTACTGGCCCTCCGCCGACCCGTTCGACCAGGTCGGCGGCAAGCCCGGCGTCCTGGACCGCTCCGGCAACAACCGGCACGTCCAGCTGCGCGGCGGCGTCACCACCGCGACCACGACCGCCGAGCTCAAGCAGACCGCGGAGACGACGTACCGCGTCGTCGCCGGGGCCGGTGACCGGCTGGTGGCCACCCGCGACACCTTCGCCCCTCACGAGTGGACCCACCTCGCCGCCTCCTACGAGCAGTCCTGGGCCGTCGAGCTCTCCGACGGCGCGTACCTGGAGGCGCCCGACAACGACGCGCTCGACATCGCCGACGACCTCACCATTGAGGTCTTCTGCCGCGTCGACGCCCTCGGTACGACACAGGGCCTGCTCTCCAAGGGCCGCACCGCCGACGGCTCCGGCGGCAGCGTCCCGTACCGGCTGCTCGTCCTCCCCGACGGAAAGCTGGAGTTCGGCTTCGAGGACCCGGACGGCAGGCTCGTGCGCTTCACCTCCACCGATGCCGTTGCCGCCGGAACGTTCCACCGCCTCGCCGTCGTCCGCAAGAGCGGCCGGTCGACGCAGGAGCGCAAGGGCAGCAAGGAGATCACCGGGGCGGGCGCCGACGGCAAGCCCGTCAAGCAGACCGTCGAGCTCGTGGAGTCCGTCGACGTCCAGGAGTGGCAGGACATCCGCTTCTTCGTCGACGGCCGTGAGGCGGGCTCCGCCCGCTACGAGGGGCCCGGCGCCAAGGGCAACACCGGCACGCTCGACATCGGCCGGGCCCGCACGGGCCTGGACGTCCACTCCTTCACCGGTGTCGTCGCCGAGGTCCGGCTGTGGGGCCTCGCCCGTGACGCCGCGCGGCTCGCTACCCCCGTCTCCGCCCGCGACCGCGGCCTGACCGCCCAGTGGCGCTTCGAGGAGAACGCCGGCAACACCGCCGCCGACACCACCGGCTCGCACCCCGCCCGGCTGCGCGGCGCCCGCTGGACCCGCAACCCCGACCCGCGCGGCAGCGCCTTCCGGATCTACCGCAACGGCGTCTCCGTGGCCTGCGACCCCCTCGACGCCAAGGACTTCACCGACTACGGCGACACCCAGCTCTCCCTCGGCGCCCGGCTCAAGGACGGCGAGGTCACCCAGCCCTTCCACGGCATCCTGGAGGAGGTGCGCGTCTGGCGCACCACCCGCACCCAGGAGCAGATCCTCGACAACCTCTTCACCCGCCTCAAGGGCGAGAAGGAGGACCTGATCGCCTACTGGTCCTTCGACCGCGCCTCCACCGACGAGAGCGCGAACCTCGTCCGCGACGAGGGCCTGCGCGGCAACGACCTCACCCTCCACGACGCTCCCCGCCGCCCCGCCGCCGTCCTGTCCACCGCCCCCGTCTCCAGCGACACCGCCCAGGTCCGCTCGGCACTGGCCGCGATGCGCACCCCCTTCCACGAGACGGTCTCCGCCGCGCCCGCCGTCGCCGAGTACGCGGACATGCAGTACACCGCCAAGGGCGAGGCGTTCGGCGTCCTGAAGCGGGCCTACGGCTATCTGCACGACGGCCGCTGGCACCTGGTCACCGGCTACAAGGTCGGCGACCTGGTCAGCGAATGGGTCAGCCAGGTGCAGTTCGACCCGCAGCTCGTCGGCTACGTCGAGGGCGCGCCGCCCGTGCCGTCGGAGAACCTCACGCCCAACACGGTCGACCCCGACCGCGCGACCTACGACGGCGTCGCCTCGGTGGAGTTCACCCAGGCCGAGGAGGTCGTCCACTCGCTGTCGTCGGCCAAGGAACGCAGCGTCGACGCCGCGTTCTCCTTCGCCCTCTCCAACGAGGTCGACGTCGACATGTGGATGATCGCCGCACCGCTGGGCTTCGGTGTCGCCAAGTCGATGGCGAAGGCCAAGGTGTCGGCGGGTGTGCGCGGCAGCCTGGAGTTCTCCAACAGCTGGGCCGACGAGACCGCCGTCTCCCAGGGCGAGAACACCACCCGGTCCATGAAGGTCGACCTCTCCGGCAGCTGGGAGGACCCGACCAAGCCCCTCAACGCCACGCTCGGCCGCCGGTACATCCCCGTCAACACCGGCTTCGCGCTCGTCCAGTCCCAGACCGCCGACGTCTTCGCGCTGCGGCTCGCCCACAGCGGCGCCCTCGTCGCCTACCGCATCCAGCCCAACCCCGACATCCCCAAGGACTGGAACGTCGTCACCTTCCCGCTCAACCCGCGCTACACCAAACAGGGCACCCTGGACGGCACGGTCGGCTACGACGAGCGCGGCAAGGTCCTCGACCCCGACTACACGGACGCCCGCGACCACGGCGAGTACAGCTACTACAAGCCTCGCGAGGCCTACGCCGTCAAGCGGCGCATCCAGCGCGAGCAGCAGCGGCTGCGCGGCTACTACGAGACGGTCTCCACCGACACGAGCGCCCCCGACCCCACCGCCGAGCGGGCGGGCCGGGTCCTGGGCGGCGCGATCGGCGGCGACACCTCGCCCGGCAAGGGCCGCGACACGGCGGGCAACTCCACCGGCGACGGCTTCTCCCGCCGCGACCTGGTCAACACCTACGTCTGGACCGCCGACGGCGGCTTCTTCGCCGAGACCACCGAGACCACGGACGCCGTCAGCGAGACGACCTCCGGCTCGTACTCGCTGTCCGGTTCGGTGGGCGCGTCCGTCGGCACGTCCTTCGACATCATGGGCGTCGGGATCAACGCCCAGCTCGACGCGGCCGTCGGCGGCGGCATGTCCGTCACCCGGGCCCGCGGCAAGGAGGCCACCCGCTCCTTCGGGCTGAACGTCACCTGCTCACCGTCCGGCAACGTCCAGCAGTACGACGCCAACCGCAAACCCGTCTTCGACGCCGACGGCAACCCCGTCAACGCGCCCGGCAAGGTGGACGCCTACCGGTTCCTCAGCTTCTACCTCGGCGAGGACACCGAGCACTTCGACACCTTCTTCCACAAGGTCGTCGACCCCACCTGGCTGGAGAACGGCACCGACCCCAACGCGGCCGCGCTGCGCCAGGCGCGCCAGTCGGACCGGAAGCCCCCGTGCTGGCGCGTGATGCACCGCGTCACGTTCGTCAGCCGGCTGCTGCCGCCGGTGGCCGGGGCGGAGGCCCCGCCGCTGGAGCGGGCCATGCGGCAGCTGGACGTGGAGAGCAACTACGAGCTCGTCCGCCGCCTCGACCCGTACGTCAAGGGCGCGGCCACCGGCCTGCCCGAACTCACGGAGGCCGTGCGCACCGCCCTCGCCACGCACCTGCCCGAGCTGAGCCCCCACGCGGCGGACGTCACCGGCTTCCTCGCCCAGTACTACGGAGTGGAGGCCTGACCCGCTGACCCGGTCCCGGGCCCTGCCCACACGGCCAGGGCCCGGGACCGCTCCGCTCCGAGGACGCGGGGCCGCTCGCGCGCGGGCGAGCGTACGAGAACGGCGGTGCCCGTGTCCCGGGCACCGCCGCGTGATTTCCGCCTACTGGCGGGCGGCCAGCGCCGCCTGCTTGACGGCCGAGGCCACTGCCTCGGTCGCCTTCGCGTTGAAGACGCTGGGGATGATGTAGTTGGCGTTGAGTTCGTCCTCGGCGACGACGTCGGCGAGGGCGCGGGCGGCGGCGAGCATCATGTCGGTGTTGACGGTGCGGGACTGGGCGTCGAGCAGGCCGCGGAAGACGCCGGGGAAGACCAGCACGTTGTTGATCTGGTTCGGGAAGTCCGAGCGGCCGGTGGCCACCACCGCGGCGGTCTTGCGGGCGATGCCGGGGTCGACCTCGGGGTCGGGGTTGGCCAGCGCGAAGACGATCGAGTCCGGGGCCATCGCGGCGACGTCCTCGCCGTCCAGGACGTTGGGGGCGGAGACGCCGATGAAGACGTCCGCGCCGCGCACGGCCTCCTTCAGCGTCCCGGTCACGCCCTCGGGGTTGGTGTTGTCCGCGATCCAGCGCAGCGCCGAGTCCGGGCTCGCGGAGACGAGGTCGGGGCGGCCGGTGTGGACGACGCCGTGGATGTCGGCGACCACCGCGTGCCGCACCCCGGCGGCGATGAGGAGCTTGAGGATGGCGGTGCCGGCCGCGCCCGCACCCGACATGACGACGCGGACGTCGCCTACGTTCTTGCCGACGACGCGCAGGGCGTTGGTCAGGGCGGCGAGGACGACGATGGCGGTGCCGTGCTGGTCGTCGTGGAAGACGGGGATGTCGAGGGCTTCGCGCAGGCGGGCTTCGATCTCGAAGCAGCGGGGGGCGGAGATGTCCTCGAGGTTGATGCCGGCGAAGCCGGGGGCGATGGCCTTGACGATCTCGACGATGGCGTCGGAGTCCTGGGTGTCCAGGCAGATCGGCCAGGCGTCGATGCCGGCGAAGCGCTTGAAGAGGGCGGCCTTGCCCTCCATGACCGGGAGGGCGGCCTTGGGGCCGATGTTGCCCAGGCCGAGGACGGCGGAGCCGTCGGTGACGACGGCGACGCTGTTGCGCTTGATGGTCAGGCGGCGGGCGTCCTCGGGGTTCTCGGCGATGGCCATGCAGACGCGGGCGACGCCGGGGGTGTAGACCATGGAGAGGTCGTCGCGGTTGCGGATGGGGTGCTTGGAGGCCATCTCGATCTTGCCGCCGAGGTGCATCAGGAACGTGCGGTCGGAGACCTTGCCCAGGGTCACGCCCTCGATGCCGCGGAGCTTTTCGACGATCTCGTCGGCGTGCTCGGTCGAGGTGGTGGCCATGGTGACGTCGATGCGCAGCTTCTCGTGGCCGGAAGCGGTCACGTCCAGGCCGGTCACGGACCCGCCGGAGGACTCCACGGCCGTGGTCAGCTCACTGACCGCGGTCCCCGACGCGGGAACCTCCAGCCGGACCGTCATCGAGTACGAGACGCTGGGCGCCGTTGCCATGGGGGTACTTCTTCTTTCTGTTTCTTGGGAGGGGAGCGGTGCGGAGTGGTCCGGCGGTCAGCCGTGGACCGCCGCGGAGTGGGGGCGGGCGAGGTTGTCCGGGTGGAGGATCTCCTCGAGCCGCTCCGGGGTGAGCAGGCCCTTGGCCAGGACGAGGTCGCGGACGGAGGCGCCGGTGGTCAGGGCCTCCTGGGCGACGGCCGTGGCCTTCTCGTAGCCGATGTGCGGGTTGAGGGCGGTGGCCAGGCCGATGGACTGACCGACCAGCTGGGCCAGGTGCTCGCGGTTGGCGGTGATGCCGGTGACGCACCGCTCGGCCAGCGTCAGGCAGCCGGACCGCAGGTGGGCGATGCTCTTCAGGAGGCTGTGCGCGATGACCGGCTCGAAGGCGTTGAGCTGGAGCTGGCCGGACTCGGCGGCCATGGTGACGGTCACGTCGTTGCCGATGACCTCGAAGGCGACCTGGTTGACGACCTCGGGGATCACCGGGTTGACCTTGCCGGGCATGATGCTCGAACCCGCCTGCACGGCCGGCAGGTTGATCTCGGCGAGACCGGCGCGCGGGCCGCAGGAGAGCAGCCGCAGGTCGTTGCAGGTCTTGGAGAGCTTGACGGCGATCCGCTTGAGCACACCGGACAGCTGGACGAACGCGCCCATGTCCTGGGTGGCCTCGACGAGGTCGCCGGCGACGCTCAGCGGGACGCCCGTGATCGCGCCGAGGTGGCGGCACGCGAGCTCCGGGTACTCGGGGTGGGCGTTGAGGCCGGTGCCGATGGCGGTGCCACCGAGGTTGATCTCCCGGAGCAGGGCGCGGGCCTCCTCCAGCCGGGCCCGGTCCTCGGCCAGCATGACGGCGTAGGCGGCGAACTCCTGGCCCAGCGTCATGGGCACCGCGTCCTGGAGCTGGGTGCGGCCCATCTTGAGGACGTCCGCGAACTCCTCCGCCTTGGCGGCGAAGGCCAGCCGGAGGACCTCCATGGCCTCCAGCAGCCCGTCGGCGGCGAGCTGGAGGGAGAGCCGGACGGCGGTGGGGTAGACGTCGTTGGTGCTCTGCCCGGCGTTGACGTCCTCCAGCGGGTGGAGGCGGCGGTAGTCGCCCTTGGCGTGGCCGAGGTGCTCCAGCGCCCGGTTGGCGATGACCTCGTTGGCGTTCATGTTGGTGGAGGTGCCCGCGCCGCCCTGGATCACGTCCACGACGAAGTGGTCGTGGAGGCGGCCGGCGCGGATCTCCTCGCAGGCCCGCACGATGGCGTCCGCCTTGTCGCCGGGCAGCAGGCCCAGGTCGCGGTTGGCCAGCGCGGCGGCCTGCTTGACGGCGGCCAGCGCGGTGACGAGGTCGGGGTACGCGGCGATCGGGGTGCCGGTGATGGGGAAGTTCTCCACGGCCCGCAGCGTGTGGACGCCGTAGTACGCGTGGGCGGGGACGTCCCGGTCGCCGAGGAGGTCGTGCTCGCTGCGGAACAGGGTGCTGTCGGGTGCGGTGGCGGGGTGGGGGACGGTGGCCGTCATCGGGGGTCCGATCGGGTGCGGGGGGAGGCGGTGTGGGGGGTGATCAGGCGTTCGCGAGCGACGCGCCGTGCGCGTCGGCGGCCGGCGCGGGGGCCCCGAGGGCCCGGCGCAGCGCCTCGGCGCGCGCGGCCGGGTCGGTGGCGGCGAGCGTCGCGGCGAGCACGGCTATGCGTGCCTGGCCGGCGCGCAGCGTGCCGGTGAGCACGGCTCCGCCGGCGACGAGGTCCACGGCGCCGCCGTGGGTGTAGATCTCGGCGACGGAGCCGCTGGGCACGCGCGTGGTCACGGCGACGAGCACACCGCGCGAGGCCGCGCCGGCGACGGCGGCGGCGATCTCGGGGGTGGCGTTGCCCGCGCCGGTCGCCACGAGGACGACGCCCTGGGCGCCCGCGCCGACGGCGGCGTCGAACAGGAGGGTGTCCGCGTCGCAGTGGTGCATGACGACGTCGACCCGGGGCAGCGGCCCGTCCGCCGCGGGCAGCGGGAGAGGCTCCGGGCGCTCGGGCCGCCGGTGGATGACGACGCCGCTGGGGCCCACGTCGGCGACGCGGCTCCCGGACGGGTCGGCGAAGGCGTCGGCGGCCAGGGTCTGGACCTTGATCGTGCCGCGCGCGGCGTGCACCTGGCCGTCGAAGACGACGAGCACACCGAGATCGCGCACCGAGGCGGCGGTCAGGAGGGCGTCGTGGAGGTTGCGCGGCCCGTCGCCGTTGGGGTCCTCGAGCGGCAGCTGGGCGCCGGTGAAGACCACCGGGCGGGGGTCGCCGTGGTGGAGGTCCACGAAGAAGGCGGACTCCTCCAGGGTGTCCGTGCCGTGGGTGACGACGATGCCGGCCACGTCGGGGTCGGCCAGCACCTCGTGCACCGTGCGCAGCAGCGCGAGCTGGTCGGCGGTGGTCAGCCGGGCGCTGTTGACGCTCATCAGGTCCACGACCCGCACGGTCACGCCGTCGGGCACGGCGGCCGTCGCCAGGACGTCCCCGCCGCGGGCGTCGGCGGCGAAGCCGGACCCCTGCCAGCGGCTGGCGATCGTTCCGCCGGTGCTGATGACGACGACCTGTCCCACGTCGTGCTCACTTCTGCTCGTAGTTCATGACCGGCGTGCGCGCCGGGGGCGCACGCCGGTTTGTTCCTGGCAACGATATGACGAATCGGGCGCAATCGGTTTGCCATGTCGGGCGTGGTGACGCGCGTAGCGTGGTGGATAATCGCGTGATGGACCAGATCGACAGGAATATCTTGCGCGAGCTCCAGAAGGACGGCCGGCTGACCATCCAGGACCTCGCCCAGCGCGTGGGTCTCACCTCGTCCCCCTGTATGCGCCGTGTCCGCCAGCTGGAACAGGACGGCGTGATCCAGGGCTACCGGGCGGTGATCAACCCGGAGGCCGTCGGGCGGGGCTTCGAGGTGCTCGTCTCCATCGAGGTCAAGCGCGACCGGGAGGCGGTCGAGGCGTTCGAGGCCGCGCTCCAGGGCATCCCGGACGTGATCGAGGCGTACCGGCTCTTCGGCAGCCCGGGCTGTCTGCTGCGCATCGCGGTCGCCGACCTCACGGCCTACGAGCGGCTGTGGATCGAGCGCCTCACCACGCTGTCGGGCATCACCGAGGTCAACTCGCAGATCATCATGAAGCGGGTCAAGGAGCCGCAGGGGCTTCCGGTCGACGACTGATCTCGCCCATGATGAGGGGTCATACAACGCTCAACGAAAGAGAAGCCAGGGTATGTCCGTCATCCACCGCACCACCCTTACGCCCACCAAGGAGGAGCTGCTCGCCTCCTGGCTGCCCTCCCGGCCGTGGTACCGCCCCGGGGCGGGCGCGCCGCAGTTGACCAAGGCGGGCGGGTTCCGGCTGGACGACCCGGCCGGCGAGGTCGGGATCGAGTTCATGGTGACGACCGACACGGCGGGCCCGGAGCCGGTCAGCTACCTGGTGCCGCTCACCTACCGGGGCGCCCCGCTGGAGGGCGCGGAGGATGCCCTCGTCGGGACCCTGGAGCACGGTGTGCTGGGCAAGCGCTGGGTCTACGACGGGTGCCACGACCCGGTGTTCACCACGGCGATCCTCGCCCTGATCGAGGGCCGGGTCCAGGCCCAGGCCCAGAGTGTCAGCGACACCCTCGACGAGGGGATCGCCCGCTCCTTCACCGGGCAGGGCCCCGTGGCCGCGGCCTTCACCTCCGTCACCGACGACACGGAGTCCACCGAGCTGACGGGCGCGCCCCATGGCGCCGCGCTCCGTCTGCACCGGGTGCTGCGCCCCGGCCCGGACACCGCACCCGAGGGCGCGACCGGTCACGTCCTGGGCTGGTGGAACCTCCAGGACGGCACCCGCGTCCAGGGCCTCTTCGCCACTCTGAGCACCACCACATCGCGGGACTGATCCGCGCTGCCCGTACCCGGCTCCGGCCGGGCACGGGCATGTCCGGCGGCGCGGCGAGTCAGTCGCAGAGGGATCCGTCGTCGAAGGCCGCGCCGTCGAGCGCGAGCGTCAACTTCTCCAGAAGCGCGCGCAGTTCCCCGGCCTCCTGGGCGGTGAAGCCCGTGGCCGTCGCGATCCGGACCGGCACGAGGGCCGCTTCCTCGCGCAGCGCGGTGCCCGCCGGGGTGAGGCGGACGAGGACGGATCGCTCGTCCTGCGCGCTGCGCTCGCGGTGCACGAGCCCGGCCGCCTCCAGGCGCTTGAGGAGCGGGGAGAGCGTCCCGGAGTCCAGGCGCAGGAGCTCGCCCAGCCGCTTCACGGGCAGCTCGGTGTGCTCCCAGAGGACCATCATCACCAGGTACTGCGGGTAGGTGAGGCCCAGGTCCTTGAGCAGCGTGCGATAGACGGCGCCGAACGCGCGGGAGGCGGCGTTCAGCGAGAAGCAGAGCTGCCGGTCCAGGCGGAGGAGGTCCTCGCGGGGCGCGTGCTCGGAGGGGGTGATCGGCGGCTTCGTCATGCGCCCAGGGTATCTCGCCGGGCATTTAATTGCGCACAACTGAATCGTGCACTACCTTGATGGGTGTCAGGCGGGCCGGACAGGCCCTCGCCGCGATCTCCGAGAGGGATGGTTCCCATGGAAGCCCTGTACACCGCCGTCGCCACCGCCACCCACGGCCGTGAGGGCCGCGCCGTCAGCTCCGACGGCCTCCTCGACGTCCAGCTGGCCCTCCCGGCGCAGCTCGGCGGCAACGGCGCCGGCACCAACCCGGAGCAGCTGTTCGCCGCCGGGTACGCGGCGTGCTTCGCCAGCGCCCTCGGTCTGGTCGGCCGGCAGGCGAAGGTCGACCTCGGTGACGCCGCGGTGACCGCCGAGGTCGGCATCGGCAAGGAGGGCGAGGGCTTCGGGCTGGCGGTCACGCTGCGCGTGGAGCTCCCCGACGCGGTCGACACCGCGACGGGCCGCAAGCTGGTCGAGCAGGCCCACCAGGTCTGCCCCTACTCCAACGCGACCCGCGGCAACATCCCGGTCGAGCTCGTCGTCGAGTGACGACCCGCGGCTGAAGCGGGCCCCGACCGGGGCCTGCCGGCCGCCGAACGAAGAGTTTTCGTCATCCTCGAACACCGCACACCCCGGTTCCCCCATGACCTCCCCGTCATTGACCCGGACATGTCGACCCGGATGTCGGCGGTGAACCACCGGGCCCGAACGGCCCAATCGATCTTCCCCAAAAGGCCCTTGACACACCGACCGGAGTGACTCAAGTGGCCAGAGGGTCCTCCGATCCGTATGTGGCGTGAATCCGACCCACCCGGCCGCCCGCTTTCGACCGGTGCCGCCCCGGCCTGATTCACTCCCGCCGGAGCGCCGTCACCGCAGGTCACCGCCGTGGGCACCAGCGCTCCGCAGGCCGTTACGGGCCCCGAGACGGAAGGACCTGGGATGTCGACCTCAGCGCTGCCGGAGCAGCAGGAGTACACCGGTGCCCAGGCACAGCTCAGCCTGGGCATAGCGGCGGCGCGGAACCTCGCGACCACCACCAAGTCCCTGCCGCAGATGCAAGGCATCAGCTCGCGCTGGCTGATCCGCATGCTGCCCTGGGTCCAGGTCAGCGGCGGCACCTACCGGGTCAACCGGCGGCTCGTCTACGAGGTCGGGGACGGCCGCGTCACCTTCGTCCAGGAGGGCGCGAGCGTCAGAGTCGTCCCCGCCGAGCTCGGCGAGCTGCCCCTGCTGCGCGGCTTCGCCGACACGGGCGTCCTGCGCGCCCTCGCCGACCGCTTCGAGCAGCGGGAGTACGAGCCCGGCCAGGTCATCACCGAGGCCGGCCGGCCCACCGACCACGTGTACCTGATCGCCCACGGCAAGGTGGAGAAGCTCGGCACCGGCCACTACGGCGAGGACACCCGCCGGGGCGTGCTGGCCGACGGCGGCTTCTTCGGCGGGCGGACCCTGGCCCCCGAGCCCGGCGACTGGGACTTCACGGCCCGCGCCCTGACCGCCTGCACCGTACTGGCCCTGCCGCGCCACGCGTACGAGGAGGTGGCCGGCCGCAGCGAGTCGCTGCGCTCCCACGTCCAGCGGCGCGGCGACGAGGGCGAGCGCCCCCGGAACAAGCGCGGCGAGGCCGACATCGCCCTCGCCTCCGGGCACACCGGCGAGCCGGTCCTCCCGGGCACCTTCGTCGACTACGAGCTCGAACCGCGCGAGTACGAGCTGAGCGTCGCCCAGACCGTCCTGCGGGTCCACAGCCGGGTCGCCGACCTCTACAACGACCCCATGAACCAGGTCGAGCAGCAACTGCGCCTGACCGTCGAGGCACTGCGCGAACGCCAGGAGCACGAGCTCGTCAACAACCGCGAGTTCGGCCTGCTGCACAACGTCGACTACAGCCAGCGCGTCCAGACCCACTCCGGCCCGCCCACCCCGGACGACATGGACGAGCTGCTGAGCATGCGCCGCAGCACCAAGTTCTTCCTCGCGCACCCGAAGGCCATCGCCGCCCTCGGCCGCGAGTGCAACAAGCGCGGGCTCGCCTTCGACACCGCCGACGTCGAGGGCCACGGCATGCCCGCCTGGCGCGGCGTCCCGATCCTGCCCTGCGGCAAGATCCCGGTCACGGACGAGGGCACCTCCTCGATCCTCGCCATGCGCACCGGCGAGTCCGCCGGCGGCGTGGTCGGCCTGTGGCAGACCGGCATCCCCGACGAGTACGAGCCCGGCCTGAACGTCCGCTTCATGGGCATCAACGACCAGGCCGTCATCTCCTACCTGGTCAGCACCTACTACTCCGCCGCCGTGCTCGTGCCCGACGCCCTCGGGGTGCTGGAGAACGTCCAGATCGCCGGCGCGCCTTCCTGACACCGCCGCACCCGAGAACGGAGAGGAACGGAGAGAACCGGTGTCGCTGCTGTCCCGCATGTCCGCACCCTCGGCCACCCACGACGTGGCGAGGCTGGTGGCCACACTGCTGTCCCACCAGAGCGGGGCGGCCCCCCTCGTGCCCGGCGCCCGCGCCGCGCACGGCGACGTCCACCGGCGCGCGGCGTCCGCGCGGGAGCCGCTCCGGGCCGTGCCCACCGGTCCGACCGGCCTCGGCACCTCCGGCCTCCGCATCCCGGCCGCCCGGCCCACGCCCGGGACGACGGGCGTATCCAGCTCGTCCGGTAAGTCGAACTCCCTCGTCCCCGAGCTGTACTGCCCGCCGCCGCTCCGCGACGACCGGGCCCTCGGCGAAGAGGTCAACGACCGGCTGGTTGACTGGGCCGAGGAGATCGGCATCTACCCGGAGCGGCTCGACCGAGTCCGCGGCACCGACCTCGGGCGCATGATGATGCTCGTCCACCCCCAGACCGACGACCCGGACCGGCTGCTGGCGGCCGCCCGCTGCGCGCTCGCCGAGTGGGCCACGGACGACTACTACTGCGACGACGAGACCATGGGCTCCTCCCCGGCCCACCTCGGCGCCCACCTCGGGACCGCCCTCGCGGCCGTCGACCCCGCCCACCTCCCCGAGCCCCATGCCTCGGAACTCGACGAGGCCCTGCGCGCGGACCCCGTCCGCGCCGCCCTCCGGTCCGGTTTCGAGCACCTCGCCCGCTACGCGGACCCGAGCCAGCTGGCCCGGGTGCGCCAGGAGATCGGCGGACTGTTCGTCGGATACGGGCAGGAGGGCTCCTGGCGGAGCACGGGGAAGATGCCCGCCGTGTGGGAGTACCTCACCCACCGGCGCTTCAACAGCTTCCTGCCCTGCATCGCCCTCGTCGACGTGATGGACGGACACCCGCTGTCCGCCGCCGAGTACGCCGAACCGCGCGTGCGCCGCGTCGTCACCATGGCGGGCACCGCGAGCACGCTCGTGAACGACCTCTATTCGATGGCCAAGGAGAAGGACGCCACCGGCCTGAACTTCAACCTGCCCGCGGCGATCGTCGCGGAGGAGAAGTGCTCGCTCCGGGAGGCCGTCGAGCGGAGCGCCGCGATCCACGACGAGCTCGTGCGCTCCTTCGAGAGGGAGGCGGCCGCCCTCAGCCTCACCGGCTCCCCGGCCCTGCGCCGCTTCCTCGCCGGAGTGTGGGCCTGGCTCGGCGGCAACAAGGCCTGGCACGCGGGCAGCGCCCGCTACGGCACGTCGTAAGTTGTAAACCGTTAAGGAGAACGAGTTGACCACCACGCCCTCCGCCACCGCGGCAGTCCTGCGCACCGAGTTCCAGAAGGCGGTGGCCGCGTACTGGAACACCAACCAGCAGGACCCGGTCAACCTGCGCCTGGGCGAGGTCGACGACCTCTACCACCACCACTACGGGCTCGGCGACTACGACCCCTCGGTCCTGGAGGGGCCCGCGGCGACCCGGGAGCAGCGCATCATCGAGGAGATGCACCGCCTGGAGACCGCCCAGGCCGACGTCCTCCTCGACCACCTGGGCGCCATCACCCCCCAGGACCGCCTCCTGGACGGCGGTTCCGGCCGCGGCGGCACCAGCGTCATGGCCCACCAGCGCTTCGGCTGCGCGGTGGACGGCGTGTCGATCTCGGAGTACCAGGTCGGCTTCGCCAACGAGCAGGCGCGCAAGCGCGGTATCGACGAGAGCGTGAAGTTCCACTTCCGCAACATGCTCGACACCGGCTTCGAGACCGCCTCCCGCCGGGCGATCTGGACCAACGAGACCACCATGTACGTGGACCTCTTCGAGCTGTTCGGCGAGTTCTCCCGGCTCCTGGAGTTCGGCGGCCGGTACGTGTGCATCACCGGCTGCTCCAACGACGTCAAGGGCCTGCGCTCCAAGGCGGTCAGCCGCATCGACGAGCACTACACCTGCAACATCCACCCGCGCAGCGCCTACTTCAAGGCCCTGGCCGCCAACAACCTGACGCCGATCAGCGTCGTGGACCTCACCCCCGCCACCATCCCCTACTGGGAGCTGCGCGCGAAGTCCGAGGTGGCCACGGGCATCGAGGAGGCGTTCCTCACCGCGTACAAGGAAGGCAGCTTCCACTACCTGCTCATCGCCGCCGACCGCGTCTGACCCGTGCCGGGGCTACTCCTCCGTGAGGGCGCTCCGCACCTCCTTGCCGGCCTCGTCGAGCTGCTTGGGGGTCCTCTCGCGCAGCGCCTTCTCACGGTCCGCTCTCGGCAGTCCGCTCAGGAAGAACCTGGCGTCGTCGGAGAGCTGCTGACGCCTGTCGTCCATGTCCTTGTCCTTGGCCACGGGACCTCCCTCGATCCGGCCGGAACGTTCTCCCTCACAGTGGACAGCCTCCGCACCGGATCGGCTCCCGGAGGCGTTCCAAGCGGATGAACGCCGGGCGGACGAGGGGGCGACACCCACAAGGGGTCAAGGGCGAGCACGTGATCATCAGAGCGGATGAACATATCGCCATCGGTCACGTCAGCGGTTTTTCATACGCAAGACTCTCTCTTGCCAGAGCTTTTGCACTGCCTCCCCCCACCAATCAAGGAGAGAGCACATGAGCATCCGCAACGCCGCCGCCGTCACGGTGATGGCCGCCGCCGCCATCGGCGCCGGCGCCACCGGCGCCACCGCCGACCAGGCGCACGGCTCGGCCTGCAAGTCCCCGGGCGTCCTCGCCGGGAACGTCGCCCAGGTCGCGCCCCGCGTCTCCCCGAACGTCGGCGGCAACGCCATCTCGGTCGTCGGCGTCCTCAACAGCTCCCAGGGCAACGCGCTCATCAACAAGTAAGCGGTCCTGACCTCTCGGTCACGGCCCAGCACCTCCCCCCACCCGAGCAGAGGTGGCCGGCACCGTCCCACCCGGACGGAACCGGCCACCTCTGTGGCATGTGTGGGCAGTCGGGGAAGATCGCCACATGACACATCTCGGACTCGTGACCCTCGTCGTACGCGACTACGACGAAGCCATCGCCTTCTATCGCGACGCCGTCGGCTTCGACCTCCTGGAGGACACCCGCCTCGACGACGGCAAACGGTGGGTGGTCGTCGCCCCGCCGGGCGCGAAGGAGACCGCGCTGCTCCTCGCCGAAGCCGCGACCGGCGAGCAGGCGGCTCGCGTCGGGGACCAGACGGGCGGCCGGGTCGGCTGGTTCCTGAACACCGAGGCGTTCGAGCGCGACTACGAGCGGATGCGCGCGGCCGGGGTCGTGTTCGACGAGGAGCCCAGGCGCGAGCCGTACGGCACCGTCGCCGTCTTCCGGGATCTGTACGGGAACCGCTGGGACCTGATCCAGCACGACCGGGCCGACGGCGGCGCTACCCGCTGAAAAACCGGGTGCGCCGCTCGCGCGCGGCCGGTTACGGTGAGCCCATGTCTATGCCCCGAGTTTCCTAGCGAAGGACCCGCTTCCACGCCAGAAGTGTGTCCTTTTGCTTTCTCGGAGCGTCATCCCATGATCACCGTTCGTGATGCCGAGCTGCGCGCGGGCGCGCGCCTCCTGCTGTCCGGCATTTCCTTCACCGTCTCGCCCGGCGACCGCGTCGGCCTCGTCGGCCGCAACGGCGCGGGCAAGACCACCCTCATGACCGCCCTCGCCGGACTGGCCCGCCCCGCCGCCGGCACCGTCACCCGCACCGGCCCCGTCGGCCATCTGGCCCAGGACTCCCGTGCCGCCGACCCCGCCGTCACCGTCACTGACCGCATCCTCTCCGCGCGCGGCCTCGACCGGGCCCTGCGCCGGCTGCGCGCGGCCGAGGCCGCCATGGCCGAGGCCACCGGCCCCGGCGCGCTGGACCGGGCGATGAACGCCTACGCCCGCGCCGAAGCCGCCTTCCAGGCGGCGGGCGGCTACGCGGCCGAAGCCGAGGCCGCCCGCGTCGCCGCCGGGCTCGGACTGCCCGACCGCGTCATGGGCGAACCCGTGGGCGTCCTCTCCGGCGGGCAACGACGCAGGGTGGAACTCGCCCGCATCCTCTTCGCCGGACACGAAGACGGCACCCTCCTGCTGGACGAGCCCACCAACCATCTCGACGCCGACTCCGTCGCCTGGCTGCGCGCCTTCCTCCAAGGGCACCGCGGTGGCCTGGTGGTGATCAGCCACGACACCTCCCTGCTCACCGACGTCGTCAACCGCGTCTTCCACCTCGACCCCCGACGCGCCACCATCGACATCCACAACACCGGCTGGACCACCTACCTGACCCAGCGGGAGACCGACGAACGCCGCCGGGCACGCGAGCGCGCCAACGCCGAACGCAAGGCCGCCGCCCTCCACGCCCAGGCCGACAAGATGAAGGCGCGCTCCGCCACCGCCGTCGTGGCCAGGAGCATGGCGCGCCGGGCCGACCGCATGCTCGCCGGCCTCGAACCGGCCCGGCACGCCGAGAAGGTCGCCAGGATCCGCCTGCCCGAACCGGAACCCTGCGGACGCACGCCCCTCGGCGCGATCAGCCTCACCAAGTCCTACGGCGACCACCCCGTGCTCACCGGCGTCGACCTCGCCGTCGACCGCGGCAGCCGCCTCGTCGTCCTCGGCCTCAACGGCGCGGGCAAGACCACCCTGCTGCGCGTCCTCGCCGGAACGGAACGCCCGGACAGCGGACGGGTGACGCACGGACACGGGCTGCGGCTGGGCTACTTCGCCCAGGAGCACGACACCCTCGCCCGGGAACGCACCGTCCGCGAGAACCTCGCCGACGCAGCCCCCCACCTGACGGACGGTGAGATACGGCGCGTCCTCGGCGCGTTCCTCTTCTCCGGGGACGACGCCGACAAACCCGCCGGGGTCCTCTCGGGCGGGGAGAAGACCCGCCTGGCCCTGGCCGGGCTCGTCCACTCCGGCGCGAACGTCCTGCTGCTGGACGAACCCACCAACAACCTCGACCCCGCCTCCCGCGACGAGGTCCTGGCCGCCGTCGGCTCGTACCCCGGCGCGATCGTGATGGTCACGCACGACGAGGGCGCCATCGACGCCCTGCGCCCCGACCGCGTCCTGCTGCTGCCGGACGCCGACGAGGACCTGTGGAGCGAGGACTACCGGGACCTGGTCTCCCTCGCCTGACGCGGCCCGAGCCCGAACGGCGCGGGCGGTTACGCTCTTCCCCCTGACGATCACCGAACTCGGGCTATGGGGGAAGAGCTGTGCGAGACGCCGTCGTGACGACCGAAGGCGACCGGATCCGCTGGGCCGAACTGCCGGGCCGGGAACCCACGCGCGTCTACGTGCACGGTCTGGGGGCCACGTCGCCCGCCTACTTCGCGGGCGTCGCGGCCCACCCGCTGCTGGCCGGTCACCGGTCCCTGCTCGTCGACCTGCTCGGGCACGGCATCAGCGACCGGCCCGTCACCTTCGACTACACCCTGGAGGGGCACGCCGACGCGCTCGCCGCCGCGCTGACCGCAGCCGGCGCCGCCGGCGCGGAGGTGATCGCGCACAGCATGGGCGGCTCGGTCGCCGTCGTCCTGGCCGCCCGCCACCCGCACCTGGTCTCCCGGCTGGTCCTCGTCGACGCGAACCTCGACCCGATCCCGCCCACGCCCGGCTCCGGGGGCAGCAGCGGCATCGCCGCCCACACGGAGGAGGAGTTCCTCGCCGGCGGCTGGCGGGAGGTCCGCGACCGGGCCGGTGCGCACTGGTGGTCCACCATGCGGCTGGCCGGCCTCGAAGCGCTGCACCGCAGCGCGGTCCACCTCACCCGGGGGAGCGTGCCCATCATGCGCGAAATCCTCATGGAGCTCACCATTCCGCGCACGTTTCTGCTGCCGGAGGACGACGGTCCGCTGCCCGGCGCCGACGCGCTCGCCGAGGCCGGGGTGGCCGTGGTCCCGATTCCCGACTGCGGGCACAACATCATGCTCGACAACCCCGAGGCCTTCGCCCGCGCCACCGCGCACGCGCTCGCGCCGACCACCACGACGACCAGCCACATCGTGGGAACCCCTGTTCGTTGAGTCACTGCCGGGTGCCGATCACAGCCCCGGTACGACCAAGGGGAGAGGCGAGCGATGACCACCGGGGAGAACGAGGGGAACCACGAGGAGAACAACGAGGAGAACACCGCGCGCGGCACGCGGAGGAAGCGCTCGGGATGGCGGGAGATACCCCTCCTGATCGGCCTGGCCCTCGTGCTCGCGCTGGCGATCAAAACCTTCCTCGTGCAGCCGTTCTCCATTCCCTCCGGCTCGATGGAGAACACCCTCCGGACGGACGACCGGGTGCTGGTCGACAAGCTCACGCCCTGGTTCGGGGGAACGCCGCACCGGGGCGAGGTCGTGGTCTTCAAGGACCCGGGCGGCTGGCTGTCCGACAAGCTCCCGGAGCGGAGCAACGCCTTCCAGCGCGGGGTGCGAAAGTCCCTCGCCTTCGTCGGCCTGATGCCCTCGGCGGACGAGAAGGACCTGATCAAGCGGGTGATCGGGGTCGGCGGTGACACCGTGGAGTGCAGGCGCGGCGAGCCCGTGAAGGTCAACGGCAAGCCCCTGGACGAGCCGTACATCCACCCGGGCGCCACCCCGTGCGACGACATGCCGGTCGGCACGGTGAAGGTGCCCAAGGACCACCTGTGGGTCATGGGCGACCACCGCGACGACTCACGCGACTCCCGCGCCCATGTCCACGAGCCGGGCGGCGGGTTCGTGCCCGTGGACAACGTGATCGGCCGGGCCGTCGTCGTCGCCTGGCCCGTCTCCCGGTGGGCCACCCTGCCCGTGCCCGGCACGTTCGACCGATAGCACGGCGGCGTACGACCCGGGCGTCAGGCCCGGCACGGGGTCAGCAGCACGGGCCTCTCGGGGGCGGTGGCCGTCAGGCACCGACCGCTGGCCTGGCTGCGGATGTCCGGGCCCTGAACGAAGAACCGCTGGCCGGCGGATCCGTTGCAGGGCCGCATCACCGTGGGCTGGTCCAGGCCGGTGGCCGTGAGGCACAGGCCGCCGGCCTGGTTGCGGATGTCCCCTCCCTCCATCATGAACCGCTGCCCCGGTGCGTCCCTGCACCCCCGGGTGGTCACGGCACTGTCGGCGCCACCCGTGGCCGTCAGGCAGAGCCCGCTGGTCCGTTGCACGATGACGGCGCGCGGATTGTTCACCACCCACTCCTGGGCCGGGGACGCGGCGATGGCGGAGGCGGGGGTTCCGAGGAACCCACCACCGGCGAGGGCGAGTGCCATGGTGGCGACGACAGCGCGCGTACGCATGAAGCGACCTCTCGGAAACGGGCGCGGGCACGGACACTGGCACCGTTTCCGGGAACCGGCCCGGGCACACCCCACCTCACCCGTACGGGTCCGAGGGAGACGGCGGGTCAGGGCGCCTCGCCCAAGAACACGGCCAGGCCGTCGAGGAGGCGCTGCAGACCGAACTCGAACAGGTCGTCGAGGTCGAAGTCGTACCCGGTCGTGGCGAGGTGCCGCATCCTCGGGAACCGGTCGCCGGTCAGCGCGGCGAGGAGCGCGGGCTCCTGACTGGTCATCCACTCCTCGCTGTCCAGGCCGCTGAGCGCCTCCGCTTCCGCTTCCATCTCGACGTTGACGGCGGTGCCGCGCACATAGGTGAACAGCGTGAGGTGGGCGGTGAACGCGGTCGAGGGATCGAGACCGCGCCCCTCCAGAGCCGCGAGCGCCCACTCGCTGAACGGCAGCGCGCCGGCGACCATCTGCGGCCGGGTGACCGAGAGGGCCGGTGCGAGCCAGGGGTGGCGGCGGAACATCCGCCACAGCGTCCGGGCGACGAGCTCCAGCCGCTCCCGCCAGCCCCCGGAGGGGTTCTCGGGCAACGACCACCGGCGGAACACCGCGTCCATCATCTCCAGCAACAAGGCGTCCTTGTCGGCCACGTGCCGGTACAGCGACATGGTCGCCACCTCCAGCTCGGCCGCGACCCGGCGCATCGAGGCGGCCGCCAGCCCCTCCACATCGGCCACCGCGACGGCCACCTCGGCGATCCGCGCCGGCGTGAGTGCCTGGTCCGCGGTGCCCTTGCGGCGCGGGGGCGCCGGCTGAGGCTGTGCCGGCTGTTCCGGTCGTCGCACGGCGGGTTCGACGACCGTCCCGACGCCCGGGACGGCGCGGACCAGGCCCTGGTCGCGGAGCTCGGTGAGCACCTTGGTCGCGGTCGCCATTGCGACGCCCCACTGCCGGGTGATCTCCCGGGTCGAGGGCACCCGGTCGCCCGGCGCCAGCTCGCCCGCCTCGATCCGCTGCCGCAGTTCGTCGGCGATCCGCGTATAGCGGGGTGCTGCCTGCCCGTTCACCGTTTTCCCTCCGCACTAGTGCACCTAATCCCCGCCATCCTAGCCGCCGCGCCCGCGTACTAGTGCACTTGCCAGGCCAAATGACCTGCTCGGGAGGGTGATTGGCCTTGCGTAGTGCGCTGTGTACGGCGTACATTCAGTGCCATGCGGAACACCGACATACTCATCTCCGGTGCCGGTATCGGCGGCACCGCCCTGGCGTACTGGCTGCGCGCGGCGGGCTTCGCCGTCACCGTCGTCGAGCGGGCGCCGGAACCCCGGCCGGGCGGCCAGACCGTGGACCTGCGGGGCGCGGGCCGTACCGTGGTCTCGCGGATGGGCCTGATGGACCGGGCGCGAGCGCTCGCCGTCGACCAGCGCGGCTTCGCGTACGTCAACGGGGCCGGCCGTATCACCGCCCGGATGCCGGCGGACAGCTTCGGCGGCGAGGGGATCATCTCGGAGATCGAGATCCTCCGCGGCGACCTCGCCCGTCTGCTGTACGACGCCACCCTGCCGGACACCGAGTACCTCTTCGACGACACCGTCACCCGTCTCGACGAGGACGACGACGGGGTCACCGTCACCTTCGAGAAGGCCGCCCCCCGCCGGTTCGGGCTGGTCTTCGGCGCGGACGGACTCCACTCCGCCGTCCGCGCGCTGGCCTTCGGGCCGGAGCCGGACTGCGTGCGTCCGCTGAACGCCTACACCGCCTGGTTCACGGCCGCCGAGGACCTGAGGCTCGACGGCTGGATGCTGATGTACAACGAGCCCGGCGGACTCGTCGCCTCGGCCCGCCCGGGCCGGCTCCCCGGCGAGATCAAGGCGGGCCTCGGTTTCCGCTCGGCACCCCTCGCCTACGACCGGCGCGACATCTCCGCGCAACAGGACCTGGTGGCCCGGCGCTTCGCCGGCGCGGGATGGGAAGTGCCGCGCCTGCTGCGGGCGATGCGCGCCGCGCCCGACTTCTTCCTCGACTCCATGGCACAGGTCCGGCTCGACAGCTGGTCCCGCGGCCGGGCCGCGCTCGTCGGGGATGCCGGCTACTGCGCGACGCCGCTCACGGGCCTGGGCACCAGCCTGGCCCTGGTCGGCGCCTATGTCCTGGCGGGTGAACTCGCCTCCGCCGGCGGCGACCACCGGATCGCCTTCCGGAAGTACGACGAGGTCATGCGCCCCTACGTCGACCAGGCCCAGCAACTGCCACCCGGCGGAGCCTCCGGGTACGCGCCCTCCAGTGCGCTGGCCATCGGCTTGCGGAATCTGTCGATGCGGGCGATGAACCACTGGCCCATGAAGAACGTGCTCGCCGCACAGTTCGCCAAGGCCGGGAACATCGCCCTGCCCGAGTACGACCGCCTCGCCGCCGCGGGCGGCGGTGCCGGCGACAGGGGGTAGCCGGGTCAGGCGCCGGGCGGGTCCGCCTCGGCGCGGTGGACGAGATCGGCGATCAGCGTCGCGATGCCCGGCCACAGCTCGCGGGGGAAGTTGTGGCCCAGGCCGTCGAAGATCTCGAGCGTGGCGCCGGGGACGGCCGCCGCGGTGGCCCGCCCGCCGCTGACGTCGCACATGGCGTCGTCCGCGCCGTGGATCACCAGAGTCGGGAGCGAGAGCGTCCGCAGCCGCTCGGTGCGGTCTCCGGAGGCCAGGACGGCGATGGCCTGGCGCAGCATGCCCACGCGGTCGTGGCCCCGGTCGTAGGCGCGGCCGGCCCGCTCGGCCACTCCGGCGTCGTCGGGCTTGAACCCGGGGGACCCGATCGCCCTCATGGCCCGCACCTGCCAGCCGATGAAGGACTGCCGGTCCTCCGGCGGCGCCCCGAGTCCGGCCAGGACGGTGAAGTCGGGCTGGCCCACGGCCCGGTCGCCGGTGGTGGACATCATCGACGTCAGCGACCGGATCCGGGTCGGGTGCTCGATGGCGATCATCTGGGCGATCATGCCGCCCAGGGACGCGCCGACGACATGGGCGCTGTCGAATCCGAGGGCGTCGAGCAGCCCGACGGCGTCGGCCGCCATGTCCGACAGCGTGTAGGAGGCCGATGAGAAATCACCGGCCATCGCGGCCTGGAGATCCGGCGGTGGCACGTGAGGGAAATGCGACGACCGGCCGGAATCCCGATTGTCGAACCGGATCACTTGCACACCGCGGTCGACGAGTTCGGTACAGAATCCCTCCGGCCAGTGGATCATTTGCGCGCCGCCGCCCATCACCAGCAGCACGGGCGGTGCCTTGGGGTCGCCGAAGCGCTCGTAGACCACTTCGATGGCCGACGGGCCGACATTCAGAGCTTTCTCTTCGCTCACAGCCGCAACGTCTCCTCGGTTCGAGTGGAGATCAGTCGAGTGGAGACATGAACATACCTGCATTTAAAGCGACTGAAAATACGAACAGGTGGAATTTTTGCAAAATGGACAATAGTGAAGGAAAGCTATAGGCTGAAAATGCGGAGTGGGGGAATTCCGTAGGCGGTCTTCCCGGATCCCGGCCCCGGTTGCAGATGCCGGGAACGGGGAGTGAGCTGGGGACATGACCGGCACGAGATGCGCGTGTCTGCCGGGTGTTCCCTGCTGGGTGAGCCTGGCCACGCGGGACCTGGACGGGGCCAAGGACTTCTACGGGCCACTGCTGGGCTGGCGGTTCGAGACCGTGGCCGGCCGGCGGGGCTCCTACGTCCACGCGATGGCGGGCAAGACGGCGGTCGCCGGTATCAACGCGACGGCCCACGAGTGGGAGCTCCCCGTCACCTGGACCACCTACTTCGGCACGGAGAGCGCCGACACCGCCGTCGGCCGCGTACAGGAACGCGGCGGCACCGTCGCCGTCGGGCCGCTGTCGTCCGACGAGGGGCGCCTCGCGCTCGCGGCCGATCCGGCCGGAGCCTCCTTCGGCCTGTGGGAGTGCCGGACCGAGCCCGGGTGGCCCCGGCCGCCCGGTGTGGGAGGAAACGCCGTATGGGTGGAGCTGCGCACCCGGGACGCGTTCGAGGCGGCGCTGTTCTACGGCGGCGTCTTCGACTGGGACCGCAGGCCCTCCCCGCCCTACACCGTCCGCTGGGAAGAAGACCGCGTCATCCTCGACATCGACAAGCGGACGGTGGCGACGCTGTACGGGGGAGCCGTGGAGGGCACGGTCGATCCGCGGCTGCGGCCCCGGTGGCACGTGTTCTTCTCCGTCGTCGACGTCGACGACACGATGGAGACGACGCGGAAGCTGGGCGGGCAGACCATCGGTGAGCCCAGCCCGACCCACTTCGGCCGCACGGCCACGCTGCGCGACCCGGAAGGCGGCCTCTTCTGCGTGGTCAGCGGCCACGGCTGAGCCGTACGGACGGCTCCGGGACCGCCGGGACGACGCCCAGCGCGCTCTCCGTCAGGCTGCCCAGATACAGGCGGCCGTCGTGCTCGCACACACTCGTCACCATGCGGAAATCCCTGCCGGGGCGTTGCAGGTCGTGCGCCAGGCGGCCGGAGGAGTCCAGAGCGATCACCCACGCGGTGGCTTTCGGTCCCGGCCGGAGCGCGTCCGGCAGGGCCCACGCCGCCCGGCGCAGCGCGGGGTGGGTGCGGTGCAGCAGGTCGAGCGCCGGCTGTCGCGGGGCGGCCATGGCCACCCAGATCAGCCCGCCGGGACCGGTGGAGAGGTTGTCCGGAAAGCCGGGCAGACCGTCGGCGAAGACATCGCTCTCGCCCGCCCTGTGGCCGGTGAGCCACAGCCGCGTCAGCCGGTAGGCACCGGTCTCGGCGACCACGAGGAACGAGCCGTCGGGCGCGAGAGCCACACCGTTGGCGAACTGGAGCCTGTCGAGCACCACTTCCGCCGTGCCCGAGCCCGGCTCGTACCGGATGAGCCGGCCGGTGCCGGAGTGCTCCAGCAGATCGCCCATCCAGTGGCGCAGCGGGAAGCGGCCACTGGCGTCGGTGACGTACACGGCGCCGTCCGGTGCCACGACCGCGTTGCTGCACACCCCGAGAGGACGGCCCGCCGCCTCCCGGAGGAGCGTCTCGACGCGCCCCGAGCCGGGCTCCACCCGCAGCAGCCCGCGCTCGGCGTCGCACACCAGCAGCCGTCCGTCCGGCAGCGGGCACAGGCCCAGCGGCCGCCCGCCGGTGTCGGCGACGGCGCTCGCGCGGTGCCCGGCCGGGTCCAGCCGCAGGATCCGCCCGTCCGAAACGCCCGTCAGGATCCGCCCCTCGGCGTCGACCCGCACGTCCTCCGGGCCCGTGCCGTCGAGCGGAACGCGGCGGACGGGCGGCAGGGGAACGCGGCTGTACGCGGCCCGGGCCCGCGCGGGGCGGCGCGGAGGCCGCCAGACGACGGGCCGCAGGGCGGGCTTCTCGCGGGTCTGTCCTTCGTGCATGGCGCGCCTTTCCGTACGGGTGGGCCGGACGCTACCCAGCGCTGTGCGGGCGGGCCACCCGGCGACGGGCCCGGGGTCCGCATCCGGCCACGGTGACCCGTCAGGCGGCGTTCTCGAACAGCCTCTCCGCCTCGGTCACCGCCCCCGCCAGGGCATCGGGATCCGGCCGCAGCCCGGCGACGATCGCGTCGACGTCGCGCAGTCCCGCCCGCTGGAGGAGGCGCTTCTCGTTGGTGACCCACTCGCCGCGCGCCGCCAGTACCGCGTGCGCCGTCTCCAGGGCGGCGGTGGCCACCGCGCCGACGACCTCCGTGACCTGGCCGCGTGGGACGTACGCGCCCGTGGCGTAGCGGAGCGTCATGGCCGCCCGGCCGCGCCACATGGGCGGGGCGGCCTCGCGCAGCGCCTCCGGGTACGCGGGCCGGGGCAGCGTGCCCCGCAGCACGCGGTTGAGGGCGAGTTCGGCGACCACGAGGTAGCTGGGGATGCCCGCGAGGTGGAACATCAGCGGCTCCCAGTGGAAGCGGCCCCGCCGTGACTCGGCGAGTTGGTGTTCCACCACGTCGAGGTCGCGGTAGTGGACGTCGACGCGTCGGCCGTCGACCGTGAGCCAGGCCCCTCCGTTGAAGACGCCGCCGCCCCAGTCGCCGATGCCGGAGACCTCGCCGTCCCATCCGAGGGTGCCGGCGAGGGCCCGCAGGCCGGCCGGGTCGAAGGCGCCCCGGTAGTACAGGGCCAGGTCCCAGTCACTGTCCGGGGTCGCGGTGCCCTGGGCACGCGAGCCGCCGAGGGTGACGGCGCGTACGGAGGGCAGGGCGGCGAGCCGGTCGGCGACGGGGGCGAGGAAGGTGTCGTCGAGCAAGGTGTCGTCGGTC
Source organism: Streptomyces luteoverticillatus (assembly GCF_003970715.1). Taxonomy (NCBI): domain Bacteria; kingdom Bacillati; phylum Actinomycetota; class Actinomycetes; order Kitasatosporales; family Streptomycetaceae; genus Streptomyces; species Streptomyces luteoverticillatus. Next base: position 219,200 of record NZ_CP034587.1, on the reverse strand, counting down.
ATGAGGTTCCGATCGTGTGAAGTGAAGGATGGGTAAGGGGATGTGCCCGCTCAGGCGCCGGCCGTCTCCGCCCGTATCTCCTCCGCCGTCGTGTCCCGCAGCTCGCCGTCCAGGCGCAGCCAGCGTGTCACGCCGATGGACTCGAGGAACGGAATGTCGTGGCCGGCCACGATCAGCGCTCCCTCGTACGACTCGAGGGCCGTGGTCAGCCGGCGGACGCTCGCCATGTCCAGGTTGTTGGTCGGCTCGTCGAGGAGCAGGAGGCGCGGCGCGGGCTCGGCGAGCATCAGGGCCGCCAGGGTGGCCCGGAAGCGCTCGCCGCCCGACAGGGTCGCGACCCGCTGTCCCGCCCGGTCGCCCTTGAACAGGAAGCGGGCCAGGCGGGCCCGGATCCGGTTGTCGGTGGCCTCCGGGGCGAACCGCGCCACGTTCTCGGCGACGGTCGCCTCCTCGTCGAGCACGTCGAGTCGCTGCGGCAGGAACCGCAGCGGCACATGGGCCGTGACCTCGCCCGAGAGCGGGTCGAGCTCTCCCGCGACGGTGCGCAGGAGCGTCGTCTTGCCCGCGCCGTTGCGGCCGACGAGCGCGATCCGCTCGGGGCCGCGCAGCTCGAACCCGCCCTCCACCCGCGCCCCGCACGCGAGGACGACGTCGCGCAGGGTCAGGACGGACCGGCCCGGCGGGACCGCCGTGTGGGGGAGGTCGACGCGGATCTCGTCGTCGTCGCGCACGGCCTCCACCGCCTCGTCGAGCCGTTCCCTCGCCTGGGCGAGCCGCTCCTCGTGCATGACGCGGTGCTTGCCGGCGGCGACCTGGGCCTGCCGCTTGCGCTCACCCATGACGACCTTGGGTTCGCGTTTGCTGTCCCACATCTTCTGGCCGTACCGCTTGCGGCGGGCCAGCTTGACGTGGGCGTCGGACAGTTCGCGCCGCTGCCTGCGCAGATCGGCATCGGCCACCCGGACCATGCGCTCGGCCGCCTCCTGCTCGGCGGCCAGCGCCTCCTCGTACGCCGAGAAGCCACCCCCGTACCAGGTGATCCCGCCTCCCCGCAGATCGGCGATCTGGTCGACGCGGTCGAGGAGTTCACGGTCGTGGCTGACGACGACCATGACGCCCGGCCACGCGTCGACGGCCGCGTACAGCCGTCGGCGCGCGTACAGGTCGAGGTTGTTGGTGGGCTCGTCGAGGAGGAGGACGTCGGGGCGGCGCAGCAGCAGCGCCGCCAGGCGCAGCAGTACCGACTCGCCGCCGGACAGCTCGCCGATGGTGCGGTCCAGGCCGATGTGGCCCAGGCCCAGTCCGTCGAGCGTCGCGACGGCGCGTTCCTCGACGTCCCAGTCGTCGCCGACTTCCGCGAAGCGCTCCTCGCGCACGTCGCCCGCCTCGATGGCGTGGAGCGCCGCGCGCGTGGCGGCGATGCCGAGGGCCTCGTCGACGCGGAGCGCGGTGCCGAGGGTGACGTTCTGCGGCAGATAGCCGAGGTCACCGGCGACGCGCACCGCCCCCTCGGCCGGGGCGAGTTCCCCGGCGATCAGCCTCAGCAGCGTCGACTTGCCCGAGCCGTTGAGCCCGATGAGCCCGGACCGGCCGGGGCCGAAGGAGACCTGGAGGTCGTCGAAGACGGCGGTGCCGTCCGGCCAGGCGTAGGAGAGCGATGTGCAGGTGATGAAGGAAGACGAAACAGTCATACGGGCCTCCGCCGGTCGCTGGAAAGGTGGGTCAAGGGCGACGCGTGGGGACACCGCTGTGCGACCGAAGCCGGGGAGGGGACGACAGGGGAACCCGGTACCGGCGGGAGGACGGCTCAGAGCGTCGAGGTCGCACACGGAACGCGCGCAGCGGCGGCACTGATGGCGGCGCGGCTGCGTGGCGCGGTGTCTCCAGACCTCAGACGAGCAACGTCCTGCTCCGTTCGACGACGACAAGGGCAGGAGCAACGTACGGGGAACCATCGGACCCGTCAACGGAATTACGGAAGGGCGGCTCGCCGTCGGGTGGGCGTCAAGCTTGCGTCAAGTACTTGCGTCGATACGCAAGTAGCGCGCTATGCTCTCCACGTTCGTCATGGTCACCGCGCCCCCGCGCGCCCCGGCCGGGAGGAGGCGAGAGACATGGACGGCAGTAGTCACAGTCCGGGTCACAGTAGGCCCCTCATCCGCGTGTCCTCGTCCACCTCCGGTACGCGGTAACCACCTTCCCTGCGCGCCCCGCGCCCCGCCACAGCCCCGCGGCCGGCACCCGCGCGGCCATCCGCCGCTTCGGGGCCTCGTGCTGCCCGCTCGCAGGGAGGATCGCTGCCGCGCGCCCCAAACCTCCCCCGACGGGGGACCGGGAGGCTGTCATGACCGACCTGACCACCACCGCGCCCACCGAGTCCGCACCACCTGTTCCCGCACCCCGCACCGCCGTGCTCGACGACGCCCACACCGGCGACATCCGCGGCGCCCTGGGCACCATCAAGAGCGACGACACCGCACCCCGCCGCGGCCTGCCCGCCAAGTTCAAGACGCTCCTCGCCATCGTCGGACCGGGCCTCATCGTGATGGTCGGCGACAACGACGCCGGCGCTTTCGGCACCTACAGCCAGGCCGGCCAGAACTACGGCACCAGCCTGCTGTGGACCCTCCTCCTGCTCATACCCGTCCTCTACGTCAACCAGGAAATGGTGCTGCGCCTGGGCGCGGTGACCGGCGTCGGGCACGCGCGGCTGATCCTGGAGAGGTTCGGGAAGTTCTGGGGCGCGTTCTCCGTCATCGACCTCTTCCTCCTCAACGCGCTGACGATCGTCACCGAGTTCATCGGCATCACCCTGGCCGTCGGCTACCTCGGGCTCCCCAAGGTGCCGAGCGTCCTGCTCGCCGCCGCGATCGTCGTCGCCGCCGCGTCGACCGGCTCGTTCCGCCGCTTCGAGCGCACCGCCATCCTCCTGTGCGCCGGCTCGCTGCTGCTGATCCCCATCTACCTCATCGTCCACCCGCCGGCCGGGCGCATGGCACACGACTTCGTCGTCCCCGGCATGCCGCACCACGCCCAGCTCGCCGACGTCATGCTGCTGATCATCGCCATCGTCGGCACCACCGTCGCCCCCTGGCAGCTGTTCTTCCAGCAGTCCTACGTCATCGACAAGCGCATCACCCCCCGTTTCATGCGCTACGAGAAGGCCGACCTGTGGCTCGGCATCGGCATCGTCGTCATCGGCGCCGCCGCCATGACGGGCTTCTGCGCCGCCGCGTTCGCCGGCCACGCCGAATCCGGCGGCTTCACCGACGCCGCCGGCGTCGCCGCCGGACTGGAGAAGTACGCGGGCCGGACGGCGGGCGTGCTGTTCGCCATCGCGCTGCTCGACGCCTCGGTCATCGGCGCCTGCGCCGTCTCCCTGTCGACGGCCTATGCCATCGGCGACGTCATGGGCCTCAAACACTCGCTGCACCGCGGCATCAGGGGCGCCAAGGGCTTCTACGCGGTCTTCGCCGGCCTGATCCTCACCGCCGCCGTCGTCGTGGTCGTCCCCGGCTCACCGCTCGGCCTCCTCACCGAGGGGGTCCAGACCCTCGCGGGCGTCCTGCTCCCCTCCGCCTCGGTCTTCCTGCTCCTGCTCTGCAACGACAAGTCCGTCCTGGGCCCCTGGGTCAACGGGCGCGCGATGAACATCTTCACGTCCGTCGTCGTCGCCGTCCTCGTCACCCTCTCCGTCATCCTGACCGCCGCCGTCGTCTTCCCCGGCATCACCTCGGGGGCGATCCTCGACATCATGGGGATCTGCGGCGTCGCCGGCATCCTCGCCCTCGGCTACGCCGAGACGCGCCGCCGCCGCAAGGGCTGGGCTTTGGCCGGGCCCGTCGACCGCGCGGGCAAGGAGAACTGGCGGATGCCGCCGCTCGACGAACTGCCCGAGCCCATCGTCTCCACCGGCCGCAAGATCGGCCTCACCGCCCTGCGCGGCTATCTGCTCGCCGCGACGATCCTGGTGGTCGTCCGCATCGCGCAGCTCGCCCTCGGCCACTGAGGCCCCCCACGTCTCCGGGGCGGCGCGACCCCGTCCGCCGCCCCGGAGACCCCGGCCCCGCCACTGCCGCCGCTCACCGTCCGGAAGGTGCGTCATGAGACTGCTGCCCCGTTCCCCCTCCCGCCGCCCCCTGCCGCCGCGACCGGCGCCGGCCACCGCCACCCTCCACGCCCGGTGCGACCGGCGCGTGGAGAACAAGGTCCGCGCCCTGTGCGTCATCGGGCTCACGGGCCCCGGCGCCCGCCTGAGCAGCCTCCACATCCTCGACCCGGACGAGGCCGCCGACGTCGTCGTGACCGTCCGGCTGACCTTCGCGGAGGGCGGCCCGGCACTCGTCGCCCTGGAACGACTGGTGGAGCAACTGTCGCGGGAACCCGGCGTGCGCGACCTCCACTGGCGCCTCGACACCCCGCACGGAAGCGCGTGATCTTCCCCATCGCCGGTGAACACGCGGGCCTCTAGACTCCTCGCATGGACGCGCATGGTTCACCCGACGTCGGCCCGGTGTTCGAGCAGGCGGTCGCCGTGCTCAAGGCCGTGGCCGACCCGACGCGTTTCCATGTGCTGTGGGCGCTGGCCCAGCGGGAGCACTCCGTGGGGCAACTGGCCGAGCTGGCGGGCGCCCACGTGGCCGCGGTCTCGCAGCACCTGGCCCGGCTGAGGAGCGCGGGCCTGGTCGTCTCGCGCCGCGAGGGCACCCGCATCTTCTACCGCGCCGCCGGGGACCACGTACGGACGCTGCTGGAGGGCGCGGTGCTGGTCGCCCGGGCCGAGCCGCTGACCGGAGCCGAGGACGGCCCGGCCCCGGTGGAGACCGCCCCGGCGGCCGAGACCGCCCCGGCCGGGCGCGCGGTGCGCCGCCTGCGGCCCCGGGCGACGGGCGGCTGAGACCGGTACTCCCGCGCGATGGTGCTCAGCCTGCGGCGCCTTCGTCGAGCGCGTACTGCTCGGGACCGGCGTCATAGGAGTACAGCTCGGCGTAACGGCCCCAGTCGGTGGCCGTCTCGAGCTGCTGGACGACCTCTTCGCCGGTGTAGTGGTGGGCGAGCAGGTCACGGAAGAAACCGGCGCGCAGCCTGCCGTCGCCGCGCTGAAGGCTCGTCAGGATCAGCCGGACCAGCGGCGCGGTGTCCAGGACGGCCAGGGCGAAGATCTTCTTGGCCTCCTGGACGTCCGCCTCCGCGAAGCCCCGGCCCATCGGGGTGAGCAGCAGGTCGCCGTCGCGGACGACGGCGAAGCCGAGCAGGTCCAGGGCGTCGACCAGCGGCAGCAGGTCGTCCGTCGCCAGGCCGAGGTCCTCGGCCAGGTCGGCTAGGTCGCAGCGGTCGCCGTGCCGGGCCAGGATCCCGGCGAGCCCGGAGAGCCCGTCGACCCCGGCCCTCGGCAGCGGGGCGGTGGCGACCGTGCGCCTCGCGGGCCCGCCCGCCTCGTGCCCGGGCCGCCCCGGCACAGCGGGGGCGGTGGTCTTCTCACGCCCCGTCATGACGCGGTAGACGGCGTCGACGAGGGCCTCGAACTCGGGCGCGCCACGGTCCCGGGGGTGTGCCATGGGCACGTCGAAGGCGGCCTTGAGGGAGCCGGGGCGGGAGCCGAGCACCACGATCCGGTCCGCCATCAGCACGGCCTCCTCGATGTCGTGGGTGACCACGAGGAAGGCGCGGGTGGGGAACTGGCCCGAGGCCCACAGCTCCATCAGCTCGCCGCGCAGGTTCTCGGCGGTGAGCACGTCCAGGGCGGAGAACGGCTCGTCCATCATCAGGACGTCCGGCTCGACGACCAGGGCGCGGGCGAAGCCGACGCGCTGCCGCATGCCGCCCGACAACTCCTTGGGGTAGGCGGACTCGAAGCCGTCGAGCCCGATGAGGTCGATGGCCTGGAGCGCGGCGGCCGCCCGGGCACGGGCGGGCACCCCACGCGCCTCCAGGCCGAGTTCGACGTTCTGCTGGACGGTGAGCCAGGGCAGCAGCGCGAACGTCTGGAAGACCATGGCGGTGCCGGGGTTGGCGCCGTCCAGGGGCCTGCCGCGATAGGTGACGGTGCCCGAACCGGCGGGTATCAGCCCGGCCAGGCAGCGCAGCAGGGTGGACTTCCCGGAGCCGGAGCGTCCCAGCAGGGCGACGATCTCCCCGGCCCGCACCTCCAGATCGATGCCGGCCAGGACGGGCAGCTCCCCGTCGGCCCCGGCGTAGGACTTGGTCAGCCCGTGGGCGGCGAGCAGCACCTCGCCGTCGGCGGGACGGGGGAGAGGCCGGTGGTGGGCCGGGGCCGGTCCGATGTCGGATGCCATGGCGGGGCTCCTTCCTGAAGTGAGACGCGTCGGGGTCAGAGGGAGTAGCGGGTCCGGGCGAGGCGGTGGAGTCTGCGCCACAGCAGCCGGTTGAGGCCGACGACGTACACGGCCATCACCGCGACGCCCGCGATCAGCCGCGGGTGGTCGCCCTCCGCCGTGGCCCTGGAGATGTAGGCGCCCAGACCGTCGGCGGACAGCGTGGTGCCCCCGAAGGTGACGGTCTCGGAGACGATCGAGGCGTTCCAGGCGCCGCCGGAGGCGGTGATCCCACCGGTGACGCAGTAGGGGAAGACACCCGGGATGATCAGGCGCCGCCACCGCTGCCAACCGCGGACGCCCAGGTCGTCCATGGCCTCGCGCAGATCGGTGGGGATGGCGGACGCGCCGGCGATGGTGTTGAACAGGATGTACCACTGGGCGCCCAGCGCCATCAGCAGCATGCCGCCGACGTTCAGCGACACCCCCGTCCTGAGGAAGAGCCAGGTGGCCAGGGGGAAGAGGAAGTTGGCGGGGAAGCTCGCCAGGACCTCCACCACCGGCTGGGCGATCCGGGCCAGCCGCGGCGAGAAGCCGATCCGTACGCCGACGGGCACCCAGACGAGCATGGCCACCGCCACCAGCACCACGACGCGGGCGAGCGTCGCCAGGCCGAGCAGGAACGGCTCCCCGAGGGCGCCCAGGCCGGTGCGGTGCCGGAGGTAGCCGAGGAGATCGGCCAGCCCCCAGGCGAGCAGCCCGCCCGCCACCACGGCGAGGACCAGGTCACCGGCGCGCCCGCGCCGGCCGCGGGCCGTCAGCGGCCGGTCGTCGACGCCGAGGACCCGTCCGGCCCGCCCCAGCAGTTCGGCCACCGGCCGGAGCAGCCGCCCCAGCAGGGTCGGCCAGGAGGAGCGGCGTACGACGTCCAGCACGAGCGACCGCTGGACGTCGGCCGCCTCGGACTGCTCGTTCTTGAACCGCTCCGTCCACGCGGTCAGCGGCCGCCAGAAGAAGAAGTTCACCCCGACGACCATGACGGCCATGGTGACCACCGCCCAGCCGACCTTGCCCAGGTCGCCGTCGGCGATGGCCGTGCCCGCGAACGAGCCCACACCCGGCAGGGAGTGCTTGTGGCCGGAGACGCTGATGGCCTCGGACGCCACGAGGAAGAACCAGCCGCCCCCGAAGCTCATCATCCCGTTCCACACCAGCCCGATCGCCCCGGCGGGCAGCTCCACCTTCCAGAACCGCATCCAGCGGGTGAACCGGAACGACCGGGACACCTCGTCGAGTTCGCGGGGGAGCGTGATGAGCGAGTGGTAGAAGCCGAAGGCCATGTTCCACGCCTGCGAGGTGAAGATCGCGAAGATCGACGCGCACTCCAGGGCGGGCGTGGAACCGGGGAAGAGCGAGACGAAGCCGGCCACCGCCACGGTCAGGAAGCCCAGTACGGGCACGGACTGGAGGATGTCCAGCGCCGGGATCAGCACCCGCTCCAGCCGCCGGCTGTGCGCCGCCGCGTACGCGCAGCCGACGGCGAAGGTCACGGAGACCGCCAGCGCGGCGAACATCCGCAGCAGGCTCCGCGCCGCGTAGTACGGCAGCTCCGCCGGGGAGGTGTCCACCTTCGTCACATGGGCCGGGTCGAAGGAGACGGTGGCCTCCTCGCCGACGCGCAGCAGGAGGTACATCCCCACCAGCACCGCCGCGGCCACCGCGACGTCCGCCCAGGACGGCCTCGACGACGCCCGGGGCACGGTGGAGCGCGACGGAAACGTCATAGGAGCCCCCCGGAACGCGGCAGTCTGCGGTCCGACGATAGGACACGCCGTGGCGGGCTCAGCGCTCCGGGGCGGCCTCGGGAGCGGTCTCGGGAGTGGTCTCGGGAGTGGTCTCGGCGGCGGATTCGGCGGCGGATTCCCGCGCGGCGAGCAGGCGCCGCACCTCGGCGACGATCACCTCGGGCTCGGTCGTCGGGACCATGTGGTCGGCCCGCCGGGCGAGGACGTGCCGCCCGCGCGGCGACTGCGCGGCCCGGTGGGCGTGCGAGGCGTTGACGGACGCGCGGGCCTTCGCGCTCATGCCGGGGGTGCGCCGCATGGCGGAGACGACCGTGAGCGGGATGTCGCCGAGGGCCGGCGGGTGCTCCAGCAGGTATCGCAAGTCGGGCTCGATACGCGCCTGTTCGGCGCCCATGGCGCGTACGGCCGCGACGGTGAAGGCCTCCGCGCGCATGTCGGCGGCGGCGTCCGCCGGCAGGGCGGTGGTCACCTTGCGGAAGAGGAGTCCGAACACCTTGAGACGGGCCAGCAGCAGGGCTATCCGGAGACGGCTCTTCTCCAGCTTGCGGATGGACGGGTCGAAGAGCAGCTCGCAGGCCTCGTCGGTGGGGTCGACGAGCACCAGCCCGGCGATCCGCCCCGGCCGGTCCGCGGCGGCGAGGCGGACGACCGGGCCGCCCCAGCTGTGCCCGACGAGCACGAAGGGCCCCGGGCCGAGGTGGTCGAGGAGATCGCCCAGGTCGTCGGCGAGCCGCCGGAGGTCGCGTGCCCCCGACGGGTCGGGGGCGCTGCGGCCGAGGCCGCTCCGGTCGTAGACCACCGTGTGCGCCGAGCGGGCCACGTCCCGCTGGACGAGCGCCCAGTACGAGCGGGTCGCCGCGAGACCGCCTTCGAACACCACCGTGACCGGGCCGGCGTCGGCGGGGCCCGCGAGCTCCATGAGGAAGAGTTCGCGGCCGTCGCGGGTGCGTGCGGTGCCGGGTGTGCCCTGGCTGTGCTGTCGCTGCATGGTGTCCGTCCGTCCTCATAAGCGGATCCGGTGAGCTGTTCGGGAGAGCCGTTCGACCGAAGAGGAGCTTAGGCTAACCTAACTTCCTGTCCGGGTGAACGGGCCGTCGGCGCCGAAGACCAGCTCGGCGAAGCGTTCGCCGATGCGGCGATGACCGGCGGAGTCCGGGTGGAGCCGGTCGGGGAGCGGGAGCTCGGCGAGATGTCCTTGACGCCGGAGGACAGTCCGGCGAACCGCACGGTGCCGGCCGGCCCGGTCCGGAGCGCCGTGGACCAGGTGGTCGTGTCGACGCTGAGGACGTTGCCGCCCGGGGCGCCGGCCCGTCCGGCGAGCCGGCCGTCGACGAGCAGGTCGTACACGCCGGCCGGGAGGGGCGGGGTGTCCTGGAAGACGGTTCTCGTGGGCAGGACGTCCAGCTCGACGGCCGTGGCGGCGCTCCGGAAGACCAGCCGCACCCCGGAGGGCTGGGCCTCGACCAGCGACAGGAACGGATCGGGGAACTGCTCGCGCGCCCACGCGGGCAGCCGGTGCGGCCGTACGCCGGACGCGGTGCGCTCCAGGTCGAGGGCGCCGCGCAGGACGCGGGAGTCGAGGGGAGTGGAGATCCAGTCGGTCATGGTGGCTCCCTTGACGGGTGCTCGGAATCGTCGCCGGATCGAGGGGGAATGGCCACTATTGGCGTGAAGTGGTGGGCCGGAGATCGAAACGGACCTTGGTCGTGCCCTGTTTTGGGAATTTTTCGCTCGTTCGGGCAACGCTGCCCATTACGCTTCGTAATGTTGGCGTTTCGAAGCGATGGCCCGGTAGCGTCCAATGGAAACGAGGGAGCCCTGGCTGGCCGTCAACCAGTGCCAGAGCCCCTTTTCTTGTTCGCTTCGATCCCGGAGGGCGTCATGCCTCCTGACCACATGCCACGACGAGCCGTTCGCGGCCCGGCGCGGCACTCGACCGACGGTAACATCCCGCGCTCCGGCGTCGCCGGAGTCTGGATGGTCCGTGACCTGACGGTGGACCTCCAGGCAAGCGCGTTCGTGGCGTTGGTGGTGACCGGACTGGTGCTCATCTTCTCGCCCGGCGTCTCGCCCGGCGTCCTGCCCGCCGCCGCGGCGGCCGTGCTGACCACGCTGTCTCGCACGGGCGGCTCCCTCCTGCGCTACCGGCGCCTGAGCGGTATGTGAGGCCCCGTCAGTCGCCCGGGCCGGCGGGAGGGGACGCACGGTCCGGGCGGCACCCCGCGCACCGCCACCGGCGACGGCCGGCACAGAACTCCACAGGACAGCACCCCGAAAGGGCTACCCCCGAGATGACCAACGGCGCGGGCAGTACGGTGATCTGCCGCAATCCGGCGTGCTCCGACCCCGTACCCCCCACCCGGCACGGCAGGCCCCGGATATATTGCAGCGACGCCTGCCGCCGGGCGTACTACCGCGCCGGAACCGCCCGCCGGGGCTCGCCCGACACCGAGCGCCACGACCGGTACGTCCAGCAGATCCTCGACGAGCTCTGGCAGCGCGTCGACCGGCTGCGTGACCTCGCCCACGCCGACCGCACCGGGCTCACCGGAGCCGACTCCCCGCGCTCCCAGGCCCTCGCCCTCCTCAAGGGCAGCGCGGAGGCATGCAAGGACCTCCAGGACCTGGACGCCGCCATCGTCCAGCAGGCCCGCGACCGGGGCGTCAAGGTCGCCGACATCGCGGCGGCCCGCAACATCTCCGCCGACAAGGTCAGCCGAGACTGGCCCGCCGACAGCATCGACCGCCGTATGAACCAGCGTCAGCAACGCCGCAGCGTCGTGCACCGCCCGGCCGGTTCCCCGGACGTCGCCAACGAGCCCCTCCACCTCCCCGGCCGCTACCTTCCCGGGGAAGGGCTCGGCCCGGGCCTCTCCGGATACGGACGCGACTCCACCGAGGGCCCTCCACCCACGGGCGACTCGTGCCCTTACCCGTCCGACCGCCCGGCCCGCCGTCCCCGCTGTTCCTCGGCGTCGCTCGCGGGGCCGGTGGTGTGCCGGGGATGCCGTAACGTCTACACGTCGTTGACGCCGGATCCGAGGGAGCCCCGCCATGAGGGACCTGTACCCGCCGATCGAGCCGTACGACAAGGGCATGCTCGACGTGGGTGACGGCAACGTCCTGTACTGGGAGGCCTGTGGCAACCCGGAAGGCAGGCCCGCCGTCGTCGTCCACGGCGGACCCGGCTCCGGCTGCGGCCCGGGAGCGCGCCAGTACTTCGATCCGGACCGGTACCGCGTCGTGCTGTTCGACCAGCGAGGATGCGGCCGCAGCACCCCGCACGCCGCCGACCCCACGACCGACATGCGCCACAACACCACCGAGCACCTCGTCGCCGACATGGAGCGGCTCCGCCGGCACCTCGGGATCGACCGCTGGCTGCTGTACGGCGGTTCATGGGGATCGACGCTCATCCTGGCCTACGCCCAGCAACACCCCGAACGCGTCTCGGAGATCGTCATCTCCGGTGTCACCACCACCCGGCGCTCGGAGATCGACTGGCTCTACCGGGGCGCCGGCCGGTTCTTCCCCGAGGAGTGGGAACGCTTCCTCGCCGGCGCCCCGGGCACCCCGCCCGGCGGGGACGTCGTCGGGGCGTACGCGCGGTTGCTGGAGCACCCCGACGCCGAGGTGCGCGAGAAGGCGGCGGCCGACTGGTGCGCGTGGGAGGACACGGTCCTGTCGGGGGAGACACGAGGCAGCGCCGCCCGCCCGTACGGCGACCGCCCGCCCAGGGCGCGGATCGCGCTGGCGCGCGTCTGCTCCCACTACTTCTCCCACGGCGCGTGGCTGGAGGAGGGCGCGCTGCTGCGCGACGCCCACCGGCTGGCCGGCATCCCGGGCGTCCTGGTCCACGGCTGGCTCGACCTCGCCGGCCCCCTCGGCACGGCCTGGGAACTCGCCCGGGCCTGGCCCGGCGCGGAGCTGGTCGTCGTCGACGACGAGGGCCACCTGGGCGGCGCCACGACACGCGACCACGTGCTCGCGGCCCTCGACCGGTTCGCGGCGATTGGCTGACCGGGCCGTCAACTCCCCAGCGTCAGCGCCGAGTCCGCGTGCAGCGTGACGACGACCGGTACGAACGCGGTGGCGTCGAGCGGCGATTCGCCCGTGCCCGGGTCCCGGGCGTAGCGGGGATGGGCGCCCGCGCTGATCTGCCAGCGGAGGCGGTGCCCGGCGCGGAAGCGGTGGGCGGTGGCGCTCATCGGCACGGTGACCTCGATGGGGGTGTGCCCGGCGGTCCGTATCCGCGCGATCCCGTCGCAGACGTTGATGGCACGGCCCTGGGCGTCCACGTCGCACAGGCGGGTGAAGACGACGGCGTGACCGGTGTCCGAGGAGACGGTCAGCCGTGCGGAGACCGGGCCGAGGACGTCCACGGGCTCGTCCAACGGCGGGCCGGTGAAGGTCAGGACGTCGTCCCGGGCCTCGAGGGTGCCGTTGTCCCGTGGTCCGGCGGTGGGGGAGAGGAGGCGGCCGCCGAGGGACGGGGTGGGCGCGGCCGGGTCGTACCGGAAGGACGCCAGCGGGGCACGGTCCGTGGGGGCCTGCCGCACGAGATGGCCGCCTGTGGCGGGGAACCATGACGTGGCGGCCGGGGGTGGCGGCCAGGCGTCGAGCTCGCGCCAGGCGTCCTCTCCGCCGACGTGCACGCGCACGGGCGCGGTGCGCAGGGCGGAGCGGTCGGCGCACAGGTGGGCGCGCAACCAGGCCAGGGTCTCGGCGAACGTCTCCGGCCAGCCCTGCTGGAACGCGGAGTTGTGCGTCCAGGGGCCGACGAGCAGGGACGTCTCGCAGCCGGCCCGGCGCAGCCGCGCGTACTGGTCGAGGGTCTGGTCGGCCAGGACGTCGTGCCACCCCGTGATCAGGGCGGTGGGCACCTTCAGCCGGTCCGCGACCTTGCCGAGGCGGGCACCCGACCAGTAGGGGTCCTCGGCGTCCGGGTGCGCCAACACGTCGTCCAGCCAGGACGCCTCGTCCCCGAGGGCGGATATGTGCGCGCCGCGCAGCGGCTGAGCGGTGGTGACGCGGCGCATGTGGCGCTGGAGCCGCAGCGTGGCCTTGAGGAAGGGGGCGAGGCCCCGGTGCTGGTGGGTCATGCCGAGGCAGGTGATGAGGGCGTTCTCCAGATGGAGCGCGCCGTGGGCGTGGAAGTAGGCGTGGGGGTCGTGGAGGCCCGCCTGCACCACCATCGCCTTGAGCTCCGGCGGCGGGTCCAGGGCGAGGGCCCACTGCGTGTATCCCAGGTAGCTGGGGCCGACCGTGCCCAGTGTTCCGTCGAACCAGGGCTGCTCCCGCAGCCACGCCACCGTGGCCCGGCCGTCGGCCGCCTCGTTGCGCCACAGGTGGAACCGGCCGCCCGAGCCGCCGGTGCCGCGACAGCTCTGGACGACGACGTGGAAGCCCTGTTCGGCGAAGAGGACGCCGTACATGGGTGACCACGGCAGGCCCCTGCCGTAGGGGGAGCGTACGAGAAGGGTCGGGAAGTCGCCCTCGGCGCGCGGGAAGTAGTGGTCCGTGAGCAACGGGCTGCCGTCGGCGGCCGGGACCACCAGCCCCGGCTCCCATCCGGCGCGGTACGGCCCGGCCGGGAGGCGCCGCCAGGTCGCCCGCATCATCCGTGCGGACAGCGGAGGCCGTCCGGCGGGCGGCGACCAGGCGGTCCCGGAAATGATGCTGTGCGCGGATGTTGTCATCGATCCCCCTGGGAATGAGTCCCTGCGATTGATTCCCGTACGTTGTACCAGAATAATGGTTGTGTGCCGGACGGGTCTGGCGGGGTGGCTGGGGGCTTGGTTAAGGTCGTGACCATGGATCAGCAGTGGGACGTGGTATCCGGAGTCGGTATCACCGCGCTGGCGGTGGCGGCCGCCCGGGCCGTCGAGACCAGCCGTCCCGACGCCCTGATCGAGGACCCATACGCGCTCCGCTTCGTCGAGGCGGCACGGGCGCCGGCGAAACTGCCCACGACCGAAGCCGAAGCGGCGGCGTCCGACGGGCGGGAGTACTGGTCGGAGGCGGCCACCTACGTCGCCGTGCGCACCAGGGCCTTCGACGACCACTTCCGGCGGGCCGCCGAAGTCGGTGTCACCCAGGTCGTGTTGCTGGCGTCGGGGCTGGACACCCGGGCGTTCCGGCTCCCCTGGCCCGAGGACGCCGTCGTGTACGAGATCGACCAGCCCCTCGTCCTGGACTTCAAACTGCGCGTCCTGCGCGAGCACGGGGCGACCGCCGGTGGTGCCCACCGGCCGGTGGGCGCGGACCTCCGCGAGGACTGGCCGGCGGCGCTGGAAGCGGCGGGCTTCGACCGCGCGCGACCCACCGCCTGGCTCGCCGAGGGCCTGCTGCCCTACCTCCCCCCGGAGGCCGAGGAAAGGCTCTTCCAGGAGATCCACCGGCTCTCCGCCCCCGGAAGCCGGCTCGCGGTGGAGGACTTCGGCAACATGTCGGCGGCTCTGGCGGACAACGCCGCGGACGACAGCGTCCGCACCCTGGGCGTCAACGTCCTCGACCTGATCCACACCGGACAACGGCCCACGCCGGCGGCCCGCCTGACCGGCCTGGGGTGGAACGTGCACGACGTACCCGCCACGCGGGCGGCGACGGAGTACGGGCGCCCGCTGTCACCCAAGTTCGCCGAACGGGACGGGCACTACGTCTTCGCGCACCGGTCGTAGGTCCGGGCGATCGCCAGCAGCGCCATGTCGTCGGTGATACGGCCGCCCGTGTGGTGGCCGACATCGGCCAGCAGCGCGTCCAGCAGGTCCTCCGGCCCCGCGAAGGCGTGCCCGGTCAGGGCCGCGACGGGGTCGTAGAAGGCCCCCGAACGGTCCTTGGCCTCGGTGAGGCCGTCCGTGTACAGCAGCAGACAGGACCCGGGCGGGAACGGCACCGTATCGGTCACGCCGTCACCGGGGCCCAGCTCCGCCAGGCACAGCGGAAGCGCCGGCACGGAAGGCTCCGCGCTGCACACCTCGCCCGTGGGACGCAGCACCAGGGGCGGCGGATGGCCGCGGTTGAAGACGCGCAGTTCGTCACCGCAGTGAGGGATCTCCGCGAGCACACCGGTGACGAACCCCTCCGCGCGCTCGAGCCCCGCCCGCCGCTCCGCCTCCCGGACCAGCCCCTTCTCGAGCCTGGCCGCGATGTCGGCGAGCGTGGGCTCGTCCTCGGCCGCCTCCCGGAACACCCCCAGCGCCACGTCCACCGCCTTGACCGCCCCCATGCCCTTGCCCCGCACGTCGCCGACCACACAGCGCACGCCGTACGGGGTGTCCTGCACGCCGTACAGATCGCCACCGATCTGCGCCTCCTTCACGGCCGCCTGGTAGCGCACGGCGATCCGCAGCGAGCCGATGGAGGTCGGCGGGTGGGGGAGCACGGCACGCTGGACGGCGAGAGCTACCTCCCGCGCCGACTCCAGCCGCACGTTGCGGTAGTGCATGAGGCGGTTGACGACGACGGCGAACGCCGACACGGTCGCCACCGTGGCCAGCTCGCTCAGCCCGCTCGCGTCGTCGATGAAGCCGAAATGGGCGAGCAGGGCGAAGTCGGCGGCGAGGGCGCCGATGCCCGCCAGGATCGTCGCGCGCAGCGACAGCAGCGCGGCGGCCGACATCGGCGCGGCGGTGTAGAAGGCCTCGGCGCTGAACCGGGGAGGGGTGTTGTAGTCGAGTGCGGCACCACCGATCAGCAGGAGGAGGGGCAGCGCCTGGAGGTGGCGCAGAAACCACCGCGCCGCCTCCGTGAGCCCCGCGCTCGGTGCCTTCACGTGGCCGCTCCGCTCTCCCGCGAGTACGAGCCCTACGTCACTCCAGCATCCCCGGGTCCGATCATGGGTGCCAGCGGTGGGGCGGCCGTATGGGTGCGTCATGGGTGACGCAGGGGTTTCTCCATCCAGGCGACGTCCCAGTACGTGCCGAACTTGCGCCCCACCTCGTGGTGGACGCCCGCCGGGCGGAAGCCGAAGCGCTCGTGGAGCCGCGTCGACGCCTCGTTGGGCTGGGTGATGCCCGCGTAGGCGCGGTGGACGTCCTCCGTGGCCAGGGCCTCGAAGAGGGCGTGGTAGAGCAGGCCGCCGAGGCCGCGTCCGGTGTGTTCCGGGGCGAGGTAGACGCTAGTCTCGACCGATGTCTCGTAGGCCCGCTTGGGACGCAGCGGGCTGCTGGTGGCGTACCCCAGCACGGTGCCGGCCTCCTCGGCGACGAGCAGCCTGTGGCGTCCGGTGGCGGGGTGGTCGGCCAGCCACTGCCTGCGGTCCTCGACGGTGAGGGGCTCGATGTCGAAGGTGATGGGGGTGGTGGTCACATAGTGGTTGTAGATGTCGGTGAGCTGCTTCAGGTGACCTTCGGTCCCGGGACGGATCTGTATCACGGTGGGACTCTACTCGCGGCGTATTACAGGAAGAACATATCCCCGCATCTCCGTCACGAGGACGCCGTCGGCAGGCCGAGGAGAGCGGTCGCGTTGGTGTCGAGGACGCGCTGCGCCTGAGGGGGCGGGAGACCGGAGCTCTCGATGTAGGCGACGGCGGTCCGGAAGAGGTCGCCGTCCTCGTAGGGGAAGTCGGTCCCCAGGACGATCCGGTCGGCGCCGAGGGTCTCCACGGCGGCCCACAGCGCGGGCGCGTGTCCGTGGCCGACGCTGTCGTACCAGAGCCGGCGCGCGGTCGCGCTGGGCTTCTCGGGGAGGTCCGGGGTCCCCCATTCCCAGGCGTACTGGTTGTCGACGCGCTGGAGCAGCATGGGCAGCGCCCCGCCGAGGTGCGTGGAGAGGATCTTCATGCGGGGGTAGCGGCTGGGGACGCCCGCGCGGATCAGGTGCATGACCGCCACGGTGTCCTCGACGGGAGCGCCGACGGACCACGTCAGACGGAAGTCCGTGATCTGCGCGCTGCCCGCGCCGCATCCCGCCGGGTGGACGAAGAGGACGGCGCCGCGGTGGTCGAGTTCGGCG
Source organism: Streptomyces luteoverticillatus (assembly GCF_003970715.1). Lineage (NCBI taxonomy): Bacteria > Bacillati > Actinomycetota > Actinomycetes > Kitasatosporales > Streptomycetaceae > Streptomyces > Streptomyces luteoverticillatus. The sequence continues at coordinate 202,162 of NZ_CP034587.1, read as the reverse complement.
AAGACCGGCTCGAACGCCGGGTCGGCGAGCGAACGGCCCAGGACCGAGGTGGTCACACAGACCCCGGCCATGCCCAGCTCGTCCAGGACCCGGGCGAGCTCCGCCAGCGCGAGGTCGGTGTGGGGGAAGGGCAGGGAGGCGAAGGCCAGGAACCGCCGCGGCCGGCGCGCCACCACCTCGGCGTACTGGTCGTTGACGAACCGGGCCGCGCGCACCGCGTGGGCGGGGTCGGCGAAGTGGGGTGACTGGGGCGGGGCGGAGAGCACCTGGCAGGCGACGCCCGCCGAGTCCATCAGCGTCAGACGCGCCTCGAGCTCCTGCTCGCCGAGTCCCGCGCCCATGCCGCGCTGGTCCGCCGTGTCGGTCTTCCCGTAGCCCTCGAGCAGGTCGAGATACTCGTCGGTCCACACGTGGGCGTGCACGTCGACGCGCATGGGCGCTCTCCCTCCTGCGCGGTCGCCTTCGGCGGTCGCCGACGCGGAGGAGGCGGCCGGTCACGCGAACGCGGTCACAGATCCAGGCTGGGACGCGTACGGGAAGGTCGCAAACGCACCGGTGCCCGGCCGGAGCCGGAGAGCCCGGAGAACCGGGGGTGCTTCGGAGCTCATGTGTCCGTCCGTTCGCCGTTGAGGGTGGTTTCCGGGAAAGCCCGCACACGGCCGGACGGGCCCGTGGAACTCTCGCTTGCCAAGAATTCACCGGCATGTCACGGAGGTTCCTATGTTCAGCTTCTGGCGCGCGAGCCGCATCCGCGCGCTGGCTCTCACCGCGCTCACGGCCGGTCTGCTGTGCGGCGGCATGACGACGAGCGCGAGCGCGGCCGGAGGGTCCTCGACGGCCACCGACGGCGCGGGCAAGACACGTGAGGTCAACCCCGGGGACCGCGTGCTCTCCGGGCTCACGCGGACGGTCACCGGCCTGATGGGCGATCCCAGCGCGGCCACCCGGATCCTGCCCGCCACCGGATCCCTCGGCGGCTGACGCGGCCCGAAGACGCCCGCCGCGTCGCGATCCGGCGCGGCGGGCGCCGCCGCCACCGAACGGCCATGCCCGAGATGGCTTGATTACTGGTTCGCAGACGATTCCCGGCGCCTGGATGATGTGTCCCGCCCATCCGGAGACCCAGGAGCACAAGGGAGTGCGGTCATGACCGCTGTCATCACCCCGCAGGAACTCCACGCGCGCTACCAGAAGACCTTCGGCCGGGCAGGCGGCTATCTGCCGAGAAACCCGCTGGCGGTCGACGAGTTCCACCGGGGCATCGCCCCGCGGGCGGCGGACCTCAAGAAGGACCTCGACCCCACCGTGCAGGACCTGGCGGACTTCATCCACTCCGACCTCACCGTCCGGATGTATGTGACGAACATGCTCCTGGAGGTTCCGGAGGAGCACCGCCACATCCACACCGTGGACGACCTCATCGAGCACCTCAACGTCGTCGTCAGGTGGGCGCCCGCGTACAACCGCAACCCGCTCCACCAGATATTCCTGCCGATGTCGGCGCTGTTCGGCTATATGCGGCTGACGCCGTCGGGCTCCGTCGTGTTCCGCATGCCGCAGTTCAACGACAAGCTCCGGCCGGTCCTGCGGAAGTGGTGCGCCTACCTGAACAGCGAAGAGAGCGCCCACGTGCTGAACTCCCGCGAGAGCGGCTGGTTCTCCCAGCCCGCCGTCGAGATGAACAAGCTGTACGAGTACGAATGCTGGGAGCGGCGCGACGAGAAGCACTGGGGGTTCGCGTCCTTCAACGACTTCTTCCACCGCCGAATCAAGGACGAGCTCCGGCCGCTGGCCGGGAACGGCGATCCCAGTGTCATCGTCGCCCCGAACGACGGAACGGTCTACAACATCCAGCGCGGAGCGGCCAGGGAGACGGACTTCTGGCTCAAGGAGCAGTACTCGCTCAGCGACATGCTGCGCGGGCCGGAGTGCGGGGACGAATACGTCAGCACCTTCGTCGGCGGTGACGTGTACCAGTCGTTCCTGTCCGTGAACAGCTTCCACCGGTGGACCGTGCCCGTGGACGGGACGGTCAAGCACCTGGAGATCGTGCCCGGCCTGATGTTCAGCGCCGCCTGGCGGGAGTCGCCCGACCCGACGACGTGGACCCACTCGCAGAGCTACCAGGCGCATGTGAACACCCGCGGGCTGGCGTTCATCGAGTGCGGCGAGGAACTCGGCCGGCGCATGGTGTGCGCCGTGGTGATCGGCATGGAGGAGGTCTCGTCGGTCACCTGGTCGGTCGCCGTGGGCGACACGGTGCACAGGGGCCAGGAGCTGGGGTATTTCAGCTACGGCGGCTCCAGCATGGCCCTGGTCTTCGAGCAGGGCGTCGTCGACGAGTTCACCGTTCCCCAGAACGACCCCCACACCCACCCGGACGACGGTCCGGCGGTCTTCGCGCGCTCGCAGATCGCCCGCGCCTGCTGAGGCGTGAATCCCTGGCCTGACGGCCGCACCGGAATCCGGTGCGGCCGTCACGGCTGCCACGGCCGTCAGCGCCCGGAACGGGCCGCGGCCCGCTCCCGGAGGGCGGCGGCCGCGCGTTCGCACCAGTCGCGGTTGCCCTGCTCGAAGGCGAGGCCGCGCAGACACGTCAGGTAGGGGCCGACGCGCTCGCCGTGGCGCAGGAACTCCTCCTCGTCACGGTCGCCCCGCATCGCGCGCAGCAGCTCGCCGAACAGGTCGATCTTGGCCTGGGCGAACGCGGCGCGCTCGGTGAGCCGAGCGATCAGCGTCCGGCCGTCGACGTGATCGGCGGCCTGGACCTTGACGAGAAGGTCGTCACGGATGAAGGACGGCTTGGTGGCGGCGGCCGTGAAGCGCTCCAGCTCGGCCGCGCCGGCGTCCGTGACCCGGAACAGGCGCTTGGTGGGCCGGGTGTCCTGGACCACCTCGCGCCCCGCGATCAGCTCCTCCTTCTCCAGCCGCGCCAGCTCGGCGTAGAGCTGCTGGGGCTGGGCGTGCCAGAAGTTCGCCACACCGAGATCGAACGCCTTCGTCAGCTGGTACCCGCTGAGCTCCTCGTCGAGCAGGGCCGCCAGGACCGCGTGCCGCAACGCCATCGGATCGCCTCCTTGTTCCGTCCGCCTCTTTCCACCGGCGACCTCCGCATGCTACTACTCATGAAACTGATTACTCATCAAAATGAGTATAGCGAGCATTTGGTATCGAGGAGGAACCGTGACCACCGCAGACCGCTTCCGTGCCGCCGTCGACAACCGCGACCTGGCCGCGCTGGACGACCTGTTCACGGACGACATCCGCTTCTACAGCCCCGTGAAGTTCCGGCCGTTCGAGGGCAAGCCGACGGTGCTCGCCCTGTTCCAGGTCCTCCTGCGCACCTTCGAGGACTTCCGCTACATCGGTCACTACGCGGGGGAGGCGGAGACGAGCGCCGACGGGAAGACCCGCCCCTCCGCCGTCCTGCTCTTCCGGGCCACCGTGGAGGGAAAGGAGATCCACGGCATCGACCTGCTGCACTTCGGCGACGACGGCAGGATCGAGGAGTTCACGGTCATGGTCCGGCCCCGGTCGGCCGTCCACACCATGGGCGAGGCGGTCCTGGCGGGGCTGGTGGCCGACGGCGTGCTGCCGGCGCCCACCGGTCAGTGAGCGAACTCGACCGAGACGTGCGGGGCGAGCGAGGCCAGGAAGTCCCGCGCGTCGAACAACTCCCCGGCTGAGGCGACCCCGGCCCTCCTCGCCCGCCCGCCGAGGACACGCAGGACCGCCTCCACTGCCAAGGGCGCGCTGACGGCGTAGATGTCCCGGCCCCGGGCCACGGCCCGGCGTTCGGTACCACCGGAGCGGACGACCGCCTCGACCAGGAAGGTCTGGGCCGACCGTCCGAGGTCGTCCACCGGCGCCGGAGCGGGGGCGCCGGGAGCCAGCACGTCCTGGACGGCGCCGGACGTCATACAGGTGTCGACGACGGGCACGCTGACGTGCCGTGAGATCGTCACGCTGTCCGCCGTGGTGAACTCCCGCACCACGGCCTGGTTCCCCACCGGCGCCGGGAAGGACCACCGGCCGGTCGGCGCCTTGTCGGTCCGCAGTTCCAGCCGGCCGTCCGCGTGCACGAGGCGACGGCCCTCGCGGCGTTCCCTGGAGACCGCCGACGAGGCGCGGGTCCCGGCGGTGGGGTGCCAGCTGCTCAGCGCGTAGGCGAGGAACACCTCGTCGGCCGACCGCCGGTCGCCCAGCGCGGCGGTCACCAGCAGATCGCCCAGCCCGCCGAAGAACGCCATCGCCGGGACGACCGTCACCCCCGCGGCCTCCGCCCGTTCCGCGAACTGCGTGAACGTGTCGGCGACGGCCTCCACCTCGCCCGCGACGTCCACATAGGGGATCCGGGCGCGCAGCGCCGCCTCGATCACGGGGGAGGCCGTCCCGGCGAAGGGGCCCGCGCAGTTGATCACGGCGTCCGCGCCGGCCAGCGCCCGGTCGAGCGAGGCCGGATCGCCGACCGTCGCCGGCCGGACGCCGAGCCCGGGGCGGACCCCGGAGTGGCGGCCGGCCAGCGCGTCGAGCCGGCCGGTGTCGCGTCCGCAGAGGACCGGCCGCAGGCCGCGCTCCAGGAGTTCGGCCACCACGAAGCGCCCGGTGTGTCCGTAGGCGCCGAGGACGGCCACCTGTCCGCTCGTTCCCATGAGTGCTCTCCGATCCATGACGTGCCGATCCACGACTGCTTGATCCATCGACCGGGACAGGCTCCCCCGAGGCGGGTGGGGCCGACGAGTGTCGGGAGTGCCACGCCTCGTACAGTTTCGGACATGACTACCGTCGCCCTGGCCGTCACCGACGGGGTGAGCCACTTCGAACTGGCCGCGCCCTGCGAGGTGTTCGGCGTCGACCGGTCCGACCTCGCCGACCCGTGGTACGAGCTCACCGTCTGCGGACCCGCCGGAGCCCGGGTCGGCGGCCGGTTCCGGCTCGAACCCGACGAGGGGCTCGACGGGCTGGTGCGAGCGCACACGGTGATCGTCCCGGCCTGGGCGGACCTCGACGAGGAGCCGCCCGCCGAGCTCGTCGACGCCGTGCGCGCGGCACACCGGGCCGGCGCGCGGATCGTCTCGCTGTGCACGGGGGCGTTCGTCCTGGCCGCCGCCGGCCTGCTGGACGGCCGCCGGGCCACCACCCACTGGCTGCACGCCCCCGCCCTGGCCGCCAAATACCCCGGGGTACGGGTCGACGCGGACGTGCTCTACGTCGACGACGGCAGCGTCCTCACCTCGGCGGGCAAGGCGGCGGCCATGGACCTGTGCCTCCACCTGGTCCGGCTCGACCACGGCTCGGCCGTCGCCAACGCCGTGGCCCGCCGCCTGGTCGTGCCTCCCCAGCGCGAGGGCGGACAGGCCCAGTTCGTCGCCACCCCGGCGCCCGACCCCCGCTCCCACGCGCTCTCCGGCCTGTTCACCTGGGCGCTGCGGCGGCTCGACCGGCCGCTGACGGTCGAGGACCTCGCCCGCCAGGCCAACATGAGCTCCCGGAACCTGGCCCGCCACTTCAACGCCGTCACCGGCACCACTCCGCTGCGCTGGCTGCGCGCCCACCGGATCCGCCGCGCCCAGGAGCTCCTGGAGACCACCGACGACAGCGTCGAGGCCATCGCCGAGGCCACCGGCATGGGCACGGCCGCCTCGCTGCGCCGGCACTTCAACCGGACGGTCGGCGTGCCCCCGGACACCTACCGCCGCACCTTCCGTGGCAGAACAGCCGGTGGTTGAAAAAGGTACTTACTCGCTGTCGCCCTCCGAAGAGCGCGGTGCCGCCGGACAGGGGAGACTGGAGGTGTGCCGTAGTCCCGGGAGCGCGCGGGAGGAGGAAGGGTAGGGGATCATGTCCGACGACGTGATGGGTGACGAGGTCTATCAGCCGGCCCGTTCGGACCGCCGGGACAACCCCGGTGATCTGGACCTGGAGAACGCCCTGGACGGTGACCTTCTCGACGAGGTGCTCGACGAGGGCTACTCGCCTCCTGAGAAGCCGCTGGGCGTGGGCCACCACGGGACCACGGCCCGGGAGCAGCGGGAGCGCGAGAGCCTCGACCAGCGGCTCGCCGAGGAGGTCCCCGACCTCCCGGTGCCCGACGGGGACGGCATCGGCGATCAGCCCGGCGGCGACGGCGAGCCGATCGACGAGGAGGTCGGTGACGTGCGGGCCGGCCGGCTCACCGCCACCATCGACGCCATGCCGCCCCGGCGCAACGACGTCTTCGCCCGGGACGTGGGCATCGACGGCGGCGCGGCCTCCGCCGAGGAGGCGGCGATGCACGTCGTGCCCGACGAGCCCGTGGCCGAGTTCGGCGAGGACATCGGGACGTGAGCCGCCGGGCCGCTAGAGCGTGAAGTCGGGCAGCAGCGAGATCTGGTGCAGCACGCCGTCGCCGCCACCCAGTTGGGGGTAGGCCGCCATCAGCTCCGGCCGGACGCACAGGTCCTGCAGCGCCTGCTTGGGCCGCGCACCCAGGTCGTAGTACCCGAAGGTGGGGCCCGCGTTCTTCCCGCCGCCGACGGGCGTCGCGACCAGCAGACCGGCCACGGGGGAAAGAACGCCCTGCATGGCGGCGACGAACCCGCGCTCCAGGCCGTAGCGCACGGACTCCGGCCCAGCGTCGTTGCCCATCGGGTCGTCCGCCGGCGTCCGGTAGAGCTTGTCGAGCAGCGCCAGTACGTAGCAGTAGGCGGCGTCGGAGAGCTCGGCCAGCGTCCGCACCGGCCCGGTGAAGTCCGTCGCCTTGGGGTCCGTCACCACCGGCCAGACGGCTTCGTCCCCGCTGTCGATGGTGTACTTCTGCTGGCCGGACTCGTCCACGACGCCGATGCCGTCCACGTGATCGCGGACGCGGGTGAACTTCTGGTAGTGGGAGTCCTCCTGCTCGTCCGGGGCGCCCTCCCCCTGCTCGACGATGACGTAGAGCGCGTCGAGGGCGCTGCCCTGGTCCACGACGGGGAGGGGCTTGGGCGGGCCGCCCCACTGGTTCCAATAGCCACGCCGGTACTGCTGCCGCCAGCGGGTGTTGTCCAGCCCCCACGCGATCCGACCGCTCAGCGCGACGATGCCCTTGCCGATCGCGTCGTACAGCTCGCCGAGCGTGTGGTACTCGTCGGAGGGCTTGCGGGTCTGCTGCTGCTTGCTCTCGGGGAGTTCGACCTCCATGAACCCCTCGATGGCGGCCGTCGAGATCCGCTGCGTGTGCAGCGTCAGCGGCGGAAGGCGGTGCAGCATGTCACCGGGGTAGGCGGGGATCGTGTCCGTGTCGTAGAAGCGGAACTCCTTCCCGTCGACCGTCTCGCACTTGGTGGCGACCATCACGTTGCGCACCAGGGCCATGTGGAGCATCTCCTCGATGGCGATGCCGATGAGGGTGCGCTGCGCGGACGCGCCCTGGGCCCACTGGGAGTAGCCGGAGGTCTTGAGGGAGTAGGCGGCGTAGAGGTAGGGCGGGATGGTGGACAGCTCGATGCGCGCCGCGTCCGTCAGGTGCCGGGCCAGTTCGTCGAGGGTGGTGATGCCGTCGGTCGCCCGGACGGCGGAGCGGGCGGTGAGGTGGGGCATGGGGTTCCTCCGATTCGCGACGGAGCGGTGTCAGCCGGCCTGTGGTGGCCGGGGCGCGGTCAGGTCGTGGACGACGACGGTCCCGTCACGGCGGGTCAGCGAGAGGCGGACCGGCTCGGCCTCGGGCGGCTCGGGTTCCTCGCCGCGCCGGACGGCGGCCGCGTAGCGGTGGACGGGGAACCGGGCCTCGAAGAACCGGGTGCCGGTGTCGGCGCCGGTGCTGGTGTCGGCGTCGGGTGCGTCGAAGGCCGCCGCGAAGTCCCGTTCGAACCTGGCCAGGTCGATCAGCAGGTCGATCCACGCCTCGGGCGGTGTGTCGTCCGCGCCGGCGTCCGGCCGGGTGCGGGCCAGGTGATCGGGGAAGCCGGCGCCGAGATCGTCCAGCGTGGGGGAGCGGGACGGATGCGCGTCCAGGTACTCCATGGCGAACCCGTCGAAGAGCTCGCGCCCCAGGAAGTGTGCCATCGCGGGGTACTGGCCGCGCATGCAGCCCAGCAGCCGGAGCCGGTAGCCCCGGCGGTAGACGCGGAGGCGTTCCTCGGCCGACATCCGCCCGGAGGCGGTGATCACCTCCGCCACGTGCGCGGCCCCGCCGGGTGCCAGCAGGGCGGTCTGCATCCACTGCTGGATCGCGTCGAGCGAGCGCGGTACGTCAGTCACGACGGTCGCCCTCCGGGCCGGCGCGTTCCGCCGCCACCGCCCTGGCCTTGTCGAGTTCGGCCTGGAGGACGGGGAAGGGCGGCAGGCTGTCGTCCCGTTCGATGACCGTGGCGGCACCCCCGGTGAGCTCCACGGCGAGCCGGTAGAGGTCCCAGACCGGGTCGGGCACCTCGGCGTCGTGGGTGTCGACCAGGTGGGTGCCGTAGTCGGTGTGCCCGGCCAGGTGCATCTGCCACACCCGGTCGTGCGGAAGGGCCTTGAGGTACACCTCGGGGTCGTAGCCGTGGTTGACGGCGGAGACGTGGACGTTGTTGACGTCGAGGAGCAGCCCGCAGTCCGCTTCCTCGGCCAGCCGGCTCAGGAACTCCCACTCGGTGAGGGTGGAGGCGCGGAACTCCACGTAGCTGCTGGGGTTCTCCAGGGCGAGCGGACGCTCCAGCGCCTCCTGTACGGTCCGGGCGCGGCGTACGACGTGGCGCAGCGATTCCTCGGTGAAGGGCAGCGGCAGCAGGTCGTGGGTGTGGACGCCGAGCACTCCGGTCCAGCACACGTGGTCCGACACCCACGGGGTGTCCACCGCGTCGGCCAGTCGTTTCAGCCGACGCAGGTAGTCGAGGTCGAGCGGGTCGGTGCTGCCGATGGACAGCGACACCCCGTGGAGGACGATCGGGTAGTGCTCGGCGATCTCGTCCAGGACGCGCCTGCGGTCGGTGCCGGGCCGGAGGTGGTTCTCGGAGATGATCTCGAAGAAGTCGACGGGCGGCCGGTGCGCGCGGATGTAGGGGATGTGCGGCCCCCGCAGCCCGAGCCCGAACCCCAGGTGGGGTGTCGGGGGTCGGGCCGCGGTGTCCGTCCGCGTCGCCGTGCCGGCCGCCTTCCCCGGCTTTATCGCTGCCCCTCGGGCGACAGGACCCTCACATGGAACTCGCACCGCGCGGCCCCGTCGGAGCTCGTGGCGGTGACGGTGACCCATTGGTCCTCGGTGGCCGTGTGCCCGGCGTAGAGCGGGACGGCCGTGGCCACCCCTTGGTCGTCGGCGGTGACCGTGCAGGCCGCACTCTGCGGCCCGCTGTCGGGCTTGAAGTACAGGAGGGCCGAGTCGCCGTCGGGGACGGTGAAGGTGATCTCCGTGCCGGGGAGGTGCCGGCCGACGCTGTTGCGGGCGATGGCCTGCAAGTCCGGGAACCGCACCCCCTCGTGCCGGCGAGGGTTGTCGGCGGAGGCGCGGAACAGTGCGGTGACTTTGTCGGAGGCCCCGACCGTCGGGGTGGTGAGATGGTCGTAGGCGGGGATGTGCTCGTCCGGGACGCCCTGCCCGGGGGAGGGGCCGAACGCCTTGCCCGCCGCGTACATCCGTGCCTCGAAGAGACGGCGCGCCTGCTGCCAGACGCTCCTGCCCTTCATCGGTCCGCCGGAGAAGACCCGGCTCTCGTTGATGGGGCTGGCGCAACTGCCGTTGTAGCAGCAGGCCTGTTCGCCGGGGTGGAACTGCTCGAAGTCGTCACCGGCGTAACCGCATCCGCCCTGCCCCCGGCATGCTCCCTCGCCGTGGCACACGTGCTGGACGGTGGCGCACCGGCCGGTGCCCGCCATGGTGGCGGTCCTGTCGGCGTCCTGGCCCGCGCAGGAGTTGAGGCCCATGCAGACGTGGAGTTCCTCGCCCGTGGCCGGGCGGCCGCAGCCGTTCGCTTCCATTGGCCGTCTCCTCTCCCGTCCGCTCTCAGGCCCTGCCGGTGGTGCGGGCGATCCCGGCGTTGACCTTGATCGGGTCGCCCTTCTCCATGTCGCCGGTGGTGTTGTCCGGTACGAGGAACTCGCCGATGGCCCCCTTCTGGAACAGCAGGCACATGCTGGAGCCGCCGTAGCTGAAGTAGCCGAGCTGGTCGCCCTTGGTCACCTGATCACCGGGGCGCACGGTGAGCGTGACCGATGAGATCTCGGTCATGCCCAGCGGCATGACGCACACCATGCCGATCGGCGCGGGGGCCTCGATGAACACCAGCCCCCGGGTGTTGACCGAGGCGCCGTAGACCTGCGACTGCGTACCGGCGTTGGGCTCCTCCACCCCTTCCAGCTCCGTGAACATCAGGGCCTCCACCACCCGGGCGCTGCGGACGACGCCGGTGACGGGTGCGTGCCACCGGTGGTAGTCGCCGCCCGAGAGGAACGACTGGAAGACGTCGCCGCCGATGAACGAGTCGGTCAGATCGCTGCCGTCGAGCATGTCGGCGAGGGAGTAGAGCTGCCCCTTGGCCCAGAACTGTTCGTCGCGGTGCTCGATGTTCCGCCGGATCCGCACCACCCTGCCGTCGTTCGCCGAGACCACCACGTTCGGGTCGCCGTCGATGGGACGGGCGTCGTCCTTGAGCTCGCGGTGGAAGAACGCGTTGTAGGAGGGGAACCCGCCGTGGGGGTCGTCCGGGTCGATCCGGAACTGGTCGAGGCCGAGCTCGTCCCAGGCGGCCGGCGACAGCCAGCCGTCCGTGCGGTTCACCACTTCCTGGCTGTCGTCGCTGTCGAGGTGCGCGCACCACTCGCGCAGGATGCCGAGCAGCGCCCTGTTGAACCCCTGGTCGCGGAAGACCGCGTACCCGGGCTCCGTCATCATCATGTAGACGAACAGGGACGACAGGGGGAAGAAGTTGCGGTCCGGGTCGCCCTGGGGGTGGTACTCGGGAGTGGACGTGACGATACAGTCCAGGTGATCGAGCAGGTCGGGGATGTCGTTCACCCGGTGCTTGGCGTCGGGGTGGAGCTCGTTCGCCTTGTCGATCATCAGGCTCACATACATGCGGACGATCCCGTCCCGCTCGATCAGCCGGGCCAGGTCGTCGACGGAACGGCGCCGTACGATCGCGTTCCGGGCGCGCCTCTCGTGGACGCCGCGGCTGAAGTCCTCCAGCCACGCGTCGAGCGCCGCCCGGTTCTTCGGCAGATAGCCGGCGGCCCGGCCGAACGAATTCCGGTAGCGGGTCTCGAGCTGCTGTGCGCTGAAGGTCGTGCCGGTGGTACGGGGCATGGATGCCTCCTCCTTCGGCTGCGGCCGACCAGGTTCCCGGATCCCGCCGAGACGGCTCAACCCCGCGCCATGGGGATGGTGCCGGGAACAGGACACCGCCGTGGCGGTACCGGACCGGCGCGCCGGAGGACACGCGCAGCTAAGGGGTCCGCCGCCTTCGACACAGTTTGGCCCGTTCTCAACCGCCTTGGAAAAACCTCCCGTTGGCGTGAAAAAAGTGAGGGCGGGGTCCGGATGGACCCCGCCCTCACTTCATGTGCTGTCGGCTACATCAGGCCGCCGCGGTCGCCGGCACGGCCTCGTCGGCCGGCTCGGTGGGGCGGGGGACCCGGTGGAGGCCCTTGCGGTCGTAGAGGCGCGTGACGCCGAAGCCGAAGAGCAGGGCGACGACCAGGGCGATGCCCATGGAGACCCAGGCGCGGGTCAGGCCGGCGTCGGCCTGGGCGTCGTAGTAGAGGATGGAGCGCATGCCGCCGGTGATCTGGCGGAGCGGCTCGAACTCGGAGAGCCAGCGGAAGAAGCCGGGCAGCGCCTCCAGTGGCACGGTGGCACCGGAGGACGGGACGGCCATGGCGACGAAGACGATGGCCGAGAGCAGCATGCCGGGGACGCCGAACACGGAGAGGAGCGTCAGGGCGCTGATGCCGACGACGGCGATCGTGGCCACGGAGTAGACCCACAGCAGACCGAGGTGGGAGGCGTCCATGCCGAGGATGCCGACGGTGGCGGCCTCGACGATGGAGCCCATCACCAGGGAGAAGGCCAGCATGAGGACGGAGCTGATGGCCAGCGTGCGCACGCGGCTGGTGTGCTGGAGGGGCTGCCGCAGGCGGAAGGGGCCGAAGTCGGAGTGGAGGTAGCCGAGCGCGGTGTCCACCTGGTTGGTGAGCGCGTTGGCGCCGAGCATGCCGCAGACGACCAGCACCAGCGCGTAGTAGAAGGCGCTCAGGCCCATGGCGCTGTGGGTGCCGAGCGGGTGGCCGTCGGCGACCTGGACGGACACCGGGTCGGCGAGCAGCAGCTTGGCGGCCGGGGCGAGCGGGGCCTTCTGGGCGGCGGCGCGGTCGAGGAGCTGCTTGCCGAGCTGCGCGGAGGCGGCGTGTGCGGCCTTCTGCGTGGCCTGGCTCGCCATCGAGGAGCCGAAGCTGCCCGCCGACTGGTTGGTGAGCACCGTCATCGTCGGACGGGCCGGCTGGGTCTGCTGGGGGCTGGTCAGCCCTGTCACCGCGGCGGTGAAGTTCTGCGGAACGACGACCGCGCCGTAGAGCTTGCCCTGGCCGAGCTTCTTGTCGGCCTCCTGACGGCTGAGGACCTGCCAGTCGAAGCTCTTGTTGCCCTCGGCGGACTTCTTGATGCCGGAGACGACCTGCTCGCCGAGGTTCATGTGCTTGCCGTTGGCGTCGAGCCCCTTGTCACTGTTGACCAGGGCGACGGGCAGGTCGCGCAGGTTGCCCTTGGGGTTGACGTTGCCGCCCACGTACAGCAGGGCGAACAAGGTGGAGACCACCGCGAGGATGAGGCCCGAGCCGATCCACAGCCGTGGGCTGCGGAGCACGGACGAGGACGGGAGGGAAGACAATGATCGCTCCGGGGTGATGACGCAGAGTAGCTAGATATCGAAGGTATCCAGGTGCTAGATAGTGGCAGTATCCAACAGGGGTGTCCAATCGTTGAACCCGGATACCCGGTTCGCATCACCAGCGAGGAAGCCGCATGAAGATCTCCGAGCTCAGCCGCAGGGCCGGCGTGCCCGTCGCCAGCATCAAGTACTTCCGGCGCGAAGGCCTGCTGCCCGCCGGCCGGGCGACGGCCGCGACGCTGGCCGAGTACGGCGAGGAGCACGTCCAGCGGCTGCGGCTGATCAAGGCGCTGACCACGCTGGGAGGGCTGTCCATCGCCGCCACCCGGGACGTGCTGGCGGCCGTCGGCGAGGCCCACACCACCGAGGGGAAGCTCGGCGCCATCAGCTACGCCCTGCCGGTGCCCGTGGCGGACTCGCCCGTCGCGGACTCCGCTCAGGGCGCGGCGGACCAGACGGCCGCCGAAGCGGAGGTGGCCGAGCTGATCGCGGCCATGCACTGGCAGACGCCCGACGCCTCCCCGCACGTACGGGGGCTGACCGAGGCGCTGAAGGCGCTCAGGCGGGTCGACGCGGACTACCGGCCGGGTGAGCTCGCCGCCTACGCGGAGCTGGCCAACTCCATCGCCCGGCTGGACCTCGAACGCGCGGCCACCTTCGGTGACGACGCGGAGGCCGTGGCCGAACGGGCGGTCATCGTCTTCGCCCTCTCCGCCCCCGTGCTGGAGCTGCTGCGCCGCCTCGCGCAGGAGGACCAGGTCCGCCGCCGCGTCGCGGAGCGTGGCGAAGCCTTTTCTTGAAAGTTCAAGAACATCGGCCTAGAGTGAGCCGCGAGCCGGTTCTTGAAACTTCAAGAACTCTGGCTTCCCCCCTCACGAAGGAGTCGTTGTGAAGTCCACCCGGAAGGCATGGGCCACGGCAGTCGCCCTCGGCGTGCTCGCCGCGAGCGGAGCCACCGTCGCCGCCGCCACCCCCTCCGCCCACCCCGCGGCGAAGAGCGCGAGCGAGGACGAGCAGCTGCAGAAGCTGTACAAGGACGCTCTGGCCGAGGGCGGTCGCCTGGTCGTCTACGCCGGCGGCGACAAGCCGGGCCAGGCCGACTACCTCAAGAACGCCTTCCTCAAGCAGTTCCCCAAGATGAAGGTCGACACCGTCGTCGACTTCAGCAAGAACCACGACGCCCGCCTCGACAACCAGATAGCCGAGCACAAGGTCGTCGCCGACGTCGTCCACCTCCAGACCCTCGACGACTTCCCCCGCTGGAAGAAGGAGGGGGCGCTGATGCGGTACAAGCCGGTGGGCTGGAACAAGGTCTACGACCAGATCAAGGACAAGGACGGCTACTACACCGGCCTGTTCTTCATCGCCTTCGCCAACGTCACGGCCACCACGCTCGGCGACAACGCGCCCGTCGAGGCCGCGGACTTCCTCAAGCCCGAGTTCAAGAACAAGCTCGTCTTCACCTACCCCAACGACGACGACGCCGTCCTCTACTACTTCAAGCAGCTCACGGACAAGTACGGCTTCGACTACCTGAACAAGCTGCTCGCCCAGAACCCCAAGTTCGTGCGCGGCACCGCGGATGCCTCCGCCACCGTCGGCACCAACGGCTACGTGGCGAACTTCGGCAGCTCGGGCAGCTCCAGCGGCCTGTCGAAGACGAGCACCCCGCAGAAGTCGCCGTGGGTCGCCTGGCCGCAGACCGGCGCCATCCTCAAGGACGCCCCCCACAAGTCCGCGGCCAAGCTGTACCTGAGCTGGCTCCTGTCGAAACAGGGACAGGAGGGCCGCTGGAGCGCCCGCACGGACGTCGCCACCCCGGCCGGCCGCAAGAACATCTTCGACTACGACAACATGAACCCGCTCGGCCTCGGCCGGTTCATGAGCGACCGCGCCGCACTCGACCGCTTCAAGGCGCGCATCAGCCTCTACGTCGGTGACGTCAAGGGCGCCGACCCGGCCGACCCCGAGGGCAAGCTCGGTCTGTACCCCGTCGACCAGAACGGCACCCAGGGCTAGGAGCCGGGCGAAGGGGGGGATCGTGCCCCGCCTCGCATTTTTCCGCTCCCCCCGGGAATGCGACACAACCAACACCGGTTACGCCTATGTCATTCGATGTGACGTACCGAGTGGAGGACGATCCCCCCATGACCACGACGACACCCACGACCGCCGGCCCGGCCGAACTGCCCTCGCGAGCCGCGCGCCTGCTCGGCCGCCCCCTCGCCCTGGGCGATGTCACCCTCGCCAACCGCATGGTGATGGCGCCGATGACGCGGCGCTTCTCGCCGGGCGGAGTGCCGGGCGAGGACGTCGCCGCGTACTACGCGCGACGGGCGGCCGGCGGCGTGGGCCTGATCATCACCGAGGGCACCTATGTGGCCCGCGACGCCGCGGCGGCCTACGACAACGTGCCCCACTTCCACGGCGAGGAGGCCCTGGCGGGCTGGGCGCGGGTGGCCGAGCGGGTGCACGAGGCCGGCGGCCGCATCATGCCCCAGCTCTGGCACACCGGCGTGGCGCGCCCCGACGACGCCGCGCCGCTGGGCGTACCGGCCGACACCCCGTCCGGGACCGACCTCGACGGCCGTCCGCACGGCAAGGAGATGACGCGGGCCGACATCGACGCGGTCGTCGGCGCCTTCGCGCGGGCCGCCGCCGACGCCGAGCGCGCCGGCTTCGACGGCGTCGAGCTCCACGGCGCCCACGGCTACCTGATCGACACCTTCCTGTGGCACGGCACCAACAGGCGCACCGACGCCTACGGCGGCGACCACACCTCCCGGGCCCGCTTCGCGGCCGAGATCGTCTCGGCGGTACGCGCCGCCGTCTCGCCCGGCTTCCCCGTCGTCCTCCGCCTCTCGCAGTGGAAGGCCGACCACTACGACGCCCGGCTCGCCGAGACCCCGCAGGAGCTCGAGCGGCTGCTCGCCCCGCTCGCGGCGGCGGGCGTGGACGCCTTCCACGCCTCCACCCGGCGCTACTGGCTGCCCGAGTTCGAGGACGGCGACCTGAACCTCGCGGGCTGGACGAAGAAGCTCACGGGCAAGCCCACCATCACCGTCGGCTCGGTGGGCCTGGACCAGGAGTTCAGAGGCGTGCGGGCGGGCGGACCCGACCACGCGGGAGTGACCGGCATCGAGCCGCTCCTGGACCGCCTCGAGCGCGACGAGTTCGACGCCGTCGCCATCGGCCGGGCCCTCATCTCCGACGCCGAGTGGCCCGCCAAGGCCCTCACCGACCGGCTCCACGAGGCCGTGCCCTACCACGTGACGCAGCTCGGCACACTGGTCTGACGCACCGGAGCGCACACCGGGGCGCCGGCTTCCCGGAAGGACGGTTCACGCGATGACCTGGCCCGCGACGGCACGTTACGGTCTGGAGGCGGCTCCCGGCGGCCTCGGCCTCGTCCAGGACCTGCTGAACACGGCCGCCACTCCGGCGCCCGGTTCCGTGGACCTCCTCGCCGCCCTCGACGACGCGCGGGCGTGGGCGGACGCGGCCATCGCGCGGTGGACGGCCGTCACCGGGCGGCCGGTGCCCCCGGTGCTCCTCGACGCCGAGGAGGCCGGGAAGCTGCGGGCCTTCCGTGACGACCTGCGGCGGCTGATCACGGAAGGCGCCGGGGACGAGCCGGGTGCGGGCGCCCGCGCGGCGCTCCCGCACCACGGCTCGGTGACGCTGCGACTGGGCGAGGACGGCGTCGTCCGCCTGGAGCCGTGCGGCCCGGGCCGGCGCCGCCTGGCCGCCCTCGCCCTGGTGGCGGTCTTCGAGGCGCAGCGGGACGGCACGTGGCACCGCCTCAAGACCTGCCGCGCCCCGCGCTGCCGCGTCGCCTTCTACGACCGTTCGCGCAACAACAGCGGTGTCTGGCACGACGTCAAGTCCTGCGGCAACGCGGCCAACCTCCGCGCCTGCCGGGCCCGCCGCCGGGCCCGGGAAGCGGAGGACGGCGGCGTCTGAGGGCCTGGCCCGGTGGCGGTCAAAAGCCTGTACGACCTGGGGTATGCTTTTTCTCGTCGCCGGCCCCAATAGCTCAGTCGGCAGAGCGTCTCCATGGTAAGGAGAAGGTCAACGGTTCGATTCCGTTTTGGGGCTCCACAGCAGAAGGCCTCCACCGGTTCGGTGGGGGCCTTCTGTCGTCTCGTTCGCCCACACGGATGAATCCGCCGAAAGTACCATCTGATGGTCGGGCGATGCCGCTTCCATGGACGCGTCGTGGGGGATTGGCGCGCATCCGGGAGGGCCGGTTGGACCGCCGCACGTTTCAGAGCCGACTTTTCGCGCTGGGGAGTCTGACGGTGGCCGGGGCGCTGCCGGTGACACCGGTCGGCGCGGCTGCCGAGCCGGTCCGCCGGGCCGGACCGGGGAGCGAGGGGGTGCCGTCCCGGCGGTCGGTGGTGGAGTACGAGCTGCCGCCCGCCGAGGAGACCCACGAGCTCGTCAAACTGCCGGACAAGCCGGTGGTCCTGGTGTCGCAGATGTCCAACAGCCATCTGGTGAAGCTGAGCCTGGATCCAGGCACCGAGCGGGTGACCGGCGTCAAGGCGTTCACGCTGGGCCCGAAGGACGCGATGCTGCACGGACTGGCGGTGTCGGAGCGTCACCCCGGGCGGATCTGGGCCACGCACGAGGGCGGGAACCGGCTGCTGCTGGTCGACCCGAGGGCGGACGAGCCGGACGCCGCGCCGCGCGTCGAGCGGGAGATCGGCGTTCCGGGCGGCGGCCGGGGCCCGCACTACGTCAACGAGTACGGCGACACGCTGTGGGTGACGTTGAAGGGCAGCGACCAGGTCCTGGCCCTGGACCACACCCGGCCGGAACGCTTCCGGCTGTTCGACGCGAAACCGCATCCCATCTTCGCCGCGCGGCACCCCGGCAGCGGTGACTTCTACGTCAGCCAGGACGGCGCGAGCGCGGTACTGCGGATCGATCCCCGGAGCGGACGCACCACGCAGCTGCCGGTCCCCGCCGAGCGGGGCAGCACCCCGGTCGGGCTGATCAGCGGCCCCGGTGGGGTGTGGGTGGTGCTCCTCGGTACGGAGAAGGCCGGGACCGGCACGTTCGGCCGGATCGACGAGGACGGCAGCATCACCTGGCACCGGCTGCGCGAAGCGCGCGGCCGCTCGGCGTCGCTGCTGCACCTGGCCTTCGAACGGCCGGGGACCGGGCGTGAACCCGTGCTGTGGCTGCTGGCGTCGTCGATCGTCTCCGACGACGCGCGGGACCAGATCATCCGGGTGCGCTTCGACGCGTCGTGGACGCACATCGTCGAGGAGGAGTACGCGGCGCTGCCGACGCAGCTGTGCAAGGCGCACCGCCTGCTGCCGCTCGCGAACAGCGTGCTCGCCACCGAGCTGACGACCTTCACGGTGGCGCAACTGACGAGGACCCCGGACTGACGCCGGGGCAGGGCCGCGTGGTGAGGGGGGCCGGCGACGGGATCGCCGGCCCCCTGAGGCTCGTCGGTTACCGCGCGAGCCACTCCGGGCGGCCGGAGCCGCGTGGGACGAGGACGGTGCGGAACGCGCCGGGGGTCCCGGACATCACGACCTGGTCGGTGACGCCCTGGTAGCGGCCGCAGGGGGTGTCGGCGGTGA
Source organism: Streptomyces luteoverticillatus (assembly GCF_003970715.1). Lineage (NCBI taxonomy): Bacteria > Bacillati > Actinomycetota > Actinomycetes > Kitasatosporales > Streptomycetaceae > Streptomyces > Streptomyces luteoverticillatus. The sequence continues at coordinate 183,744 of NZ_CP034587.1, read as the reverse complement.
AGGTGTCGGGGTCGAGGTAGGCATGGCGTTCGCCGGTGCCGGCGAGCTCGCGGGCGTAGTCCTTGTCGAGGACGCCGAGGCTGAGGATCCACAGGGCGACGCGGGTGAGCGAGACGTGCACGCGGTAGCTGCCGCCCTCGGTGGCCCGCCGCATGAGGGCGGCGATGACGCCGGTGGTGGCGAGCCAGGGGACCAGGTAGTCGTTGACGACCTTGATCGGGGGGAGGGCCGGGTTGTCGTCGGTGCCTTCGAGGTTCATCATGCCGGCGACGCAGCCGGCGGTCTGGTCGAAGCCGACGCGGTTCGCCCAGGGCCCGTGCTGCCCGTGGAGGCTGACGGTGGTGTGGATGATGCCGGGCCGGATCGCGGCGGCCTCCTGCGGGGTGAGGCCCATCCGCTCCAGGTAGCCGGCGCGGTGGTTGGCGTAGAAGACGTCGGTGCCGCGCAGCAGCCCGCGCAGGACGGCGGCGGCCTCCGGGTCGCGCGCGTAGTCGAGGGTGGACGAACGCACGCCCACCTGGGCGGTGTAGTAGAGGATGTCGTTCTCGAACTGGCCGGGGCGCCAGATGTTGAGGGCGTCGGCGCCGTGCTGGGCCATGGTGCGGCCGATGGCGGCGCCGGCGATGACATGGCCCAGGCCCAGGGCGCGCACACCGTCCAGGGGCTGGGTGGCGCCGGGCGGCAGCGGCTCGGGGTCGCTGTCGCCGATCTTCTCGATCTCGATCAGGGGCAGGTCGGCCAGGACGTCGCGGTACTGGCGGGTGCCGAGGAACTCCCGGGTGCCGCGCAGCATGGGCATGACGACCCCGGCGTCCGCTCCGGCCCGCTCCAGCTCGGCGCCGTCCCAGCGGGAGACGGCGTTCGCGACGGCGAGGGCGTCGTCGGGCGTGCCCAGCAGCTTCAGGGTGCGGGACTTGAGCGCGGGGTAGACGTTCAGGGGCATCACCCAACGGCCGTCGCCCGCGCGGTAGAAGGACAGGGCGAAGGGATCGTCGGGGGCGACGATCGGGTAGCCGTTGAGCTTCTCCCACTTCCCGTCGTAGAAGGGGCACAGCCGGTGCGGGGCCTTGCGCAGGTCCATGGCGATGTCCTGGCCGGGGCCGCCGCGGTGCCGCCACAGCTTGGCCAGTGCGACGGACTTGGCGGTCAGGCCCAGGGCGGGGGCGGCGGCCAGTCGCAGGGTGGAGGGGACGACCGGGTCGGCCCCGGTGAAGGAGACCGTGCCGCCCGCGTCGCGCTCGCTCATGCCGACGCCGCAGAGGACGTCGTCGAGCGCGGCGTGGATGTCGAAGTCGTCCCCGGACGCGCCGGTGACCGGCTTGTCGAGCGCGGCATTGATCTTGTCGGTGAGGTTCATGCTGTTGCCTGTCCGTGCTGTGCGGGCTGTTCGCGCTGTCCGTGCTGTGCCTGGCGTCCGTCGGCGGTCGCGGCGAGGGCGCGCATCAGGGCGAGCTGCGCGCGATCGCGGCGGGCGGCGAGTTCACCGACCGGCCCGCCGCCGAACGCCTCCTCCGCCTGTGCGGTGAGCAGGGCGACGGTGGGCTCGTCGAACGACGGCTCGCCCAGGCCGGGCCAGGTCGCCTCCATCGCGCGGCCGAGGTGCCGGAGGAAGTGCGGCAGGCCGCCGGGGCCGCCGCCGAGGTGGAAGGTGCGGAAGGGGCCCGCGACCGCCCAGCGCAGCCCGATGGAGTCGGTGACGATGTCGTCGAGCTCGGCCTCGGTGACCACGCCTTCGGCCACCAGGTGCACGCACTCGCGGAAGAGCGCGGCCTGGAGGCGGTTGGCGACGAAGCCCGGGACCTCCTTGCGGAGGATCTGGGGCTTCTTGCCCAGCGACGCGTAGAAGTCACGGGCCCGCAGCAGGGTCTCCGGAGAGGTCCGCTCACCCGGGACGATCTCCACCAGCGGGACCAGGTGCGGCGGGTTGAAGGGGTGGCCGACGACCAGGCGTTCCGGCTGCCGCAGCGCCGTGGCGATCGCGCTGGCGGGGATGCCGGAGGTCGATGTGGCCAGCAACGCGTGGGCCGGGGCGGCCGCTTCGACGGTCCGCCAGATCTCCCGCTTGACGTCCAGCCGTTCCGGGCCGTTCTCCTGGACGACGTCGGCCTCCGCGACCGCGGCGGCCAGGTCCGGCTCGAAGCGGAGCCGGGCCGTCAGCCGCTCGGTGGGCAGTCCGAGCTCGGCGAGGGCCGGGGCGATCTCCGCCAGCCCGGCCAGGACCTGGTCCTTCGCCTCGGGACGCGGGTCGCTGACGACCACGTCCAGGCCGTGGGCCAGGAACAGCCCGGCCCAGGAGATCCCGATCACGCCGCCGCCGATGACGGTGACGCGGTCGCGGGGGCGCGGGGCCGATGTGTGTGCGTTCATGGTGTGCACCCGTTCTTCTCGATCGGGAGGGCTCGTCAGTTGGTCAGGTAGTCGTGGACGACCTCGGCCGGGCTCAGCGTGAGGTCGGTGAGGATGTGGCTGGCGGAGACGACCTCGAGGACCGGCAGGTCCGCGAGCGGTGCCAGCGCGTGGGCGAACAGCTCCAGCCGCGCCGGCCCGCGAAAGGCGCTCTTGACCGTGATGTCGGTGATCTGCGTGCGGACCAGTTCGCAGATGCGCGGCCGGCCGTCGTAGCCGGGCAGCGCCTTGACCATGAAGGTGGGGACGCAGATCTCGGCGCGGGCCTCGTCGAGGTCCATCGGGTGGTGCTTGTAGCCCATGGTGGCGGTGGCCACCCGCAGCGAGCCGTAGTCGAGCGTGCCGACGAGGGTGTCGGAGTCCGTGTAGAGCCTGGGCGACCCGGCCTTCTTCGGGTAGGCGCCCAGCTCGCGGCCGCTGGAGATCGCCGGAACACTGTTGAGGTACATCGCCAGGTTGTACTCGCCGCGCTCACCCGCGTACTCGACGGGGACGACCTGGCCCGCCTCGGTGTAGTCGCCCAGCCCCGTCACATCCGGCATCCGCATGATCTCGAAGCGCACCAGCGGCTCGGGAACCGACAGCGGCTCGGGGACGACCCGGCGCAGCGCCTCGGGGTCGGTGCGGTAAGTGATGTTGAGGTACTCGCGGTCGGTGAACCGGTACCGGGTGGGGGCGAAGGCGGGGGCGTCCAGCGGAGTGGTGAACAGCCGGGCGACGTCGTGCATGTGCATGGTGGCTTCCTTTCAGCGCCTGGAACCACCTCACTCCTCCGGCCATGATTCTGTCCAATATATGTTTGTAGCGGATTCGATATGCTCTGCCATATGGAGCTCACCCAACGCCTGCTCGAGCAGTTCCTGGTGCTCGCCGAGGAGAAGCACTTCGGCCGTGCCGCGGAACGGCTGTCGATGAGCCAGCCCCCGCTCAGCCAGGCGATGCAGCGCCTCGAGCGAGGTCTCGGGGTGACGCTGCTGGACCGGGGGCCGGGCGGCGTGCGCCTCACCCCGGCGGGGGCCGCCTTCGCCGTCGAGGCGCGGCGGCTCCTCGACGCGCGGACCGCCGCCGTCGAACGGGTGCGGCGCGTCGCGCACGGCCTGGAGGGCGATGTGCGCGTGGGATACGTGAGCATCCTCAGCCACCGCCACCTGCCCAGACTGCTGCGCGCCGCGGCCGACGAGCTTCCCGGCCTGCGCGTCCAGCTGCGCCAGGACTCCACGGCCGCGCTCGTGGAGATGACCGGCGCCGGGACGCTGGACCTCGCCTTCCTCCGCGACCCCTCACCCATACCGGACGACCTCGAGGCCCACGCCTTCGCCGTCGAACGCGTCGTCGCCGCCGTGCCGGACGAACACCGCCTGGCCGGTGCCGAGTCGATCGCCCTCGTGGACCTGCGCGACGACGACTTCGTCCTCCCCAGCGCCACAGCCCTGCCCGGGCTCGCCCTCCAGGCCCAACGCGCCTGCCAGGAAGCCGGGTTCACGCCGCGCCGCCGTGCCGACGCGGACGATCTCAGCGGCCTGCTCGGCTACGTGGCCGCCGGACTGTGCGTCAGCCTTCTGCCGGAGGACCTGCGCGACTTCCCCGTCCCGGGCATCGCCTTCGTGCCGCTCCGGGACTCCTCGCCGTACCTCCGCACGACCGTCGCCGCCGTGCACCGGCCCGACGCGGACGCCGCCGTGCGGCGCCTTCTGGAGCTCATCACCCGGCACATGGGCCCGGAGCACGTTGTGTGAGCGGCGTGTTGGAGGGGGCGCCGTGCTCGTACCGCCCTTAGGGGTGGCGGCTCCCCGGCGCGTGCGTCGCCTCCCTGTCGCCGGCCCGCCTGCCCTCGGCCCAGCCGGTGAGGAAGACCGAGACCAATTCGGCTCCCCGCGCGGCGAGATGACGGCGCCGCTCCCAGCGGGAGCGGGGCGGTACGCCGCCGCGATCGCGCCGCGGATCGAGGGCGAGGGCGGTGAGGCGCCGGCCCGCCTGGGCGAGGTCGGTGAGGATCCGGTCCCGTCGGGGCCCGCCGGGCGTGGTGCGGAGGGCGGTGTACAGTCCCTCGATCTCGGACACGACCGACCCGAGGCGCAAGTCGGTACTCCCTGTCGATGTCGTCCTGCCCTGCGCCAACTGCCGCCCCCTTCGTGCGATCGCGTGCCCGGCGCACAACACTTGCCCAGTTGCGCAACTCCGCAATCCTGTCATGCCGAGGCTCGCCTCGCCTACCGTTCCGGGGCGTCGGAGCCGACGGGCGGCGGCGCTCCCGGTCACCCGTAGGACAGGTTGGAGCACACGTCGTCGTCCGCCGACCGGGCCGTGCCCGCCACCTGGCTGGGCACCGCCGTGGGCACCGGCGTGGAAGGCGCGGAGCCGGTGGGGGACGGGTCGGCCGCGTACGCCTGGCCCAGGGTGACGGTGACGCCCGGTGTGCCGGAGGGGCGCAGTTCGGCCCCGGGGAACAGGCGGGCGACGGTCCGGGCGTGGTCCTGCTGCCCGGGGCCGTAGGTGATGGCCGTGGTCGACCCCTGATGGGAGCGGCTGTTCGCGGTGCCGGTGACGGTGAATCCGCTGCCCTTGAGCATCTCGGCCGCACGGGCGGCCAGGCCGGGCGTCGCGGTGCCGTTGAGCACGGCCACGCTGATGCCCGAGCCGGACACGGGGGACGGGCCGGCGGTGGCCGGCGCGTGCGGCTTGTCGTCCTGCTGCTTGCCGCGCGCGTTCCGGCCGTCGATGGTGCGGTCGTTCCTGATCGCGTCCCACAGGGCGTCCGCGTCGGGATGGACGATCGCGACCCGGTTGCCCTGGTACTGCCAGGGCAGGGTGACGAACTTGGTGTCGTGGAGGTCGATGTCCTTCATCGACATCGCGAAGGAGAAGAGCTTGCGGGCCGAGTCGAGGCCGGGGTCGACCGTCATGGACTTGGTGGCCGCGTCCGCCAGCGGCAGCAGGGTGGTGGGGCTGAAGCCCTGGCCCTTCACCTTCTTGACGAGGCTCGCGACGAACGCCTGCTGCCGCTTGATGCGGCCGATGTCCGAGCCGTCCCCTATGCCGTGACGCAGCCGCACATAGTCCAGGGCCTCCTGACCGGAGACCGTTCGCGGGCCCTTGGGGAAGATCAGCCGGCCCTTGGAGCCGAGATTGGGATTCAGGTCGCCCTGGTAGACGTCGTTGGGCAGGCAGACGTCGACACCGCCCACGGCAGACGTCATCTTCGAGAACCCCACGAAGTCCACGACGACCGTGTGGTCGACACGCAGACCGGTCAGCTTCTCCACCGTGTTCTGCGTACAGGCCGGATTGCCCTTCGTGGTGCGCCCGACCGAGAAGGCCGAGTTGAACATCACACCGGTCTGCGGAGCCGTCCATGTGCCGTCGGGGAGCCGGCACGAGGGGATGTCGACGAGGCTGTCGCGGGGGATGGACACCGCGACGGCGTGCTTCTGGTCGCCGTAGACGTGCAGCAGGAAGGCGGTGTCCGAGCGGCCGAAGTCGTCGCCTCCGCCGCCCATCCGCGCGTTGTCCCCGGAGCGCGAGTCCGAGCCGATGACCAGGACGTTCTGGCCGCCGAAGCCGGCGGCGGGACGGTCCTTCGAGAGGCCCTCCGCGCCGAAGCTGTCGATGTTGCCGTCGAACTCGTAGTAGAGCCAGCCCCCGGCGGCCGCCATCAGTACGACCGTGGACGCCGATATGGCGGTGATGAGCCGTACCCGGCCGCGACGGCGTTCCCGGGTACGGATGGCCTGTCGGCTCTGGCGCCGCGGGGCCACCGATGTGCCTGTCATATGTGCGCTTTCGTCCGCGTGGCTACCGGGAGGAACGGCCGGCTCGCCCCACTCGTCAGTTGTACAGTTGCGCAATGTAGCAAGAGTCGGGGTGGTCGTGGCCTGCGGGTTCCAGGAACCACCCGAGGGGGGAAGAGCCGACGGCCGCGACACCGGTATCTGCGCCGATCCGGTGAACCCGGCGCCCACGGGTGCGCCCGGCTGTCCGTCCTCGCCGGCCCGCGCCGACAGTGTTCTCCATGGACGACCGGCCCACGGGGTGGAGGACGCGGATACCGCGTGAGCGCGCGCGGCCGCGATGGGTGCGGGAGTCGCCCGTCTCCTGGCAGTTGGCGGTATTGACGGTCTGTTTCGGCGGCTTTATGAGCCAGCTGGACGCGAGCATCGTCACCCTCACCTACCCGAGCCTGGAGCGGGAGTTCGGCGAGCGACTGGCCGCCGTCCAGTGGGTGTCACTGGTGTACATGCTGGTCACGGCGGCGGTGCTGGTCGCGGTCGGCCACGTGTCGGACGTGCTGGGCCGCAAGCTGGTCTACCTCCACGGCTTCGGCCTGTTCGCGCTCTCCTCCGCCGCCTGCTCCCTGGCCCCCGACCTGACGACCCTGGTGTGCTTCCGCGGCGTACAGGCGCTGGGAGCGGCCATGCTCGCGGGCAACAGCGTGGCCCTGGTCAGCCTGGTCGCCCCGCGCGAGAAGCTGCGCACCGCGCTGGGCATGCAGGCGGGCGGACAGGCGCTGGGCCTGGCGGTCGGGCCGACGCTGGGCGGGGTGCTGGTGTCGACGGTGGGCTGGCGCTGGGTGTTCTGGATCAACGTGCCGGTCGGCGTCCTGGCGACGCTGCTCGGCCGCTACCTGCTGCCCCGTACCGTCGAAAGGGCCGGCGGCGCCCGCTTCGATCTGCGGGGGACGGTCTGGCTCGCGGTGGCGTCGGCCGCGCTGCTGGGCGGGGTCTCGGTGTTCTCCGGCACGCCGCTGCCGGGCTGGTCCGGCGTGGTGCTGCTCGCGGTGTCGGCGGCGGCGTTCCGGGGTTTCGCCCGGCGCGAGGCACGCGCCCCCGAACCCTTGGTGCCGCTGTCGCTGCTGGGGGACCGGCGGGTCGGGTGGGGGCTCGTGGGGGCCCTGGCCGGGTACCTCGTCCTGTTCGGGCCGCTGGTGCTCGTCCCCCTGGTGCTGACGCGGCACGGGGAGAGCGAGATGCGGGCCGGCCTGCTGCTGGGCGCGCTGCCCGCCGCGTTCGCGCTCGCCTCCAACCTCCAGGAACACCTGCTTCCCCGGCGGTGGGACGGCCGGCGCCGCGCTCTGACCGGGGCCGCGCTGTCCATGGCGGGGCTGCTGGGACTGGCGTTCGCCACCCCCGTGGACCGGTGGCTGATCTGCTGGCTCGCCGTGCTGGGTCTGGGCCTCGGCCTGTTCACCCCGTCCAACAACGAGACCCTGATGCGGGCCGTGCCGCGAGAGCTGTCCGGCACGGGTGGCGGCATGGTCAACACGGCCCGGGCCCTGGGCACCGCCCTCGGTATCGCCGTCGTCACCCTCACCCTCGAACTGGGCGACGGCCGTGGCGCGGGCTCGGTCCTGCCGCCGCTCCCCGTCCTCACCCTCGCCGCCGCCGCGGCTCTGGCGGGCGCGGCGACGCTGCGGGCGGGGCGCTAGGGGCGGCCGGGTTCCGCGGGTGGCCGGTTCTGCGTATGGACGGCCGCCGCCCGCGCGGCTAGTCATGACCACGACATGACGCGCGCTCGTGCCGGAACCAGGAACTGTGACGGAATCAGGAATCGTGACGGAATCAGGAAGGGGATCGTCCATGTCACCTCGCCACGCGGTGATCGGTCTCACGCTGACGACGACGCTGCTCACCGGAACAGGCCTCGCCACGGCCACGGCCGCACCTCGCGACACACGACCGGCGGACACCGGCACCGCCGCCGCGACCTCGCTCCAGAGAGCCCATCAAGGCGCCCTCACTCTCGGGGCACGGGTCCAGGCCGGGGTCGTCAGGATCGCCAGCCTTTACGGGCGGACTCCCGGCCAGTGCCTCGACGCGGACGCCAACGCGGGCGGCAACGGCACCAAGGTGCAGGTCTGGGCGTGCAACGGCAGTGGCCAGCAGGCGTGGATCTCCTGGGACAACGGGGCGCTGGAGAGCGTCCGGTTCCGGGGCATGTGCCTCGACGCCGACACCAACGGCGGCGGCCGCAACGGCACCAGGGTGCAGCTGTGGCAGTGCAACGGAACCGCACAACAACGCTGGTTCGGCTTCCGGAACGACCTCGCGCTCTACAACGACCTGTTCTACAACGGTGGCAACACCGTCCTGGACCGGGACACCAACGTGCCCGGCAACGGCGCCCAGGCGCAGTTGTGGGCCAAGAACTTCCAGTCCCAGCAGTGGTGGCGGGTCGACGCGGCCTGACCACGAAGGCGGGGGTGTTCCGCCGTGTTCGTCACGGCGGAACACCCCCCGGGGGAGCGCTGTCGACCCGTCAGCCGCGTCTCAGCGCGTTGCCCCAGCGCGATGCTTCAGCGCGTTGCCTCAGTGCTGCGGGTGGCGGCCGACGCGGTCGTAGCGCTGGTTGTTCGTCCTGACGGACTTGTCGATCGACGTGCTGTTGTCGATCGTGGTGCTCCTGTCGACCGTGTTGCTGACCTGGGACTCCGAGGTCTGCCCGCAACGGTTGTGGTTGGCCTGCTGCACGTTGGAGAGGTCCGCCGTGCCGCCCTTGCCGCCGTTGGCCGTCGCCCCCTGGTGCTGGGCGCCGTTGGTCGAGCCGGAGCCGCCGCTGCCCGGGCCTCCGGCGCCGACGCCGCCCGTGCCGGGACCGCCCGAGGCCGGGCCGCTGGTGCCGCTGCCGCCCGAGGCGTCCGGGCTGCCGCCGCCGAAGACGCTGCCGCCACCGCCGGCCCCCGCCGAACCGCCGCTGGCGTCACCGCTGGAGGCGTTGCCGCCCGAGCCCGTGCCGCCGGCGCCGGAGCCGCCCGTCCCGTCACCGCCCACGCCGACACCCAGGAGGTCCTGCGCCTGCCGCACCACCGCCGTGCCGCCGGAGGCGTCGACCAGGCTGGCGTTGTACGGGTTGTTGCAGTAGATGTTCGTGTAACCCTCGCCGTGCCCCGAAGCTGCCGAAGCGGCCGAGGCGGTTCCGCAGCCGACACCCATGGTGGTGACGACGAGCGTGGCGGCCGCGGCGACCCGCTGGATGATGCTCACAGGATTCCCCTCCAGTCGACGCCGGCGCACGTATGACCGGCGTACTTTCACTTCGAGTTAACTGCCGACCGGTGGAAGGGTGACGGGTTAAATGTGATGCGTCACCTTTACGGCATTCACCCACCCTTCCTGGAGGGTCCCCAACCCGCTGCGAGGCGAGTCGATGTGACGGTCTGTTACCGACCTGCCGGGAGTTCGCGCCCGTACGCGAGCAGCAGGAGCTCCTGAGCGGGTCCCGTCAGCGTCCTGCCCGAGCCGTACGACCACTCCAGGTCGGTGGCGCGCAGTTCGACGCCTTCGAGCTTCGCCTTGAAGAACCGGAGCGTGCTCGGCTGGACGGTCCGGAACACGATCCGCAGACGCTCCTCGGGAACTTGGCGGCCGAGGCCGAGGGGCACGGTGATGTCCAGGCCATGGACCACGTCGTGCCCGAGCGCCGCCGGCGGCCCGCCCACCGGAGGCGTCCAGGGGTGATGGGCGTTGTCCCGCAGCGCCTGGGCGATCTCGCGCCGGGACAGGGCGGCGGCGTCGCGGCGCGCGAGGCGGTCCGTCATCCTGTGGAGACCGCCGCCCGACCGGACGAGTTCCAGCGCCGTCCTGCCGAACGAGTACCGGAAACCCTGGCTCATATGGGCGGCGACCTCCCGCACCCGCCACCCCGCGCACAGCGAGGGCGCGTTCCACTGATCCTCGGTCAGACCGTCGAGGACATCGGCGAGTTCACGCCGTTCCGACGCTATCGCCGTACGGACATCCATCGTCACGCTCGTCATGACCACCAGCCTGTGCGAGCCCCCGGTCAGAAGTCCAAGAGCGGGTACTTCTCGCCGCTAGAATCCCCGCTTATGGAGCTCCGCCAGCTGAAGTACTTCCTCACCGTCGTCGAGGAGGCCAACTTCACCCGCGCCGCCGCCCGCCTCCACCTCGCCCAGCCGGGAGTGAGCGCTCAGATCCGGCAGCTGGAACGAGAGCTCGGACAGACCCTGCTGGACCGCACCGGCGGCACCGTGACCACGACCGCCGTGGGCGAGGCGGTCCTTCCCTACGCGCGGGCGGCGCTCGCGGCCGTCGAGGGACTGCGGCAGACGGTGGACGAGTTCACCGGGCTCATGCGGGGACAGGTCACCATCGGGCTCGTCTCGGGCGCGGTCGCCGACGGATTCGAAGTGGCCTCCGTGCTGGCCGACTTCCACGAGGACCACCCGCAGGTCGAGATAGCGCTCACCGAGGACACGTCCGAGCGGATGCTCGCGGGCCTGCGCCTCGGCGAACTCGACCTCGCCGTCGTCGGCCTCGCCGGCCAGGGCCCCCTGCCGGGCGTCGACCTCCAGGTCGTCGTCGACACGCCGCTGGTCGCTGCCATGGCCCCGGACGATCCGCTGCTCGCGTCCGCCGGTCGCGCCGCGCTCCCGCTGAGGGCGCTCGCCGACCGTTCACTGATCAGCCTGCCGCGCGGGACGGGCCTGCGCGCGGTGCTCGAACACGCCTGTGAGCAGGCCGGGTTCGAGCCCCGCATCGCCTTCGAGGGCGCCGCGCCGAAGCTGCTGGCCCGGCTCGCCGCCCGTGGCCTCGGGGTGGCCGTCCTCCCCGAGCTGCCGCCCGAGGAGGCCGCCGCGCTGGGCCTGCGCACCCTCGCCGTCACCGATCCGGCGCTCCGTGGCCGGGTCGCCCTCGCCTGGCCGGCGGACGGCCCCGCCGCCCCGGCGGCCAAGGCTCTCCTCGCGCGCATGCGACAGGCGTTCCCGCCGGCCCGGTCCACACCTGCTTGAAGGGGCCGCTCTGAAGAAGCCGCGGCCGTGCGCCCGGCACGTCTGACGCGGGCGGCAGGACCCGTCCGCTTCGGCGGCACCAACACTTGCTATATTGCGCAACTATGCAATCCGGAATGCCGACGGCAGGTCAAAGGGCCGATCCGCCACGCCCCCGCATACGGACGACGCGGCGGGTGCCGACCCCTCGGGGCCGTGCGGCGGTCGCCCAGCACGGCAGGAGACGCGGCGGATCGCGGGCGCGGTCCCGCAGAAGGCCTCTGACTGTCACCCTCACCGCCCTCGCGCTGCCGGTGGCCGGGATCGCCGTGGACGGACTGACCGGTTCCGCGCCCGGCCCGGCCTTCGTGGTGGCAGCGGTCGTCGCCGCGATTCTGGGGGCCGTGACCTGCTCGCGGGCGGGCGCCTGGTGGGTGGCGTACGCCCCGCCACTGGTGGTGGCGCCGATCACGGCGGTCGCCGAGGGGCTGACCGGCGGGGCGGTGGGCGGCCACGGCAAGGGGCTCGCGACCTCGGCCGTGCACTGGTCCGTCGACGCCTTCCCGGCGATGGCGGCGGCCGAGGCCGCCCTCCTTGCCGTGCTGGCAGCGCGATGGATCCGGTCCCGGCGGAGCACGAGGAGGAACGGTGCGTGAAGAGCAGGGTGCCAACGCGCGGCACGGCGTCGACGGGGTCGGTGGGCGGAGGCGAGGCCGTCGACGATCTGCCCGGCACCGGGGCGGCGGACGTACGCCCCGCGCGGTCGTCGCGGGGCGGATCGTCGCCGGCCTCGCCTCCGCCGCCGTCCTGGCGACCAGCGGGGTCTCCTGGGCCGCGTACCGCTGGATCACAGGCGGTCTCCACACCTCCGACGCCCTCGACAGAGTCGGGCGGAACGCGCCGAGGCACCTCGACGACTCCGTCAACCTGCTGCTCATAGGCCTCGACTCCCGCAAGGACATGAATGGCGACGACCTGCCGAAGGAATTCGTCCAGGACCAGCTCCACGCGGGGTCGAGCGACATCGGCTACTACAACACCAACACCCTGATCCTGATGCACATCCCCGCCGACGGCGGAAAGGTCCAGGCGTTCTCCATCCCCCGGGACGACTACGTCCAGACCTTCAACGGCGACGGCTCGTCCCAGGGACACTTCAAGATCAAGGAGGCGTACTCCAACGCCTACACCGGTGCCCGGGAGCGGCTCTACCGGGAGGGCGTACGCGGCAGTGATCTGGAGGCGGGGAGCAGGGAGTCGGGCCGGGAGGCGACCCTGGCCACCGTGCAGAAGTTCCTCGGGGTGCCGATCGACCACTTCGCCGAGGTCAACCTGCTGGGCTTCTACGACATCGCCAAGGTGCTCCAGCCGATCCAGGTGTGCCTGAAGCACCCGGTGCGCGACCGTTATTCCGGCGCCGACTTCCCCGCCGGCCTCCAGGAGCTGGACCCCAAGCAGGCGCTGGCCTTCGTCCGCCAGCGGCACGGGCTGGACGGCGGCGACCTGGACCGGACCCACCGGCAGCAGGCGTTCCTCTCCTCCGTCACCCACAAGCTCAAGGCCCAGGGCGTCTTCGACGACCTGGGCAAGCTGCGGGGTCTGTTCGGGGTCGTGAAGAAGGACCTGGTCGTCGACAGCAAACTGAACGTGATCGACTTCGCCCGGCAGGCCGGCAACCTCACCGGCGGCAACGTCGAGTTCAACACCTTGCCGACGGAAGGGCCCGCCACCCGCAACAACGAGGAGGTGGAACTCGTCGACCAGGACAAGATCCGAGCCCTCGTGCGGGAGAGGATCGGCGGGTCGGTCTCGTCCCCGTCCCCGTCCTCGTCCCCACCCTCCTCTCCGCCCTCGGTCCCGTCCCCTTCTCCGTCGCGGGGCGGCGGCTTCGCGGGCGAGTCGGTGAAGGAAGGCGGCATTCCTTGCGTCGACTGAGGTGCTACCAGGGCACGACCTGCCCCTTGTGATCAAGGAAGTGGAGGCCGGGCTTCCCCTGCTGGCGCTCGATCGTCTCCGCCACCCCCGGAACGCTCTCCTCCACGCTGAGATCGGCGTCGGGCCCGCCGAGTTCGGTGCGGACCCAGCCGGGGTCCATGAGCAGCAGCGTCCGCGTGTCCTCGACGTGGCGGGCGGCATAGCAGCGCATCAACTGGTTCAGCGCGGATTTGCTGGCCCGGTAAAGGTCCTGTCCGCCCTCGGTGTTCAGGGAGACGCTTCCCTGGTCGGAGGACATGACGCCGATGGTCCCGGTCGGCGCGACCAGCGGGCCGAGGGACTCCACGACGCGCATCGGGCCGAGCGCGTTGGTGATCATGACTTCGGTGAAGATGTCCGTCGGGACCTCACCGATCGGGAGGTCGCCGCGTGTGATGGCGGCGTTGACGAAGAGCAGGTCGAGCGTGCGCCGCGCCAGCCGGTCGCGCAGCGCCGAGACCTGCTCCGGCTCGGTCATCTCCAGCGACTCGACGGTCAGCCGCCCTCCCGACGCTTCGGCCAGGTCGTGGAGGCCGGTGCGCCGGCTGCCGCGGACCGTGTCGATGACGTCCCAGTCACGACGGAGGAGCTCGGCGGCGAGCCCGGGGCCCAGGGTCCGTTGTTCACGCGGTCTACGCGCAGCGTCGAGCTGACATCGGCGGGGAAACAGTTGTATGACGAGGCGTCAAGGATCACCACGGTGGTGGACGTGGCGCTGCGGCGCGTGCGCGAGGCCCATCGGGGCGAGCAGCGGCTCGTCGTCGGGTTCTCGCCCCGCCTCGTCTACCTGACGGTCACCGACGCCCCGCCCGTCGAGACGTGCCTCGCGGTACCGGAGGACAGCCGCACCGGCCCCGTACCGGACTTCCTGGACATCGCCACCGCGACGCTGCGCTCTACGACGCTGCGCTCTACGACGCCGGTCCGGCACTCGAGCTGATTGCCCCTGGTCCTTGATCAGGGGTGCGTCAGGGGTGGCTCAGGGGCGTTACCGGATGCCGGGCCGGGCCCGGCGCCGGAATCATGATCTTCATGACTTCGAGCCTTCTCTCCCGTCGGGCCCTCATGGGCGCCGCACTGTCCGCCGCTCTCCTAGCCGGTGCCACCACCCCCGCCGCGTTCGCGGCCACGCCGCACTCCGCCCTCTCCACGGCGGCCGAGCCGGCGACGTCCGTCGTCCCGCCGCTCGACACGGCGGCCCTGCGCGCGGCCATCTCCGACCTGGACCACCCGCAGGCCACGGCCGCACAGCTGAGAGTCGGCGGCAGGGCCGGCCAGTGGTACGGCACGGCGGGCGTGGCGGACATCAGGACGGGCGCGCCCGTCCGGGCGGACGACACCTTCCGGGCGGGCAGCATCACGAAGGTCTTCGTCGCGACGGTGGTGCTCCAGCTGTCGGCGGAAGGCCGGATCGACCTGGACAAGCCGATCCAGGACTACCTGCCGGGCCTGCTCCCCAAGAGCTACGCGCCCATCAAGGTCTCGCAGCTCCTCAACCACACCAGCGGCCTGCCGGACGAGAGCCACGCGGGCATCCCGAAGAGGGACACCCCGGAGGCGATCCTCGAACACCGCTACGACCGGTGGACGCCCAAGCGGATCGTGGCCACCCTGCCCGACGGCCCCATGAAGTTCACGCCCGGCACGAAGCAGGAGTACCGGGGCATGAACTACGTCCTGGCGGCCATGCTCATCGAGAAGACGACGGGCAAGCCGTACGCCAAGGCGATAGGCGAGCGCGTCCTGCGTCCGCTGGGTCTGCGTCACACCTCCTTCCCGGGTGATGACCCGAAGATCCACGGCCCGCACGTCCACGGATACCTGGCGATGTCGGACGGCACGCTGAAGGACGCCACGGAGTTCGACCAGTCCGAGGCCTGGGGCGAGGGCGAGCTGATCTCCACGACGGGCGACCTGGACCGCTTCATCACGGCCCTGTTCACCCCCGGCAAGCTGCTGCCCAAGGCGACGCTCGACAAGATGTTCACGCTGCCGGGCGCCGACGTGCGGTTGTTGGACGGCTCCCCGGCGTCCTACAGCATGGGCCTCCAGACGGTGACGGTGAACGGTGTGACGCTGTGGGGCAAGACGGGGGAGAGGTACGGGTACAACTCGGCGGTGGTGGCGACGCGGGACCTCCAGCGGAGGGTGGCGTACTCCTGGACGCCCACGCACCGGGACACCTCCCAGATGGAAATGGTGCTGCGCATAGCGGACGCGGTCACCAAGCCGGCGTCCCGTCCGGCCGGGCAGGCGGTCAACGCCGGGTAGCAGGTGTACCTGGCGCGAGGGGCGTAGGCCGTGGGGGCGTGAGCCGTGTCTCACCGTGCTCGGGCCACTTGCCTATGAAACGAGTTGCATAGAGGATCCCGCGTATGGCGCTCGAGCACGCGATCCTCGTCTCTCTGCTGGAGAAGCCGGGCTCCGGCTATGAGCTGGCCCGGCGCTTCGACCGGTCCATCGGCTACTTCTGGACCGCCACCCACCAGCAGATCTACCGCGTCCTCAAACGGATGGAGGGGGATGGCTGGGTCGACGTCCACGAGGTGTCGCAGCAGGGCAAGCCGGACAAGAAGCATTATTCGGTCGCCGCTGCCGGGCAAGCCGCTCTCTCCGACTGGCTCCATGAGCCCATCGAGCCCGAGAGCGTCCGGCATGACCTCGCGGTGAAGATCCGGGGTGCCGCCTTCGACGACCCGGCCGCCCTGATCCGCCAGGTCGAGCGCTACCACCAGCTGCACTCCGAACGCCTGGCGCACTACCTCGCGGGGGAGTCGCGCGATTTCACCGGGCCCGACGCCTCCGCGCACCTGGACGACATGCAGGAGCTGCAGCACGTCGTGCTGCGCGGCGGCATCGCCTACGAGCGGATGACGCTCGCCTGGCTGGAGGACGTGCTCGCCACCCTCCGCCGCATCCAGGCGGCACGGCCCGCCGAGCGCCCCGGCCCGTAGGACCGCACGCCACGCCCACCGTCAGCGCCCCCACCGACAGCGCACCCCACACCGTCCATCACCCCCGACCCCAGCCGGAAAGGCGACCAGCCATGGCCGACCCGCTTCTCTTCAACCCGCGCACCTACGACCCCGCGCACTTCGACCCCGAGACCCGCAGGCTGCTGCGCGCCACCGTCGACTGGTTCGAGACGCGCGGCAAGCGCAAGCTGATCGAGGACTACCGCTCCCGCGCCTGGCTGTCCGACTTCCTCGCCTTCTCCACCAAGGAGGGCCTGTTCGCGACCTTCCTCACCCCCGCCGCGGCCGCCGGCGACAGCGCGGACAAGCGCTGGGACACCGCCCGTATCGCCGCCCTCAACGAGATATTCGGCTTCTACGGGCTCGACTACTGGTACGCCTGGCAGGTCACCATCCTCGGCCTCGGCCCGGTCTGGCAGAGCGACAACGCCGCCGCCCGCGACCGTGCCGCCGAACTGCTCGAGCAGGGCGAGGTGTTCGCCTTCGGCCTGTCGGAGAAGACCCACGGCGCCGACATCTACTCGACCGACATGCTGCTGGAGCCCGACGGCGAGGGTGGCTTCCGGGCCACCGGGTCCAAGTACTACATCGGCAACGGCAACGCCGCCGGCCTCGTCTCCGTCTTCGGCCGCCGCACCGACGTCGAGGGCCCCGAGGGCTACGTCTTCTTCGCCGCCGACAGCCGCCACGAGGCGTACCACCTCGTCAAGAACGTGGTCGACTCCTCGAAGTACGTCAGCGAGTTCCGCCTGGAGAACTACCCCGTCGCCGCCGCCGACGTCCTGCACACCGGGCAGGCCGCCTTCGACGCCGCCCTCAACACCGTCAACGTCGGCAAGTTCAACCTGTGCACCGCCTCCATCGGCATCTGCGAGCACGCGATGTACGAGGCCGTCACCCACGCCCACAACCGCGTCCTCTACGGCCGTCCCGTCACCGCCTTCCCGCACGTGCGCCGCGAGCTGACCGACGCCTACGTCCGCCTCGTCGGCATGAAGCTCTTCAGCGACCGCGCCGTCGACTACTTCCGCACCGCCGGCCCCGACGACCGCCGCTACCTGCTCTTCAACCCCATGACGAAGATGAAGGTGACGACCGAGGGCGAGAAGGTCATCGACCTCATGTGGGACGTGATCGCCGCCAAGGGCTTCGAGAAGGACACCTACTTCGCCCAGGCCGCGAGCGAGATCCGCGGCCTGCCGAAGCTGGAGGGCACGGTCCACGTCAACCTCGCGCTGATCCTCAAGTTCATGGGCAACCACCTGCTGAACCCGGCCGAGTACGCGCCCGTCCCCACACGCCTCGACGCGGCCGACGACGCCTTCCTCTTCCGGCAGGGACCGGCCCGCGGCCTGAGCGCCGTGCGCTTCCACGACTGGCGCACCGCGTACGACGGCTACGCGCACCTGCCGAACGTCGCCCGCTTCCGCGAGCAGGCCGACGCCCTGTGCGCCTTCGTGACCACCGCCGCCCCCGACAAGGAGCAGAGCCGCGACCTCGACCTGCTCCTGGCCGTCGGCCAGCTCTTCGCCCTTGTCGTCCACGGGCAGCTGATCCTCGAGCAGGCCGCCCTGACCGGCACCGAGGAGGACGTCCTGGACGAGCTGTTCGCCGTACTCGTCCGCGACTACTCCGCCCACGCCGTCGAGCTGCACGGCAAGGACTCCGCCACCGAGGAGCAGCAGGAGTGGGCCCTCGGCGCGGTCCGCCGCCCGGTCGTCGACGCGGCCCGCTCGGCGCGCGTCTGGGAGCGTGTCGAAGCGCTGTCGGGCGCCTACGAGATGGCCCCGTAGGCACGCCGTCGTAGACACGCCTTCATCGGCACGCCTACGTAGGCACGCCGCCGGGGGAAGTCGAAGCGGCTTCCCCCGGCCCGGGCGACCCGTGGCGTCACACCCCAGCGTGGCGCGCAGCAGCGCCTTATCGGGTTTGCCCGCTGACGTGAGCGGGATGTCGGACAGCAGGTGGAGGGCCTCGGGCGCGTACATGGGGCCCTTGCGGGCGGTGACGAAGGCGCGGATCTCGTCCAGGCCGGGGGAGTGGCCGGGCGCGGGGACGACGGCGGCGTGGACGTGCTCGGCGGCGTCGGCGTCCCGGGTGCCGAAGACCGCGCAGCGGGCGACGGCGGGGTGGGCCAGGAGCAGCTCCTCCAGCTCGGTGGGGTAGACGTGGCCGCCGACCACGATGACGATGTCCTTGAGGCGGTCGACGACGAA
Source organism: Streptomyces luteoverticillatus (assembly GCF_003970715.1). Taxonomy (NCBI): domain Bacteria; kingdom Bacillati; phylum Actinomycetota; class Actinomycetes; order Kitasatosporales; family Streptomycetaceae; genus Streptomyces; species Streptomyces luteoverticillatus. Next base: position 165,448 of record NZ_CP034587.1, on the reverse strand, counting down.
CAGATAGCCGTCCTCGTCGAGATAGCCGATGTCCCCGGTGCGCAGCCAGCCGTCCCGCAGGACGCCGGCGGTCAGCTCGGGCTGCTTCCAGTAACCGGGCATGATCCCCGGGGACCGCACCTGTACCTCGCCCTCCTCGCCCGCCGGGAGGGTCCGGCCGGCGGTGTCGCGCACGGCCACTTCGACCCAGGGCAGTGGCCGGCCGGTGGTGATCCGGCCGCCGCGCCCGGTCACCGCGTGGTCGCGCGGGCGCGCCTCGGCGATGCCGGGGACCTCCGTCTGGCCGTACCAGCCGTAGAGGATCGGCCCGAAGACGTCGATGGCCCGGCGCAGACGGGCGGCCGAGGCGGGGGAGCCGCCGTAGGTGATCCGGCTCAGGCTCGACAGATCGGTCCTGGTCAGGGCGGGGTCGTCGAGCAGCCGGTGCAGCAGCGGCGGCAGGAGCCACATGTGGGTGATCCGCTCGCGCTCGATCGTCGCGAGGACGTCGCCCGGGTCGAAGGCCCGCCGCAGGACGGCACGGCCGCCGTGCACCAGGGCGCTGTCGGTGAGCGGCCCGGAGAGCCGGGCGAGCGGGGTGCAGGCGAGGTAGCGGGGCGGGTCGCCCGCGTCGGGGACCGGGTGCTCCAGCCCCTGGCGGTACGGGCCGTGAGTGGAGCGGACGCCCTTGGGGATGCCGGTGGTGCCACCCGTGAACACGATGGACATGTCGTCCTCGGGCCCGACCTCCGAGACGAACGGCACTGGTGCGCGCAGGGCGGCGGCCGCCAGGACGTCCTCGCCGAACGGGTTGGGGCCCAGGCCGAGCACGGCGGGGATTCCGTCCGGCCCGGCGACGGTCAGCAGCTCCCGGGCAGCCGCGTGCCTGCTGTCGTCGACGAGCAGCAGTGTGGTGTCCACGACGCGCGCGATCCGGGCGAGCACCGAAGGGGCCATGCCCTCGTAGAGGTGGACGACCCGGGCGCCCGCGAGATGCGCCGCGTAGCGCGCGACGAGGGATTCCGGGGTGTTGCCGGTGAGCAGGGACACGGTCGCGCCACGGCCGACGCCCCGCCCGGCCAGCTCCCGCGCCAGCCGGTACGTGCTGTCGCGCAGCGCGCCGGCGGTGACGCGCCGCCCGTCGGCCGCCACCAGGGCGGTCCGGTCCGGGGCGCGCGCCAGCACGTCGAGGATCGCCGTGGGGTAGCAGACGAATGGGGCGGGACGGTGTTCGCTCATGTACGGCTCCCCTCGGAGGAGTTGACAGCACGGGCCCCTGGACGGGAGGCCCGTGCCGCGGCACCCTGGCGCTCCCGTCCAGTCTGCCCTCAAGCCGACGCCACCGGCAGGGAGTCGACCATGATGTCCCCTGCCCGTCGCATCACCGCGAGCGCACTCCCCCCGGCAGGCAGGGGACGCGAGGCTCAGCCCAGCCGGTCGGCATGGGCCTCGACGGCGTCCCGCTGGTACGCGGCGAGGCCCGGTGCGATGGCCTCGTACGCGGTGCGCCAGGCGTCGTTGTCCACGCAGGAGCGCCCCATGGCCCGGTGTCCACGCAGGAGCGCCCCATGGCCCGGTATTCGTCGGTGGAGACGGCTCGCAGTGCGGTCAGGGTCCGGTACTGGGCGCGGATCTCGGCCTGCACGGGCTCCGCGTCGGCCGGATGGCCGGCGGCCATCAGCTCGGCCAGCCGGATCATCTGCGCGGTGCGCTCGCGCTGCCCGGCCTCGATGTCGCGCAGGCTCATCCCGGAAACGTGGCGGGCGACCGCTTCGGCGTGCTCGGGAAAGTCGCGCAGGCTCTCCTGGTACTGGGAGGGCACCAGGCCCTCGAACAGGTTCTCCGGTCGGTTGATGGTCATGGGTGTGCCGTCCTTCCTGGACTGTTCCAGATCGGCGATCGTGCGGGAGACGGTGCGGGCGAGGGCGTCGAGCCGGTCGCGCTCGGCGAGCAGCCGGCGGTGGTGGTCGCGCAGGGCCACCACCTCGTCGACCTGCTCGGCCAGGATCCGGCCGATCTCGGCCAGTCCCACACCCAGTTCGCGCAGCACGAGGATCTGCTGGAGACGCAGCAGCTCGCGTTCCTCGTAGTAACGGCGGCCGTTGGCCCCGACCCACGCGGGCCGCAGCAGACCGACCTCGTCGTAGTGCCGCAGAGTCCGGGCCGTCAGCCCCGACATCCGGGCGATCTCCGCAATCGGCCAGGCCATCCCGTCGCCCCCACGAACGCTTCCGGTGAGCCGGAGTCGTTCTCCGGCCTTGACGAGAACGGTAGAAGCTGCCGTTGCGGCAGCTTCAAGCCCGTATCGCGGCCCCCTTGCGGCGGGATCCCGGCGTGTAGTCGGCTACCTCCCATGACGAAAAGGAGCACCACCGCTCTGATCGCCGCGCTGGTCGCGGGATTCCTCCTGACAAGCACGCCGTATCCGCGCGCGGACGCCGCCGAACCACCCCCGCTCCCGGGAGTCGACCTCGACACGGTGACGATCCCCGAGCTCCAGGCCCGCATGGCGGAGGGCGCGCTGACCTCGTCCGCGCTGACCGCCGCCTACCTGCGGCGCATAGAGACCGTCAACCCCAGGATCAACGCGGTCCTGCGCACCAACCCGGATGCTCTCCGACAGGCGGCCGCCAGCGACGCCAGACACCGGCGGGGTGACACCCGTGGCCCGCTCGACGGCATCCCCGTCCTGCTCAAGGACAATGTGAACACCCGCGACATGCCGACCACCGCCGGATCCCTGGCGCTGGCCGGACGTCCGCCGCGCGACGACGCCGCCCTGGTGACCAGGCTGCGGGAGGCGGGGGCGGTCATCCTCGGCAAGACCAACCTCTCCGAGTGGGCGAACTTCCGCGCCGCGAAACCGACGTCCGGGTGGTCGGCGGTGGGCGGACAGACCCACAACCCGTACGTACTGGACCGCAACCCGTGCGGCTCGTCCGCCGGTTCGGCCGCCGCGCTCGCCGCCTCGCTGGCGCAGGTGGCCATTGGCACCGAGACCGACGGCTCCATCGTCTGCCCCGCCGGGATGAACGGGGTGGTGGGCCACAAACCCAGCCTCGGACTGGTCAGCCAGGCGGGCCTGGTGCCCATCTCGGCCGAGCAGGACACCGCGGGCCCCATGGCCCGCAACGTGACGGACGCGGCGCTGACCCTCGCCGTCCTCAGTGGTGACGCCGCCCTCCTCGGGCTCCCGGACGAGGCGACGCGTACCGGCGGGCTGCGCGGCAAACGCGTCGGCCTGTGGCGGCTGCCTTCGCTCGGGCCGGAGGTGGACGCCCTGATGACCCGCACGGCGGAAAGGCTGCGCGGCGCGGGAGCCGAGGTCGTCGAGGTGACGCCGCCGTACCAGCAGCGGCTCGCCGAGCTCGAGTTCCCGGCGCTGCTGAGCGAGTTCCGCCGGGAGATCAACGCCTACCTCGCCACGCGTGAGGGGCCGCGCGACCTCGCCGCGCTGATCGAGTTCAACCGCACCCACCCGGGGGAGCGCACGTGCTTCGCCGGCCAGGAACTCTTCGAACAGGCCCTCGCCGCGCCCGCCACCACCGACCCCGCTTACAGGGCCCAGCGTGCCGAGCTGAGGAGCCTGTCCCGGCGCTCCGTGGACGAGACCATGGCCGCCCACCGGCTGGACGCCATCGCCGCCCCGACGAACCCGCCCGCCTGGACGACCGACTGCGCGCGGGGCGACAACGACGTCATCCCGTCCTCCACCCCGGCGGCCGTGGCCGGCTACCCCTCGCTGTCGGTGCCCGCCGGATTCGTGAACGAGCTGCCCGTCGGAGTGCTGCTGACGGCCGGCGACCACCAGGACGCCCGACTGCTGGCCCTGGGGGCGGCGGTGGAGCACCGGCTGAACGCCTGGCGGGCACCGCGCTACCTTCCCTCGGTGGGGACCGGGACTCCCTGACCAGCCGGGGGCAGGCCGCCGTTACTGCCCTCGCCAGATGTTGTCGAAGGCGGCCTGCTCGATGGCTCGCCGTTGCCTGACGCCCTCCAGCTCGATCAACGCGTCATTGAGCGCCGCGAGGACGGTCTCCACCGCCTCGTCGGGCACGCCCGGGGCGTCCTCGGTCTCCTGCTCGCGGATGCCCACGGCTGTCGCGAGGGCGACGAGGACCGGCTCGTCCGACTCCCAGCGCTCCTTCGCCAGCCGACGGTCGAGCGAATCCGTCAGCACCCTCCGGCCGCCCTGGAAGGGCTTCCAGTGGCTCCGCTGCCGCGTGAGCACTCCTTCCGCCTCCAGGGCGGCCAGATGGGCCGGGGCCAGCTCGCGGCCCCGGCGCCACAGCCAGTCGCTCACCGTCTCGTACGGAGCCTCGCGGACGAGCGCCGCCGCGGCCTGATCCAGCAGACGATCGGTCACGGCCGCCCCGAAGCCGGGGACGATCCGGTCGTCGTCCAGGGTGACGACCCCGGCGGCCAGCAGGTCGACCACCTCGGCTCCCGCCAGCGCGAGCGACATCTCGCCCCGATCCACGGGGTGGCCGGGCGCCACCTCCAGGGCGGTGATCAACAAGTCCCGGGGCGTGCTCATGGGAGGCTCCTCACGTCGTATACGAGCGTAAGGGCGGCTACGCCTTCCGCAAGCAGTACGTCCCGGTGCCGTCGGGAGCCGGAAGCCGGACGGCCGCGTTCAGCCGGCGTCCAGGGCCGGGGCGATGACGGCGAAGGCCTGGTCGATCAGCCCGGCCGGATCCTCGGCCCCGTCGCTGTCACTCCACCGGTGGAGCACGGCGTCGAAGGCGGTGAGCGCCATCCCGGCGGCCATGCGCGGGTACAGATCGTCCTCGCGGCCGGACTCCCGGCGGTGCGTCAGCTCCTCGGCGAGGTCGTCGCGCCACCGGGCCTGGTGCTCCAGGAAACGCGCGTGGAGGGCGGGGGTGCGCAGGATCAGCTGGACCACGCGCAGCGCCCGGTCCGAGTGGTCGGCGCAGGCCGCCATGGCGACCCAGACGGCACGCCGCAGCGCCGCTGAGGGCGGCTCCCCGGTGGCGCGCTCCGCGAGCTGGGCGCGCATGTCCGCTCCCATGCCGGCGAGGAACTGGACGACGACGTCTTCCTTGGAGGCGAAGTACCGGAAGAACGTCCGCTTGGAGACGCCGGCCGACGCCGCGATCTCGTCGATGGTGACGGTGTCGAAGCCCTTGAGGGCGAGCAGTTGCAGCGCCGCTTCGGTCAGCTCGTCGGCGACGAGCTGACGTTTGCGCTGGGCCATGGTCACTTCGGGGCGGGAGCTCACGGATACATCGTAGCGCCATGCCATCAATGGCATCCAGTTTCATGGTTGACACTCGGTGACACGAAGGGCAATGTGTGCCGCATGACAGGGCTACAACACTCGACCACCGAACAACCCCCGGGCCGGGCCCGGCGGGTGTTCGTCGTCACCGGAGCCAACAGCGGCCTCGGCCTGGCCACCAGCCGGGCCCTCGCCCACCAGGGCGCGCACGTCGTCCTCGCCGTACGCGACGAGGCCAAGGGCCGTCGCGCGGCCGCGGACATCGAGGCCACGCGACCGGGCGCCAGCCTGGAGGTGCGCCACCTCGACCTCGCCGACCTGGACTCCGTCCGCGCCTTCGCCGACCGGATGCGCGCCGACCACCCGAAACTCGACGTCCTCATCAACAACGCCGGTGTGATGGCCCCGCCCCGCACCCTCAGCGCGCAGGGACACGAGCTCCAGTTCGCCTGCAACCACCTCGGCCACTTCGCCCTCACCGGCCTGCTCCTCGACCTGCTGAGCGCCGGGGACGCGCCCCGCGTGGTCACGGTGAGCTCGGTCAACCACCGCAAGGGACGCCTGTACTTCGACGACCTCACGGGCGAACGCCGCTACTCGCCCATGGGCTTCTACAACCAGTCGAAGTTCGCCAACGCCGTCTTCGGCTGGGAACTCCACCGGCGGCTCACCGAAGCCGGCAGCCCCGTGCGCAGCGTGCTCGCCCACCCCGGCTACACCGCCACCAACCTGCAGACGAGCGCGCCGGTCGGTCTGTGGCGCGTGGTGTTCGGACGCATCGGCAACCCCCTCCTCGCCCAGCCCCCGGCCCGTGGCGCGATGCCGCAGCTCCACGCCGCGACCGACCCGGGCGTGACGGGCGGTCAGTTCATCGGCCCCGACGGCCCGGCCGAGCTGCGCGGAGCGCCGACGCGGGTGCGGCTGTCCGACGCCGCGGCCGATCCCGAGACCGGCCGTCGGCTGTGGGAGCTGTCGGAGCGGTTGACGGACGTGCGCTTCGCGTTCCCGACGCCCGTGTGAGCCGTGCCCGTGTGAGCCGCGCGCTCCCGGGCGGGCGGGTGCCCACGGGGGTGGTACCCGCCCGCCCCGCCGTCCGCTACTGCGGGGTGTCGGCGCTGAGGTTGGTGCCGGGGACGCAGACGATCCCGTCGAATGCCTCCAGCACCGGCATCTCCAAATACGCGGTGTCCAGCCGCGTACGAACAGGCTCCGGCAGCCCGCGGCGGCGCGCGAACGCCCGCAGGGCCCGCGCGTCCACCAGGGCCGGTTCCCCGGGCACGCCCGCGAACAGGGCCTCGACGCTGTCCGGCGCGGCCTCCGGGGTGGCGGCCCGGCCCCAGCGCATCCCGAGCGGGTGGCCCCGGTCCGGCACGTTCTCCACCGTCTCACCGCCGTTGCCGGTCAGCGCGACGGGCACGTAGTCGGCGCCGAGCGCCCTCGCGAGCAGATGGCCCATGGTCGTCACCGCCAGGAGACCGTCGGCCCGGTTGGCCGAACGCTGGATGTGCGCGTTGTGCCCGACGAGGACGACACGGACGTCGGGCCCCGACCGCGCCAGGAACTCGAGCAGCGTGTCGGCCAGATAGCGTTCCCGGGCGGCGAATGCCGGGCCGTCGGGCGAGCCCGCGAGCGCCTCGGCCATGGCCCGCTGGGCCATGTCGGTCGTCACCGCCGCGCGGACGTCCGACAGCGCGGTCTCGTAGGCCGCGCGGCCGCCGCGCTCGGTGTAGAGCTCCCGTAGGTCCCCGAACCGGCCCAGCAGCCGGGCGAGCGCGGCGGTGAGCCGGTCCTGCTCCGCCGGGGCGAGGTCGAGCCTGGCGTAGGCGGGCACCATGACCGTGCCGCCCGCGATCGGTTCGGAGATCTCCAGCGCGGTGCGCAGGAAGCGCAGCGCCCCGGGATCCACGGCGGTCAGGTAGGCGGCCACCGGTTCCAGTACGGGCGCGAGCGAACCCCCCGCCGCCGGGATGTCGCAGCCGACGAAGCGGACCGGCCGCGCGGCACCGGCGTTGTGGCGACGCAGCCACCGCAGCGCGTCGCGGCACTCGACGGGCAGGCCGAGCCGCCTGGCACGCTTGCCGTCGCCGCCGGGGCCCCCGGAGCCGCCTCCTGTGGGGGCCAGGAGGTCGTCGATGTCGCCCGGCCCGCCCTGGACCCAGGCGTCCACGGCACGGCCCTCGGCGGCGCCGTACTCCATGGCGTAGGCGGTGAAGCCCAGTTCCTCGACGAGGAAGCGCAGGACGCGGTGGCGCAGCAGGCCGAACTCGCGGATCTGGTGCGAGTTCTCGCCGAGGGCGACCACGCGGGCGTCGCCGACGAGTTCGCGCAGCGGCTCCAGGTCGTCGAGCGGGGCCCCCGGGTCCGCGCCGGGGCCGAGGCCGGCCAGCCGGGAGGCGTGACGGGTGACCCACTCGGTCAGTTCGGCGGGGGCGGCCGTCAGCGTCGGCTCGGCCGACGGGAGGAGATCACGCAGATCTTCGATGGGATGGTTCCGGTGGTCGTGATGGATTCGGTCGTTCATGAATCGTGCTCCGAGGTGTGAGGCGTCGTCGGAGCCGGGCAGCGTCGAGCACCGCACCGGCGGGGAACCGGAGTGCGGCGAAGCTGTCGAATGTTGTCGCAGCCTGCCGCTAGGCGGCGGCGCGGGGCTTCAGGAACCAGTTCTGGCCAGTGCAAGCGATCATGATGGGGACGGTACCAAGGCGGGCCGCCGTACGCATCGCGATTTTCGGGATGGGTATGTCGGCCATGACGCGTCGGCAAGGCGGCGTGCGGTTCCAGGAGGTGGCACTTCGTGGCAGACGGTTCTCGGCAGTCAGGTCCCGCGATGCGGTCGGTGGTGCGGGAGACGTACGGTCCCGCGGATCTCGGCAAGGAGAAGATCTTCGCCGGAGGGTTCATCAACTTCGGCTACTGGCGCGCCATCGACCTGGCCGTCCCGCTCGGCGTCCCGGAACGCGTCCGCAGCCAGGAGGACCTCTACCGGCACGTCCTGGACTCCGCCGGCCCGCTGGGCGACCTCAACGTCCTGGAAGTGGGCTGCGGGCTGGGGATGGGCTGCGCGCTGGCCCTGAGCGAGTACGGACCGGCCGCCGTCACCGGCATGGACATCCACCCGCAGCAGCTGGAACGGGCGCGCGGCGCGCACGCCGGCACGCTGCGCCGAGAGCCGGGGCGACTGCGGTTCGTGCGGGGAGCGGCGGAACGGATGCCGTTCGAGGACGACGAGTTCGGCACGGTCGTCAGCGTGGAGGCCGCCCAGCACTTCCCGGATCTCACGGCCTTCGCGGCCGAGACGGCGCGGGTGCTGCGGCCGGGCGGCCGGGTGGCCGTGGCGAGCTTCTTCACCGTGGACGACGCGCCGGGACGGCCCGGAGAGCTGGCGGGGCTGCTCGACACGTACGCGAACGGCCTGGACATCGCGCGGCCGGTGACCGCGCTCACGGAGGCGTTCACGACGGCCGGGCTCACGGGGGTGCGCGCCGAGTCGATCGGGCGGCACGTCTGGCCCGGCTGGGACCGGTGGCTGGGCCGGGAGTGGGCCGCGGGCACCTGGCCGCGGAACTTCCTGCGGGCCTACGAGCAGCGGATCCTCGACTACTACCTGGTCACGGCGGACCGGCCGGCGCGGCGGGCGGACTGACCGCCCTGATCACCGCGCGCGCCTCGCTCCGGAGCTTCCGGAGCCTCCGGAGCGCGGCTTGCGGCGGTGTCCCGCCGCCGCGCCCGCCGGTGCCGCCGTGCCGCCGAAGCCCCGGACGCGGAAGCCGCCGCCATCCGGCAGGGCGGCCCTGCCCTCGGCCGTGCCGAAGACCTCGGCGAGCACGGCGGGCATCCCCGCGTAGTTCATCGCCCGCCGCACCCGGTCGTGGAGCGCCTCCCAGTCGACGCCGCCCGGCCGCACCCAGAACCGCTTGAGCTCGTCACGGGCGTTCCCGACCCGGCGCGTCCCGGTGTTCCCGTCCTCCGTGAACGCGTCGGTCAGCAGCCTGTCGAGGCGCTCGATGTGCTTCCGCTGGGCCCGGTCGTGGGGCATCTTCCCGTCGTCGATCGGGAGCAGCAGCCCGGCACCCTGTCGCTCGCCGACGGGGCGGTACTCGGGGAAGTCCTCGAGATCCGGCATGGTCAACCGGTGGCGGCCGCGTTCCCCGCGGCGCGCTGCAGGGCGAGGACGCCGGCCGAGGACGGCGACAGCAGGGGACGGGGCGTGGCCGGGGCGGCACGGGAAGCGGCTTGCCCGTCGGCGGACCGGGCACTCGTGGCGGGTTGGCGCTCGCGCATGGCGGGACCTTCCTGTGGCCGTCCTCCAGAGGTCTACCGGTGTCGCCGTCGCGTCGGCAAGGTGACCAGGCGGCTCGCGCACCAGGCGCACCACGCGGCGCGCCATTCCGGCTCCGGCACGCTTCCGGGCGGGAATTCATCCGCGCTCCGCCGCGTTGGCGAGCCGTCACCTTGCTGGTTCTCGCCGTCCCTGGGAGTCGTATGACAGCCGCTCTGCTCGCTCTGCCCTCGATCAACGATCAGGCGGAGCGCCTGATCGATCTCGGACTGCACCGACTCGGCGGATTCCACGCCGACGAACTGCGCTCCGCGGCCGCCGCGTCGGGAGCCCGCGACGGCCTGCTCGTGATCCACCCGGAACGGGTCCCGGCGTCGGCTCTGGTGCCGTTCCTCCGGCACCGGGGGAAGCCGGGCTTCGTCGTGGAGGACATGACCGACATCGATCAGTTCTCGCCCATCGAAGGTGTCCTCGTCCCCGACGCGCCGGTCTACGTGCTGGAGGGCCTCGACCGCGGCGATCACATGGCGAACTGGAGCCCCGACGAGGCGCTGCCCGCCCTCGTCGAGGACGACCGGACCCCGCTGCTCCTCGCGGAGGGAGTCCACTGGGTCATCCAGCAGCCGGCGGCACTGGAACGGGGCCATTGCTTCATGACCATCGGTTCCCGCCTGCGCAAGGCCGACGGGCGGCTGGACGCGCGCACCCCTGCCCTGTGGATCAGCAACGGGACGGGCCGGGACGGCCGGGACAGGCGCGACGCGCCGAAGGCCGGCTGGTGCTGGGCGGGCAACCGGCACACCTGGCTCGGCTTCGCCTCGGCGGCCGCGCGCACCGCGATCTGACCCGCCGTCCACCGCCCTTCGCGGTGACATGACGAACGGCCCGGCAGGAAGTCTCCGCTGCCGGGCCGTTCGTCATCACGATTCCCGTACCGCGCCCGCCACGACCGTGGCCACGGTCCTGCGGACGGCTTCGGGGGCCGGCGGCGCGCTCTCCCGGTCGGCGAACAGCAGATGCGCGGCGCCGATCAGGGTGGGGGCGAGCGTGCCGACGTCGGCGTCGGCGGCGACGCGGCCCGCCTCGCGCTCGGCCGTCAGATACGAGGCGATCATGGCCGTGGCCTCCGTGAGGAGCGGAATACCGGCCGATCCGGCCTGACGCAGCCGGGCACGCAGCTCGTCCCGGAAGGTGACGAGGGCGACGATCGCCACGGCGACCGACTCGAACAGCTCCGTCAGCGCGCCGGCCAGGTTGCCGGTGACGGTGCCCGTCCCGGCGGACGCGCGCAGGGTGCCCGTCTGTTCGTCGATCCGGGCGATGCGGTCCCGTACGAGCTCGGCGAGGAAGGCGTCGAAGTCGGCGAAGTGCCGGTGCAGCACCCCCTTGGCGCAGCCGGCCTCGGCGGTGACCGCCCGGCTGGTCAGCGCGTTCGGCCCGTCCCGCAGCAGGATGCGCTCGGCCGCGTCGAACAGCTGCTGTCGCGCGTCGGGCAGGGCCACCCCTGTCGGCATGCCGTGCGTCCTCCTTCGACCGTCGACGACCGTTGACGAGTGGGCATGCGCCCACTCATAGTGGGCGCATGCCCACTATACGTTCCTCCCAGCCCGGCCCTCACCAACTCCGGCTCGTGGCGGAGTCGTTCGGCGTGGACGCCGAGCGTTACGACCGTGCCCGGCCCCGCTACCCCCGGGCCATGGTGGAGCGGATCGTCGCCGCCTGCCCCGGCGCCGGGACTCCCGACGTCCTCGACGTCGGCTGCGGCACGGGAATCGTCGCCCGGCAGTTCCAGGCGGCCGGCTGCGCGGTGCTCGGCGTCGAACCCGACGCGCGCATGGCGGACGTGGCGCGGCGGTTCGGCGCCGAGGTCGAGGTGGCGACGTTCGAGGACTGGGACCCCGCCGGGCGGGAGTTCGACGCCGTCGTCGCAGGGCAGGCCTGGCACTGGATCGACCCGGTCGCGGGGGCGGCCAAGGCCGCGCGCGTGCTGCGGCCCGGCGGCCGATTGGCGCTGTTCTGGAACGTTCCCGAGCTCCCGCCCGCCGTGGCCGAAGCGATCGCGGAGGCCGCTCGACGGGTGCTGCCCGACGCGCCGTTCGACTTCCGGCCGGGAGCCCGGAGCGCCTTGGACGGATACCGGGCGCTCGCCACCAAGGCCGCCGACGCGATCCGGGACACGGGCGCGTTCGGTGACGCGGAGCAGTGGCAGTACGCCTGGGAGTGGACGTGCACCCGTGACGCGTGGCTGGACCTGATGCCCACTCAGGGCGTCTTCACCCGGCTCCCGCCCGGCGAACTGGCCGAGGTGCTGGAGGCCGCCGGGGCGGCCATCGACGCGATGGGCGGCACCTTCACGATGAGCTGCGCCACGGTGGCCGTCGTCGCCGCGCGAACCGCCGACGCCCCGCCCCGGTGACGGCCCTAGACCGTCGTCCCCAGCAACTCCTGGAACACCTCCGTCCCTTCCGGCGTCACCTTCACGGCGCGCCCCGAGCCGACCCGCCGCACCCACCGGCGTTCCAGCGCGGCGGCACACAGGGCCGCGCCCAGCGCCCCGCCGAGATGGTGGCGCCGCTCCGTCCAGTCCAGGCAACCGCGCACCAAGGGCCGCCGGGCACCCGAGGGCTGCTCGAAGCCCAGGGCGTCCGCGAGCCACACCCGCCCCTCCGGGGTGACGGACAACCCTGAATCGACCGCGACCAGACCCCGGGCGACCATCGCGTCCGCCAGGGCGACGCCGAGCCGCCCCGCCAGATGGTCGTAACAGGTGCGGGCCCGGGCCTCGGCGCCCATCCGCACCGACTCCCGCAGATTGCGAGGGCCGGCGCCGGCCGGAGCGGCCCCGGTGGCCGGGGCGTACGAGCTGAGGGCCTCGATCAGACCGGCCACCTCCGGGCCGGCCAGCCGGACGTAGCGATGCCGGCCCTGGCGGTCCTCGGTCAGCACACCGCCCTCGACGAGGCGGGAGATCTGCTCGCTGGCGGTGGAGGGGCGCACCCCCGCGTACGTGGCGAGTTCACCCGCCGTCCAGGCACGTCCGTCGAGAAGGGCCTGGCAGAAGGCGGCCCGGGTGCGGTCGGCGAACAGAGCGGCGGTCTCGGCGAGCGGGATCATGACGTCAGGATGCCGCAGGAACGGTTCGGGGAACGCCGAACCGTTCCGGCCCTAGCGTCGAGACCATGACGGACACGACGAGGAATACGCCGCGGACGACGGCACGCGCGACGGCACGCACGACGCATGAATTCGACCGCTACGCCGACATCCGGGCGGCCCTCGCCGACCCCTCCGGCAGCGACGACGTGCCCCTCGCGAACGGCCCGCGCCGCCGCCCGCTGACCGCCTTCGCGCGCCTGCACCACCAGCCGGTCCCGCTGCTCCTGCCCAACGCCTGGGACCACGCCTCGGCGGCCGCCCTGGCGGCGGAGGGCTTCCCGGCGATCGGCACCACGAGCCTCGGCGTGGCCGCGGCCGCCGGCCTGCCGGACGGGGCTGCCGCGACCGCCGAAGCGACCCTGGCGCTGGCCCGCCGGCTCGGACAGGACTCCTTCCTGTTCTCCGTGGACGCCGAAGGGGGCTTCAGCGACGACCCGGAGGACGTCGCCGAGCTCGCCCGCGGCCTCCACGCGGCGGGCGCCGCCGGAATCAACCTGGAGGACGGCCGCCCGGACGGCACCCTCGCCCCCGTCGAACTGCACGCCGCGAAGATCGCCGCCGTCAAGGCCGCCGCACCCGCGCTGTTCGTGAACGCCCGCACCGACACCCACTGGCTCGGACACCAGGAGGACGAGACCGCGGCACGCCTCGCGGTCTACGAACAGGCCGGAGCGGACGGGGTGTTCGTCCCGGGGCTCTCGGACCCGGACGGCATCGCCGCCCTGACGGCGACCCTGACCGTCCCGCTGAACATCCTCTATGCGCCCACCGGCCCCACGCTCGCCGACCTGGCCGCCCTGGGCGTGCGCCGGGTGAGCCTGGGCTCGCTGCTCTACCGCAGGGCCCTGACCACGGCCGTGGCCACGGCGACCGCGATCCGCGACGGCCGGCCGACGGACCTCACGTCCCTGTCCTACGCGGAAGCCCAGGCGCTGGCGGCGACCGCTCCCGGAACCGTTTGACGACCAGCCGTGCGGGTGCGGTCGGCGTCGCGACACGGCCGACGTACGGGCGATCGGCGAGGCGCCGTGTTCAGCTGGAGGCGGCGGCGGCCGGTCGAGCGGCAGGGAGCTGAAGAGAAGTGGTGGAGACCGACGACATCGACCGGCAGGACATCCGGCTGGCCGTGGTCATGAACGGCGGGGTGAGCCTGGCCGTCTGGATCGGCGGGGTCGCCGTCGAACTGCACCACCTCGCGATGGCCCGCCGCTGGGACGAGCCGGTCTACCGGCCGCTGCTCGACGTGCTGCGCGCCGACGCGCGCGTGGACGTCATCGCCGGGACCTCCGCCGGCGGGCTCAACGGCGCCTTCCTCGCACTCGGCCTCGCCCGCGAGAAGGACATCACGCCCCTGTGCGGCCTGTGGCGGGACAAGGGCGCGCTGGGCAAACTGCTGCAGAGCCCGCTCCAACGGCAACCCGTCTCCCTCCTGCGAGGGGACTACTTCCTCGACGAGCTCCGCAACGCCCTCCGCGACGTCGCGACCTCCCCGGCCCGGCCCGGTACCGACGACGGGCAGGCCGGCCGACGGCCCGTCGAGCTCATCCTCACCGGCACGCTGTGGCGCGGGCGGCACAGCTCCTTCTGCGACGACACGGGCGTGCGCATCACCGAAGTCGACCACGACGCCCGCTTCCGGTTCGCCTCGCGGCCTGGAGCCACGGACCACGCCGCCGACCTCCAGGACGACGGGGTGATCGACCGGCTCGCCGTCGCGGCACGCTGCACCTCCTCCTTCCCCGCCGCGTTCGCGCCGCAGTGGGTGGACGTCGACGCGGGCCCGGCCGACGGCCCCTGGCCCTCGACGGCCGGGCACGCGAACTTCCGTCTCTCGCAGTTCGTCGTCGACGGCGGGATCCTGCTCAACAAACCCGTCCGCCCCGCCCTTGAGGCCGTCTACCGGCAGACCGCGCAGTCACAGGTCCGCCGGCTCCTCGCCTACGTCGTGCCCGACCCGTCGGAAGCACCACCGCCGACTCCCGCCCCGGCACCCACCGGGGCGCCGCCGGCCCCCCGCGCGCCCGACGTCCTCCTCGGCGTGCTGACCCGGCTGCGCTCCACCGACTCGGTCTCCCGCGAGCTCACCGAGATCCAGGCCCGCAACGAGGACACCCGGCACCGGCGCCGGGCCCGCGCCCGGTTCGCGTACGCCCTGACCGGGGCGGCGCGACAGCTCTCGGAAGCGGCATGGCAGGGCTACCTCGAGACCCGGATCGAGCACGCCGCCGACACCCTAGGCGCCTGGCTGACCGCCGGGCAGCCCGCCGAGACGGACGGCCGGTGGAGCGAACGGGAGATCGCCGACCGCCTCCGCGCGGTCCTGCGGGACCGGCGCGCGCGACCGGAGTCGTTCATCCCGCGAGGGGACTCCGTCGACGAGGCCATCGGCCGTACCGGCGCCGACTGGGACTGGGGGCAGACCGCCGTCCAGGGACTGCGCGACATCGCCGCCGACGTCCTCAAACGAGCCATCTGGCTGGCGCCCATGGGCTCGCCGGAACGCCACGCCGTCATCGAGGCACGCCGCCGGGCGAACACCGTGTTCGAGGAGATCGAGGCGGACTGGCACGAGCTGGCGGACCACTGGACCCGCGCCGGCGCCGGCCTGCCACCCGCGACGTACGACGAGCTCGGCAAGGCGACGCCGGCCGGCACCCGGCGCCTCGAGGACTGGCTGCGCCAGGCCCTCACCGACTGGGACGGACCGCCGGACCCCGGCGCGGAGGGCTACGCGGCACGGCACGCGCGGCGGTACGCCCAGGTGACCGCCCTGGCAGACGCCCTCGTGAGCTGCGAGGACGCACTGTCCCACGTCTCCGGACCCGGAGACGGGGAGACCGTCGTCGACCCCGACGGAACCGAACGCACCCACCTCAAGGCGCTCACCGACTACCTGCTCCACTCCACCCGGGACGTCCTGGACACCCGGGACGTCCTCGACCGCATGCTCCGCCTCGAAGTCGTCCAAGAGGCGTACGGCGACACCCAACGCGGACTGGAGCAGGAAGTCGAACTGATCCAGGTCTCCTCCCGTGACCCCGGCCTGCTCACGGGCAGACAACTGCACCACTTCGGCGCCTTCTACCGCGCTTCCTGGCGCGTCAACGACTGGATCCACGGGCGCATGGACGGCGCCGCCCACCTGACGCGCACGCTGATGTCCGTCGAGCGGCTGCGGCAGGTCTGGGCGACGGACACCGACGCCGACGGCGCGGCCCACCGGCTCGTCGACGCGCTGCGCACCTGCGCCGTCGACGCGCGCGACCCGGCCGACCGGGCGTGGCTGGAGCGGATCTGGCAGGAGGAGTACGCCTCCGCGTGCCGGGGCCTGGTGACGGAACAGCTCGTTCCCATCCGTCCCGCACCCACACCCACGGGCCGCGGCCCCGAGGACGATCCCCGGCTCGGCCTCTGCGTGGAGGCGGTCACCCACGCCCTCCAGACGGGCATCCTCCGGCAGGAACTCCACCTGCTGGCGGACGCGGTCCGCACGGAAGGCGACGGGCGTCCCGAGGACAGCACGCGATGGCTCACCCAGTACGACGCGGAGGCGTCCGGCACGGCCGGCCGGCCGATGCGGGCGGAGACGCTGTGGCGACTGTGGAAGAGCGCCGGGGCCATCGGCGGCCAGCGGGTCGCGCAGGAGGCGGGCGGCGACCTCTTCGCCGAGACCGCCGCGCAGAGCGCCGCCGTCGCGGCGAGCGCCGTTGGCGCGCCCCGGGTCAAGGCGGTCGGCGCGGTGCTCAGCGCCCTCCGCGGTTACTCCCTCGCGGTGTGGGCCATGGTCCATTTCCTCGCCCGTCCGGGCAGGTTCGGCCACCGCGTGGTGGACCTCGCGGTGGTCACCGGAGGCGTCCTGCTGGCGGTGTCCCTGTTCGTCCCGGGCCTTCCCGTGGCCTTCACCCTCGCCGGGGTGTTCCTCCTGCTGGCGGGCTGGTCGGCGGCCGCGCTGCTGACCCGGGACGCACGGCGGCTGGGTCTGAGACTGGCCGCCGTCGCACTCGTCCTCCTTTGCGCCGCCGCTTTCTACATCTACGCGAACCGGCACGACGCCCACCTGCGCGAGACGCTGTGGAGCCTGGCGGTCAAACTGGGCGTCGGCCTCCTCGTCGTCCTCCTCGGAATCTTCCTCGCCCGCCCGCGCGCGCCGCGCGACACCTCCCCTTACCACTCGCACCGCACTGACGAGTGAGGCTTCGGCGAACACCGACCCCCGGGCACCACCGGTCGCTAGAGTGCCCGCACGTTCCGATCGGCGGAGCGACGGAGGGGGAGCGGCCGGTGCCCAACTTACTGAGAGTGCCACTGGAGAGCGGCGGATCCGTGCTCGTCGAGATCGACGAGGACCCGCAGGCGGTCGTCAGGGTCGCCCGCGGCGGCGGGACCGTCGCGCACGCCGCGGAGACCCTGGAGCGGGGGCTGGACAGCGTGCGGGAGGCCGCGCACGCGGTCGTCGGCAGGCTCACCGACTTCCCCCGCCAGCCGAACAAGATCACCCTTGAACTGGGGCTGAAACTCTCGGGGGAGACCGGCGTCTTCCTCGCCAAGACCGCAGGCGAGGCGTCCCTGACGCTCACCCTGGAATGGGACGGACAGCGCCCCGACGCGCCGCCGGTCACCAGGGCGGTCACCGCCAACGGCACAGTCACCAACGGAACCGCCGCCAACGGCCCGGCCACCAACGGCACGTCGGCCGTGGTCGTCGGCTGACCACAGCCGGAAGAACAGCCGGAAGAAAAGAGAACCACCCATGCCCGGACCCGTGCCGAACCCCGGCATCGCCCGGCTGTGGTCGGACGGCGGCGCTCCCCTCGGGGCGGGCTTCCTTGCCGCCCCGCGCACCGTGCTGACCTGCGGACACGTCATATCCGCGATAGCGGGGGAGCCCGAGTCCGCCCCCCTGCCCCCGGGGCTCACCGTCGAGCTGGACTTCCCGCTCGCCGGCCGGACGCCCCGCCGGCGGACCGCGTCCCTGCTGCGGCACGTCCCGGTCGCCGACGACGGCACCGGGGACATCGCCGTCCTGTCCCTCGCCGAGGACCCGCCCACCGGCGCGGAGCCCGTACGGCTGCTGGACGTGGACTCGGTGCGCGACCACCCGTTCACGGCGTTCGGCTTCCCCGCCGGCGACGACGAGGGAGTGTGGTCGCTCGGCACGATCGTCGACGACCGCGGCCGGGGCTGGGTGCAGATCGAGAGCACCGGCGCCTGCGAGATCCTCCAGGGATTCAGCGGCACACCCCTGTGGGACGACCGGCTCAAGGGCGTCGTCGGCATGGTCGTCGCCACCGACCGGCGGTTCGTGGGCCGGGCGGCCTACGCCATCACCCTCGACGCTCTCCTGGAGGTCCACCCGGAGCTCGCCCGCCACGCCTCGCCGCCCTCCCCCTTCCGGGGGCTCATGCCCTTCCGGGAACAGGACGCCGCGCACTACTTCGGGCGTTCCGCCCAGATCGAGGAGCTGACCGAGGCGGTCACCACGTCCGGGGTCGTCCCGGTGATCGGGGCGTCCGGGGTCGGCAAGTCCTCCCTCGTCCAGGCGGGGCTCCTGCCCGCGCTGCGCCGGCGCGGCGACTACAGCGCGGTGACGCTCGTCCCCGACCCGGCCGTGCGCGCCGAGCACATGCTGGCCTCGGCGCTGCTCCCGCTGATCGACGCCCTCCCCGGCGAGGAGAACGCCCCGGGCGATGTGGGGGAGCGCCTGGACCGGCTGGCGCGGCGGTTACGGGACGGGGCGGCCGCTCCCGTGGTCACGGAAGCGGTCGGCCGCGCCGGAACCTCGCAGCTCCTCCTCTTCGTCGACCAGTTCGAGGTGCTCTTCCGCTGCCCTCCGGACGAGGCGGACGCGCTGGTCGAGCACGCCCTGCGGATGACCGAGTGGCGCACCGCGGACGGCGGTCCGCTCGTCCGCCTGGTGTTCACCCTGAGGCTGGACTTCCTCAAGGCCATGCGCCGGTTCCCGGCGCTCGAGCGCGCCTGCGACACGTCGGCCTTCCTCGTCAACAAGCTGGCCGGCGAGCAGTTGCGCGAGGTGGTGCTGGCGCCCGTCGACGCCTTCCACGGCGCCGTGCGGTTCGAGGACCGGCTGGCGGAGCGCCTGCTGGCGGACACCGGAAGCGGACCCGGGGCCCTGCCCCTCCTGGAGTTCGCCCTCACCCTCCTGTGGGAGCGCCAGGTCAAGGGGGTGCTGACGCACGCGGCCTACGAGGAGACCGGCCGGGTCGCCGGGGCCCTCGCGACCCACGCCGAACGGGCCGTCAAGGAGCGGCTGGGCGACATGCGGGACGAGGTGCGGCGGCTGTTCGTCCAGCTCGTCCGCCCGGGCGACGGCGCCGCCGACAACCCCGTCGACACCGGACGCACCGCGCGCCGCCCCGAACTCCACCCGGCGTGCTGGGAGGCCGCCCAGTTCCTGGCCACCCAGCGGCTCGTCCACCTCGACCACGCCTCCGACGGCGTGGAGACGGTCGCCCTCGCCCACGAGGCGGTGCTGGAGCACTGGCCCACCCTGCGGTCCTGGGTCGACGCCGACCGGGACTTCCGCACCTGGCAGGAGCACCTCCGGGCGCGGCTGAGCCGCTGGGAGCTCAGCGAACACGACCGGGCGCTGCTGATGCGCGGCTCGGAGCTGAGCGCGGCGGAGAAGCGGCTGCGCGAGCGGCAGGACGACATCCCCGAGGCCGAGCGCGCCTACATCCGGGCGAGCGCGGAATGGCGGCGGCGACGCCGGTTCCGCGCGGCCCTCGCGGCGGCGGCCGTCGTCACGGCGATGACGGGCGTCGCCGGCGCCGGTCTCGTCTCCGTGCGGGACAGCCGGGCGGCGGAGCTCTCGGGCGGGCTCGTGCAGGAGGCGCAACGCCAGGCCGGCTCCCGGCTGGAGACCTCGGCCCTGCTGTCCGTCGCGGCCTGGCGCACGGCCTCCACCCAGCAGGCCCGCGACAACCTCTTCGACCGCTACCTGGCCGACGCCCGCTACGACGCGGTGCTGCCCACGAGCGGAACGGTCGCCGAGACGGCGCTCGACGACTCGGGGCAGGTGATCGCCGTCCGCACCGGCGCCGGCCGGCTCACGGTCTGGCGCGTGGCGGCGTCGGGCGGCATCTCACGGCTGGCGGACATGGACGGCGTCTCGGCCGTGGCGGTGAGCCCCGACGGCACCCGGCTCGCGCTCGGGGGCGACGGCAACCGCGTCGTGGTGTGGGACGTCCCCGGCCGCAAGGCGCTGCTGACCCTGCGCGGCGCGGCGAGCACCGCCGACACGGGCCAACGGCCCGATCAGCTGCGTTTCGACCGCACGGGGCACCGGCTCGTGTCGCACCCTCCGCTGGACGACACGGCCCAGGTGTGGGATCTCGACCGGCCCACGGCCCCTGCGGTGACGCTGCGGGCACCCACCGGAACCGAGGGGGAGGCCAGGGAGTTCGCCTTCGACGCGAGCGGTGAGCACATCGTGGCCTCCCACATCGGGGACGACTATCACGTGTGGGACGCGCGCGACGGCCGTGTCGTGCCGAAGAAGGGTCCGGAGGAGGGCCCGGGGCACCCCGTGGTGTCCTTCCTCAGCGGCCCCCACCCGGTCGTCTCCCAGTGCGTGGACGGCCGATGGCACCTGACGGACCCGGTCGACGGCACGACCGACGAGCACCTCGCCCGCACCATCCCGTGCGACACCACCACCGAACTGGCCGGTGTGTCCGACCAGGTGGTGCTGGCACGGCGGAACGGCACGGTCGTCGTCTTCGACGCGCACACCGGCCGCCAACTGTCGCAGTTCGACGAGGACGAGGCCTCGGGCGGCCGCTACACCCGGTACGCCCTGTCCAACGGCAGCCGGAGGATCGTCCGCGCCCGGGGCGCGGAGACCCTGGCCATGACCGCACCGGCGCCGGGCTCTCTCGGCACGGTCGACTGGACCAGCGGCTCGCCCCCCGAGGGCAGACAGGGCGACGCGGAAGCGGCCCAGTTCTCCCCGTCGGGCCGTTATCTGGTCACGGTGGGCGTGGACGGCGGCACGATCACGTTGTGGGATCCGGCGACAGGGCGCCGTACCGCCACCGACGGCACGTCGAAGGGCGGGGTTCCGGGGCGCGTGGCCTTCGACCCCGCCGAGAAGGTCCTGGCCGTGAGCGACGTGGAGGATCCGACGGTCACGCTCTACAGCGTGCCCGGACTTCACGTGCTGCGTCAGCTGCGCGTCGACCTGCCCGCCGATACCCCGCCGCGCGCGGGCGAGGTCAAGGGCATGGGATTCGACGCGCGGGGCCACCTGGCGGCGCTGGCGGGCGGTTCGGTCTCCCGGTGGGACACCGCGACCGGCGAGGAGGTCGGGCGACCACTGCTCTTCACGGGGAACGCCCCCGTCGACCGGCGCGACTACTCGACGACCATGGCCGTGCACCCACGCTCCGGGCAGGCAGCTGTGACCACCCCCGACCGCCGGGGCGTCGAGATCTGGGACCTGGAGAACCGACGCCGCGTCAAAGTGATCGTCCCCGACTTCACGGCACCACTGCTCGACTGGTACCGGGCCGTGCGGTTCAGCGCCGACGGCACACGCCTCATGCTGGTCAGCCAGGACGGGGAGACGGAGGTCCGTGACACGGAGACCGGACGGAAGCTGATCGGCATCCCCGCCGCCCCCTCCCGCACCACGGTCTTCCTGGCTCATTCCCCCCAGGTGGTCAGCATGCGGAAAGGGGCCTTCGAACTGTGGGGCCCCGACGGGCTGATCGCCCGGACCCGTACCCCCGCGGCCGCCCAGGTGCGGGCGGTCGTCCCCTCACCCGACGGCGAGCGGATGCTCCTGACCACCGGCAAGGACCTCGACGTGAGATTTCGCCTCGAACAGGCGTCCCCGGACGCCTGGGCCACGGGCCTGTGCTCGCGCGTCACGCGCGACATCACGACCGGCGACATGGGAACGGTGCGCTACGGACTCCTGGAGCGCAACCTGCTGGGGGTGAGGGCATGCGATCGCGGGTAGGCGCCGTGGCGGCCCTGTGCCTCCTCCTGGTGGCCACGTCCACCTCGTGCTCGTCGTCGAAGAACCCGGACGGCCCGCCGGGCCCGACCCGGTCGGTCACCCTGTGGGACCCCTCGGCCGGGCGCCCCTCGCCGTCGGCGGCCGCCGACGGACCGTTCGACGCGGCCGCCGCCGCCCAACGCATCAAGCGCCTGGGCTACACGCCCGACGACGAGCCCGGCGTCCTGAAGGCCCTCCGCGGCCCCTTCCGTGCCGTTCACGGCCACTGCACGGGAAGCGTCGACGGCCGCTGCGTCAGCGTCTTCTTCTTCCAGGGCAACGCCTACGTGGGCTACGACTCTCCCGGAGTCAACGAGTCCACGATCGTGAAACAGGACGGGAGGACGGTCACCATCTCCTACCCCGTCTTCACGACCACGGATCCCATGTGCTGCCCGTCGGGCGGCACCCGCGAGGTCCGGGCCGCCTTGAAGGACGGGAAGGTGACCTTCACACCCCCGCTGCCGGGCAACCCCAACGGTCCCAACACGTAACGGCAGTCGGGGCGGGCGCCTTACGATCGACGCATGTCCAAACATGACGCGAACTCACGATGGTCCCTGTGGTCACGGGACTCGATCCTGTCGATCGGTTCGGTGGGCTCGGTGCTCTCGATCGGCTCGGCGGGATCGATCCTGTCCGTCGGCTCGGTCGGCAGCGCCCTGTCGGTCGCCTCGGTCGGCTCCTGGCTGAGCACCGGCTCCCTGCTGTCCTCCCGGTCGCGGTGGTCCGTGATGTCCTCGCGGTCCCACCGGGGCCTCATGGCCGCCGGGGCGGTGACGGCGGTGGCCTGCGCGGCACTTGCCGCCGGCCGGCGGGGGAGGTGAGGAAGCAGCCGATCGTCACAAGGCGCCCGTCGCGCACACCACGCGCTCTTCCGGCCACCCGGGCGCCCCTGACTTCCCCCATTCATGGGCGGCGAGAGCCGAACCCCTTCCCCGGCACGCCGGTTGAGCACTGGGTGCCTTGAACCCGGTGCCCTTTACCGACCAAGGGAGGGAAACCCCATGGAGAGTCCGGGAGACCATAAACAGGCTCAGTCCCACAGGCTACCGTTCCCCGAGCCGGTGGAGCCCCGCCGGAAGGCGCAGTGGGCGACATCGGCGTTCGACCACGCCGGCGTATGGCGCCTGTCGGCGTCCATCCCGGCGGTCCTCGCGCAGGTGTTCCGCATGGCCTGGCGCATCGACCGCCGCGACGTGATCGTCATGGTGGGCGCCCAGCTCACCTACGGCATCTGCTCCGCCGTGGCCCTGACGGCCACGTCACGGGCGATGACGCACATCCTCGGCACCGGCACCGTCGCCGGCCGCGTCCACGCCGCGCTGCCCGCGCTGCTGGCCATCGCGGTCGCCGCCGGCATCGGCCGCGTCGCCCACGGGCTGGCGTCCTGGTCCGTGGGCCGCCTCAGACCACGGCTGATGACCGCCGCGGACATCGCCGTCGTCGACGCGATGGTGTCCGTGGAGCTCGCCGCGTTCAACGAGCCGGGATTCGCCGAGGAGCACGAGGCAGCCGAGGCGGGGTCGCTCCGCTGCGACCGCCTGATCTACGACGTGCAGTCCTTCATGTCGGCGCTGATCAAGCTCGTGGCCGCCTTCGGCGTGCTCACGGTCCTCCACCCGCTGATGCTGCCGGTCCTCGTGCTCGCCGTGGCCCCGTCGGGCACAGGGGCGATGGCCGAGGCGAGGATCGAGCACCGGACGCACCACGCCAACAGCAGCGGCCGCAACGTCAAGGGCATGATGCGCTGGTACCTGACCACCACTCAGCTCGCGGACGAGGTGCGCGGCAACAGCATGGCCCCGTACCTGATGTTCTGGTACCGCACGATCACCGGCCGGATGGACGCCCGGTCGCTGACCGGAGCCGCCCGCGCGCTGCGGATCAACCTGCTCTCGGCGTGCGCCGGCGGGGTGTGCCTGACCCTGGCGTGGGCCACGCTGGCCTGGCTGACGATCACCGGGCGGATGTCGCTCGCGATCGCCGCGACGGCCGTCCTCGCCGTGCGCGCGGCACTGGGCAACCTCACCAACGCCGTGCACTACGCCGCGTCCCTCTTCCACTCCAGCCTCTTCCTCGGCGACTGGAAGCGGTTCATCACCTCCAGCCGCGAGCACTACCCGTCCCACGGGACGGTCGTGGTGCCCGACCGGCCGGAGACCATCCGGGTCGAGGACGTGTCGTTCACCTACCCCAACAAGACCCGGCCCGCGGTCGACGGGGTGTCGCTCACCCTGCGCCGGGGGCAGGTGGTGGCCGTCCTGGGGGAGAACGGCTCGGGCAAGTCGACGCTGACCCGGTTGCTGTGCGGCCTGTACACCGCCGACAAGGG
Source organism: Streptomyces luteoverticillatus (assembly GCF_003970715.1). Taxonomy (NCBI): domain Bacteria; kingdom Bacillati; phylum Actinomycetota; class Actinomycetes; order Kitasatosporales; family Streptomycetaceae; genus Streptomyces; species Streptomyces luteoverticillatus. The sequence continues at coordinate 141,435 of NZ_CP034587.1, read as the reverse complement.
CCGGGTGCTCTGGGACGGGGCGGACCTGGCGGAGATGGACCTGCGCCGGGTCTGGGAGCACACGGGGGTGGTCACCCAGCAGTTCGGGTACTGGCCGCTGTCCGCGCGGGAGAACATCACCCTCGGCCAGCCGGTCACGTCCGGCGACGACCGGGTGTGGAAGGTCGTCGACGCCGTCGGCATGCGCGAAGCGGCCGAGGAGCTGCCCGACGGCCTCGACACCCTGCTGGCCCGCGAGCTGTGGGGCGGCGTCTCGCTCTCGGGCGGCCAGTGGCAGCGGGTCGCCTGCGGCCGGGTGCTCTACCGTGAGCCCGACGTCGTCGTACTGGACGAGCCGACCTCGCAGATGGACGCCCAGGGCGAGCACGACATGTTCCGGCTCGTCCGGACCATCGCCCCGGACCGGATCACGGTCGTGGTGACGCACCGCCCGGCCAACGCCCGGGTCGCGGACCTGATCGTCGTCATGGACCAGGGCCACATCGTCGAGCAGGGCACCTTCGCCGAGCTGGTGACGGCCGGCGGCAGGTTCCAGCGGTGGTACGAGCTCGGTCAGCAGGCCTGACCACGGCCGTCGTCCCGTTCCGCGAAGGGAACGGGACGACGGCCGGACGCCGGACCGGCCTACAGCTCCGCGGCCTCGTCGTCCTCGCCGGGCTCCTCCACCTGGGTGGTCACGACCTGGAGCACCGACGCGTCCCCGTCGATCGCCAGCGACACCCCCGCCGGCAGCGGGATGTCACGGGCGTGCACGGTGTGCCCCGCGTCCAGGTCCGCCACGGACACCGTGACCGACTCGGGTATGTGGGTGGCCTCGGCCTCCACCGGCAGGGCGTTCAGCAGGTGCTCCAGCAGATTGCCGCCCGGGGCCAGGGCGCCCTCGGTGTGGATCGGCAGCTCGACGGTGACCCGCTCGCCCCTGCGCACGGCCAGCAGGTCGATGTGGACGAGGAATCCCTTGAGGGGATCGCGGTCCACGGCCTTGGGTATGACGAGTTCGCGTTTCCCGTCGATTTCCAGGTCTATCAGGACGTTCGGGGTCTTCAGGGCCATCATCAGCGCGTGACCGTCGACCGTCACGTGCTGGGGTTCGGCGCCGTGACCGTAGACGACACCCGGCACCTTGTTCTCGCGACGGATCCGGCGGGCGGCGCCCTTGCCGAAAGCGGTCCGCGACTCCGCGGCCAGCTTCACCTCAGCCATTTCTGCACTCCTCGTTCGACTCGTGGACTGCTGGGCATTGGTCACCCGGCCCGGGACGGAGCTCCACGAACCGCTGCGAAGAGCGCGCGCCGATCACGGAGCCGCCGCACCCGGAACACCCGGTACGGCCTCCCTCGCCGAGCAACCCGACGAGCGTAGACCGGAGGTCCCCGCGCACGCATCAATCCCGGTGAAATGTATGGGTGGTAAAGCACTCCTCCGCGAATCGCAAAGGGGAGTAAACGCCCCGAACCCGCCCGAAGATCGGTCACGGGCGGGTCCTACGCTGACCCCTCGTGGCAATGGCAAGCAGTCTCCTCGCAACCGGTCCCACGGCCCTCGCGCTACCGGAACCGACCCCCGGCCGATGGGCCGGCACCTGGCAGGCCGACCCGTTCGGGATCGCCGCCGTCGTGCTGCTGGGCGGGCTCTACGGGTGGGGCGTGCTCCGGGCCCGGCGGCGCGGGCACCGCCGGCCGGCCGTCCGCACCGGCGCCTTCGCGGTGCTCGGCCTGGGCACGATCGCCGTGGCGACGATGTCCTCGCTCGCCGTCTACGGCCGGGTGCTGTTCTGGCCCGCCGCCGTGCAGAACATCCTCCTCGACCTCGTCGCCCCGCTCGGCCTCGCGCTCGGCGACCCGCTCGCGCTGGCGCGCCTGGCACTGCCCGAGCGGGCCGCCGACCGCCTGGGCCGGGTCCTGCGCGGGCGGGTGCTCCGCGTCCTGACGTTCCCCGTGATCAGCACGGTCCTCGTGCTCGCGTCGGAGCTGTCGGTCTACTTCACCCCGTACTTCGGGACGGCGCTGCGCGACGGGGCGGTGCACTCCCTGCTGTACCTCCAGCTGCTGCTGACCGGGTGCCTGTTCGTGCTGCCCATGCTCAGCCGCGAGGAGCTCCTGCCCGCCTGGTGCACCCACCCGCTGCGGGCCCTGTTCGTCTTCGTCGACGGCCTCGTGGACGCGATCCCCGGCATCCTCGTGATGACCGGCGGCACACGGATCGCGGCCGGCTGGTACGCGGCTCACCAGCCGGGCTGGGGACCCGGACCGGACCGCGACCAGGTGCTGGGCGGCGGGCTGATGCTCGGCATCGCCGAGCTCGTGGGGCTGCCGTTCCTCATCGCGGTCTTCGTCGAATGGGTGCGCGCCGACCGCGTCAGGACCGCCGAGCTCGACCGGCGCCTCGACGCGGAGGCGGCGACGACGGCGGATTCGGCGGCACCCGGTCACGTGCCCGTCCCCGAGGCCACCCGCCCCTGGTGGGAGACCGACCCGGGGATCGTGGGCGAGCGCTTCCGGCAGGGACGCTAGCGCCCCGAGCGGAGCGCTAGCGCTCGCGGGGGCGCCGGGCCTTGCGGCGGGCCTCCTCCTCGTGGAAGAGGTCGGCCAGCCGCTGGGTGGGCGCGTCGAGTTCGATGGGCGCGTCCTCGTTGTCGGTGTCGGCCCCCTGCGCCCGGAGCCGCTCGTCCTGCACCTTCACGGGCGGTGTGGAGTCCAGGTCGGACGGGCGCGGGCCCTCGGGGCCGTCCGGGCCGATGCGCACCAGGCGTTCCATGCGCACGACCCTGCACCGCAGGGAGAGGACCTCGAGCTCGTCGCACCGCGCCGCGTCCAGCCGGTCCGCCGCGGCGGTGTAGGGGGCGCGTTCCTCGGGAGTGAGGTCCCGCTGCCAGGGGATCATGACGCGAAGCTTCAAGGCCAGGGTGTCCCGCGCCCCCTGCGGGGTGGTGGACGCGCTCGCCGAGTCCGGCCGCCAGCGCCCGTCCGTGTACTCCGCCGTTCCGAAGACCGCGGGCAGCAGCACCCCTCCCGGGTGGGTCTCCGTGGCGCGCACCGAGTCGTCGCGGACGGCCTCGGGCACCGTGCCCTCCTTCCGGACGAGGGAGAGCAGCTCCATCTTGAGGATGCCCTCCGACATCCCCGTCGCGGTGAACGGATCGATGACGAACCCGTCCGCGGGGTCCGGGGCCCGGTGGGAATCGCCCGGCTCGGTGGGGTCGGCGTCGGTGGGCCGGGGCGGCTCGGGGCCCTGCGGCCCGCCGCGCAGGAAGCGCTCCGCCCGCACCACCCGGTAGCGGACGCCCCGCACGGCCACCTCGTCGACCGCCTCCCGGTCCATGCGCTCCGCCGCGCTCATGTACGCGTCGTGGCCGGCCGGGTCGCCGGCCTCCTGGGCCGTGCGCGCCGCGAGACGGAACACCGAGCCCATGGAGTCACGGGCCTCCTGCGGCTCCAGGGACGAGAGCGAGGAGACCAGCTCCCAGCCGCCCTCCATCCGTTCCTTCGCCACACCGAAGACGGGGTGACCGTCCAGGAGGATGTCCGGATACGTCTCCCGGGCCCGCCAGGCCTCGACGTCCGCGAGCGACGCGACGGGCTCTTCCGGAACCGCGATCCGGATCTTGCGGTACGCGGGGACGTTCTCCCCGTCCAGCTCTGCCATGCCCTCCAGGGTGCCGTGAGCATGAAGGGCCGCGCAGCCGAAACGGTCACTCCATGAACAGTGGACACGCGAGCGAACGCCCGGAGCGCTGCTGCGCGGCAGCCCACGTGTGACAGACTGTGATCGTTTCTGCTTGAAACGCGTAAACAAGCGCACTGAACATATGGAGCACATCATGGCCAAGGTCCGGCTGAAGACCAACCACGGTGACATCGTCCTGGAGCTCAACGAGGAGAAGGCGCCCAAGACCGTCGAGAACTTCCTCGCCTACGTGGACGCGGGCCACTACGACGGCACGATCTTCCACCGGGTCATCCCCGGCTTCATGGTCCAGGGTGGCGGCTTCAAGCCCGGCATGGACCAGAAGCCGACGGACGCGCCCATCGACAACGAGGCGGACAACGGCCTCAAGAACACGATGTACACCGTGGCCATGGCCCGTACGAACGACCCGCACTCGGCGACCGCGCAGTTCTTCATCAACGTCAACGACAACGACTTCCTGAACTTCACCTCGAAGTCCCCGAACGGCTGGGGTTACGCCGTATTCGGCCAGGTCGTCGAGGGCCAGGACGTCGTCGACAACATCAAGGCCGTCCGGACCGGTACCCGCGGTTTCCACCAGGACGTCCCGAAGGACGACGTGGTCATCGAGAGCGCCAAGCGCGAGGCCTGAGAACCGCGAGCCCGGCACCGGCTCTCACGAGGAACCGGAGACGCCGGCTCCTGATCTCTTCATGTCCGCGACACCTCGCGGTGGGCTGAGCGTCTTCCCACGGTGTTGATCTTTCCGACGGGCGTATCCGGCCATCGGAAGGAACAGGATCGTGTTCGTCAGGAAGTCTCGCGTCGCCGCTCTCGCGGCGCTCGCCGCCGTCGCACTGCCGGCCGGGGTGCTGAGCACCGCCACCACGGCGGAGGCCGCTTCGGGCCGGGGAGTGCCCGGCTACCAGACGTGGCAGAGCGATGTGGACAAGGCGGTCGCCCCCGCGATCCCGTGGCTGCGGGACCGCGTCGCCAAGGGCGGCGACAACCCGGCCATCGTGCTGGACATCGACAACACCGCGCTGGAGACGTACTACCACGAGGGCCAGGCCAACAAGCCGGTCCTCAAGGTGGCCCGCTGGGCGCACGAGCACAACGTGTCCGTGCTGTTCGTCACCGCCCGCAGCTCCTCGTCGTCCGCGCGGCAGCAACTGGAGGACGCCGGCTACCCGGTGGACGCCATATGCACGCGCGAGCACGGCGAGGAGAAGGGCGAGGGCAAGGCGCGCTGCCGGGAGGAGCTCACCCGGGACGGCTACACGATCACCGCCAACATCGGCAACCGGCCCACCGACTTCGAAGGCGGCTACTTCGAGAAGGGCTTCAAGCTGCCCGACTACGGCGGCCGCCTCTCCTGAAACCCGCAGCGTCCTTCGCCGCCGGACCCCGGCGGCGAAGGACGAACGCGGGTTGGCTTGTTCACATCTTGTGAGCAATCCGTGGCGCTACGCAATCTGACGTAGCTTCCCCTCTTCGCATGCGTGATCTGCGACGGTAATGGTTCGCTGCAGGCACGCATTCCCCGAAGAGAGGGGCAAACAGGGCATGGTTGCGCGTCCCTTGGCACCCGGAGTCTTCGTCACGGAGCGTTCGGGCGGAGTCCGGACGATCACCGGGGTGGGTACGTCCACCCCCGCGTTCCTCGGCTACACGGTGGGCGGCCCGGCGGCGTCCACACCACCGACGCTGGTGCGCAGTTGGTCCGAGTTCGTGGACACCTTCCACTTCCGCTCCCCGATGGGGCGGGAGGAAGTCGAGCGGGCGCTGGACGGTATGCCGGCGGCCATCGAGGAGGCGACCGCGACCCTCCGGTCCGAAGAAGCCACCCTCCGGGACCTGGCCACCACCGGAAACGAGCCGGTCGTCACCCCGGATGAATTCGACAAACTCGTCGCCGTGCGGACGGCCGACTGGGCGGGCGAGCCCGTCAGCGAAGAGGCGAGGCGAGAGGTCGAAGCCGTGGCCCAGAAGGTGTCGACCGCCCTCCCGAGGACTACGCCCAGTGGATCGCGGCAGGCGACCACCTGGCCTCCCTCCGTCGCCGCCAGGACGAACTCACCTTCCTGAAAACGGTATTCGAGCAAGCGGGGGCCATCTGCCTCCACGAAGCCGTCTACGGGTTCTTCGCCAACGGAGGAAGCTCCTGCTACATCCTCCGCCTCGACCCCACCAAGGACCTCGCGAGCGAAGTCGACGGCGACGCCGACGAACGCACCGGCCTGGCCGGACTGAAGAGCGTCCCCGACGTGAACATGGTCGCCGTACCCGACCTGTGGCACGGGGGCACGTCCCCCGAGACGGCCGCGACGATCCTCGGCAAGGTGATCGGCCACTGCGCCACCATGCGCAACCGGCTCACCCTCTGCGAGCCGCCCCCGGCCACCGCGCCCAACGCCGTACCGCAATTCCTCACCCGGCTGCCGGGCCCGGACACGGACGATGCCGCGTTCACGGCGTTGTACTACCCCTGGGTGGAGGTTCCGGGCGTGGACGGGGTACGGCGCACGGTGCCGCCGTCGGGTCACCTGGCGGGTGTGTGGGCGCGTACGGACACGGAACGCGGGGTGTTCAAGGCCCCCGCCAACCAGAACCTCCGCGGCGTGATCTCCCTGCCCACCCTGCTCACCGACCAACGCCATGGTGAACTCAACGACAAGGGCGTCAACTGCCTCCGTGTCTTCCCCGACCGGGGACTGCTCGTATGGGGTGCGCGGACCCGGTCGAGCAGCCGGGACTGGCGGTATCTCAACGTGCGCCGTCTCGTGTCGTTCCTGTCGGACTCGATCCGGCAGTCGTCCACATGGGCGGTGTTCGAGCCCAATGACGACCGGCTGTGGGCGACGCTGGGCCATTCGGTGGTGAGTTTTCTGACCGATCAGTGGCGTCAGGGCGCGTTGCTCGGGCGGACGCCGGACGAGGCGTTCTATGTGATCTGCGACCGGACGAACAACACCTCGGCCACGATCGACGCCGGGAAGGTGGTCTGCGACATCGGCGTCGCGCCGGTGCGCCCGGCCGAGTTCGTCCACTTCACCATCACCCAGATCGCCGGACAGCCCGGCGGCGGCACCACCTGAGCGCGGGGAGGCACACGCACATGCTGACCGGTGACACCTTCAGCAGCAACACCTTCGCCATCGAACTCGGCAAGTTCCAGGTGGAGACCGTCCAGGACGTCTCCGGACTGACCCTGGAACAGGACGTCGTCGAGACCCGCCAGGTGTCCGCCACCGGCGAGCTCATCGTGCGCAAACAGCCGGGCGCCCGGAAGACCGGCGAGGTCACCATCACTCGGGCATGGACAAGAGCACCGCGTTCACCGACTGGATCAAGACCACCCTGGTCAACGCCGACCTCGACAGCGCCCGGCAGAACATCACCATCGCCCTCAAGGACGCCCAGAAGCAGACGGTGCGCCGCATCCACCTCACCAACGCCTGGGCCTCCCGCTGGGAAGGACCCCAGCTCGGGGCGGCCAACTCCGGCACCGCCACGGAACAGGTCACCATCACCTACGAGGACATCACCGTCGACTAGCCGGGAGGAACAGCAACGATGGCGACCAGGCCCCAGCCCCCAGGCGTCTACGTCACCGAGAAGTCCAGCGGCGTCCGCATGATCGTGGGAGTGGGCACCTCCACCCCGGCCTTCCTCGGCTACACCAAGCTGCCCGATGTGGCGCCCCCGCAGCGGACGACCCCGCCCTTCACCGCCGACGAGCGCGTGATCCCCCAGACCGTCCGGGGATGGCAGGAATTCGTCGACCGCTACAACATCAAGGAACTGAGCGACGAACTGGCCGCCCTCCTGAAGAAACAGAAGGACAACCCACCCCTGTCCGCCGGGGAACACAAGAAGGTCCAGGTACTCCAGCGGTGCCTCACCCTCGCCGAGGCGGTGTACGGGTTCTTCGCCAACGGCGGTACGACCTGCTACGTCGTCGGCTTCCTCAACCCGGACACCCCGGTGACCGGCTCCGGTCTCGCCGGGGACGCGGAGGCGCGCACGGGCCTGGGCGGGCTGGAGACCGTGCCGGACGTCACCATGGTCGCCGTGCCCAGCCTCTGGGACATGACCGTCGCCGCCACCGAAACCGAAACCCCGCCGGCGCCGGACCTGCCGACCGGCAAGGGACTGATCGACAAGGTGCTCGCACACTGCACCCAGCTGCGCAACCGGCTCGCGGTCGTCGACGCGCCACCCGGCCAACTCGTCGAACCGCTCAAGGACTTCGTCGGCACCCTCGCCACACCCGACTCGGACGACGCGGCGTTCACGGCGTTGTACTACCCGTGGGTGGAGGTTCCGGGTGTGGACGGGGTGCGGCGCATGGTGCCGCCGTCGGGTCATCTCACGGGCGTGTGGGCGCGTACGGATGCGGAACGCGGGGTGTTCAAGGCCCCCGCCAACCAGAACCTCCGGGGCGTCCTCGGCATCCCCACCCTGCTGACCGACGACCAGAACGGCGAACTCAACGAGAAGGGCGTCAACTGCCTCCGTGTCTTCCCCGGCCGAGGACTCCTCGTCTGGGGTGCGCGGACCCGCTCCAGCAGCCGGGACTGGCGGTATCTCAACGTGCGCCGCCTCGTCTCCTTCCTCTCCGATTCCATCCGGCAGTCGACGACGTGGGCGGTGTTCGAGCCCAATGACGACCGGCTGTGGGCGACGCTGGGGCATTCGGTCGTGAGTTTCCTGACCGATCAGTGGCGTCAGGGCGCGTTGCTCGGGCGGACGCCGGACGAGGCGTTCTATGTGATCTGCGACCGAACGAACAACACCTCGGCCACGATCGACGCCGGGAAGGTGGTCTGCGACATCGGCGTCGCGCCGGTGCGCCCGGCCGAGTTCGTCCACTTCACCATCACCCAGATCGCCGGACAGCCCGGCGCGACAAGCTGACGGAACCATGCAGAAGACCGTGGTCAGGCAGGGTGACACCGTCACCCTGACCCTGACACCCCCGGCCGCGCTCGTTCCGCCTTCCCTGGTCGTCCCCATCCCGAAAGGCACCGCGGGCTTCCGCGTCGAAGGGGCCACCGCCTGCGTGCCGAACGACATCGAGACCATGGTCATTCCCGTCAGCTATTCGACCCTGACCTTTCCCCAGGCGGGAACCGGCAACGTTCAGCTGAAGGTTCCCGCACAGAACCGCGCCAAGTACGCAAGGACCGCCCACGGCGCGACGGAAGTCGTCGTCGACGGCGGCCCGCTCGAGCTGATCCTCACCGTGGTCGGCCCGGCGAGCAATCCCGGCGGCAGTGACACGGTGGGGAACAAGTACCCCGGAACGGCGACCCTCACCTGCCTCCGTGTACGCCCCGTGACAGCCGGATAACGCGCTATTCCCTACAGATCCCTGAGAGCGGCGATGGTGTCCTCTATGCGCGGGGACCGCTGGACGAAGCCCACCCCGACCCGGCTGTAACGGTCGGTGGCCCGGCTCCAGTCGTAGTTCCCGCGCATACAGGCCCGGTTCGCCTCCAGGAAGCGGTGAGTGCTGTCGCGCTGCCGCGGGGACAGCCCCAGGGAGGCGCACAACTCATGTGTCCGGTCGGCGAGTCGCCGGAAGCGGTCGACACGCTGGTGGACCATCTCCCGCAGCAGGCCGATGGCTTCCTCCTGCGAGCAGTCGTGTTCGCGGCGGAGGAGTAGGACCGCGTTGTCCGGTTCCCCGTTGGCCACGTCCTTCTCCAGCGAGTGGAGGTCGTTGGTCAGGATGACCACCTCCGCGGTGATCTCGCGGATCTCCTGGACGAGGGTGCTCTCGTGCACCTCCGGGGGCGCTTCGAAACCCCCGCAGCGTTCGGTGGTGTCCAGGACGCCCTCGACGCCTATCGCCAGCCGCCGTAACGCCAGGTACCGGTTCATGTCCAGGACGAGCCCGGCCCTGCGGTTGACCGCCTCGGTGACATAGGTGAGGAAGTACTGCTCCCAGTGGCGTGCGGCGCGCTCCCGCCAGGCCGGCGACATGCCCTGCCGCAGCCGCTCCCAGTGGTCGAGCCACAGCCGGGCGAGCGGGAAGGTGGGCCTGACCGAGGGCGCGTCCGGGTTTTGCCGGGCGAGCGCGGCCATCTCCTGGCAGATCTCGTAGGCGGCGAGCGGATCCCTGCCCAGGTGGCTGTCGAAGAGGTCGTCGAAGAAGAAGTAGAACGTCTGCCCTTGGATGCCCAGTTCCAGGTCGTCCCCGAACGCGTCGGGGTGAAAGCGGCCGGCGAGCTCCGCCACCGCCCACGTCAGGTACCGCTCGGCATTGGACGCGCTGGTGATGAAACCTTCCGCCTTCAGCCACTTCATGTGACGGGCGCTCGCGGCCTCGACATCCGGGCTGATCCGTACCTCGAAAGGAATGTCCAACGGAACGTTCTGCGGCATGCGTGATCCCCCTCCTCGCTGAAATCCGGGAGATCCAACGATCACCAGACAGGGGCCCACGTGACAAGTCTTCTGGTCCGTCGGCTCGGCCTGTGATATGAGGCCGGTCAGGAGCCCGCGACTTCCGTTGCCCAGACGAAGTCGTAGCGCATGTGCCGGCCACCGACCATCGTGCCCTCGCCTCGGTCGCGCATGTTCACCGTGAAGGCCGCCTTCGGCAGGAGCAGCACCTCCTGTTCGTCCGGCTCCCTGGAGAAGTAGGCGATGTCCCTGCCGCTGTGCCCGGTCAGCTCCAGGCAGTAGAGCACCCGGCGGCCGCCGGTGGGCGGATGCTGGAGCGGCAGGAACTTCTCCGCCTCCTCCCGGCTGCGGCTGGTGCTGGTGAAGCCGCTGAACGTCATGCGTGTGCGGGGCACCAGCTCCCAGCCCGCCCGGTACACCACGCCCTTGACCGGCGGCAGCTTGTCCAGCGCTTCGACGAGCATGTCGGCATGCGACTTGGCCTCGGCCCGCAACGTCCCCGCGAGGCCGTGCATCCGCCCCCGGACGGCCTCCAGCCGCACCGAGCGCTCCGCGTCGGACAGCCCCGGTGCCCGGTAGTCGTCGATCAGCCGCTGGAGCTCCGCGTCCCGCCACGTGGCGTACGGCACCTCGACCGCCTCGCCCTGTGCCAGCAGGGAGATCATCTCGTCGACCAGCCGGTGCACCCCCGCCGCGCCCAGGGCCCCGGGAGCCGCCAGAACGCGGTTGACGAGTTGGTGGTTGCTCCCGGTGTACTGGGCCAGCGCCAGCAGGTACGGGAGGCGGAGCCCGGCCCCCAGCCGGGACCTCTCCGCGTCCGCCTCCGCCCCCGTCAGACCCTGCCCGGCCAGCCAGTCGGTCAGCTCGGCGCCCGGACGCCGCCGGAGGAGGGCGCGGCGCTTGCGGCGCGCCCCGGCCACCGTGCGGTCGTCCACGGTGACCATGCCGCCGTCCTCGGGGGCGGCGAGCGCCTTCTCCTCGTACCCAGCCGCGTACGGCAACTCCGGCAGCACGGCCGTCGGCAGGGTGTCCCTGACGAACGCGTCGAAGTCCCGGTACATCCGGGCGACGTCCTTCGACGACGCCGTCAGCCCCGCGAGCGCGGGCAGTCCGGCGGCCTTGGCGCCCCGCAGGATCTCGTACAGCGAATGGTCGCGCCCGGTCAGCATCCACGCGGCGACGGCGAGGAAGAACCCGCGCTCCGACAGCTCCGACGCGCTCCCGCCCCCGGTGCCGGCGCCCGGTACGGCCCGCAGCCAGTGGAAGGCGCTGAGCATCCGGGTGGTCGTCCCCGATATGCCCGCCACCAGGGGAGCGCCGCGTTCGTGGTGCTTGCGGTACCAGCCGTCGTCGGGGCTCATGGCGAAGACCGCCTCCCCGGAGGCCCAGGGCAGCGGGAACTCCGGCCCTTCCTCGCCCGGCCCGGTCATCGCGGCCCAGAGCGCCTCGGGAGTGACCGTGTGCCGCCGGGGAGCGAGGTCGTCGTCGAGGCCCTCGACGGACAGGTCGGTGGTGCTGCGGCGGGCGTGGGCGGTCTCGGCCTCGCTCAGCGGCACGCGCAGGTCGCGGTAGTCGCGCAGCGTGCGCTTGCCCGGGCCGGTCGAGGGGTCCGGGCGCTCCGTGCGGCGGCGCTGGCTGCGACCCATCGACAGGGTCGTGCCGGCGCCCTGTTGCACAGTGAGGTTCCCCAGAGCGAAGACGTCGTCGGCGAACTGCCGCCGCAGCGGGTGCGGGAGACGGCTGAGGAGGCCGCGCGCGGTGCCGGCCAGATGGGCGCGCTGGGCGTCGAGGGCCTCGGTGTCCAGGCCGAGCTCGCGGGCCAGCCGCAGGTCCCCGCCGAGGACCACGCGGTGCAACAGGGTCTTGAGCGACACTTCGCGCTCGTCGGGGAAGGGGCGGGGTTGCGGGCCGTGCTTGTAGTACGCGGCGTTGTAGAAGGCGGTGACCAGTTCACGGACGGTGGCCGACGAGTCCGGCGCGGTCCACTGGAGGAGCCGTTCCCCGGGGTCGCCCTCGATGCCCACCTGGCCCGCGCTGTGCGGGTCGTCCTTGAGGAACGCGCCCGCCGCCGCGTCCGGGGTGAACCCCCGGCTCAGCACTTCGTGGAGCCGCAGCACGGCGGTCCGGGCGGCACGGCCCACCTCCGGCGCGGCGGCCAGCGCCGCCCCCAGCCGCTGCTCGTACAGCTCGGCCGCCTGGTGCCAGCCCGGCGCGGCCAGCGCCCGGCGATGGCCGAACGGCGCCCCGGCCGTGCGCTGTCCGGCCGTGCGCCGCCCGGCGGGGCCGGTCAGGGCGTGGGCGACGGCGGCGTTGCCGGCCTCCTGCTGGAGGTTCCGCAGCCGCTCCGCCAGGGTGGCGGCCGTGTCCGGCACCGGTTCGGCGGCGGCCGGGGCGGCCGCCTCCGCGCGAGTGACGGCGGTCGGTGCGTGCGACGGCGCCGGGCTCACGAGCGCACCTCCTGGGCAAAGGCCGACTCGTCCACGTAGCGGCCGAGCTTGGCGTACTCCTCGCGGACGGCCGCCAGCAGGTCCGCCATGGCCACGGGCCGGTCGGCGTCGGCGGCACGGTAGGCGGCGGTGACGGCGCAGCAGCGGATGGCACCGCCGGACAGGTCGAAGGCCGAGGCGAGCGTCGCGAGCCCGGCCGGGCCGACGTCCCGGTCCCGTGGCACGGCCGGGCCCAGACACCGCTCCCACAGAGCCCGGCGCAGGGCCTCGTCGGGAGCGGGGAAGTGGACGACGAGGTCGAGACGGCGCAGGAACGCCGCGTCGATGTTGCCGTGCATGTTGGTGGTGAGCAGGGCGAGCCCGTCGAAGGACTCCAGGCGCTGGAGCAGGTAGGACGTGCTGGTGTTGGCGTAGCGGTCGTGGGCGTCCTGGGCGGGGGTGCGCTTGCCGAAGACGGCGTCGGCCTCGTCGAAGAGCAGGACGGCCTCGTCCGCGTCGGCGGCCGTGAAGATCCGCTCCAGGTGTTTCTCGGTCTCCCCGATGTACTTGTCGACGACGCCGGCCAGGTCGACGACGTGGAGGTCGAGACCGAGTTCGGCGGCCACGACCTCGGCGGCCAGGGTCTTGCCGGTCCCGGACCCGCCGCTGAACAGGGCGCCGACGCCGCGTCCCCGCCCGCCGCCCGGCCGCATCCGCCACTGCCCCAGGACGCGGTCGCGGTGGCGGACGCGCCGGACGAGATCGCGCAACTGCTCGTGGGGCCGTTCGGGCAGCACCAGGTCGTCCCAGGTGACGGCGGGTCGTACGGGCCGGGCGAGCCGGCCGAGCGCGCCACCGCTCCAGCGACGGGCCGCTTCCCGGACGGCGGCGGCGTCCACGGGCACGCCCCGCGCGGCGGCCTGCCGGCGGGCGGCGGCCGCGACGGCGTGGATCCGGGCGGGGCCCGCCCGGTACCGGGTGCCGGCCGCCACGGCGGCGTCGCCCGCCGCCGGGTCGGCCGTGGCGTGGTCGTCGGCCGTCGGGTCCGGTGCCCGGACGGGGGAGGAGAGCTCGTGGCGCCACAGCGCGGCGCGTTCGGCGCGCGTCAGCGGCGGGCAGTCGGCCAGGACGGGAGGCGTGCGCGTCCAACGGGCGTCCCACGGCCGGTTTCCGGTGAGCACGAGGGGGACGGGCACGTCGGCGAGGGGCGCGAGCAGGGCGCGTGTCCACCGGTCGTCGTGCGAGCCGAGAGGGCCGATGACCAGCCCGTCGCCGCGCAGCCGCGCCTCGAGCAGCGCGGCCCGGACGGCCTCGGCCGCCGACGGCTCCGCGTGCTCGGGGTCCTCAAGGGCCACATGGAGGCCCTGACGGCCCGACGCGGCCAGGGCCGCCCGGGCGATGGCCGTGGCGGTGCCGTCGACGCTGTCGCGCAGATACACGGGCCACGGGCGCGTGAGCAGCCGGTCGACGTGCCGTACCGCCTCGGCCAGGGGGCCATTCCCCAAAGGGGGCAGGGCCGGTGGCGCGGCCAGCATGCCGTCGTCGCCCAGCAGATGCGCGGTGACACGGTCGGGGACGCGCAGCCCCCGTGTCGGATACGGGCGCGAGGCGTCGACGACCTCCAGCAACCCACCGGCCCGCAGGGGCGCGTCGGGGGAGAACAGCCGGCGGGCGGTCGCGGACGCTGCCGGGACGCCGCACAGCGTCAGCGCGAGGCCGATGGTGGCGTGCCGACAGGTGATGTCGTCGTTGAGGTAGCCGTAGCAGCGCTCGAACCGGGCGTCGACGTCGGGAGCGAGCGCGATCAGCAGGACCTGGGTGGCGAGTTCGTCCAGACCGAACCCGTCGGCGAGACGGCGCAGGGGCGGTGGCGCGCCCGTGGCCGTCGCCGCGTCCTCCCGGGCACGCACCGAGGCGGCCAGAGCGTCCTCGAAGGCCTCGGCCGGCAGGGGACCGGTGGGTGCGTCGAGGAGGTGCGGGGCCATGTCGTCCGAGACATAGAGCCCGCGCAACGGGTCGAAGGGCGCCTCCTCGAGCTCGGGGAGCGCGCCCTCGGCGGCCGTGGGATCCTCGCCCGTGCGCCAGGCGATGGCTCGTCGGACGGTGGCCTCGACGACCGCCAGCCTGGCCAGGAGCCAGTCCCCGGGGACGGGCACGGGCGCGCGCGAGGGACGTGCCGTGGGCGCGGTCACCGCGTGTCCCCCGGCGCCGGACCGGGCTTGATGTCCTCGTTGACGACCGGGGGTTCGGTCACCCAGTGGGTATAGGACTCCGGGACGAACGACAGCAGGGGGATGGTCACGGTCACGTTCACGGTGGGGACGAGCGTGTGCCCGACGGCGCTCCACAGTTCGGTCAGGGCACGGTCCTCCGTCGGCGGGTGTCCCACGTCCAGCAGCGTCGTCAGCTCCATCTCCTCCAGCTCCGGGGGAAGCCGCACGGGCAGCTCCCGGTCGCGGGCGAAGCCCACGAGGAGGTCGCCGAGCATGTTGTGGGCGATGAGCGCGTCCGGCGCCCACGCGGCCACCAGGTACGACAGCCGGGCGTACCGGGGCGGGTCGAACTGCGCCTGCTTGAAACGCAGCATCCCCAGCGGGCCCAGGGGCAGCCCCTCGTACCTGTAGACCGTGCCGGTCTGCCGCCGGTCCAGGTCCTCGCGGATGTCGTACAGATAGACGCCGACCGCCTCGGAACCGGATGTCTCGCCGAGCCCGTTCTCGCGGCCGGGCGGCTGGAAGGTGATCGTGAAATCGGGGGGCAGGCAGGTCATGTCCTGCCGGATGCGTGCCTTCAGGGCGTGGTCGACCAGCTGGATCATCGCCGGGCCTGCCGCAGGTCGAAGGCCGCCTTCGTCGGGCCGACGAGGCCGAGCGCCGTGGTGTCGGCCACGGACACGGCCGAGCCCTCGGCGTCGGCGAGATACACCCGAGGTGTCGCGAGGTGTGGATCCGGTGCGCTCCCGGCGAGTGCCCGGCCGGCCGGCACGGTGAAGAGGGGGGTTCCGGTGGCGGTGTCGAGCATGAGGAACGCTCCGTTGTTCTCGCTGGTGACGAAGAGCAGGGCGCCGTCCGCCGACACCGACACCGATTCGGGCCCGACGATCAGCGGATGACGCCATGTGGCCACGACTTCGGGCGCCCCCGCCGCTCCGGACAGGGCGATGACCGTGACGCTGTCGTCCCCGTGGTCGGCGACGAAGGCCCGGGCACCGCCCGGGGCGCAGGCCACGCCCATGGGATCCCGGCCCACGGCCAGCGAGACCACCTCATGGTCGCCTGCCAGGCGTACGCAGTGGACGGCTCCGGCGGCGCGGTCGCTGGCGCACGCGTAGGCGCCGTCGTCGGTGACGGCGACGTCCCACGGGCTGGAGGATCCCTGGCTGCCCACCGGAACGGGTGTCACTCCGGAAGTGAGGACGGTGACCGTCCGGCTGGTGAAATCGGCGATGTACGCGGTGCCGTCGTCAGCGGCCGCGATCGAGTAGGGCATGGCGGCCTTGTCGAGCGGCAGGGTCTTGGACTCCTGTACCGCCAGCCGTGTCCCGTCGAGCGTGAGGACGGCGAGAGACGCTTCGCGTGTGGGGGCCTCATCGCGGCCTTGGTTGACGACGTACAGGGTCCGGTCGTCCCGGCAGGCGAGCCCGGTGGGCCTGTCGACGGGCTGGTGGGGTGATGTGGCCACGATGGCCATCTGCTGATCGTTCTTCGCCAGTTCGGTGCCGTACACCGTGCCCAAGGCGTTGTTGTCGCTCATCCAGGTCTTCGAGACGGCCGCGTAGAGGTACTGTCCGTCCGGGGAGAGGGCGAGGCCGGGAGGGATCGGGACATTGTTCTCGACTGTGATCGTCCGCCTGTATTGCGCAGGGTTCGTGGAGATGTCGAAGACCTCCACCGTGGCCCTCTGCCCGGCGGCGTTGGAGACGTAGAGCGTGCCGCCGTCGGATGTCAGAGCGAGTCCATAGGGGCGCTGCATGGCTGTGGGCGTCTTGGCCACGGCCATGTGGAAGGCCCAGGCGTCGTCCACCGTCGCCCGCTGGAGGACGGAGACCGTGCCGTTCTGGTAGTTGGCGACGCACAACCGTAGCCCGTCGGCCGACAGGGCCGGTTCGTGCGGGCCCGAGAGCCGCCCCGCCGTCGCGTCGATGGGATCCAGCGGTTGCCACTGCCCCGGGCCGGTCCGGGACAGGACAGCGATTTTGCCGCCTTGCTGGTTCTCCGGGGTCCTGGCGAAGTCGGCGATGTACAACGTCCTCCCGTCCGGGGACAGTGCGGCTCCGGTGGGCTGCTGGCAGTCGACGGCCTGGGCCGCTATCGTGTACCGGCCGCCCTTGGGGTCGACGAGGGAGACCGTGGCCGTACCGGAGTCGGCGGTCACCGCGTACCGCCCGTCCGGGGTGACGGCCACGCCGTACGGACTCGCGCCGGGCGCGAGGGCGATCGGCGTCACCGTGACCGCGCCGTCGAGGGTGAGTGTCTCCCCTGGGGCCGGGGTGAGCAGGAGCAGGGAGGACGAGCCGGGACTGGTGGCACAGGCGAACGTCCGGTCGGGGGCGATGGCGACGTCCCACGGCTGGTGAGGCGCGCCGAGGGCGACGGGAGTGCCGGGCCGGCGGGTATCGAGATCGAGCACCGCCACCTTGTCCGACGCCGAGTCGGCGGCATAGGCCCATGCGCCGTCCGGTGACACAGCGACATTCACTGGCTTCGAGCCCGCGCCCGTCGGGATTTCGTCGGTCTCGCGGGGTGCGGTACGTACGGTGACGAGGTCGCCGGTGGCCTGGTCGCCGACGTACGCGAAAGCCCCCTCCGGGCCGTGGACCACCCCGGCCGGCACTGCGCCGACGGGGGTGCCCAGGTGCGTGGCGGCCAGGGTGTCCACGCGGATGGCGGTCAGGGTGCCCGAGGTCTGGCCCACGACGAGGACCGAGGTTCCGTCCGGGGCGAAGTCGACGGCGACCGGGTGAGGGCCGACAGAGACGGGACGCGGGGTTCCGACCTGTCCGGTGCCCGGGTCCACGGTGGCCAAGGACACCGTCGCGGAGCCGTAGTTCGCCACGCACAGCCGGTCGCCCCCGGGGCCGAGCGCCAGCGCCCTCGGCTCGGCCCCCACGGGCACGGGCGCGCCGAGGGCCCGGCCGTGCGCGTCGAGGTCCAGTACCGTCACCCAGCCGTCGGCCGTGCCCTCGCCCCGGCTCGCGACGTACGCGAAGCGCCCGCTGCGTGCCACCACGATCGCCCCGGTGGCCCCCGGTACGTGGACCGTCGCGGCCACGGACGGCGACCCGGCCGTGCTCACGTCCACCACGGACACCGTGGCATCCGTCTCGTTGACCACACAGACCAGGCTCGCCTGCCCGCCCGGGGCCGCCGCCACCGCGCACGGACCGGCACCCACCGGCAGCGGAACGGGCGACAGCCCCTCCTTGTCGAACACCCTGACCTGGTCGCCCGCCCAGGCGGCCACGCAGACCTGGTCTCCGGTCAGCCCGGCGACCACGGCGCACGGGTTCTTCCCGGCGTCGACGGTACGCAGCACCGGGAGGCCCGGGGACCCGAGGTCCACCACGGACAGCGTTCCGGCGTCATGGTTCGCGGTGTAGGCGCGGGTGCCGTCGGCGCTGACGGCCACCGCACGGGGATTGCCCTCCACCGGCACGGTGGTGATCCCGGGACGGTCCGGTACGGCGAGGCCGGCCACGACCAGGGCGTCCCCGCCCCAGTCCGGGGCCACCAGCCGGGGCACCGGCCCCGTGTCGCCGTTCTCGCCGTTGCGGCCACTCACGAGGGCACCTCCGCGATGGTGACTCGGTGTTCGACGGAATAGACGGTCTCGCGCGGTCCGCAGTCGATCCGGTCGACGGGAGGCGACTCCACGCCGGTCACCGGATCCACCGGGACCATTTCCACGGTGGCCACCCGGCCCACCCCCGGCACGCCCTCCAGGACGCGGAACGCCTCACCCACGTGGACCGGGCGCCCCAGCGGCCACCCGGTTCCGTCCCGGCCGCCGCCGACGGGGCTGAAGTACCGGTAGAGGGCGCGCTCGGCGGCCACGCGCAGCTCCGCGCGCTCTTCGGCGGTGCGGTAGTCGGCGGGCACGACACGGGCGTTGAACCGGATGCCGTGGTAGACGGGCCGCACCAGCCACACCGGCACCCCCTCCGGCTGGCAGGCCCGCAGCGCCCGGCGCAAGGTGTCGCAGGCGTCCCGGGTGGGTGTGAGCATGTGGTACGGGAACCAGCCGCGTTCGTCCGTGGTGACGAAGGGGACGACCATCAGCGTGACCCCGGCCTGGGTGCTGCCACCACTGGTGTCGGTGTAGCCGTTCCTGCCGTCGTGCGAGGCGGAGGTGTTGCGCACGCCGACGACACGCTCGTCCGGCTCCTTCAAGCGGCGGATCTCACCCGGGTCCAGCCCGTTGGCGGCCGCGCCGAGTGTCGCCCTGTACGTGCCGTGGGCCGTGATGACGGCGCCCTCGGGCGGAATGGCACCGTGCTGCCCGGCTGTCGAGGAGCCCCCCGTCACCTTGGGGCCGAAGTGGACCTGGCCCGTGCTGGCGTTGATGACCACATGCTTGTCGTTCGGGCCGGACTTCTCGAACGAGGTGACGGTCGTCCAGCCCTCCGCCCCCACATGGACCGTCGGGAGCGGCCCGCACACCGGGGCGTACAGCAACGGAAAGACCTGTTCGGGGTCACCGGTGGACGACGGGAACGGCCGCTTGCCCTCGTCGAGTTCCTCGTACTGCTCCGCGCGGACGCTGCCTGCGCTTCCGGAGTCGGCGTAGACCGTGTACGTCGTGTCGTGTGTGCCCTTGGGGTCGAGGATCTGGACGGCGATCCAGCACGATGCATCCTCCGTCGGGAACCCGGATCCCAGCGCTTCCACGGCGTTCCGCGCCGTCGTGGCCAGTGCCCCGCGCTCGACGGCGGCCTGCCACCGTGCCGATCCGCTCAAGGACACGGGATGGGCGGAGACCTCCCCGCCACCCGCCACGGTGATCTCGCGCGCGGGTGTGGAGGCGTACGCGAGCGGGGCGGAGGTGTCCCACCACGGCGTCTCCTTCCTCGGCGCGAACACCGATACCGCGAGACGGTCCAGCGGCGCCCGGTCCTCGTCCACTGCCACCCAGAGCGTGAGATGGCGTGGATCGTGCGTCTTCTCGATCTCCACCAGCGCGAGGACCAGCCCGCCACCGTCCTTGAACGGCCCGGAGAACTCCGCTCGGTAGTTCTCGGCGGTGAACATGCCGACGGCCGTGGTGGCCCCGGCGGTGAGCCGCAGCGACGCCGCACCGGCGGCTTCCGGGGGAGGCGTTCGGCGTCCTCGGTGGTCGTGAAGACCGTCTTGCCGTCGGCCGTCGTGACTTGCAGCCCGGCGGGAACCCGCTCCGTGCCGGCCGCCAGAGTGAGGCTGACGTCCGTTTTCGCGGGTATCCACGGCAGGTAGTTGCGGGCGGGGTCGAGCGCGTCATGGGGGACGTCACGGAGGTGGTGGATACGGGCCATGCCCGCCGACGCGGCCAGGGCGAGCTGCTCGTAGTCGCCGGGGACGACCGCCCGTTCCGGCAGCGGAGAGCCCAGGGGCAGCCGTGTCGCGCAGGCCTCGGCGGACTCGCCCTCCGTGCCGCCGACGGCCGGCGCGGGATTGGTCACGGAGGAGACGTACGGCAGCGGAGTGCGCAGCACCGTGAGGGTGCGCGCGGGCACGTTGCCCCGGGCGCCGCCGCCCGTCAGATAGCGGCGGATCCGTACGGCCGCTCCCGCCGGCAGCGGCGCCCCGTGCCGGCGCGGCCCCCGGGCGCCGACCACGACGGGAGCGAAGACGGCCTCCCCGGTGCGTGGATCCAGCGTGAAGTGCCGGTCGTCGGGCCCGGACCCCGCGAGCGAGGCGACGTGGGTCCACTGGACCACCCGGCCGTCGAGCGCCGCTTCCACCACGAGGGGGTCGGTGCTGCGGGGGAGCGGCGGGTGCGCGAAGCGAAGGCGCTCGCCGGGGGCGCCCGTCGCGGTACCCAGCGTCTCGTCGCGCACCAGCCGCGCCTGGACGACCGGGACGGAGACGACGAGCACCGGCTGGAGCGCGACGCGCGTCAGCGCGCTCTGCCCGGGTTCGGTGCGGTAGCGGATCAGCCCGACGTCCCGCAGCCGTTGGACGAAGAAGCCGCCCTGCCCGTCCGGCCTCTGGAGCAGGAGCTGCGCGGGCGCGTGGGCGGGCGGCACGTCGAGGGAGACCCGGCCCGGGGCGTCGCGGGAGGTCACCGTGTCCGTGGCCACCCGGCAACTGGTCCAGTGCGTGCCCTGCCATGCCTCCCAGCGGCCCGGGACGACCCCGCGGCCGAACGGGGCCCGGCCCAGCTCGACGTCCAGGGTCACCCGCGTGCTCGGCACCGGCACCGAGAGGACGGCCAAGGCGTAGGAGGAGCCGCCCCGACCTGCGCCGATCAGCCCCGGGGCCCCGCTCGCCGGGACGTCCCCGGGCGGGGGGAAGTCGCCGAGGTAGGGCAGGTTGAGGTGGAAGGCGGGCCCCGGGAAGGCGGCCTCGCCGGGCTCCACCGTCACCGAGGAGCCGAAGGCGGTCAGCCTCCCCCGCAGGGCGCCGTCGGCCACCCGCTCCTCCGTGAAGTCACCGGCCGCGACGAGGACGCACGGGTTGAGCACCGCGTCCGTCAGCGTGGTGAAGACGACCGGCTCCTCGTCCCCCACCGGCCGGGTCGCCACCTCCTGGCCCGCCGGTACCACCACCGGTTCCGGCGACGGCGCGGCGAGTTGCAGGACGGCCTCCGTCCGCGCGGGCGCGGCCCTGTACGGCCGCACGCCCAGCAGGCGCAGCACCTGGAGCCGGCGCTGGTCGGCGGCCAGATCGAGCCGGTCGCGCACGGCCATGACCATGTCGGCGCACGTCTCGATCAGGCCCCGGCCGGGGTCCGTCAGGTCCTGCCCGGTCCAGGTACCCACCCTCCCGCGCACGCCGGCGACGGCCGCGGCGACGATCTCGTCGCGGGTCCGCCCGTCGTACTCGGGTGTCGGCAGACTCATCCGTGAGCGACCTTTCCGTCAGGAGCCGGCGATGGTGACGACGGCCTTGAAGGGCAGATGCGCCGGGCAGTGCGCCTGGACCAGGCGCGTGAGCCGGCTCTCCAGCGCCCGCCGGTCCTGCCCGGCGGGGGCGGTCAGGGTGACGGTCAGCATGCGCCCGGCGCCGGGAGCGGGGTCGGAGTCGGTGAAGACGCGCCCCGGGTCGTCGACGACGAGCGTGAAGTCCGGCGGCACCCAGCGCAGGATCTCCCGGGCCTCCAGCCCCAGCCCGTACGGCGTCCCGCGATACGCCGCCAGGCGGGCCGCGAGGTCGACGGCCCGGCGCCGCCGGATCTCGTCCCAGCCCGGCTCGACGCGGGCCCCGCTGATCCGGATCAGCCAGTCGAGGAAGGCGGGCGGCGCGCGCCACGGGTCGAGTACCGCGTCGAGGTCGTCGAGACGCTCCTCGGCGGGCGCCATGACCTCGCCGATCGCGGCCGCGAACGCCTGCGCGACGGTGTCGTGGCCGTAGACGGCGGGCAGGGGCAGCGGACGGGTCGGGGAAGTCGGCACGGTCACGGTTCTCCTGATCGGTCGTCGGGTTCGTGGGTCAGCCGTCCGTGGGGGCGATGCGCAGGGTGACGTCTTCCAGAAGGACCAGGCCGCCGTCGGACACCTCGACGGAGGTCACCGGCCGCCCGCCGTCGTCGATGAGGGCCACATCGGTCGTGCCCCGCAGCCGCGGCACCTTCTCCAGGACGTCGAAGACGTCGCCCGCGTGCACCCGCCGCCCCCACGGCCAGCCCCGCCCGTCCGGCCCGCCGGCCGTGGGGTGGAAGAAGCGGCGCAGAGCGCCTTCGGCCGCTGTCCGGGCCTCGTCGACGTCCGCCCGCGTGCTGCTCCACGGGCGTACGGTCGCCTCGACGCCGAAGGAGTGGTAGCGGGGTTCGCCGACGCGCAGCCGTTCGCCCAGCAGCCGGGAGGCGTCGACGACGCCCACCACGGAGGCCAAGGTTTGCGGTGGGATGCCGAAGGCACCGTCCGGTGGGCGGACGGTGGGGTCACCGGTGACGTGCGGGACGAGGAGGACGTGGAGCGGCTCGTCCTCGCGGCGCCACACGGCGGGCTCGGTCCGCGTCCCCTTGACGAAGTAGAAGACCCCGCCGACGACGACCACGGCATCCGGCTGCTCCTGGCACTCCGGCGAGAGGCCGGGGAAGGACTCGGAGATCAGGGACGTCACACCCCGGCTCTCCGCCCGCGGGACGAAGGACCGGTCGGAGTAGGTGTAGGCGCGGTGGTAGAACGTCTCGCCCTTGAAGAAGAACAGTTCGTACGCGTCGTCATCCGCGCCGTCATCGCGTTGTGGATCGGCGAGCAGGGCGACCGCGTCGAGGTCCGCCCAGAACGAGTGCGCCGGGTCGTCGGCACTACCGGGCAGTCCGGGGAACTCCTCCTTGACGGGCCGTGACGACCGGTCGTTCCCGTCCCAGAGGCACTGGTCCCGGTAGAACCAGAGCCTGGGCGCCGTCTCGTCCGTGCGGATCATCGCGTCGAGGCACTGCGCGTCCCGCACGGGACCGGGCACCTCGTCGCCGTCACCGGCGGGCCCGCCCTGCTGCTCCAAGGGCAGGGCGCGCGGGGTGATGACGCCGCTGTCGTCGTAGTAGTGCACGGCCCGCAGCGGGTCGCGGGCCGCGACGGCGCTGGTGAGGACGTCGGGAGGGCGGGGCGGTGCCTGCAGGGCCGTCGGCACGCGGGAGTCGGTGGGGCGGGTGAGCGCCGTGACCCGGACCCGGGCCAGCCCCGGTACGTGCTCGTCGATGATCCGCTCGTGGTCGGCGGCCGTGACCGCGCGGCGCGGCGGCGCCAGCCCGAGGCCCGCGCGTTCCAGCGCCCGCCGCCAGTCCTCGGCCTCCTCGGACGCGGCGACGACTGCCTCGACGACGGCCGTCAGATCGGGCTGGGCCACCGCCAGGGGCGCGCCGGCCTGGACCCCGCCCTCCCGGCCCCGGAACACGTCGTACTCCGCGCCGATCCGCGCGCCTTCCGGCGGCACCTTCCCATGCTGCCGCGCGCCGCCCTCGGCGGGAACCAGCGGCCCGAAGACCACCTCGCACGAGGCGTCGTCCCACCAGTGCGCCCGGTCGTCCGGCCCCGCTCCGGCGAACGTCGGAACCGCCCGCCACTCGACGCCCCCCACACGAACGGTCATCGGCGGCCCGAACGGCGGTTCCGCCACCGGGGCGCCCGGCCGCCAAGGACGGTGGCGTGTCGGGAAACGCCCGGCGGGACGGCCGTCGGCGACGCCCAGCACCTCGGTGACCCGCACGAGCCGCTCGTCCGCCTCCACCGCCCCCGTGGTTCGCGCCCCCTCCAGGACGAGCGGCGCCACGGTCGCCAGCACGACCGGCTCCTCGCCCTCGGTGCGCACCACGGTGCCCGCCGGGATCTCGCGCCGCCCGGTCGACCCGTCGGTCCGGGTGAACGCGACCACGATCCGCGTCGGCGACGCGGGAAGGGGAGTGATGCCCATGAGGCGCAGCAGAGCGAACCGCTGGCGGCCCGTCATGCGATGGACGCGGTAGAGCAGTTGGTCGGTCCGCTCGGCACACGCCTCGATGAGGGTGATGCCGGGATCGGAGACGTTGTGGTCGGTCCACTCGGGCACCCGCCGCGGTAGGGCGCGTTTGGCGGCGTCCACCAGCGGCTGGAACCGCAGGTCGTCCAGGTCGGGGACGGGAACACCGGACGGGTCCGGCGCGGGGGGAACGGACGGGTCGGCCATGACAGGGTCACTCCACCGGGGAGTCGCCGGGCAGGGTGTAGAAGGGGAAGACGAGGTTGCGGGGTTCGTTGGTGGCGCGCAACCGGTAGCGGATGTCGATGTAGAGCACTCCGACGTCCGTCGTGTCCATGCTGAACAGCAGGTCGTCGACCTCGACGCGCGGCTCCCACCGGTCGAGGGCGCGGCGGACCTCCGCGTCGGCGCGGGCGACGGTGGTGGCGTCGAGCGGGTCGAAGACCAGGGCGTGGACGCCGCAGCCGAACTCCGGCCGCATCGGCCGCTCGCCCGGCGCGGTGGACAGGACGATGCGCATCGCCTGCTCCACGTCCTCGGCCCCGCGCGCCAGGCCCACGCGTCCCGTACCGGTGATGACGGCGGGGAACGCCCACCCCGCGCCGATGATGTCCACGGTCACCCTCCCGCTACGAGGTTGGAGGTCAGTTGATGTCGACGGTGTCGCCGGTGATGCCGGTCCGCTGCCCGTCCAGCGAGAGCTGCCCGGTGCTGGTGACGTTCACGGTGGCCCCCTTGAGCGTGAGCCCGCCGCCGCCCTTGCCGTCGTCGGCCGTGACGGTGACGGTCCCCGCCTTGAGAACCAGGCTGCCGCCCGTGCCCGCGTCGACGGTGACGGTGCCCTCGCCGCGCGCGTCCAGCGAGACCCGCAGCGTTCTGCCGCCCTCGCCCGCCGTCAGGACGATGGTGCTGTCCTTGCGGTCGAGATGAGTGGTCAGCTTCCCGTCACCCGTCCGCAGCCGCACGCCCTGGGGGCCGTCGGCGGCGCTGAGGAGCTCCATGAGATCACCCGAACGGGACGCGAGCGAACGCCTGTTGGCGCGCCCGGTGCCCGAGTCCACCAAGGGAAGACCGTGGTCGGTGGGGGAGTCGACGCCGTTGTACAGCCCACCGAGGACGTACGGCCGGTCGAGCCGCCCGTGCTCGAAGCCGACGAGCACCTCGTCCCCGGCCTCCACGGGGAAGACCCCACCACCACCGGCACCACCCCACTGCACGGTACGCGCCCAATCGGTCACATAGTCCTGCGACAGCCACGGCAGACGCAGCCGTACGGCACCGCGCTCGCCCTGCCCCGGTTCCTTGATGTCCGTGACGATCCCCACCGCCACCCCCAACGAGGACAGCGCCGGCGGATACGGCACGACGGGCGGCGGCAACGGGCCGACCCCCACCTCCGTCCGGTAGCCGTGGTCACCGTCGAAGGTGTGGCGGCAGGAGGTGAGCGTGTACTTGCCGGCGAACGGCTCACCCACCCCGGCCAGCGTCACCGGCACCCCCGCCGCGAGCTCGGGCGTTCCCGCCACCTCGGCGGACAGCGCCGCCATCCCGGCCGCCGCCTCCTGCGCCAGCGCGTGCGCCGCCACGTCCACCTGCCCGGCGGTGGTGTAACCCCGGCCGGCGACGAGCAGATCCGGCGCCGCGCCCGGGAACGCCGTGCCCAGCCGCGCGGGCGTGACCCCCAGCCGCAGCCGCGAGCTGTCCCCGGCCCCGGCCCGCGCCGACACCGCGGCCTTGCCGGCCGGATCCCACCCGCGCACCTCCACCCCCGCCACCTGCCCCTCGGACGACACCGAGGCACGCAACGCCAGCAGGTTCTCCCCGAGCTCCAGGACGAACGGACTGCGATCCGCCCCCGTACCCGGCGCGGGCGCGCCGCCCGCCGCCGCCGGGCGGCTTATATGGACGGTGTCCCCCTCGACCGACAGCCGCAGCCCCCGCTGGTCGGCGAGATGACGCAGCAACTCCCAGTCCGTCAGGTTGGGCTGGGCCAGATACGGGATCCGGGTGCGCTCCGCGTCGACGCGGCCCGCCTTCAGCCCGTGCCGGGCCACGGCCTGCCCGACCACCTCGGCCACCGTGGTGTCCACGTACGCGGCCACCCGCCGCCCCCGCGCCAGCCGCTGCCCCCGGTCCGTGGCCCGCACGGTCGTGAACGTCCCGTCCGAGTCCACCTCGGTCTCCAGCGCCGTGACCTCACCGTCGAAGATCCCCACCCGGGTCCGGCGCCGCGCCACGGCCACCGAAACGGTCACCGGCACCCCCACCGCGATCCCGGCCGAGGCCAGCAGCCGGTGCGCGGGATCCCGGAACCGCAGTGTCGCCCCGGCCGGCACCCCCACCGCCGTCTCCACCCGCGCCTCGACCAACTGGTCGGCCCACTCCTCCCGCAGGGGCGAGCGGAAGGCCACGATGGGCTCCGCCGCGTACAGCCTCTCCGTCACCCGGCACCCCCCGCTACACGCTCCTCCAGCACCGGCAGCACCAGCACCGTGCCCACCGGCACCCGGGCCGGATCGTCGACGTCGTTCGCCTGCGCGATCTCCCGCCACCGCCCCGGATCCCCGTACGCCTGCCAGGCCAGCCCCGCCAGACTGTCCCCGGCGACCACCAGGTGCGTGCCCACCGGCCCGTCACCGCCCGACGTCGGATTCTGCCGGGGCACCGTCCCCCCGACCTCCTCCAGGGAGACGGCGCACTGGGCGCGCAACGGCGTCCCGTCGTGCCCGAACCGCGTGTACTCCGCGTCCACCCGCGTCACCAGGGCGAGAAACGCCGTCGTCCGCGCATGCCCCCACGCCAGCCGCACCCATGGTGCGGAAGCCGGCTTCGACGCCGTGCTCCGCGCGGTCGGAGCACAGCAGTCGAGCAGCTTCTCCACCTGGTCCTGCACGCTCGGGCCCGGACCGGAGGCGTCCAGGAACACGTCCAGCGTCATCGTCCGCGGCTGCGCCCCCACGAACTGCGCCCGCGCCGCCTCCCCGTTGGACGGCGCCCGGCTGCGGTCCCAGACGGCCTGCTTGCCGACCCGCACCCGCTCCGGGTTGAACTGCAGCTTGACCCGGCCGCGCTCGGGCCCCGGGGAGGTCCCCGCACCCGTCGGGGGATCGTAGATCACGAGGGCGGCGCGCACGGGTGCGCCGCCGAGCAACTCGGACAGCATGCGTTCCTCTCCGACCGGGCTTGGCCGACCTGTCGTCAGACGGTGATGCCGAGGAACCCGTTGTGGGCGATCTCCAAGGTTTCGCGGGCCGCTTGGGACTGCTCGACGTCGAACCCCGGACCGCTCCAGCGCACCGGCAGCACCCCGTCGAGCAGCCACCGCACGAGCGGTCTCCGGTCCGGGCCGAGCGCCACGAGCTGCCCGGGAAGCCGCATGGGCTCGACCATCTGCTGCTGCATCCACGCCCACACGAGCACGGTCTCCCGCGTCAGCGGCCTGCTGAGCACGACGTTGGTGTAGCGCAGCCGCGTCGGCAGCTGCCACACGTGCCCGTTCGTCCCGCCCTCCACCCGCTCCTCCACCTCCATGGCACAGCCCAGCCCCTCGCACGCCGTGAACGAACCGAGGGCGTGGATGCCGATGGACAACTGGAAGTGGGAACTGACGGCGAACGGCTGGTCGGCCATGGACGGACACTCCGGGGTCGGTCGTCGGGCGGCGGTCGTTCATCGGGGGACGGTGCTTCCCCACGCCCCACCGTCCGGCGGCGGCTCGGCCCGCGGCGGCCACTGCGGCCGGGGACGGACCCGGCGCGTCCGCCGCACCGGCTCCAACGCGGGGAGCACGGCCTCGGCCAGCAGCCCGGCGTGCCGCAGGGCCACTTCCCGCGCGACGGCGAAGGCGTCCGGCGGGGGAGGGGCGGGGGGCGTGGCGGGCGGCCGGGGTGCGGGGTGCGCGTCCCTTTGACGGCGTCGCCGGGGGGTGGGGTGGGCGGCTGTGGAGCCGGGGTGCGCGTTCCCTCGACGGCTTCGCCAGGCGGCGTCGACGGTGTGGGCGGTGTGGGCGGGGGGAACGCGAAGGGCATGGCCGTGTCGGGCACACGGCTGATCGGGCGCCCGACGTGGAAACGGGCGGCGGCGCCTGGCGGTGGCGCGCCTTGGCCGGGTGGGGCGGGGGCGATCCCGGGTCCCGGGCGGATGACGGTTCGTTGGGCAGCGCGTTCCTTGCTGTCCGGCGGCTTCAGGGGGAGGCCCGCGCTGGGAGGATGCGGGGCGATCCCGTGAGCGGGGCGTTCGCGCCCGCCGGGATCGCGGGCCTCGGCCCGGCTGTACGACACCGTCCCGGGCGGCGACGTCTCGGGCGGCGAGGTCTCGGCAAGGCCCGGGGGCCGCACGGGGGCGTCGGCCGCCCCTCGCATGCCGGACCGGGGGCCGTACCTCGCTGCCGGACTCTGCGGTGGCGGCGCGACCGGCTTCCGTCGCTCCTCGACGGAGCCTGCACGAGCGACGTGTCCGGTCTCCTCGCCGACGCGCACGTACACGCTCGTGGGGGCTTCGCCCACCGCATCGGCCTCCCGTGGGCGTTCGACGCCGGGCCCGGCGACCGGAGCGGGCGCGCTCCCGGAGGCGCTTTCCCGGGCCTGGGACCGAGCCCGAGGCCGGGGGCTGGGCTGACGCCGGGCGCGTAAGAGCTCGCTCACCGCACCCGGCCCCTCCGAGGCACGAGGCCCACCAGGCACCACCACCTCCGCCACGGGCAGGCGCACGGGCGCGGGCACTGGCACAGCCCCAGGCCCCGCCACAGCCACGGGCGGCCCCGCCACAGCCACGGGCGGCACCGCCACAGGAACAGGCGGCCCTGCCACAGCCACCGGCGGCACCCCCACAGCCCCCGAGCCGTCACCGGCCTGAGGGAGCGGCGCGACGGGCAAGCCCCGGAGGATGCTCGCTCCCAGTGCCAGCGGCACGCCCCGCGGTAGGAGCCGGCCGCCCGCCGTGACGAGCGGCGCCGGGCGCCACGCCGCGAGGTCCCGGCGGAAGGCCAGGGGCCCGTCGGCGGACAGCACCGGCAGGCGCAGCAGCCCGACGGGCGCGAGCTCGCGCCAAGCCCGCGCGCGCACGACGCTCACCGGCCTTCCCCCGCCGTGCTGTTGATCCTGGCGATCTCACGCACCCAGGCGCGCCGCTCCTCGTGGGGGAGGGTGAGGATGTCCCCGTACGCCCAGTGGAAGTGGTAGGCGATGTAGGCGGTCTCCTCGCGGAGCCGGCGCGGCGGGTGCGTCATGTTTCCCCCAGGCGGCCGCCGGGCGCCGACGCGGGCAACGCGAAAGCCGTGCCGCAGGAGGGGCAGGCGACGGCGCCGTGTCCGGAGTCCAGGCCGTTGATCCGCCGGTAGAAGTCCTGGAGGTAGGCGAGGTCCTGGGCGAAGAGCCGTTCCACCACGCCCGCGTGGATGTCGGTGACGGTCCCCAGCCGGGTGACGACCAGGCTCAGGAGGACGACTCCGAGGTAGGCGGGGTTCTCCCGGACGCGCTGGTCGATCAGGGGTGACAGCTCGTCACGGGCGGTGGCGAGCCGCATGGAGCCTTGTCGGTGGACGGTGCCTGAGCCGTCCACATAGCCGTGGGGGAGCTCGAAGTCGAACTCCGTGCGCAGCGGCGATCCGTTCTCGGGCATGGCGGGGCGGTGTCCTCCCTCGGGCGTCCGAGCCGCGCCGCCCCCGGCCCCCGCCGGCGCGGGGACCGGGGACGTGCGGTCGAACGGTGGGCGTGCGGCGGCGGTCAGGTGATGTTCTGCCGGAGGAGCAGACTCACCCAGGTGTCGTCCACCGACACCTGGACCGAGAAGTCGCCCTGCTTGTCCCCGGCCGTCAGCACGGGGGAGTCGGCGGAGCCGTCGGGCCCGCTGGGCACGTGGACGATGTCCGTGCCGCCGGGGAAGGACGCCATGTTCTCCTCGAGGATCCGGAACGTGACCTGGGCGCCCTCGACCGTGTTGCCCTTGGCGTCCTCCACGATCACCTTCATCGGGTTGTCGAAGGACTTGCCCGGGGGCACGGTCTGTCCCGCTCCCGAGACATAGCGCACCCGGTCCGCCTGCCCCGGCTTCGGGTTGACGGTCAGGTGGGTGAAGGAGGCGACGGCGTCCGACTCCGTCCAGCGGGCGGTGACGGGGCAGGGGCCTTCCTTGAGCGGGGTGAGCAGGGAACTGGTCGCGAAGCCGAGTTGCTCGCTCTGGGAACCGGTGTGCTTGATCTCGGTGTGCTCGCCGTTCTCGAAGACGCCGGCGCCCTCCTCGACGGAGAACTCGATCTTCTGCCCGCCCACCGGAGTGCCGTCCAGCAGCGTCGCCTTGACCTCGAACGGCTTGGGGAAGCGCTGCCCGACGGTCGTCGTCTGGTCGTCGCCGGAGACCGCCGCGAGCCGGTACCGGGACACGCGCTGCAGGGCTTTCCGTCCGGACAGCGCGATCCACAGCCTGCTGTCGGCGGACATGGTGAGCCCCGAGGGCCGTGAGCCCTGGCCCGTGGGGATCGTGGCCGCCCTGCCCTTGTCCGGCAGCACATAGCCGACGGCGTCACCGGCGGTGCTCACGAACCAGAGCGTGCCGTCCGCCGTCGCCAGCATGCGGTTGGCCGCGAACGGCGTCTCGACGCGCGTGAGTGTCCCGCCGTCGACGGTGTACTTGAAGATGACCTTGTCCTTGGTGGCCACCCACACGACGTCGCCGGCCGGGGCGGCCGCGACGTCCCGGGGCTCGACGCCGAGGAGGACGGGGGAGCCGAAGGTGCCGGTGCTGGCGTCGTAGGCGACCAGCGCCTTGCCCTTGGGGGAGGTCAGCCAGTAGCGGCCCCGCTGCTGAGACGCGATCGAGACCGCGTACAGGCCGTCGGGGTACATCATCGAGTACGAGACGGCGCCGCCGGCCTCGATGAAAGCCAGCTGGTTCCAGCTGATCAGCGGTGCGACGAGCTGGGGGCGCCCCTGCTTGTTCATGCCCAGGGCCAGCGACCGGCAGTCCGTCGCGCCGTTCAGCGGATACACCTGGTACTGGCCGTCGTTCATGCACTTGACGAAGGCCGAGCCCTGCTCCCCGGTGATGAACGTCCATGCCCCGTGGCCCGTCCAGCTGACGAGGGAGTTGGCGGTTCCGGTGACACCCGAGCCCTGGCTGAAGACGGTGTTGCCCCAGGGGCTGCGGGGCTCGAAGTAACCCATGAGTCCCTGGGCGGTGACGAACCATACGTTCTGGTCGTCGTTGTGCCAGGCCACGTCGACGGCGGAGGCGTCGATGGGGAACGTGTCGGAGTCGGTGAGGGGCGGCGGCGCTGCGGATGGCATGCTGATTCTCCTTCCGGCGGACTGGAACGGTCCGGGTGGCGCGGCGCGCCGTCAGGCCGGCGTGATCGTCAGGGTCGTGGCGGCGTGCGGCTCGGTGTCGCCGAGGCCGACGCTGATGACGGCCTGCTCCTGGACGTCGCCCGTGATCACGGTGGGCAGGGCGACCCGGCCCCGCTGGTCGGTGATGATCACACGCTCGTGGGTGCCGTCCTCGAAGGCCGCCCCCTCGGCGTCGATCCGGCAGGTGAGGGGGATGCCCGGCACGGGGCGCCCGTTGGCGACGTACTCCGCGATGAGCGGCTGGGCGACCTCGTCCTTCATGTGGGCCTCCGTCTCGCCCTGGGCCACGATCTGGGTACGGCCCAGGCGCGAGGGGGCCCCGTACGGGGGCGGGGGCACCGAGTAGCTGCCCACGGTCTTCCTGGTCGGGTTCGTGTACCAGAGCTTGCCGTCGGCCGCGACGCAGATCCCCTTGGCACCGCCACCGTTGGGCAGCCGCACCAGGGAGCCGTTCGTGTTCAGACGCGCGTCGAACTCGTGCAGCCCTTCGCTGGAGGCCACCCACAGCTCACCCGTCGGGCTGAGCGTCAGCTGCTGGGGGATCGCCGTCCCCAGGTCCGCGGTGCGCGCGGTGCCGGTGCCGAGGTCGAAGCGGATGACCTGGTTGGGGTTGGTGGCGGTCAGCCAGACCGCGGTCGTGTCCGCGATGACGTAGAAGGGCTTCTGGCCGCCCCGGAGCACCTCGATCCGCTCCCATGCCATCGCGCCGGGGGAGCGGCGGTAGAGGCCGTTCTCGGTCCTGACGGGCGTGGTGGTCCGGGTTTGGCCCGTGGCCCAGTAGGTGTGGATCTTCCCGGTGGTGTCCGTGGTGACGGCCACGTCCCAGAGCCAGGTGCTCTGGCTGACCGGCATCCGGTCGATGGTGCCGTGGCTGGGGGTGAGGATGCCGATGTAACTGTGCTGGGGCTCGGCGAAGATGAGGCTGTACTCGGGGATCGGGGTGCCGCCCGATCCCACGTTGGTGGTCCGGAGCTTGATGCTCTCCGCCTTGGCGTCGTTCTCCAGGGGGTAGAACTGGATGGCGTTGATCCCCGTGGTCTCCATGATCACGATGGGGTCTTCCTGCGCCGGCGGTGCCGGAGCGGCGAACCAGACCCGCTGGAGACCGTCGGGGTCCTTGATGATTCCGGCGCTGAGCTGGGGAACCATCGAATGGTTCACCACCATCTGACTGTTCCCGGCATTGGGATTGACGCGGATGACGGCTTTGTTCTCGGTGGTCACCCAGAGGTACCTCGCGTTTCCCTGGGCCAGCGAGTGGGGCTTGTAGTTCCCGATGGAGTATTCCTGGATCGTTCCGGGATCCGGCACTGTGGTATTCCCCCTCCGGTCCGTGTGATGGTCGCCCGAACGTGCCGGGCCCGCGCGACAGCGCATGACGGTGAAACGCGACAGCGCATGACGGTGAGAGCGGCAGGATCCGGTGGCTCGCGCGGGGGCGGCGTTCGGCTGGTCGAGACTATGCCGTCAGCACTACCGTCGACACCCGGGCGAACCGGCCACCCGGAGCCCGTGCCCACGGCTTCCGGACAAGGGATGGGGTCACCTGCCCCGCAGCGGCATCCGAGCTGCGGACCGGGGGCATCCGGTGCCCGGTGTTCCGCACTCCGGCCCCGGCGGCTCCCGGCGCACTCATGGCTGTCAAGAGCGCGCGCACTCCGTCACAGCGACGGGACAGTATGGCCGGAATTCAGCCGAGAACCGTTTTTCTGCCCGAACGGGAATCACTTGATGGCGGAAAACGAACATCCCATGATTGGTCCGGACTTTGCGGTCGATTGTGGGGCGGGTGGGTCGGCCGGGTTTCCCGACCGCACTCGCGCCGGGAGGCCGGCGCGGCAGCCTCCCAGGTCGGCGCGACAGCCCTCGGAGTGAGGCGCACGCTGGAAAGAGACCTATAGCGAGACGGACCCATGGCCGGACGACACCATCGGCCGGACGACACCCTCGGGAAGACCCATGCGAGCGACACTGATCTACGGCGCCGGTGACATCCGGGTCGAGAACGTACCCGACCCCCGTATCCAGGACCCCACGGACGCCGTGGTGCGCGTCGTCCGCTCGTGCGTCTGCGGCAGCGACCTGTGGCCCTACGGCTCCAGACCGGCCACGGAGGAGGGCGAACGCATCGGCCACGAATTCCTCGGCGTCGTGGAGGAGACCGGCCCGGAGGTCACCGGACCGAAGGCCGGCGACCTCGTGGTCGCACCCTTCGCCTACGCCGACAACACCTGCCGGTTCTGCGCCGAGGGCCTCCACACCTCCTGCCCGCGCGGCGGGTACTGGGGCCAGAACGGCGTGGACGGCGGCCAGGGCGAGGCCGTACGCAGCCCCTGGGCCCAGGGCACCCTGGTGAAACTGCCCGTCGGTGAGGACTCGGACCTACTGCCCTCGCTGCTCACCCTCTCCGACGTCTTCTGCACCGGCCACCACTGCGCCGTCACCGCCGGGGTCGACGCCCGGACGACGGTGACGGTCATCGGCGACGGCGCCGTCGGCCTGTCGGCGGTGCTGGCGGCCAGGCGGCTCGGCGCCGAGCGGATCCTGCTGATGGGCCGCCACGAGGCCCGCACCGCCCTCGGACGCGACTTCGGGGCCACCGACGTGATCCCCGAACGCGGCGACGAAGGCATCGCGCGCGTAAGGGAGTTGACCGGCGGCGAGGGCACCCACGCCGTACTGGAGTGCGTCGGCACCAAGCCCGCGCTCACCACGGCACTCGCGGTGGTGCGCGACGGCGGAGTGGTCAGCAGGGTCGGTGTGCCGCAGTACGAGGAGGGACCGGCCGGGTACGAGATGTTCAGCCGCAACGTCACCCTCACCGGCGGTGTCGCGCCCGCCCGCGCCTACATCGAGGAACTGCTCCCCGACGTCCTCGACGGCACGATCGAACCCGGCAGGGTCTTCGACCGCACTGTCGACCTGGACGGCGTCCCGGGCGGCTACCGCGCCATGGCGGACCGCGAGGCCCTGAAGGTGCTCATCGCCCCCTGAACCGGCCCCGCGCCGCCGTCTACCCCGAAACCCTGGGGCTCACGAACATACGGATGTCGTCGGCCGCCCAGAGCACGAACCGTTCGATCGGCGTCACCTCGTGCCCTGGCACGGGCCGGAACCGGAACCGCTTGAGCAGCACGGCCAGGACCAGCTCGGCCTCGACCATGGCCAGCCCCGCGCCCTCGCAACCGCGCGGCCCGAGCCCGAAGGGGACGTAGGCCAGCCGCGGCCGCTTGGCCACCTCCTCCGGCGTGAACCGCTCGGGCACGAACTTCTCGGGCTCCGGCCAGTAGTCGGCGTTCATGTGGACCGCCCAGAACGGATAGAAGACCGTCGCCCCGGCCGGTATCTCGTACTCGCCCAGGACCAGCGCCTCGGTCGTCTCCCGCGCGCCGTACGGGCCCGGTGGGTACAGCCGCATCGCCTCCTTGAGGACCATCTCCAGGTATGTGAGCCGCCGCAGATCGGCGTACCCGGGTGCCGCGAGGTCGCCCAGGACACGGTCGAGCTCCTCGGCGACGCGTTCGGCCACCTCCGGGTGCCGGCCCAGCAGATGCAGGGTCCACGACACGGCCACCCCGGTCGTGTGATGGGCCGCCAGCATCGTCATCATGACGGTGTCGCGGATCCGGGCGGGCCGCTCACCGGCGTCGACGAGCGCCCCGACCAGATCGCTCCGGTCCACCCGGCGGCCCGCGCGCCGCGCCGCGACCACCCGGTCGACCACCGCGCGCAGATGGGCGAGAGCCTCCTCCGCGCCCTCCGTGTTGTCGCCCCTCTCCGCGCCCGGCGCCCGGTAGAGCCGTCCCAGATATTCGGTGAGCACCTCCTCGAAGGCGGTGACGATCCGGTCGGGATCCTCGACGTCGCCGCCCAGCGCGTACGCGCAGATCATCCGCAGCGACAGCGCGGTGAGGTCCTTCTGCGGCTCGACGGGCCCACGGCCGGCCCGCTCGGCCCAGCGATCGGCGACCTCCGTCGTCAGCGTGGTGAACCGCGCGAAGTGCCGCTCGTGGGAAGGCCGCCCGGCCAGCACCGACAAGAGCAGACGCCGCCACGGCGTGTGCTCGTCGGCCGGCAACACCTGAAGGTTCCCCGCCTCGCACAGCGGCGCGAGGAACTCGAACAGCCGCTCGGGGCGCTTGTCGATGTGAGCCGTCGCCTCCAGCAGCACGGGGTCGGCGACCGAAACGGCCGTCTCCGCGCCGGGCAGCTGGAACCGTACGACGGGCCCGTACTCGGCGTGCAGCCGCAACTGATAGATGTGCAGTCCGCCCGCCGCCGCCACGGCGCCCACGCCGCCGTCCGCCCGGGGCTCGGGACCGGGGATGCGCATGACCATCGCTGCCTCTCCTTCCCTCCGACAGACCGATTCACGGGGCGCCGCACGGAATCCGCAAGACCACGACCGGCCACGAAGCGTGGCCGGTCGTACCTGAATGGACGCCGTCGCGGGGCGCGGGGCCGGGACACCGGTGATCCTTGCGGCAGGAGCACCCGCCCCAGCCAGAAGCCGGAGCCGCCGTGCCGCTCTCCCCGCCCTCGCACGCCACGCCCCCGCCCCGCCCGCCGCGCCGTCGGCTCCGGCACCTGGCCACCGCCGCGGCGGCGACGCTCGTCGCCCTGCTGCTGACAGCCTGCGGCGGCGGCCTCGAACCGGGCGCGTCGACGGCGAGCGGCGGCGCCTCCCGGGCGTCGAGCGTGCCCCTGACCTACCTGTCGGCGGGCAGCGCGGGCGGCAGACTGAGCGTGCCCCGGCTCCAGGCCACCGTCCGCATCGGCTCACGGTCGGCGAATCTGCTGGTGGACACGGGATCCACCGGGCTGAAAGTGCTCGCCTCCGCCGTCGGGGACGACGCGACCCCCACCGGCGCCACCGGAAGCAGCAGCTTCCTCAGCGGGCTGAAGATCAGCGGCAGGGAGGCCCGGGCCACCCTCCGCCTCGGCGCCGCCACCGCCGACAACCAGACCATCCTGCTCGTCGACTCCCTCGGATGCGTCGACCAGGCCCCCGACTGCGCGGCGGCGCACGGCGGCACACCGGAGGAGTTCGGCGGCGTCTTCGACGGCATCCTCGGCA
Source organism: Streptomyces luteoverticillatus (assembly GCF_003970715.1). NCBI lineage: Bacteria > Bacillati > Actinomycetota > Actinomycetes > Kitasatosporales > Streptomycetaceae > Streptomyces > Streptomyces luteoverticillatus. Next base: position 104,909 of record NZ_CP034587.1, on the reverse strand, counting down.
TCGGCATGGCCGAACGCGACCAGGGCGTCAAGGGCTGCTGCGCCAACCCCATGTCCGGCCTCACCGGCGACGGATCCTTCATCGTCCACTTCGACGAGGAACACCCCCAGCTCCGGCTCAACCCGCCGCCCGGGACCGTGGCGCGGTTCAGGACGGCCGACCTGAAACGGACGGTCACCGCACGACCCCGGCCTGGCGCCGCCCCGACCGCGATGACCTCCTGGGACCCCGCCCCCATGAAGGCGTGCCTGACCGTGACCGGCGTCCTGGACCACGAGTGCGCACCCGTCGTCTTCGACACCGGCACCCCCACCCTCGCCCTGGAGGCCCCCCGCCCGGCCGGGCCCGCCCTCGGCACGCTGCTCCCGGGCGGCGTCGTGGACACCTACGGCCGGCAGGTCGCGCTCACCGTCACGTCGGCCGACTGGACCTGGACCTACCGGATGCCCACCAAGGAGGCCCTCAGCCAGCCGCTGAACGCCCTGAGCACCCCCCTGCTCAGCTACGGCAGACAGGAACAGGCGGTGATCATCGCCGGGCTGCCCGCCTTCACCAAGGTCGACGTGCTCTACGACCTGCGCGGCGGCCGCACCGGCCTGGCACCCCGCTGACCTGACAGAGCCCGGCAGGACCCCTCCCTGAATCGAAGGACGAACCGGCCGGCGCGTGCTAGCTTCGAGGGGTTTCCGCTGGCCCACACGAAACGGATCCTCGTTCCGTCATGCGTATCCACGACCAGTGGCACACCCGCGCCGAGACCGGCGCCGACATTCCCGCCATCCGTGAGATCAACCTCACCGCGTTCGGCACCCCGGACGAGGCCGACCTCGTCGACGCCCTGCGCGGCGACCCGTCATGGATCGACGGCCTGTCCCTCGTCGTCACCGACGAGGGTGGCGAACCCGTCGGTCACGCGCTGCTGACGCGCTGCCACATCGGCGACACCCCCGCCCTGTGCCTGGCCCCCGTCGCCGTGCGGCCCGGGCTGCAGAGGAGCGGCGCCGGATCGGCAGCCGTCCGCGCCGCGCTGCGGGCGGCCGGGGAGATGGGCGAGCGCTACGTCGTCGTCCTCGGGCACCCGGCGTACTACCCGCGCTTCGGCTTCGGGCGCGCCTCGGCCCATGGCATCGGCGTGACCATCGACGTCCCCGACGAGGCGCTGATGGCCCTCGCCCTGGACGACGCCCACCCGCTGCCGGCAGGCACGGTCCGCTACGCGGCGCCCTTCGGCATCTGAGGGCACAGCCGGCCGTCTACCCTCGAAGCAGGGGCCGGTTCCGCTCGCGGTCCCGTTCCCGCACTCCCCGTGACGGCCGCGCCACGCGTCAGGCCCGGGGAAACATCATCATTCTGTGACAGCCGGAACCCGCTGCCGGACGGGCCCACTCCTTACGGATGTCACAGCTATCCAGCAGTATCCGCGCCCTTGTCGTCACCGCAGTAAGGATTTCCGATGTCGTACCAGTCGCCCACGACCTACCAGGCCCGGCGCCGTCCCTCCCGCGCCAAACGCTGGGTGATCGCTGGGGCGTCCGTCGTCACGCTCGGTCTCATCGCCTGGCCGGTGATGTCCTACTACGAGATACCCCCGTTCACGGACAAGGGCGACGCGATCTCCTTCGGCGGGTCGGGCGACGGCAAGAACGGCGACCAGGCACCCGGCTCCAAGGCCCAGATGCCCCTCGGCCCCAAGGCCGGCTTCAAGATCTCCGGCACCGTCCCCGAGGACGGCACCAAGATCGCCGTCACCACCTACAAGGGCAAGAAGTCCGGCTTCGAAGGCAAGGTCTGGGTCTGGGCCCCCAAGGAGTACGACGACCCGAAGTACGCCAAGAGCGGCTTCCCCGTCCTCATCGCCCTCCCCGGCGGCGCCGGGTACCCCAACAACTACTGGATGGGCACCGACCTCAAGCTCGAGGCGTCCATCTCCAAGTGGGCCCAGGAAGGCAAGAGCCTCCCCTTCATCATCGCCATGCCGGTCCTCAACCCCGAGAACCACGACAAGGACCCCAAGGACCCCAAGGCCGGGCTCTACTGGGACGGCAGCGACATCCCCGGCCAGCCCAAGATGGGCACCTGGCTCACCGAGGACGTTCCCCAGCTCGTCAAGGAGAACTTCCGCACCATCAAGTCGCGTGACGGCTGGGCCTTCATGGGCTCTTCCACCGGTGCCTCCGCGGGCCTGAAGTCGGTCCTCCAGAAGCCCGACCAGTTCAAGGCGGTCATCGCCTCCGGCCCCGACATCGTGCCCGACTCCCGCCTGTGGGCCGGCCACGAGAAGGAGAAGGCCGACAACAACTCCGACGTCCTCGCCCAGCGCCTCATCGCCAAGAAGGGCCCCGAGGTCTACCTCGCCTTCCAGGTCGGCTCCAACGAACCGGTCAAGCCGCCCATCGACCGCTTCCTCGCCAAGTACGGCAACAACAAGGGCCCGATCAAGACGAAGTACCGGATCAACGTCGGCGGCGAGCACAACGCGGCCTCGTACGTCCCCAACATGGAGGCCGGGGGTCTTATTCAGTGGGTCAGCGAACACATGCAGGGCCCCACGACCTGACCCGCGCACCGGCGGCCGACATGCACGTCGAGCGGGTGCGTGTGAGGCTGCTGGGGGCGAAGCCGCCCACCGCCCGTCTCGTCGAGGAGTGAGCACGGCATGGACAGCAGCAGGGAACGCGACCCGTACCGCGACGACGGCGACTACGTCGAGGACATGACGGAGGAGACGCTGGGGCAGCGCGAGCAGTCCCGGCAGAGCATGCAGGGCGGGCAGCAGGACGAGCGGCGCCGGCGGCTCAACGACGACCTCAACGACAACCTGAGCGACGACCGGGACGGCCTCGACGACCTGGACGACCTTCCGTAACCCCATCCGGCCGGTCCGGAGCGCCCCGGGCGCGGACCGGCCGGTGGCGGGCACCCCTGCCAGGGAGGGGGCGTCAGGAAGGCAGGTGCCCCAACCTTCCGGGCGCCAGCCTCCCGAAGGGCGGACCGTCCTTGGTGGCCGCCTTCGCGGTCTCGCCGACAGTCTCACCCGCCGACCCCGCCGCGCGGCCGATGGTCTGCTGGACGGCGGACGTCGACGACTTCACGGCCGTCCCGCCCGTCCGGCCGGCCGCGGGGACCACCTTGCCGACGGCACCGCCCCCGGCGTCGCCGATCACCCTCGTCGACTTCTGGGCGGCCTCGTCCACCGCCGACCCCAGATTACCGGGATCCATGGTGACGCCCTTCAGGTCGAGCCCGCTGGGCAGCGGGGCGGCGTACGCGGTGGCCCCCGGCCCGACGGCACCCGCGCCCAGGGCGGCCATGGCCAGGGCGGCCGTCGCAAGGACTCGTCGCATCATGACTCCTTCGATCGTCGACGGAAGAGCCTCCACGACAAGAACGAGCGGGAGACGACACCGGACACGTCACAGGGGCAGGCCGCGAGCCCATTCCCTCCACCACAGTAAAGAACGGCGTCCGGTCATTCGATCACCCCGGCCGGCCGCCGGCGCGGTGCCGGACCCAGACGTTGGGCTCGACGTAGACCGCCCGGTCGTGCGCGACGTCGCAGCGCACCGGGGTGAGCGCGCCCGGCACCTCGACGTCGCCGTCGCGGTCGAAGGGCAGCCCGGTCCACCGCCGCCACTCGGCCAGGGAGCCGCTGACCGTCATCGACGCCGGAGCGACCTTCTCGATGACACCACCGGCCCTGACGTGCACCCGCAGCCACGGGTCGGCCGGCAGGCCGTCGTCGCGCCGCCGGAGCGCGTAGTCGGCCATGGGGACGCGCGGCTCCAGGTGCTTGGCCGTGGGCCGCACGGGAGCCAGGAGCACGTCGTGGCCCTGCCGGCCGACGGCCTCCCGCATCGCGGTGAGCATGCGGGAGGACAGGCCGCGGCCGAGGTGTTCCCTGTCCACGGTTATCTCCAGCGCGCTCGCCGTCGTGGGGGCTACGCCGCGTAGCCGGTCGTCGGACGCCCACACCAGGACCCGGTCCCACCCCTGGTCCGGCGTCTCCTCGCGCCCGTCGAGCGAGGCGTTGAAGGGCACGCTCAGCCCGCGCGCCACGACACGGTCGCCGTCCGTCGCGTCCGTCGCCACGACGCAGTAGTCGGGAAAGTCCTCGGGCACCCGGCCCAACAGGGCACCCACCACCGGCTCGTGGGCGGTGAAGTACGGCCAGGTGTCGTCGATCTCGTAGATCCTGGGAATCAGCGCCGGGCGCTCGGCGAGTGTCGTGATCGTGATGCTGTCGATGTCTCTCACGGCAGCGCACCCTGTCACAGGGACAACCCGCCGTGCCAGCGAATTCGCCGCCTCCGTCACCGGACGTCGTGAAGGCCGTCATCCCGGGTCGCGCGGCCGGCCGCCGATGACGGTGACGGCCTCGGCGGCGGTCCGGCAGCCGTGCCGCGCGGCCTCGACCGGGCCGTGGCCCGCGAGACGGGCCGCGAGGAAACCGCCGGTGAAGGCGTCACCCGCACCTGTTGTGTCCACGGCCGTCGCGGGGCGGGCCGGCACCCGGGCGACGATCGCGCCCGACGCTGCCACCAGCGCGCCCCGCGCGCCCCTCGTCGACACCACGAGCGGAAAGCGCCGGCTCAGCTCGGCCGCCGCCTCGGCCGGCTCGGAACGCCCCGTCAGCAGCGCCGCCTCGTGGTGACTGGGCAGGAGGACGTCCACTCCGGCGAGCGCCGCCAGGAAACGGTCCGTACCGAAGCCGGCGATGAAACCCGCCGACGCCGGGTCGACGCTCACCGGTATGGAACGGGCGCGGGCCGCCTCCATCGCCAGCCGGGCCGCCGCGCGGCTGGCGTCGGCGAAGAAGAGATAGCCGGACACATGCAGATGACCGACCCCGGCGAGCAGCTCGCCGTCCCAGTCGGCGGTGGACAGGCGCAGCACCGCGCCGCTGTCGGTGAGGAACGTCCGCTCGCCGTCGGCGCCGACCAGACAGATGACCGTGCCGGTCGGCGCGGCGGGATCGGCCACCAGACGCGGCCGGACACCGGCCGCGCGGAGCACGCGCTCGTGCGCGTCCACCGCGTCCGCGCCCACCCGGGCCAGGATACGGACGTCCTCGGCGCCCGAACGGGCCGCCCAGCAGGCCACGTTGGCCCCGGCGCCGCCGGGCAGGGAGGCGATGCGGGCCGCCGTGTCGGTCGCGGGCGCGAGCGGGGAGCGGTGGCGGGCGACGATGTCGGTCACCACGTCGCCGACGACGAGCAGCCCTCTCGACCCGCCTTCCGACCCACCGCCCGGCCCACCGCCCGTCACGCGGCGTACGCCTTGGCGATCTCGGCCGCCAGCCGGACGTTGCCGCGCACCGCCGCCACGTTGGCCTCCAAGGACGCGCCGTCGGTGTGCCGGAAGAGATGGTCGAGGAGGAACGGTGTGACCGCCTGCCCGGTGACGCCCTCCCGCGCGCACGCCGCCAGCGCCCCGGCCAGCACCCGGTCGTGCAGCGCCGGGTCCAGCTGCTGATCCACGGGGACGGGGTTCGCGACGACGAGAGCCGAGGGCGGGCCACCCAGCGCGTCCTGGGCGCGCAGCACGTCCGCCACCTCCGCCGCCGTCCCGACCGTCCAGTCGACCGGCACGCCGGAGCCGGTGAGGTAGAAGCCGGGGAATTCCCGCGTCCGGAAACCCAGTACCCCCACGCCCAGCGTCTCCAGGCGCTGCAATGTCGCGGGGACGTCCAGGACCGACTTCACCCCCGCGCACACCACCGCGATCCGGGTCCGCGCCAGCAGGCGCAGATCGGCGGACTCGTCCTGCGTCTGTGCCCACTCGCGGTGGACGCCGCCCAGGCCGCCCGTCGCGAACACGCGGATCCCGGCCCGTTCCGCGAGGAACGCCGTCCCCGACACCGTCGTCGCCCCGCTCGCCCCCGCCGCCACCGCCGGCGCCAGATCGCGGCTCCCCAGCTTGCGCAGCCCGTCCTCGCCCGCCACCCGCGCCAGTCGCGCCTTGTCCAGGCCGACGTGCGGCCGGCCGTCCAGCACCGCGACGGTCGCGGGTACGGCACCACCGGCCCGTACGAGTTCCTCCAGCTCCTCCGCCACCCGCAGGTTCCGCGGCCGGGGCAGCCCGTGCGCGATGATCGTCGACTCCAGGGCCACCACCGGCCGGCCGAGGTCCAGCGCCTCCCGCACCTCGTCCGAGACGATCAGCGGCTCCCGAGCCGATTCCTCCGCCATCGCAGCCCCTTCCGCCACACCCGGCGCGGTATCGCGCACCGGCTTCCTGGTCGCAAAGACCGTTCCCAGCCTCGCGGCACCGGAAGCCTCCCGAGGCGGAGGGAGACCGGAACCGTCACTTCACCTTGTACTCGCACATCTTGTCGGACTTGCCGTCCTGGTTGTCCGCGACCTTCTTCCCGTCGACGGTGATGACGCAGGGCGCCGCGTGCAGCATGCCGTCAGGGCCGTGAACGGAGCCGGGGACGACCGACACCAGCAGGCCCACCTTCTTCTCGGCGTCCGTCGTCAAGGTGATGGTGGAGGTCTTCTTCCAGGGCAACTGCACCTGTTCCATCTTGTTGGTGTCCAGGTTGTAGTAGACCGACGTCGTTTCGCTGCCGAGGACTTCCAGCGTCACCTCGTGCTTGACCTCGCCGCTCCCGCCTTCCGCCTTCGCCTTCGGCTGCGCGGACGTCGCGGGCTTGTCGGCGGCCGCCGGGCTGCTGTCGCCGCTGCCGCATCCCGTCAGAAGAGCCGCGGTCAGGGCGAGAGCCACACCCGTGATGATCTTGCGCAATGTTTCCTCCTGGTCGGACAAGTGAACGATCTTAGTGGTGTGCGGGTGTCGCCCCTGTCCACCAGGTCGAGTCCGACCGGGAGCGGTACGTCATGGTCGGCCGTCGCCGCGCTTCTCGCGCCGCGCGGCCAGGACGTCGTCGATGACGAACGGGACCAGACCGAGCGGCGGCCCGGGCGGCGGCCTGCGGAGAGACGCGGCGATCTTGTCGTTGATCTCGTGGACGATCCTGCGCGCCTCCTCCTCGCTCCGGGCCGCCACCGCCGCCGCCAGGGCGTCCTCCGCCTCCTTGCGCAACGCCAGCGTCGGCGGCAGGAACGAGAGGTTCTCGCGGCGCATCTTGTCCTTGACCCACCAGTCCGCGTCATAGGGCCGGTCGATGCCCGCCAGCGGGCGGCCGAAGCCCGGCAGGTCGCGGAAGTCGCCGCGCTCCTCGGCTTCCCGGATCTGCTTGTCCGCCCACGACTCGAAGTCCGACACACGGGGTTTACGATCGGTCACAGTCCGCTCCTCCCGGCCGTGGCGCACCCGCCCACGACCCGTCCCCAGCACACCGCCTGTACTCCCAGGATCCCAGACGCGACGCGGAACCGGCCTCGACGCCCGCGCGCCCGGGACTGGGACCGCTTCCTCGCGCTGGGCGTCCGCACTGTGATCGACCTCAGACACCCCTGGGAGGTCGAACGCAGCGGACGCCTCCCGCACCACCCCTCGCTCGCCTACCACAACCTGAGCATCGAGCACCGGCCGTACGACCAGGCCGCCTTGGGCCCCGACGTCGAACCAGCCCGCTACCCCCCACATCTGACGCTCGGTTGGCCCGCCTACGGCCGCGCCCCAGCCGGGATCATGAGCCTCTTCATGGCCGAACTCGCCGCGCGGTACGGGTCGGTGCGGGGCTACGCCGCGCAGCGGCTCGGCGTCGACGACGAGCTGGTGTCGACGCTTCGCGGACAGCTCCTGACACCCTGAGAGAGGGGTTCATCTCTCCAGCCGGTCGACGAGGAGCATCGCCGCGTCGTCCGCCAAGCGACCACGGGTGTGCAGGACGAGCCTCCGGTGGAGCTGTTCGAGGAAGTCCCGCGGGGCGTCGGCAGGAGTGGTTCCTTCCGCCACCCTTTCCATGGCCTCGGCCAGGGGGAAGAAGCGGTCGTCCCCGTCGCGGGCCTCGATCACGCCGTCGGTGTACAGCAGGAGACGGTCACCGACCGCGAACGGATGGCTCTCCGCCGCGGCCGGGGGACCGGTCATGAAGTCCTCCAGCCACAGCGGTGGCAAAGGCGAGGAAGGGGTCAGGGCCCGCACCTCGCCCCGGGACAGCACCAGCGGCGGCGGATGTCCCCGGTTGACCACCTCGACCACCGGCTCCTCCGCCGGCCCCTCCGACACCTGGGCCACGAGCGCCGTGACGAACCCCTCCAGCAGGGTGTCCTCGCTGTACGCGCCCGGTACGGCGGACTCCCGCCGCAGCGCGGCCGTGCAGTGGTTCATCACCTCCACCAGATCCTCCTCGTAGTGCGAGGCCTCCCGGAAGGCGCCCAGTACGGCCGCCGCCGAGCGCACCGCGGGCAGACCCTTGCCCCTGACGTCCCCGATGATCACCCGGACCCCGTACCGGGTCTCCGTGATCTCGTACAGGTCGCCGCCGATCTGCGCCCCCGCCTCCGCCGCGAGATACATGCCGGCGGCCCCGACCGGGCCCAGCCGGGCGGGCACGGGGCGCAGGATGACCTGCTGCGCCGCCGTGGCGATCCGGCGCACCTGGTCGATCTCGTTCCGCCGGCGGGTCCGCACGGCGCGGCTCGTCAGGAAGCCCGCCCCGGACACCAGGAAGAGGGCCAGGAAGTTGGTGAGGACCTGGAGGCTGCCCCAGGCGTGGTTGTAGGTCGCGGTGGTCGCGCTGACGGCCATCGCGACGGCCGCCGCCGCGACGGTGCCCCGAGGTCCCATCGTCACCGCCGCCAGCGCCGGTGTCGCTGTGAGCAGAGGGCCGGTGTACAGAAAGTGCGCGGGCGAGAACTCGATGCCCAGCACCAGCAGGGCGATCGCGAACGGGACGCACTGCCCCAGCCGGAAGAGGCCCCCGTGGACGCCCGGCCCCGGCCGGGGATCCGAGCGCGAGAGCGACCCCATGACTCCAGGCTCCTCCGCGAGACCTCGCCGGTCCACTCGCCGACGGCGCCGCGGTGGCCGGATGCGTGCCCCGCGCCCCCGTGTGAACCTGAAATTGTCGCGGAAGTCCGATGCGAGAGGGGGCCCGCCATGGTCGGACTGCCGAAATGGGGAAACAAGGAATCCCGCGCAGCCGAACACGAGCGAAAGCAGCGGGAAAAGCAGGAGAAGAAGGAAAGGGCGGCGGTAAAAGCGAAGGAAGCGGAGAAGACGACGGAGGGTGGTTACAAGCCCGCGCCCGAGGAGGACGTCCTCGGCTGGGGCCACCGCGGGGAGTCGTCCCCCCATCAGTGACCCACCCGAACGTGATCTGCCCGAACGACGGGAGCCACCGGCCTGGCCAGGCCGGTGGCTCCCGTCGTCGATGACTCACACGAGTTCGAGTTGCGGTTCCGGTCGCCGCGCCGGCGCGGCCTTCGGCTCCCACGACCTGGTGGTCCGTACGTAGCCGTAGATCACCGAGCCCATCGCCAGGACGAGAAGCGGTCCGGACAGCCACGGATGCCCGGCCATCTCCACCGGCAGATAGCGATAGGACAGCAGGAGCACGGTGAAGACCGTCGCGCCGTAGGCGACCAGCCGGGTTCCCGACCGGTCCCAGCCGCGGTCGAGCGAGCGCAGGCCCGCCTCGATCGTCAGCGAGAACACCACACCGGCGATCAGGTCCGCGCCGTAGTGGTAGCCGAATCCCAGGGTCGCGCTGAGCGTGGCGACCAGCCAGAACGTTCCCGCGTACCGCAGGGCGCGCGGTCCCTTGCGGGAATGGATGAAGATCGCGGTGGCCCACGCCGTGTGGAGGCTGGGCATGCAGTTGCGCGGGGTGATCCCGTCGTACGGCACCGGGTGCGGGACGCCGATCGCCGGCGGCGTGTGCGGCCACAGGTCGGCCACCGCCCATTGCAGGCCGCCGGTGCCGGAGGTGCCCGGACCGTAGGCGAAGATCGGCCCGACCACCGGGAAGATCATGTAGATGGCCGGCCCGAGGAGGCCGATCACCAGGAAGGTGCGCACCAGATGGTGGCTCGGAAAGCGGCGCTCCGTCGCCACATTGCGCAGCTGGTACAGCGCGACGGCGACCGCCGCCACCGCGAGCTGGGCATAGACCAGGTCGAGGACGTGAATGCCGACCGGGCCGGTGGCCTTGAGGATCCGGCCCGCCAGCCACGAGGGGTTGCCCAGCGCGTGATCGGCGGTCGCCACGTACTGGTCGAGCACCGTCGGGCGGGTCTTCGAGGTGATGAGCAGCCAGGTGTCGCCGGTCTTGCGACCGGCCACCAGCAGCAGGCCCAGCCCGACGCCCTGCAGCAGCAGGACGCGCTCCCGGCCGGTGCGGCGCGTGACGGCGATGACGGCGCAGCCCAGCATCACCCACAACGCGCCGTTGCCGAAGTAACGGCCGTCGGACATGTCGGCGCCGACCGCCCACCGCACCAGCACGAAGACGACGTCGATGCCGACCGCGGCACCGGCCGCGATGAACCGCTGCCGCCAGGTGAGCACCACCATCATCAACGCCAGACCGCCGTACAGCGGCCCCGGCTTGGGGGCGAAAATCACCTCTTTCGCCTGGTTGGTGATCGGCCCCGGTACGCCGGCGTAGCGACGGGCGACGATCTCCAGCGCGATGAGGAATCCAAGGGCCACCACACCCGCCGTGGCCCACAGGATCACCCGTGGCCTACGCCACGCGGCGAAATCAATTCTGTGGTTTATAGATATCAATTGTTTGGCCGATTTGTTAGACGTTGTTGAAGCGGTCACTCTTCGTGCCGGACAGCGTGGCCTTCCGGTGCGGGACGGGCGAGGGGGCGCTCGTCGAGAGTCCGATCATGCCATTGGTGCGATACGGGTGGCTTCGCCGGTCATGACCGCCCCCCGCGGAACCCTCCGCGCCCACCGACCGGACCGTTGCCCGGGGCCGGGGCCCATGCCATTCTGACGGCGTGACGGTGGGCCCCCGGGCGAGCTACCAGTCGATCGCCACGCGGATCCTCGGGGCCGAGCGCTCCGCGTGGAGCATGAGGAACGGCGAGACGTGGTGCGCGCTCGCGCCACCGGGGTACCGCCCTCGGCGACAGGGGTGGAAGCTCCATGTGTCGGCGACCGTCGCCTCGGCCCACCAGGTGCTGGAGCACGCGGCTCGCGTCCTCGTGGCGCACGGCTGCGCGTTCAAGTTCGCGGTATCGCCGCGCGTCACCGCCGACCTCACCTCGGTACGGGCCCCGAGGCCGCACTCCGGCAAGTTCCTCACCGCCTACCCCGCCGACGACGAGCAGCTGCGCACCCTCGCCGAGGAGCTGCACCGAGCCACCCTCGGACTCGCCGGCCCCGTGATCCTCTCGGACCGGCGGTACCGCCCCGGCAGCCTGGTCCACTACCGCTACGGCTGCTTCTCCCCGCCGCGCGAGCTCGACGACGAGGGTTTCTACCGCGGGCGGCTCCAGGCACCCGACGGAACCTACGTCACCGACGAACGCAACCCCTGGTTCTCCCCGCCCGCCTGGGCCCGCCCGCCCTTCGACGACGTCCCCGAACGCCCCCGCTCCCGGGGCGGCCCCGTCCTCCTCGCCGACCGCTACCTCGTCCACGAGGCGATCCGCCACTCCAACCGCGGCGGCGTCTACCGCGCCCGGGACCGCCACACCGGCCGGGACGTCCTCCTGAAGGAGGCCCGGCCGCACGTCGGAGCCCAGCCCGGCGGGACCGACGCCCGGGACCGGCTGCGGCACGAGGCCGAGGTGCTGTCCCTGCTGGCCCCGCACGGTGTCGCGCCCGCCCCGCACGGCGTCTTCGAGGCCGGGGGACACGTCTTCCTCGCCGAGGACCTGATCGACGGCGAGAACCTCCAGCAGTGGTCGGCCGACAGGGCCTCGCGCCATGGCGGCCGGCTACCGGTCGCGGACGCCCGGCGGCTCGCGCGCGACCTCACCCGCCTGATCGGCGTGGTGCACGCGGCCGGATTCGTACTCCGCGACCTCAAACCGACCAACGTCCTCGTGCGGCCCGACGGCACGCCCGTCCTCGTCGACCTGGAAGGGGCCGTGCGCACCGGGGACACGGCCCCCGTACTGGGCACGCAGGGCTTCACCGCGCCCGAATACCTCTCCCGGACGGAGGCCGGTCCCGCACCGGGCCCCGAAGCCGACTGCTACAGCCTGGGCGTCACCCTGCTGCACGCCACCGCCGGCATCAACCCCGTCCTCGCCCCGGACACACCGCCCGCGCGCCCGCCCGGCGAACGCCTCGCGACGCTCGTGGCGGCCGCCGCCCCGGACTGCCCCGCCCTCCGCGCCCTGGCGCCACTCGTCCTCGGCCTCATCGCCGACCCACCGGCCCGCCGGCCACTGGAGGCGGCGGCCACCTTCCTACGAGCCGAACCGGCCACCCCGCCGCCCACCCCGTCGCCCGCCCTCACCGGCCCCGACCTCGACCGCCTGCTCGGCGACGGCCTCGCCCACATCGCCGCGACCGTCGACCCCGACCCGACCGCCGAGCACCTGTGGCCCAGGCCCGCCTCCCTGCCCGAGGGCGACCCCTGCAACCTCCAGCAAGGAGCGGCGGGCGTCCTCGCCGTACTCGACAGAGCCGTCCGCACGGGTGAGGCCCCCGCCCTCGCCCCCCTGCTCCGCACGGCCACCCACTGGATCGACGCACGACTCGCCCTGCCCGGCCGGACCCTGCCCGGGCTCTACTTCGGCCGCTCCGGCACCGTCTGGGCGCTGCACGACGCGGCACGCACCCTCGACGACCCCGGCCTCGCGGCCCGCGCCCGGCAGTACGCCCTCGACATCCCCCTGGACCGTGCCGACCCGGACGTCTGCCACGGCCTCTCCGGCGCCGGGCTCGCCCAGCTGCGCCTGTGGCGCACCACGGGCGACGAGCGCTTCGCCGAACGGGCGTCCGCCTGCGCGGACAGCGTGATCCGCCTCACCGCCGAGGCCGACCGGGCCGGCGGGGGAGTGGACTGGCCGCTCGGCCCGCCGCACCGCCGCGAACTCGCGGGCTCCGGTTCGTACGGCTTCGGCCACGGTGTCGCGGGCCACGCCGCGTTCCTGCTCGCCGCAGGCAGTGAGCTCGACCGCCCGGAACTCGCCGACATCGCGATCGGCGGCGGACACGCGCTGTGCGCGCTCGCCGAGCGCCGGGGCGACATCGCCGTCTGGCCCAAGGGACCGGGCCGCACCGAGCGGATGGGCCTCGACTTCTGGTGCAACGGCGCCTCCGGCATCGGCACCACCCTCATCCGGCTGTGGCAGGCCACCGGCGAGCCGCGCTTCCGCGAGCACGCCGAACTGGCGGCGCGCGCCGCCCACCGGGACCGCTGGCGGCTCGGCACCGGCACCTGCCACGGCGTGGCGGGCAACGCCCAGCTGCTCCTCGACCTGGCCGACGCCACCGGCGACGACACCTACCGGACCCGGGCCGCCGAGGCCGCCTACTGCCTCCACGCACGGGCCGCCCGGCGCGACGGCCGGCTGGTCGTCCCCGACGACACCCTCCGCGACTTCTGCGTGAGCTACCACGTCGGCCTGGCCGGAGCCCTGGACCTCCTGCTGCGCCTCAAACACGGCGGCGGCCGGCCCTGGACGGCCGACCGGACCGACCACACGTCACCCGCCCCGGACCGACCCGAGAGGAGGTGATACCCATGGAGGACATGGTCCTGGAGCTCCAGGAACTGCCGGAGACCGACGAGCAGGCACTGGAACCCGCGATGTGCTGCGACACCGACCACACGAGCGGCCAGTGCACCGAAATCGGGCCGCGCTGCAAGGGCTGACGCCCGCCCGACCGTTCTGTGCGGCGGCCACCCACCGGCGGCGGAGGCCGCACAGAACTCCCGGACGACCAGGCAGAGGAGAGGGCACATGACCGGCGCGCCCGGTCGGCCATGGCGCCCCCTGCTGTCCCCGGCCACGGCCGCCACCACGCTCGCCCGTGTCCTGTCCGCCGCCCGCCCGCACCGCGTGCCCCGCCGCGTACGACCCCACCTCGCCGCCGGCGCCGCCGGCCTGGCCCTCGCCTACCACCAGCTGGACCGCTGCCTGCCCGGCCGGGGCTGGAAGACGCTCGCCGAGGACTACCTGGCCGCGGTGGCACGGGAGTACGAGCGGACCGGCGCCTCGGCCGGCCTCTTCGGAGGCGCGGCCGGCCTGGCCCTCGCCGCGCGGGTGCTCGGACACGACCTGCCGACCGCGCACACCCACGTCGTCACCGAAGCGTCCCGACGGGCCAAGGAGCTCGGCGACGACCCTCCGGAGCGCGCCCTCGACCTCGTCTCCGGGCTGACCGGAGCGGGCGCCCACCTCCTCGGCCGGCACCACGAGCCCGCCTCACTGGCCGCCCTGCGCGACGTCCTCACCGCCCTCACCACCGCCGCAAGCCGCCGGCCCCCACCCGACTGCGGCGTCGCCCACGGAGTGTCCGGACCGCTCGCCCTGCTGGCACTGGCCCTCGGCGAGGGCGTCACCGTACCCGGCCAGCGCGAAGCCGTCGCCGGGTACACCGCGCTGCTCACCGAACGGCGCGCCGACGATCCGTGGGGCCCCAACTGGACCGGCCCGGCCACGGGCACGCCCGTACGCGCCTCGTGGTGCCGGGGGAGCCCCGGCATCGCCCGCGCCCTCTGGCTGGCGGGGACGGCACTCGGCGACACGGCCCCGCGCGAGCTCGCGGTACGGGCGCTCAAGGCCGTCCACCGGCGCCCCGCCGCGGCACGCCGTATCGACGTCGACCCTGGCCTGTGCCACGGCCTGGCCGGCCTGCTCCACATCACCGCGCGCTTCGCCCACGACACCGGCGACCCCGAACTCACCACGGCAGTCGAAGGGCTGGCGACCGCGCGCTTCCCACGGGCCGACGACCCCGGCTTCCTCGACGGGGCGGCCGGTGTGGCCCTCGCCCTGCTGGCGGCGGCCACGGACACCGAGCCCACGTGGGACCGCGCCCTGCTGCTCGCGTAGCGCATTCCGCTCCCGTACGCCCCCGTCGGCGGGCTCCCGCTCCCCGTGGTGGTTGGCGTGGCGAGGGCCGACGTCGTCCAATGGCGACAGGGCCCCACACCCTGGACGACACCGACAGTGGTACCGACACCGACGTGGACGGGAGAGACGATGGACGGTGCTCCGGACCCCCACGAGACCATCAGGCGGCGCCGCTTCGCGCGCCTGGCGATCGCGGCCGCCGGCACGGGCATCCTGCTGCTCGTCATCGCGGGACCGAGAAGCCTCCTGCTGCTCGGCGTCGGGGCCGCCGCGCTCCTCGCCTTCGTCATGGGCCTGTGGTGGACCGCCGCCCGGCGCGGCCCGGTAAGGATCCTGGCCGCCGGGCTGGCCGTCGCCGCCCCCGTCGCCGCGATCGTCCTCTACACCGCCGCCGGACTGCTGTGGCTCGTCCTGTTGTGCCTCGTGCTGTGGGCCGGCGCGGCCTCCGCCGGCTGGACCGCGCTGGGCGCCGGCAGTCCCTCGACCACGGCCCGGGAACACCCCGCCGCACCGCCTTCGCGCCCGTACCTCATCATGAACCCGCGATCGGGCGGCGGAAAGGTCGAGGAGTTCGGGCTGCGGGAGAAAGCGGAGGCCCTGGGCGCACGAGTCGTGCTGCTCGACCCGGACGGCGGCCAGGACGTCGCCGCTCTCGCCCGCCGGGCCGCCGCCGACGGCGCGGACCTCCTCGGCGTGGCCGGCGGCGACGGCACCCAGGCACTCGTGGCCGATGTCGCGGCGGCGCACGGCCTGCCGTTCATGGTCCTCCCGGCCGGAACCCGCAACCACTTCGCCCTCGACCTCGGCCTCGACCGCGACGACCCCGTCGCGTGCCTGAACGCCCTCACCGACGGCGTCGAACTGCGCGTGGACCTCGGCCGCGTCGGCGACCGCGCCTTCGTCAACAACGCCTCGTTCGGCGCCTACGCGACCATCGTCCGCAGCCGCGCCTACCGCGACGACAAGATCCGTACCATTCTCCGGCTGCTGCCGGACGCCCTGTCCCGGCACACCGGCCCACACCTGCGCGTCCACGCCGGGGGCGACACGATCGACGCCCCGCAGGCCGTGCTCGTGAGCAACAACCCCTACCGCGTCGGCGACAGCGCGGGCCTCGGACGGCGCGACCGGCTCGACGGCGGAGTCCTGGGCCTGCTGGGCGTCAAGGTCGACACCGCCGCGCAGGCCGCCGACCTGCTCCTCGCCCCCGACTCGCCGGGCCTCACGCTCCTCACCACCCACGAGGCGGTCATCGAGGCCGACACGCCCGAAGTGAGCGTCGGCGTCGACGGGGAGGCCCTCGCCCTCCCGGCCCCCGTACGCTGCGCGATCGAACCCGGCGCGCTGCGCGTACGCGTGCCGCGCCGACGCCCGGGCGTGCCCCGGGCCAAGCCCCGCCTGGACTGGCGGCGGCTGTACGCCATGGCCACGACGACAGGACGACCCTGAACAGGCCATTCCGCCCTATCGAGCTGTTGACCTATTCAACCCTTCGTCCGAACAGGAGAGTTGTAGAGTGACCGCATTCGCCCGGCCCCCTCCCCTCAGGCCAACGCCGGGCACCGCATTGACTCGAGGTGGCAGCCATGGCCGACGGCCAGCCGGGCGGCGACGTGAACAACATCTTCCAGGGCACCGCCGACATCGTCATCCAGTTCCGCGACAACTTCGGCGAGATCCACGTCCACGCGCCGCCGTCCGCCACACCGTCGGAGAAGTCGGCGCACGCCCTCGCCGAGGCCGTCTACCGGCAGTGGCGGGAGGAGGCCAAGGCCTGGGACGTGGGCGGGGACCGGGCGGCGATGGCGGTCCGCTGGGCTCCCCGAAGGCGCCGGGCCGACCACGCCGCGCACACCGGCGGGGACGTACGAGGCCGGGCCGACCAACTCACGGACCTGCTCACCGGGTTCCTCGCGCTGCCGAAGCGCCGTCTCGCCCTCCTCGGAGCCGCGGGTTCCGGCAAGACCACGCTCGCCGTCCTGCTCACCATGGAGCTGCTGAGACGGCGGCTGGCGGGACGAGTCGGCGACGCGAGCACCGAGAGCCTCCCCGTGCCGGTCCTCCTCTCGCTGACCTCCTGGGACCCGGACCGCGAGGAGTTCGGCGCGTGGTTCACCCGCCGGCTGGCCGAGGACCACCCCGGACTGCCCCGGATCGGCGGCCGGCACCCCGCCCGCGAGCTGTGGAGCACCAGCGGGTCCGTGCTGCTGCCCGTGCTCGACGGCCTCGACGAGATGCCCGGCGCCCGCCGCTCGGCGGCCGTGAAGGCACTGAACCGCGCCCTGTACGACAGACCCCTGATCATCACCTCCCGCACCGCCGAGTTCGACGCCCTCTCCCCGGAGACCGTGCTCGGGCACACGGCCGTCATCGAGGCGCGCCCCGTCACGGCCACCGCCGCCGTCGCCTACCTCAACAGCGCCGCCCCCAACGCGTCCCCGCGCTGGGAGCCGGTGTTCGCGGAGGTGCGCGAGCGGCCCGACGGGCCACTGGCCGGGGCGCTGTCGACGCCCCTCATGCTGTCCCTGGCCCGGACGGTCTACGCACGCCCCTGGTCGGAGCCCGTCGAACTGACCGACCGGGTCCGCTTCCCCTCCCGGCGGTCCGTGGAGGACCACCTGCTGGACCAGTTCGTCCCGTCGGTGTTCACGGGGGAGATCCCCTCCGACGACCGCCTGGACCCGCCGCGCCGATGGTCCCCCTCCCACGCGCGACGCTATCTCGGCGCCCTCGCCCGCCACTTGCAGGCCCAGGAGACCACCGAACTCGCCTGGTGGCGCCTGCACCGCACCCCCGCCGCCCGCCTCGCCGCCTTCCCCGCCCTCGTGCTCCTCGGGGTGGTGCTGTCCGCCCTGGCCACCGGCCTCGGACGGCGCGTCCGCGAGGCGTCGGGCGGCGGCACGGGGCCATGGGGGGCCCTGACGTCGATGCAGCTCTCGACGGCGCTGTTCGCGGGCGTGGTGACCGGCATGGCGACACAAATGCTCGTACGGACCTGGTACACCGATCACCGCTTCGGCGAGCCGAGACGGACGGTGAGCCTGCGGCGGCCCGTGGCGGCGGCGCGTTCCGCCTGGCGGCACACGACACGGCTCCGGGCCCTGTCCGCCGCCCTGCTCGCCGTCCCCATCGCGGCCGGCTTCGAAGCACCGGTGCTCCACACCGCCACACCGGGCCTGTACTGGCTGGGCGCCGGCTGCGTCGCGGCGGCGTTCGCCGTCGCCGTGCTCTTCACCGCGCCCTCCGACGCCGACGAGAACGCGACCACCCCACGCGCCCTGCTGCGGGCCGAACACGCAGCCGTCACCCGGGCCCTGTTCGTCATCGGCCCGCTGTTCGGCGTCGCGTCCGGCGTGCTCCACTACGGGCCGGACGACATGTCCATGGCCTACGCGGCCGGGCTGGTGACATGGCTCGGCGCGGCCGGAATGCTGATCCTGATCAGCCCGTGGAGTCGCTGGGCGCTCGCCCGGACCACCCTGGCACTGACCGGCCAGGCCCCCTGGGCGCTGATGCGCTTCCTCCAGGACGCCCACCGCCAGGGCGTCCTGCGCCAGGTCGCGGGAACCTACCAGTTCCGGAACGCCTGGCTCCAGGAGCGGCTCGCGATCAGCACCTCCACCGGCCTCCGGAACCGTTCCACCTCCCTGTACGACGAGCGGCTCCTGGCGGAGGACGGCATCACCGCCACATCCGACGGCGGCTGGGCCTTCCGGCTCAACGTCCGCAGGGGCACCCTCGCCCCCATCAAGGCGGCTCTGCCACCGGCGGCCCTGTTCACCCTGAGCGTCGCGCTGCGCAACGGCGCGAGCGAGCCCGCCCGGCTCTGCGCCCCCGCAGCCCTGTTCCTCGGCATCGGCGGCATCCTCTCCGGACTGTCCTGGCTCCTGCCCCGCCGCGTCGCCGACCTGCGGATATCACCCCACCGGATCTCCTGCCTCACACCCCCGAAGCGAGAAGTCCGCTTCGACTGGACCCACGTCGCGGAAGTCACCGTCCGCAGATCCCGCGGCAGAAACGCGGAGACCGGCACGTACGGCATCCACGTCCGCCTCCACCCCGACGCGCCGCACGGCCTCCGCAGCCCGAAGGACAAGGGCGCCTGGCGCCTCGTCTGCGACATCGGACGCCGGCCCGTCCTGCCCCCGGCGGTCGAGGAGGCCCTGCGGGACTGCGCGGCGGAACGCTGGGTACCGCCCGCCTTCCCGTCCGTCCCCGGCGACGGCCCCCGCCCACGCGCGACGAACGCCGACGACACGAGGAACGACTTCACCCAATGGGAAAAGGAATTCGGCCCGTCCGGCAGCTGAATCCTCTTCACCGGCCCCTGACTGACGCGTCCTGCGCGCCGGAACGGCACCGGTACGCTCCGGATCATGCGATTTCCGATTGACGCCCTTTTATTCGACAGCGATGACACGGTCGTCTCCACGCGCTCGGTGGCCCGCAGTGTATGGAGGCAATGGGCGGAGTCCCACGGCATGAACCTTGAGGAGGTGATGGCACGGGTCCCGGTGCACGGGCGTCCTGCCAAGGCGATCATCGCGGACCTGCTGCCCGCCGACCAGGTGGCCGAGGCGGTCCGGCGCCTGGAGGACGCCGAGGTGGCCCACGCCCGAGCCGGCAACGTCACCGCGGTCCCCGGAGCGCCCGAGCTCACGGCCTCGCTGCCCGCGCACCGCTGGGCCGTGGTGACCTCCGGCGCCCGCCGCGTGGCCCGGGCCCGGCTCGGGCACCTGGGCATGCTGCCCGAGGTGCTCGTCACCTCCGACGACACCACCCGCCACAAGCCCCACCCGGAACCCTTCCTCCTGGCAGCCGCGCGCCTGGGCGTCGACCCGTCCCGCTGCGCCGTCGTCGAGGACGCGCCGGCCGGGCTGGCCGCGGGGCGCGCGGCAGGCATGACGACCATCGCCCTGACCACCACGCACACGGCGGAAGAGCTCGAAGCGGATGTGATCGTCGAGGACCTCACCGCCCTCTCCGCCCATGTCACGCACGACGGCCGGCTCGAGGTCGAGATCGCCGTACGAGTCTGAGTGCGAAGGGCCGACGGGTGGTCAGGGGCGGCGGATGGTGATGTCGCCCATGGCGGTGCGGGCGCGGACCTCGACCGTCTCCGCGGCCCCTTCGGGACTGTCGGAGGGGGTGAGGTCGTTGCGCACCGCGCCGAGGTTGGTCTTGACGTCGAGCCAGGCGGCGGTGGACTCGCGGACGCCGACCTCCAGGTCCCCGGCGGAGGTCGCCAGGGTGACCCGGCCGCTGACCACCTCGTCGATCCGGATGGCGCCGTTGGCCGAGCGCGCGTCGACCGACGTGTGCGCGACGCCGATGCTGATGCGTCCGTTGGAGGCGTGGGCCTTCACATGGCCGACGGCCTCGTCGATCGTCGTCCCGCCGTTGACGTTCTTCACCGTCGCGGCGCCGCCGAGCCGGCCGGCCTCGACGCGCCCGGCCCCGATGATCTCGGCGTCCCCCGTGGCACGGCCGAGGTGGATGTCCCCGTGGGAGGTCTTGAGGACGACGGTGGCCGCCTCCTCGACGCGGATGTCGCCCGCCGAGGTCTTCAGCCGGCAGTCGCCGAGCGGCCCCTCGCAGAGGAAGTCGCCCAGGGGAGAGGCGGCCTGCAGCTGTGAGCCCGAGGGAAGCTCGATGCTCACCTCCAGCGAGCCGGGCCGGCCGAAGGGCGAGCGCTTCCGGGGACCTTTGACCGAGAGCTTACCGTTGGCGTAGGTCACGTCGGTCTGCTGCGCGGCGCGTACGTCGGTGTCGCTGGCACTGTTGGCCGGCCGGATCTCCACGACGGTGTCCGTCCGCTCGCTCGCGCTGACCCGAGTGGTGCCGACCTCGAACTCGACGGTCACGGCGATCGGTTCGGGAGTGTCGAAAACAGGCATGGCTGTGCCGTCCTCATGGCTGTGGTGGATGAGGGAAGAACGGGGAACGACCGGGGCGCGGCGTGGTCAGCGCACCCAGCCGGTGAAGCCCTGCGAGTTCCCGTGGCGCGTCCGCCCGGCGGGGCGGGCATGGCCGCCGGCCGGCTCGAGGGCCGCGGCGACGGCCCGTACCAGCCAGGCGTTGACCGACAGGCCCTCCCGGCCGGCGGCGTCCTCGACCCGGGCCTTGAGGGGCGCGGGAAGGCGGAAGTTGATACGGGCGGTGCCGCCTTCGTCGCCCTCGGCGGACATCGTGGCCGCGGCGGGCGCCGGGGGCAGCGGGGCGGGGCCATGGCCGCCGCCCATGTCGCCGCCGCGCGCGAGGCCGTCCTCGAAGGCCTCCGGAACGGGCGGCGGTGTCACGACGAACTCGGGGTCGAGCCCGCGCAGCCGTACGTCGACCGAACCGGGCGCGAGGTCACGGGTGACCTCGTCCATGGCGGCGGAGAGCGCGTTCAGCAGCGTGAGCCGGGCCGCGGACTCGAGAGGCGCGGTGAGCCGCTCGGCCAGGGCCCGGGTTTCCTCACCACCCGCTTCCGCGGCGACCGCGAGCTGGCGATGAAGATCGTCGACATAGGGCGTCAAGTCCATGACGTCATTATGGCGCCAGGATGGCGCCATGCGCAAAGCCCCCCCGTCGGGCGATCAGCGCCGCTGATCGGCCGTCAGCTTCGCCACCCGCCCGGCGATCCGTTCCAGCGCCGCCAGGTCCTCGTCCGGCAGGGCCAGCAGGGCCGCGGGCGGCTTGCCGATGATGGCGTCGGCCCGTTCCGCGGCGGCGCGCCCTTCCGGCGTCAGGGAGACGATCTTGGAGCGCCGGTCCGAGGGGTTCTCCGAGCGCTCGACCAGCCCCTGCCGTGCCAGGTCGTCCACGACGAGCGTCGTGTACGGCCGGTCCGTCAGCAGCTCCTCCGCCAGCTCCCGCAGCGTCATGGGGCGTTTGGCGATCCGGCGCAGCGCCTTGATGCGGATGAAGCTCATGCCGAGCGCCTCGACGACCTCCTTGCGGCGCTCGTTGCCGCCGAGGACGATCTCCCGGAGGTTGTCCCAGGCCCGTCGTGCTGTCTCGTCCTGCGTGCTCATGGGGTCGTCACCGAGGTCCTGGTCCGGTCGGGGCTGTTGCGGTCGAGGCCGGTCGCGGCGCGCTCGGCGGTCCGAGCGGCCCAGCGGCCGGTGGTGATCGTACCGAGGGTGAGGACGGCCAGTCCGCACCCCGTGACGATCCACCAGCCGGTGACCCCGGTACCGGCGGCGGCCGTGGCGCCGATGACCGCGACACCGAGCGACGTGCCGACCTGCCGGCTGGTGGACGCCAGCGCGGCGGCCACCCCGGCCCGCGAGTGCGGGAGGCCGGAGACCGCGGTGTTGGTGATGGGCGCGTTCACCAGCCCGAACCCGATCCCGAAGAGCACATAGGCGGTGAACAGCAGCGGGTCCGACGACTCCGCCTCGAACGCCGCGAAGAGCACGCCGCTGGCGGTGAGCGTCACCCCGGCCAGGACGAGCGGCAGCCGGGGTCCGCGCGCCCCCACCAGCCGTCCGGACAGCGGCGCGAAGACCAGGCACATGGCGGCCATGGGCAGCATGTGCACACCCGCGTCCAGAGCGGACAGACCGCGCCGTTCCTGGAGGTGCAGCATGTTGAGGAACAGGAAGCCGGACAGCGCCGCGAAGGCGCAGACCGCCGTGGCGGTGGCTCCCGCCAGCGGCGCGCTGCGGAAGAGGCGGGGTTCGATGAGGGGCTCGAAGCGCCGGTTCTCATGGACGATCAGCGCGGCGAGGGCGGCTACGGAGAGGGTGAAGCACCCGACGATCTCCGGGGAGCCCCAGCCCGCCGCACGGCCCTCGATGATCCCGTAGGTCAGCGAGGCGAGCAGCACGATCATCAGCAGCTGCCCGGCCGGGTCGAAGCGGCGCGGCCGCGGGGCCCGGGACTCCGGTACGTAGCGCAGGGTCATCACCAGCGCCGCCAGCCCGACGGGCACGTTGATCCAGAAGATCGAGCGCCAGCCGACCGACTCCACCAGGGTGCCGCCGATGATGGGCCCGGCCGCCATGCTGATGCCCACGACCCCGCCCCAGACCCCGATGGCCCGGGCCCGTTCCGCGGGGCGGGTGAAGGCGTTGGTGATGATCGACATCGCGACGGGGTTGAGCATGGAGCCGCCGACGGCCTGAACGGCCCGGAAGGCGATCAGCCAGCCGAGGCCGGGCGCGAGACTGCACAGTGCCGATCCGGCGGTGAACAGCGCCAGACCGGTGACGAAGACGCGCCGCCGGCCGAACCGGTCGGCCGTCGAGCCCGCGAGCATGAACAGCGAGGCCAGGACGACGACGTAGGCGTCGATGGTCCACTGGAGCCCCGAGACCGAGGCACCCAGATCCTTCCGCAGGGAGGGCAGGGCCACATTGAGGATCGTGTTGTCCAGGCTGACCAGCAACAGGGCCGAGCAGCAGATGCCGAGGACGAGCCAACGGCGGCTGGAGGGCAACTCCGAGGTCACACCGACCTCCCGGGTCAGGTTAGTTTAATAAGTCCAATCATTTAAAGAGTACAACCAATGCGGGGTCCGGCGCACTGGTTTTCCGCCGGGGCTCACTGAAGCAAGAACGCCGTCGAGGGGCGCGCCCTTCCGGGCGCGCCCCTCGACGGCGCTTTCCGGGACGGCCCCGGCGGTCAGGGCTCCTGCGCCGTGGGCCGCACCATGATCTCGTTGACGGCGGCGTGCGGCGGCTGGGTCACCATGAAGACGACGGCCCGGGCGATGTCGTCGGCCCGCAGCCACGCCTCCCGGGGCATGCCGGGCGCGACCGGTTCCCAGCCGTCCCCGGCCGTCATCTCCGTGGTGGTCAGGCCGGGCTCCACCAGGCCCACCCTGACGGCCCGGCCGGTCAACTCCTGGCGCAGCGCCTCGCTGAAGACACCGACCGCGTGTTTGGTCGCCGAGTAGACGCTGTTGTTCTTGCGGACGATACGGCCGGCCACCGAGCTGATGGTGACGAGATCGGCGACCCCGCGCCGCCCGTCCATGGCCGCGCCCACCAGGTGGGGCAGGGCCGCCCGCGAGACGTTCAGGACGGCGGTGAAGTTGAGGTCCACCATCCGCTGCCACTCCTCCGGATCGCCCGCCTCGACCGCGCCCCGGGCCACGTAACCGGCGCTGTTGACGACCACATCCAGCCGGCCCAGGTGCCGCACCCCGTCCTCGACGACACCGCGTGCCCGCGCACCCTCGCTCAGGTCGGCGGGGAGCACGGCGCACGTGCCTCCCTCGCGGCGAATCGCGGCGGCCACCCGCTCCAGCCGCTCGGCGCGCCGGGCCACGAGGGCGACTCCCGCGCCCTCCCGGGCCAGGGCGAGAGCGATGGCCGCCCCGATCCCGCTCGACGCGCCGGTCACCAGCGCGGCGCACCCCGACAGCGGCGCGCCGGACGTGTCACTCACCCTGCCTCCTCACACATGACTCACCTATGGCTCACCTATGACTCACCAATGGCGATGGCCGATGAGTAACGGGTACCCCGTGCCCGCGCGGGGATAGCACGCATCCGCATCCCACCCCCGCATCCCCACCCCGTCCGCGCCGGGCGCCGGGCGTTCAGCCAAGCGGGTCGGAAAGTCCGGGGCCCGGCCCGGACGCTTGTGGCCACTGCCGCCCCACGGTTATCCAAGGACCACCACAGCCCCCTCCGGCCCTTGAGCCCCGCCCCGGGAGAAGCCCATGCGTGACCGGCCAGCCCGAAGACCCCCTCGGATCGCTCGAAGAAATCTTCGGATCGCCTGCGCCGGCCTGGCGGTCGCCCTCACCGTGGGCGCCGCACGGACTCCCGAACCCGGCCTCGACTGCCCGCCCGCCAAGGAAGTGGCGATGGAACTGGTCGCCAGCGCCGAGAACTCCACCCTGGACTGGAGGAGCCAGTACCAGTACATCGAGGACATCGGCGACGGACAGGGCTACACCGGCGGCATCATCGGCTTCTGCTCGGGCACCGGGGACATGCTCGAGGTCGTCACCCTCTACACCCGGAACAAGCCCGCCAACCCGCTCGCCGCGTTCCTCCCCGCCCTGCGCAAGGTCAACGGCACCTCCTCCCACGCCGGGCTCGGCGACCCGTTCGTCAAGGCATGGAAGACGGCCGCCACCGACAAGGCGTTCCAGGCCGCACAGGAGGAGGAACGCGACCACATCTACTTCGACCCCTCGGTGCGCCGGGCCAAGGCGGACGGACTGCGCACACTCGGCCAGTTCATCTACTTCGACGCCACCGTCATGCACGGCGGTGGTGACGACCGCAACGGCTTCGGCTCCATCCGCAAGAACGCCATGGCCAAGGCGAAGCCGCCGGCCCTGGGCGGGGACGAGACGGCCTACCTCAACGCCTTCCTCGACGCCCGCAAGGCCGCCATCAAACGCGCCACGGTCCACGGCGACACCAGCCGCGTCGACACCGAGCAGCGCGTCTTCCTCAACGAGCGGAACTTCACTCTCCAACCGCCGCTGCGCTGGAAGACCTACGGCGACCCCTATGAGATTCAGAGCTGGCCGAGTCCGGAAAACCGCCACGCCACGTGAAAACCCTTCGACGCGCGCTTTATCCCTATATACGTTTTCCCCTATGAATGTCACCCTCAAGCCGCTCGGCGCCGCCGACGCCCGTGACCTCACGCGGCTGCGGCGAGAGATCGAGCAGGTCGACATGACCGGCACGCACGAGGACGAGGCGGACGTCCTGCATGAGCTCACCGACCCCAAGCTGAACCTGGCCCGCAACACCACAGGCGTCTGGCAGGACGGGCGGCTGGTGGCGTACGCGATGGTGTACGAGCCCGAGAACGTACGGGACATCGCCCGCTTCGGCACCGCGGCCGCCGTCCACCCCGCCCGCCGCCGCCGAGGCATCGGCGAGCACCTCACCGGCTGGATGCGCACCCGGGCCCGGGACATCTGGGCCGAGTACCACCAGGGCGCCGGCGTGCCGGGAGAGCTGCTGATCGACGGGGTGGCCACGAACGAGGGGCTCGCCGCCCTGGCTGAGCGCACCGGGTTCAAGCCCTGCCGCTACTGGTTCAGCATGGGACACGAGCTGCGCGCGCGTGACCTGCCCACGCCGGGCACACCCGACGGGCTGCGCCTGGTGCCCTTCCACCAGGCCCTGGACGAGGCCACCCGGGACGCGCACAACGACGCCTTCCGCGACCACTGGAGCTTCACCGAGACGGACCGCACCGACTGGGAGACCTGGTTCACGGGCGACCGTTCCTTCCGCTCCGGGCTCTCCGCCCTCCTGCTCGACGCCGACGACCGCGTGGCCGCCTACCTCCTCGCCGACGAGTACGTCGCCGACGGAGCGGCCACCGGGCTTCGCGCCTGCGCGATCGGCCACCTGGGCACCCGGCCGGCCCACCGGGGCCGGGGCGCGGCACGCGCCCTGCTGGCGTACACGCTGGCCCAGGCCGCACGCCAGGGTTACGACCGGGCGGAACTGGTCGTCGACGCCGCCAACCCCACGGGAGCGCTGGGGCTCTACCGGCGGACGGGTTTCGTGACGGAACGGGAGTTCATCACGTACGCTCAACCGCTGGACTGAGCCGCCTCGTTCACCCTTTCGAGAGTCTGGAAACCACGCCATGTCCCGTGTGAGGGTCCACAACCTCTCCGTCTCCCTCGACGGCTACGCCACCGGCGAAGGGCAGAGCCTCGACGCGCCCTTCGGTCACGCCGGTACCCGGCTCCTCGACTGGTTCCTCCGGACGCGCGCCTTCCGCGACGTGCACGGAGAGTCCGGTGGTGAGACCGGGGTCGACGACGCCATCGCGCGGGCCTGGGGCCCCGGCATCGGGGCCGAGATCATGGGCCGCAACAAGTTCGGTCCGCAGCGCGGCCCGTGGGAGGACCACGAGTGGACCGGATGGTGGGGCGCCGAGCCGCCGTTCCGCACGCCGGTGTTCGTCCTGACCCACCACCCCCGCCCCAGCCTGGAGATGGAAGGGGGCACGACCTTCCACTTCATCGACGCCTCGCCGCACGAGGCCCTGCGCCGGGCGCGCGAGGCCGCGGGGGGCCTGGACGTGCGGATCGGCGGCGGACCGAGCACGGTCCGCGAGTTCCTGGCCGCCGACCTGATCGACCACCTGCACGTCGCCATCGTCCCGATCGTCCTGGGCCGTGGCGTGCGACTGTGGGACGGCTGCGAAGGACTCGAGGAGCGCTTCCGGACCGAGTCCGTCACCACCCCCGGCGGAGTCACGCACATGATCTTCTCCCGCCCGTAGCCCGTAGCCCAGGCCACAGCCCACCGAGCCCGCCGGGCCCATCAGCGGAACCGGCGCGCTACAGGTCGTCGTCGCGGTGGGAGGTGAGGCGGTCCCGCACCCGTGCGTGCCGGAACTGGAACACCGCGCCGGCCTGGCGCAGCACGCCTCGCCGGTGCGCGTCCTGAAGGAAGCGCATCAGCCGCCAGGGCAGACGCCCGGTCAGGGCCAGCAGGGCGTGGGCGAACACGAAGGCCCCCCACGGACGGCCGAGCATCACCACCAGACCGCACGCCACCCCGAAGGCGATCCCCGTGCCGAAGGCGAACCCCGGGTCGTCGGCGGGCGGGAAGACGACGCCGCTGACGACCGCCCCCACCGCGCTGTAGGCGAAGCGGCCCACCCTCCCGTACGACAGATGGCCCACGGTCCACCCGGCGAGCGCGCCGGCGAGGCCGAAGACCGTGTTGAACGTCAGCTCTCCGACCGGCCCCAGAGTCGGCCAGGCGGAGACCCGGGGATCCGTGAAGGCGAACACCGTCCCGAACGTGAGCCCGAACGGGAGCGCGAAGGAGACTCCCAGAACGAGCGTGGACACCCGGTCCTGTTCGAGAGCCAGCCCGGGGCTCGCCACCTTCGTCGCGTCCGACGGGGCCCGTAACCACGCGTGGAGGGCGACGGCCAGCCCGAACGGCGCGCCGAGCACGAGCTGGGCCCAGCTCGGCAGCTCGAACCCGAACCCCAGCGCCATGCCCGTCACACACCCGAACGTGAATCTCAGGGCGAACACCCTGACCGTGCCCCGGAGCCGGATCTCCACCCGGGCCGGTGCCGGCCGCCGGGACGGCACGGCCTGGACGACGAAACCGGCCGAGCCGAAGGAGACGCCGAAGACCAGCCCGATCACCGGCCCGCCCGCCGCCGCTCCGATGAAGCCGAACATCAGCCCCGACACGACCCCGAAGACCAGCCCCGCCACCCACCCCGGGACGGCACCCGCCACCTGCCACCACTCCAGGTCGTGAGTGCCGTTCCGCGCCATGTGGCGGGCGATGAACCCCAGCCAGCCGCGCGCCTCCGGAAGCCCGTAGCTCGCCGGAACCCTGCCCGAGCCCCCGGGCGGCGCCGGACGCGGCCGGTAGACGGCCGGGAGGAAGGCCGTGAGCAGGTGCCGCTCGACGCTCGCCAGGTCGGGGAGGCTCAGCAGCTCGCGCGGGTCCTTCGCCGGCGGCGCGTAGATCACCCGGGCGAGCGCCACCATGAGAGGACTGGTCAGGGCCCGCGACAGAGGGAGGTCCGGGAAGTCCGGGCGGTCGCGGAGCTCCGCGAGCAGGGACTGCCAGCGGGTGTCCTCCCACGGTCTGTCGGCGATCAGGAAGCCCTCGGCCTGGCGTACGCCGATCGGCAGCATCTCCTTCACCACCGCCCGGCTCAGCACCCGCCCCGACCGCTCGACCGCCCGCTCGTACTCGGCGACACGGCAGGTGACGACCAGCAGCTCCTGCCCGCTGTCGTCCAGTTCGCCGAGGGCGGGCGCGTGAAGGGCCTCGGACATCTCGTCCAGGCCGTCCAGAAGCAGGAAGACATGCCCTCCGGTTACCAGCCGCTGCGCGACACCGGCACCGTAGGCCTCCTTGTCGGCCAGGAACGGATACTCCTCGACCAGCCGGCGGGCCAGCCAGGTCCGCAGATGCTCCACCCCCGGGACCCAGGTGTTCCCCGACTCCCACGAGGACGCGGTGAGCAGCACCGGAACCGGATCACCCGGCTCGTACGAGCCGAGCAGCCCCAGCGTCAGGAGCATCACCCAGACGGTCTTGCCGGATCCCCGCTCTCCCAGCATCACCAAATGCCCCTGGGGGAGCGTACGGAACGCCTGCACCAGGCCGTCCAGATCGCCGCAGCGCCCCAGCGCGTCTGAGGGGACGGAACTCGTCGTCGCGCGGGTGGGGCCCGCCTGCCCGGCGGGCGTCGGGGGCGCGGTGGCCGTGCGTACAGCCACCGCCCGGCGCGTGTTCGCCCACTGCAGACGGATGGGCTCCGGGCGCCGCAGCCCCTGGGCGGCCACCTCACCCTCCCACTGCCGCCGGACCTCTTCCGCCAGCCTGGCCTTGGCGGCCTCCAGCCGCTCCCGGGAGTCGTCCTTCGGCTGACCGGCGAAGGAGATCCTCCCGATGTTCCTCGCCTGGATCACCGAACCGCGCACCCGGCCACCCGACATCGCGTTCTCGGTACGCCCGGCGTCACCTGTCTCCGCTGTCATCGCAAGCCCCTCCCCGGCCGGTCGTATCCAGCAGCATCTGGCGGGCAGTTGGCTGAAAGTCAACCATGGGCCACGCCCCGGTGCGCCCCCGCTCGTATGAGTGAGAAGGGAGCACGGGAGCACGCGGGGGGCGCATGCCGGGGAGCGAGGGGGCACCTCACGCGGGGAGGCGTCTCACACGGGGAGGCGTCTCACGCGGGCGCGACGGATCTCGGAGGGAAGACGCGCGTGATGTGGTAGTCGAGCACCGCCCGTACATCCGCCAGTGAACGGCGCTCGTGGACGACGTCGAGGCCCAGGCCGGTGACGCCGGAGACGAGCAGGTCCGCTTCGTGCTGCGGGTCGAGGCCCTGCGCCGTCATCCCGGCCGCCCGGCCCGTCTCGACGATGTCGGCGACGAATCGTTCCAGCGGCTGGTCGGCGGTGAGGAAGACCGCGGCGAGGGCGGGATCGGTCAGGCTGCGCGCGTAGTACGCCGCGAACACCTTCAGCGCGTGGGCGCGTTGCTCATCCAGCGGCAGGAACTCGAGCAGTACAGCTCGCAACAGCGCGCGCGGATCCGTCGTGTCCGCGGGGACGCGGGCTCTGGCAAGACGTTCGTTCTCCTCGTGCAGCAGGCGCAGCGCGTCGACAAGGAGGGCGTGCTTGCTGTCGAAGTGGTACTGGACCACGCGCAGCGAGACCCCGGCCCCGTCCGCGATCCGGCGCATGCTGGCGGCGTGCAGGCCGTGCTCGGCCGCGATGTGCCACAGCGCCTCGGCGATCCGGCGCCGCTGACGCTCCCGGGTGCCGGACGCCCGCGCCGGTGCCGGCACCGGCGCGGGCGGGGCGCCGGGGGAGGGGAGGTGCTGCTTGCGCCGCCGGTACGCACGGGCCTGGCAGCTTCGCGAGCAGTAGACGGCGGGGCGCCCGCGCTTCGCGAGCACGAGGCGCGTGCCGCATATCGGGCACACGGCCTGTTCCTTTTCGTCACGCATGCTTTTCATCGTAACGCCGAAAAGAGTGTGACGAAATACAAAAGGACGCAGGCATTTTGGCGCTTTACGCGTTTCTCGGCTGATACGTTTGTAACGTATTCCGCACGCACAAGAGGAGGGAAACGCGTGAAGTACGACGTGTTGCAGATCATCGGCGCGGCGGTGACGGTGGTCTTCGCGCAAGGCCTCGTCCGGCTCGTCATCCACCCCGACGACCGGGGCCTGCTCGGGTGGCTGCCCGGCGGCTTCGTCCCGGTCCTGCTCGCGCACGCCGCCCTGGTCACCGCCGGTGTGATGCTCGCGAGCCGGTCCTACGCACAGGCGAAGGCCGCCGGCCGCCGCGAGTGAATCGCATGTCAGGGGGACGGCGGCGGACCTTCCAGATGGTCGCTGATCCACTTCATGGGAGCGGCCATGTTCGCGCCGTAGGTGGCGCCGTTGTGCATGCCGCCGGGTATTTCCCAAAGCTGGGTGTGAACAGGGCCCTTGCCATAGGAACGCATGAAGTCCTTGACGCTCCTTATGGTGGCGGCGTTCTCCTTCGTGCCGACCTGGAAGGAGAGGTAGACGTCCGGTCCCTTGGTGTCGATCAGGCGCTTGGCCAGGACCTCGGGGTTGTTCTCGGCCTTCTCCTTCTCGTGGCCGTTCCACAGCGGCGAGTCGGGCACGACGTCGGGGCCGTTGGCGATGACGGCCTTGAACTTGTCCGGGTGCTTCAGCACGGCCTTCAGGCCGGCGAATCCGCCGGTCGAGGAGCCCATGAACGCCCAGCCGTCGCGCGACTTGAGCGTACGGAAGTTGGCGCGCATCAGGTCCGGGACGTCCTCGGTCAGCCACGTACCCATCTTCGGCTGACCGGGGATGTCACTGCCGTCCCAGTAGATCCCCTTGTCGCCTGGACCCGGGTTGAGCACGGGCATGGCCAGCAGGAACGGCTTGCACGAACCCGCGTGGAACCATTCGGAGACGCTCTCCTGGAGCGAGAACCCGCCGGGACGGCCCATCCAGTAATTGCTGCCGTATCCCGAACCGCCCGGAAGCGCGATCAGCACGGGGAAGCCGCTCTTCGCGTACTTCGGGTCGTCCGTGTACTCCTTGGGCGCCCACACCCACACCTTGCCCGTGAAGCCGGACTTCCCGCCTTCCAGGGTCACGACGCCGATCTTCGACCCGTCGCCCAGGGTCTCGGCGTTCGTGAAGGCGGCCTCGGGCCCGGTGGGCAGCAGCGTCCGGGTGTCCGCCGGCTTGCCGCTCACCGCGCGGCCGACCCGGCCGTAGCTGACTGGCTCGCCCTTGTCCGTGAACGGCGGGATGTCGAAGAAACGCATCGCCGGCCAGGCGGCCGCCCCAAGTACGGCGACCGAAGACACCAACACGACGAGGCCGCGCCGGGCGCGGCCCGCCCGGGTTCCGGCGAATCGATTCGTCATCGCAGAGCTCCGGATGGGCCGACTGATCCCGAGAAGAACCGCCGCTCAACAGCCTAATGCGACACACCCGCCACCTACCGTGATGCAGCGGCCGTTCGGGTGACGATGCGTACGGACAGCGCCCGCCCTACCTCATGGCGCGCTCGGCACGAACGGCCCCGCTGTCTTGATGGTGCGGTGGATGGGGGCCGTGCTGGTGCCCAGGATGCCGGGCAGAGCGGCGACGGGGCCGGTGAGGTAGCGGTAGAAGGACCCGGCATCGTGCGTGGTGATGCTGGCGAAGACGTTCGTCGGGCCCGTCGTGGCGGCCGCGAAGGCCACTTCCGGGTGGGAGGCGAGCGCCTCTCCCACCGCGTCGAGGTGGGACGGCTCCACGCTCAGCCACAGCGAGGCGCGGAAGTCCCGGTCCATGACCCGAGGGGCGTACTCGACGTCGAAGTAGAGCACCCCGGCCGACCGCAGCTCCGCCAGCCGGCGGCGGACCGTGGTCTGCGACCAGCCGGTCGCCACGGCGAGCTCGCCGATACTCGCACGGCCATCCCGCGCCAGCGCGTCCAGCAGCCGGCAGTCCGCTTCCTCCAGGGGGTAGGCCGGGGCCGGGCCGTCGAGTGTGGTCTCCGGGGGCGCGTCCTGTCCGTCCTGCGCCTTCAGGGCGGTGACCTGCGCGCTCGTCAACGGTCCCGTCTTGGTGATCAGGCTCCGGTCCTGGCCGAAGAAGACGTGCAGAAGGCAGTGCGCGGAGACGTCCACGACCCGGGGCGTACCCGGGAGCCTCTCCAGCAGCGTGTCCCCGTGCGGCCCCCGCGCCCGCACGAGGCAGAAGATCTCCGTGCCGCCTCCCGCGAGATGGACCCAGGTGGTGTCCCTGCGCCGCACCAGCGCCTCACCGATCTGGGCGGCGGCGCTCGGCGCGCAGCGGATCCGTACGAACCAGGGCACCTCGCCGAGCCGCAGCGGATCGGTCAGCCCGAGGACGCGCAGGACTCCGGCCGACCGCAGCCGGGTGTAGCGGCGGGCGACGGTCTGGTCGGACACCCCGAGCACCTCGGCGATCCGGCGGAACGACGCACGCCCGTCGACCTGGAGCGCGTGGGCGAGCATCTGATCCTGCGCGTCGAGTGCCGGAAGGGCACCGCGCTCGATGTCGAGATTCACCACATGAGCTTACGCTGTGTCGGATTTCGCGCGAGACCGCCTTCTGGCTGGGGCGCTCGGGCGCCTCGCACCCATCCTGAGCGGACACGACCGCGTCGCACCAGTACGCGGCCGAATCGAACGGAGTTCCATCGATGCGCAAGTGGTGGCCCCTGGTGGCGGTATCCCTGGGCGCCTTCATCCTTCTGGTGGACGTCACCATCGTCAATGTGGCGCTGCCACAGATGGCGGAGGCCCTGGACGCCCCCTTCTCCTCCCTCCAATGGGTCGTCGACGCCTACGCGCTGTCGCTGGCCGCGCTGCTCCTCGCCGCCGGCTCGATCGCCGACCTCTTCGGGCACCGCAAGCTCTACGTGTCCGGGCTCGCACTCTTCGCCCTGGCCTCCCTGGCCTGCGGCCTCGCCCCGAACGCCGGTGTGCTGGTGGCCGCGCGGGCGGTGCAGGGCGCGGGCGGCGCCGCGATGTTCGCCACGTCCGCGGCCCTGCTCGGCGCCACGTACCAGGGCCGCGACCGCGGCACGGCGTTCGGCATCTGGGGAGCCGTCAACGGCGCCGCCGCGGCGACGGGCCCCATCCTGGGCGGACTGCTCACCGAGCACATCGGATGGCAGGCGATCTTCCTCGTCAACCTGCCCATCGCCGCCGTCGCCATCCTGCTGACCCTGCGCGTCGTACGCGCCGACCGGACCGCGCGGCCCCAGGCCCGGACCGGCCGTGTCGACATCCCGGGCGCCGTCGCCTTCACCCTCGCCGCGGCGGCCGTGACCTACGGGCTGATCCGGAGCGCCGAGACGGGCTGGACCTCACCGACGGTGATCATCTCGTTCGCCGTGGCGGCGGCCTCCCTCATCGCGTTCGTCCTCGTGGAGACCCGCCTGGGACGCCGTGGCGGCCAGCCCATGCTCGACCTCGCGCTGCTGCGCCGCCCGTCCTTCGCCGGGCTCATGGGAGGTGCGCTGCTGCTCCAGGGCGGCGCCTTCGGCTGCCTGGTGCTCGTCTCGCTGTGGCTGCAGTCCGTCCTCGGGCTCGGCCCCGTCGAGGGCGGCCTGGCCCTGACCCCCATGGCCGTGGTCTCCTTCCTCGTCGCGGCGATCGCCGGCCGCCACATCCAGCGGCTCGCGCCACGGCTGCCGATCGGCATCGGCCTGCTCCTGATCGCCGCGGGCATGTACCTGCTGTACGACGCCATGTCCGCCGACGCCACCGCGTCCTCCCTCGCCATCGGGCTCGCCGTGAGCGGCGCGGGCGTCGGCCTGGCCACCCCCGTCCTGGTCTCCGCCGCCACCGGCAGCGTGCCGCCCCAGCGGATGGGCATGGCGGCGGGCGCGGTCAACACCTTCCGGCAGCTCGGCATGACCTTGGCCATCGCGGTCCTGGGCGCCGTGTTCACCCACACCGCCCAGAAGCGGCTCTCGGGCCTGGTCCCGGACGCGCACGAAGCCGCGTCCGCCCTGGCCGGCGGCCAGGCGCAGCGCCTCGTCGCCGCCGCGCCGCACGGCAGCCAGGCGGAGGCGCGGGAACTGATCCACCGGGTGTTCGCCGACGGCATGCAGGACGTCTTCCTCTGCGCGGCGGCGGCAGCGGCCGTGGGCGGCCTCCTCGTCCTGGCCCTGGTCCGCCCCACGCCGACGCACCCCGCTCCGGGCACGCCGGGAGCCGCGGGGCCTGCGGGAAGCGCCGAACCGGCCGAGGAACCGGCAACCGTCGGCCAGTAGTGGTCCACCGGGAGGGCGGCAGGGCGTGCCCTGCCGCCCTCCCGGTGCGTCACGGCAAGGTCGTCTGCTTCTTCCGGAGCGCGGAGAAGTTCAAGGCACGCTACGCGACGCTCGGTTTCAGCGACCAGGCGAAGCTGGACGACGGGCCGATGTGGGCGGCCGGGTTCGCCCTGACCGAGGTGACGGCCGAAGTGGAGGCGCGGATCAGCGCGCTCGTGAAGCGGGCGGTGAGCTGACGCGAGCCCGATGGGCCGGCACTCATACGCTGCCAGGCCCGCTGCTCGCACCGGACTGTGTGGACGGCGTGGATTGCGTGGACTGCGTGAGAACGCGCCGGAGCCAGCGGAACCGGGCATCGCGAGCGTCCTGGCTGAGAGCCGCCTGCGGTGCGAAGGTGTCGAAGCCGTGGAACGCTCCGGGCCATACGTGCAGTTCGGCCTGGCCACCGGCCTGCCAGATCGCGTTGGCGTAGGCCACACCCTCGTCCCTGAAGGTCTCGGCCGACCCGACCTCGACATAGGCAGGGGGTAGGTCGGACAGATCCGTGGCCCGAGCGGGAGCCGCGTAGGGCGACAGGTCGGCGGCACCGTACCGGTCACCCAGCAGCGCCTGCCACGCGGTCGCGTTGGAGGTCCGGTCCCAGACGTCGACGCCTGCCATCTGGTGACTGGAGAAGGTGTCGTTGCGGTCGTCGAGCATCGGGCACAGAAGCAGTTGCCCGATCGGCGCGGGCCCGCCCCGGTCACGGACGAGCAGGGCGAGCGCCGCGGCGAGCCCACCACCGGCACTCTTCCCTCCGATGACGATACGGCCCGCGTCGATGCCCAGCTCGGCCGCGTGCGCGGCCACCCAGACGAATCCGGCGTAACAATCCTCCACCGGTCCGGGATACCGTGCCTGCGGCGCCAGCCGGTACTCGACAGAGACGACAACCAACTCCAGGGCGCAAGCCCATTCGCGAAGCAGCCGGGGAAGCACGGACCACGCGTTACCGCTGATCATTCCGCCGCCGTGCATGTAGTACAGCAGCGGCAGCGGCCGCGCCCTGTCGATCCCGGCGGGCCGCGCGCTCACGAGCGTGACGTCCGGCCCACCCGACGCTCCCGGCACCCGCAGCTCCTCGACCTCGAAGCGGCCGTCGTCCCGGAGATCCCGGACTGTCGGCCTCGGCCGGACCGCGGCGTCCCGCTCCTGCCGGGCCGCGAGGTTCTCAGGGGTGATCGGCTCCCTCACCACGTGCCCCAAAGCCTCGAGGGCAGCGCCCAGTTCGGGGTCGAGAGGAGGCGCGCCCGAAGGCACCGGCAAAGGGCCGGGCTCGGACTCTGAAAGCTCCTCCCGCCGCGCGAGAGCATGTGCGAAATCCATGCGACGTAGTCAACCACCCGCCCGGCTCCGCTTACTCAACCGTCCAGCCAGCGCACCTCGTACGGAGCCAACGTCAGCTCCTGCCCATCCACGCTCGCCATGACCTGCCGCCGCTCGGTGCTGACGACGAGCACGACACTCTCGTGGGCGAGGACGTGAATGCGGGCACCGGCCTCGGCCGAGACGGCGACCCGGCGGAAGACGGTCCCCGGCGGGAATTCGCGGGCGAACCAGCCCAGCAGCCGCGCCATGGGCAACCCCCCGCCCCCGTCGTCCAAGTGGGTGCTCCGCCACAGACAACCAGGACAGTCGCCCTCGATCCGCTGAGGGTTCCAGTAGAGAGCGGTGGCGGCCCCACCCAGGGCGAGTCGCGTCATCGCGGTGGCCTGCACGGCGGCGCGGTGCTGCTCGCTCCAGCCGTCCCGGCCGCCCGCCCGGTCGTCCTCGGCAGGCGGTTCGACGTACCACTCGGCCCACCACACCGGAAGCCCGGTGACGTTCCTCAGCCAGCGCGTGACATCGGTGAACTTCTCGGTGGCGGCGAACTCGTCGGGGATCGTCCGATGCCCTTCACGGGTGTAACTGGCCCCGTCCACGACGACGAAGTCCGCCCCCACCTTGTACTTGTTCCAGTAGCGGATGACATCGACGGAGCGCCGGTCGAGCGCACCCCACGCGCCGCGCACCTCCGGTGAACCGTCCTCGTCACCGGGCGGCTCATGGTCGACCACCACATAGGGGCCGCCGACGAGACACTCCGGATTCTGCCGCTTCAGCTCGGCGTGCACGAGGTTGTACAGCTCGGTGTACCCCTCGTAGTCCCAGCGGCGCTTGTCCTCGTCGTAGAAACCCTTCAGCTCGTTCCACACGAGGAAGTGCCGGATGTCCGGATACCGGCGCGCGACCACGCCCGCCAGCCGCGCGAAGTCGGCGAAGTGCCGGGGATCGGGAGCCGCCTCCAGCCGCGACCAGTCGGTACGCCCCTTCCGCCCGCCCTTCATCCAGTCGGGAGCGCCGCACAGGGTGAGGACGGGGGCCGCGCCGGTGGCCCGCATCAGCTCGACGCGCTGGTCGAGCGCCTCGAAGTCGTACCGCCCTGGCGCGGGTTCGGGATTCTCCGCGCCCCAGCCCATGAGATGCTGATTCTGCGGCATGGGCTGCCCGGAGAGCAGAGCGCCGGCCCGCCGCGTGGCGTCCGGAACACCGTGGTCCGCGCTGTACTGGGTATGCGTGAACCCCCAGCCCAGCTGCGCCCCGCCCTGATCGTCCAGCCCGCCGGACGACCGCCCCTGCTCGCCCCCGCGCCCACCGAACAGCGCCCCGAGCCCCCACCGCTCCAAGCCGGACAGCGCCGACTTCCACACCCCGTCGTTTGGCCCCACGACGACCAGAGTATTCGTGATCGTCCGGATTTCCCACGGGTACGGGCCACGAGAACGGCAGGCCGTCCGCGGGGCCCCTGCGATAAATCGGTTGGGCCGACGGATCCCCGCTGGTACGGTCTGGGCAGCCGTGAAAGAACGCGAGGAGGCGAGACCCATGAAGGCTGTATCCCTATGGGTGCTCCCCCTTTTCGTCACGGTCGGCGATTGACGCAGGTGTCGCCGGGAGCGCCTCACACAAGGCACTCCCGAGAGGCAACACCAATGAACATTACGCATTCCATTTCGGGCACGGGCGACCACACGGTCGCGGTCACGCGGGTTTCGGACACGCAATGGCACGCCATGGAGGACGACCGGGTGGTCGGCCGCGGCGACGCTTCGCGCCGACCCGACGGGCGGCTCTTCATCAGTATCGACGCGTGGCACAGCGCGGTCTTCGACCGCATCGCCGACGCGATGCTGACGGACCTGCGGACACCGCTGTACACCGTCGTCGACGAAGCCGACCACGACTCGAGGTCCGCCTGGGAGCGGGCCGGCTTCGCCGCCGCACGCCGCGAATGGGGCTATCTCGTGCCCACAGACCCGCAGGTCACCGGGCTCGGCTCGCCGCGGCTCCCGTCGGGCGTGACGATCGTCCCCGCCGGTGAGGCGGAGGAGGGCCCGCTGCGCGCCCTGGACCGCGTCATCCGCGACGAGGTCGAGGCCGCCGCCGGATGGCGGACGATGCCGACCGAGGTGCTGCCCCGCCCGGCGGGGACCACCGTGGTCGACCCGTCGAAGTACACGGTGGCGCGGCACTTCGACCAGTACGTGGGACTGATCCGAGTGGCGCCCCTGCCCC
Organism: Streptomyces luteoverticillatus; assembly: GCF_003970715.1. Lineage (NCBI taxonomy): Bacteria > Bacillati > Actinomycetota > Actinomycetes > Kitasatosporales > Streptomycetaceae > Streptomyces > Streptomyces luteoverticillatus. The sequence goes on along the minus strand of NZ_CP034587.1, from coordinate 66,683 downwards.
GGCAACCACGGATCGGGCTGATCGCCGTCCGGACCGACAGCCACCGCCGCGGCATCGCCCGGGCGCTGCTGGCCCACGCACTGGGCTCACTGCACCGCTCCGGAACCGCCTCGGCATGGGCCGAGGTGAGCGAGTCCAACGCGGCGGCCACCGCCCTGTTCGAGAGCATCGGCGCCCGGCGCGCGGCAGCCACCCTGGAGCTCGTCCGCCGCTGACACCCGGCCACACCACACCGCGTTCACCGTCACAGAACGGAAGAGTTGAGAGACCATGACGAAAACAGCAAAGGGCATAGAAGTCGAAGGCACCGTCACCGAGTGCCTGCGCAATGCCACCTTCAAGGTGGAGCTCAAGAACGGGCACACGGTGCTCGCCCACATCAGCGGGAAGATCCGGAAGAACTACATCAAGATCCTGCCGTACGACAGGGTGCTCGTGGAACTCAGCCCCTACGACCTCACCCGTGGCCGGATCCTCTACCGATACAGGGCGTGACGGCAGGGGCCGGTCGGCTTGCCGATCTGCCCGCCTCCGCTCGAGGCCCTCGTCCTGGGACCCGTCGTCGCAGACGCCCGTCGCCGGCTCTACGTCTGGCGCTCGGTCAGCCCGTGACAGCGGGTCCCCGATCCGGCGCCCTTCTGACGGAATCGCGCAAGCGGCGTTCGACCCCAGGCACCCTGTCTCGCGCCAACCTAAGCTTCCGGACTGTCAAGGACGGTTGCCAGGGCTCTTCGTCAGGGTGCCGGAACGGTCGGCTGGGCCTTCGTCACGGTCATGTCGGTGCCCAGGCCGTACAGCGACTGCAGCACCTTGTCCTGGGCCTTGGCCATGCCCGCGGACACCGAGGTGACCGTGATCACCAGCGCGATGCCGAGGGCAAGGCCCAGGGCGACGACGAGTGCGGGCTGTCCGGCTCAGGATCACCGGGCAGAGACGGCAGCGGACGCGCACGCCGCGACGGGCCCCGTGGCTGTCACGATTACTGCCGTATGCGCCCTGTCGGCCGCAGCGGCCCCCGTCGTTCCAGCCGGCCACCAGCGGGCGTGAATCATCCGGCGCGGCAGCAGGAGACCGGGGACGGTTGACGTGCACCATGGCTGACCGGGCGGCCGGGCCGGCGACGCCACGGGCGTCGTCTGGCGGCTGGCAGTCGGCGCCGCGCCGCCGTGCTACGGGGTGCGTAGTTGAGCGGTGTGGCATCACACCTGCCGTCACCCGTCACCGTCGCCCGGCAGCTTCCGCAGGTTCACCCGTGCGACGGTGACGTAGAGACCGGTTCCGGTGACCACACGGCAGTGGTCGCCCTCCTCCCGAAGGAGGAGCACCGGGGTCCCGGCGGGCAGCATCCCATCGGGCTGCGGAGCCTGCTCGGACCGCTCGAACCAGTACGGGTGCATCTCCTCCAGGACATGACTGAACCGGTTGGGCGCCGGCCGCACGACGTTGTCCCGTGGAATGACCGCCTCGGATCTGAGGACGGTGGTATCGGGCCTCAGGACGGCACGCTTCTCCTCTCCGCGTGCTCCGCGTGCGTCTTCGCGCCCGCCCCGGGCCCGGTGCTCTCGCTCACCGTTCATGAGCGCTGATCCTCACGCCGACGCGAGCAGACTGTCCTCGGGCAGTATGACCGGGATGGTGCGCTGCACCGTGCCGGCGCCGACGGGTGCCGCGTGGGTGCGCAGTTCGCCCCGTTCGGCCAGCTCCAGGTGGTTGGGCAGCGCGTACTCGTCGGCGGCCGCCATGTCCACGACGTAGCCGAGGTCGTTCAGGCTGCCCACCGTGAGACGGCTGAGCGGATTGGGGGCTCCGCCCACGAATCCGGTCATCAGCTCGTTGGCGAACACCGTCTCACGCCAATGTCCGTCGCGTGTCCCCGGCCCGCCCTGGTTCTCGACCGGTACGGGCCTGGGCTGACCCGCGCCCACCAGCTTCCCGTACTCCTCCATGGCGCTCGTGCCACGGAAGACGGGGTTGTCGCCGCCCGCGCCCTGGAGCAGATTCTTCTCCGTCCAAGGACGGGTACCGATGCCGCAGACGTGCCCCATCTCATGGGTGATCACATCCACCAACGTCCCGTTGGCCGCCATTTCCTCCAAGTCGTCCGTGTCGAATGACATCGTGCCCTTCGCGGGCAGGAACGCACCGGGACCGTTGGCCGGTCTCAGCACCGTCGGTCCCGCTTCGCCCAGGATGTTCCCGGGCCCGTCGATCGATGTGCCCTGCGCCAGAATCAGGAGGTCGTCGATGACCTCGCCGTCGACGCTCACATCCGGCAGGTCTCCGACGATGACCTTCGCCCAGCGGTCCGCGGCCTTGGTGAACGCGGCCTTCTGCGTCGAGTTCAGCCCGCCCAGGAACTGCACTTTGATCGTGTACGGGGAGGTTGTGGCGGCGAGTTCACGCGCGCGCCCCGCATCGGCCCTCGCGTAGTGGGTCTCGTACTCGACCATGGGTCTCCCTCCTCCGGGGAGGAGTTGTTTACGGCTGCGCCGGAGAACCACAGGAGATCGTGTCGAGAAGCCGTCTGCGGAGTGTCTGCCCCAGGCTCACAAGGCTCATAAAGGAGCGAGGAAACCGCCCAGGCAGCCGAGTCAGCCCATGCAGGTCCGGCGGGCTCCCGGCGCCACGCGCACTGTTGAGATGGTGTGCGCCTTGGTGGTCTGCTGCCCGAGCAGCGGACCCTGTGCTCCACTACTTTCCAGGCTACGCGTGTTCGGGTCGTCGGCCAATCCGCGTCCACGAGGTACGACGGGCTCGCCGACCGAGCAGTACGGTGAGGTACGAAGGCCTTCCGAGGAGCCCCCGACCGCCCCGACACTGTCGAGCCCTCGCCTCGGCGAGGCCGGGTCGCCGTCCTCCGTGTGAGCCTATGTACGGCGATGCTGAGCGCGACTGGCCGTCGTAACGTCGCTGGTACCGCAGGACGAGGTCTCTGCTGAGGCTGCCAAGCCGAGCCAATGCCGGCCACGTCCGGAGGCGTGGCCGGCATTGGCGAGCCGGGTGCGAGCGGATTCACACATCGGAAAACGCTACGGAATACCTGATGCCCGCCCGGAAAACGGCAGTACCCAAGAATGGACAATCAGCGAAATTGGCGCGTCTGCCATTCCTGGAGAGTCGGCCCGTGGAGAGCCGGCCCTTCAACTCGTCACAGGATCTCGATGGAGTTGACCTTGGGCGGGCGGTTCGGGAAAGTGATCTCGTGCCAGCGCTCGATTTTCACCGAATCGCCATTGGCGTCGTAGTAGATCAAGTCGTTGTTCCCGGTGGAGATCTTGTCGACCCACCACCCGCCGAAGTCGGTCCTTCCACGGTTGGCGTAGCAGTCCACGCTCTGACTTCCACCGTTGTGCGACCAGATCTTCAGAAAGTTCTCCCCGCCACGGCAGGGGATATGATCGATGGCGAAAGCATCGCCGGCCGGCACGGTCATGGTGATCGTGGCTGCTGCGGCGAACGCCACGGCAGCGGAACGCACGACCTTCTTCGTCTTCGAGACCACGATTCCTCCTTAATTCGAATGTCGAACCGGGAGTTCACGTCGCAACCGCTATGGGCCGCGACGTGCTGAACAAGCAGCTCGACGGCCGCGTGATACGGCCATCGCGTTGCCTCGTCTCGCGCTTGCTCAATCGACGATCCTGGAAGACTGCTGTATGAGGCAACCATCGTCATGACCCCCGGCTGAAACTCTTCCCCGAATGTCCAGATCGGCCCCACGCGGGAATTGACAGGTTCATGTTTGTGTGTCGGGCGACCGTGACTACCGTCGCCACAAGACGCTGAACGGCGCGATACGAGGACGGCGACGTCAGCACCCTGCCATTCGCTTCGATACAGCCGGTCGGGTGTTCCTGCCGCGCAGGCCTACGCGTGGGTCGGGCAGGGGCGCGGAGGAAGGTACGCGAGCCAGTGCTCGACGGCCAGAGCGTTCTCCAGGGCTTGGACGGTCCGGGAGCAGGGCGTCAACAGCGCTGCCCGCAGCGGGACAGGGTCGATCAGCCCGCGTTGCGCGAGCTGGGACTGGTCCACCAAATCAAGAAGCTGCCGACGATGCTGACGCAGTCCCCGGTAGAAGTCGGATCCGCTGCCGGCCTTGGTGGTGCGGTTCAGCAGGGCCGTGGGCACGATGCCGTCGAGCGCTGCGGCGAGCAGAGGCTTGTAGCGCCATGGCGTGCCGCGTTCGTCCGGCCGTACCGCGAGGCAGGCTTCGAGCACGTGGTCGTCCAGGTAAGGGAGGGCGATCCACGGTTCGGCCAGGTCTTGCCGCATCAGACGGTAGAGCTGGCTCGCCGTATGGATGCGGTGGAGTGCCTGATGCCGGCTGCGTTCGGGGGCCAGGGGCTCGGCCCGGTGAGCGGCTTCCTCCAGGAGGAAGGCGACTGCCTTCACCGCCCGTGGCGTCGCCCAGGGCGCCATGCGCAGCGGAGGACCCCAGCCGAGAGGTGGGCTGGCCGTATCAGGCGCCTGGAGGAGATGTGTCTCGTCGGCGAGCCAGCGAGCGTACGAACGGCGGTCGGCCAGTCCGTGCAGCATTCGGGACAGCGGCCATCGGTAGTGGGCGCGGTGTCCCCGCGAGTGCCGCAGAACCAGCAGCGGATCACGGCGCAGTAGGTCTCGGAGGTAACTGGGCGGCGCCTGGAGCACTTCGTCGCCGCCGTGACCGGCCAAGTGAACCGTGACACGGTGACAGGCGTACCGCTGGGCACAGACGTCGAGGACAGCGCGGCTCCGCAGAAGCAGCGAGGGAGCATCGGTCACCGAAGGCGCCTGCTCGAGCGCGGCGTACTGGGCGGGCAGCGCCTGCGAGTGGAGGACGAGCCGGGTGGCAAGCGGAAGACTGAGCGCTGCACGGTCGGCCCAGAGGACGTCGTCATTGCTCGGGTCGCGCAGCTGTACCGTCATCGTCACGAGGCGGGCGGCGCCGAAGCGATGAGCGAGGAAACACAGCGAGGTGGAGTCCAACCCTCCGGACAGGTCGCAACCGAGTGGTTGCCCGGCCCCGAGCGTGTTCACCCTCGCGCTGACGGCCGCCGACAGAGCTTCTCGCACCGCCGGTGCCCCCTCGGCGAGCGACCGCACCGGAGCGGGCGGCTGCCACCACCTGTGTAGTCGCGCCCGCCCATCCGGTGTGATCAGCAGGGCGCTGCCCGGCGGGACGGCCTCGATCCGCCGCCAAGGGGAGCGGACGTTGAGCGGATGGGGCAGCTCGGACGTGAGCAATGTAGTCGCGAGCCAGCGATCGTCCAGTTCGGCTCCCGTCAACTCCGCGAGAACATCGGCCCGGTCGGCGGCCACCGTCACCCCTTGCCACGTGGTGCGGTAGACCCGGCGCAGTCCGGAAGCCGTGCCCTGGGCGCGCACATGGCCGTTGACCGACAGCACCAGGTGCGCACTTCCCGGCAGCGCGTCGGTCGGGAAGCTCAAGCCCCTCGGCCCTCTCACCCGCTGGGCCAGCCGCATGAGGTGGCCGGCGGTCCCCGGGCTCTGCCCGAGCACCGCCAGCCGTTGATCGCCGGCCGTGAGAACGGTGCGCTGCTCCGCCGGTATCCGCCCGATCAGCCACGGACGACCGGAGGCGTGTGAGGCGAGCAAGGCCGCCCCACTCAGCATCCTGGGAACGGCCTGGGCCGCGACGCAATCCGGGAGAACCACGAACCAGTGCACGGTGCCCTCACGTGGGAAAAGGTGATCAGCCTTACTGCTGGGGGTTGAAACGACCGAAAATCGGTTCCTGGAGTTCGCCGGTCCCCCCGCGGGTCTTCTCTGTGAAATCCCCGGCTTCCGTCAGCGCCGGCGGCTCGTACAGAACCTCGGTGCGCTCGTCCATGGAAAACACCTCCTGGTTCGGCGTCACGAGACTGTCTCGTCTTGCCTGTAGCGCACTGTCCGCCTTTTTTGCGAGAAAGCCATAGCATGCCCTGGGAATCCCTCAAAAGGGTTACGGGTATGTGAAGGGTGAGATCCGATGGGGGCTTTGTTTCGTGATCGGCATGCGACTGAGACCGTCAGCTCCCAACGCAAACAGGTTCCGTGGACCCCGCGTCTCCTGAGTTCACCGGCGCACCTGGAGGCTGAGCCATTCGGGTGGCATTCCGTCGGCGCTATTTAAAGAATCTTCGACGAACCGCACGCTCTGATCCCGGGAACTCTCGGTTGTCCCACCATCCTGCCCCCTTCTTTTCTCCTCTTTCAGGAGACGATGTTCGGGGGCGAGACGTAGGTTCGGTGCATCGACCCGAAAGCCTCGGTGAGGAGGAGGTGGACGGATGCCCAGCCTGAGACAGGATATTTCCGCGGCCACCGTCGAAGACGGCATGGTGTTGCTGGACGAACGCAGTGGCCGCTATTACCAGCTCAACGGCAGCGGTGCCCTGGTTCTCCGCATTCTGATCGAGGGCGGTGGCGAGAAGGAAGCCGCTGATGCCCTCACCGAGCACTATGACGTCCCGAGAGACCGGGCGTTGGCCGACATCGGCAGAATCGTCCGCCGGCTCTGCGGCGCAGGACTGATGACACCATGAGCGTGGCCGTCACCGTGGACAAGCCGCCACGCATCCCGATCCACCGTCGACCGCTGCCACTGCTCGCAGTCGTCGCGGGCCACTTGATCGGGGGACTGTCACCGCGCACGGTCCGCAACGTCCTCACCGTTTGCGCACGCGGCGCCCGACCGGCCGGTTATGCGGAGGCGAGAAGGGCGCGTGCGAGGGTGGTCGCCGTCAGCGTGCGCTGCGCCGGAGAGGGCTGTCTGCCCAGGTCCATCGCGACCGCCTTGCTCTGCCGGGCCGGTGGTGCGTGGCCTACCTGGCACGCGGGAGTGCAGACCATGCCTTTCCGGGCCCACGCATGGGTCGAGGCGGAAAACCGCCCCGTCGACGAGCCGCTTTCCACCACCCACATGCAGCCACTGGTCACCGTCCCGCCCGGAGGCCAACCGCCTCCGTCGAGCCCGGCGGAGCGCCCCTGATGCCTCCCGCCCCCTTGCCGACGGCTCAGCCGACGATTGTCGCCCGTGGCCTGTGCAGGTCGTACCCAGGGGTGAAAGCGGTGCGCGGGGTCGACCTCACCGTGTACCCGGGAGAAACCTTCGGGTTCCTCGGTCCCAACGGTGCGGGCAAGTCCACCACCATCGCCATGCTGTGCACTCTTACCCGGCCCACCGCCGGCCAGGCGAGAGTGGCAGGAGCGGACATCACCGAGGATCCCGGCACGGTACGCCGCCGCATGGGACTGGTCTTCCAGGAACTCACCGTCGACGGAGAGCTCACAGCGAACGAAAACCTGCGGTTCCACGCCGATCTCTACGGCCTATCGAAACGCGTCGCACGAGCCAGGACGACTGAAATGCTCGATCTGGTGGGCCTGGCCGATCGCCGGAACAGTCTTGTCCGTACCTTCTCCGGCGGCATGAAACGACGACTGGAGATCGCCCGGGGCCTGCTGCACTCGCCACAGGTGCTGTTCCTGGACGAACCCACCATCGGCCTGGACCCGCTGTCCCGGGCACAGCTGTGGGAACACCTGCACCACGTTCGCAAAGAGCAGGCCGTCACCCTCTTCCTGACCACCCATTACCTGGACGAGGCCGAGCACTGCGACAGGATCGCCATCATGGACGACGGCCGTATCGTCACCGAGGGAACACCAGCCGCGCTCAAAGCCGCGATCGGCACGGACCGAATCCGTCTCCACACCACTGATGACCGAGCGGCGGCGACCGCTTTGCGCCGGCAATTCGGCCTCAACGCCACTGCCGGACCCGACGGACTGTGCACCCAAGCGCCCGACGGCGCGGCCTTCGTACCGGCACTGTGCGCCCACCTCGGCGTGCCGGTCCTGTCGATCACTGTGACCAGCCCCAGCCTCGACGACGTATTTCTGCGATACACCGGACGCACCATCCACGACGCCGAAAAGCGCTCCGGTCGACAGACACCCCCGGCACCCCGGTCGACAGACACCCCCGGCACCCGGCTGTCACGACATCCAGGGAGACCTTGGAGACGACGAAAAGCACGAAAAACACGGAGCCAAGCACCATGACCACGACCGCTCACGCTCCCCACATCACCACCTCGGAGCCACCCCCGGCCAAGCGGAGACTCTCCGGAGAGCTGCGCGCCGTAAAGGTCGTCTGGCAGCGCGAAATGATCCGTTTCTTGCGCAACCGGAGCCTGATGGCCATGAACCTGCTGCAACCGGCCCTCACGTTGCTGGTACTCGGGACAGGCCTCAACGCCCTCGTCGCCACCCCCACCGGGACGGGTGACTACCGCGCATACCTCTTCCCCGGCGTGCTGGTGATGACCGTGCAGATGCCCGCCGTCGCCGCCGGCGCATCCATCATCTGGGACTGCGAGACCGGCTTCCTGCGCGAAATGCTCGTCGCCCCCGTCCGGCGCAGCAGCCTGCTCCTGGGCAAATGCCTGGGCGGAGCAACCGTGGCGAGCTGCCAGGGCCTCGTCGTCCTCAGCCTCGCCTGGACCGCTCACGTGCCCTACAGGCCGGCTCTGATCGCCACCCTCATCGGCGAGCTGGCCGTCACTGCACTGACGTTGACAGCCCTCGGTAGCCTTGCTGCCGTCTGTATCACCCGCATACAGACCTTCCAGGCCGTGATGAGCTTCGCCCTGACACCGATGGTCTTCCTCTCCGGAGCCATGTTCCCCTTGGCCGACCTGCCTGCCTGGCTTGCGGCACTCTGCCTGGTCAACCCCATGACCTACACAGTCGACCTCCTCCGCCACGCTGTCGCGGCGCATGTTTCAGGGCCGACAGCCGCCGGAGCGATCACCTGGCCGACGGGTTGGCAGCCGTCCACCGCCGTGGAACTCGCGATCACCGTCACGATCGGCTTGGCAGCACTTACCCTTGCCGCCCGTCGCTTCTCTCGCCCCGCTGATCGCCGGTGGGCGTCGCGTCCGAGTCGCGTGCGGATGCGGTGGGTGGGGGGAGGGCGGACGATGGGGGACGTGGTCACCGGTAGGACGACACACGGTGTCGTCGATCGCTGCGGCTGGGCGGTCCCTGTCTTCGGCGGGGGTGTGTTCGATGCTGTCTGCCGAGGTGTGGGCGTGTCTGGGTGCGGACACGGCGAGCTGGGCGGGATTCGCTGCCCACTGGGACGACCTGGTGACCGACCCGTACGCGGCGGAGAACGGCACGCGTCGCCTGCGCCGCTACGGGATCTTCTCCCTGACGCGGGAGGGGCGTCTGATCGCCCGGCCGAACGACGCGTTCGTGCAGCCGGAGGCGAGCAACCCGATGTATGTCGGGGTCGACCGGCGTTTCGAGCCGTTGACCGATGCCTGTACCGCTGATCCTCTGCTGGTGTCCCTGATCCGGTTGCTGGGGCAGGTGGCCGCAGGTCTGGAGGACTGCGAGGAGTGGGTGGTTCAGGTGCACCCGTTCCGGGTGCTCGCCTCGGCCGGTCAGGACGGGCAGGCCACTCCCGAAGGGCGGCATCGTGACGGTGTCACGCTGGTTTCGTCGCTGTTGATCGGCCGTGAGAACGCCACAGGTGGTGAGAGCTCGGTGTACGACATGGCTGGTGCGCCGGTGCTGGCGACGACGCTGAGCGAGCCGGGCAGTCTTTTGCTCGGTGACGACCGGCGCACCCTGCATGAGGTCTCGCCGATCCGACCGCTGGACCCGGCGCAGCGGGCACGTCGTGACGTCCTGGTGACGACGCTCTTGCCGCGCTGACCACCACGGAGCCCATCCCACCACGGAGCCCATCAGACCGCCGGCCGGTCAGCCGCAGCCGTCCGCGCACGTCTCCTGCACCAGGCAACCATCCACCACCGCGCTCAGGTGCGGCTCGTGGGTCATCCGGGCTCGCTGCCGCTCGGCTCCCGAGCCGCGCTGCCGCAGCCGGTGCAGGAATGCTGTGACTTCGTCCTCGTCGCCGTAGGCGTGCAATGCGGGGCGTATGTCGTCGACGAGCCTTTGTGCCTGTTCCGAGGAGGGCAGTACGTGGCCGGTGAGTGTGTCCAGGCCCTGGCCCGGCCAGCCGTCCCGCGCGGCGCGCCAGTAGGCCGCGCGCAGCAGTTCCGCGCCGACGCGGGGGCCAGGATCGCCGTCTGCCACGCGGGATGCCGCGGTGGTGACGAGGGCGCGGATGATCAGGGTCATGGCCACGGTGTCGTCGGTGTCGGGCAGTACGTCCATGGTCCGTACCTCCAGGGTGGGCAGGTGCGGGTTGGGCCGTACGTCCCAGAAGGGCATGCCGGGCTCGAGCATCGCCTCGGTGGCGGCCATCGCGGTGGCGAGGTGTCCGTATTCGTCGAGCGACGCGGCGTACGGTGGCGGGCCCAGGCAGGGGAAGCAACTGCGGATCACCGCGCGCCAGCTGGCGTAGCCGGTGTCCTGGCCGTGGTGGTAGGGCGAGTTGGCGCTCATGGCCACCAGGAGTGGCAGCCAGGGCCGCAGGTGGTTGCTCACCAGGACGGCCGTCTCCCGGTCGGGCAGGTGTACGTGTGCATGGAAGGCGCACAGAACGAATTGGTCGAGCAGCCTGCGGTACTGCAGGAGTCCGGCGCGGTAGCGGGGGTGGTCACCGATGTCCGCACCCGTCGTGCCGGTACCGCTGTCGTCAGCGAGGACCGGTGTGCCGGACGCGCACAGGCGCAGGCCTTCGGCTCGCGCCGCGGCCGCCAGGGCCGCCCGGGCACGACGCAGCTCCCCGCGCAGCTCCTGCGGGCCGGAGCAGGGTGGTGTCCTGCCCTCGACCTGGAACTCCGTGAACTCTCCGGAGACACCTCCCCGCAACTCTGCCGAGGCACGCGCGACCACCCGCGCGCCGGCCGCCACCAGGCGGCGGCTGCCGGGATGGACGAGGAAGAACTCCTCTTCCACTCCGATCGTGGGTGGCTCCTCCGCAGGGTGAGGGTGCACGGCTCCAGGATCACCTGCCCCCACGGAGTTGTCGCCCTCACCCCGGTGCCCTGGCGGCGGAAGCCGCGATCGGCCGGCCGTCACCCGGCTCCCTTTGCGAACCGTTGACCCGGCTGGCCCACCCAGGCCGCCACCGGGTTGAGCGGAGCACGGATCATGACACTGTGGACGGACACCCGGATACCGGTGGTGGGGCTGAGCCCTCGGACGTGCTCGAGGTGGCGCCGACGGCCCGGACGGCGGTGGCCTGGCTGCCACCGCAGGAGCTCTGGCCGCCGATCCAGGACATCCGTTGGGAGCACGATCCGCAGGTCCGGCGGTGGCCACCGCACGTGAATCTGCTGTTCGGGTTCGTGCCGGAGGAGGAGTTCGTACGGGCTGTGCCGCTGCTGTCCGCCGCAGTGGCGGAGAGCGCGGCGTTCACGGCGCGTCTGGCGGGTGTGCGGTATTTCCGGCACCGGTCCTACGCGACGGTGTGGCTCGACCCGGCCGCCGCGGACCCGGCAGCGTGGGCCCGGCTCCACCGGGCGCTGGAGCTGCGATTCCCGCTGTGTCGCGGTCGTGGTGGCCGCTTCACCCCGCATCTGTCGCTCGGCCGCACCCGGGACCCGCAGCGGCTGGCCGCCGAGTGCGCCGTCCGGCTCGGTGGGTTGTCCGCGGTGGTCGAGGAGGTGGCCTTGCTCTCCAGGCGAGGTGAGGGGCCGATGCAGCCGCGTGCCGTGATCAGGCTGGGTACGGGCGAGGTCCGCCGGACACAGGAGCACTAGAAGACACGGGCCGCGCGAGCCGGGGGCTGCCGGACGCCGCCCGGGGGCGGGGGAGTGGTGCGGCGGTTGTTCAGTCCGCGGGCCGGGTGGCTGTGATGACGTAGTAGTCGAGGATGCCTTCTTCGTGGACGCGGAGGAAGTTGCGGGGCCACGCGTCGGGTCCTGAGACGTGGTTGATCCAGCGGTCCCAGCCCTGCCATACGGCTGGTCCGATCGATGTGGCCCGGGTGTGTGTCAGTCCGGCCTGGGCGAGGGCGTCGACGACGTGGGGGACGGGGTGGGCGAGGTCGAGGCCGTTGGCGTAGCAATCGAGGAGCGCGGCGAGGCGTTCGGCGTGACCGGGTGTGTCGTCGGTGGTGAAGAAGCTGGCGATCACGGCGTGTCCGCCGGGCCGCAGCACACGGGCCGTTTCGCGCCCGAAGGCGGTCAGGTCGCTGAAGTGCTGGGCGGCTTCGACGCTGTAGAGGAAGTCGAACTCCTCGTCGTCGAAGGGCATGCTCTCGGCCGCGCCCTGGACGAAGCCGAGGTGCTCCGGCCGTTCCGCCAGGAGACGGGAGTTGGACTGCTGCGCTCGCTCGATCTGTCGGGGGTGGATGTCCATGCCGGTGATCTGCGCGAAGCCGTACTCCTGGAGCGCCAGCGCGGTACCGGCCCCGGTGCCGGAGCCGACCTCCAGCGCCCGCCGCTGCTCAGTGGGCGGCAGGGCGTTCAGAATGTGCCGGTACATGTCCTGCTGGCTGCGGACGCGGTCCTCGTGGGAGAGGCCGGAGCTGATGTCGATGGCCTGCCAGTGGCCGAAGTTGATGAATCCTCCGGCGAATATGGGCTTGGTGCCGAGGTCGTCCGCTCCGTAGGCCTCCTGCACCGCGGGTGGGATCGGCCGCTGGTTGTGCTCGGGCTCTCGTATCAATTCCGGTGCCTCCTCGGGGCAGGGCGTATCGCCCTTCACGCATCAGATATGTGGCAGGGAGCGGGTCGCAGTCTAATGACGCGGATGAGCGGGTGTCCGCCTGTCCTTTTGCGGCTCTTGAGGTCAGCGATGCCCGTGGGCATGGCCTCGGGAAGTACACGTTCTGCGCAGAGCGGCGTTCAGGTGGCCGGGGGCGGTCGCCCTGCCCGCCCATCAGGATGACGGCCATAAGGGCTATGGCCGTCGAGCCCACGGCCCGTGGAACACCGGCGCAGCGGTCGCCGGACCAACCCCAGGCACCCTCTGGATTGCAGGCATACATATGCATGATTACGCTAATTCCGCGCATTACATCCATCAAGAACAAAGCGTCGCCAAGGAGGCTAATCATGGGTAGACAGGCCGAAGTCGCGCGTCGAGTGCTTCCCTCGTTCGAGGAGGCCGAAGGGCTGGGACCGCAGGATGGCGCCTTCGTGCGCGACCTCGTGGCGGTGCTGGACAAGCATGGCAATCTCGACCGGTTCGGCCTGTGCCTGCTGCACGACCACTTCCGCCTCGCCCCCGACGAAGTGCTGGTCGAGACCCACGACCTCGACGCTCGTACCCTGCAGGTCAAGGTGGAGAAGGCCGCCACGACCACGCACACCAGGCCTTCCCAGTGGCGCTTCGCGAAGGCACCGGGAAAGGCGAAGGCATCCCGGAACGCCGGTGGCGCCGACGTCGAGAGCCACGTCTGCCAGGTGGTGCTGCAGTGCAGCCCGATCAGTGGATGTCCGGGGAAGAAGAGCGCGCAGCGGTGAGGCCACCCACCGCTCCTGCCGGCCGCCCGGGCCGGTGCCCGGACGGCCGTCGGCGGCGATGACCGCCGTGGCCCGCCGGGCGGGGCGGTGTACGGCGCTGCTGCTGGCCTGCCTGGTGTGGTCAGGCGTCCCTCCCGCCCGCGCGGAGGGCCCCGCCGAGGCCCGGACGGAGGTCCGCACGGAGGCCCCCACCAAGGGCCGTACGGAAGCCCGCGCCGAAGCCCGTCCGGAAGCTCGCGCCGAAACCCCTGCGGCCCCCCGCACCCAGGCCCCCACCACCCCCCATGGGGAAGCCCCCGCCGCCCCTACTCCCACCCCCGCCGCCGAATGCCACGCCGACCAGCTGGCAACCGCCCGCACACAGGCCACGCTGCGCATCGACAACCGCGCCCAGTCCGTGGCCGCGGCCATCGCGACGATGACCATCCGGGCCCCCACCTCCTGGGCGCACGCCAACGACCTGCTGCTGAGCGAGAATTCCGCCGCCCACCAGCAAGCGATGCGCTGCCTGCTGCGGGACCCGAGGGACGTCATGCGTCCCGACGAGTTCCGCCCGCACAGCCCACAGGTGGTCACCGAGGCGTCCTGGGTCAAGGTGCGCTACGACACCCTCTTCCAGTTCAACAAGGGCGGGCAGTCCCGGATCGGGCCATGGGCGATCGGCGTGCGGCCCGAGCTGTGGACCCTCTCGCTCGTGCCGCCCCCGGCGCTGGCGGGCGCGCACTGGGACGACGTACGGATCGAGCTGGGCGGCCTGGCCACCTCACAGGTGACGCCCCGGCCGGCGCAGGCGGACAGCGCGAACCTGCTGTGGCGCGACCTCGGACCACCCGGGCCACAAGGTTCCACGGTGACGGTCCAGCTGGTCCCCCCATGGCAACGCGCCTGGGTGGCGACGAGCTCCAGCAGCGAACCGTGGCTGGTGGCCAACGCGGCCGGGATGACCACCTGGTGGCTGGGCGCCGCGGGCATCATCGTCTTCGCCGCCCTCCAGGCCCGCCGCTGGCCCGCCGGCCCCGGGACCACCGATCTCCAGGACGGCAGCAGCACCGCCCTGCTGCGCTGGGGCCTGCTCAAGGCCGTGCTCGGTGTGCTGGTCCTCCTCCTGTACAAGATGGTCCTCGACAGCGCCAGGGCACTGAAGATCGCGCCGGCCTGGCTGGGGTACGAACTCCGCTGGCCTGTCCTCGTCGGCTTCCTCGCCGCCTGGACCCTCATCGCCACCGCCCGCCCCAGGAATACCGTACTGGCGGCCGCCACCGCGCTGACCCTGGCCGGAGGCCTGGTGGCCGCCGCACCGTCCCTGTTCGGTCTGCCCCCGCCACTCGTCGTCCCCCAAAGCCCAGCCACCGCAACGGACATCCCCGCCCTCCTGGCGATGGCCGCGGCCATGCTCTGGCTCTGGCTCGCCGGACTGGTGCTGTGGGCCCGCATGCTGGCCCACGACGGCGGACTGCTCCGGCCCCACACCTCCCCCTGGCGGCTAGGCCGCACAGGAACCTGCCTCACCGTCACCACCCTGCTGTTCCTGGGCTGGGCGGTGTGGGCGAGCGAACGTCACTGGAAACGGGTCAGCTGGCTCAGCGACCAGCACGCCCCGGACTACCGGGCGCGCTACCACACCTTCCTCAGCAAGGACCTGGTGGCCTTCACCGCCGAGCTCCCCGCCTGGTTCTACTCCCACACCTGGGCGCTGACCGGCATCGCCATCGTGGCCCTCCTCAGGGCCCGGGACCTCGCGCCACGCATGCCCTACGCGAGCCCCACCAAACTGGACCGGCTCCTGCTGGCCGTCTTCTTCGCCATCGTGGTGGCCTGGCGCCAGGGCTCCTACGCCGGCAGCCAGCTGCTCGCCAGCCTCTGGCTGGTGCTGGACCTCGCCGCGCTGTACGGACTGCTGGCGGTCGGGCAGCGACGAGCCGTCCTCACCCAGCACTTCGAGGGCTGCCCTCGCGCCCCGGCACTGGGCGAATCGATCAGCGAGACCGGCCTCAACGACCTCATCGCACGTGCCCGCCGCTACCGGGAACTGATTGGTCTCCTGCGCGGCATGGACCAGGCCCAGCACCCGGACGCCCCCGGCGGCAGACACGCGGTGGAGAAGGAAATGAGCCGCCTGCACCACTGGCGGCCCCAGGGCGGGACCCGAGGCTCCCCGCGGCTGTGGCTCCCCGGCGAGATCACGGTCGTGGACGTCGCCCTGAGCTGGGGACCGTACGCCAGATGGTGGGACAACGCCCGGCGGGCCGCCCTCCTGGCCGCCGTCTTCGGCCTGCCCGGCAGCGTCATCCTCGTCTGGGCCTCCTACGCGCCGGAGCAGGTGTGGATGCGCCAGAAGCAGTACTTCTTCGGCGCCCCCGAGATGGTCTGGGCCTTCATCTCCTGGGAACTGACCTGGGCGGGCGCGGGCCTGGTACTCGGAGCCCTGTGGCGGCTGCTCCCCGGCCGCCGCGGCCCGGCCCGCGCCCTGAGCCTGGTGATCGCCTACGCCCTGCTGATCGGCCTCGGCAGCCTGGGCAACCTCATCACCAACCAGGGCGTCGGCAACGTGGCCTTCGGCGTCTGCCTCATGCTCCTGGTACTCACCCTCACCGGCCTCGCCATGGACCTGGACACCTTCCGCTCGGAACGCCGCCTGTGGCCCAGCCGCATCCAACTGCTCCTGTCGATCTACCAGATAAAGAGCTTCTCCGCGCAGATCGCCTACGTACTGGTTCAGGTGGTCGCGGTGCTGTCCATTCTGAGGTTCTTCGTCGGCCCCGAGTCGAGATCGCTGAAGTAGCCGAAGCAACCGCGAAGTGACCGCCTTCCCCCGGGCACCCGTCGTCGACCGCCCACGGACGCGACAGCTACGACAGGGCGCCCGGCTCCGGATCCGGTTGATCTTCTCACCGGCCACCGTCCGTAAGATATGTCCATGTCACGCACGCGCATCACCGTCACCACCCTCACAGCGTTTCTCAGCCTGGCCGCCATTACCGGCTGCTCCTCGGAGTCCGGGGACGAGCCGGGCAAACCCCTCACCAAGCAGCTCGAACAGGGCGAGATAACCCAGGCTCTCCCCGGCCCCGGCGAGGTGCTTCCCGGCTGGGAGCCCTACAAGGACAAGCGCGTGACCTCGGAGGGGCAGTACTGCACGGAGGTGAAGAAGGACGCCTCGCCCAAGGGCTGGGTGCGGGGCGGCAGCGCGTGGTTCATGTACAACGGCTCCACCGACAACATGATGGATGTAGACATCTGCCTGTTCGACACACCTGAGAACGCCAAGAGCGCCTACACCGAATGGAAGGGCACAGAGCAGAGCAAGGAAAAGGCTCCCAAGAAGCCGGTGGGGGACGAGACGGTGTTCGTCGTGAACCCGGGCCTGAGCGAGAACTCGGTGAACGGTTTCACCCGCTCCGGCACCGTCAACATCCGGGTGAAGATCCAGGGCACCGGCGGCGACACCACCGGCGTCCAGGACATGCTGGCCGCGACGCTCAAGCGCCTGCAGCAGGTCCAGGACGGCAAGCGCGCCACAGCCACAGCGGGGGACGAGGCGGCCAAGGCCGCGAAGAAGTAACCCGCAACGGGTACACCGGTGGCCATGACGGTGCGGTTGTCGTCGAGATAGCTGTCGCCGCGATGGCCACCGTCCACCGCCCGGGCAGCGATAGCGCCGTCTTTAAGGTGCTCCGCATGCTGTTTCCCCGTATGCGCCCTTGCCCACCGGCCGTTGACGGCCAGGGCCGTAGCCGAACCCGTGGCCCCGCAGGTTGCGCCTTACATTCTCGACGGCTTCGACGCGGTAGGTACCGAAGCGCGGCGCCGGACGTGGTCCGGGGAGGACGCTCTGGTCTGCGAGTCCTTCCATACCGCAGACCGACCTGAGTAACAGCCTCTGTCCTCTTCGGCCACGGTGAGCCGGCCCGCGCTGACATACAGAACCCGACCCGCTCCACTCACCGCCCGATACCCGGGTCGGCGGCCGCCAAGGGCCCACGGTTTTCCGAGGCGTCAGAGCATCAGCAGCAGCCGAGTGTTGCCCACGAGCTTGCGGTTCACGCTGGTGCTCTGCACGAAGATCGTGAAGTCGTCGTTGTGGTCAGGCTTGACGCGGACTTCCATGTCCGGCAGGCCGAGCAGGGCTCGGGCCTCGGGTCCCGTGTACACCCGGTCCGTCGTCTTCTCCAGCACCGCGATCTGCTTCCGCGCCTGGATCTTCTCCGACTTGCTCAGCTGGTAGAACGCACCACCGGTACGGTAGGTGTGTCCGGATTCGACGACCCATTCCCGGATCGCGGCGTCACGGGTCACCGGAATCAGCTGGTACCCCGACGGATCCACGGGGGTGAGGCCGGCCGCCTCGATGGTGTCCTTGTTGACCGCCTCCGCGCCCGTCGAGAAAACCGCCCGCGATCCCCGGATACCCGGGTACGCCCCACCATGAATTTCTCGGTGGCCTGCTGGATGACCTGCCCGGCCTCCTCCAGGCCCTGCGTGCTAGTGGCGTCCCAGATGGCGATGTTGTCCTTCGGGAAACCGCACCGCATGGCCTCGCGCCTGCCCATCTGGTCCGGCACGAGGACGGCCAGCGTCCAGTTGTCCTGCTGCGTTTCGATCATCCCCGCCACGGCCTCAACCAGCTCACGCGGATCCCTGGCAGGGGCGTCCGGGCAGTGATGACTCGCGTTCTCCTGCCCGTCGGTGAGCACGAACGTCAGGAAGCTGTGGTCGCCGTACAACTGCGCCGTCTGCGCCAGCTCCCGCTGCGACTTCAGCGCGGCAGCCAGCAGAGCCGTCATTCCACCGACCCGGTACAGCTCCTTCAGCGACGGCATCCGGAGCACGTCCTTGTCGTAGATGACGCACTCCACCTTGTCGGCGAAGACGTACACCGTGACGCGGGTTTCCTGGTCCAGCTCCCCCGACCGGCGGGCAAGGTAGGCGATCTGCTGGTCGGCGACTTCGACGACCTTGCGGCTCAGGTGCGACATCGACGAACTGGCATCCAGCACGAGAGCAACGTGATTGATGTAGTTCTGGTTTCCGGCCATGATGGCTCCCCCTCGTTCCGACTCGATGTTCCTACCGTCTCACCCACCACTGACAATCGACCCCGGCTCCCAAGCCAGACGAAGATCCGGCCTGGTCAGGGGCGCGGCCAGAGCACGGCACGAGACCCCGGGCACTGCCACAGCCAGGGCACTGCCACAGCCCGGGGGCTGGTTCGATGGTGTCGATGCGGGAGAAGCCGAGGCGTTCGTAGAGCGCGACGGCTGGATGACTGTCGGCGCCGGCGCTGATCAGCCTGCCCTTATCGCCGGTGAACAAGCGGGCCGAGCCGTACTCATCGGCGCCGGGCTGCTGCCGAAGGGAGCCGCCGGTCTGCGCTGGGCGACCTGGCCCGGTACGCCACGACTCCAGCCCAGGGGAGGGGAACGCCCGCAGATGTAGCGGCGACGCGGTGATGATGGGAAGCCCCGGCTTGGCAATGCGCATGGGCGCGAGGCCCGCGCGGACTCGGAGCGTATTCACAACTGGTGGGGGAGTGGCAGTCGGTTCGGCCTGCTACCTCGCCCCGGTCATCCGAGCGGGGCATGGCTTGGAGGCAGGGACCCGGTGCCCAGGTGGCCATGATGCGTTTGATCGCCCGGTCGTTGTCTTCGAATAGATGTGCTTGCATGCCCGCCGCCCGGGCAGCCTCGATGTTGGCGGCCACATCATCGATAAAGAGACAGCTTTCCGGCCGCACCTCCAAGCCGGCGCAAGCAGCTTCGAAGGCACGCAGGTCCGGTTTCTCGATGCCGGTCTCGTGTGAGTAGACAACCTGCTCCACCAACTCGTCGAATCGGTACAGCGCCGCCTCTCGTTCCCGCGCACCGACAAAGCTGTTGCTCAGGATGCCCAGCCGACAGCTTCCCCGGAGCCCTCGCACATAGTCGATGAGCTCCTGGTTCGGCATCCCCAGATACTCCGCCCACAGATCATCCATGAAGGTCTCGACCCGGGACATGCCGAGACCCAAGCGTGCGGCCACCTGCTTGTACACCTCTGCTTCGCTGATGCTCCCGACGCTTCCGGCTCGCCACACGTCGCGCATCCGCTCGTTCACAGTGCCTGGCGGGAGCTCCAGCCGCTCTTCCCACCGTTGCACCCACCCTGTTTCGGGCGTGATCTCCAGCACGCCCCCGATATCGAAAATGATGCAGTTCGTAGTCATACGGACCCACCTCTTCGTTCCGGGCGTGCGGCCGGCCGCCGCCGCGAGTACCCGGTGCCGCTCCCGTGCTGGGTGGAGACACTGTTGCTCTTCACTCCCAGGCAAGGTCAAGTAATCCCGGAAGTCTGTGACAGCCTTGTCATGACCTGATGTTTTACCCCGGGCAAGCCGTTGCCCTCAGCGCCCGTGGCGATCTGTGAGCCCGCGACTGGAGATTGACGTCAGGGGCCGCCACGAACGTTGTTGCACGAAGCGATCGAAGACGCTGAGTGATCCGACCGCCCCTTCCTTCGACACCGCGGCGCGGGATGCGGATACCTCGCCACGTCCCGTCCCTCCCAGCGTGACGCGCCAGGCCCTGTTGGTTCCGGTCTCCACTGTCCTGGGAGTGCTCGTCGCCGGGTACGCGCTGATGGTGGAGGGGCATCGCATGGACCAGTCCGTGCCCTGCAAAGCCGTGCGGGCGCCCGTTGCGCTGATCGAGTATGTCGCGGCGTGGGCGGGTCCGACTCTCGGCGTGGCAGCCATTGCGGCATGCGTCCTGGCAGCGTGCAGCATTCGCCGGCGCTGTGCGACAGGCCTGTGGGCGACGAAACCGGGCCTGCTCGCGTACGTGAGTGTGTGGCTCAACATCGCGGCCATCCCGTTCGAGCTGCTGGTCCTCCTGATGGCCCACAGACCTGCCGGTGTCTGGGGCGGCGGCGACTGCGGCTAGCTTCCCGCAGGCGTAGCGCGCCCCCACGCTGCGAGCGCTTGCGATCGGCCCGGACAAGGAATCGGCCAGCTTGGGTCGTCGGCCTGATTGCCTGGTACACGCGCTGCCCACCCTTGCGGTCTTGGGGAACAGCTGCCAGCCGCTGTCACGCCGGCCTGTCCATCACGCTCGCCCAGTCGGTCATGGACCGCAGCTCGAACGTGGAGTTCGCTCCTCAGGATCCAAGGTGATGCGCACGTCCTGGCCCGGCTCGCAAGGCTGACACGCTTCGCGGGCAAGCCACCATGGAAGCGGCGGTCCTCCAAGATGTCGTCAGGGCCAAGCGCCGCAGCCTGAGACCGCACGGCGATATCGCCCGGCCCGCACCCGGGACCGGTAAGCGAGAGGGCAAGCTTAGAGCCGAGACCGAGCGGGTGCTGCTCGTCGCCCAGGCATTTGCCAACAGCGGCGTCGTACGCCCGACCACTACCGAGACGGCCCGGAGAAGGAAGCAGTCACCACAACCATGAGCGACCCGATGTCGTGCCCGGAGTTCTTCCAGAATCCCTATCCCTTCTACGACGAGCTCCGGTCGGCAGCCCCTGTCAAACAGGTGACCACCGGATCCGGAGGCAGGCCCAGCTACCTCGTGACCGGCTACGCCGAAGCGAAGGCGGCTTTCACCGATCCGGGACTGTCCAAGGACACCACCCGGTTCTTCGCCGACCGTCCCTCCGGCCGCAACCTCCACCCCGCGGTCGCCCACACCATGCTCGCCACCGACCCGCCCGAGCACACCCGCCTGCGCCGCCTGGTAACCAAAGCCTTTACCACCGGCGCCGTCACTCGCTTGCGCCCGTACATCCGGCACACAGCCGACCACCTTCTCGACAGCCTCCCGAAAGACGGGAAAGCCGACCTTGTCGCCGGTCTCGCCGTGCCACTGCCTGTCACGGTGATCTGCCAGCTGCTCGGCGTCCCCGAGGCCGACCGAGCCCAGGTACGCACCTGGTCAAACGACCTCTTCGCAGCCGGACAGCCCCAGCGGATCGACGAAGCCTCCCACGCCGTGGCCGGCTACATGACTGACCTCATCGAGGCCAAGCGCCGGTCCCCGGACGACAGCCTCCTGCACCACCTGATCGCTGTCCGGGACGAAGGCGAAAAGCTCAGCGAGGACGAGCTCGTTTCCCTGGCTGTCCTCCTCCTCGTCGCCGGCCACGAGACCACCACTAACTTCATCGGCAACGCCATCCTGGCGCTCCTCCAGCACCCCGGACTCCTCGACCGCGTACGAACCGAACCCCGCGAACTCAGTAGCCTGCTGGACGAACTGCTGCGCTACGACTCACCGGTCGGCATCGCCACCTTCCACTACAGCGCCCAAGCGATCACTCTCGGCGAGACCGAAATCCCCGCCGGCGTGCCCGTGCTCATCTCGCCGGGAGCGGCCAACCGGGATCCCGCTCATTACCCGACTCCCGATCGCCCTGACGCCGACCGTGACGCTAGGGGACACCTGGCCTTCGGCCATGGAATCCACCGTTGCCTGGGCGCGCCTCTCGCCCTGGCCGAGGCGGAGATCGCCCTCGGCGGACTCCTGGCCCGGTTCCCAGGACTCCGCCTCGCAGTAACACCCGAAGAACTTCGATGGCGGCGAACACGACTCATGCGGGGGCTGGAATCCCTGCCGGTGCTCACGCGCTAGGGGACGCTCGTAAGCGGCCGAACGCCGCGTACCACTCGCCAACTGAACCCAGCTTGACCACCTTTC
The DNA here is from genome assembly GCF_003970715.1 of Streptomyces luteoverticillatus. NCBI lineage: Bacteria > Bacillati > Actinomycetota > Actinomycetes > Kitasatosporales > Streptomycetaceae > Streptomyces > Streptomyces luteoverticillatus. Next base: position 44,637 of record NZ_CP034587.1, on the reverse strand, counting down.
CGGTGTGCGTGTGCATCGGTGGCGGTAGAGACGTGGCCTGTTTGGAGCTGAGCTGAGGAGAGACCGGGCATTGTTGGACGCCCGGTTTCGGACAAGTCATTCGTAAGGCAGTTAGTCGCGGGCTCGGTTACGGGCCCAGAGTACGACGCGGATATCCGACCAGTGGCCGGAGGGCTCCTGCCGGCTGCACACGAGCTGATGGGCGAGCTGGCATTCGTTGCTTGGCGGGTCGATTCCATGGCCGTTGAGGACGAGGCCATCCGGCGTGGAGAACCATCGGCGGCCGGCAGGGACAACGTCGGTTGGCCAAGGATCGGGATCGAGGAGGAGCCAGCGTCCGTCTGTCGTTTGGCGGAGGTCTTGCGCGTGGCCGCAGTCAGGGCAGTCCGGTGTGTCTGGTGCGCAGGCTGTGATGCCTTCCTCGAAGGCCTGGAGTTCGTCGATGTACCCGTCGGATGGTTCGTCGTTTACCCCCATTCCATGCAGATTGCCGGGTTGCGGCGCGCTTGGTGAGTGGCCCGGTCAGCCGTTTGCGTCGGTGGCGAGGTTTCGGGTGGGCCCGTGGGCAGCTTGGGAGTCGATGAGCTACTCAGTCGCATGCAGAGTTGACGGCTGGTATCGCGGTCTTGTGCAAAGGCTCCTGGCCCGCAGGGGGTGAGTGTTTCAACTCGGAGTCGGCCATGACAAACGTGGGTCCGCATTGGGCGCTGGTCGCGGCTTCTGACGAGAAGGGGCCGTTGCCGAAGTGATGGGAGACAGAGATCGTGTTGATGACGAGTTGAGTCGCATCTTGACCAGCCTCGAGCCTGGCTGGGTGATGGCGGTGATCTACGGGGGATGACCGCTGGTCCGGGGAGCTATGTCGACGGCTGGCTGTGTGCAGGAGGAGGTGATGGCTGATGACTCTGGCCACGACTGTGGTGAAGCGGGAGTGGCGCTGGTTGATGACTGACCAATCACCCCTGAGCCGACCGTGGAAGTGAGCGCCAGCCGTAATGGTCCCCTCGTGCATTCACCGAGGGGACATACCGCCAACCGCCCCCACCGCCCAGCACCACCGCAACGCCTGCTCGACTGGTGAAGAGGCAGTGTTTCGACCGTGCGGTATTCCCCAGGTAACGGCAGAGAACTGCCCCAGCGGCGAGGCCGGGGTGTTCGGTGTGCCAGCAGATGACGGTGTTGGTGGCGCTGGCGGCAGGCCTGTCGCCAATTCTTCTGCCGCACTGGAGCACCGCTCAGGATCGGCACCTGGCCGTCTTCGGGAGCCTGGCCATCCTGAGCACGGCAGGCGTTCACGGCTCACCGGCGGCGACGGGTTCGCCCCCCAACCGCCCCGCAAGGGCGACCTCGACGCCTACGCCGTCAAGCTGCCATTGGCGCCTTACCCTGAGCCGAGGATCTGCGGGCACACGCGCCGGGGAGTACGGGAGGCGCTTGGTCACGCCTCCTGGGCGGGCCCTGCACCTGGGGGTGTGAGGTGTGCGCGCTTGGCCGTGCGGCCGTCGCCCGAGGAGCGGCCCCGTAGGCAGCGGGTGATCCAAGGCCCGAGGAAGTCGGCGGCCCAGCGCAGTTCGGCGGCGCCGGCGCGCCAGCCCGGACAAGGTCCGCGCCGACCGGGCCTACGGGTCCCGGAGAAGGCTGATCAGATCCGCAACCGCCAGAAGCTCGGCTCCCGAGGCGGTCGCCCGCCGAAGTTCGACAAGGACGATTACAAGGAGCGGCACGCGGTGGAGTGCGGGATCAACCGGCTCAAGCGCCATCGCGCGGTCGCCGCACGGTACGACAAACTCGCCGTCCGCTACTACGCGACCGCGCTGGTCGCAACCAACAACGAGTGGCTATGACCAGCACTCCTGTACTTCCCAGTGAGCTACCGCGACGCGCGCGGCGCGGGGATCAATGCGTCAGTGTCGGTCCGTCGTGATGCCGGTGTCGCGCCGCCTTGGCGCAGTCATGGCCCATCACAAGATCAGCCCGGCGTGCAGGTCGTCTGCGAAGTCGGCCGTGTCCGTGAGACCGAAGGCCACGCGCTGGAGCAGGAATCCGTGCAGCAGCCCCATCACCACGCGGGCTGCGCGGTCCGGGTCCATGGCGGCGGGCACCGTGCCCGCGGCCCGGCCGCGGCGCAGAGCATCGGCGACAGTGGCGCGGACCTTTTCGAAGCCCTCCGCGGCCGGGCCGCGTACCTCGTTGTTGCGCAGCACTTCCGCCCATGTCTGCACGACGCAGCGCAGCAGTTCCTCCACTGCGACTTCGCGCCCCGCCGCGTCCTGCACTGTCTCGCCGCTGATCGTGCCGAGCGCGGCGGCCACCAGTTCCGTGACGGACGGGGCGTCCGCGCTCTCGGCCAGCCGCTCAACCGGTTCGAAGATCAGCCGGAACGCGTCGCCCGCGATGGCGAGGATGATCTCCTCCTTGCTGGTGAAGTAGCGGTAGGGCGCGCCGGCCGAGACGCCTGCCTCCGCGGCGATGTCCGGCATGGAGGTCTGGTGGAACCCGTCGCGGGCGAAGCAACGACGGGCCGCGGCGACGATCTCCGCACGCTTCGCCTCGCGGCGCTCGGCTGTGATGCGCGGCATGGTCGCCCCCTTCATCGTGAATGAACATTCATCTTGACAGCTCTACCGTTCCGGGAACACCCTAAAAGTGAACAGTCATTTACGGAAGCGGCCGCTCCACGGACTCCCGGAGAGGAGATCCACTGATGAGCACCAAGCTGAGCATCGGCGTCTACGCCTACGAGCACACCGAGGCACTGTTCGACGGCCGGGTCGCGGTCGGCGGGGTGGACGCGACGTTCGAGACGGCACCGCTCGTGTCGGACATCTTCCGCCGCGCCGTCGAGGGACACTACGACCTCGCCGAGTTCGGTCTCACCTACTTCCTGCGCACCCTCGACCTCGACGACGCGCCGTTCCTGGCGCTGCCGATCCTGCCGAACCGCAACTTCCGCCATTCGGCAATCTTCGTGAACACCGCCAGCGGGATCGTGACACCGCAGGGCCTGGCCGGCAGGACCGTCGGCGAGTTCGCGCTCTACGGGCACGACGCCGGGATCTGGTCGAAGGGCATCCTGGCCGACGAGTACGGCGTGACCCCCGACCAGTGCCGCTGGGTGATCGGCGGCACCAATCACCCCCTCCCCGCCTTCGGCTGGGTCCCGCAGCCCGTCCCGGACGGCGTCGACGTGCGCCACGCGGAGAACGGCCAGACCCTGGGCGCCATGCTCGAATCCGGCGAGATCGACGCACTGATCTCCGTCGACGTACCGCAGGCGGTGCTGGACGGCTCCCCGAAGGTCGCCCGCCTGTTCCCCGACTACGAGGCCGTGGAGCGCGACTACTACCGCCGCACCGGGATCTTCCCCCCTATGCACATCATCGCGATCCGCAGGGAACTGGCACATCGGTCGGTCCTCGCACGGGCCGTCTACGACGCCTTCACGCAAGCCAAGGAACTCGCCCAGCGCAAGTACCTCGACGACGCCGCGAAGCAGCACATGAGCGTCATCACGCCGTGGTTCAGCACGCTGTTCGAGGGGAACCGCCGACTGCTCGGCGACGACTGGTGGCCCTACGGCGTCGCCGCGAACCGCAAGGCCATCGACACCTTCTTGCGTTACCACCACGAGCAGGGCCTGTCGAAGCAAAAGCTGAGGTGCGAGGACATCTTCGTGCCGGAACTCCTCGACACCTGAGCCGAACGGCTACGACGTTTCGGGCTTGTCGATCCGAGAAGGTGAGACGGGTCATCGTCATGGCCACCTGCCGATTGGCTATGACTGCTGCCTCAGCTTCGTGCCATTTCCTCAAGCGAGCGCGCAAGGGCCAACGATGCCTCAGCTCTGATCCGCGCTGTCTGCCGGGTGGGGGAGCAGGGGAACAGCCGGGTGATGAGGGCCACCGGTCGAGCGCCTTCGGGCCGGGCCAGGGGGCGTTGTTCACGGTCTTGGTAAGGCGCCAGCGCCCGTCGGAGCACGTCTGCGACCCGGCTCATCTCTTCGGGTGTCAGATAGGCGACGGCACTGAAGGCTTCGTCGTGGCGCCACTCGAGCGGCGCCTCATCTCGCTGGGCCAGCCATCGCTGCCAGCTCTCGTCCTCCAGCCCTCGGGCCAAGTCGCTGAACGGCTCCTCTGTAGTCCCGCCGGCAGCGGCGGCGTTCTGCCTCAGGCGCCAGGGGCGTGCGCGGCCTCCGTGGTGGGGGGCCTCTTCGATGTAGCCGTGACGTGCGAGCTGCCGTAGGTGGAACGAGCAGAGGCCAGAGCTGTAGCCGAGCCGTGAGGCGGCTTCGGACGCTGTGACGGTGCCGACTTCGGCGAGCAGGTCCAGCAGGGCTGTGCGGACTTCGTGCTCGCGCAACTTCTCGCCTGTGCAGGCTGTCTGGTCGTCCAGGGCGTTGAGGTCGTCTTCAGTCACTTTGCAAAGTCTGCTACTTTGCAAAGATCTTCGCAAGCGGTGGTGTGCAAAAAAGGGGAGACAGCCATGCCTGTTCGTCACGAGCGGTCCCGTTCCATCGATCAGCGAGTCCGCGTGCAAGGCCACCCTGTCGATGCCTATCCGGCTCTGCCGCCGGAAGCGGATCGGGGATCGGTTCGCAGGGTCACGGTGGTCGGCGAGGAGGTGCTCAGGCGCCCGTGCCGGGAGGTGACCGAGTTCGGGACTCCGGAGTTGTCGGCGCTGATAGACGACATGTTCCTGACCATGCATGTGGCCGACGGAGCCGGCCTGGCCGCCAACCAGGTAGGCATCGGCCTGCGGCTGTTCGTGTACGACTGCCCGGACGACCACGGGATCCGGCATGTCGGCCACATCGTCAACCCGGTTCTGGACCTGCCCGGGCCGGGCAGCAACCGGCGACTCGTCGACGACTCCGAAGGCTGCCTGTCCGTGCCCGGCGCCACCATGACGGTTCCCCGCACCGACCATGCTGTCGCTCGCGGGTTCGACAAGGACGGTAACCCCCTCGTCATCGAAGGGACGGGCTACTTCGCCCGGTGCCTGCAGCACGAGACCGACCACCTCGCCGGCCACACCTATCTCGACCGCCTCTCCAAGCGAGACCGCAAGGACGCGCTGCGACAGATGGAAGACCAGCGCGAGGAGGTCTTCGCGCAACGCGCGATCAAGGCCGCTCACCTGGGCCGGTGAGACGCTTGGCGGCAGGGGGGAAAGCCCTGGCCGGGCAGTCTCACAGCAGCGGCACAAAGGCCCGCGACGTGGAGCACGCCAGCGTGCCGTGATCACCTGGCAACGCCGCTGACGGGACGCCACTGGTGATATGGCCTGTGCGCCGCAACCCGGATCGGCGTCCCAGGGCCAGGTCCGGGTGGGAACTTGCACTTGACGTATGCGTCAGGTTCTAACGTCGCCGGGATGCGTGCGTAGGGGGTGGCCACCCCCTACGGGTTCCGCCTGCCTTCTTGCCGAGGGGCCTGGAGGCCGCCCGCCGGCCGGACGCCACCGCAACGCCTGGGCCCCGCCCTGCTCCCACAGGTGTTTCCACCGCCGCACGCTCTCGGGATGGCTCCCCACCGGCCCCGCGATCTTGGAATGAGAGCGTCCCCGCTCGAAACCTCAGGCAGCCGTTCCGTGCTCAGCGTGGGAGCCGACGATACGCCTCCACGTAGTTGCGCAGCAGGGCCTGGTGGGTGCCGTTGATGATTGCGCCGAGCAAGGGCTGGGCCCGGAGAGGGGCACCGAGGTTCTGATCCTTGATGCTCGTCAAGAGCTCCGCCCTTCTGTCCTTGGAGACGTACTGCTCGAACGACGCCGGCTCCATTCCGGCGAGTTCTGCCAGCCTGGTGTCGTCCGGAACGGCGAAGACGAGATCCGACAGGCCCAGCGCCGCAGCAGGCTCCACCTCGTAGAAGTCGAGAACACGCTTGCGCCACTCCTCACGGCGGGCATGGCTCTGCGTGTAGGACTGGCGGAGTGCGATGACACGGTCGCGGACGGCGCCTGTTCCGGGAGTGTCCAGGATGGCCTTGACGAGCCTTTCGCCGTCGGTGACGACGGAGCAGTCGGGGGCGAACACCCTTACCTTGTTGTCCTTGTCCTCGCCGCGGGCCATCCCGAGGGACTTCGCCAGGGCGTCTCCTTCCTGGGCGCCTGTGCCGAAGGTGACGCCGTCCTCCAAGTGGGTGAGGCCGTCCAGGAGCTTGATGAACGTGTTGGGCTCCGGGAAGTAGACGGTCCTGGGGTCGGCCTTCGCCATCGCGACGCGGACGTCCCGGTCCATCGCGGTGGCGATGTCCATACGCGGATCGCCCCCCGCGGGGAGGCGGTAGCCCCCGCTGAAGAGGTCGGGCCAGTTCTCCTCCCGCAGTCGGTCCGCCGCCGCGTCGAACAGCGGCTTGGCCTCGGGAGTCCTGAGCGAGATCACATCGGCGTCGCCGGTGTGGAAGTAGACCCGCTCGTATCCCTTGCCGTCGGCGTACAGCGCCTTCACGAACTCCTGCGCCCGGTCGCTCCCGGCGATGGTCTGGCGTATGGCTCCGTAAGGGATGGTCTTCTGATCGCCGAGAGCCGTCTTGCCCTTGGGCGCGCACCAGAGGAAGGAAAGGACGGCGACCGGAAAATCGGGTTTCTCCTGCCGCCAGGCCTTGGTGAAGTCGTCGATGACCCGCCGCTGCCGCGCGACGCGTTTCGCCCGATCGGCGTCGCTCTCGCCGTAGGGGTAGCCCTCGTTGAGCCCGATGACGAGCGCGCACCCCTGCCGGGTCGCGGTGGCCTCTTCGCGGTAGCGACGCGCCAGGGTGAGCAGCTTCCCGTGGTCGTCGACCTTGGCCGGGACCAGGGCGACGAAGCCCACGCCCTCCTTGAGGGGCGGGGACTGCTGACGGCCTGTCCCGCGTACACGTCGGTGATCGGCTCCCAGGGCGTCCTGCCGGTGGCCGGTGTTTTGGGCCGCGCCCGGTTGACGATCACCCCGGCCTGCTTCCGCTGCTCCTCGGGCAGGCTGTCGGAGCTCGTCCACTGGGGCCGGGAGGTCTCGACCGGGTTCCCCGGGCTGCGATGGCACGCGCGCTGCTCGACCAGGTAGCCCTGCTCCAGGCGGGCGGCGCCGATCTTGTCCCGGTGGTCCCACACCTGGAACGCGGCGGCCCGGTCGACAGTGCTCAGGAAGGTTGCCAGCGCGTTCAGGGAGGAGACGTCGCGCTTGTACACGAAGCTGCTCGCGCCGGCGAAGAGGTGGTGGGGGATCCGTCTGCGGGACACGGCCAAGTGGTGCACGTGCTCCACCCTCGTCAGCGCGACGTACGCGATGCGGTGCCGGAATCCCAGGTCGCGGGCGATGGCGACCTCGGTGACCCCGCGCACGCGCGTGCGCTGCTGCCAGGTGGCGGCGGCGTCGCGCAGGGCGGCGAGGCCGTCGGCGTCCCGTCGGCCGGCGCGCACGACCGCGCGGGCGTGGTGGTCGAAGGCCACGCGCTCCGCTCGTACTTCGGCCGGGGCGGGCGAGATCCGCCGGCCCTTGTGCCGCTCCACCACGCCGTCGATCCACTCCAGGGCCACGTCGCTGCCGTGGGTGCGGATCTCCTCCCAGTTCATGCCGCGCAGCACGACCAGCCCCTGCTCCGTCTCCGCGACCGGGAGCGGGTTGAGGTATCGCAGGGACAGCTCGCTGAGCGTCGCCTTGTAGAACGTCTCGCGCTCCTGGCGTGTCTCGGGCTTGCCGGTTTCGCGTACGTTCACCGGGCCCGGGTCCTTCATGCTGACCGCGGAGCCGGCGCCGTACCTCTCGCGGAACAGCCGCTCGGTCTCGGCCAGCGCGGCTTGCCGGACCCTGGCGCGTTCGTCGGCGTCGTGACCCGTGTCGTCCATGGTCCCGGCCAGGGCGTGTGCGGCGTGGATCAGCTCGTGGGCGAGGGTCACCTCGGGGGCCGTGGCGACGTCGTCGGAGAGCAGCAGTACCCGGGGGTGGAAGGACACGACGGAGTACACGCCCCGGCCGTTGTAGAGCGGTCCCTTGAGCCTGGAGTTCAGCGACCACTGGGCGGGCTTGCCGTCCGTGGCCTGAGTGATGATGACGTTGATCCCCGCGAGGTCCCGCTGCTTCGGCGTCCGGCCGCTCTTCCGGGAGCCGTCGTGGCGGCACAGGACCCGCGTGCTGATGCCCGCGTCCCAGTCCTCCGGCCCGCCGTACGTGCCGTCCGGGTCGGGCAGCGGCCGGGCGTGGCCCAGGAACTCGACGAGGCGCTTGCCCGCCTCGGAGGACTCGATCCGCCGGAGCAGGAAGTCGATCTCCCCTCGGTAGTCCTCGGCGTCCAGCTCGAGGCCGGGCTCGGGGTTGGAGGTGTCGTCACGTATGTCGAGCACGTCCGGGTCGGGGCACACGGCGATGCCGGGCCGTATCACGGTAAGGCGGAGAGGCTTGCCACCGAGCCAGGCGATCTCGATGGGCGACTCCGCGGCCGCCCGGACCGGCTGCGGTGGTGTCAGACGGGCAGGGTCGATCCCTGTGAGGCGACGCATGGCGGGGGTGTTTCCTTTCGGGGCTTTCTGGGATTTCTGAGCTTTCGGGGTTTTCGGCGAGTCCGCGGGGATTTCAGTCCGTGACGACTCAGCCGTCACGGACTCAGCCGTCACGGACTCAGCCGTGACGACTCAGTCCGTGACGACCAGAACGGCCCGCGCCTGCTGACGGGTGTCGGTGGTCAGGACCAGGGAGGCGGCGGCGCCGGCCGCCGTCGGCGCGGTGTACCGCAGCGAGACCTTCTCGACGGCGGGCAGCAGGTTCGGCAGCCCCGCCGTCGGCGAGCCCGTCGCGGGCAGCAGGGGAGCGAGCGCCTCCCCGAGCGTGATGCCTTCCTGGGCGGCCCAGGTCGCGGTCCAGCTCGTGGCGTCCGGATCTTTGTCCGCCACGAGGTCCAGCTCCATCAGCGACGACTCCGGGCCGGCGAGGAGGAGGGAGCCGGTGGCCTCGACGTCGGCCGGCCCGTCCCCGGTACTGATCCGCGCCGTGAGATGGGCGCGGGCCCGCAGTCCTGCGGGCAGCGGGAACTCGGCGGATCCGGCTGCCGCGAACAGTCTGCCGGAGGGTGTGGGGACGATCTCGAAGCACAGCTCCCGCAACGTCAGCTCTGCCAAGGAGGCGGGCAGGCCGCTGCCCATGGCTTGCTCGGTCCAGGCGCTGATGTCGCGGAAGGCGATGCGATCCGCCTCCACGGTGAGACCCCAGCCCTGGGCGCTCCTGGCGGCCTTCACCCCGATCCGGGTTCCGCCCACGACGAGCGTGCCCGCCAGGGCGACCTCGAGCTCCCGGTCCCCGCCGCCGGACACCAGGACCGTCTGGTCCTCGATCCTTACGCCAGCGATCTCCAGGGGGCTCAGGAGCTCTCCCGCGACGACGAAGGCGCCTTCCCGGAGGTCGCACAGGAAGGAGAGTCGCCCCAGGCCGTTCTTGCCGAGGTCGGGGGCGGCCTGCTCGAAGAGGCCGCTGCCGTCGGCGAGTTCGCCGTGCGCCGTCAAGGCGGGCAGGTCGACCGTGACGGCACTCTCCAGTCCACCCACGGACAGGTGCGCGCTCAGCTCGACCGAAAGTCCTCCCCACCCGTTCTGCCGGGCGGCGGAGTCCAGAGCTATCCGCGCACGGACCTGGCTGAGCGTCACCCCCGCCAGCAGTGGCCATTCGTCTGCCAGGCCGACGTCGAGCTCTCCGGTCACCCGCCCGTCCCCGGGCGTGTACGAGACGGTGACTTCGCGGAGCGCGGGCAACGCCGAGGCGAGGAGCCCCCGCCACTCCGTGGGGAAGTGGTCGGTGACGGCGTCCGCGCCCGTGCAACCCGGCAGGTCCGCCACGTACCGCAGGGACGGCAGGGTGAGCCCGTCGGGGAAGCGGGCGGACACCGTGAACACGCCCTCGTGCTCGGAGGCGAGGAACAACACCGGCTCGTCGAGTCCGGGCAGCTCCCAGCGGGCTCCCGCGACGATGTACGTCCGCTCCTGCTCCGCCGTCTTGCCCGTACGGGGAGTGGCGTCGAGCACGACGACGGGCGATTGCGCCCCCAGGGCCTGAAGCGGGCTCAGGTCGTACGCGGGGAAGGGCTCGGGCAGCCGCCACTTCGGGGCGTCCACGACCAGGACGAATCCCACGACCACCCTGCCCGAGGCGTCGGCCAGGAACTCCGCCACGGCCGGGCACGGCTCCGGCCCGAGGGCGGGCACGACGCAGCGCCCTCGCGCCATCATGCTCTCCGCGGTGAATTCCGCGTCCGAGAAGTTCAGCTCGGGGGAGCCGAGATAGGTGGAAAACGCGCCACGGACTGCGGGGTCGGTGAACTCCTCGGCCGCAAGCCACAGGCTTCCGTTCCGCGCCCTCTCGGCGATTTCCTCAACGGACAATGGCATTGCCGAATCCCGTCCTCGATATTCTGCGGTCGCCTACGGCCGTCCACTCGACGGACGGAGGCTGGGAGCTGTGGGCGGGCGCTGCGATCGCGTATGCCGGGCCCGGTGGATTCCTTGTGATGTTCGATCCTCAATCGATTTCCAGCCGGCGATCCCTGTGGCGCCGTCCGCCCCTCGCGGATTCCGAGGCGGCCGGGAAACGGCTTCTACGCCCCGCAGTCGTTGCCGGAGCCGCCTCCGCTGCGACCGTCTTGCCCGCTGCCCCGGCCGCCCGTGCCACCCCATCCGCCGCGGGCGAACCTGTGGTCAATGAGGGGGAACTCTGCGAGCCGCCGAGTCGTGCGGGGCCTATGTCAGGTGGGGCGTGGTCAGTCGGTGACCGGTGTCATCCGGAGAGGACGGGGAAGAAGTACGCGTCGGTGGTGCCGCCTTCGCCCTCTTGCCAGATCTTGTATCGCTGTCCCTTGCGCAGGGGGACGGTAGCCGAGGCACCCCAGACGTCCGGGGCGTTGCCGTAGTCGATCGATGCGGCGGCCACGGTCTCGAAGTTCTCGCCGCCGGTGTTGATGTCGACGTAGACGGTCCTGGTGGCGTGATGCCCGACGGTCTTGATCCACAGGAGCAGCAGGCCGTGGGACGGCGCCGTGCGTTCCGTGCCGTTGAAGGCGCCGGTCAGCTTGTCCGGGGTGCCGAGGAGGGTGTTGAGGTCGGCGCGGTTGGCTGAGAATTTGCCGCTGATCCAGAGGTCGCCGTTGTCCATGCCGCTGAAGTTCGTTGAGCCGACGAGCGCTTTTTCGGTCACGGCAAGCTTCTTGCCCAGAACCTCGTCCCGTGCCTTGACCGTCTGCGCGGTGAGCGAGCCGGTTACAGTGACCTGCTCCTCGGCGGAGAGGCTCTTCTTCGCGACCACGGCATCACCCACGATGAGCGTGCCGTTTCCGCCGTACACGTTTCCGTGGAAATGGCTCTCCTTGTCGACTTCCACGGCTCCTTCGATGGTGAGGAGCTGGTGACCGTCGTTGTTCGTCCGGCCGCCTGAGGTGATCTTGACGGCTGTCAGTTGGGTGACGGTCAGCTGCTCGAGGACGGGCTTCGCGACAGCGACGGCCGTCGAGAGGTGCTGCGTGATCGTGTCGCCGGAGCGCTTGAGCGTCACCTGCACGTGGAAGTGGGTGTCGCGGGTGAGGCCGGTGACAGGGAACTGCCACTTCTCCTGGCCGGTGAGCGGACCTGCGTGGCGGCCGTCGAAGTAGACGTCGCAGATGGCGTCGGACGGTGCCGCCCAGGTGAGGATGGCCTTCTGGCCCGGCGCGAGCAGGGTGACAGGGACGGAGCCCGGGTTGCCGTTGATGTCCGCCTCGCGGAGGACGAGGTCGCCCACCACGTCGGCCGTGAGGGCCTCGACCGCGGGGTACTTGGCGACCGGGAGGACGACCTGGTTGGTCTCCCAGGTCTGGCCGTTGTCGACGCTCACCGTCTCCCGGACGCGCAGCAGGGCGGTGCCCGCGAGACCGTTGGCCTTGAAGTCCTTCAGGCGCAGGAGAAGCCCGTGCGTGGTGAGGGAGACGGACTCGCCGCTGGCGGGTCGGACGGTGAGCGGCGTGCCGCCGGCGGTGAAGGCCGCCATGTCGTCCTGGGGCAGGGTGAGGAGGACCCCGCTCTCGATCTCGTCGACGGTCCACTGGTCGACCGGTTCGACGGTGGGGACGACGCGGTGGCCCGCGGGCACGAGGTCCTGGGCGAGGTCGCCGGTGGGGAGCACGACGAGAATCTGCTTGCACAGGACGGCCTCGGTGCCCGAGTTCGACACGACGATGTCGATGTGGGCCGACCGGTCGGTGGCCAAGGGGGCCGGGACGGTGGCCAGGCCGTAGGTCAGGCGGCTGGTGCCGCCGAAGTGGGTGCTCATGGTGGCGTTTCCTTGGATGCTTGCGGGAGTTACTCGGACGTGGCGCCGGTGTCGGCGGCGTCGGCCGGCGGGAGCGGGCTGCCGGAGGTGAGCAGACCGGAGCGGAGCACCGGGGCCCGGTCGTTCCAGCGCGGAGTGGTGCTCGCGGCCGAGGTGGCGAAGTGGGCCCAGGTGCCGTCGGCGGCGCGCTCCGCCCAGGTCCACGTCTGGTCGTCGACGGTGCGCACCGGCAGTGCGACGGTGCCCTCCGAGAACGCTGCCGCCGAGGTGAGCAGCGGCCCGGTGCGCAGGACGGTGCGCATGCGGTTCAGCGGTCCGTCGGTGAATCGGTGGGGGATCTCCAGCGCCGTGGTGGGCAGCAGGTTGGTGGTGGCGTGCACGGGGGCGTGCGGGTCGACCAGCAGGGTCAGGTGCCGGGGCGCTCCGGCCGTGACACGCAGGTGGGTTCCGTCGCCGATGGCGGCGATGCGCGGATGAGCGTCGGCCGGTGCGACCACGCTGCGCAGCACGTCGGGGTCGGTGTCGGCGAAGTAGCCCACCAGTCCGTCGCCCATGCGCAACTGCTCGCCCAGGCGCACCGGCCAGGAGTAGCCGGTGAACTCCGGGCTCGGCGGCTCGTGGTCGAAGATGTGCTGCCACCCCGGGTCGGTGGGCGGCGGTCCGTCCAGGTCCAGGTGGAGGCGGCAGCGGACGAGGGCCAGCGGACGCCCGGCGAGCGCGGCCGTGGCGGCGCCCGCGGTGGGCACGATGTCCACCAGGGAGGTCTCCAGGAGATCCATGGCGGCGGGCAGCGGGCTGCCATCCGTGCCGGTGCCCTGGAACCAGGTGACGAGCGCGTGCAGGTGGGGAAAAGCGGTGCGCAGCGCGTCGAGGTCGGCGGGAGCGGCACCGGGCAGCGGCGTCCACACTGCTTCCCGGGACGGCCGGCCGATGCGGTACGCCCAGCGCAGCAGGCCGAGGGCGGTGCCGTCGGGCGCGTACGTCGTGAGGGAGCCGTCGACCAGGTTGGGGACGATCCATCCGGCGAGCGGATTCCCGTCGTCCACGTGCGTGGCCTGGTGCGTGTCTCGGGCGGCGTCCATGAGGTCCAGACCGAGGCGCGCGGCCTGCGGCAGGCGCGGCGGCAGCTGGACGACGTGCTCCGGGGTCGTCCCCAGGGCCTCGGGGACGTGCTGTGGGCGCAGCGCGTCGGCCACCACGGGGTGCCGCAGCCCGCTCGCCTCGCCGGTGCCCGCCGGGGTGATGACGTCCAGGGCGCGCCCGAAGGAGTCCACCAGGGTCAGTCTGAGGAAGCGGAACTGGCCCGCGCGCAGCTGCTGGAAGCCGGAGTCCGGCCAGCCCTCGAAGGGCACGGGCAGGGGGCCCGGGTCGGGGCTGGTGCGGTAGGCATCACCGATCAGCTCCACCAGCTCCAGCGGTGCGCCCAGCGGCGGGACGCCCTGGCCGGGGTCCTGGCCGATGAGCATGTCGCGCAGCCCCGCCAGCGAGCTGGACAGCACGTCCCCGCGCACCACCCGCTCCGCCAGCGCGTCGCAGTGCGAGGAGAGCCCGGGGTCGTCGGGTGCGTACTGCCGGAGCTGGTCGGCCAGGCTCCGCGGCAGGTGGTCACTGAGCAGCGTCCTGCCGGTGTAGGTGCGCGCGGCCTCGGGGCGGGGCTGCGGGCAGGAGTAGCGGTTGCCGTCGAACTCCCACTGGTCGTGGGGGAGGGGGTGGTACTCGATCTCCCAGAGCAGATGGAGAGGGTGCCACGGCTGCTCCCAGGGATCGTTCCCGAAGGCCGGGGCGATGCCGGTGCGCGGAGTCGACACTGCGCCCGCGTCCGTCCGGCTGTCCGTCGGGCGCGGCTGCGCGGTCGGGCTGTTCGGGTCGAGCAGGAACGCCTCGCGCAGCAGGGCGCGGGTGGAGTCCGGCATGGCCGTGTGCTCGCCGGTGCCGAGGTCGAGCGTGTTGCACGCGAGATCGGCCCGGTCGGCGGTGACCTCGACGGAACTGTCGGCGAGGCGTACGGCCGTCACGGTCTGGTCGCCGAACCGGCAGCGCAGCGTCGTGTCGTCCGAGACGGGCATGGAGCCGGCGCCCTGCAGGACGACGGCGGGGTCCAGGGCCCGGTGGAAGGGGGCCAGGGCCACACGCTTGAGGTCCCAGCCGGTGGGCAGGCCGTGCGCCTGGCCGTACTGGCGTACGGCCTCCGTCAGCTGGGCGGGCGTATCCCCGTTGGGGAGGGCGGCCCGGAGGCGGTCGACCTCCTGCCGGTCGGCGCGTACGCGCGCCGCGAGGCTGCCCTCGCGCGCCGGGTCGAGCTCCTGCGTCAGCTGCTGGTGGTGGTAGCCGCGTGGCAGTACGGGCAGGCCCTGGAGGCGCCACATGCCGTACAGCCTCCGGCGCAGCCCGGCCAGCTCGCGCTCCGCCCGGTCGTAGGCGTGCTGCGCGGCGTTCAGGGCGGCCTCGACGGACCGGGCCCGGCGCTCGTCCTCGGGGGAGGCGGGCTTCTCCGCGGTGCTGGGCGGTACCGTGTGCCAGGCGTACGAGGCCGTGCCCTCGCCGAAGCCGGCGCCGAGCAGGATGTCGGCGAGGTGGTGCGTGTTGTCGGGCTCGTCCGCCCGGGCGAGGGTGTTGCTCTGGAGCTGGTCGAGGAGCGCGGGCGCGAGGGTGAGGGTCGGGTCGGTGGCCGCCTTGCTGGTGGTCAGGGCGGTGAGGGCGGAACGGGCGCTGTCGGCGACGGCCACCGTCGGGTCGGGCCGCTGCTCGCCGGAGGGGTCGTACTGGGGCGACACACTGTGGACGCGGCCGGTGTAGACGGTACGGGTGCCCGGGGGCGGGGTGCCGTCCACCTGCCAGCCCAGGGAGCCTTCCAGTGCCTCGCGCACCCGCGGGTCGGCGAGCGGGTCGTCGGAGCCCGCCGCGTGCCAGCCGATGACCTGGTAGCCCAGGCGGTCGAACTGCCGGGGCAGCTGCGTCAGGGGGTCGTGGAAGGAGAAGACGTCCTGGCAGTGCGGCTGGAACGCGGCGAAGGACAGGGTTCCCGGGCCGGTCGCGGTCAGGAAGGTGGGCCGGTCCGCCGCGGATTCCGCCCACTGCGCGGCCTCGGTGTGGCGCCCGATCCTGGTCGGGGTGACATGGCCCCGGCCGGGGCGCAGATAGGGAACAGTGCCCGTGCGCTTGTCCAGGAAGTCGCTCTCGACGACCCACGCGGCGGTGGCGTACTCACCCGCGGCCGTGTAGGCGTGCCGGACGACCAGCCAGCGGTTCGGCGCGGGCGGCAGTGTGACCTCGCCACCTGGCGTGGTCGCCCGGCGCAGCGCCGCCGGAAGCTCCCAGTGCAGGTACACGCCGTCGTTGCCCGCCTCCTGGGAGAACTCCGTGTTCGTGCTCGCGTAGGGCGACGGCTCCGGAGAGCGGTGGACGCCGAGCAAGTGGTAGTTGGGCAGCCAACGGAGGAAGGAGTCCCGGCCGCGCACCTGGTCGTTGACGACCAGGGCCCGGAGCCTGACGGGGACCAGGAGGTCGGTGTTCATCGGGTGGTTCCTTCGAAGGTGAGGGTCAGCTGCTCGGGGGCGCGCACCAGTTGCACGGCGAACTCGGCGGGGGAGAGCGGGGATCCGGGCTTGACGTCCTCGGCGAGACGGGCCGCGAGCCTGCCGATGTCCAGCACCCGCGCCCCGGCGGGAGTGGTGACGGTCAGGGCCGGGTCGGCGCCCACGGGCACCGAGCGCCCCAGCGGCCGGCCGACCTCGCCGGGGGCCAGGCTGCGCAGGGCGACGTTCCCCTGGTCGTCCACGCCGAAGTGCAGCCCCTGGTGCGGTTCGCTGATCGTCAGGCGGTCGGGCATCTTCTCGAAGAGCATCAGCAGGACGTCGGCGCCCAGGGCCTCGCGGCGGATCACCTCGACCGGCGTGGTCCCGGACGCGGTGCGGGCCTCGACGCGCAGCGTCGGCCAGCCCGGGACGAGCGCCGAGCGCAGCAGCAGACCGGCGGCGGGCACGGGCCCCTGGCCGTCGAGCAGGTCGTCCAGCTCGGCATCGGTCGTGGCGTCGGCGCCGGGGTGCCGGTCCAGGCTGCGCGCGCCGTCGAGCAGGGCGTCGAGCCAGCCGCGGTCGACGTGGAACAGGCGCAGGCTCTCGGGCGGGAGCATCCGCTGGTCCGGCACGAGGCAGTCGAACGGCACTCCGCTGAGCGTGCGCAGCTTCGCCAGCCACGCCGCCGCCTCCCGCGCGTCCGGCGACGCCTGCGGCGGGGCGGAGGAACGCTTCGGTGCGTCGAGACGGTAGGCGGCGGGAGCGGCGCGTACGGTCCGGGGGCGCGGCTCGTCGTCCTCGGGGATACCGAGGGTCGGGGCCAGCGCGTCGAGGGCGTCGCCGCGCAGCAGCTCCTCGAACTGCTCGCGCGGCGTCAAGGCGGCCGCGCGGGCGGCCATGCGGGGGGCCGGTCCGGCGGACGGCGCGCTGAGGAAGAGCTGCCGACGGTACGTCGCGTACTGGCGGTCGGTCGCCCGGCGCAGCCGGCCCTGGTGGCGCAGGCGGACCAGGGTCGTGGAGAAGCCGGGGTCGGCCAGGGCCAGGGCGCGGCCCACGTTCCAGGCGCAGGCGTAGCCGGTGGCGAAGGTGCCGGTGTGCGGCTCGTGGAGCAGCAGACCGTCGGCGTCGGGGAAGTGGCCGTCCGCCGGCCGGGGCAGCTCGGGTGCGACGCGGGGGAGGAACGGGCCGCTGTACCACGCGAGGGCGCGTTCGCCGGACTCGGTGATGTGGGTCATCGGCACCATGCCCTGCTCCATCAGGGTGCCCAGTTCCTCCGTCAGCCCCGCGGCGGGTGCCGGGCACAGCGGGGCGGCGCTGTGCTCGCCGTTCCCCGGGGTGAAGCGTCCGGCCAGTCGGCCGAAGCCGTCGCCGGATTGGGGGCAGGAGGTGAACGTCCAGCTGTGCAGGGACACCAGACGCACGGGCTTGCCGTCGGCCTGCGGCCCGGGCGGCGTGTGGCCCTCCAGCGAGACCAGGTGGGCCACGTACCGGCCCCGGCCCGCGCCGGGGAACCGGGCGGTGGTGATGACCGCGTGCGCGTCCTGGCCAGGCCGGCTGTCTTGGCCTTCGACGGGCGCGGCGTCCTCGCCACCCGTGCGGACGTGGGCGAGGAAGGCGAGGTCGGACGGCTGCGGGAGCAGCTGTGCCAGCAGTTCCCCCGGCACGTCGACGACCTGACAGGGAGTGTCGAGCAGGGTGGGGTCGACGGCGTCCCGGTCCAGGACGGGCCCGGACACCGCGGCGTCGCCGTCGAGGAGTGCGCGTATGGTCACCGATGCGGTGGTGCCCAGGGCGTTGGGGTCGCCGGGCAGCTCGCCCTCGCCGAACAGCAGCAGCGCCAGCCAAGGGGCCCGGCCGGGGTTCTGGACGCCGGCGGTGAAGGACTCGCGCTCCCAGGGCAGGGCCGTCGGGTTGAGCGTGATGTGCGGGAGCAGGCCGTTGAACGGGCCCTGGCTGTGCGCGGCCGGATACACGGCATGCACCCACGCCGGGTCGAGACGGAATTGCGCGGCCCGTACGTCGACGATCTGTTCCACCGGGTCGAGCCGGGCTCCCGGCAACTGCTCGGCGGGCAATTGCTGCTCGACGGTGATCCGGTAGCGGCCCGCCTCGATGCCCGGCAGCAGGTGGTCGTAGAAGGCGACGGGGGTGTCGTCCGCCGGTGCGGACTGCTCGGTCGGGTGCGTGGTCATGAGGTCCTCACGAGTGGACGAGTCGCAGGGGCGGGGAGGAGAAGGCCGCTTCGCGGGCGTAGCGGTTGAGCTCCGGGGCGGCGTCGAGCGGATAACCGGCGGCGGCCAGGGCGGCGAGCGCGCCCTTTCGCAGCGCGGTCTGCTCGGGCGTGTCGACCCGCAGCGCGCCGGTGCCGGGGGCCTCCTCCGGTTCCCCGCGGACCCCGGCGGGCGCCGCGCCCGGGTCGAGCGGCAGGGTCCCCTCGGGCAGCGGGGCGTGGTCGAGGCGGCCGCTCCGGCTCGACGCGGCCGCTTCGGGCAGGCGCGGGGCCGGTACGGCGATGCGTGCCCCGCTGATCAGGCCGTGGACGAAGGGGTCCGCGCCGAGCGCGTCGTCGGCCTTTCCGGCGCCCCACAGCGCGGTCGGCTGCGGCGCGCGCTGCGTGGTGACCGTCCAGTCCCGCCAGTGGTCGGCGGGCAGTTGCCGCCAGTGGCCGTCCTCGGTCTCCTCCTCGACCGTGACCGCGAGCGTGACGTCGAGGTCGGTCTTGGCCATCGGACGGATATGCACCTTGGCGGGGCTGTCCCCGGTCTCGGCGGGTCCGCTCCGCGTCTCGTCCACGCCGTTGACCTCCAGCGCGGAGGCGGGGAACGCGCTGCCGACGGTGAAGGCGAAGCCGTCGGCGGTGGCGGTCCACGCGCCGGAGCCGCTGTCGGCCGGTTCGGTCTGCCGCGCCGCGGTGGGGTGGTCGGGGTGGAGTCCGTCGACGGGCGTGAGCGTCAGCGGGCGCTGCGGCAGCAGCGTGCGGAACTGTTCCCAGCCGATGGGCGGCGGCCCGGCCTTGGGCTCGCCGAAGTCGATCGGGATGGAGATGCCGAGCACCTTCACGTGTGCGGTGCCGCCGAACGACGGGCCCCACACCGACAGCCGCGCGCCCAGCGACGCCTCGCCGCTCCAGCCGAACAGCAGCCACACCTGGGCGGTGATCTCCGCCCACACGTCCACCTCGTAGTGGAACGGCGCCCACTCGACCAGGGCGTCGAAGCCGACGTCGATCCGGGCCTTGGCCCACGATCCGTCGTACCGCAGGTCCAGGCGGCCTCCGGCCATGACGGCGGAGGGGGTCAGCGCGAAGTAGCTGGTTCCCTTCACCGTCAGCTCGGAGCCGGAGGTCCAGTCGACGCCGACCGGGTCCGCCTTCGGGTAATGGGCGGGCGGCGCGTAGCGCGGGTGGTAGCCACCGATGGTGAAGACGAAGTCGCCGGGCTGCGCGCTGCCGCCGAACCACAGACGCAGTGCCGCCCCGCCGGTCAGGTGTACGGACCGGTCGAGCAGGAAGCTGTCCGGGGCGAGACGGGCGTCGACGGCGAGCATGTCGGCGGAGCGCCGGTAGACCGCGGAGACGTCCAGCTCGACGCTGGCGTACGGCTCGCCCAGCTTCTTCTCCGGGTCGGGGAACTGGGCCTTGGCCGAGCCGAGCAGCCCCACCACCAGGTCGTCCGGGCCGAACTCGGCGAACGCCAGGGCCTTGCAGTGGACGATCTCGAAGACGTCCGCGTTCAGGCCGAGGGCCAGCCAGGTGCTGCCCTCGTGCGGGGTGACCCAGGCGGCAGCGCCGTCAGTCCCCTCGGTCAGTTCCTTGAGCACGTCCAGGGGCTCGGGCGGCGTACCCTCACCTGCTCCGGCGAGCCCT
Organism: Streptomyces luteoverticillatus; assembly: GCF_003970715.1. Classification (NCBI taxonomy): domain Bacteria; kingdom Bacillati; phylum Actinomycetota; class Actinomycetes; order Kitasatosporales; family Streptomycetaceae; genus Streptomyces; species Streptomyces luteoverticillatus. Next base: position 24,998 of record NZ_CP034587.1, on the reverse strand, counting down.
CGCAGCAGGGGGAAGCCGGCGACCTGGTCGATGGCGGGCACGCGCAGGCTGCTGTTGTAACCGAAACCCGCCTTCACCGCGGTGACCCTGAAGGCGGGAGGACCTCCGAACGCGGCCCCCAACTCCGCGTACAGGAAAAGCGACTGGGCTCCGCTCTTGAGGTGTCCGTAGGCGCCGATCGCCCCGAAGCTGGCGCTCGGAGTTTTGATCAGGGCACTGCCCTCGATCAGCCGGTCGTAGGGCGAGTCGGCGGCGACCGGCTTGTTCACGAACGCGCCGGATATCTCCAGCGGCGGCTTGCGGAAGGACAGGCTCAGCCCGTCGAGCCGGCCGGAGGGCGCGAAATCCTTGCCGTCCAGGGCAATGCCCAGCCCCAGCCCGTCCACGCCCAGCTCCAAGGGGCCGGCGTGCACCGTGGCGTCGCAGAGGACCCAGACCTTCTCGTCCTGGTAGCTCGCACCCAGGCGCCGCAAGTACAGCGGGCCGAAGGAACGGTCGAGGGTGACCCACGCGGCGGCCGGAGCCGCCGGGTCGTCGGGTGCGGTCGGCGGAGCCGCCGCTGCCTGGACGTCCGTCGCGGGTGATGCCGCCCATGTCCCCGCAATCGGCGGGGCGTTGAGGAGCTTGGGGGCGGGGGCTTCGTTCTCGTGGTCCTTGGCGGGCTTCGCGTCGGCGAGGCGGAACAGCAAAGGGGTGCGTTTTTCGCCTCCCCACTCGTAGTCCAGGGCCACCAGGGCGCGCCCGCGGGTTTCCTCGGGAAACGTCGGGTGGGTGCCGTCCAGGCGGGAGATCTGTTCGTTGAGTGCTTTCACCTGATCGGCGGTGAGGGCGTCGGAGGCGATGACGGCTTTGACGCCGGTGATGCCGAGGTCGTGGTCAGGGGAGATGCGGTCGCCGATCAGGGGGAGGTCGCTGAGTTTGGCGGCGATTCGCGCATCGACGAGCAGGGCGAACAAGAGGCACCTTTCGGGCCGGGAACGGGAAATCGGAGGGGAGTCGAAAGAGAGATCACTTCGCGCTCGGGAAACCCGGCAGGTTTCCCGTCTCGGGGCAGGGTTGTACGACACCAGACCGATTTGCTCGGCAAGTTCGCCCCTGGCGAGTTCAATCTGCCTCATCGACTCCGCGTATCAACAAACATAGTTGAGAGTTCACCCGAATCTTCTTGTTCAATGGTTGACCGAATTGCCGCGACCTGCTGTGCGCAAAGCGGGTGATGACCCAACACCTTAAATCTATGCGAACGCTTGATCCGCAAGCCAACTGATGGCGTGTGGTGTGCTTCACATTCGCTCATCGGCCTCGCTCCGGGATCGGTGCGGCGGCTCGTGCGGCCATCACTGCGGTGTCACCGAAATTCTCCCGACGGGATTTCTGAGTTATCGTCAATACGTCCCCTCCGACGAGGGTGAATCCCCGATCGCAGGCGCTCGCCACGGCAACCGGGGATTCGGTGGAACCCTGATGCGTGCCACCGGCGCTTCCCGTCCGACCTGCCCGTCGGCCTCCTTGCCCGCGCTCCTTACCCGCGCGGACCCAAGAGCGCTGGAGGCTGCCGCGGCCACGCGCCTCCCTCAACCCGCCCACCGACACCCACAAGTTGACAGCACCGCGTCACGGCATGGAGGTGCCCGCGATGGCCATGTCCACCGATGAACTCAAGAATCGGCTCCAGAACGAAACCTTCGTCCTTCCGGGCAGCGCCCTCGCGATTCCCGCCGTGGACGCCCTGTTCGCCGAGCACCTGGACGGCACACTCACCCTCACCGGTGCCACGCTCTCCGACGACACGGAAACCGGTGGCGGCATCGTCGTCTCGGGTCACACCACCCTCCCGAGCGCGACGGAACAGAGCACCCCACTCCCCGTTGTCGTGCGGTTCCCATGCGACACGAACCGCTACGTGACCGGCGTCGAAGCCGAGATCACGTACCCGAGATGGGCAGTGGAGTCCGGACGGCTCCAACTCGACCTCACCTTCCTCCCGGAAGGGTTCGAGTCGCTCGCGCTGCGCCTGGCGACTCGTGAGAACCACGACGGCAACCTGGTTCCCTTCGCGGGTGTCGCGATGGACGCCGTGTTCCCGGGGGCCGGCCGGCTCCGCCTCGTGTCAGCGCACGAGCCCAGCTGTGCGGAGACCATTCCGTCGACCCACGTACTGGCCGGCGAGTTCGCCCCCTTGTCCTTGTCCGACCTGGACGCCCTCACCAGGCTTCCGTTCGCACGCGACGTACAGTTGCCCCCGCTGCCGTCCGAGGTCACCTCCATCCTCGAGGCACTGGCCCTGGCCGACCTCCGGCTCACCCTCGACCTGAGCTCTCGCCGCATCCGGGCGGCCTGGCTCGATATCCACCTCGCCGGCTCCTGGCCGGTCGTTCCCGGCGTCCTGGAGCTGACCGACGTCGGCGCGAGCTTCTCGCTCACCCTGCCCACTGAGCCCGCCCGGGACGCCTCGGTCACCGTGACCGCGAGCGCGAAGATCGCCGACACCGTCACGGCGGCCGCGTCGATCACCGTGCCCGAGCTCATCCTCACCACCCAGGTCACCACGCCGGTGAACCTGTTTCCCGCAGCCGAGCAGTTCCTCCGGGCAGCGGGCGAGAACATGCCGCGGCAGGGCAGCCACCTCAGCGCGGTCGTGGACTTGCGCGCCAAGAGTTACACGCTCTCCTTCGGAGTCGACGCACCCTGGTCGATCATTCCCGACACCCTGGAGCTCACGGACCTGGAGCTCACGATGAGCGGTGCGCAAGGCCTGCCCTGGGCCGGCGCGCTCCACGGCGCGTTCCTCGTGGACGACACACCCGTTCAGCTGCGCGCGTCCTACGAACAAGGAACGTGGAACATCGCCGGAGCGGCATACGACATTCGCTTCGCACGCCTAGCGGACTGGCTCTCCCGGCAGCACCAGATCACCGTTCCCCGGTCCATGGCGGAGTTCACGCTCGACGAGCTGAGTGTGACCTGTGCCAAGCCACAGGACGGGCATGCGGAATTCGCCCTCCGGCTCGCCGGCACACTGCCCGTGACGGACCTCCTCCTCAACGTCGACCTGACCGTCTCGAGGACATCCCAAGGCTGGGAGTGGCAGGGCGAGCTCCTCATCGACGTCCCCTCCGACACCACCGCCCACCACCTCATGCGGTTCACGATCGCGTTCGACACCAACCCGTCGGCGACGGAGCTCACCGCACACTGGTCCGGCACACCGGGTGTCCCGCTGGCCGACCTGGCCCGCATCTTCGGGCTGGACCCCGCCCGGCTTCCGCCCGCGCTCAGCCCGGTGCTCACGGATGTCGGCCTCGTCCACGACACGGATGGCACCCGCCGCTCACTGGTGCTCAACGCCGGGTTCGAGCACCTCTCCTTCGTCCTCGCCTCCACGTCCCCTCCCTTGACCGACAGGTGAGAGCGGGAGCCCCGCAGCGTTCCAGGCGTCCATACGAATCCAGGCGTTCCTACGAACAGAAGGTCCCGATGCTGAGGAACTTCACCAAGAAATTCACGTTCTCGGCGAGCACAACGACGCGACAGCCCCCGACCGGCCTCACCCTGACGATCCAGGGCCACTCGTACCCCCTGACCGCCCTCGGCGACACGGAGGCCGGGGCCGGCTTCTACAGGTACTCCAGGAACGGCGCGGGCGATGTCTTCTTCGACGCCACATCCCTGGGGCCCCGCGGTCAGGCGCACAAGACCATCTCCGACCCGGAGCTGGAGAAGTACGTGCTTCAGTACTTCAAAGGCGAGCTCGTGCTCTACCGGGGGATCGCCGGCTGGCATCCCGCGTGGGTACCGCTTCGCTACGGCACCCCTCCAGGGGTCCAACCGCTGGGTACCGGGAACGCACCGGACTTCGATACGTACAAGACCCGGTTCATCCCCTTCTCCCCGGTGGAGGCCATCGCGGCCGGCGCGGCGATCTCCAGATCCGGAATGAACATGCCCCGCGATGATTTGAGGTTCGTCCACGGCTACGACCGGAGCGACGACAGCTTCATCGTGGGAGCGGTGGCGAAATTCAGCGTCCCGGCCACGATGGCCGTGGGCTTCTTCAACGCCACCGAGATCCAGCTCCCCGGCCCGCTCACGGCCGTCGACGGCCTCAGTGTCCGCTTCATCGAGATGCGCACCCCGTTGTCGGCCGTCGCTCACGGCTACCCGGGTGACCCACTCCGCGATGTCCTTCCCGCCGAGCCGACGGAGCAGGAGAAGCAGGCGTTCATCCAGAAGTTCGGTTCGCTCCTCAACCCGCCCCCGCGGGCCTGAGCGCTCCACCAGGAACACTCGACTCCAGGGAGCACCTGTGACCAGCCCACCCACCTCGGACCTCGAGGTGCACCAATTCACCGACTCCATGTCGACCTGCACGCTCCTCGTCCTTCCCGACAGCAAGGTCGCCACGACGATCCTCATCGACTGCGGATCGGCCCTGGGTGTGAACTCCGTCAGGAGCCGGGCCCGAGCGTTCGTCCACGACGCGCTCCGCCGCGTGCGGCCCGACGGGGCGGCCCTCAACTACGTCGTGCTCACACAGCCCGACCCGGCTCACCACAACCTTCTCCTCCCCTCGCTGCAGGGCATCCCGGTCGGCAATGTGGTGTACGGCGGACACCTCGACCAGTACGCGCCGGACATCCGCGACTGGATCAAGGGCCACGGCATCGCGGCACGAGGTTTCCCCGCGGCACACTCCGACATCGCGAACCCACTGATCCGTCACGGGCTCGGCAAGGTCTTCGTCCTGGCCGCCAATGCCACCGGAAACGTTCGCTCACCCGACACCGCCACTAACAGCCTTGTGCTGCTCACCACGTACGGCTCGCTCCACGTCATCCACTGGGGAGACGCGACGGCTGCCACCGGAAGGTTCATCCGCGCGAACCACCCCACGCTCTGCGAGAAGACCGGGCCCGCCGACCTCACCCTCCTGACCGGTCATCCCGGCGACGCCCGCCAGGCCTGGCCCTGGCAGCTCACCCAGGCGTCGACGGACACCGTCCTCCTCGATCTCGACGAGAACGTGCCGGACTCCGGCGAGCCGCCCAGGCGCCGGCGACACGCATGTGCCTCAACCCTCCTGGAACACCCGACACACGCCGTCGACTGGCGGCTCGCGACCACGCCATGAGCCATGAAGGACATGCCATGACACTCGCCCCCCGGACGGCCTCCCGTGAGGCGACGGACCAGGTCTTCCCGTACCTCCGCCGTACAGAGCGGCCCAAGTTCCTGATCCGCTTCGACCGGCGCCACCCGGACGAGATCTTCGAAACCGGTTTCACCGCGCGAGGACACCTCTACGACATCGCCCGGCACGTCCACGGAGGCCAGTACCTGGCGCAGACCGGCTTCATCAGCACCGGAGCCTCCATCGTCGCCGCGATGGAGATATTCAAGGGCAGCCTCAGGTACGAGGCCTCCCTCACGCCTCCGGAGAAGGGGTCCGTACGCTTCGACACCTGGCTCTACCGCATGCAGTCGACCAAGTACGTGGCGAGCGTCGCGGACAACCTTCTCGACCCGGCACGCAAGAAGCCCGAGTACGCCACCAGAGACGCCTGGTACTACGCCCAGACACAAAAGGAGTGGGCCGTCCCCCGGAAGATCTCCCGCGAGACCATCACGATGGCCCGGAAGATCACCCTGATCGTGGACCTCCCCCTCGACCCGACCCGCCCGTTCGACCTCAAGCTCCCCATCCCCCCGAGCATCGTCATGCGGGCACGAGTCCAGACCCACGACATCGAGTCACCTCTCTACAACCCGAACTACAAGCACGGATACGCGGAGAGCACCCCCTACAACCCGTTCACCGACACCCAAACCCGCTACGACGGCCTGTGGGGCTACCAGGCCAACGTCCCGCCGGGCCACGACGAATACCAGAGTCCGCCCGAAACCGCGTGGGCGCGCGAACGCGAGTACTGGAATACGGATGGCACCGCAGTCCCCACCCAGAACTACCCGTTCGGTCACCCTTGAGCGGTGTTCCGCAGGCGTGTTTAGGCGAGTGAGAACTGGTTCGGTTGCTTCCTCCAATGTGGCGCGACGTTGTTGACATCGCGTGCCTTGGTGGTGGTCAGCTCGCGAACGGCGAGGTAAAGCACCTTCAGCGTGGCATGCTCGGACGGAAAGTGTCCGCAGTTGCGGAGCTCGGAGAGCACGATCATCCAGGCCGTGGCGTCTTCGCTCCCGTCGTTGGCCCACAGGCCGAGCACGTCCTTGCGGCCGGCCATGTCCACACCGATGGCCAGGCGGACCGGCCTGGACGCCACCGTGCGGGAGTGGATCCTCGCCCAGAGCGCGTCGCTGTAGACGATCTCGAGACGCGGCCGGATTCGGTGTGGTGCAGTACGACAGACCGGGCAAGGATGCGGGGACGGTTTCCTCGATCCGCTGGAGAAACTGCTGGTAAAGGCATTGCTGCGGGAGGAGGCGGTCTTCGTGACCTCCTGCCCGTCCAGCACGCGCAGGCCGCCGTAGCCCCAGGTCTTCTCCGGACCGCGGCTGTAGGCGACCTCGGATTTGATGCGGTGGCTGTCCGGCGACCAGCCCGCCCGGGCGGGAAGGCCCGGGGGATCACCGGCCCGAGCTCGTCAGTGGCCCCGGGCTCACCATCCCCGAGCCCGACCTACCACCAGGAGGCATATCCATCGACAGAGGAATCGAGCACTAGGGGCGCCGCCGGGACACCAGTGCCATGACGGTGCCGGCCCCCGTGAACGCCAGCCCGACCCCGCCAAGGATCAGCGGCCCCAGCCACAGTGAGAGGAACCCGTTGATCCGTGCGTCCTTGGGAGAGCCGGGGCGGTAGAGGACCTCGACCCGCTCACCCACCTCGTACGACGCGGGATCGGAACCCGCAGAATCGCGGAACTTCCTCGGCGTGCCACCCGCCGGCGTGAACTCGACCACCGGGTACGCCGCGTCCACCTGCCGGTCCAGGGCCACCACCGTGCCCCGGGCCCGCTTCGCATCCGTCAAGAAGGAAACCGATACCCCCGCGAAGACCAGCCCGACGACCAGGCACAGCACCCCGACCGCGAGAATCGTGAACGTGAGCCCCCGAGGGATATCGCGCCCACGCGCTGCCTGACTCTGGATCTGCACGACGTCTCCTCACTCCGGACAAACGAGAAGGACGCTATCCCACACACCTCAGGCGCCATGCTGCCCGCCCGGATAACTTCCGGCACTGGTCCCTGCGATCAGCGCCACAGACGGCCCGTCCGGCCAGGCACTTGCTCAACCGGAGTCGACCGGGACATCCCAGGACCAAGCGGCCAGCGGAGCTCCCGTCGGCGGGGCCAGGCGGTACCGTGCGACCCGCGGCTAGCCCTTCGCCGCTCAAAACGGGGCGCCCTGCGGCCCGGTGCCGAGCTGTTCGGCGCCCGTCTCGTCGCGGCCGTCGCCAGCGGCGACCTCGGCTGGGCCCGGGCCCAGCACGACGCCGAAGCCGCCCAGCCGCAGGGCAGGGCCGGTACGCCGACGCGCTCCGCGCTCCTGACAGCGGCCGCCACCGTCCGCAGCACCACTCGCCCGGGCGCGGTGCTCGTTCCTTGATCACGGCACCATCCTCAGCCCGGGTATGCCGACTGTGCGGAGGCGAACGCGGATCTTCCACTGCCTGGTCGAGGAACACGTGGCGGACGTCTCCTACCGGATGGTCCGGCGCTACGGCACCGACCTGAAGCCACAGACGGCCTGCCGCTCTCGCATCGGAGTGCGGCAGCTCAACCACGACCCAAGCACACTCAGTGGTCGAGGGCACGAAGGTCGTCATCGCACAGGCCGGTCCGGCAGCACATGGGCAACCAGTCGGCCGCGATCTCCCGAACACCTTGCAGGCGAGCCCTGTCGGGCTCCACCACTGTGAGGATCTCGAAGGCAGTGCCAGCAGCCCCGAGGGACCGATTCGATATGACCTCTTCATAGAGCAGCCAGAGACCTTGCCCTGCAAGGCCACGGCACACCTCCGGAAGATCGAGTCCTCGTCGAGCGGACTCCCGATCCGTTCCCTCGCCTGCCACCAAGCACTGAAGGAGTTCGAGAAACCATTCGCGAGCAGTCAGTGCAAGACCGTCCGCGAGAGCTGCCAGAGCGACGGATGTCACTGCGGGAGCAGGCTCCCACAGGACCGCTGGAGACCAGACATGCTGTTCGAGGCTGACATGGGTCGCTTCCTGCCGGTATCCGCTACCCGCAAGCTTCAGCAGATCCCGGGCCAGATGCTCCGCCGAGCTGCCGCACCCGCACAGCATGCTCTTCCAGTCCCGCCGGGCTATCTCCATCTCGGCCAGTCGCATGGCTCCACACCCTAGACCGCGCGCAAGCATCTCGGAGCTGGTAGATCGACAACTGCTGCTCAAACTCGCTGACAAACGCTGTCCCTAGAACTGAGCAGAGCCACCCGGTTGACGGACAAGACCCGCTGGATCTGCTAGGAGACGCCATGGCCAGGGTCAACAGCACCGAGAGCCGTCAACGATCAGCCCACAACCCCGTCCACAACCTGGCCTGGCACATCGACAGACGGCCGGGCGGGCTGGTCGCTCCGGCCATTCAATATGGCCATATGCGCACGCATTCTGGATGCCCGGGAGGTTCCCGGCGGTGATCTTGCGGATCTTGGGATAGCCGACGCGGACCTCGATGGTCTTGGCGCCGCTGGCGATCAGGTCGAAGTAGGGCTTGCGGATGTTGAGGGTGTGCGCCCCTGTTGCCGGGGTGTCCACGGTGGCGACTCGTTCTCGCAGGCCCTCGACGGCGCTCTGGTGGGGATAGCGGAGGGTCAGGAAGGTGGTGAGGTTTCCGGCCCGGTGGCGGACGGAGTCGATGACGCGGGCGGAGTCGAGGTCCTGGTGGCCGAGGACCACGGCGTCGTCGGGGTCGCCGAGCTGAGCATGGGCGAGGGCGAGGGCGATGCGGGCGATGGCCGCGCGGCTCGGGGACCGGGACGCTTCGGGCGCCGACGGTTCCGAAGCCGAGCGTGTCGGCGGGGCCTGGTTCCCCCGGCAAGTGCCTGCCCCGCGGGAGAGTGTCGCACTCGCCTACGGTTCCGCTCCAAAGTGGATCAGCGGACGGGGGTGAGTAGTCGCGGGCAAAGCCTAACTCGACCGGACGGGTGGTGAACAGACGGCAGAGCAGGTCCTGATAGTCGGGGCTGAGCAGGAAGCCGGCTCCCAGTCCTTCCAGGAGCGTTCAGACAGTCCGGCCTTGGGCAGGCCCTTGTCGGCGACGATCTGGTGGGCGGCGGCCACGGCCTGGACGACGGCCCAGCCCATGGCCAGGCGGCGGTGGCCGCAGTGGGCCTCGATGTCGGTGGCGATCATTGCGACCACGAGGGTCGGCACGGTCTGGGACCCGGCCCGTCCCAGGGCCTGCTCGCGCAGGGCCAGGCCGCGGCTGGCAGCCTCCCTCCAGCTCGGCCCCTCCGTACGGCGAATGAATTCGTGGATGAAATTGAGGCTCCAGCTAGCGCTCGATTCCTCTTCCGTTGGGTAGATGTCCCGGTGGTGGGGCGGGGCGGTTGCGGGGCTTCGGGGGGGCACGTGCGGGCGATGGTGTTACGGACGAGCTCTGGCCGGGGTGAGGGGACGTCAGCGGTCATCCGCAGCCTGGCGCGGGCCCGGAAGGCACAGAACCTGAGGGCCCCGCACTGCACCGGGGTCTTCGACTCACCACGGGATGCGATGGCCTGCAATAGCAGTCACAGACCGGCTGATCACTCCACATTCCCGCTGGGTGTGGGGGCCTTTGCAGGGAGGGGCAGGCGCGGGCCGACCGGGGTTTCTTTAGCAGGTTGAAGGGGTTCAGGCACGGATTCCGTGAACTGGATCGTGCTGTCGTGCGCTGTAGAGCGCCGGCAACGTTGGGGTGGCGGGATCGTTGCTCTGGATTTCGTTCGTCAGGGTCGGGCTTGTCCTCGTAGCCGATGGGAAGCCCGTGCGGCTCAGACGACGCCGAAGCCCTCGCATCTATCGAACACAGTCAGAGTGACGGCAACATTGACCGGAGTGCTCGTGTTATCAACGTGCACCACGTACTCGATGCCCGTGGCCTCGTTCGGTCCACCGTGCGGGACGATGTTGGAGACCCACACGATTGGGCCATGGACCTGGAGCCGGAGGTCGAGGTCAGGGCCGAAGGAGCCCGGGCCCCCCGGGAAGATCGCCGCAGTGGCCAGCACGGCGTGACCGTTGGAGATATCGAAGCCGTTGATGTTGAAGTTCTTAGCTTGAGCGCCAGGCGCCTGATTTGGATGGAACACTCGAAAACTGCGGGCCATGACCCCCTACTTCCGTTGCCTCGGTTGGGCTAATAGGCGGCGTCTACGCCGCTTGGTCGGCATTTGTTCCATCTATATATGATTCGGGGGAGGTGCTTGCACGGGCGCGCCGGAATCGTGCAGGTTTGCCTGAGGCCCGTGAAGTGGAGCAGCTCCGTTGAGGGTCCGTCACGGTCTGTGGTAGGCGGCTGACGGCAGTCAGCAGGAGCCGTTTGCGTAGTAGCGGGAGTTTCGCTCTGCCGAACATGCTGCGCTTGAGGGCTTTCAGGTCATTGACGCGGCCTTCGACGGGACCGGACGACCATTCGGTGCTCATACCGAAGACGACGGCTTCGAGGTCGATGATCAGCCCGGCGGCGAAGGAGGCCAGGCGGATGCGGGTGTGGCGGCCGGGTGCTTCGGCGGACGCCGGCCGGTGCCGGGCCGGGCTCCACCACCGGAACCCCGTTCGCGTCGTGGCGGCTGGCGGCTGGCGGCTGGCGGCAGAGGCGGCGTAGACGATCTTGCGGGCCTCACCGAGGCTGCCGACCGGTTGGTGCTCGGGCAGGCTGTGCCAGGGGTTGCAGGTGAAGTTGTCCCCGTAGACCTCCTGGCCGCGGGCCGTGACGTCCTGCCGGTGCAGGGTCAGCCTCGCCACCTTCACCGGGGCGCTCAGCGATTTCCCCCCAGCGCACGGTCGCACGGTCCAGCGGCATGCTGTCCGGATCCGTACGGAACTGCAGCAGCAGATCGAAGGCGACCTCGTCGGCGGCCAGCCGGTACTGCAGATCACCGCGGAGGAAGGAGGGGTTCTCGGCCGCTGGGGTCGCGTGCGGGTCGCCCTGCGCACAGCCGGCCGGTACCAACTTGTACTTCACGTGCCGGTCCGTGCCGAAGGCGTACGGGAGCACACCCCAGTACGAGGCGGTCAGTACGCTCTCCTCGGGCTTGCGTATTTCCCGCAGGATCCGGTGGGTGACCGGATGGTCGCGCCGGTAGGCCAGGGGGTCCTGCTGGAACTCGCACATGTCCCGGGCGGTGTCGACGAAGAAGTTGTCTTGGTTCTGCAGGACCAGGTCCTGGGGGTCCGCCCGGCTCTCCTGCTCCGTCAGCTTCGGGCCGGGCACCCCGAAGGGTTTGATGCCCACACCAGCGGTCCTGCGCAGGTCCAGCCGGTCCGGGAGGACATCACTGGAGAAGCGCACCCAGGCCGCGAGGCCCTTCTGCTCCTTCGCGGCCGGGAGGAGTCCGATGCTCAGGGCGGGTGGGAGTGCGGGGTCGACGGCGAGTACGCCGCGGGCGACACCGTGGATTTGCTGAAGTCCGGCCGCAGGACTGGGTCCTGCCCCTGGGCGATCCTGCCTCCCATCCGCTTCTCCCCGAGCTCGGCCGCCAGGGACGTGACGGGAACGGTGGCACAGTCGGGGAGCGTCTCCAGGGAATTCCCGGGGACAGCAGGCGTCCCGCTCATGGCGTGACCTTCCTGTCGGCGGAATGGAACGGAAACGGGACGGAGCGGAGGACGGACCCTTCGCCCGCACGGCTGGCACGTCATTGCCCGTTGCGTGTCCGCCGTAATGCAAAATGCGGATGGTGAGTCCCCCGGATGGTGGCGGAGTGTTTTCTCCGAGGGGAGAGCAATAAGTTATGGGCCGTGCGGGTGGCTTACGGCATCCGTATGGGTGCCCCTTGCGTCGGATGCGACCGGACCGACGTGTTCCGGCGACATCACTCTGCTTATCGCATAGGCTTCTGAGTGAAATGCACCCATATGACAGAAACCGCTCTCATGGGTCGAGGTAAGGCCCGATGCGCGACCGGCAGGGTCTCCAGGGCATGAACGAGGAGCGCCGATGAGGGTCTACGAGGCCATCGTCAGGGGGCTGGAAGGCATCGGCGTACAGGCTGCGTTCGGCGGTGCGGGTGAGAACGCCGCCGGCCTGATGCTGGCGCTCAAACACTCGAAGCGGATCCGGCCGGTCATCACGCGGCACGAGCAGGCCGCGTCCTTCATGGCCTGTGGCTATGCGATGTACACCAACAGGCTGGGCTTCTGTTTCGCCACCGCGGGGCCAGGTGCGTTCAATCTGTTCTCCGGTCTGGCCGTGGCGATGTCCGACTCCTACCCGGTCCTGGCCGTTTCGGGCTACGCGTCGAGGCAATGGCAGGGATGGGGATCGCTCAACGAGACCTCGGGTCTGAACCGTACGCCCGACTCCCGGGCCATGTTCGCGGCCACGACGAAGAAGTCCTTCCTGCTCGACGCCGCCGCCGACACGTGCGACGTGCTGGAGGAAGCGGTCAACATCGCCTTCGAGGGCAGGCCCGGGCCCGTGCACATCCACGTTCCCGAGGATCTGACGCACCGAGGCGTCGAGGTCACGAATTTCCGGGACATCCGGCTCGACGTCGCACCCGTCCTGCCCGACCCGGTGCAGGTGGAGGAGATCGCAGCGGTTCTGGCGGACGCCCTGACGAGGCGCAAGAAGGTCGTGGCGCTCGTCGGCTTCGGTGCCGTGCGGAGCGGTGCCGGGCCGGAGATCAAGTGCTTGATCGAGCGGTTCCAGATCCCGCTGCTCACCACGCTGGACGGCAAGGGCATCGTGTCCGAGGGGCATCCGCTGGCGGTGGGGGTCTTCGCCGACAGCGGTCACGCAAGCGCCTGGAAGGCGTTCCGCGAGGCCGAGATCGTGCTGTGCGTCGGTAATTCCCTCAACCAGCACGCCACCTTCAATTATCGCGAGGACCTGTTCCGGGAAAAATTGCTCATCCACGTGAACATCTCCGAGACTGAGTTCCGCAAGACGTACAAGCCCGACTACGCCCTCCTGTCCGACGCGCGCCCGGCGGTGGCGGCCCTCGTGGAAGCGCTGGAGAAGAAGGTCGGCGAGGTACCGCCGGCCGAAGTCGACGGCCGGGACTACGAGGCCCGGCACATCACCCACCTGACCGGGCAGATCCACCCCGGGCAGCTCGCGCAGACGATCGGCCGGATACTGCCGCCGAACGGCGTTCTGCTCGCCGATGCGGGCGCTCACCTGGGATGGCTCGGGTATTACGTGGAGCTGGAAGAGGGACAGAACTTCCGCAAGGCAGGTTCGTTCGGACCGATGGCCGGACACGTCAACGGCGCCATCGGACTGAAGACGGCGCACCCGGACCGGACGGTCGTCGTCGGCTGCGGCGATGGCTGCTACTCACTGTCCGGTTTCGAGCTGATGACCGCCGTCGAGCACGAGATCCCGGTCATCTGGGTCATCTTCGACGACCAGGAATTCAAGCTGATCAAGCTCTTCCAGCTCACGACGTACGGGGAGACGGGGCTGGTCGAGTTCCAGAACCCGGACTTCGCCGCCTACGCGCGGGCGTGCGGCGCCGACGGCTACCGGGTGGAGACGCTCGAGGAGTTCGAGGACGCCTTCGGGGCGGCACTGTCCTCCGGCCGGCCCACCCTCATCGACGCCAGGATCACGCGATGGGCGGTCCCGCACTACAGCCCCTCGCCCGACGGAGTGATCGCCGGTCTTGTCGAGACCGTCGAAGCACGCTTCCGTAGCCCGTAGCCCGTAGCCCGTAGCCCGTAGCCGGCCGGCCGGTCCCGGATTTCGTCCCGGTCACCGTCCCGGTTTCCCGTCCGTCAACGATCCGCGATCCGCGCCCCGTACCAGGGAGGACCCGGCCCATGCAGACATACGGCCATGCCGGCCTCGACGCCCTCATGACCCGGCCGCTGCTCACCTCGGTCTGGCATCGCCGCACCCACCGGGTCAGCCGCGGCAGTTCGGTCGAGGCCGGCTCGATGAGCTGGGCCTCCACGCAGCCGCGCACACCCCTGACAGAGCTCGAAGAGGCCGTCCTGATCGCCATGACGGGATGCACCGGCCTCACCATGCCGGACCGCCCGTTCGCCGACCCTCGCGACGGCAAGCCGATCATGGCCAAGCCGAACCTCAACATGGCCGGACGGACCGCGGGCAGCCCCGACAACGCCCAGGGCACGCACTTCTTCCTGATCAACGACACCGGCACCTACTTCCTGCGCAAACTCCCTCCTCCCGCCGACGGCTCACCGGCGGTGTTCGACACCGAGACCCTGTGCGCGCGTGCGGCCGAGGTGAAGGTGCGACTGCTCGACCACCGCATCGACGTGCCGCACGGGAACCGGGATTTCCCGGCCTACCTCGACTCCAACCGGTTCCTGTCGAACCTGCCGGGCACCACTGTCCTGTTCCCGGTGGTCGACCTCTCCCGGCAGTACATCAACGGGATGATGTATCTGCTGACCCAGCCCGAGGGAGCACGTCCCACCATCGTCGACGACCGCAACTTCTACCGCCCCGCGGGTGTGAAGAAGTGGATGAAGTCGGGATTCCTGAACAAGGACATCAAGCTTCCCCTCGGCACCATCTGGGCGATGCGCACACAGATCGAGGCGGACCTGCTGCTGCAGAACCTCATGCTCACCGCCGACGCGATGGGCCTCGGCGCGTGGATCCACGCATCGCTCGCCCCGCCGGTCATGCTGGGCGACCCCAAGTTCCGTAAGACCTACGGTGCGATGCTCGGCTTCGACTGGGCCACCCCTCGCTGGAAACCGGCGGACCTCCTGCGGTGGCACGTGCCCCTGCCCCGCTTCTCCAACCTGCGAGCGACCACCGTGGGCCTGCGCCACGACGGAGAGCACCTGATCAAGTCGATGTGCCCGCCGAACTACGCCTCGATGGCCGACGCGGTCGACGCCGTCGTGGCGGACAAGTTCGGGCCGAAGGGCATCTACTCCGACGAAGGGCTGTTCGCACGCATCTACCGAGGCGAGTTCGGATCCCAGTACCTGCGCCAGGCCAGCAACTACTCCGCCGACGTCATCGCGTGCACACGCGACATCTGCACCTACATCTACGAGACCCATGGGCGCTTTCCCGCACACTGCGACACAATCCACGCCCCAGGGGTCTGGCTGCAGGCGCATCACGTCGAGAACGACTACTACGAGCACTTCTTCCGCAACGGGCTGACCGAGGACCACCGAATGCACGATCAGCGGTGGCACACAACCGGGTAGGCCGTGCACCGCTGCCGCCGGCGGCGGCCGGTCCCGTGCCCTCCTCAGTCGCTGCCGGGCCCGGAGTTGTTCCGGGCGGGCTCGACCGGGCGCCACGGCACGAACGCGTTGGCCGAGCGCGGCAGGAAGCTCGCCAGCTCGGGACAGTGCCGCAACAGGACGCTCGTCATGCCGTTGCGCTCGATCCAGTCCATGCCGAGGGGCGTGTACACCTCGGGACGGAAGTCGACGGTGAGGAAGCGGTCGCTCTGCAGCCGCCTGCTGGCCATCACGATGAAGATGCGGAAGGCCGTGTCGCTGAAACCGAAGCCCTGGGGTGGGTTCTCGGCGAAGAGGCCGACCATGGTGTCGATGTCGTCGACGGTGCGGTAGACGTCCTTCAGCCGTGCGAGGGTCTCCGGCTCGGTGGACAGCTCCTCGAATCGCTTGATGCGCGGCTTGTGCAGGCCGCTGCGGAAGTCG
Organism: Streptomyces luteoverticillatus; assembly: GCF_003970715.1. Classification (NCBI taxonomy): domain Bacteria; kingdom Bacillati; phylum Actinomycetota; class Actinomycetes; order Kitasatosporales; family Streptomycetaceae; genus Streptomyces; species Streptomyces luteoverticillatus. Next base: position 9,204 of record NZ_CP034587.1, on the reverse strand, counting down.
TTGTAGCGAGGAACGCCGCGGCGCCGGGTGCGTACCAGATCGACCACGGACAGGTCGATCACCTCACCGTCCCGTTCGAAGGCCTGCAGCGCGCGAGGGAAGTTGTGCAGGGTGATCGCCCCGGGGTGGGCGATTCCGAGTGAGTACAGCGCGTTCGCCAGTCCGGTCTTGCGGATGAGGGGCTCCGCGGCGGCACCCTGCACGGCGTTGAAGTCCAAGGTGTCGATCCGGTGCCCGAACCTGTGGTCGACGATCTCGAAGTCGTCCGGGATCAGCGGATGCATCCGGTAGACGGTGACGAAGTCCTCGGTGAGGGAGTAGGGCGCGGCGTGGTGGTCCGGCAGGGTCTTGGGAATACCGGTGAGCGAATGCGCCTCGAACATCCACAGACCCAGCTGGGTGAGCCAGTTCTTCGGAGGGCCCTGCCAGTTGGTCCGCAAGGAGATCTCGATCGTCTCCGTCGCCAGGATCGCGGGGGTCCATTCCACGGTGTGGATCTTGGCGATGAGGGCGGAGACGATGAGGCGCGCCGTGTGATACACCCGGTTCTGGTCCATGTGCGGGTATTCCCGCCGCAGCGCTTCACAGACGGCGTTGTGTTCGCGCGCGAAGACGGTGTGCATGGAACTGAGGCCGAGCCACCAGCTCTCCCTGAACCCGGTCAGCGGGATGCCGTCGGGGCCGAGCGGCAGGTGCCCGTCCTCCAGGCGCAGCGCCGCGCCACCGCCCGGCTCGCGCAGCGACATCGCAGCCTGCTGGTCACCGCCGTAGACCTCCGAACCGTCCCACCAATGGGACGCGACATTGCCGAAGAGAGCCGGCGGCGCGAGGCCGCCGGGCGGCTGCACACCCTTGTTCTCGGTGAACCGCATGACGTTCTCGGGCGGTCCGCCGGGGGAGTTGCGCCAGGTCATGCCGGGCGGGAGCGGCACTTCCACGCTCCGCGTGCCGACGGGGTAGCGCTGGTGGTTGACCCAGTCGTGCACTTGGAACTGGATCCACGCGGCGGCGAGGACGTTCAGCGACCGGGCGGGGATGAAGGCGTCACGGTGGAGCAGCTGTCTGCTGACGGTGACGGGATTGGGGCTGTCGAACAGGTCGGGGCGGTAGACCGGTGCGAGGTTGCGGCCGAACGTGGCGCCGACGGCGCCCATCTTCGGAGCGGACAGGTCGTTGTACGTACCGTCGTAGCTGCGCTCCACCCGTAGCTGTTCCTCGACGGGCGGAGGCACCGACTGCGCCTTCGGCGGAGCCTGGTGGACCTCCGTGTCGATCAGGTTCTCGCGGCGCAGGGTCTGGCGGAGCGCGACGAGGTTGAGCAGGCCGAGCCGGGTCGGCAACCGGTACCAGGGGACGAACCGGTTGAGAGCACGGAACCCCGCGCGCAGCGGAACGCCGAGTACGGCGTTGTGCAAGGGTTCCTCGGAGACGAAGCGATACCCCAGGCGCAGGGCGCTGCTGGCCTCGTAGGCGGCTTTGCGGGCCCGGTTGAGGTTGCCCAAGGGGCGGAAGTCCTCCGTGGTGTTCCACGGGTTGAAGGCGAGCTGCTCGACCCGGGTGGCGGTGGCACGCGCCGGGGAGGCGTCCAGGTCCTGGCGCGGGACGGTCAGCGTCGCCACGGGAATCACCGGCGTGGCGGACTCCTTCCACTCGGCCGCGCCGTCCTCGATGGGCGTGCGCTCACTGTCCACGTAGCGTTGCACGCACAACTCGAAGACGATGTCCGCCGTGCGCAGGCGATGGGCGAGCTCGTGCTGCAGGTGGTCGGGGTCGGTACGGGAAGGGGGAGGCGCGGCTGCCGAGGGTGCGTCCGGGGCGGGGCGGAGCTGATAGCGCACGGGCCCGGCGTCGCCCCACAGGACGGCTCCACGGCTCCAGTACGTCTCGAATGCGAGGCTGCGCACTGTGTGCCGGGTTCCGGCGCGTACGTTGCGGCGCATGCGCCTGGCCGTGGGCCTGCCCACGGCCAGGGGCAGCTTGACGAACAGAGCGAATGCTTTGCGGGGCATCGAGTCGGCCCCGGCCATAGCCTTCGCGAACGCCACGAACTCGTGTGCGTTGCGGGCGTGGGAGACCGGGAAACTGGTCATGAGGAGGTCGTGGGACTTGTCCGGCCCGGTCCGGATCCGCAGCGCCGCCCCTCGCAGGTCGGGGCGTAGTCGGGTTGCCGTGCCCCGCTCGCGTTGGACAGGCGGAGGGTGACGGGATATTCCGCTCCTGGCTGTACGAAGCCTGCCCGCAGATCGCCGGGGAGGTCGTCGCGGATCGTCAGCCGGGCGTTCTCGACACCGAGGACCGCCTTCGCATGGAAGGTCCGCGCGATGCCGGTGGCCCCGCTGCGCTTCTTGACCTTGATCTGCACCCGCATCAGGTCGTGGACGAGCCGCTCGACGAGGATGCGCTCCGCCTCGGGGGACCCACCGGCGTAGCGTTCGTACTGCCCGGCATCGTGCATCGTTGCTTCTTTCCGAACGTGACGCCCTCTGATGACGGGGAGGGGGAGAGGGGCGGTCACGATCACAGCGCGGCTGCTCTGCCTGTAGAAAGGTGCTATATAGACCTATATAGGCAATCTGTTCTATCTATAATGATTTTGCACTCCAGTGGTAGGCGATGCCGAGCGCTGCGCGGCAGACGGGTGCATGACGGGCACGGGTGGGACGGCCGGTGCCGTCCCACCGGCCTGAACACCTCCACCTGGCTCGAGGTGCGCGCGGCGTTCCATGGCCACGGAGTCACCGAGCCGAATTACCGGTGGCGGACCGCTGGATCTGGTCCGAGGGCTGGGCCGGCGTGACTGGCCGCCTCGGCTGCCGCGGCGCCCCGCCGACAGGTTGGGCACATCCCGCCGGTACAGCTGTGCGAGGCCGATCATCGGCAGCGGGTCCGTCTCGGAAGCCCCGGGCATGCGGTGCTCCCGGTGCAGCTCGTCCAGTAGCTCCCGCTCCTCGTCCGTCGGGCCCGGGGCCTGCTCGCGGGCCCACGCGGAAGCCATGATTCGCCGATGGCGGCGGATGTCGGCCGGGCGCCGACCACGCCCACGGCCGTGCGCCTCGCCGCACACCGGCCACGGCTCGTCCGTCGGCCACAACATGGGACCGCCCAAGGGGCTGGCCGAAGGCCCTGGTCTGCCCGGCCGCGGGTGGAGCCGGGTGGTCGTCCCCCGAAAAGCAACCAGTTCCGGAAAGAGGGCCTCGACATCGAGAGGGCGTGGGGGGCGGCGTGGTTCGACCGACGTCGTGGGAAGTTGACGATGGGTTGTGGGCGGTGATCGAGCCGCTGCTGCCCAAGGTCGAGCGGCGGGTTCGGTATCCCGGGCGGAAGCGGCATCCGGACCGGTTGGTGTTCCAGGGGGATCCTGCTCGTGCTGCATACCGGGATCGCTTGGGAGCACCTTCCGCAGGAGATCGGCTTCGGTTCGGGGATGACGTGCTGGCGTCGCCTGGCCGAGTGGACCGAGGCCGGCGTGTGGCCCCGGCTGCACCAGGTGCTCCTTGCCTTGCTCCGCGGAGCGAATGCCCTGGACTTCTCTCGGGCGGCGGTCGATGGCTCCCACATCCGTGCGTTAAAGGGGAGCAATAAGACGGGACGAAGCCCTGTCGACCGGGGCAGAACCGTTAGCGAACACCATCTGATCACTGATGCCACCGGTATCCCGCTCGCCGCAACCCTGACCGGCGGCAACCGCAACGACGTTACCCAGCTGCTCCCACTTCTGGAGGCGGTGCCGCCGGTGCGGGGCAAACGCGGTCGGCCCCGGCGCCGCCCGGACGTCCTGCTCGCCGACCGCGGGTACGACCATGACAAGTACCGTCGCCTGGTTTGGGACCTCGGTGTGAAGCAGATGATCGCCCGCCGGGGCACCGCGCACGGCTCTGGTCCGGGAGCTCAACGCTGGGTGGTCGAGCGCGCCTTCGCCCACCTCCACTGGTTCCGCCGCCTTCGGATCCGATGGGAGGTCCGCGACGACATCCACGAAGCCTTCCTGACCCTCGGATGTGCACTTGTCTGCCGGCGCCGGCTGGCCGAAGCTCAGCGCCGCCACTCATAGACGCCCCATGAGCGTTCGAGGACCTCGCTCGGCCACTCCTGTCGTACCCGCGCGAGCAGCCTCCGCTGTTCGTCGATCCAGCCCTCTTCGAGGCACAACGGAATGAACACGGAGACGCACGAACTGCCTAGGTCCTCCACACGGACAGCGACCGTCTCATGTTCTTCGTTGTAGGGCTGGATCCTGATCTCGGGACTGTGGTCGTCGTCCCTCCAGCAGATGTCCTGACCTGCGGAAAGTCGGTCCAGAGCGCGAGCCCAGCTCTCCAGGTCGGATGGCCGCAGGGCCGTGGCCAGCCGACCGCTCACGAAGCTGCTCGTGATGAGGACCTCCGCGTCGAGCAGGTCATGAAGGTGCGGCACGCCCGGCGACCTGCGCCCCAACACGCGCACCCGGAAGCTGTTGTCGCCATCCGAGAGGCTGATCAGTTCCACAGTGCACCCTCATCCTTGCTTGCCCACCCCTGCCAGGGCTCATGGTGCTGACACAGATCTTCAGGCACAACCAGATTGCCCGACGTCATTCTGTTAGGGGTTCTAAGAGCGCCGCTCCGGGCGTGGGCGAGGACCTGCCCCAGCCCGCCCTGCGCGAGCCGCTACCGTGCGTTTGCGGGGCGCGGCGATCTTGTTCAGCTGATGACCAGTGCGGCCACGGCGACGTGGGCGAGGATCTGTACAGCCAGAAGCCCGGCCCGCGCTGTTCGTATCCAGCGCCGGTGGCTCGGCACGCCGGCGGCCAGGGACCCGCAGACGGCCGAGGTGGCGAAGGCCGCGTACGTCCATTCGTCGGGCACCTGTGAGCAGTGCTCGCCGTAGGTGATGCAGCGCCCGCCGTAATCCGAAGCCAGATAGAGGAACCCACAGGCGAGGACGGTGGGGATCAGCAGGGCGAGGGCGATGCGCGCGCACCGCTGTCGGGCGCGGTCCTGAAGGAGGCTGGAGTCCTCGGAAGTAGCGGTTTGGCTCATGGGCACCATCGAACGCCCTCCCGCCACACCTGGGGATCGGTGTTCGTACTCAAACCGGTGTGAGTAGCCCACCTCGAGCCCGCCCGCACCACGGATACCCCTCGGGCGAGAGCAGTCGGGCGGGGCGGGACTGTGGTGCGGGCACCCCGGCCCTCGCCGGTGTGGAAGCCGCCTGTCGAGCTGGTCGGCGAAATGGAGGTTTCTTACGTGTTGAACGCGCTCAGTTTGACCCGGGCTGTGTTCTGGCTCTGGTAGTTGACACTGAGTTCTACGATCGCGGCCTGGCCGGCGGGCTTGTCGCTCTGGCGGAGGCTCCACAAGCAGAGGTCCCCCGCGCAGTCGCCGTCGTCGACCCGGGGGAAAGCCTCCCTCAGGCGGGCAGCGACGCCTTCGCGGGGCATCGTGAACTCGGCCGAGTAGGTGCGGTCCAGCCACGCGCCCTCGTTGACGCACTTCTTGTCGGTGGCCTGCTGGGGCATGTGGCCGCCGGCGAATTCCATCACCTCGCCGCACGAGGCCGCATGGGGAATGAACATCGAGAAGATGAAGGGCCAGACCAGGCCCGCACCAGCGGCGACGCCTCCCACAGCGGCCACGAACGGAACCAGCCGCCGCAACCGGTTCTGGGGCCGCGGGGGAGGCCAGCCGGGCCATTGCTGGCGAGCGGGGGGAGAAGCAGAGAGGTGGTCCCGAGAAGTCACAAGATTCCGATCTTGAGATGATTGATCCACTTCATCCGGACGCTCCTCTTCCCGGCAACGGTTCCCGTACGGGACGAGCTGCCGGTGTCGGCCTGAGCCGGGGCGTATGCCTTTTGGGGCGCGGTCGCCCTTGTCGCGATCCGGCTGCCGGGCACTCCTTAGTCTTGGCGGGGCGGTGTCCGTCGCGCCATCGCCACGGTCTGGGCGAGCAATTCGGCGAAGAGCAGGGCTGTTTCCGCAGGCGGCGCGGCGGCCAGCGGAGGAGCCTTGGCCGGCGGTGCTGGCGAAGTGAGGACCACAGCCGTGGACTTTTCCGTGGGCGGCAGGGGGCGCCTGCTGTCCACCGTCAGCATGTCGGCGATCAGGCATGTGACCTCGCCGTCGTGGTCGCGGCCGATCCAGTCCTCTCCGTCCCACTCGGACTATATCTCCACCTTGCCCAGTATCAGGGGGTATGTCCCTGACGCCTCCGGGTTGTGCAGCAGCAGGGTGTTCGGGACACGGCCGAGATCTTCGGCTGCCCGCTCGGCCGCCCGGCGCAGCCGCACGGGGTCCAGGTCATGGCCGTCGGGGAAGTACCCGATCTTGGTGGAGATAGAGAACTGGGGCAGCAGGTCGCCCACTACGCCTCTGAGTGTCCGGTGGGAGGCGAAGTGGTCGTAGTCGTATGCCGTGTCCAGTGCGGTCACGCCGAGCTGGAGGGCTCCTTCGAGAAGGTCACGGGAGGACGCCCGGTATGGCCCGAGGCTGGATCTGGACCAATACCGGGGATCAGGCCGCGACGAGCTCCTGCTCGCGGCCCGGCGTCTTGACCTTAGGCTTCTTGTTCGGCAGCGAGAGCCGGAAGACCTTGTGCCAGGCGGAGAACACCTGCTTGGGCAGCGGCCCGGTGACGTACTCCAGCTCGTACTTTTCGAACAGCGCGCGCACCTTCACCGCGACCTCGGCGTACCGGTTGCTCGGCAGGTCCGGGAACAGGTGGTGCTCGATCTGGTGCGAGAGGTTGCCGGTCATGAAGTGCATGGCCCTGCCGCCGCTGATGTTCGCCGAGCCCATCATCTGGCGCAGGTACCACTGGCCGCGCGTCTCGTCCTTGATCGACCGGCGCTCGAAGACCTGTACGCCCTCGGGGAAGTGCCCGCACATGATCACCGAGTGGGACCAGATGTTGCGGACCAGGTTCGCGGTGAACGTGGCGGCGAGCGTGGTGAGAAACGACGGGCCCGACAGCAGCGGGTGGATCACATAGTCCTTGAGCACCTGCTTGCGGATCTTGCGGCCCACGGCCTTGGCCCGCGCGCGGAACTCCGGGTCCTTGCGGCGGCGCTTGTGCAGGTTCTTGCCGAGCTCCAGGTCGTACGCTGCGATGCCGTACTCGAAGAAGCAGGCGTTGATGAAGTTCCACAGCGGCTGGCCGAGGTGGAACGGGTGCCACCTCTGGTCCTCGTCGACGCGCATGATGCCGTAGCCGAGGTCGTTGTCCTTGCCGATCACATTGGTGTACGTGTGGTGCAGCTCGTTGTGCGAGTGCTTCCACTGGTCGGACGGCGAGACGTGATCCCACTCCCAGGTGGTGGAGTGGATCTTCGGGTCCCGCATCCAGTCCCACTGACCGTGCAGGACGTTGTGGCCGATCTCCATATTGTCCATGATCTTCGCCACGGACAGACCGGCGGTACCGAGCAGCCACGCGGGCGGGAAGATCGAGAACAACAGCACGCCCCTGCTGAACAGCTCGAGCTTGCGCTGCGCCGAGATGACCTTACGGATGTAGGCGGCGTCCTTCTCGCCGCGGTCGGCGAGCACCTCGTCGCGGATCGCGTCCAGCTCGCGGCCAAGCTCCTCGATCTGCTCCGCGCTCAGGTGGGCGGTGGGGTCGATGGCGGTCAAGGTGCTCCTACCGTTCGATGTCGCAGGGGCCCGCCGCGGCGGACACGCAGGTCTGGATGAGGACGCCCGGCTCGGCCTCGGTGATATCGCCGGTGCGCAGATCGCGGACGGCACCCGCCTTGAGCGGTGTGACGCAGCCGAAGCAGATGCCCATGCGGCACCCGGAGGGCATGAGCACGCCGGCCTCCTCGCCGATGTCCAGCAGCGGCGTGGCGCCGTCCGCGTCGACGGTCTTGCCGGTGGCGCTGAACGTGACCTCGCCGCCGTCGCCTGCGACGACGATGCCGGGGCGGAAGCGTTCGATGTGCAGGCGTTCCTGTACGCCGTGCTCGGTCCAGTGCTCTTCGGCGGCGTCGAGCAGGCCCGCGGGCCCGCAAGCCCAGGTCTCGCGCTCGGCCCAGTCGGGCACGAGTTCGCCGAGACGGGCGATGTCGAGCATGCCGTCCGTGTCGGTGTGCACCTCGGTGAGGCGCAGCTTCTTGTCCGCGACCAGGTCGTGCAGTTCGTTGCGGAAGATCACGTCTTGCGGCTGTGGCGCGCAGTGGATCATGACAACGTCGTCGAACTCCGTGTCGCGCAGCATGCCCATCACGGGCGTGATGCCGCTGCCGACCGTCAGATAGAGCACCTTGGCGGGCTTGGCCTGCGGCAGCATGAAGTCACCGGACGCCTGGTCGAGCTGGATCAGCGTGCCCGGTGTCACCCTGCGGACCAGGTGGTTGCTGACCTTGCCGTCCGGGATCGCCTTTACGGTGATCGTGACGCGGCCGTCCTGGCGGTTTGCCGGCGAGGTGATGGAGTAGGCACGCCACAGGCGCCTCCCGTCGACATCGACCCCGATCCGCACATACTGACCGGCTGTGTGGCCGCGCCAGCCCCGTCCCGGCCTGATCACGATGGTCGCGGCGTCACCCGTCTCGGGGTGCACGGCCTCGATGCGTCCACGCAGGTCAGCGCCTGCCCGCAGCGGGCTGACCAGGTCGAGGTAGTCCGACGGCAGCAGCGGCGTCGTGACCATCTCCAGCAGTTTCCACGCCCTGCTACGGAGGGCTGCACTCGTCATGACCCCAGCTTGCTGCGCCTCAAGGCGTAAAGTCCTGACCGTAGGATGTAAATCTGGTCGGATGAATTGTTCGCAGGGAACAAAAACGTGAGCCATGCAATCCGGAGGGCCAGCGAACTGGCCCTCGATGAGACGACGGTCACCGCACTTCGGGCCGCGCTGAAGACCACCGCGACGAGGTCGTCCAGGCGATCATCGACGAGGTCCCTCCCTACGCCAATGCCCTTTCGGGCAGCATGGGTGGCACCATCCGCCGAGCCGTCCGCACCGCGCTGGGGCACTACCTGGACCTCGCGAGCGGGAACGCCACAGGCGGCGACGCCGGTGACGCGGCCTACGAGCTGGGCCGCGGCGAGGTGCGCGACGGCCGTTCGATGGACGCCCTGCTCAGCGCCTACCGCGTCGGCGCCCGCGTGGCCTGGCGATGCCTGGCAGCGGGTGCCGTACCCGCAGGTCTGCCCGCCGCCGAAGTCGCCAAGTTCGCCGAGCTGACCTTCGCCTACATTGACGAGCTCTCCGCCGCCAGCGCCGC